>NZ_QJTE01000026.1 GCF_003217255.1 Pseudoroseicyclus aestuarii | reverse complement strand
TGGCCTGCTGCCGGTTTCGTGGACGCCGAGATAAGGTGTTTAACGGAACTGGAGATTTGGAATGCAGAGAAGGAAATTCAGCCGCGAGTTCAAGCTTGAGGCTGTGAGACTGGTGAAGGATCGGGGCGTTGCGGTCGCGCAGGCGGCCCGAGACTTGGATCTCCACGAAAACGTGCTGCGCAAATGGGTGCGCGAGCTATCGATCGATCCACAGCATGCTTTTCCCGGCCACGGGCAGATGAAGCCGGAGCAGCAGGAGATCGACAGGCTGCGCAAGGAAGTGGCGAAGCTGAAGGCGGAGCGCGACATCCTAAAAAAGGCCGCGGCCTACTTCGCGAGGGAAGCGATATGAGGTTCGCTTTTATCGCGAAGCACCGGAGCATCTGGCCGGTGGCATGGCTGTGCGAGGCGCTGGATGTCTCTCGGTCGGGTTTCCATGCCTGGCTCAACCGCAGCTCCAGTGCCCGCTCCCGGCAGGACGAAGTGCTGGTGACAGCGATCAATCGCAGTTTCAAGAGCAGCGACCGAACCTATGGTGCCCGTCGTATCTGGCACGACATGCTGGCCGAAGGGCTGTCCTGCGGTCTGCATCGGATCGAGAGGCTCATGCGTCAGAACGGGCTGCGTGCCCGGCCGCGCCGCCGTGGGCTGCCGAAAGACACCGGCGAGCGAGCGGCAGTGTCGGATAATATCCTCGATCGCGCCTTCGAGGCTTCGGCTCCGAACCAGAAGTGGATCGCCGACTTCACCTACATCTGGACCGCCGAAGGTTGGCTCTACGTTGCCGCCGTCGTCGACCTGTTCTCCCGGCGTGTCATCGGCTGGGCCATGAAGGCGGAGATGACGGCGCAACTCGTCACCGATGCTCTCATCATGGCGATCTGGAGGAGAGGCAAGCCGGACAACCTGCTACACCACAGCGACCAGGGCAGCCAATATACGAGCCAACAGTTCCAGCGCCTGATGACCGATCACGGCATCACCTGCTCGATGAGCCGGTCGGGCAACGTCTGGGACAATGCCGCGATGGAAAGCTTCTTCTCGTCGCTGAAAACCGAGCGGACAGCTCGCAAGGTCTACAGGACGAGGGATGACGCCAGGGCCGATGTGTTCGACTACATCGAGCGCTTCTACAACCCTCGGCGACGGCACTCGACACTGGGCTATAAGAGCCCCGTCGAGTTCGAGGAGAAAGCCATATTAGCTTAACCTCGTGTCCGACAAACCGGCAGCAGGCCA
>NZ_QJTE01000025.1 GCF_003217255.1 Pseudoroseicyclus aestuarii | reverse complement strand
TGGGATGCTGCCGGTCCCGTGGACAGCAGGTTAAGGTAGCACCGAGCGTTCCTCGAACTCCATCGGGCTGAGATAGCCCAGTTTCGAGTGGCGGCGCTTCGGGTTGTAAAAGCGCTCGATGTAATCGAAGACGTCGCTGCGTGCGGCGTCCCGGCTGCGGTAGACCTTGCGGGCGGTGCGCTCGGTCTTCAGCGTGGAGAAGAAGCTCTCCATCGCGGAGTTGTCCCACACGTTGCCCGCCCGGCTCATCGAGCAGGTGATGCCGTGGTCGGCGAGAAGCCTCTGGAACTGGTCGCTGCTGTATTGGCTGCCCTGATCGGAATGATGCAGTAGAGCGTCAGCCTTTCCGCGGCGCCAGACGGCCATCATCAGGGCGTCCATGACCAAGGTGGCGTCCCGCTCGGCCTTCATCGACCAGCCGACAATGCGCCGGGAGAACAGGTCGAGTACCGCGGCGACATAGAGCCAGCCTTCCGCGGTCCAGATGTAGGTGAAGTCCGCCAGCCACTTCTGGTTGGGGCGATCCGCCCGGAACTCCCGCGCCAGCAGGTTGTCGGCGATGACGGATCGTGCCCCGTCGTCCTTCGGCAGACCCCGACGGCGGGGCCGCGCGCGCAGCCCGTTCTCCTTCATCAGACGCTCGATGCGATGGAGTCCGCAGGGCAGCCCCTCCTCGAGAACGTCGCGCCAGATCCGGCGCGCGCCGTAGGTCCGGTCGCTGTCCTTGAAGCTCCGGCGCATGACCGCGCCGAGGCGCTCGTCCTCGGTCGAACGCGCGCTCGGCGGCCGCTTCAGCCAGGCGTGGAAGCCGGAACGAGACACGTGCAGGGCGGCGCAGATCCAGCTGACGGGCCAGACATGGCGGTGCCGTGCGACGAAGGCGAACTTCATGTCGCATCCCGCGCAAAGAACACGGTCGCCTTTTTTAAGATGTCACGCTCCGCCTTGAGACGGGCGACCTCCTTCCGCAGCGCCGCGATCTCCGCTTGCTCCTGGCCCAGTCGGCCATGTCCCGGAAATGCGCCGGACGGCGCGCCTTCGAATTCGCGCATCCAACGGCGCAGCACGCTCTCCGACAACTCCAGATCCCGGCAGGCCTGCGCCACGGCAACGCCGCGATCGGTCACCAGCCTCACAGCCTCGATCTTGAACTCGCGGCTGAATGTTCGTCTCTTCATCGGAAAACTCCAATCCCATGGTCACGATCTTATCGTCGTGTCCACGGGACCGGCAGCATCCCA
>NZ_QJTE01000024.1 GCF_003217255.1 Pseudoroseicyclus aestuarii | reverse complement strand
CAGCTGGCGCGGCGCGAGGTGTCGGAGCTCAAGCGCGGCGACGACGCGGTGCGCAAGCGGATCATGCGGCTGCGCGAGCGGATGACGGCGGCGGGGTATGACCGCGCGGTCGTGGCCGACGACGTGCTGGTCGAGCGGATGGATGCCTGGCTGGCCAAGCATGTGCGCGGGCAGCGGCGGCAGGATGCCTACGACAAGGTGTTCCAGGTGGCGGTGCGCGAGCGCTGGATCGGAGGTGCCCCGAGACGCTGAGGCCGCCGGCGCCGCCGCACCCGGTTGCGGTCTGTCCGCGGACTGTCCCGGACTGTCCGGTTCTGTCCGGCGGACAGAATAGCGCCAGACCGGCCAGGGGGGCGGTGAGGCCAGCAAAACAACGTTTTCGACCCGATCTGTCCTGATCTGTCCCGGACTGTCCGGACATGTCCACGGACGGATCGGACAAGTCCGGCCAGGTCCGGACAGTCCGCTCTGAGAGAAGAAAGAGAAGAGAAGGACAAGGACAGCGGACAGAACCCAGAGGGTGAGCCTGTGGATAACTCTAGCAGGCGCAGAGAAGGAGGTGACGGCCATGATGGCAGCACCAGAGACCCGGCAGCAGTACGGGGACCAGGGGAAGGGCGCAGAGAGGCCAGGAGCCCGGCAGCCCGGGGGACTGGGGCAGGGCGCAGAGCAGGGCCCGCAGCAGCCCGAGGAAAGCAACCGGGACCGCGTCCGGCGCCTGCTGCTGGTGCCGCTCGGCTTCCGCTTCCGGCGCGGCACGGATGCCACCGAGGCGCGCCGCAGCCTCGACGCCCTGGCGGACGAGCTCGGCTACATGAGCGACGCCAGCCTCTCGGCCCTGCGCGGCATGCTCGCCTCCAAGGGCGAGGGCTCGGCGCGCTGCTTCTGGCCGGAGCCCGCGACCTTCCGCGGCTTTGCGGAGATCGTTCAGCCGCGGCCGCTCGAGGAGGTGCCGGCGCTGGTGCGCTGGTTCCGCTCGGTCGAGGGGCCGCGGGCGGTGGAGGCCGGCACGCTGGTCGAGACCTTCCTCTGGTTCGAGAAGAAGAAGGCGCCGCCGCTGACGCCGCAGGCGCGGGCCATGGTGACGCAGCGGGCGCAGCAGAACCACCGCCGGCTCGAGGTGATCTCGGACCGCCGGGCGCGGGAGGTGCGCAACGACGCGCAGGATCTGGAGTGGGAGCGCTGGTACCGCAGCACGCTCGCCCGCGTCGAGGCGCTGGTGGCGCGCGTGCAGCGCGAGAAGCAGGGGCAGGCGGTGGAGCAGGACCGGCAGGGGCAGGCACCGCAGACCGATCCTGCGCAAGACACAACACGGACGGCAGAGGAGATCACCCGATGAAGGACAGGCTGGCAGAGATCATCGGCGACGGCCGCGCGGCACTCGAGGCGCTGCCGAAGGCAGAGCAGCAGGC
>NZ_QJTE01000023.1 GCF_003217255.1 Pseudoroseicyclus aestuarii | reverse complement strand
CAGCTGGCGCGGCGCGAGGTGTCGGAGCTCAAGCGCGGCGACGACGCGGTGCGCAAGCGGATCATGCGGCTGCGCGAGCGGATGACGGCGGCGGGCTATGACCGCGCCGTCGTGGCCGACGACGTGCTGGTCGAGCGGATGGATGCTTGGCTGGCCAAGCACGTGCGCGGGCAGCGGCGGCAGGATGCCTACGACAAGGTGTTCCAGGTGGCGGTGCGCGAGCGCTGGATTGGAGGTGCCCCCAGACGCTGAGGCCGCCGCCGCCGCACCCGGCTGCGGTGTGTCCGCGGACTGTCCCGGACAGTCCGGTTCTGTCCGGCGGACAGAATGGCGCCAGACCGGCCAGAGGGGCGATGAGCCCCGCAAAACAACGTTTTCGACCCGATCTGTCCTGATCTGTCCCGGTGTGTCCGGACATGTCCACGGACAGATCGGACAGGTCCGGCCAGTTCCGGACAGTCCGCTCTGAGAGAAGAAAGAGAAGAGAAGGACAAGGACAGCGGACAGAACCCAGAGGGTGAGCCTGTGGATAACTTCGGCAGGCGCAGAGAAGGAGGTGAGGGCCATGATGGCAGCACCAGAGACCCGGCAGCAGTCCGGGGACCAGGGGAAGGGCGCAGAGAGGCGGGAGGCCCTGCAGCAGCCCGTAGAGCGGGGGCAGGGCGCGCAGCAGCCCGAGGAGAGCAACCGGGACCGCGTCCGGCGCCTGCTGCTGACCCCGCTCGGCTTCCGCTTCCGGCGGGGGACCGATGCGGGGGAGGCGCGCCGCAGCCTCGACGCCCTCGCCGATGAGCTCGGCTAAATGAGCGACGCCAGCCTCTCCGCCCTGCGCGGCATGCTTGCCTCCAAGGGCGAAGGATCGGCCCGCTGCTTCTGGCCGGAGCCTGCGACCTTCCGCGGCTTCGCGGAGATCGTCCAGCCGCGCCCGCTCGAGGAGGTGCCGGCGCTGGTGCGCTGGTTCCGCTCGGTCGAGGGGCCGCGGGCGGTGGAAGCCGGCACGCTGGTCGAGACCTTCCTCTGGTTCGAGAGGAAGAAGGCGCCGCCGCTGACGCCGCAGGCGCGGGCCATGGTGGCGCAGCGGGCCCAGCAGAACCACCGCCGGCTCGAGGTGATCTCCGACCGCCGGGCGCGGGAAGTGCGCAACGACGCGCAGGACCTGGAGTGGGAGCGCTGGTACCGCAGCACGCTCGCCCGCGTCGAGGCGCTGGTGGCGCGCGTACAGCGCGAGAAGCAGGCGCAGGCGGCAGAGGCCCCGCAGGCGGCGCAGCAGGACGGGCAGGGGCAGGACCGCGAGGCGGGGCCCTTCTCGGCAGGACAAGGGGCAGGGGCGGCACCGAAGGCTCACCCCGCGCAAGACACGACACAACCGACACGGCAGGCAGAGGAGATCACCCGATGAAGGACAGGCTGGCAGAGATCATCGGCGACGGCCGCGCGGCACTCGAGGCGCTGCCGAAGGCAGAGCAGCAGGC
>NZ_QJTE01000022.1 GCF_003217255.1 Pseudoroseicyclus aestuarii | reverse complement strand
CGCCCGGCGCGCTTGCCATGAAACTACCCCCCGACTACCAATCTCAAACCGGCAGACTCTCATTATGAATGAGGGACGATCGGGGGGCAGGTCAGCCATCGTCCTCGGACCGATGGCGGACCTGGCTCGTCCTCGCTCAATCGGCTGACCTGGCTCTTGGAGATGGCGGTCCCACCCATGGCTTGTACGAGGTCGTCCATGGCCCGTGTCGAGACGCCATGCACATAGACTCCTGGATCACAGCCATCAGCGCCTTCTCGGTGGCCCTCCGAGGCTCCAGGAACGATGGGAAGTAGCTGCCCGTGCGTAGCTTCGGGATGCGCAGCTCGACGTTGCCCGCTCGGGTCTGCCAGTCCCGATCCCGGTAGCCGTTGCGCTGCGCCAGGCGCTCAGGGCTCTTCTCGCCATAGGCGGCGCCGGTCCGGCCGCCAACCTCGAGATCCATCAGGCGCTCGGCGGCAAAGCCGATCATCTCGCGCAGCAGATCCGCATCGCTGCTCTTCTCCACCAGCTCTCTCAGGTCCATCATGGGTTTGGTCATCGGAGTCGTCCCTCGGTTCAGGTTGGCGCTCGCAACCCGACCCTACCGAGAAACCCGATGACCGCCTCAGCTACACCACGCCTCGGGACACGATCTTCGATTGCGATCTCGCATGACCATGAAGAGCCCCGCGCCGACGGCGCGGGGCTCTTCATGGTCATCGTGTTGCTTCGGACGGCGTGAAGAGCGCGACTGAACCGCTGTCAGTGTAGACCCGAATCTCACTCGTGATGAACCCACGGTCGATCATCGAGAACTCGCGGCCGCCAATCGGCGCGCAGAGACCTGCGGAGAGTAGCGTCTGCATCTGACGCATATCGTCGTTGACTGCTGCAGAAATGAACTCGTCGAGTGCATCTTCAGTGATGCAGCCTACGAAGCCTTCTGGGATCTTGTCAGCCGCGACCGGGCCCGCCGCTGCAGCTGTGAGCGCCGCCACTCCGAAGATAGCACCAAATTTCATCGTAAATCTTCCATTTTCAATGCACCCCGAAACGGTATGGCATTCACTTCACTCGCCGATCAATTGAAATATCAGAAGTCTTGACGCAGCGCTCTCGACGCGCCGCGCATGAAGTCCGGGCTGTGATGCCCGTACACACGCTTGATCATGTTCACGTCTTTGTGCCCGAGCATGCCGGCCACCTCCCACAAATCGACCCCGTCGGCGACGGACCATGTGGCGGCGGTGTGGCGCAGGACGTGCGGCGTCACGTCGCGCGGGTTGAGCCCGGCCCGCACGACGGCCTCGCGGAAGCCTTTCGCGATGCTCTTCAGTCGAGCGCCGCGGAACTCGATGACGTGCCCGGTGACAGACCGGCGGCGGGCTTCTTTCAGCTCTTGCATGAGCGCCTCGCCCTCAATCCTGACGTGCGCCCTTCCCTTCTCTCGTGGCCCCCGTGCCGCACGACCAGATCCCGGAGCGACGGCTGGGCGATTACGAAGATCGATGAAGCCGCGCTGGAGATCGACGCTCGACCACTTCAAGTCGAGAAGCGCTTCATGACGTCCGCCCGTCGCGAGACCGAGGCGGATAAAAAGGCGGAGGTGCGGCGCCGTAGCTGACTCGATGAGCCGACGCGCTTCATCGCGGCTCAGGAAGACATCACGCGGCTCGCTCGCGGCGGGAAGCGCGAAGACGGGCACCGGCAGGCGCGTCAATCCGCGGTCCATAGCGATCTTCCACGCTGCTGAAACAGTCGCGATCTCTTGTCGTACGGTCGGCTCTGCAACGTCCTGCAGTCGCGACGCTGCGTACCGCTCAGACCATGGCCGGCCGATCTCTTCGAGCGGCTTCCACCCCTCGCTCGAGCGTAGCCTAGCGACGATAAAGCGCCACTTTTTCGACCACGTTTTCTCGTTCTGCCGCCGCCGCTCAACGTCATAGATGTCGAGGATGTCACCAAGCGTCGCGCCAGCCTTGCCGCCCGCGGCGCGGGCGTCTCCGCCGCGCTTGCCGATGTACTCAATAAGCGCCGACGTCGCGCGTCCACGATCCGTCTCACCTGTCGAGAACCGGCGCCGGCCGTCCCTGATGTGCCAAGATTCCCGGCCAGGAACCTGCACAAGATATGGTGTACGCTCTTCACTCATGCACTACTCGATGTGTCTCGAGAGGATCGACATGACCTCGCCGGCGATTTCGGCAGGCAGGTCAGCGGAGATGTCGAGCCGGACAAAACCCGGCCGGCCCGCGGCCGGTCGTATCGTGAACGGCGGCGGCGATGTCTCTTCACCATTGATGTCGTCGTAGTCGCGGTGCACGTCGATCTCGCGCACATCGACACCGAACGCCTTGGCTATCGCGAGCAGCTTCGGCTGCGGCGGCAGCGTCTTGCCGAGCATGTACCGCCCGTATGCGTCCCGCTGAAGGCCGGCGCGGCGTGCGACCTCCGCCTGGGATGCTGCCGGTCCCGTGGACACGACGATAAGATCGTGACCATGGGATTGGAGTTTTCCGATGAAGAGACGAACATTCAGCCGCGAGTTCAA
>NZ_QJTE01000021.1 GCF_003217255.1 Pseudoroseicyclus aestuarii | reverse complement strand
AGGTGGCGCTGACACCGGCGCAGGTGGAGATGGGCCGGCACTACGCCGCGCTCTTCGAGCGGTGCGAGGCCAGCGACATGCGCGGCTCCTCGATGGAGATGACCGGCGGCCGCTCCGCCGGCGCCCGCGGCGGCGACGTGAACGAGGCGCGGCTGGAGGAGCGGCGGCGGCTGGTGGCGCTGCAGCGCCGGATCGGCGACGGGGTGGCGATGCCGATCCGCCGGGTGCGGCCGTCGAAGCGAGGCGCGGACGCCAGGCCGCGGCGGGCGATCAGCGACCGGCAGCTGGTCGACGGCGTCTTCGTCGAGGGGCTGACGATCTCGGGCCTGCTGAAGAAGCACAACTGGGGCCTGGGCGGCGCCACGGTGCAGGCTGCGACGGCAGCGCTCGCCGCGGCCCTCGACCGGCTCTCGGGCCCCGCCCCGCGCCCGCGGATGGAGGCGGCCTTCTACGGCACCCGCGCCAGTTGGCCGGTGGAGGAGGAGGCCTGATCGGTAGCGCCGAGCACCGGCGGCGGCAGGCAAGCCGGACCGGCACCGGCTGACCGGATGGAGAGGCCAGCGGCGGCGGCGGTCGGGGCAGCGGTTCCCGCCGCCGCGCGGGGAGCGCCCACGAGCTTCAGCCGACGCGAACCTGGGGGTCCGGGATGTCGCCAACCCGGAGCACCTCTTCTGCCGGTCCGAAACTGTCGTAGAATGCGGCCCGCATGTCGTTTCCCTTTCCTCGGCGCGCAAGCGGCTCAAGCCGACTGGCTAACATCCGCTGTCAGCGGTACCAGCTGAAGGGCCTTGCCGCCCAGCTTGGGCGCAAGCTTCTGCTGCACCGCGACGATGGCGGGCAAAGGACGCCACGCAACGGTCATGCCGTCGACCAAGCCCTCTTCGTTCAGGTGCATGTGATCCATGCCGTCGATGACGTGTTCACCGAAGCGGACCGTGAACACAGCGACGAAATCTGCACCGTCGCGAAGCAGCCGCTTGGGTTCGAACGCGTCGATCGTGCCGAGTAGCGCTTCAAGTACGGAGGCCACGGCGTCTCTGCCGCGAAAGGGCGCAGGGATGATCGGGCTGTGGATCACGACGTCTTCCGCCATGTGTGGCTTGGTGGCCGCCACGTCGCGGCTTCCCATGGCAGCCAGGTATGCATCGAGATGATCGGTGCTGATCATGTTTAGGTTCCTGTTGGAAGGCCTCGGCAGCGGAGACCGTGTGGTGATTGTCGAAGATGCGGCGAAGTGGCGCTCGAGGTGGGACTACGAGGCTTAGGCCGCGACGGAGACTCCGCCTCCCGAAACGATGGCGTTCCAATTTGTCGTGCTCATCAGCCGCAACTCTTTTACCGGCTGATACTCAGGGCTATCATAGAACCCCATTGCCGCCTCCTCTGAGGGGAAGGCGATTACTACACTCATGCCCGGCTCGGGTCCTTCCAAGCCCTTCGGCGCGTCATTCGCGAACAAGATCTCGCCGCCGTGTTTCGTGATGATCGGTTTCACGGCTACGGTGTAACGGACGAACTGATCGCGGTCGGTAATGTCAAAACGGTTTACGAGATAGCCCGCCATGGCTGTTCCCTTTCGATGATTGGCATCTTCGAGATATGCCCTTCACCGGCAGTCGTTTAGCGCCAGAATGATCCATGGCAGTCGTGACATCGTGTCCGCATTACGTCTCTGCGACTAGCGGCTGGGCGGACTGTCCAGCGTGTTAGCCCTGCTTTTCAAAAATGATATGAGATCTTTGACCCGGCCCGGGACTTGTGGCGAGTCTCGACGCAGAATCGTCATGGGGCTGCGCAACACGCGCCATTCTGGTAGGATCTCGACGACGCCTTTCTGGCCGACGCCGGTTGATGCTAACCATGATGGGCACCATCCGACACCCATCCCCAGCGTCACTGCGTGCCAAACGCTCTCTGCATCGTCGAGTATGAGCGAACAGTCGAAGCCAAAGCGATCAGCTTTCTTTGAGCCCGGCTCAGCGGCAAACCACCACGGCTCCACAAGCCCCGTACCCCGATTTCGGAAGCCGATGGTGGTGTGTTCCTTAAGGTCGGCGGGCGCCCGTGGCGCGCCACGGGCCTCCAAGTACGCAGACGAGGCGCAGGTGACCCAATCAAAGTCGAACCATTTCTGTCGAAGGTGTCCTGGAACGCCGCTTATCTCGCCCGCGCGCAAGGCTAAATCGATACCGGCATCTGCAAGATCGACCATCTCATCGGATGCCCGGACATCTACGATCACTTGCGGATGCGCGATTTGGAAATCCGCAAGGATGGGCAGAAGCAGGCTTCGGGCGAATGCAACGGGAGCGGTCAGTCTGACGCGTCCCCGCGCATCGTCCTCCGATGCTAGGGTCAGCGATGAGCGGAGGTGATCGAGGCCTTCCGCGACCGCACGAACAGCGTCGATCACTTGTTCGCCGGCATCGGTCAACGCCAGATTGTGCGTCGACCTGTGCAGCAGTCGCACGCCCTGCGCGTCCTCCAGGCGAGCGATCGTCTTGGACACACCGGAAGGGGTCATTCCCAAAGTTCGTCCGGCCGCGGCGAAACTGCCCGCGTCTACGACGGCGATCAGGCATCGAAGCTGCACGCTGGAGGGCTCTACGAAGACTCGTGTCATTAGGTGCAGACTACGGACCGACGCCGACGGGCGCGACTAAATAATAGTCTCGCCACCCGCGGTCTCAAGGAGGCTCGCGCGATTGATCACAAGTCTGCCCTCGCGACCTTGGACATGAAGGGGTTTGTGTGGGATGCTGCCGGTCCCGTGGACAGCAGGTTAAGGTAGCACCGAGCGTTCCTCGAACTCCATCGGGCTGAGATAGCCCAGTTTCGAGTGGCGGC
>NZ_QJTE01000020.1 GCF_003217255.1 Pseudoroseicyclus aestuarii | reverse complement strand
CACCACTGGACGCCCTGCCTGTCGGAGGGGGAGGTGCGGCTGATGCACCGGGTGGTGCTGGACACGGTGCAGGACCAGCTGGCGCGGCGCGAGGTCTCGGAGCTCAAGCGCGGCGACGACGCGGTGCGCAAGCGGATCATGCGGCTGCGCGAGCGGATGACGGCGGCGGGCTACGACCGCGCTGTCGTGGCCGACGATGTGCTGGTCGAGCGGATGGATGCCTGGCTGGCCAAGCATGTGCGCGGGCAGCGGCGGCAGGATGCCTACGACAAGGTATTCCAGGTGGCGGTGCGCGAGCGCTGGATCGGAGGTGCCCCCAGACGCTGAGGCCGCGGAGTGTCCGCGGACTGTCCCGGACAGTCCGGTTCTGTCCGGCGGACAGAATAGCGCCAGACCGGCCAGAGGGGCGATGAGCCCCGCAAAACAACGCTTTCGACCCGATCTGTCCTGATCTGTCCCGGACTGTCCGGACATGTCCACGGACGGATCGGACAAGTCCGGCCAGGTCCGGACAGTCCGCTCTGAGAGAAGAAAGAGAAGAGAAGGACAAGGACAGCGGACAGAACCCAGAGGGCGAGCCTGTGGATAACTCCAGCAGGCGCAGAGAAGGAGGTGACGGCCATGATGGCAGCACCAGAGACCCGGCAGCAGTACGGGGACCAGTGGAAGGGCGCAGAGAGGCCAGGGGCCCGACAGCAGGCCGAAGGGCCGGGGCAGGGCGCAGAGGGATGCGCAGAGCAGGGTGCGCAGCAGGCCGGAGAGTCAGCGCATACCGTAGAGGGAAGCCAGCAGCCCGGAGAGCCGGGGCAGGGCGTGCAGCAGCCCGAGGAGAGCAACCGCGACCGCGTCCGGCGCCTGCTGCTGACGCCGCTCGGCTTCCGCTTCCGGCGCGGCACGGACGCGGGGGAGGCGCGCCGCAGCCTCGACGCTCTGGCGGACGAGCTGGGCTACATGAGCGACGCCAGTCTCTCCGCCCTGCGCGGCATGCTCGCCTCCAAGGGCGAGGGCTCGGCGCGCTGCTTCTGGCCGGACCCCGCGACCTTCCGCGGCTTTGCGGAGATCGTCCAGCCGCGCCCGCTCGAGGAGGTGCCGGCGCTGGTGCGCTGGTTCCGCTCGGTCGAGGGGCCACGGGCGGTGGAGGCCGGCACGCTGGTCGAGACCTTCCTCTGGTTCGAGAAGAAGAAGGCGCCGCCGCTGACGCCGCAGGCCCGGGCCATGGTCGCGCAGCGGGCGCAGCAGAACCGCCGGCGGCTGGAGGTGATCTCCGACCGCCGGGCGCGGGAAGTGCGCAACGACGCGCAGGACCTGGAGTGGGAGCGCTGGTACCGCAGCACGCTCGCCCGCGTCGAGGCGCTGGTCGCGCGCGTACAGCGCGAGAAGCAGGTAGGGCAGACCGATCCTGCGCAAGACACGACACGGACGGCAGAGGAGGTGGCCCGATGAAGGACAGGCTGGCAGAGATCATCGGCGACGGTCGCGCGGCACTCGAGGCGCTGCCGAAGGCAGAGCAGCAGGCGCTGGTAGACGAGATGGGCTCGATCGCCCGGGCCCGGCGCGCCGCCTGGGGCCGGTTGCCCGAGGCGGAGCGCATGCGGCTGGTGCGCGCCTCCGGCGCTGTGCCGGTCAGCACCGGCGATGCCGCGCCCGAGGCGCCGGCGCGCGGCGCCGTGCGCGTGGTGACGATGCAGGGGATGTGCCCGACGGGAGAGACCGGCTTCGAGCTGCAGCCCATCGGCTACCGCGGCCGGCAGACGATGCGGCGCGCCGACGCCGTGGACGTCATGGCGCACCAGGCGGCGCAGAAGAAGACCAAGGTGGCGCTGACACCGGCGCAGGTGGAGATGGGCCGGCACTACGCCGCGCTCTTCGAGCGCTGCGAGGCCAGCGACATGCGCGGCTCCTCGATGCAGATGACCGGCGGCCGCTCCGCCGGCGGCCGCGGCGGTGACGTCAACGAGGCGCGGCTGGAAGAGCGGCGGCGGCTGGTGGCGCTGCAGCGCCGGATCGGGGACGGGGTGGCGATGCCGATCCGCCGGGTGCGCCCCTCGAAGCGGGGCGCGGACGCCAGGCCGCGGCGTGCGATCAGCGACCGGCAGCTGGTCGACGGCGTCTTCGTCGAGGGGCTGACGGTCTCGGGCCTGCTGAAGAAGCACAACTGGGGCCTGGGCGGCGCCACGGTGCAGGCGGCAACGGCGGCGCTCGCCGCGGCCCTCGACCGTCTCTCGGGCCCGACCCCGCGCCCGCGCATGGAAGCGGCCTTCTACGGCACGCGCGCCAGCTGGCCGGTCGAGGAGGAGGAGGCGTAAGCGGCAGCGCCGCGCGCCGGCGGCGGCAGGAGAGCCGGACCGGCAGCGACGGACCAGGCGGCAAGGCCAGCGGCGGCGGCAGGGGCAGGGGCTCCCGCCGTCGCGGCGCAGGGGACCGGGGGTGGTCTGAAAATCTGGGCCACCTCGCGGTGACCGCGCTCCCAACCTTTCTTTTCGTGCGCGGCTATTTCAGGAAAAAAGCCCACTTGGTGGAGTAAGGGGGGTAGAGGCGCAGCGGCAGTGTCGGCTCTCTGCTGCACAAGAGAGGTAGAGCGCCTCCGACGTCGGCCAGGCGCTGTGATCGATGAGCAGGTTCAGGGGCTTTCGCTCTGCTACCCTGCAGCGCATTCTTCCGACGGCGGGTCGAAGGCGATGTAGATTGGCGAGGGGCCTTCTGGGCCCCTCGCGGCACGTCGCACTGATCCTCGAAACGACCGCAAGGCTACAGCATCCGCGAGCCTGCACCTTCAGCCGCGAAAGCAGGCTCCTGCCGTCCCGCATGCGGACCGGCCGACCTGCGCGAACTAAGGTTTGATCTGGCCGGCGGCGGACCATTCGCTGTCACGCCTGTCCCACTTCCTCTAGCCGCTTGCTGCCCCTTGAGTCGAACCTTCGTCAAATAGCGTGTCATCGTCGGATGCACGCCCAGTCTTGTGGTCAGCTCTGACATGATACCCCCGACTATGAGGTTTTCACCGCAAACATGCTTGGCAGCCTCCGTTAGCGCGTTTGCATTTCGCCCGGGTCTTACCTCCTCGTACTTAGAGACCAGCATGCAGCGGCCATACGCTCTTGCGACTGTCCGGCTTTTCGGTCGGGAGCTGATCGGCTCGCGCCAAGGGTGCATAGGGTGTTGTTGACCAAAACTGTCGACATGGTACTGGTCCCAGAAACACGGCTGATCTGACTCCGACTACCTGCGAGGACACACATGCTTCTAACACGGATCTTCGTCGTTACGGCTATCAGCGGGGTCGCAATCGGAGCTGCAGGCGTATTGCAGGTGACCTGCCCCCCGATCGTCCCTCATTCATAATGAGAGTCTGCCGGTTTGAGATTGGTAGTCGGGGGGTAGTTTCATGGCAAGCGCGCCGGGCGC
>NZ_QJTE01000019.1 GCF_003217255.1 Pseudoroseicyclus aestuarii | reverse complement strand
TGGCCTCGGCCATGACCTCCTTCATCTGGTCCGTGATGTCCTGCTTCTCGGCTGCGAGACGCTCGGTGCGCTCGACGAACTGCCGCAGCTCCTGTTCGGCTGCGGCCAGCAGCTTAGCCGTTAGGGCCTCGTCTTCGACGGTCTGCTTCATCGGGGTGCGGCCTGACGGCCGGGCCCCGGCGGCTTGGCTCGTGGTGTCACTGGGCGCGGAGTCGGAGGCGCAATGCTGGGCGGCTGAGGCGGCGCCAGTGGCGGCGGGCTCCGCGCCGCTTTCGGGCTGATCGGGTGCGAGGGTCACAGGCAGCTCCAGCAGACGCGGGCGGAGATGAGGATTGCGGTTCCGGTGAGCAGCTCGAGGATGGCGAGGATCAGCACGACGCCGAGCCAGCGCCCCTCCGCAAAGCGCGGGTCGCGATCCGGGATGTCCGAGTGGTGCACGGAGCGGCTCATGATGTCCCTCCGAGCTCGGAGCGATCCGCCTGTGCCTGCGCCTGCAGGTCGACCTGGGCCCAGTCCTGCGCGGCGACGGCGATGAGGCCGCGGGGCCCCTCGGTAACATGCAGCGCCAGCGCCTCGCCCTTGGCGGGCGGGTTGAGCCCGACGAGGCGCAGCACGCTCGCGTGCAGGAAGATGTCGCGGTCCGGGGCGCCGAAGGCGCGGGCGAAGCCGATGCCGCGCCGGGCGTCGTACCAGGTCACCCGCGCCGCCTCGACGGGCAGGGCGGCGGCATCGACGTCGCGGCCGATCTCCTCGATGAGGGCGGGCGGTACGGGCACGGCGGCCGGCGCCGGTCCGAAGCTGAGAATCTCGCTGACCTTGGTGCCCTTGTCGGTCTCGGCGAGCAGGACGGCGAGGCGGGTGCCGGGGGCGCTGCCGGAGCGGCCGGCCCAGTCGAGGGTGCTGGCATGCAGCAGGGCCTCCGCGCCGAGATCGAAGCTGACGAAGCCATAGCCCTTGGCGCGATCGAACCAGAGGACGGTGACCTCCTCGCCCTGGGGCGCGGGGGCAGACGCCTCGGCGGTCGATGAGCCATCGAGCGCAGGCGCCATGCCGGGCGCTCGAGCATCGGCACGACCATCTGCCGCGGCCTCAGCCTGGAAGGCGTTGGCGTGGATCATGCGGCCTCCTCCGTCTCTGCAGCAACTGCGCTGAGCGCTGCGGCTGCCTCGGCAATGGTCTGACCCGGCACGGCGGCCGGCGGGTCGATGGTCCGCAGTCCGGGATGGATTATCCGGTCCAGCAACGCCTGGGCCGAAGCCCGCACTGCTTCTGTGGCGGGTGTGAGGTGCTGCAGCACCGACAGCGCCCAGGCCCGCTGCAGGGTGCGGCGCTCCGGCTCGGTCGCAGGGCCGGCATAGCCACCGGCAGCGGCACGGGCGGCGAAGCGCCAGCGCAGGGCGGCAGCCGCGTAGCTCATGTCCGAGAGGGTGATGCCGTGCAGGGCGATGATGCGCAGCGCGGGCAAGCCGCTGGTGTCGGTGTGCCATGTGCCGCCGCTGCGCAGCACCTCGGCCTGCAGCCGCTCGACCAGCGCCTGCGGCGCGAGGGCGTCGAGCGCATCGCAGAGGGCGGCAAGTTCGGCCGACGCGGGGGCTGCAGCATCCATCACCGCAGGCCTCCCTCGATGACGCGCAGGGCGGTGCGGCCGGCGCCGTCGCCCGTCTGGCGCAACGGAGTGCCGCGGGCGGTCATCAGAGCCAGGCGCGCCAGCTGCGCAAGCATGGGCCGGTCGGCGTAGCTGCCGGGATCAGCCGCGATGGCGGCGGCGTCGGTCAGGACGCGCGGGGAGGGGGTGGCAAGGGTCATTGAGGGTCCACGCTTGACTGGTGCTGACTTCCAGGTAACGTGTAGTCCACCAAAGGTGGATATTCAATCCGAATAAACCACCCGATGTGGATTTATACGATGACCTCGCTGTAGGTGTTCAAGCGGCCGCTAGACAACTGCTAGGATGTTCGGCAAATGTTCTGTCTCGTGCCGATAGGGGGAGACATATGCTGGAGGTAGACCGGCGCCTGGATCGCATGATCGAGATTGCAGACGATCTAGACGTCTCTCTCGACCTGGTGGTGGAGTATCTGGGCCGCTGTGATCAGAGCACCTTTCGGAGGCTCTCCGACAACCCGTCCCTTCTACCACGGTATATGAAGTCCAGCGTCAGGCCATAGACGATGCAGAGACGCTCCGCCTCGTCGACCGGGATCCTGCGTGTCCCCTTCTCCCAGTTGTTCCACTGGGTGCCATTGAAGCCGTGCTTTTCCGCCCATGCTTTCTGGGTCAGGTCGGACTGGCTCTTGCGCAGTCGCGCAAGGCGCTCCCCGATTTCGGCGTAACTAGGGTTAACTGGAGTATTCATACAGGGTGGATAATCCACTGAACGTGAATATTCCGGCAAACCACCATTAGTGGACTTGCAGGTATCCACCTTGTGTGGATAAATGCTGCTCATGAGCAAAGCATCTCACCTCGCTTCCGTCATCGGACGCCGTCGCATGGCCGAACGTCTGGGGCTGCTTCCGACAGCTGTAAGCAACGCGGTCGTCCGCGGTTCTTTCCCGGCCTCCTGGTACATCGTCATCAAGCAATTGGCCGATGAAGCCGGCGTGGAGTGTCCGGTAGAACTGTTTCGGATGCGTGCTTCCGAGCCTAGCTCTCGGGAGGTTGCATGAGATTGCCTTCGTCTCCCGCCGATGCGTTCCCGCCGCCCGGTGGCACTGCCTCCATCGCCGTCGCTGTAGTGTTTGCTGGAGCAGAGCGGTCTCCGCTCCAGCCGCTTCCCGAGCGCCAGCGCAGCAAGCCCATCGCTCCCGGTAACCTGATACCCATTACTGCTGTGCTGCGGCGCTTCCATGAGTGGACGCTGCCCGGGCGCGGCCTGTCCAGCAAGGAATCGAGGTTGCTCATGCGTCACCTCAAGGTGTCTCCGCGCGGGGGCACGCGTGATCGCCGCGCCAATGCCAGCGCCGCCGAGATTGGCTCGTGCCCTGTCATCACCTGCGGAGGCACCCATGGCTGACGCGATCATCAGCGGTCTGTTCGAGCAGCTGGTCGAGCGTATGGGCGGACCGACGCGGCAGGGCGGGCAGGGGGTACTGGCCAACCTGCTTGAGGCGCGCACCGGCAAGGCCGACATGCGCGGCACCGTCTCCAAGATGTGCTCCGGCCATCTGGAGATCAGCTACGAGGCCATCCTCGTCGCCGAGAACTTCACCGGAAGCTACCCGATTTCTACCCGGCGCGGTGAAGAGATCGTCCGCCGCGGCAGACAAAGCGCGCTCTCCAGCGCCGATATCCCCGAGCTCGCCGCCACCTGCGCCATTCGTGCCGGCGCCGCGCAGGCGGAGCTGTTCCGGGCGCTCTCGGACATCAGCGATGGTGGCGCCGCGTTGACGCCCAAAGAGGCGGCGGCGGTGGTCGCGGAGATGCGGGCGGTGCAGGAGACGGTTGGGCAGATCATCGCGCTTGCCGAGGAGGTCGCGCAGCAGCCGCAGGCGCGTTCCAGGCCGCCCCTGCATAGTAAGAGGGCTGGCGCATGAGCATGCACCACCGCCTGCCTCGCGATCCCGACTGGCCGCAGCTCTGCGCGCGCTACACCGGCAGCGGCTTGCTGCAGCGGGACGTCGCGCTGATCGACGCGGCGCAGCTGCTGCGCGGCAGCCTCGCCTATCTGGCCACCCCCTACACACGCCAAAGCACCGACGATGGCGGGCGCTGGTGCCCGAGCTCGTCGAGCTTGGCAGCAGATGCCGCCGCAGGCTGGACCAGCCGCTTCGCTTGCGCGGGCGTCACCGCCGTCTCGCCGGTGGTGCAGGCGGACGCGATGCTGCAGCGCGATCCTTGGAGCGATGCTCTCGATCCGCTGGACGAGACCTTCTGGTCGGTCTGGTGCCGGCCACTGCTGGCGCGCTGCGACGCGGTGGTGATCCCGCCGCTGCCGGGCTGGGAGCAGAGCGCGGGCATCTGGGCCGCGGCCCGCGCCGCCGTCACCCGGCAGACGCGCGTGATCCTCATTGCTGCAGAGCCGGAAGGGCCGGAGAGCCCGGCGCCCTTCTCGGATGCACCGCCTCCTCTTCCTACGACGCACTTCCCGACAGTGTCGGCCTCCGCGTCACGCACATCCGCACCTTCGGCTGCCTCGCGGGTCCCGCGCCGGCAGCCCGTCCCCGAGTATCAGCAGCCGGAAGGAGGAACGCCATGAGCATGGCCTTTGCCATCGACCAGAGCGAGGCGGAGGCCGTGCCGGTCGTCGCCGGATCGCGCAGCGAGCCGCAGGAGGTGCAGGCGATGCGCAACCTCTGGGTCGCGGTGATCGAGCAGCATTACCGGACCGCGCTCTCGCCCTTCAAGTCGGACCAGGTGGAGCGCCGCCG
>NZ_QJTE01000018.1 GCF_003217255.1 Pseudoroseicyclus aestuarii | reverse complement strand
TGGCCTCGGCCATGACCTCCTTCATCTGGTCCGTGATGTCCTGCTTCTCGGCTGCGAGACGCTCGGTGCGCTCGACGAACTGCCGCAGCTCCTGTGCGGCTGCGGCCAGCAGCTTGCCGGTGACGGCCTCGTCCTCGGCGGTCTGCTTCATTGGGGTGCGACCTGTGTACGAGACCATGGCTTCGGTGCCGTCTGCAGCGGCGGGCGTGTCCCCGCCTTCGGGATGTTCGGGCGAGAGGGTCACAGGCAGCTCCAGCAGACACGGGCGGAGATGAGGATGGCGGCTCCGATGAGCAGCTCGAGGATGGCGAGGATCAGCACGACGCCGAGCCAGCGCCCCTCCGCGAAGCGTGGGTGGCGGTCCTCGACGTCGTGATGCTGGGCGGCGGCGCGGCTCACGATGCCTCTCCCGGCTCGGTGCGGGGCGCGTACGGGTCGTGCGCGTCCTGCGCCCGCAGGTCGACCTGCGACCAGTCCTGCGCGGCCACGGCGATGCGGCCACGGGGCCCCTCGATGACATGCAGCGCCAGCGCCTCGCCCCTGGCGGGCGGGTTTAGCCCGACGAGGCGTAGGACGCAGGCGTGCAGGAAGATGTCACGGTCCGGGGCGCCGAAGGCGCGGGCGAAGCCGATGCCGCGCCGGGCATCGTACCAGGTCACCCGCGCGGCCTCGACGGGCAGGGCGGCAAGATCGACGTCTTGCCCGATCTCCTCGATGAGCGCGGCCGGGACGGGCGCGGGGGCCGGCGCCGGTCCGACGTGCAGGATCTCGCTGACCTTGGTGCCTTTCGGCGTCTCGGCGAGCAGGACGGTAAGGCGGGTGCCGGGGGCTATACCGGAGCGGCCGGTCCAGTCGAGGGTGCTGGCATGCAGCAGGGCCTCGGCGCCGAGGTCGAAGCCGACGAAGCCGTAGCCCTTGCCGCGGTCGAACCACAGGACGGTGGCCTCCTCGCCCTGGGGCGCAGCTGTCTCCGAAGGTTGGGCGGCTGGCGCGGCGCCGCGGCTGTCTCTTGCTCGGAAGGGGCCCGCCGTCTGTGCCTCGCCAGCAGCAGCGGTGTCCGTCTGGAAATCGGTGGCGTGGATCATGCTGCCTCCTCCACCTCTGCAGCGGCGGCACTGAGCGCCGCGGCTGCTTGCGCGAGAGTTTGGCCAGGCACCGCGGCGGGCGGCACAACCGTCTGCAGGCCCGGGTGGATCATCCGGTCCAGAAGCGCTTGAGCCCCTTTCCGGACGGTCTCCGTCGCCGGCGTGAGATGATGCAGCACCGACAGCGCCCAGGCGCGCTGCAGGGCGCGGCGCTGTGGTTCGGTCGCAGCCGCGGGGGCTGCATAACCGCCGGCCACGGCGCGGGCGGCGAAGCGCCAGCGCAGGGCAGCGGCAACGTAGCTCATGTCCGAGATGGTGATGCCGTGCAGCGCAATGATGCGCAGCGCGGGCAGGTCGCTGGTGTCGGTCTGCCATGTGCCGCCGCTGCGCTGCACCTCGGCCTGCAGCCGCTCGACAAGAGCCTGCGGCTCAAGGGCGTCGAGCGCATCGCAAAGAGCGGCGCGCTCGACCGGCGCGGGGGCTGCAGCGTCAATCACCGGAGGCCTCCCTCGATGACCCGCAGGGCAATGCGTCCGGCGCCGTCGCCGGTCTGGCGCAGCGGGGTGCCGCGGGCGGTCATCAGCGCGAGGCGCGCCAGCTGCGCCAGCAGCGGCCGGTCGGCGTAGCTGCCGGGGTCGGCCGCGATGGTGGCGGCGTCGGTTAGGGCGCGGGGGGCCGGAGGAAGGTGTTGCATCGGACGCTCCATCGGATGGTCGATGAAGGCTGAGTAAGTGACCAAATCGGTCACTGTCAAACTAAATAATGACCAATACGGTTATTTATGCTACTTGCAGGTTGCGTCATCCTGCGGTCATTGATTGAACTGTTCATCTAATGTTCTTAGGAGGGCGGCATGCTGATGTACTGGAGCGGGAAGCGCCGCCTGATGGCCTTGGCGGTCCGTGCGGAGGCAACCGGCGAGAGCCTGGACTACCTATTCTTCTGCTCGACCGCCCGCATCTTCTGCGCCAATTCGAGCGGAAGTCGATCCCATCTCCCGAGGATAAGGAAGTCCAGGGATACGCCGAAGCGGTCTACCAACAGCGCCGCAGTGGTATCTGTGATAGGGCGTTTGCCTCCTTCGAAGCGAGACCAATAGGTTCGCTCGATCCCGAGTGCATCAGCAATTTCGGCTGGACGCAGCTCCAGTGCCTCGCGGAGCAACATGAGCCGATAGCCTATTCTCTCCGGCCGCATCTCGGACTGGAGGGCCTCGGGTAAGGGATTCGGTCTCTCAGTCGCCATGCTGGCATCGTGGATCGTGACCGATTTGGTCTCAATCACCGTGTTGGTGGCTTGACAAATGACCGTATTGGTCATTCTACATAGTCGTCATGATGACCGACCACGTATCTACCTTGCTCAACCGCTGGCCCTCCCGCCTTGATCTTTTGCTGGATGCCCGACGGAGTGACCCATGCCTCGCGATCAGCGCGGTCCATCGTTGGCACCAACGGGGTAGCATTCCAGCGAAATACTGGAGGTCCCTGCTGAGGGGTGCGGAGAGCAGGGGGATCAGTCTCTCTGCCGATGATCTGATTGAAGCTCACGCCAAAGCGATTGGGCCTTCTTCGACCCCCGCTGCTGACGCCAGCGGGGAGGCCGCCTGATGCCTCTCCACCCCACATATCACGCCGCTCTAATCTCATGCTCCAGAGATGCAGGCGGCGCGTCTTCCCGAAAAGCGAAAGCAACGCGGAGGGTTTCGCAATGAGCCGCAACCACCCTGCCGGCTCCGTTCAGGATGCCGTGTCGCGCGCCTACACCGCCGCCGGCGGCCTCGAGGCAGCCTCGGACATGCTGGGCCTCACCGCCTCGACGCTCTCCGAGGCAACCGCCAAGAGCGCCAAGCGGCCGCACGGGATTGGCGTCAATCACCTCGACCGGCTGGCACGCATGTCGCCCGAGGCGGCCCGGGTGCTGGCCGAGCACTTCGCCGCGCATGCCGGCGGTGTGTTCCATCCCAGCGGGGCAGGCGCTGGCGGTGCCGACAACCTGCTGGCGCAGATCGGCGTCAGCTCCAAGGAGTTCGGCGAGGCGATCAGCGCGGGCATGTCCGCGATCCAGAGTGGCGATCCGCAGGCCATCAACCGCGCTATCGTCGAGCACGACGAGGCGGGCGCGGCCATCGCGGATCAGCGCGCGCTCCTGGTCAAGCTGCGCGAGACCAACGGTGGCGCCGTCGCCAGCTTGGCCGCTCACCTTCAGGCGGGGGCCCGGTGATGCGGCGCCCGCTTCCCCTTGCTCTGCGTCCCGGCGGGTCCCGTCGCCGGCGCAGCCTGGACGCGGTGCAGGCGACCCGCCGCCCGCGTCCCTTTTTCTTCGACTTCTACCGTTCGGAAGCGGGCTGCGCACCGCGTGCAGGCACGCACCTGCGGGAGCGTAGCGAGTGCCTGCGCGTGCTGCCGCCGGTGCGGGGGACGCATGAGCTGGCTCTGCACGAGGGCGACGGCGCGCAGCTGACGGCCGCAGCCGCCGATCTGCGGGAGGCGCTGTCATGAGCATGCACCACCGCCTGCCGACCGATCCCGACTGGCCGCAGCTCTGCGCGCGCTATGCGGGCAGCGGACTGCTCCAGCGGGACGTGGCGCTGATCGACGCGGCGCAGGCGCTGCGCGGCAGCCTCGCCTATCTCGCCACCCCCTACGCGCTCCAAAGCACCGACGACGGCGGCCGCTGGTGCCCGAGCTCGTCGAGCACGGCGGCCGATGCCGCCGCAGGCTGGTGCAGCCGCTTCGCCCAAACGGGCGTCACCGCCGTCTCGCCGGTGGTGCAGGCGGACGCGATGCTGCAGCGCGATCCCTGGAGCGACGCCCTCGATCCGCTGGACGAGCACTTCTGGTCGACCTGGTGCCGGCCGCTGCTGGCGCGCTGCGACGCCGTGCTGATCCCGCCGCTGCCCGGCTGGGAGCAGAGCGCCGGCGTCTGGGCCGCGGCCCGCGCCGCAGTCACCCGGCAGACGCGCGTCATCCTGATCGCTGCAGAGCCGGAAGGGCCGCAGGGCGCCGCGCCGGACTTTGCTCCGCACCCACAGCATCCCGTCTCCAGTCACCAGCCGGAAGGAGGAACGCCATGAGCATGGCCTTTGCCATCGACCAGAGCGAGGCGGAGGCTGTCCCGACCGTCGCCGGCTCGCGCGCGGAGCCGCAGGATGTGCAGGCCATGCGCAACCTCTGGGTCGCGGTGATCGAGCAGCACTACCGGACCGCGCTCTCACCCTTCAAGTCAGACCAGGTCGAGCGCCGCCGCGCGCGGGTCTGGTTCGAGACCGAGGGGTTCGAGGATGTCTGCGCGCTCGCCGGCTTCGAGGCGCCGGAGATCCTGCGCCGCGGCATCCTGCGCCAGCTGGCCGCTGCCGACGCGGGCGAAGTCGTCGCTCTCGCGCACTGCCGGGTGCAGGCGCAGGGGGCGGAGCTGTGAGCGCCGCGCAGCTGCGGGCGGTGACGGAAGAGGACCTGCCGGAGTACCCGGTCGGGCGCGACGTGCGGCTGAGCGGGCAGTACTTCCTCAAGTTCGAGACCTTCCGCTACCTCAACTCCACCATGGCGCT
>NZ_QJTE01000017.1:0-2500 GCF_003217255.1 Pseudoroseicyclus aestuarii | reverse complement strand
TGTAGGCGCAGCGAAAGCGAGTCTTAATAGGGCGCATGAGTTCGTGGCATCAGACCCGAAACCGAGTGATCTAGGCATGTCCAGGATGAAGGTAAGGTAACACTTACTGGAGGTCCGAACCCACACCTGTTGAAAAAGGTCGGGATGAGGTGTGCCTAGGGGTGAAAGGCCAATCAAACTCGGAGATAGCTGGTTCTCCGCGAAATCTATTTAGGTAGAGCGTCAGACAAATGCCCTCGGGGGTAGAGCACTGCATGGGTAATGGGGGCCTACAGCCTTACTGATCCTAAGCAAACTCCGAATACCGAGGAGCACTATCTGGCAGACACACATCGGGTGCTAACGTCCGGTGTGGAGAGGGAAACAACCCTGACCTACAGCTAAGGCCCCTAATTCATGGCTAAGTGGGAAAGCAGGTGGGACGACCAAAACAACCAGGAGGTTGGCTTAGAAGCAGCCATCCTTTAAAGATAGCGTAACAGCTCACTGGTCTAAATAAGTTGTCCTGCGGCGAAGATGTAACGGGGCTCAAGCCATGAGCCGAAGCTTAGGACTGCATAGCAGTGGTAGCGGAGCGTGGTGTGACATAGTCTCATGTCTCTTTTGCGGGCTTGCCCGTACTGGAGACGCGAGACTTTCTGTGAAGCCGGGGCGTGAGCCATCCGGTGGAGAGATCACCAGCGAGAATGATGACATGAGTAGCGACAAACAGGGTGAGAGACCCTGTCGCCGAAAGTCCAAGGGTTCCTGCTTAAAGCTAATCTGAGCAGGGTAAGCCGACCCCTAAGGCGAGGCCGAAAGGCGTAGTCGATGGGAACCAGGTTAATATTCCTGGGCCAGGAGATGGTGACGGATTGCGACGGTTGTTCATCCTTATCGGATTGGATGGGCCGCTTAGCAGTCCCTGGAAATAGCCCTCCATAGGATCGTACCCGAAACCGACACAGGTGGACTGGTAGAGAATACCAAGGCGCTTGAGAGAACGATGTTGAAGGAACTCGGCAAAATACCTCCGTAAGTTCGCGAGAAGGAGGCCCGGTTCGTACGCAAGTATGGGCCGGGGGCACAAACCAGGGGGTGGCGACTGTTTACTAAAAACACAGGGCTCTGCGAAGTCGCAAGACGACGTATAGGGTCTGACGCCTGCCCGGTGCCGGAAGGTTAAAAGGAGAGGTGCAAGCCTTGAATTGAAGCCCCGGTAAACGGCGGCCGTAACTATAACGGTCCTAAGGTAGCGAAATTCCTTGTCGGGTAAGTTCCGACCTGCACGAATGGCGTAACGACTTCCCCGCTGTCTCCAACATCGACTCAGCGAAATTGAATTGCCGGTCAAGATGCCGGCTACCCGCGGTTAGACGGAAAGACCCCGTGCACCTTTACTACAGCTTCAGACTGGCATCAGGATTGCGATGTGCAGGATAGGTGGTAGGCTTCGAAGCAGGAACGCCAGTTTCTGTGGAGCCTCCCTTGAGATACCACCCTTCGCACTCTTGATGTCTAACCGCGGCCCGTTATCCGGGTCCGGGACCCTCTGTGGCGGGTAGTTTGACTGGGGCGGTCGCCTCCCAAATCGTAACGGAGGCGCGCGAAGGTTGGCTCAGAGCGGTCGGAAATCGCTCGTTGAGTGCAATGGCATAAGCCAGCCTGACTGCAAGACTGACAAGTCGAGCAGAGTCGAAAGACGGCCATAGTGATCCGGTGGTCCCGAGTGGAAGGGCCATCGCTCAACGGATAAAAGGTACGCCGGGGATAACAGGCTGATGATGCCCAAGAGTCCATATCGACGGCATCGTTTGGCACCTCGATGTCGGCTCATCTCATCCTGGGGCTGGAGCAGGTCCCAAGGGTATGGCTGTTCGCCATTTAAAGAGGTACGTGAGCTGGGTTTAGAACGTCGTGAGACAGTTCGGTCCCTATCTTCCGTGGGTGTAGGATACTTGAGAGGAGTTGCCCCTAGTACGAGAGGACCGGGGTGAACGATCCACTGGTGGACCTGTTATCGCGCCAGCGGTAGTGCAGGGTAGCTATGATCGGAAAGGATAACCGCTGAAGGCATCTAAGCGGGAAGCCCCCCTCAAAACAAGGTATCCCTGAGGACCGTGGTAGACCACCACGTCGATAGGTCAGAGATGTAAGTGCAGCAATGCATTCAGTTGACTGATACTAATGGTCCGATAGGCTTGACCCGATCCAGAAACAGCAGAACTCAGCTGCTGACGAAAGTCGTACAAGACTTGGAACAAAGATGTTTCTTACTCGGTCTGGTGGTCATAGCGCGAGCAAAACACCCGATCCCATTCCGAACTCGGCCGTTAAGTGCCGTTGCGCTGATGGTACTGCGTCTTAAGACGTGGGAGAGTAAGTCGCCGCCAGACCTAGTAAGAAACATCAATTCTCTCTTAACGATGACACCCCTGGCGCGGGATGGAGCAGTCCGGTAGCTCGTCAGGCTCATAACCTGAAGGTCGTAGGTTCAAATCCTACTCCCGCAACCAAATCA
>NZ_QJTE01000016.1 GCF_003217255.1 Pseudoroseicyclus aestuarii | reverse complement strand
TCGGCCGGCAGCAGGTCGCAGGACCAGACGTCGTGCCCGCGCGCGGCCATGGACCGGCGCATCACGCCGCTGGTCTCGCAGCCGACGAGGATGCGGAGCGGGCCGTCAGCCGAAAAGGTTTGAGAGGTGTCCAGCATCGCTCACATCCCCAGCGCGGCTTTGTACATGTCGAGGATGGCCTCTTCCTCGGCGACGTCGTCTGGGTCGCGCTTGCGCAGCGCGATGAGCCTGCGCAGGGCCTTGGTGTCGTAGCCGCGGCCCTTGGCCTCGGCCATGACCTCCTTCATCTGGTCCGCGATGTCCTGCTTTTCGGCCGCGAGGCGCTCGTAGCGCTCGACGAACTGCCGCAGCTCCTGGGCGGCTGCGGCCAGCAGCTTGCCCGTGACGGCCTCGTCTTCGGCGGTCTGCTTCATCGGGGTGCGGCCTGACGGCTGGGCGCCAGCGGCTTGGCTCGTGGTGTCATTCGATCCGTTGCCAGAGGCGCAAAGCTGGGCGTCAGCGGCGGCTGGCGCGGCCCCGCGCTCGGGATGATCGGGCGAAAGGGTCACAGGCAGCTCCAGCAGACGCGGGCAGAGATGAGGATGGCGGCTCCGATGAGGAGTTCGAGGATGGCGAGGATCAGCACGACGCCGAGCCAGCGCCCCTCCGCGAAACGCGGGTTGCGGTCCTCGACGTCGTGATGCTGGGCGGCGGCGCGGCTCACGAGACCTCTCCCGGCTGGGCGCAGGGCGCCGGCGCGTCCTGCGCCCGCAGGTCGACCTGCGCCCAGTCCTGTGCGGCGACGGCGATGCGGCCACGGGGACCCTCGATGACATGCAGCGCCAGCGCCTCGCCCTTGGCGGGCGGGTTCAGCCCGACGAGGCGCAGGACGCAGGCGTGCAGGAAGATGTCACGGTCCGGGGCGCCGAAGGCGCGGGCGAAGCCGATGCCGCGCCGGGCGTCGTACCAGGTCACCCGCGCTGCCTCGACGGGCAGGGCGGCAAGATCGACCTCCTGCCCGATCTCCTCGATGAGCGCGGGCGGGACGGGCGCGGGGGCCGGTGCCGGCCCGACATGCAGGATCTCGCTGACCTTGGTGCCTTTGGGCGTTTCGGCGAGCAGGACGGTGAGGCGGGTGCCGGGAGCGATGCCGGAGCGGCCGGTCCAGTCGAGGGTGCTGGCATGCAGCAGGGCCTCTGCGCCGAGGTCGAAGCCGACGAAGCCGTAGCCCTTGCCGCGGTCGAACCAGCGCACGGTCACCTCCTCGCCCTGGGGCGCAGCTGTCTCCGAAGGCTGGGCGGCTGGCGCGGCGCCGCGGCTGTCTCTTGCTCGGAAGGGGCCGGCCGTCTGTGCTTCGGCAGCAGCAGCGGTGTCCGTCTGAAAATCGGTGGCGTGGATCATGCTGCCCCCTCCACCTCTGCAGCGGCGGCACTGAACGCCGCGGCTGCTTGCGCGAGAGTTTGGCCAGGCACCGCGGCGGGCGGCGCAATCGTCTGCAGGCCGGGGTGGATCATCCGGTCCAGAAGCGCCTGGGCCGAAGCCCGCACTGCTTTCGTCACGGGGGTGAGGTGATGCAGCACCGACAGCGCCCAGGCCCGCTGCAGGGCGCGGCGCTCCGGCTCGTCCGCGGGCGCGGCATAGCCACCGGCCACGGCTCGGGCGGCGAAGCGCCAGCGCAGGGCAGCGGCAACGTAGCTCATGTCCGAAATGGTGATGCCGCGCAGCGCGATGATGCGCAGCGCGGGCAGGCCGCTGGCGTCGGTCTTCCAGCTGCCGCCGCTGCGCAGCACCTCGGCCTGCAGCCGCTCGACAAGAGCCTGCGGCTCAAGGGCGTCGAGCGCATCGCAAAGAGCGGCGAGTTCGGCCGGCGAGGGGGCTGCCGCGTCCGTCACCGCAGGCCCCCCTCGATGACCCGCAGTGCGATACGTCCGGCGCCGGCGCCGGTCTGGCGCAGCGGGGTGCCGCGGGCAGTCATCAGGGCCAGGCGCGCCAGCTGCGCGAGCAGGGGCCGGTCGGCGTAGCTGCCGGGATCGGCCGCAATGGCGGGGGCGTCGGTTAGGACGCGCGGGGCCGGGGTGGGGTGGTGCATCGGACGCTCCATCGGGTGGGTAGATGGAGAGAGGTTTGGTAGGTAAATATGCCTATGTCAATACTAAATAGGTAATAATGCCTATCCGCAACTGCTATGCTCGTCCCCAGGAGGCTGCCGAATCGTGTCGCTCGAATGCCGTTAGGCTGCTCGCAGCGGTACAGCGGCCTTCTCGGGTCCCGTAGTTTCTGATGCTGAACAGGTCGCCGGGTAACCTCTAGCGCGCAGGTTGACCACCTTTGCCTCTGTAGGATAGCGTGAACATATCATGAACTTGGGAGCGACCGGTGGGGGACGCAGAAATTATTCAGCGTCTTCAGCAGGCGGCGGAGGCGATTGATCCTGAGAGGCAAGCAGCCCTTGTCCGTACCCTAGAAGCTGGCGGCGGAGGTCAACGGGTAGCTGAGATACTAGGCGCAGGATATCTCGCTCTTCTGGGGTTTGCGGAGAGCCCATGAACTCTTCGACGGAAGTGCCGAGGGCGGCGCATATCTTCTCGATCGTATCCCAGCGCGGGTTCTTCGCTCGGCCAGTCAGCAGTGACCTTATCGCGGAGTTGTCCAGCCCAGCCCGTACTGCCAGGCCTGCCGCTGTGAGGTTGGGATCGCTATCGATCACGCGCCTCAATTTCTCAACGAAACTACTTTGCACCATGCCTGGAATCTGCTGACAGGTAGGCAAACATTCCATGGGAAAGCTTACCGTTGACGAAGTAGGTAAATATGCCTACTCGTGTGAGCCATGGACGAGTTTCTCACAGACGTCGAAGCCTATGCTGCCGCCTTCAGGGTGGAGCCATCCACCATCGTGCAACGCGCTGCTGGCGTAAGCGGCGCCGCCTGGGCGAAGTGGAGAGCGGGTGGCTCCTGCACCATGCGCACCGCTGATCGAGTGCGAGCCTACATGCGGGATAACCCGCCGCCTGTGCAGCAGGGGGACGTGGCGCCCGCTGCTGACGCCAGCGGGGAGGCCGCCTGATGCCTCTCCACCCCACATATCCCGCCGCCGTGCTCTCATGCTCCAGAGATGCACGGGGCGCGTCTTCCCGAAAAGCGAAAGCAACGCGGAGGGTTTCGCAATGAGCCGCAACCACCCTGCCGGCTCCGTTCAGGATGCCGTCTCTCGCGCCTACACCGCCGCTGGCGGGCTCGAAGCCGCCTCGGACATGCTCGGGCTCACCGCCTCGACGCTGTCCGAGGCGACCGCCAAGAGCGCCAAGCGACCGCACGGGCTGGGCGTTAATCACCTTGACCGCCTTGCGCGCATGTCGCCCGAGGCGGCGCGGGTGCTGGCAGAGCATTTCGCCGCGCATGCCGGCGGGGTGTTCCATCCCAGCGGGGCAGGCGCTGCCGGTGCCGATAACCTGCTGGCGCAGATCGGTGTCAGCTCCAAGGAGTTCGGCGAGGCGATCAGCGCGGGCATGTCGGCGATCCAGAGTGGCGATCCGCAGGCCATCAACCGCGCGATCGTCGAGCACGACGAGGCGGGCGCGGCCATCGCGGACCAGCGCGCGCTGCTGGTCAAGCTGCGCGAGACCCATGGCGGCGCCGTCGCCAGCTTGGCCGCTCACCTTCAGGCGGGCGCCCGGTGATGCGGCGCCCGCTTCCCCTTGCTCTGCGTCCCGGCGGGTCCCGCCGCCGGCGCGACCTCGACGCGGTGCAGGCGACCCGCCGCCCGCGTCCCTTTTTTTTCGTCTGCTACCGCTCGAAAGCGAACAGCGCGCCGCGTGCAGGCACGCACCTGCGGGAGCGTAGCGACTGCCTGCGCGTGCTGCCGCTGACGCGCTGCGCGCATCAGGGCGCTGCCGCCGATCTGCGGGAGGCGCTGTCATGAGCATGCACCACCGCCTGCCGATGGATCCCGACTGGCCGCAGCTCTGCGCGCGCTACGCCGGCAGCGGGCTGCTGCAGCGGGACG
The DNA here is from genome assembly GCF_003217255.1 of Pseudoroseicyclus aestuarii. GTDB lineage: Bacteria > Pseudomonadota > Alphaproteobacteria > Rhodobacterales > Rhodobacteraceae > Pseudoroseicyclus > Pseudoroseicyclus aestuarii. Next base: position 2,741 of record NZ_QJTE01000016.1, on the reverse strand, counting down.
TGGCGCTGATCGACGCGGCGCAAGTTCTGCGCAGCGGCCTCGCCTATCTGGCCACGCCCTACACGCAGCTGAGCCTCGACGACGGCGGCCGCTGGTGCCCGAGCTCGTCGAGCTTGGCAGCAGATGCCGCCGCCGCCTGGTGCAGCCGCTTCGCTCAAACGGGCGTCACGGCCGTCTCGCCAGTGGTGCAGGCGGACGCGATGCTGCAGCGCGATCCTTGGAGCGACGCCCTCGATCCGCTGGACGAGACCTTCTGGTCGGTCTGGTGCCGGCCTCTGCTCTCGCGCTGCGACGCGGTGGTGATCCCGCCGCTGCCGGGCTGGGAGCAGAGCCTCGGCGTCTGGACCGCGGCCCGCGCCGCCGTGACCCGGCAGACGCGCGTGATCCTCATCGCTGCAGAGCCGGAAGGGCCGCAGAGCCCCGCTCCTGTGGCCTTTGCACCTTCGGCTGTCCGGCGGGTCCCGCGCCGGCAGCCTGTCCCCGAGTATCATCAGCGAGGAGTTACGCCATGAGCATGGCCTTTGCCATCGACCAGAGCGAGGCGGAGGCCGTGCCGGTCGTCGCCGGCTCGCGCAGCGAGCCGCAGGAGGTGCAGGCAATGCGCAACCTCTGGGTCGCGGTGATCGAGCAGCACTACCGGACCGCGCTCTCGCCCTTCAAGTCGGATGAGGTCGAGCGCCGCCGCGCGCGGGTCTGGTTCGAGACAGAGGGCTTCGAGGACGTCTGCGCGCTCGCCGGCTTCGAGGCGCCGGAGATCCTGCGCCGCGGCATTCTGCGCCAGCTGGCCGCTGCCGATGCGGGTGAGACCGTCGCCCTGGCGCACTGCCGGGTGCAGGCGCAGGGAGCGGAGCTGTGAACGCGCAGCTGCGCCCTGTCGATGTCAGCGCGCTCGAGGCCTACCCGATCCGGGGCGAGGACAGCGTGGCGCGCCACCACTTCCTCAAGTTCTGGCACAACCGCTGGCTCGGCTCGACGCTGCGGCTCACGGCCTCGCTCGACGTCCGCGCCTGCGCTCTCGATCTGTTCTTCCTGGCGCAGAACCAGACGCCGATCGGCACGCTGCCGGACGACGACCGCATCCTGGCGCGCCTGCTCCACCTCGACCTTGCGCAGTGGATGGAACTGCGGGCGCGGACGCCCGGGCCGCTGAACCACTGGCGCCGCTGCGTGGCGGCGCCGGACGACGGCGCGCATGAGATCCGCCTGATGCACCCGGTCGTGACGGAGGTTGCGCTCGACATGCTGGAGCGGCGCGAGGACGCGACCCGCTCGAAGGAGGAGCGGGCAGTGGCCAAGCGGCTGCAGCGCCTCGGGGAGGCGATGCTCGCGATCGGCTGCACGCCACCCATGGCCAAGGACCGGATGTTGCTGGAGCGGCTCGACGGCTGGCTCCTGGAGCATCACCCGGGGCAGCGGCGGATGCCGCGCTTCGAGACCTCGCTGAAGCGGGCGCTGACGCATGCCGAGCGCCACGGATGGCTAAAGCACTGATTTAGAATACCGATATCTGTCGCAAGACAGAACGGGACAGTCTTGAGACAGAACGAGACAGTCCCGCGACAGATCACGGACGGAAAAAGACAGTCCTGCGTAGAGAAGAAGAGAACAGAAGAGAAAAGAACATTACGGCCCGCGCGACAGAACGACGGTCGCACCTGTGGATAACTCGGGCAGGGCGCAGAGAAGGAGGTGACGGCCATGATGGCAGCACCAGAGACCCGGCAGCAGTACAGGGACCAGGGGAAGGGCGCAGAGAGGCCAGGGGCCCGGCAGCAGGCCGAAGGGCCGGGGCAGGGCGTAGAGAGAAGCGCAGAGCAGGGCGCGCAGCAGCCTGAGGAGAGCAACCGCGACCGGGTCCGGCGCCTGCTGCTGGTGCCGCTCGGCTTCCGCTTCCGGCGGGGGACCGATGCGGGGGAGGCGCGGCGCAGCCTCGACGCTCTGGCGGACGAGCTCGGCTACATGAGCGACGCCAGCCTCTCGGCCCTGCGCGGCATGCTCGCCTCGAAGGGCGAGGGATCGGCCCGCTGCTTCTGGCCGGACCCCGCGACCTTCCGCGGCTTCGCGGAGATCGTCCAGCCGCGCCCGCTCGAGGAGGTGCCGGCGCTGGTGCGCTGGTTCCGCTCGGTCGAGGGGCCGCGGGCGGTGGAGGCCGGCACGCTGGTCGAGACCTTCCTCTGGTTCGAGAAGAAGAAGGCGCCGCCGCTGACGCCGCAGGCCCGGGCCATGGTGGCGCAGCGGGCCCAGCAGAACCGCCGCCGGCTCGAGGTGATCTCGGACCGCCGGGCGCGGGAGGTGCGCAACGACGCGCAGGATCTCGAGTGGGAGCGCTGGTACCGCAGCACGCTCGCCCGCGTCGAGGCGCTGGTCGACCGCGTGCAGCGCGAGAAGCAGGGGCAGGCGGGGCAGACCGATCCCGCGCAAGACACGACACGACCGACACGGACGGCAGAGGAGATGGCCCGATGAAGGACAGGCTGGCAGAGATCATCGGCGACGGTCGCGCGGCACTCGAGGCGCTGCCGAAGGCGGAGCAGCAGGCGCTGGTGGACGAGATGGGCTCGATCGCCCGGGCCCGCCGCGCCGCCTGGGGCCGGTTGCCCGAGGCGGAGCGCATGCGGCTGGTGCGGGCCGCAGGCAGCGTGCCCGTCAGCACCGGCGATGCCGCGCCCGAGGCGCCGGCCCGCGGCGCCGTGCGCGTGGTGACGATGCAGGGGATGTGCCCGACAGGAGAGACCGGCTTC
>NZ_QJTE01000015.1 GCF_003217255.1 Pseudoroseicyclus aestuarii | reverse complement strand
GACAAGAAGGCGCCGTGTCCGCTCGACAGGGTGAACCGGCAATTCCGTGTGTCCGCGCCGAACAGGCTATGGGTTAGCGACTTCACCTACGTGGCCACTTGGAAAGGCTTCGCCTATGTCGCTTTCGTCATCGACGCTTACGCCAGACGGATCGTGGGCTGGCGGGTCAGCACATCGACCCATGCGGGGTTCGTTCTCGATGCCCTGGAACAGGCTGTCCATGAGCGTCGGCCGGCAAAGGGCATGGGACTGGTCCACCACTCGGATCGCGGGTCTCAATACCTGTCCATTAAATATACCGAGCGTCTGGGCGAGGCCGGTATCGAGCCATCTGTCGGAAGCGTCGGTGACAGCTACGACAACGCACTGGCCGAGACGATCAACGGCCTGTTCAAGGCCGAGGTTATCCATCGCTGCGGTCCATGGCGCAGTTTCGAGGCCGTGGAATACGCGACCCTCGAATGGGTGGACTGGTTCAACAACCGCCGCCTGCTCGAGCCCATCGGAAACATTCCGCCCGCAGAAGCCGAGGCAAACTTCTACGCAGCTCTGGATGCCGAAGCCGAGGCTGCGTAACTAATAAAACTCAGCCTCCGGCAGACCCGGGGCGGTTCAGGCGACCGGGTGGACTTGCACTGACGAAGGGAGGGGGAGGCTCTAGGTGCCGGTTCTGCGCACGCTCAGGGAGTGGGAGAAGACGTTGCCCGGGTCGTAGCGGTTCTTGACCGCCTGCAGGCGCGGGTAGTTACCCTTGTAATAGAGGGTGTACCACGGGACGCCCGAGCGGTTGCGTGCCGGGTCCGCCACGTCGCGGTTCGGATAGTTGATGTAGCAACCGTCCATCTGGTCATTCGGGACGGGCACGCCGCCGGTCTCGGCGAAGACGTCTTCGTAGATGTCCCTGAGCCAGCCGAGGTAGTACTCATCCTCCGCCGGGTCCGCCCAGAACGTCTGGAAGCACATCTTGTAGATCGACGATCGCTGCGCATTGGCCGTCGCGTCCTCGGCCATCGCGTTGACCGCGCCGCCGAAGGAGAAGAGCACCAGCATCGTGTTGGGATTGGTGAAGTCGGTTCCGCTCATGTGCCTGTAGAGCGCGGCGATCTGCCGGCTATCAAAGCCCTTCTTCATGTAGGCGGACTTGTGGCCGCCCCGCGAGGTGGGATTGGTGATGGTCGGATTGTTGGAGCCGACGAGCTTCGTGGCCTGCAGCCAGGGCAGGCGCGCGCCCTCGAGGTAATCGGGCATGGCGGGCAGCTCGCCGATCGGCTCGACGACCGGGCGGGGCTGCAGGTCCGTACCCTCCAGAAGGGCCGACATGTATTCGGCGAGGATCTCCTCCGCGCGTGGATCGTCGCCATCGACCTGGGTGAACATGCCCATGGCGCCGGTCGCGCGGTGCGAGACGTTGAAGAGGCTGCTGAGGGACGTGTAGGGGCTGTCCGGGCCACTGTTGTCAGCATGCCAATGGCTGAAATTCTCGATCAGCCGCGTGAAGTTCGCCTCCGTCAGCTGCTCCCAGTCGAAAGCCAGCGCGTTCACCAGAACTTCCGCCGGTGGCTTTATAAGGAGGTCGGAGGGGTCTGATCCGCTGGTGCCGGGCGTGCGGAACCAGTAGCGGGTGATGACGCCGAAATTGCCGCCACCGCCGCCGGTATGCGCCCACCACAGATTGTGGTGCGGATCGGCTGGATCGGAGGAGGCGCGTACCAGCCTGGCTTTCCCGATCTCGTCGACCACGACGACCTCGACCATGTGAAGATGGTCGACGGTTAGCCCGTGCTTGCGCGAGAGCAGGCCGTAGCCGCCGCCGACGATATGGCCGCCGACACCCACCGAGTAGCAGATCCCGGCGGGCAGTGTGACGCCCCATCCCTTGTAGAGCCGCTCGTAGGCATCGATCAGCATGCCTCCGGGCTCCATGAAGAAGGCGCCGACCTCCTCGTCGAACCCGAGGGCGTTCATCGGCGCCATGTCGAGGATGACCTCCGTCTGCGCATTGCAGACGAAATCCTCGAAGCAGTGCCCTCCCGAGCGGACGGTGAGCTTCTTGCCGGCATCGAGTGCCTCCTGCACCGCCAGAAGTGCGTCTTGCGGCGTGTGGATCATCCGGATGTAGTCCGGCGTGGCGCGGAAGCGCTGGTTGTTCCCGCTGCGCAGAGCGAGGTATCGCGCATCGTCTTGCCCGATGCGCTGCCCCACCGGGATCCCCACCGGGGTCGGGGCGGTGGCCCCCGCCTCTGCCTGCGCGTTAAGGGGTCCTGCGGCGGATGCCGCGGCACCTGCCACTGCAACCGACCCAAGAAATTTGCGTCGCGATAGATGTGTCATCAATGGCTCCTTCGAATGAAGGGGTGGCGGCGTGGCCAGCCCGGACCGTCAAATGTCCTGCCCCCATGAGAAGCCAATTCGCGTCAGGCGTGTATCCCTCCAGACATTGAGACATCCTTTCCGAAAGGTGATGAGTGGCGGCTTGGTCGGCCACAGCTCCAAGCTTGCCGATCTTGGCAGTAGTGGGGCAGTTCAAAGCCAGAAGGCTCTCGTTGACCTGCCACGGGATTTCTTTCCGCCGTAAACTAGAACGAGTCGCAACTTCAGGGCGAACGATGCAGAGAACGAGAGTCGCCGGCGAGCGGATGCGGGACGAGCTGCCGGGCGAAAAAATGCTCCACAAACCGACGACCGGGATCGCCGGACCCGCTGCGCGCGATGATAGCTCCGCGCGTCGGGGGAGGGCTCATCCTGCGCCGGTCGGCGTAGACGACGACCGGACACCGGTCGCGGCTGGATGAGCGACCCGTGGCAGATCAGGCCGGAAACAGCTGCCCGTCCGATCTGCGTACCTGGGCCGCAAAGGCGCGTTGCGCGGCATCGCCTCGGAACACGACCTCGATCAGTTGCCGGCCGGGCGCATGCAGGAAGACCCGGTGCTCGCCCAGCCCCTTCAGGGACATGCAGGAGTGGGGCAGCCCTCTGGCCCGCAGCTTGCCCATGAAGCCGTCGTAATCGTCGAGCCGGAAGGCGATGTGATCGATCATGTCTCCGTCAAAGCGGCCGCCCGGCGTGGCCGTGCCGATCAGGTGGACGATGGGCTCATCGCCTTCGTAGAGCCAATGGCCCGGAATGCGCCGGATCTCGGGCGGGCGGATACCCTCCCTGAGGCCGAAGATCTCGATGAAGAATTGCCGCGTCGCCCCGAGATGGGCTGTCCGCAGGGTTACGTGATCCAGACAGGTCATGTCGTCCTCCCCGGGCGGTCCCCCTCGGGCCGCCCCGTCGTGTTCAATGATTGCAAATCAGGCGCCGATGGCGGCGGCCCGGACCATGGGGGCAAACAGACGTGAGAACCCCTCCTGCCGGCGGTATTGCGATGCCGGGTAGGCCGCTTCCCGCTCTGACACGCGCGTCAGCCGCGCGAGCTGCTCGGCGGTCAAGGACCAGCCGGTCGCGCCGAGATTGTCGATGAGCTGGTCGCGGGTGCGCGCGCCGATGATGACGGTCGAGACGGTGGGCTGGGCAAGCAGCCAGTTGATCGCCAGCTGCGGCACGGTCTTCCCGGTCTCCGCCGAAAGCTCGACCAGCAGGTCGATCACGTCGAACAGGATCCTCTCCTCGACGGGCGGTCCCATGTCGGCGGTCTCGTGCAGACGGCTCACGGCGGGCGGAGGGGCGCCGCGCCGCAGCTTGCCGGTCAGACGCCCCCAGCCAAGCGGGCTCCAGATCATTGCCCCGACGCCCTCGCGCGCGCCGAGCGGCATGAGCTCCCACTCGTAATCCCGGCCGATGAGCGAATAGTAGACCTGGTGGACCACAGGCTTGGGCACGCCATGCCGGTCGGCCCGTTCCAGAAGCTGCATCAGCGCCCAGCCGGGATAGTTGGAGACACCCCAATGCAGCACCTTCCCGGTGCGGATCAGCATGTCCACTGTGGTCAGGATTTCCTCGACCGGGGTATGACTGTCGAAGGCGTGCAGCTGCAGGATGTCGATGCGGTCGGTGCCGAGCCGCGCCAGTGCGGCCTCGGTAGAGGAGATCAGCCGGCCGCGGGACGCGCCCCAGTCTCCGGGCCCGTCCCCCATCGGAAGGGCGATCTTCGTCGAGATGATGGCCTGCTCCCGGCGCCCCTTTAGCGCGGCGCCCAGGATCTCTTCTGACTGGCCGGCAGAATAGACATCCGCGGTGTCGAACAGGGTCACGCCGGCCTCGAGGCAGAGATCGACCAGATCCCGCGCCTCGTCCACAGTCGTGCTGCCCCAGTTCGAGAAGAGAGGGCCGCTGCCGCCAAAGGTCCCGGCGCCGAAGCTGAGGGCCGGAACGCGCAGTCCGGACTGTCCAAGGTGTCTGTAGTCCATGTCGTCATCTCCTGTGAAAGGGATGGATCAAGCCGGGAACGGCGCGTCGCGGCGGATGGAAAGGCCACCCAGGGCCAGGGCGGCCAGCGGGAAGACGGCGGCGTAGAAGGAAAGGGAGGCATAGGCGACATTCGCGCTCAACAGGACGCCGCCGATCCATGCGCCGATGGCGTTGCCGAGGTTGAAGGCCGCGATGTTGAAGGAGGATGCGAGCGCCTGCCCGGCGCCGCGCGCCTGCAGCATGACCCAGGCCTGCAGCGGCGCCACCGTGGCGAAACCGGCGGCCCCCAGAGCGACCGTCATCGTCACGGCACTGATCCCGCTTCCGGCTGCGAGCCCGAAGACCGCGAGTGTTGCTGACAGCAGCCCCAGAGAGCCCAGAACGGTCGGGACCAGCGCGCGGTCGGCCAGCCTGCCACCCGCGATATTGCCGACCACGAGGCCAGCGCCGAAGCCCAGGAGCACGGGCGAAACGGCCGCTTCGGGCAAACCGGCGGAGAGGGTGAGAAGCGGAGAGATGTAGGTGAAGACCGTGAAGACCCCGGCATAGCCGAGAACCGTCATCGAAAGCCCGCGCAGCACCGGGCCTCGGCGCAGGACGGACAGGTCCGTCCGCCAGTCGGATACATCCTCCGGCACGATATCCTTGGGAAGAGCCATCGCCATGACGAGAGCGGCAAGGATACCGATTCCGGATACCGCGATGAAGGTCATCCGCCAGTCCGTCTGCTGGCCCAGCCAGGTGCCGAAGGGCACGCCCAGCACGTTGGCCAGCGTCAGTCCGGTGAACATGATGGCAATCGCCGAGGCTTGCCTGTCCTTGCCCACCAGGCGCTGCGCCATGACGGAGCCCACGCCGAAGAAGGTTCCGTGGGTCAGGGCGGTCACGATCCGCGCCGCCATGAGAAAGCTGTAACTGGGCGCCAGCGCGCAGGCCAGATTGCCCAGAACGAAGATCCCCATCAGCAGGAGAAGCGCCTGCCGGTATGGCCAGCGCGCGGTGAAGATCGTCAGTATCGGCGCGCCGAAGACGACCCCGAGCGCGTAGCCCGAGATCAAGGTGCCGGCCATCGTGATGGAGATGGCGAGGCTGTCTGCGACCTCGAGAAGAAGTCCCATGATGACGAATTCCGTGACGCCGATACCGAAGGCGCCGAGGGAGAGAGCGTAGAGCGCGGTTGGCATGTGAGCGAACTCCCGAGGGTGATGGAGGCCTGACAGGGGGTGGAGGTGCCTGCCGAAGAAAAATGCCACTCTGCCTCAGCTTGGAATAGACTGAGCAGTGGAACAGGATCTGTGAAGCGGAGGCACAGGCATGCTCGGCGATCCGGGACGTCTGCGGGAAATGGAAATCTTCGCCATGGTGGCGAGCGAGGGGAGCTTTTCGGCCGCGGCCCGTGCCTCGCGCCTCTCGCCCTCGGCGGTGTCCAAGACGATAGCGCGGCTGGAGCAGCGGCTTGGCGTGCCTCTCGTCATGCGCACGACGCGGGCGCTGACCCTCACGGCGGAGGGGCGGGATCTTCAGCTGCGCGTCGTGGCCATTCTGGCGGCGCTGGACTCGGCCGAAAGGGAGGCGGCTGCCGGACAGGAGCCTGCGGGACCCGTGCATATCAGCACCTCGGCCTCCTATGCCTGTCACCGGCTCTACCCGGTCCTGCCGCAGCTTCTGGCCCTCTATCCGCAGCTGACGGTCAAGGTCAGCCAGACGGACGAGGTGGTGGACCTGCTGGAGAATCAGGCCGATCTCGCGATACGGGCAGGCGAGATGCCGTCCTCCGGCCTCGTCGCGCGATCGCTTGGGTCGACCCGGCGCCTGCTGGTGGCCGCGCCCGCCTATCTCGAGCGGGAAGGTCCATTGCCCAGCGTCGAGGCGCTGGCGGGTTGCAGCCTCATCGGCTTCTCCTACAGCCGGCGCAGCCGACCATGGCCCTTTCGGGTCGGGGACCGCCTGATCGATCTGGAGATCCTGCCACGATTGCAGGCCAGTGATGGAGAGGGGGTGCGCCAGATGGCGCTGAACGGCCTGGGCATCGCCAGGCTGGCGGAGTTCACGGTGGCCGGCGACATCGCCGCGGGCCGGCTGGTGGAGATCCTGCCGGACATGAACGCGGGCGAGGATGAACCCTTCCACGCCGTGCGTCTGGGTCTCAGCGGAGAGGTTCCGTCCCGTCTTCGGGTCGTGCTCGATTTTCTGGCGGACCACGGGCGGGTCGATCCCAAGCGTGCCGGGGCCCGCGCGCCGGGGCCCCGGTCGTCCGTCAGGCCATCTCTCCCTTCGACAGGGCGGTGACCCAGCGGGCCACGCGCATCGAGGGCTCCTCGACGAACCGGTAGAGAAGCCATCCGCCCAGAAGGGACGCGCAGAAGTAAAGGACGATCGCGCCGATGCCGGCGGCGACCGAAAGGTCCTGCAGTCCCAATCTTCCGCTCAGCCAGAAGATGGAGACGCCCTGCACGAGGTAGAAGCCGAACGATACCCGACCGAGCCATTGCATGACCGGACGATCCATCCAGAGAGGCGAGCGGCCGTCGCGATCACGGGCGGCGCATTCGGTGATGATCGCCGTCAGCGGCAGGACGTAGCAGATGCCGAAGGTGTAGAGGAACGGCAGCTGCTTGGCGATCAGGACCGATGCCACCAGGGCCAGGCCGGCGGAGAGCAGGTCGATGCGTGGCCAGCATCCCGCCATCAGGGTCCTCGCCGCCACCATGCCGACAATGAATTCGAGCATCCGCGTCACCGGGAAGATGTAGGCGAACCAGAATTGCGTGCCCGAGATCGGCGAGATCGGCGATTTCGGTTGGTCGGGAACGAGATGGGTGGTCACCAGAATGACGACGAGCATGCCCAACACCAGCAAGCCGGCGCTTTGCCCCAGCCGGCTGACGGGGATGTAACGCACGAGCGGCGCGAGGACCGGGAAGAGCATGTAGAAGAGCATGTCGCTCGACAGCGACCAGGAGGGCGGGTTGACGCTGACATAGACCGTGGGATCCGTGCTGAACGTGTGAAGCAGCGTCAGGTTGAGCAGGGCGGCCTGCGGCGCGGTGTAGGCACCGGCGTAAAGCACCAGCGAGATCGCCCAGACCACGACATGCGGCGGATATATCTTCATCACCTGCCGCCACATGAACCGGCCCACCGGGAACTGCTCCGGGGTGGCCCAGGTGATGACGAAACCGGAGAGGATGAAGAAGAAGCTCACGCCCACATAGCCGAATTGGCGCAGGACCGTCTCGAGTCCCGCGGCGATGCCCGGATCGGAAAACGGGTTCGTCGGCTCGTGCGGGGGCAAGGGCGAGGTGAAGAGCGTGACGTGGAATAGAAAGACCGCGAAGGCGGCGAAAAACCTCAGCCCGGTCAGCGATGGCAGGGTCATCGGCCGGGACGGAGACGCGGTAACACCGACCGCGGGATAGGGAACATGGGTCATTGTAATCTCCTGGTTTTGAAATCTTGGGGAAATTGGCCGTCTTGAAATGAAGCGGGCGGCTCCTTCCAGAGCCGCCCGCCTTGGGGTCAGGGTTGCTGTCGGCCCCGGGATGGCTCCTCGCTTTTGAGGACCATCGCGCCGAGGAATCCGAGGGCGACGAGTGCGACATTCACCATCACCGCGAAGACGACCCCGTCGAGAATCGTGAGCTCCGGCTCGCTTCCGGCTGTCCCGCCGAGCGATGTCATTCGCGCCGTGGCGATGGCGCTCATGATCGGGATGCCGATGGTGATCCCGAACTGCTGGGTCAGGATCGCGAGACCTGTTGCCAGGCCCTGCTGCTCGTTCGGAAGGCCCGAGGTGGCGGCAGTCATGAAGCCGACGATGGCCAGCATGTTGCCGATCCCGCCGAGGAAGGTCGCGACCAGCAGGATCGGCATGGAGGCGGACGCGTCGAGGCTCAGCAGGATCAGGGCGGAGGTCGCCACGCCCTGCAGCGCAAAGCCCGACAGAAGCGCCCCCTTGGTGCCGATCGCGCTCATGACCCGCGGCGCGAAAACACCGCCCATCACGGTCCCGAAACCAAGGACGGCAAATGCTGCACCCGTGATCGTGCCGGACTGGCCGAGGACCTTCTGCATGTAGAGGGTCATCAGGAAGACAAGGGAGGTCTCGGTGGCGAAGGCCAGCAAGCCGGAAAAGTTGCCGACCAGAACCGATCGCCGCTTCAGGATCGCGAGAGGGACGAGCGGCTCGGCCGCCCGGCTCTCCACGAAGAGGAAGGCCATGAAGAGCACGGCGCTCAGGATGAGGGCTTCCACGCCGAAGACGGCCTCTGCGCCATGATCGCCGAGCGAGGTGATCCCGTAGATCAGGGCCAGCACGGTGGCGGTGACCAGCACGGCGCCCGGCATGTCGAGATTGGCCCGGCCGAGCCGCGTCTCCCGCTTGGGTTCGCGGATGACCATCGGGGCCATGATAGCGACGATGATGGCGATCGGCACGTTGATGAAGAACAGCCAGCGCCATGACAGCATGTCGAGCAGGACCCCCGACATGATCGCCCCCGTGGTGAAGCCGGCCGACATGATCGCGCCGTTCATGCCGAGGGCCCGATCCCGCAGCGACCCTTCCGGGAACGACGTCGTCAGCAGCGAGAGCGCCGTGGGCGTGACCATGGCCGTCGCCAGGCCCTGCGCGACCCGGGCCGCCAGAAGGACCGACTGGCTTTCGGCGAGGCCTCCGACGAGGGAGGCGACGCCCAGGGCGATCATCCCGGTCACGAAGAGCCGGAGACGACCGACGTAGTCGCCCAGCCGGCCGAAGAAGAGCGTGAAGCCGGCAGCGGCCAGCGCAAAGCTCGTCACGATCCACTGGATACCGCTGAGCGAGAAGCCAAGCGCCGTGCCGATCTCGGGCAGCGCCACGTTCAGGATCGAGAAGTCGACGGCCATCACGAACTGCGCGAGCAAGAGGATCACGAGCGTGCGCCAGAGCGTGAAGGTCATCTTGTCGCCGCGGGGAGGGTCCCCCGGGGCGACGAATTCCGGGTTGATATCGGAGGGCATGGCAAACCCTTTCCTTGCTTGCGAACAGGACGGATTGCCCCGTTGCGCGTGAGGGGGAGAACGCCCCGCAGCAGGTGCCGCGGGGAATGCCATCGAGTATCCGCGGGAACAGACCGGCCAGTAGCCTCGCATTGGGCGAGGGATTGTTGCCTGCGGGTGAAGGATGCCCGGGCTCATGTGCGCCCTCTGCCAAGTCTCCGGGCAGATGCGTGTTGCTCTGCCGCGCAGGGTGCAGCGCGACATCCCCCCGGCCTGCAACCCGAAATTGCATTGTCACGTCATGGCGATACGGTGAGGATCGACATCATTCTACAAGACCGTTTCAGCACCCACTTCCGCGAAACTTCCAACATAGGCCCGGTTTTGGGATGGGAGATGCAGATGATGCGAGCACAGGCGCATTACGCCACCAACATCAGCAATGTTCAGGACCTCGCCATTTTCGCGACGATCGTCGAGGCGGGCTCCCTGTCGAAAGCCGCGCGGGAGTTGAACCTGTCGCTGGCCATGGTTTCGAAGCGCTTGTCGAAGCTGGAGGAGCTGCTGGGCGTCCGGCTGATCGCCCGCTCGACCCGCAGCCTGTCCACGACTGAGAGCGGCCAGCACTTCTACGAGCAATGCCGCGACATTCTGCACGGCATCCAGCTTGCCGAACGACAGTTGCAGTCACGCCAGACCGAGGTGAGCGGTACGCTCACGATTACCTCGTCGACCTCCTTCGCGCGGCTGTTTCTCGCCAGTATCATCTATGACTTCCAGGTCTTGCGCCCGCAGGTCTCGATCCGTCTTCTGGAGGATGACGGGATCGTCAGCCTGATCGATGCCGGCGTCGACCTCGCCATCCGCCAGGCCGTCCTGCCCAGCTCGTCGCTGATCGCGGTGGCCATCGCCTCGGATCACCGGATCGTCTGCGCCTCGCCGGGCTATATTGCCAAGACCGGGCCGCTGCGCTCTCCCGACGACATCGCGGCGCATAACAGCATCGTCTTCGGCATGCCGCCCATCGTCGATTGGGTTCTGTCGGATGGCAAAGAGACGAAGACGGTGACAGTCGACTGGCGCATGTCCACGCGTTCGGGCGATGCGACCACAGCGGCCGCGATTGCCGGCGCGGGTCTCGTCTACTCCTCCACCTGGGCTGTGCGACAAGCCCTGGAGGAGGGGAAGCTGGTCAATATGCTGCCTGCATGGCGGTCGCCGGTGCGCAGCATCTACGCGGTCTACCCGTCCCGCAGTTTCCAGACGCCATTGCTCTCGGAATTCGTGAAATTCCTCACCAAGCGGGCGCGGGAATACGAGCGGCGGTATAGGGCCGACCTCGAGTCTCTCGCGCCGGGCTTGGAAAGCCTGATCACGGAGCTGGACGATCCGGCACTACAGGCGGCGGCGCCGCCGTCGTGATCCCGCCCGAGCTTTTCCTCATTACGGGCCAAAGCTTGGCGACCGGGCGGGCCCCTGCGATCAGCACCATGGCCGGACTGGGCGCGGCGGCGCGATGCCTGACCGGCGGGCCGGTCGGCTGGAACGACAGGCCGGTTACCCTCCCCGCGCGGGAATTGAGCGAAAGGGGTGTCGAGACAATCGCCAGCGGCTTCGCGGCGCATCTGCTGGCCGAAGGCGATTTACGGGCCTTCATCGCCGGACAGGCCTGGGTAGGGCAGCCCTACGCGACCCTGAAGAAGGGCGGCGAGACGGGCGTCTTCGAGGCAGTCATCTCCCAAACCCGTCTCGCCAGGCAGATCGAGCCCGATCTGCAGCCGGGTGCCATCCTGCTTTTGCATGGCGAGACCGACGGGGCGCTGGGCACGCCCGATTACGACCTCCTGCTCGAGGAGTGGGTCGCGCATCTGCGCGAAGATCTCGGGCTGGCCATGGGCATGGGCTGGACCGCGCCGCTGCTCTTTTGCCAGACATCGAGCATTTCGGGCTACGATCGCGGCGGCGGCAGGTCCGCCTTCAGGACGCCTCTGGCGCAGCTCCACGCGAGCGAACGCCATCCGGACATGATCCTGGTCGGTCCGAAATACGCCTATGATTACATCGACTGGGCCCATATCGACGCGCCTTCCACGCGTCTGCACGGCGAGTATTTCGCGAAGGCCTACAAGGGGGTCAGGACCGGGAGAGGCTGGCACCCTCTCTCCCCGGCGAGCATCTCCTGTCGCGCGAACAGGCTGCACGTGGAGTTCAGGGTGCCGGAGCCTCCGCTCGTTCTGGACACCGACACCATTCCCGATCCGGGATGGTTCGGCTTCCACCTCTCGGATCCCGCCGCCTCGATCCGCGGCATCCGCATCGCGAGCGCGACCAGTCTCGAGATCGATCTGACGGCCCCGCCTGCGCCGGGCAGCATCCTGAGCTATGCGCTCCATAACGGCGTGTCCGGGACCTCCGGTCGGATGACCGGTGCACGCGGATGCCTGCGAGACAGCGATGCCACGCGCTCGGTGTTCACGGGGCAGGCGATGCCCAACTGGTGCGTTGCCTTCGCAAGGGCCATTCCCGCCCATCGGTGAGGGGGTGGGTCTAGGGCGATTGAACCCGGAGCGATGCCGACCTGGCCTGCTGCCGGTTTTCAGCCTGCGGCCGGCTTTCTGCGCCGATTACAACGCAGGCCGGTGGAGACGACAATCGAGTTGGCAGCTTTGAAGACGCAGACCGTCGTCCTGCCGTGCTGGTGACGCAAGGCATGACCGGCCGCGTCATCCGCACCCTCGCGCTGGGGTTGGGCAAGGGCAGGCTGGACGTGCTTCCGGGCGGGCAGGGGGGTGATCTACCACCTATTGCAGGGCCGCCACAGCCGGATCGAGGCCCCGCTCTTGCCCGGACCGCCGCCAGAGGCTAGGGCAGGCGCCGAGGGTGATTAGCTCAGTTGGTAGAGCGCTTCGTTTACACCGAAGATGTCGGCGGTTCGAGCCCGTCATCACCCACCACCTAAACCGCTGAAATCGCTAATTTAGTTCAGGCGCTAGGCTTGATTTGCGAAGTCTGTTGCGGTTCACCGAACCTGAGCGGGTCGAGCGGCGGCGAGGTCGAAGTTCAAGATGTCGGCCGCGCCGGCCAGGTGCTCCGGCAGGAATCGGGCGTAGACCTTGCGCGTGATCTGGATGTTCGAGTGCCCGAGGTACTGCGAGACGGCCTCGATCGGCTGGCCCGCGGTCAGCATCCGGACGGCCACGCTGTGCCTGATCTGGTGGATGTTCACGTCCTGCAGCTGGGCGCGCTCCAGCGCGGCGCGGTAGCCGGTGCGGATCGACCGGACGCGCTTGCCAGCCCATTCGACGACGTGGTCGGTCAGCCGCGCCTGGTAGGCTGACTGCAGCGCTGAGCGCGCCATGCGGTTCATCGGGACCACCGCGCGTCCCTTGCGCGTCACACCATCGGGTAGGCGCAGGTCGATGACCCCGCGCTCGAAGTCGACGCGCTGCCAGGTGAGGTCGAGGATGGCGCCCACGCGCCCGCCTGTGGCCACCAGCAGGATCACCGCCAACCGGATATGCGGGGCGCCGCAGCCGTCGATCAGCGCGCGGATCTCTGCGTCGCCCATCGGGCGCACGTCGCTCTCGGGTTTAGGCGGCAGCTCGATGTGGGGCGCGCGCTCGATGAGGCCCATCTTGAAGGCCCACCGGAGCGCGCTGCGCAGGTGGCCTAGCTCGGTGTGGACCGATCCTAGGGACCTGCCGGGGGCCACCCGCGCGCCGCGGTAGCTTCGGCAATCCTGGACAGTCACCTGCTCGGGGCGCAGCTCACCGAACTGCGGCAGTACCGCCTTGCCGGTATGGCCCATCGTTGTCGCTGTCGGTTTCGTGCCGAGGTGGTCGATGTAGGCAGCCCAGATGCCGGCGACGGTCAGCCCGCCTGTCGGCCGGCTTTCCCGGAGGTATCGGTCCCGCCCCTCTGCCTCGGCTTCCGCTCGGGTGCGTGCCTCAAGCTGATAGCGCCGGCGCTTGCCCGAGGCTGGATCGTCCCAGTAGACGCAAAATCCTCCGCGCAGGCGCCCGATGCTGATGTCTGGCACTGCTCATGCTCCTCTACTACCTCCGCAGGTATGCGGATCATGCGGCCGACGCGGAAGCCCCGCAACTCGCCGCGCTTGAACATCTGTCGAACGGTCTCAGCGCTGCACTCCCAGCGCTCGGCAAGGGTGTCGGCCGTGTACGGTCGGGCGATGGTCATCCTAGCTCTCCCTCGTCTGGTCTTCGTCTTGTGGCGCTTGATTCAGCCGTGCCGCCTTCGCGCAGCCGTGCCGGCCGCACCAAGCGTGCGAGACGCAGCCGCATGCGATGCGTTCTCCGGTGCTCACGCCGCCGCTCACACCAACACCTCATCGGCCTCGGTAACTGTGCCGGCCCACTGGTCGGCACAGGCCTCGGCCACACCCTCGAAGGTGCGGCTGCGGATCTTCCAGCGGTCGGGGCCCGGCGGCGCGCGGTGGATCGCGCTCCAGGTCTTGTGCTCGGGCGTGCCGGCCTTCGGCGGCGTCAGCCTCTGCGTGGCGGTCAGAGGCGGCAGGCCGCGCAGGTAGAAGCCGGTCGCCTTGAAGGCTCGCTCGCCGAACCACCAGGGCTGGACGATCTGCGGCTTCGGCAGGTCCGCGGGCAGGCGGGCGCGGCCGTGCGGGTTCATCACCGGGTTCTCGATCGCGACCCGCGGGATCGG
>NZ_QJTE01000014.1 GCF_003217255.1 Pseudoroseicyclus aestuarii | reverse complement strand
TCGCGGACCTCGGGGGAGAACTTGTTCGTCGTCTTGCTCATGATGGCTCCATCTTACTCAAGAGTTGGAGCCTCCGGCAAACCCGGGGCGGTTCATGTGTTCACCGCCATCGCTTCGAGAGCATCCAGCACGCGACCCGCGTCATCGGCGATTGGATCAGCTTCTACAACCACCGCCGCCCTCATCAGGCTCTTGCCATGCGCACGCCTGCCGAGGCATTCACATTAGCGGCTTAACCTGAGCAGATTCCGTTGGGTCTATACATCGAAGTCCTGATCGTCATCCTGCTGACCGAACTTCAGAAGGTACGCCGGGAGAACGTTGTCCGGTGACTCGAGCCTCTTCTGATGGCGGGTCAAACGGTCGATGATGCCCTGCTCGCTCTCCGGCCATTGCCGGACGCCGAGGACGAATGGGATACGGATAGTCATGCTGATGCTCCTCGAGATAACGCCAAGGAGCCGGCAGAGACGCTTGTCAGATCAGGCTGAACACATGCGCGGCGCCGGCCCCGAAGATCGGGGTCAGCGGGATATCAGCAGGTGACGCGTGGTGCGGAGCATGCCGAATTTTACCGCAGAAGCGGCTCATGAACAAGACCCGGCCCACCGCAGAGCGAACGCTTTCTGGGGGGAGATACCAAGAGGTTTGTTCCTCGGCTCGATCCGTGGCTAGCTGCCGTCGACTCGAGCTCTAATTTTGGCGCTGCAGCTTCTCTGGATCAGCTGTCTGCGAACAGCTTTTTTTCTCTCACGTTAAATTTTCGAGAACTATGTTTCGGCCAGTGGAGCTGAATTAGAGTATTGCGGTCAAAGAGCGCAGGTTTGAAAGAACCTGGCGGCGAATATCCTCGGCTGGGATCTCAAGTAAAGAAGCCATCATTTCAACAGCGCGACGAACGCCTCCTGGTGCAATTGGCGTGTCGCCGCGAAGAATGAATGGCCCGTCCGTCTCCGTCAGCACGCGGTCTTTGGGTATGTCGCGCAAAACGCGCTCGCCGTTCGTGGAACCGAGCATCCTCTCGTTTACTGAGAAATAACATCCTCGTTCGACTGCTCGCCGCACGTCGGAACGGTTACCACTGAACCAGTGCAAGACCACCCGCGCGCGATCCGGCGGCAAGTGTGCGTCGAGCATGTCCAGGACCGGCTTAGTTGCCCTGACACTATGCGCGCTCAGAATCTTGCCGCCGTCCTCAGCGCAGGCCCGCAAGATGCGAGCGAATATTGAGCGCTGAAGTTCGAAAGAGCGATAATAAGCGGGCCCGCGATCAAGCCCGATCTCACCAACGTAACGCGTCCGCGGCAAGAGCTTCTCGAACAGGTCGATCTCCAGGTGCCGGTCGGCGACGAGCTGCGGATGCAGACCGAGCCCAACCCTCACGAAGTCGCTGTCCGTCGACAGTTCGACGTTCCTCTCGAACGCTTTCGGGGTGGTCGTGACCGCCAAGGTCGCCACGCGCTTGCGATCACAGGTCGCGATCGCTTGCGCGAGATCGGGATAGAGGTCGAGATGCGTATGGAAATCCACGTAATCTGGCCGCATTGTCAGCCGCCCGGTCGCGCCCGAACACCCTTCAGGAGCTCGGCAACTTCAAGGACGCCGCGTCGAAAAACGTCGGCGTAGTCCGGTGTGGCATCCGGCTCGTCATGAAGCGGGCCGGGCTTATGGACCAAAATTTTCGCGAGATCCGGCTTCGCCTTGATCCGCTTGGCCATCAGCTGGAAAGACCGCACGTGCTCTCCTTCGGGCTGGTCGGACGCCAGGACATGTCCCTTCAGGTCCTCGACCAAATATGGCGTCATATCATCTCCATCGAGGCCCACCTCAAGCGAAGCTCTGCGGATCAGGCAAGGGACACAGTACCCGCAGTGCCGAGGCGATAGCTTCTTGTAGCGCGCCTTCGCCGGCGACGAACATGACATGGAGTTCGCCACAATTTTCTCCAGTAAAATCTTGTCCGCGCAGTTCGCGACCATCTCGCCCTTCGTCATGTGCCTGTATGGGTTGTTCAGTTCGACATCGAGGGCGAGAGCATCGAGAAGCTTCTGCATGCTCGCGATGAAATGCGGATGCGCTGTCCGCGTGCTCAGCGCCCCGAAACGCAAGGGGTCGAGGGGAACGTTGAGCGCGATGAGGCCGTTCTCCGGTATGTCGACGGTGGTTCGGCCATCGATGGCCGACGCAGCCAGCGTTGCCAACGAGTAGAAGAGGAAGGACCGTCCCCGCTGCGTGTTCTCCGTCTCCCCGGTGGTGAGGTGGTGCTTGTCGAAACCGAGCCGCACCCGGAGGCTCTTGAAGGCCTCTTGCCCGAACCGGGTTTCCAGCCGGTCGAGGACGTAAGCCTGGGCTTTTGCAGTCTCGCTGTCCCAGTAATGGCTGACGAACAGCGGGCGCTCACCAACGCTAAGGAGATCGATTGCGCCGACGAGACTGTCCAACCCACCGGACAGTAGGCTGACTTTGGTTAACCCATCGATCGCCAAGCGTTTTGGAGCGACAACGAGGGTCTTAGTCCTCTTCGTCCGATCACGGATGAAGACACGCCACCGATCGCCGGTGAGGAAGCGCAACATCGCTTCGATCGATCTCGTGTTCGCGCTCCAGGCCGCGGAGGCGGACATGGGGACGTAGAGATCGATCTCGCGGGTCCAACCGTCCTGTGCGTTCGACTTGCGAGAGACTCTCGTGTCTCCAGCGTTGACGAGCGCCGCGAGGACGACGAGGTCAATGCCCCTCTCCGATGGTTGTAGCCCGAGGGAGGCAAGCTGGTCCAGCGCGTGACCGATGCCGAAGCCCATGCGCAGGTCACCGTCCAAGAAATCGATCTCGAATACCTCGGAGTCGGTCTGGACCAAGTTGATCTTGCTTTTGTCGTCGGAACCAAGCCGACCGATCAGGCTGAACCTTCTCATCCGTCGTCTCCCAAGGCCTCGACCAGATCGAGTGCGGCGCTGTAGAGGTCGTTGACGAAGCGATCGACGGCAGCCGCGTCAAGGTCGCCCAGATCGGTTCCGCGCGCGTCGAACTCGTCGCGCACGCACCCCTCGACGAAGTCATGCAGCATAGACTGCGCACGTTCGACCCCGGCGATGTCCGAGGGCGCGGCGATAGCGTTGGTCCCGACCTCGTTCAGGATCTTGCCCTCAATCGACCGGCTCACCACCCCGATGAAGAACTCGCATAGATCGTCTGCGGAGAGCTCATCGAAGTTCCCGACGCCGGAAGCAGCGAGGTCGGCAACCGTCTCAAGCATCGCGTCCCTCGCGATCGCTTCGTCGATGGTGCCGCCTGCAGGACACAGCATGTCCGTCAACGCAACGAACACGTCCTCGGCCGGAGCGCCCGCCATGCCCTCAAGGTTGAACCGCCTCAGCGCTTCTGCTGGACCCTGGTTGGCGAAGTTCCTCGCGAGCCCGGCCACGCCGCCGGCCACGGCGCGGGAGTTGGGCATACGGCTCGCCGCAGCCCCTCCGCCGCCGCTCGCCCGCACATATCTGCCCGCACCCCGCCGCAGCGCTCGCTCATCGGATGTTCGCGCACCCCTCGTCATGTTCCCGCGTGCCCCGCCGAGACCCGAACTCGCTGGAACCGCAGGTAGAGGCGGGTAGGACTGCGCCGGTGTCGCGCCGGGTGGCGCCTCCCCGTTTTGATCCTGCCCATCGGTCCCGTCGCCGTTTGCGGAGGCAGGCTCGGCGTTATCGGGTCCGGCCGCGGGCTGCGACGCAGGCTCGTCGACCCAGCTCGGAACCAGCCCATTCTTGGAGCCGCCGAATGTGCCCGACGTTCCCATCAGGGGCGCTTCCGCTTACCGGAGAGTTTTTCCGCGGCCGCTGCCGCCGCCTTCAGCTGTTTGTTGTCGTCCTGCTCGGCCCATCCCTTGAGCGTCTTAGCGAAGTCCAAAGCGACATCGGTTTCACCAAACGCCGAGGCCCAGCCGCTGACTACCCAGGGACCGAGCTTTGAGATCGGCAGGTCCTGTACGAAAGAAAGCAGCGGTCGCTGCAGGAAGGGATGCTGACGCGCCACCTCAGCGAGCCCTCTCACGCCCGCTGGTTCTTGGGTGAGGTCCTCCGTATCCCGCACTTTGGCTCGCAACGCGTCGAAGACCTGTTCGGCTTCGATCGACTGAAGGCGAGCGATTTCCGCCGCGGCCTGCTTCACCTGTAAAGGAGAGCCCTGGAGCTTCGCCCCGAGTTCGTCGAGTTCGCCCAGCGACGTCACCGCGCCGAACACGCTTCGCCGGTCCCGGGTTACGAAAACATATGGCCTGAGATCGTTCTCGGCGAGCGGCGGATCAATGGCCGCCCACTGCTTCGCCCATTCCAGGTTCGGCCAATCGGGTAGCGAGGCCTCCGTTGCCGAAACCTTCTCCTTTCCGTCCGCCGATTTCGTTTGCAGGTCTGCGGACGGGTTCGCAACCACGGCTTCGAGCGCTGCGAGTTCCTCCGATGCTCCTGTGTTCGCCGAGCCGCGCGCCATGGCGTCGTAGAGTTCCGGGGCGAAACGCTCGGCCAGCATGATTTTCGCCAGGACGGACATTTTGAGTTCCTCTCGGAACCCGCGCTCTTCTGCGATCGCGAGGCGAAGCATCATCGTGTTGATGAAGCGCTTTATCTGCCTCGGGTTGCCCCGCGCACCGTCCGCCAGAATCGGCGCGATCCGCCCGGCCAACTCCATCGCCCGCTCGATTTCGACCGGAACGCCGCCTAAGGCCTTCTCGACCGCTTTGCGGTCAAGACCTGGCCCCTTCCACGGCCGGCGTAATAGCTCGCGCGCCAGTCCGGTCAGTTTCTGGAACTCATCCGCTTCCTCACCGCACGCATTCAGCACCAGTAGCAAAGTCACGTAGATCCGAGTCTCGGCATATCCGAGCGACGGGAGACGGAATGGGACCTGAATTAGCTTTTCAAGGTAGTTGCGGGCATAGGTGGCCGGCCCAGTAGCCACGGGCAGGTCCGGGAAATGCTGCCGCACGGCGTACTCAATCATCCCCTCGTCGGCCGCGATAACGAAGGCGGCGCGCGGCACGAACAGGAACAACCTGATCGCCTCCAGCGTCTCGATTGCGGTGTCCGGAAGGCACCGATCGAGGTCATCAACCAGGACTATCAGGCGATCGATCTCGGCGTCCTTGAGGAGTTCAGCGAACTCCTGCCGGAAGGCATGCATCTGTTCAGGCGCACTGTTCGCGGCGACTTCGCGCAGCAACTCGTCCGAACCCTCTACAAGCGCGGCGACGGTCTCCGGTGACACATCCTCGGTGCCCTTACTGATGAGACTTCGCGCGGCTGCGCCCAGATCCTTGATGGTTTCGGGGTGCGGCATCCCCGTGGACAACGTAAAGCCATACACCCCCGCCTTGCGCGCGAGCTTCATCCAGTCGACGCGTCTCAAGACCTTCTTCGCCTGCTCGGCGACTTTCTGCGACATGGGGCGCTTGCGGCGCAGTTCCTCGACGATCGTTTCGATAAGGACCGCCTTCGCGTCTTCGAAGCCTTGGAACAGCCAGCCGTTGAACCTTACACAGAGTACGCGGTCGTCGTTGGAAAACGCCTCATCCACCATCATGAGGACGCTGGATTTGCCGGCGCCCCAATCGCCGTGGACGCCGACGCTCAGGGGTTCGTCCGACTTCTCGCGCACCAGACGGACCACGGTCTTGGCGATCGCCTCGTAGTACAGCAGGTCGACCGCAGTCTCGTTGTCCGCGACGATCATTTAACCAGATCTCTTTCGAAATTCGCCTTCAAGAACATGGATACACTATTGCCATGCAGGCTACGGAAGAAAAGCGATTTTCGTGTACCTGAGACATGACTTTCGCGCGTGGGCTGTTTTCGAGTTCGAACTTGGGGTGAGTGTTCGCCTCGCTGAAACTGGTAAGATGCAGTCGAATGACTTCTTTTGAGCCAATGTCCGGCCTTGAATGGATCAAGAATTGCTCGCTGCGGTGCCGCAGACTTCCGCATTCCGCCCATCCGCGACTTTAGGGCCAGGCGCAGCAAAAGTCTGCCCTCTGGTCCTTGCTGGACGTTGGTGCCGCTGGCAGCGAACCTCCACTTCCCCGCCACTCGAGGCGCTAAGGGCCTTCGATCCTTCGCCCCTTCAGTCACGATCTTCGGCGGGTCCGGTAGCCGGGAGGCTCCGCTGCCGGCGCCTCCATATGCCGCCCGCAGACGCATCAGCTTGCTTTCCGCGGCCGACCGGTTGCGGAGTCGATCAGCCTTCAGTGCTGGGCAATTGAGTATCTGCTGTCGGACCAGACTTACTCTCTTTGGCGATGAAGCCTTTCCGACCAGGCGGCCAGATCGCCGCCGCCCTCGTGCCTCGTCCAATGTTTGTGCGCCCTGCCGAAATCCAGCGGGGTAAGATCGTAGCCCGCCCTCTTCAACGACATGCTCAGCGACTCATTCCTGAAGGTCTGATCTTTGCCCCGCCGGCTGGGGAAAACGACCCCCCGCAAATCGCCGTGCGCCCGTGTCCTCACCAGATCCAGGATCTCTATGAGGCCCGCGTGCAGCTGGACCTCCTGCATCGCACAGCCCTCCTTCTGCTTCCGGGGAAACCGCCACAGCCGCGCGTCGAGGTCCATCTGCGGCCACAGCGCCAATCGGCACTCCGTGGGGTAGCGATCTGCGCCTCCCTGCGCGTGTCCCGTTCCGGCTTCCACGCCTGGCTGAAGCGGCCGCCGATCGCGCGCTCCACCGAGGACGAGCGCTTTGGCGCGGTCATGCGCCGGAGCTTCAAGGACAGCGACCGGACCTACGACGCGCGCCGGATCTGGCGCGACGTTCTCAAGGAGGGACTTCCCTGTGGCCTGCATCGTATCGAGCGTCTGATGAAGGAGAATGGGCTGCGAGCACGGCCCCGCCGGCGAGGCCTACCGGAGGACGACGGGGCACGATCCGTCATGGCCGACAACTTGATGGCGCGGGAATTTCAGGCGGATCGAACTATCCAGAAGCAGCTGGCGGGGTTGGCCCAGACCTGGGATGCAGAAGGCTGAATCTATGTCGCCGCGTTCCTTGACCAGTTCTCCCGACGAATTGTCGGCTGGTCCATGAAGGTGGATCGCGATGCCGCACTGGTCATGGATGCGCTTCTGGCAGCCTAGCGGCGCGGCAACGCCGACGCCCTGCTGCATCATTCGGACCAGGGCTCGTCAAACCAGCGAGCAGTTCCAACGCCTGCTCTTCGACAACGGCATCACCTGCTCGATGAGCAGCGTCGGCAATGTCTGGGACAACTCGGCTATGGAGAGCTTCTTCTCTTCGCCGAAGACCGAACGGACCGCCCCAAAAACCTACCACACCCGCGATGCCGCCCGCGCAGACGTGTTCGATTACATCGAGCGCTTCTACAATCCGCGCCGGCGCCATTCTAAGCTCGGACATCTGAGCCCCACGGCTTTTGAGGCCCGAGTTGTGCAAACCTAACGCACTGTCCACGGAACCGGCAGCAGGCCAGAGCTGTGCCTTATACTCAAGGCGTACTGGATGAACGCACTTCGGAACTTCTGCGCCACGGAAGCTTGAACGCAAGGCCTACCCTCGCAAGAGCAACGTGCAAAAAAGTTTTGCCGAGCGAAAGATTTTTGAGCGGCTCATCACAGGTCCATGCTAAAGCTTCGAATCATCCCGCTTAACCTGAAGGCCTGGTATGGGCACGAAACGAAGCGCTTATACTTCCTATCTGCAAATCGTCACCAAAGAACAATTGCCAAGCGTCATTCAGATGGCGCGATGCGCACACGATGACAGCAGAATGTCCCACATACCCTTTCACGAGGGAAAGGTGACAGCACTCTTCAATAAGGTACTAAACGACAGCAAGCGACACGCCATCTTTTTAGCCCATAGGCAGAAAAAACCAGTGGGGATGGCGTATCTTTCTGTGGGTGAGTACCATATTGGCACGGGCATCCTGATAACAACAGTCCACAATATAA
This sequence comes from Pseudoroseicyclus aestuarii, assembly GCF_003217255.1. Lineage (GTDB taxonomy): Bacteria > Pseudomonadota > Alphaproteobacteria > Rhodobacterales > Rhodobacteraceae > Pseudoroseicyclus > Pseudoroseicyclus aestuarii. The sequence goes on along the minus strand of NZ_QJTE01000014.1, from coordinate 6,168 downwards.
ACGTTATCCGTTCAGTTCGATCCAGTTTATCTGGCGGTAAGGTTTTCCTCGGCTTGATGCGCGGAGTTGAAACTTGGGCTCAAGCGAGGGGCTCCTCTGAAATATTTCTTCATTTCACGTCAGGTGAAGAACCTGAGCTAGCCAAACGTCTTATGAACCGCATCGGGTACGCCCAGATAGGCGGAAGTTTCTCCAAGCGAAACAAACACTAATTCTCCGCGCCTTAAGGAGATGTCGCGATGAATGCCCCAACAGTAATCCTTGCTTTTGCGCTTTGCGCCTCGTGCGCAGAGATTAATAAAGATTACTTCTTCCCGAGGAACGACTACTTCTTAACCGAAGATGGCTTTACTGCTGATAAAGGGCTTGCAGCTCAAGATGTGTCAGACCTTTTCGCTTCATCATGCCCGACTAATCCTGCCGATACCTCAATCGTACAAACACTTGATCCGTATACGCTCTACCGAGGAAACAGTATCGACGGAGGCCGAACCATTTACTACATAACGCTTGGGCACCATAGTTGCATCGCTGCTTTTCCTCATGTGAGGGAGCGGTACGTCGGCGCGACCATTGCCTCGGACTTAGGTGATCCAGAAATGTTTCGATTAAGAGATGTCATTTACGAAATCGGACCTCGCTCCAATCCACCTACGGGCGACCCCGACACCATCCGGTTACAATTTCGCCCTGACCGAATCAATTTCAATTATGATGTTACCGTAAGCCTCATTGGCAACAGCATCTTCTGGAATGGCTTAGAAATAAAATGACCAACTATGTCGCTGATGAAGACTCTGCTGGAGCCCAGCTAAACGCAGCTATTCAATTGCTAAACCAAGGCATGGCGAACTTCACAATCGCCTCATATGACTCACGCTATGAAAGCACCGCTGCGCTAACCGAGGTAATTGTTAGAGCTACACCCAACGCCGTTTATGGCTACAATTTGGGTATCAATAATGCCGGGGCAGACGGCGTCGGTGAAATTTTTACCAATCCGGTCGCCATAAATGACGCAACATTCTTGAAATGGAGGGCAGTAGGCAATCAGATCGGGAACATCCTTCACGAGGTGACGCATCTGAACAAAGATCTGGATGGCTACCGCAACTTGATCTATGAGGAACTTTCCAACTCGGGCACTCCAGTTGACCAGGACGTTCTTCTCGCGATTGAGGAAGTGCTGACAAGACAGGTTGTCGCAACGATCGACAGCCAGCTTCCTGAGTGGCGTTACTACCTGAACAGGCCGACGATTGAAGACGTGGTAGAGAGTAGCTACTATGGGGACAAGCTGACGTCAGTCCAAAAGCAGGCCCTACTCACATACTTCAATAGCAGCGACTACGCCTCGCCCACTGTGGTAATCAATGGAGTACAGGTAGGCCTTTCTCCAGAAGGAAGAGTAATTTCGACGGTACTGGATAATGGCACAATAGTTCCCGTTGAAGAGCCTCAGGACTTCGGCTCGCAAATACTATCATCAACAAAAGAGTTGATTAACGGCGCTCTGACCGCAGCTCGTGACATCGGAAACGCATTAGCTCGGGGCGCCGCCGCCGCCGTAGAAGCGATAGGCTCTATCGCTCACTCTGTTAATAAGTTTCTAGACGATACTGTTTCGTACCTCACCGGTAACAATGACCGAGATGAAGGTAGAAGCGGCGATCACGACAATGGAAAACCAATCGTCATTGATCTCGATGGAGATGGTGTCGAAATAAACGTCAAGGGAGACGTTAGCTTTGATATTGACGGCGACGGGTACCTAGAACGCACTGCATGGGCAAGCCCCGACGATGGCTTTCTGGTCATCGACCTCAACGCGGACGGCACTAGAGGCGCTGGTGACGGGAAAATAGATCAGAATGAAGAGCTGATTCTCACAGAGTGGGTGGAGTGGGACGGCGCAACCGATCTTCAAGCTCTGGCCACATTTGACCAGTGGTCTTCAAGGGGCGGGAACAAGGATGGCAAGCTGAGCTCAGCAGACAATGTTTGGTCGGAGCTACGTGTCTGGCAAGACGCAAACCAGAATGGACGTGTCGATTCAGGTGAACTGAAGACACTCTCTCAATTAGGCATCTCACAGATTAATTTGCAATACGATGACAAGACAGGTTTTTCGGACATAAAAAACGATGTTCGCATCGTTGATACTGTCCTATTGGGTTCTGCGTCATACATAAGGAATGGAAAGACTGTCGTTGGAGGCGTTGGTGACGTTTCGTTGTCCTATGAGGCAGAGGGCTCCCGGCGTGTCGAAATGGAAGGCGGCTACGGCATTAAGTTCGAGAATGGCACTACCAAACGGTATGCAGTACTAAATAACAGCGGATCAGCGAACATCAATTTGGACACGGCCGCACTTGACGGGGCTACTGGAGACGCCCGACCCAATGTTTTAACCGCTCAAGGACACTCGCGATCAGTACAAATATCCGGAGGAGGCGGAAATGATACCGTTCGTGGCGGTGACAATGACGACCTACTTTCCGGTGATACCGGTGCAGATACTATTCAGGGGCTGAGCGGAAACGATACTCTTTACGTGGACATTGAGGACCTTGCTTCTGGTTTGGTCGATGGGGGAGAAGGGCAAGACACGCTTGTTGTTGTGGGCTCCAAAGGCATCAACATCTCTCTCGACGGACTTAATATTGAGTCATTCTATTCTGGTGATGCTGCCGATGCGATCGGCGGGGGTGCGCTCACTAAGCAAATTGAGATTTATGGAGGAGCCGGCAACGATGCGGCATCGGGCGGTAGCAGTGACGACATGCTATCTGGGGATGACGGAGACGATTCACTTTATGGCAACGACGGCGACGACGTCGTCTTAGGAGGTGCTGGATCGGACAGGATCGAAGGTCGCAACGATGATGACCTCGTGTCCGGCGGCGACGGAAATGACTCTGTCAACGGAAACAATGGAGATGACATTGTTTCCGGAGGGGACGGCGATGATACGCTCTTCGGCTCTGATGATGATGATGTCGTCGACGGAGGGGTCGGAGCCGACACTCTTTATGGCGGCTCCGGTGACGACATGCTCGCGGGCGCTGAAGGCAACGATGCTCTGTACTTCTGGCTCGGCGATGACACGCTCATGGGTGGCAGCGGCAACGATAGCTTCCGGCTAGAACGGACTTCGGAATACGGAAGCTCGAAGCATTGGGGCTGGGCTGTTTTTCAGGGCGGTACAGGCAGCGATACAGCCTACCTAGCCGGCAGCAAGAGCGACTGGACCATCAAGACCAGTGTAGGGCCGAACCAGTGGCAACTCGCGCGACTGCCGGCAGCGAATGAGAAGGTTGTTTTGGACCTCCAGGATATCGAAAAGGTGGTATTCGGCGATGGTAGCTCAATCACCTTGTCGACCAACTCTGGTTCGGATCGAAGTGACGATTACGTCCGTAAGAACCTCTTCGGCGCGGGGCAAGGCGATGATGTTGGTACAACAAGTACTGACGCGTTGAACGAAGATGGCGTATCCTACGGTTGGATGGGGAACGATCGAATCTCGGGTCTGGATGGAACGTCTCGTATTGAAGGAGGGTCAGGCCAAGACGCTCTCATGGGAGGAGGAGGCAACGACACGCTAACCGGCGATAGCGGGAGCGACCGACTTTCAGGAGAAGAGGATCGGGACACCCTCTACGGCGGCTCGGGGTCAGACACACTCGCTGGAGGTGACGGCGACGACAGGCTGGATGGAAAGGAAGGCTCGGACTACCTCTATGGAGGCAAGCACGACGACGTTCTTCTCGGCGGATCGGGAAGCGATATCCTAGTCGGTGGGCCGGACGATCAAGTAGATGGGGACGATACGTTCTACGGTGGATCGGGCGCGGACAGAATACTAGCCGGCGCTGGCACCGATCGCGCTTGGGGTGGCACCGGAGCTGATGCGATCTATGGGGGGTCCGGCGGCGACTATCTTCATGGAGAGGATGGCTCTGATCAGCTGGATGGAGGCTCCGGTAGCGATCAACTTTACGGAGAGTCAGGTTTCGACTACCTAAAAGGGGGCTCTGAGAACGATAGGCTATACGGCGGAGACGATGACGATGCCTTGGAAGGAGATGACGGGAGTGACAGCCTCTACGGAGGAACTGGAAGTGATCTCCTAACCGGCGGTGCTGGAGCAGACCTCGTTGATGGTGGTGCTGGTATACTTGATTTCGCCAGCTATGCGGGATCCGCAGCAGCCGTGACCATCAGCCTCGCGGCAGGCACTGCCTCAGGTGGGGACGCAGCAGGTGATACGCTGGTTGGCATCGAAAGTCTGATCGGATCTATTAAGAGCGACAAGCTCATCGGTGATGCTCTGGACAACACGCTTCAGGGTGGACTCGGTGACGACACACTTGGTGGCAATGAGGGCCACGATATACTGATAGGTGACGACGGAGATGACAGCCTAGCCGGTGGCGACGGCAGCGACACATTGTTTGGCGGCGGCGGCAACGACATCCTTCAAGGGCATACCGGCGAGAACCAGCTCTTCGGCGGCTTGGGTAGCGACCTCATGATTGCCGGCGCTCAGGCTGAGCTCTTCGACGGCGGCGGCAATCATGACCGTGTTTCCTACTCGGTCGCGACGATTGGCGTTCTTGCCGACATGCGTTATTCAGATCGTAGCACTGGTTACGCGGCAGACGATGTCTTCGTCGGGGTCGAGCACTTGGAAGGAAGTAACTTCGATGACGACCTAAGAGGAACCACATTTGGCAACAGCATTTACGGCGGCCAAGGCTCAGACATTCTCAACGGACGAAGCGGCGACGATTTTCTTTTCGGAGGCGAGGGCAATGACACCTTGTTGGGCGGCAGTGACGCTGATGAACTGCACGGAGGCAGCGGCACGGATCGAGCTCAGTACAGCGAAGCAGAAGCTGGCGTGAAAGCTGACCTCGCGAATCCGTCCGCCAACACAGGCGATGCTGCTGGCGACACCTACGAGTCGATCGAGAACCTGCAAGGGTCTAACTTCAACGACGACTTGAGAGGCAGCTCGGGCGGCAATCTGCTATCGGGCGCCGAGGGCAATGACTTCTTGCGCGGTCGCGAAGGTAACGACAACATCTACGGTGGTGAAGGTGATGACGTGTTGTTCGGCGGCGCGGGAGGTGATGCCTTGTATGGCAGCAGCGGGGTTGATCGAGCTCAATATAGTGAGGCTAGCGTCGGCGTCCGGGCGGACCTGCAAGACGATCAGACCAACACTGGTGAAGCAATAGGAGATACCTACAATTCCATCGAGAACCTGTACGGCTCCAATTACGCAGATACTCTCCTTGGTGATACAGAATCAAACACGATTTGGGGTGGAAGTGGCAACGACCTACTTTATGGTCGAGCAGGAGCAGACACTGTTTTTGGCGGTGACGGGCAAGACACGTTCTACTTCCGTAAAGGGTATGAAGCCGATCGGATTTCGGACTTTCAGAACGATGTCGATACCATCGTTCTCCAAGGCTTCGGGCTATCCGGTGTTCCAAGCGCGCTTTCTCATGCCACTCAAAGTGGCTCTAACGTATTTTTTGACTTCGGAGGCGGTGATACTCTGCTGGTACTGAACACTCAGATCAGCGCTCTACAGAATGATATTGCCGTCTGATCGTTGCTGATGCATCTGACATCAGATTTTAGGTCAGGGCCTTAGAAAAAGGCGCAGCTTAATCTGCCCCACGCCGGTCCCTCGTTCATAGGTAGGGGCCGACGGGGGGCACGTGTCACGACATCCAGACGCCACCGAGGGACAAATTGCGGCCAATTCAGTGGGGACGAGCGCCTTATTGGCCTTGATGCTTTAGCCTGTCCGCCCAAGCAACGAGGTTACCGCCGCTCATGTGTTTCATCCAATATTTGTACGCCTTTCCGAAATCCAACGGGGTAAGATCGTAGCCCGCCCTCTTCAATGACATGCTCAGCGACTCATTCCTGAAGGTCTGATCAGTCCCCTGCCGGCTCGGAAACACGAGTCCCTGCAGATCGCCGTGCGCCCGCGTCTTGACCATGTCCAGGATCTCAAGGAGGCCCGCGTGCAGCGGCACTTCCTGGATCGTGACCTGCCCCCCGATCGTCCCTCATTCATAATGAGAGTCTGCCGGTTTGAGATTGGTAGTCGGGGGGTAGTTTCATGGCAAGCGCGCCGGGCGC
>NZ_QJTE01000013.1 GCF_003217255.1 Pseudoroseicyclus aestuarii | reverse complement strand
TCGCGGACCTCGGGGGAGAACTTGTTCGTCGTCTTGCTCATGATGGCTCCATCTTACTCAAGAGTTGGAGCCTCCGGCAAACCCGGGGCGGTTCAGAGCGACACCGATCCCGAAGATACAAGGAAGATGAGCTTGACCCAGAACCCCAATTAGAGAAGCTGCCTTTGGCCTCTCGGCCTAACGCTGCAGCGCGGCTTCCCCAGACGGGACGCTTCACAGCGTGCGACAGCTTGAGGTCACACTGCGGGACCTTCTGCCATGCGATAGAAGGGCGAAGGTTCCATCGCTTTCGAGATGAGCTTCGGTCGTGTTGGCGAAAGACGGATGCGAGCAACCGGACATGCCTCGATCAAGCTCTGTCAGCGATTTCGCGTGTCCGGCGGCAAGAGTAGGTATCGAACTTCACCGCCCCGCTCGAGGCACGTCCTCCAGCTTCAGGAGTGCCTCCCTTCGGGAGCCGCGTGCCGGGTGAGCCTTGCGACGTTCAGCGCCAGGTCTCGGTGCTGACATCTCTGGCGCGGGCAACGGCTCCTGTCTCGTCGTATTCGATGAGCAGGACACGATGCTCCGAGAACATCACGTCCCGCGTCACATACCAAATATCGTCTTCGCCAAGCACCTCGTCCGGCTCTCCGAGGATCTCGTGGACCTCGTTACGAGACAGCCCGGTCACTCCTTCGACGACGGCAGGAACCATGTCGCGGCGGGCGCGAATGCTCGCTTTCGTCCCGCCGGCGCTGCGCCATGCCTGGGGATCGAATTCCTCTGCCATGCTCGGTCCTGTATTGAGCATCACAATGGCGATCAGTGCCGGCAGGAGCCGTTTCCACGCAAGATATAACATCGCACCCCCTTAGAAGTATCTGTGACGCATCCATAGCCGTTGTGACGGGAGGGCAGGAAGTCCGAACCTGACAAAGCCCGCCAAAGGCCTGCGTTTCCGGAGCTCCCTGCCTATTGAGGCCAACCGGATATCTGGTGTCTTGCTCACCATTCCGATACTGATCGACTTGGATATTGACTTGCCCGCAGTGGCGTTCCGCCCGAAAGGTGAAGAGATGCGCAGAGCCGTTGCACTCATCTCGGTGGTCATGCTGATGCCGGGGCCGGCACTCTCGGACACCGCCCGGGATCTGGCAACGCTGCTTGACGCACCGATCGAGAAGGTCAGTCAGGCGGTCGCGGACATCGACAGATGCGCAGACAGCCAGCCAGACGCCAGGGCAACGGCGTTCCGCGGCCTGATAGACGAGGCCGCTGCCTTCTCCGCGGGCGAGACGCTGCCCGGCACCCGCGAACTCCTGGCAGATTTCACGCGTCAGATCGTAAGCCAACTCGCCGTCGGCAGTGGTTGCACGGCCCTTGCCGATCTGTGGGACAGGAAGGACCCTTGGCTGAGGATATTGCCCGAGGCGGGGATCGGTCTGTCTCAGGCGGACATCGACGCAACCGAACGGCTGGATGCCTTGGGGCGCCCCCTGTGGGACAATGCTCCCACCACGGCGGCGCGGGACCGGCTCTTGGCCCTCTGGGACAGTTTCGATCCGGAGGACGATCAGGTGGTCCTCCTGTGGCTGACGCGGCTCAACGCCTGGGCGCCTGCGGTCGAAGAAGCTTGGGAGGACCTGGATGCCGATGCGCGGGTGCTTTCGACGCGCGTCGCCTTCGACACGTTGCTTCCGGACGCGGAAGACCTCGAAATAATCCTTGGCCACGATGACCTCGGCAGCTGGATCGGCGGACGTTACTTCTTGTCGGGGCACGCGGATCTGGCGCGCTTCGAGGGCGTCACGTCGCTTGCGAAAGCGGGGTACTTCGGCGGCAGCTATTACAGCACGCTGGCCGACAGCTACCGCATGGCCATCGACACGATGACCTACATGGGAAACTCGATGGCCTCGATGGGGCTGCTGTTCGACATGATGGACATGAACACCCAGTATTGAGGGTCTACCGGTCAAATCGGCGTTATCTCGGCATGAGCAAGCCCGAACCCGGCCAGCACATCCTGCGCGCGTTGCGATATGATCAGCCGTCCGTCGGCGGCTGTCCCGAAGTCGTCCGTCCCCGCGAGGCCCGTCGGCTGAAACCAGAGGAAAGCCGGAAGAACGAGGTCGGGCAAGTCCGGCGCAACGGAGATCTCGGCATGATCGATGCGCGCGCCGGTCAGTCCCTCTGAAGCGACCGCATTCCAAGCCTCTTCGCGCAGCAGAAAGACCGGGAAACTCTCGATCAGCCCGTCGCCAAGCCAGCCCTCGACCCGGTAATGCACTTTGGACACCACGGGCGGATGGCTCGACCGATCAATGACCGTACCCTCGGCAAGCCCGCCCGCAACCTCGGGCTCCACGTTGAAGAACTGCCGCTCGCTCATCACCATCCGAACACCCTGCTCTGTGCCGCCAGACCCAATGCTTCCTGCAACGGGCGCGCAATATTCAGGTTATCCCGCATCATGCAGTCAGAAACCTTTATTATATCCGGAGGTTGCAGGGGTCTGCAAACCATCGTTGAAGACGGCCCCAAGTTTGAACCGCGCCAATGTACGCTCTGTGCCTGCCTTGATGGCTCTGTGCTCATGCCTCGAAGGACTGCAACCCACCCCTCCAGCAAAATGCCTTGCAATCGCGGCACCAATCGAGCCGCGGCAGCGAATGGCAACAAGTCTGCGGAGCTGACCTTGGTGTGCCAGACCTTGATGCACGATGCCACGGCTGCCCGGTTTGGGGAAGCTGCGCTGCAGCGGAGCCAGCCTGGCGAATGTCCGGAGAGGGCCGGGTCTCGGCCGGGCTGACCGTCTCACCTGGGCCTCCGGAGCGCCGACCAGTCGCGAAGGCCGGCTTCGAGCCCCACACTGTCCGCGCTGATGGCGGACTGCTTCGCGTTTGCAGCATGGGTGGGCTCGACATGATCGGCCTTTCCACCCGCGCGGCGTTTTGAGCCACGAACATGGGCTTGCTATCGTCCGGTCGCTTGACTTTGCGATCGCTGCCGTGCGTAGAGTTGCATTCAACTTGGCGTAACTGGTGTTATTCCGAGCATCATACGACCCTTCTTCAGTTGACCGGACAGCTCTTCGGGTGGCTCCGGGATCGGTCTGATTTAAAGGGTAACACTATGAAATCTCGTGTTCTCATCCTGGGGGCTGGGTTTGGCGGCCTGGAACTGGCAACCCTGCTTTCCGAGGCATTGGGCGAGGCGGCCGATGTTGTCCTCATCGACAAGAGCGATAGTTTCGTTTTCGGATACAGCCGTATCGACGTGATGTTTGGCAAAACGACCCTGGATGCTGTCCGCTTGCCCTACGAAGATTTTGCAAAGCCCGGTATCCGGCTGGTGCGCGATACAATTGACGCCGATGCGCGGCGCGTGACCACCACTGAAGGCATCTATGAGGCCGACTTTCTCGTGATCGCCTTGGGAGCGGATTACGACATCCCTGCGACCCCGGGCCTCGCAGAGTACGGAAACGAGTTTTACTCCAACATGGGGGCGGACCGGCTGCGATCGGTTCTTCCGGGCTTTTCGGGAGGTTCTGTACTCATCGGTGTGTGTGGCTTTCCCTACAAATGCCCACCTGGTCCCAGCGAATGTGCCCTGACATTGCACCATTATCTTACGGAACGCGGAATCCGCGACAAATGCGACATCACCTTTGTCTCCCCGCTATCCACGCCCATGCCCGCCTCGGCAGAAATGGCACAGGCGTTGATGGACTCGTTCGAAGATTTCGGGATATGCCTTTTGCGCCAGCGCAAGGTCATTCGGCTCGAACCGGGGCTGGCTGTTCTGGACGATGGCATGGAACTACCCTTCGATCTGTTCCTCGGCGTGCCCAAGCACACGCCGCCACAGGTGGTCATCGACAGCGGACTGACCGAGGACGGATGGGTGCCCATCCACCTCGCGACCCTTGAAACCAGGTTTCCCGACGTCTACGCGATCGGTGACATGGCGGCGACGGGACTGCCGAAGTCCGGGACGTTCGCGGAAAGTGCTGCGCGAAGCGTTTCAACAGCGATCCTCGCGAAACTCGAAGGCGCTGAAGCGGAACAGAACACTGGGACCGGCACGTGCATCGTCGAGTATGGCGATGGTCGTGTCAGCTATGCTGAACTCGACTTCCTGACAGGAGCGTCACTTCAAGCCATTTACCATCCGCCATCCATTGCCGGAAAGACGTTCAAGAACGGCTTCGACGGCCACCGGAGGGCGCGTTGGTTTAACGCATGAGACCAAGCAGGCCTATAGTGCAGGTCAATCTTTAACTTGCGGAAGAAACGGCCAGCGCGCTCACAAAGACTGCCGTTGGCGGCTCGCAAAACGGCCCAATCCGGCCATTGGCCAAGTTCGGCTTTGCTGCAGCGCGGCTTCCCATACTGGACTTACATGGCACCGCGCAGCATAGCTCAGGGTCCCAAGGCCAGCAGTGCGGGACAAAGCTGCAGCAGCCGCGAACCAGTCGACAGTCTGCTTTGGACCTACGTTCCAGATGGCATACCCTAACGGCCATTCCCACCTCCGGCATGCAACGCGCTTTATCCTCTGCGCGTCGAGCTTTTCGCCACTTCGACGGTCACATGCTCTATCCCGGTTGTCTCGCGGACGCGCTCCTTCACGGCGGGGCGCACGTCGTCGGCCACCGCATCGGGGGCGATATCTATTTCCAGCGTGGCCATCGGCCGTTCCTGCGTGATCGACCAGGCGTGGACGTGGTGGGCGCGCGTGACGCCAGTCACATTCGCCTCCAAGTCGGCCGCGACGGCGCGAGCGTCGAAACCCGCGGGTGCGCCCTCCAGCAGGATATGCACACTTTCGCGCACCACGGCCCAGGCCGAACGCAGGATCAGCAGAACGACCAACACAGACAAGATCGGGTCTATGAGCATCCATCCGGTCCAGATGATGACCAGTGAGGCCACAATGGCGGCGACCGACCCCAACAGGTCGCCCATCACGTGCAGCGCGGCGGCGCGGACGTTGAGGTTATCACCTTCCGCCCGGCTCAGAACCCAGAACGCCAGGATGTTCACCACGAGCCCACCGATGGCGACCCAGAGCATCAGCCCGCCCATTACCTCGTGCGGATCGCGCAGCCTTTGGAGGGCCTCAAGGAGGACCCACACCGCGATCGCGAAGAGTGCGAGCCCGTTCACGAAGGCGGCGAGCACTGAAAAGCGGTCGAACCCGTAGGTCCGTTTCCAATCCGCCGGTCGGCGCGCAAGCCGGAAGGCGAACCAGGCCAGCATCAGCGAGGCGAAGTCGGTCAGCATGTGACCCGCATCGGCCAAGAGCGCGAGCGAGTTCGACACAAGGCCGCCGATGACCTCCGCTCCCATGAAGCCGCCCGTCAGGACGGCGGCGGTGAGAATGGCGCGTTCCTTGGATCTGCGCGCCTCGGGGGTGTCGCCCGCCGTCAGCTTCGGGCCGTGCGAATGGCCCGCGTGGTCGTGTGCGTGATCGTGCCCGGCCCCCATCAGTGCGCTCCCGCCCGAAGACCTGCGTCCGGCTGTGGTGCGGCTCGCACGCCGCCGGGGATGGCCGGCACCCGCCCCCGGCGGATGCCGGCGACGCGGGCGTTCATCCAGTGGCGGATGGCATGACGATAGAGAAACCCGCGCACAAGGCCGAACGCCTGGGCGTGCGCGGCGTAGAAGGCGTCCGGATCGTCATAGCGCCCGAGGTCACCGTTGATTCCGGTGCGCTGGATGTAAGTGTCGCTTCCGTTCCACGCGATAGGCGGATCGGACAGGCAGTCGGTCCCCGCCCCAAAGGCGCAGAGAGACGTACGGCCCTCGAACGCGGTCTGGAGCGCGGAAAGGAAGGGCGCATCAAGGATGAACCCTTCGAGGTTCACCCACGCCCCGTCCCGTTCGACCTCCACCCAGGAATGCAGGATGTTCTGAGGTGCGATGCGAAAGGCAATCTCGGGCACCACGCCCCGCTGTAGCGCCTTGTGGATCGTGAACCCGTGCAGGCGGCAGGGAATGGCCAGGGCACGCAGCAGCGTCATGAGCAGCGTCGCCTTGGTGTTGCACTGACCGTAGCCGTCGCGCAGCACTTCTGACGCCGATATCGCGTCGTCGCGGTTGTAGCCGAATGCGATCTCGTTCCGGACGAAATCGTAGGCAGCGCCGATGCGCTCGAAGGGAAGCAGTGTGCCCCAACCTCGCGAAGCAATCAGGCAGCGGATCGCGGGATCGTCGAAATTCAGAAGATGGGTGCGGCGGAGATGTCGGCGGGTCATGGCGGGCCTCTTGATTCGTCTCGTTGCCATCGGGCATACGATCTACAGTGACTGTAGCTTCAAGGGGGTAAATCGCTGTGCAGGGCCATTCCATCGGCGCGCTGTCGAAGCGCACAGGTGTCAAAGTAACGACGATCCGCTACTACGAGGGACGCGGCCTACTCCCCGACCCCGGCCGCACGGACAGAGGGCAGCGCCGCTACGGGGACGCAGAGATGGATCGACTGTCCTTTATCGCCCACGCCCGGCAACTCGGCTTCGACCTTGATGCCGTCGCAGAGCTGATCGCGTTGCAAGAGACACCATTCGACGCTCACGGAGAGGCGCACCTGATCGCCACGAGCCGCCTAGCGGAGGTTCGGGACCGCATCGAGCGGCTACGGCGGCTGGAGGGCGAACTCTCACGGATCGTATCCGCTTGCGATGGCCATCCCGACGGACAGCCCTGTCGGGTGCTGAACGCCCTCGCAGACCACGGGGCGTGCGAACACGAGCACTGAGGTGCGGACAGGTGCGGACAGGTGCGCCTTTACGGCATGTCGCCATGAAACACATAGCCCGTTTCGACAGGTTGGCTATTGCAGTTCGGAACGGATTAGATGCGAAATCTGACCCTGATAGAACACCCGAAGCGACCGTTCATCCGCCCCGCAGAATCTGCGCGTCTGGGCTCGAAGCGGACTTGCGGCGGCGCGGCGTGCTATCCTTTGGCGCCGACACGGTGCCGGTGATGGGAGGAGCGCGGCGGACCGGAGGAACTGCTATGCCTGCTTCGAACCTTCCCGCCATCCGTGCGTGCCGGCCAGCCTGGAACAAGGGCCGCCTCGTGGGCCAGAAGCGCCCGCTCCTGCCGAAACATGTCTGGGCGATCCGTGTGCGGCTCGAGCTCGCCGATCGCGCCCGTGATCTTGCCCTTTTCAACCTAGCGATCGACAGCAAACTGCGCGGCTGCGACCTCGTCCGCCTCCGTGTCGCCGACGTCTACGCGGCGGGCCAGGTGAAAGAGCGGACCTCAGTCCTTCAGAGCAAGACCAGGCAGCCGGTCCGCTTCGAGATCACCGATGGCACGCGCAAATCTCTCTTGGCCTGGCTTGACGATCCCGATCTGGTCGGCTCGGAATTTCTCTGGCCGGGGCGGTTCCACGAGAGGCTCCACATCTCAACCCGCCAGTATGCCCGCCTCGTCCGAGGTTGGGTAACCTCAATCGGATTAGAGCCGAGCTCTTTCGGTACCCACTCGATGCGCCGGACCAAGGTTGCGCAAATCTACCGCAAGACCGGTAACCTCCGCGCCGTGCAGCTCCTGCTCGGGCACACGAAGATGGACAGCACCGTCCGCTACCTCGGAGTCGAGCTGGAGGATGCCCTTGCCATCTCGGAAGCGGTCGAGATTTGATCGTCAGGGCCGCCCGTTTCGCGGGCGGCCCTGACCTGCCATTGGCTTGATGGTCGAACGCTGCGATGCAGCTTCACGATATCGGCCATTCATCCCTCGCGCATCATATTCGAAGGTGAAGGTCGGCGGAGCGGACAAAGGAAGCATCCGCTGAGGTGCATTTTCTCGAGGAGCTGGATCGCGCGTGAGAGGTCACGTCCGTTATCCGCGCCTCATCTCGCCATCGTTTTCAAGATGACCTCTGCGGCCTCCTTCGGGCGGTCCCATTGCGGGAAGTGGCCACACCGCTCGAACCAGTGCAACCGCGCGGTGGGGAAGGCCGCTTGCGCGCGTTCCGCCTGACGTGGCAGCAGGAGACGGTCCTTACGGCCCCAGCCAATCGTCACGCGGCCCGGAGGTGTGGCGGTCCCCTCCTGCAACGGACCACGCGCCAGTTCGCTCAGCATCGCGTCGAACACGTCTGTCTCGGCTATGGCCGTCAGCTCGTTCCGGACCAGCAGGGGATCGAGGGCGCCGGGCTTCGCCGACAGTTGCGCGAGCAGAACGGCCCGCGCGGCGCTGCTGTGCGAGAGCTCCGGAATGCGCCGCCGCAGGAGGCGCACCAGCCGGACCGAGGCGGCGAGCGTGGAGCGGAACCACGCCGTCTCCCAGCCGCGCCAGAAACCGCCCGGATCAAAAGCGACCGTGCGGCCGCCGATGCCGCGCCGTGCCAGTTCCAGCACCAGCCGCGCGCCGACAGAACTGCCGACGGTATCTACGCCGGTGAGCCCGTTCCGGTCGATGAAGTGCTCGAGCGCGTCCGCATAGGCGGCGATCGTCTGGCGCCCCGGAAGCGCCGGAGACCCCCCATGTCCAGGCAGATCGACCAACACGACCTCGCATTCGCGAGCAAGCATCGGCAGGATGCTGTCCCAAGACCGGACGCTCCCACCCAGCCCGTGAACCAGGAGCAAGGGTGGTCCTGCACCGTGACGTTCGCAATTAAGTTGCATCCTCAAGCAACGCTCGGCAGCGGAACTGGTTGCGCCGGTGGTGCTGGTAGCCGACGGGTCGTCGTGCCGACGGCGCCGTGCAGCGGACGCGCATATTCCGGTCCTCCTGCGCATCGCCGCCACCGACGCCCCCCCCCGCGCAGCAGATATCAATTCCTCACTCCTGCGCGGTCGTCTCGCCGCAGTCAAGAACGGCCCATTGCGGACATTCAAGCGTCTAGCCGACGCCGCGGCGCAGCTTTTCAGAGCGGCCATTGCCACGCCCGCGCAGCATCTATCAGCCCGCGGTAATAAGCCATGCGGGAGATTCCAGGCTTTCGCCGGAGTCCCCATCAAGAGCCGGTTTTAGTCGGCTAAGGCTTTGGAACGTCCCGTGTCTGCGGCTCGGTCAAGAGCAGTCGTTCCTCGTGCTCCGCGCTCATGCCGCATGTCAGAGACATGTCCCGACGACTGCGGTCCCAATCCACTAAGAGTCTAAGCGTGTCGGCTAAGGGCCTCGCAGTAAGCCCGGCCGCGCGGGCTCGGCTCGCATCGACCTCGAGGAAGTAGCGGAAGGTGGGCCCGTCCGGAGCCATCAGCGGCACGTCGGTCCAAGGCGCAGCATTGGCCGCCTCGAAGGCGGCGGGCGGTAGCCAACGGGCCTCGCCCGCCGAGCCGGTAGCAGCGCAGATCGCGTCCAGCAGGTCGCTCATGGGCATCGGGCGCCCGGCGACGTTCCACACCCCGCCTAGGTCCGTCTCGGCGCAGCGCACCGCAAACGCGGCGGCGTCGTACACATCGAGCACTTGCACGGGTCGTTCACGCGGCGCGGGCGCGGGCACCAGGCGCCCCTTGGTCTTGCCGGCCATGTCGAAGCGTCGCACCCACCACGTCAGGCGATCGGTGTAGTCCCCCGCCCCGACGATAAGCCCGATCCGCAGAATGGTGGCTCGGTCGCCCAGATGCTCTTCGGCGACCTTCTCACAAGCGCGTTTCAGCGGGCCATAAGACGGACCGTAGGCCATGGCTGAGGCGCGTTTTTCAGACGGCACTTCGGCGGCGCGGGCGAAGTCCGCGGGACCCGCGTCCGGAACGGCCTGAGTCTCAGCCAGCCCCGGCGCATCGTAGCGCCCGTAAACCGACAGCGAGGAGGCGAGGACGTAACGCTTGATCCGGCCGTCCAGGGCGCCAAGCACCGCGTGGACGGCGTCCGGGGTGTAGGCGCAGGTGTCGAACACCCAGTCGAAAGATCGCGCGCCCAGCACGCTGAGATCGAGGTGCCGATCCGCCCGTATGAGCTCCACGCCCGCGGGCAACGCGCGCGCGGTGGCGCCGCGCGATAGCACGGCCACCCGGTGCCGCCGCGTGGCGAGCGCGTCGACGATCGCGCCGCCCAGAAAGCCCGTTCCACCCAGGACGAGGCTTTTCATCGCGTCCCTCCCTTACGACTTCGCTCCGATGCTAGGAGGCAGACATGCTCGAACCAGAAGAATGCGCCCCAGCGGAACAGCGCTTTGAGACACGTCAGCCGTCGCAGGAGCGTCTTTGCCGATTTTTGGGACACGTCAGTGGCAGAACCTAGATCGCTACGGAAGGCAATGCTGCTGCAGCGCAGTTTGCGAAACCCGGCAGCCATGAAACGCGGCTCATCGCTTTAAGAGGGCTTGGAGCGGTCATGCGGTGACGCAGCGGCTCGTGCGCCTGGCGGGCAGCGGCCGTCGACATTCCCGGCACCCCGGACCTTCCGGCCCCCGCCCCGCCGCAGCCGGCCCGAAGCGGCCCATCGGCGCCCTGCCCCGCCGCAGCTACTCTCGGCCTTAAGCCGCCGTTCGAGCACCGGATCGTTCTAGTCTGCAACCGGCCCGAAGCCGCGGTTTGGCGCCCTGCCCGTCCGCCGTCGCTCCCGGCCCATTGCGGACCTTCGGGTTCGTGCTCCGTGGCAGCCGCTCTCGGCCCAAACCGGACGCTTTACTCGCCAAGCTAGCATGACCACTCACGGCCCATTGCCGTCATTCGCCAGAGTGGTCACCGCTGCAGCGCAGCTTCCCCGAACCAAAAATTCGTGCATCGCGCAGTATCGTACAACCCAGCAATGTCCGCCGCGCGAGACAAAACGGACTTCTGCGTCGCAGCACGAGAACGTCCGCCTCCGGAAATGCAGGACCATAGTGAATGCTCGAACGAAAAGGCCTCAGTCAACGTCCAACCGCAGGTGGATCATAACCCCGCAAACGTGCACCAGATCACAGCCTACATATCGAAATCTTTCTGAGCTGCCTCTATTGCTGACTTTGCTTGCGCACTCCAGCCAACCAGCGTCGCGACCTGGGAAGCAAAGGCACGACCGAGATCCGACAGGCTGTAGGTGACGCTCGGCGGGACTGTGGGCGTCACATCGCGCACGACGTGACCGTCGCGTTCCAGCCGCCGCAAGGTCAGGGTCATCATGCGCTGGGAGATGCCGTCCAGCGATCGCTCAAGCTCCCGATAGCGCCGAGGACCTTCCGAGAGCTCCGCCAGGGTCATGACGGTCCACTTCTCGCCGAGACGGGCGAGCACCAGTCCGAGCCCGCAATCCACATGATCGGGAGAGCCGCAGGGTTTCAGCCCCGTATCTTGGCGAACATCGATGTGCGTGACGGACATGATTGTGCCTTCTTATGCGGGGCTGGCGGCCTCTCTATGTTGCCGGTGAACGTCGTGGAGAGGAAGTCCAGATGATACTCGTGACCGGGGCCTCGGGCCAGCTTGCGTCGACACTCGTGACCGCGGCAGGCGCGGCCGGCCTCGCCGTCAGCACGGCGAGCCGGTCTCCTGATGCCGACCGGCAGATGGATTTTGACCGGCCAGATACGCTCGATTTCACCGGGGTCACGACGCTGTTCCTGACATCGGCAGGCTATGCAGAAGACGATGTCGTCATACGCCGCCATGGTGCGGCAGTGACGGCGGCTCGGGACCAGGGCGTCGGGCATGTCGTGTATTCGAGCCTGAGCCGTGCCAGCGACCATCTTGGCTTCGCCCTGGCCCATCGCTGGACGGAGAGAGTAATCGAGGGCAGCGGAATGGCCTGGAACATCCTGCGCAACGGCCTTTACGCGGAACTGATCGGGAGCCTGGCTGCCCCCCGGGACGGGCGCATCGGCGCCCCGTTCGGCCATGGCCGGATCTCGGCCGTTGCGCGCGCCGATCTGGCCGATGCCGCGCTCGCGGTTTTGCGATCGCCCGCGGCTCATGTCGGCCGATACTACGAGTTGTCGGGCGCTTCAGCGTTTTCCGTCTCCGATATCGCGCGATCCCTCGACGTTCCCTACGAGCCGGTCTCGTTCAACTCGGAGCGGGACAGGTTGTCCCGGCTGCCCTTGCTGGCGTTCCAGGCCCCCATGCTGATGTCGATCTACGGCGCGGCGGCGGCTGGGTTCCTGGAAGCCGACCGAACCGATCTCGAGGGTCTCGTGCCACGGCCTCGGGATGCATTCGCCATTGCGTGTGCCGTCGCTCAGGGGAAAGTCCAAGCCGTTTAGGGCGGAGTAAGTCGAGCAAATGCGATCATCGTTGATGGGTGTGCGGAGCCGCCTCTGTCAAAAGGGGCTCGAAGCTGACCTTCGCTGCACCGCAGGGCAGAGTGCCTGACCGTACCCCAGCGGCAGGCCCTACGCGCTCCGGCTGACTGTCGCTCGTCGCCCCACAGCGGCCGTCCAGCCCCTGCCCCTCCGCAGACGCTACCGGCCCAAAGCCGCAGTTCGGGACCCTGCCCGACCACCCTCGCTGCCGGCGCGAAGCGGACCTCCGCTGGTCTGCTTCCGGCCCTAAGCGGACACTCCGGTCTGCCTGGCGTGGTCGAGCAGATAACTGGCGAAACCCTGTTTGCTGGCATCATGGATCTGCGCCACCCGAATGACCGACACGCGCACGCCACGATCAACAAAGCCAAGAGCAGTCTGCTCCGACACGCGCGGCATGCCGTCGGCAGCAGTCGGAGGTGCGTCAGCCTCGGTTGCGATCCGCCCCGGCGTGACAGGCAGCCCGGATGTCACGATCAGTGGCTTTCCCGTGCCAGACAGCGCGACCCCGAGCGCTTCGATCGCATTCCGATCCGTCTCACAGCTCGCGGCGAACTTCGAGAAGTCATGGTCGAATGCGGCGTGGATGACGCCATCGGCACATTGTGCTCCACAGCGGAGGCCTTCGGTATCCTCCAGCGAGCCGGGATGAGCTTCGGCTCCCATCTCGCGCAGTTTCGCCGCAGCAGCGTCGGAGCGTGCGAGGCCGAGCACGTGATATCCGGCATCAATGAGGTCCGCCACGATGGCGGCGCCGAGGAAGCCGGTTGCACCCGTCATGAAGACGCGCATCACGCTTGTCCCTCCGCACCGCCCTGAAAGGTCACGCAGCGGATCACCATGCGACCGGGCCGCCTTCGTCGAAGAAGCCACCCGTGGGGCCGTCGTCACCGATCAACGCCAGCCGCACCGGGGCGCGGGCCCCTTCTTCCAGGCTGCGCGTTCCGTTGAAGTTGTTGAGCGCGGTGGAGGTGAAGCCGGGACAGGCCGCATTGATCTTGATCCGGGTGTCCTCGAGCGCGAGCGCAAAGGCCAGCATCACCGCATGGGCCGCCGCCTTGGACACGGAATAATTGCCGAACATGCGGCGATGGTCATTGGACGGGTCAGAGTTCAATGTGAGCGATGCGCCAGAGCTGCCGGTGATCACGATCCGCCCCGCCGGAGCCTCGCGCAGCAGGGGCAGCATCGCCTGCGTCACTGCGATGACACCGAAGACATTCGTGTCGAACACCTTGCGCACATCGGCGATGGGAGCCTCGGTGAGCAGGTTCGTTCGAACGGCCACACTGAAGGGCTGATCGGGGCGCGCACGCGAGATTCCAGCGTTGTTCATCAGCACGTCGAGACGTCCGAAGTCTTGGGCAATACGCGCCGCGGCTGCGTCGATCGAGCTCTGATCCGTCACGTCGAGCTGGATCGCATGGGCCCTCTCCCCGATCTCTTCGGCGGCGATCCGGCCTTTCGCGATATCGCGGGCACCGATCAGAACGATCAGCCCTTCGGCGGCCAGATCCTTGGCGATTTGCAAGCCGATCCCCTGATTGGCCCCTGTGACGAGGGCAACGCGATGTTCGGTCATGTGACTGGGTCCTGCTTGGATATGGTTCGTCGCCCTCGATCCTGTTAGGAGAGCAAGCGGAACTCTATTCCGATTAGTTACGGAACCACGTTCCGTTTTGCAAGAGGTGATATGATGTCTCAGTCAGAACCCGACGGCGCCTGCACAGGCGCGAGTGCGGAGCGTCCCATCCGGGCCGATGCGAAGCGGAACGAAGCAAAGCTGATCGATGCGGCCCGTGTCATCTTCGGCCGGGCGGGCGTCGACGCGCCCATGCGCGAAA
The DNA here is from genome assembly GCF_003217255.1 of Pseudoroseicyclus aestuarii. Taxonomy (GTDB): domain Bacteria; phylum Pseudomonadota; class Alphaproteobacteria; order Rhodobacterales; family Rhodobacteraceae; genus Pseudoroseicyclus; species Pseudoroseicyclus aestuarii. Next base: position 9,605 of record NZ_QJTE01000013.1, on the reverse strand, counting down.
TCGCGGAGGAGGCGGGCGTCGGGGTGGGCACGCTCTATCGCCGCTTTCCGCAGCGGGCGGATCTCATCGCAGCGGTCTTTCGGCTCGAAGTCGACGCTTGCGCGGGCTCGGCCAAGGCATTCGCGCGGGACTACGGCCCCGCCGAGGCAGTGGACAGATGGATGCAGCGATACGTCGATTTCATTCTCGCCAAGCGTGGTCTGGCGACCTCGTTGCATTCCGGCGGGTCGGCTTACGCACCCTTGCCCGCCTATTTTGACGCACACCTTGAACCAGCACTGACTTCGCTCCTGGATGCGGCCATCGAAGCCGGGGAGATGAGAGCGGTGATACCCCCACGTGATCTGCTGAGGGCGGTTGCCGGCCTTTGTCTGCCGTCAGGAGACGGCGATCCCGAACAGGCAAGACGTCTCGTCAGGCTTCTTGTGGAGGGGCTCCGCTACCAGTCAGCAAAGCCATCCAGCAGTGGTGGATAGGCAGACGGAAAATGCATACTCCAATCCCTCGCCTGCTCAATCTGTGTCTACACAAAAGCATGCTCGATGCTCCTGGGCATCATGGTTATAAGTTTGCTTCGTTTGCTCAGCAGACCTCGGTGCAGGATGCGGCGAATGTCGGCTCTCCGCCCTTCCCGCACCTTCGTTGCGACCGCAGCGAAGGTCCTCTTCCCGCCCGTTTTGCGGCCTTCGGGCGGGGCGACGCGGATGTCGGCTTGGCAACTTTGCAGCCGTCCGCAACTAATGCTGCTAGCCTTCTCTGGACGGCCATCCCCCAGTTCGTTTCCCAGGCGCCATGAACAGCAGGCCCTCTCTCGATGTTAAGCCAGAACAAGCTACATAGACGACGATCAAGCTAGCCCGAGCGCCGCCTCCCGAAGTTCCTGGCTGTACGGCTGCTCGAGGTTTCCTGAAATGAGCTGCTCGCGGCTTGCTTCCTCGATTAGATCGCCGCCCTGCATCACACCGATACGGTCGCACATATGAGCCACGACAGCCATGTCGTGGCTAACCATGAGATAGGTCAGATCCCGCTCTTCCTTGAGATCCTGCAGCAGGTTCAGCACCTCAGATTGTACCGAGACGTCGAGCGCGGATGTCGGCTCATCCAACAGGAGGATCGGCGCTTCGAGTGCTAAAGCTCGGGCGATGGAGACCCGTTGGCGCTGACCTCCCGAAATCTGATGCGGAAAGCGGTACCGGAATTGTGGCGGCAGTCCTACTCGTTCCAGAAGCCGTTCCACCGCCTTCTCTCGGTCGGGCCGGCGGTGGATCTCCAACGGCTCGGCGATGCTGGCGCCGACCGTGTGCTTGGGATGGATCGCACCGTAAGGATCCTGGAACACGATCTGCAGCATCGCCTTCTCTGCGCGGCTCCTGCGGGCCGGCCCCACAGATGAGGCATTGATGCGGATGTGGCCGGTCCAGTCCGTGTGACGTCCGGCAATGGCATTTAGCACGGAGGACTTCCCCGAGCCGCTCTCGCCGACAAGACCGTAGGTCTCGCCGCGGCGGATAGAGAGCGTCACGCCCCTGACCGCTTCGAAACGGTCGCTTCCGGCTCCGTAGAAGACGCGCAGATTATCGATCTCGATCATGGCTCAGCCCTCCATCCAGGCGGGGTCACGTTTCAGCACGGCCAGCCTCTTTCGCGGACGATCGAGCCGGGGAAGAGCCTCGAGCAGGCCGCGCGTGTAGGGGTGTTCGGCGTCGTCGAGACGATCTGCCGGAAGCGCTTCGACGATCCGGCCGGCGTACATGATCAGGACACGGTCGCAGAACCTGCGGACCAGGTTAAGGTCATGCGAAATGAACAGCAGACCGGTCGGCTGCTCGGCACGCAGTTCGTCGAGAATGCGCAGGACCTGCCCGCGCACACTGACGTCGAGCGCCGATGTCGGCTCGTCCGCGACGATTAACGAGGGCCTCGCCACGATCATCATCGCGATCATGATCCGCTGGCCCATGCCTCCTGACACTTCATGCGGATACAAAGGCATCACGCGCTCGGCGTCGCGAATATGCACCTTCTCCAGAAGCTCCATCGCGCGGCTGCGCGCATCGCGTCGCGACAACTTGAGATGAATGCGGCAGGTCTCGATGATCTGATCGCCGACGTTCATCACCGGGTTAAGCGAGAACTTCGGGTCCTGCAGGATCATCGCGATCTCGTGGCCGCGTACAGCCCGCATTTCCGGCTCAGGCAACTGTAGCAGGTCGCGTCCCTGGAACTGCATGCGCTCGGCCGTCACGCGAGCCGCAGAGGGCAGCAGGCGCATGACCGCCCTGCCCGTCATTGACTTCCCCGACCCGCTCTCGCCGATCAGGCCAAGCTTCTCGTTGCCGATGTCGAACGAGACTCCACGCACAGCCTCGGATACACGGCCCATGCTGGAGAAAGAGACACGCAGATCACGCAGGCTCAGTATTGCGTTGGTCATATCTGTCATCCCTTCCTCGGGTCCAACATGTCCCGAAGCCCGTCGCCCAGCAGATTGAACGCCATGCTCACCAGCAGAATGGCGAGGCCGGGGAAAGTCGTGAGCCACCATGCATCGATCAGGTACTGCCGGCCGGCAGCAGCCATCGCGCCCCATTCAGCGAGTGGTGGCTGCGCCCCGAGCCCAAGAAAGCCGAGGCCGGCAGCCGTTAGGATCACGCTGGCCATGTTCAGCGTCAGTCGCACGATGATCGAGGGAAGACAGACAGGCACCAGGTGCCGCCACAGGATGCGTAGGGTGGAGGCGCCCTGAAGCCGCGCACTCGCGACGTAGTCGGAATTGCGGACGGTCAATGTTTCGGCACGGGCGAGACGGGCCACCGGCGGCCAGATCGTGAGCGCGATCGCCAGTACGGCATTTTCGATGCCGGGCCCAAGGGCCGCGGAGAAGGCCAGGGCCAGTACGAGGCTGGGAAAGGCCAGGAAGATATCCGTCAGGCGCATCAGCACGGTATCCAGCCAGCCACCGATAAAGCCGGCTAGAGCGCCGATCAAGAAGCCGACGGGTGCGACGAGCACAGTGACGAGCATGGTGATATATAGGGTCGTCCGAGACCCGTAGACGAGGCGCGACCACACGTCCCGCCCCAGCTCGTCCGTTCCCATCCAATGCGCGGACGATGGTGCAAGCAGTGCGCGCCCCAGGTCCTGCCGGTAGGGATTATGCGTCGCCAGCAGCGGCGCAAAAGCGGCGGCAAGAACAAGAGCGACAACGATGACTAGGCCGAGCACGGCAATGGGGCTGGAGAGCAGATGCCGCAGGCCGAAATACCAGCGTTGCGCCAGGGCTTGCCGCCTGGACTTGATATCCTCGTCAATCAGCCAGTCGTGCAGGCTCTGCCCGCCTGTATCGATAAGACCGGTCATTTTGTCCTCGGGTCGAGCATGCGGTACGCAATGTCGCACAGCAGGTTGATGGCTATGGAGATCAGCCCGATGAGCAGGACCGCGCCCAGCACCGCATTCATGTCGGCGAAGAACAAGGCCGTGGTCAGGTACTGGCCCAGTCCGGGCCATCCGAAGACGGTCTCGATGAGCACGGTGCCGTCGAGCAGGCCGCAGTAGGCCAGCGCGATTACGGTGAGAAGCTGGACACGCATGTTGCCGAAGGCATGCCGCCAAACCACCGACTGGCGACTGGCTCCTTTCGCCTGCGCCGTCAGGATGTACTCCTGCTGCAGCTGCTCAAGCATGAAGCTGCGGCTCATCCGGCTGATATATGCAGTATTCGCGTAGCCTAGGATCAGCGCTGGCGTCATCAGATGATAAAGCGCGCTTCGCGCCGTCTCCCAGTCGCGAGCGAGGATGGCATCGAGAGTGAGGAAGCCCGTCGGCCCCTCGATCAGCCCTTCGTAGTAGATACCGACCCGCCCACCGGAGGGAACCCAGCCGAGCTTCGCGTAGAACACCAGCAGCACCATCATGCCGAGCCAGAAGATCGGAGTGGAATAGCCCACGAGGCCTACGACACGCGCGAGATGATCGACCCAGCTGTCGCGCCTTACCGCGGCGGCGACCCCCAGCGGCACGCCCAGAAGGGTACCGATGATCAAGGCGGCGCTGGCCAGCTCGACGGTGGCCGGGAAGACGCGCGCGAGGTCGGTCGACACCGCATTGCGGGTCAAATTCGACTCGCCGAAATCCAATGTGACCACATCGCCGACGTAAGAGGCGAACTGCCTCCAAAGCGGCTGGTCCAACCCGAGATCGCTGTAGACCCGGTCATAGGCCGCCTGATCGGCCTGATCGCCGATGATGGCGATGACCGGGTCGGCAGGAACCATGCGGCCGACCACGAAGGTGAGCACGAGGAGTCCCAGAAGAGTCGTCACCACGACACCAATGGACGCACCGCCACGCCGCAGGATCGAGAACCCGGCGCGCGTGCGCCGGGCAGAGGTGGAAGGAACGGCCGTCACTGGCTCAGTTCTCCGACTTGGTGACTTCGTCCCAGCTGGTGATCCAGGTGGTACTACCCTGATAACCCTGCACCTCGGCACGGATCGCGCGGGCATCGGTGCGCTGGAACGACGTGATCAGAGGCGGCGAGCTTTCCAGATACATACGGTTGAGCTCGGTGTAGATCTCGGCGCGTCGGTCGGCATCGAGCTCGTGTGCGGCCTCCTCGACGAGGTTCTGCATCTCCAGCGGCACGTCCCAGGCGGCACGCCACGCCATCAGCCCGCTCGAGTTCGCCTCTTGGCTGTTGTCCGGGTTGACGGCGTAAGATGCGAAGACCGCATGCGGATCGGGCATCCGGTCACCAGTCCGAGCAGAGAAGAGCTCGTAGTCGCGCGAGCGGAAGGCGCCGATATGATCGCCGGACTGGAGATTGAGCGTAATGCCAGCCTCTGCGGCGTTGGCCTGGATCGACTGGGCGATCTCGTACTCGGGCGTCACCGGCGTAGCGTAGTAGGTCAGGCTGAAACCGTCAGGATAGCCCGCCTCCGCAATCAATTCCCGGGCGCGATCAGGGTCAAGGCTGTAAGGCCTCTCGTCCGGCAGGGCCCCCGGCATGCCCTGAGGCACGATCGTCTGCTGCACGTCACCGTAGTACTGCATCACTGTGTTGGAGAGTCCTTCGTAATCGACGAGATAACGAAAAGCTTCGCGTACCTGAGGGTTCGCAAGGATCTCATTCTGCTGGTTCAGCGCGATATAGTAGAAGCCCACGCCCGGAGTCGTCTGGATCGTGACATCTTCATTCGCCGCAAGAGCCTGCAGGTCAGACGACGACAGGCGCGTTGCGATGTCGATGTCGCCAGCCTGAATCTGAAGTCGTTGCGAGGAGCTTTCAGGAACATTCCGCATCAGGACGCGCCGCATCGCTGGCGCGCCGTCCCAGTAGTCGTCGAAGGCTTCCGCGATCAAGATGTCGTTGGCCCGCCATGTGCGCAACGTATAGGGGCCAGAGCCGGCGTCGCTGGTCTGCAGGAAGCTGGTACCGTAATCACCGTCCCGCGCATTTTCCTCCACGAGCTCGCTATCGACGATGGAGGCCGAGAATGAGGCAAGGGAATACAGGACCAGCTGGCTGTTCCAGACCTCCGGCAGCTCGACGATCAGCGTCGTGTCATCTTCAGCCCGGATCATCTGGTCTACGTTATCGGCCGTCAGCCCCCACTGGGTCAGATCGCGCGCCGGAGCGAGGCCCATCTTCACTAGTCGACGCAGCGAGTACTCGGCATCGCGCGCCGTCAGGGGATTACCGGAGTGGAAGGTGACGCCTTCACGGAGGGTGAAAGTGAAGGTCCGGCCATCTTCGGAGACATCCCACTCGGTCGCGAGCATGGGCTCGACCTGGGTAATATCGTCGGCCGGTAGCGTCACCAACCGATCATAAAGATTGGCGACCACTTCCGCGGCTTCGAACTGGTTGAGCTCCTGCGGATCCAGGCCACGCATCGAGCTCATGTTAAGCGCGATGACGAGTTGGTCCGGCGGCGTTTGAGCAAGTATGGGCGAGGTCGTGGAGACAAAGGCAAGGCCGGACAGAGCGGCACCGGCGAGCAACATCGTTCTAGTCATGGGTACTCCTCCCTAAGCACAGCCGGCGAATGCGACTCGACAGCTTTTGAAGTTTGATATATCAGATTTAAAGCATCAGCAAGGCTGCCTTCGTCATGTCTCTTCCACCCCGAACTGAACAGCGCCCACCAATATCTCTTGATGCGGCTGCGCGCCTCCCACTGAGGGATCATGTCCGTCAGCAGCTTCGGATCGCGATTATCTCGGGGCAGTTCCGCAGCGGTGAGCGGTTGAACGAAAGGGCCCTGGCGGAGGAGATGAACATCTCCACCACGCCTCTTAAGGAGGCATTGCGCCAGCTCGAGGCCGAGGGGCTAATAGAGGTACTGCCGCGCCGTGGTATCGTGGTCAGGTTCGACGCTGCCTTTGCCGAAGAGATGATCCTGGCTCGCGCGGCTCTCGAAGCCCCTCTAGCGGCTCTCGCGGCCGATCGTAGCGATGACGAGACGCGCCAGCGCTTGGCTGACACGGTGAAGCGCATGCGAGCTGCGACGCAGGAGGCGGATATTGTCCAGCTCATCGGGCTGAACGAGGTTTTTCACGGCCTGATCCACGCTGCGGCGCGCAGCGTCCACCTGACCCGTCTTGTCGCCAGCCAGCAGTTCTACGACGAGAGCGCCCGTCGCGTCATACACCGTAACGCCGAAGAAAGCCGCACCGCCCTGGATGAGCACGCGGCCATCAGCGAGGCGATCATCGATGGTAACAGGGAGCTGGCCGCCACGCGCATGTCCGCGCATGTCCTGCGGTCCGGCGCCTTGTACCTGCATGCCGTTTTTGGAACCACATTGGAGGCCCCTCTTGACCACTGAAGCAAGCGTCAGGACCGCTCTGCGCCAGATCTCCGGCGTACCCGTCACCGCCTACAACGCTCAGGGAGACATCGATCTTGCCCAGTCCGCCGCCATCGCAGCGCGGATTGGCAAGGCAGGTGTGCTTAACGTGATCGCGGCCGGGAACACAGGCGAATACTTTTCACTAAGTTCCGACGAGATCCGCCGCCTGCAGGCGGCGGTCATCGAAGCCACCGCACCCCATGCACTGGTCACGGCCGCAGTCGGCCGCGCACTGACCGAAGCAATGGCACAAGCTGACGCTGCCGTCGCAGACGGGGCGGGAGCGATCATGGCTCACTACCCGAACGACCCATTCGCCGGCCCGGGGCAGAAGATCGACTACTTCCTGCGCCTCGCAGATCACCTTTCGGTGCCGCTGGTGGCGTACCTGCGCTCGGATGAGGCTCCGATTGCGGACCTTGTGCGCCTCGCGGAACATCAGAACGTCGTCGCTATCAAATACGCCGCCACAACCCCACTGCGGTTGGGCGAGGCTATCCGCGCCACCACCCATTGCGACACGATCTGGGTCTGCGGTCTAGCCGAGGGGTGGGCCCCACCATTCTATGCCGTCGGCGCCAGCGGCTTCACCTCCGGTCTCGTGAACGTGTTTCCGCAAGTATCTCTGGCCATCCACGCCGCCCTCGAAAAGGGCGACTTCGCCGGAGCGAGGACGGAGATAGACCGCATCGTCGACTTCGAGCAGATGCGAACGCTCTACAACAACGGGGCAAACGTGACGGTGGTCAAGGAGGCGCTCACGATGATGGGCGAGGATGTCGGCCCGGTCCGCCTGCCCGGCGTTGTCCGGCTGACGGAAGAGGAACGGGCGCGCCTGCGCGAGATCGTGCGCAACGTTGCGCCGGAGGCCGTCACGTCATGAAGATTACCGGGCTCCGCAGCTACATGAGCCGGGTCGACGAACGTCCTCGCCTGCTCGTCGCAATTGATACGGATGCCGGCATCACCGGCTGGGGCGAGGCCTACAGCCACGGCCCCGACCGGGCCCTGCCGCCGCTCCTCGATTGGCTCTTCCACCAATTTGATGGTGAGGACCCACGCCGGGTGACATTCATCCACCAGAAATTGATTCAGCAATCGCGCTTTCCGCCTGGAGCGCTCGGTCTTGCTGCCATCGCGGCAATCGATCACGCCCTGTGGGACATCGCAGCGCGGGCGGCCGGCGTTCCGGTCTACCAGCTCCTCGGCGGGCACGTGCGCGACCGGGTCCAAGTCTATTGCGGGGTTTACACGGCTCCGGAGATCGACGAGGCCGTTGCCGAGATTGAGCGCCAGCATCGGGAAGGTGGCTACACCGCCTTCAAGCTGTCGCCCTACCGATCGAGTCCCTACAAAGGACGTTGGGGCGAGCTCTGCGACACGGCCGCCGAATGGTTCGCCGAGATGCGGCGGCGCCTGCCCTCTCACTTCGAAATCGCCTTTGATGCCCATGCCAAGATCACGGAGCCCATTCGGGCCCTGCAACTAGCCGATGCGCTCGCGCCCTATGACCCCCTGTTCCTCGAGGAGCCGCTGAGGCCCGAGCACATGCCGGCATGGGGCGCGTTGAAGGCGCAGATGCGCATCCCGTTGGCCACGGGAGAGTCGCTCTACAACCGCTTCGAGTTCCTTGCGCTGTTATCCGCGGGCGGAGCGGACATCATCCAGCCCGACATCGCGGTCGTCGGCGGCCTGACAGAAATGCGCCGCATCGCCGATCTGGCTGATGCGCACTTCGTCACCGTCGCCCCGCACAATCCAATGGGGCCGCTCGCGACTGCACACAACGTCCATTTTGCCGCGGCACAACCGAACTTCCGGATCCTCGAGTACAAGCCGCCCACCCGTGCGCCGTGGGCCGTCGACCCTTATCTACCGGTGGACGGCTTTCTCGAGCTGCGCCCGGACAGGCCGGGCTGGGGCATGGATGTCAACGAGGATGCGCTGAAGGTGGACGAGTACCTGCATTGGGAACGGCGAATAGAGCGCCGCGCCGACGGCTCGACGGCCTATCCCTGAGCTCCGGACGGGTAACGGGGGCAGCGTCTTGACGGCCTGAACCGGACTGCGCCCGGTTTCCTCTCGCAGGAGCGGCTCTGGCTCTGGCTCTGGCTCTGGAACATCACTCCATCGACGATCGCATCTCTCTTCTGCAGCCTTCCCCTTACTCCACCAAGTGGGCTTTTTTCCTGAAATAGCCGCGTGCGAAAAGAAAGGTTGGATGCGCGGTCACCGCGAGGTGGCCCAGATTTTTGGACCACCCCCGGGTCCCCCGCGGCGCGGCGGCGGGAGGCCCTACCCCAACCGCCGCCAGCACTGGCCTCTCCGCCCGGTCAGCCGGTGCCGGTCCGGCTCTCCTGCCGCCGGTGCGCCCGCCGCTGCCGGTCAGGCCTCCTCCTCCACCGGCCAGCTGGCGCGCGTGCCGTAGAAGGCCGCCTCCATCCGCGGGCGCGGGGCCGGGCCGCTGAGCCGATCGAGGGCCGCGGCGAGCGCCGCCGTTGCCGCCTGCACCGTGGCACCGCCCAGGCCCCAGTTGTGCTTCTTCAGCAGGCCCGAGATCGTCAGCCCCTCGACGAAGACGCCGTCTACCAGCTGCCGGTCGCTGATCGCACGCCGCGGCCTGGCGTCCGCGCCCCGCTTCGAGGGGCGTACCCGGCGGATCGGCATCGCCACCCCGTCCCCGATCCGGCGCTGCAGCGCCACCAGCCGCCGCCGCTCCTCCAGCCGCGCCTCGTTGACGTCGCC
>NZ_QJTE01000012.1 GCF_003217255.1 Pseudoroseicyclus aestuarii | reverse complement strand
GACGCCGCAGATCGAGATCAAGAACCTGGACAAGCACTACGGCGCCTTTCACGCCCTCAAGGACGTCTGCGTCACCATCCCCAGGGGCGCTTTCGTGGCCCTGGTCGGCCCCTCGGGCTGCGGCAAGTCGACGCTTCTGCGCTGCCTCGCCGGGCTGGAGCGGATCAGCGGCGGCGAGATCACGATCGCCGGCGAGCGGGTGAACCAGATGCCGCCGCGCAAACGCGACGTGGCGATGGTGTTCCAGTCCTACGCGCTTTACCCGCATATGACCGTGCTGGGGAACCTGACCTATTCCATGCGGTTCAAGCGCATCGCCAAGGCCGAGGCGCGCCGCAAGGCCGATGAGGTCGCCAGCACCATCGGTCTGGAAAAGCTGCTCGACCGCTATCCGCGAGAGCTGTCGGGCGGCCAGCGCCAGCGCGTCGCCATGGGCCGCGCCATCGTGCGCGAACCCAAGGCCTTCCTCTTCGACGAGCCGCTGTCGAACCTCGACGCGGCGCTGCGGGTGCACATGCGCTCCGAAGTGCGGTCGCTGCACGACCGGCTCGGCGCGACCTCGGTCTATGTCACCCATGACCAGATCGAGGCGATGACCATGGCCGATCATGTCGTGGTGATGCGCGCCGGCGTGGTCGAGCAGCAGGGATCCCCGCTGGAGCTTTACGACCGCCCGGTGAACCGCTTCGTCGCGGGCTTCATCGGCTCTCCGGCGATGAACTTCGTTACCGGCACGGTGACCGAGGACGGGCGCGGCGTGACGCTGGACCTGCCGGGCGCGCCGGTGCTGGGGCTGGACCGCGCCCTGCCGCCCGGCCGCCGAGTCGAGGCGGGGATGCGGCCCGAGCATCTGAAGATAGACGCCGCAAACCCGCTGACGCAGGTCGAGATCGGCATGGTCGAATCCACCGGCACGCTGTCCTATTACACCACCCGCACCGAGCCCGCGCTGATGCTGCTGGAGCAGGGGCGCAGCCGCCTTCGTGCCGGAGAGACTGCGCCCATCGGCATCGCGCCCGGCGACGTGCACCTCTTCGATGCCGAGACGGGGGAGGCACTGTGACTGACATGAAAGGGCCAACCATGCGCACCTATGCCTCCGTCCCCTTTCCGGATGTGACGATCACCGGCGCCTTCTGGCACGAGCGGCTGGAGGTGGTGCTGACCCGCACCATCCCCAGCCAGCTGAAGATGCTGGAAAAGCACGACATCCGCGGCTCCATCAAGCTGCCCAAACCCGTGCCGCCGCTGACCATCCCGCGCCGCAAGGGCGGCTTCACCGTGCAGATGTTCTGGGATTCCGACATCGGCAAATGGATCGAGGCGGCCTCCTACGCGCTGCGGCATCGCCGCGACGCGGCCATCGAGGCCGAGGTCGAGGCGATGATCGACGATCTGGAGGCCGCGCAGGCCGAGGACGGGTACCTCAACTGCTTCTACCAGCAGCGCGAACCCGAGAACCGCTGGACCAACCTGCGCGACAACCACGAGATGTACAACGCGGGCCACTTGCTGGAAGGCGCGGTCGCCTATTACCAGGCCACCGGCAAGGACCGCTTCCTGCGCGTCATGGAACGCAACATGGACCATATCGCCCGCACCTTTGGGCGGGGCGAGGGGCAGCGCCCGGGCTATCCCGGCCATCAGGAAATCGAGCTTGCGCTGATCCGCGCCTTCCATGCCACCGGCCAGCAGAAGTTCCTCGATCTCGCGACCTACTTCATCGACGAGCGCGGGAGCCGCGAGCCCGAGCATTACTTCGACACCGAGGCGAAGGCGCGCGGCGACGATCCGGCGGACTACTTCTTCGCCGCCTCGGGGATGTACGAATACAGCCAGTCCCACCTGCCGGTGCGCGAGCAGACCAAGGTCGTCGGCCATGCCGTGCGCGCGATGTACATGTATGCCGCCATGGCCGATCTCGCCGCCGAGCATGGCGACGCGGCGCTGAAGGCCGCCTGCGAGACGCTTTGGGCCGATGTCATCGAGCGGCGGATGTATGTCACCGGCGGCTTCGGCCCCTCGGAGCATAACGAGGGCTTCACCGCCGATTACGACCTGCCCAACGACACCGCCTATTGCGAGACCTGCGCCAGCGTGGCGATGGTCTTCTGGGCGGCGCGGATGCTGAACCTCGACCTCGACGGGCAGTATGCCGACCTTCTGGAGCTGGCGCTTTACAACAACTCCCTCGCCGGGCTCAGCCGGGACGGAGAGAGCTACTTCTACGACAACAAGCTCGACAGCGACGGCAGCCACCACCGGTGGGCGTGGCACATGTGCCCCTGCTGCACGATGAACGTCAGCCGCCTCGTCGCCTCGGTCGCGGGGTATTTCTACGGCCTCGCCGAGACCGAGATCGCGGTGCACCTGTACGGCGGGTCGGAGACGCGGCTGCCGGTGGCGGGCGGGCATGTCACGCTGACCGAAACCTCGGACTATCCCTGGAACGGCGCGGTGCGCATCGCCGTCGCGCCCGAAGGCTGTGGCGATTTCACCCTGTCGCTGCGCATCCCCGGCTGGTGCGAGGGCGCCTCGGCCCGGGTGAACGGGCAGGCGGTGCCGATGACGGTCGAGCGCGGCTACCTGAAGATCGCGCGCAGCTGGTCCGAGGGTGACGTCGTCGAGCTCGATCTGCCGATGGAGGCGCGGCGCAGCTACGCCCATCCGGCGGTGCGCGCCGATATCGGACGGGTGGCGCTGCGGCGCGGCCCGCTGGTCTATTGCGCCGAAGAGCGGGACCAGAAGGCGCCGGTGCACAGCCTGCGCCTGCCGCGCGAGGCCGCGCTTTCGGCCCGGCATGTGCCGGACCTGATCGGCGGCGTCACGGTGATCGAGGCCGAGGCGCGGGCGGCCAGGGCCGAGGGCTGGGGCCCCGACCTCTACCGCCCGGCGCCGCCCGAAGAGGCGCCGAGCCCGCTGCTCGCCGTGCCGTACTACGCATGGTGCAACCGCGGCGCCAATCCGATGCTGGTCTGGCTGCGCGAGTAGCGCCGGGGTAGGGCGCGGGTCAGTCCCGCGCCCAGAGACCCGCGGTCGCCACGATGGCGGCAAGCGCGGCATTCAGCCCGCGCAGCGAGGTCTCTTCTTCCACGTCGATCCATTCGTCGAGGCTATGCGCCCGCCCGCCTGTGCCGCCCGACCCGAGGCAGAGCGCTGGGATGCCGAGGCTCATCGGGATATTGGCATCGGTCGAGGCGGCGCGGGCCGAGGGCGTGAAGCCGAAGGCCGTCAGCGCGGCGCGGGTGGCCTGCACGATGCGCGCGTCGTCGGGCGTGGTCCCGGCGGGGCGGGCGCCGCTGCGCTGCATCGTCAGGGCGATCTCGCCGGTTTCGGCCCGCGCCGTCTCGTCTCGCGCCGCCGCTTCGGCCAGCGCGCGGACCTGCGCGTCCAGCGCCTGCAGCGCCCCGGCCTCCTCGCTGCGCAGGTCGATCTCGACCCAGGCCTCTTCGGGGATCGCGTTGATCGAGGTGCCTCCGCCCATGACCGAGGCGCTGTAGGTCGTGCGCGGCGTCTTCGGCACATCGAGCGCGGCCATGCCGGTCAGCAGCTGCCCCAGCGCATAGGCCGGGTTCGCGGTGCCGAAGGCGGCAAAGCTGTGCCCGCCCGGCCCGGCAAAGCCGATGCGGTAGCGCAGCGATCCGACGGCGGTGGTCACGATCTCGGACGGCTCCAGCCCGTCGATGGTGAAGAAGGCCTCGACCTTGCCGGCCCATGGCCCCTCGGTCAGCAGGTGGCGCACGCCGCGCAGGTCGCCCTTGCCCTCTTCTCCGACGTCGCCGACGAAAAGGATATCGGCCTCGGTCTCGACCCCGCCGGCACCCAGCGCGCGGACGAAGGCCAGCAGCGCGGCGAGGCCGCGGGTGTCGTCGCCGACGCCGGGGGCGCGCAGCACCGTCCCCTCGCGCCGCACGGTCACGTCGGTGCCGGCGGGAAAGACGGTGTCGAGATGCGCGGCGACCACGATGGTGCGCCCGTTGCCGCGCCCGCGCCGCAGGCCGGTGACATTGCCGATGGCGTCGTTGCCGACCTCCTCCAGCCCCAGCGCGCGGAACTTCGCCTCGTAGGCCTTTGCCCGGACCTCTTCGGCGAAGGGCGGGGCGGGGATCTGCGTCAGCTCGACGATCTCGTCGACGAAGGCGTCGTGGGTGCTGCGCAACTCGGCCGTGGCCGCCTGAAAGGCGGGGGCGGCGGTGATCTCGGTCATGTCCTGTGTCATGGCGCGCAGGCTAGGGCAGGGGCGCGGGCCGGTCCAGTGGCCGGCCCTGTCGGCGCCCCGCCCGCCGTCAGTAGCCGACGGTGAAGCGCTGGCGGATGTGCTGCGGCGTCTCGAGCTCGTCGACCATGGCGATGGCATAATCCTCGAAGGAGATGCGCGAGCCGTCCTCGCCCACCAACAGGCTGTCGGTGCCCAGCCGGAACTGGCCCGTCCGCTCGCCCGGCACGAACTCGGCCGAGGGCGAGAGGTAGGTCCAGTCCAGATCCTCCGTCTCGCGCAGCAGGTCCAGGAAGGCGGCGCCGGCGCCGGCCTCGGGGCGCCAGGCCTCGGGAAACCCTTCCTGATCGATGACGCGCTGGCCCGGCGCGACCTCGAGGCTGCCGGCGCCGCCGACCACGAGGTAGCGCCGCACGCCCGAGGCGCGAACGGCGGCGATCAGCGCCGCGCCGTCAGTGGTGGAAAAGGGCAGGGCGGAGATCACCGCATCATGCCCGGACAGGGCCTGCACGAAATCCTCGGTCTGTTCGAGGTCGGCGCCGCGCGGGGTGACGCCGGGCAGATCGGCGATGCGCTCGGGATTGCGGGCGATGGCGGTGACGGCATGGCCGCGATCCGACAATTCCTTGAGCAGGCGGGATCCGGCGTTGCCGGATGCGCCGACGAGGGCGAGGTTCATGATGGCTCTCCTGTTGCGAGGCTGGTATGCAGATCGTACCTGGTCTGCATTCTGGACCATCAGCTAGACCCGGCCCGGTCCTGCCACAAGACGTCACCGCGCGCTGACCCGGTCAGCCGGCGATGACCACCCCCGGAGAGGAGACCTGCCTTGGAGAGCCCGCCCTTCGACCAGCCCTGCCCGATCCGCGACGTCCTCGACCGGATCGGCGATCAATGGAGCCTTCTGGTGCTGGACGCGCTGGCGCGCGGCACGCTGCGCTTCAACGAGTTGCTGCGGGCGATCGGGGATGTGTCGAAGCAGATGCTGTCCAAGACGCTCAAGCGGCTGGAGCAGGATGGCTTCGTCGCGCGCAGGGTCTATCCAGAGGTGCCGCCGCGGGTCGAATACGCGCTGACCGATCTCGGCCGCTCGATCCTCGAGCCGATGGGCCAGCTGGTGGCCTGGGCCGAGGCCAATCACCGCGCCATCGTCGAGGCGCGGCGACGGGCGGCCGGCGGGGTAGCCTGAGGGGGTGATGGCGGGGGCTGGCCTCGGCTGTCGCGGGACCGGGCCGCCGGATCAGGCGGCTTCGGAGCCTGCGCTGACCGCCTCGGCGCCGCGGAACCGGCTGATCACCTCGCTGAGGTCCCGCATGTCGCCGTTCAGCCGGGTACAGGCGGCGGCGGTCTCCTCGAACATGGCGGCGTTCTGCTGCTGGGCCTGATCGAGCTGGCCGACGGCGGTGTTGATCTCTCCGATCGCGGTGGCCTGCTCGTTCGAGGCAGAGGCGATGCGGCTGACATGGTCCGAGATATCGCTGATGGAGCCGAGGATCGTGGTCAGCGCCTTGCCGGCGCGGCCGACGAGCGCGACGCCCTGCTCGACCTGCGTGCCGGAGGTCGAGATCAGCGCCTCGATCTCGCGCGCAGCCTCGGAGGAGCGCTGCGCCAGCGCCCGCACCTCGGAGGCGACGACGGCAAAGCCTCCGCCGGCCTCGCCGGCACGCGCGGCCTCCACCCCGGCGTTCAGCGCCAGGAGGTTGGTCTGGAAGGCGATATCGCCGATCACGCCGATGATCTTGGTGATCTGCTGCGAGGAATCGCCGATCGCATCCATCGCCGTCACGGCCTCTTCCACGATGCGGGCGCTGTCCTGCGCGTCGCTCCGGGCACGGACCGCGACCTCGTCGGCGCGCTTGGCGCCATCGGCGGCGCCGCGCACGGAGCCGGTCATCTCGCTCAGCGCGGCAGCGGTTTCTTCCAGCGTGGCGGCAGAGCTTTCGGTGCGGCGCGAGAGGTCGGTCGAAGCCGAGGCGATCTCGCCGACGGAGGCGGAAATGGAGCCGGTGGCGCTGGAGATGGCGCGGATCAGCTCCGCCAGTCGCTGCACCGTCTCGTTGAAGTCCTTGCGCAGCTGCTCGTAGCTGTCGGGGAAATCCTCGTGGATCTCGGTGTCGAGCTGTCCGGAGGAAAGCGCGCGCAGGTTGCGGGCCAGCGTCTGGGTGACATGGGCCTGCTCCTGCTGCTGGCGCTGCTGACCGGCCTCCATCGCCTGCTTCTCGACCAGGCCCTGGCGCAGCGCCTCGACCGAGCGGGCGATGCCGCCGACCTCGTCGTCGCGGCCCGTCTCGGGCACCGGATCGCCGATGCCGCCGGAGGCCAGCCGGTCGAGGACCGTCACCACCTGCCCCAGCGGGCGGCGCACGATGCGGGTGGCGGCGATCTTGATGACGAGCAGCGTCATCAGCAGGATCGATAGGCCCACGACGACGACGGCGATCATTTCCCGCTGCACCGGGCCGGAGAAGTAGCTGCCCGGCACGTCGAGGATCGCGGCCCAGGTCCGGTTCATTCCCGGCGCGGTGAAGGGATAGATCAGCCGGGTGCTGCCGTCGGGCATCGCGCGCATCACGCGCGGCTGGCCGTCCTCCAGCGCGGCGGCGAGGATATCGCTGCCCATGTCCTCGTAGGGGAGGGTCAGCCGGTCCCGATCGGGATGGGCGAGCCATTTGCCGTTGCTGTCGACCAGCAGCGTGCGCCCGCCCTCGAAGCTGACGAGGCTGCCGATCATCGCGCTGAGATCGCCGAGGTCGATGTCGACCCCGGCAAGCCCGACGATGCGCCCGTCGACCCGGACCGGCGCGCTGAGCGAGGTCAGAAGATCGCCGGTGCTGGAGGCGACATAGGGCTCTGTCAGCAGGCTGGCGCCGGTGGTGAGGGGGAGGGCGTACCATTCCGACTGGGGGGCGATCTCGAAGGTCGAGAGGATGAATTGCCCGCTCGAGTCGGTGCGCCAGTAGGGCGTGAAGATGCCGGCCTCGTTGGTCGCCGCCTCGCCGGGCAAAAGCGCGTCGAGGGCGCCATCGGTCAGGCCGGTCATCCAGGAGGAGACGACGCCCTCGTGCTGGGCGGGCACCCCTTCGAGCAGGGCGATCACGTCGTCCCGCGTCGCGCCCCCGGATGCGATCAGGGTGGAGAGGCTGCCGGCCAGCGTGGTGCCGGCCGCGGTCGCCGAGGTCAGCTCGGTCGCGACCTGCTGCGCCGCCCGCCCGGCGTTTTCCAGCGCCAGCTCGGTCACCTGATCCTCGACGCGGCGCGCGGCCGAGAGGCCGGACCAGATCGAATCGATCAGGATGATCGCGGTGATCGCCGCCCCCGTAACGAGAAGAAGCTTGCCGGTGATCGTCCTGGGTGCGCGCATCTGTCGTTTTGCCTCTTTTTGGCCCGGCATCCTCATGCCAGCAAAGACTTACCGCTTCGTTTACGCCGCCCCGACCGCAGGGCGTGGACCTTGGCCGCAAAGCCGTTAGGGTGGCGCTGGCCGGCGCGGGGGAGCGCGCCGCACCCGGGGGAGGAACGTGGGTATGAGTGGTCTTTTCGAAGGCAAGGTGGCGGTCGTGACCGGCGGCGCCTCCGGCATCGGGCTGGCGAGCGCGCGGGCGCTGCTGGAGGAGGGCGCGCAGGTCGTGCTGGTCGACCGCGACGCGGCGGCGCTGGAGGCCCTTACGGCAGAGCTGGGCGAGGCCTGCATCGCGCAGCGCACCGACCTTCTGGACGCCGAGAGCTGCGCCGCCATGGTGCCCGAGATCCTCGCGAAGACGGGCCGGATCGACATCCTGCACTGCAATGCCGGCAGCTATATCGGCGGCGCGCTGACCGACACCACGCCCGAGGCGATCGAGCGGATGATCGGGCTGAACGTCACCGCCGTGATGAAGAACGTCCACGCCGTCATCCCGCATATGGCCGAGCGCGGCAGCGGCGACATCATGGTCACATGCTCTGTCGCGGGACATACCGCCGTCGGGCCGGAGCCGGTCTATTCCGGCTCAAAATGGGCGATCACCAGCTTCGTGCAGACCATGCGGCGGCAGCTGATGAAGGACGGGATCCGCGTCGGACAGGTCTCTCCGGGGCCGGTGGATTCGGCGCTGCTGTCCGACTGGGAGCCGGAGCGGCTGGCCAAGCTGAAGGAGGACGGCGCGCTGATGGAGGCCTCTGCCGTGGCCGAGGCGGTGGTCTTCGCCCTCTCGCGCCCGCGCACTGTCACCATCCGCGACGTGGTGATCCTGCCCTCGAACTTCGACATCTGACACCCCGCGCGCCACGCGCGACAGCAAGACCGCGCCCGGCGCGGAAGGAGACCGGCAATGGAAGCTCTGGTTCTGGAGAAGAAGGGCGAGCTTGCCCTGCGCGACATCGAGATGCCGGAGACCCCCGGCCCGGGCGAGGTGAAGATCGCCACCCATACCGTGGGGATCTGCGGCTCGGACGTGCATTACTACACCCACGGCAAGATCGGGCATTTCGTCGTCAACGCGCCGATGGTGCTGGGGCACGAGGCCTCTGGCACTGTCGTCGCCGTGGGCGAGGGGGTGACGGGTCTGGCCCCCGGCGACCGCGTCTGCATGGAGCCGGGGATTCCCGACGCCACCTCGCGCGCCTCCAAGCTGGGGCTCTACAACGTCGATCCCTCGGTGCGCTTCTGGGCGACGCCGCCGATCCACGGCTGCCTCGCGCCCGAGGTCGTGCACCCCGCCGCCTTCACCTACAAGTTGCCCGATGCCGTCAGCTTCGCCGAAGGGGCGATGGTCGAACCCTTTGCCATCGGCATGCAGGCGGCGGTGAAGGCGCGGATCACGCCGGGCGATCTGGCCGTGGTTCTGGGCGCGGGGCCCATCGGGATGATGGTGGCGCTGGCGGCGCTGGCGGGCGGCTGCGCCCGTGTCCTCGTCGCCGACATGGCCAAGCCGAAGCTGGACATCATCGGGCAATACGATGGGATCGAGACGATCCACATCGGCACCACGGACCCGGCCGAGGCGGTGGCGCAGGCGACGGATGGCTGGGGCGCCGACCTTGTCTTCGAATGCTCTGGCGCGGCGCCTGCGGTGCTCAGCGTGGGCAAGCTGGCGCGTCCGGGCGGGGCGGTGGTGCTGGTGGGCATGCCGGTCGATCCGGTGCCCGTCGATATCGTCGCGCTGCAGGCCAAGGAGCTGCGGGTCGAGACGGTGTTCCGCTATGCCAATGTCTATGACCGGGCCATCGCGCTCATGGCCTCGGGCAAGGTCGATCTGAAGCCGCTGATCAGCGCGACGCTGGATTTCGCCGATAGCGTCGCCGCCTTCGACCGCGCCGCCGAGGGGCGCGAGACCGACGTGAAACTGCAGATCCGCATGCCATGAGTGAAGGCGCGCAGAGCCTGCCGATGCAGGGGAAGACCGCCCTTGTCAGTGGCGCCGGCAAGGGCATCGGCCGCGCCACCGCGCAGCTTCTGGCGCGGCGGGGCGCGCAGGTCGTGGCCGTGGCCCGGACGCAGGCCGATCTGGACAGTCTTGCGGCGGAGACGGGCTGCCGGGTGATCCGCGCGGACCTCGCGGATCCGGTCGCGGCCCGCGCCGCGATGGAAGAGGCGGGGGTCTGCGACTACCTCGTCAATTGCGCCGGCACCAATGTGCTGCAAAGCCTGCTGGAGATGACCGATGACGGCTACGAAGCCGTCATGGGCATCAACCTGCGCGCCGCGCTGATCCTGTCGCAGGATTTCGCGCGGCGGCGGATCGCGGCGGGGGGCGGCGGCGCCATCGTCAACGTCACCTCCATCGCCGGGCACCGCGGCTTTGACCAGCACCTGTGTTACGCCGCCTCCAAGGCGGGGCTCGAGGGGGCGACCCGCGTCATGGCGCGCGAGCTGGGCCCGCATGGCATCCGCGTCAATGCCGTGGCGCCGACCATCACGCTGACAGAGCTTGCCGCCGCGGCCTGGGCCGATCCGGCCAAGAGCGATCCGATGCGGGTGCGCCATGCCTCGGGCCGCTTCGCCGAGGTCGAGGAGGTCGCCCATGCCATCGTCGCGCTGCTCTCCGACGACATGGCGATGACCACGGGCGCGGTGCTGCCGGTCGACGGCGGTTTCCTCGCCTTGTGACGGAAAACCGATAATGCGTCTTATGTCATAAGGCGCCCTTTTCCATCCCCTGGACTGAAAGGACCGTGACACCATGACAGACACGACACAGGGCTTCGACACGCTCGCCGTTCATGCCGGATACGAGCCCGATCCCGCCACCGGCGCGCGGCAGGTGCCGATCTACCAGAGCACCGCCTATGTCTTTCGCGATGCCGATCACGCCGCGAAGCTGTTCAACCTCGAAGAGGTCGGCTTCATCTACTCGCGACTGACCAACCCGACGGTCGGCGCGCTGGCGAACCGTGTCGCGGCGCTCGAAGGGGCCGCGGGCGGCATCGCCTGTTCCTCGGGGCATGCGGCACAGATCATGGCGCTGTTTCCGCTGATGGCGCCGGGGCGCAACATCGTCGCCTCCTCGCGGCTTTACGGCGGGACGATCACCCAGTTCAGCCAGACGATCCGCCGCTTCGGCTGGTCGGCCAGCTTCGTCGATACCGACGACCTCGCGGCGGTCGAGGCCGCCATCGACGAGGACACCCGCGCGCTCTTCTGCGAGACCATTGCCAACCCGGGCGGCTACGTCACCGACCTCGACGCGCTGGCCGAGATCGCGACCCGGCACGGCATCCCGCTGATCGTCGACAACACGACGGCCACGCCCTACCTCTGCCGCCCGATCGAGCATGGCGCGACGCTGGTCGTCCATTCGGCGACCAAGTACCTGACCGGCAACGGCACGGTGACGGGCGGCGTGGTGGTCGATTCCGGCACATTCGACTGGGCGGCGAGCGACAAGTTCCCCTCTCTCTCGGAGCCCGAGCCGGCCTATCACGGCACGACCTTCGCCGCGCTGGGGCCGATGGCCTTCACCTTCCACTCCATCGCCGTGGGCCTGCGCGATCTGGGCATGACGATGAACCCGCAGGGCGCGCATTACACGCTGATGGGGATCGAGACCCTCGGCCTGCGGATGGAGCGGCACATTGCCAATGCCCGCCGCGTCGCCGAATGGCTCGAGGGGCATGACGCGGTCGAGGCGGTGACCTATGCCGGCCTGCCCTCCTCGCCTTCCTACGAGCGGGCGCAGCGGATCGTGCCCAAGGGGGCCGGCGCGCTCTTCACTATCTCGCTCAAGGGCGGCTACGAGGCCTGCGTGAAACTGGTGAGCGCGCTGAAGCTGTTCAGCCATGTCGCCAACCTCGGCGATACCCGCAGCCTCGTCATCCACCCCGCCTCCACTACGCACCGCCAGCTCGAGGCGGATCAGCAGATCAAGGCCGGCGCGGCGCCCAACGTGGTGCGCCTGTCGATCGGCATCGAGACGGTCGAGGATATCATTGCCGATCTTGAGCAGGCCCTGGCCCAGGCGGGCGGGGCCTAATCCAGGGGCCTAGTCCAGCGCCTTGAGCAGCGCGCGCCAGTCCTGGCGCGCGCCAAGGACGCGCAGGATCGTCACGCCGCCTTGCTCGTCGGTATAAACGATCACATGGCTGCCGCGCGGATGCAGCCGCACGGGCGGCGTGATCTCGGGGTGCAGCCGCGCGAGCCCCGGCATCTCGGCCAGCATCTCGAGGCTGTCGAGAAGCATGTCGAGGTAGCGGTCTGCCTGCGCCTCGGACCATGTCTGAAGGCCGTAGAGCCAGATCTCGCGCAGGTCGTCCTCGGCCGCCGGGGTCAGGCGCAGGGCGTCAGAGCTCACCGCGGATCCGGGCCCTCAGGGCGGCGCGGTCGAGCGGGCGGGCCGGCCCGCTGGCAAGGGCCTGATCGACGGCGGCCTGCAGCGCGGCACGGGCTTCCTCGCGCTCCTGGTCCTGGCGGATCAGGTGGCGGACGTAATCGCTGGCATTGGCAAAGCGGTTACCGTCGGCGCGGGTCTCCACCCAGCTTTTCATCGGGTCGGGAAGCGAGACATTCATCGTGGCCATGGCGGGTCCCTCCGGCCTCTATCCTGCGCAGTTTGGCAAAGCTTGTCAATAAGGGCCTGCGGCCCCTGCGAATCGCGAGGCGCACCGCGCGGGCGCAGCGGGCACAAGATCTGGGGGTGACCGCCCTGCCCCGGATCCGGGGCCTCGGGCCGGCCTGCCAAGGATCTCAAGGGTTTGGCCCTTTCCGCCCCCTCCGCCCTGCCCCGGCGTCATCAAGGTCTTGTCAGCCTCGCGGATCCCTGCAACAAGAACGGTAGAAAGAGCGCTGGCGAAAAAAAGCGTTCCGAGGGCAGTGATGACAGAACCGATCCGCATCGACAGGCGAATCCGTGACAATGCGGAGACCCTGTCAGCTGCCTTGCAGCACCATATGCTCAAGGTCTACGCGCCTGACCAGAGCAAGTGGCTGCGCCGCTTCTCGGCCGGCGAGGCGGCGGATCTGCTCGGCATCTCGACCAGCTTCCTGCGCAAGCTCCATTTCGAGGACCGGGTGCCCGAAGTCCAGACCTCGCCCGGCGGGCGGCGGCACTACGAGCTTCAGGATATCGGTGCGATCCGGCGGCACCTCGCCACGGGCGCCAAGCCGATCCCCCTGCCCGGCCGGACACCGGGCGACAAGCTGCAGGTCCTGTCCTTCTTGAACTTCAAAGGCGGCTCGGGCAAGACGACCAGCTCGATCCACGTCGCGCAGCGCCTCGCGCTCAAGGGGTACCGGGTGCTTTGCGTCGATATCGACCCGCAGGCCTCGCTGACGACCCTCTTCGGCTTTCGCCCCGAGTATGATTTCCTCGACAGCGGCACGATCTACGATGCCCTGCGCTACGACGACCCGCTGCCCCTGAGCCAGGTGATCCGGCAGACCTACTTTCCTGGCCTCGACCTCGCCCCCGGTGGGCTGATCCTGCAGGAATTCGAGCACGAGACGCCGCAGGCGCTGATCGCCCACGTCCAGCCGCCCTTCTTCGCCCGCATGGCCGAGGCGCTGTCCGAGGTGGAGCCGGATTACGACGTTGTCGTGATCGATTGCCCGCCGCAGCTTGGGTACCTGACGATGTCGGCCCTCTGCGCCTCCACCGGCGTGATGATCACCGTGGTGCCCAACATGCTCGACATCGCCTCGATGTCGCAGTTCCTGCAGATGAGCGCCTCGATGCTCGAGGTGGTCTCGAACGCCGGGGCGAGCATGGAGTTCGACTTCCTGCGCTTCCTCATCAACCGCTACGAGCCCAACGACGGGCCGCAGCAGCAGATGGTCGCCTTCCTGCGCCAGCTTTTCGGGGAAGAGGTCATGGTCTCGCCGATGCTGAAATCGACCGCGATCTCGGATGCCGGGCTGACGAACCAGACCCTCTACGAGGTCGAGCGCTCGCAGTTTCACCGCACCACCTACGACCGTGCGATGGAGTCGCTCAATCTTGTCAATGACGAGGTTGAATCCCTGATCCAGCAAGCCTGGGGGAGGTAGATCATGGCGCGCAAGAACATCTTTTCCGATGCCCCCGCAGTGCCGCCGCGCGATGCGGCCAAGCCCCGTGCGGCCAGCCCGATGCCGCGCGGCGCGGTGGGGGCGCTGCAATCCTCGCTCGCCCGCATGCAGGAAAGCGCGGTGCAGGAGGTCGATCCTTCGCTGATCGACGAGGGCGGCGTGACTGACCGTCTCGGCCCCGACGACGCGGCGCAGGCGCAGCTTGCCGCCAGCATCAAGGCCTATGGTCAGCAGGTGCCGGTCCTCCTGCGCCCGCACCCCGAGGCGCAGGGGAGGTTCCAGATCGTCTACGGGCGGCGGCGGTTGCGCGCGCTGCGCGGCCTTGGCCAGCCGGTGAAGGCGCTGGTGCGCCAGCTGGACGATCATGCCCTCGTCATGGCGCAGGGGCAGGAAAACTCCGCCCGGCAGGAGCTGAGCTTCATCGAACGGGCCAGCTTCGCCGCGCAGCTCGAGGCGGCGGGCTACCCGCGGCAGAGCATCGCGGACGCCCTCTCGATCGACCTGCCCATGGTCTCGCGCATGCTGAAGGTCGGCGCGGCCTTCGAGCTGTCCTTCCTGCGGCAGATCGGCCGTGCCCCCAGCATTGGCCGCCCGCGCTGGCTGGCCTTGGCCCAGGCGATGGAGCGGCCTGGCGCGAGCAACCGCGTGCACAGCCTGATGCAGGGGCCGGATTTCGCGCTGCTGGCCAGCGACGACCGGTTCGAGGCGGTGCTGAAGCGCGCCGGCAGCGATGCCGCCGCCGCGCCGAAGCCCCCTGCCCCGCAGGCCCGGCACTTGCCGGGCGCCGACGGCGTACCGCTGGCCGAGATCAAGCGCAGCGCCCGCGCGCTGCAGCTGAGCGTGCCGCAACGCGGCGCCAAGGGGTTCGACGACTGGCTCGAGGCACATGCCGCGGCCATCGTGCAAGAGCTTCACGCCCGCTTCCATCAGGAGCAGGCGGAAGAGACACCGCAACAGGACAGGAGGCACGACTAGAGGCAGCGCAAAAGAAAAGCCCCCCAGGACGCAAATCCCGGAAGGCCAATTCTCAAGTCTAGCACCTTCGAGATAAGGCCCCTTCCCCTGCCCTGTCAACTCCGCCCCAGCCGGCGGCCGGGCTTCCTGTTGCCTTCGTGAACGGCTTATGGACCATATCTCGACCGCCCGTCCCGGGCGGATGGCGGAGCCTTGCGCCCCGCAGCCGCTGGACAAATGGGCCGTGATCGACGCCCTCGGGTTTGCCGCGCCGGCGCTTGGCCTCACGCATCGCGAGGTCGGCGTGCTGCGCGCGCTGGTCAGCTTCCTGCCGCAGCGCCATGTCGCGCCGGGCGCGCCGCTCATCGTCTTTCCGTCGAACGCGGTTCTGTCGCAACGGCTGAACGGCATGCCCGAAAGCACCCTGCGCCGCCACCTCGCGCGGCTGTGCAGCACGGGCCTTCTGGCCCGGCGCGACAGCCCCAACCGCAAGCGCTACGTCCGCCGCCGCATGGATGCCGCGCCCTGCCCCTATGGCTTCGACCTCGCGCCGCTGCTCGCCCGCGCCGCCGAGATCGCAGCCCTGGCCGAGGAAGCCCGCGCCGAGGCAGAGGCTCTTGTCGCCCTGCGTGAAGAGGTCTTTCTCAAGCGCCGCCACCTCGAGGATCTGGCGCTGGAGCGTGAAGGCGCGGGCAAGATGCTGCCGGACAGCCTCCCTGCCCTGCTATCGCACAGCCGCGCCCTTCTGCGTCGCCGTCCGCGGGCCGATGCTCTGGAGGCCGTCATGCAGGATCTGGCGGAGATGACCGCCCTTCTGGCGCCCGGCGAAACACGCGAGCTGAGCGCCAGTGACGCCCGAAATGAGCGGCACCAACAGAAGCATTATGAAGATCCTACTGATAAGACTCGGCCACAAACCGTGGAAGCGCAGGCAGCCAAGAAGGCAGAGAAACCGGCACTGACCGTCCAGGGCGTGACCGCTGCCTGCCCCGAGCTGCGCAGCTACTTCCCCGATCCGATCCGCCATTGGCCCGATCTCGTCGCCCTGGCGGACAGGCTGGCACCGATGATCGGCCTAGGCGCCGATGTCGTGGAAGAGGCACGGCGGGTGATGGGGCCGCAGCAGGCGGCGGCGGTCGTGCTCTGCATCCTTCAAAGCCTCTCGAGCATCGCCAATCCCGGTGGCTATCTCAGGCGCCTTGTCCATCGCGCCGGTGAAGGCGCCTTCGACGCGGCGCAGATGGTCGCGCGGCTGCTGCGGAAGCCCATGTTGTCAGCTGACAATTCGGGACCGCCAAGGGGCATGATTGTCAGCTGACAATCCGCGCCCCTTCCCCCAAAGCCTGCCCCGGACTATCACGGGGTCAGTGACACGCGCCGGGAGGACGCCATGGCCAAGGATACCGCGCCGCAGAGGCTGGTCTGGGAGGATCCGCTGCTGCTGGAGGACCAGCTGACCGAGGAAGAGCGGATGATCCGCGACACCGCCCGCGCCTTTGCCGAAGGCGAGCTGCGGCCCCGGATCGAGCGCGCCTACCTTGAGGAGCATACGGATCCGGAGCTTTTCCCGCTGATGGGTCAGGCCGGTCTGCTGGGCGTCACCCTGCCCGAGGACTATGGCTGCGCCGGCGCTGGCTACGTCTCCTACGGCCTCGTCGCGCGCGAGGTGGAGCGGGTGGATAGCGGCTACCGCTCGATGATGAGCGTTCAGTCCAGCCTCGTGATGTACCCGATCCATGCCTATGGCTCCGAGGCGCAGCGGCAGGCGCTTCTGCCCGGCCTCGCCAGCGGCGAGTTGATCGGCTGCTTCGGCCTGACGGAGCCGGATGCCGGATCCGATCCCGGCGGCATGAAGACCCGCGCCGAGAAGATCGAGGGTGGCTATCGGCTGAGCGGCGAGAAGACCTGGATCTCGAACAGCCCGATTGCCGATGTCTTCGTCGTCTGGGCCAAGTCCGACGCGCATGAGGGGCGCATTCGCGGCTTCGTCCTGCGCAAGGGCATGAAGGGGCTGAGCGCGCCGAAGATCGGGGGCAAGCTCAGCCTGCGCGCGTCCGTCACGGGCGGCATCGTGATGGAGGGCGTCGAGGTGCCGGAGGATGCGCTGCTCGAGGGTGTCGAGGGCCTCGCCGGGCCCTTCGGCTGCCTGAACCGCGCGCGCTACGGCATTTCCTGGGGCGTCGTGGGCGCGGCCGAGGATTGCTGGCACCGGGCGCGCAGCTACGGCCTCGACCGCAAGCAGTTCGGCCGGCCGCTGGCGCAGACGCAGCTGTTCCAGAAGAAGCTTGCCGACATGCAGACCGAGATCGCGCTGGGGCTGCAAGGCTCCCTCCGCGTCGGGCGCCTGATGGACGAGGGGCGCTTTGCCCCCGAGATGATCAGCCTGATGAAGCGCAACAACTGCGGCAAGGCGCTGGATATCGCGCGCACCTCCCGCGACATGCACGGCGGCAATGGCATCCAGGTCGAATACCAGGTGATGCGCCATGCCCAGAACCTCGAGACGGTGAATACCTACGAGGGGACGCATGACGTCCACGCGCTGATCCTGGGCCGCGCCCAGACCGGGCTGCAGGCCTTCTTCTAGCATGGCCCTGACGCCGCTTGCGGGGCTGAAGGTCGTCGAACTGGCGCGCATCCTCGCCGGGCCATGGATCGGGCAGACGCTGGCCGATCTGGGCGCCGAGGTCATCAAGGTGGAAAGCCCGCAGGGCGACGACACCCGCCGCTGGGGGCCGCCCTTCCTCGACCGGCCGGACGGGCAGGGCGGGACCGAACGCGTCGCCGCCTATTTCCACGCCGCCAACCGGGGCAAGACCTCCGTCACCTGCGATTTCTCGGATCCTTCGGACCTCGCCCGGCTCAAGGCGCTGATCGCCGGGGCCGACGTGGTGATCGAGAATTTCCGCGTCGGCGGCCTCGCGCGCTTCGGCCTCGATTACGACAGCCTCGCGAAGGCGAACCCGGGGCTGGTCTATGCCTCGGTCACCGGCTTCGGGCAGGATGGGCCGCGCGCGGGCGAGGCAGGCTATGACTTCCTGATTCAGGGGATGAGCGGGATCATGGACCTGACCGGCGATCCCGACGGCCCGCCGCAGAAAGTGGGCGTCGCCTGGATCGACATCTTCACCGGGCTTTACGGCACCATCGCCGTGCAGGCCGCATTGGCCGAGCGGGCGAAGACGGGGCAGGGGCAGCAGATCGACCTCTCCCTGCTCGATTGCGGCGTCGCGGTGCTGGCGAACCAGGCGACGAATTGGCTGATCGGCGGAGAGCTGCCGCGAAGGCTGGGCAATGCCCATCCGAATATCGTTCCTTATCAAGAGTTTACGACGAAAGACGGCGCCCTGATCGTGGCCTGCGGCAATGACCGTCAGTTCGTGGCCCTCGCCCGCGTGCTCGGCGCGCCGGAGCTGGCCGCAGACCCGGCCTATGCAACCAATCCCGCGCGGGTCGAGAATCGCACTGTCCTTTGCGCGCAGATCGCGGCGCTGACGATCCTCTGGGACAAGGCCGGTCTGACGGCGGCGCTGACCGAGGCGGGCGTGCCCGCCGGGCCGATCAACACCGTGGCCGAGGCGCTGGACGACCGCCAGATCGCCGCGCGCGGCCTGCGCATCGCGCCCGAGGGGATCCCGGGGCTGCGCAGCCCGCTCAAGTTCTCGCGCAGCCCGCTGGCGGTGCAGCGGGCCGCGCCGGTGCTGGGGCAGGGGGCCTGGCGGTTTACCGGCCAGACCCCCGAGGATCAGATCGGGTAGTGCAGCGGCCCGTCCTGCACGGTGATCCAGCGCAGGTCGGTGAA
The DNA here is from genome assembly GCF_003217255.1 of Pseudoroseicyclus aestuarii. Taxonomy (GTDB): domain Bacteria; phylum Pseudomonadota; class Alphaproteobacteria; order Rhodobacterales; family Rhodobacteraceae; genus Pseudoroseicyclus; species Pseudoroseicyclus aestuarii. The sequence continues at coordinate 8,204 of NZ_QJTE01000012.1, read as the reverse complement.
TTCCGCCACGCCCCAGATCCCGCCGAAGCGGCCATAGCCCGAGGCCTTGACCCCGCCGAAGGGCATCTGCGCCTCGTCGTGGACCGTGGGGCCGTTGACGTGGCAGATGCCGCTTTCGATGCGCCGCGCGACGGCCATGGCTCGCGCGGTGTCGCGGCCGAAGACCGCCGCCGACAACCCGTAGTCGCTGTCGTTCGCCAGGCGCACCGCCTCATCCAGATCGCCCGCGCGGATGATCGCGGCGAGGGGGCCAAAGCTTTCCTCGCTGTAGACGCGCATATTCGGCGTCACGCCATCGAGGGCTGCGGCATTCAGGATCGTGCCCTCGCCGCCGCCGGCGATCAGCCGCGCGCCCTTTTGCGTTGCATCCGCAATCAGGGCGCCGACATGCTCGGCCCCGGCAGCGGTCGCCAGCGCGCCCAGCGGATGCTCCCCGGCCTCGGGGTCGCCGGCGGTCAGGGCCTGCACGCGGGCGGTGAACTTCTCGACGAAGGCATCGGCGACGGCCTCCATGACGATGATCCGCTCGGTCGACATGCAGATCTGGCCCTGGTTCATGTAGGCGCCGAAACCGGCGGCCTCGACGGCGGCATCGAGGTCGGCATCGTCCAGCACGATCAGCGGCGCCTTGCCCCCCAGCTCCAGCAGCGCGGGCTTGAGGTGGCGGGCGGCGGTCTCGGCGATGATGCGCCCGACGCGGGTCGAGCCGGTGAAGTTGACGCGCCGCACGGCGGGATGCGCGATCAGCGCCTCGACGAGGGCAGGGGCGTCACCCGGGTCGTTCGAGATCGCGTTGATCACGCCCTCGGGGAAGCCCGCCTCCGCGACCGCCTGAAGCATCAGCGCATGGGTGCGGGGGCACAGCTCGCTCGTCTTCATCACCACCGTGTTGCCGCAGGCCAGGGGCGCGGCGATGGCGCGGATGCCAAGGATCACGGGCGCGTTCCAGGGCGCCATTGCCAGCACGACGCCGGCGGGCTGGCGCACCGCATAGGCCGTGGTGCCGAGGCGGTTCGAGGGGACGATCTCGCCCTTCACCTGCGTCGTCAGACCCGCCGCCTCGACCAGCATCTGCCCGGCGAGCATGCAGTTGAAGCGGGCCCAGCCCTCGGTCGCGCCGATCTCGGCCTTCATCGCGGCGACGATGGCATCGGCCTTGGCGGCCAGCGCCTCGGCGGCGGCCAGCAGCAGGCGCCGCCGCTCGGCCGGCGGGGTCGCGGACCAGGCGGGGAAGGCGGCTCCGGCGGCATCGGCGGCGGCCTGCGCATCCTCAGCCGTCGCGGCGGCAGCCGTGGTGGCCAGCGCGCCGGTCACGGGATTGTGCCGCGCGAAGGTGGCGCCGTTGCTGGCGGGGCGCATGGCGCCGCCGATGAACAGATCGAGTGTTTCCATGGGTCCTCCTCTGGCCGGCGGGCCGGCGCTCATAGCCCCGCTATGCGACGCGGCGGGGCAGGCTGGCAAGGAACGCATCGCGCCCATTTCGTGTTGCGGGGCCAAGCAACCCGAAAGGATACGCCATGAAATCCCTGATGATCGCCGCCCTCGCCCTGCCGCTCGCCGGCGCCGCCGCCGCGCAGACCGCCGATCCGTCGACCTACACGCAGATCGAGAACCAGAACGTGCTCGGTGCCGATGGCACCGAGGTGGGCGAGATCGAGGCCGTGCTCGTCGACGGCTCCGGCAGCCCGGCTGCCGTGGTGGTCGAGATTGACGACGGCTTCCTCGACCTCGGCGATACCGAAGTCATCATCACCCTCGACGCCCTGAACTGGGACGGCAAGGACTACACCACCTCGATGACCGAGGCGGATGTCGAGAACCTGCCGGTCTGGGACGACTAAACCGCGCCACCGGGGGGCGGGGCATCCGGCCCCGCCCCCTCGGGCGGCCCGATACTGCCGCCCGGATGGAATGGCATCGGCCAGACCTGCGCCGTGTCCCGCCGCCCCGCCAGAAGGTCGAGCACACCCTGGCCAAGCGCCCGCCCAAGGGCGCCGACATCAAGGCTGAAACAGGCCAGGGATGGCGAGAGGAAGCCAAGCTGCGCATTGTCGCGCAGCCCCACGACCGAGAGGTCGCGCCCGATCACCCGCCCCTCCTGCGCCATCCGTGAATAAAGGCCCACGGCCATCTGCTCGTAGGCCAGAACCACCCCTGTCGGTGCCTGCGGCATGGTCAGCAGCGTCTTGCCCAGTTTCGATCCGCCGTTCTCGCTGGCGCAGGCGCGCAGCTCCAGCGCCGGATCATGCGGCAGCCCATGCGCCGCCAGCCCCTTGCGGTAGCCGCGCAGGTAGACCTCCACCAGATTGAGATCGCGCTGCGGCACGGCGGCGGCGATGCGGCGGTGCTCTTCGGCGGCCAGCCGGGCGACGGACTCCTGCGCCATCCTCTCGAAATCGAGGTCGAGCCAGGGGTAGAGGCCCGGCGTCTCGCTGCGCCCGAGCGTCAGGAAGGGCACGCCCCTCTCCAGCAGCATCGCGATGCGCGGATCCTCGCGCCGTGTCGCCGTAAGCACCAGCGCATCGACCACGCCGCGTGCCACCTGCCGCTCGAGCACGCTGACCGGATCGCCGCCAGAGCGGCTGGGCAGCAGCACCAGGTCGAGGCCGGCCTGCGACAGCACCTCCTGCATCTGGTCGAGCAGCAGCAGGAAGAAGGTATCCCCGCCCATAGGCCCGGTCTCGCCGGTATCGAGCACGAGGCCGACGGTGCTGGTGCGCCCCTTGCGCAGGGCACGCCCGGACTGGTTCGGCCGGTAGCCCGCGGCCTGCGCCGCCTCAAGCACGCGCTCGCGCGTGCGGGCGTTCACGTCGGGCCGGCCGTTCAGCGCGCGAGACACGGTGCCGATCGACAGGTCGAGCTGCCGTGCAAGGGTTCTGATGCCGGTCATGGGCCTATCCTTTGCCCAGCCCCCGCGGCGCCGGCAAGATAAAGTTTGACAGGAACGCGGGCCGCTGCGTAACGTCGGAAACGTTTACGGCGCTTCGAGGAGGAGGCGCCGAAAAGGGGGGAGACTGCTTATGCGCACCGTTCTGGTGGGCTGCGGGGCCATGTCCGACGGCTGGCTTTCGGCCATCCGCGACACGCCCGCGCTGGCGACAGGGATCGAGATGGTCGGCTTCGTCGACCTCGATCCGGAGCGGGCCGCCGCGCAGGCCCGCGCCTACGGACACGAGGGCGCCAGCTGCGGCAGCGATCTGGCCGCCATGCTGGAAGACCTGCGCCCCGACGCGGTCTTCGATCTGGTGGTGCCGCCCGCGCGGCGCGCGGTGGTCGAGACGGCGTTGGCGCACGGCTGCCACGTGTTGTCGGAAAAGCCGATGGCCAACGACATGGACGAGGCGCGGGCGCTGCTGGCGGCGGCGCGCGAGGCGGGGCGCATCCGCGCGGTGATCCAGAACCGCCGCCACCTGCCAGGCATCCGCCGCGCCAAGGCGCTGATCGACAGCGGCGCGCTGGGGCAGATCACGGCGATCCATTCCGACTTCTTCCTCGCCCCGCATTTCGGCGGCTTCCGCGACGAGATGGAGCATGTGCTGCTTCTCGACATGGCGGTGCATACCTTCGACGCGGCGCGCTTCCTGCTGCCCTCGGAGCCGACCGCCGTCTATTGCCAGGAAACCAATCCGGCAGGCTCCTGGTACGCCCATGGCGCCAGCGCCAACGCGATCTTCGACTGCGCGGGCGGCGCCACCTTCACCTACCGCGGCTCCTGGTGCGCCGAGGGCGCGCCCACCGCATGGGAGGCGCAGTGGCGCATCATCGGCACCAAGGGCAGCGCGCTCTGGGACGGGAACGAGGGGCTGACGGCAAGCGTCGTGGACGGGGAGGAAGGCTTCTTCCGCCCGCTGCGCGAGATCGACGTGCCCCCCGCGCCGGACCTGCCCGCGACGGGCCATGCCGGCGTCATCCTCGATTTCCTTCGGGCGGTTCAGGGCGGGGATGCCCCGCTGACCGTCGATCACGACAACATCCACAGCCTCTCCATGGTCTTCGCCGCGATCGACAGCGCGAAGCAGGGGCGGCGCATCGACATCAAGACACAGGAGGGCGCGGCATGAGCGACCCGGCAAAATCCATCCGCATCGGCACCATGGTCAGCGCAAGCGGCGGCGAGGCGGCGGACCGCATCGCGGAAATCCGCGACCTCGGCTTCGAAAGCTTCGAGCCCTTTTTCTGGCAGACCACCAACGGGCAGGACCTGGCCGAGCTGGGCAAGCGCTGCATGGATGCCATCGGCGAGCGCGACATCACGATCAGCACGCTGGGCATGTTCGGCAACCCGCTCGAGGATCAGCCGCTGGACCGCGACACGCTGCAGGGCTGGAAGGACTGCATCGACAACGCGCATCACTTCGGCGCCACCTGCGTCGCCGGCTTTACCGGGCGTGTGCGCGGCAAGCCGATCGAGGAGTCGCTGCCGCAGTATCGCAAGGTCTGGTCCGAGCTGGCGAAACGCGCCGCCGACAAGGGCGTGAAGATCGCCTTCGAGAATTGCGCGATGGACGGCAACTGGCAGTCGGGCGACTGGAACGTCGCCCATAACCCCGACGCCTGGGAGCTGATGTTCAACGAGACGCCGGACGACAACATCGGGCTGGAATGGGAGCCCTGCCACCAGCAGGTCTACCTGATCGACCCGCTGCCGCAGATCCGCAAATGGGCGGGCAAGATCTTCCACGTCCACGGCAAGGACGCGACGATCCGCTGGGACGTGATCCGCGAGCACGGGATCTTCGGCAAGCATCCCTTCGTCTTCATGCGCACCCCCGGCTTCGGCGATAGCAACTGGACCGACATCATCAGCGAGCTGCGCCTGGCCGGTTACGAGGGGTCCATCGACATCGAGGGCTGGCACGACCCGGTCTACAAGGACGCGCTCGAGATGACGGGGCAGATCCACGCGCTCGAGCATCTGAAAACGGCCCGCGGCGGCGCCTTCGTGCCGCTTGCCGCGCAATACGGCGGCGGCGATCCGTCGCTGACCTAAGGGGCCGAAGAAGTCGCCGCGCGGGCCTTGAGGAGGGGCCGCGCGGGGGAGGGGCGCGGACGCACCGCGCGATCACGCAAGGGAGGAGAACGACAATGAGCTACACGGCAAAGACACTCGTATCCGCGATGGCGCTGGCCGCCATGACCGGGGGCGCGATGGCGCAGGACGACCCGGTGACGCTGACCGTCTGGTCGATCGACGGCGACGACCGTCCCGGCCCCAGCGACACCTTCTCGGCCGAGTTCAACGAGCAGCGCGACGACATCCAGATCGACTACCGGATCGTCGCCTTCGATGACATCGTGAACGAGACGCTGCGCGCCTATGCCACCGGCAACGCGCCCGATATCGTCAGCTTCGACAACCCCGACTTCGCGCTCTTCACCTCGCGCGGGGCGATGCTCGACATCACCGACATGATCGAGGAGTCCGACGTCATCAACGTCGAGAACTACTTCGAGGGGCCGCTGAACTCCGTCACCTGGGACGGGCGGATCTACGGCATCCCGAAATACACCGACACCATCGGTGTCTTCTACAACAAGGACATGTTCGAGGAGGCCGGGATCGACGGCCCGCCGCAGACCTGGGCCGAGTTCGAGGCCGATGCCGAGGCACTGACCGACCCGGCGAACAACGTCTACGGCGCCGTCTTCTCTGCCCGCGCGGGCGAGGAGGGCACCTTCCAGTTCCTGCCGCTGATCCAGATGTCGGGCGGCAGCTACGAGGACGTGAACACCCAAGGCGCGCAAGAGGCGCTCGCCATGATGAAGCGCATGATCGACAACGGCTGGGCCAGCCAGGACGTTCTGTCCCTGGGCCAGTGGGACGCGACCGGCACCTTCAATTCGGGCAATGCCGCGATGGCGATCTCGGGCCCCTGGGAAATCGACCGCATGGTCGATGACGCCGATTTCGAATGGGGCGTGACCCTGCTGCCGGTCTTCGAGGAAGGGGACGAGCGGTCCTCGGCCCTCGGCGGCTTCAACCTTGGCATCATGTCGACGACCGAGCATCCCGAAGAGGCCTTCGAGGTGCTGGAATACTTCGCCAGCCAGGACGACCGCCTGTTCCCCGAGTTCGGCAACCTGCCGGCGCGGAGCGACATCGAGCTGCCGGAAACCGGCACCCCCGAGAAGGACGAGGCCCTCGCCGTGTTCCAGGAGCAGCTGCAATACGCGCAGCCGCGTGGTCCGCACCCCGAGTGGCAGCGCATCTCGAAGGCGATCTACGACGCGATGCAATCCGCGCTGACCGGCCAGGCCGAGCCCGAGGCCGCGCTCGCGCAGGCGCAGACCACCATCGACGGCATCGTCAACTGACGCGCCCCGGCCCGGCGGCCCCGTGCCGCCGGGCCGGACCTTGCGATTTTGCGGTGGAGGGGACGCAGCATGAGACGCATCTGGAACAGCATCACCGACGGGATGGGCTTCGACCTCGTCCTCGTCGGGCTGGCGATGGCCTTTCTGGTCGCGCTGGCGGGATTGCCACTGATCTACAACGTGATGATGAGCTTTCAGGAGGTGGACATGTTCACCCTTGGCAGCCTGATCCGGCCCTGGGCGGGCCTCGACAACTACCGCGAGGTGATCGCGCAGCCGGAATTCGGCCTGATCCTGCGCAATACCGGCGTCTTCGTCTTCGGCTCGATGATCGGGCAGGTGGCGATCGGCTTCGCGCTGGCGCTGTTCTTCATGCTGAAATTCCCCTTCGCCGGCACCATCCGCGGGCTGTTCCTGGTGTCCTGGGTGATGCCGGGCCTCGTGGTTGGCGCGATCTGGGGCTGGATCCTCGCCGGTGACTTCGGCGTGCTGAACGCCATCCTGAAAAGCCTCGGCATCATCGACAGCACGATGTTCTGGAAGTCTGACCCGCGCCTTTCGATCTGGGCGGTGACCATCGCCAATATCTGGCTGGGCCTCGCCTTCAACATGCTGCTTCTGTCGGTCGGGCTGCAGGCGATCCCGCGCGATCTCTACGAGGCGGCAGAGCTTGACGGCGCCAACGCCTTCTGGCGCTTCTCCTCGATCACGCTGCCGATGATGCGCTCGACCCTTGGGGCGGTGCTGGCGCTGGGGCTGATCTACACCCTGCAGCAGTTCGACCTCTTCCCCGCGATCACCGAGGGCGGACCCGCGAACTCGTCCAACGTGGCGCAGTACTGGGCCTGGCAGTGGTCCTTCCAACTCTTCGACTTCGCCAAGGGGGCCGCGGTCTCCGTGATGATGCTGATCTTCGTGGTCCTGGCCAGCGCCGTCTATGTCTGGTCGACCCGGCACGAGGTGCGCGGATGACCCGCGCGCCCATGCCCCGCCTGCTGCTGGTCGTCGCCCTCGGGCTGGCCGCGCTCTATCTCTTTCCGCTCTACTGGATGTACGTCACCAGCCTGAAGAACGGGTCCGAGATCTTTGCCAACCCGCCGACCTTCTGGCCGCGCGACCCGTCCCCGGGGATCTACCCGCAGGTCTGGGCGCAGCGCGACATGGCGGTGTTCATGTGGAACTCGGTCGTCATCGCCTCGGGCGTCACGGCGATCACCGTCGGGCTGGGGACCGGCTGCGCCTATGTGCTGGCCCGCTACCGCAGCGCCTGGATCGACGCCGCGCTCTTCGCGATCCTGATGCTTCAGGTGCTGCCGGCGAGCGTGATGATCACGCCGCTCTACGTCGGCTTCAACCAGCTGGGCCTGCTGGACTACCCGCGCCTCTCGGTGATCCTGGCCTCGGCGGGCAAGGCCATGCCCTTCTACATCGTGCTGGTGCGCGCCACCTTCATGACCGTTCCGAAAGAGCTGGAAGAGGCGGCGCAGGTCGACGGCAACTCGCGCTGGGGGGCCTTCGTCTTCATCGCGCTGCCGCTGGCGCGCAACGGCATCCTGGTGCTGGCGATTCTGACCTTCATGACCAGCTTCGGGGAATACATCTACTCGAAATCCATCATCCAGAACCCGGCCTACCAGCCGGCGAGCGTGGGGCTGTCGTCCTTCCTCGGGCCGAACTCGACCGACTGGAATTCGATCATGGCCTATGCGGCGATCTACGTGACGCCGATCCTCGCCATCTTCGTGATACTGCAACGCCGCATCGTCGCCGGCCTTACATCGGGGGCGCTGAAATGACGCCGCAGATCGAGATCAAGAACCTGGACAAGCACTACGGCGCCTTTCACGCCCTCAAGGACGTCTGCGTCACCATCCCCAGGGGCGCTTTCG
>NZ_QJTE01000011.1 GCF_003217255.1 Pseudoroseicyclus aestuarii | reverse complement strand
TCGGCCGGCAGCAGGTCGCAGGACCAGACGTCGTGCCCGCGCGCGGCCATGGACCGGCGCATCACGCCGCTGGTCTCGCAGCCGACGAGGATGCGCAGCGGTGGGGCGGGGGCGGTTTGGGTGCTGCCTCTCATGGCCTCACATCCCCAGCGAGGCTTTGTAGATGTCGAGGATGGCCTCTTCCTCGGCGACGTCGTCCGGGTCGCGCTTGCGCAGGGCGATGATCCTGCGCAGGGCCCTGGTGTCGTAGCCTCGGCCCTTGGCCTCGGCCATGACCTCCTTCATCTGGTCCGCGATGTCCTGCTTCTCGGCCGCGAGGCGCTCGCTGCGCTCGACGAACTGGCGCAGCTCCTGGGCGGCGCTGTCAGTCGCCCGATCGGCAACGGCGCGGTCAGCGTCTGTCTGCTTCAGCGGTGCCCGTCCTCGACGCGCGGCGGCGGTCCGGTTCAGATCGTCGGTGATGAAGGGGCCACTCTCGATCCGCCCGCCTTCGCCGTCGGGCGGGCTGATGCGCTTGGTGGTGACGTTGGGCATCAGCAGCTCCAGCAGGTCTGAGAGGCGCGCCAGACGGCAAGGCCGATGGTGCCCTCGAGCGTGACGAAGGCCAGCGCCCACCACAGCAGGCGCCGGTTCACGGGGCGCTGGTTCATGCCGCCGGCTCCGGCTGGGGCTCGCCGTCGGCATGGACCGGGGTGCTGGCGGTAAGAAGTTCGTCGATTGAGCGGAAGCCGCCGTCGGACGGGGCGGGGATGGTAATGAGGTCAGGTTGCGTCATCCGGTCCAGCAGCGCCTGTGCGTTGGCATGGATCGCCTCCGGCGCAGGCACGACGTGATGCAGCACCGCCAGGGCCCAGGCGCGCTGCAGGGCGGCCACCTTCGGGTCGGGCGAGACGTCCGCATAGCCGCCGACCGCGACCCGGGCGGCGAAGCGCCAGGCGACGGCCGCCTGCGAATAGCTGAGGGCGGACATGGCGATGCCGTGCACTGCGATCTCGCGCACCGCAGGCCCATCGTTCGCGTCCTGCTGCCAAGTGCCGCCGTGGCGCAGCACCTCCGACTCCAGCCGAAGGGTCAGCTCCTCCGGGCCAAGCCGGTCCAAGCTGTCGCAGAGCGCGGGTAGGTACTGATGGATGAGGCCGACCATCAGAGAAGCCTTCCTTGGACGAGGCGCAGGGCGACGCGGCCGGCCGCGGGGCCGGTCTGGCGCAGCGGGGTTCCGCGGGCGCTCATCAGCGCGAGGCGGGCGAGGCCGGCCAGGTGCGGGCGGGCCGCATAGGCGGCAGGGTCGGCGATGACGGCGGCGGCGTCAGTCAGGACGCGCGGGGAGGGGGTGCGGTGTTGCATCGGACGCTCCATCGGGTGGGTCGATGGAGGCTGAGTAAGTGACCAATACGGTCACTTTCAAACCAAATAATGACCTAATTGGTTATTCATGCTTCTTGCAGGTTGCATCGGTCCGCGGTCACTGATTGAACTGTTCCCCTAATGTTCTTAGGAGGGCGGCATGCTGATGTACTGGAGCGGAAAGCGCCGCCTGATGGCCTTGGCGGCCCGTGCGGAGGCAACCGGCGAGAGCCTGGACTACCTGTTCTTTTGCTCGACGACTCGCATTTTCTGCGCCAACTCGAGAGGTAGTCGGTCCCATCTCCCTAGGATGAGGAAGTCCAAAGATACCCCGAAGCGGTCAACTAGCAGGGCAGCAGTCGTGTCGGTTATAGGGCGTTTGCCCCCTTCGAAGCGGGACCAGTAAGTCCGCTCGATACCTAGTGCATCCGCGATTTCCGCCGGTCGCAGCTCTAAGGCCTCGCGAAGCAACATGAGCCGATAGCCAATTCTCTCCGGTCGCATCTCGGATTGGAGGGCTTCGGGCAAGGGATTCGGTTTCTCGGTCGCCATGCTGTCATCGTCGTCCGTGACCGATTTGGTCTCAATCACCGACTTGGTGTCTTGACAAATGACCGTAATGGTCATTCTACATAGTCGTCATGATGACCCAACATGTACCTGCCTTGCTCAATCGCTGGCCCTCTCGCCTTGATCTTTTGGCGGATGCCCGACGGAGCGACCCGTGCCTCGCGATCAGCGCAATCCATCGGTGGCACCAACGTGGGAGCATCCCAGCGAAGTATTGGAGGTCCCTGTTGAAGGGCGCAGAGAGCAGAGGGATCTGTCTCTCGGCCGATGAATTGGTCGAAGCTCACGCCAAAGGGGTTGAGCTTTCTTCGACCTCTGCTGCCGCCCGCGTGGAGGCCGCCTGATGCTGAGTTATCCCACATATCCCGCCGCTGCGTCCTCATTCTCCAGACATGCATGCTCCGCGTCGTCCCGAAAAGCGAAAGCAACGCGGAGGGTTTCGCAATGAGCCGCAACCACCCTGCCGGCTCCGTCCAGGATGCCGTCTCTCGGGCCTATTCTGCCGCCGGCGGTCTCGAAGCCGCCTCGGATATGCTGGGGCTCACCGCCTCGACGCTATCCGAAGCAACCGCCAAGAGCGCCAAGCGCCCGCACGGGCTGGGGGTCAATCACCTTGACCGTCTGGCGCGCATGTCGCCTGAGGCGGCGCGGGTGCTGGCGGAGCACTTCGCCGCGCATGCGGGCGGGGTCTTCCACCCCAGCGGCGCAGGCGCTGCCGGTGCCGACAACCTGCTGGCGCAGATCGGCGTCAGCTCCAAGGAGTTCGGCGAGGCGATCAGCGCGGGCATGTCGGCGATTCAGAGCGGCGATCCGCAGGCCATCAACCGCGCGATCCTCGAGCATGACGAGGCCGGCGCGGCCATCGCCGATCAGCGTGCGCTCCTGGTCCGCCTGCGCGAGGCCTCTGGTGGCATCGTCGCCAGTCTGGCCACTCACCTTCAGGCGGGCGGCCGATGATGCGGCCCGCGACCCCTCTTCTTGCGCTGCCCTGTCCCGGGCGACGTCATCGACGCAAGCTGGGCGCGGTGCAGGCGCTGCGCCGCCCGCGTCCCTTTTTCTTCGAACGCTGCGGCCCGGGAGCGGTCAACCCGCCCCGTACAGGCGCCATACCGGGGGAGCGTGGCGGCCGCCTGCGCGTGCTCCCCATCGCACCTCCTTTGGGGGCCGGGGGCGGCGGTGCCGTCCCCGATTCGGGGGTGCGGCCATGAACATGCATCATCGCCTGCCGCCCGAGCCAGACTGGACGCAGCTCTGCGCTCGCTACGAAGGCAGTGGACTGCTGCGCCGCGACGTCGACGTGGATACCGCGGCGAAGCTGGCCTTGGGCTGCCTCGGATACCTGTCCGTGCCCTGCTACACGTGCACGTTTGCCGCTCCGAAGACTAACTTCGCTGCGCGGCATGAGCTGGAGACAGCAGCCATGGCCGCTGCGATCTGGTCGAGGGTCTTCGCGCGCCACGGGGCAAGAATCGTATCTCCGGTCGTGCGCCTCGATGGCACGTGGGCGGCTAATGATCTCAGGGATCGTAGCCTGCTCTATCCGTCTCCGGGGCAGGGCAGGTCGGCCTTTTTGTTGCGTCGCTGCGACTTGGTGGTCGTTCCACCGATCGACGGCTGGCGCGAAAGCGTCGGCGTCTGGCGCGATGCCTGCTGGGCGCTGGAGCGCAACATGCGGGTGCTTCTGATCCAACCGAACGAGGAGGGGCTGTGATGGCCGGATCGACGATGACGCGTGCGGTGCCGGCATGAGCAACGCACGCCTCTCCGACATGAAGCCCCGCGCGCCGCGCGCCTCGCTGACCCTTCAGCGCGGTCGGCTGACGATCGTGCTGCGCGATGGCCTATGGGGCTCCCGCTTTTCCGCGGAACAGCTGCCGCAGCGCCTGGCGCACTACCGCGGCCTCGCCGAGGTGAACCCGGCGGGCAGCGCGGCGTGCAACGTGGCGGCGCTGGAAGAAGTCGAGGCGCAGCTCTGCGACCTCCGCGCGCGCCTTCATCATCATTCCGAGATCCTGCCCGCGTGCCACGCGAGTGGACCTGAGCGGGCGACGAGGGCGAAGACCCCTGCGCCCGCGACAGAACACGAGCGGGGGACACCATGACCGCCACACTGCTGCGCCCTGTCGATACCGAGAGCCTGCCAGAATATCCGGTCGGGCGGGAGGTTCGGCTGAACGGGCAGTACTTCCTGAAGTTCGAGACGATGCGCTACCTCACTTCTTCGATGGGCCTGCGTGGGACGGCCGAGGTCCGCTGCTACTATCTCGAGCTCATCTTTCACTCTCAGCACCAGGTGCCCATCGGCACCCTGCCGGCCGACCGGCTGGAGCAGGCGCGCATGCTGCGGGTCGATCCCGCGCATTGGGAGGAGCTGTGCCGCCTCGAGGTGTCACCGCTGCACCGCTGGACGCCCTGCACCTCGGACGGCGAGCTGCGCCTGATGCACCGCGTGGTGCTCGACACGGTTCAAGACCAGATCGAGCGGCGCGAGGTAGCCGAGGTAAAGCGCACAGATGAGGCCGTCCGCGGGCGGATACGCCGCCTGCGCGAGCGCATGGTGGCGGCGGGCTTTGCCAAGGCCGAGGTCGCCGACAACGTGCTGGTCGAGCGGATGGAGCAGTGGCTCTGCGACACCGTGAAGGGCAAGCGCTTCCAGCACCACTACGACGCGGTCTTCGCGCATGCGGCGACGATGCGGTGGATCGGAGGGGCGCGCGTGACCTGATCTGACCGGACAGTCCGCGGACTGTCCTGGACTGTCCACCTACCGTCCTCGGACTGTCCGCTACAGTCCGAGGACTGACCAGGTCGGTCGCCGGACAGTCCAGCCCTAGAAGGAGAAAGAGAACGAGAAGAACAAAGACAGCCGGACAGATGGGAGACCGCGCGGCTGTGGATAAGTTGGCAGGCATAGAAGGGGGCGAGGCCATGACGGCAGGCATGTACACCGACCCGCAGGCGGCGGTGGAGACGAAGAGGGACCGGGTGAGGCGGCTGTTGCTGCAGCCGCTGGAGTTCCGGTCGAAGCGGGGCACCGACGCCGCTGCCGCGCGGCAGATGCTCGACGGGCTGGCGGATGAGTTGGCCTATATGACCGACGACAACCTGGTGGCGCTACGCGGCATGCTCGCCTCGAAGGGCGAGGGATCGAGCCGCTGCTTCTGGCCCTCTCCCGCCAGCTTCCGCGCCTATGCCGAGATGGTGCAGCCGCGTCCGCTCGACGAGGTGCCGGCCCTGGTGCGCTGGTTCCGGTCGATCGAGGGGCCGAGGGCGGTGGCCGAGGGCACGCTGGTCGAGACCTTCCTGTGGTTTGAGAAGAAGAAGGCGCCGCCGGTCACGCCGCAGGCGCGGGCGCTGGTGGCGCAGAAGGCGCAGGCGAACCGGCGGCGGCTGGAAGTCATCGGCGACCGGCGCAAGCGCGAGGTGCTGAATGACGCGAACGATCTGGCCTGGGAGCGCTGGTACCTTGACCAGCGCGAGCGGGTCGAAGGGCTGGTCGAGCACCTGCAGGACGAGAAGCGGGAAGAGGAGATGGCGCGATGAAGGACAGGCTGTCGGAGATCATTGGCGACGGGCGCGCGGCTTTCGCGCTGCTGCGGAAGGAGGATCAGCAGGCGCTGATCGACGAGAAGGGCTCGCGGCGGCGGGCGGAGCGGTCGGCCTGGGGCCGGCTGACGGATGAGCAGCGGCGGGGCCTCATCCTTCAGGCGGGGCATGTGCCAGAGCTCTGCGGTGACGCGGCCCCGGTGGCGCCAGCGCGCGGGCCGGTGCGGGTCTTCGAAACGCAGGCTTTCTACCCGAAGGGCGAGGACGAGTACGAGCTGAAGCCGGCGGGCTACAAGGGCCGGAAGACCATGCAGCTGGCGGATGCTATCGACATCATGGCGCACGAGGCCGCGCGCAAGCGGGGCAAGCTGGTGCTGACGGCAGAGCAGGTCGCGATCGGGCGCGAGTATGCCGGGCTGTACGAGCGCTACCATGCGGGCGGCGTGCGCTGCGCCTCGCTCGAGGTGTCGGGCGCGCGGTCGGCTGGCGGGCGCGGCGGCGACGTGACCGAGGCGCGGCTGGCGGAACGGGACAGGCTGCTCGCCCTGCAGCGCCGCATCGGTGATGGCGTGGCCATGCCGATCCGCCGGGTCCGGCCGTCGAAGCGGGGCGCTGACCGCCGGGCCATCAGCGACCGGCAGCTGGTCGACGGGGTATTCATCGAAGGGCTGACGGTGACTGAGTTGCTCAACAAGCATGGATGGGCAAAGAGCAGCACCGTGACCAAAGCCGCCTTCGCAGGGTTGGCGGCGGCTCTGGAGCGCATGCTGGGGCAGCGGGCGCTGCGGCCCGGTCGAACGACATATTTCGGGGTCCGCCCTCAGTCGCCGTTTGAGAGGGCTTGACGCCTACTCCACCGGCTGGCATCTCTCTTGACATCATCACGAATTGCGCCCGGCGGGATCACCCGACCGGGCGCTTCTCGTTGGTGCTCCCGAAACTGGTGGCGAGGGCGAGGGCATGGCGATCCGCAAGCTCTGCGCCAAGACCGGCTGCGACGAGGTCGCGGACGAGGGCGCAAGCTACTGCACCGAGCACCTCGCCGAGCGGCAGCGCCGGGAAGCGGAGCGGCAGGCCGCGGCGCAGCGGTCTGACCAGGCGCAGAAGGGGCGGCGGCTCTACCGGCTCGCCGCCTGGCGCAAGGGTCGGCTCGCCTTCCTCACGGCCAAGCCGCTCTGCGTACACTGCGCCGAGGTCGGCAAGGTCGAGCCGGCCGTCGATGTCGATCACATCGTCCCGCATCGCGGCGATATGAAGCTCTTCCTCGATCGCCGAAACTGGCAGGGCCTCTGCAAGGCCTGCCATTCGCGCAAGACGGCGAGCGAGACCCTGAACCGGCGCTGACGCGCGGGGCACCGGGGGTGGTCTGAAAATCTGGGCGGTACGGCGGTGACCGCGCCCCCAACCTTTCTTTTCGTACGCGGCTAATTCAGGAAAAAAGCCCAGAGGTTAGGCCCTATCTAGGTCCTCGCTATGAGCAGCAGGTTAATCGGCAAATCCTCATCGGCTGAAGTTTTCAAAAACCGTTTGCCACCGCGACTAGTCCCAATCGCTAAGGGCACTTCAATGTGGTTAATCCTCAGGTAAAATTCGAAATCGCCGTCCTCAATAGCGGTGATTGCTGCCGACGTCCTCAGGCGCCATCTTGTTCCATCAGAGTCAACTAATTCGAGATGGGTAATCGCTTCAATCAACGGTGCTCCCGGTTGAAGTATGGCTCTCTCAACTATGAACTTTATGGGCATCAAGTCCTGCCTGCTGCTTAATCAATACAAATCTCAAACAACTAGGCACGAACTGCAGCCATCTAGAGTTGCAGCCTGCTCAACATGCGCGTGCACGATGTTGCGCGATCTAACGAAGAGGAGGGCGCTGCAATGCGCGGACCCAAGCCCATCCTGGACAACGTCATACCGATGAAAGGCGATGCCGCGCCGCGGCCCGTGCCGCCGGCGCTGGACTGGATGTCCGACGAAGGCCGCGCCGCATGGGAAGAGCTGGCGCCGGTCATGGTCGCCAAGGATCGGCTCGAGCCGCACTACGCCGACCTCTTCGCGGCTTACTGCGAGGCGGTTGGGGACTTCATGCGCTTCACCGGCGACCTGGCGATGATGGGCTCCTACTACGAAGTGAGCACGCGCAACGGGCTGCAGGAGAAGAAGCGCGCCGCCTGGGGCCAGCGGCAGGAAGCGCTGGCGAACATGCAGCGGATCGGCGCGCTCTTCGGCATGTCGCCCGTCGACGAGCGGCGTCTCTCCGGCGGGGGGCAAGGCGACCTCTTCGAGGATCTGAAGCGGCAGCTGGCTAGCGATGCATCCGTCTGATCATCCCGTTTCGCGCTACGCTGCCGCGGTGGTCGAGGGCGACCTCGTCACGGGCGAGCTGGTGCGCCTGGCCTGCGAGCGGCACCTAGTCGACCTGGAGACCGGGCACGAGCGCGGGCTGGTCTTCGACTGTGAGGCGGCGTCGATGATCGTCCGCTTCGCGGGGATGATCCAGCACACGACCGGGCCGATGGCGGGCAAGCCGCTGACGCTCCAGCCGTGGCAGGTGTTCCGGCAGGGCTCGGTTTTCGGCTGGAAGCACGAGGAGACGGGCAAGCGGCGGTTCCGCTCGACCTACCACCAGGTCGGCAAGAAGAACGGCAAGACCACCGACACGGCGGTGCCGATGCTCTTCACGCAGCTCTTCGACGGGGAGGCGGCGCCACAGGGCTTCTGCGCGGCGACCACCCGCGACCAGGCGGGGCTGCTCTTCAAGGAGCTGAAGCGGATGATCCGCGCCTCGCCGGCGCTGTCGCAACTGCTGAAGGTCTGGCGCAACTCGATCGAGAGCCCGCCGACCAACGGCGAGATCCTCTGCCTCAGCCGGGACGGCAACTCAGCGGACGGGATCAACCCGCATTTCGCGGCCCGAGACGAGCTGCACCGCTGGTCGGATCGCGAGCTGGCGGAGATCGTGACGAACTCGATGCTCGCCCGCGACCAGTCGCTCGACTGGGCGATCACCACGGCCGGCGCCGACCGCGCCTCGATCTGCGGCGAGCTGCGCGAGTATTCCGAGAAGGTGCTGCGTGGCGACGTCGAGGATGACAGCCTCTTCGCCTATGTCGCGGAGCCGCCCGAGGACTGCGATCCGGGCGATCCGGCGGCCTGGGCGATGGGCAATCCGAACCTCGGCGTCGCGTTTCGCGAGGAGGACTTCCGCCGCATCTACGACCGCGCGGCCGTGATCCAGGGCGAGATGCCGAACTTCCGGCGCCTGCATCTGAACCTCTGGACGGAAGGCGCGCAGACATGGATCGCACGCGACGTCTGGGACCTGATGGCGCAGCCCTTCGAGGTCGAGAGCCTCTTCGGCTGCGAGGCCTGGGCGGCGGTGGACCTGTCGCGGACCACGGACACGACCGCGATCGCCGTGGCGATCCCGAAGGACGGGCTGATCTACCTCGTCGTCTTCACCTTCCTGCCGGAGGGGCCGAAGGGCTTCACCTACCGGGCGCAGAAGGAGAAGCGCGAGTTCATCGCCCGGCGCGACGCCGGTTGGCTCGAGGTGCACCGTGGCGGGACGATCGACCAGGCGGCGATCGTCGAGCGGCTCGAGTGGATCAGGGCGAAGTTCGATCTGCGCGAGGTCGCCTTCGACCGCTGGGGCATGGACTGGATCTCGAAAGAGCTGGACCGGCGCCGCTTTCCGCTGGTCGAGCACGGGCAGGGCTACCGCGGCATGTCGAGCCCGATGAAGCGCTTCGAGGAGCGGGTCGCGCAGAAGCGCATCCGGCACAACGGCAATCCGGTGCTCGCCTGGCAGGTGGGCAACGTGCACCGCGTTATGGACGCGAGCGAGAACGTGAAGCCCGACAAGAAGCAGTCGGCGGGGCGGATCGACGCCGCGGTGGCGGCGATCATGGCGCTCGGCCGGGCCGAGGCTGCCGAGGGCAAGAAGAAGAGCTGGGAGACCGTGGTCGCATGAAGCTTATCGAACGCCTGCGCCGCGCACCTGCCGACCAGGTGCGGGCCGAACCGCCGCTCACAGCCTCGGCCGATGCTGGCCAGTCGGAGACCAGCGGCACGGCCCGCCCCGTCGGCTGGCTGACGGATGGCATCGGCTTCGGCACCCGGTCTCGGGTCAAGGGCCTGCCGCCGGTCAGCGCGATCGCGGCGCAGAAACACGCGACGGTCTTCGCCTGCTGCAACGTCATCGCCGGCGATCTGTCGAAGGTGCCGGTCAAGATCTACCGGCGCGGCCCGGACGGGCGCGAGGAACGGCTGCGGGATCACCCGGCCTCCTACCTGCTCAACGTCGAGGCTGCGCCGGGCGTGCCGGCGGCGGTGGCCCGCTATGCGCTGGCCTATGCCTACACGCTGCGGGGCCGGTCCTATGCCTATGCCCCGCGCGACGGATCGGGCGAGCTGCAGATGATCGAGCCGACCCGGCAGGACGGCTGCGCCGTTTTGCGGCTCGGCCGGCAGCGGTTCTACGACTTCGAGGACGGCGCCGGGGTGCAGCGCCGGGTGCCGGGGCGGTCGATGGTGCACCTGCGGTACATGGCCGAGGATGGCTGGACCGGCCGCTCGCCGATCGAGGTCGCAGCCGAGAGCATGGGGCTGGCGCTGGCGGGGCAGGAGGCGGCAGCGCGCACTGCCGCCGGCGGCACCACCAAGGGTGCGATCGTCCTGAATGACGACTACCAGGACGACGAAAGTCGGGCGCGCACTGCGACGCGCATCCGGGAATCTCTGCAGGACCCGGACACGCGTGAGTGGCCGGTGCTGAGCCTTAGCGAAGACATCAAGAAGCTCGACCTCAGCGCCGCCGATCAGCAGCTCCTGGAGAGCCGGAAGTTCGACCGCGAGCAGATCGCCGCGATCTACCGCGTGCCGCCTTCGAAGCTGCAGATGCTCGAGCACGGGGTGAAGGCCAACGGCGAGCAGCAGGCGATCGACTACCTGACCGACTGCCTCCTGCATTGGGCGACGCTGGTCGAGCAGCAGTTGATGATGGGCGTGCTGACCGAGGGCGAGCGGCGCGGCGGCATCTTCCTGCGCCACGACTTCGGCGCCCTGCTGCGGCCGACGACGAAGGACCGCTACGAGGCGCTCGCCCGCGCCATCGGCGGGCCCTTCATGCTGGCCAACGAGGGTCGGCGGATCGAGGGCCTCGACGACGTGCCCGAAGGGGCGGTGCTGAATCCGGCGCCGAACATGACCCGCGACACCGCGCCCAAGAGCGAAGAGGAGACCGACTGATGCCGACGATCCGCGAGACGCTGGCGGCGCAGCCCGTGGCGCTGTCCGAGGAGCTGGCCTCGGTCCAGCTCGCCCAAGAGGCCCCCGAGGGCGAGGCGACCGCCCTCGGCGGTGACGCCGAGCGCTACGTCGTGACGCGCGGCGTCGCGGTGGTGCCGGTGCGGGGGCTGCTGACGCCGAATTCGGCGATGCTCGAGCGCTACCTCGGCTGGACCACCTACTTCGGCCTCGAGGAGACGATGGATCACCTCGCGGCCAGCGAGGACGTCTCGGCCGTGGTGCTGGATGTCGACAGCCCCGGCGGGCTGGTGACCGGCCTCGAGGCGGCGGCCGAGGCGATTGCCCGCTGCGCGGCGGTCAAGCCGGTCCATGCGCTGGTCGCACCGCTGGCGGCCTCGGCCGCCTACTGGCTCGCCAGCCAGGCGCGCGACATCACCGTCACGCCCGGCTCGCTTGTCGGCTCGATCGGGGTGGCGCTCATCGCCTCGGCGCCGGTGCAGCCCGACATCATGGGCATGCAGACCATCCCAATGGTCTCGAGCCACGCCCGTGCCAAGCGGCCGGACGTCTCGACCGAAGAGGGCCGTGCCGAGCTGCAGCGCTGGCTCGATGAGAGCGAGGTGCGGTTTCACGCCGCGGTCGCGCGGGGCCGGGGCATTGCCGAGGCCGACCTCCCCGAGCGTCTGAGCGTCAGCGCCGACACCGCCTGGGGCGGCGGCGTCTACGCCCCCGATGACGCGGTCAGCCGCGGCCTCGCCGACACGGTCGAGACCCGCGCCGCCTTCTACGCGCGCATCCTCGCGGCCTATGCGCCGCGTCCCTCCGCCCGGCGCACCGCCAGCTTCACGGCGCGCGCCGCAGCCGCAGCGGCCCTCGCCGCCAGCTGATCCCGAACACAGCCGGGGCCTCGGCCCCCTGTCATCCTCCTGCCCGTCGCGGCGGGACGATCTGTTGCGCCCTGTGCGCAGCTCCCTTCACCAGAAAGGAAACACGATGAAGGACCTCAACGATCTGCGCCGCGACCGGAAGGCAGCGGCTGACAAGATGCAGAGCACGGCGGCGATGGTCGGTACGCTCGAGGCGGCCGAGACCATCGACCAGGCCGCGCTCGATGCCGCGGTGGCCGACTTCGAGGCGGCGCAGACCGCCTTCGCCAGCGCCGACGGGGCGGTGAAGCGGGCCGAGGCGGTGGAAGCGGCCCAGGCCGCGGCTGCGACCTCGGGCGATCAGGGTGCCGGCATTGCGGGCGGCACCGGCGGCCGCGCCTCCGCCTCCGGTGGCGCCACGGTGCCGGCCACGGCCAGCAACCCGGAGCATCGCGGCGTCGCGGCGGCGCTGATGGTGCAGGCGCTGGCCAGCTCGCGGGGCAATCACGACGAGGCGGTGCGCCGGCTCGAGACCGCTGGCCACTCGGGGCTCTCCGCCGCGCTCTCGGGCGCCTCGACCGATGCTGGCGGCGTCACGATCCCGCGGGCGCAGTCGGCGGAGCTGATCGAGATGCTGCGCCCGCGCGTCGCGGTGATGAACGCCGGCGCGCGCATGGTGCCGATGCCGGCGGGCCAGCTGCGCCATGCCAGCCAGCAGACCTCGGCCACCGCCAGCTACGGGGAAGAGAACGCGCCGATCCGCGAGAGCGAGCCGACCTTCGGCTCCAGCGACATGAGCTTCAAGAAGCTGACCTCGCTGGTCCCGATCGGCAACTCGCTGCTGCGGCATTCCTCGGCCTCGATGGGCCAGCTGGTGCGCGACGACATCCTCAAGGTCATGGGCCTGCGGCGCGACCTCGCCTTCCTGCGGGGCACGGGGGCGAACAACACGCCGATCGGCCTGCGCACCTGGACGCCGGCCTCGGCCTGGATGCCGGCGGTCGGCAACACGGCGCCGGCGGTCGAGATGGCGGTCCGCGGCCTCGTCAGCCGGGTCGAGGACGCCGACGTGCAGATGACCCGGCCCGGCTGGATCATGCGCGCCGGCACCAAGAACTTCCTCGCCTCGCTGCGCGACCCGGCGAGCGGCGCCTACCTCTTCCCCTCGATCTCGCAGAACGGCACGCTGCTGGGCTTCCCGATCTACACGACCTCGCAGATCCCGGACAACCTGGGCGGCGAGGGCGACGAGACGGAGGTCTACTTCGCCGACTTCGACGAGGTGATGATCGGCGACACGATGGAGATCACCGTCTCGTCCTCGACCGAGGCCAGCTTTGTCGATGTGAACGGCGACACCGTCAGCGCCTACCAGCGCGACCTGACGCTGGTCCGCGCGATCTCCGAGCACGATATGGCGCCGCGCCACGACGCTGGCCTGGCCGGCCTCAACGGCAAGGGCTGGACGCTCTGAGCCAGACGCAGGCGGCGCAGAGCGCGCCGCCTGCAGCGCTCGGCATGGCCGGGCAGACACCATCACCAGCAACAGGAGGCAGAGCATGCCCCGGAAGATCGTGACCTTCATCAAGGCGCATGGGCGCTACAACGCCGGCGAGGTGGCCGGCTTCGACGAGCACATCGCCGACCGGATGATCGAGGCGAAGGTGGCCAAGTCCTCGACCAAGGCGGAGCGGGAGCGCGGCGCCGCCAAGCCGCTCGTGATCCTGCCCGCCGCCGACGACGAGGACGTGCTGGCCGTGACCGGCGGTCCCGATCCGGCGCCGCAGGGGCCGGGCGCGGGGGCGCAGGCGAGCGACGAGGCGCGGGTGCTCGGCAAGGATGACGCCGAGACCAAGCGCACCACCGCGCCCGAGACCACGACCGCGCCGGCCACGCCCGGCGAGCCGCCGAAGCAAGGCAAGAAGCCGGCCTGATGGAGGTCCTGACCCGACCGGCGGCGGTGGTGGAGGCGGAGGCCTTCTTCGCCGCCGTCCACCTCGCCGACCCTGACGAGAGCGACGCCGCCGTGGTGCGCGATACCCTTGCCGCGGCGGCCGAGCTGATCGGCTCGGCGGCCAACCGGCCGCTCGGCGAGCATCGGGTCATCTTCAGCGTGCCGGCGCGCAGCGGGACCTGGTGGTTTCCCTGCGCGCCGGTCCTGGGGATCAACGAGGTCACCATCCAGCGCGCGGACGGGGCATGGGTGCCCTTCGCCAACTGGCGGCTGCTCGATGACTTCTCCGAGCCGCGGCTGCGGATCGGGGCGACCGGGCAGAGGGCGGATGCCCTTCTGCAGGTCAACGCCCGCGTCGGCTACGACGACGGCACCGTGCCTCCCTCGCTCAAGCAGGCCGTGATCCTGCTGGCGAAGGACTGGTACGAGGCCGGCATCGCGGTCGAGGCGCGGGACGAGACGGCGCTGGCCTTCGGGGTCAAAGCCCTGATCCGCAAGCACCGTTACCTCCGCCCGCGGGAGTGGGCCTGATGGCCGGCGGGCGCATGGCCGATCGGGTGCGCTTCCAGCGGCAGCGCGTGATCACTGACGACTACGGGAACGCACGCGGCGAGTGGGAGGCCCTCGCGCATGCCTGGGCCGACATCCGCGAGACGCCCGGCCGCGAGGCGGTGCTGGCGGGGCGCGTCTCCTCGCCGCGGACTGCGACGATCCGGGTGCGCTCGACGGCGACGATGCGGGCGGTGACGCCGGCCGACCGCCTGACCGCTCGCGGCCGGACCTGGAACATCCTCGGCGCAGGCCAGGCGCCCGGCAACGGCGACTTGATCGAGTTTCTCTGCGAAGAGGTGACGGGGTGAAATACGTTCGAGGGGCCGACAAGCTTGGCGCCCGCCTGCGGCGCATGCCGCGCGAGGTGCAGCGCGAGGTCGATGCGGCCAACGCGAAGTCGGCGCAGGAGCTGGCGCGGATCGCGCGCGTCCTGCATCCCGGCAAGGGCGAGCATAAGGCCGACATCACGGTCACGCCGCAGGACGACGGCCACCTGGTGGACTTCGGCGCCAAGGCAAAGGTGACGGAAGGCGACCGCGGCCCGCGCGCCTTCGTGAACCCGGCCCTCAAGGTCTCCCGCAAGCGCCATCGGAACCGGGCGAAGCGGGCGATGAAGAAGGCGGTTGCGCGGGTGTTCACCGGTGGCTGACGATCCCGCCACCGCACTGCAGCGCGGCCTCGTGATGGCGCTGCGCCGCGATCCGACCGTCTCCGCATTGGTCGGCGAGCGGGTCTACGACGAGCCGCCCTCGGACGTCGCCTTCCCCTACCTGCGTCTCGGCAGCATCGACCTCGGGCCGCTGCGCAGCGACGGCGCGAAGGCTTGGGACGTCGCCTTCTCGATCGAAGCGCACTCACGGCCGGATGCCGGACGGGTCGAGGCCTCGCGCATAGCCGGCGCCGTCATCGCCTGCCTCGACGAGCGGGCGGAGGCGGTCCCGGTCGAGGGACTGTCGCTTCGCTGGGTGCAGTTCGTCACCTCGACCGCCGCCCGCGCGCCGGACGGCAAGAGCTACGTCGCCCCCGCCGCCTTCCAGGCGGTGCTCGGCACCTGATGCCCCATCGCCCTTGGGCAAGGCTTCATCTTTGAAAGGACCTCGACATGGCTGGTAAACAGCTTGGCCGCCTGCTGCTCGTGAAGATCGCCACCGGGAGCAGCGCCTACGCGACCCTCTGCGGTCTCACCACCAAGACCGTCACCGTCAACAACAACGAGATCGACGTCACGACCGCCGATTGTGACGAGCCGGGCGGGCCGCTCTGGACCGAGGTGCTGAGCGGCACGAAGCGGGTCTCGGTCTCCGGCAATGGCCTCTTCGAGGACAGCGCGGCGGAGAAGAAGCTCATCGACCTGGCGATGGCGGCCGACAGTATCGCGCAGTTCCAGATCATCCTGCCCGACTTCGGCACCTTCACCGGCAGCTTCCACCTCGCGAGCCAAGAGTATGGCGGCGAGCAGGAGGGCGGCATGACCTACAGCCTGACGCTGAACAGCTCCGGCCCGGTCGAGTGGGCGCCGGAAGCGGCAACCTGATCCGATGGCGATCCAGACTACATCGCCCGTCCTCGAGGAGGAGATCGGCGGGCAACCCCGCCGGCTCCTCCTGCGCAACGGCGAGATCGAGCGCTTCGAGGTGCAATACGCGCCCTTCGGCATCTTCGCGTTCTGGGATCAGCTCTACGGCCACGGCGGCGCACCGCAGGTGCGCCACGTCCGGGACCTGATCGCGCTCGGGCTGGTCGGTGGCGGCATGAGCGACCGCATGGCCGACGAGACCGTCGCAGCGCTGGGGCCGGATCAGAACCCGCGCCTGCGCGAGATCGCGCAGCGGCTGCTCGGCGTCACCTTCTACCCGGAGGCGCTGACCCGGGCGGATAAAAAAAAAGAGGGTGGATCGCGCGTCGGGCGCAAGGCGGCGACGGGCGCTACGGCGCCGAAGCCCGCATCCGGAACCTCTGCGGCGTGATGGGCCGTCTGCCGGCGGAGATGCGGGCGCTGACGCCGGCGGAGACGGCGCTGCTGGTGACGGCTTGGAACGAGGCGCAGGGCGAGGGCCCGCTGCCAGCGGCGCCCACGGCCGCGCAAATGGACGATCTGAAGCGGCGGTATCCTGATGGCTGACGAAGAGACACAGCGGATTGCCATCCTGCTGCAGGCGCGGGACCGCGACTTTCACCGGGCGATGGACCGCAACAACAAGCTGATCGCGCGGTTCGGCAAGCAGGCCGATCGCGACGTCAGTCGGGCCAGCCGCGCGATCGACAGCAACCTGTCGAAGATCAGCAACTCGATCGGAGGCCTCGCCAAGGGCGCCGTGGCAGGTGTGTTCGCCGGCGCTCTTGCGGCGGTCACCACACAGCTACGCGCCACGGTAAGCGGGATCGCTGCGATCGGGGACGAGGCGCGGCGGGCCGGCCTCGACCTCGACCGCTTCCAGGAGCTGAAGTTCGTCGCCAAACAGAACCGCATCGGTGTCGACAGCCTGGTCGACGGGATGAAGGAGCTGCAGCTTCGCGCCGACGAATTCATCACCACGGGCACCGGGGCCGGTGCGGATGCCTTCGCGCGTCTGGGGCTGGGCGCCGAGTACCTGAAGCGGCGCCTCGAGGACCCGTCCGAGCTGATGCTCGAGATCGTCGACCGCCTCGAAGGCATGGACAGGGCGGCCCGCATCCGGATCGCCGACGAAGTCTTCGGCGGCACCGGCGGCGAGCGCTTCGTCGAGCTGATCGACCAGGGCGACGAGGGGCTGCGGCGCACGATCGAGCGGGCGCACGAGGTCGGCGCCGTGATGGACCAGGAGATGATCGAGAAGGCGGCGGAGCTGGATCGCCGCTTCTCGGAGATCGCCGCGAGCCTCGGCGCCATGTTCAAGACGATCACGGTCGAGGGGGTGAGTGCTGTCGCTGACTTCGGGGACGCCCTCGAGGAGCGCCGGGACGAAGCCGAGGAGATCATCGACCTCTATCAGCGGCTGAGGGACGCCGCCGACCAGCCGCTCGGCAACGGCTCGATCGAGAACGCGGGGTCGCAAGAGTTGATCGATGCCGCCGAGAACGCCTACATGCTGAACGTTCAGTACGGCATTCTGGCCGATCGAGCTGAGCTGGTCGCTGAGGCGCTACGAGGGCAGGCAGGCGCTCTGAGAGAGGCTGGCTACGGCGAGCAAGCTACGAACCTGCACCGCATCGCCGGTGAATTGGTCGCCGTCTCCGCAGGCTTGCGCGAGGGCGGGCCAGAAGCTCAGGAGATGGCTGAGCGGCTGACGGACGTGCAGGGCGAGGCAGCGTCTGCGGTCGATGCGCTTCAGGGGATCGACGGCGTCAACTTTTTCCAGGTTGGCCTGGCTCTGCAGGGGCTGGTCGGACAGCTCGCTGCCGTCGCGCAGCAAGCCGTGTCTACGAATGCCGCTGTCGCAGCGCTGCCTTCCGTTCCGGTGCCATTTGATGCGCGGCGGGTCAGCTCCTACGAGGACCGGCTGGAGCCGCAGCTTGCTCCCGAGCCGCAGGTTCCGGCCACGCGACCGCAGGCCCGCCAGGCGATCACGCTGCCCCCGATCATCGCGGACGGCGGTGGTGGCAGCGGCGGCGGCTCTCGGGGCTCCGGCTCCGGCGGCGGGGGTGGCGGGGGCTCGGCCGAGAAGAGCGACTACCAGCGCGAGCTGGAGGCGACCCGCGAGAGCATCGCCAAGCTCGAGGCCGAGGCCGTCGAGCTGGTCGCCGTGGCCGAGAGCGGCCGGGAGGTCGGCGATGCCCTGGCCTATGCCCGCAAGCGCGCCGAGCTGCTCTATGCCGCGCAGGCCTCCGGCCAGGAGATCACGCCCGCCCTGCGCGCCGAGATCGACGCGCTGGCCGAATCCTACAGCTCCGCCGGCGACGCCGCGGATGCTGCCGCCGATCGGCTGGACCGGATCAACGAGAACGCGCAGCGCGGCGCCGATGCCATGACCGACCTCTTCGGCGGGATCATCGACGGCTCGACATCGGCGCGCGACGCGCTGGGGCAGCTCCTCCTGCAGCTTGCAAAGGTACAGATGCAGAGGGCGGCGACCTCGGCCGCCGGCGGGGGCGGTGCGGCTGGTGCGATCTTCGGGTCCATCGGCTCCGCCCTCAGCGGCCGGCGAGCGACCGGCGGCGCGGTGCAGGCGGGCCAGCCATACCTCATCAACGAGAACACGCCGCGCAGCGAGGTCATGGTCCCCTCGCAATCGGGTGCCGTGCTGAACGTGCCGCAGGCGCAGGCGGCCCTGCGGGGCGCGGCCGGAGGCCAGGGCGGGCAGAGCGGCACGGTCGAGCTGGTGCTGCGCGCTGCTGACGGCGTGACGGTCGAGACCGTCCAGAACACCGCCGGGGCGATGATCCGGCAGAATAACGCGCAGCGCGACGCCGCCTTCAACGGCCGGGCTCGCCGCGCGGTCCAGAACCCGCACGAGGACTGATCCGATGGCGCTGACCTTCCCGCTCGATCTGCCGGCGCTCTTCGACGACCTGGCCGGTCTCTGGATCGAGACGCAGTTCGATCTGTCGGAGGCGGTCGAGACCAACGAGACCGGCGGCGGCGAGATCATCCGGGCCGACATCGGCCCGCGCCTCTGGAGCGGGTCAGTGACGATCGTTGCGCAGCGCCATTCGCTGGCCGAGCGGCTGCTGTCCCGGCTTCGGGTGCTGCAGGACGCGCGCGCCTCGTTTCTGGCATCGCCGGTCCACATGGACCCGGCCCCGGACGACAAGGCGGCCCAGATCCTGACCATGCGGGGCGGGCGAGAGCTGCGCCTCTCCGGGCTCGCCGCCGGCACCGTGCTGCACCGGGGCCGGTTCCTTTCCTTCACCTATGGCTCCGGACCCTCGAGGCGGGCGCTGCATCAGCTGGTGGAGCCGGCGGTGGCCGATGGCGGCGGCGCGACCGGCTGGTTCGAGGTGACGCCAGCCCTGCGGCCGGGCGTTGCCGCGGGCCTCGCCGTGGCCCTGCGCGCCCCTGTCTGCAAGGCGGTGATGCTGCCCGGCAGCCTCAGCCGCGCAACGCACCGCGCCATCGTCACTGACGCGGTGACCTTCGACTGGAGGCAGACCCTGCGATGACCCTCGCCTTCTGGCCCGCCGCCGCACAGGCGCACCTCGCCGCGCGCAAGGCCATCGCGCCGCGCCGGCTGCTCTGGCTCAAGATCAAGACGCTGGCGGGCGCGCCCTTCTCGGTCGGCTTCTGGACCGGGGACCAGGACGATACATTCGTCGTCGAGGGCGAGAGCCGGACCTACTACGGCGCCCAGGGCGGCCTGGCGTTGCCCGAGGCTCGTTCGAAGGTCGGCACCGGCATCCGCAGCAGCGAGGCCAAGCTGATGGTGACGCCCGAGGCCGAAGCGGTCTTGCGCGGCTACAATACGCGGTTCGGCACGGCGGAGGTGCACACCGCGCTCTATGACCCCGAGGGCGAGGTGCTGCTCGGCATCCGCCGCGACCTACGGGTCTCGATTGATGGCTCGCCGATCTCGACGCCGGCCATCGACGGGGGCGATGCCTCCATGGGGCTGAGGCTCGTCTCCAGTGCCCGCCGGGGCACCCTGACGCGCAACGGCAAGAAGAGCGACCAGTCGCAGCAGGAACGGCATCCGGGCGATCGCTTCCGGCGGTTCGGAGACCTGGGCGACACGGCCTCCGACGCCTGGGGGAAACGCTGATGGAGCGGCTGACGGACTGGCGGCCGCGACTTGCGGCGATGATCGAGGACGCGCGGCAGAGGCCCTTCGCCTATGGCCGCTGGGACTGCGCGCTCTTCGCCGCGGCGGCGATCGAGGCGATGACAGGCACCGACCTTGCCCGCGGCTTCCGCGGCTACCGCAGCCGGGCCGCAGGCCTGCGCGCGGCGCGGGCCAAGGGCTTTGAAGATCACGTCGGCCGCTTCGCCGATGTGCTGCCCGAGATCGCGCCGGTCGTAGCCGGGGCAGGGGACCTGGCCGTCCTCGAGAATACCGCCCTCGGCATCGTCCAGGGGCGGCTGATCTATGTGCCGGGCGCCGATGGGCTTGCCATGGCCGACCGCGCCACCATGACACGAGCGTTCCGCGTATGACCTTCGTCCTGATCCTGCTGGCCCTGCTGCTGAGCCCGGCGCCGGCCGCGGCCGATCCGGCCTCGGCGATCATCACCGCCTTCAGCCTCACGGGCTTCGCCGCCGCTGCGGTTCAGGTGGGGGTCGGCATCGGCATGTCGATGCTTGGCAATGCCCTGCAGCGGAAGGCGGCGAACAGCACCTCGGCCCCGGGCATCCGGACGCAGGTCTCGACGAAGGGCGGCACGACGCCGCAGTCCTTCATCCTCGGCACCTACGCCACACGGGGCAATCTGGTGGCGCCGTTCTATGCGACCGGCCATGCTGACAAGCTCGACAACGCCTACCGCTACGCCGTCTACGACGTCGGCGACCTGCCGGTGACGGCGCTTCGCCGGGTCTGGGTCAACGGCGACAGCTTCACCCCAGGCGACACTCTGCTCGGCGACCTGACTTCGGGCGAGGGTGCCCAGCCGGACCTTGACAGCCGCCCCGAATATGCTGGCAAGAACAACATTCTGACGAGTTTCGACCTTCCCGAGTTGCGCGTCTGGTTCTACCGCGGCACGCAGACCGCCGCCTCGCCGGTGCTCGTCGACCGCTTCAAGACCCACAAGGAGCGGCCCTGGACCGCCGACATGATCGGCCGGAACATCCCGTATGCCATCCTCGCCTACGAGGTGGACGATGATCTC
Organism: Pseudoroseicyclus aestuarii; assembly: GCF_003217255.1. Classification (GTDB taxonomy): domain Bacteria; phylum Pseudomonadota; class Alphaproteobacteria; order Rhodobacterales; family Rhodobacteraceae; genus Pseudoroseicyclus; species Pseudoroseicyclus aestuarii. The sequence goes on along the minus strand of NZ_QJTE01000011.1, from coordinate 12,990 downwards.
TGGGCGGGTCAGCCGGAGCCGCTCTTCGAGATCGACGGCATCCCGCTTTACGATCCGCGCACCGGCACCGTGGCCTTTACCCGCAACCCGGCGGTGATGATCTGGAACCTGCTGCGCGGCATCGCCCTGCCGGGCGGGGGCACCTATGGCCTTGGGGTGCCCGAAGCCGATCTGCCGGCCGAGGTCTGGCATGCTGCGATGGATGCCTGCGACCAGGTCGTTGACGGCGCCCCGCGCTACCGGGCCGGCTACGAGGTCCACATGGCCACGCCCGAGGATGGCGGCGAGACGCCCCTCGATGTGATCGCCGAGCTGTCGACGACCTGCGCGGCCGAGGTGGCCGAGGTCGGCGGGTCCTGGATCATCCGGGTTGGCGAGCCGGGCCTTCCCGTCGCCTCGATCACCGACGAGGACATCCTGCGCAGCAAGCCGCAGGACCTCGATCCCTTCCGCGGCATGGCCGAGACCGTCAACGCTGTCCGCGCAACCTTCCCCGATCCCGCGCAGCAGTGGAACGCCAGCGAGGCGCCGCCGCGCTTTGACCTCGAGGCCGAGGCGGAGGACGGGCCGCGGCTGGTCGGCAGTCTCGACCTGGGCGCTTGCCCGTACCCGGACCAGGTGCAGCGCCTCATGGCCATGTGGCTCAAGGACGCCCGCCGCCAGCGCCGTCACACGATCACGCTGCCGCCCGAGTTCGGCTACCTTGTGCCGCTCGACACGATCACCTGGAGCAGCGCGCGCAACCTCTATGGCGCCAAGCTCTTCGAGATCGCCGAGGTGGCCCATGATCCGCAGACGCTGTGCGTGACGCTGGCGCTGCGGGAGGTCGATCCCGCGGACTACGATCCGAACATCACGCTGAAGCCGGCGGCGCCGCCCTCCTCGGAGGTGCGCCGTACCGCGCCGGTGGTGCTGCCGGGGCTCGTCGTCGATGCCGTGACCATCAAGGATCAGGCGGGGCGTAACCGGCGCCCCGGCATCCGCATCCGGTGGAGCGTGCCGCAGCCGGGGATCAAGTCGGTGCAGTACCGCTGGCGCGTCGCGCCGGACCAGATCATCGACAACGGTTCGACCGATGTGGTCGGCGCCGGCCAGACCCTGATCGACGGCCTGCTGCCCGATACCGAATACCTGGTGCAGGTTGGCGCGGCTAAGCGGGCAGTTGCCTGGTCCGGCTGGATCTCGGTGCGCACCGCCGCCGTGTTCCTGGAAGAGCGCGACCTCGCGACCACGATCCGGGAGAAGATCGACCTCGGGGCGGCGGGCGCTGTCGAGGCGCAGGCGCAATACGAGACGCTGCGGGACGATCTCGACGACGGCATGGAGGCCGCGCTCGCAGCGGCAGCGGCGGCCCGGCAGGAAGCCGAGAGCGCCAACTCGCAGGCGATCGTCGCCTATAACCGATCCGAGCAATCCGTCAGCACGGCGGCGCGGGGCGATACGCTGCTGCGGTCGCAGTTCATGCAGGCGGGCACGTACCAGGTCTACACCGACGTCGCCGGGCAGGTGACCGCCGCTGCGAATGCGGTCTATCCGATCGGTCAGACCCTGACGACGCGCAGCGCGGGCGGCAGCTACAGCGCGATCTTCTACGACAGCGACAGCGACGACTGGATCGGTCCCTCGGACCTCGACTACATCCGCGTCGAGATCGACTTCAGCCTCGTCAGCGGCAACCGCCACGGCAGCGGCGTCACGGTCATATGGACCACCACCGACGGCGACTTCGCGCCCTCGATCAGCTTCCTCTCCAAGGCGCAGCGGAAGGGGGCGCGCTACTTCTACAGCGCGGTCTTCAAGAAGCCCAAGGGCATCACCGGCACCTTCATCCGAAACCGGGTGTCGGTGCGGAACGGCTCTTCGGCCTTCGGAGAGGAGGTGCTGGATTCTGGCATCGCGCTGCACCGGGTCTCCGTCTTCACAGTGACCGACGAGGAGGTGGGGAACGGGCTGGTGAATGAGACGTTCACGGCTCACCTGCAGGAAAGCTACCTCACGAAGGTGGACACCGAGGGGGCGCTGAGCGCCATCCGCAGGGACCTCGGCACGGAGATCGACGACAAGGTCGGGGGCCTCGCCGCCAATATCTCCGAAGAGTACATCACTACGCAGAACAGCGAACTTGCGCTTGCTGGCCTGAAGCGCGAGATCAACGGCACTGTCGACGGTGTGCGCAACCGGGTCTCCACGACCGAGACAGCCATCGCGGACATCGACGGCGCCCTGAAGGCCGGGGTGATGTTCAGGGCGCAGTCGGGGGGCGAGGTGTCCCTTCTGGACCTGATGACGGCCCACGACCCGAACGGCAAATCCTACTCGGTTGCGAAGCTGTCGGCGGGGGACATCCTGCTCGGCGGCACGGTCTACTCGCGGCAGATGGTCATCACCGATCAGACCAACTACCTCGCCGGCTGCGACTTCGAGGAGATCGACGCGATCCCCTTCGACCTGGCGGGCAATGACCGCGCCTTCTGGGCCGCGGACTTCGTGCACAACGGCACCCACTCGCTGAAGATGCTGGGCGGTGCGCGCCTGTACCCGGCCGCGCATATCACCTGCAGCCCCGGCAACCGGTTCCGCCTGGTCTTCTGGGCGCGGCTGTCGTCCAACTTCGACGGTGGGGCCAACACGAAGGTCCGCTTCGGCGATCAGAATGGCAACCTGATCGCGGAGGTGGTCTTCGGCAATGGCCCGAAGGCAACCTGGTTCCGGCGCGAGTTCGAGCTGATCATCCCGGCGGGCGTTTCCAAGCTGCAGGTGGCCTTCTGGGCTGACGGCACCTCCGGCGCCGCCTGGCTCGACGAGATGGAGCTGCGCCGGATGACCGGCGGCGAGCTGCTCGTCGCGGGAACGCTGACGGCCGAGCTATTCGACGTGCTGAGCATGAACGTCGCTGGTCTCGCCGTCTTCGGCGGCGAGCTGAAGTCGAGCAACTTCCTCTCGGGAGTGCGGGGCTGGCGCATCGGTGCCGGCGGCAACGCCGAGTTCAACAAGCTGATCGTTCGCAACTCCATGACGCAGGGCGCCGTGTCGGACTATCTGGGCGAGACCCACCCGACCGTGATCACTTCGACGGGAGAAGGGGCGGCGACCATCTGGACGAGCCAAGTGTACGGACCCACGGACGATGGGTACGTCTACACGGCGCAGATCCTGTACGAGTCGCGAGAGGACTATCCGATCTCCCCTGATGAGCTGGTGCAGTACCGCCGCCGCCGCCCGGGTGCTGACTGGAGCAATTGGGTCGATATACGGCGTGAATCTCCCTCCTCTCTTTGGACGAAAGCCGGGTGCGTGGAGGTGATAGGGGAGCCGCTGGACGGCTGGCAGTTCCGGATCGTCGCGCAGCACCCGAACAACGCCAGCACGTCCTACCCCGGCAACGTTTTCCAGTTTCGGAACATACGGCTGACCATCAGTTCGGTGAGGGTGTGATGGAACGGATCGCCTATGTCGTCATGGATGGCGAGCATATCGCCCAGTCGGGGATCGGCCCTGTGCCGCCCGAGGGCTGGGAGCCTGCACCGCCCGAGGCGGAGCCGCTGGAGATCGACGCCTGGTGGCGCCCCGGCGGCGTTTGGGAGCGCCGCCCGACCTTTGCGGACCCGATCCAGGGCGAGGCCGACGACGGTGCCCTGGTATTGCACTGGGAGGGCCTGCCGGCCGGTGCCGCCGCAGAGGTCGACGACCTGAGCGCAGCCTACCAGATCGGCTGGTTCGTCGCCGATGCGGGCGGCTCAATCTTGCTCGAGATCACAGAGCCTGCGCGCTACCGCGTCACGCTGATAGGGCCGCGGGAGTATATCGCCAGATCGTGGGGGGTCAGCCATGAGGGTTGAACGGGATGCAGCGCGCGTCGCCGCTGCGGAAGCGCGCGCTGCCGTCGCGCGGCAGGAAGGACGCCGGGTCATCGTGAACGACGAGTGCCGCCGCCGCATCGTCGCCGTGGTCGATGAAGCCGCACAGCTGAACCTGGCCGGCGCTGCGGCCGGCGACCTTCTGACGGCCTCGCAGGTCATCGTCTACAAGGCCGGCCTCGCCTGGATTACCGCCATGCGCGGTGTTGCCGAGGCCATGAAAGAGCCGGGCGACAATCGCGACCCCAGCGATGACGCGCACTGGCCCGCCCCCTCGGCCGAGGTGGTCGCGCTCGCGGGGGCCTTCTGATGAGCGCCTACACCGCCGCCGCCGCCTGGTACGAGCTCGCCGAAGGGCTGCGCTACCGCGTCACCGTGCCACTGCGCTGGGAGATCGGCCGCGAGGGTGGGCCGGCTGTGACTGTGCCGCCGGGCTTCGTCTTCGACGTGTCGGTGCCGCGCGGCCTGCGCTGGATCGTGAGCCCGCGCGATGCCCGCTACCTCAAGGCCGCGGCGCTGCACGACTGGCTCCTCGAGGACGGCTGGGCCCGGGTCACCGCGGCAGCAGTATTCAACGAGGCGCTGGCCGCGGACGGGGTAGGGCGCCTGCGCCGGCTGGCGATGTGGCTGGCCGTCAGCCTTTGGAGGTGGAGCTGATGAACGATTGGATTGCCGGCCTGCTGAGCCGACTGCCGGACAACATGATCGCCCTGATCATCTCCGGCGCCGGCGGCGCCTTCGTGCGCTCGGTCTTCGCGGCCGAGGCGCATTGGAAGCGCCGGGCCGTGGAGGGGTCGGCCGGCGCCGTCTCGGCGATCTTCCTCGGCGGCGTGCTGGGCCATGTCATCGACGCCACCACCGGCGCCGGCGTCTATGCCTACCTCGCCGGCGGGTTCCTGATGGGCGAAGGCGGCATCACCGCCGTTCGGGCCCTGCGCAACCGTGTGCTTCCTCTGGAGGGTAAATGAATGACCGGCACGATCCTGATCCTGCACAACGTCACCTCGGTCCTCGCCATCGTCCTGTGCTGGTGGACGGCCCACCAGTTCGCGGTCTCGACGCCGCCGGGCAAGTTCATCGCCGCCACGCTCGGCGTGATCGGCATGTCGATCCTGGTCACTATGTTCGGTCGCAACTTCTCCGGCGCCTCCGAGGCGATGATCGTCGTCTCGAAGGGCGGGCTGGCGCTGTTCCTGGTCGGCCTCGCGATCCGCAATCACCGGCTCGGCAAGGACGATCCTGATCACCCGGGCCTCTATGACAGCCCGAGCTGGCGCCACCGCGCTGCCAATGCGGAGGCCAAGGTGCAGGCGCTCGCCCGGGCGGTGCAGAGCCCGGACCCGCAGCTTGCCAAGACCATGGCCGAAACCCTCAAAGCGCCGCGCCCCAAGCGGTAGCCGCTCGGCAGGCATCCCCCTTCGGGGGGCCGAAGGGCTGCAACCCTTCGACACGGGGCCATCGTGTGACTGCGACCCCGCCGACCTCGCATAGCTTCAGGCCGCCCCCTTCCCCACGTGAGGAGCGGCTCAATTGGAGCGATTCTACCCGACATGCAAACCGATATGTTCACGCTGTGTTCGACGGTCGAGCCGGTGGCTCCCTGGTTGGGCGGAAAGCGCAACCTGGCGCGCCGCCTGGTCTCGATGATCGACCAGATCCCGCACACCCTATACGCCGAGCCGTTCATCGGCATGGGCGGCATCTTCCTGCGCCGTCGGTCCCGGCCGCGGGCGGAGGTCATCAACGACATCAGCCGCGATATCGCTACGCTGTTCCGCATCCTGCAGCGGCACTATCCGCAGTTCCTCGAGGTGCTGCGGTTCCAGCTCACGACACGGGCGGAGTTCGAACGGCTGACGCGGGTCGATCCGACGACGCTCACGGACCTCGAGCGGGCCGCGCGATTCCTCTACCTGCAGCGCACCGCCTTCGGCGGGAAGGCGACGGGCCGGTCCTTCGGCATCGCCCGCGAACAGCCTGCACGGTTCAACCTGACGACGCTCGAACCGATGCTCGAGGACGTCCATGCCCGGCTGTCGGGTGTGCTGATCGAATGCCTGCCCTGGGCCGAGCTGCTGGAGCGCTATGACGGCGAAGGGGCGCTGTTCTACCTCGACCCGCCGTACTGGGGCGGCGAGGACGACTACGGCAAGGCGATCTTCGCGCGGGACGATTTCGCGAAGATCGCGGAAGCCCTGCGCGGCCTCAAGGGCCGCTTCATCCTCTCGATCAACGATGTCCCGGAGATCCGGGAGGTCTTTGCCGGCTTCGAGATGGAGGCGGTGCAGACCACCTACACGATTGCCAAGGGCGAGGCGCAGACAGAGCGCGCCGAGCTGATCATCCACGGCTGACCTGACTGTCTCAGCAGCTCCGGGCGCTTCCGACACATCGTCGGCGGCGCCCTTTTTCATGCGCAAAGGAGGCGCACCCATGACCGACCTCGAGTTCGACCGCTTCGACCGAGCCTTGCCGCTGATCCTCGCGCACGAGGGCGGCTACGTGAACGACCCGGCCGACCCCGGCGGCGCCACGAACAAGGGCATCACACAGAACACCTACACCGCCTGGCTGCGGATGCGGGACCGGCCCAGCCGGGACGTCCGCGCCATCAGCGATGCCGAGGTCGCGGCCATCTACCGGGAGCAATACTGGAACGTCGTGCAGGCCGATCGCCTGCCGGTGGGGCTGGCCTACTGCGTCTTCGACGCGGCGGTGAACAGCGGCCCGGCTCGCGCCGCGCGCTGGCTGCAGGAGGCGCTCGGCTTCAAGGGGCGCGAGGTCGACGGGGTGATCGGCGAGGTGACGCTCTCGGCCGCCAACGCCAGCCGCTCCAGCGAGGCATTGATCCGCGGCTTTTGCGACCGGCGCATGGCCTTCCTGCGACGGCTCAAGCATTGGCCCCGGTTCGGCCGAGGCTGGACCCGCCGCGTCGGCGAGGTGCGCGCGCAGGCTGTTGCCTGGGCCTCGATCGGCGAGCAGGCCGTCATCAAGCCGCAGCGCCAGGCCCCGGCCAACGAGAGCGCCAAGGGCATCGGCGAGGAGCGCGTCACCGCCTCGATCACGGACGCCCTGCAGAACCCTGCCGCGCTGACCGGCGCCGGCAGCGTGCTCGCCGGCGTGGCCACCGCGGCGCAGGGCGACGGGCCGGTGCAGTTCGCCTTCGCGGCCGTCCTGGTCATCGTGGCGATCGGGGCGATGGTCTACCTGCTGCGCCGGGCTCGGGCGTGAGCCCGCGCCTGATCCTCGCCTGCGCCCTCTTCGCCGGCGTCATCGCCGCGGCCGCGGCCCTATACCTCGCGGGCCGCGGCGACGCCGAGCGCAGCCGCGCCCTCGAGGACGCAACCGCTTACCGCCAGACCAGAGAAAGGATCGACGATGCGCTGCAGCACCCTCCTGCTGACGATGACGCTGTGCTCGAGCGGCTGCGACGTCACGCCGGCCAATGACGCCGCCGTGCGGGATGCCTCGGCCGAGCTGCGCCGCGCCCATGCCGGCGCGCTCTTAGACGACGGCGGGCCGCATAGCCGCCGCACGGGGGAGGCGCTGCTGACGGCGCTGTCCTGCGGCTGGGGCGAAACCCTCTGCGGTGGCGCCTCGGTGTTCAGGGCGTGGGTCGGGGGGAGGGCGGCTGAATGATTTGGTCCATCACTGCCCGCTCCGGCTACGTCGGGCTCCTAGGCGACCCGCGGGTCGACTTCAACGAGACCACCGGCTTCCATATCGGCAGCCTCAACGTCATCACGAGGGGGTAGGAAGATGCTACAGCAGATGGAAAAGATCGCGATCCTGGCCTCTCACATGCCCTTGGCACGAGCTGAAGCAGCGGTGTTTATCGCTTTGGCAGAGCGGCGCCCTTACTTCGTGCCCATGGAGGTGCTCATCGACAATATGGTGAGCGACGTGTCCGCAGACCCGAACGGTGCGATCCGCTCCAGCATCAAGCGCATGCGCAAGGTCTTGCCCGAGGGGATGGAGGTCGAATGCCGTTCCTGCATCGGCTACCGCCTCAAGACTCCAGAAGGCTGGGAGGTGCCGTGGAAGGGGATGAAGTCCTATTTAGATCAGGCGATTGCCTGAACCGTGCAGGCCTTTGGAGCTCTGCAAGTCTGCACTTGAGGGCGCCGGCCGAAAGGCTTGCGGCCTCTGGAATATTTGCGCTACGTTCCGCTCTTGTTCTCGCTAGAGGTGCGTCATGATAGTCCGAGTCGCCATCGCCGTTTCTACCGACGGCACCAGCTGCGCCCGCGCCGCGACTGAAGCGCTCGGCGATCACCCGGACGCTCTTGCGGCCGTGCGCGCCGCGATCGAGGGGCAGGGGCGGACCGTGGACCGCGCCGGCTGGCTCGACATCTACACCGAGCACTTGGGCGAGCCGCTGCCGCCGCTGGCATGAGCGAACCGCTCTTCGCGCCGGACTCCACTCATGCCGAGGTGCGATGCTGGCAGTGCGGGCATGAGGTCACGGTCAAGCCGAACGGTCTGCCGGCGGGCATTTCAGGCGCCGAGTTCGAGCGCCGGGCCCGGTGCCAAAAGTGCGGCACCGGCTGGCCGCATGTGAAGGTGTTCCCGGTCACCAGGAGCAAGTGGGGCATGTAGCAACTGAGGACCATGCGGTAGGATGGATGGTCGAACGCGGAGCACAACATCATGAGGCTGCTGAGATAGCCGCCTACACGAGATCGTCGATTGCCACATCCAGCGCATCGGCCAGCTTCCTCATCGTCTCGACCGAGCCGTTCCGCCGGCCGGCCTCGATGTCGGCAATCTGAACGCGATGCACCGCCGAAGCCTTTGCAAGCCCGGTCTGGGACAGGCCGCGCCATTCACGATGGACAGCCAGGGGGCTTTCCCCTGCGATCATTCGTTTCACAAGGTCGGCCGGCATGCCGGCCTCGGGTTCGCGAAGATGGGCAGCAACCGCCGCGTTGTCTTCCGCGTCCTCAGCGAGCGCAACAAGCCGGTCATACTCGGCCCGTTCGATTGTAATCATTTCGGTCATGGCCTCTCCTCTCAGTAGGCCCCGCCGCGCGGGGCGATCTTGATGATTTCGATCACCGTTCCGTCGATCATGATGACCCGCCAGTCACCGACCCGCAGACGGATGGCGTCCTGCCCCTGCAGCGCCTTGACATTGTTCGCCTGCGCCGCCGGGTCTGTCGCGTAGGCCTCGATCTTGACGATGATGCGCTGCGCCGTGTTGGCAGGCATCCTGCGAAGGGTCTTGCGAGCGGCGCCGGTGAAGGTGATCTGTTTCATAGGTCATATGTAGCGCATAGCTACATATAGCACAAGACAGTAGTAGCTCTCAGCTACAAATAACCTTCGTCGCGCTGGCGGTACCGCTGCGCGGCAGCTGGCTGGCCCGGAGAAGCTCGTCACGATCAACCGGGTCGCCGTCGCCGTTATTACCGACGTCACCAGCTGCGCTCGCGCCGCGACCGAGCCACTAGTTGATCACCTAAACGCTCTCGCGGCCGTGCGCGCCGCGATCGAGGGGCAGGGGCGGATCGTGGTCTGCGCCGACTGGCTCGAGATTTACAAAGAGCACCTGGGCGAGCCGCTGCTGCCGCTGGCATGAGCGAACCACTCTTTTCGACGGGCTCCACTCATGCCGCGGGGCGATGCTGGCAGTGCGGGCACGCGGCTACTGTTAAGCGTGGCGAGCTGCCGGGGGTATCTTAGGCCGATTTTTGAGAAGCGGGCGCGGTGCAGCGACTGCGGCACGTCTTGGCCGCACGTGAACGTCCTTCCGGTTCAGAAAAGCCGATGAAGTTCATAGCGGCCGCGGGATGTAGCACGGGAATGTCGAGCCGGCGCACAAAGCGACCGGCCATCGAATTCAGCTTATGCCCTGTAGCCGGTTGAACCAAATATTAAAAGACGTTCCTCATAGTCCTATCCTTCGATCGGCTCTCACTATCGCCACAGTGTGGGTCCGCAGCTTCAACGCACGGCGCGTCACACCAGGATGTCGCCGAGGCGCGCCAAGAGATGAGGAAAAGTACCTATGGAACACGGCAGCGGACGACACCGCCTTATAGGTGACCAGGGTGACGAGGTCATCCAGGGCACAGGCGATGATGAATACATTTCAGGCGGCCAAGGGAACGATACACTCATCGGTGGCGGAGGTGGGGACATCCTGATCGGCGGACGCGGCGACGACCGTCTCGTAGCAATTGCGACTGGTGGAGCTACGGGACTACACGGTCAGGATGGTAACGACACCATCATCGCTCGCAACGAGGGGCCGGGCGTCGTCCATATCCATGGAGGCGAAGGTAACGATCACATTATCGTTGATTTAACCAACAAGAGCGGCTCCTTAGGTGCTCATGTCTATGGCGGTCGTGGCAGTAATCGCTACAGTTTCATAAACACCTCTGCCGTTGATAGCCCGGTAGTGGGTCGCATCGACGACTTCGATTACTCACGTGATGTGATCTACGTCGAAGGAAGGCAAATCGATCTCCAAAATTTGCCTGACGGTTTGAGGATTGTTCACTACTTCAATCAGCAGTGGCTCAGCTTTAATGATAAGGCGCTCTACGCGCTCGAAGGTTCGCGCTACAGTGGTCACGAAGCGCATTTTCGCGAGATGCCAAACAATATATCAGAACTTGAAACTGTTAAGTTTGTAGATCAAAAGAACTTTGTGCCTTCCTATATGTTTAATGAGGCCGATCTAAACGTCATTGTACGGAGTTCCGGCCTGCCGTCGGTCAAAGGGACGGGCTTAAATGACTGGATCTCCGACGAGCTGGTGACGCGCAAGAATGCGAAGGGCGAACTAATCGTCGAAGCCGCGGCGGTAATCGGTGCGGGAGACGGCAATGACGTTGTCGATGCCGGCAAGGGCTCGGACACTGTCTATGGCGGCAATGGCCACGACATGCTGGCAGGGGGGCTAGACCAAGACCTACTGTTTGGTGAAGATGGTGACGATTTTCTTTTCGGCGGCAGTGAAAAGGACCGTCTTCTGGGTGGAAAAGGGATCGACAATTTGTACGGGGGCTTTGGCGCCGATCGCCTTTGGGGCGGACCAGACGATGACCGGCTGAATGGTGACAAAGGCAACGATCGCCTTTTTGGAGGCGATGGTGATGACGCTCTCGCCGGTCAAGACGGACGTGATGAGGTGTACGGCCAAGGCGGAAATGACCGCATCTTCGGAGGGAGTCACGACGACCGGCTAGACGGTGGGCGGGGCAATGACGAAGTTCGCGGTGGCGATGGCAACGATAGTCTCGAAGGCGGCATGGGTAACGATGCGATGTCAGGAGACCATGGCAATGATCGCTTGACTGGGAACACTGGAGATGACCGCCTCTACGGCGCGGTGGGTAATGATGTTCTCGCCGGGCAGAGCGGTAATGACAGGCTGTTCGGCGGGTTTGGTCAAGACGGCCTGTACGGCGGTCACGGCAATGACGTCATTGCAGGAGGGGCTGGAAGGGACGTGCTCCGTGGCGGATTCGGTCACGACATACTGAACGGCGGAGACGGAGAAGATGACCTTGCTGGCGGCGATGGCGACGATCAATTGATTGGCGGTTTCGGCAGTGACCTTCTGGTAGGCGGCCGAGGGAATGATGTGCTGGCCGGGCAAGACGGCGCCGACAAGATCCACGGCCAAGCTGGATCCGACCGCCTTTACGGGGCTAGCGGCGATGATCTTCTCAGTGGAGGCAGCGGTAACGATTATCTCGACGCGGGTGGCGGCGCCGATCTGCTCTTCGGGGGCGCTGGCCAAGACATATTCGCTTTCAAAGCGGGCGACCTGAAGGACTGGAATGTTCTTGAAGGTAACTTTTCGCAAAGGAGTAAGCAGATCGATCGGGTCGCGGACTTCGAGCTCGGCATAGATCGGATAGCCTTTGCTCAGTCGCTCGGCATTCAAAGTTCCGAAGACTTTTCTGCCTGGAAGGTGCGCCTGAACGGTGACCTTCACTTCATGCTTGCGGCCAGCAGTTCAGGTGGTCGCATACTCGTCGATGTAGCCGAGGGAACGTCTTGGCAGTCGTTCGTCGATCCGAGCAATTTCGTCTTTGGTTGAGGCTGCAGTGCCGAGCTGGCATATGAGAGTTGGACACCGACGAGAGAGCACCCAGGCAGCGACCCCTGCTTGTCGAAGCGGAGGTTCGGCATCCATGACTGAAGCCTCCCATCTACGGATGGGTGCCTGCTCTTTGCGCTCCGCAATTGAGGCCATTAAGCCCGACTGACGAAGGGAATTCTCAGGCGGGATACCGCGCTAGGTCAAAAATCTACCTGCAGCCTGTCACTCGGTGCATATTAAGCGTGCAGCGGCTTGAGCCACACGATTTTTTTAAACGACTGACGAACTAAGGTGGTTGTTGACGTGCTCCCCGTAGTGTCCCCGGTTTTTAGTTCGCTCTGTTCAGGGTTTGGTCCTCTACTGACCGTTGGTGATACTCCCACGGGGTGAGCCCGTCGAGGCTCGTGTGGGGGCGGTAATGGTTGTAGTCGTCGCGCCAGGCCGAGATAAGCTCCCGGGCGTGGCGCAGGTTGGCGAACAGGTGCTCGTTGAGGCACTCGTCGCGCAGTCGGCCATTGAAGCTCTCGACGAAGCCGTTCTGCATGGGCTTCCCAGGCGCGATGTAATGCCACTCGACCTTGCGATCCTCCTGCCATTTCAGAATGGCATTCGAGGTCAGCTCCGTGCCGTTGTCGCTGACCACCATGCATGGATAGCCGCGCACCCGAGCGATGCTGTCGAGCTCACGGCCAACGCGCTGCCCTGACAGCGAGGTGTCCACGACCGCGGCCAGGCATTCCCGGCTGTAGTCGTCAATGACGCAGAGCACCCGGAGCCGGCGCCCGTCCGACAGACTGTCTGAGACGAAGTCCAGGGACCATCGCTGGTTCGGCCCCTGCGGGATCGCCATCGGCGCCCTCGTTCCGATCGCGCGCTTGCGACCGCCACGCTTGCGCACTGTCAGGCCTACTTCACGGTAGATCCGGTAGAGTTTCTTCCAGTTCACCTGCCAGCCCTCTCGGCCCAGTAGGAGGTGTGACCTGCCCCCCGGAACGTCCCTCGGTTCAATGTAGAGTTTGCTTCATCCCGAAGGAGCAGACGACATGAGGAAAAGCCGCTTCACCGAGGCGC
>NZ_QJTE01000010.1:10645-38106 GCF_003217255.1 Pseudoroseicyclus aestuarii | reverse complement strand
GCGCCTCGGTGAAGCGGCTTTTCCTCATGTCGTCTGCTCCTTCGGGATGAAGCAAACTCTACATTGAACCGAGGGACGTTCCGGGGGGCAGGTCAGTCGCGTCGTCGCCGTAGGGCGTTCCGTCCGACAGGAGCGCGTGCGCCACGCCGTGACGCAGGCTGGGGCCGAGCTTGCTCAGAAACGTCCGGCGAATGTCCTCGGTGACGGCCCGTCCGAGGATCGCGTCCATCTCCGGACGCATGGCGTCGTAGAGTGCCGTGATCGTGCGATCCTCCTGCGTTTTGGACGCATCGTCCATGGTCGTGACGTCATGACCATGCTGCTTGAGCAAATGGCGCACCATGCCTTCCAGAAGCGGGGTGAGAATGTAGAGGGCCGAGACCATGTCGCCTTCGAACCATCGCACGAAGCCCCTCGTCGTCGTGAGGACCAGATGCGGCGGCACGGCTGGGCTGTGCCGGACGAGGTCGAGCACGACCTCCTCAGAAACGCGATGCTCTGCAATGATGACGACGCGCGCGACGTCGATACCCGCACGCGCGGCGAAAGCCCGGCGGATGCTTTCGGCCTGCATGATCGTGGGCTCCAGAGACTCGGCCGTGGCATCCTCCACGCCAATGCCGCCGCTTGGCGAGCGCGCGATTGTCTTTCCCTCGGCGTCCATATGGGATGCGGCGAACAACGAAGAGAAAGGGTGTTCGACCGAAGAGCGGCGAGCCTCTTCCTCGAGCTTTTCGGGCTCGGGAAAGCTACCCGCGATGAGCGTCAGCCGACGCAAAGCGTCGCCGAGGGGCAAGCCGAGGAATTTAGCACGCACCTCCTCCACCAGCTCCGAGATGTCGGTGCTGTGGGAGATCGGCACGAGGTCTTCCCGGATCGCCCCCTGCATGTCGATCAACCGGTGACGTAGCTTGTGGCGACGTTCTCGGATACCTGGCACCCCGTGGAGGGTGGCGATAGCGGTCTCCATCCAATGCGTGGCCAACATCGCCCCATGAGGTCGCCCGACGAAGGTTTCTGCATGCGCGGCGTAGCATTCCGCCGCCCGTATCATTGCGGCATTGGCCGCGTTCTCGTCCTTGGCCCGCTTGTGGGCGCGCGCCGCGAGGAGCCACATCTGGGCCGGGTAGTCATCCGATCCGGCGGACGGCGCGGGTGCGGTTCGCTCAATGAAGGTCTCGACAATTCCGGCGACGTCTTCGGGGGGCACCGCGCGTTCATCGAGCGCAAGATCCGTGAACAGCCGGAGACTGAAGCCGTCGTCGCTCCACCCGACCCGGCGTAGCAGTCCGGCAGCGAGTTCCTGAAGCCGATCATGCTCCCCGGCAGGTCGACCGAGGCCGTGGCAGACGGCGAACGCCATCCTCAGCAGGTCGTGACCGGTGACACCTAGGATGCCGCGCTCGCCTCGCGCCTCCAACCGCCCATCGTCGAGGCGTTCGATGATATCGATATAGGCGCGCAGCGCGACGAGACCTTCGTCTCGCCTTCGGCGTTCGAGGAACCACGCCAGATGCGCCAGCCGTGCGCGAGCCACCGGATGTTCGATGCGCTCAAGGACGGCCACGATCACCTCGACCAAGGGGCCGGCGAAGTCGTCGGGCGCGGCCGAGCGCGATCCATCGGCCATCACCACCATAGGGCCGAAGGGCGGCGTCTTGTTGGGGGTTTCGTACATACGGAAAATTGACGCAAGCATCTCGATCAGAGGACGTTCGGGCGCGTCGTCGCCAATGACCTTCAGCTTGCCGTAGAGAGCATCGCCAAGATCGGATGCGTTGACGGACGTGTTATTTTCGAACAGTCCGTCGACCGGGAGCATATCAATCATCGGAAGGGTCGCTCGCTGCCATCGCGCCGGCTCGTGTGCGTCCTCTTGCTCGCCCGACATTGTCACCTCCCCGTCTTCTTCAGGTAAAGTGGGTATGTTCGTTCCGAAGCAAAAAGCTCGCGCGACATGTCCACGGGACAAATCGCCTATCCCAACAGGATCGTTCTGGCGACCTAAATCGTCGCACCTGCCAGGCCAAGACCCAGACGAAACACCCGAAGCGGTTACTCATCCGTCCCGCGGCATCCGGAACTCTTGGGGCTCGAAGCAGACTTGCGGCGGCGTAGCAGGCCCACGCCCTGACGCGCCAGGTATGTGAGCGGCTTCGTCCTTGGGCTCTAAGGCGTCCTGTATCGGCGCGGCGCGGGTAAGCCCCTGGTCGCTCTTAGCGCAACGTTAATTTAGGCTTTGAGCGGTCCTCCGAACCATGGCTTCGACCAGGAAAGTCTCGCCATGGCGAGACTTTTTGCGCATCCTGACGCGCCCACCGTTATATCCAAGTCGTCGCCCATAAAGGAGAGACTTGCCCATGATGCCCCCGACCGCTGCCCTGGAGGCCCTCACCACTGCCCCGCTCACCCGCCTTGAAAACGTGCCGCGCAATGTCCCTGGCCTTTACCTGCTGCATGATCATGAGCAGGTCCCGCGCTACGTCGGCAAGACGATGAACCTGCGGCACCGAGTCTGGAGCAACCACTGTGCCGGGGATGAGAACAGCCACAAGTTCGTGGCGGCCTACAATGCCGGCCGTCTCTGGCACAGCAGGAAGAATGCCCTGAGCGAGGCGGGGGACGGCAAGGTCGCCAAGGAGCTGCGGAAACTCCTGGCGCGGGAATTTTGCCGCGCCCGCGTCCTGCCTCTGCCGGCGATCAGCGAATACGACCTTGGTGTCCTGGAGGACAGGGTTCGGGCCATTGCGCCCGAACCGATGAATGACTGGAACGATATCAAGCAGATCCCGGCCATGGAGCCTGTGGAGCTGGTCGAAAGGCTCCTGGATCAAATCCGTTGGACCGCGGATCAGCGCGCCAAAATCGATCGCCAGGCCGCCCGGTGGGCAACCTGGAAGACCGGGGAACGCGCAGCCGCATGAGGGCAGCTCGGACTGGGCGTGCGCCGATCTGCCCCGGGCTCACCCGGGGCGGATGCCTGTCAGGCGAGGACCCGACCGACCGCGTTCTCGCGTCCGACCCGGCCAGACTGCGGGCTCGAATCGGCCATGCGGCGCTGCGGCTGGGCGCACATAGATCCCCAAGGTGCGCTGTCAATCCCGGCCCATAGCAGACCTCCGTCCCATGCTTGGACTGGGGGCACTTTCGGCCCGAAGCCGCCGTCCGGCGCCATGCCCGGCCACGGGTGCTATCGGCCTATTCCGTTGAGAAACTCGGCCCGCCGTCGGCCTTGCTCCCCTCCGGCATTTTCGGCGCGTGCGCCTGTCCATCCTCAGCAGGCGACTTCCGGGGCCGGAAGGAGCTTCGCCAGCTTCCGGAGGTTCTGGGCGGTGGCTGCGAGGTTGATTTCGTCACGTGCGCCGTTCGGACCCCGCAATCGGAGACGGCTCAGGCCCAGAATGCGCTTTAGATGCGCGAAGAGCATCTCCACTTTCTTCCGCAGCCTGCAGGATACGGCGTAGTCGGCGGTCCGGTCGATCGCACGGGCCCGGTCGCTGGATGTTTCGAAGGTCGACCGCAGGATCTTCCGCGCGGGTTCCTTTGGGCAACAGCGCGTTTTCAACGCGCAGGTATCGCAATCGGCCTTGCTGGCCCGGTAGCGGAGCATGCCGGCCTCGTCGGCTTTCTTCTCGCGTGGCTTCGCGAAGGCCCGGCGGCTCTGCTTCAGCTCCTTGCCCTTTGGACAAGTGTAGACGTCGGCCTCGGCCTCATAGGTGAAGTCAGCGCGCTCGAATGTTGTCCAGCGACATCAGGGACTGCCCCCCTGACGACATGAGGAACTGACCCCCTCGCTGTTTGATGTGTTGATGGTGGGGTGCGCCGGAGCGGCCTTTTGCAAAAGACCGCTCCGGCGCTTCTCGCGCAACCGGTAGCTCTCGCCCCGGATGGTGATGACGTGGCTGTGGTGGAGCATCCGGTCGAGGATCGCGGTGGCGACTACCGGGAATATGGGGTGCGATGCCGCGCTGCTGGTCCAGCCAGTCCAGCATGGCACTGGTGCCGTAGGCGGTGTCTGCAATCAGCCGTTCCGGTTTGAGGCCGAAAGTATCGTTCACCCGGTCGATCATGGTCTGCACCGATCCGACTTCGGACTGGCGGATCGACCGGTTCGGCGGGAAAACGATCCCCAGGATTGTTTCCTCGTCCGCCTCACCCTCCACTTCGAGGATGACGCCGTTATCGGTGTCGATCAGGTAGTTGGTGGAATAGGCAAAGTAGGCCGGTCCGCCCCGAGCCCCGGTCCATTGCGAGGCCGGATCGGAATGCGACGTGAACTTCGGCTCGACAGAGCTCGCTGCGCCGAAGGCGGCATCATCGAGCCTTTCCAGGTATTCCCTGACCGCCCTTGGCGCGTCTTCAGGATTAATGCTGCCCGGCTGCCAGTCCGACTTCGGTGTCGAGTTCTGCCTGTTCGCGTCAGCTTGGATGATGCTGGCATCCGCGGCGAGGCGCTGACCGCTGGCCAGGCCTTCCGCTATGCACCGCGCCACCACCGTCTCGAACAGATGCCGCAGCAGGTCGCTGTCGCGGAACCGGCCGTGCCGGTTCTTGGAGAAGGTCGAGTGATCAGGGACAGGATCGGCCAGATCGAGGCGACAGAACCAGCGGTACGCGAGGTTGAGGTGAACCTCCTCGCAAATGCGACGCTCGGACCGGATGCCCATAATGTAGCCGACCAGCAGCATGCGGATCATCAGCTCCGGATCGACCGACGGCCGCCCGGTGGCGCTGTAGAACGCTGCCAGGTGCCGCCGGATGCCGGTCAGGTCGACGAACCGGTCCACAGATCGAAGCATATGGTCGAGCGGCACATGTGCTTCGATCGAGAACTCGTAGAACAGAGCGCCTTGCGCCTTCTGCCGGGACCCCATCACCGCCGCCCACCTCCGCCAGCCGATACAGAAGTGAATCAGCGGTCAGCACGTCAGGCAAGCCAAGTTTTTCAACGGAATACTCCCTTCCACGACCTTCGAGACGGGCGCAGCGAACGGTCGCTATCCTCCCTCTCAAAACCTTCACGCCGGACGCAGCTGAGGTCCGCTTCCGCGCTTCCTCCGCTTGTCTCGCCAATGCAGCGTAAACCCAGCAAGTGCGGCAATAAGCATTATGGGCCAACCGCCAATAAGCCCTGTGCAGTCAAGACCACTAAATACGTCGTGTCAGCCGTCACGGTCTTGTCCGCCCTCCCCGGTCATGCCGAGCCAAGCGATCAAAGCGCGTCGGACCATTTCAGGTCGGGTTGGTATGTCGGCCTCATGACGGCGTCGGCTGTCAATAGCATCGATGAGGTCGCGCGGTAGCCGTAGAGTTACAGCCTCGGTGTCTTTTTTGGGGGGAGCCATGAAACTATACCATTACGATGTTGACGTCATAATGGCATGATGCTATATTAGTCGGGCGAAGGCAAGAGATCCTACCCTCTCGCCCCGCCCTGACCACAACGATCTGTAGAGGAGATCACCATGGCTACTCATTCCCTTACCACGCCCGCTGACGCGGGCCAGTCCCTCTCGCCCGGCTCGGCCATCCTGCCGGTCGAGGATGCCTTCTGCGACATGCTGGACGCTTTCGAGCGGGCCATCGCGGAAGAAGAGGCGCTCGATCACCGCTACTACGGCGATCCGGCCTACAGGCTGTTCTTCGCCTCCGCCGATGCCTGCTGGCTGCGGCTCCATGCGCGCGCCGATCTTGTGACCTGCCTCGAACCCCTGGGTCCGACCTGTGCGCTGCTGCAGGACATCGCCCGGTCGATCATCGCCGTCGTCCATGACGAGGAGGCGAAGGCGATTGCCGCCGTAATGACGGGCACCCTGAGGCGGACGCGTCTGGACCCGCTCAACCCCGCCACGGTCGAGGATCGCCGGGCGGAGATGCTGATGGCGCAGGCCTTGCGCTTGCTCGAGCACCAGGTCGAGGACGAGGGCAGCGCCGCTGGCGCGTCCGGCGCGCCGGTTCCTGTCGCGGAGCCGGTCTCCGCCGCCTGATCCGACCTCATCGCAACTGCTGACCCGGCGGGGCCGCGTCCCGGCCGGGCTCTGGCCCTGCGCGTCGTCCCGCCGCTCGCGGACGGTCTTTCTCTTCGCGCCTCTCCCCTGCCCCTCCGGCTGCGTCTCGGCAGCCGGCCCCCTCCTCGCATGCAAAGGACCAGTCCGATGTCCAATCTGTCGATTCATTACCCCCGCCGCAGCGCCGCCAAGGCGGCCATCGCTCTTACTCCCTGGCCCGCGCCGATCCCGCCTCAGTGGCAGAGGATGGCCCAGCAAAAGGGGTTTACTGTCACCGACCGCGTCGGCGACCGCTACCACGTCCTGCTCCGCTGCCGCGACTGCGGCGGCCTGACGATGGCGAAGGCCTACACGCTGCGGACCGCCCAGCCGAAGTGCGCGGCCTGCGGCGACCGGGCGCTGCGCGACACGGCTGCCGCGGCGCGCCTGACTTTCCTGCGCCGCGATGCGGAGGATCGGCATTATGCCGTCTACCGCGCGCCCTGCGGCCACGAGGTTCGGCGGCAGCTCGAGCTGGTCCAGCGCATCGCGGCCGGCAAGGTGCAGGTCCGCTGCGAGACCTGCTTCCAGGCCGAGGTCGCGGCCGAGGCTATCGCGCAGGGATGGCAGCTCCTCGGGCCGGACCCCGACGGTCATGACGGCTACCGGCTCTATCGCCACGGCTGCGGTCACGAGCAGCGCGTCGCGCGGGTGAACATGCGCACCGGCCGCTTTGCCTGCGCCGGCTGTGACGCCGGCTGGGCGGCGGAGCCGAACAGGATCTACCTCATGCGCCTCGACCTCGAAGGGGTCGGCGTGGTGGTCAAGCTTGGCCACAGCCGCCTGCCGCTCTCGCGCATGCGCTACCAGCTGGGCCTCGATCCGGAGCGCCGGCAGGAGCTCATCCATGAGGTGCGGATGCCGAGCGGTCACGAGGCCCTCCGGGTGGAGCGAGGCATGCACGCCCGGCTGCTGCGCGAAATCCCGGACCTCGTGGTGCCGCGCGAGGCGCTCGAGGCGGCGCGGATCAACGTGACGCGCGAGATCTATCGCGCCGAGGCCGAGCCCCGCCTGCGCAGCCTGCTTGACGATCTGGAGGACGCCATCGGCACGGGGTCTTGAAGACCTGGACGCAGCGCCGGTCCAATTCCCGCCTGCTCTGCCCCGCCCCCGCTCAATCTGGCCGCCCGTCGCGCATCCGCACCGGCGGACGGCCTCCACATCATCCCACTGCTCCAGGAGGTCTTGCCATGATCCCTATCCTTCCTCCCGTGCCCTGCGGCCCCCTCGCCGAAGCCCTCGCCGCCACTGCCATGGCGCTGCCGGCCGATCTGCCGCCTCCCCCGGCGCTGCAGCCGCCCCCGGATCAGCCGGGAGCGGCGATCCGGCTCGTCGCCCGGAGCCCGCTGCACCGGGCGCTCGCGCGCAGCGTCCTGGGCGCCACCGCGCGCCTCTCGCCGAACGCGCCGAGCTTCCCGGTCAGCAGCGCCTTTGCCTGGATCGACGCGGCGGGGGCGATCGTGCCCGGCGCCGTGACCGAGGGCGATCTCTGCCGCATCGGGACGGTGCAGTTTCCCGAAGGTCCCGTCGCTGTCCCCGGTGCCTGGCCGCCGAGCGGCCCTGAGCCCCTCGACGACGGCGAGGTGGGGTTCGGACCGCTGCGAGCGACGGCGCTGCTGCGGCTCGCCATGGCGGCGGTCGACCAGCAGGGCATCGACCTGCTGCTGCGCCCAGAGCCGGCCTCGATCCTCGTCCTGCCGGCCGATCTCATCGCCCCCACTGCCTGGGTGCTGACTCATGCCGCACGAGCATCGGGGGACACTGAGGCGCCCCTGCGGCTGCTGATGCTGCCCGGCGGCGGCGGCGATGCCGCGGCCCTCGACCGAGCGCTTCTGGAGGACGGCCGCCTCCTCATCCTCGCGGCCGGGCCTGTGCCGCCCTGGCCCGAGGACGTGCCGCCGCCCGACTGGCTCGGCCTGCCGCCCCTCGATGCCGCACTGCTTGCCGCGCAGTTCCGCCTGACCTGGCCCGACGAAGCTGGCCCCTGTGAGGCCGGACTTCCGCCAGACGCCAGCCTCGCCCGGCTCACGGCCGCCGATATCGCGCTGATCTTCCGCGAGCTCGACCCGCCCGCCGCGCTGGACCGCCTCGGCCGCCTGATGCGCCGCTTCGCCTGATCCCGTGACGTCTCTTGCAAGGAGTCCACCCGATGACCCAGCCCTCGCCCCAGACCCATGTCGTCTTCCCGACCGTCCATCCCGTCCCCGAGCTCGCCGCGATCGGCAAGCGGCTCGATGCCCGGGCAGAGCGCCTGATTGCCGCGCGCCGCATCGCCGAGGGCCGCCTCGACGAAGAGCCCCTCAGCCATGCGGAGCGCACCCTGATGCGCCGCGCGGCCGAGCGCGCCGAGCGCCTCCACGCCAAAGCCCTCAAGCGCAGCGGCACGCAGCATCTCCGGCCCGAGATGCGCGCGCGCCTCCAGGCCGCGCCGCGTCCCATGCGGCTCGCTGGTCCCGTAACCCGTCACGCGGCCGATGAACTCGCCGCCGCGCTTCTCGACGAGATGCCCTGGATGCAGCCGGCGCTCGACCCGCTCTGGCGCGACCTCCGCGCCGCGGCTGCCGAGGAACGCGGCCTTGGCCTGCGCCCGATCCTGCTCGTCGGACCGCCGGGGATCGGCAAGACGCATCTCGCCCGGCGTCTCGCGGCGCTGGCGGGCGTGCCCTTCGCCGGCATCGATCTCGGCGTCGGCAGCGAGGCCTTCGCCATCGCCGGCCTGAGCCGCGGCTGGGGCTCGAGCATGATCGGCCGGCCGCTCGAGACCATTCTCACCACCGGCATCGCCAACCCCGTCATCCTCGTCGACGAGATCGAGAAAGGGCGCGGCGGCTGGAGCACCAAGGGCGACTTCACCTCCGCCCACAACGCCCTGCTGCCGCTGCTAGAAC
Source organism: Pseudoroseicyclus aestuarii (assembly GCF_003217255.1). GTDB lineage: Bacteria > Pseudomonadota > Alphaproteobacteria > Rhodobacterales > Rhodobacteraceae > Pseudoroseicyclus > Pseudoroseicyclus aestuarii. Next base: position 29,171 of record NZ_QJTE01000010.1, on the reverse strand, counting down.
CCGCCACCGCCGCGCGCTTCCAGTGCCCCTGCCTCGACGTGCCGGCGGACCTCTCGCGCGTCTCCTGGGTGCTCTGCGCGAACTCGCAGGCCGGGATGCCGGCGCCGCTCCTGTCGCGGGTCACCGTGGTGGACCTGCCCGCCCTCACCGCGGAGCAGACCGCCCGCTTCGCCCACCGCGAGGGCGCCCGCCGCGGCCTCGGCTCCGACGCCCTGCGCGACCTCGTGCGGGCGATCCTGGCCGCCCCGCCGGGCGGCGCGCCGGACCTGCGCGGGGCGCTGCGGATGGTCGAGGGGCTGGTGCGGATCGAGGCGGCCGAGGCGGTGCACTAGCCCTTGTTAAGATAAGGAGCTACAGCAGGTCATAAAACCAAATGTGATGCACGCTCTCTTTTTTATCGCCTCCCCGGGAGCGCAGAAACCCATAATGAGGCCAACCTCGACGGAAGGTTACGCATCATGCACAAGAGGCGGTCCCCATCTAGACCTCCTCAATAATTGTAAAAAAAATTAATTATCCAGCACACGAAAGGAGTCGGCAGAGCTGCTCAGCCACGCAATCTTTCCTATGCAAAACCGGTCTCACGTGCATCACGAGAGAGTACTACCGTATTGAAAGATGTAGCTATATTACAAAAGCTAACTGCTAGGCTGAGAAGAACCAAAAAATTATTACATTATCTTAAAACAAAATTTCCGAAATTAGACATCAGTGATTTATGATATGACCAGATACTCCAAAATTTGGCGGCAAGCCTTTTCTGCGAACCAAGGCTGCTCGGCCGAAGCGTACGTGTCTTCAATTTCCGTCAGGGAGACCTCGGCTAGAAAAATAAAGTTATTCTTCTGAAACTACCACATTACCTTAGAAGAGGTAGCCACTGAAGGTCTCCGCGAGCCCTGGCAGCGCCTGTGACGCTTCCGAATTCATCCTTGGTTGGCTGCATGCCAAGATTTTTCCGCACTCACCAGAAGATCTGAACCTGCATAAAACTGGACAGGAAAAATTGGCGCCATCTGAGCCGTCTTCGCCTGCACAGACCAAAGCCCAATGAAGGATTTTACCAATATATAGCAAGGATTTACATAGCCATCCTACACCAGATAAGGCGATCGCTGGATGAGCCATCTCAGCCTCGCGGATGCAGGGGAGGTTTTTCCCCTAAAATTGGACTGCGCCGTTTTCTGCTCCGACAATATAAGGTTAGACACAGACAGCCGCCCAGGGAGCCTCTTCAGTCCGGCGTGCCACCCCCCGTCGATGGCTTGGTTCGCGGCCCTACTTGATAGCCGGGTATCCGTTCATAGTGGCAGACACCCCACCACAAGCCCTTCCAACTTTGGTCGTGTCCATTGCCTTGTAGAAATCGCATCAAGCAAGTCCTTCGCAAAAAATCGTTTGCCGGCGGTTGCGAAATGCCGCGCACTTGAGATCGAGGGCACCAAGTTACGCGTCTATGGATCGTTTTGCGAAAAACAAAGGACTGTGAGAGCTTGCCATGCCCACAGGCCTTAAGTAGGATTTATTTCAATCGTGAAGCTCTAGGATTGGCCATTCCCGCCATCCCCTTCCACTGCCTGCCTCTAGGATCTGCATCTAGCTCTGAATTAGTAGGACAAATAAAAACCTCAAGCCAGCGCCTAGTTTATAATATAACGGATATGACTTTTTAGTAAACCGTCAATATCGCTGCCTGCTCACAGCGCGCTCCGACGCCAAATTTGATGTGAAGCCAATTACCAATGTCAGATTTAGCGTAGTTAGCGATACGCTGTTATCATTCTTATTGCGAGGCGACGCTCCGTATCCATGATCCCACTTGTATTAGAATTTAGTCCCAAATACCTGCCGCTAGCGTCTATTCAATTTGTTTCGCTAGAGGCAGTCGTGCCCCTCGCCAAAAACCACCTCAGCTTGACTATCAAGTTCGCGCCGCATCTCCTTCGCCAGCTCCTGCCCTTTGCCAACCTCCTTAACACCCCGCTCGACGAGCCGGGCGAGGGGATGGTCATCCGCCTGCACGCTCTGATGAACCGCGTGCTGGAGCAGCTCGACCGAGCGGAAGCCGAGCGGTCGGAGATCGCCGAGCTCAGTGCGTCGTTCGAAGAGAGGGCCGCAGCCCTCGAGGAGACCGTCGACCGACAGCATCGCATGACGGCGGACATGCAGCGCCGGATGATCGAGATGCAGTCCCAGATCGCGCAGATGCACGCGCTGCTCTGCCGCCCGGCGGACTGACCCTTGGCCACCAGCTCGGCGCCCTCTGCCGGTCCCTGATCGGGACCGGCAACCGATTTGCAGGCATCTCCTGGGCCAGCGGTCGGCCGGAGCCGATCCTGCAAGATACGAACGGCAATCTGATCGACAGCTACCCGGAGCAAGAGACGGAGCCGGACGAGGACGCCGACGGTCCGTCGCCCTTCTAGGCAGCCGGCTGAATCCAGGTCCGGCGCAGTCCTCGCGATCCATGCATGGCGGGTGGGGACAGCCAGGTTTCCACCTGGTCTGGTCCTTTAATCAGACGCGACTTCTACCTTCGGTTGAAGGTTGTCCACAGGAACAAGCAAGGAGGCCGGGAAACGGCTTCGCGACGGAGTGATCGGAAAGGGCGCCTCCGGTAAGATGGGCCTGACCAGCCCTCCCGCCAGGGAGAGGGCTCCCCACCCTCCGTTCGAAAGGACCGCGCTCGCGCGATCGATACAGCTGTGCCCGTCGTTTCCCCGACCACCCTTGGCCCGACCAGCCGCACCGCACGTCCCGCGGCGCGCAGCCGCCGAGCGCCTTCCGCGCCCGTCGACGCCGCGCGGATAGAGCGGGCCCTGCAGGTCGTCGCGGCGCTGGTGGTGGAGAACCCCGCCTACCTGCCGATCTTCGAGCGGCTGGAGGCGGAACTGGTGGCAGCCCAGGCGAAGGACGCGGCCATTGATCGGGCAAGGGCACTCCTGTTACGCGGCAGGCAGCAGGCAGAGCGCAGTCTCGGCGCCTCACCTGCCAGCGCACTGCTGGATACTGCCGAGCCGGAGGACGGCCCGGAGCCGTGACTAGGCCAGGTGCTCCGGTACCGCGTAGGCAATCGAGGCGACGATGTCCCGCCTGCGCTCGAGCGTCATCGCATCGCCGTAGACCTCGCGTCCGCGCCGGGCGCCGACGCTGTGGCCCATGATCTCGCCGCGGTCGTCGGTCGGGATGCCGGCCGCCTTCAGTCGGCTCTCCCAGGTATGACGCGTGCCGCCGATGGTGACGCCCTCGGGCAGCAGGCCGTTCTCGCGCAGGTACTTGTTCACCGCCGCCGAGTACGACCGCTTGTGACGGTAGCGCGGAAAGCCCTGCGGATGCCGCCGCGCCGCCGCCAGCGCGAGGCCGACGAGAGGCACGTGGCGTGCCGAATGCCGGTTCTTGATCTCGCGCCGGTCCTCGGCGGCCCCATCCTCGTTGGCGATGACGAGATGGGGAACAGCGCCCTCCAGCCGGAAGGCGCTCGCCGGAAGGTCGGTGATCTCGGACTGTCGCGCCCCGGTCTCGAGGCTGATCAGCAGCACGTCGCGCGCCTCAGCGTTCAGCCCGTCGAAGGCCCCGGCGGCCAGCCACTGATCCCGGATCACCTCGACCGGCACCTCCATCTTCCGCGACGGCTCTGCATGCCGGTCTCTGATCGACACCCCGGCATAGGGCCTAGGCGGATCTGCGTGGTCGAGGTCCTCGTAGATGCGCCGCAGCATCCCCGCCATGTAGTTGAAGTCCTTGTTGGCCGTCGCCGCACTGATCTCGCCTCTGGCCACCCGTTCCATCAGCCACTTGCGATGCACGCGCGCCTCGACCTGGGTGATCCGCACCACCGGACGATCCTCGCCAAGTGCCTCGATCAGGGTCCGCACCGCTCGCAGCAGCGGGTTCCGCCACAGCCGCATCTGCTGGCTGCTCTTGAAGCGGTTCTCATGCCGGGCGATCTCCTCGACCCGCGCCACAAGAGCCGACAGCATCAGCCCGGGATCCTCGGCGCCACCGAGCAGCGCAGCAGCCTCGTCGGGGTCCGGCACATCGTCCCTTGTACGCACCGCCTCGACCCGAGCCAGCACCTCCGCCAGGGGCAACGCGGCAACCTTGGCCGCCGACAGGAAGGCGAAGCCGCGCATGCCCGCGAGATGGCGGGCCGCCCGGAACTGCGCCTCGGCGTCTCCGTCCCGCCCCTCCAGCTTGGCCTCCCAGGCCTCCAGGTAAGCCGTCCAGACCCGGTCAAATTTCTGCTCGGCCACGGTCTTCGAATCCGTCTTCAGGCTCTCCCAGATCACCGGGCGCGGCTCGACATCACGAAAACGCCCCGGCACCCGGCGCTTGAGGTACCAGGTCCGGCCACGGAGGATGAGGTTTGCGGGCATGCGGTATGCTCCACGGCAGCGCTACGGGTAGCACTATGTGGAGCGGAATGGGTAGCAGATCAAGCCGGTAATATTGGGTTCTGCGTTTCATGGGGCTATAAATTCTTGAAGAACAGTGGCTTGATTCGAACAAGTTAATAAACGATTGGCGGAGGAGGTGGGATTCGAACCCACGGTACGCTCTCACGCACGGCGGTTTTCAAGACCGCTGCAATCGACCACTCTGCCACTCCTCCGGCGGGACCCGATTAGGCGGGGTCGCGCGATTCTGGAAGGCCGGTGGGGCCCTCCCTCACGGCGAATTTCGCCCCTCGGTGGCAGAGGTGCTTTCGCCGCCCGCGGCCCGGCGATAAGGTTCCGAGCGAAACGAGACCGCCGTGCGGCGGGCCGGGGGTGCCGGGCGCGCCTGCCGGCCACGGCCGGGCATCAGGCGGCCCATTAGCGAGGGACGGGCATGAGGATCGACACGGCGAGACGGGACCCGGCGGCGGGGGCCGGCGGAAGACGCGGGGCTGCGCGGCCTCTCGTCGCGCTTCTGCTGCTGCCGCTCCTGGCGGCCTGCGCCGGCGAGGACGCGGGCCCGGGCGACGGGCCGACTGGCGGCGAGACGCAGATAGTCAGCCGCGACGTCGAGGCGCCAGAGGTTTTCTCCGTCAGCGACCAGGGCCTCTGGGACGGGCGCCCCTCGCTCGGGGGGGGCTGGGTCGCCTATCCGGAGGTCGCGGTCGAGCAGATCGGCCAGGTCCTCGTCCGCAACGAGGAGAACGGCCGCTTCGTCATCGGCGCCCTGTTCCGGCGCGAGCGCGAGGCGCCGGGCCCGGCGCTGCAGGTCAGCTCCGAGGCCGCCGAGGCATTGGGCATGCTGGCCGGCAGCCCGGCCCCGCTGAACGTCGTCGCCCTGCGCCGCGACGCGGAGGGGGCCCCGCGCGAGGGCGGCGCCACCACCGATTTCGATGCCGCGGCGCCGATTGCCGAGGTGCCGCTGGCCCCGGCAGAGGCCGCGCCCGAAGCGCCGGCCCCTGCCCCGGCGGTCAGCCCGACACCCGCCCCCGCGCCGGCCGGCACGCTGACGCGCCCCTATGTCCAGGCCGGTTTCTTCAGCGTCGAGGACAATGCCCGCGACGCGGCCCGCAGGCTCGAGGCTCTGGGCCTTACCGCGCGGGTCGAGGCCGCCGAACGCCAGGGCCAGGCCTTCTGGTCGGTGACGGTCGGCCCCGCGCAGACCGAAGCCGACCGCGACGCCCTGCTTGAACGGGTCAAGGCCCAGGGCTTTCCCGATGCCTATCCCGTCCGCGACTGAGGACCCATGATGATCAAAGCCACACTTCGCCTTCTGACCCTGCTCGCGCTGCTGCTGCCGGGCCTTGCGGCCAGCGCGCAGACCTTCGAGACGCCGGCCCGCGCGGCCTGGGTCTTCGACCAGACCACCGGCACGGTGCTTTTGTCGAAGAACGCCGACACGCCGCTGCCGCCGGCCTCCATGTCGAAGCTGATGACGCTTTACATGACCTTCGAGGCGATCGCCGACGGCCGCCTCTCCGCCGATCAGGAACTGCCGGTCAGCCAGCACGCGGCCTCCTACGGCGGCAGCTCGATGTTCCTCGACACTACCGACCGGGTGCGGGTCGAGGATCTGCTGCGCGGCGTGATCGTGCTCTCGGGCAACGATGCCAGCGCCGTTCTGGCCGAGGCGCTGAGCCCCGACGGCACCGAGGCCGGTTTCGCCGAGTTCATGACCGAGCGGGCGCACCAGATGGGCATGACCAATTCCCATTTCGAGAATTCGAACGGCTGGCCCGCCGCCGGGCACGTCATGTCGGCCCATGACCTCGGCGTTCTGGCCGATCACATCATCACCGATTACCCGACCTTCTACCCGATCTTCGCCGAGCAGGAGTTTCCCTTCGACGGGCGCGTCCCCTCCAACAGCCAGAACCGCAACCCGATCCTCGGGCTCGGCATCGGCGCCGACGGGCTCAAGACCGGCCATACCACCGACGCGGGCTACGGCCTTGTCGGCAGCGCCAAGCAGGGCGACCGGCGCATCATCTTCGTGCTCATGGGCCTCGACAGCACGGCCGCGCGCCGCGAAGAGGGCGAGCGCATCGTGAACTGGGCCTTCCGCCAGTTCGCCGAGCGCGAGATCGGCGAGGCCGGCACCCGCATCGCCGAGGCCGAGGTCTGGATGGGCCAGCAAGACACGGTCGGCCTCGCGCTGCCCGAGGACACGGTCCTTCTGCTGCCGGTCATGAGCCAGGAGGATCTTGACGCCGAGGTGGTCTACTCCGGCCCGGTCGAGGCGCCGATCGCCGCTGGCGACACCCTCGCCGAGCTGGTCGTGTCCCGCGACGGCCTGCCCGAGACGCGCCTGCCGCTGGTCGCCGAGACCGACGTTGCGCGCGGCGGCTTCATGCCGCGGGTGCGAGTCGCCGCCCATGTGCTGATCGACCGCTTCGGCCCCGAGGGCGCGAGCCTGCCGCAGTTGGTGCCCGCCGCGCCCGAAGGGGCCGTGCAGGACGACCCCGCGCCAGAGGATGCCGCGACCGACGCCGAGGACGCGTGAGCGGCGCCCCCGCGCCGCGCGGGCTTTTCATCAGCCTCGAGGGGATCGACGGCTCCGGCAAGTCGACGCAGGCCCGGCTGTTGGCCGAGGCGCTGCGCGCCGCCGGGCGCGACCCCGTCCTGACGCGAGAACCGGGCGGCAGCCCCGGCGCCGAGGAGATCCGCCACCTCCTGCTCAAGGGCGATACTGGCCGCTGGTCGGCCGAGACCGAGTGCCTGCTCTTCACCGCCGCCCGCCGCGATCACGTGGAGCGGACGATCGCGCCCGCGCTCGAGGCGGGGCGCCCGGTGATCACGGACCGCTTCGCCGATTCCACCCGCGTCTATCAGGGCACCACGCGGGGCGACCTGCGCGAGATGGTCGATGCGCTCCATGCCTCGGCCATCCGGCTTGAGCCGGACCTGACGCTGGTGATCGACATGGACCCGGCCCGCGCCCATGCCCGCGCCCATGCGCGCGAAGAGGCCTCCGCCGGGGCCGAGACGCGGTTCGAGGCCTTCGGCCTGCCCTTCCAGCAGGTCCTGCGCGAGGGGTTTCGTGCGCTTGCGCAGCAGTTCCCGGAGCGCTGCCTGCTGATCGACGGCGACCGCGCGCCCGAAAAGGTCGCCGAGGACATCGCCGCCCTCGTGCTGCAGCGACTGGCCCAGCAATGAGCGAGCCGCTTCCCGATCCCACCGTCCTGCCCGGCCTGCCGCATCCCCGCGAGGCGCGGGTCCTGCTGGGCCAGCAGGCCCCGGCGCAGGAGTTTCTCGCCGCGCACGAGGGGCAGCGCCTGCATTCCGGCTGGCTGATCGCCGGGCCTCCGGGCACCGGCAAGGCCACGCTGGCCTGGCGCATCGCCGCTTACCTGCTGGCCGATCCCGCGTCGCGCCACCCCGGCACGCTCGAGGTCGAGACAGGCGACCGCGATGCCCGGCTGGTGCGGGGCGGCGCGCACCCCCGGCTCTTCGTGCTCAAGCGCGGGGCCAATGCCAAGGGCGACCGCCTGTCGGACGTGATCCGCGTCGACGAGGTGCGCGAACTGAAGGATTTCTTCCACCTTTCCGCCGCCGATGGCGGGCACCGCGTCGTGATCATCGATTCCGCGGACGAGTTGAACCCCGCCGCCGCCAATGCCGTGCTGAAGGAGCTGGAGGAGCCGCCCGCCGATACCACGCTGCTGCTGATCTCGCACAGCCCCTCGCGGCTGCTGCCGACGATCCGCTCGCGCTGCCGGGTGCTGCGCTGCCGCCCGCTGGCGCCCGACGACCTGACCGCCGCCCTCTCCGCCGCCGGGGTCGAGGCCGAGGAGGGCGACGCGCTTGCCGTCCTTGCCGCCGGATCGGTCGGCACCGCCGCGCGGCTGGCGCAGGCGGGCGGGCTTGAGCTGTACGCCGCCCTCGTCGCCCTCTTCGAGCGGCTGCCCGATCTCGACCGGCCGGCCCTGCTGAAGCTGGCCGACAGCGCCGGCGCCCGCGGGGCCGAGGCGCGGTTCGACCTGATGATCGACCTGATCGGCCTGCTGCTGTCGCGCGCCGCCCGCGCCGGGGCCATGGGCCCGCCCGCGCGCGAAGGTGCGCCCGGCGAGGCGCGGCTGCTGGCGCGTATCGCGCCCGATGCCGCCGCCGCGCGCCGCTGGGCCGGCCTCGAGCAGGAGCTGACGGCGCGCGCCCGGTCCGGGCGGGCGGTCAACCTTGACCCTTCCGCGCTGATCCTCGATACCCTGCTGAAGATCGAGCAGGCGGCCCGCGGCCCGGCAGCGGCCTGACCCGAAGCCCCGGATACCACAGCAAAACGGCGGTGCTCATGCCCGACCAACCCCTTCTTGTCGACGCGCATTGCCACCTCGACTTCCCCGACTTCGAGGAGGAGCGCGCAGCGGTCATCGCCCGCGCGCAGGAGGCCGGCGTGGCGCGGATGGTGACCATCTGCACGAGGCTGCGGACCGCGCCCAATGTGCAGGCTATCGCCGAGGCGCATGACGGCGTCTTCTGGGCCGCCGGCACCCATCCGATGAGCGCCGGGGAAGAGCCGCAGGCGACGGTGGACGAGCTGGTCGCCCTTGCCCGCCACCCCAAGTTCGTCGGCATCGGCGAGACCGGCCTCGACTACCACTATTCCGAGGACAGCAAGGCGGCGCAGCAGACCTCTCTGCGCACCCATATCGCCGCCGCGCGTGAGACACAGCTGCCGCTGATCATCCATACCCGCGACGCCGACGAGGATACCGCCCGCATCCTCACCGAAGAGATGAAGAACGGCAACTATCCTTGCATGATGCATTGCTTTTCCAGCGGAGAGGCGCTGGCGAAGACGGCGCTGGAGCTGGGCTTCTACCTGTCGATGTCCGGCATCACGGCCTTCCCCAAATCGCAGGCCCTGCGGGACATCTTCGCCGCCGCCCCGCTCGACCGTATCCTGGTCGAGACCGACAGCCCCTACCTCGCCCCGCCGCCGCATCGCGGCAAGCGCAACGAGCCGGCCTTCGTCGCCCATACCGCCCGCCGCGGCGCCGAGGTCTTCGGCCTGAGCGAGGCCGAGTTCGCGGCCCGCACCACGGCCAATTTCGACCGCCTCTTTGCCAAGGCGGCCGCATGGACGCCGCAGGCCGCCTGATGGCGCAGCTGCGCGCCCGCATCCTTGGCTGCGGCTCCTCGGGCGGCGTGCCGCGCCTTGGCGCGGCGGGCGGGCACTGGGGCGCCTGCGATCCCGATGAGCCGCGCAACAGGCGCAGCCGCTGCTCGCTGCTGCTGACGAAGGTCACCGAGGCGGGCGAGACCACCGTGCTCATCGACACCTCGCCCGACATGCGCGCGCAGCTTCTGGCGGCCAATGTGACCACGCTCGACGGGGTGATCTGGACGCATCCGCATGCCGACCACGTCCATGGCATCGACGATCTGCGGATGCTGGCGATCGGCCGGCAAAGCCGCCTGCCCGGCTGGGCCGATGCCCCGACGACCGAGCAGCTGCACGCCCGCTTCGGCTATATCTTCGAGACGCCCGCGGGCTCCAGCTACCCGCCGCTGGTCGACCTCGCCCCGCTCGACGGCCCCGTCACGGTCGAAGGCGCTGGCGGGCCGCTGACGCTGGACAGCGTGCTGCTGCAGCACGGCGATATTCCCGCGCGCGGTATCCTGTGCGGCGGGCTGGCCTACCTGCCCGACGTCAACGCCATCCCCGATGCCGCCTGGGCGCGGCTTCAGGGCCTGGAGGTGCTGATCGTCGATGCCCTGCGCCGCAGCCCGCACCCCAGCCACGCCCATCTCGACCAGGCGCTGGAGTGGATCGCCGCCGCCGCGCCCGAGCGGGCGGTGCTGACCAACATGCACACCGACCTCGACTACCATACCCTCGAGGCCGAGACCCCGGCCCACATCACCCCCGCCTTCGACGGGCTGGAGCTGGAGCTGCCGCTTCCATGACGACGCTGCTGGCCGTCGTCCTGCCGGTCTTCCTGGTGCTGGGCTTTGGCTATCTTGCGACGGCGCGCGGCTGGATCGGCGAAAGCGCGATCGACGGGCTGATGAAGTTCTCCCAAGGCTTCGCCATTCCCTGCCTGCTGTTCCGCGCCATCTCCACTCTGGATATCGGCGCGCATTTCGACCCGGCGCTGCTCGGCTCCTTCTATCTCGGGGCGCTGAGCGGCTTTGCCGTCGGCCTGCTGGGCGCGCTCCTGCTGTTCCGCCGCCCGCTCGAGGACGCGGTGGCCATCGGCTTCGTCGGGCTTTTCTCGAACTCGCTGCTGCTGGGTCTGCCAATCACCGAGCGGGCCTATGGCGCCGGCGCGCTCGAGGCGAATTACGCGATCATCGCGATCCATTCGCCCTTCTGCTACGCCATCGGCATCACCGTGATGGAGACCGTGCAGGCGCGCGGCGGACCGCTGCGGCACCTGCCGGGCCGCATCCTCAAGGCGATGTTCCGCAACTCGCTGATCCTCGGCATCGTGCTGGGGCTGGCGGTGAACCTGACCGGGATCACCCTGCCGCAGGTCGCGCAGGAGGCGCTGGATCTGCTGGTGCGCGCCGCGCTGCCCACCGCCCTTTTCGGGCTGGGCGGGGTGCTCTATCGCTACCGTCCCGAGGGCGATCTGCGGGTGATCTTCTGGGCCGTCGGCTGTTCGCTCCTGGTGCACCCGCTGGTCACCTACGGGCTGGGCCGCGCCTGGGGCCTCGAGGTGCCGGCCTTCCGCTCGGCGGTGGTGACGGCCGCCATGGCGCCGGGGGTGAACGCCTATCTCTTCGCCGACATGTACGGGCGGGCGCGGCGCGTCGCGGCCTCTTCGGTGCTGATCGGCACGGCGCTGACGGTGCTGACGGCGACGGTCTGGCTGGCGCTCCTGCCCTGACCGCGCTTCAGGCCAGCACCGCCCGCTCGAGCCGCTCGAGGTAGAGGTCGAACTGCGCCACGAGGTCGAGCTGGTCGGGCCGGCGCAGCCACCAGACGTGCAGCCCCTCGAGCGCCGCGCAGATCTCGACCGCCAGAGCCACGGGATCGAGATCATCGCGCAGCTCGCCCCGCGCCTGGCTGTCGCGCAGCGCGGCGGCCACGGCACCGGCGACCCGCTCGGACCGGGCGCGGAACCACGGGCCAGCCGGATGCCCTTCGCACAGGGCCTCGGCGCTCAGCACGGTGAACAGGCGCACCACCGCCGGGCGCCGGGCATTGCGCGCGACGATGCCGCGCAGCACCTCGCGCTGCCGGGTCCAGCCGCCGCCGGCGCCCGCCTCGGCCATGGCGAAATGCTCCTCGTCCCGCTCCTCGAGGATCGCGAGAAGCAGGTCGGTCTTGCGGCGAAAGTAGTGCAGCATGCCGGGCAGCGTCATGCCGACCCGCTCGGCCACGGCGGCAAAGGCCGCGCCGTTGTAACCCTGCTCTCCGAAGACCTCGATCGCCGCGGCGACGATCTGGCGCCGCTTCTCGTCCGACAGATGCGACCGCGGCCTGCCGCGGCGCCGCGGCGCGTCCTCGCGCGCCTCCGCCGCCCGTTCCGCCTGCTGCACCATGACCTCCTCCTTGCGCCGGGGCCGCGCAGGATGGGCGGCCCGTCGCCACACTAGCAGGACATGCGAAAGATGCGAGCCCATCCCCCTCAGGTTGAACCGGCCGCCTTTAGAAGGCTAGCCGCGCGGCCTGTCGAAGCCGTGCATCTCCTTGGCCCATTGGTAACCCACCATGAGGCCCTTCATCCGCGGCAGCAGCAGCAGGGAGGCGACGATTGCGACGGCGCTGAGAAGAAGCGCGAGGATCAGCGGATCGTCCCTCAGGTATCCGAAGGTTCCGTGCAGCACGAAGCCCATGATATGCCCGACGATCAGGATCACGAGGTAGGCCGGCCCGTCATCGGCGCGGTGATGATGAAGCTCTTCGCCACATTCGGCGCAGCGATCGACGACCTTCAGGTATTTCGAGAAGAGGTTGCCTTCACCGCAGTTCGGGCAGCGCTCCTTCAGGCCCCGCAGGACGGCCTGCTTCACGTCGCGCTCGGCTTCGGTCCGGTCGGTCGTCGTCATCGTCCATCCTCCACAACAAGGTGGCCCGCTTTGCCTGTGCCCCCTCTGCCGGGTCAGTGCCGCAAAGGCAAGCCCGGGCCGGCTGTCCCCTCGCCTCTTGGGCGTTGGGACGGACCGCAGAACGAGCGGGGGCTGAACGCCAGCCGTAGCGGCATGGCCGAAGGCCTCTGTCGGCGTCGTTTGGGTGTAGGAGATTGGGGAGGGGTAGAAATCCGGTCCAGCCCCGCGGGGCTTACTCTACTGGACTTCATCTATTTGAATGGTGCGGTCGAGAAACACCGCCCAACTAGGTCATGGCCTTGCAATCCGTGCCTTATCTCCTGATAAATAAGGGACTAATCGAGCGAATGCCGTGCCACCTCACGGCATCTCTTGCCGTCAAACCACGGCCCGGTTGGGGGGTAGATTGGGGGGTAGGAATGGCGCGGCAAAGGAACAAGCTTTCGGCGGTGGCGATCAGGAAAGCAGGCCCCGGCTCCATGCATGATGGCGGCGGACTGATCCTGGTCCGATCGACGGTCGGAGGAAACTGGATCTTTCGCTACTCCATTAGCGGGCGGCGGCGAGAAATGGGCTTGGGCCCTTATCCAACCGTCACGCTCGCAGAGGCCCGCCAAGCCCGTGACCGATGGGAGACAGTTTTGCGCTCCGACCGTGACCCTATCGCCGAACGCCGGCGGCAGCGGGAGGCCGAGATAGCGGCGCGAGATGCCGTCGACCCGACGCTCGAGGAGCTGGTGCGAACAGTATTTGATGCGATCAAGGGCGGTCTCCGCGGTGGAGGCGATCGAGGGCGATGGATGTCCCCCTTGGCCGTCCATGTACTACCAAAAATCGGCCAGCGCCGAGCAGCGACGCTGACGGCCACCGACCTCTCAGACGCACTCCAAAGCCTCTGGCGCGAAAAGCATCCCACCGCCGAGAAGGCGATCCAGCGCCTCGGCATCGTCTACCGGCGCGGCAAGCTCATGGGCCTTCCGGTGGACCCCTTCACGGTGCTGAGCGCGCAGCATATCCTTGGCGAAGTGCATCACGAAAACGAGCACATCGCAGCCACGCGGTGGCAGGACGCCCCAGCGCTCTACCAAAAGCTTGGCGGCTTGGCCGCCGGCAGGATGGCCCTTCGGATGACGATGCTGACCCTGGCTCGATCCGCCAGCGTGCGGGGCATGCGGTTCGACGAGGTCGAGGGCAATGTCTGGACCATCCCGGCAGAGCGAATGAAAGGCCGCCAAGGCAAGGTCCGCGACTTCCGCGTTCCGCTGTCAGCGCCGGCGATGCAACTTCTCGAGGCGAGCGCCGAGGTATCGGAGGATTTCGTGTTCCCGTCATACTATGCTGGTCGCGGCGTCAGCGAGACTGCGCTGCGAAACGTCCTGAACAATGTCGGCGAGGCGGGCCGCATCCACGGCTTCCGCACCACGTTCCGCACATGGGTTCAGGATAACGAGATCTGCTCGCGCGACGTGGCGGAGACGGTCCTAGCGCACAAGATCGCGGGGAAGACTGAGGCCAGCTACGCTCGGTCTGACCTGCTAGATCGACGGCGCGAGGTGATGGCCGCGTGGGCGACCTACTTGGAGGGATGAAGCCCACCTGACCCGCCTTGCATCGCCACGGGCCAACCTGCAGACAGATTGGCCTGAGCCCTGACTCTCCTCCGGCCAATCGGAGAATCCGTGGGTTGATTTCTGTGGCTACGCGGCGCGCATTTCCAGCCCCTTCATTGCCACGAACTCAGCCGGGGTCATGTTCCCGAGGCCGGAGTGCGGGCGGTGGTGATTGTAGTCGTCCTGCCAAGCGCGGATCTGCTGCCAGGCCCCGCCGAGGGTCGAGAACAGTGTCTCGTTCAACAGCTCGTCCCGGAAGCGCCCGTTGAAGCTCTCGACGGCGAGCGGTGAGCCGCCACCGGTCCGAGGCCACCGCGAGCGTTTTGCATCGGCTTGCCGGGGGCGATGTTGTGCCACTCGACACCGGTGCTCTGGCACCACGACAGGATCGCCATCGAGGTCAGCTCCGTGCCATTGTCGCTGACCACCATGGCAGGCCGGCCCCGCCGGGCAATCACGGCGTCGAGCTCCCGGGCCTCGCGGTGGCCGGACAATGACGTGTCCGCCACCAGCGCCGGGCACTCGCGGCTGTAGTCGTCGACCACGGCCAGCACCCGGAACCGGCGTCCGTCCGTCAGCGCGGCGCTCACGAAGTCGAGGCTCCAGCGGATGTTCGGCGCATCCGAGCATCGGCCTACGCGTGCCGAGAGCGCGCTTCCGGCCACCCCTGCGGCGCACCTAAAGGGTCGTCGGGAAAACGGACCCACGGAACGTTTTCTGATCCTCCTCCATCCTCGCGGTAGAGTCGCCTGAGCTTCTTGAGGTTCATCACGATCCCCTGTCGCTCGAGCATGATGTGGATGCGCCGGTAACCGAAGCGCCGCCGCTCTGCCGCGACGGCCTTCATGGCAGCCCGAACCTCGGCGTCGTCCGGGCGCACGCTCCGATACCGCACGCTCGATCGATCCAAGGCCAGGGCTTGGCACGCCGTTGGCGCGGTGCGCCAACCCGGCTCACCCCGTGGATCGCCACGACATGCGCCGCCGCCTCCCGCTTCACACATGCGCCATTGTCACTCGGACCAATGGCGTGACATGGCACATCACTATCATTCTTTTGCCGCGACACCCTTCAGGATCGCATTGTCCAGCATGGCCTCGGCCAGCAGCTTCTTGAGCTTGCCGCTCTCCTCCTCGAGCGCAATCAGCCGCAGGGCATCGCTCGCCATTGTCCTCGGACCAATGGCGGAAAAGGCTTGCCCTCGAGCCCGCCATACTTCGCCTTGTATTCGTAGAAGGTCGCAAAACTCACCCCTTGCTTGCGGCAGCCATCGGCCGTCGCCGTGCCGTCGACGCGGTGTGTCGACCACGCTCCTTCAGCATCGCGATGATCCGCTCCTCGCTGAATCGCGATCACTTCATCGTCCGTCTCCTCGATTGGAGCGGATTCTATCCCAAATTGGCGGAGGATGTGGGGCTCAGGTCCGGCTCCATGCTGTCCGGGGATCAGGACGCTCTCTGCCCAACTTTTCCGCAGAGGCTGAACAAATTCCAACCTATGTTGTCGCGGCAGTTTCGAGTTCGCTTCAAGCAAGAAATGCATAGCTGTTCATCCGCGCCCAACATGGAGGACCGTCGCCTTGGTCAATCTGCTTGCCACCAAAGATCCTACCGACGCACAGGGTGACATGCGACTCCGTGAGATAGAGCATCGCCACTCGAACCTCATGCAGATCGTTTCGGGCCTACTGCGCAGTCGCGAACGGATGGCCGATCACGACGAAACGCGCGAAGCATTCCGCTATGCCACTGACCTTCTCCATGCCGTCAGTACCCTGAATCGCTTGTCGGCCAAGGAGTCCGGAGGGTCCGTCTCCGACCATCTCAACAGCCTTTCGAAACAATGGCGGGCGATCTGCGACGATCGGATCGCCATCATCTTGCGGTGCGGCAATCTGGGGCCACTCTCGCAATCCGAGAAGGTAGTCGTCGGATTGCTGGCGCAGGAACTCGTCTTCAATGCGATAAAACACGCCTTCCCGGACGGCCGGCGAGGCGACATCAAGGTGTTTGTCAGCTGCCAGGAGGACCAAACGGCGCTTCTGATCGTCGAAGATGACGGCATCGGCCTAGCCGGCGGCGTTCGGGAGGCATCGATGCAACGCAAGGAATCTCGGGGCATGGGCCTTCTCGCCCACTTGACCAGTGTCATCAAAGGAACAATGATAGCGGAAGCACCGACCAGTCGCGGTCATCGCGTCTCGATCACATGGCCCCTGCGGGCAGACTGAGATGGCGGACGAGAACTACCTGATCCGAAAACTCCGGCATGGAGCTAACCTCGAGGCCGAGGATATTGGCCGGCTGGAACGGATCTTCGATCGCTTCAAGAGCGTCGGAGCCGGCTGCGACCTGATCGCGGAAGGTCAGCCACCATCCCACGTCCATGTCATCATGTCCGGGACTGCCTGTCGTTACAAGGTCCTGCCGGACGGGCGCCGCGCGATCGTATCGCTGCTGCTCCCTGGGGATTTCTGCGATCTCCACGTCGCGATCCTGGGCCACATGGACCATTCGATCGGCACGTTGACCGATTGCGAAATCGCGTTGATCGAGCGCGACGTCCTGGCGGACATGCTGATCCATTATCCGCTGATCAATCGGGCCTGCTGGTGGGCCACCCTCGTGGACGAGGCGGTGCTGCGCGAGTGGCTCGTCAACATCGGCCGCCGCTCGTCCGAGCAGCAGCTCGCGCATCTCTTCTGCGAATTGCATGCTCGACTCGAGACAGTGGGGCTTACGGAGGGTCAATCCTTCTTTATGCCATTCACCCAGACGACCTTGGCCGATCTTCTCGGCATTTCGGCGGTCCACGTCCAGCGCGTCATGTCGAGCCTGCGCGACAAGGGCCTTCTGTCTCTTCAGGACCGCCGCATCAATCTGATCGACTTTCGCGGCCTGGCAGAGCTGTCGGATTTCGATCCGGTCTATCTACACTTGAAAACCGATATATAGGGCCCATTCCGTCGCAAAAAAACCGCCACATAGGCCCCATTCCGGGGCAACGTGGCAACTGGAGCAACGATGCCCCTCTTCTACTTCGACATAAATGACGGGACCCGTAGGCGCTACGATACGGAGGGCCAGGAACTCGCGAGCTTCGAAGTGGCCACACAGGTCGCGGCGCAGGAGCTCGCCCTCATCATCAAGGACGAGCACCTCGGCGGAACCCGCCAAAGCTACATCGTCACCGTGAGGGACCAGGGAGGCATTCCGGTCTTCGTCGCCACGGCCATGATGCTGGGCGAACCCTTAGGCCTGCCCTCCTGATGGCGGATAAGGGCGGATCGCCGGACAAAGCTGACGGCAGACCAGCCCTCTCTCTCGACGTCGAGACACATTGGTCAGCTTCACGCTTATGTCGTGACCTGAGCCCTGACTCTCCTCCGGCCAATCGGAGAATCCGTGGGTTGATTTCTGTGGCTACGCGGCGCGCATTTCCAGCCCCTTCATTGCCACGAACTCAGCCGGGGTCATGTTCCCGAGGCCGGAGTGCGGGCGGTGGTGATTGTAGTCGTCCTGCCAAGCGCGGATCTGCTGCCAGGCCCCGCCGAGGGTCGAGAACAGTGTCTCGTTCAACAGCTCGTCCCGGAAGCGCCCGTTGAAGCTCTCGACGGCGAGCGGTGAGCCGCCACCGGTCCGAGGCCACCGCGAGCGTTTTGCATCGGCTTGCCGGGGGCGATGTTGTGCCACTCGACACCGGTGCTCTGGCACCACGACAGGATCGCCATCGAGGTCAGCTCCGTGCCATTGTCGCTGACCACCATGGCAGGCCGGCCCCGCCGGGCAATCACGGCGTCGAGCTCCCGGGCCTCGCGGTGGCCGGACAATGACGTGTCCGCCACCAGCGCCGGGCACTCGCGGCTGTAGTCGTCGACCACGGCCAGCACCCGGAACCGGCGTCCGTCCGTCAGCGCGGCGCTCACGAAGTCGAGGCTCCAGCGGATGTTCGGCGCATCCGAGCATCGGCCTACGCGTGCCGAGAGCGCGCTTCCGGCCACCCCTGCGGCGCACCTAAAGGGTCGTCGGGAAAACGGACCCACGGAACGTTTTCTGATCCTCCTCCATCCTCGCGGTAGAGTCGCCTGAGCTTCTTGAGGTTCATCACGATCCCCTGTCGCTCGAGCATGATGTGGATGCGCCGGTAACCGAAGCGCCGCCGCTCTGCCGCGACGGCCTTCATGGCAGCCCGAACCTCGGCGTCGTCCGGGCGCACGCTCCGATACCGCACGCTCGATCGATCCAAGGCCAGGGCTTGGCACGCCGTTGGCGCGGTGCGCTAACCCGGCTCACCCCGTGGATCGCCACGACATGCGCCGCCGCCTCCCGCTTCACACATGCGCCATTGTCACTCGGACCAATGGCGTGACATGGCACATCGCTATCATTCTTTTGCCGCGACACCCTTCAGGATCGCATTGTCCAGCATGGCCTCGGCCAGCAGCTTCTTGAGCTTGCCGCTCTCCTCCTCGAGCGCCCTCAG
>NZ_QJTE01000010.1:0-10552 GCF_003217255.1 Pseudoroseicyclus aestuarii | reverse complement strand
CTATCATTCTTTTGCCGCGACACCCTTCAGGATCGCATTGTCCAGCATGGCCTCGGCCAGCAGCTTCTTGAGCTTGCCGCTCTCCTCCTCGAGCGCCCTCAGCCGCAGGGCATCGCTCGCCATTGTCCTCGGACCAATGGCGGAAAAGGCTCGCCCTCGAGCCCGCCATACTTCGCCTTGTATTCGTAGAACGTGGCTGAGCTGACCCCATGCTTGCGGCAGACATCGGCCGTAGGCATCCCGTCGACGCGGTGTGTCGACCACGCTCCTTCAGCATCGCGATGATCCGCTCCTCGCTGAATCGCGATCGATTCGTCCGTCCGACTCCTCTCGTCGGGCCAGACGCTAGTTCCTCGTGGAGGAGATTCCGGGGAGCACAGCACATTGCTTCCCGCCGCTCTGCCTAAATTTTGCGCGTCTACCTCTATTGTGACGCTTTCCATAATCGATCCGTGACGCCGAAAGATTTTTTGCCCGGCCATTGCGACAAATGCGGGCCCAGATCGTTAGAAGCATGTCGCCTCGTAATCGTCTGGGGCAAACGGAAGCGGCCCGTTTACGCCTGCTGCGAACATCCCATGAACAAAGCTGCGCCGGGTGATTTCCTTCACGAGGGTATCAGTACCACGCCCATCAGGGTCGAGTTCTGGACCGGAGACGGTTTGCACGACGTCGGCAACGATTTGGCGATGGGGCGGATCGAGTCGCTGCCGGCGTACAGGCCAATCCGCTTCGAGCAGCGGCTGCGCGCCAACCAGGATGCGGTGCTCGCAAATTACATCTCGGCGATGGCAGCCTCGACCAAGAAGGAGATTCTGTCGCCTGCCGGGGAATGGCTGATCGACAACCACCACATCGTCGAAGAGAGCTTCCGCCACTTGCGCCGGGATCTTGCGCCGAAGATGTACGCGCGCCTCCCCATCCTGACAATCGAAGGCACGACCCTGCCGAGGGTCCTGGCACTTTGCTGGGTCTATGTGGCGACGACGAATTCCGAACTGCACGAGGAGACGCTGTCGGAGCTCGTCCACGGGTTCCAGACGGCAGAGACATTGACGATCGCGGAACTCTGGGCCGTGCCCGCGCTGATGCGTTTCGTCCTGCTCGAGAACCTCCGGCGCCTGTCGGACAGGGTAGAGCGGTCGCGCGCGTTGCGTCGCGATGCGAACGCTCTCGCCGACAGTATCGCGGCCAACGGCATCGACATCTCCAAGACCCTGGCCGCTTACGAGGACAAGGCCCGGTTCGATGCCTTTTCGGCTCAGTTCCTCTACCGCATGCGCGACGGCAGCGCGGCGTCCGACCGGGCACTTCGGTGGCTCGAGGTACAGGTGCGGGCGACTGGCGGCGACCCCGGGCAGGTCGTCGCGTCGGATGAGGCACGTCAGTCCTCCGGCAACGTGACGGTCGGCAACATCATCCGCAGCCTAAGGACCAGCGATGAGATCGACTGGCTCGACTGGTTCGAGGGGGTCAGCAAGGTTGACGAGGTCCTGCGTCGCGATCCGATCTACGGGCGGCTGGAAAAGCAGACGCGCAATTCATACCGCACCGCCGTGGAACGCCTGTCCCGTCGCTCGGGCTTGACCGAAATCGCCGTGGCGGACCTGGCCATCGACGCGACCCACGGCGGGCCGCATGTCGGCGCGCTTCTGGTGGGCGGAGAGCAAGCCAGGCTGGAGCAGGCGTGCGGCTACAACCCTACGCCGCGCGAAGCTTTCGGGCGGTCCTATCGCCGGCTTGGCTGGCTTGGGGCCGCGGGACCGCAGGTGCTGGTGACGCTGCTCATCGCCTGGTCCATCGCGGCAATCGCCGGATCGCAGACACAGTGGCAGATCGTGATGTTCGTCCTGGCCCTGCTACCGGCGTCCGAGGCTGCCGCGGGCCTCGTCCATATCTTCATGACCCGGTTCCTGCGACCGCAGCACATCCCCGCGCTCGATTTCACGGACGGCGTCCCGGATAATCAGCGAACCCTGGTGGTTGTGCCATGCCTCCTCACCGGGCGAGATGACATCGACGTGCTCGTGGGCACGCTGGAGCTGCATCACCTGTCCAACCAGCCCGGCGCGATCAGCTTCGCGCTGTTGTCAGACTGGATCGACAGCGATGTCGAGGAGACGGACGCGGACCGCGCCCTTCTGGACTATGCCCGCGCGCGGATCGAGGAGTTGTCTTCGAAGTATGCCGCCAGCGGCGAGCATCGGTTCCACCTGTTACACCGCAGGCGAACCCTGAACGACCGCGAAAACGTCTGGATGGGGTGGGAGCGCAAGCGCGGCAAGCTGATCGAACTGAACCGCTTCCTGTTGGGCGACCCCGACACCTCGTTGATCGCGCCAGATTTTCCGCAAGCATCGTCCGTGCGCTACGTCCTGACGCTCGACGCCGATACGAGGCTGCCGCGCGGTACCGTTCACGCGCTGGTCGGCAAGATGGCGCACCCCGTCAATCGCCCGGTGATCGACCTGGCAACAGGCGCCGTTGTCGAGGGATACGCGGTGATGCAGCCGCGCGTTACACCGTCTCTGACCACCGGCCAGAACGCCTCGCTCTTCCAGCGCATCTTCTCGACAGACCGCGGGCTGGATCCGTATGTCTTCACGGTCTCCGATCTCTACCAGGATCTTCTGGGCGAGGGGTCCTACACCGGCAAGGCGATCTACGACGTCCGCACGTTCGAGGCGGCCGTGGGACACCGGCTTCCCGAGAACCTGATCCTGTCGCACGACCTTGTCGAAGGCTCTTTGGCGCGCACGGCGCTGGTGTCGGACGTTCAGGTCGTCGAGGACTTCCCGGTCAGCTACCTAACCGACAGCGCGCGGCAGCACCGCTGGGTTAGGGGTGACTGGCAGCTCCTGCCAATCATCTTCTCGGCCGACATACCCCTGAACGGGGTCGGGCGCTTGAAGATGATCGACAACCTTCGCCGGTCGCTTGTACCGCCCAGCTGGATCGCGGCCTCTGTTGCGGGATGGCTTTTCCTGCCGGATCACGCGGCAATCGTGTGGCAGCTCCTGCTGGTCGCGACAATGATGATCTGGCCGATCATGGCGTTCAACGCCGGGCTTCTGCCGTCGCAGCCCTCGGTCTCTTCGGTCCGGCACCTGCGTACGCTGGCGCGCGAAGGGCTCGGGCACCTGACCGCGGTAACCATGCGGTTGTGTCTTCTGGCGCATATGGCGGTGGTGATGGTGGACGCGATCCTCCGCAGCTCGCACCGCACCTGGATCTCCGGCCGGAACATGCTGCAATGGAATCCCGCCAGCGCGCCCGCTTCGGCCCAGCGGGTCGGACTCTCGCGCTATGCCGTCGCGATGGCGTCGTCTGTGGGCATCGGTGCAATCGCATTCGGCCTCGTCCTGGTCTTCAACCCGCAGAACATCCCGGTCGCGGCGATTCTCTGCCTTCTGTGGGTCGCCGCACCGGCGGTTGCCTGGAGGGCAAGCCAAACCCTATCGACGGAGGACGACCTGACCGTGTCGACCGCCGACGCAGCCGAATTGCGCCGGATCGCCCGCGTCACCTGGCGGTTCTTCGAGGAATACGTCACTGCCGACACGAACCACCTGCCGCCCGACAATCTTCAGATCGACCCCGAACTCAAGCTGGCACGGCGCACCTCGCCCACGAATATCGGGCTATACCTGCTGTCGATCGTCAGTGCGCGGGATTTCGGCTGGATCAGCCTGAACGATGCGATCCGGCGGATCTCCCTCACGCTCGAGACCGTGGAGAGGATGGAGAAGCATAAGGGGCATCTCTACAATTGGTACGACACGACCAGTCTCGAACTGCTTCCGCCGGCCTATGTCTCCTCCGTCGACAGCGGGAATTTTGCCGGCCACCTGATCACGGTTTCCTCGGCACTGGCCACATGGGCGCGAAATCCTCTCGTCCACCGGATCAGCGGGCTGCAGGGCCTGAACGACACGCTCGGCGTCCTGCGCGACTGCCTGGGCCAGATCCCGGACGACCGTGCGGCGATCCGTCCCCTTCGCCAGCGGCTGGACGAACGGATCGCAGGGTTCGAGAAGCGCTACACCGCGGCGCTTGACGACCCCGCGCTGGTCGGGCTGCGTGCCATCAACCTCACCGTCATCGCCAACGACATCTCGATGCTGGCGTCGGCCTACGACACGGAGCTGGGCGGATCGGTTGGAGTGGAGGTGGCCTGGTGGGCTGGCGCGCTCGTCCGGACCTGCAACGCGATCAACGGAGAAATCGAGGAGCCCGCCGCCGAGATGGGCCCGATGGCCGCCCGCCTTTCCGCACTGGCCGAGCAGGCCCGGGGAATCGCGTTCTCTATGGACTTCGGGTTTCTCATGAACCCGCAGAAACGCTTGTTGTCCATCGGCTTCCGGGCCGACACTAACGAGCTGGACCAGTCCTGCTACGACCTGCTGGCTTCCGAAGCGCGGCTGGCCAGCTTCTTCGCCATCGCCAAGGGCGATATCCCCAAGGAACATTGGTTCCGCCTGGCGCGCCCCGTGACGGCGATCGGATCGCACGGTGTGCTTCTGTCGTGGTCGGGAAGCATGTTCGAGTATCTTATGGCGCCGCTGGTGATGCGCGAACGATCGGGCAGCATTCTGAACCAGTCGAGTGCCGCTGCCGTTGCGATCCAGATCGATCAGGGGCGGCGTCACTCGGTGCCATGGGGTGTCTCGGAGTCTGCCTTCAACGGGCGCGACAGCGAGATGAACTACCAGTACTACGCGTTCGGCGAACCAACGCTCGCGCTGAAGCGATCCTATTCCGAAGACATCGTCATCGCACCCTATGCTTCGATCCTCGCGGCGCAGGTCGCGCCCGACAAGGCGATGGCAAATTTGCGGCGCCTCAAGACGCTCAAGGCGTTCGGTAAATACGGTTACTACGACGCCATCGACTTCACCCGAAAGCGCGTGCCGGAGACAAGCCGCCACGCAATCGTGTACAACGTGATGGCCCACCATCATGGCATGAGTATCGTGTCCATCGCCAATGTGCTGATGAAAGGCATCCACCGCGACCGCTTCCATTCCGATCCCGTCATTGAGGCGGCGGAACTGCTTCTGCAGGAGAAATCGCCGCGAGAGATCGTTCCGATCACCCAGGCGGGCAAGGCGAACGACGACGCTCGCGACCTACTGGTCGCCCCCCTTGGTCAGACCGTCGTCCTTGATCCCGCCAGCGGTCAGCGCGCGTTGGGGCTTTTGTCGAACGGGACTTATACCAAGATGATCACCGCCACCGGCGGCGGGTATTCGCGGATCGGACGACGGGCCGTGACGCGCTGGCTACCGGACCCGCTGTTCGAGACCGACGGCGCCTTCGTATTCCTTCGTGACCGGGCGCTTGGCGCATGGTGGTCCACCACCACGGCACCGAAACAGGCAGCCTCAGAGGTCGCGACCACAATCATTTCGGACCACAAGGTCGAGTTCTTCAAGACCGCGCACGGGATCGATTCCCACCTGCAGACCATCGTGGCGACCGAGTCTAACGCCGAAGGATATCGCCTGACGCTGACCAATACCGGGGATGCGCCGCGCGTTCTGGACGCGACCACCTACGGCGAGATCGTCCTGACCGATGATGCCGCCGACCGCGCGCATCCGGCATTCTCCAAGATGTTCGTCGAGACCTCGATCGAGCGCAACGGCACCGTGGTAATTGCCAGACGCAACGCCCGGATGCGCGGGGACACGCCGCTCTACCTCGGCCATGTATTGTGCGGCGGATCCGATGCCCACACAGGTCAGGCCGAGACGGACCGGCGCGCGTTCGTCGGGCGGGGCCGCACCCTCGGCACTGCCGCCGCGATGGACCGCGACCGGCTGGAGGGCCACGCGGGATACACGCTCGACCCGATCTTCTCGCTGCGCCGAGAGATCAATCTCCAGCCCGGCAAGCCGATCTCCGTGACCTTCTGGACCATCGTCGCCGAGACCGAGGATGAGTTGCGCCGCGCTCTGGCGCACTATTGTCACGCAGAAACCTTCGACCACGAGCAGCGTCTGGCGTGGTCGCGCAGCCAGGTGCAGCTGCGCCACCTCGACACCAGCCTTGCCGAGGCAGAGGTCTTCCGCAAGCTGGCGGCGCATGTCATCTACCCGTCCTCGGCACTCGCGACGCAGGACCAGTCTATCCGGGCCGACTTGGCCCCTCAGTCGGAGCTCTGGGGTCTTGGCCTGTCGGGGGATCGTCCCTTTTTCGTCCTGCGGATCGACATCGAGACAGATCTTCCGATCCTTCAGACGGCGCTGCGGATGCAGGAGTACTTCATCGCCCGCGGCGTGGGGATGGACCTGGTCGTGATTAACGAACGCGACCACAGCTATGTCGATGATCTGCAGGGCGCGATCACCCTGATGGTGGACACCGCCAGGTCCACAGGCCGGGGTGATCGCAGCCGGAACGAGACCTTCACGCTGCGGCGCGACCAGATGCCCCCGCAGATGTGGCGCCGCGTCCTGGCCGCGGCGCGTGTCGTCCTGCACGCGCGCAACGGCAAGCTTGGCGAGCAGTTGACCCGGATCGAAAGCGAGTTGGCCGCATCGTCTTTCCGCCCTGCGCCCTCTGTTCCGACAGCGCCTCGACGCCGGGTTGAAAACGATCCGCAGCCGTTCGACCGCGACAGCCTCCTCTATCCCAACGGACTGGGCGGCTTTTCCGAGGACGGCCGCGAATACGTGGTGCACTTGGCGCAGGGCGAGCGAACGCCGCACCCGTGGATCAACGTCATCGCCCGCGAGGATTTCGGCTTCCATGTCTCGGCCGAGGGCACCAGCTACACCTGGGCGGCGAACTCGCGCGACTACCAGATCACGCCGTGGTCCAACGACCCCGTGATCGATCGCCCTGGCGAGGCGATCTACATCTGCGACCGAAACACCGGTGCCTTCGCGACCCCTTTCGCGGCCGTTTCGGAGGACTCGCGCGCGATCTTCGAGACACGACATGGGCTGGGATACTCGATCTTTCGCAGCCGAAACGGATGGCTGGACGTGGACGCCGTTCAGACCCTGGACCGCGACCACCCCGCGAAGATCACGCGGCTGACGCTGACGAACACGTCCGACCGGCAGCTCAGCCTCGACGTCGCGAACTATCTTGAACCGATCCTCGGCAACGACCGGGCGAAGAGCGCCACGACGATCCAGAGCAGGCTCGACGCCGCGACCGGTGCACTTGTCCTGACCAATCCATTCAGCGGAGATTTCCAAGGCCGTGCGACGGTGATGGCCAGCAGCTTGGGTTTCGATTGGCATACGGCCTCGCGCGCCGCGTTCTTCGGCCCGGAGCCTGATCTTGCTCGACCCGCCGCCATGGCCGGCGTGCGCCCCGCTTCCACGACCCGGACAGACGCCGATCCCTGCGGGGCAATCGTCTCTCACCTCCTCCTCGAGCCAAGGTCACGAGCGGAGATCGTCTTCGCCCTGATCGACACCGTGGAACAGGACGTTGCGGCCATCATCGCCGATATCCTGTCCGACGGACGTGCCGAGATCACTCGGGTCGAAACGGAGCGGGAATGGTCGGCAATCCTCGACACGCTCCAGGTCGAGACGCCGGATCGCTCTTTCGATCTTTTGGTGAACACCTGGCTGCCGTACCAGAACCTCGGCTGTCGCATTCGCGCCAGATCCGCGTTCTACCAGGCCTCGGGCGCATTCGGCTTCCGCGACCAGCTGCAGGACACTGGCGCACTGATCCTTCAGGACCCCTCGCTCGCCCGGCGTCAGATCCTTAACGCAGCGGGCCGCCAGTTCCGCGACGGAGATGTCCAGCACTGGTGGCTTCCGAAGACCGGCGCGGGTGTCCGCACGACGATCTCGGACGACGTGGTCTGGCTGGCGCACATGACGGCCCGCTACCTTCGGATGACCGGCGACGGAGGGATCCTGAATGAAAGTATCGCCTACCTGGAGGGCCCGGAAATCCCGGAAGGCCATTCCGACAAGTTTTTCGTCCCTGATCAGTCGTCCTTCAGCGAACCGCTCTACGAGCATTGCGTCCGGGCGTTGACGCTGGCCATCAAGCGGACGGGCCAGCATGGTCTGCCGCTGATCCTAGGCGGGGACTGGAACGACGGCATGAACAGGGTCGGCGAAGAGGGCTTGGGAGAAAGCGTTTGGCTCGGCTTCTTCCTCTACGACACACTAGCACAGTTCGAACCGCTCGCACGCGCCCGGGGCGACAGCGCCATGGCCGACCGTTTCGCGACGCATCGGGATGCCCTGCGTACGGCATTGAACGACTCAGGTTGGGACGGCGCGTGGTTCCGGCGTGGCTTCTTCGACGACGGGACGCCCCTGGGCTCCGATCAGAGCGACGAGTGTCGCATCGACAGCATCGCGCAATCTTGGGCCGCGCTGTCCGGTGCGGCGGACGGCGAACGTGCCTCTCGGGCCGTCGACGCCGCCCTCGGACACCTTGCTGACGAGAACGCCGGGATCCTGCGTCTGTTCAGCCCGCCCTTCGCGAGCACGCACAAGGAACCCGGGTACATCAAGGCCTATCCGCCGGGTGTGCGCGAGAATGGCGGCCAGTACACTCACGCCGCCATATGGCTTATCTACGCGCTGGCCCGCATGGGGCGCGGCAGCGACGCCTACCGCATGTTCTCGATGCTGAACCCGATCCATCACAGCGACAGCCGCGAGGCCGCTGAGACCTACCGCGTCGAACCATATGTCATCGCCGCCGACGTCTACGGCGCCCCCGACAAGCTGGGGCGTGGCGGCTGGACATGGTATACCGGCTCCGCCGGCTGGATGTACCGCGCCGCCGTCGAAGGCATTCTCGGGATTGCGCTCGAGGATGGCACGCATCTCAGGATCACCCCGGCGCTGCCCGACCACTGGCCGAGCTACACGGCACAGCTTCGGCTCAACGGTGCGTCCCACAGGATCGAAGCATCGCGACGCGGTGATACCGTGACAGTCAAGCTCGACGGTAGAGGTCCGGATACGGAGGGCCGTTTCGTGCTCTCATAACGATAGCGGGTCGTGGAGTTGACCTGCCACGGGATTTTTCCTCCACCGCCGATTAGAGTCCGCCCCAACTTGAGGACGGACAATGAAGCGAACGAGATTCACGGACGAGCAGATCATCGGCATCCTTTGCGAACACGAGGCAGGCGCGAAGCGCGCCGATCTGTGCCGCAAGCACGGCATGTCGGAAGGCACCTTCTACAACTAGAAGGCCAAGTTCGGCGGTATGACGGTGTCGGAGGCCAAGCGGCTGAAGACACTCGAGGATGAGAACGCGAAGCTGAAGAAGCTGCTGGCCGAGCAGATGCTGGATCTGGCTGCGATGAAGGATCTGGTCGCAAAAGATGGTAGGGCCCGCCGTGAAGCGCGAAGCGGTCGCATACCTTCGGACCGCCTGCGGTCTGTCGGAGCGGCGGGCCTGTCGGATCGTCGGAGCGGATCGCAAGATGGTCCGTTATCAGGCGCAGCGTGCGCCGGACACGGTGCTGCGCGGGCGGCTGCGGGAGCTGGCCAACGAACGCCGGCGGTGCGGCTATCGGCGGCTCTTCGTGCTGCTGCGCCGTGAGGGCGAGCCTTCCGGCATCAACCGGATCTACCGCGAGGAGGGGCTGACGGTGCGCAAGCGGAAGGCCCGGCGCAAGGCTGTCGGGACGCGAGCCCCGATCCTGGTCGAGGCGCGGCCCAATGCGCGCTGGTCGCTGGATTTCGTCCATGACCAGTTCGCGGGCGGCCAGCGCTTCCGGGTGCTCAACGTGGTCGACGATGTCACCCGTGAATGTCTCGCGGCGATCCCTGACACCTCGATATCAGGGCGTCGTGTCGCCCGTGAACTGTCGGCCGTGATCGAGCGCCGCGGCAAACCCGGCATGATTGTCAGCGACAACGGGACTGAACTGACCAGTAACGCGATCCTGCGATGGTGCTCCGAGCACCGGATCGAATGGCACTACATCGCGCCGGGAAAGCCCATGCAGAACGGTTTCGTAGAGAGCTTCAACGGTCGGATGCGGGATGAACTGCTAAATGAGACCATGTTCCGGAACCTGGCTCACGCTCGTGCCGTCATCGCGGCCTGGGCTGCCGACTACAACACCGAGCGCCCGCATTCGGCTTTGGACTACCAGACCCCGGCTGACTACGCGCGAGCCCTGACCACCGCAATCGCCCGCCCCGCCGCGCGAGATGAAAGTTCCGCGCGTCGGGCAATTGCTAACCCTGCGCCGAACGGCGTAAACAATAACCGGGCTCCGGTCGCGACTGGATGAAAATTCCGTGGCAGGTCAGATCTAAAAGACACCATCGCCGTAGCCGCATCGAGACGACCTCCGCGAGAGACTTGTGCCGGGGGCGAACTTGTTAAAAGTGGCAATCATCACCCAAGAGTGGATCTCTAACTAACGCCCCCGGACGATCCGGTGTCGCCGGCTTCCAAGTTCGCCGCGACAACATAGGTTGTATCCTTTGACCTGAGCCCCATGGGATGCTGCCGGTCCCGTGGACACGACGATAAGATCGTGACCATGGGATTGGAGTTTTCCGATGAAGAGACGAACATTCAGCCGCGAGTTCAA
>NZ_QJTE01000009.1 GCF_003217255.1 Pseudoroseicyclus aestuarii | reverse complement strand
GACATCCGCGATTACCTGCACCTCGGCTGGGGCATGCTGGCCGTGATGCACCCGCCCTGCACCCGGCTCTGCAACAGCGGCGTCCGCTGGCTGCATGAGCCGCCGAGGAACCCGCCCGCCGATGCAAGCGCCGCGGAGCGGGCGGACTGGCCGACCCTTTCGGCCAAGGCCCGCCGCGCGATCATGTGGCGACTGCTGGACGAGGGCG
This sequence comes from Pseudoroseicyclus aestuarii, assembly GCF_003217255.1. Classification (GTDB taxonomy): domain Bacteria; phylum Pseudomonadota; class Alphaproteobacteria; order Rhodobacterales; family Rhodobacteraceae; genus Pseudoroseicyclus; species Pseudoroseicyclus aestuarii. Next base: position 57,051 of record NZ_QJTE01000009.1, on the reverse strand, counting down.
CCGCGCTCTTCACCGCTTGCTGGCAGGCCCCGATCCCGCGGGTCGCGATCGAGAACCCGGTGATGAACCCGCACGGCCGCGCCCGCCTGCCGGCTGACTTGCCGAAGCCGCAGATCGTCCAACCCTGGTGGTTCGGCGAGCCGGCCTTCAAGGCAACCGGCTTCTACCTGCGCGGCCTGCCGCAACTGGCAGCGACGGAGAAGCTGACACCGCCGAAGGCCGGCACGCCCCAGCACAAGGCCTGGAGCGCGATCCACCGCGCACCGCCGGGCCCCGACCGCTGGAAGATCCGCAGCCGCACCTTCGAGGGCGTGGCCGAGGCCTGCGCGGAGCAATGGGCCGGCACCGCCATCGACGCAGCCGAGGTGACGGCATGAGCGGCGGCGTCAGCACTGGGGACCGCATCGCGTGCGGATGCGCACTGCATGCGTGGTGCGGGCGGCATGGCTGCGCGAAGGCAGAACGGTCGGTCCAGGCGCACAACAATGCAGACACAGAGAGGGAGGGGTAAGATGCCAACGCCGATCTACGTGCGCATAAATGCGGCGCCGGAGCTCTTTGGCGCATCGCTGCGTACCTTCTACCGCTGGGCCAATGACGGATCGATCCGCATCTACAAGCGCGGCGGCTGTTCGTTCGTGAAGGTCACCGAGGTGATGGCCTGGATCGAGGAAGGCACGTCAACCGAGGTAGCTTAGGGGGGTAGATTGGCGGGTTGGCAAGTCGCCTGAGCCCCGAGGGGCTTATTTTACTGGACTTAAGCCGGAAATATGGTGCGGTCGAGAAGACTCGAACTTCCACGGGTGTTACCCCACAGCGACCTCAACGCTGCGCGTCTACCAATTCCGCCACGACCGCACGTGTCCAAAGTAGACTGCGCGGCGTATAGACGACGCCGCAGGCGCTGCCAAGAGCACTGGCGCGGTTTTTCATCCTGTCCTTGCGGAAGCGGCTTGCGCCCTCCGACCCACCAAGGCGGTTGTCCGATGGCACTCTCCGCAGGGGATCATTATGTGCAGGTCACGACGGGTGCGAAGACGGGGCTGATCCTGATGCGACTGAGCGATGCGATGCGGGATAGGGGCGCATGACAGCGCCTCTCGAATGGCGCATCTCCGAGGCGCCGGTCCCCTACCCCGAAGCCGTTGCCTTCATGGAGGCCCGCGCCGCCGAGATCGCCGCGGGCACCGCGCCCGAGTGCATCTGGCTGCTAGAGCATCCGCCGCTCTATACCGCCGGCACCAGCGCCAAGCCCGCAGACCTCGTGGACCCGGACCGTTTCGAGGTGCATGCCACCGGGCGCGGCGGGCAGTATACCTACCACGGGCCGGGGCAGCGCGTGGTCTACGTCATGCTCGACGTCGGGCGCCGGGGGCGCGACCTGCGCCGCTTCGTCCAGCAGCTCGAGGCCTGGGTGATCGCCACCCTCGCCGAGTTCGGCGTCAAGGGCGAGCTGCGCGAGGGCCGCGTCGGCGTCTGGGTGCAGCGCCCCGAGAAGCGGCCTTTGCCGGACGGCGCCCCGGCCGAGGACAAGATCGCCGCCATCGGCATCCGTCTGCGCCGCTGGGTCAGCATGCATGGCCTGTCGATCAACCTCGAGCCCGATCTGACGCATTTCGGCGGCATCGTGCCCTGCGGCATCCGCGAGCATGGCGTCACCAGCCTCGTCGACCTGGGCTGCCCGGTCACCATGACCGACCTCGACATGGCGCTGCGGCGGCAGTTCGACGCGGTCTTTGAAGGGGCCGGGCCCGAGGGCCGCTGATCACGCCCGATCAAGAATAGTTCCAGCTTGCGGCATCCGGGGCGTTGCTCCGCGCAGCGGCAGGCTCTAGAACGCCTTGACACCACATGCCGCCAACCGCCGAGGAGAGCCTCATGGCAGATGCCACCGTCCCCGGTCCGGACCACGAGGAGAAGCAAGGCTTCTTCACCCGCTGGTTCATGTCCACGAACCACAAGGACATCGGGATCCTCTACCTCTTCACGTCCGGCATCGTCGGCTTCATCGCGGTGCTCCTGACGGTGCACATGCGGCTGGAGCTGATGCATCCCGGCGTGCAGTTCATGTGCACGGAATCGGTCACCGACAACGCGATCACCACGGCGATCCGCTCCTGGATCCCTCGCGCGACCGAGGATTGCACCCCCAACGGCCAGCTCTGGAACGTCGCGATCACCTATCACGGCGTGCTGATGATGTTCTTCGTCGTCATCCCCGCGCTCTTCGGCGGTTTCGGCAACTACCTGATGCCGCTGCAGATCGGCGCGCCTGACATGGCGTTCCCGCGGATGAACAACCTGTCCTACTGGCTCTATGTCGCCGGGACCGCGCTGGGCATCGCCTCGCTCTTCGCGCCGGGCGGCGGCGGCGGGCACGGATCGGGCGTCGGCTGGGTGCTCTACCCGCCGCTCTCGACCTCCGAGCCGGGCATCTCGATGGACCTGGCGATCTTCGCGGTCCACGTCTCGGGCGCCTCCTCGATCGTCGGCTCGATCAACATCATCACCACCTTCCTGAACATGCGTGCCCCCGGCATGTCGCTGTTCAAGGTGCCGCTGTTCTCCTGGTCGGTCTTCGTGACGGCCTGGCTGATCCTGCTCGCCCTGCCCGTGCTGGCCGGCGCGATCACCATGCTGCTGACCGACCGCAACTTCGGCACCACCTTCTTCCAGCCCGAAGGCGGCGGCGATCCGATCCTCTACCAGCACATCCTGTGGTTCTTCGGCCATCCGGAAGTCTACATCATCATCCTGCCGGGCTTCGGGATCATCAGCCACATCGTGGCGACCTTCTCGAAGAAGCCGATCTTCGGCTATCTGCCGATGGTCTGGGCGCTCATCGCGATCGGGGTTCTGGGCTTCGTCGTCTGGGCGCACCACATGTACACCACCGGCATCAGCCTGACGCAGCAAAGCTACTTCATGCTGGCGACCATGGTGATCGCGGTGCCGACGGGGGTGAAGGTCTTCAGCTGGCTCGCCACGATCTGGGGCGGCTCGGTCGAGTTCAAGACGCCGATGATGTGGGCCTTCGGCTTCATCTTCCTCTTCACCGTCGGCGGCGTCACCGGCGTCGTGCTGTCGCAGGCCGGCGTCGACCGGGTCTACCACGACACCTACTACGTCGTGGCGCACTTCCACTACGTCATGAGCCTCGGGGCGGTCTTCGCGATCTTCGCCGGGATCTACTTCTACCTGCCGAAGATGGCGGGCAAGATGATCCCGGAATGGGCGGGCCACCTGCACTTCTGGGCCATGTTCATCGGTGCGAACCTGACCTTCTTCCCGCAGCACTTCCTGGGCCGCCAAGGCATGCCTCGCCGCTACATCGACTACCCCGAGGCTTTCGCGACCTGGAACCTCGTCAGCTCGATCGGCGCGCTCATCGCCTTCTCCAGCTTCGTGTTCTTCATCGTCGTGCTGTTCTACACGCTCTTCGCGGGCAAGAAGGTCACGGCCGCGAACCCCTGGAACGAATGGGCCGACACGCTGGAATGGACCCTGCCCAGCCCGCCGCCGGCCCATACCTTCGAGACCCTGCCCCGGCAGGAAGACTGGGACCGGACCCACGCGCATTGATCGCCTGACCCCTGCGCCGGCCCCGGCCGGCGCATCAGGCAAAGACGCACGGGCCCGGCGGCAACGCCGGGCCCGTTCCGTTTGGTACCCCCGCCCGGGAGCCTCCGATGCCCTACGAATGGCTGCCCCCGCGCAAGGCCGAGGGCGGCGGCAGGATCGACGAGCTGCACCTCTGGCCCTACCGATCCCTGCCCAAGCGCGGCTTCGTCACCTTCATCGGCACGACCCTCGCGCTGGTCTGCCTGCCACTGCTGGCGGTGCTGGGCTCTCCCGTGCTCTGGGGCATCCTGCCCTTCATCGGGCTGGCGATCTGGGGGGTCTGGGGCGGCATCGCGCGCAGCTACAGCGACGGCTCGATCCTCGAGAGGCTGGTCCTCGCGCCGGGCGTCCTGCGCCTGACGCGCGACGGGCCGCGCGGCCGCAGCCAGTCCTGGGAGGGTCAGCCCTACTGGACCAGCCTTGAGGTCCATCCAAAGGGCGGACCCGTCGCGCATTACCTGACGTTGAAGGGCGCGGGCCGCGAGGTCGAGATCGGCGCCTTCCTCACCGAAGAGGAGCGGCGCGCGCTCGAGCCGGCCCTGCGCGAGGCGCTTGAGCGGCTGCGCCGCCCGCAGGCCTGAGCGCGCCTCAGCTCAGCCGCTGGCGAACCACCGGGCCGACCTGGGCGAAATCCATCTGCCCGGCATGACGCGTCTTCAGGATCGCCATGACCCGGCCCATGTCGCGCAGCCCCGTCGCCTGCGTCTCGGCCACGGCGGCATCGACGGCGGCGGCCGTCTCGGCCTCGCTCAGGCGGCGCGGCAGGAAATCCTCGATCACGCCGATCTCGGCGCGCTCCTTGGCGGCAAGCTCCAGCCGGCCACCCTCCTCGTAGGCGCGCGCGCTGTCCTTGCGCTGCTTGACCATCTTGCCCAGCAGGGCCAGCACCTCGGCATCGCCCACGCCCTCCTCGCCGTCGCCGCGGGCCGCTATGTCGCGGTCCTTGATCGCGGCGCCGATCAGGCGCAGCGTCGACAGCCGGTCGGCCTCCTTGTTGCGCATCGCGTCCTTGGTCGCCGCGGAAAGCCTCGTGCGAAGATCCATTGCCCGTCTCTCGACTCGTGCCGTTGAAGAAGGCGGACCATACGCCTTGGCGCCGGCCCGGGCAACGCCCCTCAAAGCACCCCGGAAAGGGCCATGCTCCACCCTTGCGCCCCGCGCCTCTGCCCTCTAGATACACGCGACTTTGCAAAGCAGGAGCCGTCCATGCCGTTCGCGTCCCCCACGCCGACCGCCTGCCTCGCGCTGGCCGATGGCACCCTGTTCTACGGCCAGGGCTTCGGCGCGACCGGCCGCACCACGGCCGAATTGTGCTTCAACACCGCGATGACCGGCTACCAGGAGATCATGACCGATCCCTCCTACGCCGGGCAGATCGTCACCTTCACCTTCCCCCATGTCGGCAATACCGGCACCACCGAAGAGGACGACGAGACCGCCGTCCCGGTCTCGGAGGGGATGATCGTCAAATGGGATCCGACGCTGGCCTCGAACTGGCGCACCACGGCCGAGCTGCCCGCCTGGATGGCGCGGCACGGGCGCATCGGGATGGGCGGCGTCGACACCCGCCGGCTGACCCGCGCGATCCGCCAGTCCGGCGCACCCCATGTCGCGCTCGAGCATAACCCCGACGGCAACTTCGACATCGCCGGCCTCGTGGCCGAGGCGCGCGCCTTCCCCGGCCTCGTCGGGCGCGATCTTGCGCGCGACGTCTCGACCCTGCAATCCTACCGCTGGGACGAGATGCGCTGGGCCTGGCCGCATGGCTACCAGCGTCAGGAGGCGCCGCGTCACCGCGTCGTCGCCATCGACTACGGCGCCAAGCGCAACATCCTGCGCAGCCTCGCCAGCGCCGGCTGCGAGGTGACGGTCCTGCCCGCCACCGCCACCGCCGATGACGTGCTGGCCCTCAATCCCGACGGCGTCTTCCTGACCAACGGCCCCGGCGATCCCGCGGCCACCGGCGTCTACGCCGTCCCCGCGATCCGCGAGATCCTCGACCGCGGCAAGATGCCGGTCTTCGGCGTCTGCCTCGGGCACCAGCTGCTCGCCTTGGCGCTTGGTGCGCAGACCGTGAAGATGGGCCACGGCCATCACGGCGCGAACCACCCGGTCAAGGACCTCGGCACCGGCAAGGTCGAGATCACCAGCATGAACCACGGCTTCACCGTCGACAGCCAGAGCCTGCCGGAGGGCGTGACCGAGACCCACGTCAGCCTTTTCGACGGGTCGAACTGCGGCATCAGCCTGGCCGACCGTCCGGTCTTCTCGGTGCAGTACCACCCCGAGGCCAGCCCCGGCCCCATGGACAGCTACTACCTGTTCGAGCGCTTCGCCGCGGCGATGGACGCGCGGGCAGAGACCGCCGCCTCTTAACCGGCGCTTAACCCTGCCGCCCCGATGCTGCCCCGAGGGCGTAGCGGAGGGCGGATCATGGGGCTCCAGCCGATCAGGCAGCACCGCGGCGGCGGGCACCCCGGCCAGTTGCCTGCCTCGGCTGCGGTGCCGGGGCGCGACCGCACGGGGTTCGAGCCCGGGCTGCGTCCCGCCCTTGCCGCCGCGCTGCACCGGCGGCAGCGGCCCGCCAATTCGCCCCCGCTGCAGGTCGATCCGCTGGAAGACCCGCCGGATGCCGCGCTGATCGCCGCGCTCGGCCCGGCCCTCGCGCTCGAGATGGGGGCCCTGCCCTGGCGCCGCTGCGGCGCGGCCACGGTCGTCCTGACCGCCGGCACGCCGCTGGCGCCGCACCAGCGCCGCATGCTGACCGCGCGGCTCGGCCCGGTGCGGCTGGCGCAATGCCCGGTCGCCTCGCTGCGCCAGGCGATGGCGCAGGTGGTCGAGCCGGCCCTGGTGGCGCAGGCCGAGACCTGCGTACCCGAGGGGGAAAGCTGCCGCAGCAGCCGGCCGGCGCTGACCGGACGGATCGGCATCACCCTTGCAGCCTCAGCGGTGCTCTGGGGCGCGCTCTCGCCGGCATCGCTGGCGCTGTCCCTGACGCTGCTGTCGGTCGCCACACTGGTCTCCTCGTCCCTGCTACGGCTGGCGGCGGCGCTGGCCGCGCCGCTGCGGGTGCCGAAACCGCCGCTGAGCAACCGCTTCGCGATGCAGGTGGCGCCGGTCGTCTCGATCTTCGTGCCCCTCTACAAGGAGCAATACATCGCCCAGCACCTGCTGGTGCGCCTCTCGCGGCTCGATTACCCGCAGGCGCTGCTCGACATCTGCCTGATCCTCGAGGACGACGATCACGTGACCCGCGCCGCGATCGAGGCGGTGGAGCTGCCGCCGCAGATGCGCGTCATCGAGGTGCCCGAGGGCAAGCTGCGGACCAAGCCGCGGGCGATGAACTACGCGCTGCGCTTTGCCCGCGGCTCGATCATCGGCATCTATGACGCCGAGGATGCGCCCGCCCCCGACCAGATCACCCGCGTCGCCGAACGTTTCGCCAAGGCGCCGCCCGAGGTCGCCTGCCTGCAGGGCGCGCTCGATTTCTACAACACGCGGACGAACTGGATCACCCGCTGCTTCACGCTGGAATACAACGGCTGGTTCCGCGTCGTCCTACCCGGCCTCGCGCGGCTCGGCCTTGTCGTGCCGCTGGGCGGGACCAAGCTGTTCCTGCGCCGCGCCGCCTTGGAGGCCGTCGGCTGCTGGGACGCCTGGAACGTGACCGAGGACGCCGATCTCGGCCTGCGCCTCGCGCGCCGCGGCTACCGGACGGAGCTGATCGATACGACCACGCAAGAGGAGGCGACCGCCCATCCATGGGCCTGGGTGCGGCAGCGGTCGCGCTGGCTCAAGGGCTACGGGATGACCTGGGCGGTGGCGATGCGGCAACCGCGCAGGCTTTGGGCCGATCTGGGGCCCACGGGCTTCGTCGCGCTGAACGTGCTGCTTCTGGGCACGCTCCTGCAGTTCCTGCTGGCGCCGGTGCTCTGGTCCTTCTGGCTGCTCTTCCTCGGCCTGCCGCACCCGATCGAGCCGCTGCTGCCAAACGCCCTCGCCTGGTCGCTGGCTCTGCTGTTCCTCGGGTCCGAGGTGCTGGTGATCGCGGTGGCGGGGCTGGGCGCCGTGCGGGCCGAGAAACGCGGCCTGCTGATCTGGACCGTCGCGCTGTCGCTGTATTTCCCTATGGCCACGCTCGCCGCCTGGAAGGCGGTCTGGGAGATCGGACGCAAGCCCTTCTTCTGGGACAAGACCACGCATGGCCTCGTCCTGCCGCCGCCGGACATACCCCTTAACCGGCCGCTTCAACCTTCGCCGCGTCGAGCTTCAGCCGCGTGACGAAGGCGCGCGAGATGTGATCCCGCAGGGCCTCTTCGGCCGCGGCGGCATCGCCCTCCTCGATCGCCGCCACGATGCGCTCGTGCTCCTGCAGCGCGGTATGCCCCCGCCCCTCCGCCGCCAGCGATGTCGAGGCGAGGAGCGCCATGGTCCGGTGCACCGTGTCGAGCTGCCGCACCAGGAAGCGGTTGTGCGAGGCGCGGTGGATCTGCGCGTGGAAACGCCGGTTGGCCCGGGCCAGCGCCCGCGGGTCGTCCACCAGCGCGCGGTCGGCCTCGACCATGGCGCGCAGGACCTGCACCTCTTCGGGCACCGCGTGGCGGGCCGCCAGCCGCGCCGCCAGCCCCTCGAGCGCGCCGCGCACCACGTAAAGCTCGGACAGGGCGTTGTGATCGAGCGCGGCGACGATCAGCGACCGCCCGTCCCGCACCAGCATGCCTTGCGTCTCGAGGCGCTGCAGCGCCTCGCGCACGGGGGTGCGCGACACCCCGAAGCGCTCGGCCAGCTCGCTTTCGACAAGGCGGTCGCCGGGGCCGTAAAGACCGCCGTCAATCGATTCGAGGATCAGCGCATAGGCGTCCTGCGGCGGCGGGCGGGACACATCGGTCGCGCGGGGATCGGCATCGGGCATCGTCACCTCCAGACGGTCAGGGTAGCGGCTGCGCCGGACCGGGGGCAAGGCGGCAGGCCCCGCCTCACCCGCCGACATCCTGCGGCGCCACCGCCGTCGCCTTGACGATGGCCCAAACCTGCTGGCCCGGCGCCAGCCCCATGCTGCGCGCCGAGCGGCGGGTCAGCCGCGCCAAGAGGCGATCCGTTCCGGCGGCCAGACCGACGGCGACGCCGGGGCCGCGCCCCTCCTCGACCCGCGTCACCGTGACCGGCAGCCGGGTCAGGGCGCTGAGGCCCGAGGGCTCCTCGAGCGAGAGGATGACGTCCTGCGCGGCGATCCGCAGCCGCAGGGGCTGGCCGGGAACGCCCGCCCGCCCCGGCAGCAAGAGCCGGCCTGCGGACAGCGCCAGCTCCGTCAGGTCGTCCTCGGCGTCATAGGCCTCGACCCGCGCGGTGATCAGGGAACCGGCCTCCTGCACCCCCAGAAGCGGCACGGCAGCGGGATCGGCCATGACCTCCTCCGCCGGGCCGACGCGCAGCACGCGCCCCGCCTCCATGATCACGAGGGTGGTGGCGAGGCGCGCGACCTCGCTCGCGGAATGGCTGACGTAGAGGATTGGCAGCCGCACCGTGTCGCGCAGCCGCTCGAGGTAGGGCAGGATCTCGGCCTTGCGCGGGGCGTCGAGCGCGGAGAGCGGCTCGTCGAGGATCAGCATCACGGGATCGGACATCAGCGCCCGGCCCAGCGCGACGCGGCTGGCCTCGCCCCCCGAAAGGGCCGCGGGGTAGCGGTCCAGCAGCGGGCCGAGGCCCAGCATCTCGATCACCCGCGCCGCGTCGTGCCGACCGCCGTAGGACAGGTTGCGCGCCACGGTCCGGTGCGGGAACAGCCGCGCGTCCTGAAACACATAGCCGATGCGCCGGTGCCGGACCGGCAGGTCGATCCGCCGCGCGCTGTCGAAGAGAACCGTGCCGTCCACCGCGATCCGCCCGGCCTCGGGGCGCAGCAGCCCGGCGACGGCATTGGCAAGGCTGGTCTTGCCCGCCCCCGACCGACCAAAGAGCGCGGTGACCCCCGCAGGCGCCTCGAAGGCGGCATCGAGGCGGAACTCGCCGAGCTGCTTCTGTGCCCGAACCTCGATCATCCGCGCCGCCTCGCCGCGCTGCGCTGGGCCAGCGCCTCTGAGGCGGCGACGGCGCCCAGCGCCAGCACCAGCGACACCGCGACGAGGCGCAGCGCCGCCCCCTCGCCGCCCGGGACCTGCAGGAACTCGTAGATCGCCAGCGGCACGGTCCGCGTCTCTCCGGGGATGTTCGAGGCGAAGGTGATCGTGGCGCCGAATTCGCCCATCGCCTTGGCGAAGGCGAGGATGGTCCCCGCGAGGATGCCCGGCAGGGCCAGCGGCAGCGTCACCGTCAGCCAGATCCGCAGGCGCGAGGCGCCGAGCGTGGCTGCCGCCTGTTCCAGCCGCGGATCGACACCCTCGATCCCCAGCCGCATGGCCCGCACCATCAGCGGAAAGCCCATGATCGCCGCCGCCAGCGCCGCCCCGGTCCAGCTGAAGGCGAAGGCGATGCCCCGCTCGGCCAGCCAGGCGCCCAGGGGCGCGCGGCGGCCCAGCGCCAGCAGCAGCAGGTAGCCGGTGACCACGGGCGGCAGCACCAGCGGCAGATGCACCAGCGCGTTCAGCACCCCGCGCCCGGCAAAGCGCCCGCGCGCCAGCGCCTGCGCCACCAGAAGGCCCAGCGGCAGGCTGCAGAGCGTCGCCATGGCCGAGACGCGCAGGGACAGGCGCACGGCGGCCCATTCCTCGGGTCCCAGCCATTGCACCAGCGCCTCCATCACGGCAGGTCGAAGCCCGCTGCCGCGAAGACCTGCCCCGCCTCCGGCCCCGAGAGCCAGTCCAGCAGGTCCACCGCCACCGGTCCGCTGCCCGCCAGCGCGGCGGCGGGGTAGCGGATCGGCGCGTGGCTATCGGCCGGGAAGGTCGCGGCGACATGCACCCTCGGCTCCGCCGCGGCGTCCGAGGCATAGGTGATGCCGAAGGGCGCCTCGCCCAGCGCGACGAGGGCGAGGGCCGCGCGCACGTCCTCGGCCTGCACGACGCGAGGCTCGAGGCTGTCCCAGAGGTCCAGCGAGACCAGCGCCTCGCGCCCGTAGATGCCCGCGGGGACCGCCTGCGTCAGCGCCATCGCCAGCCAGCCTTCGCCCAGCGTCTGCGGCAAGTCCTCCAGCGCCAGCACATCGGCCTCGCCCGAGATCAGGACAAGGGAATTGCCCAAGAGGTCGCGGCGGGTGCCGGGGGCCAGAAGCGCTGCCGCATCGAGGCTGTCCATCCAGGCCTCGTTGGCCGAGATGAAGACCTGCGCCGGCGCCCCCGCCTCGATCTGGCGCGCAAGGGCCGAGCTGCCGGCATAGGCGACGACGGCGTCATGGCCCGTCGCGGCCTCCCATGGCGCGAGGGCCTCGTCCAGCGTGCCGCCTAGGCTGGCGGCGGCGAAGACCAGCACCCGCTCTGCCGTGGCCGGCGTCGCCAGCAGCAGCGCCGCGAGGCCGCAGGATAGGCGTGCAAGACGGCGCATGGCAGGGCTCCGGCAGTGTGGCGGGGTCACGACGCCCCCGCATAGGCGAGGCGGGCACCGGGGTCCATGACCGGCGCCGCGCGTCTCAGCGTTGCAGCCGGGCGATCAGGGCCGAGGTATCCCAGCGGCCGCCGCCCATCTGCTGCACCTCCTTGTAGAACTGGTCGACGAGGGCGGTGACCGGCAGGCTGGTCCCGGTCTCTTCCGCGGCGGCGAGGCAGATGGCGAGGTCCTTGCGCATCCAGTCGACGGCGAAGCCATGATCGAACTGCCCGTCCAGCATCGTCTCGTGCCGGTTCGCCATCTGCCAGCTGCCCGCGGCGCCCTGGCTGATCACCTCGACCACGGCGCGCCCGTCGAGGCCCTGCGCCTGCGCGAAGGCAAGGCTTTCGGACAGGGCCTGGACCAGCCCGGCGATGGCGATCTGGTTGGCCGCCTTGCAGATCTGGCCCGAGCCGACCTCGCCCAGCCGCCTGCAGATTTTGGCATAGACCTCGAGCACCGGCTGCGCCCGGTCGAAATCCGCCTGCGCCCCGCCGCACATGACCGAGAGCTGGCCATTCTCGGCCCCCGCCTGCCCGCCGGAAATCGGCGCATCGACGTAGCCGATGCCATGCTCGGCGGCAGCCTCCGCCAGCTCGCGCGTGACGCCGGCGCTGACTGTGGTGTGATCGACGAAGAGCGTGCCTTCTGTCATGCCCGCAAAGGCGCCGTCATCGCCGAGGCATACCTGCCGCAGGTCGTCATCGTTGCCGACGCAGGACAGGACGATCTCGGCCCCTTGTGCCGCCTGCGCCGGTGTGGCGGCGCTGCGCCCGCCGTGGCGCGCGGTCCAGTCCTGCGCCTTGGCGGCGGTGCGGTTGTAGACGCAGACCTCGTGTCCCGCCGCCGCCAAGTGTCCGGCCATGGGAAACCCCATGACCCCCAGCCCGAGAAATGCCACCTTGGCCATGATCCGCCCCCTGCCGTTGTGTCGTTGTCTTCGTGTCGCTGGCACCTTTCATCCGGGGCGAAGTCGGTCTAGTCAACGCCCGGCGGTCCGCCGACCCGCCCTTCGATGCCCCGGGAGACTGCATGGCGTTCGTGTTCCGCTGGCTGCTCAGGCTGGCCATCGCTCTGATCCTGCTTTTGCTGGCGGGTCTCATGCTGGCCTATTGGTTCGCCGCCCGCAGCCTGCCCGATTACGACGCCACCGCGCGGGTCGATGGCATCGCCGCCCCGGTCGAGATCGTGCGTGATCATGCCGACGTGCCGCATATCTTCGGCGAGAGCGACGCGGATGTCTTCTTCGGCCTTGGCTATGCCCATGCGCAGGACCGGCTGTGGCAGATGACGATGCTGCGCCGGACCGTGCAGGGCCGCCTGTCCGAGCTGTTCGGCGCCCGCACCCTGCAGACCGACATGCTGCTGCGGCGGCTCGACCTTTACGGCCTCGCGGTGCGGGCGGTCCCGGCGCAGGATGCCCGCACGCGCACCGCGCTCGAGGCCTATTCCCGCGGCGTGAATGCCTGGATCGGCGAGGTGAACGCCGGTGCGCGCGGGCGCGGGGCGCCCGAGATGTGGATCTTCAACCAGTCCATCGCCCCCTGGCAGCCCGCCGACAGCCTCGCGATCCTCAAGCTGATGGCGCTGCAACTCTCGAGCCAGATGCGCAGCGAGGTGCTGCGCGCCCGCCTGTCGCTGGTACTGGAGCCGGACCAGGTCTCGGACCTGATGGGCGCGGAGGCCGGGCCCGGCACCGCCGCCCTGCCCGATTACGCCGCGCTGATGCCCGAGGCGCTGCCGCGCTATGCCGCGGCGAGCCCGCAGGACGATCCGCTCTCGCCGGTGGCCCCGCTGGAGCTGGGCGGATCGAACGGCTGGGCGGCGGGCATATCGCGCTCGGCCACCGGGGCGACGCTGCTGGCGAGCGATCCGCACCTCGCGCTGAGCGCCCCCTCGATCTGGTACCTCGCGCGGGTGGAGATGACATCGGGCGGGGTGATCGGCGGCACGATCCCCGGCATGCCGCTGATCCTTTCGGGGCGCAGCGCCGATCTGGGCTGGGGCATCACCTCGGCCTATCTCGACGATCAGGACGTGCATGTCGAAGAGGTGAACCCGCAGGACGCCCGCCAATACCGCACGCCCGAGGGCTGGGCCCCCTTCGAGACGCGCGACAGCATCATCGGCGTCAAGGATGCCACCCCGGTCACCATCTCCCTGCAATGGACGGACAATGGGCCGGTCCTGCCGCCCGAGCAGTTCGACCTCGGCACGATCCGCCCGCCCGGCCATGTCACGACGCTCAGCTGGACCGCGCTCGAGGAAGGGGACACCTCGATGACCGCGGCGATGCGGCTGATGCGCGCCCATAGCATCGAGCAGGGTCTCGAGGCCGGAGAGCTTTTCGTCGCCCCCGCGCAGAACCTGGTCCTCGCGGACCGCACGCAGATCGCGATGAAGATGATCGGCCGGATGCCGGCGCGCGATCCGGCGCACCAGACGCAGGGGCGGATGCCGACGCTGGGCTACCTGCCGCAGAACCGTTGGCAGGGAACCCTGCCCTACGAGGACAACCCCGAATTCGTGGCGCCCGAGGGCGGGATCGTCGGCAATACCAACAACAAGACCGTCGACCGCCCCTTCCCCGAGCATGTCTCCTACGACTGGGGCGATTCGCAGCGGGTGCGGCGCTGGACGGCGCTGATGCAGTCGCGCGACGTGCATACGCGCGACAGCTTCGTCGAGGCGCAGCTCGACACCGTCTCGCCCACCGCGCGGACCCTGCTGCCGATGATCGGCGCCGAGCTTTGGTACACCGGAGAGCCGGCCGAGGCCGGCACCCCCGAGCGCCGGCGGCAAGAGGCGCTCGACCTGCTGGCCGCCTGGAACGGCGAGATGAACGAGCACCTGCCAGAGCCGCTGATCTACGCCGCCTGGATGCGCAGCCTTCAGGACCGGCTGATCCGCGACAAGCTGGGCCCGCTGACGGAGGAGTTCCACCGCCTGCAGCCGCTCTTCATCGAGCGGGTCTTCACCGATGCCGCCGGCGCCGCAAGCTGGTGCGACATCACCGGATCGAGCCGGGTCGAAAGCTGCAGCGATATCGCCCGCCTCGCCCTCGACGACGCGTTGATCTGGATCGCCGAGCGCTATGGCGAGGATCTGGAGGGGCTGCGCTGGGGCGATGCCCACCAGGCGCTGCAGGATCACCCCGTGCTGGGCGAGACGCCGGTGCTGGGCTGGTTCGTGAACATCCGCCAGTCGACCTCTGGCGGCGACAACACGCTGATGCGGGGCGCCACCTCCGGCACCGGGCCGGACCCCTTCAGCAACGTCCATGCCGCCGGCTACCGCGGCGTCTACGACTTCGCCGATCCCGACAGCAGCGTCTTCATCATCTCGACCGGGCAGTCGGGCCACCCGCTGTCGCGGCACTACGACGACCTGGGAGAGCTGTGGCGCCGCGGAGAGTACATCCCGATGTCACTCGATCCCGGACTGGCCTATGCCGCCTCGGTCGGCGTGACCCATCTCGAGCCGCGGGCCGTCGGCGAATAACCGCCCTGCCCTAAAGTGGATCGTGACGTAAGGGCGCGATTCGATACATATTCGACAGTGTTGGTTAACCCGGGGACGCATCCCGGCCCGGTATCTCGTGAGGCTGTTTTGACTTCGTTCCATCCCGACGACCACTCCACCTATTGGTCCATCATCTTCGCATGGTCCGACAGCGTCAGCAGCGCGCAGTTCGACTTCGATCTCGATGGCGACGGCATCGCCGATTGCGGCTGGCAGATCGAGGCCGGCGCAGGCGGCTTCGTCGAGGCGATGGGACTGGCGCGCGAGGCGCTGGCCGAGGTCGCGCCGGCGCTCGACGCCGATGCCGCGCTCTGCACCGTGACGCTGCGGCTCCGCGACGGACGCGCCCGCCATTTCCCGATGTCCCTGCCGCAGGAGCGGGAGCAGCCCCTGCGCCGCGCGCTGAATGCGGCCCCGCTCTTCGGCGCCTCCATGGCCGAGCTGATGAACGACTGCCGCGTCAACTGACGCAGCCCCCCGGGGACTTCCCCGGAACCCCCTCATCCCGCTGCCCGTTCAGCCAGAGCGGCCCGCCCGGCGAGAGCGGCGCCCGCCGGAATATGAGGAGGTCCATCATGCAGCATCGTCACCTCGGCCAGAGCGGCCTCTCCACCGCGCCCGTCGTTCTGGGCGGCAACGTCTTCGGCTGGAGCGTCGACAGGGAGAAGAGCTTTCGCCTGCTGGACCAGTTCCTCGACGCGGGCTTCAACGCAATCGATACGGCGGACGTCTATTCCCGCTGGGTCGACGGCAACGAGGGCGGCGAGAGCGAGAGCCTGATCGGCGAGTGGTTGGCGCAGGATCCCGCGCGCCGCGACAAGGTCACCCTGATCACCAAGGTCGGCAGCGACATGGGCGGGCAGGATGCCGCGGGCAAGCCGCGCAAGGGCCTGTCGCAGCGCTGGATCGAGCAGGCGGTCGAGGACAGCCTGCGCCGGCTGCGGACCGACCGCATCGACCTCTACTTCTCGCATTGGCCCGATGACGAGACGGAGGAGGCCGAGACCCTCGCCGCCTATGGCCGGCTGATGCAGGCCGGCAAGATCCGCGCGATCGGCGCCTCGAACTATGACGCCGAGCGGCTGCGCCGGGCCCTCGATCTCGCGCGCGGCGGGTTGCCCCGCTACGAGGTGATCCAGCCGGAATACAACCTCTACGACCGCGGCGATTACGAGGGGCCGCTGCAGGCCCTCGCGCAGGAAGAGGGGCTGGGCGTCATCACCTACTTCTCGCTCGCCTCGGGGTTCCTGACCGGCAAGTACCGCAAGCCCGAGGATGGCGAAGGCCGCGCCCGGAGCGGCGTCGCGGACCGCTACCTGAACGCCAGGGGCGAGGCGATCCTCGCCGCCCTCGACGCGGTCGCGGCCGAGCATGACGTGACGCAGGCCGAGGTCGCGCTGGCCTGGCTGATGGCCAAGCCCGGCGTCACTGCGCCCATCGCCTCGGCCACTTCGGAAAGCCAGATGGAGACGCTCGTCAAATCCGCCGGTCTGGAACTGACGGAGGCCGAGATGCAGCGCCTCGACGCGGCCGGCGCCCCGACCTGAGGCCCGCGCTCAGCGCGCGACGATCAGCTCGGCCAGCAGCCCGCCCAGGCGCGGGCTGTCATCCAGCCGCAGGCTGCCGCCATGGCCCCGCGCCACGTCGATGACGATGGCAAGGCCAAGGCCCACACCGCCGCCGCGATCCTGATTGCGTGAGGCATCAAGCCGCGTGAAGGGGCGCATCGCCTCTTCGCGCTGCTCGGCGGGGATGCCGGGGCCGTCATCCTCGACAATGATGCGCAGCGCCCGCTCGTTCAACACCACGCCGATCTCGGCCCGGCTGCCATGGCGCAGCGCATTGCCGATCAGGTTGCTCAGCGCGCGGCGGATCGCGACGGGGCGCAGCGGCATCGCGCCCTGCCCCTCGGCCTGCACGAGCGCGATCTCCTGACCGCCGCGCTGCGCATCCTCGACCGCCATGCGCACCAGCGCGATGGGATCGACGATCTCGACCGCGTCCTCGGCATCGCCCCGCGCGAAATCGAGGAAGCTGTCGGTCAACCCCTGCATCTCGTCGACGTCGCGGATCAGCGGCGCGGCCTCCGCCTCGTCCTCCAGCATCGACAGGCCGAGCCGCAGGCGCGTCAGCGGCGTGCGCAGATCGTGGCTGACGCCCGAAAGCATCATCGTGCGCGCCTGGTTCTGACGCTCGATCCGGGCACGCATGTCGATGAAGGCGGCGCCGGCGGCGCGCACCTCCGTCGCCCCGGAGGCGCGGTAGGGAATCCGGCGCCCCTTGCCGTATTCCGTCGCCGCCTCGGACAGCCGCGCGATGGGACGCAGCTGGTTGCGCAGGAAGACCGAGGCGATGGCCATCAGAAGCGCGCCCAGCACGATGATGATGACGATCAGCTGGTGCGGGTTGCGGGCCGAGACGCGGCGCCTGTCGAAGGCGACCTGCATCAGCCCCCGCGGCGTCTGCAGCCACAGCCGGACAGCGCGCCGGTCGGTGTCGGTATCGACGGCGACGAGCCCCGGCACGCCGGCCCGCAGCGTCTGCGCCAGCGTCCGCGCCGGCAGATCGAAGAGCGCGCGCGGATCGCCGCGCGGGGCCGCACCGGCGGGCAGGAACACAGTCATCTCCAGCGGCGCGGCGATGGAGGCCGCCGCCGCCCGGGCCGCCGGCAGGTCCGGCGCCGCTGCCACCGCCGCCTCTAGGTAGCGCAGCTCGAGAATGACCGAGCGGGTCATCTGCTGGGTCACGCCCTCGAAATGGCGCTGCACGAAGAGGATCGAGATCACCAGCTGCAGGATCAGCACCGGCAATACGACGATCAACGCTGCCCGACCGAACAGGCTTCGCGGTAATGTCCGTTTGAGCCAACCCCAGCGCATGGGATAGAGGCTAGGCCCATGACGCGGCAGGGGAAAGAGACGATGCAGCCAGGACCCGCAGAGCTGGCGCCGGATGTGATCCGCGTGCTCGCCCCCAATCCCTCCGCCCTGACCGGGCCCGGGACCAACAGCTACATCCTCGGCCGGCAGGCGCCGCTGGTCATCGACCCGGGGCCGGAGGATCCCGCGCATCTGCGGGCGCTGATGACGGCGCTCGGCGGGCGGCCCTGCGGCGGCATCGTCGTGACCCACGCGCATCTGGATCATTCGGCCCTCGCGCCCGCGCTGGCGCAGGCGACTGGCGCCCCGGTCTACGCCTTCGGCGGGCCCCGGGCCGGGCAGAGCGCCACCATGGCGCGGCTGGAAGCGGCTGGCCTGCCCGCTGGCCCCGGCCTCGATGAGGGCTTCCGCTTCGACCGCCCGCTCGGTCACGGGGCGGTGCTGCAGACGCCCGAGGGGCCCATGCGGGCGCTGCATGTGCCGGGTCACCTCGGCAATCACCTCTGCCTCGTGCGGAATGGCATGGGCTTCAGCGGCGATCTGGTGCTGGGCTGGACCAGCACGGCGATTGTCCCGCCGCAGGGCGATCTCGCCGACTACCGCGCCTCGCTCGCGCTGCTGCAGCGGGAGGGGCTGGATATCCTCTATCCCGGCCACGGAGAGCCCGTGACCGACCCCGCCGCCCGCATCGCGATGCTGCTGTCCCACCGGCAGGAGCGCGAGGACCAGCTGCGCGCCGCCCTCGCCGAAGCGCCGGGCACCCCCGCCGCCCTCGCGCTGCGCCTCTACGGCCCGCTGCCCGAGGGGGTGGCCGCCGCGGCCAGCGCCACGGTGCTCTCGCACCTGCTCGATCTGCTTGCCCGCGGCCTTGCCACCTGCGACGTACCCCCCGGCCCCGCAGCCAGTTTCGCCGCCGCGTGAAGTTCACGTTACGGGACCTCTGGACGCCCCCGGAGGCTATTGCTATAGAGCGCGGGTGTTCCGGCGTAGCTCAGCGGTAGAGCAGTTGACTGTTAATCAATTGGTCGTAGGTTCGATCCCTACCGCCGGAGCCAATTTTCCCTGCAAGTCCCGATCTGACTGAGCATCCCCTCGCGGGGGTCAATTGGCATCGCACATCGCGGGGTCGGTCACGACGCGGAGCGCGGCGGCGCCCGGCTTGACGGCACGATTTAATGAACATTTCTTCATCCTAATGCCTTCGCGCGAGCAAGGCCGACCCTGCCCCACAGGCATGAACACGCGTCGCGGCAGGTCTGCGGCCCGCGGCCCGGTCCCGGCCTCATTTCGCCCGGCGGCGCAGGCCGCGACGGCGGCAGCCCCTCACGCCTCCAGCGGGTACAGGCACTCTACCCGCCGGTCCTCGGCCGGGTGCAGCATCGGAGGATGGCCGCCGCTCCTGCAGTCAGGACGCGCGACAGGGCAGCGGGGGTGAAAGTTGCAGCCGGGCGGCGGGTTCACCGGCGAGGGCGGCTTGCCGGACAGCGGCACGGCGCTGTCCCACCCCTGCCCCACCTGATCGAGATCGGGCACCGCCGACAGCAGCGCGCGGGTATAGGGATGCGCGGGCGCGGTGCAGACGGCCTCGGTCGGCCCCTCCTCGACGATCCGGCCCAGGTACATCACCGCCACCCGGTCGCAGAAATAGCGCAGGACCGAGAGGTCATGGGTGATCATCACGTAGGTCAGGCCGAATTCTTCCTGCAACTCGGCCATCAGGTTCAGGATCTGCGCCTGGATCGACACGTCGAGGGCCGAGGTCGGCTCATCCGCGACGATCAGCTTGGGCCGCACCGCCAGTGCCCGGGCAATGCCGATCCGCTGGCGCTGCCCGCCCGAGAACTCGTGCGGCATGCGCCCGGCCCGCGCCGGGTCGAGGCCGACACGCTCCATCAGCGCGGCAACCCTGCCGCGGCGCTCCGCGGCCGTCGCGCAGAGGCCGAAATTGATCATCGGCTCGGCGATGATCTCGCCCACGCTCATCCTCGGATTCAGGCTCGAGAACGGGTCCTGAAAAATCATCTGCACGTCGCGCCGCAAGGCATGCATCTGCGCCGGCGATTGCTGAGCGAGATCCTGCCCCTCAAGCAGGATCTGCCCGCCCGTCGGGTCCAGAAGACGCAACAGGAGCCGACCCATCGTGCTCTTGCCGCAGCCGGATTCCCCGACGATGCCCAGAGTCTCGCCGGCGCGCACATCCAGATCGACGCCATCGACGGCCCGCAGCGTCGCGCCCCGGCGGCCCAACAGGCCGTGACGGACCGAAAAATGGCGGCTGACCCCGCGGGCCGACAGAAGCGGTGTGTCGCTCATCAGGCGGCTCCTTGCGGGTAGTAGCGCTGGCGAAGATCGGTGGGATGCACGGGCCCGCCCGTGGCGGCAATCTGCGCGGCGAAGGCCTGCGGAAGGTCGTACCAAGCCGCCACGAAATGCCGGGGATCGCCGCCCGGCACGGGCCGCAGCGGCGGGCGCTCGGCCGCGTCGCGCGTGGTGGCGAAGGGATTGCGCGGCGCGAAGGGATCGCCGCTTGGCAGCGCGCGCAGGTCAGGCGGCGATCCGGGCAGTTGCGCCAGGCGCTGGCGCCGCCCCGCGCCGGGCACCGGCTGGCTGCGCAGAAGGCCAAGGGTATAGGCGCTGCGCGTGTCGGTGAAGACCGAGGCGGTGGGCCCGATCTCCATCAACTGGCCGGCATACATCACCGCCGTGCGGTGCGCGGTGCGCGCGACCACGCCAAGGTCATGGGTGATCAGCAGGACCGTCATGCCCATCTCGCGGCAGAGCCGGTAGATCAGGGCGAGGATCTGCGCCTGCACAGTCACGTCGAGCGCGGTCGTGGGCTCGTCGGCGATCAGGAGCTTCGGCTCGCAACAGATGCCCATCGCGATGCCGACGCGCTGCAGCATGCCGCCCGAAAGCTGATGCGGGTAGTCGTCGAGCCGCCGCACGGGCTCGGACACGCCGACCGCGTCGAGGATCTCGGCCGCGCGGCGCCGGGCCGCCCTGCGCCCCAGACCCATCCGCAGAACCAGCGCCTCGGAGATCTGTGCGCCCACGGTCATCACCGGGTTCAGCGATGTCATGCAGTCCTGGAACACCATGCCGATCTCGCGGCCGCGCAGACGGCGCCGCTCGTCCGGGGTCAGGGCCAGCAGGTCCTGCCCGCGGAACAGGACGCGGCCCTGCGTGACCTCGGCGCGCGGCCCCGGCAGCAGGCCCGCGATGGCGAGCGTATGCACGCTCTTGCCCGAGCCGGATTCGCCGACGATGCCAAGGATCTCGCCCGGGGCGACATCGTAGCTGATCCCGTTGACGACATGCGCGGCGCCATGCCGGGTGTGAAAGCGCACCGAGAGATCCTCGACCTTCAGAAGCGGTGTGTCGCTCATGGGACCTCAGGTTTCAAAGGGGTCGAGAAGGTCGCGCAGCCAGTCGCCCAGCAGGCTGATCGACAGGATCAGCAGGACGATCACCGCGCCCGGCGCCAGCGCGATCCATGGCGCGAAAAGCAGGTAGTCCCGCCCCTCGCCCAGCATCTGCCCAAGGCTGGTGACCGGCGGCTGAATACCGAGGCCCAGAAAGCTGAGCGCGCTTTCCAGAAGAACGGTTCCCGCCAGCGTCACGGTGAACTGCACGATCATCGCGCTGCGGATGCCGGGCAGCAGGTAGCGCCGGTACAGCCGCCAGCGCCGGGTGCCGACGGCGCGGGCGGCGGTGACGTAATCCTCGTGCATCAGGCTCAGCACCATGCCGCGGGCCAGCCGCGCATAGCCTTCCCAGCCGTTGATCCCGATGACCGCCAGCAGCACCCAGAACCCGTTGCCGAAGATCGCGAGGGCGGTCAGCGCGAAGACGAGGAACGGCAGCGAGGCCTGGACATCGACCATCATCATCACGCCGGCATCGACCCAGCCGCGAAGCTCTCCCGCGATCATGCCCAGAAGCGAGCCGAGGGCCGCGCTGATGGCGGTGCCGATGAAGCCGATGATCAGCGTGATGCGCAACGAATAGAAGATCCGGCTCAGGCTGTCGCGGCCCAGCTGGTCGGTGCCCAGCGGGTGGTCCCAGCTGCCGCCGTCCATCCAGGCCGGGGGGGCCAATGTCCGCATCAGGTCGGTCTGCGTGTAGGGATAGGGCGACAGGAGCGGCCCCAGCAGCGCCGAGAGCACGAGCGCGGCAAGGCACAGCCCCGCCAGCAGGGCGCCAAGCGGCGGGCGCCGGGCGATGAGGGCCGTCATGCCCGCCCCCCGCTCAGGCTGATCCGGGGGTCGAGCCAGCCATAGGCCAGATCGACGGCGAGGTTCGCCGCGATGACGCCCGCCGCGATCAGCAGCGTCAGGGCCTGCACCACGGGCAGGTCCCGCGCCGCTGTCGACAGCACGAAAAGCCGGCCGATGCCGGGCCAGGCGAACACCGTCTCGACCACCGCCGCGCCGCCCAGCACGAAGCCCAGCTGAAAGCCGAGCACGGTGACGATGGGGATCAGGGCGTTGCGCAGCGCGTGGCGCAGCACGACCCGCCCCTCGCGCAGGCCCTTGGCCCGGGCGGTGCGCAGATAGGGCGCGTTCAGCGCGTCGAGCATCGCGCTGCGGGCAAAGCGCGCGATCCTCGCCGCGCCAGAGCTCGCGATCGTGACCAGCGGCAGGATCATATGCGCCCAGGTCGCACTGCCCGAGCTGGGAAGCACCATCCATTGCACCGCGAAGACGAAGATCAGCGCCACGCCCAGCACGTAATCGGGCACACTGAAGGCCAGGACCGAGGCCAGCATCACACCCCGGTCGATGACCGTGCCGCGGAACAGCGCCGCGACCACACCCGCCCCGACCCCCAGCAGGACCGAGCCCGCAAGCGCGGTCAGCCCCAGCAGAAGCGTGTTCGGCAAGGCCTCTGCGATGATGGCGGTGACATCGCGCCCGCTGACATAGGATTGCCCGAGGTTGCCCTGCGCCAGGTTGTAGAAGTACCGCAGGTACTGCTCGACCAGAGGTTTATCGAAGCCCCATTTCTCGATGTAGAAGGCGCGGGTGATCGGATCGGTGCTGTCGGGCAGAAGGACGTTCAGCGGATCGCCCGCCAGCCGGAAGGCAACGAAGACGATCGAGGCGACCAGCCATAGCGTGACGACGCTTCTGACCAGTCGCCGGGCGAGATAGGCGGACATGCGGGGGGCGGCCTTCCTGGGCTAGAGGCAAGCTGTGGGAAAGGCGCCGCGGCGCCTTTCCGCAAGGAGCACGGGGCTCAGTTCGACGGCGCGGGATCGACAGGCGCGAAGAGCATCGCGAAATCCGAGGTCGGCGCCCAGTCGAGGTCGGACCGCATCGCGTAGAACTCCGGCCGCTGCCAGAGGAACAGCGCCTGCGGCGCCTCGGCCCAGGCCGCCTGGATATCCGTCCAGAGCTCTTGGCGCGCCTCGACATCGGTCTCGACCCGCAGCTCGGCACAGAGCGCATCAAGCGCCTCCGAGGGCGCGATGCGTCCCTGCGCGGCGTAGTAGCTGCCCCCTGTGAAGGTCGCGCAGACCGGCTCGTAGGGGTCGGCCATCGTCACGTTGTTCGAGGTCGACCACATGCTGGTCTGGGTCGGCGGCACCAGCGTATGCTGCGTGTAGTCCGGGATGATGTCGAGCTCGACGTTCAGCCCTGCCGCGGCCCATTGCTCTTGCAGAAGCTGCACGGTCTCGTTGACCAGCACGAAGCCGCCGGTGATCAGCTGCAGGGAGATCGGCGCACCGTCGTAGCCCGATTGCGCCACCAGATCCTGCGCCAACTCGTGGTCGTGGGTGCTGTTCTGCTCGGTGTAGTAGTCGCCGTAGAGCGGCAGCTGGATGCCGTTGATCGGCGTGACCGTGCCGCCGAAAAGGGCCGTGCTGATCCCCTCGAGATCGGCGGCCGCGACCAGCGCGCGGCGCAGCAAGGGATCGTGCAGCGGCAGATCCTCGGGTCCGGTCATGAAGGAGAGCATCTGGATGTTCTCCTGCGGGGCGGCCACGGCCCTGAAGCCGCGCGTCTCGAGCATGTCGAACTGCTGCGGCAGCACGCCGACGATCAGGTCGAGCTCGCCCGAGATCAGCCCGGCGACCCGGGCGGCCGTTTCGGGGATGTCGCGGAAGATGACCTCCTCGACCTGCGGCACCGGGCCCCAGTAGTCCTGATTGGCGGTCAGCACGACCTGACTGCGCGGATCGAAGGTCTCGAACTGGTAGGGCCCGGTGCCGATGGGAGCGCGGTCGAACCCTTCGGCGCCGACCTCTTCGAAATAGGCCTTGGGCACGACGCGGCCGATATGCGATTGCAGCCGCCGCACCAGCGAGGGGTCGGGGAAGGCGGTGGTGATGCGTACGGTCTCGGGATCCAGCACCTCGACCGAGGTGAAGACGCCGCGGGCAAGCGCATCGGGGGTCAGCGCCTCGGCGCCCCAGAGCTTTTCCTCGGACAGGGTGAAGGCCACGTCCTCGGCCGTCATCGGGGTGCCGTCATGGAACACGACGTCCTGACGGATCGTCAGGTCCAGCTCGGTGGGCGAGACCTGCTCCCAGGCGGTGGCGAGGCCGGGCACCGGATCGGTCCCCTGCCCGTCCGCGCCGTAGTCGCGCCCGATCAGCGGATCGAAGACATTGTAGAGGATGCGGCGCGGGAAGGTCACCGGGCAGGTGATGCACAGGGTGTCGGGGATGGTGTCGAGGGCGACAGTCAGGCTTTGCGTGCTGTCTTGCGCCTGCCCGCTTGTCGCCGTCGCGGCCGCGATGGCCATCAGGGACGCGGAGAAGATGTGTTTCATGATGCTTGCCATTCATATCGAGGGGATCGCGGTCCGGCACCCGAGGGAACCGTGCCGGACCGGGACCCGTCAGCGGCCGGTCCGGACAGGACACGACGCGCGACAGGAGGGTGACGGGCGGCGCGCAGGCGCCGCCCGGGCTGGCCTGCGATCAGAAGAAGTAGATCAGGCCGATATCGGCGATCTGGCGATCGATGGTCTCGTTGGTCTGCTGGAACACGCCCGAGCGCAGCGAGATGCCGTTCTCGAACTGGTAGGACGCGCCGACGCCATAGGCCTCGGTGTCGTTGTCGGCGGTGCCGTTGGCATAGGTCGCCTCGATCCTGACGGGCTCGCTGACCTGCCAGCGCGCGCTCATGCCGTAGGCCGTGCCCGAAAGGGACTCGTCCTCGACATCGTCCTGCGCCAGAAGCGCGCTGAGAGAGAGGTCGCCCAGCGTGTACTGGGCCGTGGCCATGACCAGCGACTGATCCTCGCGGCCCTCGGCATAGCCGATCGACAGCTGGTAATTGTCGCCGCCGTTCGAGACATAGGCCGACCATTCCTCGTCGAAGGTCTCGAACCCGCCGGGCGCGATCTGACGATCCTCGGTCGAGATCGAGACACCGGCGCGGAACGGGTCGCGGAAGCCGCCGTAGCCCAGGTACAGCACGTCCGAGGCTTCACCCGACCAGCTGAGCCGCGCATAGCGGAAGTTCACCGCCGAGGCCTGATTGAACGGATAGGTCACGCCCGGCTCGTAGCCCGCGCGAAACGGGATACGGTTGATCGCCCCGTCGGTATTGCCGAAAGCCGCGTAGTATTTCTCGTAGCGGGCGAAGACATAAGGCACGTTGGTCTGCGCGTTCTTGAAATCGATCCTGCCGTCCGCGTAATTCTCGTCGACCTGATACTGAAACCCGAAACCGAACGACAGGTCCTCGGTTACCGCCAGCGTTGCGATGGGCTGAACCCGAAGACGGAATTCGGGAACAGTCTCGTCTTCCCGGTCGCTGTTGTAGTTATATCCAAGCCGAATATAGCCGTCTGCGTCGAAAGTCAGCGCCTGCGCATTGGCCTGCGTTCCCATGATGCTGGTGGCCGCAATCAGGGCACCACCGAATGCACCGAGCTTCTTCATCCTGCTCTGTTTTTCGGAAATGACGTCATTGGTTTTTCGCACCCCGGTGCGCCGACCCGTAAATCTCATTCGATTCTCCGTTCCCAAAACTGGCGGCCCGTTGAGAGCATGTGGGTAGGTTGGCCACCAAAAATTGGTACAGAATTTCAAAACTGCGTAACGGTATCAAGACAGTAATGTGATAATTTTATGCAAATCTTTTCAGCAAAGGCGCCGCGGTGCGGCGTAAAAATTCGCGTTGACAGAACTGGGCCGCGCGAAGATCCTGATCCAATTTTTTGCAGCCGAATCGCTCGGCCTCACCAGGAAAAGGCTCTTTTTCCGGACGGCAGAACCTTGTCTAAATGAAAGCTTATCGTTGCGGATGAAACGAGAATTGAGAGAAATCCATTGCCAGAGCACCCAGCCCCGATGATCCGCCGCATCCTGCACATCACTGACATCCACATCGGCGGCGGCGACGGCGCGGTGGCCCGGAACTGGGATCTGGCGGTCGAGGTAGCCAAGGCCACGCCGCATGATCTCTGTGTTCTGACAGGCGACTACGTGCGGAACGGGCCGGACGAGGGGGGCGCCCTTGCGCAGGCACGGGCGCAGCTAGACCGGTTGCCCGGGCCATGGCTCTGCCTTCCCGGAGACCACGACACGGGCGGTGCGCCGCCTCTTCCAAGGCCCCGCCCCGAGGTTCCCTGGCTCGCCAACTACGGCGTCACGCGAGAAAGGCTTTCCAGGTACAAGGCGCTATTCGGACCGGATCACTGGCAAATGGGCTTCCATAACTGGAGCCTTATCGGGCTGAACGATTCCCTCTTCGAGTCGGGGTTTCCCGAGGAAGCCCTGCAATGGCGTTTTCTCGATCAAGCGCTCGCGGCCGCGGGATCACGGCCCGTGGTCTTGTTCATGCATAAGCCGCCCTGCCTGCGCAGCCTGACCGAAACGGATGATCGGACCAAGACCATACCGGCTGCCGCGCGCGCGCGCCTTCTGGAAGCAACGACCAAGGCCGACATCCGCGCCATCATCTGCGGCCACCTGCACGAGGCGCGGTCCGTTCAGAGCGAAGGTGTCATGATAATTTCGGGGCCCACCCTAATTCGCCAGAAGGACGACTATCCCGCGAGCCTTGGCATGAACGTGAACGGCGTGACCCTTCTGGAATTCCTGGACCAGGAAATAACGGCGCAGATTCTCCCCCTGCCCTACGCCGAACATCCGCGCAGCACGATTGGCTAGTCGTCGCCGTAAAGACGGCAGCCACAGGACGCTCTGCAAGGTCATTTAGTTAGATATACCATCCTTTTTCGGAACCGTTCGTATCGGGATGCCGATAAAATCGGCGATCCTGTGCATCAGGCTCGTCTTCTGCATTGCCAGCGCCTTTCCGGCGATCTCGTCGAGATTCGGGCAGGCGCTGGAAATCCTGCGCCCTATGCTGGGCCGGCGCGAATAAGCGACGCGACCGAAAGGCCGACCTCTAAACGCAAGGACGGCGCGCGCGAAAAAGGCCAGTTTCCGCAGCGCAAGAACGTCCTGAAGCCGCGACAAGCCCTCTAGGTCGCCGGGCTGGAGAGCGTTTCCCTGCCCGCTTCCGCACCTGGACGCGGCCCCTAGCGCAGCAGGATCGCCCGGAAGTCGTTCACGTTGGTCCCCGTGGGTCCGGGCACAAAAAGTGCGTTCAGGGCGGCGAAGGCGGCGTGGCTGTCGTGCCGGGCCAGCAGCGCGGCGGGATCGGCGCCGTGCGCGCGCAGGCGGGCCATGCTGCCGCCATCGGCAAAGGCGCCGGCGTTCTCCTCCGACCCGTCAATGCCGTCGGTATCGGCGGCAAGGGCGGTGAAGGGCACCCCCTCGGCGGCGAGGGCGAAGGCCAGCAGGAACTCTCCGTTGCGCCCGCCGCGGCCGCCGGTGCCGCGCAGCGTCACCGTGGTCTCGCCGCCGGACAGAAGCACGACGGGCCGCGGCAGGGGGCGGCCGCGCAGGGCGATCTCGCGCGCGATGGCGGCCTGAACGCGGCCCACCTCGCGCGCCTCGCCCTCCATGCTGTCCGACAGGATCGCCGCCGGCAGGCCCTGCGCTTCGGCCTCGCGCGCCGCCGCCTCGAGCGAGAGGCGCGCGGAGGCGACGACATGCGTCTGCGCCCGGGCGAAAATCGGATCGCCCGGCAGGGGCGCGGGGCCCGCCTCGCCGGCAAGGTGGCGCGCCGCCGCCTCCGGCAGGGCGATGCCCCAGGTCTCGACCAGCGCGCGGGCCTCGGCCCGGCTGGCCGCATCGGGCACGGTGGGCCCCGAGGCGACCTGCGCCGGGGCATCGCCCGGCACGTCCGAGACCACGAGGGTCACGACTCGGGCCGGGGCCGCCAGCGCCGCGAGGCGCCCGCCCTTAATGCCCGAGACCTGCTTGCGGATCGCGTTCATCACCGAGATCGGCGCGCCAGAGGCCAGCAGCGCCCTGTTCAGCGCGACCTCGTCCTCGAGCGTCAGGCCCTCGGGCGGATCGGGCAGCAGGGCCGATCCCCCGCCCGAGATCAGCGCGACCACCAGATCCTCCGGCCCCAGCCCGGTCACGGCCGCTTTCAGTGCAGCACTCGCGGTAAGTCCGGCGGCATCCGGCACCGGATGCCCGGCCTCCAGAACCCTGATCCGGCGGCAGGTGGCGCCATGGCCGTAGCGGGTGACGACGACCCCCTCGAGCGGGCCGTCCCAGAGCGCCTCGAAGACCGCCGCCATCCGGGCCGAGGATTTGCCCGCGCCGACGACGACGGTGCGCCCCTTCGGCCGCTCCGGCAGGTAGGGCGGCAGCACGCGTTCGGGATCGGCCGCGGCGACGGCGGCCTCGAACAGGCGGGTCAGAAGCGCGCGGTCGTCTTCGGGCAAGGCCCCCTCCTCGAGGTGCAGGCCCCGGGCCAGCCCCGGGTACGGGCAGGATCACCGGGATCGGGCGGAGATCAAGCCTTTCCAGGCGCGCCGCGCAGAAGCGGTCAGCGGCGCTGCGGCGCCATCGGACCGGCCTTCGCGGTCGCGGCCTGAAATCCCGGCCGCTCCTGCAGCCGCTGCCAATAGGCCGCAAGTCCGGGCCGCGCCTCCAGCAGGCCCGCCATCTCGGCCACGGCCATGAGGTAGGACATCTGGATATCGGCCAGCATCGGCGCCTCGCCCATCAGGAAGGGGCGATCCGCCAGCCGCGACTCGATGTAGTCGAAGTTGTCCGCCAGCTGCGCCTTCACCCGCTGGTCCTGCGGCACCTCCTCCTTGCCAGAGGCCTTTTCGAGGGCGGCGGTGATGATCGGCGTGGCGGCAGAGCTTTCGGCGAAGTCGAGCCATTCGGCATGCTCAAAGTAGGGCCGGCTCGCCGGGGCGGGCTGGAAGCTGCCGCTGCCGTAGCGCGTGTCGATATAGCGCAGGATGGCCGAGGACTCGGCCAGCATCAGGCCGTCGTCCTCGATCACCGGAGAGCGGCCGAGCGGATGGACGCCCCTGAGCGCCTGAGGCGCGCGGAAGCGCTCGGTCCGTTCGTAGAAGACCAAGTCGTAAGGCACCTCGAGTTCCTCGAGAAGCCAGACGACACGAAGGCCGCGCGAGTAGGCAAGACAGTGTAATTTCAACATGATGAAACCCTTTCCTGACACGGAGGATGAAGCGCGACAAGGGCGCGCACCGGCCCTGCTGGCCCCGGTGCGCGCCCCCTTTACAGGCCGCTGATGCCGGTCAACGCGGCGTCAGAGCATGTAGATCGACTTAGCGTTGACGAATTCCTTCATGCCGAAGCCGCCATGCTCGCGCCCGTAGCCCGAGTCCTTCACGCCGCCGAAGGGCATGTTCGGGATTGCGACGGTGTAGCCGTTGATCGAGATCATGCCGGTGTCGAACTGTTCCGCCGCGATCTTGCGGGCGCGCGCCTCGTCCTTGCTGAAGATGCCGCCGCCCAGCCCGTAGCGGCTGTCGTTGGCGATGCGGATCGCATCCGCGTCATCCTCGGCGCGGATGATCGAGGCGACGGGGCCGAAAAGCTCGTCGTCGTAGGCCGGCTGGCCGGGCTTCACGTCGACCAGCACGGTCGCCGGGTAATAGGCGCCCTTGCGGTCCGGCACGGTGCCGCCGACGATGGCGCGGGCACCCTTCTCGACGCTCTCGTTCACCTGGCTGGCCAGCTTGTCGCGCAGGTCGTCACGCGCCATCGGGCCGAGCTTCGTCGCCTCGTCCGTCGGATCGCCCAGCTCCACGCCGCGCATCCGCTCGGCGTAACGCTCGACGAAGGCGTCGTAATGCGGCGCCGTGACGATGAAGCGCTTGGCGTTCACGCAGGTCTGCCCGTTGTTGTAGAGCCGGCCCTGCACGCAGGCCTCGACCGCGGTGTCGAGGTCGGCGTCTTCGAGCACCATGTAGGCATCGTTCGAGCCGAGCTCGAGCACCGTCTTCTTCAGGTTCTCGGCCGCCTTGGCCGCGACCGTGCGGCCGGCGCCGTCGCTGCCGGTCAGCGTGACGCCGCGCACGAGGCGGTTCTCGATCACCTTGTCGGACTGGTCGTGGTCGATCACCAGAACGGTGAAGAGATCCTCGGGCAGGCCCGCCGCTTCGAAGACCGTCCTGAGGAACAGACCCGAGCCGGTGCAGTTCGGCGCATGCTTCAGCAGGACGCCGTTGCCGGCCATGAGGTTGGCGATGGCATAGCGCACGGCCTGGTAGCAGGGAAAGTTCCAGGGCTGGATGCCGTAGATGACGCCGGTGGGCGCGTAGCTGACGACGCCCTTGCCGCCGGGAATGTCACGCTCTTCCTCGGCCAGCTCCTTCGGGCCCGCCTCGGCGGTGAAGTCGCAGATCGCGGCGCAAAGCTCGACCTCCTTGCGGCTGTCCCCGATCAACTTGCCGACCTCCTGCGTCATCAGCTTTGCGAACTCTTCCTTCTGCGCGCGCAGCTCCTTGCCGATGGCGCGGATGACCGCGGCCCGGTCATCGAGGCTGCGGGTCTTCCAGCGCGAAAAGGCCTGATGGCAGGCCTCGATCGCCTGCGTGGCCTGCGCGTCCGTCATCAGGTCGTAGGACTGGATGGTCTCTTCGGTGGCGGGATTGATGGTGGTGATCTGGCTCGTCATGGAGGTCTTCCGATCTGCCTTCAGTGTTTTTCACTTGCCGAACGCAAACCGGGCCGGATGTTTCCATGTGTATCATAAGATTGTGCACAATGGTTAACGCGGGCGTGAGCGGGCGGGCAGCAACGCTTCCTCAACCCGCCTGCCCTAAGCCTGCCGCCGATGTTCCCGGATCAGGAGGCGCCGATGCGCCGCCCCCCCCTGCCTGCCCTCGTGCCGATGCTCGCCGCGATGCTCCTGCTGCCGCTGGCCGGGGGCGCGGGGGCGCAGGGCTACTCGCTTCTCGGCAACGGGGGCCTCGCCCCGGCGCGGCAGCCGCTGATCGCGGTCTCTGCCGGCGCCGCGGCGCCGCAGCCGCTGATCCGCGCAAGGGCGCAGCGCCCGGACACCGCCGCGGCCGAGGCTGCGCGCGCCGCGGCGCAAAGCCTTTTCATCGGACGCGCCGCGGGCGGGCTTTTCGCGGCGCCGGATGCGGGCGGCAGGAGTGCGTACCATGGCGGACCGCTGGGCGACGATCCCGAAGCCACGATGATCCGCCACCTCATCGCCCAGGCCGAGGCCGGGCCCGAAGGCTATGACGCCGTGCAATACGGCGCCCGGCGCAAGCCCGGCCGCCCGCCCACGCAGATGACGCTGGCCGAAATCTACGCCTGGATCGAGGCGACGCCGGGCCAGCCCCATGCCATCGGTCGCTACCAGTTCATTCCGGCCACCCTGCGGCGGCTGGTCGAGATGGCCGGCGCGCAGGGCGGCGACCGCTTCTCGCCGCAGCTGCAGGACCGGCTGGCGGATATCCTGCTGCACGAGGCCGGGCTGGCCCGCTTCCGCGCCGGGACCCTCTCGCGGCACGGGCTGATGAACAACCTCGCCAAGATCTGGGCCGGGCTGCCCAATTCCTCGGGGCGGTCGCATTACGACGGCTATGCCGGCAATTCCGCCACCATGAGCTGGGCCAGTTTCGACCGCGAGATGGCGCGCATCCTCGAAGGCTGAGGGCCCGCCACCCTGCGGCTTTGCCCCTTAGGCAGCGACCAATCCGATTGCACCCGCGCCGCGTTTATCTACCATGACCGCGCGCGAGAGGGGTCCGGCCAAGGCTGGGCAGGACGAATGAGGATTGCGATGCCATGCCGCCAGCCCGCCGGGACGCGCCCGCCCCGAGGCCGGGCATGAGCCGGGGCGAGAACTTCCCCGTTGCCTCGCTGCTGATCCGCCGCGATCTGCGCCCCCTGATGCAGGCCTTCTACGCCGTCGCCCGCGGCGCCGACGATGCCGCCGACAATCCCGCCGCCAGCCCCGAGCAGCGCCTTGCCGCGCTGGACCGCGTCGAGGCCGGACTGGACGGCACCCCCGGCGGCGCGCCCGAGGCGCTCTCCCTGCGCCGCCTGACGCGGGAGGCCGGGCGCGAGGCGCTGCTGGCCCATCCGCGCGCGCTGCTGGTGGCCTTTCGCGCCGATGCCACGGGCGCCGCCTGCGCCGATTGGGACGCGCTGATGGGCTACTGCCGGCATTCGGCCGTGCCCGTCGGGCGCTTCATCCTCGACCTGCACGACGAGGGCGCGGAAAGCCACGACGCCGCCGATGCGCTGTGCAGCGCGCTGCAGGTGCTGAACCATCTTCAGGACCTGCGGCAGGATTACACGCGGCTGGGCCGCGTCTACCTGCCGCTGGACTGGATCGCCGCGGCCGGTGAGACGCCCGAGGCGCTGCGCGGCGCCGCGCTGACGCCGGGCCTGCGGCAGGCCGTGGACCGGGCGCTGCAGCAGACCGCCGTCCTTCTGGCGCGGGCGGAGGCCTTGCCCGGCCTTCTGCGCGCACGCCGCCTGCGGGGCGAGGTGCGCAGCATCCTTCACCTGGCCCGCCACCTTCACGCGCAGCTCGCCCGGCACGATCCCCTCGCGGGCCGCGTCGCCCCCTCGAGCACCGCGATGGCGCGGTCGGCGGTGCTCGGCGCGGCCTCGGCCCTCGCGCCGCGGCGGGCTGCCTCGGGCAGGCTGCGCGCGGAGGCCGGGCGGTGACGGAGGCGCGGGGCATCGATCCGGCCTTTCTGCGCGAGCCCGAGGAGATCGTGCGCGGTGCCGGATCGAGCTTCGCCGCCGGGATGCGCGTGCTGCCGCGCCAGCGGCGGGCGGCGATCTGGGCGGTCTACGCCTATTGCCGGCTTGTCGACGACATCGTCGATGGGCCCGGAGCGCCGGCGCAAAAGGCCCGCGACCTCGATTTCTGGGACCGCGAGCTCGATCTTGTCGAAGGTGGCGCCCCCTGCACACCCGTAGGCCGGGCGCTGGCGCAGGGCGCCGCCCGCTTCGGCCTGCCGGTCGCGGAGCTGCGGCTGGTGCTGGAGGGGATGCGCATGGACCTGCACCCTGTCGTGGCCCCCAATCTGGCGGGCCTGCGCGCCTATGCCCGCCGCGTCGCCGGGGCCGTGGGCATCCTGTCGATGCATGCCTTCGGCTGCTGGCGCGGCGATGCCTCGTACCGCTTCGCGCTGCAGCTGGGCGAGGCGATGCAGCTGACCAATATCCTGCGCGACGTCGAGGAGGACGCCGCCCTCGGCCGCCTCTATCTGCCGCGCGAGGCGCTCGAGGCCGCCGGCGTGCCACCCGAGCCCCGCGCCGCCGCCACCTCGCCCGCGCTGCCCGCCGTGCGGGCCGAAGTCGGGGCGCTGGCACGCGCCGCCTACCGCGCCGCGGCGCGGGAGGTGCCCGCCCACGACAGACTGCGCCTCGCGCCCGCGCTGCTGATGATGGGCCCCTATGAGCATCTCCTGCGGCGGATGGAAGCGGATTGGTCGCGCCCGCCTGCCGCCCGGCCCGGCTGGCGCAAGATGCTGGACGGGGCGCGCTGCGCGGCACTGGCCGGCCGGCGGGGATGACCCGGCAGATCCATGTCATCGGCGCGGGCCTCGCCGGCCTCGCCGCCGCGCTCGAGCTGAGCGAGCAGCCGGGGCTTCAGGTCACCGTCTGGGAGCGGACGGACCGCCCCGGCGGCCGCTGCTGGAGCTTCGAGGACACGCGCCTCGGCCGCGTCATCGACAACGGCAACCACCTGATCCTTTCCGGCAACGGGGCGGTTCTGGACCATGCCGCACGCATAGGCGCCGCGGACCGGCTGGAGATCGCGCCCGAGGCGGCCCTGCCCTTTGCCGATCTCGAGAGTGGCGAACGCTGGGTGCTGCGCGTCCCCTCAGGCCTGCGGGACCTGACGCGCGGCACCGGCCTGCGCGAGGGGCTACCCCGCATCGCCCTTGATGCCGCGCGGCTCTGGGCCGCGCCGAGGACCCGCAGCGTGGCGCAGGCGATCCCTCGCCGCGGCGGCGCCTGGCGCGACCTGTGGGAGCCGCTGACCCTTGCCGTGCTGAACGCCCCGCCCGAGGTCGCCTCGGCCGCGCTCCTGCGCGCGGTCCTCTCCCGCAGCCTGGCGCGGGGCGGCGCCGCCTGCCGGCCCGTGACGGCGCCCGAAGGTTTGGGACACGCGCTGATCGAGCCGGCGGTGGCCCTGCTGCAGGAGCGCGGCGTGACAGTCCGCTACCGCGCCGCCGTCACGGGGATCGAGGCGGAGGGGGGACGGGCAGCGCGCCTGTGCTTCGCCCGCGAAGAGCCTGTGCCGCTGGGCCCGCGTGACGGCGTGATCCTCGCCGCCCCGCCGCAGGTCGCCGCCGCGCTGCTGGGCCTCGCCGCCGTCCCGGCGCCGGGGCTGAGCATCCTGAACGCGCATTTCCGCGTCGCCCCCGACCTCGCGGCGCTCGCCGCCCCGGTGACCGGAGTGATCGGCGGCGCGGCGCAGTGGATCTTCCGGCGGGGCGATGTGCTCTCCGTCACCGTCTCGGCGGAAGAGGCGACGCCGGTGGCGGGGATGACGCGCGAGGCGGCGCTGGCGCGGCTATGGCAGGACGTCGCCCGGACCCTTGGCCGGCTAGAGGCCGGTTACATCGCGGCGCGGCTGCTGCGCGAGCGGGCCGCGACCTTTCATACCGCGCCCGAGGACGATGCCGCGCGGCTGCCGATGCGCTCCCCCCTCGCGAACCTGCTGCACGCGGGGGACCACGTGCGCGGGCCGCTGCCCTCGACACTCGAGGCGGCGGTGCTGTCCGGCCGGGCCGCCGGGGCGGCGATGCTGGAGGCAGGCGGCGCCTGAGGGCGCTACCAGATCCTGTGGCGGTAGAGGTCGGGCCGCAGGTGCGCCTCGAAGTCCAGCGCTTCGCGCCGCGGGCGGGTCACGAGGCTGACGATGACGAAAAGCACCGTCGAGAGGCCCAGCACGCTCAGCGCCAGCGCCGGGTCGAAAACGCTGACCCCCTGCCCCAGCGCCAGCCAGAGCGCGAGCGCCGCGCCCCCGAGGAGCGAGGCGATGGCCCCCGCCGCCGTGCCGCGCCACCAGAAGAAGGCGCCGACGATGGCCGGCACCGTGACGCAAAGCCCTGCCGCCGACAGCGCGGCAAGCTGGCTGACGATCTGCGCCTGCCGCAGCGCGAAGAAGGCCGCGAAGAGGATCACCAGCACCACGGTGATCCGCCCCAGCAGCAGCTGCCGCGCGTCCTGCCCCTCGCGCTGCCCGGCCAGATCGCGCGCCACCATCGAGCCCAGCGTCAGCGCGATGGAATCCAGCGTCGAGATCGCCGCCGAGAGGATGCCCACCACCAGCAGCAGCGCCACCGGCAGCGGCACCGCGCCCGAGGCCAGCAGCGCCGGGGTGGCATTGGCCGCAAGCTCAAGCTCGGGCGTCAGGATCAGCGCGGCGAAGCCCCAGGTCACCGCGACCAGCGTGAAGATCAGGCCGAAGCCCAGCACCCAGAGGATCATCCGCCTCAGCGCGAAGATGTCGCGCAGCACGAAGAGCCTCTGGCTGACCTGCGGGTTCGAGAGCGGAAAGAAGAACCAGGGCAGTGAAAGCGCGACGAAGGTGCCGAAGCTCCAGAGCCCCGGCCCCGGCACCGCGAGCCAGTCAGCCCGCTGCGCCACGAGTTCCCGCGCAAAGGCGCCCGGCCCGCCGATCGCGCGGGTGACGAAGACGATCGCCAGCAGCCCCGAGACCAGCATCACGCAGGCCTGCACCGCGTCGGTCCAGGCGACCGAGCGCAGCCCCGCGACCAGCGTCCAGAGCATCGCGAGGGCCGCGCCGATTCCGATGGCGAGGCCCAGCGATATCTCGCCCCCCGTCACGCCCGAGATCAGCAGCCCCACCCCCGCAAGCTGCGTGGTGCCGTAGGGCATGAGGAAGACCAGACTCACGAGGGCCGTCAGCCGCGCCGTCCAGGCGCTGCCGTAGCGCGCGCCCAGCATCTCTGCCGGGGTGACGAAGCCCCATTTGCGCCCGACGAGCCAGATGCGCGGTCCGAAGACCACCAGCAGCGTCAGCCCCGAGAAATAGACCAGCTCGAACCCCAGCGCGCCGATCCCGCCCGAATAGGTCAGCCCGGTCAGCACGACGAGCATGAAGGCGGAATAGGTCGTCGCGGCATAGGAGAGCCCCGCCACCACCCCGCCGATGCGCCGCCCGGCCAGGTAGTAGTCGGCAGCCGTGCCGGTATTGCCTCGTGCCGCGGCCAGCGCGATGCCGAGGCCCATGAGCGCGAAGCCCGCGACGGCGATCCAGATCCAGAAGGCCGGCATCAGCCCCTCCACCGCAGGACGGCCGTGGCGATCAGCGCGATCACCAGCACGCCGAAGGCGGACCAGACCAGCACCACGTCCCAGGCGCCGCCGCGCCCCGGCAGCACCGCATAGGGCAGCGCCACCCCCGCGAGGATCAGCAGCCCGGCTAGGCCGAGCCAGAGGCGGAAACCGGTCATCGGGGCACTCTCCTTCAGGACGGGGCCAAGGCTAGAGGATCCGCCGCGGATTGAAAGCCCGCGCAAGGGCCCTGCCCGTCAGGCTGCGGCATTTTCACTTGTCCAGCCTCCGGCGGACAGGTAATTCGCGGCCAGTGCCCCTATAGCTCAGCTGGTAGAGCATCTGATTTGTAATCAGAGGGTCGGGAGTTCGAGTCTCTCTGGGGGCACCACAGACCCATCTCATACAGTTGCACCAAGAAGCGTCTTTCCCCTATATTGCTTAGGGTTAGGGCTGTTCGCCGTCTCCTCCTGTCGCAACAGGTTGGGGGACAGCGCGGCCTAGTTGGGGGACTAGCTGGGGGACTGGAGTGGCCGACAAGAAGCTAACTGCGATCAGGTTGAAGAATGCGCCGGATGGGAAGCTCTTCGACGGGGGCGGCCTGACACTCGTCAAAAAGGGCGACACTGGCAAATGGGTTTTCAGGTACTCGCACCTCGGGAAGCGCCGAGAGATGGGCTTGGGCATGTGGCCGGCCACAACACTGGCCGATGCCCGTAAGACGCGGGATCGCTGGGCTTCCGGGCTAGCCGCGGGGCTGGACCCGATCACTGCACGAGACGCGCAGAGAGAAGCCGAACGGATCCAGCGCGACCGCACCGATCCGGTGTTCTCTGAAGCCGTCGACCTGGTGTTTGAGTCTCTGCGACATACCTTGCGCGGCGACGGTCAGCGCGGCCGGTGGCGCAGCCCACTCGAAACCCACATGCTGCCGGTGTTCGGACGCAAGCCAGGATCGCAGATCGATCAGCACGACATCTATCGAGCGTTGAAGCCAATCTGGCGCACCAAACATGCGGTGGCGATCAAGGCGTGGCGACGGACGCGGATCGTGTTCCGTCAGATGAAGCTGATGGGATTTCCTTATGAACCCTTCGCGGTTGAGGCCGCAAAGCACATGCTCGGCGAGGTCATCTACAAGCCGACACCAATGCCCTCGACACCATGGCAGGAGATACCGGCGCTCTACGCCAAACTAGATACGGGCAATTCAAGCGATCTCTGCCTCCGGTGGATGCTGTTGACATTGGTACGGCTCGACGGATGCGCTGGAGCGCGCGCTACCGAGATCAAAGATGGTGTATGGACCGTCCCCGCGGATCGGATCAAAGGACGCGAGGGCAAAGTTGAGCCATTCCGCGTGCCCCTCACTGCGGCCGCCGATCTTATCCTTGAGGAAGCAAATCGCTTCGGTGGAGATCTGCTCTTTCCCGGTCAGAGAGGTCGGCCTATTGGCTCACGCGCTTTGGAATTGCGGCTGAACAAGCTAGCGGAGCCCGGCCGACCACATGGCTTTCGCTCTAGCTTCCGCACATGGGCCCAGGATCATGACATCTCATGGGAGGTTGCGGAGACGGTGCTCGGGCACAAGGTTGGCCACGCGGTCGAGAGAGCCTACGCGCGGTCGGACCTTTTGGAACGGCGCAAGCCTGTGATGGAGGCATGGTCGCAGTTCGTGACCGGCGAGAAATCGACAAGAGCACTACAGTTCGCATGATGTAAGCGGGTCGCTACGCAGCTATGCTGGTCGAGCACTTAGGCGGCAACATTTGCGTCGCGTATGTTCTTCCCTGGAGGAGCAAGGATTAGGCGGCCATACTCCCGAGTGAACTGGGCCACGCTAGCGTAGCCGACAATCTGGGCTGCCTGCGCGATCTTCGTGCTCTCTGCCCGCATGAGCCGCCTTGCTTCGATCAAGCGCAGCTGTTTCTGGAACTGGAGCGGCGACAAGGTTGTGATGGCGTGGAAGTGCCTGCGGAACGCGGGCTCACTCATTGCAGCCGCTTCCCCGCAAAATCATCGACCCTAATATGCTGTGCGTACTCCAGCCGCAGGATATCGACCGCACACGCAATCCGCCCCGCGTGGCTGTACTGCACCCCGAGCGCAGCGATGGCGGGAGCGTGGCCCCCTATGAGAAGCCATTAATGCAGTTCACGCAGCAGGCCGTTGACCTGCGACGGAACGTTCATCCAGCCGTGACCGGAAAGCGGCGCTGGGCACGGCGCGGGGCTCGACACGTCCACTCGCTCGGCGAAGTCGGCTGGATCATTTCAGACATCATCCTCAAGCGCGAGACGTGGTGCCGATCTCGCGGCGGGCCATCTCGCAGAGTAGTTTGGCGGTTCAAGGGCCGGCCGTTGCCTTGGCGACCCACTCTCGCATCGGTTCGAACATCGCGGGGGTAGCGGTCAGAACAGGGGCGGACCGAGTCATGGGGTGCGGCTGGGCGCGACCGCCCGCTTCCTCCACCATTAGGAGGCCCGCCGCGCAATCCCAGGGAGAAAGGAGCGGCTCGTAGAAGCCGATGTAGTGGCCGGCAGCGACGTGAGCGAGGCTGAGCGCCGCGGAGCCGTTGCGTTGGAAACCGCCGCCGCGGCTGAGGAGATCGGCGACAAGGGAGCCGATCTGCGCCGGCGCACCCGAGCCGATTGCCATAATCCCATCGGAGAAGCACCTGGCGCCAGAGACCTGCAGGCGGTTGCTGTCGCACCAGGCACCGCCACCAAGCGTCGCCGAATAGGTGCGCCCGCCGGCGGGGTCGGCAATCCAGCCGGCTATGATCGTGCCATCATGGCTGAGCCCGATGGACACCGACCAGCCGCGCAGCCCGTGCAGGAACGAGGCGGTGCCGTCGATAGGATCGACGATCCATTTCCAGCCGCTCTGACCAGTGGTTACTCCCTGCTCCTCGCCGAGGATGGCGTCGCTGGGGAACAGGCTGGTAAGGCGGCCGCGAATCATCTCCTCCACCTCGCGATCCGCTTGGCTCACCAGATCCTGCGGGCCGGACTTGGAGTCGCGGCTGAGCTCCGATCGGCGGTGGAACCAACCAAGGGCGAGTGCTGCCGCCTCAGCTATTAGCTCGTTACAGGCGGCAACACGGGCGGCCCTTTCTTGCTCTGTCTTCTGCTGCCCGGCCCGCTCCTGCACCGAATTCTCCTGCTCTCTGTGATCTGTCATGTCGGCCTTTGGGTCGAGGCGCGCTCTATAAGTGAGACGCCAACTTCTGTCGTTCTGCCCGGCGCGTTTGGCTCGGCGATGCACGCCATCAGCGCGTCGAGAGTGGCGCGGGCGACGTCGCCGGCGTCCTGCCGGATCGTCGTCAGTTCATAGGCCGGCCACGCCGCCTCGGCGATATCGTCACAGCCGACGACGGCGAGATCGGCCGGCGTGGACAGACCGGCCCGCCGCAGCCCGTCGATGAAACCGATGGCAAGAAAATCGTTACAGCAATGCACACCATCTACCGCGACGCCCGAGGCGAGGAAGCGCTCTGCGGCCTCCATCCCGCCGAAGTGGTTCTGCGCCGCCCCTGCCACCTCTGCGGCGACAACCAAGCCGAGCTCCCGCGCCGCCGCGATGAAATGCTCCCTGCGATCGCGGATGGTGTATGAAGGACGCTCTTGGCCAATATATGCGATGCGCCGGCAGCCGGCCGAACACAGTACTTCTGCCGCAAGGCGCCCCGCCGCCTCGGTGTCCTGCACCACGCGGGCCGACCGATCAGCGACCGGAGCCTTGTTGAC
This sequence comes from Pseudoroseicyclus aestuarii, assembly GCF_003217255.1. GTDB lineage: Bacteria > Pseudomonadota > Alphaproteobacteria > Rhodobacterales > Rhodobacteraceae > Pseudoroseicyclus > Pseudoroseicyclus aestuarii. The sequence continues at coordinate 17,170 of NZ_QJTE01000009.1, read as the reverse complement.
CAGCACCAGCGGCACGCCCCAGCGGGCAGATTGCTCTGCGATCTGATGCGGCGGCGTGTCGCTGGTAACTATGGCGCCTGCCACGCTGTATTGAAGCATCATGTCGATCAGGCGTGCCGGATGATCGCCTTCGCTCCAAGGCAGCAGCACTGGCCGATACCCTCTGGCGACGAGCCCACGAGCAAGCAGGTCGACCGTCCTCGCGCGGAACGAATGGTCCATGTCGGACACGACGAGTGCGACCAGTTCCGACCGGCGGAGGATCAAGCTACGAGCCAGGAAATTGACGCGATAGCCAAGGCTCTCGGCCGCCGCCAGCACCTTGTCGCGGGTGGCGGGGGCGACGCTGGCGCCAACGGTGAATGTCCGGCTGACGGCGGAGCGGGACACGCCGGCGCGCCGCGCCACATCAAGGGCCGTCACCTGCCGTTCGCTCACGCTTCACCCCGCCTGAGCGCCGCCAGAAGCATGTCCGCCCGGTCGAGATTGATCATTTCGGGCCGCAGAGCCGCGATGTGGTCGAAGATGGCCGGGTCGTCGTCGAAATATTGCAGCATTGGGCGGATCCCATTGGCGCGGCAGAGCGGTGCCTCCTCCGTCCAATCCTCGACCTGAATCTCGCAGATCTGCGGCCGGATCATCTGTTGCATCGCCTCGAACCCACCGTAATGCGCGGCATTGGCCTTGATGCTCGCCTCCGGCGCAGCGGCGCGCAAGTCCAGCATCAGGCGCGGATCGGGGGACCAAAAGAAGCAGTCGTCCATGAAATCCATTTCGCGCACGAGGGCGATAAGCTCGTCGGCGGGCACGTCCTTGTCCTCGATATACATCCGCCGCCCGCGCGCCTGGCAGAGCGTGATCGCCTCGGCCAGTGTCGGAACCTCTGCACCGGCCCATTTGGCGCCCTTCCACGACCCGGCATCAAGGCGCTTGAGCGCGTCGAGGGTCATATCGGCGACGGCGCCCGTTCCGTCGGTCGTCCGGTCGACGGTAGGGTCGTGCATGACGACGATCGTGCCGCAGGCGGCCCGCCGCACGTCGAGCTCCAGCCAGTCACAGCCGAAATCGTAGGTCAGGCGCGCCGCTTCCATCGTATTCTCGGGGGCGATGTGGTTGATGCCGCGGTGGCAGACGACCTCGATCCCGCTTGCCGGTCCGGCGTGGAAACCACCAAGCCGCTCGGGGTTGTCGCTGCAGATGCCAAGGACGGGTAGCGCCAGCAGATCGGCCAGCACCTCGGGCCGCTCTTCGTGCCAGATGGCGACGCCGAGGTCCCGCCGCTTGGCCTCTGCCAGCAGGTCGGGCGTGACGAGATCCTGCGGGCGTGGGCCAGCATGCTCCCAACAGAGGTGAATGATGTCGGCGCCCGTGGCTTCGGCGCGCGCGAAGGGGTCTTCGCCGAGGCGGACCAGCACCGTGACCGGCCATGGGCAGCCCGCCTCGATCAGCGCACGGCTTTCGGCATCGTCGAAGGCGCCGAGCGCGGCGGGCGCGAAGTCGGCGCGGGTCAGCTCCGCCACCGCGGCAGAGCCAGAGCCGCGGGCCTTGAGGTCGAGATAGAGCGCCTGCCCTCGCCGTCGCGCGTGGGCGATCGTCTCCGCCAGCGTTGGCAGGTCGGGCAGACGGCGGGCGAGCTCGTCGCGGCTGCAGTGCGCGATCTCGATCCGCCCGCCGTCTTTTCCGGGCACGACGGGGTCGTGACTGACGACAGGCACGCCATCGGCGGTCAGCCAGATGTCGACCTCCCACATATCGGCGCCGAGATCGGCGGCGATGTCGAAGGCGAGAGGCGTGCCTTCGGGCGCATGAGCGGAGGCGCCGCGATGGGCGATGCAGAGCGGCCGCCCGTCGCGCCTAGGGGGCCATGGGTGGGTCAGCGACGGTCTCACAGCGTGCGCCCCTCGGCATCGAAGGCGAGGAGCCGCTCGGTATCGACAGGCCAGTCGACGCGGTCGCCGACGGCGACGTCGTCGCGGACCGGCTGAATGGACCGCAGCACGATGCCGGGCGCGGCCTCGACATCGAAGAGCATCTCGCGACCCTGCGGTTCGACGAAGATCACCCGGCCGGCCGCGCTGGCGCCGCCCCCTGCCCCGTAATGCTCGGGCCGAAGCCCCAGAGCGATAGGTTGGCCCTCGGGCAAGCCGGCGAGCCGCGACGGCAGAGGCAGGCTCAGCCCCTCTTCCATCTCGAAACGCCCGGACGGCCCGGTATGCCCGTCGAGGAAGACGATGGGCGGGTTGCCGAGGAAGCCGGCGACGAAGCGGCTAGCCGGGGCGCGGTACATCTGCGTTGGCGCGTCGATCTGCAGGATCTCGCCCTTGTCCATGATCGCCACTCGGTCGCACATCGACATGGCCTCGACCTGATCGTGCGTCACGAGGATCGCAGTGATCCCCGTCTCCAGCTGGATGCGCCGGATCTCCGAGCGCATTTCCAGCCGAAGCTTGGCGTCGAGGTTGGCGAGGGGCTCGTCTAGGAGCAGCACGTCTGGCCGTCGCACGATGGCGCGCGCCAGCGCCACGCGCTGCTGCTGCCCGCCCGAAAGCTGCGCGGGTTTACGGGCCATCAGCTCCTCGATATGCACCAGTTCCGCCGTCTCGCGAACACGGCGCGTCACGTCCTCGGCGGAGGGCCTGTTCTTGCCAACGGTGAGAGGGAAGGCGATGTTTTCCTCCACGCTCATATGCGGATAGAGCGCGTAGTTCTGGAAGACGACGCCCACATTGCGCCGCTGGCTCGGCAGGTTCGAGACATCGCGGTCGCCGAAGACGATGCGCCCGCCATCGGCGCGGTAGATACCCGCTATGGAAAGAAGCGTGGTGGACTTGCCGCAACCCGAGGGCCCGAGAAGGGCGAGCATCTCGCCGTCCTCTACCGTGAGATCGAGGTCTTCGATCACGGCCGTGCCGTCGAAACGCTTGGTGAAATTGTCCAGGTGAAGTCGCATCAGCCCTTTGTGCCTCCGCCGAAGATGTTCATGAGCCGGTTCTGGAAGATGATGAAAAGCAGCACCACCGGCAGCGTGTAGAAGACGCCCACTGACTTGAAGAGATTGAAGTCGAAGCCCAATTGGTCGGCCGCGATGAGCTCGTTGAGGAAGACCGAGAGGACGGTCATCTCCGATCCGGGCGCGAGGATGCGCGGCAGCAGGTACTCGCCCCAGCCGTCTAGGAACGAGAAGACGCCGAGCGCCACGAGACCTGGCTTCACCTGCGGCAGGATCAGCCGCCGCCAGACGGTGAAGCGGCTTGCCCCGTCCTGCACGCCGGCCATCTCGATCTCCCACGGGACGGCATCGTAAAAGCCCTTCATGATCCAGATGCCGAAGGGAAGCATCAGCGCGCCCTTAACGAGGATCACGCCGATCATCGAGTTGTAGAGCCCTGTGAAGTTGAGGACGAAGAACACCCCGATCAGCAGCGTCACCGCCGGGAAGGCGTGCATGACGAGAATGCCGCCTAGAAAGAGCCGCCGGTACGGCAGATGCAGGCGGCTGATCGCGTAGGCCGCCGTGGTGGAGAGCGACAGAACGATTACCATCATCGACAGGGCAAGGATCAGCGAATTGCCCGCAGCCTGCCAGACATTCCCCACGACGCTGGCGTCGAAGAGGAAGCGCCAGTGCTCCAGCGTGAAGCGGTCGGGCCAGAGATCGCCGGGCGGGGCGTCGGTAAAGGTGTCGAGGATGAGGAAGCCGTACATCACCATCAGAGGCAGGCTGACGAGGGTGAGCACGACGATGAGCGGGAGGGTCGAGAAGTTGCGGGTCATCATGGTCAGAACTCGATCCGGGGGCGGCCGACGAGGTCGCCGAAGCGGAAGAGGCGCAGGTAGAGGATGGATAGCACCAGGCCCACGACCACCAGCACCAGCGCCATGGCGGCGCCGAGCCCGTATTCGAGGTTGCCCGAATAGTTCGACAGCGCGGTCTTGAAGGCCTCCAGCGCCCAGACGGTCGTGGTCTTGCCCGGCCCGCCGTTCGTGGTGAGCCAGATGTGCTCATAGGAGGAGAGCAACGACAGCGTCTGGTAGGAGGTGACGAAAAGGATCGGCCAGCGCAGCTGCGGCAGGATGACCCGGCGGATCTGTTGCAGCCGGTTCGCCCCGTCTACCTCGGAGGCCCAGAGCTGCTGCACGGGTATCGCGCGCAGCGCGCCCGAGAAGAGGATGAGCCCGAAGGAGGCGCCGATGAAGCCGTTGAGCGCGATCATCGTCATCCAGGCGGTGACGACCGAGCCCTTCATGTAGTTGAACGCGGGCAGGCCCAGCTGCTCGGCGAGGATCGGCAGGAAGCCATCCTCCCAGGTGAACCACTTCCACATGATCGTGTAGAGCACGACCGGCGTGATGCGGGGCAAGAGCCAGAGGGTGCTGAAGAGGCCGGTCACGGGCTTCGGCATGTAGAAGAGCACCAGCGCGAGGAAGAGCCCGAGCCCCACGTTGAAGAGCGACAGCGTGGCGCCGACATAGAGCGCGGTATTGGCGATCAGGCGCCCGGTTTCGGGCTGAGTGGCGAGGCGGGTGAAATTCTCCGTGGTGAAGACGGCGCCGGTATAGGCGTCATCAGTCAGCGCCTCGCGCATCTCTTCGGCGACGCCCGGCGCATGGGCAGCGAGGGCCTCGGCCAGCTCGGCGCGAGTCACGAAGCGGTGGTTGAGCAGCGACTGGCCAAAGAGATCAGCGGCCGACTTCAGCGCACGGGGGCTGCGCGGCGCATTCGGCAGGTCTCTCAGCGCCAGCTCGAAGTCGCGCGCGGTCTCGAAGGTCTCGCCGGTGAGCCGCTCCTCGATATCGGCAAGGAAGGCCGCATCAGTGCCCGCGTCGCGCGCGGCGGCGAGGCCTGCCTCGTCAACGGCGTAGCTGGCGGCGGAGATGGCCTCGGCGTCGTTCGCGCCCAGCCCCCGGTCGCCAAGCCGGCGAAGGGTCGTCGGTGTGACGACGTAACAGCCCCGACTGATGCCGGTGGAGGTGGACATATCGGTGAAGGCAAAGACGCCGGTCAGCACGACGGGTGTGAAGAAGAACGCCATCAGCAGCAGGATCGCGGGCGCCACCATGGCGAGGCCGAGGCGGGAGACGCGAGGCGCCCCCGCCGTTTCCGGGCGGCGGAGAGGACGGCGCGAGCGGCGCGCCGTCCAGATTGCGGGGCGATCAGCGGACAATGACATCGTCGCCGAGCGCCTGAGTGACACTGGCCTCGACCTCGGCCACCGCATCCTCGACAGAGGTCACGCCGGTCCAGGAGGCTTCGAGACCTTCGTACATCGCCGTCCAGTAAGTGCCGAAATCCGGGTTGTTCGGGATCGCGTTCGTATGGGGCGCGAGCCGCTCGGACGCGGCGGTCAGCCAGCGGTTCTCGGCATAGAGAGGCACCAGCGTCTCTTCTTCGGATATGCCGAGATGTGCCGATTTCACCGCGTGCAGCGCGTTGATGCGCGGCTCGGAGGCGATGGCCACCAGTTCGGCCGCGATCGCCGCTTCTTCCTCGGGCGCGGCAGCCGTGAGCAGGTAGACCAGCGGGTGGGTGATCGAGTTGGCCCGGCCGTTCTCGTCGCCGGCGGGGATCAGCGTATACTCAACGGTGCCGAAGAAGTCCTCGAGGCCGAACTGGTTCGTCCACTGGGCGTAGTGCCAAGTGCCACCATGCCAGGCGCCGTAGCTGCCGGCGGCCGCGTTCTGGTGCCAGGCGTCCCATTCCATGCCGAGATGGGTGGAGGAGACCACGCCCATTTCGACGGCATCGACGAAGAACTGGTACATGCCGGTCAGCGCCTCGGTGTCGAGCACCAGCTTGCCGGTTTCGGGATCGGCCATCTCGCCGCCGAAGGCCTGGTAGAACTGCCAGTAATCGGGGCCGTTCGACACGCGGGGGCCAAAGGCCATGCCCGGCTCGAGCACGCCTTCGTCCTGCATCGCCTTCAAAGCGTCGAGCATGTCGTAGAGCGTGAACTCGCCATTCAGGATGAGGTCAGGCAGGCTGGCGATCTCGTCTTCGCTCCAGCCAATGGCTTCCAAGGCGGGGATGGACCAGAACATGACGCGAGCTTCGGCGTCTTGCGGGATGCCCCAGATCTGGCCGTTGAACGAGGCGACCTCGATCAGGTTGGGGTAGATCGAGCTGAGCGGCCAAGTGTCGAAGTAAACGTAATCCTCAATCGGAACGATCAGGCCGGCTTCCGACCACGGGCCTATGTCTTCATGGCCGGAAACGATCAGGTCAGGGGCGTTGCCGGCTTCGGAGGCGAGACTGAAGGCCTGCTTGAAGTCGTCCCAGCCGGACCAGGCCTGGCTTTCGACGGTGATCGAGAGCTCTTCTCCGCGGATCGCGGCCTCGCGTTCGAGAATGTCGGCCGCCATGTCGATGGCGTCCATGCGGTAGTTTGAGTCGTCTCCAGTCCCGCCTGCCCAGACGGTGATGGTATAGTCCTGAGCCAGCACGGGAAGGGCCGCGCATGACAGTAGCAGCGCCCCAGCGCCGCGAAGGAGATTCTGAGAAGGCATGACAGTCCCCGGATATTGGGTTTCCATTGCACTCGTGTGCATTTGCCAAGATCGAGGAATTTGATGAAGCGCGAGCGACAGAAGTGTTTCATTTTGAAGAAAGGGTGCAACCTGCTCTCACTCGATCTACACCGACGAGCCGGCACGCCCGGCGCTGCAAGACCTCGTGATCTCGCATCGCCTAGAGCGCCGCTTCCCGCCGCTCCTTAGACGTCGTCAGTGCCTTCCCAGCAGGTCTTTGTGGACCACGTGGTCGAACATCGTTCCGCCAGCAGCCGCCTGAGCGTCGCGTTATCGTCTTCCAACGTCCTCAGCCGCCGGGCGTCGGACAGCTCCATCACGCCGACTTGGCCTCCAGCTTGTAGAAGGTGGCGGGGCTCAGCCCGTGCTTGCGACAGACCTCCGTCGTCGCCATCCCGTCGACGCGGTGCGTCGAGCCTGTTCCTTGATCATCTCGATGACCTGCGCATCCGTGAAACGGCTTTTCCTCATGTCGTCTGCTTCTTCGAGGTGCGGCAGACTCAACATCGCGGTGAGGGATTTCACTGGAAGGCAGGTCGCCCGACTCCGATCGGTCTAGTCCGAAGCGGACATCTGGCGCCCTGCCTGGCCGCAACCGCTTCCGGCCCTTAGCGGAATTCGGCGAGCGGCCCGGTGCCAGATGCTTCCGGCCAGCAGCGGACGTAAGATAGGCTGGCCGGCCCCGTCTGCATCCGGACCAGAACGGGTCGAGGTCCGCGGCGCAGGAAACTGCTCGGAAGCCCGCTAGAGCGGTCGTTCGCCATGATTGCGAGGCAGGGAAACGGCCTGATATCAGCCGTGCCCATCATCTTGCTGGTCGCAGCCGGTCCGCATGCGCCCCCGCCGTTCATCGGCGAGATCTCGACGCAAGAGCTTTCTCAGCGCGGCACAGGATCCGGAGACTGCCGTTCGGCGAGGACGCCGAACGGCCCGCTAGACCTACTTCCGTTTGGAGTTTCATCTGCGGTCTGGGTCGCCACAGGGTCTGTTAGACCTGCGCCATGCCGCCGTCCGCGAAAACCTCGCTACCGGTCATCACCGCGCTGTCGTCTGATGCCAGAAAGAGCGCGACGGAGGCGACATCCTCCGGCTCCGCAATCCGGCCTGCCGGTGTCTGGGCCAGGAGGGCGTCGTACATCGTTGTACCGCCCACCGCTTCCGCAACGCCCTGCAGACCGGGCGTGTCCGTGGCTCCCGGCGAGAGGACATTCACGCGAATACCGGTGCCCTTGAGATCGAGCGCCCAGCTCCGCGCGAAGTTACGGATCGCCGCCTTGCTGGCGCTGTAGATGCTGAAAGCCGGCGTTCCCTTGATCCCGGTTGTCGAGCCGGTGAGGATGATCGAGGCACCGTCCTTCATCAGCGGCAGCGCCTTCTGCACGGTAAAGACGGTGCCCTTCACGTTCACCGCGAAGATCTGGTCGAAAGCAGCAGCTGTGATATTCCCCAAAGGCTCGAGTTGCCCGACCCCCGCATTCGCGAACAGGATATCGATACGGCCGTGCTGCGTTCGGACGACCTCGAAGAGGTGATCCAGATCCTCGGAGGACGTGACGTCCCCTTGTACGGCCGTGACATTCGCGCCGATCTCGGCGCTGGCCTTGTCAAGTTCCTTCGTCCGGCGCCCGGTGATGTAGACCTGCGCCCCTTCGGCCGCGAACCGCTTCGCCGCACTCAGGCCGATGCCGCTGTTGCCGCCGGTGATGACGGCGATCTTGTTATCAAGCTTGCCCATGATGTCTCCTTTTCGCACTGGCACGGGCTAGTTGACCATCAGGGTACATCTTGACCAGTATGCACCAAAAGGTAAGTGCAAATTGGATGCTCAGATGACCTCCCCATTCACCTGCGGTCTGGATGCGGTTCTCTTCGTCATGGGTGGGAAGTGGAAGCCGCTCATAGTCTACCACCTGGCGCGCGGCACCTTACGCTACGCCGAGTTGCGGCGTACGGTCGGTCGGGTCAGCGACAAGGTTCTCGCCCAGCAACTGAAGGAGCTGATTGCCGACGGCATCGTCGCGCGGCGCGACCTCGGAGAGATACCGCCTCGGGTGGAGTATTCGCTCACGCCATTCGGTCAGAGCTTGGCGCAAGCACTTGTTCAACTGTGTGAATGGGGATCGCACCATGCAGACGAGCTCGCCGAGATCGTGGGCCAAAGAGCCCGGACAAAGTGACTTTCCACACGACAGGACCGCACATGCGCCAGACCTGCGCTCCGGCTCGGGCGCGACCAAACGCGAAGCCGCCCTGCGGCGCTCCGGCGGGCAAGATGACCTTACATAGATGCTACTCGGCGCGTCCGGCCCTTAACGGACCTCCACGGTTCTGGCCGAACTGGTCTGCATCCGGCCCTCAGCGGACATTCGCCAAGCTTGCCCCGCTGCAGCGCAGCTTCCCCAAACCGGATTTTCACAAGGCCGCGCAGCATCGTCCAGACACCAGAGGTCCGCAGTGCGGACAAAGCTGCCCTCATTCATGCCAGCTTGCAATGTAAAACGATCGTTTTACATTGGTGTCTATGGACGCACGAGGAGGTTCCCATGGACCTGACCACCAAACTCACCGCCGCCGCCGAGCGGCTCTTCGACCGTCACGGCTTCATGGCCACCGGCATGGACCGGTTGACGGAGGCTGCGGGAATGTCGAGCCGCACGCTCTACAAGAACGCCGGTAGCAAGGCCGCGCTCATGGCGCGTGTCCTGACCCAGCGGGACCGGCGTTTCATGGCCCGGCTGGAGGTGCAGACCGTAGACGCTCTGTTTGCAGCGCTCGAAGACTGGGTGCGGGTCGAGGGATGTCGGGGCTGCCTGTTCCTTCGCTCTCGCGCGGAAACGGGTGGCGACACGCCGGAGATCGCCGAAGCCGTCGCGGCGCACAAGGAGGCCTTCCACCGGCGGGTCGGCGAGGTCGTCGCAACGGATCTGGGATGCGAGGACCCGGTGCTCGCAGAGCAGGTGCTGGTCCTCTTCGAGGGCGCGACCCACGCGGCTGTCTATCGTGGAGCACAAACCGTCTCCGCAGCAAAGGCGGCGGCGGCCATCTTGCTGGAGAGGGCGCGCTCATGAGCCCGGCCCTTCGCATCGGCGCGACAGGCTTCGCCCTCATCGCGGTCTGCTACGGTTTTGCCCGCTTCGCCTTCGGCCTGTTCCTGCCGCAGATCGACGGCGAGCTTGGTCTCGGAACGTCCCTCGGCGGCGCGATCTCGGGTGGCTCTTTCGCCGGCTACTGCATCGCCATTGTCGCCTCGGCCACCCTGACCGAACGGCTCGGCGCGCGCGCAATCGCGGTCGGGGCGGCCCTCGTTGCGGCAATCGGCATGGCGGGCATCGCGCTCGCGCCTTCGCCACTGATCCTGGCCATTGCCGTGGTGGTCGCCGGATCGAGCACGGGCCTTGCCTCGCCGCCTATGGCCGCCGCGGTTGCAGCGGCGGTCAGAAGAGGCCGGCAGGACTTGACGAACACGGTCATCAATGCCGGCGTGAGTGCGGGCGTTGCGCTGTCGGGGCCCATCGCCCTCGCTATCATGGGACAATGGCGGCTGGCCTTCGGAGCTTTTGCCGCCGTGGCACTGGTGTTGGCCATCGCAGCCGCCATCGCGCTCCCCGCAGCCTCGGGCAGCGGCCGCTCTGGTGGTCTGCCCCCGATGACGGGACCGGTCCTACGACTGATCTCGGCATCCTTCCTGATGGGGGCCGCGAGCACGGCGCTCTGGTCCTTCGGCGGCCAGCTCGTCGCGAGCCAGCTGGACTGGGGAACGACCGGAACTGGCCTTCTCTGGACCTGCATCGGTGTCGGCGGGCTTGTTGGAGCCTTGGCAGGAACACTTGTCGGAAAGTTTGGTCTCGACCGCAATCACTGGGCCTTCTTAGGCTTGATGGCGGCCAGCATCCTGACGGTCGGCCTCGGACTTGGCCCCGCACCCATGCTGGTTGGCGGTGCCGTTTTCGGCGCGGCCTACGTGATGCTGACGGGGGTCTACCTTGTCTGGGGCACCAACGCCCTGCCGGACCGGCCTGCAACAGGGCTCATGGTTGGGTTTCTGACCATCGCCGTGGGTCAGAGCGTCGGCGCACCGCTTTTCGGATTTCTTATGGCGGGTCCGGGCGTCAAGTATGCCGTGGTATGTTTCGCCGCCACCGCAATGATCGCCGGAGTCTTCCGAGAAAAAAGCACAGATGATAGCGCACTTGCGTAGCCTCCGGGGGTAAGTGACGCCCCCACAGAAAGTCTTGGAAGGGCATCTTTGCAGACCTTCCATGTATACATGCAACGACCCGCATTCAGTCGTGGTGAAATTACGTGACACCTGCATACTCATGCGCTTCGTCGCCTTCTGGATTGGAGGTAATCGACCAGCGCCGCGAGTGCGGCCGATTTCTGGTGCCTGCCGGGGTAGTAGAGATGATAGCCCGACCAGAGCGGGCAAAACTCTTCAAGGCAAGCTTGAAGACGTCCCGACGCCAGGTGCTCCGAGACGAAGGGCTCGAACAGGTAGATCAACCCTTGCCCAGCTAGTGCGGCCTCAATCAGCACATGGGCATCGTCGGCGATTAGCGGACCTTTGACCCCCATCTCAATACGACGTTCGCCTTGCCTGAACGACCATCGGAACAGGTCGCTGTGGCTCGCGTGCCGATAGTTCAGGCAGGCATGGTCTGCAAGATCCTCCAAGCGCTTAGGCACGCCGCGTCGGGCGAAGTAGTCCGGCGAGCCGATGACCACCGCACGCAAGTCAGGACCGAGGGGCACTGCCGACATGTCCTGTTCCAGATGTGCGCCCATACGGATGCCGGCATCGAACCCGGCTTCGACGATGTCGGTCAGCTGGTCGCTGATGCGCAGATCCACGGTCACGTTTGGATATTGCTCCATGAATCCTGTGAGCGCGGGGATGATGATCGCCCTTGCCGGGTATTCAATGGACGTCAGCCGTAGAGTGCCGACCACGCCGCCGCGCGCCTCCTTGAGTTCGGTCAGCCCTTCCTCGATCAATCGCAGGGCCGGGCTCAACGACTTCAAAAGACGCTGCCCGGCCTCTGTCGCGCGCACGTTGCGCGTTGTCCTCGCCAGCAAGGGCACTCCAATGCGTTGTTCCAGGGCGGCGATCGCCTGGCTGATCCCGGACTGCGCCCGACCCAAGCGCAGCGCCGCGCGGGTAAAGCTCCCTTCCTCGGCTACGACCTGAAATAGCTGCAGATCGGGCAGATCGCGACGATCCATTTATACGCCTCACTGATAAGCTGTATCACTCGAAGCAGTATAGTGATTAGGTTCCGCTATGGCTACCTTTCCTCTGACACTGATTTCAACTACCTACAGAGGTACTGACAATGACCAACCTTCGCACCCTTCTCCTTTCCGGAAGCGTGGCACTCGGCACCATGATGTCGCTGCCAGGCATGGCAGCCGCTGAGGTTCACAACATTGTTCTGGTTCATGGCGGAAACGTCGATGGCAGCACCTGGCGCGGGGTCTACGACCGGCTGATCGCCCAGGATTACGACGTCACCATCACGCAACTCCCGATGACATCCGTCGAAGACGACGTCGCGGCGGTCCAACGGAGCCTGGACGTACAGGACGGCCCGGTATTGCTGGTTGGGCATTCCTATGGGGGTGTCGTCATCACCGAAGCCGGCATCGACCCGGACGTAAAAGGCCTCGTGTATGTCACGGCGTTCCAACCTGATATCGGGGAAAGCGGCGGAGACCTGCTGGCCTCGGCGGGCAGTGATTTCACGGCTGACAAGCTGTCGATCACCGACGATGGCTTTCTTTTGGTAGATGATGACGCGTTCCTCGCCTTGGCAGGCAACGGTCTATCAGAAGAAGACGCACTCTTTGTGGCAAGGTCCCAGGCATGGGCCAATGCAGAGAATCTTGCACACAAGGTTACTTCTGCAGCGTGGCAGGATAAACCGAGTTGGATGACCGTCGCGACTGAGGATCTTCTCATCTCGCCAGAGCTACAGCGCCGTATGGCAGAGCGAGCCGGTTCGACAGTCATCGAGATCGGGAATGGCCACATGCTGCCGATGACGAGCCCCGATGAAGTGGCCGAGGTGATCGCACAAGCCGCCGAGGCGGTGAACTAATTCCGCTCTCGCATGCGGATCGCAATAGCGGTCCGCATGTTATTCCCTTCACACAAGATCATTGCTTTCAGGATGTGCTCGGTCGGGCAGACCATCGTATCCGACGATCCAACGCGGCCTCGTCTGCCACCCGCGCGGGTGCGGAAAGTTGACAATCTGGGCTCGGAGCCGACATGCTGCGCTGCGGTGTATCGTACGCCTGACAGGCAGCGGCGGCCGTCGCACCCGGCCCAAACCTGACGTTCGACACGATCAACATTGCCGCAACGCAGCATCTCATTACCGGACTTTCATGGCATCGCGCAGCATCGCCCAGGGCCTCGAGGTCCGCAGTGGCGGCCCATTGCGGACCTTCGGTCCCCTGTCCCGCCGCAGTCGCTATCGGCCCATTGCGGACCTTCGGGCCCCTGCCCGGCCGCAGCCGCTATCGGCCCGAAGCTGCCGTTCGCCCCTGCCCGGCCGCGGGCAATCCCGGCCCTTATCAGTCGTTCACCGCGGACAGCCGTCGCTGCGTTGCGAATCGTCGATCATGCCATTCGCTGCGACAGCACAGTTCGCGATCCGTTTACCTTTGAGGGCCGGGCTGAGTCTATTTCGGTTGATGGACTGGGTTTCGGGGTGCTACTCCAATGCCAGAGACCATAGCTTTCTGCGCCGAGGAGCTTCGCAGGCTTGGGCTGGCCAGCACTAAATGAGCCTAAAGTCGCATCGAACCGACAAAGCATTCTTGTGGGGCCACGACCCATGACGGTTTGAGCTCCTGCTGACATAAACGAGAAACTCTTGATACTGGGAGAAGCGTAGGAACTAAGGGAAGGGGTTGGGAATGGGCGAGGCCAGGCGGCAAAAGAAAAAACAGGCAAGTCAATTTGAGCAGATCAATCGACTGTTCCAAAATTCAGGCATTGACACTTCGGATTTTGAATTTGTCGATCATCCGAGATTTATCGCAGCAGAGCAGCGCAACCCCGCATTGTTGGAAGATTATGCCAATTGGGTCATGCTGCGACCCCGTGACGCCGACTATGATGCCCATGTCCGGCAAACCGTTCCGCGATTGACGCAATTGATCGCCGACGTTCTGGAAGAGGACAGACTCGAAGGGTCGTGCCAGATAGCATGTTCGCTTCTGACCAAAAGTCTGGCGCGGCTTGGCGTCTGGTCTGTCGGCATCGTCGGCAGTTCAACTTATGAGGTGAGAGACCAAGGTATTCGGCGCGGACTGCACACAGTTGACTATCGGGATTTTGAGGGTGCTGCGCTTGGGCACTCCTGGGTCTGCGCGCCCCCGTTCTTCGTTGTGGATGCGTCTATTAAGAGGCAGCGGTGGTCAGGCGACGCGATCTACCCATACATTCCGTCAATCATCTTAGATGATGTCGGCCGAAAGACAAAACCGACACCTATGGATGTAATAAGTTCCAGAGTTCGAACAGAAATAATCATGCATCGTGGATCACTGCCAGATAATATCGTCTATGAGATGGAGCCCAATTTGCGGGCGTTTAGCAAAGTGTTTCCGGCAACTCAGACGGTCATTGACCAACTTTCCGCCAGATATGTCCCTACTGCAGCAAACATGTCCGACGGAACGCTCGAAGATATCAACTCCGCCGGTGCACGCGGCCGTGTCGGAGGTCAGATCTGGAATGAGGTGATCGCACCTGCTTTTCATATTGCATAGGTCGAAAAGTGAACCACCCAATCCCTAGCCACTCCTTTCAAACCGGAAAAATGGTGCACGTCTGTCTCTGCGTGCGTCATGGTCAAAGTCATATGAAAAGACTGGCTAGAACATTTTAGAGCAAGAACGACTTGAACGCTGAGGTTGGCACGGCACGCCTTGCAGACCGAACCATAGCTTTACATCATCATGCCTTGGCCGTTTTGTTAATCAGCGCCAATTGACCCACCGCGTAGCGCTCCACAACAACCAAGGTTTCTTTGCAGGCGAGCACTAGATCATCAGGAGGCGGCGTCTCGTCGTAGTAGGTGCCGTGGCACAACGAATTTATAAGGACACTCTTGAGCGTCATGCCCTCCTCGCCCGCAAGATGCTTGACGAAATCCGTCAGACTGTCGGACTTGTCGGGCCTGCAGAAGCGACCTATTGCCTCCAGCACTGAACGGACACAGTTTGCGGTCCTGTGGTCAGGATCTTTGCCGTTCGCCACATCGTGGATGTCGATCAGCTGCTCCTGAAAAGGGGCGATGTATTTGTTAAGGCGCGCAAGACTGTGGCTCTTGCCGTCGGTGTGGAGCGCAAATGCTGCATTAGCATCGACCACGCGGTTCGTAAGCGAAATATTAAAGAAATAGCTACTATGCGTCAGCAAGAGCAATTCTGGCCTCCAGCACTTGTCACCTGCAATTTTCCCTGGGTTGATCGAGATTCCCCCCTGATCGGAGATGTTCAGATTTTTTAACGTCTGCGCGATGGCGAAGATAAAATCATAGGACATCGAGGTAACCGGATCGTCAAAGACAAAAAACAGTTTCCTGTAATCGCTCCCAGTCGCTACCTTCTTGTGCGCGCAGGCAATGAAATAGCAGAATGCGATTGCTGTCTTCTCGCCGTCGCTTAAGGTTCGATGCGGCCCGCGAACCATATTCTGTTCCCCGCGCTTCAGCGCAAAGCTCGTCGTGTCGAAAACGTACTTCTCGGCGAAGAATTCCTTTAAGAGAAATTTAAAGGTCTCGGCGACACGGTCCCGTGCTTGTGCCGACGGACTTGCCTTCTCCAGCTCGCTCACAGCGTTCTGTTTCACGACAGAATCCGCCAGAAGTCCGCAAAGGACTTCTATTTCGGGCCAGTTTCCGAAAGCGAATTCGCGCTCAAACATCGCACAAGCCTTTCTTTGCAGTGTCCTGCGCTCTTCATCAGCTTTCCCGACAGCCGAAGTCAGCGCCGCCGCTTCCTCATTGCTCTCCCCAATGACCTTGTTGATCGCCGTGACCCAAGCGAACATGTTCTCGGCAGGAAGCGCAGCTGCCGTCCCAAGTGCTGCGGCTTTCTGCTCGATCACTGATTTGATTGCCGCTATCGCATCGCGCGCTTTCTTCAGCGCATCCGCGCCGTCACTGATTTCCGTATCCTTTTTGGAGGGCACGTGACGTCTGAGGTCGTCATAGCGGGACTTCTGTCGAGCAAGTTGGGTTTCCGTCCGGTCCAGGTTGATTTCTTTTTGTCTAAGCTTTCGAAAGAACTCCCTAAGCTCTGCTTTGTGCTTCTCTTCCTCGTCTTCAAAGTACTCGATATAGGCGTCAATCAACGCCTTTGGATCTGGGTTGGCAATTCCCTGTTCACAGAAGGGACATTCGGCCCGGTGCTCATCTCGGACCATCTTTGCGCCTTCCTGGTAGAAGCCGTGGTGCGCGTCGATCTTCTTCTTGATTGCTTCGGAGACACTTGATGGGGAGGTCGGCTGCTCAAGCGATACGGCAAGGGCGTCGAGATCAACATCGTCTGTTGCAATGGCCTCGACTTTCCCGGGATAGGCAGGTTCTGCAGGTATTGCCTTGAGGCTATCGAGGTCCTTGATGATGTCGGCAAGGGTTTGGCCCGGCGCTTCGGGCTTCTTTTCATAAAGCTCAAGAAGTTTCTCCAGCGAAAGAGCCTTGTACTCTCTCAACTGTTTTTTGATACTTGCTTTCCCATGCAGCTCGGGTTCTTTCGCGGCGGTAAATTTACTATCTAGCGCACTATAGGCATTGGAGGCCTTCGCTCTGGAATCTTCCAGCGCCTTCTTTGCGTCGTCGAGCTTGATGTTCGCACTATCTACGGCGATCAGGTTTTCAATCTCGCCGTCCAGTTCATATTTGCGCTCCCGCAGCTCGTCCTGCACGAAGTCCTCGGAGAACACATGGAAGATTGCGTCATTGACCGTTGCTGTAACCGCATCTCCCGCCTTCTGGAGTTCGAGAGTTCCCATTGCCGTCGTGCCACGAGAAAACGCGAACGAGCCAGAGCCATTGGTAGACTCGTCAGATACGAGATTGAAAGCGGCATCTGTAACGTCTACCTTCTGCCCATGAAGATCGAGATATCTAAAGGCGCGTGACAGGAAAGATTTTCCGGTACCATTACGAGCAAAAATTAGATTCTGATTATTCTTCGTCAACTCTCCGTCGAGAGCAAAAATGGGGCCAAGATGTCGGGCGGATAGCGAGAAGTTAGGCTTTGACGCGGTGTTCATATTCTCTTCGAATCCGCCAATTCAAAATCAAGTGCTCGTTGAGCGTAACTTTAGTTATCTTCGAAATCAGACATTGTTGCGTAGACGCTCTCTTTGGATTGGGCCCCGTTTACACTCAAAGGTCAAGCTCTAAGAAGATGATGGCGATGCCTTGGACCCGGACTTAGGCCATTTCAGACCGGATGACTTTCGTTTCCTATCGTACTCACGAGCCTGTTCGCATCCACAGCGAACTTGCGCTTGCAGCCTTTCCGGGTGACCTGCCCCCCGGAACGTCCCTCGGTTCAATGTAGAGTTTGCTTCATCCCGAAGGAGCAGACGACATGAGGAAAAGCCGCTTCACCGAGGCGC
>NZ_QJTE01000008.1 GCF_003217255.1 Pseudoroseicyclus aestuarii | reverse complement strand
TCTATGGCAAGCCGGCTTGCATCGTCAGTGACAATGGAACGGAGTTCACCAGTCGGGCCATCCTGAAGTGGGCCGATCAGAACGACGTTGCCTGGCACTACATCGATCCCGGCAAGCCGCAGCAGAATGCCTTCATCGAAAGCTTCAACGGCAGCCTGCGCGACGAGCTGCTGAACGAGGAGATCTTC
Organism: Pseudoroseicyclus aestuarii; assembly: GCF_003217255.1. Classification (GTDB taxonomy): domain Bacteria; phylum Pseudomonadota; class Alphaproteobacteria; order Rhodobacterales; family Rhodobacteraceae; genus Pseudoroseicyclus; species Pseudoroseicyclus aestuarii. The sequence goes on along the minus strand of NZ_QJTE01000008.1, from coordinate 62,118 downwards.
GACACCTTGGATGACGCGCGCCGAAAGATCGCCCTCTGGCGCTACGACTACAACGCTGTCAGGCCGCACTCCTCGCTTGGCAACCTGACGCCGCTCGAAGCGCGCCGGACGCTTGCGCTCCCTGATGGCTCCGCGCCCGGCGCGCTTGCCATGAAACTACCCCCCGACTACCAATCTCAAACCGGCAGACTCTCATTATGAATGAGGGACGATCGGGGGGCAGGTCAGACGCAATGTCCGAAGAAGGATTCATTTCGAACCCTCCGGAGCGCCAGCTGCTCGAATGCCGCTGAAAATCTCGTCGCGATTGATCAGCACGATCTGCTGGTCTTGGGGCGCGCGCGCTTCGGGGGCGGTATCAAGACCGAGGCGTTTAAGCGCATAGTAGAGGAGCGCACGTCTCACCTTGATCTTCGCCTTGCCGCCGCGCATGCCATAATCGAGGGCAATAACCTTCGCTTGTGTTTCCGAGAGGTCGGGGTGTGGCCCAACCTCCAGCGTAACCTCGGAAAGCCAGTCGTGATCGTCACCGGCCGACTTGTTTCTTTGGCCTGAGCCTCGGATCTCGAGCATCCGCGACAACAGGAAGTCCTTGAAGCAATCGTCGGTTTGGCAGAACGCCCGAGTGTGCCAGCGGAAACCGTCAAACGCGATGGCATGGGGGGCGATCCAGCGCCAGCGCGGCTCGGGGCTGGACAGGGACTGGTACTTTACCTCGATCGCCTCGGACCGGCGGATGGCGCCAACGACAGAACGAAGCGTCGCCGGATTGACCCCGCGAACCGGCGTAGGTGCGGCCGCGTAGGGCGGGAGGTTGGCGATCCAGGCGTCCTCGCGGTCGAGGATCCCGTCAGCGACTGATCGCAGCTGTGCAAGGTAGCGGCTCGCGTCAGGCTCGAGGAACTGCGGCTTGAACTCGGAGCCTCGTACATAGGTTCGCGCACTCTTGTCGTAGAGCATGTTGTCGGGGGCGAAGCCGATGTACCGATTCAGGTCGGTGGACGCCTGGTTCACCGATACCCCGAACTGATCCATAAGATCGCTGCGGTTCACATGCCCCTCCCAGAATAGGCGGAACTCTATGAACTCAAGGCGCTGCTCGACACCCCAGCGAAGTTCCGACCGGTCGCTCTCCAAAAATCACCTCCGGGCCAGATCGGTGGACCCGCAAACTATGTGGGCCCATTTTCTGTGCTCTCGATGACGCTAACTGAGGAAAGGAAAGCGGGCAATCGAAATTGCGCGTAAAGTGATTGTTTTCGAACGCGGTTCTATCGGAAGGTGAGGATGGTTGCTATGACTTAGGCCTAAGGGCCGGAATGGCGCTTGCTGGCGAACGGCAGGCTATTCGGCGTGCGCAAATTCCCTGCGCAGGTCAGAACGACTCGCCGCGCAGGGTTTGGCTGACGATGCGCGCGCTGGTTTCAACGCCCAGTCTTTATCTCCTCCAAATCGCGCAGCTCTTGCTGTTCGAACGCCAGCACATCTTCGAGGCGGTAGATCACGCGCCCGCCGAGCTTCATGAAGCGCGGCCCATCGCCGATCCACCGCCACCGCTCAAGTGTCCTTGGGCTAATTCTCCATCGGGCAGCCAGCTCGATTTGACTGAGGCACATTTCTCGCATTTCAGTTTCCTTTCGAACGACCTCCGTGGTCGCAAGACGACGAATGCGTAGAAAGAAAACCTATTCAAGTCAGTGTTTTGCGGGGCGCTGCGCGTTGCGGGCGGTGCCCTTCGGACAGTGGGCGCAGTAGCGAATAGCCCAGTGAATCGGCGTCAAATTGCGAAATGTTCCCTAGAAGTCCGTAAGACACGTTAGCCTGCCGGATCATCCTCAGGGGTCACAGGAGACGGTCCGGTTGGAAGCGCACTTCCTCCGCCAACTGCATGCAGGGGGCTGCGACCTAGCCTCTGGCGGTGAAGAATCCTGTCGACGCGGAGTATGATCTGCCGATCTCCGACCTTCTGGGCGACCGCGTCATGCCGGGAGCAGCGGCTGGGCCATGCCTGCTAAGATCCATGTGAAAGCGCTGGCGCAATGTGACGCGGCTGCTGCCGGGCCGGCCGCTGGGACGCGCGAAGTCAGCCCGCCATCACCTTGGACAGGAACCGTCTCGTCCGTTCATCGCGCGGGGTGCCGAAGATCTGGTCCGGCGTCCCGGTCTCCACGGCGGCGCCGGCTTCCATGTAGACGACCCTGTCGGCGACACGGCGGGCGAACCCCATCTCGTGGGTGACGACCACCATCGTCATGGCCGTGCCGGCAAGGTCCACCATCACGTCGAGCACTTCCGAGATCATTTCGGGATCGAGCGCGGAGGTCGGCTCGTCGAAGAGCATGATCTTCGGCTCCATGCACAGCGCCCGGGCGATGACCACGCGCTGTTGCTGCCCGCCCGAGAGCTGGCCCGGGAACTTGTCGGCCTGTTCGAGGATCCGGACCCGGTCCAGATAGCCGCGCGCCGTGTCTTCGGCAGCCTTCCGTTTCGTGCCGCGCGAGAGGACCTGCGGCATGACGCAATTCTCCAGCACGGTGACATGGGGAAACAGGTTGAAGTGCTGGAACACCATGCCCGCCTCACGCCGCACCGCATCGAGATTGCGCAGGTCGTCGCCAAGCTTCACGCCGCGCACCTCGATCCGCCCGCCATCGTGTTCTTCGAGCTGGTTGATGCAGCGGATCAGGGTCGATTTGCCCGAGCCGGAGGGGCCGCAGATCACCACACGCTCGCCGGTTGAGACCTCCAGGTCCACACCGTGAAGGGCCTGGAAGGTGCCGTAGAACTTGTCGACCTCTTGCAGCCGGATCGCCTGTGTCATGAATGCCTCCGGGCGCGGACGCCGCGTTCGAGATGGGCGGAATAGGCCGAGATGCCGAAGCAGATCGCGAAGTAGATCAGCGCGACGAACAGGTAGGATTCCGCATAGGGCGCTGGCCAGGCGGGGTCGGTGGCGGCGCTGCGGGCGGCGCTCAGCATGTCGAAGACGCCGACGATTAAGACCAGCGAGGTGTTCTTGACCATGACGATCGCGGTGTTGGTCAGCGGCGGGATGACGTTCTGGATCGCCTGCGGCAGCACGATGTGCCAGATCGTCTTCCAGTAGGGGATGCCCAGCGCCTCGGCTGCCTCCGTCTGCCCGGTATCGAGGCCCTGAAGGCCGCCGCGGATGACCTCGGCCAGGTAGGCGGCGGCAAAGATCGTCAGCGCGGCAAGGGTGCGGCCCAGCTTGTCCACGGTCCAGTCCGGCGGCAGCAGCAGCGGCAGCAGGATCGCGGCGACGAAGAGCAGCCCGACCAGTGGCAGCCCGCGCACCAGCTCAATCAGCGTCACGCAGACGGCGCGCGCGATCGGCAGGCGTCCGCGCCGCCCCAGCGCCAGCAGCACCGCAAGCGGGAAGGCGAGGCCCAGCGACAGCGTCGCCAGCATCAGGGTCACCGGAAGCCCGCCCCATTTCGAGGTCGGCACAGGGGCGAGGCCGAGCATCCCGCCACGCATCAGGATGAGCATCGCGGCGACCGCTCCGGCCCAGACCAGCAGCAGCCGGCCGCCCCAGACCCGCGGCCAGAGGGAGACGAGGATCATCGCAAGGATGATGACGATCACCAGCCCCGCGCGCCATTGCTCGGACGGGGGATAGAGCCCGAAGAGGATCAGGTTCAGCTTGGCCCGGATGAAGGCCCAGCAGGCGCCGCCCTGGCGGCAGAGGTCCGGGTCCGCGACGGCCCAGTTGGCATCGAGCGTGACCCAATTCAGCCCCGGGAGCAGCATGAAGACGGCGACAAGGGCCAGTGCCGTCAGCGCGGCGGACAACACGTCGCCGAAGAACAGCTTCAGCAGCGGGCGGTGCGGCGTCCGGGGCGGCAGGCGCGGCGTTTCGGGATCGGAGATATGGATCATCAGCGGCTCACCAGTGCCACGCGGGCGTTGTACCAGTTCATGAACAGCGACACGGAGAGCGAGATCGTGAGGAAGACGCCGAGCATGACGAGGATGCTTTCGATGGCCTGTCCGGTCTGGTTGATCACCGTGTTCACGACGAGCCCGAGCTCGGGGTAGCCCACCGCGACGGCGAGCGTGGTGTTCTTGACCGTGGACAGATACTGCGAGGTCAGGGGCGGCACGATGACGCGCAGCGCCTGTGGCAGGATAACCTTGAACATGATCTGGCGCTCGGTCAGGCCCAGCGCGCGGCCGCCTTCCCACTGGCCCTTGCCGACGGCTTCGATCCCGCCGCGGATGATCTCTCCGATATAGGCGGCCGTGTAGATCGTCAGTCCGAAGATAATCGCCGCGAACTCCGGCGACAGCTGGAGCCCGCCGGTGAAGTTGAGCCCCCGCAATTCCGGAGACTGCAGCGACAGGGGGTGCGACAGAAGCACCGACAGACCCCAGGCCGCGACGATCCAGCCGGCGATGCCTACGGCGATCCGGACCGGCAGGCGCAGAGCGGCAGCTTGGGGCCGGCGCATCAGGACGATCGTCGCGATCGCCAGCACCAAACACGCCGCGATCAGCACCCCGCCCCAGGGTCCCAGCACCAGGGACGGCGCATAGACGCCCCGCAGCGTGAGGAAGAGGCCCGGCAGCGGGTTGAGGGCCTGCGCCGGGGGCGGGAACAGCGAGATCGCGATGCCGTACCAGAACAGCAGCTGCACCACGACGGGGATGTTCCGCATCAAGGTGACGTAGATATCGGCCATGCGCGACAGGAGCGGATGCTCCGACCGCCGCGCAAGGCCGACGAACAGCCCCAACGTATTGGTCACGCCGACGACATAGGCCCAGAAGTAGCTGTCCGACGGGCTGTAGCGCACCACGCTCTCCGAGATCGGAAAGCCCGTCGGCCGCGACAGGTAGTCGAAGCCCGTGCGGATGCCGCGGATGGCGAGGTTCTGGGCCGTGTTGCCCGCCAGCCACCAGAGCATGGCGAGCAGACCGCCCAGAAAGGCGGCCTGCGCGGCCCAGCCCCGGACCCGGGAAGAGAACCAGAGACTGCGCAGCATGGCTTTACTGGAACGCGAGCGGGAACATCAGCCCGCCACCGCTGTAGAGGGCATTGTAGCCGCGCTCGATCTGCAGCGGGCTGTCCATGCCGACGGTCCGCTCGAAGATCTCGTCGTAATTGCCCATCGCCTTCACGATCCGGTAGGAGAAATCGTCCGACAGGCCCAAGGACTGGCCAAGGCCCGGCGTGGTGCCGACAAAGCGCATGATCACCGGATCCTCGCTGTCCAGCGCCGCGTCGATGTTCTCCTGCGTCGGGTCGAAATCCTCGGCGGCGATCAGCGACTGGATCGACCAGTTCACGATGTCCCGCCATTCGGCGTCGCCCTCGCGGACCGCGGGCGTCAGCGCCGAGGCATAGGGGGTCGCGGGAAAGATGACGTAATCATCCGGGTTGTCGGCCATCGTGGCCCGGACCGAGGCCAGCGCGCCCGCATCGGTGATGAGCGCGTCGCAGCGGCCCGAGAAGAACGCCTCGCGCGTGCCCGAGGTGTTGTCGAAGACGACGGGGTTCAGATCCAGCCCGTTCTTCTGCGAGACATCGTTGACGATCAGCTCCGTGGTAGAGCCGGTCTGCACGCAGACCGAGGCGCCCGTCATGTCCTCGGCCGTTTCGATCCCCAGCGAGGCGGGCATCATGAAGCCGGTGTACTCGTAGTAGTTCGTGGTCGTGAAATCGATGCCGTTGGAATCGCGCTGCAGGGTCCAGGTCAGGGTGCGCGGCAGCATGTCGATCTCGCCGGTCTGCAGGGCCGGGATGCGCTGCTGTCCGGTCAGGGGCACGAAATCGACCGCATCCATGTCGTCCAGCACCGCCACCGCGACGGCGCGGCACATCGAGACGTCGATGCCGTTCCAGTAGCCGTTGTCGTCGGGCGCGCCGAAGCCGGGCGTGCCCTGGCTTGCGCCGCAGATCAGGCGGCCGCGCTCTTTCACCGTCTCCAGCGTGGATTGCGCCACGGCCGGGGCCGCGATGGCCGCGCCAAGGATGGACGACAACACGATGGTCTTCGTTCTCATGGGATACTCCTGTTGGGGTTTTGTCTTGTCGCCGCGGGTTCAGCCCGCGGTCGTCTTTCCGTCGGCGCCCGAGAGGATGCCGAAGAAGCGGTCGAGGTCCTGCCGCAGGTCACGGGGATCCTCGAGGCCGATGCTGATCCGCAGGATCGTGCGGTCGTTGCGCCCATGCGGGAACGCCCGCGATCCGGCGACGGACATCGGGGCCATCAGGCTGCGTGTCCCGCCCCAGGATGCGCCGATCGCGAAGACCTCCAGCGCGTCGAGCGCCGCATCGAGGTTGGCCTCGGCAGCCTCGGGCAGGACGACGGACAGAAGCCCGCTGGCCCCGGCGAAGTCCCGTTTCCATATCTCGTGCCCCTGACAGGACGGAAGGGCGGGGAACAGCACTTCGCCGACGCCGCGATCCTGCAGCTCCTCGGCGATTTCGGTCGCGACGCGCCCCATATGGGACAGGCGCATCGCCATGGTCTCCATGCCCCGCAGCACCAGTCCCACGGTGTCCGGGGACACGCCCAGACCCAGCATCCGCATCGTATCGCGCAGCCGCTGGCGATGCTCCAGACTGCCTACGCTGACCGACCCTAGGAGCAGGTCGGAATGCCCGCCGGGGTATTTGGTCAGCGCCTGCATGGAGAAGTCGACGCCGTGCGAGATCGGCTTGAACAGAAGCGGCGTCGCCCAGGTGTTGTCGATGCCGGTCAGGATGCCCTTCGCCTTGGCGACCTGAACGATGGCCGGCACGTCCTCGACCTCCATCGTGGTCGATCCGGGGGATTCCATCCAGATCAGCTTGGTCTCGGCGCGAATCTCGGCCTCGATGCCGGCGCCGATGCCGGGCGCGTAGACCGACCAGTCGATCCCGCGCGGCGCGAGGTAGTTGCGGCAGAACCCGACGACCGGCGGATAGGCCGTGTCCGGGATCAGCACGTGGTCACCGGCGGCGAGAACCGTCAGGAAGGTGATGGCGATGGCCGCCTGTCCCGAGGGGAGGATCACCGTCCGCTCCGCGCCCTCCAGCGCCGAGAGCTGCGCCTCGAGCACCTTTTGCGTGGGCGTGCCGTGAAGGCCGTAGGAATACCCGTCAAGCGACCGTTTGCCCCGCGTCGCATAGGCCTGGGCATCTGGAAAGACGATGGTCGACGCACGGTGCGTCGGGACGCTCAGCGCGGCATAGCCGTCTTCGGATACGGCAGGGTGATGTACGGAAAGGGTCGCGTCGCGCATGGGAGGTCCTGTGTTGTTGCTTGCACCCTCGCCGATTCCGCCCAGAATGAATACTGATCCCAAGTCATATCTCTATGCGGAAACCTGATAGTGCAGCATCGACAACTCGAGGCCTTCAATGCCGTGATGATTTCGGGATCGACGGTGCGGGCTGCCGAACTCATGGCGGTGACGCAGCCGGCCGTGTCCCGCCTGATCTCGGAGCTGGAGGCGGCGGTCGGCTTCGCCCTGTTCGACCGCGTGCGTGGGCGTCTCGTCCCGACACCGGAGGGAAAGCTGTTCTTCCGCGAGGTCGAGGCCAGCTTCATCGGTCTGGACCGCCTGCGCGTGTCGGCCGCGAACATCCGCGATCACGGGACCGGCTCGCTGCGGATCGCCTCGCTTGCCGCGACCGGCAGCATCCTGATCCCGGCGGCCGTGCGGGCGTTCCGGCAGAACAACCCGCGCACCCGGATCACTCTGCACATCACCTCCTCGCCGGCGATCCGGAACGGCGTGGCGGACGGCCTTTACGATATCGGGATCGCCGCCGACGAGATCGACAGGTCAGGCGTGGACACGCAGGTCTTCGGCACCTTCGCCGGGCTGATCGCGATGCCGGAGGATCACCCGCTGGCCCGCCAAGAGGTCGTGACGCCAGACATGCTAGACGGCCAGCCGCTGATCGGTCTCGCGTCAGAGGACCGGGCGCGCCACCGGTTCGACGCGGCGCTCGCCGAGGCCGGCGTGGATCCCGACTATGTCATCGAGACACCCAGTTCCGCCACGGTCTGCGAACTGGCGCTGACCGGAGATGCTGTCGGCTTCGTCAACCCGTTGGCCGCCCGGGAAGAACGCTATCCGGGGCTCGCGCTGCGTCCCTTCAGCCCCCGCGTGCCCTTCAAGGCCTACCTTCTCTTTCCCCCGAACAGCCAGAAATCGACGCTGGTGAAGGCCTTCGTCGCCGAGATCATGGGACAGCGCAACAGGTCCAGCCAGCAAGGCCCCATGGTCTGATGGGACCTGGCCAGCCGTATCCGCCGCGCTGTCCCCGGCGGTTTACTCGCCCAGAGCCATATCGGTGACGGCGGTCGTATAGGCGCCCTCGGGCTCTTCGGTGATCGCGGGGTTGTCCTCGCTGACGGCGGAGAGCAGCGTGGCGACAGTCTGCTCGTAGGCCGCGGGGTCGAGCGATCCGTCGGAGCCTTCGGTCAGCTTCGCCACCTCGGTCATCATGTAGACCTGATGCTCAAGCGTCTGGGCGCCGGTCGTGTCGTTGTCGATGACGATCTGGGCGGCCTCCTCGGGGTGCGCCTCGGCATAGCGCCAGCCCTCCATCGAAGCGGCTACGAAGCGGGACATCTTGTCGACGAAAGCCGGATCCTCGAGGTCCTCTTCCATGACGTAGAGGCCGTCTTCCAGCATGCCGATGCCCTCGTCGAGGTAGTTGAAGTTCACCAGCTCGTCTTCAGTATAGCCCGCGTCCAGCACCTGCCCGTATTCGTTGTAGGTCATCGTCGAGATGCAGTCCGCCTGTCCCTGCAGCAGCGGATCGACGTTGAAGGCCTGCCTCAGGACCGTGACGCCGGTGTCGCTGGTGCCGCCCGTGTCGATGCCGAGCTGCGCCATCCAGGCGTAGAAGGGGTATTCGTTGCCGAAGAACCAGACGCCAAGGGTACGGCCGGGGAAATCCTCCGGTGTCTCGACGCCGGTCTCGGCGAGGCAGGTCAGCTGCAGCCCGCCGGTGCCGAAGGGCTGGGCGATGTTGACCAGCGGCACGCCCCGCTCGCGCGCGGCGAGGGCGGCGGCCATCCAGGTCACGATGACATCGGCGCCGCCGCCGGCGATCACCTGCTCGGGCGCGATGTCCGGCCCGCCGGGGTTGATCGTCACGTCGAGGCCGGCCTCCTCGTAGAAGCCTTGGTCCTGCGCGACGTAGTAGCCCGCGAACTGCGCCTGCGCGACCCACTTGAGCTGCAGCGTCACCGCGTCCTGCGCATTGGCCGGTGCCGCGAAGGCCGCGCCCGCGAGGGCTGCAAGAATGATCCGTTGCATGTCGTCTTCCCCTGTTCCTGTTTGTCTCCGGGATCAGTCCCGGTTCGACGGGTGCCAGAAGGTCACCCGTTTCTCGGTCACGGCGATCAGGCCATAAAAGGCGCTGCCCGCCAGCGCGGCGACGGCGATCTCGGCCCAGACCATGTCCAGCGCGAGCTGGCCCACGGAGGTCGAGATGCGAAAGCCGATGCCGCGGATCGGGCTGCCGAAGAACTCGGCCACGATGGCGCCGACCAGCGCCAGCGTCGTGGCGATCTTCAGCCCGTTGAAGACGAAGGGCATGGCGGCGGGCAGGTGCAGCCTGGACAGCGCGGACCAGTAGCCGGCGCCGTAGGTGCGCATCAGGTCGCGCTGCATCGCCTCTGCCGCCGAAAGCCCGGCGACGGTGTTCACCATCACCGGAAAGAAGACCATGACGGCGACAGTGGCGGCCTTGGACTGCCAGTCGAACCCGAACCACATCACCAGGATCGGGGCGACGCCCACCACGGGCAGCGCGGCCATCATTCCCGCGACCGGCAGAAGGCCGCGGCGCAGCAGCGGCACCCGGTCGGCCAGCAGCGCCACGGCGAAGGCGGCGGCGCAGCCGATGGCATAGCCGGGCAGGGCGCCCCGCAGGACCGTCTGCACGAAATCCGTCCAGAGGATCGGGGCATTGGCGGCAATGGCGGCGCCGATCCGGCTGGGTGCCGGCAGGATCACCATCGGCACCGCGAGGCCGCGCACCAGAAGCTCCCACAGCATCAGGAGCGTCAGGCCGAAAAGCGCGGGGACGAGGAGGGCGGCCCGGCGCTGGTCCGGCCCGGCTGCCAGCCGGACGTTCAGCGCCCAGGCGCCGGCCCAGAGGGCAAGGGCGAGGGCCACCAGCGTCACCGCCGCAGTCCCATGCGCGCCAGCACCAGACGCTCTGCCGCGCCGACCAGCGCGACCAGCAGCGCGGCAAGGACGGCGGCGGCGACGAGGGCGGACCAGATCTGCACCGTCTGCCCGTAGTAGCTGCCCGCCAGCAGCCGCGCGCCGAAGCCGGCCTGCGCGCCGGTCGGAAGCTCTGCCACGATGGTGCCGACGAGGGCTGCGGCCACGGCGATCTTGAGCGAGGCGAAGAGGTAGGGCGTCGAGCCTGGCAGGCGCAGCGAAAGGAAGGTTTGCCGCGCCGTCGCGCCGTAGGTTTTCAGCAGGTCGAGCTGCGCGGCATCGGGGCTGCGCAGACCCTTGACCATGCCGACCACGACCGGGAAGAACGACAGCCAGGCCGCGATGGCGGCCTTGGGCACGATCCCCGAAATCCCGACCGAATGCAGCACCACGATGACCATCGGTGCGATGGCGATGATCGGCACCGTCTGGCTGACGATGGCCCAGAGCATCACGCTCAGATCCATCACCCGGAACTGCACGATCCCCATGGCCAGAAGCACGCCCAGCGCCGCGCCGAAGGCAAAGCCCAGCAGCGTCGCCGACAGCGTGACCCAGCCGTGGTAAAGCAGGCTGCGCGGCGAGGTGGGGGCGACCTGCGCCGTGGCGGCCCAGACCTCGGCTCCGATCTGGTGCGGGGCGGGCAGGCGCGGCCGCTCCTGCCCATAGGCGCGGGCCGCAGCTTCGGCCGGGTTCTGCACTGCCAGCGCGAGGCCGGACATCCCGCGCCGCTCGGAGGCTTCGGCAGGCGTCACGGGGGCGCCGGCGCGCGCGGCCTCCAGCACCGATTGCGCGGCGTTCATCGGGATGCAGGCGAGGTACCAGAAGGCTATAAGCGCCGCGATCACGCCCAGCACGGGCAGGACACTCTGCCGCAGGGCGGCGCCGCGCGCGGCAAGGCGGCGGCGTGCGGTCGCTGCCGCAAGCGTCGCCGGGCCGGGGGCGGCGGCCTCGGTCATGCGGCCTCCATCCCTGCGCGCAGGCCCTCGCGGACGCGGTGCGCAATCTCGATGAAGGCGGAGCTGTCGCGGATCTCCAGCGGCCGCTCCTTCGGCAGGGGGCTCTCGATCACGTCGCTGATGCGCCCCGGGCGCGGCGACATGACCACGATCCGGGTCGACAGATAGACCGCCTCGGGGATCGAATGGGTGACGAAGAGCATGGTCTTGCCGGTGCGCGCCCAGAGCGCCAGAAGCTCTTCGTTCAGGCGGTCGCGCACGATCTCGTCCAGCGCGCCGAAGGGCTCGTCCATCAGCAGCAGATCCGCGTCGAAGCCGAGCGCGCGAGCGATGGAGGCACGCTGCTGCATGCCCCCCGACAGCTGCCAGGGATACTTGTTCTCGAAGCCCGCGAGGTCGACCAGCGCCAGCGTCTCGCGCACCCGGCGCTGCCGCTCGGCAGCCGGGTACTTCATGATCTCGAGCGGCAGGGCGATATTGCCGCCGATGGTGCGCCAAGGATAAAGCCCGGCCGCTTGGAAGACATAGCCGTAGGCCCGCGCGCGCCGCGCGTTGTCGGCGCTCATCCCGTTCACGCGCAGGCTGCCCGAGGTCGGCGCCTCCAGTCCCGCGACGCAGCGCAGGAAGGTGGTCTTGCCGCAGCCCGACGGCCCGATGAAGGAGACGAACTCTCCCTTGCCGATGCTCAGCGAGACGTCTTTCAGGGCATGGACCGGCCCGTCGCCGGTGGCGAAGGTGAGGCCTAGCCCCTCGGCTTCGACGACGGCGCCGCTCATAGCCCGCTCGCCATGGCTCAGACCCCGCTCGCGGGGATACCCGCCCGGTCGACGGGGCGGGGGCGCGTGGTCTCTTTCCAGGAGGTCAGGGCACGGCTGACCTCGCCCCGCGGCGCGCGGGCGACGAAGCGGCCATGCCCCTCGGCGGGCTTCAAAGTGCCGTCATCCACCATGACCCGCCCGCGCGAGAGGACGTAGCGCGGCAGGCCCGAGACCTGCTGACCCTCGAAGACGTTGTAATCGATGGCCGATTGCTGGTCCGTCGCGGCGATGGTCTTTTCCCGCGCCGGGTCGAGCACGAGGATATCCGCGTCCGAGCCCACGCGGATCGCGCCCTTCCTCGGGTAGCAGTTCAGGATCTTGGCGATATTGGTTGAGGTGACGGCGACGAACTCGTTCGGGGTCAGCCGCCCCGGCACGACGCCATGGGTCCAGAGCATCGGCAGCCGATCCTCCAGCCCGCCGGTGCCATTGGGGATCTTGGTGAAATCGCCCACCCCCGTGCGCTTCTGCGCCGTGGTGAAAGCGCAGTGATCGGTGGCCACGACCGACAGGGAGCCTGATTGCAGCCCCGCCCAGAGCGAGGCCTGATGCGCCTTGCTGCGGAAGGGCGGCGACATCACGCGCCGCGCGGCATGATCCCAGTCGGCGTGGAAATACTCGCCCTCGTCCAGCGTGAGGTGCTGGATCAGCGGCTCTCCCCAGACCCGCATCCCGGCCTGCCGGGCGCGGCGGATCGCCTCGTGGCTCTGCTCGCAGGAGACATGGACGACGTAGAGCGGCACCCCGGCCATGTCGGCAATCATGATGGCGCGGTTCGCGGCCTCTCCCTCGACCTGCGGCGGGCGGGAATAGGCGTGGCCCTCCGGGCCGGTCGTCCCCTCGCGCAGCAGCTTGGCCGAGAGGTCCGCCACCACGTCGCCGTTCTCGGCATGGACAAGGGCGATGGCCCCCAGCTCTGCCAGCCGCTGGAACGAGGCGAACATCTCGTCGTCCTGCACCATCAGGCTGCCCTTGTAGGCCATGAAGTGCTTGAAGCTGTTGATGCCGTGCTTCGCCACCACCTCCTGCATCTCGTCGAAGACCTGCTCGCCCCACCAGGTCACGGCCATGTGGAAGGAGTAGTCGCAATGGGCGCGGGCGGACTTGTTGTCCCAGGTCTTCAGCGCATCCAGCAGGCCCTGTCCCGGTTGCGGCAGGGCGAAATCGACGACCATGGTGGTGCCGCCCGCCAGCGCGGCGCGGGTGCCGCTGTCGAAATCGTCGGTGGAATGGGTGCCCATGAAGGGCATCTCGAGGTGGGTGTGCGGGTCGATCCCGCCGGGCATCACGTAGCAGCCCGTCGCGTCGAGCTCCGTGTCGCCGGTCAGCCCCTCGCCGATCTGGGTGATGGTGCCATCCTCGATCAGCACGTCGGCCCTGTAGCTGAGGTCATGGGTGACGACGGTGCCACCCCTTATCACGGTGCTCATGTCCGGGCCTTTCTGGTGCGGAGGTCAGGGCGCTGCGGGGGCAGGGCGGTCATGCCACCACCTCTGCCGTCTCGAGCACCGCGTGCAGCAGCACGTCGGTGCCGGCCTTGGCCCAGCCGGGGGTAATCTCCTCGGCCTCGTTGTGACTAAGGCCATCGACGCAGGGGCACATGACCATGGCCGTGGGCGCCACGCGGTTGATCCAGCAGGCGTCGTGGCCGGCGCCCGAGACGATATCCATATGCGCATGACCCAGCCGCTCGGCCGCGCGGCGCACGGCGGCAACGCAGCCGGGGTCGAAGGTGACGGGATCGAAATGGCCGACCTCTTCGATCTCGAGACCGAGCCCGGCCTCTTCGGCGATCCGCTGCGCCTCCGCCTCGAAGGCGGTGCGCATGGATGTCAGCTTCTCAAGATCGGGGGTGCGGAAATCGACGGTGAAGACGGCGCGTCCGGGGATCACGTTGCGCGAGTTCGGGAAGACCTCTGCATGGCCGACGGCGCCGACGGCATGGGGTTGATGCGCCATCGCGATGCGATGCGCCGCCTCGGTCATCCGCGCCATGCCGAGCCCGGCATCGACCCGCATCGCCATGGGGGTAGAGCCGGTATGCGCGTCCTTGCCGGTCACGGTGCATTGCAGCCACCACAGCCCCTGCCCATGGGTGACGACGCCGATCTCCTTGCCCTCGGCCTCGAGGATCGGGCCCTGCTCGATATGCAGCTCGAACATGGCGTGCATCTTGCGGGCGCCGACGGGCTCCTCGCCGCGCCAGCCGATGGCGTCCAGCGCATCGCCAAAGCGGGTGCCACCGGCGTCCACCCGGTCCTCGGCCCAAGCCTGCTCGTGCATGCCGGCGAAGACGCCCGAGGCCAGCATCGCGGGAGCGAAGCGGGTGCCTTCCTCGTTGGTCCAGTTCACCACGGTGATCGGATGCTTGGTGCGCAGGTCCAGCTCGTTCAGCGTGCGGATCACCTCGAGCCCGCCGAGCACGCCCAGAACGCCGTCGTACTTGCCGCCCGTGGGCTGGGTGTCGAGATGGCTGCCGATGCAGACCGGCAGCGCGTCGGGATCAAGGCCCGGGCGCTGGGCGAACATCGTGCCGAGGGAATCGAGGCCCATGGTGCAACCCGCCTCCTCGCACCATTGGCGGAAGAGGGCGCGCCCCTCGGCATCGGCCTGCGTCAGGGTCTGACGGTTGTTGCCGCCCGCGACGCCGGGTCCGATCTTCGCCATCTCCATCAGCGACTGCCACAGCCTCTCGCCGTTCACGGTCACGTTCTCGCCCCTGGCGCCTGCCGTCATGCCTGGCCCTCCTGTCCCCTCATCCTGCCCCCAGGGCGCGGGCCACAGGTACCGGCGCGGGCAGGCGTGGCGGTCCGTTGGCGAGGGGCTGCGGCGGGTGCCGGGACAATGGGCGCCCGGCACCCGGTGGTTGTGCAATTCGCGGGCAGGGCGAGAACCGGGGCCGGGCGCAGAGAAGCGAGGGGCGAGGAATCGGGGCCTACTCGGCAGCCGTCGCCGTCACCGCCGGGTTGTTCGGGTGGCTCGTCCAGTTCGCGTAGTCCGCCGTCACGACCTTGCCGGTGCGGGCATCGACCTCGCCCGGGGCCAGCCGTGTCATCGTGATGCAATCCTCGACCGGGCAGACGTCGACGCAAAGGTTGCAGGCGACGCATTCGGCGTCGATCACCTCGAAGCGGCGGTCCGCGCTCATCGCGATGGCCTGGTGCGAGGTATCCTCGCAGGCGGCATAGCAGCGCCCGCACTTGATGCAGAGATCCTCGTCGATCCGCGCCTTGGTGACGTAATTGAGGTTCAGGTACTGCCAGTCGGTGACGTTCGGCACCGCCCGGCCCGTCACCTCGGCGACCGAGGCATAGCCCTTCTCGTCCATCCAGGCCGAGAGGCCGGCCTTCATCTCCTCGACCACGCGAAAGCCGTAGGTCATCGCCGCGGTGCAGACCTGAACCGAGCCGCAGCCCAGCACCAGGAACTCCGCCGCGTCGCGCCATGTGGTGATGCCGCCGATGCCCGAGATCGGCATCCCCCGCGTGCCCTCGGCCCGCGCGATGTCCGAGACCATCGACAGCGCGATCGGTTTCACCGCCGGGCCGCAATAGCCGCCGTGGCTGCCCTTGCCGTCGATCGAAGGCTCGGGGCTGAGGCTGTCGAGGTCGACCGAGGTGATCGAGTTGATCGTGTTGATCAGGCTCACGGCATCGGCGCCGCCGTTGCGCGCGGCCTGCGCCGGCCCCCGGATATCGGTGATATTGGGCGTCAGCTTCACGATGACGGGGCGGTCGTAGTACCGCTTGCACCAGCGGGTCACCATCTCGATGTACTCGGGCACCTGACCGACGGCGCTGCCCATGCCGCGCTCACTCATGCCGTGCGGGCAGCCGAAGTTCAGCTCGATCCCGTCGGCGCCGGTCTCGGCCACGCGGGGCAGGATGGCGCGCCAGGCGTCTTCCTCGCAGGGGACCATGATGCTGGCGATCAGCGCGCGGTCCGGGTAGTCCGCCTTCACGCGCGTCATTTCCTCGAGGTTCACCTCGAGCGGGCGGTCGGTGATCAGCTCGATGTTGTTGAGGCCCATCAGGCGCCGGTCGGGGCCGTAGATCGCGCCGTAGCGTGGGCCGTTCACGTTGACGACCGGCGGCCCCTCGGCGCCCAGCGTCTTCCACACCACGCCGCCCCAGCCCGCCTCGAAGGCGCGGCGCACGTTGTATTCCTTGTCCGTCGGCGGCGCAGAGGCGAGCCAGAAGGGGTTCGGGCTGCGGATGCCGGCGAAAGTCGTCGTCAGGTCGGCCATCAGGTCTGTCTCCGGTCGAGCGCGGTCATGGCGCCGCGCGGGGCGGCCGCGATGCCGCGGGCGGCTTCGGCAATTCTTGCGCCGGTGGGCTGCGCCTCGGCTCGCATCAGGCTGGCGTGGATGTCCTCTGCGGCGTCGCGGCCCTGCGCCGCGGCCCAGACGGTCAGGTCGTCGCCCGCCGAGACGCAATCGCCGCCCGCCCAGACACCCTCGATGGATGTGCGCCCATGCGCATCCGCCGCGATCCTGCCGCCGCGCTGGGCGGGGCCGCCCTCCAGCACCAGCCTCTGGCCGATGGCCTTGAAGACCTGGTCGGCAGGCAGGCGCAGATGCTCGCCGGTGTCGACAAGGCCGGCGCCGGTCTCGACCGTGCGGGCCAGCTCGATCTCCGTTGCCGCGTCGGTGCCATGCACCGCGACGGGGCGCAGGTTGCAGAGAATGCGCACCCCGCGCGAGGTCGCCAGATCCTGCTCGTAGCGCGAGGCCCCCATGCGCGCCCGCCCGCGCCGATAGGCGATGGTCACCGAGCGCGCGCCCAGCAGCCGCGCTTGAACCGCCGCGTCGATCGCCGTCATCCCGCCGCCGATCACCACCACGTCGCGGCCCACGGGCAGCGCCGTCAGGTCCTCGGCCTGCCGCAGCTCGGCGATGAAGCCCACCGCATCCGCTACGCCCTCCAACTCGGCCCCCTCGGCGGTCAGGGCATTCACGCCCTCCAGCCCGAGGCCGAGGAAGACCGCGTCGAAGCTGTCGCGCAGCGCCTCAAGCGTCAGATCCGCGCCGAGCCGGCGCCCGGTCTCGAGGGTGATGCCGCCGATGGCGGTGATCCAGTCGACCTCGGCCTGGGCGAAGCCGCCGGTCGCCTTGTAGGCGGCGATGCCGAATTCGTTCAGCCCGCCCGGCTTGTGGCGCGTCTCGTAAAGGGTGATGGCATGGCCGTGCAGCGCGAGGCGGTGGGCGCAGGCCAGCCCCGCCGGACCGGCGCCGACGACGGCGATGCGCTTGCCGCTGTCCGGCGCGCGCCGGTAGGGATGCTGCGGCGCGGCCATCAGGCTGTCGGTGGCATGGCGCTGCAGCAGCCCGATCTCGACCGGCTTGCCCTCGGCCTCCTCGCGCACGCAGGCGCCTTCGCAAAGATCCTCCGTCGGGCAGACGCGGGCGCAGATGCCGCCAAGGATGTTCTGGTCGAAGATCGTCTTCGCCGCCTCCTCGGGGCGGCCGCCGGCGATCTGGCGGATGAAAAGCGGGATGTCGATGCCGGTGGGGCAGGCCGCGATGCAGGGCGCGTCGTAGCAGAAGTAGCAGCGGTCGGCGGCCACCGCCGCCGCGCGCCGGTCCAGCGGCGGGTGGAGGTCGGCAAAACCCGCCTCCGCCTCCTGCGGCGAGAGCCTCGCTGCCGCTATGCCACCCCTTGCCCGATCGGCCATATCCCGTCTCCCGCTTCAGTCAACTGCAGCGTGTCACGGTTCCGATTTTTCTCAAACGGCAAAGAATAGGCGGTTTGTGAACGCGGGCGGGAGGGCGCGTCCCTTTACAGCCGGGGCGAATGATGCTGATTTATACAATAAGACGATATAGCCCATTACAAGGTACTAAAGCCCTGGATCGCTTTCGCTGCAAGGGTCGGGCGGGCTCTCGCCCGGACCAGCACGGGGACCCGGGGGATCGGAGATAGGATGACCGACAAGACCACGCCCACGCCTGAAGCCCGCCTGCAGGCCCTCGGCCTGACGCTGCCGCAAACGGCCCCTGCGCCGATCGGCGCCTTCGCCAATGTCCGTCGCTGCGGCAACCTGCTCTACGTCTCGGGGCAGGGGCCGGTCGAGGCCGATGGCAGCCTGCGGCGCGGCAAGGTCGGCGTGGATGTCACCGCCGAAGAGGCGCAGGAGGACGCGCGCCTCGTGGCGCTGAACATCATCGCCGCGCTGAAGACGCATCTGTCCGACCTGTCGCGCGTGACGGGCGTGATAAAGCTGCTGGGCCTGGTGAACGCGCATCCCGAGTTCCAGCACCATCCCTTCGTCATCGACGGCGCCTCGACCCTGCTGCACGAGGTCTTCGGCGAGGCCGGCGTGCATGCGCGGTCCTCCTTCGGGGTCGGCTCTCTGCCGAACCGGATCACGGTCGAGATCGAGGCGATCGTCGAGATCGCGGAGTGATGTCAGAAGGCGCGGTGCAGCCCCATCGCCCGCTCGACGGTGGCGGCCGCGGCGCGGACCTCGGCGGCGATGGCTTCCAGCGTGCCCTCGACCCGGTGGCGCGGCATGACGACGGACATCGTCAGCACGCAGGCGCCGGCCTCGTCGCGGATCGGGGCGGCGATGCAGGCGACGGCCTCTTCGGAGGTGTCGATCTGCACGGAAAGCCCGGCCTCGTAGTCGCGGCGGCTCTCGGCGGCCAGAAGCGCGGGATCGGTCGGCGCAAGGCCGGTGCGCGAGGGCTCGGCGCAGGCGGCGAAGGCCGCGATGCGCTCGGCCTCGGGCAGGTGGCCCAGCAGCAGCCGCCCCGAGGCGGTCCAGTTCAGCGGCACCCGCGTGCCGACATCCGAGGTGACGCGGAAATGCCCGCCGCCCTCGGCCATGGCGATGACGGCCATGCGCCCCTCGTCTCGGGCACAGATCTGCACCATCTCGCCGGTGCGCTGGCTCAACGCCTGCATCTCGCGCTCGGCCTCGGCAAAGGCGCTCATCCGCGAGCGATAGGCGAGGCCGTAACGCATCAGGCGCGGCCCCAGCCAGACGCGCCCCTCTGCCGTGCGCGTCAGCATCCCGCGCTCGACCAGCTCGTCGATCAGCCGGTAGAAGGTCGAGGGCGGCGCGCCCGCGGCCTTCGACAGCTCGTAGGCCGTCACCGGCACCAGCCGCTCGGCCAGGATGTCCATGATCTGGAGCGCGCGGTCGATCCCGCTGGTGCGCTGACGGATGGGGTTCTGGTCGGTCAC
Organism: Pseudoroseicyclus aestuarii; assembly: GCF_003217255.1. Lineage (GTDB taxonomy): Bacteria > Pseudomonadota > Alphaproteobacteria > Rhodobacterales > Rhodobacteraceae > Pseudoroseicyclus > Pseudoroseicyclus aestuarii. Next base: position 42,954 of record NZ_QJTE01000008.1, on the reverse strand, counting down.
GCGGCATACTCCTCAGGCTGCCGTTCTGCCTGCCCGGCGACCGCGCCACAACCTAGAAAGGAGAGGCCATGAGTGCCGATACCGCCCCCGACTGGACCTGGCACGAGGCGCAGGGCCTGTCCCGCATCGTCAATGTCTCGGGCACGATGACCGGCCTCGGCGCCTCCGTCACCCGGCCCGAGGTGGCCGAGGCGACGGCTGCCGCGATGGCGCGCTTTGCCCGCATCCACGAGATGCAGCTGGCGGCCAGCGGGACCATCGCCCGGCTGACCGGGGCCGAGGCCGGGTTCCTGACCGCCAGCGCCAGCGCCGGCATCACGCTGGCCATCGCGGGCTGCATGACCGGCCTCTCGCCCGCCCGGGTCGAGGCGCTGCCGCGCGATCCCGGCCTGCGCAATGCCGTCGCCGTGCAGCTGGGGCACCTGTGCGACTACGGCGCGCCCCTCAGCCAGTCGATCGAGCTTGCGGGCGCGCGCGTCCGGCCCCTCGGCCAGTCGACGCAGGCGACCGATTACCAGCTCGAGGCGGCCTGCGACGAGGGCTGCGCCGCCGCCCTCTATGTCGTGTCGCACCACGTCGTGCACTACGGGCAGATCCCCTTCGAGCGCTTCGTGGCGATTGCCCACGAGCGGGGCGTGCCGGTGATCGTCGACGCGGCCTCGGAATACGACCTGACAAGCTTCATCGCGCGGGGCGCGGATATTGCCATCTACTCGGGGCACAAGTTCCTCGGCGGGCCGACCAGCGGCATCGTGGCGGGGCGCAAGGACCTCGTGCGCGCGGGTTACATGCAGAACGCCGGGATCGGGCGGGGCATGAAGATCGGCAAGGAAAGCATCGCCGGCGCCATGGCCGCGATGGAGCTTTGGATGACGCGCGACCATGCCGCCGTCCGCGCCGAGGAAGAGGCCGCGCTCGAGATGTGGCAGACGGCGCTTGAGCCGCTTGCCGGGATCACGCCGCACCGCATTCCGGACCCCACGGGCAATCCGCTGAGCCGGCTGCAGGTGAATGTCGATGCGGGCTTGGCGGGCTGTACCGCCGCCGGCTTCGCCGCCGCCCTCGGGCGGCGCGATCCTTCGATCGTGGTGCGGGCGCATGAGGTCGAGCTTGGGTACTTCCAGCTCGATCCCTGCAACCTGCGGCCCGGTCAGGCGGCGCTGGTGCGCGATGCGCTGGTCGAGGTGCTTTCGGAGGGCGCCGCCATAGAGACCTCGCCCGAGGATCTGGCCTCGGCCCGGCAGGGTGGGATCGAGGGCTACCTCGCCTGGAACGCCTGATCCATCGGGGGGGTCGGTGCCCCGCCTGAGGCGGCGGGGCATCGGGCTTTAGCCCGGCATGGCCTCGCGTGGGATGATCGCGCCGGGATGGCCCACCACGCAGGCGGCAAGCCGGCCGCCGGCCGCCACGCAGCCCTCGACATCCGCGCCGCCGGCCCGCGCGGCAAGGAAGCCCGCGTTGAAGCTGTCGCCCGCGGCGGTGGTATCGACGGCAGCGACGGGCGGCGGCAGCGGGATGCTGCGGAAGCCCTCTCCCGGCGCGCGGTGCAGCACGGCGCCCGCGCCGGCGGTCATCACGATCTCGCCCGGCGTGATTTCCAGCAGCGCGGCATGGGCGTTCTCCGGGCCGTGCCCCTGCCAGAGCGCCTCGACATCATCTAGGGAAGGCATCGCCAGCGTCGCGACGCCAAGGGCGCGCGCGGTCCAGTCGCGCGCCTCGCTCGCGTCCTGCCAGAGCACGGGGCGGTAGTTCGTGTCGAAGACCACCGCCGCGCCGCGCTCCGTGGCCGCTTTCAGCGCGGAAAGAAGCCGCGCGCGGCCCTCGGGCGGCAGGATGGCAAGGGTGATGCCGGAGAAGAGGATGGTCTGCGCCTGGGCCAGCGGGGCGGTTTCGGGGCAGGGGTCCCGGTCGAACATGCCCCGCGCCGGCGCCTGATCGCGCCAGTAGGCAAAGCTGCGCTCGCCGCTCCCGTCCACCGTCACGGTGTAAAGGCCGGGGCGCCCGCCCGCGACGCGCGTGACGGGTCCGGTGTCGATCCCCTCGGCCGCGATGGCGTCGAGCATCCAGCCGCTCATCGCGTCGTCGCCCAGCCGGGTCAGAAGCGCGGTGCGCGCCTCAGGGCGCAGCCGGGCGTAGTAGATCGCGGCGTTCAGGGTGTCGCCGCCGAGCCGGCGGTGGAAGTGCTCGGCCGCGCCCGGCACGGCCGCGAATTCGACGAGCGGCTCTCCAACGGCGAGGAACTCCATCAGCCGGTCTCCTTGATCATGCGCATGGCCCCGCGGCCAGTTGCCCGAGGCTTAGGCGACCGGCGGCGCAGGGACAACAGCCGGGGCGGGCGCTGTCAGCCCGTCTTCGGCCCCTTGCCGGGAAAGACGCGGGCATCGCGCGGGTGCCCCTGCGCCGGGGCGCCGGCGGGGCCGTTGCTGCGGCTGCCCGGGTTGGGCCTGGCGACCACGTCGGCATGGCTGAGCGGCGGGGTAAAGCCGCCCGGTTGCAGCCGCGAGAGCGCGTCGGAGCGGTCGATCAGCCGCTGGGCGACGACATGCACGATCTCCACGTCGCGCTGCACGTAGCCCTCGACCACCAGCAGGCGGGACTGCATGACCTCGCGGCGGAACTGCTCCATCATCTTGGGCCAGACCACGAGGTTGGCGACCCCGGTCTCGTCCTCGAGCGTGATGAAGCAGACGCCCTTGGCCGATCCGGGCCGCTGCCGCACCAGCACCAGCCCCGCCAGCTTGAGCTTCTTGAAGGGGCGCGCCTCCTTCAGCGCGCTGGCCGGGGCATAGCCCTGCCGGGTCAGGCTGCGGCGCAGGAAGGCCATGGGATGCGCCTTCAGCGACAGGCGCAGGGTCTGGTAATCGGCGACCACCTGCTCTGTCAGCGGCATCGAGGGCAAGGGCACGACCCGTTCCGGCCCCTCGTCGCTGCGATCCTGGAACAGCGGCAGGTCGGGCGCGTCGCGCGCGGCGCGCGCCTCCCACAGGGCCTGCCGCCGGTCGAGGAACATCGAGCGCAGCGCATCGCCCTCGGCCAGCCGGCGCAAGAGCGGCGCGGTCAGCCCCGCGCGGCGCTTCAGCGCCTCCATGTCGGGATAGGGCGCATCGCGGGCGGCCATGATGCGCGCGGCGGCATCGGCGCGCAGCCCGCCGATCATCCGCAGGCCCAGCCGCACGGCGAAACCGCCCTGCGGCACTGGCTCCAGCGTGCAGTCCCAGTCGGAGTAGTTCACGTCCGGCGCCCGCACCTCGACCCCGTGCTCGCGCATGTCGCGCACGATCTGCGCGGGCGCGTAAAACCCCATCGGCTGGCTGTTCAGAAGCGCCGCGCCGAAGGCGCCGGGAAAATGGCACTTCAGCCAGGAGGAGACATAGACCAGCGCCGCGAAGCTGGCGGCATGGCTTTCGGGAAAGCCGTATTCGCCAAATCCCTTGATCTGGTCGAAGCAGCGCCGGGCGAAGGCCTCGTCGTAGCCGCGGCGGATCATGCGGCCGACCATCTTCTCCTCGAGCACGTCGATCATGCCGCGGCTGCGGAAGGTGGCCATGGCCTTGCGCAGCTCGTTCGCCTCCCTAGGCGTGAACTCTGCCGCCTCGATGGCGATGCGCATCGCCTGCTCCTGGAAGATCGGCACCCCCAGCGTGCGCCCGAGGATCGTCTTGAGTTCGGCCGGGTCATGCGGCGCGCCGGGGCTGGGATACTCCACCGCCTCCTCGCCGGACCTGCGGCGCAGGTAGGGATGGACCATGTCGCCCTGGATCGGGCCGGGGCGGACGATCGCCACCTCGATCACCAGGTCGTAGAAGGTGCGCGGGCGCAGGCGCGGCAGCATGTTCATCTGCGCCCGGCTCTCGACCTGAAAGACGCCGAGGCTGTCGCCGCGGCAGAGCATCGTGTAGACGCGCGGATCCTCCTGCGGGACGGTGGCGAGGCTCCAGTCCTGCTGCCAGTGCGCCTTGATCATGTCGAAGCACTTGCGGATGCAGGTCAGCATCCCCAGCGCCAGGATATCGACCTTGAGGATGCCAAGGGCGTCGATGTCGTCCTTGTCCCATTCGATGAAGCTGCGGTCCGGCATCGCGCCATTGCCGATCGGCACCGTCTCGGTCAGCTTCTTTTCCGTCAGGATGAAGCCGCCGACATGCTGGCTGAGGTGGCGCGGCATGCCGATCAGCTGCCGGGCGAGGATCAGCGTGCGCCGCAGCAGCGGATCGGAGAGATCGAGCCCGGCCTGCGCGACGTGCTTTTCCTCGACCTCGGTGCCCCAGCTGCCCCAGACGGTCTTGGCCAGCGCGCCGGTCACGTCCTCCGACAGGCCCATGACCTTGCCGACCTCGCGGATCGCCGAGCGCGGGCGGTAGTGAATCACCGTGGCGCAGAGGCCGGCGCGGTCGCGGCCATACTTGGCGTATATGTGCTGGATCACCTCCTCGCGGCGCTCGTGCTCGAAATCGACGTCGATATCGGGCGGCTCCTTGCGCTCTTCGGAGATGAAGCGCTCGAACAGGAGCTGGTGCTGCGCGGGATCGACCGATGTGATGCCAAGGGCGTAGCAGACGGCGGAATTGGCGGCCGAGCCGCGGCCCTGGCACAGGATCGGCGGGCTGGCCTCTTCGCGGGCATAGCGGACGATGTCGTGGATGGTCAGGAAATACTGCGCAATGTCGAGCTTGCCGATCAGATCGAGCTCCTTGCGCAGGGTGGCGCGCACGCCCTCGGGCACGCCCTCGGGCCAACGCCAGGCAGCGCCCTTGTCCGTCAGTGCCTCGAGATGGGCCTGCGGGCTGGCGCCGCCGGGCACCACCTCGCGCGGGTATTCGTAGGCCAGCTCGGCCAGGGAAAAGCGGCAGGCCTCGGCGACCTCGATCGTGGCGCGGATCGCGCCCGGCCATTCGGCGAAGAGGCGCTGCATCTCGGCCGGGGACTTCAGGTGCCGCTCGGCATTGGCGTGCAGCAGGAAGCCGGCCTCGGCCAGGCGGACCCCGTGGCGGATGCAGGTCATCACGTCCTGCAAGGGGCGCCTCTCGGGCGCGTGGTAGAGCACGTCGTTGATCGCGAGAAGCGCGAGGCCGGCGCGCCCAGCCATGGCCTCGAGCCGGTTGATCCGCGCCCGGTCATCGCCGCGGTAGAGGAAGGCCGCCGCGACATGGTGCAGGCTCGGCAGCCGCCGCGCGAGACCGGGAAGGGTTCTCTCGAAAGCGTCCAGATCCTCGGGCGGGACGGCGATCAGCTGGAGGCCTGCGGCATGGGCGGCGAGATCCGCCAGCGTCAGGTCGCAGGTGCCCTTCTTCTGCCAGTTGCCCTCGGGGTCGTGCATGTTGCCCTTCGAGAGCAGCGCCGAGAGGCGGCCATAGGCGGCGCGATCCACCGGGTAGGCCAGGAACTCGGTACCGCAGACCAGCCGCAGCCGGGCGCCGATCACCGGCCTCAGCTGAGCCTCCAGCGCCTGGGCATGCAGCCGCACCACGCCCGAAAGCGTGTTGAGATCGGCGATGCCGATCGCATGATAGCCCAGCGCATGGGCGGTACCCGCCAGGTCGACGGCATCCGAGGCCCCGCGCAGGAAGGAAAAGCAGGAGGCGAGGCCAAGCTCGACGTAAGGCGCGGGCGGGTTCGGGCGGCGCGCCTCGTCCTCGGGCAGGGTGCGGCGGGGCTGGCTCTCGGTGTCAGGCATGGCACTGGCCGCGGGCCGGGCAGGGGGGCTGTCTGCCCCCCCTCCGCGCGCGGCGCGGAGTCCCCCCGAGAGTATTTTTCGAAACATGAAGGGGGCGCGGCGGGAGAGGGTGGAGGGGCCCTCTTCTCTTTGCAAGTATCCCGGGGGGAGGCCGCCTCTGGCGGGCGGGGGGCAGAGCCCCCCTTGCGGAGCCGGTCACGCGAAGGCCCCGTGCAGGAACCAGCGCGGGCCTTCGCCACGCCCGTCGCCGAGCAGGCCTTCGCGGTAAAGCCAGAAGCGGCGGCCGGTCTGCTCCTCGATCCGGTAGTAGTCGCGCAGCCGCGTGCCGGGCCGGTCGGTCCACCATTCGGGCGCGATCCGTTCGGGCCCGGCGAAGCGGGCGATGCGCCAGGTCTGGCGGCGCCAGGAGAACTGCGCCGGCGGCCCCTCGGGCACGGCATAGAGGACGCGAACCTCCTCGGGCGGATCGAAAAGGCGCAGCGGGCGCAGGATCAGGGCCGCCGGAAAGGCGCCCGGAGTACCGGCCAGGGCCGGTATCCAGCGGCTTTGCCGCTCGGGGAGGTGGCTTTCGATCAGGGCGGGCCGGGTCAGGGCGGGGGCGCCGAAGCGGGCCGAGAGGCGGTCGATCAGCCGCGCCAGATCCGCCGCCTCTTCCCGACCGCCGCCCAAGGCATGCTGCCGCGCCCCCAGCGCCTCGGCCACGATCGCCTCGAGCGCGATGAGGTCGAAGCCGTAGCCGGGATCCAGCCTCTCCAGCCGCTCGTCGAAGAGGCGCAGCAGGTGGCCGGCCTCGCGGCTGGGGCGGGCGGTCGCGGCCTCGGCCCGGGTGACGAGACCGTCGGTGCGGTAGAGCGTCAGCCGCAAGCGCCGCGCGCCGAAGCCTTCGGCGGCGAGGTCCGCGCAGAGATCCTGCGCAAGGCTTGGGAGATGCGGCACCGGGTCCAGCACCGGCTCGGCCAGGCGGGCCTGGGCGGCGAAGCGCGGCGGCTCCTCGGGGCTGGAGAGCGGCTCGGCCAGTGTCCCCATCGCCTGATCCAGCCGCAGCAGCGGGTTGTCCTCCAGCGCGGTGCGGCCGAAGCGGCGGGCCAGCGACAGGCGCGGCACGGCGGCCAGCGCGCCGATCGTCGACAGGCCCAGCCGCTGCAGCGTCAGTACCGTTCCCTCGCCCAGGCGCAGCGCCTCGACCGGCAGCGGGGCCAGGGCCTGCGCCAGCCCATCCGGCAAGCAGCGCGTTCGGGGGCCGGTATGGCGCGCCAGCGCCCAGGCCGCGCCCGGCGTCGGCGCAAGCGCGAGGCGAGAGGAGAGGCCCAGCCCGGCGAGGCGGTCCTCGATCTCGCGCAGCAGCGCCTCCTCGCCGCCGTGCAGGTGGTCGGAGCCGGTGGTGTCGAGCAGCAGGGCCGCCGCGCCGCTGCCGTCGATCGCGGTCCAGGGGCACCAGCGGCGCACCCAGAGCATCAGCCGCGACAGCGCGGCCGCATCCCCGGCGGGATCGGCGTAATCGACCACCAGCTCGGGCGCGAGGGCGCGGGCATCCACGAGGCGCGCGCCGATCCGGACGCCCAACGCCTCGGCCCCGCGAGAGGTGGCATGCACCACGGGGCCGTGCCGCCCCTCGACGGCCAAGACGAGGGGCGGCGCCTCTGCGCCGGCCTCGTCCCGTGCCATGGTCCGCAGCCGCCGCTCTATCGCGAAGCGGGGCAGTTGCAGCGAGAGGATGCGGCGCGCGCAGGCGGTCTGGCCCGACCCGCCCGGTCGTGCTTTTCGGCTGGCAGTTTTCGGGTCCGGCGCCCTGCGAGGGGCAGCCGCCGGCGCGGCGCCGTGCCGGGCCGGGCGCGGCTGCCGCCGCGGCTGGCTCGCGTCGGAAAACCCCTCCTCGTCATCGGTATCCTGCCGGGGCGCGCTTGCCGCTTGTTCTGGCCGTGCCCGAGCCGCGGCGGAGGTTTCGGCCCCTTTCAGTGCCTCTCTCGCCCGCGCAAGCGCCTCGGGATCGGCTCTGTCTTCGGATGTCGCTGCAGGTCCGCGCGCCGGATCGGCGCCGGTTCCCGAAGGACCGGGCGCATGCGCCGCCAGAGAGGCCGGGGCGTCCAGCGGGCTGCGGGGATCGGGGCGGAGGAGGGCGAGGACCGGCAGCTTGTCCTCGCCCGTCATCGTCTCCGCGGCTCCGGTTTCGGGCCGCGGGGATGTTCTGCGGCAGGGCGGGAACGGGGCCGCGTGTGCAGGGGCCGTGGGTCTGTGCCGTCTCCTCCGTGCCTGGCCGTGGGGCGGGCCCGGCCGCGACGGCGGCCGCCGGGCGAAGGGGGCTCGATGCCCCCGCCGACCGGCCCCCCTTGCCAGGCCTCAGGCATGGCGGGCGCGCTGCATGCCAGAGGCGGCTGCGGCAGGCGGCGCCGAGATGGCATGTTCCAGCACCAGGCGGGGCTGCTGTCCGCTTCCGCGTTCATGCCCGGCCACCCAGGCGCCGGGCGCGCGCCAGCGGGCGCGGAACAGGTCCGCCTGCCACAGCGGGGCGCCCGGGGCGCGGGAATCGAAGGGATCCGCCCGCGCCGGAAGCGATGCGATGCGCCAGCGTTCGCGCGCGGCGGACAGATCCGCCCGCGCGCCGCGCCGGATCAGCCAGGCATGGACGCCATGGGCCTCGGCCCGCAGGGCCAGCCGCTTGGTCGCGGTAAAGTCCAGTGCCGGCGGATCGCCCCACACCTCGCCGATGACGGCGCAGAGCGCGGGCGTGTCCAGCCCCTGTTCCATGGCCCAAAGGACGTCCACCGGGCGCGCCACCTCGAGCATCAGCAGCGGGCGCGCGCCGAATTCCGCGAGGCCCGGCGGATTGACCCGCCCCGCCTCGCGCCGCGACATGCGATCCTGGATCCACAGCAGCGGGCGCGTATCCTCGCCCAGATGCGCCAGCGCAAAGGCCGGCGCGGCGGCATCGGCGGAGGTTTCCGCAAAGATCTCCGACAGGGTCGGGCTGCGGTCCTCGGGGGCCGAAGAGGGGGAAGACAGGGGGGGCGAAGAGGATGACCACGACACGGAAACTCTCGGGCTGGGGCGGGCCGCTGGAGGCCGTGAAGGTCCGCCAGGCGACTCGCTGTGTTCTCTTTATGTTCTAATTCTTTCGCCCCGCCCGGTCAAGATTTTCCGCCCCCATGAAAACGGGCGCCCGTCTCAGGGGCGCCCGCCATGTCTTGCCGAAGCTGCGCTTCAACCGCCGGAGGGCGGCACGATCTTGAGGTAGGCGGCGATGGCGGCGCGGTCGTCATCGCCCATGCGAGAGGTGCTGTTGGCGATCACATCCGCCATGGCGCCGCCGGCGGTGTCGAACTCGGGCGTGAAGCCCGAGGAGAGGTACTGCGCGATATCGCTTTCGGACCAGTCCAGCCCGCCGGGAGTGATGTCGGGGATGCTGCCCTCGCCAGAGGGATTCTCGGCCCCGGCCAGCCAGTCGGACAGCTTCAGCCCGCCCAGCGCGTTGCGCGGCGTGTGGCATTCGCCGCAATGGGTCACCGCCTCGACGAGGTAACGCCCGCGCTGCTGCGCTTGGGTCAGATCGCCCTCGATGACCCAGTCCTCGTCCAGGAACAGAAGCTTCCAGGCCCCCACGGCGCGGCGGATGGTAAAGGGGAAGGACAGGTCATGCGGCAGGCTTTCCGCATCCGAGACCGGCAGGCCGCGCAGGTAGGCGGTCATGTCGACCATGTCCTGCACCTCGGCCTTGATATAGGCGCCGTAGGGCAGCGCGGGATAAAGGTGCACGCCGCCGGGCGCCACGCCGCGCATCACCGCGTTGACGATCTGCGCATCGCTCCAACCGCCGATGCCCGCCGGGCCGGGCGAGATATTGGGCGCGTGGAAGGTGCCGAAGGCGCTTTGGAAGGCCTCGCCCCCGGCGAGGACGGGAGGCTCGCCCTCCGCCCGCTCGGCATCGGGCGCCATGTGGCAGGAGGCGCAGCCGGCGGCATCGAAGATCAGCTGCCCATGCTCGGGATCGCCAGTCAGCCCGGCGATCCGCGCCTCGGGGATCGGATCGGGGGCGGTCAGGATCCAGGCGCCCCCGGCGGCAAGCACCGCCAGGAGCCCGAGGGTGATCAGCGCGCGGCGCATCCCTTACTCGGAGGCGCGGTAGGTCCGGTGGCAGCCGCCGCAGGACTGGCCGAGCGGGCCCATCGCGCCCTGCAGCGCGGCCAGATCGGTGCCCGCGACCTCCTGCATGGCCAGCGCGGCCTGGTGCAGATCCTCCCACTGGGCGAGGTAATCCTCGGTCTCGTCCCAGATGATCGGCAGGGCGCGGCTGTCCTCGAGGCTCTCGCTGTCGGAGCCTTCGACCAGCCAGGCCTCCATATCCATGCCGCTGATCTCGACCAGCGCATCGGCGGCCTCCTGCGCGGCCTCGGCGTCGTAGTCCACTTCGCCCTGCGCCATGCGGCCGATCACGCCGAGGTTCTGGCCGAGCATCTTCATATGCTCCTCGCGCGCCTCGTGGGCGGCCTCGGGGGTCAGCGGCTCGTCCTGCGCGGCGGCGGGCAGGGCGGCAAGGCAGGACAGGACAAGACCGGCGGCAAGGCCGGTGCGGCGAAGGGGGGTGGCGAACATGAGATGGCTCCCTGAGCTTTGTTTGATCACAGCCTAGCGAGGTTCTGCATCAAAGCCAGAGGTCTCTTGCCCCGCGTGGATCACAGAGACTCGACCTGGGCTGCCCGGCGCCTATTGCAGTGTGAACGATCCGCCCCGGCGCCCCACAGGCTCGACCGTCATCCAGTCGGGCCAGCCTGCAAGGCGCTCCACCGCGACCAGCAGGGCGCAGGGCACGACGACCGCAAGCACCAGAGCGACTCGCCCCGCCGAGGGCGGGTGCCGCAGCCAGCGCGCCATGCGCAGCAGCCATGATGGCGTCATACCGGCCTCCCTCCCCGCCGATCCACGGCCCTTCGGGCTTGCGCTTCGGCAAAGGGTCCAGCATCACGGCGCCGCACAGCCGAGAAGAGACGATGCCGACCCATTCCGAGACGCGGGTTCTGCCCTATACCCCGCAGCAGATGTACGATCTGGTGGCCGATGTCGCCAGCTACCCCCAGTTCCTGCCCTGGTGCGCGGCCGCCCGCATCCGCTCGACCGAGGACATGGGCGATCATTCCGAGATGCTGGCCGACCTCGTCGTGTCCTTCAAGGTGTTCCGCGAAAGCTTCGGCAGCCGCGTCACGCTCTGGCCCGAGGCGAAGCGGATCGACACCGAATATGTCGATGGCCCCTTCCGCAAGATGGACAGCCGCTGGGAGTTTGCCGAGGCGCCGGGCGCGCCGGGCAGCTGCGAGATCCGCTTCCGCACCAGCTTCGAGTTCAAGAACCGGCTGCTGTCGGGCGCGGCGGGCATGTTCTTCAACGAGGCGATGCAGCGCATCGTCGGCGCCTTCGAGCGGCGCGCGAAAGAGCTTTACGGCTGAGCCGCCTCGACCGCGCGCGCCAGCAGCGCCAGCGCGTGATCGCGCGCCGCACGGCGCACGGCGGTCCGGCCAAGGGCGCCGAACTCGACCGTCTCCACCGTGACGTCGCCGGCCTGCGCGAGGCCGAAGCAGACGCGCCCCTCGGGCTTGTGCTCGGACCCGCCGGGGCCGGCGATGCCGGTGACCGAGACGGCGATATCGGCGCCGGAGCGGGCGCGGGCGCCTGCCGCCATCTCCGCCGCGACCTCTTCGCTGACGGCGCCATGCGCCTTCAGCGTGTCGGGCAGAACACCTAGCAGCGCGGTCTTCATCTCGTTGGAATAGGTCACGACGCCCATGTCGAAGACCGCAGAGGCGCCGGGGGCCTCGGTCACCGCGGCGGCGACAAGCCCGCCGGTGCAGCTTTCGGCGCTGGCAAGGCGCAGGCCGCGGGCGCGGGCCGCGGCGATCAGCGCCTCGGCGTTCATGCCAGCATCACGCCGTGGTAGAGCACGGCGAGGATCACCACGCAGACCGCGGCCATGGCCCCCGCGATCAGGTCGTCCAGCATCAGCCCCGTGACGTCGCCGCGCCGGTCGGCCCAGCCGACGGGGCCGGGCTTCCAGATGTCGAAGAGGCGGAAGAGGACGAAGGCCGCGATCCAGCCCGGCCAGAGCGACAGGACCGGCGCGCCGACATGCGCCGCCCCGATCAGCACGGGCAGCAGCGCCACCCATTGGCCCGCCACTTCGTCGATGACGATATGGCCCGGGTCTTCGGCGCCGGATGCCTCGCGCTCGGCCTTGGCCGCCGGCCAGCCGGCCAGCAGCACGATCCCGAGGGCCAGCAGCACCAGCCATGGCCCGCCGACGACATAGATCAGCCAAGCCGCCAGCAGCGCGGCGAGCGAGCCCCATGTGCCGGGCGCGGGGCGCAGCAGGCCGCTGTAGAAGAAGGTCGCGACGAGGCGGCTCATGGCCGCACCAGCGTCGCGGTGGCCTGCGCCGCGATCCCCTCGCCGCGCCCGGTGAAGCCCAGCCGCTCGGAGGTGGTGGCCTTGACGCTGACGCGCCCTTCCGGAACGCCGAGGATGCCCGCCAGCGCGCTACGCATCGCCTGCGCGTGGGGTCCGATCTTCGGCTGCTCGCAGATCAGGGTGACATCGGCATGGGTCAGGGCGAAACCCTGCTCACGGGCCAGTTCAACCGCGCGGGTCAGGAAGATGTGGCTCTCGGCGCCCTTCCACTGCGGGTCCGAGGGCGGGAAATGCTGCCCGATATCGCCCGAGGCGAGCGCGCCGAAGATCGCGTCGGTCAGCGCATGCATGCCGACATCCGCGTCGGAATGGCCCGAGAGCCCGCGGTCGAAGGGCACCGCCACGCCGCAGAGCATGACGTGATCGCCCTCCCCGAAGCGGTGGACATCGTAGCCGTTGCCGACGCGGATGTCGGGCAGGGGGGCCGCGGCCAGCGCCTCGGCGCGGGCGAAATCCTGCGGCCCGGTGATCTTCATGTTCCGCTCGTCGCCCTGCACGATCCGCACCTCCATCCCTGCCATCCGCGCCACCGCGACATCGTCGGCGGCGCTGCCGTCATGCGTTTGATGCGCCGCGAGAATCGGCGCGAAGCGAAAGCCCTGCGGCGTCTGCGCGCGCCAGAGGCCGCCCCTGTCCGGCGCCTCCGACACTGCGCCATCCACCTCGCGCCAGAGCGCATCGGTCAGCGGCAGGCCGGGGGCCGCGGCCTCATGCGCCTGCAGCGCGTCGGCGACGCGGGCGATGACCTCGGCCGGCACAAGGGGGCGGGCGGCATCATGGATCAGCACGTCGCGGGGGGCCTCCGCTTCCAGCGCCTCGAGGCCCGCGCGGACCGAGGCGGCGCGGCTTGCACCGCCCGGCACCACGAGATCGGCCATGGCCTCGATCTGCGGCATCTGGCCGATGTCATCGGGATGCAGGACCAGCGCCAGCCGCGTCACGGCGGGCGCGGCGCGAAAGGCCCCGAGGGCATGGGCCACCATAGGCCGACCGGCGAGGTCGCGCCATTGCTTGGGCAGGCCGGCGCCGGCGCGGGTGCCGCGCCCGGCGGCGACGATGAGGGCAGCCATGCTCATGGGGGTCATCCCGTTGTTCGATGCGTCTTGTAGGGAGCTGTGGCAGCCGGCGCAATTGCGGGCCTTCGCGGGCAGGGGCGCTTAAATTTTGGGCAGCGGGGACAGGACCGGCAGCCTCTTCCGCTGCGGCCGTGAAACCCGACGTTGTACCCGGAGTGCGAACCTTCTAGACCCGGAGCAACGCTTAACCTTTGGGCACTTGTCTACCGAATTGGCACGCGAACCGCTGCATATCGACTCCTCCTTGCCGCCCTTCGCCCCGGTGGCGCTGGCGCCGATGGCCGGTATAACAGACCTGCCGTTTCGCCAGCTGTGCCGCCGCTTCGGCGCCGGCTGGACCGTGAGCGAGATGGTCGCCAGCCAGGAGATGGTGCAGGCCAAGCCCGGCGTGCGTGAGCGCGCCGCGCTTGGCATCGGCGATGACGCCACGGCCGTGCAGCTTGCCGGGCGCGAGGCGCATTGGATGGCCGAGGCCGCCCGCATGGTCGAGGCGAACGGCGCGCGGCTGATCGATATCAACATGGGCTGCCCGGCCAAGCAGGTGACGGGCGGGTTGTCAGGCTCTGCCCTGATGAAGACGCCCGATCACGCCCTGCGGCTGATCGAGGCGGTGGCGGGCGCCGTCTCGGTGCCGGTGACGCTGAAGATGCGCCTTGGCTGGGACGATAATTGCCTGACCGCGTCGCAGATCGCGGCCCGGGCCGAGGCTGCGGGGGTGAAGATGGTGACGGTTCATGGCCGCACCCGCTGCCAGTTCTACAAGGGGAGCGCCGACTGGGCCGCCATCCGCGGCGTCACGGAAGTCGTGAGCATCCCCGTCGTGGCGAACGGCGACATCATCGGCCCGAAGGAGGCCGAAGCCGCGCTTGCAGCCTCCGGCGCCGCGGCGGTGATGATCGGGCGCGGCGCCTATGGCCGGCCCTGGCTGCCGGGGCAGGTCGCGGCCCGGCTGACCGGCGCGCCGGTGCCTGCCGATCCCGGCCCCGCGCAGGTGCTGGACATCGCGCAGGAGCATTATGCCGAGATCCTCTACTTCTACGGGCGCGATCTGGGCGGGCGCGTCGCGCGCAAGCATCTTGGCTGGTACATGGACGGCGCGGGCACCGATCCCGTGCTGCGACGGCAGGTGCTGACCGCCGCGCCCGAGGCCGTTCCGGCCCTGCTCGCCGACGCGCTTCTGGACCGGAGGGCGGCGGCATGATCGGCGACGCGGCACTCTGGAACTCCCTCCCCATTCCGGCGCTGCTGCTGGGGCCGGACGATACCATCACGGATGCCAATGCCTCGGCCGAGGCATTTCTGAACCTCTCGGTGCGGGCGCTTCTGGGCAGCCCGGTCTGGGACAGGGTCATGGTCGACGCCGCGCTGGAAGAGCCCTTTGCCCGCGCCCGGGCACAGAACTCGTCCCTTATCGTGAACGACGTTGACGTCGGCTCGGGCGAGCGGGCGCCGGTGCAATGCAACATCCAGATCGCGCCGCTGCAGGGCACCAACGGGCAGATGCTGATGCTGATCAGCCCGCGCGAGATGGCCAGCCGCATGGTGCAGCAGCGCAGCAGCGCCAAGGCGGCGAAATCCGCGATCGGCATGGCCGAGATGCTGGCGCATGAGATCAAGAACCCGCTGGCGGGCATCACCGGCGCCGCGCAGCTGCTGTCGATGGGCCTCGAAGGAGCGGACCTTGAACTGACCGACCTGATCGTCGAGGAAAGCCGCCGCGTGGTGACCCTGCTCGAACAGGTCGAGCAGTTCGGCAACCTGCGTCCGCCCGCCTCGCAGGCGGTGAACATCCATGATCTGCTGGAACGGGCGCGGCAGTCGGCCTCGGTCGGCTTCGGCAGCCACGTGACCTTCCACGAGGATTATGACCCCTCGCTGCCGCGCACGTTTGCCGATCCCGACCAGCTGCTGCAGATCTTCCTCAACCTGCTGAAGAATGCCTCGGAGGCGATGCCGCAGGGCGGGACGATCCGGCTGCACAGCTTTTACGAGCCCGGCCTGCGGATCACCCGGCCCGATGGCCGCCAGGCGCGCCTGCCGCTGCAGATCGAGGTGGTGGACGACGGCCCCGGCCTGCCGCCCGAGATCGCCGCCGATGTCTTCGAGCCCTTCGTTTCGGGGCGCGAGAACGGCACCGGGCTGGGGCTGGCGCTGGTCAGCAAGCTGATCGGCGAGAACGGGGGCCGGATCTCGGTGGATTCGGTGCCCGGCCGCACCGCCTTTCGCATTTCGTTGCCGCGGGCTGCTGACCAGCTGTCCGGCGGGGACGATGACACGACCGACAGGAGTAAGAGCTGATGGACGGAACGATCCTGGTTGCCGACGACGACCGCACCATCCGCACGGTGCTGACGCAGGCGCTGACCCGCGCCGGCTGCAAGGTGCATGCGACCTCGTCTCTGGTGACGCTGATGCGCTGGGTCGACGAGGGGAAGGGCGATTTGGTGATCTCGGATGTCGTCATGCCCGACGGCAACGGGCTGGAGCAGCTGCCCCGCATCGCCGAGGCGCGGCCCGGCCTGCCGGTCATCGTGATCAGCGCCCAGAACACCATCATGACCGCTATTCAGGCCGCCGAGAAGGAGGCCTACGACTACCTGCCAAAGCCCTTCGACCTGCCGGACCTGATGAAACGCGCCTCTCGCGCGCTGGAGGTCAAGCGCCGCGCCCCGGCGCCGCGCCCCGAGCCCACCGAGCCGCGCCCCGAGGCGCCGGGTGCGGGCCTTGATCTGCCGCTGGTGGGCCGGACTGCTGCGATGCAGGACCTCTACCGCCTCGTGGCGCGGGTGATGAACACGCCGCTGCCCGTCCTCGTCACCGGGGAAAGCGGCACCGGCAAATCGCTGATCGCCCGCGCCATCCACGATTTCTCGGACCGGCGCGGCACGCCCTTCGTCGTGGTCTCGGCCTCTGACCTGCAGGGGGCGGACGGGCCGGCTCAGGTTCTGACCCGCGCCAGGGGCGGCTCGATCCTGTTCGACGAGGCCGGGGATTTCGCGCCCGAGGCGCAGGCCCGGATCGTGCGCATGCTCGACAGCTTCGGCGACAGCGCGCCGCGGGTCATGGCGACCAGCCAGGTCGATCTGCAGGCGCGGATCGGGGAGGGCGGCTTTCGCGAGGATCTGTACTACCGCCTCGCCGGCGTGACGGTGGCCGTTCCGGCCCTGCGCGAGCGGGTCGACGACATCCCGCTGCTGGCGGACCATTTCCTCGCCCGGGCAGAGCGCGACGGGCTGGGGCTGCGCCGCCTCTCGGGCCCGGCGATGGAGCTGGTGCGCGCCTATTCCTGGCCCGGTAACGTGCGGCAGCTGGAAAACGCGATCCGCCGCCTCGTCGCCACCACCTCGGAAGAAGAGATCGGCCGCGCCGAGGTCGAGGCCGTCCTCGGCAGCCAGCCGGCGATGGAGCCGATGCGCGGCGGCGACGGCGATAAGCTGGCCGCTAGCGTCGAGCGGCACCTGCGGCGCTATTTCGACTTGCATGGCGGCGTGCTGCCGCCGCCGGGCCTGTACCAGCGCATCCTGCGCGAGGTAGAGACACCGCTGATCGAGATCGCGCTGGACGCCACCGGGGGCAACCAGGCGAAATGTGCCGATCTGCTCGGCATCAACCGCAATACCTTGCGCAAGAAGATCACCGATCTGGATATTCGCGTGACAAGGCGCCGGAAGTTGATGTAAAACCGCAACAGAAACGTGGCGCACCGGACGCAGTGACGGTGAAGCCACGGCGAGCGGTGAGTGGTGCGGGCAAGTCCGCGCCGCGCCTCTGCGGCGGAGGCAGGCAGCGTGCGACGGCCCCTGGGCGTGAGCAGTTTTGCAAGGATCAACCGGCTGCGGCGGCAGCGGCGGTTCCAGACCGTTGCTGCCCTGTCGCTGGTCGTCCTCGGGCCGGCGCTGGCCTTCTGCACCTACTGGGTGCTCGGCCCGCTGGATCAGGGCGCCAATTCCCTCAGCCTGCGCCTCGTGCTGCTCGCGGACCTCGTCTATGCGCTGCTGATCGCCGCGCTGGTGCTGGGCCGGGTGGTCAGCATGGTCGCCGCGCGGCGCGCCCGCTCCGCCGGCTCGCTCCTGCACCTGCGGCTGACGGGCGCCTTCGCGCTGCTGGCGCTGATCCCGACGGTGCTGGTCGCGATCTTCTCGGTCCTTATCATCAATGTCGGCCTCGAAGGCTGGTTCTCGGAGCGGGTGCGCACGGTCCTTGGCACCTCTCTCGCCGCCGCGCAGGCCTATGGCGAGGAGCATCGCCAAGACCTGACGCGCGATGCCGCCAACCTCGCCTCCTCGCTGGACGAGGAGCGGCAGAACGATTTCTTCATGGACGACGGCGACGTCCGGCAGGCGCTTGGCCAGTTGCAGGAGCAGAGCGAGGCCAACCTGACCGAGGCCTTCGTTCTCGATAGTGCCGGCACGATCCGCGCCCGTGGCGCCCTGTCCTACGAGTTCGATTACGAGCAGCCCCCCGCCGAGGCCTTCGAGCAGGCGCGGGGCGGCGAGATGGCGATCATCGAGGATTACGAGAACAACGAGTTCCGCGCCCTCGTCCAGCTGCCGGCCTTCGTCGACCGCTACCTCTACGTGACGCGTGCGGTGGACGGCGGCATCCTGTCGCTGCTGGACGACACGCAGGAGACGGTGGCCCTCTACCAGCAGCTCGAGGCCGAGCGGGGGCGGCTCCTGTTCGAATTCGGCTTGCTTTACCTAGGCTTCGCCGTTGTTCTTATCCTTGCGGCGATCTGGCTGGGCCTCTGGTTCGCCGAACGCCTCTCGCGCCCGATCGGGCGGCTCGTCGCCGCTAGCCAGCGTGTCGGAGCGGGCAACCTCGACGTGCATGTGATCGAGGACGAGGGCGAGGACGAGATCGCGCTTTTGGGCCGCAACTTCAATCACATGACGAGCGAGCTTAAGGCGCAACGCGAAGCCCTGCTGGCCAATACCCGGCAGATCGAGGAGCGGCGGCGGCTGTTCGATTCCGTGCTCCATTCGATCACCTCGGGCGTCATCGGCCTCGATCCCGAGGGGCGCATCACCTTCGCCAACCGCTCCGCCCGGCGGCTGCTGGCCGTGGGCGAGGCGCAGGAGGAGATGGCGCTGGTCCATGCCGTTCCGGAATTCTCGCCTCTGTTCGAGGTGCTCTGCAGCGACCTTCGCGCGGACGGGCGCGAGACGGTGCAGGACCAGGTCGCGCTGATCCGCGGCGGCAGTCAGGAAAGCCTGCTGGTCCGCATGTCGACCCGCCGCACCGAGGACGGGGCGCTCGAGGGGTATGTCGTGGCCTTCGACGACATCACGGATCTGGTGGGTGCGCAGCGGATGGCGGCCTGGGGCGACGTGGCCCGGCGCATCGCGCATGAGATCAAGAACCCGCTGACCCCGATCCGCCTCTCGGCGGAGCGGATCAGCCGCAAGTTCCGCCGCGTGCTGAGCGAGGAGGACGCCGCGACGCTGGACCAGATGACCGAGGTCATCGTGCGCCAGACCGGCGACCTGCGCCGCATCGTGGACGAGTTCAGCAAGTTCGCGCGGATGCCCGAGCCGGATCGCATCACCAACGACCTCACGGCCCTCGTGCGCAGCGCCGGCACTCTGCAGGAGGCCGGGCAGCCCGAAGTGCAGTTCCATTTCGACCTGCTGCAGGAGGCGGTGCAGGCCGAGCTGGACGCCACGATGATCCATCAGGCGCTGACAAACCTGATGAAGAACGCCGGCGAAGCGATTGAGACGCTGCGCGAAAACGGCGCACCAGAGGGATTCAAGCCGGAAATCCGCGTGCGGATGGTCAAGGACGGGCCGCAGGCGCGGATCACCGTCTCAGACAACGGGATCGGCCTGCCGGAGGATCGCAGCCGGCTGTTCGAGCCCTACGTGACGACCCGCGACAAGGGCACCGGCCTCGGCCTGCCCATCGTCAAGAAGATCATCGAGGAACATGGCGGCACGCTCTCCCTCGCCGATGCCGAGCCCTTCGGGCCGGACGGGCGGTTCGGGGCGATGGCCGTGGTGACGCTGCCCGTGCTGCGGGCGGCAGAGGCAGAAACGAGCGAAGCGCAGGCCGGAAGAGCCGCGCTCAAGGCAACGGCATAGGCAAGAGGCGAGCAGCATGGGCGATATCCTGATCACCGACGACGAGCGCGACATCCGGGAGCTGATCTCGGACATCCTGCAGGACGAGGGCTATGCCACCCGGCTGGCCGGCACCTCGGACCAGTGCATGGACGAGATCGCGAACGAGCCGCCGGCCCTCCTGATCCTGGACATCTGGCTCAAGGACAGCCGTATGGATGGCATCGACATCCTGAAGGCGGTGAAGCGCGACCATCCCGACGTGCCGATCATCATCATCTCGGGGCACGGCAACATCGAGATCGCGGTCGCGGCGATCAAGCAGGGCGCCTACGACTTCATCGAGAAACCGTTCAACATCGACCAGCTTCTGGTCGTCATCCGCCGCGCGATGGAAGCCTCGCGGCTGCGGCGCGAGAATGTCGAGCTCAAGCGCGGGGAGCAGGCGCCGGCCGAGATGCTGGGCGACAGTGCCACCTTCCGTTCGCTGCGCGCCGCGCTCGACAAGGTGACCAAGTCCAACGGTCGGGTGATGCTGAGCGGGGCGCCCGGCTCCGGCAAGGAGATGGCGGCCCGCTACATCCACCAGAACTCGACCCGCGCGAAGGGGCCCTTCGTCACCGTGAACTCGATCAGCATCGAGCCCGAGCGCATGGAAGAGGTCCTCTTCGGCCGCGAGAGCCCCGAGAAGGGCATCGAGAAAGGGCTGCTGGAACAGGCCCATACAGGTGTCATCTATTTCGACGAGGTGGCCGACATGCCGCCCGGCACGCAGGCCAAGATCCTGCGCGTGCTGGTCGACCAGAGCTTTCAGCGGGTCGGCGGCACCGAGAAGGTGAAGGTCGACCTGCGGGTCATCTCCTCGACCAACCGCGATCTTCCGGCCGCCATCGCCGCCGGCACCTTTCGCCAGGAGCTGTATCACCGGCTGAACGTCGTGCCGATCGCCGTGCCGGGCCTCGAGGAGCGGCGCGAGGATATCCCGTTGCTGGCCGAGCATTTCGTCGAGGAGCTGAACCGCAGCCAGGGCCTGCCGCTGCGCAAGCTGGGCGAGGATGCCCGCGCGCTGCTTCAGACCATGCTCTGGCCCGGCAACGTGCGGCAGCTGAAGAACGTGATGGAACGCGTTCTGATCCTTGGGGAATCCGCCGGCGATATCACGGCGCGCGAGCTTCCCGGCCTCGAGGAGCCGAGCGAGGAGGAGGGCCGCGTCGTCCTCTCCGGCGGCCTTGCCACGCTGCCCCTGCGCGAGGCGCGCGAACTCTTCGAACGGGAATACCTGCTGACCCAGATCAACCGTTTCGGCGGCAATATCTCTCGCACCGCGGCCTTCGTCGGGATGGAGCGCAGCGCGCTGCACCGCAAGCTCAAGAGCCTCGGCGTGGTCACCAGCACCAAGGCCGGGGCCCGCGTCGCGCATCTCGAGGATTGAGGCCACGCAGGGCGCGCCATTGACCGCGCGGGCGCGCTCTGTCACCTCTGCGCCGGTCAAGGGCCGCGGGATGCGGCGCCGCCTTGGGGAGCCTCGATGAAGGTCATCATCTGCGGTGCGGGGCAGGTCGGCTGGCAGATCGCCCGCCACCTGTCGCGCGAACGAAACGATGTGACGGTCGTCGACAGCAATGCCGATCTGGTGCGCCGGGTGACCGACTCGCTCGACGTGCAGGGGATCAGCGGCTTCGCCTCCTATCCCGACGTGCTGGAGCGGGCCGGGGCGCGCGATGCCGACATGATCGTCGCCGCGACCCATTCGGACGAGGTCAACATGGTCACCTGCCAGGTGGCCCATTCGATCTTCGGCATCCGGCGCAAGATCGCGCGGCTTCGCGCGCAGAGCTACCTCGACGCGATCTATTCCGACCTCTACCGGCGCGAGCACATGCCCATCGACGTGCTGATCTCGCCCGAGCGCGAGGTCGCCGAGGCGGCGCTGCAGCGGCTTGCCGCGCCCTCGGCCTTCGATGCCGAGGTCTTCCTTGACGGGCAGGCGCATCTGCTGGGCATCCAGATTGACGAGGATTGCCCGGTGGTGAACACGCCGCTGCGGCAGTTGACCGACCTGTTCTCGACCCTGCGGGCCATCGTCGTGGCGGTGCGCCGCAAGGGGCGTCTCTTCGCGCCCTCGGCCGAGGATCAGCTGTTCCCCGGCGACGAGGCCTATGTCTTCACCGACACTGCCGATGTCGACCGCACGATGGAGATCTTCGGCAAGCGGCAGGGCAGTCAGGAGCGTGTCGTGGTCATCGGCGGCGGCAATGTCGGCCTGGCCGTGGCCCGCGCGCTGGAGTCGCGGCCCGAGCGGGTGCGCGTCAAGATGATCGAGCGCAACCGCGCCCAGGCCGAGCGGGCCGCGGACCAGTTGGACCGGACCATCGTGCTGAACGGCGACGGCCTCGATGCCGCGCTTCTGGAAGAGGCGCAGATCGGCGGCGCCGATGCCGTGCTGGTCGTGACCGACGACGACAAGACGAACCTTCTGGCGGCGGTCCGGGCCAAGGCCATGGGCTGCCCGCTGGCGATCTGCCTCGTGAACGATCCGACGCTGATCCCGCTGATGGGCGCGCTGGACGTCGATGCCTACATCAACCCGCGCGCCACCACCGTCAGCTCGATCCTGCGGCACATCCGTCACGGGCGCGTGCGCGGGGTCTATTCCGTCGGCGATGCCGAGGCCGAGATGATCGAGGCGCAGGTCCTGTCGACCTCGCCCATCGCGGGCCAGCGGCTGCGCGACCTCGGCCTGCCGCGCGGCGTGCTGGTGGGCGGCGTGCTGAAGAACGGCAAGATGGTGCGCCTCTCGGGCGATCTGCGGATCGAGGAGGGCGATATGGTCGCGATCTTCGCCATGGCGCCGCAGGTCCCCGAGGTGGAGCGCATGCTCCAGGTCTCGATCGACTTCTTCTAGGGGCGGGGCGGTGCAGACGGTCACACGCGTGCATCGACGGCTGGAGCGGCTGCCCTTCTTCGTGCTGATCATGGCGGTCGGCGCGGCTGCCATGCTTCTGCCGGCGCTGCATGCCACGGTGACCGGCGACGGCGCGACGGCGCGCGTGTTCCTTTATTGCGCGGGGCTGGGCCTGATGCTCGCGCTGGTGACCGGCCTCGCCACCGCCAACCACGAGCCCGAGTCGATCCCGCGCAGTCAGCTTCTGGCGCTGGTCGCCGCCTTCGGGCTGCTGCCGGTGATGTTCGCGCTGCCCTTCTGGATCGCGCTCGGCACCACCAGTTTCTTCAATGCCTGGTTCGAGATGGTGAGCTGCTTCACCACAACCGGCGCCACGATCTACGACGCCGTCTCGCGGCTGAACGAGACGCTGCACCTCTGGCGGGCGCTGGTCGGCTGGCTGGGCGGGCTGCTGATCTGGCTGGCGGCCATCTCGATCCTGGCGCCGATGAACCTCGGCGGCTTCGAGGTGCGCAGCCCGGCGCAGGCGGGCGAGGGGGGGCAGCGCTTCTCGCAGATCGGGCGCACCGCCCGCACGACGGAGCGGCTGGCCCGCTATTCGGCCCGGCTTGTGCCGATCTACGTCGGGCTGACCGGCGTGCTCTGGCTGGCGCTCGTCGCCTCGGGCGAGCGGCCCTTCGTCGCGATCTGCCACGCGATGTCGGTGCTGGCGACCAGCGGCATCAGCCCGCTGCAGGGCGTGCCCCATGCCGGCAGCGGCTTTCTGGGCGAGCTCGCGATGTTCTGCCTGATGATCTTCGCCCTTTCGCGGCTGACTTTCGCGCGCAGCCTTTTCGGCGACGACGGCCGCAGCCTGCTGCGCGATCCCGAGATGCGGATGGGCCTTGCGCTGGTGCTGATCGTGCCGGGGCTGCTGTTCCTGCGCCATTTCGTCGGCGCGGTCGAGGACAGGACCGAGGGCGATCTGCCCGGGGCCTTCGCCGCGCTCTGGGGCGCGCTCTTCACCGTCCTGTCCTTCCTGACCACCACCGGCTTCGAAAGCGCGTGGTGGCAGGGATCGACCAGCTGGTCAGGCCTCGACACGCCGGGGCTGGTGCTGGTCGGCCTCGCGCTGATCGGCGGCGGCACCGCGACGACGGCGGGCGGGGTCAAGCTGCTGCGGGTCTACGCGCTCTGGGTGCATGGCCGGCGCGAGCTGGAGCGGTTGGTGCACCCCAATTCCATCGGCACCGACGGCGCCGAGGCGCGGCGCATCCGGCGGCAGGGCGCGGTGATCAGCTGGATCTTCTTCATGCTGACCGCGCTTTCTGTCACCGGGGTGATGCTCGCGCTGTCGCTGACGGGGGTGGAGTTCGAGCAGGCCATGGTCCTGACCGTCGCCGCGCTGTCGACCACCGGGCCGCTGGCGCAGGTCGCAGCCGAGGCGCCGATCTCCTACGCCGGGATTCCGGATGCCGCGAAGGCGGTGCTGGCCGGGACCATGGTGCTCGGCCGGCTCGAGACGCTGGCGATCATCGCGCTGCTCAACCCCGCCTCCTGGCGGCGCTGAGGGCCCCAAAGCGGGCTATTTGGGCAGGGTGACGCCCGGTTCCGGCGGCTTTTGGGGTGGAAACTCCCCCTGCTGCGCGACATACTCTCAGGGATGTGAGAAAACGCCGATATGCGGCAGTTACAAGAACAAGGGTTACCGATGGCGGGGGACAAGCAGAATCTTCAGGATGCCTTCCTGAACCATGTCCGCAAGATCAAGGCCCCGGTCACGATCTTTCTGGTGAACGGGGTGAAGCTGCAGGGCGTGATCACCTGGTTCGACAGCTTCTGCGTGCTGCTGCGCCGCGACGGGCAGAGCCAGCTGGTCTACAAGAGCGCGATCTCGACGATCATGCCGTCGCAGCCCGTCAACCTCTACGACGGCGAAGATTGACCGGCGGCGCTGAGAGCGGCGGGGACGAGGATTTCGTCCCGCGCGGCAAGGACACCTATTTCGAACCCGAGGCGCCCGATACCCGCGCCTGGGTGATCCATCCCGATATCCGCAGCGACCGCGACCGGCGCGAGCCCGGCCCCGCGCTGGAAGAGGCCGTGGCCCTTGCCGCCGCTCTTCCCGGCCTCGAGGTCGTGGGGTCGGAGGTGGTGCCGCTGCCGCGGCCGCATCCCGGCCTGCTTTTCGGCACGGGCAAGATCGAGGAGATCAAGCAGCGCCTCACGGCCGAGAAGGTCGCGCTGGTGCTGGTCGACGGCACCCTCGGCGCCAAGCAGCAGCGCAACCTCGAGAAGGCCTGGAAGGTTAAGATCCTCGACCGGACCGGGCTGATCCTCGAGATTTTCGGCGACCGCGCCCGCACCCGCGAGGGCGTGCTGCAGGTCGAGATGGCGGCGCTCAGCTACCAGCGCACCCGGCTCGTGCGCGCCTGGACCCACCTCGAGCGGCAGCGCGGCGGCCTCGGCTTCGTCGGCGGCCCCGGCGAGACCCAGATCGAGGCGGACCGCCGCGCCATCGACGAGCAGCTGACGCATCTGCGACGGCAGCTGGAAAAGGTCGTTAAGACCCGCACGCTGCACCGTGCCGCCCGCGCCAAGGTGCCGTTCCCCATCGTCGCGCTGGTCGGCTATACCAACGCTGGCAAATCCACGCTTTTCAACCGGCTGACCGGGGCCGAGGTCATGGCCGAGGACATGCTCTTCGCCACGCTCGATCCTACCATGCGCCGCGTCGATCTGCCGGTGACCGGCGACAGGGTGATCCTGTCGGACACGGTGGGCTTCATCTCGTCCTTGCCGACGGAGCTGGTCGCCGCCTTCCGCGCCACCCTCGAAGAGGTGCTGGACGCCGATATCGTGCTGCATGTGCGCGACATCTCGCATCCCCAGACCGAAGAGCAGGCGCGCGACGTCGAGACGATCCTCGCCAGTCTCGGCCTGCCCGAGGAGACGCCGCGCCTCGAGGTCTGGAACAAGATCGACGCGCTGACGGGCGACGCGCGTGCCGCCGCCGAGGCGCGCGCCGCCCGCACCGAGGATGTCGCCGCGATCTCGGCCCTGACGGGCGAGGGCCTCGAGGGCCTGATGACCATGGTCTCGGCCCGGCTGACCGGCCCGCAGCACGAGGCCTCGCTTCTGCTGCGGCACGACGAGGGGCGCGCGCGGGCCTGGCTCTTCGAGCAGAAGGTGGTCGAGGAGACGCGCGAAAGCGGCAAGGGCACCCATCTGCGGGTGCGCTGGACCGCCGAGCAGGCCTCGCGCTTTGCCGCTTTGCGCGGCGCGCAGACCGGCGACGAGGGCGCCTAGCGGGCGATCATCTGGTAGCGCAGCTCTGCCTCGTCGAGGAGGGTCGCGATGACGATGGTGCGGAAGCGGTGCTGCTGTACCATCGTCCGCTCGGTCAGGCGCAGCATGTCCTGCTGGTAGATCTCGAGATCGATCACGCCCTGGTCGCAGTCCGTCGACCCCTCGATCAGGGTTACGCCGCGGCTGATCAGCTCGAATCGCCAGGCCTCCACGATGCAGGGCCGAACGGGCGGCATGGCCGCGCCGGCATCGCCCCGGCTTTGCGCGGCATCCTGTGCAGACAGGGGCATGACGGCACAGCAGCCCGCGACTGCGACGGCGATCAGCTTGCGCATCATGGTCGGCCTCCTCCTGCCCGGGACTCTTCTGGTCCTAGTCTAAAGTGCAGGCGGAAGGAGGGAACAGTGTGTCGGTTGCATGGCAAAGACAGGGTTTCCACCTTGGGGCTGCAGCACCATCCTGCCGGTCGGAGGCGGATCTGCCGTCTTCGACTCGCCAAGCGGCACGGCATCGGCCTTGATGGCGCCATGACCCGATGCCGCCCAATGCCGCCCGCTCGCCCCGCCAGACAGCCCGGGGGCGGCGCGGCATGAGCAGGCTGCGCAAGATTGTCACCATCGGCGAGATCCTGGTCGAGATCATGGCCACCCGGCGCGGCCAGAGCTTTCTGGAGGCCGGGGACTACCGCGGGCCTTTCCCCTCGGGCGCGCCGGCGATCTTCGTCAATCAGGCGGCGCTGCTGGGCCAGCCGGCCGCCATCGTTTCGGCGGTGGGCGAGGATGCCTTTGGGGCGGTGAACCTCAACCGCCTGAGGGCGAGCGGGGTCGATGTCTCGGCGGTGGCGGTGCGTCAGGGCCCCGCGACCGGCAGTGCTTTCGTGACCTATGCGGCGGACGGCAGCCGCGATTTCCTGTTCAACATCGCCCATTCCGCCTGCGGCACGATCCCCTTCGATGCATCCGCCCGCGCCGCCGTCGCGGGGGCCGATCACCTGCATGTCATGGGCAGCGCCCTCGCCGCGCCGGGGCTGGCGCCGACGGTCCTGCAGGCGCTCGACGCGGTGAAGGGGCAGGGCGGCACGGTCTCCTTCGACCCGAACCTGCGCAAGGAGATGGCCCGCGCGCCGGGCCTGCGCCCGGCTCTCGAGCGGGTGCTCGAGGCTTGCGACCTTTTCCTGCCCTCGGGCGAGGAGCTTTTCTCCTTTTGCGAGGCCACCACCGAGGATGCCGCCGCGGCAGAGCTGCTGGCCCGCGGCATCGAAGCGGTCGTCGTCAAGAAGGGTGCGGCGGGCGCGGTCTGGTACGACGGTGCCGGGCGCTACGAGGCGGCGCCGCTGGCTGTCGAGGAGGTCGATCCCACCGGCGCCGGCGACAGCTTCGGCGCGGCAGCGGTCAGCTTCTGGCTGCGCGGACTGGCCGCCCCGCAGGCGCTGGCACGGGCCAATGCCGCCGGGGCCGCGGCGGTGACCGCGCTGGGGCCGATGGAAGGGGCGCTGGACAGCGCCGCCCTCGATGCGATGCTGCGCGCAAGCGACTGAAGGAGAGGCCATGACCGATACAGCCACGAACCGCCTGGCCCGCATTGCCGAACGGCGCGGCAGGGAGGGCATCACCTCCGTCTGCTCGGCCCATCCGCTGGTGATCGAGGCGACGCTGCGCCACGGGCTGGCGCGCGGCGGCGACGTGCTGATCGAGGCGACCTGCAACCAGGTCAACCAGGACGGCGGCTATACTGGCATGACCCCCTCGGATTTCCGCGATTTCGTCATGGGGATCGCCGCGCGCACCGGCTTTCCCGCCGATCGGCTGGTGCTCGGGGGCGATCATCTCGGCCCGAACCCCTGGAAGGCGCTCCCGGCCGAAGAGGCGATGGAGAAGGCGGGCGCGATGATCGCGGCCTATGCCGAGGCCGGGTTCTCGAAGCTGCACCTCGACTGCTCGATGGGCTGCGCCGGAGAGCCCGCGGCCCTCGACGATGCCGTCACCGCCCGCCGGGCCGCGCAGCTGGCCGCAAGGGCCGAGGCGGCGGCGACGGGGCCCGCCCCGGTCTACGTCATCGGCACCGAGGTGCCTGTGCCGGGCGGCGCGCTCGAAGAGATCGAGGGGCTGCAGCCGACGACCCCGGCAGCCGTGCGGGACACCATCGAGGTGCATCGCCGCGCCTTCGCCGAGGCGGGTCAGGAGGCGGCCTTTGCCCGCGCCATCGCCGTCGTCGTCCAGCCGGGGGTGGAGTTCGGCAGCACCAATATCGTCGATTACGCCCCCGAGGCCGCGCGCGATCTGAGCGCCGCGCTGAACGATCTGCCGCAGTTCGTCTACGAGGCCCATTCCACCGATTACCAGACCGAGGCCGCGCTTGCTGCGCTGGTTCGCGACGGCTTCGCTATCCTCAAGGTCGGGCCCGGCCTGACCTTCGCCCTGCGCGAGGCGCTTTATGGCCTCTCGGCCATCGCCGCGGTGCTGGACGGGCACCACGCCGCCGATCTGCCGCGCGTGACCGAAGAGCGGATGCTGGCCGAGCCGCGCTACTGGCAAAGCTACTACCACGGAGACGCGGCGGCCCTGTTCCTGCAGCGGCACTACTCGCTGTCCGACCGGATCCGCTACTACTGGCCCGATCCGCAGATCGCCGCGGCGGTGGAGGCGCTGCTGACCCGTCTCGAGGGCGTCGAGATCCCGCTGCCGCTGATCGGTCAGCACCTGGGCCGCCTCGCGGACCCTGTGCGCGCGGGGCAGGTCCCTCCGCAGGCGCGCGCGCTGCTGCTCGCTGCCGTGACGCAGCAACTCGACACCTACGAGGCGGCGATCCGGGGCGCCTGACGGACGACGCTTTCCGGGCGTCGTGACCTCCATCGGCACTATGCCGCTGCGAGCAGCAGGAGGGTGATCCAGGCCCCGGACCGGAACCGCCCGCTGCCGCTCGCCAGCGGCGGCGCAGCGTTCGGAGGGCCGATTAACAGGGCAGTCAGGATCGGCCTGGGGGGCTGCGACCGCGCCGTCCGCGCCGCGCCGGCCAAGGTCGAGCCGTCGCTTCGCCCGCGCGGCCTTTATCATGGCTTTGTTCCCGACGCCGGTGCCCTATGATCGCTTCCAGTGGGACCGCGCGCCGGAGGCGTCGAAGGAGGACGAGACGCGGCAGCCCGAGGCGGCGCAGCCGGCCTGCTGAGCCGCAGGTGGCAGGCCCGCCATGCGCGGGCGCCGGGTCGGCGGTCCATCGGACCCGAATTTAGCAAGGGAGGCCGGGATGGCCCTGAACCTGAAGCAACTTGCCCATGTCTGCATCTTCGCCCGCGATCTCGATGAGACGCGCCGTTTCTACGAGGATGTGCTCGGCATGACGCGCGTCTTCGACTTTACCCGCGACGGCCGGGTCTTTGGCTTCTACCTTGATGCCGGCAATCGCAGCTTCGTCGAGGTTTTCGAGAATGCCTCGGCCGAATACAGCGGCAGGAACCAGATCAACCACCTGTGCCTCGAGGTGGAGGACCTCGCCGAGGCCGTCGCCCATATCCAAACGCAGGGCCTCGAGCCGACCGAGCCGAAGAAAGCCGTCGACGACACCTGGCAGGCCTGGGTCGACGATCCGAACGGCGTGAAGATCGAGCTGTTCGAGTACACCGCGGCCAGCGCGCAATTCACTGGCGGAGATCGAGAGGCCGACTGGTAACAGCGGCGCGCCGGCTCGGGGCGTTCTGGCGTTCCGGGCGGCCTTGATAGGCCCGGCAGGATACGAGATTCACGATAAGTAGTTCAGTTAAATATGAAAATATTTGCTTGGGGTAGTCTGGTCGATCTTGGGGTAGTGACAGGTCCCAGCCCCCTGGCGTCATGGCCGTGGGCTCGGCCCGTCGTGCCCCCTGTGCGGCAGCACCATAGGTCTGCGGTCCGCGGCCCGCGGTGCCCGGATGCGGATACTGCCATCGGGCAAGATCAGGGCCTCGCCAAACCGCAAACCGGCCTTTCTCCACGTACCCAGCGCGCGACAGATCGGCTTGCGTGAAGCTGGCCTGCGGCATGGCTTGGTGCCCCTCCTGCTTTCGAGGTGATAGCCGCTGCGCCTCTCCGCGCGCTGCCTGTGAGCGCGCATGGCGCCCACACCAGTCGTGTTGGATGCCGCCGCAGGCGATGCGGTTCTGGGTACTCGTGCCTCCGGTCATTCGGGCGCCTCCTGAAGCGTCGAGAGGCTTCAGGAGGGCGGGGTTCCGCGAGCCGCCCGAGCGTGTCATGTTTGGGTCTCTCATCGGTGGAGGAGAGAGTGATGCGGCGGGTCCTTACGGTCTTTTTGATGGTCGCGCCCCTTTCGGTGTCAGCGCGGCCGGTACCGATGGTCTGCGTGGACAGTCGTGGCGAGCAGAGCGATGTCGTGGTGGATGTCGAGAAAAATGTGTTTTCCATAGACGGCTTGCCGGGAGAGCTTGCCGCGCACGGAGAGAGCCAAGCCCTCGGGACTCTGGTTGAGCCGGACGGCGTGATGTGGGCGATCTTAGTCGATGGGCTTTCAGATCGATGGGTCACGGCCACCGCGATGAATAGCGATCCCCTTGCCGGAATGCTAAAATGTTTCCCGGCGTTTGATTGGTAATGCGACATCGTCGGCTTCGATGTCTTCGGACTGTCGCTCACAGTGCGGCACGCGGTGCGCGTGAATGTGGGGGCGCTTTCTAGCAGCGCTCACATCCCCAGCGCGGCTTTGTACATGTCGAGGATCGCCTCTTCCTCGGCGACGTCGTCTGGGTCGCGCTTGCGCAGGGCAATGAGCCTGCGCAGGAGCTTTGTATCGTGGCCGCGGCCCTCGGCCTCGGCCATGACCTCCTTCATCTGGTCCGGGATGTTCTGCTTCTCGGCTGCGAGACGCTCGGTGCGTTCGACGACCTGCCGAAGCTTCTGCGCGGCGACGGCGATGCGGCCGCGGGGACCCTCGATGACATGCAGCGCCAGCGCCTCATCCTTGGCGGGCGGGTTCAGCCCGACGAGGCGCAGGACGCAGGCGTGCAGGACGATGTCGCGATCGGGGCTCCGACGGCGCGGGCGAAGCCGATGCCGCGCCGGGCATCGTACCTGGTCCCCCGCGCGGCCTCTACGGGGAGGGCGGCAAGGTCGACGTCCTGCCCTATCTCCTCGATGCAGAGGGCCGGCGGCCGCTCCGCCGGCGCGCGCGGCGGCGACGTCAACGAGGCACGGCTGGAAGAGCGGCGGCGGCTGGTCGCGCTGCAGCGCCGGATCGGGGACGGGGTGGCGATGCCGATCCGGCGCGTCCGCCCATCGAAGCGGGGCGCGGACGCCAAGCCGCGGCGGGCGATCAGCGACCGGCAGCTGGTGGACGGCGTCTTCGTCGAGGGGCTGACGATCTCCGGCCTGCTGAAGAAGCAGAACTGGGGCCTGGGCGGCGCCACGGTGCAGGCGGCAGCGGCAGCGCTCGCCGCGGCCCTCGACCGGCTCTCGGGCCCGGCCCCGCGCCCGCGGATGGCGGCAGCCTTCTACGGCACGCGCGCCAGCTGGCCGGTGGAGGAGGAGGCCTGACCGGTAGCGCCGAGCGCACCAGCGGCAGGCAAGCCGGACCGGCACCGGCTGACCGGGCGGAGATGCCAGCGCTGGCGGCGGTCGGGGTAGGGCCTCCCGCCGCCGCGGCGCGCCGCAGGGCACCGGGGGTGGTCCAAAAATCTGAGCCACCTCGCGGTGACCGCGCATCCAATCTTTCTTTTCCTGCGCCGCTATTTCAGGAAAAATGTCCAATTAGTGGAGTAAGGGGAGAGGCCGGAGGCCCTCCTGCGCCGCTTGGGTCGAAGACCTCCGGGCTGCGCGCATGGGGAAGGCCCCTGGACGCCTCACCCGCCGATGGGACGCCAGAGAGTCGGTCGGTCGTCAGGCCCACGTCACGAAGCGCAGCGTTCGGAGGCCTGCATCATGACCATTGGCCTTTCACCGTGCTGACCGGCCGCCCTGTTGGGCCGGCGTGGCGACGGCTTGACCGACAGCGCCTCACTGCCTTGGCTGCCGAACGGTCTGCGCATGGAAACTCTCAGGACTGCGCCCGGTTCGGTACGGGATAGTCCTGCGATCAGACCACCGGCTCCTTGGCCAGGCCCTTCCCGAGGATCGGGCCGGTAGGCAGATCCGTGGGCGAGCCTCCGGCCGGCTCCACGGTGATCTCGTAAAGTTGCTGCGGATGCGGGGCAGGGAGCCCGTCGATCGCCAGCCTCGCCGACCGGCCCGAGCGCAGCAGCCCCAGCGAGACGGGCGGCCCGTCATCGTCCGGCTTCGTCCAGACCTGCATCACGCGCTCGGGCGGGACATCCGCCCGTTCGAGCAGGGTGACGAGCGTGGTGTTGTCGGGCTGCCCTTCGACCAGCCCGATCGCCTGCCCGTCCTCGTCTAGCAGGACCGCGATCACCGAGGGCTCCACCGGGGTCAGCGTGGTCCATCCGAGGGTCAGGGCCAGCAGCACCGTGGCCGCGACGCTGCCCAGGGCCATGCCGCGCCAGCGGGTCATCGACCGGCGGGCCGCGGAGAGATCGACCACATCCGCCGATGCCGCGGCGAGTTGGGCCTCCTCGGGGCGGGCGTCGTCAGGGCCGGCGTCGAGCGCGGGTTCGATCCGCGACCAGAAACCCTCCGGAAGGGGCAGGCTCTCGGCGGTGTCGTCGAGCTGGGCAAAGCGCTCGCGCGCACGGGCAAGCTCTTCGGCCAGATCCGGGTCGCGGGCGGCCAGTGCCTCGAGCCGCAGGGCATCGGCCTCGTCGGCGAGGCCGAGAACGACCTCGTCGATCAGGATTTGCCGGGATCGATCCGTCATGACAGGCACTCCCTCAGCTTGCCGAGGCCGCGGCGGACCCAGGACTTGACCGATCCGAGCGGCGCCTCCAGCCGCCCCGCGATTTCGCCGTGACTGTGGCCCAGCAGGTAGGAGGACAGGATCGCCCGCCGGGTCTGCTCGTCGAGCCCCGCCAGACAGCGGCGCAGGTCGGAATTGGCGGCCAGCCGGTCGAAGGCCTGATCCAGGACGATCCGGTCCTCGGCGCTGTCGAAGGCAGCCGGCTGGGTCGCCACCTCGCGATCCTCGCGGCGCAGAAGCGTCAAGCAGCGGTTGCGCAGGATGGTGTAGACCCATCCCTTGGCGCTGCCCCGCGCCGGATCGAACTGGTGGGCCCGGCGCCAGATCAGCACCAGCGTCTCCTGCACCGCATCCTCGGCAAGGTCGGCCCGGCGCAGCATCCGGCGTGCCACGCCCAGCATGCGCCCGCCCTCGGCCTCCATCAGCGCCCGCAGCGCGGCCCGGTCGCCCGCGGCGCAGGATTTCAGCAAGCTTGCATGATCTGTCACTGTGAGACGTGCCCGGGCTAGGCGATCCCGTCCCGGCACCGCGTCGAAGCAACTGCTAGATAAGGCGGCGAATTCTGTCAAACGCGGCGTCAGGCAGGGGGCAGGGGCGCGGCTGCTTGAAGGCATTGGCATCAGGCCGGCCCCTGTCCGAGGCTGGCGCGGCCCTGGGGCCCGCGCCAGCCTGTCGATGATCCTTCGATCAGTCGGCGGTCATGAAGGTGATGTCGCGCAGCTCGGCATCGCCGGCTTCCACGATCTCCCAGCTGTCCTGAACCGAGCCGTCGTCCAGCGAGACGGTGTAGAGCATGCCGCCGGCCGCGAGCCAGGCGGTGTTGGTGCCCTCGGCATCGGTGGCGATGTCGAAGGCATAGCTGTCGGCCGCGTCAATGCCGAGCTTGCCGATCGCCGCGAGCGTGCCTTCATTGGGCGAGGTCTGCTGGATCAGGGCGACGATGGTGCTGTCGATGTCGTACATTGCCGTGCTCTCGGGCATGCCGTAGGAGTTGATGTAGGCCGCCGCGGCGATCGCCGGGGCTTCGCCGGCATGCATGTCCGCCTCTTCGAAGGCGAGCGAGCCGTCGACCGTCACGGCGCCGGTCTCGATATCGACGCGGTGGTTGGTGGTGCCGGACATGAAGCGCAGCTTGTCCGCCATCGGGTTGAAGTCGACGATCACCGGCGCATCGGCCTCGATCGGCAGCTCGGTGTCCATGGTCGAGACCACGGTGGCGGCGCCGGTCATCGGATCGATCTCGACAATGTCGAAGCTGGCGGTGACGCCGATCAGCGTGCCGTTCGAGGGACGCAGGTCGATGCCGAGCAGCCGGTCCACACCCTCGACCTCCATGGAGGCGGTGACAGTCGCGGTGCTCGTGTCGATCTGGTGCAGCGTCTTGTCGCCCGAGAGGCCGATGGCCATCAGTCCGGCATCGTCCTGCGCCAGCGCGCCGGCGGCGGGCAGGATCAGGGCGGCGGCGGTCAGTGCAGTGAGGGTCTTGGTCATGGATCGGTTCCTTTTGGGTCCACGGCCGCGGATGCTCCGCAGCCTCGATACCCCTAGGACTCGGCGAGCAGACCGATTGGATGCACGGGCCCCTAATTTTTTTCAGAGGCTTTGCACTTGGCGCAGGCGCACTGCTGGGAATGCCTTTGAGAGGCTGTCCTTCAACCGGACGCAAGATGTCGCGTCACGATCTCCTTCAACTCCAGCCCTTCCACGTCCTGGAACGTCAGTCCATCGGTTCCGAGGTAGCTTTCCTGGTTCGAGGCCGGCCAGGAGTTCATGGCCAATCGATAGGTGGCATCAGGATCGAGATCGACCTCGGCGACATGCATGTAGTCGCCCGTCCGAGCATCGAGAGAGGCCGCTGCAAACTGGTTGGTGCGCGACAGGATAGCGGTGAGGTCAGCGCCGGAAATTTCAGTGACACTGATCCCGCCACCGAAGCGGATGAAGGCGTCGAGATCGTAGCGCGTGAACGGCCCTTCGCTCAGCGGCGCTCCGAAGGTGGTGTGGCTGAGCATGGCAAGATCAGCCTGCGCGGCCTGCCGCACGGCCTCGGCGGCGACGAGGATTGAGGCGTGAAGGTCCAGCGTCTGCGGGATCCGCGCCAGTACCTCGCGGTCCTCCGCGGTCAGGTGCGTCTCCATCTGCGCGGCGATCAGCGCGGCGAGGTCGCCGTCGCCGGAGCCGGCCGGAATGGTCTCGGCGCTGTAGCTGGCCCGGACGGCACCGTTCGCGAGCGTAAGGTCGATGCGGCCAAGCAGGGTGCCCCAGCTCGCGCCGTGGAAGTAGAGGGCGTCCTGCGGCGTCATCTCGAAGGACAGATGGTCGTGGCCGCCCTGGATTACCGCCCCTGGCGGCAGCGCGTTCAGCACCGCCTTGTCCGGTGTCACGCCCGCATGGCTCATGACGACCACGAGGTCCGCCTCCTGCACGAGGACGGGCAACGCCTCTCGCGCGAATTCGGCCGGATCGGCGAAGCCGAGCGTGTCGCGCACCTCCTCGCGGTAGACGAAGGCATTGGTGGTCGCGAGGCCGAGCAGGGCGATGTCGACATCGCCGAGCATCAGGCGGTGGCCCGGTTCGGCGAAGTACTCGCCGGTGCGCGTGTCGACGAGGTTCGAGACGACCTGTACGCCCATCTCCCGCGCCCGCGCGACGACCTCTGCCATGTCGTCCATGATCGCGGTCTCGTGGTTGCCGAGGTTCAGGATCACCGGCATCTCGGCCGCCGCCGCGCGCAGGAAGGCCCAGTCCGCCTCCGCGCCCGAGCGCAGCGCGACGACGTTCCCTCGCTCGAACACGTCGCCGTTGATGAGCAGTGCCATCGGCATGTCCGTGTCGGCCCGCGCCTGCCGCAGCCGGGACAGGATCGCGGGCAACCGGGCATAGGGCGAGTGCAGGTCGGCGATGGTGAAGAGCACCGCGTCGCCCGCGGTCTGGGCGCGCAGCGCGGCGGGGATGCTCGCAGCCGCGAGGGACGCCGCTCCGGCTTTGAGGACGTGGCGCCGGTCGATGGAGGTGGTCAGAAAGGGCATGGGTCGCGTGCTCCGGCCGTTGGGAGAGGGGTGGAAGCGATGTCGGTGCCGCGAACGGCCCGGGCGGGTCTTGGGGACATGATCATTCGGCTGCCTCGGCCTGCGCAAGGGGCGAGCCGTAGCCGCCGCCGCCCGGCGTCTTCATGACAAAGACATCGCCGGGCCGGACCTCGGCGCGATCGTTGCCGGCGAGGGCCTCGGCGGTGCCGTCCGCCCGCTCCACCGCGTTCTCTCCGGGCAGCCCCGGCAGGCCGCCCGCCGCGCCGTGCGGCGCGGTGGCGCGGTGCGAGGACAGGACGGTCACCGTCATCGGCTCGAGAAAGCGCAGCCGGCGCAGGATCCCGTCGCCACCCTGCCAGCGGCCCATGCCGCCCGAGCCGGCGCGGATCGAGAATTCCTCCACCCGCACCGGGAAGCGCGCCTCCAGCACCTCGGGGTCGGTCATGCGGGTATTGGTCATGTGGCTGTGCAAGGCCGAGGCGCCGTCGAAGCCGTCGCCCGCGCCTGTGCCGCCGCAGATCGTCTCGTAATTCTGGTGATGATCGTTGCCGTAGACGAAGTTGTTCATCGTCCCCTGGCTGCCCGCGATGGCCCCGAGCGCGCCATAGAGCGCCTCTGCGATGGCCTGGCTGACCTCGGTGTTGCCCGAGATGACGGCGGCGCCGGGGGCGGGGTTGATGAAGCAGCCCTCTGGTACGATCAGGCGGATCGGGGCGAGGCAGCCCTCGTTCAGCGGGATGTCGGTGCCAACGAGGGTGCGCAGGACATAAAGCACCACGGCCCGCGTGATGGCGCGCGGGGCGTTGTAGTTGCCGGCGTCCTGCTGCGAGGTGCCGGTGAAGTCGATCACCGCCTCGCCTGCCTCCCGGTCGACCCTCAACGCCACCTCGATCGTCGCGCCGCTGTCGAGCCTGTAGGTGAACCGGCCATCCGGCAGGTCCCGCAGCACCCGGCGCACCGCCGCCTCGGCGTTGGCCTGCACGTGGCCCATATAGGCGAGCACCACGTCGCGGCCGTAGCGCCCGGTCATCCGCCGCAATTCGGACAGCCCGGTCTCGTTTGCGGCGATCTGGGCCTTGATATCGGCAAGGTTCTGATCGGGGTTGCGCGCCGGCCACTCCGCCGAGGCCAGAACCTCCCGCAGGTCGGCCTCGCGCAGCGCGCCACCGCGGGCGAGCAGGAGGTTGCGCAGCACGACGCCCTCCTCCTCGATCCGGCGGCTGTCGGGCGGGGCCGAGCCGGGGGTGGTGCCGCCGATATCGGCGTGATGCCCGCGCGAGGCGACGACGAAGAGGATCTCGGCCCCCGCATCGTCCCACACGGGCGTGACGACGGTGACGTCGGGCAGGTGGGTGCCGCCGCGCGCCGGATCGTTGGTGGCGTAGACGTCGCCGGGCTGCATGCGGCCGGCATTGTCGCTGAGGACTGTCCTGACGCTCTCGCTCATCGACCCGAGGTGGACAGGGACATGCGGCGCATTGGCGACGAGGTTGCCGGCGGCGTCGAAGATGGCGCAGGAGAAATCGAACCGCTCCTTGATGTTCACCGAATAGGCGGTGTTGGCCAGCGTCGCGCCCATTTGCTCGGCGATGGACATGTAAAGGTTGCTCATCACCTCCAGCAGCACGGGGTCGGCTTGCGTCCCCTCGGGACGGGTCTCGGCGCGCGGCTCGGTGCGGGTCAGGATCAGGTTGCCGTAGGCGTCGGGCTGCGCGGTCCAGCCGGGTTCGATCATGTTGGTGCCGGTGGGCTCCACCACGAGGGCGGGGCCGGCGACGCGCTCGCCAGTCGCCAGCGCCCCGCGATGCAGAACCGGCACCTCGCGCCAGGCATCGCCGCACCAGATGCGCGCATCGGGCGTCGGGGAAGGGGAGGTTTCAGGCTGCATCGCCGTCACCGCCTCGCCGGTCCGGCCGACGGCCTCGACGCTCAGCTGCTCGACGGTCAGCGGCTGATCCCCGGCGCCGAAGCCGAAGCGCTGGCGGTGGGCGGCGTCGAACGCGGCGCGCATGTCCTCCTCTGCGCCGAAGGGGACGGGCAGGGTCTGAAGGGCGATGCCGGCGCGGATATGCGCGGTGCGCAGGAGGGCGATGTCACCCACGCCCTGCTCGGCCACCTCGGCCTGCGCCTGTGCGGCGATGTCGTTCAGCGCCGCCGCGGCGGCATCGACCTCCTCCAGCGGTCGGCCCCACTGCACCTCGCGCAGCGCACGGATATCGGCAAGCCCCATGCCAAGCGCAGAGAGCACGCCGGCATGGGGGTGGACGAAGACCCTGTCCATGCGCAGCGCATCGGCCACGAGGCAGGCATGCTGACCGCCCGCGCCGCCAAAGCATTGCAGGGTGTAGCCGGTGACGTCGTAGCCCTTCTCGACGCTGATCTTCTTGATCGCGGCGGCCATGTTCTGCACGGCGATGGTCAGGAAACCACTCGCCAGCGCCTCGACGCTCATTTCGGGCTGGCCGGTCGCCCTCGCGATCTCTGCCGCCAGCCTTTCGAAGGCCTGGCGCGGGGCCTCGGCATCCAGCGGCTGGTCGGCGCCGGGGCCGAACACCTTGGGGAAAAGCGCGGGCTGCAGCTTGCCCAGCACCACGTTGCAATCGGTCACCGTCAGTGGCCCGCCGCGGCGATAGGCGGCCGGGCCGGGATCGGCGCCGGCGCTTTCGGGTCCGACCTGAAGCCGCCCGTCCCGGAACGAGCAGATGGAGCCGCCGCCCGCCGCGACGGTGTGGATCGCCATCATCGGCGCCCGCATCCGAACGCCCGCCACCTCGGTCTCGAAGCTGCGCTCGAGCGTGCCGGCATAGTGGCAGACATCGGTCGAGGTGCCGCCCATGTCGAAGCCGATCAGCCGATCATGACCCGCCGCCTCGGCGGTCCGGACCATGCCGACGACACCGCCGGCCGGGCCCGATAGGATCGAGTCCTTGCCCTGAAAGCGGTCCGCCGCCGTCAGCCCGCCGCTGGACTGCATGAACATCAGCCGGGGCCCGCCCTCCTCCTCGCGGCCCAGAGCTGCGGCGACGCGATCGACGTAGCGGCGCAGAATGGGCGAGAGGTAGGCATCCACCACCGCCGTGTCGCCGCGCCCGATCAGCTTGATCAGGGGGCTCGCCTCGTGGCTGAGCGAGACCTGCTGAAAGCCCTGCTGCCGCGCCATGCGGCCAATGATCCGCTCGTGCTCCGGCGCGCGCCAGGCATGCATGAGCGCCACGGCAATGGAGCGGACGCCGGTGCCGTGAATGCGCGACAGCTCCGCCCGGACCTGCCCAGTATCGAGCGGCAGGACCGTCTCGCCGCCGGCATCCAGGCGCTCGTCCACCTCCACCACGTCTTCGTAGAGGAGCTCCGGCAGGCGAATGTCGAGGTCGAAGAGGCGCGGGCGGTTCTGGTAGCCGATGCGCAGCGCGTCGCGAAAGCCGCGGGTGATGAACAGCACCGTCCGGTCGCCCTTGCGCTCCAGCAGGGCATTGGTGGCGACCGTGGTGCCCATCTTCACCGAGCGGATCGTGCCCGGCGGGATCGGCGCGCCGTCGGCCAGGCGCAGGATCATCCGAATGCCGTGAACGGCAGCGTCCTCGTACTGCTCGGGGTTCTCGGACAGCACCTTGCGCGTGGTGATCGCCCCGTCCGGCGCGCGGGCGACGATATCGGTGAAGGTGCCGCCGCGATCGACCCAGAACTGCCACGCGCCGGGGGGCTGCTGCTCATTCATTGGTCATCTCCTGCATGTCATCGGCAAAACGCTGACGATTTGTTGACAACTTAATTTCGTCCGGTCAACCTTCATCTATCCGCTGCGCCGGAGCGGGCGCGCCGCGGAGAAAGAATCGACCGCTCCAGCGACTGACAGACAGGGAAAGCCATGACCGCACATACGACCGCCCGGCTGATCGCCGGCCTTCTCGCCGCCACCGCCGTACCGGCCGCCGCAGAGACCTGGGACATGCCGACGCCCTACGGCGACAGCGTGTTCCACACCCAGAACATCACGCAGTTCGCCGAGGACGTGGCCGAGGCGACGGACGGGGAGCTGGAGATCACCGTCCACTCCGCCGGCTCCCTCTTCGCGCATCCCGAGATCAAGGATTCCGTGCGCCGCGGCCTTGCCCCCATCGGCGAGACGCTGATGTCCCGGCTGGAGAACGAGGATCCGCTCTTCGGCATCGACAGCGTGCCCTTCCTCGCCGCCAGCTACGACGAGGCCGAGGCGCTCTGGGCGGCCTCGCGCCCCGCCATCGAGGAAAAGCTGTCCGAGCAGGGGCTGACCCTGCTCTTCGCCGTGCCGTGGCCGGGGCAGAGCCTCTACACGCAAGGCCCCGTCGACAGCGTGGCCGACATGGAGGGCAGCGCCTTCCGCGCTTACAACACCGCGACCGAGCGGCTGGCCACGCTGATGGGCGCCGTGCCGACGCAGATCGA
Organism: Pseudoroseicyclus aestuarii; assembly: GCF_003217255.1. Classification (GTDB taxonomy): domain Bacteria; phylum Pseudomonadota; class Alphaproteobacteria; order Rhodobacterales; family Rhodobacteraceae; genus Pseudoroseicyclus; species Pseudoroseicyclus aestuarii. Next base: position 3,217 of record NZ_QJTE01000008.1, on the reverse strand, counting down.
GACCGGCGACATCCCCACCGCCTTCGCCACCGGCCGCGCCGACGCGATGATCACCTCGCCCTCCACCGGCGTCTCGTCGCAGGCCTGGGACTTTGTCTCGACCTATACCGAGCTTCAGGCCTGGCTGCCGAAGAACATGGTGATCGTGAACACCGGTGCCTTCGAGGGCCTGCCCGAAGAGGTGCAGACCGCCGTCATGGAGGCCGCCGAGGCCGCCGAGACCCGCGGCTGGGAGATGTCGGAGGCCGAGACCGAGGCGCAGATCGCCGCGCTGACCGAGAACGGGATGGAGGTGATGGAGCCCTCCGAGACGCTGTCCGCCGAACTCGCCGAGATCGGCGAGACGATGACCGCGGAATGGAGCGAGCAGGCCGGCGAAGAAGGGCAGGCGGTGATCGACGCCTACCGCGCCGAGTAGCGTCCTCCTCCGGGGCTGCCGCGCTGGCGGCCCCGGTCCCCATTTGCACGTCCGCGCATCGGAGCCCGCCATGCGATTGTTCCTCGACCGGCTTTATGCCGGATCCCTCTTCGCCTCGGCGGCCAGCTTCGCCGCGATCGCCGGGCTCGTCCTCATCCAGGTTCTTGGCCGGCTGATCGACCGCGCGGCCCGGCTCGTCGGCGCCCCGCCGCCGGGACTGACGGTGCCCTCGCTCGCCGAGATCGGCGGCTTCCTCTTCGTCGCCGGGGTGACGCTGGGGCTGGCCGGCACCTTCGTGCGGGGCGGACATGTGCGGGTCTCGCTTCTGACGCGGGCGCTGCCGCCGGGCGCGGGGCGGGGGCTGTCGGCCCTCGTCGCGGCGGCGGCGCTGGGCCTCTCGGCCTTCGGGACATGGTCGAGCTGGCTGCAGACGGTGGACAGTTGGGTCTTCGACAGCGTCAGCTTCGGGATGATCCGGGTGCCGCTCTGGCTGCCGCAGGGCGTGATGACGCTGGGGCTCGCGCTTCTGACGGTGGCCCTGCTGGACGCGCTGATCCAGCTGCTGCGCGGCGCCACGCCGGCCTACGAGATCGGCGAAGCGGAAGCCGGGGGAGAGGGCTGATGGAGATCGCGACCCTCGCGCCGATCCTGATCGTGCTGCTCTTTGCCGCGTTGGCGGCGGGCCTGTGGATCGGCTTCGCGCTGATCGTCGTCGGCCTCGTCGCCATGGCGGCGGCCTCCTCCGCGCCCGTCACGCTGGTCTTCGCCACCCGCGTCTGGGGCGGGCTGACGGTCTGGGACCTCACCGCCCTGCCGATGTTCATCTGGATGGGCGAGATCCTCGTGCGCTCGCGGCTCTCGGCGGACATGTTCGCCGGGCTCGCGCCTTTCACCCGCTACCTGCCGGGGCGGCTTCTGCACGTGAACGTCCTTGGCTGCGCGCTGTTTGCCGCCGTCTCCGGCTCCTCCGCCGCGACCACGGCGACGATCGGGCGCATGTCGGTGCCCGAGCTGACGGCGCGGGGCTACGATCCGCGCATCGCGATCGGCAGCCTCGCCGGGTCGGGTACCTTCGGCTTCCTGATCCCGCCCTCGATCATCATGATCGTCTACGGCGCGGCGACCGAGCAATCCATCGCCCGCCTGTTCCTTGCCGGCCTCGTGCCGGGGCTGATGCTGGTCGCCCTGTTCTCGGGCTTCATCATGCTCTGGGCGACCACGCATCGCAGCGCCATGCCGGCAGACGAGCCGGGATCGGGCGATCCGCGCGCCGTGCTTCGCCTCTTGCCGGTCATCGGGCTGATCGCGGCCGTCATCGGCTCGATCTATGCCGGCATCGCCTCGCCGACCGAGGCGGCGGTGATCGGCGTCGCCGGCGCGCTCATCCTCGCCTCCGCCACCGGTGCGCTAAGCTGGCGCGGCGCGGGCGAGGGGCTGATCGCGGCCACGCAGACCACCTGCATGATCGCCTTCATCCTTGCGGGCGCCGCGTTCCTGACGGTCGCCATGGGCTATACCGGCATCCCCCGCGCGCTGGCCGCGTGGATCGGCGAGATGGGGCTGTCGCCCTATGCCCTCCTCGCGGCGCTGACGGTGTTCTTCGTTGTCATGGGCATGTTCCTCGACGGGATCTCGATCGTCGTGCTCACCGTCTCGATCATCATGCCGATGGTGCTGGAGGCCGGGATCGACCCGATCTGGTTCGGCGTCTTCCTCGTCCTCGTCGTCGAGATGAGCCAGATCACCCCGCCGGTGGGCTTCAACCTCTTCGTGCTGCAGAAGATCACCGGGCGTGACATCCTGACCCTCGCGGCCTATGCCGCGCCCTTCTTCGGGCTCCTCGTGCTGGCCGTCGCCCTTCTGTCGGCCTTCCCGCAGATCGCCCTCTGGCTTCCCGGAACGATGCTGAACTGACCCATGACACGCAAAGACGAACCCACAGCCATCGGCCCCGTCGTCAGTTCCGCGCATCTGGCGAATTCGGCGCTGCCCGAAGCGTCCGAAATGGAATTCGCGATCACCATGACCAACCACGCCTTCCAGCGCTGGATGTCGCGTTGCATGGCGGCGGCGGGCGAGGCGGGGATGGCGCCGCTGGAAATCCTGATCCTGCATCTCGTCAATCACCGCGAGCGGCCCAAGACGCTCGCCGACATCTGCCTGGTGCTGAACGTCGAGGATACGCATCTCGTCAATTACGCGCTTCGCAAGCTGACGGAGCGCGGGCTGATCGACACGGGCCGCAAGGGCAAGGAGAAGACGGTCGTCATCACCGAGACGGGCGCCGCCCTCTGCAAGCGCTACGGAGAGGTGCGCGAGGCGCTGCTGATCCGCGGCCTCAAGGCCACGGGGCTCGACCCGAGCGAGATGTCGAACCTCGCCGCGCTCTTGCGCGCGCTGTCGGGCAGCTACGATCAGGCAGCGCGCGCGGCGGCGAGCCTCTGAAGGGGAAGGGCGACGGGCGTCCATCCTGCCGCCCCGACAGCGCGCCGGGCAGGCAGAGCGCCCGCCTGCAGCACCGCCGCGGTGACAGTCACGATCATTGCATCGCGCCGAATGCCGGCTTCGGGCCGAGCGCTTTAAGGGGCGCGCTGAGTGTAAAGTGACCGCTGTGGTCGATCGCGGAGGAGGTGTCTGCCGGCGCTCAGACTGCTCTGAGAACCGCTCTGGACCAAACGCCCTTCGGCTGAGAGGCTGAGCACAATGGCCTGCTGCCGGTTTCGTGGACGCCGAGATAAGGTGTTTAACGGAACTGGAGATTTGGAATGCAGAGAAGGAAATTCAGCCGCGAGTTCAAGC
>NZ_QJTE01000007.1 GCF_003217255.1 Pseudoroseicyclus aestuarii | reverse complement strand
GCTTGAACTCGCGGCTGAATTTCCTTCTCTGCATTCCAAATCTCCAGTTCCGTTAAACACCTTATCTCGGCGTCCACGAAACCGGCAGCAGGCCAGACCTTCAAACTTCATGAGGGGTTTGTTGGCTCCTCAAACCCCACCATCCGGTAGTTCTTCAGCAACCTTCACGACTTGATAACTTGTTGAAAGTGCCTCGCCAAAGTGCTTTCGGCCACAAATGATCTTTCTCCTTTCGTCAGGTCGCAGATCGTTTAAGTCGAGTGATCCTTTGGTTTCCCGGACCAAATAAAGCCGCTCTTCATCGTTTTCTGGATCATCCATGACGATTGCCCAATCTGGATTGTAGCGCCCAATAGGCGTGTCGATGGTGAACCAGTGCGGCAGCTTGATGTAGAGTTTGACATTCACCATTTTCTCAAGGCTTTCGGCAAACGGCTTCTCGATGGTTGGGGAGTCCCACTTCACTCCATCGTAGAGATGCGTTCCGCCCACACCTGCGATCTCTTCGCTGGGTACGAGATAGTCCTCCCAAGTCTGAATTTCATCAGCGAAATGGGTCTGTTCATACCAAGTGCCGTCTTTCTCGTACTTGATCCCGTTGACCATTTGGTCCGCAAGTTTGGCTTTAAGGATATTGACGGCAGTGATCGCAAATTCGTGTGGATTTTCGGTGGCCTCGCAGCGTTTGGCTGTCTTCTGGAAAACTTCCAGCAGGGTGCGCCGTGACAATCGCATCGGGGGGGAAGTGTTCTCCATCATGCTTTCCATCACCTCGAATAGGTTCGGGAGCGGATAGCGACCTGCGAGGTCAACAGCGGTCTTTGCGCCGCTCAAGACGATTGGTTCAAAGAAGTCTTCGGCCTGATCGACCCGAATGTTGGCTTTTGAAACCGTGATGCGGGGCTTGCTGATGGTCGCTTCGTCAAGCTCGACGACGGTGTCGGCCACTAATTTCGCCGTGTCGATCTGCACGGAATACCGGGTCTTATGCTTGATCTTCTCCCACAGCTCCTTGAACTCTGGTTTGAGTAGGAAATGTTTGCGCAGCTTGATCGTCTTTCGCTTGCGCTGATTGGGCGGGGGCGGCGGGACGCCTTCTTTCCCGTATTCCCGCTCGATTTCGCTTTGCAGGGCCACGACAAACCGTTCGTAGGTTTCGCTGGCGATGACCGTCAGGACGTTGATCTGTTCGTCACGGATGCGATCACCATCCTGATTGACGGGAAGGCGCACACCGCGTCCGACCTGCTGACGGCGTTCGGTATCGCTGCCAACTTCGCGCATAGTGCAGATTTGAAAGACGTTCGGATTGTCCCAGCCTTCACGAAGCGCGGAATGCGAGAAGATGAACGCAACAGGTTCCTCAAAGGAAAGCAGACGCTCCTTCTCACGCATTATGAGGTTGAAGGCCTCGTCGTCCTGCTTGGTCTTGCCCGTGCTGTCCAAGACTTCCGTCTCGCCCGTCTTCTTTGTCTTGGTGGCGAAATAGGACTTCTGCACATCGTCGGCTTTTACGTCTTTCCATTCGTCGTACCGCTGTTTGATCTCGTCAAACGCCTTGACGAACATCAGCTTCAACTTGCCATCGTCGGGGGCGTAGTTGTCCACTTTATCGATGAAGAACAGCGACAAAACCTTGATGCCGTGTTCCTTCAAGCGGCGTTGGCGGCGAAAGTGCTCCTCGATGGTAAAGGCGATCTGCGCTTCGAAGATCGCATCGCGGTCGGAGCCTTGTTCGCCGCCAATGGCCAGCTCCTGACTGTTTGCGAAGCGGATGAAACCCGAACCGGGGTTGATCTCGTCCACGACAAAACCTTCGTATTCAGCGCGGCCAGTCTTTTCGACCAGACTATCGCCGCTTCGAACCGTGATAGGTTTTTCTTGAATCTTCCCGGTCGCCATGAGCTTGTGAACGCTCAGTTTGGCGCTTACGGTTCGCTTGGTTGCGTTCAGCTCTTCAACTCGCACGAACGGCAGGTTCTCATTGTCCTGCTGAACCACCGATGCAACCTCGATGCGCTTCACCAGACCTTGACGATAGGCATCGAACGGCGTCAGTCGATAGACCACGTTGTAGGCGTTGCGGTGGGTTGCACTGTAGCGCAGGGCGCAGATCGGATTGAGCGAGGCAATCGCGGAAACCGACAGATCGCTTTCCATGTTCTGCGGCTCGTCCAATATCAAGACAGGCCGTGTTTCTTGAAGCTGGTAGATCGGCGGGTCCAGCCCCTCGCGCGATTGGCGAATGACGGTTTCGGCGCGTTTGAAAGCGTCGATGGTCATCACCATGATCTCGATCCCGTCAGAGAGGGCGAACCCTGATGCCTGACTCTTGCGAGCGGAATCGTAGACGGTGAAGTGATACGGCGGCTTGCCGAACAGCTTGTCGAAGTGGGTCTTGGTCACTTCCAGCGTCTTTTTCACGCCTTCGCGCACGGCAACTGATGGCACGACGATGATGAACTTGCGCAGCCCGTAGGTTTCAAACAGGCGCAGCGCTGTGCGGATGTAGACATAGGTCTTCCCGGTGCCCGTCTCCATCTCGACCGAGAAGTTGGGGAAGGTGATATCTTCCTCGCCGCGCAGGGTCTCGACCTTGGCGGCCAGCGTTTCCAGCTTGTCGTCTTGGTCTAGCCCCCGGTTACCCTGCACCTTTTGAAGGTTGGCGAGGAGCTGGTCCGGGGTCAGGTCCAGCCGGTTTGGAACAACCTGAAAGGTCGCGCGGGTCGGCATAGTAAGCTGATTGCGCACGAAGGCCTGACCGTCGAACAAGCCAACGACGCTCTCGACCGCATCGACCTGATATTCCTGATCGCTGTCGAACTTGAACTTCATGGCCTCAGATCACCTTCAACCGGCATTGCAGGGCGAGGTTGGCGGCGAGCGTGTCGTCCAACGCCGTGTCGCGGCAGACGAACATGTCGTTCTTGGTCAGTCCCAAGGGGATGACGGCATCGAGCGTCAGGGCCTCGACCAAGCAGATAGTGAAGCTGCGATCTTCGTCCGACACGCGCCAGAAGGTCGGACCTGTACCGACGTCCAACTCTTCGATCTTGGCGATCAGGCTGTAGCCTTCGCGCAAGGCAACCTCCCAGATTACATCTTGGGTCTGCCAGCCGGGCGCGAGGCTGTCGGTGAAGGCTTCTAGCTGTGCTGCGTAGGCATCGGGGTCTTTGGCTCCGACGCCGGTCCAGCGTTTCAACGATGTCCCGGAAAGCTTGAAGACGCGGAGACCAAGGCCATCCCCGCCCATGTTCTCGATCACCTTTGTAATCCGTGCGCGGGCCACGTCAGCAATCGTCCCGAAGCCTGCCGCCAAAGCTGCCTTGCCGGTCTTGTCTTTCGGATCACAGGGTTCGGGCAGCTGAACGGTTATGAACCGCATGTCAGGATTGGTGTCGGCAGTAAGCGACAATACCGCTTCCGCACTTGATCCCGACCCGCCGAAGAAATCCATGACCAAGGGCTGTTCGGTACCGTTGCAGACATACTTGAACAGTCGAGCCAACTCCACAGAGTCCTTGGGGTTGTCGAAGACCTTTGCGTAGCCTCTTTTCTTTCCCCCGGCTGGGATTTGCATGAGGTCGCGAAGCGCGCGGACTGCGACCTGAGATTGCTTGTAGAAATAGGTACCCCGAACCTGGGTGGCCAGCTCAACATCATCATCGCCAGCTTCTTCATCAAGGTCGAGAGCCTCTTCCTCATCGAACTCATCAGCGATTGGGCGGAGGTGCGATTTCCTTATAGGAGGTTCGGTATGATCTTCGCGGAATTCAACGATGCCTTGCTTGATTCTCAGCTTCATTGTTTCGGGCTTTGAATATACCCAACCACGTTCGGGGACAGCGCAAGGCTTTCCCGTTTTGTCGTGGATGACGTCGTAGGTCGGCCCATCACCTCCAGGCCAAGATATGTTGTCGTCACGCCAAGGTCCGTGCTTGTCTACATTCTTGTAGCGGGCCCACTTTTTTGAGGGGTGCCCTTTCGGAAGCCCGCCAAACCATTCGTGCAGAGCATCACTTATTGTCTTGTCGTCTTCACCGTATCCGGCACGCAACTCGACATACTTGTCCCAGATTTCGCGCGCCCCCGGCTTTTCCTCGCGCCAGACTGTTCCGGCTTCTTTCAAGGCGGCAAGCGATTTTCCGTAAACGATGATGTATTCGTGACCGACCGAGAAAAGCTTGGCGTCGTTTTTCCGCCCCTTCTCCCATACGAGCTGCGCAATGAAGTTTTCTTCCCCGAACACCTCATCAGCAAGCCTACGTAGGTTCGGCTGCTCTTTGTCGTTGATGCTCATCATGATGACGCCTTCGTCAGCCAAGAACTGACGCGCCAGCGACAGCCGTGGATACATCATCGACAGCCAACCGGAATGCAGCCGCCCTGCCGTCTCTGTCTTACTGGTGGTGTCGTCACCGTCCTCAGTGCGCTGGCCGGTCAATTTCAGGTAGTGATCCAGCGGGTCCGCGAAGTTGTCGGGATAGATGAAGTCGTTGCCCGTGTTGTAGGGCGGGTCGATGTAGATCAGCTTCACCCGCCCAAAGTAGGACCGGTAGAGCACCTTGAGCACTTCAAGGTTCTCACCCTCGATAAAGACGTGCTGTGCGTCATCGAAGTTGGTGCTGTTGTCCGGGTCCGGGGCCAGCGTGGCGGAAGACGGCGCTTGCAGCATCGCCATCGCATCCCGCTTGCCCGCCCAGGTGAAGGTGAACCGCTCCGGCCCATCTGCCAACTTATCGCCCAATAGGACTTGCAGGGCCTCTATATCCAGCTTCCCGTCCGAAAACGCCTCGGGCACGGATGCCTTGAGGCGCTTCAATAGCTCGCCGCGCTGGTCCGGGGTTTCATGCTCGATCTGCTCAAGCTTCGGTCTGTCGGTCATCTTTGGCCTTCACGGCTTCGTCGCCGCTTGTCGAATTCGTTGCTTACTTCTCAAGACTGAGGGCGTCTGAGCGCTATGTCACAGATCCTAGCCCTTTAGGCTAGCTATAACGAGAAAGGCTTAGCTCAGTGTCGGCTTGCCGCCCGTGTGCAATTTCCGGGCCAGACGCAGCGAAAGTCCGCACCCCGCCCATCGGAGACCTTCAGGCAAGGTGCAGCGAAGGTCCGCTTTCCGCCCTTCCACGACCTTCGGTCTAGGCGCAGCGTAGGTCAGCTTCGCGCCTCCCCAGAACCTTAGTCAAAGCCGCAGCAAAGGCCCGGCGGAGCCTCGGCGAAAGGAGCGCCCGCGCGATGCCCCGCTTGGTTTCTGCAAAAGTCCCAACGGCGCGATGACGTCATCTGGTGCGCCTGCTGTCCAGGTTCTGCCGATCTCCTAAGTCTCGGCTAGCGGTGCGCGAGGCCATCCTCATCGCCAAAGATGACTGGCTGATGGAGTTCCTCGCCGTCCGAGCGCTACTCGTCGGATCCGCGGCCGTGGCGGGCGCGCGTGACTGGTTCCACCGCCGGCTGGGCGGAGATATCCTGCCCGCCGGCACCTGCCACGCTCGCCTGCGGGCCGAGACCGCACTCCTGACTCCGCTGACCACCGCAATCGCCCGGCTCGCTGCGCATGAGGGTTGCTTTGCTCGTCGCTCGATTGCTCAGCCTCAGATCACAGGCGCGAACGGCGCCCGGGACTCCAGGAGCGGCTGGATTTACATTGAGCTGCGGGTCGCCACAGGCCGCTCCAGCTGATGACCTCGACCGCCGCCTGGTGATGCAGTTTGGCCGATGCTCCGTATCGGCAGGGCTACTCGATCATTGCCCTGCCTATTCGAATGACGAGCGGTGCGGCAGCCTGCCCTACCAGGTCCGACGTAGCGTCGCCGCGAAGCTGCGCGATGGGCTGTAGTAATCTGCCGTTCCGCGTCCAACGACGTGCTGTTCGTCCAGGAGGTTGCTGACGTTCAGCGAAAGTGACGTCGTCTCGCCAAAGTCGATGCTGTATGCCGCATCGAGGGTCCAGGTCGCGTCGCTCTGCCCGTTGTTGTTCTCCAGGTTGAAATAGTATTCGCCGACATAGCGGGCGCCGACGCCGAAGGTCTGCGTTCCGAGCGCGCCAGCCGGAAGCGTATAGTTCGCCCAAATTGTCGCCGTCTGCTCCGGCACGGAAGCCAACTGGTTACCCGACACGTCGGTCCCGTCCCGCAGGGTGGACCGGGTAGCGATGGGGTCGATACGGGAATAGCCAGCGATCAAGTCGAGATTTTCCGTAAGTTCGGCCTTGGCCTCCAGCTCGAAGCCACGCACGCGCGTCTCACCCACCACCTCGCGCTCGATCGTGCCGTCGTCCTGAACGACCGCAACGGTCACGTTGTCGCGGTTCAGCTCGAATAGTGCGGCCGAAAAGATCGCGTTATAGCCGGTGGGGCTGTATTTTACGCCGGCCTCGTACTGGTCGCCCCGCTCCGGCTCAGTTCCAATGGTCGGCGGCGCGACGGATTCAACATAGCTGGCATAAGCTGAAATCACCTCGGTCGCCCGCCAAGTAAGCGCTCCGCGCATGGAGGTCTCGGAGAAATCGCCGGCGCTGTCGACCCCGAAGCTGGTGCTTTCTAGGTCCAGCCAGTCGTGCCGAACGCCGGCGGTGACGACGAAGCGGTCCGCGAAAGACAGGTTCTGCTGCAAGAAGGCGGAGCGAGCCGAGTAGTCGGTCTCGTCATCGGCGTAGAGGGTGAGATCGGTCGGCCCACCCGCATAGACTGGGTTTGAGATATCGATGGACGGCGCCAGTCCGTAGGCTGAGACGTTCGAAGTGGCTGCGTCCCGGAACTCCACACCAGCCAGGGTACTGCTGTCGAAACCCGCGAAGCTGCGATCGTACTGCAGGATCACGTTCCCGATCAGCTCCTCCGCCTCGCTGTCAGTGGTGATGAAGTAGCGCGAAACTTCGGTCCCGGCGCGACCGGCGAAGTCGGACAGATAGACGTACCCGTAATCGTCCGACAGATTGCTGTAGCGCAAGTTCGCCGCCAGATCGAAACCGCCGCCGAAGTCGTGCCGCAGAAAGGCGGAAAGCGTATCGCGATCGACGTTCTGGTAGTTGAAATCCGGCTCTCCGAAGAACAAGCCACGATCATACTGCCGGTCGAGCGGATAGCCGCCGCTATTCGGGGTCGCGTCACGCTCCAGATGGTCGAAGACAAGGCTAAAGGAGGTCGCTGAGGTCGGCTCCCAAGTCAGGCCGCCCATCATGAAGGTCTCGTCGTCCTCGGAGTTTTCGTATTCAAGCTCTCCGTCGCGGACCTGACCCGTAAAGCGCCATGCCAGCGTTTCACGGGCGTCGAGCGTGTCGCCAAAATCGAAACCGAGTTCGGCACGATCGAAGCTGCCGACGCTGCCGAAGATTTCTCCGAACCGGTCGAACCGCGGCATGCGTGTGACGAAATTGACCGAACCGCCAGGATCAGAGAAGCCGAAGAGCGTCGAGTTGGCCCCACGGATCACCTCGATCCGCTCGAAGGCAATCGGCGTCTCGCGCACGCCCCGCATGGTGCCGAGCGTCATCCCGTCGCGATAGGTCGTGGCTTGGTATCCCCGCACGAGGAAGTAGTCGTTGCGGTCGTCGGATCCGTAGTAATCGGTGTGCACGCCGGGGGTATACTGCAGCACCTCCTCGAGAGTCTCGGCGTCGCGCGCCTCCACCTCGGCGGCGGTGACGACCGACACGGAGGCAGGTGTGTCCTGTAAACTGGTGGCAATCTTGCCGCCGGTCCACAACTCCTGCGCGACTACTGAATATTCGTCGTTATCTGCGTCAATGACGGCGTTCACAATGATCGGCGAGAGCCGATAGGGGGGTTCGAACGTGTCCTCAAGGTTCTGCGCCGACACCGACGCGGGCAGGCCGATCAAGGCCGTACCCCCCAGGAGGACCGAGATGAGGCGGGCGCGGGGCCGGATAGAGGAGCTTCGGTCGATCATCTAAAGATACCTGAGTAAAAGAATCGTCATTAAGTTCTTGGCAAGGTTCCGACCCGGCGGCAACCCGCCTGCGACCGCTGGCCCACAAACAGAAACGAGCCGTGTCTTGACGAACAGGACCCTCAAGCCGGCACTTCAGCCCGCCCTCTCTGACATCCGGTGCCGGCCTTTTGGCAACATCATTGGCCGGCCGGAGGTCGGGTCGATTATGACCTCGCACCTAAGGCCGAAAACCGCTTGCAACATGGGGGCGGTGAAGACCGCTCCCGGCGGGCCCTCCGCATAGATATGTCCCGCTTTCATTGCCACGAGACGGTCCGCATAGCGGGCGGCGAGGTTGAGGTCGTGCAGGACCATCACCACGGTGATTCCGCGGGAAGCGTTCATGTCCATCAGCAGATCCAGCACCTCGATCTGGTGGGCCACATCGAGAAATGTCGTCGGCTCGTCCAGCAGCAGAAGCTCGGTCTCCTGCGCCAGAGCCATGGCGATCCACACCCGTTGGCGCTGTCCGCCCGACAGTGCATCGACGCTTCGCTCGGCTAGGTCGAGCGTGCCAGTTGCTTCCAGCGCGGTGGCCACCGCCGCATCGTCGCGCACGCTTTGCCGCGATAGAAAGCCTTGGTGTGGCCTCCGCCCTCGGGCGACAAGATCTGCTACGGTTATCCCCTCGGGGGCGAGTGGCGATTGCGGCAACAGGCCTAGAACGCGCGCCACGGAGCGGGTCGACCGGGTATGGATCGACTCTCCGTCCAGCAGAACCCGCCCTGCCTGAGGCATAATCAGCCGGGCCATGGTCTTGAGCAGAGTTGACTTGCCGCAGGCATTTGCGCCGATGATGGCGGTGACAGCCCCGGTCTCGACTGTCAGATCGACGCCATGCAGCACTTGCCGTCCATCATAGCCGGCAAAGAGCCCTTCAGCCATCAAGCGTGGCGGGCGTGGTCCGGACGACATCACAGTGCGGCCCCCCTGCGATTTACCCGGCCAATGAGATAGAGAAGATAAACTGCACCGAAGGCCCCAGTAACGATCCCGACCGGATAGCGGGAAGGCAGCAGGAACTGGCCCGCGTAATCGGCCAGGATCACAAGCGCGGCGCCTGTAAGCGCCGCTGGCAGCAACAACGACCGTCCTGAGCCCGTCAGCCGCGCAGTGATAGGCCCTGCTAGAAAGGCTACGAAAGAGATCGGCCCCGCCGCCGCCGTCGCGAAGCAGATCAGTCCTGTGGCCGTCAGCAGTACGACAAGACGCACGAGGCCGACCCGTACGCCTGTTGCTTGTGCCGCGTCGTCGCCGAGGCGGAGCGTTTCCAGATCTCGCGATGTCGCCAGCAGCGGCAGGCCGAGTAGAGGGAGAACGATCAACAGCGGCAGGACCTGCCCCCAACTGGCCGCATTCACACTGCCAGCAAGCCAGCGCAGCGCGTCCTGCAGACTCCACTCTGAGGCGCGGCTGAGCGTGTAGGTAATTACGCTCTGGAGCAGGGCGGCGATCCCGATCCCCATCAGGATCAAACGGGTACCGGCGGCCCCGTCTTTGTAAGCGAGCAGATAAATCAGGGTCGAAACACCTAGCCCGGCAGCAACCGCGAAAGCGGTGACCGCCGCGCCCGAAAGGCCAAAAAATACGATAGCTACACTAGCGGCCGCGCTCGCCCCATAGCTGATGCCGATGATGTCGGGACTGGCGAGCGGGTTGCGTAGGAGGGTTTGGAAGGCCGCGCCTGCGAGACCGAAGCACAGCCCCGCAAGAATGGCTAAAGTTGCTCGCGGGAGTCGGAGCCGCCCCACGGTGAAGCTGGCTCCGGGCACGTCCTCTCCCCGCAGCACCGCCAAAACCTGCACTGGCGGCGTGTAGCTTTGCCCCAGCACGAGTGTCAGGGCGAAGGCTGCCAGGACGATAGACGCCAGTGCCAGCAGGGTAGCCAGCCAGCGCCGCGAAGCGCGGCGGCGCAGGTCTCGTACGAGGGCGCTCCCCGGGCTTGGTTCCGGTGCTAGTCCCGGCGCCCTAGTCATAGGTCCCGGACCCGCTGCCGCCGAACAATGATGATGAAGATCGGCACACCGACCAAGGCCGTCACGATCCCCACCTCAAGCTCCGCTGGACGCACCAGAACGCGTCCCAGCACGTCCGCCGCCAACAAAAGGATCGCACCGCCGAAGGCCGAGAGCGGCAGGAGCCAGCGGTGATCGACGCCGATGATCAACCGGCACATATGCGGAACGGCCAAGCCCACGAAACCGATCGGCCCACAGATCGCCGTAGTCGCCCCGGCCAAGATGACCGCGCCGAGCGCAGAGACGGCCCGCGTTAAGGCAACGTTTTCTCCCACCCCAGCGGCAAGCTCGTCGCCCAGAGCGAGGGAGTTAAGGCGAGGCGCAGTCCAAGCTCCAAGCACGAACCCTAGCGCGAGAAACGGCGCCACTAGCCCGACGCGGTCCATCGTCACGCCGCCGACCCCACCGACCATCCAGTACTGCACCGAATTCGCGATGTCGTTCCGACCCAGGATCACCGCGTTCATCAGTGAGGCGAGCGCGACAGAAGTGGCCGTTCCCGCCAAAGCCAGTTTCAACGGCGTTGCGCCCCCCGGCCCTGCGGACCCGACGACATAGACAAAAGCCGCCGCTAGTGCCGCGCCGAGAATTGCGACCGCTACGTAGGTGACTGACAGAGCCATGCCGAACCAAGCGATCCCCAGCGTCACCGCAAAGGCCGCACCGGCATTGACGCCGAGGATTCCAGGATCGGCGAGCGGATTTCGTGTAATCGCCTGCATCACCGCCCCCGACAGGCCGAGCGCCGCCCCCCCTAAAGCCGCCATGATTGTGCGCGGGATACGTTTGGCGATGGCCGCCTGCGAGATGTTTTCGACCGACCCGCTCAGCCCCGCGAGGAGATCAGCCCCACTCACCACGCGCACTCCGATCACGATGGACAGCCCGCAGCAGGCAAGAACTCCGGCGAACCCGAGCGCCAGCCAGAAAGGCTTCGGGGGCATGGGCGGCGTGGACCGGTGCTCCACACCACTCCGCTTGACGCTAGCAATCACTCGGCGCCGCTGGCCGCTTCGGCGAGACGATCCACGAAGATGTCGAGCGTGTACTGCATGCCCAGCGGCGTAGGGTTCGCCGCCGCGCCGAGTGTGCCGCCGCCCAGCGTGACCATGCCGCCTTTGGCGACCACCGGCAGCTGCGCGGTCAGAGGATCGGCCTCGAGTGTATCTACGAGCTCCTGCCCGGCATAGGTAATACCGATATCCACGTCGTTGAGAAGGTCGATCCGCTCGGCCGAGACCGAGCCATTGTACTGGCCCGCTTCGCCAGCGTCGATCACCGCCTGAGGCAGCGTCAGGCCAAGCTCCTGAAGAAAGTCGACGCGCGGATCGGCGCCGGAATAGAAGCTGATCGTGCTGAGGTCGGTCGTGTCGACATGCGTGATGTACATCGCTGTCTTGCCCTCAAGCTCCGGATGGGCTGCAACCGCATCTGCGATATCCTGCTCAATGTCGGCGATCAGCGCTTCGCCCTCCTCTGTCATGCCTATGGCGGCAGCGCCCATCTCGATCATCTCTCGCCAGCTCGTCGTCCAGGCGGTCTCGGGATAGGCGATGGTCGGGGCTATTTCGTTGAGAAGAGTGTAATCATTTTCGCTGATACCAGAGTACATGGCGAGGATAACGTCCGGTTCCGTCGCGGCGACGGCCTCGAAATCGATACCGTCCCCTTCGTCGAACAGGGCCGGAACCTCGGCTCCCAGTTCCTCAAGGGCCTCGGCGACCCAGGGCATTAGCCCATCGCCGTCCTCGTCGCCCCATGTGCTTTGGACGAAGCCAACCGGCACGACGCCGAGCGCCAGCGGCACCTCGTGATTACCCCAGTTCACTGTTGCGATGCGCTCCGGTGCAGCTTCGATCGTGGTGTTACCGAAGGCATGTTTGATTGTAACAGGAAATCTGCCGTCCTGTGCCTGCGATACGCCTGCAGCCCCGATTGCGACCCCGCTAACAGCCGTACCGACGAAGATCCGTGTTAGAAGCATGTGTGTCCTCGTAGTGCGTCAGGGCCAGATCAGCCGCGCTTCCGGTACCCGTAGCATGTCGACAATTTTGGTCAACAACATGCTTTCCATCCTTGGCACGAGTCCATGAGCTCTCAACCGAAAATCCGGATAGTCGTAAGGGCCTCTGGCTGCTGCATGCTGGTCTCCCAGTACGAGGAGGTTATGACCTGAGACCCAACTCTCGTCCGGCCAATCGGAGAACCCGCAGTTTGAATTTTGGGGCTACGCGGCGCGCATTCCCAATTCCGTCATTGCCATGAATTCAGCCGGGATCTTGGTCCCAAGGCCGGAGTGCAGGCTGTGGTGGTTGTAGTCGTCCTGCTAGGCGTGAATCTGCTGCCGGGCCTTGCCCAGGGTCGAGAACAGTGTCTCGTTCAAGAGCTCGTCACGAAGCCGCTCGTTGAAGCTCTCGACGGCGTGTGGTGAACCGCCACCGGTCCAAGGCCACTGCGAGCGTTTTGCGCCGGCTTGCCGGGGGCAATGTAGTGCCACTCGAAATCGGTGCTCTGGAACCACGACAGGATCGCCATCGAGGTCAATCTCACCCCGTGCTTGCGGCAGACATCGGCCGCCGCCATGCCGTCCACGCGGTGCGTCGACCCTCTTCCTTCAACATTGCGATGATCTGCTCCTCGCTGAACCTCGATTGCTTTGTCGTCCGCCTCCTCGGTTGGAGCGGGTTCTACCTCAAACTGGAGAAGGATGCGGGGCTCAGGTCATGTGAACCGAGGCCAAGCTGAGCCGTCGCGCCGTTCGCCTCGAAAAAATCCTGATGGTCAGGCAAATACTTGACTAAAACAGTAAGCTCGCTTAGGGCCCTTGTGTGCGAGTGCCGGATCCCGGCCTCTAGAATGGCCAGCGTCGAAGCAAGCCCTCCCCAAAACCTACAGGAAACACCCATGCCCAACCGCATCACGCGCGGTGGCAGGCTTGCGCTTCCGGTTGCCTTGTCGATGGCCCTTCCGGCCACCGCGCAACAGACCGGCGCCGTCGAGCTGCCTCCCATCATCGTCCAGAGCAAACGCAATGTCGCCACCGACTCTGCCGCCTCGGTTACCCAGATCGACGGGGAAGAGATCGCCGACCGAGTTCCCGATACCATCGCCGAGATCGTCGACTCGGTCCCCGGCGTCACGCTGGTCAATGGCGGAACCCCGTCCGGGTCGGGTATCAACATCCGCGGCTTCGGCGCCAACGGCACCTATGGCACGGACCAGAAGGTGCTGATCCAGATCGACGGCGCCAGCGTCGGGTCCGAGGAACTGTACCGGATTGGCACGCAACTCTACACCGACCCCGCGCTGTTCCGCGAGGTGGAGGTGGTGCGCGGCATCGCCGGCACCCTCGAATACGGCTCCGGCGCGGTGGGCGGGCTGGTCCGTCTCGACACAATCGACGCGTCGGACCTGACGGGCGGTGACGTCGGATACCGCATCCGGCAGGGCCTGCAATACTCGAGCAACGGGGACGGTCTGACCAGCAGCACGACACTGGGCTGGCAACTGAGCGACCGCTGGGAATTCCTCGCGAACTACACCTGGCGCGAGCAGGACGATCAGGACGACGGCAGCGGCACGACGATCAACAACTCCGCCTCCGCAACGCCGTCTTCCCTGTTCAAGATTCGCGGTCAGATCACGCCGGACCAGTCGTTGACGCTGACCTACACCGAGACGTCGGCGTCGGATCGCGACGTGCCTTATGACAGCTTCAGCACCGTAGGCGGCGCCTTCGGCAACGTCGATCGCGACATCGACAGCAGCACCGCCGCGCTAACCTGGGATTACGACCCGGCCTCGCCGCTGGTTCAGATGCAGGTGCAGCTGACCTACGCCAGCCAGACCATCGACCAACAGTATATAGAAGGCAGTTCCGCCTTTGCGCCGCCGGGCGGCTATGACGTGGTGAACGCGGACCACGACTACGAGACGACCAAGCTGACGGTGCGCAACACCGCCCAGTTGACTACCGGCGCGGTCGGACACGATCTGCGCACGGCGGTCGAGCTGTCGCGCCGTGACCGGCTGGACGCGAACTCCGCTCCCGGCGGGCAGGACGATCGCATTGCGCTCTTTGCCGTGGACGACATGCGGTTCGGAAGCGGCACGACGCTGACGCCCGCCCTGCGCTACGAAAGCCAGAGAGTCGGCAACGACGCGGCCGGCGATTTCGACAATGACGCGCTGATGGGCGCGCTGACGGTCCTGCAGGAGGTCGGCGGCGGCGTCTCGGTCTTCGCCAGTGCCGCCTATACCGAAAGCCTGCCGATCATCGACGACCTCGACCCGGCTAGCGCCAACTTCCCCGTCTACATGGAGACGTCGGAAAAGGCGCGCACGTTCGAGGTCGGCGCGTCGTGGGATCGGGGCAGCCTGTTGTCGAGCGGCGACCAGCTGGAGATCAGAGCGAACGCCTACACGACCGCGCTGTGGGACGTGACCTCATACAGCGGCGTCACCGGCGTCGATCTGGACGGCTTTGAGCTTGAAGCGTCCTACAGCCACGGTTCGGGTTTCTATGTCGACCTCAACGGCAACATTCAGGATGGCAAGGCACGGGACAGCGAAGAGCTATGGCGCGGCATTCCGGCCGACGACCTGCGGGTGACTCTGGGCAAGCGCTGGGGCGAGGCGCTGGACGTGAGCTGGGAGGTTCATGCGGCAGCCGAGGTGGAGGACGCGGCCGTGACCAGCCCCGGCTATGCAGTTCACAACCTGCGCGCCACGTGGCGGCCCGAACTTGGCAGCCACGGTGATGACCTCGAGGTGCGGCTGGCGGTCGAGAACGCCTTCGACCGGGACTACACCCCGCACCTCGCGACACGGCCAGCCGAGGGGCGAAACATCCTCGTCGGTCTGACCAAGACGTTCTGATCGGAGATCCGGGCAGGGGGTTCCCTCGCCTTGCCCGAATTGCGGACCATGCCCCGCAGCAGCGGCCCCGTCCCCACGGCGGGGTCGCAAGCGTTTTGGACAGCGGGTTTGGGGAGCGTTGCGGGCTTCCTGCGGCTGCCGCGGGCGAGCCCTGTCGGACCTACCAGGTCCGGCGGATCATGCCGCGCGATACGCGGAACCGGGCACGGGCCGACGACCCGGAGGCTCGCCCTCAGGACAGGCCGGCCTCGGCCCCTTGCGGCAGGATCCAGCGGCCGGTGACCGGCGCGTGGTTCGTCCTCAGGCGGCAGTCGTAGGCGCGGGACAGGGCGGCGTCGGTCAGCACATCATCCGGGCTGCCAAACCCCGTGATGAGGCCCTGTTCCATCAGCGCGACGCTGCTGGCGAACATCGCCGTCAGGTTCAGATCATGCATCACCGCGATAACGCCCCCGCCCGCGCGCGCGAAGTCCCGCGCGACCTGCATCACCTGAAGCTGGTGCCCGATATCGAGGCTCGACACCGGCTCGTCCAGGAACATCCAGCGTGGCGCGCCATGGGCCACCGGTTCCCAGATCTGAACGAGCACGCGGGCCAAATGGACACGCTGCTTCTCGCCGCCCGAGAGCTGCTGATACAGCCGCCCTTCGAAGCCCGGCAGGCCAACCCGTCGCAACGCCTTGCCAGGAAGGTCGGCGCGCGCCGCGCCCAAGCCCGCGGCAAGTCCCAGCCGCACCACCTCGAGCACGGTAAAGGGAAAGGCCAGCGCCGTCGCCTGCGGCAGCACCGCCCGCATGGCGGCAAGCTGCCAAGGGCGCAGGCGGTCCACATCCTGGCCGTTCAGCCGGATCTGCCCGTCATGATCCACCTCGCCGGTCAGGGCGCGCAGCAGGGTCGTCTTGCCGGACCCATTCGGGCCGACGATCGCTGTCACCTCTCCGGGGCGGGCGAACAGGTCGATGCCGCGCAAGATCTCGCGCCAGCCAAGCGTGACGCGGATGCCGGTTGCCTCCAGCATCACAGGTCCATCACAGCGCGGTTGCGCAGCAGGATCCACATGAAGAACGGCCCGCCCAGCGTGGCGGTGACGATGCCGATCGGCAGTTCTGCCGGGGCGATGACGGTGCGGGCGATGCCATCCGCCAAAAGCAGCAGAAGCGCACCAAGCAGCGCGGCATTCGGCAACAGGTAGCGGTGATCCGGCCCCTGCATCAGGCGCAGAAGGTGCGGCACGACGATGCCGATGAAGCCGATGCCGCCCGTCACCGAGACCGAGGCGCCGACCGCTGCGGCCACCGTCAGGATCGCGATGGTCTTCATCCGCTGCACCGGCACGCCCAGATGCGCAGCCGCTGCCTCGCCCAGTGCCAGCGCGTTGAGGGCGCGGGCGAGGAAGGGCGCCGCGGCCAGCGCGGCCAAGATCAGCGGGGCCGCCAGCATCACCCGGCTCCAGTTCGCGCCGGCAAGCGATCCCATCCCCCAGAAGGTCAGGTCGCGCAGCTGCTGGTCGGTGGCGCGGTAGACGATGATTCCAGTTAACGCGCCGGTCAGCGCGGCCAGCGCGATCCCCGCCAGCAGCATCGTGGCAACCGATGTGCGCCCCTGACGGGTGGCGATGGCATAAAGAAGCAAGGTCGAGGTCCAGCCGCCGGCGAAGGCGGCCGCGGGCACCAGCCACAGCCCCAGCCATCCGGTGAGAAGAGCGGGCAGCGCTCCGGCCAGAACGATGCCGGAGACCGCGCCGAGCCCCGCCCCGGCACTGACCCCGACAAGCCCGGGATCCGCCAGCGGGTTGCGGAACAGGCCTTGCATCACCGCCCCGGTAACCGCGAGCGCCGCTCCCACCAGCACGCCCAGCACCATCCGCGGCATCCGCACGCCCCACACGATCACCCTGTCGCGCAGCTCGGCCTCCGCGAGCCCGAACCGGGACAGAAGCGCCGGAAGAGCGCGCGTGTCGTCCGCCGCGCCCCAGCCGAGGCTTGCTAGGGCCACCAGAACAAGGGCGGCGCATAGGGCAGCCGTCAGCAGGCGCGCTCGATCGGTGCGGTCGCCCGCGATTGCCTCGACCGCGGCGCGCCCACGCCGACGTGGTTGCCGAACCTGCTCCAGCAGCGACATGTCACGGTGTCCCGAACAGGGCGTCGTGCAGGTCGCGCGCCGCCTCCGGCGTCCGTGGTCCGAAGCCAAGCGCCCAGTCCGGCACGCGCACCACGCGCCCGGCCTGCCCGGCGGGCGTCGCCGTCACTGCGGGGATCGTCAGCACCGCCTCGTCCGCGAGCGAATGGTCGCCGGTCGAATCCATCATCAGGATCGCGTCCGGCGCCGCCTCGATCAGCGCCTCGTCGGTGATCAGCTTGTAGCCCCCGAACGCCGAGCCCATCACGTTCGTGCCGCCGGCCAGCGACAGGAGTCCGTCGGCGCCGGTGCCGCTGCCCGCGACGTTCAGCCGGCCGCCGTCCACCGACAGCACGAACAGCACGCGAAGCGCGTCAGGGCGCGCCTCCACACCCTGCCGAAGCGCCGCGAACTGCGCCTCGATCCGCTGCGCCATCGCCTCGGCGGCGTCCGCCTCTCCTAAAGCGTCGCCCACCATGCGCACGGCTTCGGACACGCCTTCGGCGTCGAAGCGGTCCGGCACCAGAACCACCGGGATCCCGGCCTCTCCGAGCACCTGCATCGTCTCTGGCGGGCCCGAGGTTTCGCGGGCGAGGATCAGGTCCGGCCCGACCGACAGCACCCCTTCGGGCGACAGCTGCCGCATGTAACCGACATCGGGTAGATCGGTCGCGGCCTCGGGATAGGTCGAGGTCGTGTCGCGCGCCACTAGCCGGTTCTGCTGGCCGAGCGCATAGACGATTTCGGTTATCGGCCCGCCGATCGAGACGATCTGCCGGGTGTCGGGATACTGCTCTGCCCCGGCGCGTCCCGCCGCGAGAAGGGCAAGGACTGCAAGAACCGCGCGGCGCCTCATGCCGGCACCTCGGCCGCGTCGGGCAGCTCGGCGACGAGCCGCGCCCAGCTTTCGGTATGATCCTCGGTTTCGTTGCGCTTGCCGAAGATCTGGTACAGCAGCGTGCCGTCCTTATCGAACGCCTCGACCGACAGAGCCGGCCCCCGGCGCGTCGGCTTTTCCACCGCCCAGACTTCCGCCACGCGGTCGGCCCTAAGGTGCAGGTTGAAGCGCGGGTCCAGCACGTTGATCCACGGGCCGGACGGCACGATCCGTTCGACCGGACCCCAGTGGATCTGGATGCAGCCGCGATTGCCGACGAACAGGATGACCTCCTGCCCGGTCTCGGCCAGCCGGCGCAGCAGGTCGCCGGACAGCCGCGGATCGAGTGCCCGCACGAAGGGCGCGCCGACGCCGCGATAGGCGCCGAGACGATTCATCCCTAGGCGCCCTGTCAGCCGCATGAACTGATGCGTGTCCGTCATCCGGCGCCACGCCTCGCGCAGCTCGTCCAGCTTTTCGGGATTGGTCCGCAACTCCTCGGCCGGCTTGCGCGGGTCGGCCGCGAAACCGTCGTCCTGAAGGTCCAGCCGCAGCGTGTCGATCAGCCGCTGGAAGGCCCCCACGTCCGACCCCTCCCGCAGATGCACCTTGTGCACCGCGTCGCCGGCGGCGTCGAAGACCTGCACGCTGCGCGTCGTTCCCCGCTCGGTCTGCCGCGTCACGGCGAAGGCGTGGCACCAATGGGCGGGAAACAGGCGCAGGTCGATCTCGGGCCCGAACACACCTGCGGCGTGGTTGCCGGGCCGGAAGTCCAGATACCGCCCTACCCGTTCATGCACGGTGCTGTCGTTGCGGGTCAGCGCCATGACCTCGCCCAACTCCTGAACCGCCGGGATCAGCCGGTCGACGCCGGAGTCGATGCGGACCACGTCGGCGCCGGTTTGGGCGGCAAGAAGGGCCGCCTCCGTCACACCCAGTTCGGCTGCCAGGTCGCGGTCGCGCAAAGTGCTTGAGAGGCGTGCCGCACGCAGTGCGGCGGGGGTATTGTTGGTCATCAGCTCTACCTTGTTAAGGCACGTGCGACTGGCGGAGCTGCTGGCGACGCGATTCGATCAACGTCTACGCGCCTCGCCGCGCCGTCGCAAGCGGTGTGGCCCTGGCCGGCGCAGAGCGGCCTCTCATCCGGCACGCCATTCGCATCAGGCTGATACCTCCGGCAAAGAAAGCCGATATTAGATGAGCCGCCCGCTCGCGCCGTTTGCGGCAAGGGCGAGCGGCATAACACCCGCGCACCGAGGAAGAACCACACGCGCATCAGACGTTGAGAAGTTCGCGATGCGAAAATCTTCGCAGTGAGATGCTCCGCGAGGCACAAATGATCGGATTGGTAAAGTAGCACGGCAGCAATGCCTTCGTCTGCAAACGGCAGCTATGGACGGGGAGCGGCGGCGCATCTGGGGGAGCCAGGCGCTTTCGTCCCGCAGCGTCAGACGTCGACCAGCGGACTCGCCGATTGGCCGGAGGAGAGTCGGGTCTTAGGTCGCAGGGCCTCTCGACACCACACATGCTTGACCGGTCCCATACCGAAGGTGGTCGGACGCTGCCGCTTCGCCTCCCCCCTCTTACTCCACCAAGTGGGCTTTTTTCCTGAAATAGCCGCGCACGAAAAGAAAGGTTGGATGCGCGGTCACCGCGAGGTTGCCCAGATTTTCAGACCACCCCCGGTCCCCCGCGCAGCGGGGCCGCGGGAGGCCCTGCCCCTGCCGCCGCCGCTACCACCGGCACGCCCACCGCGCTCGGAAGGGCCGGCACTGCCAGTCCGGCTGGCTCGCTTGCCTGCCGCCGGCGCCCGCCGCTCCTGGTCACACCTCCTCTTCCGCCGGCCAGCTGGCGCGGGTGCCGTAGAAGGCCGCCGCCATCCGCGGGCGCGGGGCCGGGCCCGAGAGCCGGTCGAGGGCCGCGGCAAGCGCTGCCGTCGCCGCCTGCACCGTGGCGCCGCCCAGGCCCCAGTTGTGCTTCTTCAGCAGGCCCGAGATCGTCAGCCCCTCGACGAAGACGCCGTCGACCAGCTGCCGGTCGCTGATCGCCCGCCGCGGCTTGGCGTCCGCGCCCCGCTTCGAGGGGCGGACCCGCCGGATCGGCATCGCCACCCCGTCGCCGATCCGGCGCTGCAGCGCCACCAGCCGCCGCCGCTCTTCCAGCCGCGCCTCGTTCACGTCGCCGCCGCGCGCGCCGACAGAGCGACCGCCGGTCATCTCCATCGAGGAGCCGCGCATGTCGCTGGCCTCGCAGCGCTCGAAGAGCGCGGCGTAGTGCCGGCCCATCTCCACCTGCGCCGGTGTCAGCGCCACCTTGGTCTTCTTCTGCGCCGCTTGGTGCGCCATCACGTCCACGGCGTCGGCGCGCCGCATCGTCTGCCGCCCGCGGTAGCCGATGGGCTGCAGCTCGAAGCCCGTCTCTCCCGTCGGACACATCCCCTGCATCGTCACCACGCGCACGGCGCCGCGGGCGGGCGCCTCGGGCGCGGCATCGCCGGTGCTGACCGGCACAGCGCCCGCGGCGCGCACCAGCCGCATCCGCTCCGCCTCGGGCAGCCGGCCCCAGGCGGCGCGGCGGGCGCGGGCGATCGAGCCCATCTCGTCCACCAGCGCCTGCTGCTCTGCCTTCGGCAGCGCTTCCAGCGCCGCGCGGCCGTCGCCGATGATCTCTGCCAGCCTGTCCTTCATCGGGTCATCTCCTCTGCCGTCCGTGTCGGTCGTGTCGTGTCTTGCGCGGGACGGGCCTGCGGTGCCGCCCCTGTCCCTTGTGCTGTCGCCGCAGACCCCGCCGTGCGGTCCTGCGCCTGCTTCTCGCGCTGCACGCGCGCGACCAGCGCCTCGACGCGGGCAAGCGTGCTGCGGTACCAGCGCTCCCACTCCAAATCCTGCGCGTCGTTGCGCACCTCCCGCGCCCGGCGGTCCGAGATCACCTCGAGCCGCCGGTGGTTCTGCTGGGCCCGCTGCGCCACCATGGCCCGGGCCTGCGGCGTCAGCGGCGGCGCCTTCTTCTTCTCGAACCAGAGGAAGGTCTCGACCAGCGTGCCGGCCTCCACCGCCCGCGGCCCCTCGACCGAGCGGAACCAGCGCACCAGCGCCGGCACCTCCTCGAGCGGGCGCGGCTGGACGATCTCCGCGAAGCCGCGGAAGGTCGCGAGGTCGGGCCAGAAGCAGCGGGCCGCTCCCTCGCCCTTGGAGGCGAGCATGCCGCGCAGGGCGGAGAGGCTGGCGTCGCTCATGTAGCCCAGCTCGTCCGCCAGGGCGTCGAGGCTGCGGCGCGCCTCCCCCGCATCGGTCCCCCGCCTAAAGCGGAAGCCGAGCGGCACCAGCAGCAGGCGCCGGACGCGGTCCCGGTTGCTCTCCTCGGGCTGCTGCGCGCCCTCGGTAGCCGTGCCGGGCTGGCTGCCCTGCTCCGGCCCTGCGGGCTGCTGGCGTCCCTCTAAGCCTTGCGCCGGCGCTTCGGGCTGCTGCAGGGCCTCTCGCCTCTCTGCGCCCTTCCGCTGCTCCCCGTTCTGCTGCCGGGTCTCTGGTGCTGCCATCATGGCCCTCACCTCCTTCTCTGCGCCTGCTGGAGTTATCCACAGGCTCACCCTCTGGGTTCTGTCCGCTGTCCTTGTCCTTCTCTTCTCTTTCTTCTCTCAGAGCGGACTGTCCGAAACTGGCCGGACTTGTCCGATCCGTCCGTGGACATGTCCGGACACACCGGGACAGATCAGGACAGATCGGGTCGAAAGCGTCGTTTTGCGGGGCTCATCGCCCCCCTGGCCGGTCTGGCGCCATTCTGTCCGCCGGACAGAACCGGACTGTCCGGGACAGTCCGCGGACACACCGCTGACACACCGCAACCGGATACGGCGGCGCCCGCGGCCTCAGCGTCTGGGGGCACCTCCGATCCAGCGCTCGCGCACCGCCACCTGGAACACCTTGTCGTAGGCATCCTGCCGCCGCTGCCCGCGCACGTGCTTGGCCAGCCAGGCATCCATCCGCTCGACCAGCACGTCGTCGGCCACGACAGCGCGGTCATACCCCGCCGCCGTCATCCGCTCGCGCAGCCGCATGATCCGCTTGCGCACCGCGTCGTCGCCGCGCTTGAGCTCCGAGACCTCGCGCCGCGCCAGCTGGTCCTGCACCGTGTCCAGCACCACCCGGTGCATCAGCCGCACCTCCCCCTCCGACAGGCACGGCGTCCAGTGGTGCAGCGGCGAGGGCTCCATCTTGCACAGCTCCTTCCAGTGCGCGGGATCGACCCGCGCCAGCCGCGCCTGCACCAGCGGGTCGGCCGGCAGGGTGCCGATCGGCACCTGGTGCTGGGACTGGAAGATCAGCTCGAGGTAATGGCAGCGCACCTCCGGCGTGCCGGTCAGCGCCATGGTGGAGTTGAGGTAGCGGAAGGTCTCGAACTTGAGGAAGTACTGCCCGCTCAGCCGCACGTCGCGCCCGACCGGGTACTCCGGCAGCTCCTCTTCCGTCACCGCCCGCAGCGGCGCGGCGTTCACAGCTCCGCCCCCTGCGCCTGCACCCGGCAATGCGCCAAGGCGACGGCCTCGCCCGCGTCGGCGGCGGCCAGCTGGCGCAGGATGCCACGGCGCAGGATCTCCGGCGCCTCGAAGCCGGCGAGCGCGCAGACGTCGTCAAACCCCTCTGTCTCGAACCAGACCCTCGCGCGGCGGCGCTCCACCTGGTCCGACTTGAAGGGCGAGAGCGCGGTTCGGTAATGCTGCTCGATCACCGCGACCCAGAGGTTGCGCATCGCCTGCACCTCCTGCGGCTCGCTGCGCGATCCGGCGACGACTGGGACAGCCTCCGCCTCGCTCTGGTCGATGGCAAAGGCCATGCTCATGGCGTTCCTCCTCGCTGATGATACTCGGGAACAGGCTGCCGACGCGGAACCCGCGGGACAGCCGAAGGTGCAAAGGCCACAGGCTCCGGGCTCTGCGGCCCTTCCGGCTCTGCACCGATCAGGATCACGCGCCTCTGCCGGGTGACGGCGGCGCAGGCCTCGGCCCAGACGCCGGCGCTGCAGTCCCAGCCGGGCAGCGGCGGGATCACCACCGCGTCGCAGCGCGAGAGCAGCGGCCGGCACCACGTCGACCAGAAGTGCTCGTCCAGCGGATCGAGAGCGTCGCCCCAGGGGTCGCGCTGCAGCATCGCGTCCGCCTGCACCACCGGCGAGACGGCCGTGACGCCGGTTTGGGCGAAACGGCTGCACCAGGCGGCAGCGGCATCGGAGAGGTCGCACGACAGGCTCGGGCACCAGCGGCCGTTGTCGTCGGTGCTTTGGCGCGTGTAGGGGGTAGCGAGATAAGCGAGGCTGCCGCGCAGCGCCTGCGCCGCGTCGATCAGCGCCACGTCCCGCTGCAGCAAGCCGCTGCCGGTGTAGCGCGCGCAGAGCTGCGGCCAGTCAGGATCGCGGGGCAGGCGGTGGTGCATGCTCATGCGCCAGCCCTCCCGCTCCGGAGGCTGGAGGCCTGCGGCTGCTGCGCGACCTCCTCGGCGAGCGCGATGATCTGGCCGACTGTTTCCTGCACGGCTCGCATCTCCGCCACCACCGCCGCCGCCTCATTCGGTGTCAGCGCGGCGCCGCCGTCGCTGATGTCCGAAAGCGCCCGGAACAACTCCGCCTGGGCGGCGCCGGCACGAATGGCGCAGGTAGCGGCAAGCTCCGGGATGTCGGCGCTCGAGAGTGCGCTTTGCCTTCCGCGGCGGACGATCTCCTCGCCGCGCCGGGTGGAGATCGGATAGCTGCCGGTGAAGTTCTCGGCGACGAGGATGGCCTCGTAGCTGATCTCCAGATGTCCGGAGCACATCTTGGAAACGGTGCCGCGCATGTCGGCCTTGCCGGTGCGGGCCTCCAGCAGGTTGGCCAGCACGCCCTGCCCGCCCTGCCGCGTCGGCCCGCCCATCCGCTCGACCAGCTGCTCGAACAACCCGCTGATGATCGCGTCAGCCATGGGAGCCTCCACAGGCGATGATAGGGCACGAGCCGGTCTCGGTAGCGCTGGCAGTGGCGCGGCGACCACGCGTGCCCCCGCGCGGAGACACCTTGAGGTGACGCATGAGCAACCTCGATTCCTTGCTGGACAGGCCGCGCCCGGGCAGCGTCCACCCATGGACGCGCCGAAGCACAGCAGGGATGAGTATCGGGTGACTGGGAGAGATGGGCCTGCTGCGCCGGCCCTTGGGCGCGGTCCGAGGCAATGCCGCCTCCCGCGACATAGCGGCCTGGACGAAGCTCATATCCGCCACGGTGAGGCGGTCAGTGCGGTGAAGCCGCGGGATCAGATGCACGCTCATGCCGCTCTTTCCTCTCCGGAATGCTCTGGCTTCTCGGGCAAGAGCGCTTGGAAGGAGAAAAGTTGGGGATCAGGACGAGGGACGCTCTTCTCGTCGGCCAGGGCAGTCGCCGACCTATAGAACTTCGTGGGAAGCGTGCCGCGGCTCAGGTGGGTGTGCAGCGTGGTTGGCCCCATGCCGAAGCGTCGCGCCGCGGCCCGGTAGCCGCCCAAGCTGTCGATAAAGCGTCTGAGATCCGTCTCCATGGCGAGTAGCTGTAATCCGATATTTTCGGATCCGCAAGAGATGACGATGAAGGCTTCGGCTTTTTCGGATTTCCGCTAAAAGGATGACATGTCGCCCGATGAGAAAGAGAAGCTCGTCCGCCACCGGGACTCCACGCCGCAAGCGATAGCTTTGCGGCTGAGAGCAGCACGCCAAATCACTGGA
Source organism: Pseudoroseicyclus aestuarii (assembly GCF_003217255.1). Lineage (GTDB taxonomy): Bacteria > Pseudomonadota > Alphaproteobacteria > Rhodobacterales > Rhodobacteraceae > Pseudoroseicyclus > Pseudoroseicyclus aestuarii. Next base: position 79,079 of record NZ_QJTE01000007.1, on the reverse strand, counting down.
CTGAACCAGAAAGACTTTGCCGCGGCCGCCGGCGTCGCGCAGACCACCTATAACTCCCAGGAGGTCAAAGGCAGTCCCTCGATCAAGGTGATGGCGCACTTGTACCGCGACCACCGCGTAGACTTTAACTTTCTTCTCTACGGCGACTACAATCAGCTTCCGGGCGACGTGCAGAGCGCATTGTTCGCGGCTCTCTCCTCCGCCAAGCCAGACCCGGACGCACCAGCCAATTGATGTTTAGGCCGAGCTGCCGCATCAGAATCAGCCCGCGCATCATGTTCTGCTGTTCTCCATTTGCCGGAATGTTCTTGCTTTGATCTAAAGCGTCAACCCGCGACTGAAAAATTAAATCCGACAAAGTCGTATCCGTCAGCTTGACTATCCGATAATATCGGATCAGCAAAGGCTCTATCGTCGTTCTCGATGGAGCCTCATCATGCCACCGACCACGCTTTCCCCGCGCGTCCTGACCGACGCCGCCGCCATCGCGGCCGATCCCGGCAGCTACGCCGACCGGCCGCTGCTCGCGCAGCTCGCCCGCCTGGCCCTGATGACCGCCCGCGGCACCCCGCTGCGCCAGACCGGTGACGGTGCTGGCCGCGTCGCCCTGCGCGTCATCGAGGGAGGCCTGCGGTGATGGACGCGGCAGCCCCAACACCCTCGGCGCTCGCAGCCCTCTGCGACGATCTCGATGCGCTCGCGCCGCAGGCGCTGGTCGAGCGGCTGCGCGCCGAGGTGCTGCGCAGCGGCGGCAGCTGGCAGACCGACGACAGCGGCCTGCCCGCGCTGCGCATCATCGCGCTGCACGGCATCACCATCTCGGACATGAGCTACGTGTCCGCCGCCCTGCGCTGGCGCTTCGCCGCCCGCGCCGCTGCCGGCGGCTACGTCGCCCCCGCGGCCGAGCCGCAGCGCCGCACCCTACAGCGGGCTTGGGCGCTGTCGGTCCTGCAGCACCTCACACCGGCGACGGACTCAGTCCGGGCCTCGGCCCAGGCGCTTCTGGACCGGATGATTCATCCCGGCCTGCAGACCATCGCGCCGCCGGCCGCCGTGCCGGGTCAGACCATCGCCGAGGCAGCCGCGGCGCTCAATGCTGTCGCTGCAGAGACCGAGGAGGCCGCATGATCCACGCCAACGCCTTCCAGGCTGAGGCCGCGGCAGATTGTCGTGCCGATGCTCGAGCGCCCGCTATGGCGCTTGCACCCAATCGGTCATCCGCTGCCGAGGCAGCGCCGCCTGCCCCCGCGCTCCAGGGCGAGGAGGTCACTGTCCTGTGGTTAGACCGCGCCAAGGGCTATGGCTTCGTCAGCTTCGATCTCGGCGCTGAGGCCCTGCTGCATGCCAGCACCCTCGACTGGGCCGGCCGCTCCGGCATCGCCCCCGGCACCCGCCTGACCGTCCAGCTCGCCGAGACCGACAAGGGCACCAAGGTCAGCGAGATCCTGAGCTTTGGGCCGGCGCCGGCCGCCACGCCCGTGCCGCCCGCCCTCCTCGCGGAGATCGGCCGCGAAGTCGATGCCGCGGCCCTGCCCGTCGAGGCGGCGCGGGTGACCTGGTACGACGCCCGCCGCGGCATCGGCTTCGCCCGGGCCTTCGGCGCCCCGGACCGGGACATCTTCCTGCATGCCAGCGTGCTGCGCCTCGTCGGGCTCAACCCGCCCGCCAAGGGCGAGGCGCTGGCGCTGCATGTCACCGAAGGTCCCCGCGGCCTCATCGCCGTCGCAGCCCGTGACTGGGCCCAGGTCGACCTGCAGGCGCAGGAGGCGGCCCAGGCGCAGGCGGAAGAGCCGACCGAGGCGGAGGATCAGAAGGCGCTGGCGCTGGCGCTGGCGCATCGCGCGAAGCCCGGAGAAGCATCATGAGCAGCGCTGCGCACCACTCCGACGTTCAAGACCGCGACCCGCGCTACGCCGACGGCCGCTGGCTCGGCGTCGTGCTGATCCTTGCGGTCCTCGAGCTGCTCATCGGCGCCGCGATCTTCCTCTCCGCCCGCGTCTGCTGGAGCTGCCTGTGACCCTCTCAACCGATCAGCCTCAAAGGGACGCGAAGCTTGGTCCGGCGAACAGCGCGGAGCCTGCCGCCGTTAACGCCGCGCGCGCCACGCCTGCCGATCCGCATTGCGTCTCCGGCTCCGCCCCCGGTGATGCCTCGAGCCAAGCCGCCGGGGCGCGGCAGGCCAATCGCACCCCGATGAAGCAGACCGCCGAAGACGAGGCTGTCACGGGCAAGCTGCTGGCCGCAGCCGCACAGGAGCTGCGCCAGTTCGTCGAGCGCAGCGAGCGCCTTGCGGCCGAGAAGCAGGACATCGCGGACCAGATGAAGGAGGTCATGGCCGAAGCCAAGGGCCGCGGCTACGACACCAAGGCCCTGCGCAGGCTCATCGCCCTGCGCAAGCGCGACCCGGGCGACGTCGCCGAGGAAGAGGCCATCCTCGACATGTACAAAGCCGCGCTGGGGATGTGAGCCAATGCTGGACACCTCTCACACCCGCTCGCCTGCCACGCCGCTCCGCATCCTCGTCGGCTGCGAGACCAGCGGCGTCATGCGCCGGGCCATGGCCGCGCGCGGGCACGACGTCTGGTCCTGCGACCTGCTGCCGGCCGAGGACGGCAGCAACCGGCACCTCATCGGCGACATCCGGGACTACCTGCCCCTCGGCTGGGACATGCTGGCGGTGATGCACCCGCCCTGCACCCGGCTCTGCAACAGCGGCGTCCGCTGGCTGCACGAGCCGCCGAAGAACCCGCCGGCTGATGCCGCCGCCGAGGAGAGGGCGGACTGGCCGACCCTCTCGACCGAGGCCCGCCGCGCGATCATGTGGCGGCTGCTGGACGAAGGCGCCGCCCTCTTCACGGCCTGCTGGCAAGCCCCGATCCCTCGCGTCGCGATCGAGAACCCGGTGATGAACCCGCACGGCCGCGCCCGCCTGCCCGAGGACCTGCCGAAGCCGCAGATCGTCCAGCCCTGGTGGTTCGGCGAGCCGGCCTTCAAGGCAACCGGCTTCTACCTGCGCGGCCTGCCGCAACTGGCAGCGACGGAGAAGCTGACACCGCCGAAGGCGGGCACGCCCGAGCACAAGGCCTGGAGCGCGATCCACCGCGCCCCGCCGGGCCCCGACCGCTGGAAGATCCGCAGCCGGACCTTCGAGGGCCTGGCCGAGGCCTGCGCCGACCAGTGGGCTGGCACGGTGACCGAGGCAGGCGAGGTGACAGCATGAGCGGCGGCGTGAGTACCGGAGACCGGATCGCCTGCGGATGTGTCGTGCACCAGTGGTGTGGGCGGCATGGATGCGCGAAGGCGGCGCAGTACGGAAAGGCGCAGGCAGGTGACCATCGAGAAAAGGGAGAGCCGGAATGACCGTTCAACTTCTAAAAATCGAAGATGCTGCCGCACAGCTCGGCGTACCCCGTGAAAGCCTGCGGCGCGCCGCAGACAAGCACGGAAAGACAATCCGAATGGGCCGGGCGCTCCGGCTGCATCCCCAAGACTTAGAGGAGCTGATTGAACTATGCCGCGTAGAGCCAAGGGCCCCCGCCTCTACTGGCGCGCCCGCGCCGGTGGAGCGTCCGTCTGGGAAATCAGAGACGGCACCAACCGCATCAGTACTGGCTCTGCAGAGCGCCGCGAGGCTGAAGAAGCCCTCGCGCAATATCTCGACCGGAAGCTCCGTCCAGTTGGTCCGACCCGGCCAGAGGAGCTGAAGCTAGCGCACGCGCTCGCCATTTACGCGGAAGAGCACGCGCCCCACATCGCAGCATCGGATCGGGTCTTCTACTCGATGCAGGCGCTGATCCCCTTCTGGGGCGAGTTGTCCGCTTCGAGCGTGACAGGGGCCACCTGCCGCCGGTACGCGGCGCAGCGCGGCGTCAGCGATGGCACGATCCGGCGCGAGCTGGGCACCTTGCAGGCGGCGTTGAACTACTGCGCCCGAGAGGGCGTGCTGGTCGGTGGTGCACCAAAGGTGACGCTGCCGGCAAAGCCGGACGGCCGGGAGCGGTGGCTGACGCGGCAAGAAGCAGCTTGGCTGTTGCGGGGAGCACGGGCGCTGAACCGTGACGGCCGGCACCTGCAGGACTTCATCCTGCACGGCCTCTACACAGGCTCGAGGAAGGCGACGATCCTCGCGATGCACATAGACACGCCCAGCATCAGCGGGGGCTATGTCGATACCGTCAACGGAATCCTCTACCGTCGCCCGCAGGGCAAGCGAGAGACGGCGAAGCGGCAGAGGCCGGCCCGCCTTCCAGACCGCTATCTGGCGCACCTGCGCCGGCAGGCTGCGAATGGGCGCCGCTATGTCGTGGAGCGGCGGGTTGAAAGGAAGGGCGAGACCGTCCGAGGCATGGTCAGCGACATCCGAAAGGGCTGGGAGCGCGCAGTCGAGCTAGCAGGTGAGCTTGCCGCCGAGAGCGGCATTCGAATCGATCTTAGCGGCATCACACCGCATGTGCTGAAGCACACCGCGATTACATGGGCACTACAGAGAGGGGCCAGTACCTGGGACGCGGCTGGCTACTTCTCCACCAGCATCGCCACGATCGAGCGAGTCTACGGTCACCACTCCGCGCAACACATGGAGACGGCCGTGCAGGCCATGAACAGGCGATCTTAAGGGAGTTTCAGCACCGAAACGGGACCGAGAAAAAATCGCGAGACCCCGAAGATCTAGCAATTATTGGTGCACCCGATAGGATTCGAACCTATGGCCTCTGCCTTCGGAGGGCAGCGCTCTATCCAGCTGAGCTACGGGTGCGCCTTGCGCCGCCTATAGCGCGCGGCAAAGGCGGGCGCAAATCGAATGTGGCGCGGCGGGCGCGGCGTCAGCCGAAGAGATCCTGGCACAGCTCCAGCCCCTCGACGAGGCGGTCGACCTCCTCGACGGTGTTGTAGACGCCGAAGCTGGCGCGGCAGGTGGCGCCGACGCCCAGATGCTCCATCAGCGGCATCGCGCAATGGGTGCCGGCGCGCACGGCGATGCCCTTGCGGTCGAGCACGGTCGAGATGTCATGCGCATGGGCGCCGGCCATGGTGAAGCTGAAGATCGCGGCCTTGCCCGGTGCGGTCCCCTGAAGCTGCAGCCAGTTCAGACCGCCCAACCGCTCGGCCGCGTAGTCGCGCAGGCCGGCCTCGTGGGCGGCGATCTTGTCCATCCCGATGTCCATCATCCAGTCGAGCGCGGTGCCGAACCCGATGGTCGAGACGATGCCGGGGGTCCCGGCCTCGAGCATCATCGGCGTCGGCGCATAGGTCACGGCATCGCGGGTCACCGTGTCGATCATGTCGCCGCCGCCCATGAAGGGGCGCATCTCGGCCAGCCGCTCCTTGGCGATCCAGATCGCGCCCGAACCGGAGGGACCGTAGAGCTTGTGGCCCGTGACGGCGTAGAAATCGCAGCCCAGCGCCTGGACGTCGACGGCCATGTGCACCGCGCCCTGGCTTCCGTCGACCAGCACAGGCACGCCCTTCTCGCGGGCGCCGCGGCTGATCGCGGCGACGTCGACCACCGTGCCGGTGACGTTCGACAGATGCGTCACGGCGACCAGCTTCGTCTTCGGGCCGATGGCGTCGATGACGGCCTGCGGGTCGAGGCTCCCGTCGGGCGCGCAATCGACCCATTTCAGTACCACCCCCTGCCGTTCGCGCAAAAGGTGCCAGGGGACGATGTTGGCGTGATGCTCGAGCACGCTGAGAACGATCTCGTCGCCGGGCTGAAGCCGCGGCGCGGCCCAGCTGTAGGCGACCATGTTCATCGCCTCTGTGGTGCCGGAATTGAGAACGATCTCCTCCTCCGAGGGGGCGTTCAGGAACCGCGCGACCTTGCCGCGCACGCCCTCGTAGGCCTCGGTCGAGAGGGTCGAGAGGGTATGCAGCCCGCGGTGGACGTTGGCGTAGTCCTGCCCGTAGGCCTGCATGATCCGGTCCAGCACCACCTGCGGCTTCTGCGCCGATGCGCCGTTGTCGAGGTAGACCAGCGGGGTGCCGTTCACCTCGCGCTTGAGGATCGGGAACTGGTCGCGGATCGCGGCGACATCAAACATGGTGTGTTCCTTGAGCGTGAGCATGGGCGCCGGCCATGGCCTCGGGCCCGACGCCGGCGACCGAGAGGGCCAGCCCCAGCACGAGGCCGAGGCCCAGCACCGCCAGCGCCGCCGTGCCGAAGGCGCGCAGGGGCGTGTCGAAGCGGTGCAGCGCGCCGGTGAAGGCCACGAGGCACCAGAGCAGCCAGAAGATGGCGGCCAGCCCGGCAAGTCCGGCCAGTTGGATCGAGATCGGCAAGAGCAGCGCCTGCGCCAGCCGCGACAGGGCGGCGAGGAACTCCAGCCAGACGACAAGCGCCAGTGCCTGTTGAAAGGTCCCCTGCCCGCCCAGCACGCGCCCGGCCAGCACCAGCGCCCCCGAGAGCAGCAGCAGCGCCCCGCCCAGAAGCCCGGCATAGCCGAAGGGCGAGACGGTGAAGGTGCCGGGCATCACCTCGACCGCCGGGGCCATGCCCTGCCCTGCCGCCGTCAGCAGCACCGACAGGCAGCAGACGAGGACCATGGCCTGAATCACGGTGCCCAGCGGCAGGTCCAGCGCCAGCAGCCGGTCCCCGGCCTCGCGCGGGGCGCGCAGCGTCAGCGACAGAAGATCGCCCAGCGCCATGGTGCTATCCCTGCGCCGGGCGGGCGCGCAGCGCGGCCCCGAGACCGGCGCCCCAGAACAGCAGCACGGCGCCCAGCCACAGAAGGCCCAGCACATGCGCCCCCGGGCCGTAGCCGTTGAGCCCGACCTGCAGCCCGTAAAGCAGCGCCGCCGGCGTCGCGGCGAGCCAGCCCCAGAACAGCGCCAGCCGCACGGCAAAGGCGCTGATCCGCAGACGGACAAGCCGCAGCAGCGCCCAGAGCGCCCCGGCCAGGACGTAGAAGGCGAGCGGCCAAACGAAGAGCCAGGCGAGGACCTCGTAGCCGATCAGCCGGTCCAGCCCCACCTCCGTCAGCGCGGCTACGCGGGCAAGGCGCGGCCATTGCGCGACGAAGACCAGCGCGCAGCCGGTCATCAGGTACATCAGCGCCCGATCCTCGCGCGCGCCCTGCCCCAGCAGCCCGGACAGGACCTGTCCGGGCCGCCGCCAGGTGCGGGCGATATCGGCCGTCACGGCCATCAGCGGCGGCGCGAGAGCCAGCCGTCCAGCCGGTCGCGCAGGCGACTTGCCAGATCGCTGTCGTCGATCTCGTCCAGCGCCTCGGCCACGAAGGCCAGCACCAGAAGCTCGACCGCGCGGTCATGCGGCACCCCGCGCGAGCGCAGGTAGAACAGCCCCTCTTCGTCGATCGCGCCCGAGGTGCTGCCGTGGCTGCACTGCACGTCGTCGGCGTAGATCTCGAGCTCGGGCTTGGCGAGGAACTGGGCGTCCTCGTCCAGCAGCAAGGACTGGCTGATCTGGTAGCCGTCGGTCTTCTGCGCGCCGGGCTGGACCAGGATCTTGCCCTGGAACACGCCGGTGGCGGCATTGCGCAGGACCTTCTTGATGACCTGACGGCTTTCGCCGCGCTCGGCACCGTGGGTGACGAAGACGGTGTCGTCGTCGTGGAACCCCTTGCCGTCGCCGAGGCAGGCCGAGGCGATATGCGCCACAGCGTCGTCGCCTGCCATGTCGACCATGACCTCGTTGCGGGTCAGCCGGCCATTGAGCGCGCAGGTGAAGGTCTTGAAGACCCCCTCTTCGGCGACGCGGGCATAGACATGCGTGTTGACCAGCCGGTCATGCTCGCGCCCTTGGCTGCGGACGTGGTGGAAGGTCGCGCCCTTGGCGACATCGACCTCGAGCACCGTGTTGATGCGCGCGGCACCCGTCCCGGTCTCGAGCAGGGTCATCTCGGCCCCCTCTTCGACCTTCACGATGTGATGCAGCATCACGTCGGCGGCCTCGGCCTCGCGCCGGTAGACGAGGTGCACGGGGCGCGGCGCGCGGCCGGTCACGCGGATCACCACGCCGTCGGCGGCGAAGGCGGTGTTCAGCGCGGCAAAGGGGCGCTCGACCCGCGCCTGATCCTTCGCTTCGAGCACGCCGTAAAGGTCGCGGACCCAGTGGATGTCGGCCCCGGCGGCGGTGGCGAGACGCTCGATCTCGACCCCCTCGAGCGCATCCGTGTCGGAGGCCTCGGCATCGAAACGGCCATCAGTGAAGACGATCCGCGCGGCCTCCACGCCGTCGAAGACGGGATCCTGCTCTTCGAGCGGGAGGGCCGACACCTGCGGCTCCAGCAGCGGGCCGGGCTTGGTAAAGCGCCAGTACTCGTCACGGGCGCCGGGCAGCTGCATCTCGCGCAGCCGCTCGAGCGCGGATTTGCGCGCGCCCTGCGACCAGGACCCGCCCTCGGGCAGCGTCAGCGGCGCGAGGCGCGCTTCGGTCGCCTCGGCCTTGACGTCGGTCTTGCGTGTCTTGCGAACGGGAAGAACCATCAGCGCACCTCGGACAGAATGTCGGAATAGCCGTTCTTCTCGACCTCGAGCGCCAGCTCGGGGCCGCCGGACTTCACGATCCGGCCATCGGCCATGATGTGCACGACGTCGGGCACGATGTGGTCCAGCAGGCGCTGGTAGTGCGTGATCACGAGGAAGCTGCGACCCGCGTCGCGCAGCGCGTTCACGCCCTGCGACACCAGCTTCATCGCGTCGACGTCTAGGCCGGAGTCGGTCTCGTCGAGGATGCACATCTTCGGCTCGAGAACCGCCATCTGCAGGATCTCGTTACGCTTCTTCTCGCCGCCGGAGAAGCCGACGTTGACGGGACGCTTCAGCATCTCGGCGTCGATGTTCAGCGTCTTGGCCTTCTCGCGCACGACGCGCAGGAAGTCGGTCGCCGAGAGTTCCTCTTCACCGCGGGCCTTGCGCTGCGCGTTCAGCGCGGTGCGCAGGAAGACCTGATTGCCGACGCCCGGGATCTCGACCGGGTACTGGAACGCCAGGAACAGGCCGGCGGCGGCACGCTCCTCGGGGTCCATGTCCAGCAGGTCCTGCCCCTGCAGCGAGGCCTCGCCGCCCGTCACCTCGTAGCCCTCGCGGCCCGAGAGAACGTAGGACAGCGTCGACTTGCCGGAGCCGTTGGGCCCCATGATCGCCGCGACCTGGCCGTCCTCGACCGACAGATCCACACCCTTGAGGATCTGCTTGTCCTCTTCTTCCAGCTTGACCTTCAGGTCCTTGATATCGAGCATCGTCGTCCTTCCATTCATCTCAGTTCGGCCGGGCATAGGTGCCGATCACCCAGTCCAGCGCCTCGGGCGGGACCGGTGTCGGCTCCGCCCTGAATTCTGCCATCCGGCCATGCAGCGCCACGGGCGCCGACAGCCGCTCTACCTCGCGGTACCCGGGGCGATCCGTGTAATCGTCCCAGTAGACCGTGACGGGCCGGGTGATCCGGAACAGCACGGTCAGGTAGCAGGCCGCGCGAAAGCGGCCGTCGATCAGCACCACGTCGGGGTGCCGGAAGTCGTCCCGGTCCCAGACCCCCAGCGGGTAGCGCTGGAACCGGCGCCAGGACTGGCTGCCGGCGGGATAGCCCCAGCGCGCCACCGGGCCGATATCGCCGTGGTGCAGCACGACCCGGGCCTCGGACGGGTTGGCGCCGAACCAGGCCTCCAGCCCCGCGATCCAGTCCGGGTCGCTGTCGACCCCGAAGACCGCCCGCCCCGGCAGCTGTGCCGCCATGAGGGTCGACCCGCCGGTGCCGTACTCTAGGATCACCTCAGCCGCCTCGTAGCCCGCCCGCAGCGCCGCCGCCTCTTGCGGAGGCAGCGTCAGCTCAGGCGCCGTCTGGGCGTCGGGCCGGACCGGGGCGGCGGCCTGCGTCACCCCAGGCGCACCGCGGTGCCCGAGGCGCTGACCATCAGCATGCCGCTGTCCTGTCCCAGCACCTCGTAGTCGAGATCGACGCCGATCACGGCATCGGCGCCGCGTGCCTTGGCCTCGTCCTCCATCTCCTTGAGGGCGGTCTCCCGCGCCTCGCGCAGCGAGCGCTCGTAGGCGCCGGACCGGCCGCCGACGATGTCGCGGATCCCGGCGAAGAAGTCCCGAAAGACATTCGCCCCCAGGATCGCCTCGCCGGTCACGACGCCCATGTATTCGGCAACGGGCCGCCCCTCGACTGTGGGGGTCGTGGTGATGAGCAGCTCGTGCCCGTCCTTGCCGCCGAACAGGCCCATCAGCCGACGCTCCCTTCCAGCGAGATCGCGACCAGGCTCTGCGCCTCCATCGCGAATTCCATCGGCAGGGCCTGCAGGACGTCCTTGCAGAAGCCGTTGACGATCAGGGCCACGGCCTCTTCCTCGCCCAGGCCCCGCTGCTGGCAGTAGAACATCTGGTCGTCGTCTACCTTCGAGGTCGTCGCCTCATGCTCCACCCGGCTCGAGTTGTTCTTGACCTCGATGTAGGGAACCGTGTGGGCGCCGCATTGATCGCCGATCAGCAGGCTGTCGCACTGCGTGTAGTTCCGGCTGTCCTTGGCCTTGGGGTGCATAGAGACAAGGCCGCGGTAGGTGTTCTGCGCCCGGCCCGCGCTGATCCCCTTGGAGACGATGCGGGACCGCGTGTTCTTGCCCAGGTGAACCATCTTCGTGCCGGTATCGGCCTGCTGCATGTTGTTGGCGATGGCGATGGAGTAGAACTCGCCCTGGCTCTCGTCGCCGCGCAGGATGCAGCTGGGATACTTCCAGGTGATGGCGGAGCCGGTCTCGACCTGCGTCCACATCACTTTCGAGCGGTCGCCGCGGCAATCGGCACGCTTGGTGACGAAGTTGTAGATGCCGCCCTTGCCGTTCTCGTCGCCGGGATACCAGTTCTGGACCGTGGAATACTTCACCTCGGCATCTTCCAGCGCGACGATCTCGACCACGGCGGCATGCAGCTGCGCCTCGTCGCGCTGCGGCGCGGTGCAACCCTCGAGGTAGGAGACGTAGCTGCCCTTGTCGGCGATGATCAGCGTCCGCTCGAACTGGCCGGTATTCTCGGCATTGATGCGGAAGTAGGTCGACAGCTCCATCGGGCAGCGCACGCCCGGCGGAACATAGACGAAGGACCCGTCGGAGAAGACGGCCGAGTTCAGCGTCGCGAAGAAGTTGTCGGACTGCGGCACGACCGACCCGAGGTACTTCTTCACCAGCTCGGGATGCTCGCGGATCGCCTCGGAGATCGAGCAGAAGATGACGCCGGCCTTGGCCAGCTCCGCCTTGAAGGTGGTGCCGACGCTGACGCTGTCGAAGACGGCATCGACGGCCACGCGCCGCTCGCCGTCACCCTGCATCGCGGTATCGGCGTCCTGCACGGCTTCGCCCGCGCCCTCGACACCGGCGAGGATCATCTGCTCTTTCAGCGGGATGCCCAGCTTCTTGTAGGTCTCCAGAAGCTTGGGATCGACCTCATCAAGGCTTTTCGGCTTGACCGCCATGCTCTTGGGGCGGGCGTAGTAATACTGCTCCTGGAATTCGATGCCGGGCACGTCGAGCATGGCCCAGTCGGGGCTTTCCAGCTCTTTCCAGCGGGCGAAGGCCTGCATGCGCCAGTCGGTCATCCACTCCGGCTCTCCGTTCCGCTCGGAAATCAGGCGCACGATGTCCTCGTTCACGCCCTTGGGCGCGTAGTCCATCTCGATATCGGTGTTCCAGCCGTACTTATACTTGCCGGAGAGCTTGGCCACGGCATCCACCGTGTCCTGATCCACGCCGTCCTTGGCGCGGTCCGTCACGTCGGGCATGTCCGTCGGATCGAGGGTATCCATTCGCGTCTCCTTGCTCACGCCGCGCGGGCGCGTCTCTTGTTCAGCGCCGCGGTCCATCTGTCCGCAAAGCGCATGATCTCGTCTTCTGTCGTCTCGGGCCCGAGCGAGACGCGGATCGCGCTCGTCGCGACCTCCTCGCCATGGCCCATGGCCCGCAGCACCTTGCTGGGCCGCAGCTTGCCCGAGGAGCAGGCCGATCCGGCCGAGACCGCGAAGCCCGCCAGATCCATCTGCAGCACCTGCGTCTCGCCCTTCCAGCCGGGCACGGCGATGCAGCTCGTGTTCGGCAGGCGGGCAGCGCCCCTACCGGGATAGATAAGACCCGTCCCCGCGCTCGCAATGGCCTCTTCCAGCCGGTCACGCAGGATTTCGACGCGGGCCCAAGCGCCATCCGCAAGCTCGGCCTGCGCCGCGGTCGCGGCAGCGGCCATGCCGGCGATGCCGATCAGGTTCTCGGTCCCCGCGCGGCGGCCCATCTCCTGCCCGCCGCCGCGGATGCGGGCGGCCAGATCGGTGCCGGGCTGCAGCAGCACGGCGCCGACCCCCTTGGGCCCGCCGAACTTGTGCGCGGACAGGAACGCCGCCTGCACCCCGGACCAATCGAAGCTGAAGGGCAGCCGCCCGAAGCCCTGCGTGATGTCCGACACGGCCAGCCCGCTGGGCAGGTCCTGGATCACGCCGGTCTCGGAATTGGCAAGTTGCAGGGTCGCTGTCGCGGGATCGGCGAGGGCAACGCGGCCCTCGCTGTCGACGGGCAGGCTCTCGTCGGTCCAGGCGCCGACTGCCTCGTGCTCAATCGCGGCGCCTTGCAGGCTCCGCCCCGCCAGCAGCAGCGCCGCGGCCTCGGAGGCGCCGGAGACGAAGACAACGTCGCCCGCGGCGCATCCCGTCGCCTCAGCGACGGCGGCGCGCGCCTTCTCGACCAGCGCGCGGGCGGCCCGCCCCTCGGCATGCACCGAAGAGGGGTTGCCCGCGACATCCATCGCCTCGACCATCGCCGCGCGCGCCTCGGGGCGCAGCGGCGTGGTGGCGTTGTGATCGAGGTAGGCGCGCTGGGTCACGTGGATTTGCCCGCCAGGCCTTCGGCGACGTCCTGCGCCACCTCGTCGGCGCGGTCGCCAAGGGCGGCGCGCATCGGCTCTCCTGCGACGCCGCCGGAGACGGCATCGGGGATCATCATGTCCTCGGCCTCGTCCACCACTTCGAAAAGCGAGGGGATCGCCCGGCAGGGCAGCACGCGGTTGCCCGTCACATCCTCGAGCGTGGTCTGGTGCAGGAAGACGTAGACATGCGCGCTCAGCCCCTCCCACAGGCGGTTGGTGACCGATTGCGCGCGGCTGCCAGAGGATCCCCCCGTGGCGCCGGCGCCCTTGTGCATCGCGTTCACCGTCTCATCGACGGCAGAGAGGATGTCCGAGACGCGGATCTCTCCGGCCGGACGCGCAAGCCGGTAGCCGCCACCGGGGCCGCGCACCGATTCGACCAGCCCCTCGCGCCGCAGCTTGACGAAAAGCTGTTCGAGGTAGGCCAGCGAGATGCGCTGACGCCGCGACACGTCGCTCAGCGTCACGAGGCCGCCAGAGGGCGCGAGCGCCAGATCCGCCAGCGCCACCATCGCATATCGCCCCTTGGTCGAAAGCTTCATCGTGACCTCTTTGCTGTCTCGTCGGTCCGCATAGATTGACGGCGGCGGCAGGCATCCTTAATCCCCTTGCAGCCGTTCCGGGGCGAGGGCTCAAGAATCCCGACCTCCGGTTTAGAACAATTCTAAAGCGCCGGAGCGTTTCAGTCAAGAAACGCCGCGCGCTGGATCGCAAGGGACGCCGATGCCCGAAGTCATCTTCCCCGGCCCCGAGGGCCGGCTCGAAGGCCGTTACCATCCTCAGAAGGACCGTGACGCGCCGATCGCCATCGTGCTGCACCCGCACCCGCAGTTCGGCGGCACGATGAACAACCGGGTCGTCTACAACCTGCATTACGCCTTCTACGAGATGGGCTTCTCGGTCCTGCGCTTTAACTTCCGGGGCGTCGGGCGCAGCCAGGGCGAATACGACCAGGGCGTCGGAGAGCTGTCGGACGCCGCCTCGGCGCTCGATTACCTGCAGACGCAGAACAGCAACTCCAAGCATTGCTGGGTCGCAGGCTTTTCCTTCGGGGCCTGGATCGGCATGCAGCTTCTGATGCGCCGGCCCGAGATCACTGGCTTCGTCTCTGTCAGCCCGCTGGCCGGCATGTACGACTTCTCGTTCCTCGCGCCCTGCCCCTCGTCCGGGCTGATCCTGAACGGCGCCGCCGACCGCGTCGCGCCGCCGGCCGATACCCACGGTCTCGTCGGCAAGCTCAAGGAGCAGAAGGGCATCACGATCACCCACGAAGAGATCGCCGGCGCCGGCCATTTCTTCGAGGACCCTTACATGGATCCGATGATCGACACGGTGAAGGGCTACGTCACCCGCCGCCTGACGGAGACCTCGCGCTGACGGGCGCGGCTGGCACCACGCCCCGGCTGGAGGCGCAGCTCGCCTTTTTGGCCGAGGCGGATCGCCTGAAGTCCGTCCTGCGCGGCACCACCCTGCACGATGCCTCGCGCCGAGAGAACTCGGCCGAGCACAGCTGGCATGTCGCGCTTCACGCGCTGGTCCTCGCCGAACATGCGGCAAGGCCCGTCGATGCGGGGCGTGTCGTGACCATGCTGCTGCTGCATGACCTCGTCGAGATCGACGCGGGCGACAACCCGATCCACGGCGTCTCCGACCCTGCCAAGCAGGAGGCCGAGGAGAAGGCCGCCGCCGACCGGATCTTCGCCCTCCTGCCCCCCGACCAGTCGCGGCACCTGCGGGCACTCTGGGACGAGTTCGAGGCTGCCGAGACCGACGACGCGATCTTCGCCAAATCCATCGATCGGGTGCAGCCGGTGCTCAGCAACCTGGCGACGGGCGGCGGCAGCTGGCCGGAATACAGGGTCACGCGCGATCAGCTGGAGACGCGGGTCGGTGCCAAGGTTAGCCGCGGCGCCCCTGCGATCTGGGACGGGATCAAGGCGCGCATCGACGCATGGTTCGCGGGCCGCGGCGCCTGAGGCTCAGCGCGTCCCGGCACCGCCTATCGGCCGCGCCTCTTCGGCGGCGAGCTTTTCCAGATGGGCGCGCAGGAGGCCGGCGTTGCGGTTGTTCGCCTTGAAGGCCACGTCGAAGACATCGCCCAGCAGCGGCACCAGCCCGACAACGTAATCCGCGCCGCTATTCAGCAGCATCCGGGCCAGCGTGGCCCGCGGCACGCCCAGCTGATGCGCCTTCCACAGAAGATAGGCCGCGGGGCCGAGCGAAAGCGTGTCGCCGACGACCGGCACGAGGCCCAGCAATCCGTCGAGGCCGAAGCGGATGCCGAGGATGCTGTAGCGCGAATCCATCAGCCGGGCGAGGCGATCAAGCCGCGCCATCTCGGCCGCATGATCAACGCGGCCGGTGGCCGCGCCCCGGCCCGGGGGTGTCAGGATCTGCGATTTTGCCATGGATGTCTTACCTCCTGCTGCTGGACGAACGCCGCGGCGGGCGCCGGGGTTCATCTGCGGGCGGCTGTGCGGCATACGATGGCATACCTTTCCCGAGGCGCAAGGCTTGTGTAGAAGGGCGCGAACCGATCCAAATTCCGGCAAGGGGGCCGCATGTCCAAGATCAAGGTAGAGAACCCGGTCGTCGAACTCGACGGCGACGAGATGACCCGCATCATCTGGGATTTCATCAAGCAAAAGCTGATCCTGCCCTATCTCGACGTCGATCTGCTGTATTACGACCTCGGCATCGAGGCGCGCGACGACACGGACGACCAGATCACCGTCGATGCGGCCAACAAGATCAAGGAAGTCGGCGTCGGCGTGAAATGCGCCACGATCACGCCTGACGAGGCGCGGGTCGAGGAATTCGGCCTGAAGCGGATGTACCGCAGCCCGAACGGCACGATCCGCAACATCCTCGGCGGCGTGATCTTCCGCCAGCCGATCATCTGCAGCAACGTGCCGCGCCTCGTGCCGGGCTGGAGCAAGCCGATTGTCGTCGGCCGCCATGCCTTCGGTGACCAGTACCGCGCCACCGACTTCCACTTCCCCGGCGCCGGCAAGCTGACGATGAAGTTCGTCGGCGAGGACGGCACCGAGATCGAGCGCGAGGTCTTCGACGCCCCCTCCGCCGGCGTGGCGATGGGGATGTACAACCTCGACGATTCGATCCGCGACTTCGCCCGCGCCTCGCTGAACTACGGCCTGAACCTCGGCTGGCCGGTGTACCTGTCGACCAAGAACACCATCCTCAAGGCCTATGACGGCCGCTTCAAGGACCTGTTCCAGCAGATCTTCGAGGAAGAGTTCGAGGAGCAGTTCAAGGCCAAGAAGATCTGGTACGAGCACCGGCTGATCGACGACATGGTCGCCGCCTCGCTCAAGTGGTCGGGCGGTTATGTCTGGGCCTGCAAGAACTACGATGGCGACGTGCAGTCCGACATCGTGGCGCAGGGCTTCGGCAGCCTTGGCCTGATGACCAGCCAGCTGATGACGCCCGACGGCAAGATCGTAGAGGCCGAGGCCGCGCATGGCACCGTCACGCGCCACTTCCGCCAGCACCAGAAGGGCGAGCAGACCTCGACCAACTCCATCGCCTCGATCTACGCCTGGACCGGCGGCCTCAAGCACCGCGGCCAGCTCGACGGCAACCAGCAGCTGATCACCTTCGCCGAAACGCTCGAGAAGGTGACGGTGCAATGCGTCGAGGACGGTCACATGACCAAGGATCTGGCGCTGCTGGTCGGCCCCGAGCAGAAGTGGCTGACCACCATGGGCTTCCTCGAGAAGGTGGATGCCTACCTCGAGAAGGCGCTGAACGAGGCGCTGTAAGCATGGGCGAGGGCTGAGCCTGATGCGGGCGCGGTGGAAACTGCTGCTCTGGGCGGCGGTCCTCGCGCCCCTCGCCGGCTGGCTGAGCCTGCCGGCGCAGGAGGCCACGCCCAGCGCGCCGCCCCTCGCGCGCGGCTGCGTAAACGACAGCGGCAGCAATACCTGCGACCGGACGCTGATCGTCAGTGCCGGCGGCCAGCGCTTCCTGCTGCCGCCGGGCCGCACCCTGCCGGGCGAGGCGCGTCTGGCACAGAGGCAGGCCTGCCCCGCGCCCTACCTGCCCGCCCGGATCGAGCGGTTCTGGGGGCTCTGGCATAGCTGGGGCTGCCTGCCGCCGCCGCGGGCGCGGCGCTGAAGGCCCCGGCGCGGTCCGTGACGCGGGCCGCGCGCCGCGGGGGCCAGCCCCCGCACCCCCGGGATATTTGCAAAGAGAAGACGGGGCCGCGTCAGGCGCCGCCGAGGCGGCTGCGCGCCTCGCTGCGGCGTCCCACGGCCTCGGCCAGCTGCCCGGCCCGGCCCAGACCGTGGGGCGGCATGCCGGAATAGACCGTCTCGTAGGCGCCCGCCCGCACGAGGTAGGTCTCGTGCCAGATGCCGACATCGCCGCGGCTGCCCTTCATCCGGCGATTGAAGTCGATCCAGGCCGGGTAATGCGCCCGGTCGGGATCGCGGGCGTAGCGCTCCAAGTGATCGAAGCTGCGCCAGTACTGCACGACGGTGCCGAGGCCTGCCGACATGGTCCCGAGGAGCCCGGTCTCGTCCGGCGGCCTGGCCTGCAGCTCGGCCAGCATCCGCGGCATCGCCAGCACCGCGGGCAGCCACTTGTGCACCTTGAGCGGCTTGTTGATGCGGATGCCGATCAGGAAGAGGACGAAGTCGCCCTCGATCCGCGCGCTCATCCGCCTGTCGATCACATCCGCCATCGTCGCCCTCCCCGTCCCTAACCTCTGCTGGCGGCGACCGCGGCGTTCCCGCGCCGCCGGGATCCTGTGCATCATCTACGCGCGCCGGGCGGGTCCGGATCGGCGCGGGCGCCGGCCTTGGCGGTGACGCGAGGCCAGGATTGACTTCGCCGCGGGCACGGCCACAGCCTTTGCCCATGCCGGCGATGATGCAGATACCGGGCGAGTACCGCCAGAACCACACGCCGCTCGAGGATGTGCAGGGCCTGTCGATCGGGTTGATCGCCGCCTCCGTCGGGCTGGTCTTCCTGACCGAGCTGGGCTTCCTGACCGGGCAGACCGCCGGCCTCGCGCTGATCATCGCCTACCTGACCGGCTGGTCCTTCGGCATCGTCTTTCTCGCGGTGAACCTGCCCTTCTACCTTTTCGCCTGGAAACGACTGGGGCCGGAGTTCACGCTGAAATCCCTCGGCTGCGTGGCCGCGCTCTCGGTGCTGGTGGACTGGCTGCCGCTGGGCATCGGCTTTTCGCACCTGAACCCGGTGCTGGGCACCGTGATCTTCGGCGTGCTGACCGGCTTTGGCCTGCTGGGCGTCTTCCGGCACAAGGGCAGCCTCGGGGGCCTGGGCGTCATGGCGCTGCTGGCGCAGGACCGGCTGGGCATCCGCGCGGGCTATGTGCAGCTTGGCGTGGACGCGCTGCTTTTCGGCACCGCCTTCTTCCTGTTCGACACGCGCGTGGTGCTGTACTCGCTGCTGGGCGCCGTGGTGCTGAACGGCGTCATCGCCTTCAACCACAGACGCGACCGCTACATTGCCGACTGAGACCGCCGCCCCCGCCCGCCACACCGCCTTCGAGGATGCGCAGGGCCTGCTGGCCGGAACGCTGCTTTGCGCCTTCGCGCTGCGGATGCTGACCTCGATGGGGCTGGTGACGGGACAGACGGCGGGGCTTG
The DNA here is from genome assembly GCF_003217255.1 of Pseudoroseicyclus aestuarii. Taxonomy (GTDB): domain Bacteria; phylum Pseudomonadota; class Alphaproteobacteria; order Rhodobacterales; family Rhodobacteraceae; genus Pseudoroseicyclus; species Pseudoroseicyclus aestuarii. The sequence goes on along the minus strand of NZ_QJTE01000007.1, from coordinate 60,579 downwards.
GGGTCATCGGCTCCTACCTGCTGGGGCTGCCCTTTGGCCTCGTGTTCTTCGTGGTCAACCTGCCCTTCTACTGGCTGGGCTACCGCCGAATGGGCGCCCGCTTCACGCTCAAGACCTTTGCCTGCGTGGCGCTGCTCTCGGTCTTCTCCTTCGTGATGACGCCGCTGGTCAGCTTCGAGGTGCTGAACCCCTGGCTGGGCGCGGTGATGTTCGGGCTGATCACCGGGACCGGGCTGCTGATCCTGTTCCGCCACGGCGGCAGCCTCGGCGGCATCGGCATCCTTGCCCTGACCCTGCAGGAGTCGCTGGGCTGGCGCGCCGGCTGGGTGCAACTGGGCTTCGACGCGGTGCTCTTCGCCGTCGCCTTTGCCCTTTTCTCTCCGCTCACTGTCGTGCAATCCCTGCTGGGCGCGGTGGTGCTGAACCTCGTCATCGCGATCAACCACCGCCGCGACAGGTACATCGCCACGTAATGCCCTATCTCGTTCTCGTCGTCGCCATCCTTGCCGAGACCATCGGCACCACGGCCTTGCAGGCCAGCCAGCAGTTCAGCCGGCTGGCGCCCAGCCTGCTGTGCGTCGTGGCCTATGCCGTGTCGTTCTACTTCATGGCGCTGGCGCTCAAGGCGATGCCGGTGGGCATCGTCTACGCGATCTGGTCCGGCCTCGGCATCGTCTTCATCGCGGCGATCGGGCGCGTGGTCTTCGGCCAGCACCTCGACGGGCCCGCGGTCCTCGGGCTGGCGCTGATCCTGGCCGGGATTCTCGTGATCCACCTCTTCTCCGCCAGCAGCACGCATTAAGACATGGGCGACGCGGGGCTGGCCTTTCGCCGCGGGTCGGTGTAGGCGCGCGTCAATCCCTACATCAGGCGGACTTCATGGACCTTCGCAACATCGCGATCATCGCGCACGTTGACCACGGAAAGACCACGCTGGTCGATCAGCTTCTGCGCCAGTCGGGCGCCTTTCGCGAGAACCAGGCCGTCGCCGAACGGGCGATGGATTCGAACGACATCGAGCGCGAGCGGGGGATCACCATCCTCGCCAAGGCGACGAGCGTCGAATGGGGCGACACCCGGATCAACATCGTGGACACCCCCGGCCACGCCGATTTCGGCGGCGAGGTCGAGCGCATCCTGAGCATGGTCGACGGCGTCGTGCTGCTGGTCGATGCCGCCGAGGGCCCGATGCCGCAGACGAAGTTCGTCACCTCCAAGGCGCTGGCGCTGGGCCTCAAGCCCATCGTCGTGCTGAACAAGGTCGACAAGCCCGACGCGGAGCCGGATCGCGCGCTGGACGAATGCTTCGACCTCTTCGCCAACCTTGGCGCCGACGAAGGCCAGCTGGACTTCCCGCATCTCTACGCCTCGGGCCGTGCCGGCTGGGCGGACACGGAGCTTGACGGCCCGCGCGAGAACCTCGACGCGCTTTTCGAGCTGGTCCTGCGCCATGTCGAGGCGCCCAAGCAGCAGGCCCAGAAGGACGAGCCCTTCCGCATGCTGGCCACCACCCTCTCGGCCGACCCCTTCCTGGGGCGGATCCTGACGGGCCGCGTGGAATCGGGCATCCTGAAGACCAACGACACGATCAAGGCGCTGTCCCGCAAGGGCGACCGGATCGAGCAGTTCCGCGCCTCCAAGATCATGGCCTTCCGCGGCCTCGGCCAGCAGCCGATCGATGAGGCCGTGGCCGGCGACATCGTCACCATCGCCGGCATGACCAAGGCGACCGTGGCCGACACGCTCTGCGACCCCTCGGTCGAGGAGGCGATCCAGGCCAAGCCGATCGATCCGCCGACCATCACCGTCACCTTCGGCATCAACGACAGCCCGCTGGCGGGCCGTGACGGCAAGAAGGTGCAGAGCCGCGTGATCCGCGACCGCCTGATGAAGGAAGCGGAATCCAACGTCGCCATCCGCATCGACGACACCCCGGGCGGCGAGGCCTTCGAGGTCTCGGGCCGGGGCGAGCTGCAGATGGGCGTGCTGATCGAGAACATGCGCCGCGAGGGCTTCGAGCTGTCGATCTCGCGCCCGCAGGTGATCTTCCGCGACGAGGGCGGCCAGCGCATGGAGCCGGTCGAAGAAGTCACCATCGACGTCGACGATGACTACACCGGCGCCGTCGTCGAGAAGCTGACCGGCAGCCGCAAGGGCGAGCTGGTGGAGATGAACCCCGCCGGCACCGGCAAGACGCGGATCATCGCGCATGTCCCCTCGCGCGGGCTGATCGGCTACCAGGGCGAGTTCCTGACCGACACCCGCGGCACCGGCGTGATGAACCGCCTGTTCCACGGCTGGACGGCGCACAAGGGCCCGATCGAGGGTCGCCGCCAGGGCGTCCTAATCTCGATGGAGAACGGGACCGCCGTGCCCTATGCGCTGTGGAACCTCGAAGAGCGCGGCAAGATGTTCATCCACCCGCAGGCCCCGGTCTACGAGGGCATGATCATCGGTGAGCATGCGCGCGAGAACGACCTCGAGGTGAACCCGCTCAAGGGCAAGAAGCTGACCAACGTCCGCGCCTCGGGCACCGACGAGGCCGTGCGCCTGACGCCGCCGATCGAGATGAGCCTCGAGCAGGCCATCGCCTATATCGACGACGACGAGCTGGTCGAGGTCACCCCGACGGCGATCCGCCTGCGCAAGCGCTTCCTCGACCCGCACGAGCGCAAGCGCCAGTCCCGCGCCGGCTAAGCCCGCGCCCGCCCGCCGGCCCTTCGGGGCCGGCGGGTTTTCAGGCGGCGCTGCAGCCTGACGCGGCGTCCAGCCGCCCCGCCGGGTGGCCCACGCCCGGCCGCTTGCAATCGGCCTCCTCCAACAACAGCGCCAGGTCGCGTATCTGTCCGGGCAGAATTACCGTCTCCGCGATGCGCAGCACCGCCGCATCGCCCGGTGCCTCCGGGCGCACGCGGCGCATCATCGGCGCCGCCGCCGCGGCCAACCGCTCGAGGCAGGCGCTGCAGCGCGGCTCTGCATCGCCGGACCAGAGCAGCGCGAACTCGTCCCCGCCGATCCGGTAGCCCGTCAGCCCGCTGACCCCGGCGCAGTCGCGCAGCAGCGCGGCAAAGCGCTTGAGCAGCCCGTCCCCGAAGCCATGGCCCAGCCTGTTGTTGGCCAGCCGAAACTCCACGATGTCGAGCGTGGCGAGCGCGCCGCCCGTGGCGCGCAGGCCCGCCAGCGCCTCGGCCAGAGCGCGGCGATTGCCAAGGCCCGTCAGCGGATCGGTCCGGGCGGCCCGGTCCAGCCGTGCAAGCTGCCGCCGCTGAAGGGTCACGTCCTCGAAGCGGACGAGGGTCCCGAAGGCCGTCGGGGCCGACGGCGCCAGCAGGAACCCCGCGGGCGCCTCGGAAAGACCGGGACCCTGCGCGGTCTGCTGAGCGAGGGCGCCCTGCGGTTCGCTGCGGCTGAGGGTGATGCGCCAGTCGGCCTGCCCGCGCCGAACCTCCAGCACCCTCTGCGCCTCGGCGCCGCGCAGGAGGTCGAGAGGACCGCTCGCCTTGCCGCTGCCACCGCAGAAGCGATCCAGATCCGCCGCAAAAAACCGACCCTCCTCGAAAAGCTCCGGGTCTAGGCGGCGCAGCCCCGCGCTGCGCAGGATCACCCGGCCCGAAGGGTCCAGAACCGCCATCGCCTCGGGGCTGGCGGAGAGGAGATCGCCGATCGAGATCATTTACTTGCCCCCTGCACATATCCCCCCAGTAGTCTTGGGCGCCGAGTGGTTAACAGGCTCTTAATACCGTCCCCGCCCCCGCCCGGGCGCGCTGCGAATCGCCAACCGACTCTGGTGGGGCCGCGTCTGGCAGGGGCCATGGTCGCCGGGCACGGCGCCGGCCTGCGCAGGCTGCAATCCGCTGCCGATCCGGCAACAAAGCGAAGCATTCGGCAAAATGGTGCCGCCTTTCAGCCGCGCCGCGACCCCGCCCGCGGCCTCACGCATTAGTAGGATTGACCCGGTACGCACAGAGGGATCAGGCAACCGCCAAGTCCCGCCCATCCAGAGGATATTTTCATGGCGAGCAGTTTTCACCAGGCCCCGCAAAACCAGTCGCAGCCGCAGGCCGGCAGCGACTCCGAGGCGGCGGCGTCGCAGGACCGGAGCGCCCAGCCCGCCTCCGCGGCCAGCCAGCCCGCGCCGCGGCGCCCCGTGCTGTTCCGCGACTACGCCAGCATCTAGGCCGCGGGCCGGGCACGGCCTTGGCAGTCGGGCACCCACCGGTGCAGGATCGGCCCGGCCGCCCGGCCCATGCCCTCAGGAAACCCCGCCGATGCCGCATCTGACCCGCCGCGCCCTCGTCCTTTGCCTCGGCACGCTGCCGCTGGCGGCCTGCGCAGGGCGCGAGCCGCCCGAGCCCGTGGCGCAGGGCGGCGATGCGCAGGTCCGCGCCCTCGTCGATCAATACGCAACCTACTACGACGTGCCGCGCGACCTCGTGCACCGCGTGGTCAAGCGCGAGAGCAGCTACAATCCCCGCGCCCGCAACGGGCCCTACTACGGGCTCATGCAGATCCATCCGCAGACCGCGCGCACCATGGGCTTCCGCGGCGCGCCTTCGGACCTCCTCGATGCCGAGACCAACCTGCGCTACGCCGTGCGCTACCTGCGCGGCGCCTGGCTCGTCTCTGACGGAGACCGCGACGAGGCAGTGGGCTGGTACTCCCGCGGCTATTACTACGAGGCCCGCGACCGCGGCCTGCTCGAGGCGACGGGCCTGCGCTAGCCGCGCCCGTCCCTGAGACCTTCGAAGAACCCGCGCAGCAGCGCCTCGGCCTCTGCCGCGCCGATGCCGTCGATGACCTCGGGCCGGTGATGCGCCTGGGGATGGCTGAAGACGCGCGCTCCCTGCGCGACGCCGCCGGACTTGGGATCGGCGGCGGCATAGACCAGACGGCGAATGCGAAAGGCCGCGATGGCGGCGGCGCACATCGCGCAGGGCTCCAGCGTCACCCAGAGCGTGCAGCCCGTCAGCCGCTCGGACCCCAGTGATGCGGCGGCGGCGCGCAGGGCCAGCATCTCGGCATGGGCGGTGGGATCGTGCAGCTCGCGCGTGCGGTTGCCGGCGCGGGACAGCACCCTGCCCGCCGCGTCGGTGACCACGGCGCCCACCGGCACCTCGCCGCGCGCCATGGCCGCGCGCGCTTCCTCCAGCGCCCCCTGCATCTCGCTCGCGAAGTTCATGGCGCCTGTCTCCCCCTCGCAGCCGCCGCTGGCAAGAGGCGCCGCGCCGGGTTAGGAGACGGGCATGAGCGACGAGACACCACAGGCCCCCAAGGGCGACCGCATCGCCAAGATGCTCAGCCGCGCGGGCCTCGCCTCGCGCCGGGACGCGGAACGCATGATCGCGGAGGGCCGGGTCCGCGTGAACGGCGCCCCGATCGACAGCCCGGCGCTGAACGTGACGCCCGCCGACCGCATCACCGTCGATGGCAAGCCGGTGGAGGCGCCGCAGCCCGCGCGGCTCTGGCTTTATCACAAGCCCTCGGGCCTCGTGACATCGGCCCGCGACGAGAAGGGGCGCGAGACGGTCTTCGACACCCTGCCCGAGGATCTGCCCCGAGTGATGAGCGTCGGGCGCCTCGACCTGACCTCCGAAGGGCTGCTGCTGCTGACCAACGACGGCGGGCTGAAGCGGCGGCTGGAACTGCCGTCAACGGGGTGGATGCGGCGCTACCGCGTGCGCGTGAAAGGCAGCCCGAGCGAGGATCGCCTGGCCGAGCTGCGCGCCGGCATCACCGTCGAGGGCGTCGATTACCAGCCGATGGAGGTCCGTTTCGACCGGGTGCAGGGCGCGAACTCCTGGCTGACCGTCGCGATCCGCGAGGGCAAGAACCGCGAGATCCGCCGCGCGATGGACGCGATCGGCGCCACCGTGCTGCGCCTCATCCGGATCAGCTACGGCCCCTTCCAGCTGGGCACCCTCGAAAGCGGCGCGGTGGAAGAGGTGCGTCCCCGCATCCTGCGCGAACAGCTGGGCCAAGGCCTGTTGCCCGAGGCCGAGGCCCCGCGACAGGTCCGCCGCGGCCCCCGCAAGCCGAGCGCCAAGGACGCGGCGAAGCTGGCGGCGAAGTCCGGGCCCGGCAAGGCGCCGCGCTCGCCCAATGCGCCGTCGAGCAAGGTGAAGCCCTCGGGGGGCCGCACCTTCCGCAGCAAGACAGCCGCCTCGGGCCCCGCGGGCGAACGCGGCGCGCCGGCTGCAGGCAAAGGTGCCGGTCCGGGGGACCGCAAGCGCGGCGGGCCCGGCGGCAAACCGGGGCCAAGCGGTCGGCGGGGTCCGCGCCGCGACGGCTGACCCCTCGAAACGCGGGCGGGCCGACCCTATGTCAAATCCATGTTGAACAACCCGGCCGCGCGATGACCCGCCTTATTCTTCTGCTGACGATCCTCGCGGGCCTGGCGCTGGCTGCCGCCGCGCTGCTGCGCGGCCTGCAAAGCCGGCGCAGCGGCACCCCCCTTCCCGCGCGACAGGAGACCGCGATGCCCCCGGCCTTCCGGACCCTATCCTACCTCGTCCTCTTCCTTCTGATGCTGGGCGTCTCGACCGGCGTCCTGGGGGCGGCCTGATGGCCCGGCGCTTCGGCGGGCGTTACAGCCCCGGCGCGCGCGGCGCGGATGCGCCCCTGCAGGAGGCCGCGCTGCGCGAGGCGCGCGTCGATGCCGCCGGGACCAAGGCGAACCTTCTTTTCGTGCCGCCCGCCGTGCTCGCCGTCGCCTCGCTCGGCGCGGGGCCTGCCGGACTGCTCGCCGGGCTGGTGGGCGCCGGTGCCATGGCCTTGGCCGCCTGGCTGCTGCGCCACGGGCTGCGGGCCGAGGCCGCCTATGCCGAACGCCCCGCCGCCCGCCGCCCCGCCCTGCCGCGCAAGATGCTCGCCTCGGGCCTGACGGGCATCGGCGTCGCGCTGGCGGGCTGGAGCGGGGATGCCGGAGTGATCGGCGCCGTGCTTTACGGCATCGCCGCGACAGGGCTGCATGTCGCCGCCTTCGGGATCGACCCGCTGCGCGACAAGCGGATCGAGGGGGTCGATGCCTTTCAGCAGGACCGCGTTGCCCGCGTCATCGACGAGGCCGAGACCTACCTCGCGCAGATGCGCGAGAGCATCGCCGTCCTTGGCAACCGCCGCCTCGACAGCCGCGTGCTGGCCTTTCAGGGCCGGGCGCGGGCGATGATCCGCGCCGTGCAGGAAGACCCGCGAGAGCTGGCCGCCGCGCGGCGCTATCTCGGGGTCTACCTGATGGGGGCGCGCGATGCCTCGCAGAAGTTCGCGCAGCTCTGGCCGCGCAGCCGCGATACCGACGCGCTGCGCGATTACGAGCAGCTGCTGACCGATCTCGAGACCGGATTCACACAGCGCACCGAGGCTCTGCTCGAATCCGATCGGACGGCGCTGGACATCGAGATGAATGTACTGCGGGATCGGCTCGCGCAGGACGGCGTTGAGACGCGGTAAGGCAAGGAAAGGCACCACCATGGCCGAGAACGACAAGAAGACCGCGGCCCTGAGGGAGCGCGCCGCCGCATCGGCCGAGGTGGAGCGGCTGACTGCCCTGCGCCTGCCCGAGCCCGCGCAGGAGGTGACGCCGCTGTCCGCCGCCGATCCCGCCCGCAGCGCCGAGATCGAGCGTCGCATGGCGCAGATCGACGTGGCCGACGCGCGCTCCATCGTCGGCTTCGGCTCTGCCGCGCAGGAAGAGCTTCAGACGATCAGCCAAGCCATGCTCTCGGGTGTGCAGAACAAGGATGTCGGACCGGCGGGCAACTCGCTGCGCGACATCGTCGCCACGATCCGCGGCTTCGACGTCGGAGAGCTGGACCCGAACCGCAAGCGCAGCCTCTGGGACCGCCTCATGGGCCGGGCCAAGCCGCTGGCCAAGTTCCAGGAGAAATACCGCGGCGTGCAGCAGCAGATCGACCGGATCACCGACGACCTGCTGCGCCACGAGCATGCGCTGATGAAGGACATCGAAAGCCTCGATGTCCTCTATGACAAGACGCTCGCCTTCTACGACGAACTCGCGCTCTACATCGCCGCGGGCGAGGCCAAGCTGGCCGAGCTGGACGGGACCGTGATCCCCGCCAAGGCGGCGCAGGTCGAGGCCACGGCCGAAGAGGCCAAGGTCATGGCGGCGCAGGAGCTGCGCGACCTGCGCGCGGGCCGCGACGACCTTGAGCGGCGGGTGCACGACCTGAAGCTGACGCGGCAGGTGACGATGCAGTCCTTGCCCTCGATCCGGCTGGTGCAGGAGAACGACAAGAGCCTCGTGACCAAGATCAACTCCACCCTCGTGAACACCGTGCCGCTGTGGGAGACGCAGCTTGCGCAGGCGGTCACGATCCAGCGCAGCGCCGAGGCGGCGGGCGCCGTCAAGGACGCCGCCGATCTGACAAACGAGCTGCTGACCGCCAATGCCGAGAACCTGCGTCAGGCCAACCGCGAGGTGCGCACGCAGATGGAGCGCGGCGTCTTCGACATCGAGGCGGTGAAGGCGGCCAATGCCAACCTGATCGCCAGCATCGACGAAAGCCTCGCCATCGCGGACGAGGGCAAGAAGAAGCGCGCCGAGGCCGAGGCCGAACTGGCGCGCATGGAAGGCGACCTGCGCGGCGCCCTCGCCTCTGCCAGCGCGCGGGACGGAGCGGGCGGCGCCGCCTCGGCGTCCTCCCGGCGGTGAGGCACGCGCGGCGCCAGCGCGGCCCGCGCTTCGGCGCCGCGGCCCCCGCGCTGGGGCTGCTGGCGCTGCTTGCCGCCTGCCAGGAGGTGCCGCCCCCCGAGGCGCCGGTGCCCGAGCCGCGCACGTCGATGCAGCCCGTCGCGCGCCCCGACCGGCCCGCGCCGCCAGAGGTCCCGCCGCGCTCGGACCTCAGCCTCGCGCTGTCGGAGCGTTACGCCCGGATGCAAAGCCAGATGCTGGCCCGCGGCCAGCTGCGCGGCGACCGCGATCCCGCCGACGTACCCTTCACCGACCAGATGCTGGCGCGCGATTTCATCCGCATCGCGCTTTACGATGAATACACCGAAGCGGACGGCCGGCTAGAGCAGCGCTCGCAACTCAGCCGGCTGCGCCGGTGGGAGCAGCCGATCCGCATGGACGTCGTCTTCGGCGATACCGTGCCGCAGCGCCAGCGCGACCGCGACCAGAGCGCGATCACCACCTATGCCAGCCGCCTTGCCCGGCTGACCGGCCATCCCATCGCGCAGGTCCCCTCGGGCGGCAATTTCACCGTCATGGTGCTGAACGAGGACGATCGCGGTCCCGCCGCCGCGAAGCTGCGCGCGCTGGTGCCCGGCATCTCCGACAGTTCGGTCCGCGCCTTCCTGCAGCCGCCGCCCGATACGCTGTGCATGGTGATCGCCCTCGATCAGGGGGGCGGGCAGACCTACAGCCATGCCATCGCGCTGATCCGGGGCGAGCATCCCGACCTGCTGCGCCTTGCCTGCATCCATGAGGAGCTGGCGCAGGGCATGGGCCTCGTGAACGACAGCCCCCTCGCCCGCCCCTCGATTTTCAACGACAACGAGGAGTTCGGCCTGCTGACCCGGCACGACGAGCTTCTGCTGCAGATGCTCTACGACGACCGGCTGGCGCCCGGCATGTCGGCCGCCGAGGCCGCGCCCATCGCCCGCGAGATCGCGCGCGAGCTGATGGAGACCCCGGTCTAGGTGCCCGGCCCGGCGGGCGATTTCCCGCCGCGCCCTCTTGCCGCCGCCCGGCCCGCGTCCCTAGTTAGGAACAAGCGGCGCAAGGAGACCTCTGCATGGCCCTCTTCGATTTCCTCTCCGGGCAGTTCATCGACGTCATCGCCTGGACCGACGACAGTCGCGACACCATGGTCTGGCGGTTCGAGCGCTACGGACACGAGATCAAGTACGGCGCCAAGCTGACGGTGCGCGAGGGGCAGGCCGCCGTCTTCGTGCACGAGGGGCAGCTGGCCGATACCTTTCGCCCCGGTCTCTACGAGCTTGAGACCAACAACATGCCGGTGATGACCTCGCTGCAGCATTGGGACCACGGCTTCCGCTCGCCCTTCAAGTCCGAGATCTACTTCGTCAACACGACCCGCTTCACCGACCTCAAGTGGGGCACGAAGAACCCGATCATGTGCCGCGATCCGGAGTTCGGGCCCGTGCGCCTGCGCGCCTTCGGCAGCTACACCATGCGCATCGCCGATCCGGCGAAGTTCCTGCAGGAGATCACCGGCACCGACGGCGATTTTTCCACGCAGGAGATCTCGGTCCAGATCCGCAACGTCGTCGTGCAGGAGGTCAGCCGGGTGCTCGCCGCGAGCGGCATCCCGGTCCTCGACATGGCCGCCAATACCCGCGACCTAGGCAAGCTGGTAACCGAGGCGATCCGGCCTGTCATCGCGGACTACGGCCTCGAGATCCCGGAGTTCTACGTCGAGAACATCTCGCTCCCCGAGGCGGTGGAGAAGGCGCTCGACAAGCGGACCTCGATGGGGATCGTCGGCGATCTCAACAGCTTTTCGCAATACGCCGCCGCCGAGGCGATGGGCGAGGCGGCGCGCAATCCGAACGGCGGCATGGGCGCCGGGATCGGCATGGGCATGGGCTTCGGCATGGCCGGCGCCGCTGCGGGCCCCTGGGGCCCGCGCCCCGCGCAGGAGGCCCAGGCACCGCAGGCCGCCCCGCCGCCGCCTCCGCCGCCCGAGCATGTCTGGCACATCGCGGAGAACGGGCAGACGCGCGGCCCCTATTCCCGTGCCTCTCTGGGCCGGCAGGCCGCCGAGGGCAGCCTGACCCGCAGCACCCTTGTCTGGACCGCCGGGCAGGACGGCTGGATGCGCGCGGAAGAGGTGGCCGAGCTGGCGCAGCTTTTTACCGTGATGCCGCCGCCCCCGCCGCCGCCCGCCCCGGGCGCCTGATCCGGACGGCCCCGCGTGAGTGACATCCCGGATGTGCCGCGCCCCGACAGGGCGCGGCCAGAGACGCCCTCTGCCACCCCGGTCGAGGAACATCGCTTCCCCTGCCCGACCTGCGGCAGCGACATGCGCTATGCCCCCGGCACCGCCACGCTGCACTGCCCGCAATGCGGCCATGACGCGCCCATCGTCCCGGCGCCGCGCAGCGCGGCGACCGAGGAGCTGGACTTCGACAGCGCCCGGCGCGGGACGGTGCCCGAGGCCCATGCCGAGGTGACGCGCGTCACCCCCTGCCCCAGCTGCGGCGCACAGGTGGACTTTCCAGCGGGGGAACATGCCGCCCGCTGCCCCTATTGCGACACCGCCGTCGTCGCCGACACGGGGCTGTCGCGGCACATCAAGCCGCGCGGTGTGCTGCCCTTCGCCATCGACGAGGGCGCGGCCCGGCAGGCGATGCGCGACTGGCTGGGCAGCCTCTGGTTTGCGCCCAACGGGCTGCGCGACTATGCCCGCAAGGGGCGGCAGCTGAACGGGCTTTACGTGCCCTTCTGGACCTTCGATGCACAGACCCGCAGCGCCTATACCGGCGAGCGCGGCGACGATTACTACGTGACCCGCACGATCACCCGCGACGGCAAGCGGCAGACCGTGCAGGAACGCCGGACCCGCTGGCGCAACGTGCGCGGGCGGGTGCAGCGCTTCTTCGACGACGTGCTGATCCTCGCGACGCCATCGCTGCCGAAGGCGCATACCGACGCCCTCGCCCCCTGGGACCTGTCGGAGCTGGCCGCCTACCGCCCCGAATACCTTGCCGGTTTCATGGCCGAATCCTACCGGATCGAGCTGGAAGAGGGCTTTGCCGAGGCGCGCGCCGTGATGGACCGCACCATCGCCCAGGACGTGCGCCGTGACATCGGCGGCGATCACCAGCGCATCGCTTCGGTTCAGACGCAGGTCAGCGACGTGACCTTCAAGCACGTGCTGCTGCCGGTCTGGACCGCCGCCTACCGCTACAAGGGGCGCAGCTTCCAGTTCGTGGTCAATGCCCGCACCGGCAAGGTGCAGGGCGAACGGCCCTATTCGAAGTGGAAGATCGCCCTCGCCGTCATCGCCGCGCTGATCGTCGCAGGCATCGCGGCCCTCGTCTACGGCCAGACCTGAGGGGGCCCGCATGACCATCATCCGCAAGACCGAGGTGCCCGAGACCGAGGGCATCTCCGCCTACCCCGGCCCCTACACCCTTGGCCGCGGCAGGCAGTTCTACCGCGAGGTATCGGATGCCGGAGGCCTGACGCAGTTCGGCGCCATGGTCGAGCGGCTCGTCCCCGGTGGCCGCTCCTCCCAGACGCATTGGGAAAGCCACGAGGACGAGTTCCTCTACATGATCGAGGGCAGCCTGACGGTGATCGAGGGCGAGGAGGAAAGCCTCATCGGCCCGGGCGACTGCTGCGTGTGGAAAGCCGGGACACCTGTCGGACACGCGCTGCGCAACGACTCGGAGGCCGATTGCCTCTACCTGGTCGTCGGCAGCAGGAACCCTGAAAACACCACCACCTATCCCGGCATCGACCTCCTGCACCCGCCGCAGGGCTATACCCATGCCGACGGGACGCCCTGGACCCAAACGGACTGATCCGCCCGCCCTTGCGCTACGAGGCTGGCTGCGGGCATGACGGGATCACCACGAATCCGGGGAAGGAAACGCCATGATCCTGTGCTGCGGCGAGGCGCTGATCGACATGCTCCCGCGCGAGACCGCGGCGGGCGAGACGGCCTTCGCGCCCTATGCCGGCGGCGCGGTCTTCAACACCGCCATCGCGCTGGGGCGGCTGGGATCGCGGACGGGCTTCTTCTCGGGCCTCTCCTCTGACCTCTTCGGGGACATCCTGCGCGAGGCCCTGACGGCCAGCCAAGTCGATGCCGGCCCGGCCCATGTCTCTGACCGGCCGACCACGCTCGCCTTCGTCAAGCTGACCGACGGGCAGGCGCAGTACAGCTTCTACGACGAAAATACCGCCGGTCGCATGCTGACCGCCGCCGACCTGCCGCAGGACATGGCGGGCGTCGATGCGCTGTTCTTCGGCGGCATCAGCCTGATGGTGGAGCCCTGCGCCGCCGCCTACGAGGCGCTTGCCGCGCGCGAGGCGGCGCAGCGGGTTATCATGCTCGATCCCAACATCCGCCCCAGCTTCATCGCCGACCGCGCCGCCTATGGCGAGCGGCTGGACCGGATGATCGCCCGCGCCGATATCGTGAAGCTGTCGGACGAGGATCTGCACTGGATCCACGGGCCCGGCGATACCGACGCGCTGGCCGAGGCGCTGCTGACGCGCGGGCCTTCGGTGGTGCTGATCACCCGCGGCGGCGAGGGCGCGACGGGCTATACCGCCCGCGGCCGCGTCTCGGTCGCCTCGCACAGGGTCGAGGTCGCCGATACCGTCGGCGCCGGCGATACCTTCAACGCCGGTGTGCTGCACAGCCTGCAGGCGGAGGGTCTGCTGACCAAGGACGCGCTGGCGGGGCTGGATCCCGAGGCCCTGCGACCCGCGCTCGAGATGGGCAGCGCAGCGGCGGCGATCACCGTCTCGCGCGCGGGGGCGAACCCGCCCTGGGCCAGCGAACTGGCCTGAGGGCCGCCCTGCCGCTCTAGTCCGGGACCGCGGCCTGCGGCTTGCGGCGGGTCACGGCCTCTGGCTTGGCCGCCTCGTCGCGACGGTTGAGGGCGTCGATCAGCTCGTTCACGGCATGGCGCAGGTCGTGCAGCTGGTCTTCCTGCCAGTTGGTGCAGGCGCCGAACATGGTGGCCGGCACGGACTGGGCCCGCTCGCGAAGGGCGGCGCCCTCGTCGGTCAGCGAGACGTTGACCCGCCGCTCGTCGGCGTTGTCGCGTACCCGCCGGACAAGCCCCTGCGCCTCGAGCCGCTTGAGCATCGGGGTCAGGGTGCCGCTGTCGAGGTATAGCCGCTCCCCCAGCGCGCCGACCGAGCGGCAGCCGTCCTGCCAGAGGACAAGCATCACGAGGTACTGCGGATAGGTCAGGCCGAGGGGCGAGAGGATCGGACGATAGGCCCGGTTCACCAGGTTGGAGGCCGCATAGAGGGGGAAGCAGACCTGCCGCTCGAGATCCAGCGCATCCGTCCGCTCAGTACCCGTCATCTGCGACCTCCGAAAAAACTTACCTAGACGTCACTTTTAGTGAGACGTCAATATTACCACGCGTCGCGTTTGAATAGGGGCAGACCTCGTGCGCCTGCAAGACGATCCGTTCCGCGGTCTCCTGATCGACGCCCGCGATCTCGACCTCGAGCACGACGGACAGCTGGAATCCCCCGGAGTCGTTGGGTTTCATGCCCACTTCGGCCGTTACCACGATGTCGCGATCACCGACCTTGTCGTCGGTGTTGCGGGTGACGTGGATCACCGCGTTCTCGAAGCAGGCGGCATAGCCCGCGGCGAAAAGCTGCTCGGGGTTGGTCGCCCCACCCGCACCGCCCAGCGCCTTCGGCAGGGCAAGGTCGAGCTCGAGCAGGCCGTCGTCGGATTTGACGGAACCGGCGCGACCGCCGACCGCGGTGACGCGTGTGGAGTAAAGGTGGCTCATGGAGGTCTCTCCTGGGATATGATGTATGAAAATATATTGCGCGCAATATAAATCAACCGTGCAGGGCCGCCGCATCTGCCCTAGGCTGGCGAAAAGACAGGGAGGGGCGTCATGCGAGCCGTCATTCAGCGCGTCAGCGAGGCCAGCGTCAGCATACAGGGCGACTGCGTCGGCAGGATCGGGCCTGGGCTTCTGGTCCTGCTCTGCGCCATGCGCGGCGATACGGACGGCCTGCCGGCGCGCATGGCCGCCAAGATCGCGCGGATGCGCATCTTTCGCGACGAGGCGGGGCGGATGAACCGCTCGGTCCTCGACAGCGGCGGCGCGGTGCTGCTGGTCAGCCAGTTCACGCTGGCCGCCGATACGCGCACCGGCAACCGGCCCGGCTTTTCCGCCGCCGCCCCGCCCGAGGAGGGCGAGCGGCTTTACCGCGCGACCGCCGAGGCGCTCGAGGCGCAGGGCCTGACGGTCGCCACCGGCCGCTTCGGCGCCGACATGCAGGTCGCCTTGGTCAACGACGGGCCTGTGACGATCCCGCTGGACCTGTCGGAGTGATCACCCTCAGCAGCTTTGCGCCATCTCCAGCACCCAGAAGGGCCCCTGCGCGCCCTGCGCGATGCCGATGCCGAACTCGTCCGCGCGCTGCAGCCGCATGACCTGCCGGTGGCCGGGTGATCCGTCCCAGCCGGCGATGACCACCGAGGAATCGCGGTAGCCCCAGGCCAGGTTCTCGGCGCTGACACCGGCACAGTATCCCGCCCGCTCGATCCGCGCGCGGTGGTTGCCGCCGTCGCTGCCGCGATGCGCGAAGCTGCCGCTTTGCTGCATGTCGCAGGCATGGGCCTGCGCGGCGCGCGACAGGGTCTGGCTGTAGCGCACCGGCGGCAGCCCCTGCCCGGCGCGGTAGCGGTTGAGCTGCTCTGCCATGGCGTTGACCATCGTGCTGGCATCTTGCGGCAGGGCGCATTGCTGCGCCTGCGCCGCGCCCGGCGCGAAGCCGCCGCCGGTGGACAGCGTTGCCGCCAGTACGGCGGCACAGATCCGGGATGTGGTTCCGCGTCTCGACATGGGCTCGATCCTCGCTCCTGGCCACAGGCGCGTGCCCCGATGGGGGCGGCGCCGGATCAGGAGGGGATAGCCGGTGTTTCGGGACGACACCGGGCCGGCTTTGTGGCGCCAAGGCGACATTGGCGCCGCGCCGCGCACGAAATCGTGTACGCGGGCAAAGCGGCGCTCATGCCCCTGCGCAGGGGTCCGGACCTTGCAGATCTCGCTTGTGCCGCGGCGGCGGATCCCGTTGAAGGCGGGATCCACCGATCACGGTCGCGTCATGTCAGCTGAAGGGCGCGCCGTCCGAGAGCCAGTCCGGCAGCGCGGCGATATCGGGCAGGACGACATCCGCCGCGGGGGCCAGAACCGGGTGCCCGGCCGGCCCGCTCAGGACCGCGACGGCGCGCATGCCGCAGGCCCGCGCCGCCGCCATGTCGTGCAGCGAATCCCCGATCATCGCGCAGTCCTGCGGGCGCATGCCCACGGCCTCTGCAAAGGCCAGAAGCTGGCCAGCCGCGGGCTTGGCGCCATGGCCGCTGTCGGCCCCGGCGATGAAATCGAACAGATCGACCACGCCCGCCGCCCTCAGGTGCGCCCGCGCCGGCGCCTCGGCGTCGTTGGTGGCGACGCCCAGCGCGAGGCCACGCGCCCGCAGCGCCCCCAGCAGGGTGCGCAGCGGCGCCGCCTCGACCTGCGGCGCCTGGGCGGCGCGGTCGTTCATCCGCTGCACCAGCGCCTCCTGCCGCTCGCCCGGCAGCAAGGGCAGCATCCGCGCGGCCGCCTCCTCGGTGGTGCCGGCGACGACGATGCTGTCCTCGGCGAAATCCCCAGTCTCGAGGTCGTAGCCCAGCGCGCCCGCCAGCCCTTGCGCAAGGTCCGGATCGCCCCCGGCCTCGGCCTCGATCATGCGGCGGGTGAAGCCGCTCCAGGTGGCATGGAAATCGAAGAGCGTGCCGTCCTTGTCGAAGAGCAGGGCCCGGACCGTCATGTCCAATGCACCTGCTCGGCCCCCGGCAGGGCCGCGCGAGCCCGCATCGGCGCCTCGTAGGGAAGCGCCTCTGCGTCGCAGAAGGCGATGACCGAGGCATCGTCGAGCGTGATGAAATCGAGAACCGAGGCAAGGAAGGCCGGGTCCTGCGCCGCAGCACCCAGACCCGTCGCCATATCCTCGGCGCTGGCGCCGGTGGCGCCAAGGAAAACGGGCCAGAGATCCTCGTTGCCGGCAAGCCAGGCCAGGGCCCGGATCGCGGTGGTTTCGGCGGCCTCGGGCGACATCTCTTTCACCGCAGACTCCCTAAAGTTTTGTTAACCTCTTCGCCCCAGACTGCAGGTGGCGGCGGGCATGGGGTGCGCCGCTGCCAAGGGGGCATCATGTCCGGCCGCATCCTGATCGTCGACAGCAGCAGCGCCAGCCGGATCCTGTGCCGCACGGCCCTGCACGATGCAAGCTACGACTGTCACGGCTGCCACAGCCTCGGGGATGCCGAGGCCGCTGTCGAACGGTCCAGCTTCGACGTCCTGATCATGGAGATTCCCGTCGGCGATGCGCCGCTGCGCCAGGCGGTCGCCTTCTGCCGGCGCATCGCAGCGCGGCAGCAGACGCGCGATCTGCCGGTGCTGGTGATCGGCGGCGCCGAAAATCTCGCCCCCGGCGGACCGACCCGCGCCGCCCTGCTCGAGGCGGGCGCGGCAGAATTGATGACACGGCCTGTCGATCCGGCGCTGCTGCAGGCGCGGATCCGCGGGTTGATGCGGGCCCGCACCGTCTCGTCAGAGATGCGGATGGCCGAGGAGACGCGGGTCTCTCTCGGCTTTGCCGAAGGAGCCGCCGACCTCTCGGGGCCGGCGCGTACGATCCTTCTCAGCCGCGCGGCCGAGGGGGACCGGCGCGCGCTGGCCGCGACGCTGCCCGGCCGGGTGGAGTGTCACCCGCCCTTCGCCGATCTCGGCGCGGCGGGCGAGGTCGATCTCGTGGTCCTCGATGGCCGGCCCGAATCCGCCCATCCGGTCGAAGAGCTGTTCCGCGTCACCGTCGATCTGCGCAGCCGCCTCGAGACGCGCCATGCCCAGCAACTCGTCGTGGTGCCGCGGCGCGAGAGCTGGGCGGCGGCGATGCTGCTGGACCTGGGCGCCGACGATCACATCGACGAGGCCGCCGCCGGCCCCGAGATCGCCCTGCGCGCCCGCCGCCTGCTGACGCGGAAGGCCCGCGCCGACAGGCTGCGGCGGGGCATGATGGAGGGGCTGCAGGCCGCCGCGACCGATCCGCTGACGGGGCTGCACAACCGGCGCTACGCGCTGCCGCATCTCGACCGGCTGGCCCGTCACGCCCATGACGCCCGTCAGGAGCTTGCCGTGCTCGTGCTCGACATCGACCACTTCAAGCGGATCAACGACGCACGCGGCCATGCCGCCGGCGATGCCGTACTGGCCGGCCTGTCGCGCCGGCTGCGCGACGCCCTTCGGCCAGCGGATCTTCTGGCGCGCCTCGGCGGGGAGGAGTTCCTGATCGCCCTGCCCGCCACCGGCGAGGTCGCCGCAATGGAGATCGCCGAGAGGCTGCGCAGCCTGGTCGAGCAGGACCCCTTCCCGGTCGCGGGCGAGGATCACCACGACCCGGGCACAGCGGGCCCGGGGGACGCCGGCCAACCCGCCGCCGTCACCCTTTCGATCGGGGTCGCGCTGCAGCGCCCGACCTCTCCGGCGGCGACGGCCGATCGGCTGGTCGAGCGTGCGGATGCCGCGCTCTACGAGGCCAAGCGCCGGGGCCGCAATACCTGGTGCCTGTGGAAGGAAGCGGCGGCAGAAACCCCGGCGCCCGCCCCCACAGAATGCGACGGGCCCTCCCCGCCAGGCGCCCACCTACCCGACCGGAATGGCCCGCCCGCCCCAGAGGAGGCGCCCCTGTCCCCGCCGCCCGCTAGCGCCCGGTAAAGCGCGGCGCCCGCTTCTGCGCGAAGGCGGCGACCCCTTCCGCGAAATCGCTGGTGCGCCCGCAGGCGCCCTGAAGCCGCCCTTCTAGCGCGAGCTGGGCGGCGAAGTCGCCCTGCGCCCCGCTGCGCATCGCCTCACGGGTCGCGCGGTAGGCCTGGCTCGGCCCCTGCGCCAGATGCGCGGCCCGGCTGCGCCAGCGGTCCTCGAAGCCCTCCTCAGGCACAGCCTCGTAGATCATGCCCCAGCCCGCGGCCTGCGCCGCCGGGATCGGATCGGCAAAGAGCGCGGCGCCTATGGCTCGCGCCAGCCCGACCTGCCGCGGCAGCAGCCATGTGGCGCCCGCGTCGGGGATCAGGCCGATCCGGGTGAAGGCAAAGGTGAAAACGGCAGCCTCTGCGGCGATCACCACATCGGCGGCCAGCGCCAGGCTCGCCCCCGCCCCGGCAGCATGGCCGTTGACGGCGGCGATCACCGGGACGGGGCAGTCCTGCAGGGCCTGCAGCATCGGCAGGTATTCTTCCTGCAGCACCCGCTCCAGATCGCCGCCCTCCGGCGCCTCGGTCAGGTCCTGCCCGGAGCAGAAGGCCCGCCCCTCGCCCGTCAGCACGAGGACGCGCGCGTCCTGTAGCGCACCGGCGGCATGGGCGATCTCGGCGCGCATGCGACGGTTCATCGCGTTCATCACCTCGGGCCGCGCCAGCGTCAGCACGGCGAGGCCCTCCTGCTGCTGCAGCCTGATCGTGTGATAGTCCATGCCTGTCCCTCCGCCCTCGCGCGGAAAGACTAGTCCGGGGCGCGATCCTCGCCCAGCAGCTTTTCCAGCTGCGCCCGCTCCTCGGGGGTCAGCCCCGCGGGCGCCGGGGCAGCGGAGCGGCGGCGCACGACGACCACAGCCAGCCCCGCCCCCGCGATGAAAAGCGCCAGCGGCGCCAGCCACAGCACGAGGTTCGCGCCAGAGGCCGCGGGCCGCAGCAGCACGTATTCGCCGTAGCGCGCGACGAGGGCATCGACGACCTGCGCGTCGCTGTCGCCCGCCACCAGCCGCTCGCGCACCATCAGGCGCAGGTCGCGGGCCAGCGCAGCATTGCTGTCGTCGATGTTCTCGTTGCGGCAGACCGGGCAGCGCAGCTGCGTGCTGATCGCGCGGGCCCGCGCCTCGAGCGCCGGATCCTCCAGCACTTCGCCCGGTTGCACGGCCCAGGCCGGCAGCGCCAGCACCAGCCAGAGCAGCAGGGCGAGGCGCCTCATTCCGCGGCCACGGGGCTGGGCTGCCGCGGCGCCTTCTTCGCCGCCGCACCCACGCGCATCCGCCGGTCGCCGAGCGAGAGCAGACCGCCCAGCGCCATCAGGATCGCGCCGCCCCAGATCCAGAAGGCCAGCGGCTTGATATGGCTGCGCACGGCCCAGCCGCCGCCGTCCTGCGCGTCGCCCACCACGAGGTAGAGGTCGCGGAACAATCCGCTCTGGATGCCGGCCTCGGTCGTGGGCATCCCGGCGACGGGATAGACGCGCTTCTCGGGGTGCAGCACCGCGACCTCGCGCCCCTCGCGGGTGACGCGCATGGTGGCCATGGTGGTCACGTAGTTCGCGCCCCGCCCCTCGCGCACCTCATCGAGTGTGACGGTATAGCCGCCGATGGGCCAGCTCTCGCCGATGCGGGCGACGCGGATATCCTCCTCCTGCCAGGCCAGCAGCCCGGCGATGCCGATGATCGTGACGCCGAGGCCGGCATGGCCCACGGCCTTCCCCCAGTCGGCGCCGGGCAGGCGGAACAGGCGCCGCCAGCCGCCCGCCCCCGTCCGCGCCCAGAGATCGAGCGCCGCGCCAGCGATCAGCCAACTGCCGAGGGCGAGGCCCAGCGGCCCCAGTGCGCTGCGCCCGGTCTGCAGCGCGAAGGCCAGCAGCATCACCGCCACGGCAAGGATCAGCCCGGGGGCGCAGGCGCGCAGGGCGCGGCCCATGCGCCCCCGCTTCCAGGCCAGCATCCCGCAGGGCGGCAGGATCAGCGCCAGCGCCACGAAGAAGGGCGTGAAGGCGGCATTGAAGAAGGGCGCCCCGACCGAGAGCACGCGGTCCAGCGCGATATCGGCAAAGAGCGGCCAGAGCGTGCCGATGAAGACCACCAGCGCGGCGGTCACCAGCAGCACGTTGTTCGCCACCAGCCCCGATTCCCGGCTGACGAGGGAGAAGACGCCCTTCGCCTCCATCCGCCCCGCCCGCGCGGCATAGAGCCACAGCGCCCCGCCGATGAAGATGGCGAGGATCGCGAGGATGAAGACACCCCGCGCCGGGTCGGTGGCGAAGGCATGGACCGATGTGATGACGCCCGAGCGGACGAGGAAGGTGCCCAGAAGCGAGAAGCCGAAGCCGAGGATCGCCAGAAGGACGGTCCAGCTTTTCAGCGCCTCGCGCTTTTCGGTGACGATGGCGGAATGCAGCAGCGCCGTGGCGATCAGCCATGGCATGAAGCTGGCGTTCTCGACCGGGTCCCAGAACCAGAAGCCGCCCCAGCCCAGCTCGTAATAGGCCCACCAGCTGCCCAGCGCGATGCCGACGGTCAGAAAGACCCAGGCCGCCAGAGTCCAGGGCCGCACCCAGCGCGCCCAGGCGGCATCCACCCGCCCCTCGATCAGTGCCGCGACCGCGAAGGAGAAGCTGGTCGAGAGGCCGACATAGCCGAGGTAGAGGAAGGGCGGATGAAAGGCGAGGCCGGGGTCCTGCAGCAGCGGGTTCAGATCCTGCCCGTCGAAGGGCGCGACGAGCATCCGCGTGAAGGGGTTCGAGGTCAGCAGGATGAAGGCGAAGAAGGCGACGCCGATCAGCCCCTGCACCGCCAGCACCCGCGCCCTGAGCGCGGCGGGCAGCGCCGTGCCGAACCAGGCCACGCAGGCGCCGAAGAGCGCGAGGATCAGCAGCCAGAGTAGCATGGAGCCTTCGTGGTTCCCCCAGACGCCGCTGATCTTGTAAAGCAGCGGCTTGGCGGAGTGGGAGTTCTCGACCACCAGCCGGACCGAGAAGTCCGAGGTGACGAAGGCCCAGGTCAGCGCCACGAAGGAGAAGCCGACCAGCAGGAACTGCGTCGAGGCGGCGGGTTCGGCCAGCGCCATCCAGCCGCGCCAGCCCTTATGCGCCCCGACAAGGGGGACGAGGCTTTGCACCACCGCCACGGCGAAGCCCAGGATCAGCGCGAAATGGCCCAGTTCGATCAGCATGGATCCCGCTTACCCCATCGGTTTGTCCGGGCCAATGCGGCGGCGTTGCACGGACGCGTGTCACTCCTTCGCAGCGCCGCCGTCGCGGGCCGGATCGTAGCCCTGCGCCTTGAGGCTCTCGGTGACCTCCTTGGGCATGTAGCTTTCGTCGTGCTTGGCGAGGATCTGCTGCGCCTCGAAGTGGCCGTCCTGCCAGCGGCCCAGCCCGACCATGCCCTGCCCCTCGGCGAAGAGGTCGGGCAGGATGCCGGTATAGCTGACCTCGACGCTGGCGCCGTAATCGGTGACGGAGAAGGTCACCGTCTCGCCGGCGCCGCGGATCAGGCTGCCGTCCTCGACCATGCCGCCGATGCGGAACAACTCCGTCGGGGCGGGCGGATCGGCGACGACCTCGCTCGGGGCGCGGTAGTAGTTGATGCCGTCGCGCATCGCATAGCCGATCATCCCCGTCGCCAGCACGAGCGCCGCCGCAGCCAGCGCAATCACCTGGATCCGCCGCTGCTTCTTCAGCCCGCGCATGCCGGCGCGGGCCGTCACGGGAACACCGGCGCCAGCATGAGCCCCTCGGTCTCGGGCAGGCCGAGCATGAGGTTCGCGTTCTGCACCGCCTGCCCCGAGCTGCCCTTGCACAGGTTGTCGAGGGTCGAGACGACCATCGCCCGGCCGGGGATGCGGTCGCCCGCGACGCCGATGTGGCAGAAGTTGCTGCTCTGCACATGCGCCGTCGAGGGCACGGTGCCGAAGGGCAGAACGATCACGAAGGGCTCGTCCGCATAACGCGATTCCAGAGCGGCATGAATGGCTTGCGCCTCGCCCTTCACGTAACAGGAGGCGAGGATGCCGCGGTTGATCGGCACCAGATGCGGGGTAAAGCTGATGCGCACCTCGCGGCCCGCGATCTCGCTGAACTCCTGGTCGAACTCGCCCAGGTGGCGGTGCGTGCCGCCAAGGCCGTAGGCCGCGACATCCTCGCTCCGCTCGCCGAAGAGCATGTTTTCCTTCAGCGACCGGCCCGCGCCGGAAACGCCGCACTTGAGATCGACGATGATGTCGTCGAGGTCGATCAGCGCGGCTTCGATCAGCGGGCGCAGCGCGAATTGCACCGTGGCGGCATTGCAGCCCGTCCCGGCGACAAGGCGCGCGCCGGCGATGGCCTCGCGGTAGAACTCGGTCAGGCCGTAGACGGCGGTGCCCTGCAGGTCGGTCGCGCCATGCGGCTTGCCGTACCACTTTTCGTAGGCCGCCGGATCGCGCAGCCGGAAATCGGCGGAAAGGTCGACGACCTTCAGCCCATCGGGCAGCGTCTTGATGACGGCCTGGCTGGTGGCATGGGGCAGCGCGCAGAACACCAGGTCGATGCCTGCGAAATCGACCTCATCGATGGTGCAGAGCTTTGGCAGGTCGAGGTGGCGCAGATGGGGATAGACCTCGGCCATGGCCATGCCGGCCTTGCGTTCGCCCGTCAGGGCGGCGACGCGCAGCGAGGGATGGGTGGCGATCAGCCGGACGAGTTCGGCCCCGGTATAGCCCGAGGCGCCGAGGATGGCGACGGAATGGGTCATGGCATCTCCTGCCGCGAAGGATAGGGGGATGGCGCGCGCGGCGCCAGTGCGGGACGGCCGCCGATCAAGCGGCGGTGAAGTCGATCCGTCGTCGCAAGAAGCGCGTCGCGTGATCCGAGACCGCGCGCGGATTGCCGGTGGTCAGGAACAGGTTTTCCGTCCCCGTCCCCACCATGTCCGGGTGCCGGTCAAGGTAGAAGGCAAGGCTCTCGGCCACGAGGTTCGGCTGGCTGAAGACGGTGACGTCAGGCCCCAGCGCATCGGCGAAGACCTCTTCCATCAGCGGGTAATGGGTGCAGCCCAGCACCGCGGCATCGGGGCGCGGCATCTTGCGCTTCAAGGCCTCGACGTGGGACCGGACCAGTGCCTCGGCGAGGATCATGTCGCCTTCCTCGATGGCATCGACGACACCGCCGCAGGCCTGCGCCTCGACATCGACGCCGACGGCGCGGAAGGCCAGCTCGCGCTGGAAGGCGCGGGAGGACACGGTGGCGGGCGTGGCGAATAGCGCGACATGCTTCACCGCGACCTCGCGCGGCGGGGAATTGTCGCCCCACTGCCGCTCGGTCAGCGCCTCGATCAGCGGCACGAAAACGCCGAGCACGCGCTTGCCGGGCGGGATCCATCCCTCCTGCATCCGGCGCAGCGCGGCGGCGCTGGCGGTATTGCAGGCGAGGATCACCAGATCGCAGCCCGCATCGAAAAGGCGCTGCACGCCGCTCGTCGTCAGATCGTAGATATCCTGCGGGTCGCGCACACCGTAGGGCGCATTGGCGCTGTCGCCGAGGTAGACCAAGGGCAGCTCGGGCAACCGCCGCGAGACCGCGCCCAGAACGGTCAGCCCGCCGAGTCCGCTATCGAAAATTCCGACCGCCATCTGCCGCCCC
Source organism: Pseudoroseicyclus aestuarii (assembly GCF_003217255.1). Classification (GTDB taxonomy): domain Bacteria; phylum Pseudomonadota; class Alphaproteobacteria; order Rhodobacterales; family Rhodobacteraceae; genus Pseudoroseicyclus; species Pseudoroseicyclus aestuarii. Next base: position 36,456 of record NZ_QJTE01000007.1, on the reverse strand, counting down.
TGCCCTTGCCTGCGTCCCTGTAGCGTGCCTTGACCTCGAAGCCGAGCTGGCTTCAGGGCACCGGGTTCGGCGACAACTCATAGGTCGCTTTGCGCAGGAGGTCCATGAGAGGCTTCGCACCGCGGCGAGGCTGGCGCGGTGATGCAGGCTTGCGACAATTCCGCGCTGCCGGCGCGCTTGGTGACCGCCGGTTACGCAAAATTGACGCATTCGCCGCCAAGACTGGTGCAGGATCGCCGCACCGGCCACCGCGCGGGATGCCGCCGCCCGCCGGCGGCGCACCGCGCCGTTGTCTTCGCGGGGGAAGATGCCATTTGCCTATGGCGGGACGGTCCGATACCGCCCCGGCCACATTGCCCGCCGCCCGGAAGAGGGAACGCCGACCATGATGGACTGGGACAAGCTGCGCATCTTTCACGCCGTTGCCGATGCCGGCAGCCTGACCCATGCCGGCGACGTCCTGCACCTGTCGCAATCGGCGGTCAGCCGGCAGATCCGCGCGCTCGAAGAGCAGCTGAACACCACGCTGTTCCACCGTCATGCCCGCGGGCTGATCCTGACCGAGCAGGGCGAGCTGCTGTTCGACGCCACCCGGTCGATGAACAAGCGGCTGGAGGCCGCCGCCGCCCGCATCCGCGATACCGAGGAAGAGGTCTTCGGAGAGCTGAAGATCACCACGCCGATCGGCTTCGGCACGCTCTGGCTGGCCCCGCGGCTGCCCAAGCTCTACGAGAAGTACCCCGACCTGAAGATCGACCTGATCCTCGAGGAAAAGGTGCTGGACCTGCCGATGCGCGAGGCCGATGTCGCGATCCGCATGAAGGAGCCGAGCCAGGCCGACCTCGTGCGCAAGCGGCTGATGAACGTGCGGATGCGCCTTTACGCGACGGCCGATTACCTGAAACAGGCCGGCCCGCTCGACCGGGTCGAGGATTTCGCCACGCATCGCCTGATCTGCCAGAGCCCGTCCTCCGCGCAGGTCACCGCCGGCGCGATGATGGTGCAGCAGCTGATGTCGCACGACATTCCGTCGATGCTGACGGTGAACAACTACTTCGGAGTGCTGCAGGCGGTGCTCAACAACCTCGGCGTCGGGGTGCTGCCGCATTACCTGACCGAGCATTTCCCCGACCTCGTGCGCGTGCTGCCCGAGACGGAATCGAACGAGGTTCCGGTCTTCCTCGCCTATCCCGAGGAGTTGCGGCAGTCGAAGCGCGTCGCCGCCTTCCGCGATTTCGTGCAGGAAGAGGTCTCGGAGCACCGCCGCCGCATCCGCGAATCCGCCCCGGCCTGAGGCGATCCGGCCACAGCCGGAAACTCATGCAGGCACTGCATGGCAGACATGCGCCGACCGGGGCGATCGCCGCTTGATCGTCCTCAATGTGCCTACTACTTCAACAGCATGCAGCGATGAATGCCTCAGGGCGCATCACTTCATACCTCCCTGTTGGACTTGCCGGGCTTTCGGGCCCGGCTTTTTTTTTGCCTGCTGTGCAAAACTGGGGGGACCATGACCATCCAGCGCATCATGATCGTCGGCCAGCCCGGCGCCGGAAAATCCACCCTCGCCCGCGCCCTCGGGGCGCGCACGGGCCTGCCGGTGATCCATATCGACAAGATCCATTACCGCCCCGGCTGGATCGAGAGGCCGCGCCCGGAAAAGACCCTGCTCTGCCAGGAGGTCGAGGCGCAGGAGCGCTGGATCTTCGAAGGCGGACACAGCGCGACATGGCCCAACCGCCTTTCGCGGGCGCAGATGCTGATCTGGGTCGACCTGCCCGTCGGCCTGCGCCTTTGGCGGGTTCTCAAACGGCGCGCCGAATATGCGCGCTCCACCCGCCCGGACCTGCCGGAGAACTGCCCCGAGCGGCTGGACCCGGCCTTCCTGCGCTGGATCTGGGACACCCGCGCCACGCACCGGGCCAAGATGCAGGCACTCTTTGACGAGGCCGAGGGCAAGCCGCGCCACCGCCTGCGCAGCCAGGCGCAGATCGACGCCTTCCTCGCGCAACCGCCCGAGGCGCTTCCCCTCGGGGCGCGCTTGTCCTAACAGGGCGCAACTTCGCAGCCAGGGGGTCTGGGCATGAACGAGCCGGCCATTACCGAGGATCTCATCGCCGCGCACGGGATGAAACCGGACGAATACCAGCGCCTGCTGGAGGTGATCGGCCGCGAGCCCACATTCACCGAGCTTGGCATCTTCTCGGCCATGTGGAACGAGCACTGCTCCTACAAGTCCTCGAAGAAGTGGCTGCGCACCCTGCCCACCAAGGGCCCGCAGGTGATCTGCGGCCCCGGAGAGAACGCGGGCGTCGTCGATATCGGCGAGGGGCTGGCCGTGGTCTTCAAGATGGAGAGCCACAACCACCCCTCCTACATCGAGCCCTATCAGGGCGCTGGCACCGGCATGGGCGGCATCCTGCGCGATGTCTTCACCATGGGGGCGCGGCCCGTCGCGGCGATGAACGCGCTCTCATTCGGGCGGCCCGAACATCCGCGTACCCGCAGCCTCGTGCATGGCGTGGTCGCCGGGATCGGCGGCTACGGCAATGCCTTCGGCGTGCCGACCGTGGGCGGAGAGGTCCGCTTCGACGCGGCCTATGACGGCAACTGCCTGGTCAACGCCTTTGCCGCCGGGATCGCGCGGGCCGATGCCATCTTCTACTCCGCCGCGAGCGGAGTCGGCATGCCGGTGGTCTACCTCGGCGCCAAGACCGGGCGCGACGGCGTCGGCGGCGCCACCATGGCCAGCGCCGAATTCGACGACAGCATCGAGGACAAGCGCCCGACCGTGCAGGTCGGCGATCCCTTCACCGAGAAATGCCTGATGGAGGCCTGCCTCGAGCTGATGGCCTCGGGCGCCGTGATCTCGATCCAGGACATGGGCGCCGCGGGCCTCACCTGCTCGGCCGTCGAGATGGGCGACAAGGGCGATCTCGGCATCAAGCTGGAGCTCGACCGCGTGCCGGTGCGCGAAGAGAACATGACCGCCTACGAGATGATGCTCTCCGAAAGCCAGGAGCGCATGCTCATGGTGCTGCGCCCCGAGAAGGAGACCGAGGCCCGCGCGATCTTCCACAAGTGGGACCTCGACTTCGCCATCGTCGGCGAGACCATCCCCGAGGACCGCTTTCTCGTCACGCTGAACGGCGAGGTGAAGGCCGATCTGCCGCTCAAGGCGCTCTCCGGCACCGCGCCGGAATACGACCGCCCCTGGGTCCCGACGCCGCCGCCCGCGCCGCTGGGCGACCTGCCCGAGATCGACCCGATGGACGGGCTGCGCGCCCTCCTTTCCAGCCCGAACCACGCCCAGAAGTCCTGGGTCTGGGAGCAATACGATCACATGGTCATGGGCGATACCGCCCGCGTCCCCGGCCGCGGTGCAGGCGTGATCCGCGTGCATGACACGACCCGCGGCCTTGCCTTCACCTCGGACGTCACGCCGCGCTACGTCGTGGCCGATCCCGTGCAGGGCGGCCGCCAGGCCGTGGCAGAGGCCTATCGCAACCTCGTCGCCACCGGCGCGCGCCCGCTCGCGACCACCGACAACATGAACTTCGGCAACCCCGAAAAGCCCGAGATCATGGGCCAGTTCGTCGGCGCGATACAGGGCATCGGCGAGGCCTGCATCGCCCTCGACATGCCGATCGTCTCGGGCAACGTCAGCCTCTACAACGAAACCGACGGTCGCGGCATCCTGCCGACCCCCACCATCGGCGCCGTCGGGCTGATCGCGGATCTGGACGACATGATCGCCGGCCCCGCCAGTGACGGCGACCTGCTGCTGCTGCTGGGCGGCACCGGCACGCATCTCGGCCGCTCGGCCCTGCTGGCCGAGGCCCTTGGCCGGGCAGAGGGCGCGCCGCCCCCCGTCGATCTGGCGGCGGAGCGGGCGCATGGCGATTTCGTCCTCGCGCAGAAGGGCCATATCCGCGCCTGCACCGATATCTCGGACGGCGGCCTCGCCCTCGCCGCCTTCGAGCTGGCCGAGGCCGCGGGCTTCGGGGCCACCCTCGCGCCCGAAGGCATCGCCGCCCTCTTCGGCGAGGATCAGGCCCGCTACCTGATCGCCGCGGCCCCCGAGGCCGCCCGCGCCCTCCTGCGCGCCGCCGAGGCCGAGGGGCTGGAGATGGACGAGGTCGGAAGCATCGGCGGCAAGAGTTTCTCCATGGGCGCAGCCAGCGCGCCGATGGAGGATCTCACCACCCTCTGGCGCGGCACCTTCCCCGCCCTCTTCGACTGACTCCCTCTTCTCTTTGCAAATATCCTGGGGGGTGAGGCCCGCCAGGGCCGAGGGGGGGGGCAGCGCCCCCCTCCCTCCGCGCGAGGCCGGCGCGCCCTTGCGGCGCCCCATGCCGGCGCCTACATTCTCCCCTCAAGGAGAAGGGGCCACCATGCCGATGACCGCGCGCGAGATCGAGGATCTCATCAAGGACAGCTTCCCGGAAGCGAAGGTCACCATCACCGACCTCGCCGGCGACGGCAATCACTGGTCGGCCGAGGTGATCGACGAGAGCTTCCGCGGCCAGAACCGCGTGCAGCAGCAGCGCGCCGTCTATGCCGCCCTCAAGGGCAAGATGGACGGCCCCTCCGGCGATCTGCACGCGCTGGCGCTAACCACCAAGGCGCCGGACTGATGGGCCTGCGGACCATCGCGATCCTCGGCGCCGCCTTCGGTTTCGGGGCCGCGCTGGTCGCAAGGACCCAGCCCCGGCGGCACCGCCCGCTCAGCCAGTACCAGCCGGAGGGGCACCGCGACGACTTCGACGCCGACATGCGGCTGGACCGGGGCGACAGCGCCGGAGCGCGGCGCGAAGTGCGCTGGAGCACGATCAAGCCCGGCCTCGGCACCGAGGCTCTGGACCTCGAGGCGATGGCGCGCGTGAACCGCCGCAATGCCCGGCTGCACCAGCTTAACGAGCGCTGGTAGACCAGCCGCCCCCACATGACCCGCCGCCATGGCGCCCCGCAGCGGCGCCCGCGACACCGCAAGGAGAACCACATGACCGAGACCGCTACCCCCGGCACCGATGCGCAACAGACCATCGCCGATCTAGTCGCCGGCAACGACGTCGTCCTCTTCATGAAGGGCACCGGCACGATGCCGCAATGCGGCTTTTCCAGCCGCGTCGCCGGCGTGCTGAACTTCATGGAAGTGACCTTCAAGGACGTGAACGTCCTCGCCGACGAGGGCATCCGCCAGGGCATCAAGGATTATTCCGACTGGCCGACGATCCCGCAGCTTTACGTGAAGGGAGAGTTTGTGGGCGGCTGCGACATCGTCACCGAGATGACCCTCTCGGGCGAGCTCGACCAGCTCTTCGATGCCAAGGGCATCGGCTACGACAAGGAGGCCGCGGGCAAGATCCGCGAGGCCAACCAGCAGTAAGGCCTCTGGCGCGGCGGCCTTAGTCGCCGCGCCGCCTCACTCTTCGATGCAGGTCTCGTAGACCGGGCGCGGCCCGCCCTCGCCCAGCCATGACAGGCTGGCCTCGTCGCCCTTCGTCCACCACTGGTAGGCCGGGCCGCCAGATCCCGCCTCGTACCTGACGCCGGAGGCCGCCCGCCCCTGCTCCAGCAGGACAAGTTTCCCCTCGACCAGCAGCGCGACTCTCTGCGGGTCGCTGTCGTTGATGTAGATAGCCTCCACCTCGGCGCGGCCGTCGCAGAGGTAGCGGGTGCGCAGGACGCTTTCCTGCGCCTGAACCGGCAGACCAATCAGGCACGCCGCGAGGCAGGCGCCGAGGCGCCCTGCCGGTCGCCTCACTCCGCGCCCTGCGCGCGCTCGGCCAGCGCCTCGGCTTCCAGCACCAGCGCCTGCAGATGCTCCAGCGCGGCCTCGGGGATCGCCACCGCATCGTCGGGCAGCCCGATCTCGTTCGCCCGGCTCTCCAACTCGGCGCGGGCGCGGCGGGCCTCGCCCTCGGCTGCCTCGAGCCGGGCGGCGCTATCGGCGAGGGCCGCCTCCACCTGCGTCGCGGCCTCGGCCTGCGCGGCCTCGATCCGGGCCTCGGCCTCCTGCCGCGCCTGCTCGACCGCGTCGTAGGCGGCGCGCTCGGCCTGCTGCACGGCCTGCTGGGCCGCGGCCTCTGCCGCGTCGATCTGCGCCTGCGCCTGGCCCAGCCCGGCCTCGGCGGCCTGCGCCCGCTGCTCGGCCTCCTTTAGGCGGTCATCCGTGCCGGCCATGCGATCGGCCAGCATCAGCCCGGTCATCAGCAGCATCTTGCTTTCGGGCATCCGGCCGACATGCGCGCTCAGCGCGCTCGCTTCCTGATCCAGAACCTGGGCCGCGGCCTGCAGGAAAGGCTCCTCGCCCTCCTGGCAGGCGACCTCGAAGCTGCGCCCACCGATGGTGATCTCGACCTGCGGCATCACTGGCCCTCCTGTTGGTCCGCGCCCGCGATCAGCGGCTCGAGCTGCGCGAGAACGGCGTCGAGTTCGACCTGCGTCGCGGCAGCGCTGCTGCGCAGCCCGTCGAGTTCGGCCTGAAGGGCGCGGTTGATCAGCTCTGGGTCCGAAACCTCGTCCGCCAGCGCAAGGCGCATCCGCTCCGCCAGCTCGCGCAGCTCGGCGTTGGAGCGGCGCAGCCCCTGCAGCTGCGCGTCGAGATCGGCGATCCGCTCCTGCTGCGCCGCATGCCGGGCCTCGGCTTCGGCCACGCGGCCCTCCTGTCCTTCCGACAGCGCCCGCAGCTCCTCGCCCAGCCGCTGGCTGACCTGACGCTCCTGCTCGAGCTCCAGGCGCAGGTTCGCGGCCTCGGCCTCGGCGGCCTCGCGGGCGGCGCTGGAGGCGCCATCCTGCTGCGCGCCCCGCGTCTCCAGCGCGGCGCCGATCCGCCCCAGGGCGGCCGCCATCCGGTCCTGAACTTCCTTGATATCGCTCATTCGTATCCGATCGCCCGGCCCTGCGGCGCCGCTCGGGCGCTGTCGGGTCCTGTTGCCTCTCCCGATTGCACGCGCCCTGCCGGCGCGTCCGAATCGTGCTTTTTCATGGCCAGACTATGCCGCGCGGGCGAAGGGGGCAAACCGCCAGCCGCCTGCCGGATCAAGCGGGTGCGCCGCACTCTTCACCCCCTGCTCGAAGCCCCGAAAGCCGCCGCGAGGGGCGGCAAACAGCCGCCAAAGCCCCTCTTTCGCGGCGATGGCGCGCTTGATCTCGGCCCCGTGCCTGCTAAGACCCGGCACCAAGCCCTTATCACTCAACAAGGACCGCCTCCCGTGAACATCGAAGATCTGCGCAAGGCGCACCCCGAGCACTGGATGAAGGCGGCGGCTCTCCGGTCCCTCGCCCTCGACGCCGTGGCCGCCGCGAAATCCGGGCACACCGGCATGCCGCTCGGCATGGCCGATGTCGCGACCGTTCTGTACGACAAGCACATGCGGTTCGACCCCGCGAACCCCGAGTGGCCCGACCGCGACCGCTTCATCCTCTCGACCGGCCATGGCTCCATGCTGCTCTACGGCCTGCTGTACCTGACCGGGTACAAGGAGATGACGCTCGAGGAGATCAAGAACTTCCGCCAGTGGGACAGCCGCACCGCCGGCCACCCCGAGACCGGCCATACCGAGGCGGTCGAGACGACGACCGGCCCGCTGGGCCAGGGTCTCGCGAACTCGGTCGGCTTCGCCATCGCCGAAGAGATGCTGCGCGCCCGCTTCGGCAGCAAGGTCGTGAACCACCACACCTACGTCATCGCCGGTGACGGCTGCCTGATGGAGGGCATCAGCCACGAGGCGATCGCCCTCGCCGGCAAGCAGAAGCTGGGCCACCTTGTCGTCTTCTTCGACAACAACGGCATTACCATCGACGGCAAGGTCTCGCTTTCGGACATCACCTACCAGACCGCCCGCTTCGAGGCCTCCGGCTGGCACGTGCAGGAAATCGACGGCCACGACCCCGAGGCCATCGACGCCGCGATCACCGCCGCCAAGGCCGATCCGCGCCCCTCGATGATCAACACGCGCACCCACATCGCGCTCGGCACCGCCGTGCAGGATACCGCCAAGGGTCACGGTGTCGTCAGCGACCCCGAGGTCATCGCCGCGACCAAGAAGGCCTACGGCTGGACCGCCCCCGCCTTCGAGATCCCCAAGGACATCAAGGCGCAGTGGGAAGCCATGGGCAGCCGCGGCGCCCAGCAGCGTGCCGAGTGGCAAGACCAGCTCGACGCCCTGTCGGACCGCAAGAAGGCCGAGTTCGAGCGCGTGATGAAGGGCGAGGCGCCCAAGCAGCTTGCCTCCAAGCTCCGTGCCTTCAAGAAGCAGGCCGCCGAAGAGGGCAAGAGCGTCGCGACGCGCAAATCCTCGGAGATGGTGCTCGACGTCATCAACCGCGTGATGCCCGAAACCGCGGGCGGCAGCGCCGACCTGACCGGCTCGAACAACACCAAGGCCGGTGACATCGAGGTTTTCGACCCCGAGAACCGCAAGGGCCGCTACATCTACTACGGCATCCGCGAGCATGGCATGGCCGCGGCGATGAACGGCATGGAGCTGCATGGCGGCGTGCGCCCCTACGGCGGCACCTTCATGTGCTTCACCGATTACGCCCGTCCGGCGATGCGTCTGTCGGCGCTGATGAACGCTCCGGTCGTCTACGTGATGACCCACGACTCCATCGGTCTGGGCGAAGACGGCCCGACCCACCAGCCGGTGGAGCATCTGGCCATGCTGCGCGCGACGCCGAACACCGCGGTGTTCCGCCCCGCCGACACGGTCGAGACCGCCGAGGCCTGGGAACTGGCGCTGACGCACGAGAGCCGGCCCTCGGTCCTCGCGCTGAGCCGGCAGAACCTTGCCCCCGTGCGCACCGAGCACAAGAGCAAGAACCTGACCGCCCAGGGCGCCTATGTCCTGCGCGAGGCCAAGGAAAAGCGGCGCGCGATCCTCATGGCCTCCGGCTCCGAGGTCGAGATCGCGGTGAAGGCCGCCGAGATGCTCGAGGCCGAGGGCATCGGCACCCGCGTCGTCTCCGTCCCCTGCATGGAGCTCTTCTACGAGCAGGACGAGAGCTACCGCCGCCGGGTCCTGCCCGCCGGGCCGGTCCGCGTCGCGATCGAGGCCGGCGTGCGCCAGCCTTGGGATCGCCTGCTTCTGGGCGAGCGCGGCCGCGAGGCGAAATCCGCCTTCGTCGGCATGGACGGCTTCGGCGCCTCCGCGCCCGCCGAGGTGCTTTACGAGAAGTTCGGCATCACCGCCGAGGCGACCGTCGAGAAGGTCAAGGCGATGCTCTGAGGCCCGCCTCATACCGCCGAGACAGGAAGGGGGACGCGCCAGCCGCGTCCCCCTTTTTCGTGTGCGCCCTCAGCCCCGCCGGCCCAGTCGCCATGGCCCCGCCCCGGCCACGGCGAGCGCGCAGCAGCCGCCCGCGATGGCCCAGTTCTTGACGAAGATCGTCATCTGCCAGGGATCCTCGGGTTTGAAGTGGAACCAGCTGGTGAAAGCGCAGTAGACCGCGAGGCTCAGCGCCAGCGGGCGCATCCGCCAGCCCAGCACCAGCGCCACGCCCGCCGCCGCGTCATAGGCCAGCGCCGGCCAGACCAGCGCCTGCGGCAAGCCGCGCTCGGCCAGCAGCGCCATGGCATCGCCCGGCGAGAGCGCCTTTTGCGCCGCCCCGCCCAGCATCAGCGCCGCCAGCGCCAGTCGTGCCAGAAGCAGCAACGCCGCATCTCCGCGCCCGCCGATATCCTGCATCCTTGCCCCCCCTTGGTTCTGACGCCAAGAAGCCTGCCTGCGCCCGCTGCCCCCCGCAAGCGTTGCACAAACCGCAGGACGACATAGATGAACGGGTCCAGTGCAGGAGGATCCAGCATGGCCGGTGGATGGTCGCGCGATGGCGCGGTAGGCGAACAGATCGAAGCCTCGATCAGCGACGAGCTTAAGCGGATGCAGGCGCGCCGCGCCCCCGTGGGCGAAAGCGCGACGCATTGCGCCGAATGCGACGAGCCGATCCCCGAGCGGCGGCGGCAGGCGATCCCGGGCGTGAAGCTGTGCGTCGAGTGTCAGTCCGGGCGCGACAGCCGGCCGCAGGACCGGGGCGGCTTCAACCGCCGCGGCTCGAAAGACAGCCAGCTCAAGTGATGCCGCGCGCGCCGCGGAGCCACGGCGGCGGCGGTTGACCTTTGCCCGGAAATCCGCCTTCTGTGCGCCAAACCCAAGCCTCAATCCCGGAGGGAACGATCATGGCAGTCAAGGTTGCAATCAATGGCTTCGGCCGTATCGGTCGGAACGTGCTGCGCAGCATCATCGAATCCGGCCGCACCGATATCGAGGTCGTCGCGATCAACGACCTCGGCCCGGTCGAGACCAACGCCCACCTCATCCGCTTCGACAGCGTGCACGGCCGCTTCCCCGGCGAGGTGACGACGACCGAGGACACCATCGACGTCGGCCGCGGCCCGATGCGCGTCTCCGCCATGCGCGATCCCGCCGAGCTGCCCTGGTCGGACGTCGATATCGTGATGGAATGCACCGGCATCTTCACCACGCCCGAGAAGGCCGGCCTGCACCTGAAGAACGGCGCCAAGCGTGTGCTGGTCTCGGCCCCGCTCAAGAACCCGACGCAGGGCGAGAAGACCATCGTCTTTGGCGTGAACGAGGATACGCTGACCGCCGCCGACCTGATCGTCTCGAACGCGTCCTGCACCACCAACTGCCTCGCGCCCGTCGCGAAGGTGCTGCACGACGCCGTCGGCATCACCAAGGGCTTCATGACCACGGTGCACAGCTACACCGGCGACCAGCCGACGCTGGACACCCTGCATTCGGACCTCTACCGCGCCCGCGCCGCGGCGCTGTCGATGATCCCGACCTCCACCGGCGCCGCCAAGGCCGTCGGCCTCGTGCTGCCTGAACTGAACGGCAAGCTCGACGGTGTGTCGATCCGCGTGCCCACGCCGAACGTCTCGGTCATCGACCTGACCTTCGAAGCCTCGCGCGACACCACGGTCGAAGAGATCAACAACGCCATTAAGGCCGCCGCCGAGGGCCCGATGAAGGGCGTTCTGGCCTTTACCGAGCAGCCGCTGGTCAGCAGCGACTTCAACCACGATCCCCACAGCTCGACCTTCGCGCTGGACGGCACCAAGGTGCTCGAGGGGAACATGGTCCGCGTGATGTCCTGGTACGACAACGAGTGGGGCTTCTCGAACCGGATGGTCGATACCGCCGTCGCCATGGGCAAGCTGATCTGATCCGCCGCGCCCCGCGCGGGGCGCGATCGTGATCTGCCTTACCAAGGGGCACGCCGCATCGCGGCGTGCCCCTTTTCCTTGCTGAACCTGCTCGTTCGCATTGCGCGCAGGACATGGCGGACCCGCGAAACGGGAAATTGTGCTGCGGCGCAGCATGGCCATATTGGAAGGCGTGGAGGCACGAACCAAGGCCAAGGAGATCAAGATGACCTACCTGACGACCATCCGCGCCGCCGTTTCCCGCCGCGCCGCGTATAACCGCACCCGCCGCGAGCTGCGCGCCATGCCGCGCCAGACCGCTTGGGACCTGGGGCTGATGCCCGAGGATGCCAACCGCATCGCCCGCAGCGCCGTCTACGGCTGACGCGGGCCCCCAACAGGTGCCGTAACGATTGCAGGCCGCCCCGCGGGGCGGCTTTTGCCTGTCCTCCCGGCACAGTTGACGCAGGCCGTCCCAGACCGTAATCGCTGCCCATGCGCGACTGGCGATCACAAGGTGGGCCACCACCGGGAAGCGCATGCGAAACGAGCCGCGCGCCTGGGCCCCCGGGAAAGACCCCGGGATCATCCACGATGACCGAGGCCCCGCCATGTCCATGACCCAAGCTACTCCCGCCACCGGCACCCTGGCCCGCCCGATCGACGGCCGCGCCCGGTCCGAGGCCTGGTCACAGCGCATCATGGAGGCCCTCCCCGCCTTCGAGGCGCAGAGTGGGCGTTGCCCCGGCCTTGCCGCCGTGCTGGTCGGCGACGATCCGGCGAGCGAGGTCTACGTCGGCGCCAAGCTGCGGATGACCGAGAAGATGGGCCTGCACAGCCTGCGCCACGTCCTGCCGCAGGACGCCACGCAGGAGGGGCTTATGGCGCTGATCGCGGATCTGAACGCCGATCCCACGATCGACGGCATCCTGCTGCAACTGCCGCTGCCGGCGCATCTGGATGCCGGGCCGGTGCTGCGGGCCATCGATCCGGCCAAGGACGTCGACGGTCTGCACCCGCTGAACGCCGGCCTTCTGGCCGCCGGAGAGCCGGCGCTGATCTCCTGCACGCCGCTCGGCTGCCTGATGCTGCTCAAGGACACTCTGGGCGATCTTTCCGGGCGCGATGCGATCATGATCGGCACCTCGGTCATGGTGGGCAAGCCGATGGTCCAGCTTCTGCTGGCCGAAGGCGCGACCGTCACCGCCGCGCACAAGTTCACTCGGGATCTGCCGGAAAAGGTCCGCGCCGCCGAGATCGTGATCGTCGCCACCGGGCGCGCCGGCCTCGTGCGCGGGGACTGGCTGCGCCCCGGTGCCACGGTGATCGACATCGGCATGACCCGCACGCAGGTGGAGGGCAAGACGCGCCTTCTGGGCGATGTCGCCTACGACGAGGCGGTGGAGGTCGCGGGCGCGATCACCCCCGTCCCCGGCGGCGTCGGGCCGATGACGATCATGGCGCTGATGCACAACACCGTGCTGGCCGCCTACCGGCGCGAGGGGATGACTCCGCCCGCGATGGGCTGACCCCCGCGCCGCCTAGCCGTCGCAGCGCGCGCGCAGCGCGGTGTTGACGGCCGGGGGCACGAACTTGGTCACATCGCCGCCCAGCCGCGCGATCTCCTTGACCAGCCGCGAGGCGATGGCCTGATGCCGCGCCTCGGCCATCAGGAAGACCGTCTCGATGCTGGAATCGAGCGCACGGTTCATGCCGACCATCTGGAATTCGTATTCGAAGTCGGCGACCGCGCGCAGGCCGCGGATGATGATCTGCGCACCCACGTCGCGGGCGCAGTCGATCAGCAGGTTCTCGAAGGGGTGGACGACGATCTCGCAGCCCTTCGCGGCGCCGATAGGGCCGGCCTCGGCCTGCACCATGGCGACCCGCTCGGCCAGCGTGAACATCGGGCCCTTGCCCTCGTTGATCGCCACACCGATCACCAGCCGGTCGACCATGGTGCAGGCGCGGGCGATGATGTCGGTATGCCCCAGCGTGACGGGGTCGAATGTGCCGGGGTACAGGCCGGTGCGCATGGGACGCCTCGTTCACGGTTTCGCGCGCAGGCAACCCCAAGCGGCGCCGGGATGCAAGGCGTAAGCCCCGCGGAACGGCAAGCGGGCGGCCCCTGAAGAAGGCCGCCCGGCGCTGGTGCGCCTGCCGCCGCGCAGGGCGGCGGGGCTGGCGTCAGGCCGCGCGCTTGCGCCGGCGCAGGCCCGCGACGCCCAGACCGCCGAGCGCGGCGGCCAGAAGGCCGATGCCCGCCGGCAGCGGCACCGGCGCAGGCGTGCCGCCACCGTAGAGCGTGATATGGCTGATGCCCGTGGCATTGCCGCTGTTGCTGTTGCTGAAGGGGCTGGAATAGGTCCCCGAGAGGGTGCCATCGGCCAGCTCGTAGGCGACGAAGTCGTTCGGCGAGATCGGCTTGCCGTTGCCGCCCTTCAGCACCAGCACGAGGGTCTCGTAGGTGTCGTAGAGCGACGACATGATCGAGAAGCTGCCGCTCGTGACGGAGCCCGAGACGCTCAGGCCCGAGCCCTCGTCCATGCCGCCGAATTCGGCCTTGGCAATCTGGCTGTAGCTGTCGACGCCGAAGAAGCCGTCCAGCAGGTCGGCCTTGTCGTTGTTCTCGGAGCCCACCATGCACCCCTCGTTCGGGGAGACGGCGCCGCTATAGGCGCAGGTGGCGGCGCTGGCGGTGCTGGCGAAGGCCCCGATGGTCAGGGCGGCGGCCAGGAAAACGGCTGGCTTGGTCATATGATACTCTCCCATTCTGCCGCGAGACGCGGCAGGACAAACTCGTTACGCCGCCTGTCGCGGCCCTGTCGTGGACCGCGGGACCCATGGGTTCCGTCACCCGGCGCGTCTTGTTGGTGATGAGGATTTGTTAGACAGCGCGTGCCCTAGCGGCAAGCAACGCCTTCATTTCGCCTCAATTTTGCTACCCTACGGAAAGTCGTATTTTCAATCCGACAATCCTGACGGGAAACGGCGACCGATCCTGTCCGTGAAGGGGCCAACGGCCGGCCCGAGGGACTGCCTCTGATTCGCCGCGCGCCGCCTCAGCGCAGTGCCAGGCCCGGATCCCGGGCGGCCTGCTGGCGCTGCGCGGCATGGCGGGCGAAGCGCAGGGTCATCGCCTTGCGCCGTGCCGCGGCCAGCTTCGTCTCGGGGCCGAGCGCCACGATCTCGGCGTCGAAGTCATCGGCCAGGATCAGCCCCGTCCCCTCGGGCAGGAGATCGGTCGGGAAATCGGCGTCCACAGCCCAGAAGAACCTGTCGCACCACTCAAGGTAGCCCTGCCACTTGCGGTCCGAGGTGAAGTCGGCGCGGCTCGACTTGCATTCGATCACCCAGATCTCGCCCTTCGGCCCCAGCGCCATGACGTCGACGCGCAGCCCCGGCGCGGGCACCAACTCCTCGACCGTCACGAAGTCGAGCGAGAGGAGGTGCCGGCAGACCCCGCGGGCAAGGCGCTGGCCGGGACGCGGCAGGGCGCTCTGCGCCTCCAGGCGGGGCGGCGCCGCTTCGTCCCAATCCGCTGCATCTCCGGTCATGGCCGAAAGATGAACATTAGGGGAACAGGCGTCAAGCCCGCCTCACGTGGCGTCGCCGCCCTGCCCCGGTGCCGCGAACCCTTGCGCAGAGGGCCGCCGCACCCTACCTCGGTCGGTGGCGGGTTCTGCGCTTCGCGTGTCACGGGTCAATTCCAGTGGCCTTAAGCAACTCCGAGGGAGCTGGCTCTGTCCGGGCCCTGGTCCGGTTATCTGGCGCCCACCTGTATATACAGGTCCTCGGGAATGGTACCCTACGGTCGCCGTGGTTCCCGCCACATGGCTCTTGCGGTCAGGTCTTCGCCACGGCGATGAAGGCCGCGCCGCTGGAGATCAGGTTGATCCCGAAGAGCAGCCCCAGCGTGTAGAGCGCGCTGTCCGGCAGCCCCAGCAGCACCATGGCGCCGATTACCAGCGCGCAGAGGCCCGAGAAGATCAGCCAGGGCCAGGAGCGCCCCGGCCGGTGGCGCAGGCCCATCACGAGCTCAAGCGCCCCCTGCAGCAGGATCAGCGCGCCCATCAGCAGGGTCAGCGCCAGAAGCCCGGCCAGCGGGAAGAAGGCGAGGTAGACGCCCGCGACGACCTGCAGGATCGCCGAGACGCCCGCCCAGAGCGCCGAGGACCAGTCCCGCGCCTGGAAGGCGGTCCAGAGCGTCATCGCCCCGGCCACCAGCAGGAACCAGCCAATCATCGCCTTGATCGCGATGGTCGCGACGAGCGGGAAGAGAATCGCGAGGAACCCGAGCGAGAGGAGGACGACCCCCAGAAGCGTCAGACGCCCCTCGCGGTCGCGCATCCGCTCGAGGACCGCGTCCTCGTCGCCCTGCTCTGCGCCGTCTTCGGACCAGCGGTCCCGCATCTCTCGTCTCCGTCCTGTTCTCGGGCGAACCTAGCCACAGCCACCTCGCGGCGCCAAGGGGGCACCCTCAGAAGGCTTCGGGCCGTGCCTCGCGCGCCATGTGGTCGAGAACCGCGTTCACGAAGCGCGGCTCCTTTCCGTCAGGGAAGAAGGCCTTGGCCACATCGACGAACTCCGTGATCACCACCCGCGGCGGCGTCTCCCCGGTGACGAACTCGGCCCCGGCGGCGCGGAACAGCGCGCGCAGGGTCGGGTCGATCCGGGCGATCGGCCATTTCGCCACCAGCGCGCGGTGGGTCATCTGGTCGATCCGGGCCTGGTTGTTCAGCGCCTCGCGCGTCAGGGCGCGGAAGGTGTCGACGTCGCCCTCTTCCCATTCGAAGCCCTCGTCGTCGGTCGCGCCGAAGCGATGCGTCTCGAACTCGAGGATGACGGCATCGACGCTTTGCGAGGCAGCTTCCATCTGGAACAGGGCCTGCACGGCATAGAGCCGCGCGGCCGAACGCATCCGGCGTTTCTGGTTGCCCGACGGGGTCATGCGCCGTCTCCGCCAAGGCGGCCTGCGGTGAAGCCGAGGCCCTTCTCAGTCTTGCCCCAACGGCGCGCCGTGGCGATCAGGTGCAGGGCCGCTGCGGCAGCGCCGGCGCCCTTGTCCTGATCCTTGGCCCGCACCTCGGCCTGCTCGTAGGTATCGACGGTCAGAATGCCGTTGCCGATCGCCAGCCCCTGCAGCGTCAGCACCGAGAGCGCGCGGGCGCTTTCGCCGGCGACGATCTCGAAGTGGTAGGTCTCGCCCCGGATCACGCAGCCCAGCGCGACGTATCCGTCGAATTCGCCCAGGCGCGCGGCCGTGGCGATGGCGCCCGGCAGCTCCAGCGCGCCGGGCAACTCCGCGGTCTCGTGGGTGCCGCCCGCGGCCTCGATCTCGGCGCGGGCGCCGGCCAGCAGCGCCTCCGCGATGTCCTTGTAATAGGGCGAGACGGCGATCAGCAGGTGCGGCGGCTTGTCGAAGCTGGGGCGCTCGAGCGCGTGAAGGGTCTGTCCGGCCATCAGGCCTCCGTGTCGATGCGGCGGGTGCCGGTGATCTCGAGGCCATAGGCCTCGAGCCCGACGACGCGCGGTTGCGGCGAATTGGTCAGAAGCTCGATCCGGGTCAGACCGAGCGAGGAGAGGATCTGCGCGCCAAGGCCGTAGTGCCGCAGCGTCTGCGGCGAGGCCTCTTCGCCCAGGTCGAGGCGCATGTGCAGGTCGCGCAGCAGCACGACGACGCCGCGCCCCTCTTCGGCGATCCGCTCCATCGCGGCGCCGAACTCGCCCGCGCGGTCCGCGCCGCAGACGCCCGCGACATCGCGCAGCGGATCGAGCGCATGCATCCGCACCAGCACCGGCGCCTCGCCGCCCAGATCGCCCTTGGACATGACGATATGCTCGGCGCCCTGCGTCTCGTCGGCATAGACGCGCAGCGTCCAGGCGCCGCCATGCACGCTCTGCACCTCGCGCGTTTCGCGTTCGCGCACGAGGTTGTCGTGGCGGCGGCGGTAGGCGATCAGGTCGCTGATCGTGCCGACCTTCAGCCCGTGATGCTGCGCCATGGCGATGAGCTCGGGCATCCGCGCCATCGAGCCGTCCTCGTTCATGATCTCGCAGATCACGCCCGAGGGGTTGAGACCGGCGAGACGCGAGATGTCGGTCGCCGCCTCGGTATGGCCGGCGCGGACCAGCACGCCGCCCTCGCGCGCGCGCAGCGGGAAGACATGGCCGGGCGTCGCGATATCGGCAGAGGTCGCGGCCCCGTCGATCGCCACGGCGACGGTGCGGGCGCGGTCATGCGCCGAGATGCCGGTCGAGACGCCCTCGCGCGCCTCGATCGAGATGGTGAAGTTCGTCTCGTGCCGGCTGGAGTTATGCGAGGCCATGAGCGGCAGGCCCAGCTTGTCGACCCGGTCGGCAGTCAGCGTCAGGCAGATCAGCCCGCGCCCGTGGCGCGCCATGAAGTTGATCGCCTCGGGCGTGGCCATCTGCGCCGGGATCACCAGATCGCCCTCGTTCTCGCGGTCCTCGTGGTCCACCAGAACGAACATGCGGCCGTTGCGAGCGTCCTCGATGATCTCCTCGATCGGGCTGATCGCATCGGCCCAGTCGCGGAGGTCCGAGCCTTCGGTATCGGAAGAAAGGGTCACGGGTGGCTCCTTGCGGCGCGGAGGGTCGGATCGGGCGGGCTGGACATGGCCGGGGCCATGCGGTTCTCTTCGGGGGGCAGATAGCCAGTCGGGCCCCGGAAGCAAAGGGGGTGCGGGCCATGCGCCGCGGCGTTTCGACCCGGCCTCGCCCTCACCGCCCGCGCCCAGGAGAGCCGATGCCACGCCCGACCGCCACGCCAGCCCCGACAGACCGCATCATCCTCGGCATCGCGCTCGTTGTCGCCTTCTGCATCCTGATCCCGATCGGCGACGGCCTGGCCAAGCTTCTGGGGGCCAGCCTGCCGCTGGTGGTGCTGCTGCTCGCGCGCTTTGCCGTGCAGGCGCTGCTATTGCTGCCGCTGGCGCTGCGGCGGGGCGGCATCCGCCCGCCGCCGGGCCTTGGCTGGATCACCCTGTGCCGCGCGCTGCTGCACCTCGCCGGCATGGCGCTGATGTTCATCGCCCTGCGCTACCTGCCGCTGGCCGATGCGGTGGCGATCAGCTTCGTCCTGCCCTTCCTCGTGCTGCTGCTGGGCTGGCTGCTGCTGGGCGAGGAGGTCGGGCCGCACCGGCTTGTCGCCTGCATCCTCGGCTTCGTCGGCGTGATGATGGTGATCCGCCCGAACTTCGCCCAGGTCGGGGCGCCGGCGCTGCTGCCGCTGGGGGTGGCGGGAGTCTTCGCCGCCTACATGCTGCTGACCCGCCGCATGGGCCAGGCGATGGACCCCATCGCGCTGCAGGCGCTGAACGGCATTCAGGTCACGCTGCTGCTGATCCCGGTGCTCCTGCTGCTGCGGCCCGAGATGCCGCAGGTTCCGGCCGTGGACTGGGCGCTGCTGGTCTTCATGGGGGCGAATGGCGCGCTGGCGCATCTGGCGATGACCTGGGCGCTGCGGCTGGCGCCGACCGCCACCCTCGCGCCGATGCAGTACCTCGAGATTCCCTTCGGCACGGCGGTCGGCTGGCTGATGTTCCGCGACCTGCCCGACGGGCTGGCGCTGGCCGGCATCTGCATCACCGTGCTCGCCGGCCTCTGGATCATTGCGCGCGAGCGGGCCATCGCGGCGCGGCAGCAAGAGCCGGCAGAACCCGCTCCAGCAGCGACTCCGGCAGCATGACCAGCATCGAGGGGCCAGTGGGTGCCAGCCGCACCGGCCCCGTGACGGCGTTGGAGGTGCCGACCTGCCCGTCGGGCGCGAAGGTCAGCCCCGCTGTCGGCCAGCGCAGGCCGCTGCTCTCGCACCCAACTGGCGCCAGCGGGTAAAGCGACAGCGGCGTACCCTCGGGCAGGTCCAGCGCGATCTGCGGCGGGCAGAGGAAGACGAGGCTCTCGGCCCCCAGCAGCAGGCAGGCCCGATGCGCATGGCGCGCCAGCACCGTCAGCGCCGCAAGCTCGTGGTCGAGCCGTCCGCCAAGGAACCCCAGCCCCAGGACGAGCGGCGCCGCCACACTGCGCAGCGCCTTGTCGAAATCGGTCGTCTCCTGCTCGGGGATGTGATGCAGCAGCCCCTCGAAGGCCGCGCGCTCCGCCGCGCCGAGGCTGTCCATGTCGCCGATCACGGCGAGCGGGCGCAGGTCCGCCTGCCGCAGCGGCGCCGCGCCGCCATCGGCCGCCGCCAGCGCGGGGGCCAGCCGCAAAGACCGGTGTAGCGCAGCCGGGTCCACCGGACCGCCGCCGACGAGCGTTACATATTTAGACGTTTGCACAATGGCCATGTGGCGTCCCGATCATGTATCATCAATTATCTAATGACATCTTCCCGCCGCAGAATGACCGTCGGACAGTCCCCTCGGGGAACGTCTTTACCGTTCATCACCCGGCTGACAGGGCATAGGGACCGAGAGGGAGGGGCTTGTAAATGGTAGCGGGTAGCAAGATTCTGACGGTGTCCTACGGGACCTTTTCTTGCACGCTCGAGGGGTTTGACGATTCGTTCGAGACGATGAAGGCGATCGCGGAGTATCTGCGCGACCTCGCCGCCGACGACCGGTACTTCGGCGCGGAACCGCCGACACCGGACGCCGAGATGCTGGCCCGTATCGCGGAGCGCGAGGTTGGCCGCCGGGTCGAGGCGCATGCCTCGGGCGGCGGCGTATCGCTGCGCGCCGGGCCGCGCGACGGCCAGGACGCGACCTCCAGCGGGCCGGGTGATGCACCCGGCGACGGCGCGCGCGCCGAAACGCGCGCCCCCGGCAACGCCCCTCTCATGCCGCCGGCGCCGCGCGTGCCGCAGGAGGCCGCGAGCCGGACCTCCGCGCTCTCGGCGCAGGGGCCGATGCCGCAGGTGCGCGAAGCCGGGCCCCGGCGCCTAGAGACGGCCCGCCCCGCGGCGCCCGCCAGCATCGCCGCCAAGCTTCAGCGCATCCGCGCGGTGGTCGGCCGCCAGGCCGCCCATCCGCAGGACAGCGGCCTCGCGGATTACGACGGAGAAGAGACGGAAGCCGATCTTCTCTCCGCCCCTCCCCCCGCGTCTCCGGCGCCTTCGATCGAAGACGCAGCGGAACCTACGGCGGCGAGGGATGAGGTGCCCGAAGAGCCCGCGACCCCGGGCGTGACCATCTACGCCCCCGAGCCCGCCCGCGCGGCGACCCGTGATAGCCGCATCGTCCGCATGAGCCGCGCGGAATTCGAGCGAGCCCTGTCCGAAGGCCGCGAGCGCGGCGCGCAGGACGATCCCGCGCCGAGCGCACTGCCGGATGATGACGAGGAAGACCGCGTTGACAACCATGACGCGAGTGATATTTTCAGAACGACAAAGGAGGAGGAATCCTCTATCCTGACGGCAGAGGAGGAGGCCGCGCTCCGGCTCGAGCTCGAGCAGCTCGAAAACCCGCGCGGACCCCATGAAGAGGCTCGTTCCACGAGGTCCGATCCGGCGCAGCGCCGGAGCGATAAGGCCGGGTCCGCCGGGACCCAGGGTGGCGATGACGCTGCCGGGGCCGAGACGCGGACCGACGTCGAGCGGCCCCTTCAGCAAGGAGACGCGGCTGAGATGGCACAGGACAAACAGGGCGAAGAGACGGATCGCGCGCCCGGTCGCCTGCAGCGGCATACGCTGAACACGGACGAGGATTCCGTCTCGCGGTTGATGTCCGACGCAGAGGCGCATTTCAAGGACGTAGGCTCGAGCCGGCGCCGTCAGTCCATTACCCAGCTCAGGGCCGCCCTCGCCGCGACCGAGGCGGCGCATCGCATGGGTGAGCCGCGGCATGCCGCGGGGGGCAGCGACGACAGCGCCTTCCGCGACGACCTGAACGAGGCCGTCTCCTCTCGCCGCGGGGTAGAGCAGGACGAGGACGAGCCGGCGCAGGGCCGGTCGCAGCGACGCCCGCTCCGCTCCGCGCCGCTGCGGCTTGTCGCCTCCCAGCGCATCGACAGGACCGCGGGCCAAGGCGATGCGACCCGGGACGCAGAGCCCCCGGCCCGCCCCCGCCGCATCAGCCTTGCCCCCGCGCGCCCGAAGGACACGGAGGCCGCTGGCACCCCGGAGCCGGTGGATGCCCCGCGCGGCGAGGCCGAAGACACCGCAGCGGACGCCAAAGTTCGCCAGCCCGAGCAGCGGCAGCAGCCGACGCCGCGCGGGCCCGCCCAGGCCAGGGCCGGCGGATCCGAAGGGGCAAGCACCGAGTTTGCCGCCTTTGCAAAGCGCATGGGCGCCTCGGAACTGCCAGAGCTTCTGGAAGCGGCGGCAGCCTATACGCATTTCGTGCGCGGCATGGAGGATTTCTCTCGCATGCAGCTGATGGAACTCGTGGCCACGGCCCATGACGGCGAGATCAGCCGCGAGGACGGGCTGCGCAGCTTTGGCCGGCTGCTGCGGCACGGCACGCTGACCAAGGTGCGCGGCGGCCGCTTCACCGTCATCCGGGGCACGCGCTTCAACCCGGCGCGGCGGGCAAGCTGACAGGCCCCGGCGCCCTGCTGGGGACCGGGGCTGGCGCTTTGGCGCCAGCTGCCTAGATACCCCCGCATGACCCTGCACATCCCCTTCGACAACAGCTACGCTCGCCTGCCGGCGCGGCTGTTCACGCATCTCGATCCGACGCCGGTCGCCGCGCCCGCCGTGATCGCCGTGAACGACGCGCTCGCGCGGCTGCTGACACTCGATCCCGTAGCGCTGCGGGGGGCCGAGGGGGCCGCCGTCCTCGCCGGCAACCGGGTGCCCGAGGGCGCCCAGCCGCTCGCCCAGCTTTACGCCGGGCACCAGTTCGGCAATTGGAACCCGCAGCTTGGCGACGGGCGCGCGATCCTGCTGGGCGAGGTCATCGGCACCGACGGCATCCGCCGCGACATCCAGCTCAAGGGCGCCGGCCCGACGCCCTACAGCCGCATGGGCGACGGCCGCGCCTGGCTGGGGCCGGTGCTGCGCGAATACCTGATGAGCGAGGCGATGCATGCCCTTGGCGTGCCGACGACGCGCGCCCTGGCCGCGACGCTCACCGGCGAGAGCGTCATGCGCGAGACCGCCCTGCCCGGCGCCGTGCTGACCCGCGTCGCGCAAAGCCACATCCGCGTCGGCACCTTCCAGGTTCTGATGGCGCGGGACGACGTCGAGGGGCTGCGCGCGCTCGAGGCGCATGCCCGCGCCCGCCACTACCCAGGCACCGAGGGGCCCGAGGGACTTCTGGAGGGGGTGACCGCGCGCCAGGCCGAGCTGGTCGCGCAGTGGATGAGCCTTGGCTTCATCCACGGCGTGATGAACACCGACAATTGCCAGATCGCCGGCGAGACCATCGACTACGGCCCCTGCGCCTTCATGGACAGCTACCACCCGGCGCGGGTCTTCAGCTCCATCGACGCGGGCGGGCGCTATGCCTACGGCAACCAGCCGCAGATCGCGCTCTGGAACCTCGCGCAGCTGGCCACCGCGCTTCTGCCGCTGGAGGCCGACCAGGACCAAGCGGCTGAGCGCTACACCGAGGTGATCAACCGCTTCGCGCCGATCTTCCAGGCCGCCTGGCTGCGGCGCTTCGGCGCCAAGCTGGGCCTGGCGGAGCCGCAGGAGGACGACCGCGCGCTCATCGAGGCGCTCTTGACGATGATGGCGCAGCAGGAGGCGGATTTCACCGGCACCTTCCGCGCCCTCGCCGAGGGACGCGACCCGGCGCTGGGTCCCGATTTCGCCGGCTGGCAGGCGCGCTGGCAGGCGCGGCACCCCGACGAGGGGCTGATGCGGGCGAGCAATCCGGCCATCGTCCCCCGGCTGCACCGGATCGAGGCCGCGATCGAAGCCGCGCGCGGGGGCGATCTTGCCCCCTTCCACGCCCTGCTCGCGGCGGCGACCGACCCCTATGCCCCGGCGGGCTCCGGCGAGCGTGCCGCGCTCGCCGCGCCGCCCAGCGCGGCAGAGTTGGTGGACAGAACCTTCTGCGGCACCTAGAAGTCAGACGCCCGGTCGGCGCTCGCCGCGGACCAAGTCGCGAAGGGCGGCGCGGCAGGAACGGCAGACGGGGGCTCGGCCCGGTCAGGAAGGCAGACGTGGACGACGAAGCTCAGCAGATCACCGGCAGCGCGCAGGATGGCAATCAGCGCGCCGAGGCGATCCGGTCCCTCGGCCTGCTCGACGACGAGGATTCCGCCGATTTCGACGAACTGGCCGCCTATGCCGCCGAGGCCTGCGAGGCGCCCATCGGGCTGGTGACGCTGGTCGGCCATGACCGGCAATGGGCCAAGGGCGCCTTCGGCACCGAACAGCGCCTCTTCGGCATGGACGAATCCATCTGCTCGCATGGCCTCTCGGGCGAGGATTTCCTCGAGGTCGAGGATTGCGCGAGTGATCCGCGCACCGCGACCAACCCGCTGGTGATCTCCGCGCCGGGCGTGCGCTACTACGGCGGCGCCATCATCAAGCTGAACGGCACCCTGCCGGTCGGCGCGCTTTGCGTGCTGGATCACCGGCCCCGGCGGCTGGATGCGGACAAGAAGCGCCTGCTGACGGTGCTGGCGCGGCAGCTCTCGCGCCGGATGGAGTTGCGCCGCGCGATCCAGACGCAGGAGATCCTCGCGCGGGAGGTCGACCACCGGGTGAAGAACTCGCTGCAGATGGTCACCTCGCTGGTGCGCATCCAGCGCGCCCAGGCCCAGAGCGAGGAAACGCGCGCCGCGCTGGCCGAGACCGGGACGCGGCTGGCGGCGATCTCGGCCGTCCACGCGGAGCTGCACAAGGCGTCGGCCCATAGCGACGTCGCGCTCGACATCTTCCTGCCCGACATCGGCGCGAGCCTTGGCCGCACCCTGCCGGACGGCGTCGATCTCACGACCGAGATCTGCGCGATCACGGTGCCCAGCCAGATCGCCGCCTCTATCGCTCTGGTGCTGAACGAGGCGGTGGCCAATGCCGCCAAGCATGCCTTCGCCGAAGGCGCGCCCGGCTCGATCCGGGTCAAGCTGACGCAGGAGCAGAACAGCGGCGTGCTGGTGATCGCCGACGATGGGCGCGGGCTCGAGTATGACGACGCCGGCCAGGGCCTGGGCGAGCAGATCATCGACGCCTCGGCCAATCGCATCGGCGGCACGGTCGAGCGGGATGCCGAGGACGGCTTCACCCTGACGCTGCGGTTTCCGCTGCAGGGATAGGGCGCGCCGGGCAGGCTTGCCGCCCGGCGCATCGGATCACTCGGTGACGGTGACCTCGGTCATCACGTCGGGATCGGCGGTGACGGCGCCGTTCGGCCCCTCGCCGCGCTTGATCTGGTCGACGACCTCCATGCCGGAGGTCACCTCGCCCACCACCGTGTACTGGCCGTTCAGGAACTCTCCCGGCGCGAACATGATGAAGAACTGGCTGTTGGCGCTGTCGGGGTTCTGGCTGCGCGCCATGCCGACGGTCCCGCGCTCGAACGGCTGGTCCGAGAATTCGGCCGGGATGTCGTCCATGTCCGAGCCGCCCATGCCGGCCATCGACATGTCGGTCCCCTCGCGCCCGTATTGCACGTCGCCGGTCTGCGCCATGAAGCCGTCGATCACCCGGTGGAAGACGACGCCGTCGTAGGCGCCCTCCTCGGCCAGCGCGGTGATCTGCGCGACATGGGCGGGGGCAAGATCCTCGGCCAGCTCGATGTGGATCGTGCCGTTGGCCTGGCCCGAGACCTCGATATCGAGGCCGGTGGCCAGCGCCGGCAGCGGGGCGGCGGCCAGCGCCGCGGTCAGGGCAAGCTTACGCATCGGCGGCCACCTTCACGCTGATCATCCGGTCGGGGTTCGCCGGCGGCTCGCCCTTGGCGATCTTGTCGACGTGGTCCATCCCCTCGATCACCCGGCCATAGACGGTGTACTGCCCGTTCAGGAAGTGATTGTCGGAAAAGTTGATGAAGAACTGGCTGTTGGCGCTGTTCGGGTTCTGGCTGCGGGCGGCGCCCAGCGTGCCGCGGTCATGCGGCAGCTTCGAGAACTCGGCCGGCAGGTCGGGCTTGTCAGAGCCGCCGGTGCCGGCGCGGCCGGGATTGTAGTCCTTCTCCATGTTGGCGTGCTGCACGTCGCCGGTCTGCGCCATGAAGCCGTCGATCACGCGGTGGAAGGCCACGTTGTCGTAGGCGCCGGCGCGGGCCAGCTCCTTCATACGCTCGGCGTGCTTGGGCGCCACGTCGGGCAGAAGCTCGATGGTGACGGGGCCATCCTTCAGTTCGATGATGATCGTGTTTTCGGGATCCTTGATCTCGGCCACCTTGCTCTCCTGTGTTCTGGTTCGACCCGGAACCTAATTGCGCGAAGGCCCGATGCCAACGCGGCAGCAGCGCCGTCGGCGGGATGCTGCGGCCTATGGGTGGCGCCCTTTCCCTTGACGCCCTGCGCGTCCAAGCTATCGAAAGGGGAGCAGACAAAGGAGGCCTGGCATGGGCTGGACGAAACTTCTCGACCGCGACCTTTCCGGCAAACGGGTGCTGACCCGCGTCGACCTGAACGTTCCCGTCGAGGACGGGCGCGTCACCGACGCCACGCGGATCGAGCGGATCGCCGCCACGGTCCAGGCGATCACCGATGCCGGGGGCAAGGCCATCCTGCTGGCGCACTTCGGCCGGCCCAAGGGCCAGCGGGTCGAGGCGATGTCGCTGCGGCAGGTCGTCCCGGCGCTGCAGGAGGTGCTTGGCCAGAGCGTCGCCTTCGCCCCCGACTGCATCGGCCCCGAGGCCGAGGCCGCCGTCGCGGCGATGAAGGACGGCGAGGTGCTGCTGCTCGAGAACACCCGCTTCCACCCCGGCGAGGAGAAGAACGACCCCGAGCTTGCCGCCGAGATGGCGAAGCTGGGCGACGTCTATTGCAACGACGCCTTTTCGGCGGCGCACCGCGCCCATGCCTCGACCGAGGGGCTGGCGCGGCTGCTGCCCTCCTGCGCCGGCCTTCTGATGGCCGAAGAGCTCGAGGCACTGGAAAAGGCGCTCGGCAACCCGGAGCGGCCGACGGTCGCGATCGTCGGCGGCGCCAAGGTCTCGACCAAGCTGGACCTGCTGTCGAACCTGATCGAGAAGGTCGATACGCTGGTGATCGGCGGCGGCATGGCGAATACCTTCCTCGCCGCCGCGGGCTTCGATGTCGGCAAGTCGCTGTGTGAGCATGACCTGCTGGATACGGCGCGAGAGATCGCCGCCAAGGCAGCAAAGGGCGGCTGCACCATCCTGCTGCCCCGCGACGTCGTCGTCGCGCGCGAGTTCAAGGCCCATGCCGAGACGGAGACCGTCACCGCCGAGGCCTGCCCGGCGGATGCGATGATCCTCGACGCCGGCCCCGATTCCGTCGCCCATGTCGAGATGGCGCTGGAGGGGGCGAAGACGCTGGTCTGGAACGGCCCGCTCGGCGCCTTCGAGATCCCGCCCTTCGACACCGCCACCAATGCAGCCGCCCTGCGCGCGGCCGAGCTGACGCGGGAGGGCAAGTTGATTTCCGTCGCCGGCGGCGGCGATACCGTCGCGGCGCTGAACACCTCGGGCGCGGCGAAGGACTTCACCTACGTCTCGACCGCCGGCGGCGCCTTCCTCGAATGGATGGAGGGCAAGACCCTGCCGGGCGTCAAGGCGCTGGAGGAGGCGGCATGAGCGGGGCCGAGATGCAGTCGCAGGACGCCCCCGCTCCCTCGCGCGGCTGGACGCTGATCACCGGCGCCTCTTCGGGTCTGGGCGTCGAGTTCGCGCGGATCGCTGCGCGCGGGGGTCACAAGCTGATCCTGACCGCCCGCTCCACCGACAAGCTGGAGCGTCTGGCCGCCGAGCTGGGCGCGCGGGTCGATGTGGTCGTGCTGACCGCCGACCTGTCGCAGCCGGGCGCCGCCGCCGACCTCTGGCGCCGCGCCTCCGAGGGGCGCGAGATCGACATCCTCGTGAACAACGCCGGCTTCGCCGTGGCCGACGACTTCGGCGCGCAGCCGCAGGACGAGACCGGGTCGCTGAACGTGAACGTCGTAGCGCTGACCGAGCTGGCGCAATGCGCCGTCGCGGCGATGCGTCCGCGCGGCTCGGGGCGCATCCTGAACGTCGCCTCGGTCGCGGGCTACCTGCCGGTGCCCGGCATGGCCGTCTATGCCGCGACCAAGGCATATGTACTGTCGCTCTCCGAGGCGCTGTCGAGCGAGCTCAAGGATACCGGCGTCACCGTCACCGTGCTCTCGCCGGGGACCACCGACACCGGGTTCTTCGACCGCGCGGGCATGACCCGCTCTCCGGGCAGCCGGGCGGCGCCGGGGCCGGTGGCGCAGGACGGCTGGGACGCGCTCGTCACAGGGCGCGACAGCGTGGTCTCGGGGCTGGGCAACAAGCTGGGGGCCTTCCTCGCCCGGCTGATGCCGCGCGGGCTGGCGGCCTCGGTCGCGAAGCGCGCGATGAAACAGCGCTGAGGGCTGGTGGCGTTAACAGGATTGCCCCGGCGCGGGGCGGCTTCTACCCTTGCGCCGATCCCACACCGCCGAAGGCAAACCGATGAAGATGACCGATACCGTCCGCGCCATTCTCGCCAATTACGACGGCGAAACGCCGGGCGTTAAGGCGGGCCTTGCCCGCATCCTGATGCAGGGGCGCCTCGGCGGGACCGGCAAGGTGGTGATCCTGCCGGTCGATCAGGGCTTCGAGCATGGGCCGGCGCGCAGCTTCGGCGCGAACCCCGCCGCCTACGACCCGCAATATCACTACCAGCTGGCCATCGACGCCGAGATGTCGGCCTATGCCGCGCCCCTTGGCATGCTCGAGGCCGGGGCCGATGCCTTTGCCGGGCAGATCCCGACGATCCTCAAGGTCAACAGCGCCAATTCGCTGATGCCGCCCGAGGCGCCGAAGACGCAAGCGATCACCGCCAGTGTCGACGACGCGCTGCGGCTGGGCTGCTCGGCCATCGGCTTCACCATCTATCCGGGCAGCTCCGCCTCGCTGGAGATGTTCTCCGACATCGCCGAGATGCGGCGCGAGGCGGCGGCCAAGGGTCTGGCGAGCGTGATCTGGTCCTATCCGCGCGGCGAGGCGCTGGATAAGGACGGCGAGACGGCGATCGACGTGACCGCCTATGCCGCGCAGATCGCCGCGCTGCTGGGCGCCCATATCGTCAAGATCAAGCTCTCGACCGATGTGCTCAGCCAGCCCGAGGCGAAGAAAGTCTACGAGGCCGAGAAGATCGACATCTCGACCCAGGCGGCGCGGGTCGCCCATTGCATGCAGGCGGCCTTCGGCGGGCGGCGCATCGTCGTCTTCTCGGGCGGGGCCTCGAAGGGTGCCGATGCCGTCTACGACGACGCCCGCGCGATCCGCGACGGCGGCGGCAATGGCTCGATCATCGGGCGCAACAGCTTCCAGCGCCCGCGGACCGAGGCGCTGGATCTGCTGCGCAAGATCCAGGACATCTATCTCGGGCAAGCGTGATTTCGCCAGCCGCCGGGCGCCGGGAACGCCAGCGCCCGGGGCGGGTTGTCCTCTGAATCAAAGAGGACCGATCATGAGCCTGAAGCGAATCCTGGGAACCATCCTCGTCAGCCGCATGGCGGGCCGCGGCATGCGGCGCGGCGGCATGGGGTCGTCCTCCATGCTGGGCGGGCTGGGCTACCGGCGTGGCGGCATGGGCGGCAAGGCCGGCCTCGCCGCTCTGGGCTACATGGCCTACAAGGCCTACCGCGACCACCAAAGCCGGGCGCCAGCTTCCGGCAGCAGCGGCACCCGAACGGCCGGGGCGGCGGGCAGCACCTCGGGCCTCGGCGGCCTGTCGTCGATGCTGCACGACCTGGCCGACCGCCTTGGCGGCGCCGATCAGCCCGCGCCGCAGGACGACCTGCGCGAGGACGAGCGCCTGGCCGAGGCTGTCAGCGACGAGACGGCCCTTCTGCTGATCCGCGCGATGATCACCGCCGCCTATTCCGACGGCGCGCTGTCGCAGGACGAGCGCGCCCGCATCATGGGCCAGATCGACGAGGCCGGCGGCACCGCCGAGGATCGCGCCGTGATGGAGCGCGAGATCGCAAATCCTCAACCGCTCGAGACGCTGCTGGCGCAGGTGAGCGACTCGCAGACGGCAGAGGAGTTCTACCTGGCTTCCTGCGCTGCCGTCGATGGCACCACGCCGGCGAACCACGCCTATCTCTCCGATCTGAAAGCGCGGCTGAAGCTCTCGGCCGAGCAGGCAGAGGCAGCCGAGGAAATGACGGCCTGAGCGTGCCGCACTTTATCAATGACGCGGTGTAACATCAGGGATTCACACCGCGTCTTTGCTGTGGCATTGTCCCGCAAGCCGCCCGTCACGAGGTGGCACTCCGAGGCACGCGCATGATCCGACGCAATAGACCGGCCCTTGGGCCCCTGCTGTTCCTGCTGGGCATGATCCTGCTGGGGCTCTATTTCACCTTTGCCGCCGTGCAGGGGGATTACGGCGTGTTCCGCCGCGCAGAGGTCGATGCCGAGGCGCGTCAGCTGCGCCGGGAGCTGGCCGAATTGAACGCCGAGCTGGCGCGGATGGAGAACCTGACGCGGCGCCTGTCGGACGATTACCTCGACCTCGATCTTCTGGACGAGCGCGCGCGCGAGGTGCTGGGCATGATCCGCGCCGACGAGGTCATCATCCGCTGAAGCCGGGCACGGGGGCTCTGCCCCCGAACCCCCGGGATATTTTCAAAGAGAAGAAGGGGCCGTCAGGCCCAAGTGCCCTCGAAGAGCGGCTCGATCGGGTGGCGGGTCTTGGCCATCTTCATCTTGCGGGTGCTGTCGGCATGCTCGTAATTGGCGGCTTCCGTCTCGAGCGAGAGGCCATAGGCCTTCAGCGGATCGCTGCGGGCGCCGACGAGCAGGAACTCCGCCCCCTCGTGATCCAGCAGCTTTAGGTCCTCGGTATCGAAGCGGCGGCCCCGGAACGCCTCTTGCAGGCGTTTGGGGTAATCGGCCTCCTCGTCCGCGGGAAGCCCAGCGCCTTTTGGGCTGGCCTTCTCGGGGTTCTTGATCGAGAGGGCATAGGCGGCCTCGGGCGCGATCTTCAGCGCCTTTTGCACCGGGCCCGGCTCCTCTGGCATCTCGAGGGCATGGACGAGGTGCAGCTGGCCCTCCTTGAGGATGACGGCATAGCGCCCCTCGCCGGCGGGGCGGGCGGCGGGCTGCTCCCGCGTGCCGCGGGTCTTGGTCTCGT
The DNA here is from genome assembly GCF_003217255.1 of Pseudoroseicyclus aestuarii. Classification (GTDB taxonomy): domain Bacteria; phylum Pseudomonadota; class Alphaproteobacteria; order Rhodobacterales; family Rhodobacteraceae; genus Pseudoroseicyclus; species Pseudoroseicyclus aestuarii. Next base: position 6,113 of record NZ_QJTE01000007.1, on the reverse strand, counting down.
AGGTGGTCTCGCGCAGGCCGGCCTCGATCTCGCTGGCGGACTTGGCGACGGTCTCGACGAAGCCCCAGTCGCGGCCGTCGCCGGAGAGGTCGGGCAGTGTCTTGCGCCCCAGCATCATCAGCCGGACCTTGCCGCCGCCCCGGGGGCGCAGCACAAAGCCGGCGTGTTGCACGTCGCCCAGGCCTGAGGGATCGTCGTCCTCGACCCGCGGCCGGTAGAAGAAGAAGATGTCGCCGCGTTCCAGAACCTCGAGATCATCCGCCATGTCCGGCCTCCTGCACTGGGGTTTGGCCGGTCAACCCCTGCCCCGCCTGCCTGTTCCTGCAGCGCGGCGAGGCTCTGACGCGACGCGCATGGCGGCTATCCGCAAAACCGGCTGTAACCCCGCCGCGGCTTGCGCTAAGAGATGGTTCGAAGCTGAACCATCCCGTTTCTGGAGGCCCCCGCATGGCGACCCGCAAGACGGCAGCATCCGCGAAGGCGAGCGAGACGACGGAGGCCGGGGATCCGGCGCGCCCGGCGAACGTCTCGGCCGACGAGCTGCTCGGCTACTACCGCAAGATGCTGCTGATCCGCCGCTTCGAAGAGAAGGCGGGCCAACTTTACGGCATGGGCCTGATCGGCGGCTTCTGCCACCTCTACATCGGCCAGGAGGCCGTGGTGACCGGCATGGAAGCCGCCGCCAAGGATGGCGACAAGCGCATCACCACCTACCGCGACCACGGCCACATGCTGGCCTGCGGCATGGACGCCAAGGGCGTCATGGCCGAGCTGACGGGACGCGAGGGCGGCTTTTCCAAGGGGAAGGGCGGCTCGATGCACATGTTCAGCAAGGAAAAGCACTTCTACGGCGGACACGGCATCGTCGGCGCCAACGTGCCGCTGGGCGCGGGCCTGGCCTTTTCCGACAAGTACAAGGGCAACGACAACGTCACCTTCTGCTACTTCGGCGACGGCGCGGCGAACCAGGGCCAGGTCTACGAGACCTACAACATGGCCGAGCTGTGGAGCCTGCCGATCATCTTCGTGATCGAGAACAACCAGTACGCCATGGGCACCTCGGTCGCCCGCTCGACCAAGTCCGCGAGCCTCTGGCAGCGCGGCGCCGCCTACGGCATCGAGGGCGAGGAAGTCGACGGCATGGACGTGCTGGCCGTCAAGGAAGCCGCGACCAAGGCGGTCGAGCATGTGCGTGCCGGCAACGGCCCCTACATCCTCGAGGTGAAGACCTACCGCTACCGCGGCCACTCCATGTCGGACCCGGCCAAGTACCGGACCCGCGAGGAGGTGCAGGAGATGCGCGAGAAGCGCGATCCGATCGAGCGGGTGCGGCAGATCCTGCTGACCGGCGAGCATGCCTCCGAAGACGACCTCAAGGCCGTCGACAAGGAGATCAAGGATATCGTCAACGAGGCCGCCGAGTTCTCGAAGGACAGCCCCGAGCCGGATACCGCCGAGCTCTGGACCGATATCTATTCCGAGGAAGCCCCGCAGGAGACCGCGTAAATGGCGACCGAGATTCTGATGCCCGCCCTCTCTCCGACCATGGAAGAGGGCACCCTGGCCAAATGGCTGAAGAAAGAGGGCGATACCGTCGCCTCCGGTGACATCATCGCCGAGATCGAGACCGACAAGGCGACGATGGAGTTCGAGGCCGTGGACGAGGGCGTCCTTGGCAAGATCCTCGTGGCCGAGGGCACCGAGGGCGTGAAGGTGAACCAGCCCATCGCCGTCATGCTGGACGAGGGCGAAGACGCCTCTGCCGCCGACGAGATCGGCCAGGCCGAGGCGCCCAAGGCCGAGGCCCCTGCCCCCAAGGACAAGGAGCAAAGCTCCGAGGATCAGAAATCCTCGGGCCTGTCGCACCCGACCCCGGCGCAGCCCAAGGCCCCCGGCAACGCCATCCGCGAGCCCGACTGGCCCGAGGGCACGGAGGTGAAATCCACCACCGTGCGCGAGGCGCTGCGCGACGCCATGGCCGAGGAGATGCGCCGCGACGACACGGTCTTCGTCATGGGCGAGGAGGTCGCCGAATATCAGGGCGCCTACAAGATCACCCAAGGCCTGCTGGACGAGTTCGGCGACCGCCGCGTGATCGACACGCCGATCACCGAGCATGGCTTCGCCGGTCTCGGCGTCGGTGCCGCCTTTGGCGGGCTGCGCCCGATTGTCGAGTTCATGACCTGGAACTTCGGCATGCAGGCGATCGACCAGATCGTGAACTCTGCCGCCAAGACGCTGTACATGTCGGGCGGCCAGATGGGCGCGCCGATGGTCTTCCGCGGGCCGAACGGTGCCGCCGCCCGCGTCGCCGCCCAGCACAGCCAGGACTACGCCGCCTGGTACATGCAGGTGCCCGGCCTCAAGGTGGTCATGCCCTACTCGGCCTCCGACGCGAAGGGCCTGCTGAAGACCGCGATCCGCGACGCCAACCCGGTGATCTTCCTCGAGAACGAGATCCTCTATGGCCGCTCCTTCGACGTGCCGGTCGACGAGGATTTCACCATCCCCTTCGGCAAGGCCAAGATCGAGCGCGCGGGCTCCGACGTGACCATCGTCAGCTTCGGCATCGGCATGACCTATGCCCTCGAAGCGGCCGAGAAGCTGGCCCAGGACGGGATCGAGGCGGAGGTCATCAACCTGCGCACGATCCGGCCCATGGACACCGATGCCATCATCGAGAGCGTCAAGAAGACCAACCGCTGCGTGACGGTCGAAGAAGGCTGGCCGCAGGGCAGCGTCGGCGGCTACATCAGCCAGGTGCTGATGCAGGAGGCCTTCGATTACCTCGATGCGCCGGTCATCACCTGCACCGGCAAGGACGTTCCGATGCCCTATGCCGCGAACCTCGAAAAGCTGGCGCTCGTCACCTCGGACGAGGTGGTCGAGGCGGTCCGCAAAGTCACCTACCGCTGAGGGGCGAAGATGGACGTGATCTCGGCCCAGGCGCAGGGTGAGCATTACCTGCTGGTCGTCCAGACCGGCGAGGGGCGGAGCGGCGTGAGCGTCGCCCGCTCCGAGGTGGACCAGCATCTGGCCGAGGCCACGACCGAGGCGATGCCCCTGCCCGAGTTCCTGTCGAGCGATCCCGCCTTCCAAGGCGCGCTCGACAGCCTGTTCAGCGGCGGCGCCAGCCGCCCCGATCAATTCACGACGCTCAAGCGGGAGGCCCTCTGATGCCGACGCAAATCCTGATGCCCGCCCTCTCGCCGACCATGGAGGAGGGCACGCTGGCGAAATGGCTGGTCAAGGAAGGGGACACCGTCTCTTCCGGCGACCTGCTGGCCGAGATCGAGACCGACAAGGCGACGATGGAGTTCGAGGCCGTGGACGAGGGCGTGATCGGCAAGATCCTCGTCCCCGAGGGCACCGAGGGCGTGAAGGTCAATGACCCCATCGCCGTCCTCCTCGAAGAAGGCGAGAGCGCCGATGACATCGGCGCGGCCGAGAGCAAGGCGCCCGAAGGCGATGCCTCTTCCCACACCGAGCCGGCCGATGCGCCCGAGGACCTGAAGGCTGCCGAGGGCTATGGTCGCGACGGCGGTGACGCGCAGGAGGAAAAGCCCAAGGACGACGGCGCTTCGGGCGCGGAGTCCGCGCCGCGCACCGAGGATGGCGAGCGCATCTTCGCCTCGCCCCTCGCCCGGCGCATCGCCAAGGACAAGGGCCTCGATCTGTCGCAGGTCAAGGGTTCCGGCCCGCGCGGGCGCATCGTGAAGGCCGATGTCGAGGGCGCCGAGCCCGGCAAGGCCGAGGCGCCGAAAGCGGCCCAGGCGCCGAAAGCCGCCGCGCAGGACAAGCCTGCGGAGAAGGCCCCTGCGCCCGCCGGCGCCTCTGCCGATGCGGTCATGAAGATGTACGAGGACCGCGAGACCGAGGAGGTCAAGCTGGATGGCATGCGGCGCACCATCGCCGCCCGCCTGACCGAGGCCAAGCAGACGGTGCCGCATTTCTACCTGCGCCGCGACATCAAGCTCGACGCGCTGATGAAATTCCGTGCCCAGCTGAACAAGCAGCTGGAAAGCCGTGGCACCAAGCTGTCGGTGAACGACTTCATCATCAAGGCCTGCGCCCTGGCGCTGCAGCAGGTGCCGGACGCCAATGCCGTCTGGGCCGGCGACCGCATCCTGAAGATCAAGCCCTCGGACGTGGCCGTCGCCGTGGCCATCGAGGGCGGGCTCTTCACGCCCGTGCTGCGCGACGCGGACAGCCGCTCGCTGTCCTCGCTCTCGTCGCAGATGAAGGACCTGGCCAAGCGCGCCCGCGACAAGAAGCTCGCCCCGCATGAATACCAGGGCGGCAGCTTCGCGATCTCGAACCTGGGGATGTTCGGCATCGACAACTTCGACGCCGTCATCAACCCGCCGCATGGCGCCATCCTCGCCGTCGGCGCGGGCGTCAAGAAGCCGGTGGTGGACGAGGACGGTGCGGTCGGCGTCGCCACGGTGATGAGCGTGACGCTGAGCGTCGATCACCGGGTCATCGACGGCGCCCTCGGCGCGCAGCTTCTGGCGGCGATCGTCGAGAACCTCGAGAACCCGATGGTCATGCTGGCCTGAGGCGCAGGCCAAGCGAACGACGACAAGGGGCGGCTCTCAGGGGCCGCCCTTTTTATATCCGGAGGGATGCATTGCAGAGCCGCGCCGCCCCGGCCCCTCGAAGGTCAGAGAACCGCAGCGGACGCCGCACATCCGGCTGGACCGATCAGCGTCCTTGGAATCTTCATTGGGTGAGATGGTGGGTGATGACGGGCTCGAACCGCCGACATCTTCGGTGTAAACAAAGCCAGTGCTGCCCAACCCATTGGTATACAGTCAATTAGACGCTTCGTAGGGCGAATATGTTCTCGGTCTGTCTCGGGAACATTAGTTCAGCCAGGTTCAATGAACTGTCATGCACTTCGCAAATAGGTGATGGTCCTGCTTCGAGGACAGCTGACCAGCACAACGACCACCAGGCGCTTCATTGGAACCATTGTGTATAGTGACAAACTGGCGAGTGGAGACTTGATCTGGGTCTCGAAGGCACCTGCAAGATCTGCTTCGCGATGGGCATCCGAAGAAGATCGGCAACGGCCACACCATCTATGTGCTGATGATGAACGACGCGAACGCCCTTGGCTGAAGGCCGATGCGAAGAATTAAGATTCTACCAGACCTCGGCTATCCGCAAAGTCCTTCGCACTCTGCTCAGGGAGCTTCCACAGGACGGCTCGCTCTGAGTATGGCCGCGAGCTAGAAGAAGACACAATGGAAGCCAGTGCCTCAATACCAAATAAGGTGGCGCTTGAGACACGCGTTGTAGACCCTAAGTCGGCGGCCGGCGCTGCATGTGACGACGCGCCTCGCTTTGAGAGGCTGAAGTGCCTTACTGGCAGGTCAAGTGACGGCAACGACGTCTACCTGCGGACCGTCGCGTCGCAACCCTCTGTTAACCAGCCTTGCCTTAACGAAAAGTGGCACGGCAGCTGATGGAGTTGATATGAGCTTTCGAAGCGTCAGGTGGGAAGCAGGCGTTCAGAGGATCGTGGAGGCAGACCACCAAAGATTTGGTAGTGTATACGTCGAAGTGCGCATCGAGGCCGATGGAAGTGTCAGCGTACCAAGGGCACTCACAGTCTATTCCGATGACCTTGGCAATAGACTTAAGGAGCCGGAGACGAACATTCTCTCATAGGAGCTGTCCGATCACGCTCGTGGAGCTGTGGACTTTGAAACGCGCGCTCTGGTCTCCGAAATTTCCTTCCAGCCGAGCTCCTTTGCGAAGAGAGCCTGTAGTTCCTCCCGAGTCACGGTGGGCCGCGCCACGGCCGCAATAGCTGTTAAGCCGCCCTCATCCGTTTCACTGCCGGCTACAGAAGTTCCCTTGCCGGTGAGGCCGCGTAGGATGGTCTGCTGGAGCCCTATTTTCATCATTTAGCTTCTACCCGACCGCAAATTCCCTAAACGACAATGACCTGCTCCCCTGAAAAGTCCGCGGTTTGAAGTTAGCCTGTTCTCCAGACGAGGAGACAGACGATGGCCTGCTGCCGGTTTCGTGGACGCCGAGATAAGGTGTTTAACGGAACTGGAGATTTGGAATGCAGAGAAGGAAATTCAGCCGCGAGTTCAAGC
>NZ_QJTE01000006.1 GCF_003217255.1 Pseudoroseicyclus aestuarii | reverse complement strand
CGGCGGCGCTCCACCTGGTCCGACTTGAAGGGCGAGAGCGCGGTCCGGTAATGCTGCTCGATCACCGCGACCCAGAGGTTGCGCATCGCCTGCACATCCTGCGGCTCGCTGCGCGATCCGGCGACGACCGGGACAGCCTCCGCCTCGCTCTGGTCGATGGCAAAGGCCATGCTCATGGCGTTCCTCCTTCCGGCTGGTGACTGGGGACGGGATGCTGTGGGTCCGGAGCAAAGTCCGGCGCCGCGCTCTGCGGCTCCTCCGGCTCTGCGCCGATCAGGATCACGCGCATCTGCCGGGTGACGGCGGCGCAGGCCCCGGCCCAGACGCCGGCGCTGCAGTCCCAGCCCGGCAGCGGCGGGATCACCACCGCGTCGCAGCGCGCCAGCAGCGGCCGGCACCACGTCGACCAGAAGGTCTCGTCCAGCGGAACGAGGGCGTCGCTCCAAGGATCGCGCTGCAGCATCGCGTCCGCCTGCACGACCGGCGAGACGGCGGTGACGCCCGCGCAAGCGAAGCGGCTGGTCCAGCCTGCGGCGGCATCTGCTGCCAAGCTCGACAAGCTCGGGCACCAGCGGCCGCCATCGTCGGTGCTTTGGCGCATGTAGGGGGTGGCGAGATAGGCGAGGCTGCCGCGCAGCACCTGCGCCGCGTCGATCAGCGCCACGTCCCGCTGCAGCAAGCCGCTGCCAGTATAGCGCGCGCAGAGCTGCGGCCAGTCAGGATCGCGAGGCAGGCGGTGGTGCATGCTCATGACAGGGCCTCCCAAAGATCGGGGACGGCGCGCAGCTGCGCGGTCAGCTCTGCCCGCATCGGACCGGAGAAGAAGCGCATCGGCCCCGTCTCGCTCTCGGCGTTGAGCGCGACCCGTTGCCCGCCGTCCTCGCACAGAGCAGGCTCGAGCGCGTAGTGCGCCAGCAACTGCATGCGCAGGCGGGCGCCACGCTCACGTAAATTGGCGCCCAGACGGAGCGCGTGGATCGCTGTCGAGCCGTCGTTTGAGATGAAAAACGGACGCGGGCGGCGGAACGCCTGCACCGCGTCCAGGCTGCGCCGGCGACAGGACACGCTAGGGCGCAGAGAGAGGGGCCACGAGCGCCGCATCACCGAGCGCCCGCAGGAACTTTGTAGGGCAAACTTCCAAAGGCCGAGTTACCGGCCTCGCGCAGTTTGACCAGGAGCGCGCGCTGATCGGCGATGGCCGAGCCGGCCTCGTCATGCTCGAGGATCGCGCGGTTGATGGCCTGCGGATCGCCGCTCTGGATCGCGGACATGCCTGCGCTGATCGCCTCGCCGAACTCCTTGGAGCTGACGCCAATCTGCGCCAGCAGGTTATCGGCACCGGCAGCGCCTGCCCCGCTGGGATGGAACACACCGCCGGCATGCGCGGCGAAGTGCTCGGCCAGCACCCGCGCCGCCTCGGGCGACATGCGTGCCAGGCGGTCGAGGTGATTGACCCCCAGCCCGTGCGGGCGCTTGGCGCTCTTGGCGGTCGCCTCGGAGAGGGTCGAGGCGGTGAGCCCCAGCATGTCCGAGGCTGCCTCGAGACCGCCGGCGGCGGTATAGGCGCGTGACACGGCATCCTGGACGGAGCCGGCAGGATGGTTGCGGCTCATTGCGAAACCCTCCGCGTTGCTTTCGCTTTTCGGGAAGACGCGCCGCGTGCATCTCTGGAGCATGAGATCAGAGCGGCGTGATATGTGGGGTGGAAAGGAATCAGGCGGCCCCCTTCTGATGTGGAGCAGCGGTGTGTTCCGCAATAGGCTGAAATTTCGGCCAGCTGGTCGCCGGAATCGCGCCACTGGTGGCGGCTTCGATGCGCAGCGCCATCTGCCAGCTGGGCGCCTTTATTCCATTGGAGATTTCACTCACATAGCTGCGAGAAGCAGCTACTTTCCGCGCGAACGCGATCTGACTGATACCGTGATCTCTCAGATATTCCGGAAGGGTTGTCATGTTCAGCTTTGTCGCACATAGCGAATTTATACGCAACGGCTTCGTTCGCGACTTGCGACGGGCGTCGCAGTCGGAGGTCGTGTATCATCGACCTATGCGGCTGAAGATCAAAGAGATGCGCCAGGAGCGCGGCTGGACCGTCGATGTTCTCGCTGACAAAGTGGGTATGTCTCGCAGCTACGTCAGCGAGATCGAGAACGGAAAGAAGACGGTCAACAACCTGCGCCTATCCAAATTTGCCGAAGCATTTGGCGTATGGCCTGCCGATCTGATTGATGACGGCAGTGTCGATCCAGACATTGTTGAGCACATCAAGCTCATGCGCCGCCTTAGCCCGAGCGACCGAGAAGCCGTGCTTCGCCACGCTCTCGCCCTCGATAGAGGTGAAAGGCCCGACTAAAATCGAGCCACTCGGCGCGATCCTCCGGGCTCAGCTGCATAAGCAATTCGATCAGTTGTGCCTCTTCTGCACGATTCCCCTCGCTCACGTTCGTCTCCCGGTTCGCATTATGTTCTGTTAGCATGCACCGGCGCAGCCGTTAAGGTTTTTCGCTACTAGCGCCAAGTGTCGCTATTTGCGACACTTAAGCTTGACCCAATGTTCGCTATGTGCGACGCCGCTATCGACCTATTCGATGGAGCGTCCGATGCAACACCTTCCTGAGGCCCCGCGCGTCCTGACCGACGCCGCCGCCATCGCGGCCGATCCCAGCAGCTATGCCGACCGGCCGCTGCTGGCGCAGCTGGCACGCCTCGCGCTGATGACGGCCCGCGGTACGCCGCTGCGCCAGACCGGTGACGGCGCCGGACGCATCGCCCTGCGCGTCATCGAGGGAGGCCTGCGGTGACGGGCGCGGCAGACCCCGCACCCACGGCGCTTGCAGCCCTCTGCGACGATCTCGATGCTCTCGCGCCACAGGCGCTCGTCGAACGGCTGCGCGCCGAGGTGCTGCGCAGCGGCGGCACATGGCACACCGACACCAGCGGCCTGCCTGCGCTGCCCATCATCGCCCTGCACGGCATCACCCTCTCGGACATGAGCTACGCGGCTGCCGCCCTGCGCTGGCGCTTCGCCGCCCGCGCCGCTGCCGGTGGCTATGCCGCCGCCGCGCCTGCGGCCGAGCCAGAGCGCCGCGCCCTGCAGCGGGCCTGGGCGCTGTCGGTGCTGCAGCACCTCACACCGGCCAGCGACGCGGTCCGGGACTCGGCCCAGGCGCTGCTGGACCGGATGATCCATCCCGGCCTGCAGACCATTGCGCCGCCGGCCGCCGTGCCGGGTCAGACCATTGCCGAGGCAGCCGCTGCCTTGAGCGGTGCCGCCGCTGCGGAGACGGAGGAGGCTGCATGATCCACGCCTCTTATTTCCAGACGAATGTCGCTGCTGCTGCCGAGGCAGCGCCGCCTGCCCCCGCGCCCCAGGGCGAGGAGGTCACTGTCCTGTGGTTCGACCGCGCCAAGGGCTACGGCTTCGTCAGCTTCGATCTCGGCGCAGAGGCCCTGCTGCATGCCAGCACCCTCGACTGGGCCGGCCGCTCCGGCATCGCCCCCGGCACCCGTTTGACCGTCCAGCTCGCGGAGACCGACAAGGGCACCAAGGTCAGCGAGATCCTGAGCTTTGGGCCGGCACCAGCCGCCACGCCCGTGCCGCCCGCCCTCCTCGAGGAGATCGGCCGCGAGGTCGATGCCGCGGCCCTGCCCGTCGAGGCGGCGCGGGTGACCTGGTACGACGCCCGCCGCGGCATCGGCTTCGCCCGGGCCTTCGGCGCCCCGGACCGGGACATCTTCCTGCATGCCAGCGTGCTGCGCCTCGTCGGGCTCAACCCGCCCGCCAAGGGCGAGGCGCTGGCGCTGCATGTCACCGAAGGTCCCCGCGGCCTCATCGCCGTCGCAGCCCGTGACTGGGCCCAGGTCGACCTGCAGGCGCAGGAGGCGGCCCAGGCGCAGGCGGAAGAGCCGACCGAGGCGCAGGACCAGAAGGCGCAGGCACAGGCGCATCGCGCAAAGCCCGGAGAGGCATCATGAGCCGCGCTGCGCAGCGCTCCGGCGTCCAGGACCGCGACCCGCGTTTCGCCGAGGGCCGCTGGCTCGGCGTCGTGCTGATCCTCGCCGTCCTCGAGCTGCTCATCGGCGCCGCGATCTTCCTCTCCGCCCGCGTCTGCTGGAGCTGCCTGTGACCCTCCCAACCGATCAGCCTCAAAGGGACACGAAGCTTGGTCCGGCGAACAGCGCGGAGCCTGCCGCCGTTGACGCCGCGCGCGCCACGCCTGCCGATCCGCATTGCGTCTCCGGCTCCGCCCCCGGTGATGCCTCGAGCCAAGCCGCCGGGGCGCGGCAGGCCAATCGCACCCCGATGAAGCAGAGCCCCGAGGACGAGGCCGTCACCGGCAAGCTGCTGGCCGCAGCCGCGCAGGAGTTGCGGCAGTTCGTCGAGCGCACCGAGCGCCTCGCGGCCGAGAAGCAGGACATCGCGGACCAGATGAAGGAGGTCATGGCCGAGGCCAAGGGCCGCGGCTACGACACCAAGGCCCTGCGCAGGCTCATCGCCCTGCGCAAGCGCGACCCGGACGACGTCGCCGAGGAAGAGGCCATCCTCGACATGTACAAAGTCGCGCTGGGGATGTGAGCGATGCTGGACACCTCTCACACCTTTTCGGCTGACGGCCCGCTCCGCATCCTCGTCGGCTGCGAGACCAGCGGCGTCATGCGCCGGGCCATGGCCGCGCGCGGGCACGACGTCTGGTCCTGCGACCTTCTGCCGGCCGAGGACGGCAGCAACCGGCACCTCACCGGCGATATCCGTGACTACCTGCCCCTCGGCTGGGACATGCTGGCCGTGATGCATCCGCCCTGCACCCGGCTCTGCAACAGCGGCGTGCGCTGGCTGCACGAGCCGCCGAAGAGCCCGCCCGCTGATGCGACCGCCCAGGAGCGCGCGGACTGACCGACCCTCTCGTCAGAGGCGCGCCGTGCGATCATGTGGCGGCTGCTGGACGAGGGCGCCGGGCTCTTCACCGCTTGCTGGCAGGCCCCGATCCCGCGCGTCGCGATCGAGAACCCGGTGATGAACCCGCACGGCCGCGCCCGCCTGCCCGAGGACCTGCCGAAGCCGCAGATCGTCCAGCCCTGGTGGTTCGGCGAGCCGGCCTTCAAGGCCACCGGCTTCTACCTGCGCGGTCTGCCGCGGCTGGCAGCGACGGAGAAGCTGACACCGCCGAAGGCCGGCACGCCCGAGCACAAGGCTTGGAGCGCGATCCACCGCGCCCCGCCGGGCCCGGACCGCTGGAAGATCCGCAGCCGGACCTTCGAGGGCCTGGCCGAGGCCTGCGCCGACCAGTGGGCTGGCACCGTCACCGACGCAGCGGAGGTGCCGGCATGAGCGGCGGCATCAGCATGGCAGACCGCATCGCCTGCGGCTGCATCGCGCATGCGTGGTGCGGGCGGCATGGCTGCGCGAAGGCGGCAAAGCAATCGATCAACACAATTCAACTCGAGACACAGGAGGCCTAAATGGCAGTTGCGCGAGTTCAGCCACTCTTCATTCGCCCAGGCCAAGCGCCAGAAGCTTTCGGCATCAGCCGGGCGACGCTTTATCGATGGGCCGAGCAGGGGAAGGTAAAGATCTATAAGCGAGGCTCCTCTAGCTTCGTCAGCGTTGAAGAAGTTAGCAACTTCATCGTGGGGGACCAGATGGGGGACCAACCCAACGAAGATCGAAAAAGTTAAGTTAAAACAAAGTCCATGGGTGCCCTCTGGGGGCACCACCGATCCATCCCATGCTGTTGCACCTTTAAGCGTCCAGCCTCTTTGCTGACTGGTGCCCGATCGCAGGGCCGAACGCACCGAGGCAGGAGAAGCGCGGGATTCTCCAGTGCCTAAGATCGGTGAGGGAGGCCGCGCCTGTCCGGTATGGCGGGGCCCCCGGCAATGCGGGGTCTGCGCCGATGACCTATAGCGCTGTCATTGCCCGAAGGGCGGGGTGCAGCCCGGCGATGCCGCGGGGGCTCCAGCCGAGGCTGCGCAATTTGCCCGTCTCCATCGCGCAGACCGCCCCGGCATCGGCGCGCCGCGGAAGATGGCCGGAATGCCCCGTCACGCTGGCGTAGGCCGCCAGAAGATCGCGGCGGTCGAGCGTGATATCCGACAGGTTCAGGACATCCGGCCCGGGATGGCGCAGGGCGACCGCGACGGCGGCAGCCACGTCCTCTGCATGCACCTCCGTCGCCACGCGGGGGGCAATGGGGCGCCCGGCCCGAAAATCGGCGAAGAGCGCGCTCCACTTGTGGTCCCGCCCCGGCGGCGGCGGGCCGTAGACTCCGGTTGCCCGCAGCGCGATGCCGCCCCGCGCGATGACCTCGGCCTCGATATCGCGCTTGAGGGTGCCGTAGAGCGTATCGGGCTGCGGGATCATGTCTTCGGTCAGGCACGTGCCCGGCGGCCGGCTGCCATAGACCGCGCGGGACGACAGGAAGACGATCCTGCTGCCGCGCGCCGCGTCGAAGAGGTGCCGCGTTCCGTCCCCGTTGCGCCGGATGAAGCCCGCGGGGTCACCGCCTTCGCCGCCGCGATAGCGACCGGGAACATGCGCGAAGGCCGCATGGACCAGCGCATCGGCGAAACCGAGGTCGGGACACCTGCCCCCGAGGTCCCAGTCCAGATGCGGCAGCCCAAGCGGCGAGGCGCGGCGCCCCAGCGTCGTGACCGCATGCCCCGCCGCCACGAGATGGGCGGCGATCGGATGGCCGACGAGGCCGGTGGCCCCGCTCAGGACGACGCGCATGGCGCGGGCAAGCTGCAGACATCGGGAACCCGGCCTGCCGCGCAGGCGTGCCACAGATCGATCAGGGGCCTCAGGCGATCGGCCTTCGCATGATCGACCCAGGGTTTCTCGTACTGGTAGTGCAGCACGCATATCTCGGGCCAGGACCACAGCTCGGGCATGTTGATCCAGGCGTATTGCAGCATGTTCATGGTCACCGGCAGGCCGTGCCAGTCGGGGAAGAAGTCCTGCAAAAAGGTCTGGTCCGTCCTGCGCCAGAACGCATCCGGCCTGTCCAGATGCGCCAGCATCCGCTCGAAGGTCCGACTGTCGGGACGGGCCGTGAAGACGCCCGAGTTCAGCCGGTGAAAATCCGCGAGGCTCTCGTAGACATTGGGCGCGGCGCTGAATTCGGGGTAGTCGAACAGGCGGTCGATGTTGCGAAGGACCAGCGTGTCGGCATCGAGGAACACCACCCGGTCGTAGTCGAGCTGCCAGAGCCGCAGCTTGACGAAATTGTCGAGCGGCGTGTGGAAGACCGGCTTGTCGCCCTTGCGGAAGGGCGCGGCGCCGTGAATCCGGTCCCGCGCATGGGCCGCGTTGAAGCCCGCCGACATCGGCAGGAGATCGACGCGGACCAGCCGCGCCCCGGCCCAGGCAAGCGGGGATAGCGCGGCCTCCGACACGGCATCCGTGTGCATCACGACGCGATCGGCCGCCGTGCCGGTGGCGTCGATGGTATGCAGCAGGGCGCCGGCCCCGCGCGCGAAGTCGTCGTTCGTGACAAGGGTGACGAAGGCGTTCCGCATGTCGTCAGAGGGTGCAGCTGAAGGTGCCGAGGTCCGGGCCCCGCTCTGCCGTGGCGCCGAGGGGGCGCCTGCAGTCGAAGCGGGCCGGAAGCGGGCTGCGGCCGATGCGACGGGCCGCTGTAAGCGTGGCGAGCAACCGCACACCGATCGCCTGCCCCGCCCTTCCGGGCTGCCGTGGGATGAACCGGTCGCCGAACGCGCCCACGCCAATTCTCGCGATCGTCATGGAGTCCCGTCACCGCAGCTTCCCTGGCTTCGATTTGGTAAGCGTTAACCTGCCCCTATGGCAAGTAGCCAGTGCGGCGAAACGGGACGGCACCAGCAGTTGCAGGTCACGCAGTTCATGCAACCGGCGGTGAACGGCGCGCCGATCGCCCGGACAGGGGCGCGGCAGGCCCCTCGCGCGGTCCCGGCAAGGTCCGGCCCATGGCCCGCAGGGGCCGCCGCCCTCGTACACGCGATCCTTACCCGCCGCGCCGCAGACTGCGCGCGATGGATCTGTGTTTTCATATCGGGGCCAATTGCGCCGACGGCGAGCGGCTGGTGACCTCCCTCCAGAAGGACAGGGCGGCGCTGGCCGCGCTCGGCACGGCGGTGCCGCAGCCGGCCCGCTACCGGCGCCTCCTGCGCGAGACGCTGGGCGCCATCGCCTCGGGGCAGGAAGTGCCCGGCACCGCCCGCGGCCTGGCGCTGCGGCAGATCCTCGACACCCGGGAGGAGCCGCAGCGCCTCGTGCTCAGCGATCCGGCCTTCCTCGCCCTGCCGCCGGGCATCTTCCGGGGCGGCGCGCTCTACCCTGCCCTCGAGCGGCGGCTGGCGGCACTGCGGGCGCTGTTTCCGCAAGACGCGCTGCACCTGTGCCTGACGCTGCGACACCCGGCGGCCTTCGTCGCCGCGACCTTCGCCCGGACCCGGGCCAGGCACCTCGATGTCTTCATGGACGGCGTCGCACCGCAGGAAATCGCGTGGTCGGGGCTGGCCGCCCGCATCCGCAAGGCCCTGCCCGAGGCGCGGCTGACCCTCTGGTGCAGCGAGGACATGCCGCTGGTCTGGCAGGAGGTGCTCGAGACGGTCGCCGGCGCGCAGGACGCGCCCTCGGGCCGCCACGACCTGCTTGCCGAGATCCTGCCCGCACCGGCGCTGGAGCGCTATTCCGCCTATGTCGAAGCGCACGCCCTCAGCGCGGCGCAGCGGCGCCACGTGATCGGCGTGTTTCTGGGAAAATTCGCGATCCCGAAGGCGGTGAAGCAGGAGATCGACCTGCCCGGCTGCTGCGACGGCACCCTCGCCGCGATGACGCAGGCCTACGAGGCCGATCTCGCGCGCATCGCGCAGATGGAGGGGGTCGCGCTGATCCGGCCCTGACCCCTAGGGGCGACCGCGCCCGGTGCGGGACCGGGCGCGGGCCGAGGTCACATGCCCAGGGCGGCCTTGTACATGTCCATGATCGCCTCTTCCTCGGCAATATCGTCGGCGTCGCGCTTGCGCAGGGCGATAACCTTGCGCAGGACCTTGGTGTCGTAGCCGCGGCCCTTGGCCTCGGCCATGACCTCCTTCATCTGGTCGGCAATATCGGCCTTTTCCGCATCGAGCCTTTCGAAACGCTCGATGAACTGGCGCAGCTCGGCGCCCGCGTCTCCCTCGCCGCCGAAACCGCCGCCGGCATTCACGCCAGAATCGCTCATCGCCTGTCTCCTGCATTGTACCGATGTGCTGCTGGGGGCCGGCCATAGCCGCAGCCGCGCCCTGCCGCAACCGCCCTTGCGCCAGAGCGGGCGCGGCTTTACCTGCGGCGCGACACGGCAGGAGGGACGACATGCAGGCCTTGATCTGGATCGGAGCGGCGGTGACGCTGGTCGGGCTGTGCACGATCATCTGGAGCGGGCTCAAGGTGATGCGCCTGCGCCGCGCCGACCTGCCCGACGACGAGTTTCGGGCCAGGCTGCTGCGGGTGCTTCCGATCAATATCGGCGCGCTCTTCACCTCCTTCATGGGCCTGATGCTGGTGGTGGTCGGCGTCGTCCTGACCTGAGGTCATGGCGCGCTGGACGCCCGCCCCGCGGCGCCCTATCTTCAGCCCATGGATATCAGACAGATCACATCCGGCTATGCCGTGAGCCCGCAGATCCGCCCCGAGGAAGTCGCCGCCATCAAGGAGGCCGGCTACACCACGATCATCTGCAACCGCCCCGACGCCGAAAATCCGCCAGAGCTGAAGTCGATCCGCCTGCGCGAGGTCGCCGAGGCGGCGGGGGTGCATTTCGTCGACAACCCCGTGACCCACGACACCCTCGGCGAGGGGCGCATCGACGAGCAGGCCCAGGCCATCGAGGCCGCGCCCGGCCCGGTCCTGGCCTATTGCGCCAGCGGCACCCGCTCCTCGATCCTCTGGGCGCTGTCGCAGGCAGGCAAGATGCCCACCGACGAGATCATCGGCAAGGCAGGCGCCGCGGGCTACGACCTCGAGCGGCTGCGCCCCACCCTCGACGCCGCCGGCTGAGGGCTAAAGCCCCAGCCGCGCCGGGGCGAAGGGCGCCGGGTCCACCAACGGCGCGGCGCCCGTCACAAGATCGGCGGCCAGCCGCCCCGCCCCCGGCCCGATGCCGAAGCCGTGCCCCGAAAAGCCAGAGGCCAGCGTCATCCCCGGCAGGCCCGCCAGAGGCCCGATCGCCGGCACGCCGTCTGGCGTAGCGTCTATCACTCCGGCCCAGCCATGGGTGATGCGCGCATCCGCCGCCGCAGGCACCGCCCGCGCCAGTTCCTTCAGCGCGGCACGCAGGTAGGGCTGATGCGGCGCCGGATCGAGCACCCGCATCCTCTCGAAGGGCGAGGCCGCGTCCAGCGCCCATGAGCGCGGCATCCGCGCCTCCTGCCAGCTGGCACCGTTCACCCGCAGCTTCAGATCGCGCCATTCGCGGCCCAGCATGGGCGCAAAATCGCGGAAGAAGGCAAAGCTGTCGGGCACCAGCGGCACCACGTTCCAGGCCCGCCGCGCGAGCGAGTAGCCGCCGTCGAGCCGGGGCCGCAGCGCCACCGGCCCCGCCGCGACCGAAGCGGCACCAAGCTGCGCCGCGGTCTCGATCCGCGCGACCGTCGCCAGCAGCTTGAGCTGCGGAAAGCGGATCGCGGCGTTGCGCAGGAAGAGGCGCGACCAGGCGCCGCCCGCCAGCACCGCGGCCTCGCAGGCGATCACCCCGCGCTCCGTCACCACGGCCGACAGGCGCCCGGCCGCCGTCTCCACCCCCCGCACCGCGCAGGTCTGGACGATCACCGCACCCTGACGCTGTGCCGCCCGCGCGAAGGCCGGCGCGGCCAGGGCCGGCTCCGCCCGCCCGTCACTGGGCAGCCAGAGCCCGCGGGCGAACCCCGGCGCGGCGCCGGGCAGCACCTCGGAGACCTCGCTGCCGCGCAGGACGCGCACCGGCAGGTCATGCGCCCGGGCCAGCGCCTCGGCCTTGTCGTAGCCCGCGGCCTCGGCCTCCGTCCGGGCGAGCCAGGCGGTCCCCGCCTCGCGGAAGCCCGTCTCGATCCCCTGCTCCGCCAGCCCGCGCCAGATCCGCAGGCTTTCGATGGCCAGCGGCATTTCGGCGGCGTCGCGGCCCATCTGCCGCACGAAGCCCCAGTTGCGCGACGATTGCTCGGCCCCGATGCGGCCCTTCTCGCAAAGCACCACGCTCAGCCCGCGCTGCGCCAGCTCCCAGGCCGCGACGCAGCCGATGATGCCGCCGCCGATCACCACGACATCGGCGCGCGGCGGCAGCGCGCCCGCGTCCTCCACCGGCTCCAGCGCCGGGATACCAGTCTTCATGCCTTCTCCCGCCGCTCCAGCTGCAGCCAGATCCCGTCCTTCGCCCGCACCGTCAGATGCGCGACGGGCACCGGGACAGGCCCCGGCGCCAGCCGCAGCTTGCGCAGGAGAACCGCCAGCAGCAAGACCCCCTCGGTCATCGCGAACCCCGCGCCCGGACAGGCGCGCGGCCCCGCGGAGAAGGGCAGATAGGCGCGCCGCGCGCTCTGCCGTCCCGCCGCGCTGTTCCAGCGGCCGGGGTCGAAGGCATCGGGCGCCTCCCAGAGCCGCTCGTGCCGGTGCAGGTGCCAGGGCGAGACGACGATCTGCGCGCCCCGCGGCACTGCCCGGCCGCGAAACCGCTCGGGCCGCGCCGCCTCGCGCACCATCATCGGCACGGGCGGGTAAAGGCGCAGCGTCTCGCGCAGCACGTCGCGTGTGACGCCCAGCCCCGACAGCCCGGCAAAGCTGCCGTCCCAGCCTCTCGCCTCTGCCGCCACGCGGTCCTGCCAGTCGGGATGCGCCGCCAGCAGATAGAGCGCCCAGCCCAGCGCCGCGGCGCTGGTCTCGTGCCCCGCGAGGAAGAAGATCGCCACCTGGTCGATCATCTCCTCGGGGCTGAACCCCTCCCCTTCGGCATCGCGCGCGGTCATGATCTTGCTGGCCAGATCATCGGGCGCCTCGCCCCGCCCGAGCGCCGCAGAGCGCTGCGCCACCAGCCCCGCGATCAGGCCGCGGATCTGCCGCGCGGTGGCGCGGGTTCGCCGCCCATGCACCCGCGGTAGCCATGGCGGCAGCAGCGCGCCGAGGCTCAGCACCGGCTGCAGGCGCTGATGGGCGCGGAAGGCCTCGAACACCTCACCCGCCGCCTGCGCCTCGATCGGCATGGAAAAGAGGCTGCGAAAGATCACGTCGGCGGCGGCATGGCTCGCCTCGGCCTCGATCTCCGTCAGGGTGCCACAGCGCGCCTCCAGCCGGGCGCAGGCCGCCTCGGCCGCGCTGCGCATTGCGGGAAAGGTTTCGCGCAGGCGGCCTCCGGCGAAAGCCGGGTCGATCAGCCGCCGCTGGCGCGCCCAGTCTTCGCCCCCGGTGACGAAGACGCTGCGACCCAGAAGCGGCCGCAGCCCCCGGGTCACGCGCCTCGACTTGCCGAAGTCCCCGGGCCGCTGCCGCAGCACGAGGTCGACCAGGTCCGGATCGTTCAGCAGCACACTGCGCAGCAGCGGCAGGCGCAACTCGGCCATCTTCGCCCGGTACAGCCGTGCCGGCTGCGCCGAGAGGAGATCGGCCCGGAACAGCCGCAGGTAACGCCAGGCCGGCAAGGGGCCCTCCGGCCGGGCCTCCGGCTTTGGCGGCAGGGCTACCACCCGCGCTGCGGCGACAGCGGCCGCGCGATCCGCCCCGGCGAGGGTGCCCGCCCGCCGAAACGCGCCCCCAGCGTCAGCGGCCCGGCGGTCACGCGGAAGTAGTCGTACTCCCCCGGCCTGCCCTCCAGCGCGTCGAAGGCGCAGAGGTACTGGAAATGCAGCCGGAAGAAGCGCCAGCGCAACGCCCGCCAGCGCGCGGGCGACAGCGTCTGCCGGAAGGCCGCCGAGAGCACCAGCGGCCAGCGCTGCCCCGGCGGCGCCACCCCGCTGACCGCGACCGGATCGCAAAGCGCGAAGGCGCAGCCGTCGCCCGGCGCGGTGACGTCGACCCAGATAAGCCCCTCGCTGACCGACAGGAAGGCCAGGTCGCGCCGAAGACGCCGCGCCTCGGGCAGAAAGCTCATCATCGGCACGACCTGCCCCAGCGACAGGAAGGACAGGGCCGGCCCCGCGCGCGGCGGCGGGCCCTGCCGCAGGACATCGGCCAGGACCGAGACGCCCAGATGCGCGCCAGAGGAATGGCCCACCACCAGCACCTCGTCGAGATCCTCGGCCAGCGCCTGCCTCACGCGCTGCGCGAAAGCGCCAAGCCGCGCCTCGAGCTGCGGCGGGTTGGCGCCGCGCCAGCGGGCGGCGAAAGCGTAGTCATGCATCAGGTAATAGGCATAGACCCTGCCGTCCCGCCGCTTGAACCAGCGCAGCAAGGCCACGCCCGCGCAGAGACCCGCAAGCGCCCCCGCCAAAGAGCCGAGTGCCGCAGCGAGCACCGCCCAGGCCAGCACCGCCAGCCCCAGCGCCAGCAGCGCCTGCGCCAGCAGCATCGCCACCGGGTAGAGCGCCGCGATCACCGGCCCCTTGCGCAGCCGGAACAGCTGCCAAAGCGCGCGCGAGGCGGCATAGACCCAGGCCGTGCGCAGCATCTGCCCGTAGGTCGCCGCGATGCCGCCGCCCATCTGCGCGCGCACGATGTCGGACCAGACCAGCACCTCCACCTCCGCCGTGGTGCAGGCCCCCTCGATCACGGCCGTCACCCGCCAGCCATAGCCACCGCCAAACTCCGCAGGCTCCAGCCGGATGTCATGGCCCGAGACTGCCGCCTGCGCCGCCGCCTCTGCCCGATAAAGCTCGCGGTAGCGGCGCGGGTGGAACGGATCGAAGCCGGGGATGTAGAACACCCGCCGCCGCCGCACCCGATCCTGACGCCCCTGCTCCATCCACAGCAGCATCGGCGCGCGATGGTTAGCGAAGGGTTAATCCGCCTCTTCTTCTCTTTCGAAAATATCCCGGGGGAGGCTCGGCGCAGCCGAGGCGGGGGCAGCGCCCCCTCGCCTCAGCCCAGCCGCGCCAGCGCCGGAAAGCTCTCGAGCAGCCAGAAGGCAAAGGCGCTGAATTGCCCCGTCAGCATCATCAGCCCCACGGTCCAGAGCAGCAGGCCCGAGACGCGCTCGATCCGGTCCATGTGCCGCTTCATCCAGCCCATCGCCCCCGACAGCTGCGGAAAGAAGGCCGCGACGGCCAGGAACGGCAGGCCCAGCCCCAGCGCATAGACCGCCAGCAGCGCGGTGCCGCGCCCGAGGTCCGCCTCGGTCGCGGCAAGGCTCAGGATCGTGCCGAGGATCGGCCCGAGACAGGGCGTCCAGCCGAAGGCGAAGGCGAGCCCCAGCACATAGGCCCCGGCGGCCGAGCCGCCGCGATCGCCGCCCTCGATCCGCGCCTCGCGGTCGAGGAAGCGCAGCCGGAAGATGCCGAGGAAATGCGCCCCGAAGATCATCACCGTGATCCCGGCCAGCGTATTGAGCCAGCCCTGCCAGGCCAGAAGCGCCCGCCCCAGAGCCGAGGCGGCGACGCCCAGCAGCAGGAACACGGTCGAGAGGCCCAGCACGAAGAAGGCCGCCGCCAGCAGCACCCGCCGCCGCGCCGCCGCGCGCTGCGACAGGTCGGTGACCGTCACGCCACCCATGTAGGCAAGGTAGGGCGGCACCACCGGCAGCACGCAGGGGCTGAGGAACGAGATCAGCCCCGCGATCAGCGCGACGCCCATGGCCGGCAGCAGCGTCGCATCGAGGATCAGGTCGGCACTCAGCATGGCGGGTCTCCTTCACCTCCCCGCTTAGCGCGGCGCGCGCCGAAGGTCACGGGGGGCCGCCTCACCTCTGCGTGGTGGGCGCGGGCAGCGGCCAGAGCGCCTCGGGCGGCAGCGCCACCCGCAGCGCCGCGCCGATATCCGGCGCGTCCTCTGGCGCCACCAGCGCCTCGATGCAGGTGCCGCCGAGATCCAGCGTCAGAAGGCTTTGCCGGCCCAGGAACTGCCGGGCCACGACGCGGGCCGCATGGCCGTCGGCCCCCGCCCCGGGCAGAAGGCGCACCCCCTCGGGCCGGATCATCAGGTGGCCCTTCCCCTCGGGCGCGCCCTCGGGCAGGGCCAGCCGCCCCAGCGCGCAGTCGAAGACGCCCGCGCGGGACACCCCCTCGACCAGCCGCCGCGCGCCGAAGAAGCGGGCAACCTCGGCATCAACGGGGCGCTGCCAGAGCGCCTCGGGCGGGCCGAGCTGGCGCAGGCGACCCTTCAGCATCAGCCCCACGCGCTGGCCCAGCAGCGCCGCCTCCTGCTGGTCATGGGTGACCACCAGCAGCGTCAGCCCCTCCTGCTGCTGCAGATCGAGGATCAGCGCCTGCATCTCGCCCCGCAGATGCGCGTCGAGGCTGGCGAGCGGCTCGTCTAGCAGCAGCACGCGGGGCCGCAGCACCAGCGCGCGCGCCAGGGCGACACGCTGCCGCTGCCCGCCCGAAAGCGCGCCGATGGGGCGGGCGCCGAGGCCGGACAGTTGCACGCGTTCCAGCGCCGCCTCCACCGCCTGCGCGATCTCGCGCGCGGGGCGGCGGCGCATCCGCAGGCCGAAGCCTATGTTGGCCGCGACGTCCATGTGCGGGAACAGCATCTGGTCCTGGAACACCAGCACCACGCCGCGCCGCTCCGGCGGCAGCCGATCCAGCGGCGCCCCGTCCAGCAGCACCCGCCCCGCCCCCTGCCGCTCGAGCCCGGCGGCGATGCGCAGCGCGGTGGTCTTGCCGCAGCCAGAGGGGCCGAGAAGGACAGTACGCTGGCCTGCGGGCACGTCGAGGGTCAGCCCCTCCAGCGCCGGCGCCTCGGCGCCGGGATAGCGCAGGGTGACATCCTCGAACCGCAGCCCGCTCATGCCGCCCCCGGCGCCCGCCCGGTCAGGCCGCGATGCAGCACCAGCATCGCGGCGAGACCCGGCAGCAGCCCGATCATCGCCACCGCCCCGGCCAGATCGCTGCGCCCGGCGCTGGCCTGCGCGTAAAGCAGCAGCGGCAGCGTCACGACGCGCCCGCTGCCGATCGAGAGGGTCAGGATGTACTGGCTCCAGGACACGAGAAACCCGAAGAAGGCAGCGGCGAGCAGCCCCGGCCAGATCGCCGGCAGCGTGACGTGCAGCGCGACCTGCAGGGGGCTCGCGCCCAGGCTGCGGGCCTGATCCTCGAGCCGGGGGTCGAAGCCGGCGAAGACGCCGGCCATGACCAGCACGACATAGGGCAGCACCGGCACCAGATGCGCCAGCACGACGCCGGCGGCGGTGCCAGTCAGCCCCAGCCGCAGGAAGATCCCGTGCAGCCCCAGCGCCACCGCCAGCCCCGGCACCAGCGCAGGCGCCAGCAGCGCCAGCTCGATCAGGGCGCGGCCGCGAATACGGGTCAGCCCCAGCGCACGCCCCGCCGGCACGCCCAGTACCAGCGCAAGCGCGACGGCGGCGGCGGCGATCCCGGCGCTGGCGGCAAGGGCGGCGGGCACGCCGCTGCGCGCCGAGAGGACCTGCTCCCAGGGCGCCAGGGTGAAATCGGGCAGCAGGGCGGGATAGAACCAGCCGCGCCCGACGGACCAGAGCGCCAGAGGCACCAGCGGCGCCAGCAACCCGAGCACCAGCGCGGCTGTCAGCACCGGCCTCACCGCGCCGCCCTGAGGAGAAGCGCCGCCACACCAGCCGAGATCAGCGCCGTCAGCGCGGCCAGCGCCAGCGCCTCGGGCCTTGCGGCAAGATCGGCGGCGGTAAATCGTTGCCAGACCAGCAGCGGCAGCGCCAAGAGACGGCTGCCGCCCAGAAGCTGCGGCACCTCCCAGGCGCCGAAGGCAAAGGCAAAGGCGATCGCCCCGGCCCGCAGCAGCGCCGGACGCAGGAGCGGCAGGGTGACATGCCAAAAGGACCGCAGGGGCGAGGCGCCGAGGCTGCGCGCAGCCTCCTCAAGCCCCGGCCCGCGGCCCTGCAGGGCGGCCAGCGCGAAAAGCGCGACGAAGGGCGCCTCTTTCCAGGTGTAGTGCAGGATGATCCCCAGCCCGAGCGGGTCCTGCGTCAGCGCCGGGAAATCGGCGGGACCACCGATCAGCCCCAGCGCCGCCGCGCCCCGCGCCAAGAGCCCCGATTGCGAGACGAGGTAGAGAAGGCCCACGGCGCCCACCGCATGCGGCACCGTCAGCACCAGCTGGCACAGCGCCCGTGCGAGGCCGGTGCCGCGCCCGCCCGCGCGGATCAGCAGCGCCGCCGCGCAGCCGAGCGCCAGCGCCAGCGCCGTCGAGGCGCCGGCGATCCAGAGGCTGAAAAGCACCGCCCCCGGCAGCCGCGCCTGCGCCAGCGCCGGGGCCCAGCCGCCCAGCGAGCCTGCCAGTGTCAGTACCAGCCCGCCGCCGAAGAGCACCGCCAGCACGACCAGCGCCGGCGCCAGCAAAAGCGCGGGGGGCAGCGCCCTCACCGGGTTCCGACGTTGTCGATCCAGCCCTCGGCAATGGCCTCGATCCAGGCCGGCTGAAGCTCTGGCAGCTGCGGGCCCTGATCCTCGGGGGCGACGACCTGCGCCGGGCGCGGCGTTTCGGCGAAGGCCTCCTGCATGGCCGGCTCCAGCCGCTCCACCTCGATCGCCGGGGCGGCGCCCCAGACCTGCGGCTGCGCCTTCTCGAGCTGCGCCTCGGGCGAGAGCAGCATGTTCAGCGTGACCAGCGCGGCGGCCTTGTGCGGCGAGTTGTAGGGCACCGCGACGTAGTTCGTGTTCGCCAGCGTGCCCCCGGTCAGGCCATAGCTGCGCATCGTCTCGGGGAAGGTGCCATTGGCCGCCGCCGCCCCGACCTCGGCCGGGTCGTAGGTGAAGTAGAGATCGACTTCGCTGTTGGCGACCATGCCCTGAAGCTGGGTGATCGAGGTCGGGTAGGTCGCCCCCTCGCGCCAGAGGTCGGGCTCCATCGCGTTCAAGATCTCCCAGGCCTTGGGCGCCACCTCGTCGAAGACCTCTTGATCGAAGGGCCCCATTAGCGCCTCGGGCCCGCCGGCGGCATGGTAGAAGACGTGGCGCACGAAGGCCTCGCCGGTGAAATCGGGCGGCGCGGGATAGGTGAAGCGGCCGGGATTGGCCTCGACCCAGTCGATCAGCGCGGGGATGGAGCGCGGCGGCTGAGGCGTGCGGGCGCTGTCATGGGCGAAGGCGAACTGCACCCGGCTCCAGGGCACCTCGCAGCCCTCGATGGGCACGCCGAAGTCGTTGGCGATGGCGGGCGCCTCCCAGTCGACATAAGCCCCGTTCGGCAGCGCCTCGGTATAGCCGCACCAGAGCAGATCGCCCTGTCGCAGGGTGCGGAAATTCTCGCCGTTGATCCAGACGAGGTCCACGGCGCCGCTCTCGTCCTGCCCGGCCTGCTGCTCGGCCAGGACGATGTTCACCGCCTCGGTGGTGTCCGTCAGCGGCACCCGGTTGAGCGTGATGTCATAGTCAGCGGCCAGCCTCTCGCCGATCCAGTCGACGTAACCGTTCGAGGTTTCGGCCCCGCCCCAGAGGTAGAAGTTCACCTCGCCGCCGCGCGCCTGATCGACCACGGCCTCCCAATCCTGGGCAAGAAGCGCGGCGCCATCGGCGGTGTCGGCCCCGGCGGGGGCCGCAAGAACGGCGGCGATGGTGGCGAAGGCGGCGTGACGCATGACGATCTCCCTTTTGCGGCAGAGCGTTGCAGCGCCGCGGCCGATGCGCAAGCGCTGCCTTAGCTGCCCACGAACCAGAAAACGGCGAAGGGCGGGATCGCCATGATGAAGAAGCCGACGAAGGCAAAGAGCCCGTCGCGCGCCAGCAGCGACAGCCCCATCAGCGTCACCGCCCCGCCGAGGATCGAGGAGGTGAAGGGGATCAACTCGAGGAACGGCATCGCAAGACCGCAAAGCAGGCAGGCGGCCTGCGTGATCCAGGACAAGGGCCGCTTCACGAGGAAGGTCAGCCGCTCGCGCGAGATTTTGTCGAGCCAGCGCGCCGGGCGCCGCAGCCAGTCGACCGCGCTGGTCACCCGCCCCGAGGGGACGGTCTGGCGCAGCATCCAGTCCGGCAGCCAGAGGTGGTCCCGGTGAAGCAGCATCTGCACCGCGATCAGCGCGATCGACAGGCCGCAGACGCTGGAAAAGCCGGGGATCCCGCTGAGCGGCGAGAGCACGGCGAGCGCCGGCACCATCATCACCGGCAGGAAGGAAGCGGGGCCGAGCGTGCGCAGGATGTCCTTCATCCCCGTGCGCTCGCCGTCCGCGGCATCCGACAGCCGGTCGAGCAGCTCCTGCACGGTCGCGGGCATCTGTGCCTCTGGCATTCTCGCTTCCCCTTCGTTGCGGCGGCGCGGCGGGCGCCGGTCCGGCGTCATAGCGAACAGGCCGGGCAATGTCTTCGTCCGTTACCGCGCGCGCCGCCGCAACCGCCAGCGCGCTATTCGCGGGTGCCGAAGCGGCGCCAGAGGCCGGCGGCGGCCGCGAAGAGGACAATCACCCCGCCGTAGCCAAGAAAGGTCGCGCCCAGCCCGGCATGCGGCACCAGAAGGCCGGCCAGAACCACCGGCACGCCGAAGGCGGTGTAGCTGAGGGTGAAGAGCGCGGCGAAAAGGCCCCCGCGCTCGTCCTCCTGCGCCAGCGGGATGATCGAGCGCATCACGCCGTAAAAGCAGGTGCCGAAGCCGGTGCCCGCGATGGCGACCGCCACGGCGTAGAAGGGCAGCGAGGCGAGCGCCACGCCGACCAGCGTCAGCGCCGTCCCCAGCGCCAGCGCCGTGGTGCCGTAAAGCGTGACGGCCCGGGCCGTTGCCCCGCGGGCGGCGAAGCAGGCCCCTGCCCCCGCCGCCGCGAGGATCGAGATGATGACCGCCTGCACCAGCTTGTCCGCCACGCCGAAGACATGCTCGACCAGCGGCGCCCCGAGCGAGAGGTAGAGCCCGCCCGTGGCCCAGCCGGCGAAGACCGCCGGGGCGCTGCGCCAGAAGGCGCCCCGCGCCCGTGCCGGGATCGCCACATGCGGGCGCAGCGAGGCAAGGACGCCGCCGTGCCGGGGCGAGGTTTCGTCCGCGAACCAGATCAGCCCCGCCAGCGCGAGGTACAGAAAGACAAGGCAGCCGAAGACATCCGCCTCGGGATGGCCGGCGAAATCCAGCACCAACCCGGCGGCGAGCGATCCAAGCGCCAGCCCGCCCAGCGGCACGACGGAGGTCGCGATGGCGGCAAGGCCGGGACGCCCCTTGGGCTCGAGATCCACAGCGGCGGCGGAAAGCGTGGAAAGCAGCAGCCCACTCGCCACGCCCTGCAGCGCCCGCGCCAGCAGCAGCGTGCCGGTCCCGCCGGCCTGCCAGAAGATCAGGATCGAGACCGAGAGCAGCGCGAAGGCGCCCGACAGCACCGGCCTGCGCCCCAGATGATCCGAGAGAGAGCCGGTGCAGAGCAACGTGATCAGCAGCGTCACGGCATAGACCGCGAAGATGCCGGTCATCGCGACCGGGGAAAAGCCGAACTCCTGCTGCAGCACCGGGTAGAAGGGCGAAGGGGCGCTGGCGCCGGCCATCATGACCAGCAGGGCGAAAAGCACGAGGCCGAAGCCCGCCGGTGCGCCGCGGCTGCCCGCGGTGTCGCTGAGGCTCATTTGGGTCTCTTTCGGATAAGGGATTGTTCGATGATTTTCGAACCCTCCCCTAGTCGCCTTCGGCGGCGGCTTCAACTATCCTTGGGCCATGACCTCAGGCCCCGAGCTTCCCCATCCGGCGCGCGACGAGATCGCGCTGACGCAGGTGCTTTTTGCGCTGAGCGATCCGGACCGGCTGGCCATCGTGCGCCAGCTTGCCGGCGGGCCGCTCGAAATGAAGGCCTGCACGCCCGGTGAGACGGCGCGGGCCAAGTCCACCCGCTCGCACCTGTTCAAGGTGCTGCGCGAGGCGGGCGTCTTGCGCAGCGTGCCGCAGGGGCGCGGGCGGCTGCTGACGCTGCGGCGCGCGGATCTGGAGGCCCGTTTCCCGGGCCTGCTGCAGGCGGTGCTGGACGGGGCGGACTAGCCCTCCGCCCCCTCCTCGACCACGCCGCGCTCTGCGACCGGGCGGCGCAGCATCGGCAGCTGCCGCAGCACCACCGGCAGCACCAGCGCGACGCCGATCACCGTCGGCCAGACCGCCGGCGCCACCAGCAGCAGCGCCGAGGCCGCGAGCAGCGCCCGCTCGTAGGCCTTGAGCGGCGCGAAGAGCCAGCCCGAGAAGACCGCCGAGAGCATCCAGATCCCCGCCATGGCGCCGGTCACCGACAGGAAGAACTGCGACCAGGTAAAGCCGTCGACCACGATCAGCAGCGAGGGCGAGAAGGCGAAGACGAAGGGCACCAGCGCCTTGCCCATGCCGAGGCGGAAGGCCGTGTTCCCCGCCTTGAAGGCATTGGCATTGGCGATCCCCGCCGCGGCATAGGCCGCCAGCGCCACCGGCGGCGTGATGTCCGCGAGCACCCCGTAGTAGAAAACGAAGAAATGCGCGACGAGCGGCTGCACGCCCAGCAGCCCGAGGATCGGCGCCGCCACGGCGATCATGATCAGGTAGTTCGCCGTCGTGGGGATGCCGCAGCCCATCAACACGCAGACCACCGCCGTCATGATCAGCGTGAACAGGAGCGTCAGGCTCTCGACGCTCATGATCTCGAAGGGCAGGAACGACAGCCAGTCGTAGACCCCCGCCGCCCAGCCCGCCGCGACAGAGGTCACGAGATAGGCGATCTTGAAGCCGATGCCGGTCAGGGTCACGACGCCGATGATCACGCCCACCAGCGCAGCGGCGGCGGTCACCGAGAGCGAGTATTTCGCGCCCACGACGAAGCCGTCCCAGAGCTCGCGCACCGATTCCCGCGCGGCGGTGGCAATGTCGTGGCGCAGCAGGTTCTGCACGATCAGCACGAGGATGCAGGACAGGATGCCGTAGAAGGCCGCGAGGTAGGGCGTGCGCCCGGAAAGCAGGATCGCCACCAGCACGAAGAGTGGCAGCGTCGTCAGCCAGCCGGCCTTGAAGACCGCCCAGGCGACGGGAAGCTCGTCCTTCCTGAGGCCGCGCAGGCCGCGGCGCCGCGCCTCGAGGTGCACCTGCACGAGGACGCCGAAGAAGTGCATGAAGGCCGGGACGAGCGCCGCCGTCAGGATCGTCGTCAGCGGCACGCCGAGGTATTCGATCATCAAAAAGGCGACCGCCCCCATGACCGGCGGCGTGATCTGCCCGCCGGTGGAGCTGGCGGCCTCGACCGCGGCGGCAAAATGCTTGGGGTAGCCGATCCGCACCATGGCCGGGATCGTCAGCGAGCCGGTGGTGACCGTATTGGCGATCGAGCTGCCCGAGATCGAGCCCAGCATGGCCGAGGACAGGACCGAGACTTTGGCCGGCCCGCCCGCGAAGCGCCCCGCCACGGCCGAGGCGAGGTCGATAAAGAGCTGCCCCAGCCCGATCCGCGTCGCCATCACCCCGAAGAGCACGAAGTGGAAGACATAGGTCGCGATCACCCCCAGCGCGGTGCCGTAGATGCCCTGGCTGGTGAGGTAGAGGTGATTGACGATGTTCGACCAGCTGGCGCCCGGGTGCTGCAGCACGCCCGGCATCGCCTGCCCAAAATAGGCATAGGCGATGAAAAGCGAGGCGATGACCGGCAGCGGCCAGCCCATGGCCCGCCGCGTCGCCTCGAGCAGGACGACGATCAGGATCGTGCCCATGATCACGTCGATGGGCAGCGGGTTCCCGACACGGAAGGCCAGGTCGTCGAAGATCCAGGGGACGTACATCGCCGAGACCGCGCCCGCGATCGCCAGCACCCAATCGATCAGCGGCAGGCCCAGCGGCGTCAGCAGCCGGTTGCGCGGCTCGGGCGACTGGCCCCAGGCCACGAAGGAGAAAAAGATCAGCGCCAGCGTGAAGGCCAGATGCGTCCCGCGATGCAGGGTCGCGGGCGGGATGCCATAGCCGGCGGTGTAGAAATGGTAGCAGGCCAGCACGAAAAGCGCGGCCGAGCTGGCCCAGCCAAGCACCGGCAGCAGAGGCCGGAACCGGACCTCGGGATCGAAGCGCTCCTCGAGGGCCTTCATCTCGGCTTCGGTCAGCGCCTCGGCGCGGGTGTCGTCCTGGGTCATGGGGCGCTCGCTCAAGATTTGGGCTGACGGCGACTTTAGCGGCGGGGGCCGCCCCGTCACAACCCGCTTCGCGCGCCCGGGCCGATTATCTGACCTGCCGCGGTGCGTAAACGATGCCTTAGCCATGGCATGCCGCCGCGCTTCGTCCGGCACGGACTTCGGTGTATTGGGCGCCGCGGTGCGCGGCAGCCGGAAAGGACCAGACGACATGACCCTCCCTTCGCGAAGCCTCGCCGCCCCGCCCCTGCCGCGCCGCCCTTATGCCGGGCCCGAGACACCGCTGGACGGTCTGCCGCTGGCGACGGGGCTCGATGCGCCGGAATCGTCACCGCCCCAGCGGGTGGTCGACGGCCGCACCTACACGCTCGCCTTCGGGGACGAGTTCGACGCGCCCGACCCGGCCCGCTTCTGGGCTGGCTTCGGCAAGGGCGGGGTCTGGACCACCTCCTTCTCGCCGCACCTCGATGACACGCGCAGCATCGCCGCCAACAACGAGCTTCAGCACTACATCGACCCCGATGCAGAGGATTTGCCGAACCCCTTCACGGTGCAGGACGGCAGCCTGATGATCAGGGCCACCCCCCTGACGCCAGAGCAGCAGGCCCTGTCCGGCGGACAGCCCTACGGCTCTGGCATGATCTCTTCCGAGCTGAGCCATTCCATGCGCCACGGCTTTATCGAGCTGCGGGCCGACGTGCCGGACGAGCGGGGCCTCTGGAGCGCCTTCTGGCTGCTGCCGTCGGACGGTGACTGGTCCGCCGAGGTTGACCTGGCCGAGGTGCTGGGCGGCGAGGCCGGCACTCTGCATCAGAACGTCTGGGAAAGCGGCGATCCCGACGCCTCGCTCGCGCTGGAGACGGGCGCCGGCACGGGCTTCCATACATACGGGCTGCATTGGACCGAAACCCACCTGCAGTGGTACTTCGACGGCGAGCTGGTGCGCGAGACCGAGGCCGTGATCGACGAGGACATGTACCTGATCCTCAACCTCGCCGTCGGCGGCTGGGCCGAGATCCCGGATGACAGCACCGATTTCAGCGACGGGCTGCGCATCGACTACGTGCGCGTTTACGTCCCGGACGAGAGCGGCGGCTGCGGCACTGCCCTGCCCCTGCAGGGCGAGCGAGGCGGCGGCACCCTGGCGGACGACGTGCTGAACGGATCGCGCTGGGGCGACGTCCTGAACGGCCTCGCGGGCGAGGACAGGATCTTCGGCAAGGGAGGCGGCGACAGGATCACGGGCGGGTCAGGCGTCGACCGCCTGTTCGGCCAGGAGGGGCAGGACGCCCTTTTGGGCGGCGCGGGGGCCGACCATCTCGTCGGCGGGACGGGCGAGGACCGGCTGCAGGGCGGTACCGGAACGGACCATATCTGGGGCGGCAGCTACGGCGCAGACGGCGCGCGCGACGTCTTCGTCTTCGCGCCGGGGGACGGCAGGGACTACATCCACGACTTCGAGCCGGGGCTGGACGTGATCGAGCTTGCCGCCCTGGCCGCGGATCCCGCGCGCATCCTCGCCCATGCCGAGGACAAGGGCTGGGCCCTGCGCCTCGATCTTGCCGCCGCAGGAGCGCAGGAGGGCGACGCCCTCTATCTCGCCGGCGTCTCGGCGGCGCAGCTGGGCGCCGAGAGCTTCCAGACCGGCCCCGCCACCCTGCTGTCCTAGCGCAGCCAGCGACGGCCGGTCAGCCCCTCGACCTGGGGCAGCGGCACGGGCTGGGTCACGAGCTCGGGGCGACGCCGCTCGTAGAAAGCATTGCCGCCGGCGGTCACGGTGTAGTGCATGTTGTTGTAGCCCGCGCGGTAGCTCGCGGCGTGGAAATATTGCGCATTCGCGACCAGCGGGTGGCGTTCGCCCCGCATGACGGCCACCGCCGCCTCCTGCGCGAGGGGCAGGCCCCGGTCGGTCATGTCGCGGCGCATCACGCCCGGCGCGAACTGGTTCTTCTGCGATACGACCCCGCAGACGGTACCGGGAAAATCGGGCGAGGCGACGCGGTTCATCACCACGTGTCCGACGGCAATCATGCCGTCGCGGCTGGAGCGGTTGGATTCGAAGTACATCGCCCGCGTCATGCACTCCGTCTCGCTCGGCGCGCCGCGGAAGATGCCGCAGCCGCCAAGCAGGGCGCAGACCGCCAGGAGCGCCAAGAGGCGCGGCGTTTCGAATGATGTCATGGCCCTGCCCCGCTGCGATGCCGGATTCTGCGTTCCGTTGGCGCCCAGCCTACCGGAGGGGCCGGCCTGACGGCAAGGCGGCCCGCGCCGCCTTCGCCGCCGCCGCCCCTGTCCCCCGCGCATGAAAAAAGGCGGCCCCCGAAGGAGCCGCCCTTGACGTCAGTGGCGACAGATCACTCGGCGGTCATGCCCGAGACGTCCATGCCCTGCTCTTCGTAGAAGCGCGCGGCGCCCGGGTGCAGCGGGATGCCGACCCCGTCGAGCGCGGTCTCGGCGGTGATCTCGCGGCCCTTCTGGTGACCGGCGTCCAGCAGCGTGCGGGTGTTGTCGTTCCACAGCGCAGCGGTGATCTCGTAGATCAGCTCCTCGGGCTGGTCGGCGCTGGTGATCCACTGCGCACCCACCGACAGGGTCTCGACCGGCTCCTCGACGCCCTCGTAGGTGCCGCCCGGCACCTCCTGGCTGGCGAAGAAGCTGTACTCATCGGTGATGGCCGCAGCCTCCTCGCCATCGATCGGCACCAGCACGATGTCGTCCTGGCTGGCCAGCTCGGCGATAGCGCCCGCCGGGAAGCCGCCGACGAAGAAGAAGGCGTCCATCGCGCCGTCGCGCATCCGCTCGGCGGCCTGATCGGGCTTGAGGTACTGGGCCTCGACGTCCTCTTCGCTCAGCCCGTAGGCCTCGAGGATGATGCGCGCATCGACCAGCGTGCCCGAGCCGGGTTCGTCCATGCTAACGGTCTTGCCCTCGAGATCCGCGACGCTCGTGATGCCGCTGTCGGCATCGGCAACGAGGTGGATGGTCTCGGGGTAGAGGTTGGCGATGGCGCGCAGGCTCTCGACCGCCTCGCGATCTTCCCAGATGCCGGTGCCGGTCTGCGCCCAGGTGGCCACATCGGACTGCGAGAAGCCCGATTCCAGGCTGCCGCCGGCGATGGCGTTGACGTTGGCGACCGAGCCGTTGGCCGAAAGCGCCGTGGCGATCAGCCCCGGCACGCCGCAGCTGCCGCCCTCGTCGCAGGAGCGGCTGCCCGGCGGGCTGGAGATGGCGTTCGCGATGAGACCGCCGATCGGATAATAGGTGCCGGCGGTGCCGCCGGTGCCGATGCGGAAGAACTGCGGCTCCTGCGCGGTGGCGGCGGTGGCGGCGGCAAGGCCTGCGGCCAGGGCAGCGGCGCCGGTAAGCGTCTTGGTCATGCGGGTCATGGATCGTCCTCCCTAGGTGTCAGTCATCGTCTTGGTCCGGGCCTAGGGAACAGCATCACCGGGCCGCACGCAACCGCCATCGGCTGCGCGGCTGCGGGCGATTACGCCCTGCCCCGGCCGCAGTGGCAGGGACCGTGGCCGCCGCAGCGCGCGCAGCCCGCGCCCGGCAGGTCCTGCGGCGCCAAGTCCTCGATCCGCATCGCCGCGGCCTGCGCGCATAGATCGCGCAGCAGCTGAACCGCGCCGCCGGGCGCGCAAGGGCCGGGGGCTGCAACCGCGCCGAGGGCGGGCGCGCGGCGCGGCCGGGCCGGACCCTGCGATGCCGCAGCAGGAAGGCCGCCGCGACGTCGGGGGCGCGGCCTGCTGATCGCGGGCAGCGCCGGAGACACCGGCAGGGGCGCCGCCGGGCGCTGCGGCTCCGGCGCCGCCTCCCGCGGGAGGCGGGGGTCGCTGCGGATCGCGAGGCTCTTGAGGCCGGCCCGCCGCGCGGCCTCCTGCCAGGCGCGCAGCTCCGCGGCGCCCAGCCCCTCGGGCAGCACCAGCGCCCGCGCGATCCCGCCCGAGACGAAGGCCTGCGCCGCCGCCATCATCGCCAGCTGCCCCTGACCCGAGACGTAACGCCGCCCGGCACCGCAGGGCACGAGACCGTCGAAGACGGGCAGATGCGCGGGATCGAGGTCCGGCGCCCCCTCGAGCGTCCCGGCGCCGAAGACATGGGCATTGGCCGCCGCGCGCTGCGCCGGACTGAAGCCAAGATGCGCGAGCAGGTCGAGCGCAGGATCGGCCAGCCGTTCCTCCGGCACGCCCAGGGTCCGGGCGCAGAACTCCGCTCCTAGGACCCAGCGCGTGAAGACGAGGCGCAGGTCAGCGGCGCCGGGCAAGGCCTCTTCCAGCGCCGCCATCTGCCGCGGGCCAAAGCCGCGGGCGGCCAGCGCCTCGGGCGTGACGCCCGGCGCGCCGCGCAGGGTGCCGTGGCCCTCGGCATGGGCCGTGATCCGCGCCACCTCATCCGGTGCGTAGCCGAGGCTGCGCAGCCCCTCGGGGACGGCCGGATCGAGACGGCGGGCAAAGCCGCCCTCTTCGGTCGGGCGGTCCTCGACCAGCGCGCGGGCCGGATCGATCCCGCCCCAGTCGCAGGCCATGAAGGCGCCGATCGGCCCGCCCGGCGAGATCAGGCTGACCTGCGCGTTGCGAAAGCCATGGGCCGCGCCCGCCTCCGCCGCCTCGTCCCAGGCGGCGCAGGCCATGGCGACCAGGCGGCGGTCGGGGCAGGCCTTCGCGTCCAGCGGCTGCGGGGCCACCGCGAGGCCCTCGTAGCCGGTCATGGCGCCATGGGCGGCGCGGCGGTGGTTGGCGATGACACGGGCCATTGCCTCGGTATTCTGCGCATGGGCCGGAAAAGCGCCCCGCTCGGCGGCCATCTCGGCGCTTGTGGCATAGGCGGTGCCGGTCAGGATCGCGGTGAGCGCGGCGCAAAGCGCGCGGCCCGCATCGCTGTCGTAGGCCAGCCCCATGCGCATCAGCAGGCCCGAGAGATTGGCAAGACCAAGGCCCAGAGGCCGCAGGTCCTGCACCCGCTGCGCCAGCGCCGGGCTGGCGTGCTGGGCCGTGGCGACGCCGATCTCCAGCGTCAGGGTCCAGAGGCGGACGGCATGCAGGTATCCCTCGGCCTCGAAACGCCCCTGCCGCCAGAAACCGGCGACATCGATCGCCGCCGGGCTGCAGGGGGTGCCATCGGTGAAGAGGAAGCCGTCACCGGACGCGGCATCGCCGATCGGCCCCGCCGCGGGGCAGGTGTGCCAGCCGTCGATGGACTCTTGCATCCGCACCGCGGCGACAGGCGCCCTGCCCTTGGCCGCCGGCACGGCCCCGGCGGGCGTGCCATAGGCCCAGTCGAGGCCGAGCCGCGCCCAATCCTCCCGCTCCGGTCCCGCGATCCGCGCCGACAGCATGTGCCGCATCTCGTCGTGGTAGGCCCGGGCATCGGCCTCCTCGGTGAAGTAGCCGCCCTTCCAGCCGTGGTAGGTCCATGCCCCGGCGATCCGACCCACGACCTGCCGCAGGGAAGTCTCGGCGCCGCGCGCCGTGCCGGGCGCGGGGCGGCTGCGCCAGAGCCATTCGGGCACGCCGGCCTCGGGCACCCGCAGGGTCTGCAGCGGCACCCCTTCGCGCACGAGGCCGTGGCGGGCCAGCATCTCGACCTCGAGCGCGCTCCAGTCCTGCGGCACCTGAAGGCGCACCCCCTCCCAGCGGGCCTCGCGCAGGCGGGCGCCGCCATGAGCCAACCCGCCGGGGGTGGTGAAATACCGATCGATCCGCATGTCGCCGTCCTGCCCTTCGCGGCCTCGCCCTGAGGTCACCCGAACGGGCACCGCCAGTTGCCGGCAGGCCCCGGCCCGGGGCCATCGTGACCGGCGCGGCGGAAGGTGTGCCACCACTTGTGGTGGGTCAATTGGGTATTTCCACAACATCGGCCAGATTCCGGATTGACCGGGGATGTCCACAGAGTCGCCGGTGCCGTCCACCGGCTTATCCACAGACCTGTCCCCACGGGGCGGATCGCGACGGTCTGCGCCCCTGCCCCTGTCGCCCCGCCGCGCGGCATGCGATGCTGCGCCCACCCTTCTGACGCGGCGAGGTGCCCTGATCATGCCATACCGATTCCCTCTCGCCGCGCTCGGCCTCGCGCTGCTTCTGGGCTGCGCGCCGGGCCTGCCGGTGCAACCGGACGAGCCGGCGGATCTGCCGCTGCAGCCGGGACAGGTGCGCGCCTATTTCACCGATCTGCCCTCGACCCTGCTGGACGCGGTGCGGGCCGGCTGCACAGGCCCGCAGGCGCAGGTCACGCGGCCGGGCGCGCTGGGCGCGGGCTGCGAGTCGCTGCCGCCGCCGGAGCTGGCGGCCGCGCTGATCCTAGATCTCGGCGGCACGGTAGAGGACCTGCCCCGGCTGGTGACGAACCTGCGCGCGGTCGAGGCCTCGGGCCGGGGCGGCTATGTCGTGACGGCCGAGAACCTGATCCGCGTGCCGCAGCGCGACGGCGGGCCGGCGCAGCTGGTGCGGCCCGACAGCCCGCAGCTGAAAGGGTCGATGCGCGCGCTGCTCGAGGCGGCGGGCGGAGAGGTGATGGAAAACACGGAGAAGGGCTGACCGGGGCGGGCTGGCCCTTCGGGGCCGGGCCGCTGGTCGGGGCGAGAGGATTCGAACCTCCGGCCCTCTGCTCCCAAAGCAGATGCGCTACCAGGCTGCGCTACGCCCCGACCGGGCCGACATACGCGCGCCGCGCCAGCCGTGCAAGCGCCCGAGCCGGCAGCTCAGTCGCAGGGCGCGGCGGCATCCGGGCCGATGGCGGGATGCTGCAGCACATCGCCCGGCGTAATGCCAAGGCGGTCGGCCATGCCGCCGTTGATCTCGAGCACGTATTGCACCGCATCGCCGCCGGGGATCGGCGTCTCGTCCAGCGGCACCGCGCGGTCGTGCACGGTGATCAGCCGGCCCTGCGCATCGGCAAAAAGGATATCGAGCGGGATCAGCGTGTTGCGCATCCAGAAGCTGGCCGGCTGCGGCGCCTCGTAGACGAAGAGCATCCCGGCGAGGGGGGCCATCTCCTCGCGGTACATCAGCCCGCGGGCCCGCTCCTCGGCGTCGTCGGCGATCTCGACCGCGAAGCGCGCCTGCCCCCAGTCGCCGCTGACGGTGACGCGGTCGGCCCGGCATCCGGCCGCCGTCGCCGAGGCAGCCGGCATCAGGGCCAGGCCCGCCAGAACGGCGGCACATCGAAAGGCGGGCATCATCGGCTCATTCCTTCTCGAACTCGGGCTGGCCCGTGACGGGCGGGCTGCTCTCGACACGGCAGGGCCGTCCGCTGCGCCCGGCGCTGTCCCAGGACATCACGTCGACGGCCATCCGCCCCCGGTGCCCCTCGATCACCCGCAGCACCACGGCTTCGCCCGGCTGCAGGTCGGCGAGGCCGGAGCGGCGCAGGACCTCCATGTGGATGAAGACATCCTCGGGCAGCAGGAAGACATTGGCAAAGCCGAAGCCCTTGCCCTTGTCGAACCATTTGACGCGCGCCGGCTCCATCGGCCGGGATGCGACGTAGTCCGGATCGAGGTCGTCGAGATCGCTCAGACCGACCGCGCCCTGCGCCTCGGAGGCCGCAACCGAGAGCACGGCGACGGCCTGCATCCCGCGCGCGGTCTCCTGCACCGCGAGCTGGACCCGCGCCCCGTCGGCGATCGAGCTCTGGCCGAAATTGCGCAGGACGTTTGCGTGCAGAAGAATGTCGGGACCGCCGCTGTCAGCCACCACGAAGCCGAAGCCCTTGACAGGATCGAACCACTTCACCTGCCCGTCGATGACTAGGTCTTGCTCTGACAAACCGGAACGCGCCTTTCTTATGCGAGGCTATGGGTACAAACTGGGGCGAACGACCATAGAAGGATCGCTGCTTCAAGCACGGATTTTAAGTTCCACCATAACCTTAAGGATAAAGGCGTTCTACTGCCCATAGGTCACGAATCGCGTCGCGCGACCACAAGAACCTGTCATGCAACCTATGGGCGCCATCAGCCCAGAGCTCTATGGCGAGCGGGCGGATCAGGTAACCGCCCCAGAACGGCGGGCGCGACGGGTCCTCGCCGTGCCGGGCCCTTGCCTCTTCGACACGCTCCTCGAGCACCGCGCGAGAGGCGACCGGGCGCGACTGTTCCGATGCCCAGGCGCCGAGGCGACTGTTGGCGCTGCGCGAAGTAAAATAGGCATCCGCGCGCTCGGCGGGCAGGCGCTCGATCATCCCGCGCACCCGCACCTGGCGGCGCAGCGACTTCCAGTGCAGCACGAAGGCAGCCTTGCCCGTGGCCTCGATCTGGCGGCCCTTGGCGCTGCCGTAATTGGTGAAGAAGGCGAAGCCATCCTGGTCGATCTGCTTGAGCAGGACGATGCGGACATCGGGCAGCCCGCTCTCGTCGACCGTCGAAAGGGCCATGGCATCGGGATCGTTCGGCTCCGTCTCGCGCGCCTCGGACAACCAGCGTTGCACGATCTCGATTGGATCCGATCCGGAAAAAATGCCTGTTCGCTCGTTCATAGTGCCTGCCCTCCGGGCCTTCTCTGTCTCGTTCCCGCGCCGGCAGCCCCGGACCGCCGGACACGCCATCTTGAAGCGCCTGCAGCCTTCGCCTAGAGGGTACGCCACCGTAAAGCTGCCAAGCGGTAAGGGGACGCTATGACATCCGGTCTGATGACAGGCAAACGCGGTCTGATTATGGGCCTCGCGAACGACAAGTCCATTGCCTGGGGGATCGCGAAAGCGTGTGCCGGCGCGGGCGCCGAGCTGGCCTTCTCCTACCAGGGCGAGGCGCTGCTCAAGCGCGTGGGGCCGCTGGCCGCCGAGCTGGGCTCGGACCTCGTGCTGCCCTGCGACGTGGGCGACGAGGCCTCGGTCGACGCGCTCTTCGCGGCGCTGGAAGAGCGCTGGGGCAAGCTGGACTTCATCGTCCATGCCATCGGCTTTTCCGACAAGAACGAGCTGCGCGGGCGCTATGTCGACACCAGCCGCCAGAACTTCCTGACCTCGATGGATATCTCGGTCTTCTCCTTCACCTCGGTGGTCAAGCGCGCCTCGGCGATGATGACCGAGGGTGGGTCCTGCCTGACGCTGACCTACTACGGCGCCGAGAAGGTCATGCCGCATTACAACGTGATGGGCGTCGCCAAGGCCGCGCTCGAAGCCAGCGTGCGTTACCTCGCCGAGGACCTGGGCCGCGACGGCATCCGCGTGAACGCGATCAGCGCCGGCACGATCAAGACGCTGGCCGCCAGCGGCATCGGCGATTTCCGCTACATCATGAAGTGGAACGAGTACAACTCGCCCCTGCGCCGCACCGTCAGCCAGGAGGAGGTGGGCAAATCCGCGCTCTACCTGCTGAGCGATCTGGGCAGCGCCGTGACCGGCGAGGTGCATCACGTCGATGCCGGCTACCACGTGATCGGGATGAAGAACCCCGATGCCCCCGACATCACGAAAGGCTGACCGATGAACGACATCCTGCCGCATGAGAAGGGCTTCCACGTCAGCTGGGACCAGCTGCACCGCGATGCCCGCGCCCTGGCCTGGCGCCTGGACGGGCGCGGCCCCGATGACGGCGGCTGGCGCGCCGTCGTGGCGATCACCCGCGGCGGCATGGCGCCGGCGATGATCGTCGCGCGCGAGCTGGACATCCGCACCGTCGACACGATCAGCGTCAAGTCATACGACCACCAGGACCAGTCCGAGGCCCGCGTCATCAAGGCGCCCGACGCCGATGTGATGGGCGACGGCACCGGCATCCTCGTGGTCGACGACCTCGTCGATACGGGCAAGACGCTGGAGCTGGTGCGCAGCCTCTACCCCAAGGCGCATTTCGCCACCGTCTACGCCAAGCCGCAGGGCAACACCCAGGTCGACACCTTCATCACCGAGGTCAGCCAGGACACCTGGATCTTCTTCCCCTGGGACATGGCGCTGCAATATGCGCCGCCCTATCGCGGCAAGGACTGATCCGGTCAGCGGCCGCGCTTGCGGCGGGCCGGGGCGAGGGGCCAGCCCCTCGCGCTCCCCGGAGTATTTTCAGAAACATGAAAGGGCGCCGATTGCAGGCGCCTTTTCCTTGCGGTTAGCTTGGCGGGTCCGACGATGAGGCCGCCGATGTCCCTGCCCCGCACCCAAGCCACCTTCGATCCGCCGGTGATGGAGGCGCGGCGCTGGCTCGATGGCGTCGACTTCGGCGAAAGGCCGCTGATCAACGTCAGCCAGGCG
Organism: Pseudoroseicyclus aestuarii; assembly: GCF_003217255.1. Taxonomy (GTDB): domain Bacteria; phylum Pseudomonadota; class Alphaproteobacteria; order Rhodobacterales; family Rhodobacteraceae; genus Pseudoroseicyclus; species Pseudoroseicyclus aestuarii. Next base: position 71,057 of record NZ_QJTE01000006.1, on the reverse strand, counting down.
GCGCCGGTCGACCCGCCGCCCGAGGCGCTGCGCGCCGAGATGGCGCGGCTGGTGAACGAGATGCCGGAAGTGCATCTCTACGGGCCGGTCCTGGGCCTGCCCGCGCTGCGCGCCGAGGTCGCCGCCACATGGAGCCGGGACTACCAAGGCAGCGTCGGCCCGCACCAGGTAGCGATCACCGCGGGCTGCAACCAGGCCTATTGCGCCGCCCTCTCGGCTCTCTGCGGCGAGGGCGACGAGGTGATCCTGCCAGTGCCCTGGTACTTCAACCATCGCATGTGGCACGACATGAGCGGCATCCGTACTGTGCCGCTGCGCTGCGGGCCGGGCATGGTGCCGCAGGCGGAGGCGGCGGAGGTGCTGATCACCCCGCGCACCCGGGCGATCGTGCTGGTCAGCCCGAACAACCCCACCGGCGCCGAGTATCCCGCCCAGGTGATCCGCGCCTTCTTCGAACTGGCGCGGGCGCATGGGATCGCGCTGATCCTCGACGAGACCTACCGCGATTTCGACGGGCGCAGCGAGCCGGCGCATGATCTTTTCTCCGATCCGCGCTGGGACGAGACGCTGATCCAGCTCTATTCCTTTTCCAAGGCCTACCGGCTGACCGGGCACAGGGTCGGGGCGATCACCGCCTCTCCGGCGCGGCTGGCGCAGGCGGAGCGTTTTCTCGACACCGTCGCCATCTGCCCGCCGCAGCTGGGCCAGCACGCCGCGCTCTGGGGGATGCAGACCCTTGGGCAATGGCTGGCCGGCGAGCGGGCCGAGGTGCTGGCCCGCCGCGCCGCCATGGCCGAGGGGGCCGCGGCGCTCGAGGGCTGGCAACTTCTGGGCTGCGGCGCCTATTTCGCCTATCTCCGCCATCCCTTCGACCTGCCCAGCCCCGAGCTGGCCCGGCGACTGGTGACGGAGGCCGGGATCCTGGCGCTGCCCGGCACGATGTTCGCGCCAGAGGACGATGCCGAGGCGCCGCGGCAGCTGCGCATCGCCTTCGCCAATCTCGACGTGCCCGGCATCGCCGCCTTTCACGCGCGCCTCGCCGCCTGGCGGCCCTGAAGGGGCGGGCGGCTTGCGGGCGGGCGGACCCTCGCCTATGCAAGCGCCGATGCAGCGCCAGGGGGATGAGCGATGGCCAAGCGGACGATGAACAAGGTCCTCGTATGGGTCGTGCTGGCGCTGCTGGCCGTCGGCCTTGTCGGCTTCGGCGCCACCGGCGTGACCGGCACGCTGCGCACCGTCGGCACGGTCGGTGACCGGCAGATCACCGTGCGCGAATATACCGCCGCGCTGAACCAGCAGATCCGCGCCTTCTCCGAACAGATGGGCACCCAGCTGAGCTTTCCGCAGGCGCAGCAGCTTGGCCTCGACCAGGCGGTGCTGGGGCAGCTGGTGACCGAGAAGGCGCTGGCCGCCGAGGCGGGCGATCTGGGCATCTCCGCCGGTGATGCGCGGGTGCGCGACGAGCTGATCGGCATGCAGTCCTTCCAGGATCTGTCCGGTGAGTTCGACCGCGAGACCTATGCCAGCCGGCTGCGCAACGCCGGCCTGACCGAAGCCGAGTTCGAATCCGGCCTGCGCGACGAGCTGGCGCGCGGCCTGCTGCAGGGCGCCGTCGTCGGCGGCGTGCCCGAACCCGATGCCGCCGCCGAGATGCTGGTCGGCTACCTGATGGAGACCCGCGCCGTGACCTACGCCCGGCTCGACGCCGCCGCGCTGGGGATCGAGCCCGAGGCCCCGGACGAGGCCGCCATCGCCGCGCAATACGAGGCCGATCCCGAGGCCTATACCAGCGCCGAGAGCCGCGAGATCACCTATGCCTGGCTCTCGCCCGAGATGATCCAGGGCCAGGTCACCGTCGACGAGGCGCAGCTGCGCGAGCTCTACGAGCAGCGGCTGGCCGATTACGTGCAGCCCGAGCGGCGCCTGGTCGAGCGGCTGGTCTATCCGGACGAGGCGGCCGCGACGGCAGCCAAGGCCGCCATCGACGAGGGCAGCAGCGATTTCGAGACGGCGGTCGAGGACCGCGGCCTCGACCTGATCGACACCGACATGGGCGATGTCTCGGAGGAGGATCTGGGCGCGGCCGGCGAGGCGGTCTTTGCTGCCGAGCCCGGCGCCGTCGTCGGCCCCTTCGAGACCAATGTCGGCCCGGCGCTGTTCCGCATGAACGCCGTTCTCGCCGCGCAGGAGGTTCCCTTCGAGGAGGCCGAGCCCGAGCTGCGCGACGAGCTGGCCGCCGCCCGCGCCCGCCGCGTCATCGAGGACCAGCAGACCCGGATCGAGGATCTGCTCGCCGGCGGCGCCAGCGTCGAGGACCTGGCCGAGCAGACCGACATGGAGCTGGGCACCATCAACTGGACGCCCGAGATGACGGGCGGCGAAGAGGACGATGCGATCGCCGCCTATGCCCCCTTCCGCGAGGCCGCTGCTGCCCTGCAGGAAGGCGCCTACCCCGAGCTGATGGAGCTGGAGGACGGCGGCATCTTCGCCCTGCGCCTCGATGCCATCGACCCGCCGGCGCTGCAGCCGCTGGAGGAGGTGCGCGACGCGGTGATCGCCGATGCGCTGGCCGCCGCGACGCGGGCGGCGGTGCTGGCCGATGCCGAGGCGCGGGCCGAGGGCATCGCCGGCGGCCAGAGCTTTGCCGAGGCCGGCCTCGAGCCCGAGGAGCAGCCGCGCCTGACGCGCCGCGACTTCGTCGAGGGAGTGCCGCAGGCCTTCGTGCAGACCCTCTTCGAGATGGAAGAGGGCGAAGTGCGCGCCCTGCCCCTCGATCCCGGTCAGGTCGAAGGCGCGGGCGCTGTGGTACTGCGGCTTGACGGCCGGGCCGATCCCGATCCCGCCGACCCGGCCGTCGAGGCCGAGCGGCAGACCGTCGGCCAGCGCCTTGCCGCCGGCATGGCGCAGGACCTCTACGCCGCCTACGCGGGCGCCGTGCAATCCGGCACCGAGGTGCGGCTGGACGAAGCCGCGCTGCAATCCGTCAACACCCAGTTCCGCTGAGGCACCATGGCCCTGCTTCCCGACTTCGACGGCTTCCGCGACGGCTTTGAGGCGGGGCGCAACCAGATCGTCTGGACCCGCCTCGCCGCCGACCTCGACACGCCGGTGTCGCTGATGCTCAAGCTCTCGGGCGCTGGAAAGCATGCCTTCATGCTTGAATCGGTGACCGGGGGCGAGATCCGGGGCCGCTATTCCATCGTCGGCATGAACCCGGACCTGATCTGGGAATGCCGGGGCGAGACGAGCCGCATCAACCGCGCCGCCCGCTGGGATGACGACGCCTTCGAGCCGGCCGAAGGCCCGCCGCTCGAGGTGCTGCGCGCGCTGCTGGCGGAAAGCGAGATCGACCTGCCGGAGGAGCTTCCCGCCGCCTCGGCGGGCCTCTTCGGCTACCTGGGCTACGACATGATCCGCCTGGTCGAACGGCTGCCGAACTGCCCGCCGGACGTGCTGGGCCTGCCGGATGCCGTGATGCTGCGCCCCTCGGTGGTGGCGGTGCTCGACGGGGTGAAGGGCGACGTGATCCTCGTGGCGCCGGCCTGGGCCGACAGCGGCCTGTCGGCGCGCGCGGCCTATGCCCAGGCGGCGGAGCGGGTGACGGACGCGATCCGCGCCCTCGACCGGCCCGTGCCGCTGGATGCCCGTAGCCTCGCCGGCGAGGCCGAGCCGGTCGGAGAGCCGGTGTCGAACTTCACCCGCGAGGGCTATAAGGCGGCGGTCGAGACGGCGAAGGAATACATCCGCGCAGGCGACATCTTCCAGGTCGTCCCCTCGCAGCGCTGGGCCGTGCCCTTCGCAGAGCCGCCCTTCGCGCTCTACCGCTCGCTGCGGCGGACGAACCCCTCGCCCTTCATGTTCTATTTCAACTTCGGCGGCTACCAGGTCGTCGGCGCCAGTCCCGAGATCCTCGTCCGCGTGATGGACGGCGAGGTCACGGTGCGCCCGATCGCCGGCACCCGCCCGCGCGGCGCCACGCCCGAGGAGGATCGCGCCAACGAGGCCAGCCTGCTGGCCGACGAGAAGGAGCGGGCCGAGCATCTGATGCTTCTCGATCTGGGCCGCAACGACGTCGGCCGGGTGGCAAAGATCGGCACCGTGCGCCCGACCGAAAGCTTCGTGATCGAGCGCTATTCCCACGTCATGCACATCGTCTCGAACGTGGTCGGAGAGCTGGCCGAGGATCAGGACGCCCTTTCGGCCTTCTTCGCCGGGATGCCTGCGGGCACCGTCTCGGGCGCGCCCAAGGTCCGCGCGATGGAGATCATCGACGAGCTTGAGCCGGAGAAGCGCGGCGTCTACGGCGGCGGCCTTGGCTATTTCAGCGCGCGCGGCGACATGGACATGTGCATCGCGCTGCGCACCGGCGTGGTCAAGGACGGCACGCTTTACGTGCAGGCCGGCGGCGGCGTGGTCTACGACAGCGACCCCGAGGGGGAGTTCATGGAAACCGTGCACAAGTCCGGCGCGCTGCTGCGCGCGGCGCAGGACGCGCGGCTGTTCCGCGACGGTGGCAATGGCTGAGATCATCGCGCCTGCTGCCGGTCCTGCGGACTGGGCGGTGGCGCGGGTGCTGATCCTCGAGTATATCGACTGGCTGGCGCTGGATCTCAGCTTTCAGGACGTCGAGACGGAGCTGGCCGATCTGCCGGCACTCTACGCGCCGCCCGGCGGCGCAATGCTGATCGCGCGGGGTGACACCGGCGAGGCGCTTGGCTGCGTCGCGCTCAAGGATCGCGGTGGCGGGACCTGCGAGATGAAGCGGCTCTGGGTCAGGCCAACTGCGCGCGGCCTCGGCCTCGGGGCCCGGCTGACGCAGGCGCTGCTCGAGGCGGGGCGCGGGCTGGGCTATCGCCGCATGGTCCTCGACACCCTGCCGAGGCTCGAGGCGGCGGTAGCCTCCTACCGCCGCCTCGGTTTCACGGACATCGCGCCCTATTACGACAACCCGGTTCCGGGCGTCCTTTACATGGGGCGCGACCTCTAGCGTCAGGCCCGCTTGCGGGCGGCGTCGAGGCTCCAGGGACCGGGGCCAGCGGCCGCGATGTAGAGGAAGACGAAGCAGTAGAGGATGGAGGCGTCGCCGCCGTTCGCCGCCGGCACCCAGTGCGAGGGGGCGTGGAACATCCAGTAGGCAACCGCCATCTCGCCCGAGATCAGGATCCCGACGGGGGTGGTGAACAGGCCAAGCGCGAAGAGCGCGCCGCCGACCAGCTCCAGCAGGCCGCCCCACCACATGAAGGAGAAGGCCTCGGGCATCATCTCGCTGGCCGGGAAGCCGAGCAGCTTCTGCGTGCCGTGGGCCATGAACATCAGGCCGGCGACGATGCGCAGAACGCTCAGGAGCTTCGGCGCCCAGGGGGCCAGGGCGGAAGGCGAAGTGGTCATGACATGGATCCTCGATTCTGTTTCCCGGTCAACTAGGCCGCGAGCGGCGCCGCAGGCAAAGCGCAGCTATCGTGCAGTGGCGCACCCAGCGGCCCCGGCCCTCAGTCCTGCTGCCGCTGCAGCAGCGCCGAGACCGGCACCAGCGCGACCTCCCCTGCCCGGCTGCCGGCGGCCCAGGCCTCCAGCGCCGTGATGGTTTCGGGCCGCACGCGCCCCAGCACAGTCAGCGGCCCCTGCTGGCCGGCCCGGAAGGCCGCCTGGTCGAGGAAGCGTTCCACCGCCTGGGCGTTTTGCCCCTGCCCGTCGAGGTCGCGGTAGACCTCGGCGGCGGGCACGCCAGCCTCGCGCGCCAGCCGCAGCGGCGTCGCCAGCCCCTGCACCACGGTCACCAGCCCGCGCCCGCTGTCGGCCATCCACTGAAGCGCCTGCGCCGTGACCGCGCTGTCGGCGCTGAGACCGCCGCCGCCGGCATCGAGGACGGCGACGGTCTGCGGAAGGGCCGTGAAGGCGGCCTCGTAGGTGACCTCCACGTCCTCCGGACGGGCGCCGGTCGGCAGGGTCGCCAGCACCGCCACCTCGAACCCGGCCGCGCGCCAGTCCTGCATCCGCTGCGCCGCGCCCGGACGGGCCGGGTCGATGGCGATGCTGACGGGCATCGGCACCGCCACGAGCGCCTCCACGGCGTTTTCGAGGCTGCCGTCGTCGATCAGTACGAGGGCCATCAGCGGCAGGTCGCCGCCAGCCTGCGGGGCCGGCGCGGCATGGCGCTGCAGCGCGGGCGCGTTCTCGTCGGTCGCCTCCGCCGCAGCGGGGGCGGCATCCTCCGCCAAGGGGGCGTCGAGGCTGCCGGGCCGCCGCACCCGGACCCCCTGCGCGCCATCCGGCAGGCTGCCCTCGGCATCGGGCCGGATCACGCGGGGAGGCGCATCATCGCCCTGTCCGGTCTGCTCAGGCTCGACCTGCTCAGGCTCGATCTGCTCCGGCTCGAAGTCGCTCTTGGGCGCCTCCTGCGGAGCGATGATCTCTGGCTCGATCTCGGTGACGGTATCCTCCTCCGCCTCGGCCACGCCCTCGGACCCCGCGGGCGCGGCGGCGGGACGGGTGGGGGCGGTCGTGACCGTGGCGGCGCGCTCGGGCCCAGGCTCCTGCGGCACCCGCGACTGCGGGCTCGGCAGCACGGGCTCCTCGGCCTGCGGCTCCTGCGGCATGTCGGGCAGCGGCGGCGCGGCCTGCTCGGGCACCACCGGCTGACCCGCACCGGCACTGGGCACGGCGGCGGGATCGGTCTGCGCCTGCGGCGTGCCGCCCTGCCCCGCCGGCACATCGGCGCGCGGCACCGTGCCGGTGCTCACCGGGTCCTGCGCGACGGGCCGCGGTGCCTCTGGCGGAGCGTCGGCCTCGGCCCCGGCGCCGGCCTCGGGGACCTGCTGCTGCGGCGGCGCGGGCGGCACGACGCCGGCCGGCAGCTCCGTCGAAAGGGACGCGACGGCCAGCACCACTCCCCCGAGGACCAGCCCAGAGATCGCCCCTGCCAGAAAACCGCGCGCCATAAGATCGCTCCACTCTCCGCCGTGCCCCGGAGCCGCTTGACGTGCCCCGCCGGCCCGGCCCATCTAGGGGCTGACACTAGCAAGGGGCGCGCTGGACGGCAGCCCCCGAATTGGACCGGCATGCTGCTTCTGATCGACAACTACGACAGCTTCACCTTCAACCTGGTGCATTACCTCGGGGAACTCGGGGCCGAGGTCGAGGTGCGCCGCAACGATGCGCTGAATGTGCAGCAGGCGATGGCGTTGAACCCGGCGGGCATCGTGCTCTCGCCCGGGCCCTGCACCCCGAACGAGGCCGGCATCTGCATGGCCCTGACCGAGGCCGCCGCCGAGACCGAGACGCCGCTCTTCGGCGTCTGCCTCGGGCATCAGGCCATCGGGCAGGTCTTCGGCGGCACCGTGATGCGCGCCAGCGAGATCGTGCACGGCAAGACGGCCGAGATCTTTCACGACGGCCAGGGCGTCTTCGAGGGGCTGCCCAGCCCCTTCACCGCCACCCGCTACCACTCGCTGATCGTCGATCGCGAAAGCCTGCCGCCCGAGCTCGAGGTCACCGCATGGCTGGCGGATGGCACGATCATGGGCCTGCGCCACAGGACGCGGCCCATCGAGGGCGTGCAGTTCCACCCCGAGAGCATCGCCTCGGACCACGGGCACCGCCTGCTGCAGAATTTCCTGAACCGCGTCCTGCAGGAGACCCCGGCATGAGCGACAATCGCCTTCGCCCGCTGATCGGCCGCGCCGCCGAGGGCACCCTGACCCGCAGCGAGGCCGCTGAGGCCTTTGGCATCCTCTTTGATGGCACGGCCAGTCCGGGGCAGGTCGGCGGTTTCCTGATGACACTGCGGATGCGCGGCGAGAGCATCGACGAGATCGCCGGTGCCGCCGCCACCATGCGCGAGCGCTGCCTGCGCGTGACCGCCCCCGAGGGCGCGATCGACATCGTCGGGACCGGCGGCGACGGCATGCAGACGCTGAACATCTCGACCGCCGCGGCCCTCGTGGTGGCGGGCGCCGGGGTGCCGGTGGCCAAGCACGGCAACCGCAAGCTCTCTTCCGCCTCGGGCGCCGCCGATGTGCTGGGCGTTCTGGGGATCGAGACCATGGTCGGCCCCGACGTGGTGGAGCGCTGCCTCGCCGAGGCCGGCATCGGCTTCATGATGGCGGCGATGCATCATCCCGCGATGCGCCACGTCGGCCCGATCCGGGCCGAGCTGGGCACCCGCACGATCTTCAACATCCTCGGGCCCCTGACCAACCCCGCCGGGGTGAAGCGGCAGCTGACCGGCTCCTTCTCGGCCGCGCTCTGCCGGCCAATGGCCGAGACGCTGCAGGCGCTGGGGACCGAAGCCGCATGGCTGGTGCATGGCGGCGACGGCAGCGACGAGCTGAGTATTTCCGCCCCCAGCCATGTCGTCCAGCTGAAGGACGGGCTGATCAGCGAGTTCAAGGTCTCGCCCCATGACGCGGGCCTCAAGGCCCATCCCTTCGAGGCGATCATCGGCGGCGGCCCCGAAGAGAACGGGGCGGCGATGCGCGCGTTGCTGGCGGGCGAGCCTTCGGGCTACCGCGACGCGGTGCTGCTGAACGCCGCCGCCGCGCTGCTGGTCGCCGGCAAGGCCACCAGCCTGCCCGAAGGGGCCGAGATCGCGGCGCAGGCCATCGACAGCGGCGCCGCCGCCCGCGCGGCCGAGACGCTGGCCCGGATCAGCCCGGCGAGCTGACGCGCATGGACCTGCCCGCGCGCCCGGCGCCGCCCGGCTGGGACGGGCTGCCTTTCTGGGACACTCGCTGGCCCGCCCTGCGCGCGGCGCTGGCTGCCGAGACCCGCGTGATCCATCCGCCGGCGCCGCGCGTCTTCGCCGCCCTCGCCGCCGCCCCGCCCGAGGCGGTGCGCGTGGTGATCCTGGGCCAGGACCCCTATCACACGCCGGGCAAGGCAGACGGCCTCGCCTTCTCGATCCCGCGGGACTTTCCCGGGCGCCTCGACAGTCTTGGTAATATTTTCAAGGAGATGGAGGCCGATCTTGGCACGCCCCGCAGCCGCACCGACCTGCCCGACCTTGCTGCGCAGGGCGTCCTGCTGCTGAACACCGCGCTGACGGTGCCGGAAGGCGCGGCCAAGGGCCATGCCCGGCTGGGCTGGGACGCGCTGGTGCGCGACGTGCTGGCGCGGCTTTCGGATCGGCCGCGGGCCTATATCCTCTGGGGCGGACCGGCGCAGACATTCCGCGGCCAGATTACCTGCCCCGGCAGCCTCGTGATCGAGAGCGCGCATCCCTCGCCCCTCTCGGCCTATCGCGGCTTCTTCGGCTCGCGCCCCTTCAGCCGGGTCAACGACTGGCTTACGACACAGGGCGAAGGGCGCATCGATTGGACCGGGACGCTTTCCAACCCTGACGCAGCGGACTAGATACCTCGCCATGCATATTCTCGACCGCATCAAGGCCTATAAGCTGGAGGAGATCGCCGCCCGCAAGGCGCAGGCGCCCCTCTCCGAGATGGAAGACCGCGCCCGCGCGGCGGATGCCCCGCGCGGCTTCGCCCGCGCCCTCGCCGCCCAGCCCGGCTACGGGCTGATCGCCGAGGTGAAGAAGGCGAGCCCCTCCAAGGGGCTGATCCGTCCCGATTTCGATCCGCCCGCCCTCGCCCGCGCCTATGCCGCAGGCGGCGCTGCCTGCCTTTCGGTGCTGACCGACGGGCCGAGCTTTCAGGGGCACGAGGATTTCCTCGTCGCCGCCCGCGGGGCGGTGGACCTGCCGGTGCTGCGCAAGGATTTTCTCTACGACCCCTGGCAGGTCGTCGAAAGCCGCGCGCTTGGCGCCGATTGCATCCTGATCATCATGGCGACCCTTTCGGACGCGCAGGCCGCCGAGATCGCCGATGCCGCCGCGCAGTGGGGCATGGACGCGCTGATCGAGGTGCACGACGACGCGGAGCTTGAGCGCGCGCTCGAACTGCCCTGCCCGATGATCGGCATCAACAACCGCGACCTGCGCAGCTTCGAGACCGACCTCGGCACGACCCGGCGGCTGGCGCCGCAGGTGCCCGCGGATCGCGTCGTGGTGGCCGAAAGCGGGCTCTTCACGCCCGCCGATCTCGCCGATCTTGCCGAATACGGCGCCCGCGCCTTCCTGATCGGCGAAAGCCTGATGCGGCAGGAGGATGTCACGGCCGCCACGCGTGCCATCCTCGCCCCGGCGCCGGCGGCAGCCTCGTGAGCCTCAGCCACTTCGACGCGGCGGGCCATGCGCATATGGTCGATGTCTCGGAGAAGACCGAGACGGCGCGCCTCGCCGTGGCCGAGGGCTGGGTGAAGATGACGGCGCAAACCCTTGATCTTGCGACGGAAGGTCGCGCGGACAAGGGCGATGTCATCGGCACCGCGCGCCTCGCCGGGATCATGGGCGCCAAGCGCACCGCCGACCTCATCCCGCTGTGCCACCCGCTGCCCATCGCCAAGGTCGCCCTCGACATCACGCCGGACGCGTCCCTGCCCGGCCTGCGCCTGCGCGCCACCGTCAAGACCACGGGCCGCACCGGGGTCGAGATGGAGGCGCTGACCGCCGTCTCGACCGCCGCGCTGACGATCTACGACATGCTCAAGGCAGCGGAAAAGGGGATGGAGATCGGCGGCATCCGCCTCGCGCTGAAAGAAGGCGGCAAATCCGGTCGCTACGAGGCGCCGGCCCCGTGATCCCCGTCTCGCAGGCCCTGGACCAGCTCTTTTCGCTCGTCTCGCCCCTCCCGGTCGAGGAGGTGCCGCTGACCAAGGCGCTTGGCCGCGTGCTGGCCCGCCCCCTCGCCGCGCGCCATGCGCAGCCGCCCTTCGATGCCTCGGCCATGGACGGCTACGCGCTGAGGGACGCGGATGCCCAACAGGGCGCGCAGCTTCGGGTCATCGGCCAGTCCGCCGCCGGGCATCCCTTCGCCGGCAGCCTCGGCGCGGGCGAAGCGGTGCGCATCTTTACCGGCGCGCCGGTCCCGCAGGGCGCGGACCGCGTGCTGCTGCAGGAGGATGTCGAGGCCCACGGTGACAGCGTCACGCTGACCGGCGCGATCCCGCAGGGGCGCCACATCCGCCCCGCCGGCAACGATTTTTCACTGGGCGATGCGCTCGAGGCGCCGCGCATCCTCGCCCCCGCCGATATCGCGCTGGCCGCTGCCATGGGGCATGCGGTGCTGCCCGTCATCCGGCGCCCCGATGTGGCGATCCTCGCCACGGGGGACGAGCTGGTGCCGCCGGGCCGCCCGCTGGCGCCGGGGCAGATCACCGCCTCCAACAGCTATGGCCTGCATGCGCTGATCGCGCAGGCCGGGGGCCACCCGCGGCTGCTGCCCATCGCCGACGACAGCCTTGAGGGGCTGGCGCAGAGCTTTGCGCTGGCGCAGGGCGCCGACCTGATCGTCACCATCGGCGGCGCCTCGGTCGGGGATCACGACCTCGTCGCGCAGGCCGCCGGCGCGGCAGGCGTGGACCTGGCCTTCCACAAGGTCGCGATGCGCCCCGGCAAGCCGCTGATGGCCGGCCGCATGCAGGGCGCGGCGATGATCGGCCTGCCCGGCAACCCGGTCTCGGCCATGGTCTGCGGCCATGTCTTCCTCGTGCCGGTGCTGCGCGCCATGCTCGGCCTGCCCGCCGCCCCCGCGCCGCGCCAGACCATGCCGCTGGCAGAGGCGCTCCCTGCCAACGGCCCGCGCGAGCACTACCTGCGCGCGCGCATCGAGGGCGGCCAAGTGCAGCCACTGCCGCGCCAGGACAGCGCCCTTCTGTCGGTTCTGGCGCAGTCGGACGCGCTGATCGTCCAGCCCCCGGGCGCCGGCGCCAGTGCGCCCGGCGAGATGGCTCAGGTCATCGCGCTCCGGTCCTGAACAGGTTGACACAAAACGAGAACGTGACTAGAACATCTTCAGCGGCGCGCCGTTGCGCCGGAGGATGAAAGGGTCCCGATGCTCACCAAGAAGCAGCTCGATCTGCTGGAATTCATCCATGCGCGCGTGCAGCGCGATGGTGTGCCCCCCAGCTTCGACGAGATGAAGGACGCGCTCGACCTGCGCTCCAAGTCCGGTATCCACCGGCTTATCACGGCGCTCGAAGAGCGTGGGTTCATCCGCCGGCTGGCCCATCGCGCCCGCGCGCTCGAGATCGTGAAGCTTCCCGACAGCATGGCCGGGCGCAAGGCCGCCGTCGCAGCCCCCAAGGCCGACGAGCCGGCGCTGCCGCCGGCCGTCATCGCCGCCTCGATGCTGCCGGTCATGGGGCGGATCGCCGCCGGTGTCCCGATCTCGGCCATCGCCGAGGTCAGCCACGAGATCGCGGTACCGCAAAGCATGCTGGGCAGCGGCAGCTACTTCGCGCTCGAGGTGCGGGGGGACTCGATGATCGAGGCGGGCATCAACGACGGCGACGTCGTCGTCGTCCGCGAGACCGAGACCGCCGATGCCGGCGATATCGTCGTCGCGCTGATCGAGGATCAGGAAGCCACGCTCAAGCGGTTCCGCCGCCAGGGCGGGATGATCGCGCTCGAGGCGGCGAACCCGGCCTACGAGACGCGCAGCTACCCGCAGGACAAGGTCAAGGTTCAGGGCCGTCTCGTCGGGCTGATCCGCAGCTACTGACGCGCCAGACGGACTGCTTCGGGCCATTTCCTGCTCGTGCACCGCGTCGCATCGCGGTGCGCTGCCCTGGACGACAGGACCCGCGGCCCGCAGCGGGCGCCTCACCCTGTCGTCCAGGGCCTCTGCCCCGCCCGCTCGGCCGAGGTCTCGATGACCATCATGCCGTCTCGGGCGCTGACGGCAACCGCGCCCGTCCGTCTGAGCCTGCCTGCGTCGAGAACGCGGCAGGGGCGCGGCGCGTCGTCCCGTTGATCGAGCACGAGCAGGTCGGCGCCGCCGCAGCCGTCGATCCCGGCCAGCGCCGTCTTGCCCGAGACCTGCATCACCAGCGCCTCGCCCAGCTGTGCGCGGGCGATCTTCCCGTCGCGCGGCAATGCGAGGGCGCGATGCGCCTCCTCCTGCGCGAGGGTCGAGCCGTCGTGCAGCAGCCAGGCACCGGCGGCATAGCCGTCCCCGCCGGGCTTCGACAGGGCCCGCCCCTCTGGCGTCATCAACCCGATCAGCGCGCCGCTTTCGGCGATCAGCAGGGCCGGCCGCTCTGCCCGCAGCCAAAGGCCGGCGGCCAGGGCCAGGGGCAGAAGGCCGCTGGCGCGCAGGTGCCCGCGCCAGAGCGCGAGGAAGAGCCCGCTCGCGACGATCAGCGGCAGCACGGGCGGCGGCGGCGTGGCCACCGCCGACGTCGCGCCCCCCAGCCCCGCGATCGCCTGTGCCACCCAGAGGATCCAGCCCGATCCCAGCGCCATCAGGCCCAAGGCCGGCGCAGCCAGCCCCAGCGGCGACAGGAGGGCAGCCAAGACCGCCCCCGGCATGACGAGAGAGGCCATGGCCGGCACGGCGAGGAGGTTGGCGAGCAGACCGTAATGCGCGACGCGGTTGAAATGCGCCGCCGCAAAGGGCGCCGTCGCCATCCCCGCCACGACCGAGGACAGTGCCAGGCCCAGCACCGGCGCGAGAAAGGCCCAGCGGCCTTGGATCAGCCGATACGGCAGGACCGAGAAGACCGCGATCAGCGCCACGACCGCGGCGAAGGACATCTGGAATCCGGCCGAAAGCAATGTCTCGGGCCGCAGCGCGAGGACGATCAGCGCCGCCGTCGCCAGCGCGCGCAGGCTGATCGCGCGCCGGTCCAGCAGCACCGCGCCCAGCATCACCGCGACCATGACAAACGCGCGCTCCGTCGCCACCGCCCGCCCGGCGAGGGCGAGGTAGAAACCCGCCGCCGCCAGTGCCAACCCGGCGGCGATCTTCTTGGCCGGCAGGCGCAGCGCCAGCGGCGGGATCAGCGCCAGCCCGCCGCGCAGGGCGGCGAAGACGAAACCGGCGAGCATGCCCATGTGCATCCCCGAAATCGAGACGAGGTGGAAGAGGTTGGCGTCGCGCAGCGCCTCCGTCGCGCCGCGCGACAGGCCGCTGCGGTCGCCGGTCGTCACCGCGGCGGCAAAACCGCCTGCATCGCCGCCGATCCGGGACCGCACCGCCGCCGACAGGTGCGCTCGCAGCCGGTGCAGGCCAAGCCCCTCCCGGGCCGCCTCATCCGCCGCCAGCAGCACCGGCGCCCGGGTATAGCCCACCGCGCCGAGCCTCTGGAACCAGGCGTAGCGGCGGAAATCGAAGCCGCCCGGCTCCACCGGGCCCGAGGGGGGCGAGAGGTGCCCTGTCGTCATCACCCGCAGCCCCGGCTCGGGATGCGGCCCGCCGGGCGGGCCGTGCAGCGACAGGCGAATGCGGGCGGGGGTTCGCGCCGGCACCACGTCCTCCAGCCGCACGCGGTCGAGCGTCAGCCGCACGGCGTCGCTGGCGGAGCGGTCGACCTTTACCACACGTCCCTCGACGGGGCCGTAGTAGCGCCAGCCCAGCACCGGCGCCGCGACGGATTGCGCACGCAGCGCGCCCAGCACCAGCCCTGCCGCCACGAGGCCGGCCCCCAGCGGCAGCGGCGCAAGCCGCGGCCAGCGCAGTGCCGCCGCGAGGCCCAGCAGGGCCAGCGCCGCAAGCGCCCAGAGCTGCGGCGCCGCCGGCTCTACCGGCAGCGAGAAGTAGATCCCGATGCCGAGCCCCAGAAGCACTGGCACCCAGAGCATCAGGTGACCGCGCTGCGCCGCCAGCGCGTCCCGCAGCCAGCCCGCCTCCGGCACCCGAAGGCGCGGCATCCTGCCCAGCGGGCGCTGCACTTGTCCTGCCCTCCTGCCTCCAGTATCCGGGCGCGAACCCGCTGCCTCGCAGCTTCGCCCCCTCATGGTTGACGAAAGGTTAATCCCGATGGATGCATCCAGCCCGGTGGTCACCCGTTTCGCCCCCTCGCCCACGGGCGCGCTGCATATCGGCGGCGCCCGCACCGCGCTGTTCAACTGGCTTTACGCGCGCGGTCACGGCGGGACCTTCCTGCTGCGGATCGAGGATACCGACCGCGCCCGCTCCACCCCCGAGAACCGGCAGGCGATCCTCGACGGGCTGAGCTGGCTCGGCCTCGACTGGGACGGAGAGCCGGTGAGCCAGGCCGAGGGCGCCGCGCGCCATGCCGAGGTGGCGCAGCAGATGCTGGCCGAGGGGACGGCCTACAAGTGCTTCGCCACGCAGGAGGAAATCGACGCCTTCCGCGAGGCCGCGCGCGCCGAGGGGCGCAGCACGCTGTTCCGCTCTCCCTGGCGGGACGTGCCGGAGGCGGAGCATCCCGATGCCCCCTACGCGATCCGCGTGAAGGCGCCGCTGGACGGCAGTCTGACGCTGGAGGACGCGGTGCAGGGCAGCGTGACGGTCGGCGGCGACCAGCTGGACGACATGGTGCTGCTGCGCTCCGACGGCAGCCCGGTCTACATGCTGGCGGTTGTGGTCGACGATCACGACATGGGCGTGACCCATGTGATCCGCGGCGACGATCACCTGTCGAACACCTTCCGGCAGATGCTGGTCTACCGCGCGATGGGATGGGACCTTCCGGTCTTCGCCCATATCCCTCTGATCCACGGCCCCGACGGCAAGAAGCTGTCGAAGCGGCATGGCGCCACCGGCGCGGCGGAGTATCAGGCCCTCGGCTACCCCGCAGCGGCGATGCGCAACTACCTGACCCGCCTCGGCTGGAGCCATGCCGACGACGAGTTCTTCACCGATGCGCAGGCGCGGGAGTGGTTCGATCTCTCCGGCATCGGCCGCGCGCCGGCCCGCCTCGATTTCAAGAAGCTCGATAACCTCTCGCGCCAGCACATCGCCGCTGCCGATGACGCCGCGCTGATGCAGGAGCTTGAGGCCTTCCTTGTTGCCACGGGTGCCGCGCCGCTGAAGCCGGGCCAGAAAGAGCGGGTGCTGCTGGCCATGCCGCACCTCAAGGAGCGCGCGAAGGGTTTCCCCGAACTCCTTGAAAAGGCGGAGTTTGCCCTGGCAGAGCGGCCGATCGTACCGGACGAAAAGGCCGCCAAGGCGCTGGACGCGGAATCCCGTGGCATACTGGCGGATTTGACGCCGCCGATGCAGGATGCTAGCTGGACGCGAGAGGCGCTGGAGGCCATCGTCGCCGCGGCGGCCGAAGCGCGAGGCCTCGGGCTGGGCAAGCTGGCCGGCCCCCTGCGCGCGGCGCTGGCGGGCCGAACGGCCACACCGAGCGTTTTCGACATGATGCTGGTCCTGGGTCGGGACGAGTCGCTCGCGCGGATTACCGAAGCCGCGCAGGGCAGCCCCGAGGCGGTTGTCTGACCGCCCTCCTGCCCCGGCGTTTCGAGCCCTGAGCCGACCAGCCCAGGCTATCGCCCCCTGCGGCCCCGTGCTGCAGAGGGTATTGACCGCGGTTCGCGCATAACGGGAGTTACGCCCGGCGCGAGGCGCGCTAGGATCGGCAGCGCGGCCCGGTGAATCGGCGCGCAAAGCAAGGAGCCATCGATGCCCGAAGACACTACAGCCGGCAGCGCCGACACCACCGCGAAGCTGACCATCGGCAGCGACAGCTACGATCTGCCGATGCTGTCGCCCACCGCCGGGCCCGACGTGATCGACATCCGCAAGCTCTATGCGCAGGCGGGCGTCTTCACCTACGATCCGGGCTTCACCTCGACCGCCTCCTGCGATTCCACGATCACCTACATCGACGGTGACAAGGGGCAGCTGCTGCACCGGGGCTATCCGATCGACCAGCTCGCCGGTCAGTCCTGCTTCCTCGAGGTCTGCTACCTGCTGCTCTACGGCGAACTGCCGTCGAAGCAGGAGATGGAAGAGTTCCAGCACGTCGTGACCAATCACACGATGATCCACGAGCAGATGCACAACTTCTTCCGCGGCTTCCGCCGCGATGCGCATCCGATGGCGCTGATGACCGGCGTGGTCGGGGCGATGAGCGCCTTCTACCACGACAGCACCGACATCCACGATCAGAACCAGCGCGAGGTCGCCTCGATCCGGCTGATCGCCAAGATGCCGACGATCGCTGCGATGGCCTACAAGTATTCGGTAGGCCAGCCCTTCGTCTATCCGCGCAACGACCTCGATTTCGCGTCGAACTTCCTGCACATGTGCTTCTCGGTGCCGGCCGAGCCCTACAAGGTGAACCCGACCCTCGCGAAGGCCATGGACCGGATCTTCACCCTCCATGCCGATCACGAGCAGAACGCCTCGACCTCGACGGTGCGGCTGGCCTCTTCGTCCGGCGCGAACCCCTTTGCCTGTATCGCCGCCGGCATCGCCTGCCTCTGGGGCCCCGCCCATGGCGGCGCGAACCAGGCCGCGCTCGAGATGCTGCGCCAGATCGGCACGCCCGACCGCATCCCCGAGTTCATCGCCCGCGCCAAGGACAAGAACGATCCCTTCCGCCTGATGGGCTTCGGCCACCGGGTCTACAAGAACTTCGACCCGCGGGCGAAGGTGATGAAGGAAAGCGCCGACGAGGTGCTGGATCTGCTGGGGGTCGAGAACAACCCCACGCTTCAGGTCGCCAAGGAGCTGGAGAAGATCGCGGTCGAGGACGAGTACTTCGCCGAGCGCAAGCTGTACCCGAACGTCGATTTCTACTCGGGCATCATCCTCGATGCGATGGGCTTCCCGACCTCGATGTTCACGCCGATCTTCGCGGTTGCCCGCACCGTCGGCTGGGTGTCGCAGTGGAAAGAGCAGCTCGCCGATCCGCAGCTGAAGATCGGCCGTCCGCGGCAGCTCTACCTTGGCGAGACGGAGCGCAACTATGTCCCCCTCGACCAGCGCTGAGCCCGTCCTCGAGACGCTGCGCCTGACCCTCCGCCCGGCCCGGGCGGAGGACCTTCAGCCGCTGCACGCGATCCTGTCGGATGCGCGTGCCATGCGGCACTGGTCGACGCCGCCGCACCGCGATCTCGACGAGACGCAGGAGTGGCTGGAGCGGATGATGGACCGGCCGCAGGGCCATGATTTCGTCATCGAGAAGGACGGCGCGGTCATCGGCAAGGCCGGCGCTCACCGCCCGCCAGAGGTCGGCTTCATCCTGCATCCCGACGAATGGGGTCAGGGCCTGGGGCGCGAGGCGATGGAGGCGGTGGTCCCGCACCTTTTCGCCACGACGAGCTGGCCGCGGCTGACCGCCGAAGCCGATCCCCACAACGCCGTCTCGGTCGGGCTGCTCACGCGGCTGGGCTTTGCCGTCACCGGCTTTTCCCGCGACACCTACCGCATCGACGGGCAGTGGTCCGACAGCGTCTTCATGACGCTGCACCGGCCGGAGTAACCCGGCCGGCGCGCAGGCGCCGCGTCAGACCAGCAGCGCCTTGCGCAGCATGTTCAGCGCCACAAGGATCAGGAAGACGCCGAAGCCCCGCTTAAGCCGGGCGGCATCGGTGCGATGCGCCAGCGCCGCACCCAGCGGCGCCGTCACCATCGTCGTGCAGATCGTCAGCAAGAAGGCCGGCCCGTTCACCGCCCCCAGCGTGAAGGGCGGCGCGAGGTCCGGCGTCGGACCCAGCAGGAAGGCGATGACCGAGGGCACGGCGATCAGGATGCCGAAGCCCGCCGCCGTCGCCACCGCGCGGTGGATCGGCAGCCCGAAAAGCGACAGGGCCGGCACGCCGAAACTGCCGCCGCCGATGCCCATCAGCACCGACAGGAAGCCCGCGCCGCCCGAGAGGCTCCAGCAGGCGGGGCCCTTGGGCAACGTGCTGCCGAGGCGCCAGTGGTTGCGGCCGAAGATCATGTAGAGCGCGACGATCAGCGCCAGCACGCCGAAGATCGCCTGCAGGCTGCGGGTGTTCAGAAGCGAAACCGCCACGGCCCCCAGCAGCGCGCCGATGATCAGTCCCGGCGCCCATCCCTTGAGCACGCCCCATTCCACCGCGCCCTTGCGGTTATGGCTCGCGACGGAGCGCGCCGAGGTCACGATGATCGTCGCCAGCGAGGTCGCGAGGCAGATCCGCATCAACTCGGGCGAGGCATAGCCGAGCGCGGTGAAGGCATAGTAGAAGCCGGGCACGAGGACGATGCCGCCGCCGACGCCCAGAAGGCCGGCCAGCACGCCCGCAAAGGCGCCCAGAGCGACGAGGATCGCCGCCATCTGAAGTAAAAGCATGGGATCGGGCATCGGCAACCTCCTGAAAGCCCGCCTTCCCTGCCCGCGCCGCCGCTTCTCTGCAAGGGGCCGCGCGCCTCAGGCGGCGCTGCGTGCCCCCTCGACCATGCCCAGCGCCCGCAGAACGAGGTCCGGGCCGGCATCCGGATCGCTCGCCCCTTCGGAGAGCATGCGCCGCCAGGCGCGCGCGCCGGGCCGCCCGGTGAAGAGGCCCAGCATGTGCCGCGTGACGTGGTGCAGCCGGCCGCCCTGCGCCAGATGCGCCTCGATATGCGGCAGCATGGCCTGCACCGCCTCCTCGGGCGTGGTCTCGGCCCCCTCGCCCCAGATCGCGCGGTCGGCATCGCCGAGCACCGCGCCGGGATCGTGGTAGGCGGCGCGTCCGATCATCACCCCGTCGATCCCCTGCCCCAGCAGCGCCTGCGCCTGCTCGAGGCTGGCGATGCCGCCGTTGATCGAGACGTGGAGGTCCGGATAGGCGCGCTTCATCTCGAGGACGAGATCGTGGTCCAGCGGCGGGATGTCGCGGTTCTCCTTCGGGCTCAGCCCCTGCAGCCAGGCCTTGCGGGCGTGGATCGTGACCCGCCGCACGCCGGCCTCCCGCACCGCCTCGAGAAAGCGGGGCAGCGCCTCGCGCGGCTCCTGCTCATCGACGCCGATGCGGCATTTCACGGTCACCGGCACCGGGCTCGCGGCGATCATCGCCGCGGCGCAATCGGCCACGAGGTCCGGCGATTTCATCAGCACCGCGCCGAAGCTGCCCGATTGCACCCGGTCCGAGGGGCAGCCGCAGTTGAGGTCGATCTGATCGTAGCCCCAGTCCGCCCCGATCCGCGCCGCCTGCGCAAGTTCCGCCTTGTCCGAGCCGCCCAGCTGCAGCGCCACCGGGTGCTCGGCCGCGTCGAAGCCCAGAAGCCGGTCCCGGTCGCCATGGATCACCGCCGGCGCCGTCACCATCTCGGTATAGAGAAGCGCCCGTGACGACAGGCTCCGATGCAGCGCGCGGCAATGCCGATCAGTCCAGTCCATCATCGGGGCCACGGACAGGCGGCTAGCCGTTTCTGTGTTGATGTGGCCTTGGTTCACTGGCTGTACCCTGCGTAATCTTCGCCCGCCATCATACCGTGTCCCGCCTCGACTACCCGCCTGATCCCGGCTTTGCACTACGGCGTAAAATGGCGGCAGGGGCGTGTAGTCGACGGGTTTTGTCATCGAGCGCGAACGTGCGGGTGGGTCTATCGCATAGAGGGCCGCTGTTGTCATCCGGCTGGAGGGCAAGCGTCACGAGGTCGTGCGGATTTACGTCCCTCACTCTCGGCGGTCCGACGGTCAGCCGATGGGGTCGATCTTGACCGGGCCGCGATGGCGACCCGATGCGGCTTAGCGCGCCTGAGCGGCGATGCCGCCAAACTGGCCGGCGTGATGCAGAAGCGGCCGGGCTCCCGGCCTGTGCTCGAGGTGCCGGACGGCGCCGAGGACGAGCACGTGATCCCCAGCCTCGACCGTTCGCGCCACATCCGCCACCAGCACCGCCGCCGCATCGCGCAAGATCGGCAGGCCATGCCGGTCCTCGAAGGGATCGTTCAGCGCCGCCTCGGGCCGCCCGGCGAAATGCAGGGCATGTGCGCGCATGTCCTCGGACAGGATATTGATCGCGAAGCGCCCCGAGCCGCGCAGCTTCGGCAACAGTCGCGCCCCGCGCCCCACCGAAATGCAGACGAGCGGCGGGGTGAGCGAGACCGACATGAAGGCGCTGATCGTCATGCCGTGATCGCCTGCCGCCGTGCGGGTGGTGACGACCGTCACGCCGGTGGCGAAACGGCCGCAGCACTCGCGCAGCGCCCTTGGGTCGATATCACGGACCGCGATGGTCATGCCGCAGCAGAAGCCCCCAATTCGCGCCGGATGATCTCGGCCCCGGCGCTCAGCGCTTGGAGCTTGCCGCGCGCGACCTGACGCGACAGCGGCGTCATCCCGCAGTTGGTGCAGGGATAAAGCTTGTCCGCATCCACGAATTGCAGCGCCTTGCGCAGGGTTCCCGCGACCTCTTCCGGTGTCTCGACCGTGGTGCTGGCCACGTCGATCGCGCCGACCATGATCTTCTTGCCGCGCAGCATCTCGATGAGCTCTATCGGCACATGCGAGTTGTGGCACTCGAGCGAGACCAGATCGACGCTGGACTTCTGGATCACCGGAAAGATCATCTCGTATTGCCGCCACTCCGAGCCGAGCGTCGCCTTCCAGTCGGTGTTCGCCTTGATGCCGTAGCCATAGCAGACATGAACGGCCTTCTGGCATCTGAGGCCTTCCATCGCCCGTTCCAGCGTTGCCATGCCCCAGTCGTTGACCTCGTCGAAGAAGACGTTGAAGGCCGGTTCGTCGAACTGGACGATATCGACCCCGGCAGCCTCCAGCTCCTTTGCTTCCTCGTTCAGAAGCCCGGCGAATTCCCAGGCCAGTTTTTCCCGGCTCCGGTAGTGCGCGTCATACAGCGTGTCGATCATGGTCATCGGGCCGGGCAGCGCCCATTTGATCGGCGCGTCCGTCTGCGCGCGCAGGAACTTGGCATCCTCGACGAAGACGGATCGCGGGCGGGACACTGCGCTGACCACGGTCGGCACGCTGGCGTCGTAGCGATCCCGTATGCGCACGGTCTCGCGCTTCTCGAAATCCACGCCGTCGAGCCCTTCGATGAAGGTGGTGACGAAGTGCTGGCGCGTCTGCTCGCCGTCGCTGACGATGTCGATGCCGGCGCCGCGCTGTTCGCCAAGCGTCACGCGCAGCGCATCCTGCTTGGCCTGCGCCAGAGCCTCGCCTTCCATCTTCCAGGGGGACCAGAGCTTTTCGGGCTCGGCCAACCAGGCGGGTTTGGGCAGGCTGCCAGCGGTGGAGGTGGGGAGCAGTTTGGTCATGGTGATGTCTTTCCCGGTTCCCGGATCAGGCGGCGACCTCGGCGGACCATTCGGTCAACCGGGCGCGGTACGGCTTGATGAAGGCTTCCTCGGCGAACCTGCCCTGCTCGGTCGCAAGCCGGGCGCGTTCCTCGCGGTCGTAGACCACGAGGGTCGGCGAGAAATCCCGGTGCTTCAGGCTGGGCCGGTAGACCTGTCCCGCCACGGAATTGGCGTTGTAGATCTCGGGGCGGTAGATCTTCTGGAAGGCCTCCATCGTGCTGATCGTGCCGATCAGCTCGAGGTTTGTGTAATCGTTCAGCAGATCGCCGGAGTGGTAGAAGGCCAGCGGCGCGACGCTTTTCGGCGGCATGAAGTAGCGCACCTGCAGACCCATCTGGCCAAAGTACTGCTCGGTCAATGACGCGCCGCTCGGAACGTATTCGACCCCGAGCACGGGATGGGTGTTTGCGGTGCGCTCGTAGCTCTTGGTTTCCGACACGCTCAGGCAGATCACGGGCGGCTTGCGGAACCGCGCCGTGAAGGCCTCCGAGGCGACGAAGGCCTTGAAGATCTTGCCATGCAGCGCGCCGAAGTCCTCGGGCAGGCTGAAGCTGTCGCGCCCCTTGTTGTGCTCGGGCAGGACGACGCTGAAATCGTAGTCCCGCACATAGGACGAGAAGTTGTTCCCCACGAGCCCCTGCATGCGGGTGCCGGTCCTGCGGTCGAGGATCGTGGTCTGCAGCACCTCGATCGCGGGGAAGGCATCGCCGCTTCCGTCCAGATCCAGATCGACAGAGATGATGTCCAGCTCGACCGCGTAGCGGTCGGCCTGCGGGTTGTCCCAGCTGGCGAGATCGTTGAACCGGTTGTCGATCATGCGCAGCGCGTTCGCGAGGTTCTGCTGCCGATGTTCACCGCGCGCGAGGTTCGCGAAATTCGTGGTCAGCCGCGTGCCGCTGTCGGGCGTGTAGGTTTCATCGAACCGGAGGCTCTTGATCCGGAATGCGAAAGGGTCGGTCATGGCGGTCCCGCGTCCTGTCAGAGGTCCTGAAGCCAGTGGCGGAGGGTCGATGACCCGGCTGATCTGGCGATAGCTCCTTCTGCCGCAGCGGGGGCATGAATAAAAATGAAAGTTTTTAGGGTAAACGTGACTCGCTGTCATGCATACCCGAGCCGGCTGCCGGTCGGAGGTCAGACCGTCAGATATCCACGGTTTCCGCCAGCTGCATGAACTCTTCAAGATAGCGCGGCAGCGCCCCGGTCCGGTACCCCAGATGAATGGACTTCTGGATGCCGGAGCCGATGCGGACGCCCGTCACCCCCTTGGCATCGCGCAGGAGCCAGTCCGGCGTGGCGCTGACGGCGCGGCCCGAAGCGACCAGCCGCAGCATAAGATCCGTGGTCTCGGCCGTGCGATGCCTGCGCGGCCGGGCATGCGCGGGCACGAGGAACCGGGTGTAGATATCCAGCCTTTCGCGCGGGACAGGATAGGTGATGAGCGTCTCGCGCGCCATGTCAGAGGGCGCGACCTGCCCCACGCGGGCAAGCGGGTGGTCCTTGGCGACGGCGAGGACCAGCTCGTAGTCGAACACGGGCCGGTAGCCGACGCCCGGACTTTCGATCGGGTCGGGCGTGACAAGCAAGTCGATCTCGTGCCCCAGCAGTGCCGCGAGCCCACCGAACTGAAAGGCCGAGGTGACGTCCAGATCGACATCCGGCCATTCGACGAGGAACGGATCGACGAGCCGCATCAGCCAGTCCTGACAGGGGTGACATTCCATGCCGACCCGGATCGCCCCGCGCCGTCCGCGTGAGTAATCCTCCAACACCGAGGCGCCGTGTTCCAGCTGCGGCAGCACCCGCGCGGCCAATCCGAGCAGGTACTCCCCCGCCGGCGTCAGCCGCAGCTTGCGCCCCTCACGCTCCCAGAGCGTCACACCGTGCCGCTCCTCGAAGCGGCGGACGGCATGGCTGACCGCCGACTGAGTCAGGTTCAGACGATCCGCCGCCTCTGTCAGGCTGGAGGTTCGGTCGATCTCGCGCAAAATGACGAGAGGCTGAAGGTCGATCACGAGACGTGCCGGCGGTTCATTCAATTGCTCCTGAATCGGGATGACGCGTCATGGGCAAGACCTAATCGCATTCAAGCGCGGCAAGACAGCACCTTCGGGTGCGTTCGGTTTTCTATTGATGCTACCTGCTTCGGCATGGACGCCACGGTCCGGCCAAGCCGCTTGCTCCGTGGCCGCAGAACTGCACCGGGGCACGCGTCAGGGGACCGACGGATCAGACGACCTCGGCGATCATCGCGCGGATGCCGGTCCAGTCGCTCTTGCCGTAGCGGGCCTTGTCCAGCGGATCGAGCTGGCCGCGTCCGCTCATCATGTCGCGCAGGTACTGCATGCCTTGCCAGGCGGGGAAGACCGCGTCGCCGGACCGGTCGAAGGCCCGCGCCGCCCGGATCGCGAGACCGAGCCGGCCGATACCGCCGGCCCTGAGGGTGCGGTAGTGCCAGTCCGAGACCTCCGTGGCGAGGCGCGCGATCTCGCGCGCGGAGGCGCTGCCGCCGGCGATGCGCAGATCGCGCGGCGCCTCGGCATCCAGCGCAGCCTCTGCGGTGAAGTCAGCCACGTCGTCCTTGGTGGTAAAATCGAGCACCTGACCGGCCTCGCC
This sequence comes from Pseudoroseicyclus aestuarii, assembly GCF_003217255.1. GTDB lineage: Bacteria > Pseudomonadota > Alphaproteobacteria > Rhodobacterales > Rhodobacteraceae > Pseudoroseicyclus > Pseudoroseicyclus aestuarii. The sequence goes on along the minus strand of NZ_QJTE01000006.1, from coordinate 46,422 downwards.
CCAGTGCATCACCCGCCCGATCTTCGGCAACAGGATCGGCGCATCCTCGGTCAGCACGGTCGAGAAGGCGCCGTTGAGCACCGAGGTCGCCCGGATCGGCGCCGCGTCGAGCCTCGCGCGGAAGCGGCGGCGCAGGTCCATGTTGCGGTTCTCGCCCGGGCGCGTCCTGGTGTAGTCGAGCGAGAAGTCGGAAGGGATGAAGCGCGGCACACCCACCGCCACCGCGGCCTCGAGCAAGGTGCCCTGCTGGCCCAGCATCACAGCCTCGAGCCCGTTCAGCGCCGAGACGATGCAGCCCGCGCCCTCGCAGGCGGCCCGCAGAGTAACCGCATCATAGCCGCTCTCGACCAAGGTTATCCCCTGCCCCTCTAGGCGCCCGCGCGCTTTGGCCGGGGTGCCGGGCCTGACGATGGCGCGGACCTCTGCCCCCCTGCGGGCCAGCGCGGCGCCGATGCGGCCACCCAGATCGCCGGTCGCCCCGGCCAGCACGATCACCCTGTCGTTCATATCTGTCGCCTCCGGCGGAACTGCTCCGGGGCAGCATGTAAAGCGCAATAAGGTAAATGAAACGGCACCGTTCTATTTTATCCGCCTCGGCGTGCCGCTATGGTAACGGCATGGTCATGCCGCCGCCCACCTCCCCCGTCCCGCGTGTCGGGCGCCCTAGGCGCGACGAGGCGGGCGCGGTCAATGCCCGCATCCTCGCCGCCGCGACGGACCTGTTTCTCGAGAGGGGGCTGGCCGCCACCAGCTGCGAGGCGGTGGCGGCGCGGGCGCGCGTCGGCAAGGCCAGCCTTTATGCGCGCTACGCCGGCAAGGAGGCGCTCTTCGAGGCGGTGGTCCAGCACGCCCTCGAGGGCCGCAGCTTTCGCTGGCAAGGCCCCGAGACGCGGGATGCCCCACCCGCAGAGCGCCTCGCCCTTGCGGGACGGGCGGTGCTGTCGCAGGCGCTGCAACCCGTCCCGCTGGAGCTGATGCGGCTTTTCATGGCCGAGGCGCGACGGTTCCCGGCGCTGATCGCGCAGGTCGAGCGCATCTCGCGCGGCAGGGTGCTGGAGGTCGTCTCGCGCGCCCTCGTGCCCGAGACCCCCGATCCGCAGGTCCGGGCGCGGGCCGACGCGGTGGCGGACCGCTTTCTCGACCTGACCTTCGCGCCGATCATCGTGGATGCCCTCATGGGGCGCGAGGGGCAGACGGCGGCAGAGGCGGTGGACCGCCGGATCGTCACGGCGCTGGAGGTCCTTGGGCACGAGGTGCTTACCGACCCGCCCGGCGCCTAGTGCGGGTCCGAGCCGGTCAGCCGCGCGCGGCGCGCCGCACCTCGCTCAGCGTCTGGCCATAGGCGGCGCGGAAGGCCCGGCCCAGCGTCGCCGCCGAGGCAAAGCCGCAGCGCGCGGCGATCAGGTGCAGCGGGATCTCGGTCTCGACCGCGAGGTTCTGCGCATGGGACAGCCGGATCGTGGTGTAGTAGCGGCCCGCCGTCACCCCCAGCTCGCGCGCAAAGGCCCGCTCCAGCGTCCGGGGCGAGACGCCGGCCCGCTCTGCGATCTGCCGCAGCGGCAGCGGCTCCTCGATGCTGCGGAGCATGATCCTGAGCGCGCGGTGCAGCGGGGCCGAGACGGCGCCGCTGGCCGGCATCCGCGTCTCGGCGGGGTCGAAGACGAAGAGCGTGCTGACGTCATAGGCCAGCACCTCGCCCCCGGCCTTGCGGATCAGATCGAGGATCAGCGCCATGGCCGAGGTGGCGCTGCCGGCGCTCCAGCGGCCTTGATCGACCGCGCTGCTCTCGTCGACGACCTCGACCTCGAGGAAGGTCTCGGCGAAGGCCTCCACCTCCTGCCAGTGCACGGTGGCCCGCCGCCCGTCGAGCGCGCCGCAGGCCGCGATGAGCCATGGCCCCATGTCGAGGCCGGCGACGATCTCGGCCTGCCGGATCGCCGCCTGCAGGGCAAAGCGCAGCCCCGGCTCTGCCGCCTGCGCGCGGGCGCCGTATCCCGCGACGACGACCAGCAGGTCGGCGGCAGCGGCATCGCCCAGCGCCCCGTCGGCCTGCAGCACCAGCCCCGATGAGGATTGCACGGCCGCGCCGCCCAGCGTCAGGACCCGCCACTCGAAAAGGGGCCGTCCCGAGATCGCGCAGGCCGCGCGCAGCGGCTCCATCGCGCTGGCGAGGACCATGTTCGAGAAGCCGTCGAAGACGGCGAAGCTGATCGACGTGGGGGCATCTGGCGTCATGGGCATCGTTTGCGACGGTCTGGGCAAAAGGTAAAGCCGGCAGGGCCCCTAGCCTCGCCCCATCAAGACAATCGAGATCCATGGAGGGCCCACGTGAACTGGGACGCATTCATCACCTGTGCCGTGACCGGCTCCGGGCAAAGCCAGCACAAGAGCGACAAGATCCCCGTGACGCCGCAGCAGATCGCCGAGGCCTGCGTCGAGGCGGCGAAGGCCGGCGCCGCCGTGGCGCATGTCCACGTCCGCGACCCCGAGACCGGCGCCCCCTCGCGCGATCCGGCGCTGTACCGCGAGGTCGTCGCCCGTGTCCGCGACAGCGGCACCGACGTGATCCTGAACCTGACCGCCGGCATGGGCGGCGACATCGTCCTCGGCTCTGCCGAGGCGCCGCTGCCGCTGAAAAAGGGTGGCACCGACCTGATCGGCGCGACCGAGCGGCTGGTGCATGTCGAGGAGCTGCTGCCCGAGATCTGTACCCTCGATTGCGGCACGATGAACTTCGCCGAAGCCGATTACGTGATGACCAACACGCCCGGCACCCTGCGGGCCATGGCGCAGCGCATCCAGGCCGCCGGCGTGAAGCCCGAAATCGAGGTCTTCGACACGGGCCACCTCTGGCTGGCCAAGGCGCTGGTCGCCGAGGGTCTGATCGACGATCCGGTGATGGTGCAGCTGTGCATGGGCATCCCCTACGGCGCGCCGAACGACCTGAACACGCTGATGGCGATGGTCAACAACATGCCCGAGGGCTGGGTCTACTCGATGTTCTCGATCGGCCGGATGCAGCTGCCCTATGCCGCGCAATCGGTTCTGGCGGGCGGCAATATCCGCGTCGGGCTGGAGGACAACATCTGGCTCGAGAAGGGTGTCCCCGCCTCGAACGGCCAGCTGGTCGAGCGGGCGGCGACGATGCTCTCGGCGATGAACGTCGGGCTCAAGACCCCCGCGCAGGTGCGCGAGCAGCTGAACCTCAAGAAGCGCTGGTAAGACCGCCGGCCGGAACAAGGGGCCACAAGGCCCCGCAACGACAGGGAATTTTACCATGTCCACCCATGACCTCGACCGCCGCGGCTTCCTGCGCGGCAGCTCCGCCGCGGCGCTCGGCCTCGGCATGGCGCCGATGCTGGGCAGCGGCGCCATGGCCCAACCTGCCCCGCAGCGCGGCGGCTCCGTGCGCATCGGCCATTCGGGCGGCGCCACCTCGGACACCATGGACCCGGCGACCTATGCCGCCGGGCCGCTCGTCCTCGCGATGCTGGGCGGGGTGTGCAACAACCTCGTCGAGATCGACGAGACCGGCGCCGTGAAGCCCGAGCTGGCCGAAAGCATCGAGCCCAGCGAGGATACCCGCACCTGGACCGTCCGCCTGCGCGACGTCACCTTCTCGAACGGCAAGCCGCTGACGGCAGCGGATGTCATCGCCTCGTTCAACCACCACCGCGGCGACGGCACGACCTCGGGCGCCAAGGACCTGCTGACCGACGTGACCGAGATCCGGGCCGAGGGCGAGCGCACCGTGGTCTTCGAGCTGGCCTCGGGCAATGCCGACTTCCCCTTCGTGGCGGCGGACTACCACCTCGTCATCATGCCCGCGAACGGCGATGGCGGGCTCGACTGGCAGTCGGGCATCGGCACCGGCGGCTACACGCTGGAAGAACACGAGCCCGGCGTGCGCATCCGCCTGGCCCGGCGCGAGGATTACTGGAAGGAGAACCGCGCCTGGTTCGACGAGGTCACGCTCTTGACCATCAACGACCCCACCGCGCGGCAGAATGCGCTGGTGACGGGCGAGGTCGACATCATCAACGGCGTGCCGACCAGCACCGTCCACCTGCTCGAGCGGCGCCCCGGTATCGACATCGTCGAGGTGACGGGCTCTGCGCATTATCCCTTCCCGATGCATTGCGACGCGGCGCCCTTCGACGACGTGAACGTCCGCCTCGCCCTCAAGCACGCGATCAACCGCGAGGAGCTTGTCGAGAAGGTCCTGCGCGGCCATGGCGTGGTGGGCAACGACCAGCCCATCGGCCCGGCCTACCGCTTTCACGATGCCAGTCTGGAGCAGCGCAGCTACGACCCGGACCGGGCGCGGCATCACCTGCGGGAAGCCGGTCTCGACAGCCTCGACGTGACGCTCTCGACCTCGAGCGCGGCCTTCTCGGGCGCGGTCGATGCCTCGGTCCTGTTCCAGCAAAGCGCTGCAGAGGCGGGCATCAACCTGAACGTCCAGACGGAGCCCGCGGATGGCTACTGGTCGAACGTCTGGCTCAAGGATCCCTTCTGCGCCGGCTACTGGAACGGCCGCCCGACCGAGGACTGGATGTTCTCGATGGTCTACGCCCAGGGCGCGAACTGGAACGAGACGCATTGGCAGAACGACCGGTTCAACACCCTGCTGCGCGAGGCGCGGGTCGAGCTGGACGAGAGCAAACGCGCGGCGATGTACGCCGAGATGCAGCAGCTCTGCCGCGACGACGGCGGCGCGATCATCCCGATGTTCGCCAACTTCATCGACGGCAAGGCCGAGCGCATCCAGCACGGCACCCTCGCCTCGAACCGCTTCCTCGACGGCTGGAAGGCGATCGAGCGCTGGTGGGTGGCCGCCTGATCCGGCCCCGCCCCGCCGCACCCACGGCGGGGCCCCCGCTGTACCCATGACAAAGAGGCCCCCCATGTCCCAGATCATCACCAAGGCCGCCTGCATCGGCGGCGGCGTCATCGGCGGCGGCTGGATCGCCCGCTTTGCCCTCAGCGGCATCGACGTGGCGGTTCATGACCCCCACCCCGAGGCCCGGCGCATCGTCGAAGAGGTGCTGGAGGGCGCGCGCCGCGCCTGGGACCGCATGCTCTCGGTCCCGCGCGGACCCGAGGGGCGGGTGACCTTCCACGACACCCTCGCCGAGGCCGTGGCCGATGCCGATTACATCCAGGAAAGCGTGCCCGAGCGGCTGGATCTGAAGCACAAGGTCTTCGCCGCGATCGAGGCCGCGGCCCGGCCAGAGGCGCTGATCGGCTCCTCCACCTCGGGCTTCAAGCCCTCCGAATTGCAGGCGGGGATGACGCATCCCGAACGCCTCTTCGTGGCGCATCCCTTCAATCCCGTCTACCTCGTCCCGCTGGTCGAGCTGGTGGGCAGCCCCGCGAGCGACGAGGCGGCCCTGACCCGCGCCGCCGAGATCCAGCGCGAGATCGGCATGCATCCCCTGCGCGTCCGCAAGGAGATCGACGCCCATATCGGCGACCGCCTGCTGGAAGCCGTTTGGCGCGAGTCGCTCTGGCTGGTGAAGGACGATGTCGCGACCACCGAAGAGATCGACGACGTCATCCGCTATTCCTTCGGCCTTCGCTGGGCGCAGATGGGCCTCTTCGAGACCTACCGCATCGCCGGCGGCGAGGCCGGGATGAAGCACTTCATCGAGCAGTTCGGCCCGGCCCTCGAATGGCCCTGGACCAAGCTGATGGACGTGCCCGAGATGACCGACGCGCTGGCCACCAAGATCGGCGACCAGTCCGACGCCCAGTCCGGCCAGCATTCGCTGCGCGAGCTTGAGCGCATTCGCGACGACAACCTGATCGGCATTTTCCAGGCGCTGAAGCAGAACGACTGGGGCGCGGGCCAGACCCTGTCTGCGATGGAAGCGCGGATGCGCGACCGCGCCGTCCCCGCCGAAGCGCCCGATCCCGCTGCCCCGCTGGCGCTGCACCGGGCGACGGTGCCCGCCGAGTGGCTGGACTACAACGGCCATATGACCGAGCACCGCTACTTGCAGGTCTTCGGCGATGCGACCGACGCCTTCCTCGCCCATATCGGAATGGACGCGGGCTACATGGGCGCCGGACGCTCCGTCTACACGGTCGAGAGCCACCTGCGGCACCTGGCCGAGACCGGGCCGGGCACAGCGCTGACGGTCAGGACCACGGTGCTGGGCCATGATGCCAAGCGCATCCGTATCCATCACGAGATGGTCGATGCCGCGGGCCAGGTGCAGGCCACGGCAGAGCACATGCTGATGCATGTCGACACCAAGGCCGGGCGCGCGGCGCCGATGGAGGCGCCGCTGACAGACCGCCTCGCCGCCCTCTCGCCCGGGCAGCGCGGGATCGCCGCGCCGGGTCATGCCGGGCGCCCGATCCGCGACATCGGCTGGCCGGAACCGGAGGCCGAATGAGGATGCATCCCCTTCTGACCATGACGCTGCAGCGGCTGGGCTTCGGCCTTCTGACGCTTTTCGCGATCACGCTGCTGATCTTCTTCGCGATCGAGCTGCTGCCCGGCGATCTCGCGCAGGAGGTGCTGGGCCAGTCCGCCACGCCCGAGACCGTGGCCGCCTTCCGCGAGCGGCTCGGCCTCGATCAGCCGCCGGTGCAGCGCTACCTCGCCTGGCTCGGCGGCATCGCGCAGGGGGATCTGGGCACCTCGCTCGCCAACGGGCGCGAGATCGCGGGGCTGCTGGGCGCGCGCCTCGGCAACACGCTGTTCCTTGCCGCCTATGCCGCCGCCATCGCGGTGCCGCTGGCGCTGGTGCTGGGGCTTCTGGCGGCACTTTACCGGGGCAGCTGGTTCGACCGGACGGTAAACGTCGCGACCCTCTCCTCGATCTCCTTTCCGGAGTATTTCGTCGCCTATATCCTGATGCTGCTGCTGTCGGTGAAATGGGGCCTCTTCCCCTCCATCGCCGATATCGGGCCGGATGCCGGGCTGGGCACGATGCTTTACCGCACCTTCCTGCCGGCGCTGACGCTGGTGCTGGTGGTGACCGCGCATATGATGCGGATGACCCGCGCCGCGATCATCAACCTGCTGGCGCAGCCCTATATCGAGATGGCCCGCCTCAAGGGGGCCTCGCCGATGCGGGTGATCCTGCGCCATGCGCTGCCGAACGCGCTGGCGCCAATCATCAACGTCGTCGCGCTGAACCTCGCCTATCTCGTGACCGGCGTGGTCATCGTCGAAGTGGTCTTCGTCTACCCCGGCCTCGGCCAGCTGATGGTGGATTCCGTGACCACCCGCGACATCCCGCTGGTGCAGGCCTGCTGCCTGGTCTTTGCCGGCATCTACATCCTTCTCAACCTCTGCGCCGATCTGCTGGCCATCGCCACCAATCCGCGCCTGATGAGCCGGAGGTAACCCGATGGACCTGCATGCCGTGAAATCCACCCCGCCGACCGCGCTTTTCGGCATGGCGGTGATCCTTCTCGTCGCCCTCACCGGCCTCTTCGCCCCTTTCATCGCGCCCTATGGCGAGACGGAGGTCGTGGGCCTGGGGTTCGAGCCATGGGGCGGCGACTACCTTCTGGGCACCGACAGCCTTGGCCGCGACATCGCCTCGCGGCTGATCTTCGGCGCCCGCAATTCCGTCGGGATCGCGCTGGCGACGACCGTGCTGGCCTTCCTCGCCGGCACAGCGCTGGGGCTGCTGGCGGCGGGCCTCGGGGGCTGGACCGACCAGATCCTCGCGCGGCTGATTGATCTGCTGATCTCGATCCCCTCGCTGGTCTTCGCCCTGCTGCTGCTGTCGATCTTCGGCACCTCGATCCCGATGCTGGTGCTGATCGTCGCGGTGCTCGAGATGACGCGGGTCTTCCGACTGACCCGCGCGGTGGCGATGGACGTCGCAGTCATGGACTACGTCGAGGCGGCGCGCCTGCGCGGCGAGGGGCTGTTCTGGGTCCTGCGCCGCGAGGTGCTGCCCAACATCACCGCGCCGCTGGTGGCCGAGTTCGGGCTGCGCTTCTGCTTCGTGTTCCTCGCCATCTCGGCGCTGTCGTTCCTTGGCCTCGGCATCCAGCAGCCCACCGCCGACTGGGGCTCGATGGTGCGCGACACCGCCCAGCTGATCACCTTCGGCGAGGTGGTGCCGCTGCTGCCCGCGGGCTGCATCGCGCTGCTGACCGTCAGCATCAATTTCGTCGTCGACTGGATGCTGCACCGCGCATCCGGGCTGGAGGACTGATCCCATGACCGACCCGCTTCTGAGCATCCGCGACCTCTGGATCGAGGGCCGCCAGGGCCGCGACTGGCAGCCCATCGTCAAGGGCATCGACCTCGACCTGCACCGCGGCGAGGTGCTGGGCCTGATCGGCGAATCCGGCGCCGGCAAATCGACGCTGGGCCTCGCCGCCATGGGCTATACCCGCGACGGCACCCGCATCGCGGGCGGCGATATCCGCTTTGACGGGCAGGACCTGCTGGGGCTGAGTGCGCGCCGCCGCCGCGCCCTGCGGGGCAAGCGGATCGCCTATGTCGCGCAGAGCGCCGCGGCCAACTTCAACCCGGCGCATCGCCTGATCGACCAGTATGCCGAGGCGCCCGTGGCGATCCATCACCTGATGAAGCGCCCCGAGGCCCTGCGCGAGGCGCAGGCGCTTTACGAGACGCTGCGCCTGCCGAACCCCCAGGAGATCGGCTTTCGCTACCCGCACGAGGTCTCGGGCGGGCAGCTTCAGCGGGCGATGACGGCGATGGCCATGGCCTGCAAGCCCGACCTCATCATCTTCGACGAGCCGACGACGGCGCTGGACGTCACCACCCAGATCGAGGTTCTGAGCGCGATCAAGGGCGCGGTGCGCGAGGTCGGAACGGCGGCGATCTACATCACCCACGACCTTGCCGTGGTCGCGCAGATGGCCGACCGCATCAAGATCCTGCTGCGCGGCGAGGAGGTGGAGGAGCAGGAGACCAGCGCCATGCTCTCGGCCCCGCAAGAGGACTACTCCCGCTCGCTCTGGGCGGTGCGCAGCCATGCCGCCCCGGCGCGGCCCGCGCCGCCGGCCGAGGCGGTGCCCGTGCTGCGGGTCCGGGACGTCGGCGCCGAATACACCCGCGGCACCCCGGTGCTGCAGGAGGTCGGCTTCGATATCCACGCCGGGCGCACCCTCGCCGTGGTCGGCGAAAGCGGCTCGGGCAAGTCCACGCTGGCGCGGGTGATCACCGGCCTGCTGCCGCCCTCGGACGGAGCGATCGAGCTCGACGGCGCTCCCCTGCCCCCGCAACTCGCGGGGCGCAGCAAGGACCAGCTGCGCCAGGTGCAGATGATCTACCAGTCCGCCGATACCGCGCTGAACCCCAAGCAGACGATCCGAGAGATCATCGGCCGTCCGATCCGCTTCTACCGCGGCCTGCGCGGCGCCGCGCTCGAGGACCGCATCCGCGAGCTTCTGACCGCGATCGAGCTGGATCCGGACACCTTCATCGACCGGCGGCCCGGCGCGCTTTCTGGCGGGCAGAAGCAGCGCATCGGCATCGCCCGCGCGCTGGCCGCCGAGCCGCGCGTGATCCTCTGCGACGAGGTGACCTCGGCCCTCGACCAGATCGTCGCCGAGGGCATCCTGACGCTGCTGCGCCGCCTGCAGGAGGAGCACGACCTGGCCTATATCTTCATCACCCACGACCTCGCCACGGTGCGCGCCATCGCCGACGACGTGGTGGTCATGCAGGAGGGCCGTGTGGTCGAGCAGGCGCCGCGGGACGCGATGTTCGCCCCGCCGCATCACCCCTATACCGAGCAGCTTCTCGGCTCCGTCCCCGAGATGGACCCCGACTGGCTGGACCGCACCGTCGCGCAAAGGGCCAAGGCATGACGATCACCGATCCCGAGGTCCTGCGCTTCATCGAGATGACCGAGGCCGCCTATCCGCCCGAGGCCAATGGCGCCGATGCCGCCGAGAACCGGCGTCTCTACGACGCCATGTGCGCGCTCTTCCGGGCTCCGCGCCCCGAGGGGCTGGCTGTGCGCGACGAGACCGCCGCAGGCGTGCCGATCCGCCGCTACAGCCCCGAGGGCCATGCAGCGGGGCCCTTCGTGCTCTATGCCCATGGCGGCGGCTTCGTCGTCGGATCGCTCGACAGCCACGATGACGTCTGCGCCGAGCTGGCCGTCGCCACCGACTGCGAGGTCGTCTCCGTGGACTACCGCCTTGCGCCCGAGCACCTCTTTCCCGCGCAGATCGAGGATGTCGCCGCCGTCTGGCTGGCCGAGACGGCGCAGGGCCGGCCCGGCATCGTGATGGGCGACAGCGCCGGCGGCACGCTGTCAGCCGCGCTGTGCCTGCGGATGCGGCGGCTGGAGGGGCCGATGCCCCTGGCCCAGGTGCTGATCTACCCGGGGCTTGGCGGCGACACCGACGCGCCCTCCTACACCCAGAACGCCGAAGCGCCGCTGCTGCGCGCCCGCGACGTGACCGGCTATGCCGCGACGATCACCGGCGGCGACCTCGCCCTCAAGCGCAGCGAGCCCGAGGCGTCGCCGCTGCGCGCGGGCAGCTTCGCCGGCCTGCCGCCGGCCCTGATCGTCACCGCCGATGTCGATCCGCTGCGAGATGACGGCACCGCCTATCACGCCGCGCTGACGGAGGCGGGCATTCGCGCCCAGCTGCGCAACGAGCCGCAGCTCGTCCACGGCTACCTGCGGGCGCGCCATGGCTCGGCCCGCGCAGCCGCCAGCTTCGCGGCGATCTGCGACTGGACCCGTGCGGAGGCGCTCGGCCAAGCCCCCGGGCAAGGGCGGTAGCCTGCACCAGCCAAGGGACCATTAGCCACGCACGGCCAACCGTGCCGCGACCTCTTGCTCGCTGCTGATATATCGCCTATTCGAGATATATGGAACAGATGCATGCAGAGCAGCTCGCGGCCCTCGCCCATCCCCAGCGCCTCGCGCTGTTCAGGCTGCTGATGCGCCGCTACCCCGACCGGGTCCCCGCCGGGGAGCTGGTCTCCAGCCTCGGGGTGCGGCAGAACACCCTTTCGGCTTATCTCGCGACGCTGCGCCAGGCCGGGCTGATCGACCAGACCCGCCGGGGCCGGTCCCTGCTGTACCGGATCGAGATGGCGCAGACCGGCGGGCTGATGTCCTATCTTTTCGCCGATTGCTGCCGCGGCCGGGCCGAGCTTTGTTCGCCCCTGCCCGCCGGCGCCGGACCCGGCGCCCCCGGCGCGGATGGCCGGTTCAACGTGCTTTTCGTCTGCTCCGGCAATGCCACCCGCTCGCTTCTGGCCGAGTCGATCCTCCGGGCGGAGGCGGGGGATCGCTTCGCCGCCCATTCCGCCGGCACAGATCCCAAAGCCGCCCCGAACCCTGCCGTGATCGAGATGCTGGAGGCCAAGGGGCACGATACCGCCCCGCTGCGGCCCAAGGCGCTCGCGCCCTTCCGGGGCGAGGGCGCGCCCGCGATGCACTTCGTCGTCACCCTCTGCGACAAGGCCGCGAACGAGGACTGCCCCGCCTGGCCCGGCCAGCCGATCAGCGCCCATTGGGGCATGCCCGCCCCGGCGCAGGCCGGCGGCACCGAGGCCGAGCGGAGCCTCGCCCTGCAGCAGGCCTATGGCGCGCTGCGGCGCCGCATCCTCGCCTTCACCGCCCTGCCGGTCGAGACGCTGGACCGCGCCGCGCTGCAGGCCCGCGCCGACGAGATCGGCGGCACCGAACCCGCCCTCATCGAGGAGACCGCCCCATGACCGTGATCGCGCTCAACGGCCTCGGCCGGATCGGCAAGCTGGCCCTCCGCCCGCTGCTGGACAGCGGCCTCGAGATCGCCTGGATCAACGATGCCATGGGCGATCCGGCGATGCATGCCCATCTGCTGGAATTCGACAGCGTCCATGGCCGCTGGGCGGCAGACATCGCCGCCGACGAGACCGGCATCACCATCGACGGGCGCCGCCTGCCCGTCCATGCCGAGGCCCGGCCCGGTGCCCTGCCGCTGGAGGGCGTCGATGTGGTCGTCGACTGCACCGGACGCTTCAGGACCGAGGCGGCGCTGGCGCCCTATTTCGAAGCCGGCGTGAAGCGGGTCGTGGTCAGCGCCCCGGTCAAGGCGGACGGCGCGGCGAATATCGTCTACGGCGTCAACGAGGACACCTTTGATCCCGCCGCCCACCGCATCGTCACCGCCGCAAGCTGCACGACCAATTGCCTCGCGCCGGTGGTCAAGGTGATCCACGAGGGGCTGGGGATCCGCCATGGCTCGATCACCACGATCCACGACGTGACCAATACCCAGACCATCGTCGACCGCCCGGCCAAGGACCTGCGCCGGGCGCGCAGCGCCCTGAACTCGCTGATCCCGACCTCCACCGGCTCGGCCACGGCGATCACCGCCATCTTCCCCGAGCTGACGGGCCGGCTGAATGGCCATGCTGTGCGGGTGCCGCTGCTGAATGCCTCGCTGACCGACTGCGTCTTCGAGGTCGCGCGCGAGACCAGCGTGGAGGAGGTGAACGCCCTCCTGCGCGCCGCCGCCGAAGGGCCGCTGAAGGGCATCCTCGGTTACGAGACGCGGCCCCTCGTCTCGGCCGATTACGTAAACGACACCCGCTCTGCCATCGTCGACGCGCCCTCGACCATGGTCGTGGCGGGCACGCAGGTGAAGATCTACGCCTGGTACGACAACGAGATGGGCTATGCGCACCGCCTTGCGGATGTCGTGCGCATGGTCGCCGCCGCGCGATGACTACCGCGCGCCCCGAAGGGCTGACGGGTTACATCGCCGTCACCGCCGCCTACTGGGCCTTCATGCTGACGGACGGCGCGCTGCGGATGCTGGTGCTGCTGCATTTCCATGCCCTCGGCTTCTCGCCGGTGCAGCTGGCCTATCTCTTCGTGCTTTACGAGGTCGCGGGCATCGTCACCAACCTCTGCGCCGGCTGGATCGCCGCCCGCTTCGGCCTGACCTCGACGCTTTTTGCCGGGCTGGGGCTTCAAGTGGCGGCGTTGCTGGCGCTGGCGCTTCTGGACCCGGCATGGGCGCTCTGGCCCTCGGTCGGCTACGTCATGGCGGTTCAGGGCGCCTCGGGCGTCGCCAAGGACCTGTCGAAGATGAGCGCCAAGAGCGCGGTCAAGCTGCTGGCGCCCGGCGCGCAGGGCGGCCTCTTCCGCTGGGTTGCGGTGCTGACTGGGTCGAAGAACGCGGTGAAGGGGCTGGGCTTCCTGCTGGGCGCCATGCTGCTGGCGCTGGCGGGCTTCGTGCCCTCGGTCCTGGCCATGGCGGGGGTGCTGGCGCTGATCCTCGGCCTGCTCGTCTGGAAGATGCCCGCCGGCCTGCCGCAGGGCCGCAAGGGCGCGAAGATCACCGAGGTCTTCTCGACGGACCGCAACATCAACTGGCTCTCGGCGGCGCGGCTGGCCCTGTTCGGGGCGCGCGACGTCTGGTTCGTGGTCGGCATCCCGATCTACTTCTACGCCGTCCTCTCCGACGGGTCAGAGGCCGGCAACCGCGCCGCCTTCTTCATGATCGGCAGCTTCATGGCCCTCTGGACGATCCTCTACGGCGGCGTACAGGCCAGTGCCCCGCGCCTGCTGCGCGCCGCAACCCGTCCCGAGGCGGCGCTGGTGCGCGACGCCCGCCGCTGGGCCGGGCTTCTCTTCGCGGTGCCGGCGCTGCTGGCGCTGCTGGTCTGGGCGGCGGGCGCACCCTCGCCCTGGCTGACACTGGCGCTGGTCGCGGGGCTGCTGGTCTTCGGCGCGCTCTTCGCGGTGAACTCCGCGCTGCACTCCTACCTGATCCTCGCCTTCTCCACGACCGAGCGGGTGACGATGGACGTCGGCTTCTACTACATGGCCAATGCCGCGGGGCGGCTTCTGGGCACGCTGCTCTCGGGGCTGACCTACCAGCTGGGCGGGCTGCCCGCCTGCCTCGGCACCGCCGCGCTGCTCGTCGGCCTGAGCTGGCTTGGCGCGGACCGGCTGCGCCCCCCACAGGAGGTCCCGGCATGAGCGGGTTCGACCGTTACCTCAGCCTCTGGATCGCGCTGGCGATGGCGGCGGGCATCGCCCTCGGCGCGCTGGCGCCGGAGCTGGTCGCGGCGGTGGCGGCGGCCGAGGTTGCCTCGGTCAATCTCGTGGTGGCGGTGCTGATCTGGGCCATGGTCTATCCGATGATGGTCGGCGTCGATTTCGGCGCCGTGGCCGGGGTTGCCCGCCAGCCGAAGGGCCTGCTGGTCACGCTGGCGGTGAACTGGCTGATCAAGCCCTTCACCATGGCCGCCCTCGCGGTGCTGTTCTTCGAGCATGTCTTCGCGCCCTGGATCGCGCCCGAGGACGCGGCGCAATACACGGCGGGGCTGATCCTGCTGGGCGCCGCGCCCTGCACGGCCATGGTCTTCGTCTGGTCGCAGCTGACGCGCGGGGATGCGACCTACACGCTGGTGCAGGTCTCGGTGAACGATCTGATCATGGTCGTGGCCTTCGCCCCCATCGTCGCGCTGCTGCTGGGCGTGACAGAGATCGCGGTGCCTTGGTCCACGCTGGTGCTGGCGACGGTGCTTTACGTCGTGCTGCCGCTGATCGCTGGGCTGCTGACCCGGCGCTGGCTGGGCAGCGAGGCTGCGATCGAGGGGTTTGCCGCGCGGGCCAAGCCGGCCTCGGTGATCGGGCTGGTGGTGACGGTGCTGATCCTCTTCGGACTGCAGGGGCAGACCATCCTGGATCGTCCGGGCGTCATCGCGCTGATCGCCGTGCCGATCCTGATCCAGAGCTACGGCATCTTCGCGCTGGCCTATGGCGCGGCCTGGGCGCTGAAGGTGCCGCACCGGATCGCCGCGCCCTGCGCGATGATCGGCACCTCGAACTTCTTCGAACTGGCGGTGGCGGTGGCGATCAGCCTTTTCGGCCTGTCCTCGGGGGCGGCGCTGGCCACGGTCGTCGGCGTGCTGGTCGAGGTGCCGGTCATGCTTTCGCTCGTGGCCTTCGCCAACCGCACGCGCGCCCGCTTCGCGGGCTGAGGCTGGCCGGCGCGCGCGGCGCCGGCCCCTTTCGTCATTCGCCCAGCGCGATGCCCTCGCGCCGCGGATCGGCGCCGCCGCGCAGCCCGCCCTCGGTGATCTCGATGGCATGCAGGCCGGAGGTCAGGTCGCGCACCTCCGTCTCGAAGCCCAGATCCTGCAGCGGGCCTTCCAGCGCCTCGGCCTCCGTCCCGGCCTCAAGGTCGAAGGTGCCGAAGCGGTTCACGAGGTGCGGCGCGGCCAGGGCCTGCTGCACGTCCATGCCGAAATCGGCCCAGTTGACGATGGCCTGCGCGACATAGCCGATGATCCGGCTGCCGCCCGGGCTGCCAACGACGAGGACGGGCGCGCCGTCTTCCATCACGATGGTTGGCGCCATGGAGCTGCGCGGCCGCTTGCCCGGCTCCACCCGGTTGGCGATGGGATAGCCGTCCTCATGCGTGGCAAAGCTGAAGTCGGTCAGCTCGTTGTTCAGCAGGAAGCCGTTGGTGAAGAGGCGCGAGCCGAAGCCGTTCTCGATGGTCGTGGTCATCGACAGGGCGTTGCCGTAGCTGTCGACAATCGAGATATGGCTGGTCGAGGGCAGCTCGATCGACTGATCGTCGCCCCAGAGCATCGCGTGCTGCCACTCGGGCTCGCCCGCGGTGACCTCCGGCAGGGCATCGTCACCCTCCAGCAGCTCGGCCCGCCCCGAAAGGTAGGCGGGATCGACCAGCCCCTCGGTCGGCATCGGGACATAGTCGCTGTCGGCCATGTAGCGGCCGCGGTCGGCGAAGGCGAGGCGCGAGGCATCGCCGATCAGGCGCCAGGCCTCGGCATCCTGCGCGCTCATGGAGGCGAGGTCGAAGCTGTCCATCATCCCGAGGATCTGCCCGACGGTCAGTGCGCCGGACGACGGCGGGCCCATGCCGCAGACCTCAAAGCTGCGATAATCGGCGCAGACGGCATCGCGCTCCACGACGTCGTAAAGCCGCAGGTCCTCAAGCGAGAGGACACCGGGATTGCCCTCTGCCCCCTGCACGCGGTCCACGATGGCCTGCGCGATCTCGCCCTCGTAGAACGCGGCGGAGCCCTCCTCGGCGAGGCGCCGCAACACATCGGCATAGGGCTGGTTCACCAGCATGTCGCCCTCGGCGATGGCGGTGCCACCCGGAAAGAAATAGGCCGCCGTCTCGTCGAAGCGCTGCAGCCGCTCGGCGTCATCGGAGACCAGCGTCGCGAGGCGCGGCGAGACGGCGAAGCCGCCCTCGGCCAGGTCGATCGCGGCATCGAAGAGGGTCGGCCATTCGGCTGTGCCCCACTTCTCCTGCGCCGCCTCCATCAGCCGCGGCGTGCCGGGCGTGCCGACCGACAGCCCGCCGACGACGGCGTCGTAGAAGGACAGCGGCTCGCCACTCTCGTCCTGGAACAGCTGCGGCGTGGCGGCCATGGGCGCCGTCTCGCGCCCGTCGAGCGTCGTCAGCTCGCCGCTTTCGGCATCGTACCAGACGAGGAAGGCACCGCCGCCAAGGCCGGAGCTCTGCGGCTCCACCAGGCCCAGCACGGTCTGGACGGCGACCATGGCATCGGCGGCCGTGCCACCCTGACGCAGGACCTCGGCGCCGGCCTCGACCGCGAGCGGGTTGGCGGCGGCAACCATCCAGTCCTGCGCCTCGGTGGGCTGGCCGTCCATCTTGGACTGCATGGCCGCAGAGGCGGCCTCTCCCAGGCCTTGGAATTCCCCGGTCGAGGTGCCCTCGGTGGTGACGGCATCGGCCGCCTGCTGCGCCGTGGCCGGCGCGGCGGCCAGCAAGGCCGCGATCACTGCGTGACGTTTCATCATGTCCCCCTCTCGTATCCTCGTCAGGCTACGCGGGTGGGACAGCATTGCAACCGCCCTGTTGCGGCGGCGGCATCAGGGGGCGCGCTAGTCCCTGAGAACCCTGTTCAGCGCCTGGCGCAGGGTATGCTCCAGCTCGGGTTCGAGCATCTCGATGATCTCGCGGTCGGGCCGGCCGCGCGCCTCGGCGGGCACGGGGATCTCGACCGAGACCACCCGCCGGTTGCCGAGCGGCCCATCCATCAGCCGGAACACGGCCCTGTCGGTCCTGCGATTGACGCTTTCGAGCTTCAGGCTGAACGACATGACCGCATGATCTTTGTCTCCCCTTGGGACCGCACCGCCTGCCGCGTCGTGCAGGCTATGCCGAATTCGTTAACACGCCCTGGCCATGGGATCAGATCAAGTTCCGGAGAGACGGGGCCACTCCCTCGGCGAACGGCCAGCCCCTCAGGCCGACCTTCGTGTCCGCGGCAAGCGCGACAGGCCGCCGGCGCCCGGCCCGAGTGTCATCGCACCGTCATCACATCGCCTTACGGGTCGGGCCACGCAGCGGCCCCGGGCCGCCGTCTCCACCTTCCAGGCAAGGACGCCGTGATGACTCGCAAACCCAGCCAGACCTTCCGCACAAGCCAGCTCGAGGCGGCCGACGGACCGGGTCGCAACCCGACCGACAGCCGCACGATGGGCGAGATCATCGCCGCCCGCTTCTCGCGCCGGGGCTTCTTGCAAGGTTCTCTGGCGACGACCGCCATCGCGGCCACCGTCGGGCGCACCGCCTTCGACGCCGCGCCCGCCGCCGCGCAGACCTCCGGCAGCGCCTTTTCCTTTCCCGAGGTGACAGCCGGCGTCGACGCGGACCACCACGTCGCCGAGGGCTATGACGCCGACGTCCTGCTGCGCTGGGGCGATCCTCTGTTCCCCGACGCGCCCGCGTTCGACCCTGACAACCAGTCCGAGCAGTCGCAGGAGCGGCAGTTCGGCTACAACAACGACTTCGTCGGCTACATCCCGATCGACGGCTCCTCCGAGCACGGCATCCTCGTGGTGAACCACGAGTACACCAACGAGCACCTGATGTTCCCGGGCGTGGTCACGAAGGCCGATCAGGAGCTGGCCGAGGGCGATGCCGAGCTGTCGATCGCGCCCGCCGACGCATGGCGCGTCGGTGTCGAGATGGCCGCGCATGGCGGCACCGTCGTCGAGATCCGCAAGGACAGCGGCAAGTGGCAGGTCGTCCTCGACGGCGCGCGCAACCGCCGCATCACCGCCCGCACCCCGATGGAGATCACCGGTCCCGCCGCCGGCCATGCCCGGCTGCAGACCGCCGCCGATCCCGCCGGCACCCGCGTGCTGGGCACCGTGAACAACTGCGCCGGGGGCGTGACGCCCTGGGGCACCTACATCATGGCCGAAGAGAACTTCCACGGCTACTTCCTGGGCGTGCTGCCCGAGGGCCAGGCCGAGGCCGGCAACTACGACCGCTACGGCGTGCCGGGCGGCAGCTACGAGTGGGGCAACTTCGAGACCCGCTTCGACCTGGCGCAGGAGCCGAACGAGCCGAACCGCTTCGGCTGGATCGTCGAGGTCGACGTGGAGGATCCAACCTCCACGCCGAAGAAGCGCACCGCGCTTGGCCGGTTCAAGCACGAGGGCGCGCAGAACATCGTCGCCCCCGGCGGCCAGGTGGTCATGTATCTCGGCGACGACGAGCGCTTCGACTACGTCTACAAGTTCGTCACCGCCGGCACCTATGACGAGGCCGACCGCGCCGCGAACATGGACCTTCTCGACGACGGCACGCTCTACGTCGCCCGCTTCGACGAGGATGGCAGCGTGACCTGGATGCCGCTGACCTTCGGCGAGGGCCCGCTGACCGCCGAGAACGGCTTCGAGAGCCAGGCCGATGTCCTGATCGAGACCCGCCGCGCCGCCGACCTTCTGGGCGCGACCCCGATGGACCGCCCCGAGGACATCGAGCCCAACGGCACCAATGGCCGCGTCTACGTCATGCTGACCAACAACACGAAGCGCGACGAGGCCAATGCCGCGAACCCGCGGCCCGAGAACGCCTTCGGCCATATCATCGAGATCGCCGAAGAGGGCGGCGATTTCGCCGCCACCACCGGCACCTGGGAGATCCTGGTGCAATGCGGCGATCCCTCGATCGCCGAGGTCGGCGCGACCTTCTCGACCGAGACGACCGAGAACGGCTGGTTCGGCATGCCGGACAACTGCGCCGTCGATGCCGACGGGCGGCTGTGGGTCACCACCGACGGCAACAGCGCCAGCGCCACGGGCCGCACCGACGGCGTCTGGGCCGTCGATACCGAGGGCGAGGCGCGCGGCACCTCGCGCCTGTTCTACCGCGTGCCGGTCGGCGCCGAGATGTGCGGCCCGCAGCCGACGCCCGACATGGCGACCTTCTTCGTCGCCGTGCAGCACCCGGGCGACGGCGGCGACGATTGGGAAGGCTTCGGCCGCCCCTCCTACTACGAAGACCTCTCGACCCGCTGGCCCGACTTCGACGAGGCGCTGCCGGTGCGCCCCTCGGTCGTGGCGATCACCAAGCAGGGCGGCGGCCGCATCGGCTGACCGTTTTGCCGCGCCGGCCGGGTCTGACCCCGGCCGGCACAGGGCTGTCGCGCCGCCCCCTCTCCCGAGACAGCCGCGCGTTGCGGGAGATGACGGTCCCCTTGCCCCCGCTACTGGCCCAGCCTATGATACGGTATAACATAATGTAACTGACGACGAGACCTGGGCCGCCGATGACCGACCGACCGATCCCGCCGGGCGGCGCTGCGGGCCAAGCGGTCCGGCGGCGCCGCATGGCAGGCCCCTCTCGCGCGATTACCCCCCTGACACGAGACGCGGCGATCCTGACGGCCCTCACGCTGCTGCTGGCGCTGACGGCGATGCTGTGCTGCGGCCTCGGCCCCGTGTCGATCCCGCCGGGGACGGTGCTGCGCGTCCTCGGCCACCATCTCCTCGACTGGCCGGTGCAAGGCGACTGGCCGGCCAGCACCGATGCCATCGTCTGGCTCTCTCGCCTGCCGCGCGTGCTGATGGCCATCGCCGTTGGCGCCACACTGGCGCTGGCGGGGGCCGCGCTGCAGGCGGTGGTGCGCAACCCGCTGGCCGACCCTTATGTCCTCGGCGTCAGCGCAGGCGCCTCGACCGGGGCGGCGCTGGCGATCCTCGTTTTCTCGGGGACGGGCATCCTGCTTCTGTCGACCTCGGCCTTCGCCGGCGCCGTGCTGGCGATGCTGCTGGTGCTGGTGATCGGCGGCGCGCGGGGCGAGGTCGTGCCCTTTCGACTGATCATGGCCGGTCTCGCGGTGGGCTACGCCCTGACCTCGGCGACGAGCTTCCTGATCTTCGCCTCCGACTCGCCCGAGGCGAGCCGGTCAGTGATGTTCTGGCTGCTGGGGTCGCTGGCCTCGGTGCACTGGATCACGGCGCAGGTGGCGCTGGCGGTCGCGGCAGTGACCCTCGTCTTCATGGCCTTCGCCTCTGGCCCGCTCGACGCGCTTGCGGCGGGGGACGAGACGGCGCTGGCGGTCGGGCTGCGGCCCGGTGCGGCGCGGCTGGCGCTGATGGTCGGGACCTCCCTCGCGGTCGGCGTCATGGTCGCGGGCTCCGGCGGGATCGGCTTCGTCGGCCTCGTCGTGCCGCATATGGCGCGCGCCCTCACCGGGGCGCGGCATGCGATCCTGCTGCCCACCTGCGCGCTGCTGGGCGCCATCGTGCTGCTGCTGGCCGATCTTCTCGCCCGGATGCTCTTTGCGCCGCAGGAAATGCCGATCGGCGTCGTGACCGGCCTGATCGGCGCGCCGCTGCTGCTGCTTCTGCTGCGCAACGCCGCCCCAAGACCCTGACCCCAAGAAAAAGGCCCGTGATGATACTGCTCCGGATGCTCCTCCCCCTCTCTGCCGCGCTCTGCGCGGGCCCCGCGCTCGCCCAGGACGGCTTTCCCCTGACGCTCGAGAATTGCGGCACCGAGATCACGCTTGAAGCGCCCGCGCAGCGCATCTTCATGGTGAACAGCGACGCGATCCCGCTCCTCTCGGCGGTCGGCGGGCTGGACCGCGTGGTCGCCCGCACCTCCGAGCCGCTGGAAGGCATCTACGATCCCGCGATCTACGAGGCGCTGGCGGAGATCCCGCTGATCACCTCCGAGACCAATGCCACCGGCGGCGCGGTCATCTCGATCGAGAGCATCCTCGACGCGGAACCCGACCTCGTCCTCGCGCCCGAGAACGCCGTCGACCGCGCGCTGCTGGCACAGGCCGGCATCGCGACGTATTCGCCGCCCGCCTATTGCGACAGCCCCGCCTTCGATACCGCGCAGCCCGCCGGGTTCGAGCGGGTGACGGACGAAGTCGCGACCTATGGCGCGATGCTCGGCCTCGGCGCCGCCGCGGAGGAGGCCAATGCGGCGCTGACTGCCGATCTGGACAGGCTGGAGGCCCGCCCGCAGCGGGACGCGGCCCGCGCGGCGGCGATCTACGTCTGGTCGGGCGGCCAGCAGCTGAGCCCCTATGGCGCGCAGTCGATGATCACGCCGATCTTCGCCGCAGCCGGCCTCGAGAACGTCTATGCCGACATGCCCGAGCGCGTCTTCGACGTGAGTGTCGAGGACCTGCTGGACCGCGACCCCGAGACGGTCGTGCTGCTCTATTCCAGCGGCGCGCCAGAGACGCA
Source organism: Pseudoroseicyclus aestuarii (assembly GCF_003217255.1). Lineage (GTDB taxonomy): Bacteria > Pseudomonadota > Alphaproteobacteria > Rhodobacterales > Rhodobacteraceae > Pseudoroseicyclus > Pseudoroseicyclus aestuarii. The sequence goes on along the minus strand of NZ_QJTE01000006.1, from coordinate 24,946 downwards.
GATCAATGCCTTTACCGCAATCCCCAGCCTCGCGGGGCTGCAGGCGGTGCAGGAGGGGCGCGTCGTCGCCCTGCCGTTCCCCTTCACCGATCCGCCGTCGCCGCTGTCGGTCGAAGGCGCGGAGCGCCTGTCGCAAGAGCTGGACGCCCTCCAGTGATCGAGGCGCGCGGACTCGGTGTCGCGCGGGGCGGCCGCTGGCTGATCCGGGACGCCGGTCTGCGCGTCGCCCGCGGCGAGGTGCTCGGCCTGATCGGGCCGAACGGCAGCGGCAAGACGACACTGCTGCGCTGCCTCTACGGCGCCCTTGCCCCCGATGCCGGGGAGGTCCGGCTGGGGGGCGCGGATATCGGCGCCCTGCCGCGCCGCGAGATCGCCCGCCGCATCGCCGTCGTTCCGCAGGAGCGCCCCGACGACAGCGGCCAGCGCCTGCGCGAGGTCGTGGCGCTGGGGCGGCTGCCACATCGCGGGCTGATGCCCGGCCTCGGGGCCGGGGGCGCCGCCGCCGCGCAGCACGCGCTGGAGCGTGTCGGCCTTGGCGCCATGGCGGAGCGTCCTTTCGCCTCCCTCTCCGGGGGCGAGGCGCAGCGCGGGCTGATCGCCCGCGCGCTGTGTCAGGAGGCGCCGATCCTGCTGTTGGACGAGCCGACCAATCACCTCGACCTGCGCTACCAGCACGAGGTGCTCGGCCTGATCCGCAGCCTCGGGCTGACGGTGGTCATCGTGCTGCACGACCTGAACCTTGCCGCCCGCTACTGCGACCGCCTCGCCCTGCTGGACGGGGGGCAGGTGATCGCCTCCGGCCCGCCCGAGGCGGTGCTGACCCCCGCCCTGCTGGAGCCGGTCTGGCAGGTCTCGGTCACGACCCTGCCGCGCCGCGACAGCGGGCTGCACCTTATCTTTGCCGAACGGCCGCTGGACGGCCAGAACCAGGAGCTTTTCCATGCCCACCACTGACGCCAGCCTCTCACCGCAAGAGCTGCTGCGCCGCTGGGACGCCCAGCAGACCGCCTTCATCAAGCACCGCGACCAGCGGTTCGACATCATGACCGACCTCATCGCGGGAACGGCCGGAGAGGCACCGCGAGTGCTGGATCTCGCCTGCGGGCCGGGCTCGCTGAGCGCCGCGATCCTTCAGCACCTGCCCAAGGCGCAGATCACCGCCGTCGACAAGGACCCGGTGCTGTTGGAGATCGCGCGCGGGGTCTTCGCCGGCGACGCGCGGGTCGAGGTCCGCGAGGCCGATCTCGACGATGCGCAGGCGCTTGCGGCGCTGGGGGATTTCGATGCCGTCGTGAGCTCTACCGCGCTGCACTGGCTCTCGCCGCAGGCCCTCTCGGCGCTCTACTTCCGGCTGCCGAACCTCCTGCGCGAGGGCGGCATCTTCATGAACGCCGACCACCTTTACTTCGACGCGCAGACGCAGCCTCTTCTCGACCGCCTTGCGAAGGCTGACGATGCCGCCAACCAAGAGGCCGCCTTCGGGTCCGGCACCGACACCTGGGACGCCTGGTTCGCCCTGGCCGAGGCGCAGCCCTGGCTTTCCGCAGCGGCAGAAGCCCGCGCTCGCGTCTGGGAGGGGAAGGCCCCGCCTGCCAAGGTCACGCTGGGCTACCACATCGAGGCGCTGCGCAGCGCGGGCCTGCGCGAGGCCGGGACGGTCTGGCAGTACCTCGACGATTACGTCGTCTTCGCCCGGCGCTGACGGCGCGTGGTGCCGTCGCCCGCGGCATCCCGCGAGCGATCCTCGACCCACGCACGGCGCGGCGCGGGTGATCCCGCCCCGCGCCGCTGTTCGGGAACCCGGCAGCTAAGCCCGGTCAGTCCCTGAAGCGGATGGCCTCGCCGTCCGGGCCGAAGACGTGAAGCTCCTCGTCGTCGAAATCGAGGGTCGCCGGCTCGCCGATCTTCAGCGGCGTGCGCCCGCCCAGCGCGGCGGTGACCTGCGCCCCGCCCGGCAGCCGCAGCCCGGCGACCGTCTCGTGGCCCAGCCGCTCGATGAGATCGACGGTGCCCCGCAGCGGCCCGTCGGGGACGGCGCGCAGCGCGTGGGGACGGATGCCAAGGGTCAATGTCTCTCCGGCCTCGACCCGAAGGCCCGGGATCGCCCGTTCGGCCAGATCGGCGCCCGAGACCACGGCGCCAGCGGCATCGGCGCGATCCACGCGGACCTCGATCAGGTTCATGCGCGGCGAGCCGATGAAGCCGGCGACGAAGACATTGACGGGCCGGTCGTAAAGATCGAGCGGGCTGCCGACCTGCTGCACGACGCCCTTGTCCAGCACCACGATGCGGTCGGCCAGCGTCATCGCCTCGACCTGGTCGTGGGTGACGTAGATCATCGTCGCCTTCAGGTCGCGGTGCAGCGCCGCAAGCTCCATCCGCATGTCCATGCGCAGCGCCGCGTCGAGGTTCGAGAGCGGCTCGTCGAAGAGGAAGACCTCGGGCTGGCGCGTGATGGCGCGGCCGATGGCCACGCGCTGGCGCTGCCCGCCCGACAGCTGCGCGGGGCGGCGATCCAGAAGGTGCTCCATCTGCAGGATGCGGGCGGCCTCCTCGACGGCCTTCGCCCGCTCGGGCTTGGGCACCTTGGCCAGCCGCAGGCCGAAACCCATGTTCTCGGCCACGGTCATATGCGGGTAGAGCGCATAGGACTGGAAGACCATCGCCACGCCGCGGTCGCGCGCCTCGACGTCGTTGACGACCTCACCGCCGATCTCGATCTCGCCGTCCGAGATCTCCTCGAGCCCGGCGATCATCCGCAAGAGCGTGGACTTGCCGCAGCCGGAGGGGCCAACGAATACGGTGAACTCGCCCTCGGCGATCTCCAGATCGACGCCGCGGATCACCTCGGCCCCGCCGTAGGTCTTGCGAACGTCGCGTAGTGTCAGACCGGCCATGTTTATCCTTTCACGGCGACCTGCAGCAGGGCGGCGACGAACTGGCGCTGGAAGATCAGGAACAGGATCACCGTCGGCGCCAGAATGATGAGGGAGCCCGCGCAGAGCAGCGGGATGTCGGTGCCCCATTGGCCCTGAAAGGCGCCCAGCGCCCCGGCCATGGTGCGGCGGTCCGGGTCCTGCACCAGCACGACGGGCAGCAGGAACTGGTTCCAGGTCCAGAGGAACAGCAGGATCGACAGCGACATGATCGCGGGACGGGCCAGCGGCACCTGCACCAGGAGGAACTCCTGCCACCGCCGCGCCCCGTCGAGCTGCGCCGCCTCGGACAGGTCCGCCGGCACGTTCAGGAAATGCGCGCGCATCCAGTAGACCGAGAAGGGCATGAAGAGGCCGATCAGCGGCAGGATGATCGCGAGCCGCGTGTTGAGCAGGCCGAGGGCGAGGATCTCGTAGTAAAGCGGCGTGATCACCGCCTCGAAGGGCAGCGTCAGGCCGAGCACGAAGACGAGGTAGAACCAGCGCCCCCGCCCCGCCGTCAGCCGCGCAAGGCCGAAGCCCGCCATGGTGGCGAAGAGCACGGCGGCCGGCACGGTGCCCAGCACGATCAGCGTGCTCGACCACAGCAGCGCGCCCATGTTCGCCACCTCCCAGGCCCGGGCAAAGTTGCCCCAGGCCGGCGCCTCGGGCCATTCGAGGCCCGAGGGGTAGGTCCCCGAGGGCGCCAGCGCGGCCGAGAGCATCGACAGGAAGGGCAGCAGCGTCAGCGCCATCAGGATCAGGATCAGCCCGCGAGAGGCCCAGGGTGTCGTCGCGATCCAGCGTTTCATTTCCGCTCCCTCACCGCCCATTGGATCGGCAGGACGCAGACCAGCACGAGGATCATCAGCACGATCGCCAGCGCCGAGGCGAGGCCGACCTGCCGATGCGCGAAGGCGAGACGGTAGATCTCCAGCCCCGGCACCGTCGTCTCGATCCCCGGCCCGCCCGAGGTCGCGACATAGACGATGTCGAAGGAGGACAGCGCCTGGATGATGGTGACGGTGACGCAGACGCCGATCTCCTGCCGCAGCCCCGGCAGGGTGATGAAACGGAACTCGTGCCGCGGGCGCGCCCCGTCCAGCTTGGCCGCCTCGTAGAGCGAGCCGTCGATCTTGGCGATGCCGGTCACGAGCAGGATGGTACACAGGCCCAGCAGGACCCAGGCGCCGATCAGCCCCACGGCGGGCAGCGCGAAGGTGAAATTACCAAGCCAGCCCCGCACCTGATCTTCCAGCCCGACCAGCACGAGCGCCTGGTTCACCACGCCGTTCCAGTCGTACATCCAGCTCCAGGCGATGCCAGCGGCAACCAGCGGGATGACCTGCGGCAGAAAGAGGATGGTCCGGGTGGCGGTGCCGAAGCGTCCGGCCATCTGGCCCCGGATCGCCGAGGCGACGGCGAGGCCGACGCAGACCGGCACGACGGTGAACCACAGGACAAGCTCGAAGGCGTTGCCGATGATCTGCAGCAGGTCGTCGTCGGTCAGCACCGTGACGTAGTTCGACAGGCCGGCAAAGCTCCATTCGCCGATGCCGTCCCAGTTCAGGGTCGAGTAGAACAGCGACATGCACAGGGGCACCAGCACGAAGCAGGCATAGGCCAGGAAGGCGGGGGCGATGAAAAGCACCGCCTGCCGCCGCGCCGCGGCCCGCCGCCGCGAGGGCGGCGGGGCCGGGGTGCGGGCCCGCATCGGTCGCGGGCCTGGGTTGTGATCAGCGAGACTGGTCATGGATCAGCGCGACAGCTGCGTCTCGTATTCGTCCTGCACCGCGTCCAGCAGCCCTTCGGCGTCCTGCACGCCGCCGACCAGCTTCTGCAGCTCGGGCGTCCAGCCGGCGGCGAAGATCGCGCCGGTCGCATTGGCGATGAAGTCCATCGCGCCGTCGTCGGCCGCGATGACCTGCCCGGCCTCCAGCGTCTCGGCGATCAGCGAGTCCTGGTTCACCTCGGGCAGCGCCATGTCGGCGGGGCCGCCGGGGTTGGAGCCGCCGATCTCGACGTTGAGCTGCCGAGCCTCGGGGTCCGTCGCCACCCAGTTCAGGAAGGCGGCGGCACAGTCCGGATGCGCGGCATTGGCGCCGATGCCGAAGGTCAGAGGCGAGGACATGGTCGCCTGGCGCCCGCCCTCCTCGAGCGGCGGCATCAGGAAGAAGCCGACATCGTCGCCCATCTGCTCTTCGAGGTTGGCGCTTTCCCAGTCGCCGTTGAACATGAACAGGCCCTGCCCGTTCGTGAAGCGGCTCATCATGGTGAAGTAATCGAGCGCGTTGGCGTCGCGGGTGAAGTATCCCGCCTCGACCCAGCCCTGCAGATGCTCGGCGGCCTGCAGGTTCTCGGGCGTGTCGATCGTCGCGCCCTCCTGCTGGAAGATCCAGGCATTGATCGGTTCGGGGTCGCCGTAGCTGCCCATCAGGTTCTGCAGCGGAAAGGCGAGACCGCCGGTGTCCTTGTTCCACTGGACGATCGGCTGCACGCCGGCCTCCTTGGCGGCGGCGAGGAGCGCGTCCAGCTCTTCCAGGGTCTGCGGCGCCTCGGTCATGCCGATCTGCTCGGCCAGCGCGGCGTTGTAGAAGACGCCGGTCAGCGAGTAGTTCAGCCCCATCGCGTAGAGCGATCCGACACCGCGGGGCCGGCCGCCATCGGCGACGCGGATCTGCACGAGGTTGCCTTCCGGGAAGGCGTCCCAGCCGTAGGCGTCGTAATAGGGATCGAGGTTCAGCAGCAGGTCGTTGGCGACGAGATCGCTGATCGACGGCAGGCGGATCAGGTCGGGCGCGCCGGGCTGCGAAAGAAGGCGGGGCGAGTTCTCCATCAGGTTGGCGAACTGGTCCTCGCGGATGTCGAAGGTGACATCCGGGAACTGCGCGGTAAAGGCCTCGGCCAGCCGGCTGGGCAGCGGGAAGCCTGTCTCGAAGTAGGCGTTCAGCTCCACCGGCTCGGTGCCGCAGCCGGGGGCGTCCTGCGCGGCAGCGGCGCCGGCGATCAGCGCGGCCGCCGAAACGGCGAGCGAGCGGGTCGTGAAGGTGCGGATCGTGGTCATGTGTCGTCTCCTCCTCTGAAGTACACTTGGCAGTCTCCGCCCGCTGAAAGGTTTCAGCCGGCGGCCGTCCGGCGCGTTGATCCCGCCCCGCTCATACCGCGTCCCTCAGAGCGTCGATGATGCGGGTGGCGCGGGTATCTTCCGTCGCCATCATCCAGTTGGTCACGAAGGCAAAGCCGATGCCCGCGTCGGGATCGGCGAAGGCCACCTGCCCCCCGGCCCCGTCATGGCCGAAGCTGGCGGGCCCCAGGTAGCGCCTCGCCTCCGAGTCGAGCTGGAAGCCCGCGCCCCAGCGGGCGTAGGGGCCGGGCGCGTCGAAGACCGGCGCGCCGCCCGAGCGTTCGCGCGTCGCCTCCGCCACCACCGGCGCCGAGAGCAGCCGCCCCGCGCCGGCGACAGTGCCCGACCAGACGGAGGCAAGGCCGCGGGCGGTCGCGATGCCGCCGGCGCCGGGGATCTGCGCCTGGTGAAGCCGGGGCGCGTTGAAGCCCCCCTGCTCCGTCACCAGTTCGGGCGGCAGCGCGGCGCCCAGCGTCATCGCGCGGTAGGGCCAATGCGGGTCCTCGGGGCTGTCTCGCCCCGCCTCCTGCGCCCAGATCTGGACGATCGAGGGCGCGGTCCGGCTATGCGCGACGCGCGGCTCTAGCGCCTCGGGCAGGCCCAGCCAGACGTCGGCCTCCATCGGGCCCGACAGCCCCTGCACCACCGCCTCGCGCGGCATCAGGCCGGTGGCCCGGCGCAGGATCTCGCCCGCCAGCCAGCCATGCGTGATCGCGTGGTAGGCGTAGCCCTGCCCCGGCGACCAGAGCGGCTCCTGCGCGGCGAGACGCGCGGTCATCCGCCCCCAGTCGACGATGTCATCCTCGGACAACCAGTCCCGCGGCGCCGAAAGGCCGGCACGGTGGGCCAGCGCATCGCCGACCGTCACATCGCCCTTCCCGGCCTGTGCGAACTCCGGCCAGAGCGCGGCGACGGGCGTGTCGTAGGTCATCCGCCCCGCCTCGACGGCCTGGGCGATCAGGATCGACATGAGGCCCTTGGTGCAGGAGAAGACGACAGCCGCCGTGTTCCGCTCCCACCCCGCGCCGGTGCGGGCATCCGCCACGCCGCGCCAGAGGTCGACGACCGGCACGCCGTCCCGCCAGACGGAAAGAGCGGCCCCCATCTGCGGCAGCCCCTCGAAGGCGGCGCGGAAGGCCTCTTCGACAGCACCAAATCCGGCGGCGCTGGTGCCCGCTATTTCCGTCATGCCGACACCTCCTGCGCGGGCACCAGCCCGCGACCGTCGGCAGAGAGCGTCAGCGGGACCGGGTCGGCGACGCGGCCGATGAAGCCGCCCTCCCCCTCGTTCTCGAAGGCCATCAGCACGGCCTGCCCGTCGCGCCGGATCACCACGCGCCCGGCATAAAGCCTCTCGTCGCAGATCAGCCGCGCTTCGTGGATCGGGTAGCCGCCCGCGGGCAGATCCGCCTCGATGGCGACGGCCCAGACGCCGCCCCGCTGGCCCGCCCGCTCACCGCAGAGCTTGGCGCCGTCGCAGGAGAAGACGAGAAAGCGCTGCCCCTCGACCGCCACGACCTGCGGCACTTCGAGATGCGCGAAACCTGCGCCGGGCGCGCTGAGGGCCGGCTGCGGCGTCCAATGCTCCAGATCCTCGGAGGTCATGTGGCCGATCACGCCCCGGTCGTCGCCCGCGCCATGCGTCGCGCGCGCCGTGACCAGCATGTGCCAGAGCGTCTCGCCCTCGGGCCGGAAGACCCAGGGGTCGCGCCAGGCCTCCTCAGGCCAGTCCGAGGTGCCGAGCGTTTCGTAAAGCGCCGGGTCCGCGGCGAGGACGACGCCCGGCCGCTTCCCCCACTGCTGAAGATCGCGCGACACGGCGAGGCCGATCATCTCGATATTGGCGTGGGTGTCCGGCTCTAGGAACACCGAGCCGGTGTAGAACATGCGCCAGAGCCCGTCGTCGCCGCGCAGCGTGCTGCCGGTCCAGGTGGCTGAGGCGTCGAAAGACCCTTCGGGACCCGCGTCGAAGACGCGCCCGTGATCGGTCCAGTCGCGAAGATCGGCCGATGTGGCGTGGCCGATGCGCGCGTTCCGGTGCCGCAGGTGCGGATCCCCCAGCGCCCGGGGCGCATGAAGGTAGAACATGTGGAACAGGTCGCCGTCCTCGGCGAACCAGATATCCCAGACCCAGTGATCGGCGTGTTCGAAACTCATGTCGCGGACTGCTAAACGGATTTAGCAACTTGTCAAGCATCTGGCTGACCGGCTATCTACCCGCGTGTCACCAGAAGATGCCCCTCCCCCGGCGCCGCGCGGCGCGCGGCGCAAGCGTGTGACGCTGGCCGATGTCGCACGGCGGGCCGGCCTGTCCTCGGCCGCGGCCTCGATGATCCTGACGGGACGCCCCGACACCCGCCTCTCGCCCGAGGCGCATCAGCGCGTCCATGCCGCCGCGGCCGAACTGGGCTACCGCCCAAACGTCGCCGCGCGCGCCCTGCGCACCGCCCGTACCAAGAGCTTTGCCTTCATCTCGGACCATGTCGCCAGCACCCGCTTCGCCAGCGGGCTGGTTCGTGGCGCCCTCTCCGCGGCGGAGGAGGCGGATCACATGCTGCTGCTGCTGGAGACGCGCGGCGAGCCGGGGCGCGAGGCGCAGGCGATCGAGACGGCGCTCGACCGGCAGGTCGACGGGATCGTCTTCGCCTCGATGCGCGCGCGCGAGGTCTCCATGCCGAAAATACCGCCCGGCCTGCGGGCGATCATGCTCAACGGGACCAGCCAGCAGTGCCCCACCGCCGTGCTGCCCGACGAATACGAAGGCGGGAGGGCAGCCGTCACGCTTCTGGCCGAGGCCGGCGTGACCGAGGGCATCGCGCTTCTGGGGCACGAGCCGGGGGCCGAGAAAGGCCTCTTCCGCTCGCAATCCGTGATCCGCCGCCTCGCCGGCATCCGCGACGAGATGGCCGCGCGCGGGATGGCCTTCGAGGTGGAGCTGAGCGCCTGGAACTGGGAGCCGCAGAATGGCCATACCCTGACGCAGCGCCTGCTGCGCCGCCGCACCCGGCCCCGCGCGCTTCTGTGCCTGAACGACCGCCTCGCCTTCGGGGCATACCAGGCGCTCGGCGAGGCGGCGCTGGCCATCCCCGAAGAGGTCGCGCTGGTCTCCTTCGACGACGACGAGATCGCCGGCTACCTGCGCCCGGGCCTGACGACCATAGCCCTGCCGCACGAGGAGATGGGCGCGAGGGCGGTGCGCTACCTCCTGCAAGAGACGATGGAAGAGGTCGAGACGCTGGTGCCGATGCAGCCGATCATCCGCGGGTCCCTTCCCGGGGCACAGGAGTAGCCTCGGGGCCTTCTGGCCTCCCCTCGCCCAACATCATGACCTCTGGATCTGCAGCCACCCCGGGGAGCCATAACGCCCCCCGGGCCCCGGAACCGGATCAGGCGCCGGGAATGATCCGGTCGGCACGCAATTTCTCGAACAGGTCGAAAAATGCCCTGTCCGTCGCGATGTAGCCTGTGAAGCCGAGGTTGCGGCTCTTGGACATGTCCGTGACCACCTCGATCGGGCGGCCCAGATCCGCGTCCGTGTGCCATGGCGAGGCCAGCCGTCCCAGGTCGCGCTCGGCCAGACCATGGCGGTCAGCAATCTCGGCCCAGATCTCGGCGTCGCCGGCCATCTCCTGTTCAAGGGGGCGCTCAACCCCGTCAAACTCCTCGGCCTGGACGCCGAACCACTCCGCCAGGCGGCTCCACATCCAGCTCCAGCGGAAGATGTCGCCGTTGACGATGTTGAAGTCCTCGTTCTTCGCCTCCGGCGTCGTCGAGGCCCAGACCATCTGCGCCGCGAGCTGACCGGCATCGGTCATGTCGGTCAGCGCATTCCATTGCACCTGCGAGCCCGGAAAGCGGAAGGGCCGCCCCGTCTCGCGGCAGATCGTGGCATAGACGGCGAGTGTTTGGCCCATGTTCATCGCGTTGCCGAGGGCGCTGCCGATGACCGTGTGAGGGCGATGGACGCTCCAGCTGAAGCCATCCTGTTCGGCAGCGGCGAAAACCTCGTCCTCCTGGGCGTAGTAGAAGTTCTCCACCTCGAGACGGCCCTGATCCTCGCGGAACGGCGTCTTGGGCAGCGCGCCCTTGGCATAGGCCTCGAAGGGGCCGAGGTAATGCTTGAGCCCGGTTGCCAGGGCGACATGTTCGACCGAGCCCGCGGGGCGCAGGGCATTGAGAAGGTTGCGAACCATCTCTGAATTGACGCGGATGTTCTCCGCCTCGGTGTCCATCCTCATCCATGTCGTGAGGAAGACATGCGTGGGGGCGACGCCTTCAAGGGCCTCTGCGAGCCTGTCGGGGTCCAGCAAGTCGGCCGCCACCGGGGTCACGCCGGCCTGCTGCCCGGGCGTTCGAGCGAGGCCGTAAACCTGCCACCCTTCGGCGACCAGTTGATCTGCGAGAGGCCGGCCCTGGATGCCTGTGACGCCAACCACCAATGCGCGTTTCGTCATGTCGTTTTCTCCATCGCGTGTCGCATCCGACCTAGGAGTCCCGGCGGTGCCGCGCTAGACGGCACCAAAACGGGACGTAGGCACCAAGAGGTAACCATGCAGTCTGGCAGCGAAGAGCAGGAATGGCGCGAGGATTGCGCCCCACGGCGGGTGCTGGAGATCTTCTCGACAAAATGGACGAGCATGATCCTGCACACGCTGCACGCCCTGCATGGGGGTCAGGCGCGGACCGGGGTTCTGCAGCGCAGCCTGCCGGGGATCTCGAAGAAGATGCTGGTCCAGACCCTGCGCGAGATGGAGGCCAGCGGGCTGATCGAGCGCCACGTCGAGAGCGTCGTGCCGCCCGCGGTGCGCTACAGCCTCACGCCGCTCGGTCGGCGCTTCGTCGATCTGGTCGATCTGGTCTATGACTGGGGCCGCAAGAACGGGGACGCGCTGGACGAGATGCGGGCCCGCGCATCCTCGAGGCGTAGCACCAGTCGCGCTTGAAGCGGCCTGCGACGGCGCAGGTCTGCATCGACGACCATCATGGACTGTCGACACAGGCGGCCCTTGGCTGACCGTCGGCACCCCGCCCGGGTTCAGCCGTCGACAGGCCAAAGTTGACGTACAGAAGCCATCACGGGCGTGCAGCGTCAGATCGATCCGAGATAATAGCCGATGGCCTCGACCAGCTCCGTCTCCTCGTATTTGAAATGAGAGCGCACGACCTCTTCCAGCTTTCGATAGGTGGCGGCCGCCTCAAGGAAGTTGGCCTCCCCTGGATCCTCGACCAACCGGTCAGCGACCTGATCGAGGCGAATAATCAGCTCGTGCACCACCTCGTGCTCGGAGAGCAGCTTGGCCACGACCTCCCGAAACATGCCTCCGCCGGCGGCCTCGATCCGGGGGAACATGTCGGCGCCTTCGATATCGTGATGAAACTTGAGCACCTGGCACTCATGCCCGCAAAGGGAGCCAAAGGCGCGAAGGTTCTCGGCCATGTCGAGAGACAGCACGATCCGCTTCAGATGCTCGGGAGGACTGTCCTTCGCCTCGATCCGCGCCAGGACCGCGCCGATCTGCGCCATCTCCATCAGGTAGTGCCGATGGATCGCCGCCAGCTGTCGCCCCTGACGGCGATGCCTGTCCGTCGCCGCCGGTACAGGCGGAGCCGACGGCCGGGACGCCTCGTCAATGGTGAGTTGATCGAGCGATTGGGTGGAGAGGTCAGTCATGCTGGATAAAGAAGCCTTTCCCCGGGCCGGGTCAAGGAGGCTGACCCTGCGGATGAGGTGGATGCCGTAAGCCTGCAGGATATCGGCCTTTCCCGACCTTAGACCAGCGGCCCACCTTCGTCGGATTGCGGCCCTAAGCTACCGTTCGTGTGTGTCGCGGCAAATGAACCCAGTCAGCCCGACGGCGGATAGTCGGCGAACGCCAGTAAGTGCAGCGAGTAATTAAAATCAGAACCTTTCAAACAGGTTGCGCAGCAAATTTCATGACGTATGGTAGCGCCTATCGGAGTTAGGTTCACCATGCTTGCAGAACAACTTTCTCGCCTCGCCATGGAATACACCTATGAGCGCGCGAAGCCTTTTACAAATTCGAAATTTGGCGACTTCGTAAGACGCGACATAGCTGTGGAGGCAAAAAATCTCCTGACCTTTCGCTCCGTTGATCTAAAGGTCAGAGCTAGCGTCGGACAGGGCGTATGGGCGTCCGTACCCTGGCTGGCTTTTTTTGACCCCTTAATTACCGAAACTGCGACAAAGGGCTTTTACGTAGTTTACCTGATCAATCCGGACGAGCAGACGATCACACTATCGATGAACCAGGGAACTACGGCCATATATAATGACTTCGGACAGACCCGCGGTCGCGATGTACTGAAACGTCGGGCACGCGATATGGCTGATCGCGTCCCTGAATTTGCAAAGCACTTTTCTGAGGCTCCTATTAATCTTGGCTCTATTGCTGGACTTCCAGCCGGGTATGAGGCCGGACATTCTTTTGGGAAGACCTACACGGCAGGCATGTTCACTGATGACATTCTTCAAGCTGACCTACATCAGATGCTTCGCGCATACGAAGCGCTGGTGAACCGTGGTGGAACGACACCAAGTGAGGTGATGCAGGAAGAGGCAAACGGGCGAGATATAGATGAGACGCGACGCTACGTTCTTTCTTGTCGGATTGAACGCTCCGCAAAAGTGCGTAAAGAAGTTTTAAAAGCGAAACCTCCGATCTGCGAATGCTGTGGTCTCGATCCCAAACGCGACTATGGTTTTAATGGTCCCGCCTATGAAACGCCGCTCGACGTACATCATGCCGCACCACTGCATGGTCTCAGCGAGGGGGAAACAAGGCGTTACAAGGTGCCAGATGACTTCATGGTACTCTGCCCAACCTGCCACCGCATGATCCACAAGATTGACTCGCCGTCGGACCTGTCAAAGTTGAAGCACATGGTTCGTTTTCAAATCGCGCGTGAAGTTTTCTACCCTATTCGTTGATGCTCAATACGGTGAATGGCGACTATCCGCCCTTAGGCGACCTCCGCACCCGGCGCAGCGCAGGTCAGCCCCCCCGCCCTCCGGGGATGGAGGTCGAGACCGCAGCGTTGGCCTCGCATACGCTTTCCCACAAGCGGGAGCTGAACGCTCCAGACCACCAAACCGGCCTTTTGTGAAAGCCCCTGCCCTTCCGGCAATCCCCTTCCTCTGGCCCGTCGCCTTCTCAAGCGTCGTCCAGGGACTACGTACCCGGTCCAGTCTAATGGAGGAGAAGCATCTCATGGTTGGAACGCGCACATTCGGACGGGCCGGTTGGACGGTCTCCGAGATCGGCTTCGGCGCCTGGGCCATCGGGGGGACCTGGGGCGAGGTCTCGGAGGAGGATGCGAGGGCGGCGCTGAACACGGCCCTCGATGAGGGTGTGACCTTCATCGACACCGCGGATGTCTACGGTGACGGACGGTCCGAGAAGATCATCGGCCAGGTCCTGCGCGAGCGGAGCGGCGACAAACCCCTCGTCGCAACGAAGCTCGGCCGCCGCTTGGATCCGCATGAGGCCGATGGCTACAACGCCAAGAATATGGAGGGCTTCGTCGACCGCAGCCTGGCCAACCTGGGCACCGAGCGCCTGGACCTCGTGCAGCTGCACTGCCCGCCGACCGAGGTGTTCTATCGCCCCGAGGTCTTCGGCGCGCTCGACGACCTCAAGTCGAAGGGCAAGATCGGCGAATACGGCGTCTCGGTCGAGAAGGTCGAGGAGGGTCTGAAGGCAATCGAGTATCCGGGCGTGGTCTCGGTTCAGATGATCTACAACATGTTCCGCCAGCGGCCGGCGGACCTGTTCCTGCCGCGCGCGAAAGAGAAAGGCGTCGGCGTCATCGTCCGCGTGCCCCTCGCGTCGGGCCTTCTGACCGGCAAGATGTCCAAGGACAGCACCTTTGCCGACGACGACCACCGCAAGTTCAACCGCGCGGGCGAGGCCTTCGACGTGGGCGAGACCTTCGCGGGTGTCCCCTTCGACGTGGCGCTCGATGCGGTCGACGCTCTGAAGGAGGTCTTGCCGGCGGATGTCCCCATGGCCCAGGTCGCGCTGCGCTGGATCCTCATGAACGACGGTGTGACGGTCGCCATCCCAGGAGCCAAGACTCCCGACCAGGCACGCTCCAACGCCACGGCAGGAGGCCTGGCGCCGCTTTCGGCCGATGCGATGGATGCGGTTCGCGACATCTACGAGACACGCATCGCGCCGCACGTCCACCAACGCTGGTAGTGCTGGGGGACGCACGGTGCCCCCGGTCGACAGGGCCGTGGACACCGTGCGCCGCCGCACTTGCCGAAGTCGGTACAAGAACAAGCCAGACTAGCGCGTGAATATGAGATTCACGTCTCTCGGAGATCGCCCACGACACCCCAGCCGCCGACTGCGTTGGGGTCGTTCGCGGCGCAGAACAGGAGCAGATGCTTGGAAACTCGGCTCTTCACCGATGGAAAGCTAACGCTTCGAATTCGGTCGCTTGGGAAATGGTGCACCCGATAGGATTCGAACCTATGGCCTCTGCCTTCGGAGGGCAGCGTCAGAGGTAATGTTCGCCGGATACCCCGTAGATGTTCACCGTTTTGGCCTTCATGGGAGCACCTGCTACGGGTCAATCCGCACCAAAACGGGACCAGTCGCCACTCTGCACGATCGGCGACTGCACCATCGTGCGAGTACTGACGAACCTGAGCGATGGTGGCTGATGTCGACCTTGAATCGTCAACGTCCCCGATGTTTACACTGCGGCCCCTGCGCAACTTGCTGGTAGGAGGCGCAAGGACCGCTTCGCAATGAGCACGTCAACGATCATCCTCACCCAATTGCCCTCGCTCCCCAAATTCAGCGAACCAGAGACCACTTGGTTGTCACACCGCAGACGGCGCCCGAGGTCAGGACACCTCATCTTTTTGTGCTGCGCCGCCAATTACGGCAGGATCAGGCTCACCTTATTGGGCCCCATAAAAAAAAGGGGGTGTCCGCAATCCGTGTTGGTCCGCTATGCAAGACTTTCCTGCCGTTCGCTGTGCTATGGACGAAGGATCGGTTCAGGCGGCATAAGCATGGACATCCGTTACGAGAGACCGTCCTTCCTCTGCGTCGAAACCGGGCGCTTCAAATAAGCGTCCGACCAGGCGTGATGGACCAACAAGCACGGAATGACGAACGCCAGGACGACGGCGATCATGCCGAGGGCGGTGCGCAATCCCGCGGCGTCCGCAACAAAGCCCAGCATCGCAGGCCCCACGAAGAAGCCCGTATAGGCGATCACCCCGACAGTCGCGACGGCCGCACCACGGCGGCGCGGCTCCGCTGTGCGTCCAGCGAGGCTCAGCGCGGAGGGTGCGATGACCGACGCGCCCGCCGCCGCGACGAAAAGGGAAGCGAAGACGACAATGGGGGACGGTGCCAGGGCCATCGCCGTACCGCCCGCGATGGCGACGATGGCTGCCCCGGCAATCAGGGCGGCATCGCTGACCTTCATAGCCAGCGCCTGGCCGCCGAACCGTCCCACGGCGAGGGCCGTTCCGACCACGGCCGGTCCCATTGATCCCAGCCACGGATCGACCTCGAAGGTCCGCTCCAGGAACAAGGCGCTCCAGGACTGCCACCCGTTTTCGGACAGGAAGGCGGCAAAGGCGATGATTCCCAACAACAGGACAGGACCGTCGATCCGGCGGCGAACGAGTCCATCGGCGTCGGGTGTCACGTCGTCCAAGTCCGGCCTTGCGATCCGATCCTCGCGGCCGAGGCGTGCCGTGACCAGACCTAACGCGACGATCGCAGCGCCGACGCTCGTAAGGATCACCGGGGGGTCCAGCGCCGCGTCGCGCGCCGCGCCGGTGCCGAGCGCCACTACGAGGTAGACGACCGCGAACAGGGCGTGCGCCATATGCATCGCGCGCACGCCCGTTGCCGCCTCGATCGCCCCGATACGCGCGTTCATCACGACATCCATCATACCGGACGCCAATCCCAGGACGAACAGGGCAGCGCCGAGTTCTACTGGCGAGCCGGCAAGGCCTGGCAGTACGGCCGCGACGCCGAAGGCCAAAACGGTCGCCGGCAGTAGCCCCGGCTCGATCCGGTCCACCAGACGTCCGCCCAGAACCATGGCCGGGACAGCCCCAAGCGCGACGCAGAGGAGCGCCAGGCCGAGCGCGCCGTCATCGGCCCCCACGGCGATCTTCACGTCAGGGACAAGGGCGTGCCACGCCCCCCAGAAGATGCCCATCGCGAAGAAGGCCATGAGTGGCGCACGGATGGTGCGAGCTATGGTGAAGAAAGACATGCGGGCCACCATTCATAAGTCTATGCGCAATAACTTATGTAAGGTTGCATGCAGTGTCGATAGCCTGGCTCCGGCCGTCAAATCGTTGCGATCGCTTTGCGCAACCGTGCCAGCGCACCTTCATCACGCAGGTAATAAGCGTATTGCCCCTTTCTGGTAACCTTGACCAAACCCGCTTGCCGCAAACGTGCGAGATGCTGCGACACGGCCGGTTGGGTCATGGCGACGACCCGGGCGAGGTCCGAGACGTGGATGCCGACATACCCCTCGATCTCGCGACACGCCTCATGACCCTCGCGTAGCGCGGTCAGGATGCGCAGTCGGGTCGGGTCGGCAATGGCGGTTAGACCGCTTAGCAAGAAAGGGTCTGGATCGGCGGGCC
This sequence comes from Pseudoroseicyclus aestuarii, assembly GCF_003217255.1. GTDB lineage: Bacteria > Pseudomonadota > Alphaproteobacteria > Rhodobacterales > Rhodobacteraceae > Pseudoroseicyclus > Pseudoroseicyclus aestuarii. The sequence goes on along the minus strand of NZ_QJTE01000006.1, from coordinate 8,250 downwards.
GCATCGGTGTCGAAGTTCTGCCGGCGATCTTCGGTTGGCTGCTCATGGCCTAATGTTGAGGGATCACGAATGAGCGTCAACAGATCATCGGTCAGTGGTTTGTTAGAGGGCGCGTCGCAAAGACAGTCGGATTGAGCGGTTCCGCCGTCTCGGGTTAGCCGCAATATTCGAGCCGCCAGCAGGTGCGGGGTTTTCGCACGCGACCCCTTGCGACAGTCGCAGAAAGATCCATCGCAGCCGCAATTCGTGTGCGACGCGGCATCAGTGCAAATAGCCTCGAAGGGGACCTTTACGCGACACCACTTCTACGCTGCGCGAACAATCTCCGCCGGGCGCATCCCCGCCAGCCGCACCTCCAACCAGCGGATATAGCCGTCGAGGTTCTTCGTGGCCGGCCCGCAGAACGGCTTGATGAACTTGCCATATCGGGCGTGGAGCGAGTTGACGTTCTGGATGTGGTAGCAGCCAGCCGCGACACGCGTGCCCGGCTTGCTGCCCACTACGAAATGCTCCAGGCCCCGCGCCGACGCGAGATTCTTGTAGCCATTGCCTCCGTCCGAGCAGAGCACAGCGTCATTCGGCACCAGGGGCGTCATGGCGCGCTCTACGGTTACGCTCTTGCGGTTCGGCAGTCTCCGGAAAAGGCGAGAGCCACCGCGGTCGGCGACGGTCAGGATGGGAAGCTGCCACTTCGAGAGGCCGCGCATCATCTTCAGCCCCTTGGTGGTAAAGTCTTCCCATCGGGGACGCGGAGGCTGCGGCACTTTCTGGGTGTCGGCGAAGTATCGAACCCACTCCCGTGAGCCTTTACGCGACTCCCGCTGATAGGTCTTATCGGCTTCGATGATCCCGGAGAAGCTCGCCCCTACGCTGCTGTTTCCGATGATCGAGAACACGAGCATCCGCCAACGCCAGATCGTGTGTTTGTTGAGGTCGAGCTGCTTGGCGAGCTTTCGCACCGACTGCGGTGCGGAAGTCCCAGCATATCTCTCAGAGCGGCCACGAATAGGTCAGGGCGATGGATGCGGCCGATGGCGCTCCCGGTCCGGCCCGAGTAGGTCTTCTTGCAGCCCGAGCATCGGTAGCGCTGGACCTTGGTTCGTGTGCGGCCCCATCTCTGGCGACGACCGTCGCCGCAGAACGGGCACTTGTGGTGTTGGTTTGTCCGTGCTTGGATCTCCGAGATCGCCTCCGTCTTGTGGCGAAGATCCCGGATTTTCGTCTGTGCGTCTTCGATCTGAGCCGGGTTCAGGTCGCCGAGGGCATCCAGAAAACGGCGAAAGTCTCGGTGTAGCAAGGGCGTCCTCCGCTGGAAAAGCGGAGGAAGATGGGCCCTTTTGGGTCATGACGAAGCGAACCAACACGGTTTGCGGACACCCCCAAAGAAAATGTTGCTCAGTTGCCGTAGCCTGCACGTGCTTGGCCTCTAGAACAGTCGGCCCATCGCCTAGGCTAAGGGCCGCCTGTTCCTCTTCAAACCTGCCGTCCGTCAGCGTGGTCACGCACACCGGCTCTTGATCCGAGCAGGTCTTTCGAGCCCTGCCGGACCTTAAGTCGGACGCTGCTCAAGGCGGACGTCATCGAGCCTGTCAGAGTTATGACGCATCCGGCCCAGAGGCGACGTTCGGTACCCTGCCTGGCCTCCGCCGCTTCCGGCCCATTGCGGACCTTCACGTGCCTAGCCGAGGCCGCGGTGCAGCTTCCCAGAAGCGGCCGTTGCCACGCCCATGCGACATCGGCTAGTCCGCGGAGGTCAGCTGTGCGGACAAAGTTGTCGTTGGACCCGCTCTGCCTACCGCCGTGCAGTCATTGGCAAGATCAAGCCCCATCCGGTCTTCTGGGGCGGTCCTGACGGCTCGAAACCGAGCTTCTTGTAAACCGCTATCGCCCTTGCATTGTCCGGATGCGGATCGGTCGCGATCACAGGTGTGCCCTCATCGAAGAGAACCCGCATTCTCATCTCGATGAACGCCGAGCCATGCCCGATGCCGACCATGCCGGGGTCACCGATAAATTGATCGATCCCCCGCGATCCTCTGGGAAGATGGGCAAAATGGTGCTCTTCCCAGCCGTGGACCGTGTAGTCCTGCATGAACGCAAAGGGCCGCATACCCAATGAAACGATCCAGCGAGCGACCCGAGGGTCGGCCAAATCCGCTTCGGCATACGGCTCGTCTGCGTCCCACCACTCTCGAACATGCGGGTTCGATTGCCACGCCGTTAGCAAGGCAAGATCGTCCAGGATCGCTTTGCGAAATGAATAGTCCCGGGACGCGGTCATTCGATCAGCCTACCATAACGTGCGACGGTGGGTATGGGCTCGAAGCTGACCTTCGCTGCACCGCAGGGCAGAGTGCCTGACCGTACCCCAGCGGCAGGCCCTATGCGCTCCGGCTGACTGTCGCTCGTCGCCCCACAGCGGCCGTCCAGCTACTGCCCCTCCGCAGACGCTACCGGCCCAAAGCCGCAGTTCGGGACCCTGCCCGACCACCCTCGCTGCCGGCCCGAAGCGGACCTCCGCTGGTCTGCTTCCGGCCCAAAGCTGCCGCTCAAGGGGCGTCCCGACGCTGTGGCGCAGCTTTGTCGGAGCGGACACCCTTGGATGCGTGAAGCATAGCCTGACAGAATAAAGTCGAAGGTGCGGGTCTTGCCGACGTAAATAATGTGAACGCGCCCTTTAAGCCGAGCCAAACGCCTGAAACCAGCTACGCAGGAGCGAGTAGAAGTGCCAAGTCAATCATGCGTTGGATAGAGTCCTGTGTCGGTTCCTTCTTTCTCGACCGGTGCGACGCCCAAATCTGAGCAGCTTCTAGAAACTCTTCTCCTTTGTCTCCGAGCTCGCCATCCTTGTTCAGAGAGGCAACAAGGTCTGCGTATTTTCTGCGGTCTATACGGGAGTACTTCGCTGCTGTTCGACCGTCGATTCGTGTGTCTGATGCGATTTCTTCGAGACGATCTCGGATCTTCAACCAGTTGAAAGACAGGTCCTCGAAATTTAGCTCGTGTATACCAGCTTGTACGTCTGGCGCTTCAGCCTCTTCTTCATCAATTGCCTGCCGATCCGATACGTCCGCTCTGATTTGCGCAGTGCTAGCAGTCAAGCTGCTCAACTTTTCTTCAACGTCTGCAAGCGACTGCTGAACTCTGGCTTGATGTGCTGTCAAAAGCTGATCTGTGGTGTCGAGCGCTGATTTTATGTCCTTAACTTTTCCGCTGAACAACAACCAACCAAGTACAACGGCTGCGATAGCCCCCAGAAATGTAATCACTCCAGATCCAAGCGTGGCCTGAGGCTGAGTTAAATCCACCAACCATTCCGGCATCAAAATCTCTCCTGCACAGTAATGCTATCCAAGGAGCACTCCTCGCCGTTTCAGCTAGCCCTCGGCAAGATGCCATCGCAGCAGTATGGCTACGAAACCCGAACGACCGCAATGGCTCGTAGGCTTGACGCGGCTTTGCGGTGAACTGCGTGACCAAACTTGAAGTGCTCAGTGTCTCTAAGCCCATAGCCGCCGTTCAGCCAGCCACCGAACCGCCGTCACTCTCGGCCCGAAGCCGCCATGCCACCCCGCGCGGCCGCCGTAGCTACCGGCTCACAGCGGACGTCCGGTCCCTGCCTGCCCCATGGCGCTTCCGGCCCTGAGCTGCCTTTCGCCGGTCGGCTCATCGCCGCAGCGCGGCTTCACCGAACCGGACATGCGCGAGGCGCGCAGCATCTCCACCGCCCAGACGACCGCTATGCGGGACGAAGCTGCCGTTCGCGCTTACACGCCGAATGGCAGCTTTCGCTGCAATCCTCCAAGGAATTCCCGTGTCCGGGCTACGCCCATCAAGCCCGAGGGCTACACCTCCAGGCTTCCGCCGAATGATTTCGGGACAAGATCATCCTTTCCTTCGCCGGATCGGATCAACCCCAGAATCTTTGCTGCGACGCGGTCCGGGGCGTGGATCGCTTGGCCTACGGCCTCAAGCTCCGCTTCGGCCGCGTTTTCCCCTGTCTGGACGGCGCCATAGAACTCGGTGTCGGTTACAAAGGGATACATCGTGGAAACGGTTATGCCCGTCTCGGCCAATTCGATCCGCGCTACATCCGAAAGCATGTTCAACGCGGCCTTCGAACTGGTATAGCCACCGGCCCCCGGAAGGGCACCGAACGTCGCACCGGAGCTGACATTGACGATCGTCCCCCGCCCTTGCCGTCGCATCTGAGGCAGCACGGCCTGCATCATCGCCAATGGCGCAATCGTGTTGAGCTCCAGAAGCTCCCGATATCCGGCGATGTCGATCTCGTCGATGTTGGCATAGAAGCCACGGCCGGCGTTGTTTACCAGGACGTCGATCCGGCCAAACGTGTCGAGGACCGTTTGCACACAGCGCGCGATCTGGGCAGGGTCGGTGACGTCGCATGCAACCGCCATGGCATCTGGACCAAGCCGTGTCGCGATCTCGCTCAGACGGTCCGCGCGCCGGGCGATCAGGGCAACCCGTGCGCCCAGTTCGATGGCCGCGGTGGCTGTCGCCAGACCAATGCCGGACGACGCGCCGGTGATGAGGATGGTGGATTTCTCGATATCCATGGGAGGGGTCTCCTTGCTTTGTCAAGTTGAGGCACGGCCGCCCCTGCCGGGACCGCAGGACATGCCGGAGTGCCTCCCTGATATGGAGGACGAAGGAGATCGAGACGTGCCCGATATACTCGATAGCTTGCATAATATTCTCATTTTGCTGTAAGGCAAAGTGATGACCAGCGTGCTGTCCATGACTTCACTTTTCCCAAAGCTGGTGAGCCGCCTGGCTAACCGGTTGCCCAAGGGCGAGACACGTACGGCCCTTGGATCAGTGTCTTTTCTCAAGGTGATCACGCCCGGCGAGCTGGTCCCCGAGGTGCAGGACCCCATTGTCAGCCTCACCCTTCAAGGCGAGAAGCGCCTTTCGATCGGACATGACGCCCTGCATTATCGTGTCGGCGACACATATACCTCCGCAATCGATCTGCCCACGCGGATCGAGATTCTGGGATGTTCGCGAACGCGCCCCTACCTCGCGATGACACTGCGCCCGGATCCCGCGCTGATCGCCGATCTGGCACAGCGCTCAGAGCCCATGGTGCCCAGATCCGGTACACGGGCCTTCGCCGTCCATCCGGCGGATAAGGACCTGCTCGATGCCTATCGAAGGCTTTTGCAAACTCTCGAGAGGGCCGAAGATCTGGACGTGATGGGTCCGCTGATCGTAAAGGAGATCCTGTTTCGGCTCCTTCAGGGCCCTCAAGGCCCGATCCTGCGCAAGTTGGTCGCAAATGGGGGGCGGCACTCGGGCATCGCAAAGGCAATCGCACGGATAAGGACAGACTACACAGGGCCTCTGCGGGCCGCGGACTTGGCCAGCGCGTCGGGGATGAGCGTGCCTACCTTCTACCGGCGCTTCAAGGCAGAGACGGGCATGTCGCCGCTGCAATACCGGACCCGCCTGCGGCTCTACGAGGCGCGGCGCAGGCTGCATGCCACACCCACCCATGTCGCCCGCCTGGCGTTCGAGCTCGGCTACGATAGCCCCTCGCAATTTTCTCGCGAATATGCCCGGGAGTTCGGCGTGCCGCCCGCCCGCGATGCTGGCCTGATGCGCGCAAGGGTGCTCAGCGGGTAGCGCAAGCGCCCGTCGCACAATCGGATCGCCACCAGACGGCCTTCAGGAATTTCCGGGGGGGCGTTGAGTTCCTATGTCCGTCGTCAGCGTCACGGCGCCGGAGCAACTGCTCCTCTGCGAGCTTGGCTTTCGGTCAAAAACGTAATCAGTGCACGTAACGCTAGAGGTGTTTGACGTCGGCTCGGATGATAGAGGAAGAACCCCGCGTATTGCTTGCACCATGGCTCGAGAACCTCGACGAGTTCACCGCGCGCGACATGCGGCGCCACCATCGGTTCACTGAGGCAGGCCAGGCCCGTGCCGGAGAGCGCCGCGTCTTTCAAGAGGCCGGTATCGTTGACCGAAAATGGCCCCTCGACGTTGATTTCGAAGGGGCCGTCCGGGCCGTCGAACGGCCAGCGATATGGCTGACGGCTGTCTGCCCAGCGGTAATTGATGCAGAGGTGTCGTTTCAGGTCCTGCGGAGACTGCGGAACGTCATGTACGGCGAAATAACCGGGCGTGCCGACAACGGCGTTGCGGAAAGGCGGGGTCAATCGGACGGCGATCATGTCCTTTTCCAGCAACTCTTGGGGACGGATGCCCGCGTCGAATCCCCTTCCGATGACATCGCTCAGCGCATCGTCCATCACGATATCGAGGTGGATGCCAGGGTGGAGCGCCGAGAATTCCGCGAGCCGCGGCATCAACAGCACCTCTGCAGCGAGCCGCGGCAGATTGAGCCTTACTGTTCCCTTAGCATCGCCCCGCCGGGCAAGGGTGTCATCGACAGCCTCCTCAAGGCTGGCGACGGCGGGCAGGAGGCGGGCGTATAGCGACTGTCCCGCCTCAGTCGGAGAAACGCTTCGCGTCGTGCGGTTCAGCAGGCGATGACCGAGGCGCCCTTCGAGGCGTTTGATCGTCCGGCTGAGAGCAGAGGGTGTCACGCCCAACCGTCCGGCTGCTTCGCGAAAGCTGCGGGTCTCGGCGATCATGATGAACGCCCGCAATTCAGCATATTCTCCACCGCCGATCATTCGTTCCCTCAAGTCAATGATACGATGATTATTATGCCCATTAATATCCATGCCGAACAGGGCCATCTAGGACCTGTCAAACCTCTGGAGAGTGCGATGCATACCGAACCCACCCAAATGGCCGCTTGGCAGCACGATAACGCGTCGACGCTGCAAATTGCCGCCGCCCCGATCACCACGCCGCAAGGCAACGAGATCCTGATCGAGAACGCCGCCATCGCGATCAATCCACTGGACTGGCTACTGCAGAGCGGAATGAGCCTCCCGTGGTTGACCTTCCCGATAATCACCGGCAGCGATGTGGCGGGCACTGTGGCGGCAGTCGGGCCCGATGTCACCCGTTTCGCGATTGGTGACCGCGTGGTTGGGCAGGCCGTTAGCACCACGGTCAACAGGCCCGCCGAAGGCGCATTCCAGGAATACACGATCGTGGCCGATCACATGGCCGCGCCGATCCCCGCGACATTATCCTTTGCCGAGGCCGCCGTGCTTCCACTGGGGCTCGGCACGGCGGCCGGGGGGCTTTACGGCAAGACGCAGCTTGCCCTGCTGCCGCCGTCTCTCTCGCCAGAGGCGCAGGACGAAGTGGTTCTCGTCTGGGGAGGGTCCTCCAGCGTGGGCTGCAATGCCATCCAGCTGGCCGTAGCCTCCGGCTACACCGTCTTTGCTACCGCTTCGGCGTCCAATGCCGGGATGTTACAGAAACTCGGCGCGGCGGAGGTCTTCGATTACACCAATGAGACGTGCTCCGAGCGCCTGATCTCCGCACTGGAGGGACGCCGCCTTGCGGGGACGCTGCATGCCACCGGCAACCTGCATGACTGCGCCGAGGTCGTCAGCCGCGCGGAAGGCAGGAAGATGATTGCCGCGACACTCCCGGCACCCGAGGGTTTCCGCAAAGACGTCGTCGTTGGCCACATCCACGGCACAGCGCTTAAGGACGATAATGTCGGACCAATGATATACCGAGATTTCCTGCCCGCCGCGCTGGCCCAAGGCCGCTACCAAGCCGCACCGAAACCGCGGGTCGCAGGCCATGGGCTTCACGCGCTTCAGGACGCGTTGGCCCTCCAGAAGACCGGTGTTTCCGGCGAAAAAATCGTCGTTTCTCTTGTTTGAATAGCTTTCAATTCCGGATGTGAAAGCCCAGTTTCGGCTCGAAGCTGACCTTCGCTGCACCGCAGGGCAGAGCGCCTGACCTTCCTTGCGCGGCAGGCCCTAGCGCTCCGGTTGACTGTGGCTCGTCGCCCCAAAGCGCCCGTCCCGCCTCTGCCCCGCCACAGACGCTCCCGACCCTTACCTGCCGTTCACGAGGAGAGGCTGCGCTGCGGTGCGGGTTCCCCGAAGCCGCCGTTCGGAACCCTGCCCCACCGCTGCCGCTTTCGGCCCTTAGCGGACGTCCGAACCCCTGCCCCGGCGCAGCCGCTAAAGGCCCAAAGCGGCCTACCATCATGGGGGTCAACGATGCACTGCGCATTATCCAGCCAGACTGGCCTGCTGCCGGTTTGTCGGACACGAGGTTAAGCTAATATGGCTTTCTCCTCGAACTCGACGGGGCTCTTATAGCCCAGTGTCGAGTGCCGTC
>NZ_QJTE01000005.1:35605-110821 GCF_003217255.1 Pseudoroseicyclus aestuarii | reverse complement strand
GCACGTCGGCGCCCTCGTTCCCTACCACCGTGTCGGCGCCGAAGCCGCCGGCGATGACATCGGCGCCGGCCCCGCCGTAGAGCAGGTCGTTGCCGAAGCCGCCGTCGATCCGGTCGTCCCCGTCGCCGCCGTAGACCACGTCGCGCAGGTCGGCCACCGTGGCGCCGCCGGTGATCACGTCGTTGCCGTCCCCGCCCGAGATCGTGTCGGCCCCGTCCCCGCCCGAGAGCGTGTCGTCGCCGCCGAGGCCGATCAGGCGGTCGTTGCCCCCCGTGCCGCGAAGATCGTCCGCGGCCTCGGTGCCGGTCCGGTCGGCGGGCACGACCGGGTCCGGCAGGAAGCTTGCACCGGGTATGGACGCGATGTCGAGCGACAGATCCTCTGCGGTCGCGACCTGCGGGTCGAGCCTGAAAAGGGCATTCAGGTCGGCCGCCGTGCTCAAGGCGACCGGCAGGGGATCGCCGCCGACATGGAAGATTGCCTCCATGTTATCGCGGTCAGGGTCGAGCAGCAGAACGGTCGAACTCGTGCCGTCCTCGAACTGCAGGTCCCAGAAATAGGCGTCGAGCGACAAGGGCGCCACGGCGGCGCCGTCGAGGCGAAGGACATCCGGCAGGTTCGTCAGCGTGACGTTGCCATCGTAGTCATCCACCCCGCCGCTGACACGGAAATCCAGGGTGTCTATGGGGCCGTCGTAGCTGACGTAGAGCGTGACCGGCTTCGCGTCGATGAACGGGCCGCCGTCGATATCGCTGGAGATGCCCCAGGTCCCGGTCAGGGAGAAAGTCGTCATGGTCTATCCTTGTAGAAGTGCTCTACCTTAAGGATAGTTATGAACAGTATTCTAAATCAAGAGGTTGTTGAAGGACTTAGCGGTTTTGCCCTCCACGAGATGGGATCGACTGCCCCGGTAAGAGAGCAGTCGATCCTTTTGGGGATCAGGCGGTCAGGTCGTAGTCCTGACCGTTCAGGCGCAGGGTGATCTCCTCCTGCGCGGCGCCGTCGACCAAGGCCCAGAGGATCTCGCCCGTGGCACGGTCGATGACGAAGGCTTCCGCGGTGCCCGCTGCCCCGGCATTGGCGGTCTCGGCGTAGTTCACCTGGAAGCGCGAGAGATTGGCCGTGCCGCCGTATTCGAGCACGTCGCCCTCCCGCGCGTCGTAGTCTTGGATCCAGTCGTTGCCGTGGTCGCGCACCCCGAGGTGAAAAAAGCGGTCGCCCCCTGCCCCACCGTTCAGCCGGTCCGATCCGAAGCCGCCGTTCAAGAAGTCGAAGCCGTCGTTGCCGAAGAGCTCGTCGCCGAAGGCGCCGCCGGTCAGCGTGTCCGCGCCCTCGTTGCCGATCACCGTGTCGGCGCCGAAGCCGCCCTCGACTGTGTCGTTGCCGGTGCCGCCCTGCAGCAGGTCGTTGCCCCAGCTGCCGTCGATGTAATCGTCGCCGGCCTCGCCGTAGATGGTGTCGCGCAGATCCGAGGCGACGTCCCCGCCATAGAGCCGGTCGTTGCCGGTACCGCCGGTCAGGATGTCGCTGCCGCCGCCGCCATAGACCACATCGGCCCCGGCCTCGCCCGCCAGGCGGTCATCGCCGCCCAGCCCGCTGAGGATGTCGTTGCCGCCGGCCCCCGAGAGGTTGTCGGCCATGGCGTCGCGGCCGGTCAGGCTGTCGTCGCCGGCAGAGCGAGTGACCGAGCGGGCGCTGCCGCGCTGGCCAATGTTGTCGAGCATGGTCGCCAGCGACCAGACCGTGCCATCGGCGAATTCGAACTCTTCTACGGCATTGGCGCCGGCGCTCATGCCGCCGTTGACCACCAGAACGTCGCCGGTGCCGACGAAGTTGATCCCCAGCCCGTAGCCGGCATCGGTGATGCGCGCGTTCTCGGCCATGTAGTTGCGGAACACCACGCGGTCGGTGCCACCGCCCTGGTCGAAGACCATGTCGAAGGCGGCATCGGCAGTGAAGACGTAGCGATCGTTGCCGGCGCCGCCGATCAGCGTGTCGCTGCCGCCGCCGCCCATCAGCGTATCGGCCGCGCCGAAGCCGTAGAGCACGTCGTCGCCGCTGCCGCCCGCCAAAGTGTCGCCATGATCGCCGGCATGGACCACCTCGATGCCGGCGAGGCGGTCGGTGCCGCCCAGCCCGTCCGTCGCCGTGCCGGCGGCCAAGTCGACGAAGATGCCCTGGGCGGCGGTGCGGTAGCGGATCATGTCCTGGCCAGCGCCGCCGTTCAGCAGGTCCGATCCGGCATCGCCCAGCAGCTGATCATCGCCGCTGCCGCCGTAGAGCACGTCGTTACCCGCGCCGCCGACCAGAATATCGTCGCCGCCGCGGCCGACCAGTTCGTCCGTGCCGGCCAGGCCGAAGAGGCGGTTGCCGCCTTCGGTTCCGGCGAGGCGGTCGCCGAAGGCGGAGCCATGTGCCCGCTCGATGTCGACCAAGCGGTCGGTGCTGCCGAAGCCGTCCTGCGCCGTGCCCCCGGCGAGATCGACCACCACCCGCGCGGCGGAATTGGCGTAGCGCACCAGGTCGGAGCCGGCGCCGCCGTCGATCAGGTCGGCGCCCGCCTCGCCCCAGAGCTCGTCGTCGCCGCCGCCGCCGTAGAGCCTGTCGGCGCCAGTGCCGCCCAGCATCAGGTCGTTGCCCTCCTGGCCAGCCAGAAGGTCGTTGCCGGCGTAGCCGGTCAGTCGGTTGGCCGCGGCGCTGCCGGTGATCTCGTCCGCCTTGTCGGTTCCGTAGGCATCCTCGATCGAGACCAGCCTGTCGGTGCCGCCGTAACCGTCGGTGGCGCTGCCGGCGCCGAGGTTCACGGTGACCCCCGCGGTGCCGCCACGCAGGTAGTCCTCGCCGTAAAAGACGGCGTCAACGCCACCTCGCCCGTCGATCAGGTCGTCGCCGTCCAGGCCCCAGAAGAAGTTGGTGCCGGCCGTGCCGTAGAGCGTGTCGGCCAAGTCGGTGGCACGGATGTCGTCGATGTTGCGCAGCGTGTCGGTGCCGCCGAAGCTGTCGCGCCCGACGCCGCTGGCCAGGTCCACCACCACGCCTTGGGTGCCGTAGACCCGCTCTCCGGTCACCGGGTTGACCGAGCCGTTCCAGACCTCGTCATCGTAGACGATGGTGTCGTGCTGGCCGCCGCCGCCGTCGATGGTGTCGTTTCCTTGGTTGCCGACGAACCATTCGAGGTAGTCGTGCCGGGTGTTGCCGCCGACCAGCGTGTCGTCATAGGCCGACCCGCCGACCTCGAGGAAGTGGTTCGCTTGCGTGAAGTCGAGGCGCATGTTGGCTGAGGTGGCGATGCCGGTGGCGAGATTGACGTTCACCGCCTCGTTCAGCTCGAAGACCAGGTGATGGGCATAGCGGCTGCCGGCGGCGCCGCTGCCGGTGACGGTCTTGCTACCGGTGCCGTCGATCACCACGGTGTCGCGCGCGTCCTGGGCGGTGGTCCCGATGACGATCCGATCGTTGCCCGAGCCGGTGAAGATCAGGTTGCTGCCGTCGCGCCCGTCGAGGTAATCGCCGCCGCCGCCGCCAAAGAGCTGGTCAGTATTGCCCGTGTTGGTGCCCAGCAGCACGTCGCCGCGCTCGGAGCCGCGGACGTATTCGATACCGTAGAGCGTGTCGGTGCCGCCCCAGCTGTCGGTGGCGGTGTTGTTCATCAGATCGACGCGCACGCCGTTCGGCCCGCTGTCGAAGTTGTAGGTCGCGAGGTCGAGGCCGGCGCCGCCGATCAGCGTGTCGTTGCCCTGGTCGCCCACGAGCTTGTCGTCGCCAGCGCGGCCGTCGATCCGGTCGTTGCCGCCGCGCCCGAAGATGAAGTCCCCGCCGTTGCTGCCCAGGACAGTATCGCCGCGATCGGTGCCGCGGATCTCTTCGATCGAGACAAGGGTATCGGTATTGCCGAAGCTGTCGATGACTTGGTTCGTGGTCATATCGGCATAGATGCCGCCTGGCCCGTTCTCCAAGTAATACAGCGCCTCGTCGTAGCCGGCGCCGCCGTCGAGGTAGTCGGCACCCTGCCCGCCGATGAAGAGATCGACCCCCGGCCCGCCGAACAGCCGATCGTTGCCGCCGTGCCCGCTGAGCGTGTCGTTGCCGCCCCCGCCGTAGATGGTATCCGGCCCGTTCGAGCCGTTGAGCAAGTTACCGTTGGCGTCGCCCGAGATATTGGCCATGACTCACCTCTTCTTGGTCGGCCTCACCCTCGCGAGAGAAGCTGAACACATCGTTACACTGCCCCCGGAATGCCCGGTTGCGCCCTTTGGATCAGAGGTGGTGGTCCATCGCGGCAATCCTGTGGCCGTAATGGGGACTGTCGCAGATCTGTCGAAAGCGTGATGCCCCCTAGGGTTACGCGCCCTCGTCGAGGATCTTCTTGTGGTAGCGATAGAGCAGCAGCACCCCGAAGAAGGCCAGCACTCCCGAGACCAAGAAGACGTAGGTGGGGGAGGCGTAGACTGCGTCGTAGCTGGGATAGAAACCGGCCCGCAGTTCCATGATGGCATGGGCAACCGGATTGAGCAGCAAGTAGAAGCGCAGCGTCTCCGGCAGGTAGTCGATTACGAAGAAGATGCCCGAGATGATGAAGAGCGGCCGGTTCAGCACCGCCCAGATCTGCGGCCAGAGCGGCACCATGCCGATCAGATAACAATCGACCATGCCGAAGCCGGCGCTGAAGACAACCAGCATGGCAAAGCCGCTCATCAGCTTGGGAAAGTCGAGCGTCACGTCGGCGCCGGTGCCGATGACCAGCGCCGCCAGCACGATGATGAAGACCAGCCCTTGGGTCAGCACGTTCAGTATTAGCCGCGCCAGCAGCGCGTCCATCCAGCTGACGGTGGGATAGGCCAGCAGCGGCTTAGAGAAGCGCAGGGCGGTGCCGATCTTGTTGGTCAGATCCTGGTACATCATCAGCGGCAGCACACCAGTGGCGTAGAACAGCGCGAAGCTGGTGCCGAGCGGCGGCTTGCGCAGCAGGAAGGTGAAGACGAAGGCCATAATGGCGATCGCACCGATCGGCTGCAAAAAGGCCCAGAGATAGCCGCCGGGGGTGCGACCATAGGCGGTGGACATCTCGCGCAGGACCAGCGCGAAGATCGCGCGGCCGGCGGTGAAGCGGGGCCTGGGGCTGGACAGTGCTGGCACGGGGGACGGGGTCTCTTTGCATGGCCGGCGGGATCGGACGAAGGGCCGCGGGCCCCGCGCCGGCTCCCGCTTCACAGGCGGGCGCCTTTGATCTATCTAGCGGAATGTTTTCGGCGTGACGAGGGACCCGCGCCACGCAGAAGGCCGGCCCCTCGGGGCTGCACCACGAGGCCCCCAGAGGCTGCAGGAAGGCCCAAGCTTTGCAAAACCCCACTCCGATCAAACCCGTTCCCGCCGCTCCCGCGACCGCGGCGCCCGCCGGCGCTCCGCAGCAGCCCGCCCAAGGGCCGAAGACCGCACCCGGCCAGAGCGGCGCGGGACAGGGTGGAGCGGGGCAGGGACCCCAGGCCGGCGGCCCGGCCCAGGCACCGAAGGCGGCCAGCCTGGCCCGGCCCAAGACGCGGCACTACGGCCTTGCCGCCAGCTTCCTGCTGATGGTCCTGCTGCCGCTGGCCGGGGTGATCTACTACCTTTATGCCGTGGCGGCGGATCAATATGTCTCGCGCGTGGGCTTTGCCGTCCGCTCCGAGGAGATCCGGAGTGCGCAGGACCTGCTCGGCGGCCTCTCGAGCAGCCTCGCCGGCTCCAGCTCCTCGGATACCAACATCCTCTACGAGTTCATCCAGAGCCAGGATCTGGTCCAGCAGATCGACGAGGACCTCGATCTAGAGGCGATCTTCTCGCGGCCCGAGTTCGACCCGGTCTTTGCCTACCGGCCCACGGGCGACATCGAGGACCTGGTCAGCTACTGGCAGAAGATGGTGAAGGTGCATTACGACAGCAGCTCGGGCCTGATCGAGCTGCAGACCCATGCCTTCCGCCCCGAGGACGCGCTTGCGATCTCGGAGACGATCATGGCCCGCTCCACCGTCATGATCAACAACCTCTCGGCTATCGCCCGCGAGGACGCGACGCGCTACGCCCTCGAGGAGCTGGAGGAGGCGGTGGAGCGGCTGAAGACCGCGCGCGAGGCAATCACCCGCTTCCGCTCGGAGACGAGGATCGTCGATCCGGAGGCCGACGTGCAGGGGCAGATGGGCCTTCTCAACAGTCTCGAGGGGCAGCTCGCCGAGGCGCAGATCGAGCGCAGCCTTCTGAGCGAGACCGTCACGGACAGCGATCCGCGGATGGATCAGGCCGACCGGCGGATCGCGGTGATCGAGGGCATGATCGAGAGCGAGCGGGCCAAGTTCGGTATCGGCGGCGAGAGCGGCCCCGACGGCCAGGACTATTCGACCCTCGTAGGCGAGTTCGAGCGCCTGACAGTTGATCGCCGCTACGCCGAGGAGACCTATATCGCGGCCCAGGCGACGCTCGATTCCGCTCGTGCCGAGGCGCAGCGGCAAAGCCGCTACCTCGCGGTCTATGCCAGCCCGACCCTGCCGCAGAGCGCGCGCTACCCGCAGCGCGAACTGCTGACGCTGGAGATCGGTCTCTTCCTGCTGCTGGGCTGGGCGGTCATGGTGCTGATCTACTACAGCCTCAGGGACCGCCGCTGAGGCGGCCGGCCAAGGCCATCGTGTCATGATCCAGCTGCGCAACCTGTCCAAGACCTACCGCCTGAACGGCGTAACCAAGGTCGTCGCCAAGAACATTGATTTCACCTTTCCCACCGGCGAATGCGTGGCCCTGATCGGCCGCAACGGCGCGGGCAAGTCCTCGATGCTGAAGATGATCGCCGGCACCATGGATCCCGACCGGGGCGAGATCGTCTCGGACGGGCGCATCTCCTTCCCGGTCGGTTTCGCCGGCAGCTTCCACCCTGACCTGACCGGAGCGCAAAACGCCAAGTTCGTCGCGCGAGTCTACGGCGTCGACACCCAGGAGATGCTGGAGTTCGCCAATGGCTTCGCCCGCCTGGGCGAGCACTTCCACCTGCCGGTACGGACCTATTCCTCGGGCATGCGCTCGCGCCTGGCCTTCGCGATCTCGATGGCGATTCCCTTCGACACCTATCTGATCGATGAGGTGACGGTGGCGGGCGACGCCTCCTTCCAGCACCGCAGCGAGGTGCTGCTGCAGGAGCGGCTGGGCCAGAGCGGCGCGATCATCGTCTCGCATGCGATGCAGTTGCTGAAGCGGCTCTGCACCTCGGGTGTGGTGCTCGATCAGGGGCGCTTCTTCTACTACGCGCGGATCGAGCGGGCGATCGAACATCACGAGCACCTGATGCGCAACCAGCTTCCGCCCTGGATGCGGTAGCGCCGCCTTGCCTCGGGAACCGTAAATTACCAATTGGCAATTTCCGGCCACTACAAGCCGCGGCAGCAGGTCAGGCCGCCGGGCCAAGAGTGGAAATTGCCAATTGGCAAGACTCTGCGCCGGCCCCGGCGCAGAGTCTGATCAGGCCTTGTCAGACCCGCTTTCAGGGTCGAACTGCGCCGCGACAAAGGCGGCCAGGGCCGCCTCGGCCTCGGGACGCGACAGCCCGCCCGGCATCTCGATCACGTAGCCGCGGCCCTTGCGGCGCACGCTGACGCCGCGCCCCTCCGCGCCGTAGTGCCGCAGGGCAGGCACCGAGGGCGTGACCCCGGCCGACTTCAACCGCCGCATCACCGCCGCGGCCTCGAGGCCGGCGCCCTCCCGCTGCTCCTGCGCCAGGGCCGCGGCCTCCTCCAGGATCGCCGCGCGGCGCGCCGGATCGGCGAGCAGCGGCTTGAGCGTGCGGGCATGCAGCTCGCGCAGGTCGTGCGGGCTGGCGAAGGCGGCGCGGACTTCGGCCGGCAGGCGGGCGAGGGCGAGAAAGCGCGACAGCCAGGCCTCCGAGACCTCGAGCCGCTGCGCCATCGTCTTCTGCTTGCCGCCGTAATAGAGTTCGATCGCCTCGGCGTAGTCCCGCGCGCGCTCGAAGTCCGACAGGTCGGCCCGCTCCCGGTTCTCGAGATCGGAAAGGCGAAAGGCTTCCTCGTCGGTCAGGTCGCGCACCTCCACGAGGTAGCGGAACTGGGTATAGGTATTGGCGCGCAGCCAGGAGACGGCGAAGTGCCGCCGCGCGCCGCAGATCACCTCGTAGGCGTGATCCTCGCCCTTCAGGCGGCGGACCACGGCGGGAAACTCCTGCCGGCCCTGGGCCAGCATGCCGTCGATCAGGTCGCGGCAGCTTTCCTCGGTTAGGGCCGCGTAGTCGCGGTTGTGCCGCTCCCACATCCGGCACTCGGCGGGGTCGACCCAGTGCAGCAGCTTCTCCTCGCGGGTGCCGGCCATCCGCTCTCCCAGGGCGTGGCTGCGCTTGAGAAAGCGGGTGCCGCCGCGGGCTTGCTCGGCCTCGGCAGGGGCGGCGGGCTGGTCCAGCCCTGAAAGGACATCGTCGAAGACGGCGTCGTGCTTGCGCGAACTCATAGCAGGCCCTCCTTGCGCAGCGCATCGTAGTGACTGGGCCAGGTCTTGCGGATCAGCAGCTCGACCTCGCGCCCCACCGCATCCAGATAGGCCCGGCAGCGGCGATGAGTCTCGCTCCGCGTCGCCGGGCCGGTCAGCTCGTAAACCGTGCGCAGGTTCGCGGTGGCGTTGTCGATCTCGGCCGAATCCTTGAGCACGGCCTGCATCAGCTCGGCGGGGTAGACCGCTTGCATCATCCGGTGGATTGCCTGATGCGCCGATTTTGACTCGTTCATCTTGGTCACCAGAATCTTCACGAAGGCATAGTCCCGCGCGCCGCCCGCCCGCGCCAGCTCGTCGAGGGTCGAGGACATCATCCGCAGGAAGTGCACGGTCGAGCCGAAGTCGATGTTGTTGGGCGGCGCCGGGATCAGCAGCGCATCGGCCGCCCGCAGCACCGAGAGCGAGATCATCCCCAGCGCCGGGGGCGGGTCCATCAAGATCACGTCGAAGCGGTCGCGGATTGTGTCGATCCCCTCGCGCAGCCGGTCGAGGACGAAGGCGCTGTCGCGCGCCATCCGCGCCGCGAACTCGTATTCCGCATCGTAGAGCCCGAGGTTGGCGGGAATGAGCGAGATGTTCGGCCAGTAGGTCTGCCGCAGCGCATAGCCCAGGTCCTGTGGTCCGCCGTGCCGGAAGAAGGGATAGAGCGTGTCCTCCTCCTCCTCGACGTCGACATCCGGGTTCAGCCCGAAGACCGAGGTGGTCGAGGCTTGGCTGTCGCAGTCGATGACGCAGACCCTGTAGCCCCGGAGCGCGAGGTACTGCGCCAGGTGGCAGGTCAGGGTGGACTTGCCGACCCCGCCCTTGAAGGACTGGATCGACAGCACCAGCGCCCGCTCGTTCTCGGCCCGGCCGGGCAGGGTGCCGAAGACCGCGCGCATGTGGTTCACCTCGGCCAGGGAATAGCCGGCGCGGCGGCCGCTCTCGGGATTGGTCGCCGGCTCGGGCAGGCGGCCCGCGGCCTCGGCCTCGCGGATCAACTTCTCGCTGCGGCCCACCATCTCGGCGGCGGTGCGCACGTTGAAGCGCAGGTCCAGCGTCTTGCCGGTCTCGCGGCCGAAGACGCGGTCGCGCAGGCGCCCGATCACCGCGGCAGAGCGATCGGCCAGCCTTTCGAAATCCTGCATCGTCACCGGGAGAAGAACCGTCTCCATAACTCTCGCCTTTGCTGCCTCGGCGCCAGCATGATCCTGAACGGCGATACTCACAAGTCGCGTTTTTTGCCTTCACCTGCGAAAAAACGCGACTTTGAGAGGGGCAGCTGCGGCCCGCGTTTTGAAGGGCCAGGAAAAGCGGCACTGCCGAAACCTTGGGCATATCGGCTGCAGCCCTGCTCGATTGCCGCGCCGCAGCAGAATAATCGCCCGCGCGGAAACCGAAGCGCTCACGCCCCGTTGATGACACGTCCAAGCCCTGTTAAGGACACGACAACGACACAAACCGCAATCCCCGACCAAGATCGGAGACTACATGTCCCTTACCAAGTTTGCCGCGGCTTCGGCCCTGGCCCTCGGTCTCGCCGCCGGCCCCGCCTCCGCAGCCACCCTCGGCTTCATCTGGGATAAAACTCCCTACTCCGCCGTTGCCTCCTTCTCGCTCGAGGACGACTTCGACCTCTACCTCGACAGTTACCAGAGCGCGAGCGCGAGCGAGCGGTCCGGCTACTACCTGCGCCGCACCGATGAGGTCGCACATTACGGCGATACCGACGCCTGCACGGCCGCCGGCGATAACTTCGTGGACGGCTGCTACTTCCTGTCGGCCAGCACTGCGGATAACACCCTGCTGCTGAGCGGCCTCGCAGCCGGCGACTATGAGCTGGGCTTCTACGAGAGCGCCCGGCCGGCCAGCGGCACCGTCACCTTCAGCACGGTCTCGCTCGCCGCGGTTCCGCTGCCCGCCGGCGGCGCGCTGCTGCTCGGCGCCCTGGGCGCCCTCGGCCTGCGCCGCCGTCGCCGCGCCTGAGCCTGACGTCCGGGCCTGATCATCAGGCCGGACAATCGGGGCCGTCCCTTGCGGGGCGGCCCCTTTTTCATGGCCGGTCGGGCGCCGGGCCTCGGGACGAAGCGAGGCAGGGCGGGGCAGGGCAGGAACAGGGCGGCGCCTGCACAATCCCTTCCGCGGCGCGGTCATTCGACCCCTCTGCGATCCAATGGCGCGGTAACGCCATTTTTTAGCCCCATTCCCCCGCGCGGCCTTTATAGCTGGTCGCAATCAGACCAGGGCCCGCCACGTGCACCCTCCGACACCAGACAAGACCGCGCCCCTGCCGGGGACGCGGCCCGCCGTAGAGAGTATGTGATGTCCTTCGTTTCGACCTCCGACCGCCGGGACCGGCGCCTGAGCCTGGGCGGGCTGACGCTCGATCCTGTTGGCTTCGGCTGGTTCCTGGTCCTGGTGATCTCGGCGGTGCCGGTCTTCTGGCTGGGATTCGAGGCGCTAGCCCGGGCCTGGATCACGCCCGAGTACAGCCACGGGCCGCTGATTCCGCTGATCTCCCTCTACCTCTTCATCCGCGAGCTGCGGCAGGGCCCGCAGGATCCGGTGGGCCCCGGCGTCGATCGCCGGGCCGGCATCGCGGTGATCCTCGGCGCGCTGCTCATCGGCATCTTCGGCAACCTGGTGAAGATCCCCGATCTCGTCACCTATGCCTTCATCATCTGGGTCGGCGGCGTGGTGCTGACCGGCTTCGGCTGGGAGCGGGGGCGGATGCACCAGCTGCCGGTGCTGCACCTCGTCTTCATGCTGCCGCTGCCGCAGTTCCTCTACTGGAAGCTGACGATCTTTTTGCAGCTGGTCTCCTCGAACATCGGGGTCTGGTTCGTCGACCTGGCCGGGATCCCGGTCTTTCTCGAAGGCAACGTGATCGACCTCGGGGTCTACAAGCTGCAGGTCGCCGAGGCCTGCTCGGGCCTGCGCTACCTCTTCCCGATCCTGTCCTTCTCCTATCTCTTCGCGATCCTCTACCGTGGCCCCTTCTGGCACAAGGCGGTGCTGTTCCTGGCGGCCGCACCGCTGACGGTGCTGATGAACTCCTTCCGGATCGGGATGATCGCGATCCTGGTGAACTCCTACGGCATCGGCCAGGCAGAGGGCTTTTTGCACTTCTTCGAGGGCTGGGTGATCTTCGGCTCCTGCATCGCCATCCTGTTCCTGATGGCGGTGCTGCTGCAGCGGCTGACCCCCTCGCCGCTGACCCTGGCCGAGACCATCGACATCGACTTCAAGGGCTTCGGGCCGCAGATGATGCGGCTGGGGCGGATCGCCGCCTCGCGCGGGCTGATCATCGCCGCCGCGGCCTCGCTGGTGCTGGTGACGCTCTGGATCGCCGTGCCCCGCCCCGAGCCCGAGCCGGTGGAGCGCGACAGCTTCACCCTCTTCCCGCGCGATCTGGGCCCCTGGTCCGGGATCATGCAGGACCTCGACCCTTCGGTGGTGCAGGTGCTGAACGCCAGCGACTACGTCAACGCCACCTACATGGCCCCCGGCGAGGCGGCGCCGGTGAACTTCTTCTCGGCCTTCTATCGCTCGCAGACCGACGGGGCCGGCATCCATTCGCCCGAGGTCTGCCTGCCGGTCGGCGGCTGGGAGGTCTCGGCGATCGAGCAGGAGCAGGTCTCGCTCCCGGACACGGTCTACGGCAGCTTCAAGGTCAACCGCGCGGTGATCGAGAAGGGGCTGACCCGCCAGCTGGTCTACTACTGGTTCGAGCAGCGCGGCCAGCGCATGACCTCGGACTACGCGGCCAAGGCCAGCGTGGTCTGGGACGGGCTGACCCGCGGGCGCAGCGACGGCGCGCTGGTGCGCTTCGTCACGCCGATCGCCGAGGGCGAGAGCATCGCCTCGGCCGAGGCGCGCATGCAGCGCCTGATGGGCGACCTGCTGCCGCGCCTGCCGCGCTTCATCCCCGAGTAGAGCGGGCAGGGGGCGGCGGGGCGAAGGCTTGATCCTGCGCACGGCTGCGCCCAAGAGGGTCTCGTGCAGTCAGCCTCGCCCCCCCCGGATCCGGCCCCGGATCGACAGCCCTCGCGCCGCGGCGCCTGGCCGGTGCTCGTGCTGGCCCTGGGGATCATTTTGCCCGAGATGCTGCTCTGGGGCGCGGATGCGGGACTCTGGGGTTCGATGCTCTGGCGGCAGCGGGCCTATCAGTACGGGGCCTTCTGGGCCGGCCTGCTGCACAACTGGCGCGCGAACTACGCGCTGCAACCTATCGCCATGTTCTTCAGCTATGCCTTCCTGCACGGCGGGCCGGCGCATCTGCTGGGCAATCTCGGGGCGCTGGCCTGGCTGGGCCCGCCGCTGGCGGCGCGGCTGGGGCCGCGGCGCTTCGCCGGGCTCTGGCTGGCCGGTGCGCTCGGCGGCGCCGCGGTCTTCGGGCTGCTGTCGCGCTCGGCCGCGCCGATGGTCGGCGCCTCGGGCGCGCTCTTCGGGCTGGCCGGGGCCTGGGCGGCGCTGGACTGGCGCGCGCGGCACAGCGCGGATCCGCGCGGCGCGGCGCGGCGCGCCGCCCTCATCGCCGCCGGGCTGTTGGCGCTGAACCTTCTGGGCTGGCTGATGGAGGATGGCGTGCTGGCCTGGCAGACCCACCTGGGCGGGGCGCTGGCCGGGGCAGGGGTGGCGCTCTGGATGCGCCCCCCGGGCCCCGGTCAGGCCAGCCCCGGTCAGCCCAATTCCGGTCAGCGCAGCTTCGAGAAGATCCGCTCGTAGGCCGCGATCAGCCGCGGCGCCGAATGGGTCCAGGACAGATTGTCGAGCACCCGCGCCCGGCCGAGGCGGCCCATCTCGGCCCGCTGCTCGGGCGCGTCGATCAGCGCCGCCATCTGCGCCGCGAAATCCTTCGGGTCGTTGGCCCTGGCATAGAGCCCGGCCTCGCCGGCAGAGGCGCGCCCCTCCTTGAGGTCGAACTGCACCGAGGCTTTCTCGAGCGTCATGTATTCCATGATCTTGTTCATGGTGGAGATGTCGTTCATCGCGTTCTTCGGATCGGGCGCGACGCCGATGTCGATCCGGTTCAGCACCGCCAGCAGGTCCTCGTTGTAGAGCGGGCCGTGGAAGGTGAACCAGGGATCCAGCCCGCGGGCCGTGACATCGGCCCTGACCGTGTCGAGATGCGGGCCGAAGCCGACGATGTCGAAATGCACATGGCGCCGGTCCAGCCGCTGGACCAGGTGCTCGGCCGCCTCGACCAGAAGGTCCATCCCCTCCTGCTGGCCGATCACCCCGACGTAGCCGAAGCGCAGCGGATCATCCTCGGGCCGCTCGACCTGCGCGGGGACGAACTTGTCCACCCGCGGGGCGGAGCGGACCACGAAGACATCCTCGGGGGCCATCTTGCCGCGGCGGATCGCGATCTCGCGGAAGCTCTCGTTGGTGGCGATCGAGACATCGGCCAGCGCGAAGGTCATCCGCTCGAAGAGGCGCATCGCGCGGTAGAGAAGCCCGCGCTTGCCGAACTTGGCCTCGAAGAGCTCGGGGCAGACGTCGTGGTGATCGAAGAGGTAGCGCACACCCCTCAGCCGCCAGGGCAGGGCGACGAGGAACAGCAGATCCGGCGGGTTGCAGCCATGGATCACCTGGAAGCCGCGCTCGGCCCGGACCTTGCGGCTGAGGCGCATCATGTGGATCAGGGCGCCGCCCCATTCGCGGGCATAGGCCAGCGCGCCCGAATGTGCCTCGGGCGGCTCGGGGAAGCGGTAGATATGCACGCCCTCGATCTCCTCGTAGGGCGCGTCCCAGCCGCGGCCCGTCGGGCAGATCACCGAGACCTCGTAGCCGGCCTCGGTCAGGCTCGTCGCCTCGAGCCAGACCCGGCGGTCGAGCGGGACGGGCAGGTTCTCGACCAGGATCAGCACCTGGCGGGGTGTTTGGGACATCGGGCCCGCTCCTTGGGAGGCATCGTTCGGCCAAGGCCTTAGACAAACGGGGCGGGAAATTCCACGCCTGACGGGGCGGGGCCGCCCCTTTCCCCGCGGCCCTGGTGCCGCGCTGCGTCCCGCGCGGGCGGCGCGCAGGGAGGATGCCTGCCCTTCGGGCAGGCGGGATGCCGCGAAAAAACGGCGCATTGCGGCCAATCTCTTGCCAGAGAGGTTGCGTAGATACGATCAGTCCGCCGTGGTTAACGGGGATTTTGCCTGCGATGCCCTAGAAGGGCGCAGGCCCCCCGGCCCGCCGCCCTTCCCACGAGGTTCCATCATGATGCCGATCCTCTGCCTCTTCTCCCGCCGCGCGGCCTCCCTGCCGGAGGCCCTGGCATGAGCGGCGCGGCCCTCGCGCAGGAGCGGGGACAGGGCGAGACGCCGCGCCTCGACCTGCGGCGCCCGGTGCTGCTGGGCCTTCTGGCGCTGGCGCTGCTGGCGCTCTGCCTGGGCGGCTGGGCCGCGACCACCGTGATCGGCGGCGCCGTCGTCTCGCAGGGGCAGATCGTGGTCGAGGGGCGGGCCAAGGTCGTGCAGCATCCCGACGGCGGCACCATCGCCACGATCGCGGTCGAGAACGGCGACCGGGTCGAGGCGGGGCAGGTGCTGCTGGGCCTCGATCCCGCTCTGATCGCCCTCAACCTCGAGATCGCGCGCACCCGGATCTCCGCCGCGCTGGCCCTGAAGGCCCGGCTGCTGGCCGAGCAGGCCGGCCTCGAGACGGTGGATTTCTCGGCCGTCGCCCCGCCCGAGGCGCTGCCCGGCCAGCCGCTCGAGCGGGAGGCCGAGCAGGCGCCGCAGCGCACGATCTTCGAGGCCCGCGCCGAGACGCAGGCCGGCCGGCGCGAGCGCCTGGTCGAGACGCAGGACCGGATCGCCCGGCAGATCGAGGGGGCCGAGGCGCAGATCGAGGCCCTGGGGGCGCAGATCTCCCTGATCGATCCGCAGATCGCGGCGCAGCAGGGCCTTCTCGACCAGGGGCTGACGCGCAGCAGCGAGCTGATCCAGCTGCGCAGCAGCCGCGCCGACCTGACCGGCCAGCGCGCGGCGCTGATGTCCCGGATCGCCGAGCTGGAGACCACCCAGCGCGATGCCGCGCTCGAGGTGCAGCAGGCCGAGCGCAGCCGCCGCGAGGACGTCGCGGACGAGCTGAGCCAGGTCACCGCCACGATCGAGGAGCTGGCGCTCGAGATCGCCACCCGCCAGGGAGAGATGGACCGACTGGAGGTGCGCGCCCCCGTCGCCGGCGTCGTGCACGAGATGCAGGTCGGCACCCTCGGCGGCGTGGTCGCCCCCGGCGAGACGCTGATGGAGATCGTGCCGCAGGACGAGGGGCTGGAGATCGAGATCCGGGTCGATCCCGCCTCCATCGACCAGGTCCACCCCGGCCAGGAGGCCGAGATCGTGCTGAGCGGGCTGGACCGGCAGACGACGCCGAAGCTGACGGGCCATGTCCGCACCATATCGGCCTCGACCGTGCCGGACGAGCGGACGGGCCGCGCCTTCTACCGCGTCGACCTTGCGGTCGCGCCGGAAGAACTCGCGCGGCTGGACCGCGCCGTGCTGGTGCCGGGCATGCCGGTCGAGACCTACCTCGCCACCGGCGAGCGCAGCGTGCTGTCCTACCTGCTGCAGCCGATCACCACCCACCTCGACCACGCCTTCCGCGAATAGGGCGGTACGCAGGCAGCGTGCAGGGGCGTCGTCGATGGAATGACGGGGCCTGGATCCCGGATCGCCGTTTTGCACGCGGCCCGAGACATGGCGCAGGAAGGCCCCCGAGGATGGAGACCTTCATCGCAGCTGCGTCTCTCGCGGCATATCCGGCGATGCTACGGCAAGCCCATGTCCCCGGGCCACCTCTCTCCTCTGCAGGGCCCGCCCTGGGAGAGGCAAAGGCACTATCGTCCTGGGTTTCTGGCGTTAAAAAGCCTCGAAAAGTCTAGGCATTCGCGTGATTATCAGCGTCATTGTGAGGCAGGCGAGACAACGTTGACCATTGTGCTTCCGGCATCGTGTCACAACAGTAACGGCACCTTGGGGATCGGGCGCGAATGACTAATAGCATAAGAGCAAATTTCCGGACGTCTGCTTTGGCGGCTGCGACGTTTTCCTTGACGGCGTGCCAGACGGCAGCTCCAGGAGGAATCAATTTTAATGGTTTTAATGGACAGTCCGTTTCAAGTGATGACTGCAATGTCAGTTCTATTGTAAACGAATACTATTCAGCCGGACGGCATAATACCGTCGAACCACGCTTCCCACGAAGTTTCGACGAACGTCTCTATGGCTTTATTGTCTACAGCCCAGACGAAAAGGAAAGATACCGGGCCAGATACCAGGCGCCAATGGAGAGCCTGTTGAAATACGTCATATCACATCAACGGTATGAGCACTCGCCAGGATGCTCTTCCGAATTGACCGTGAGGCTTGGGATCGTTGACTATGAACAAGTTTTGAGTGCGAGATCAGCGACGCGGCTGTGCGTAAGGGTACATGACACCTCCCTTGATAAGGAAAATGTTGCCACGCAGTCCTGCACTGACCTGAACACTCTTGAAAATACCATCGTAGTTTCGCTGGGCAGCTGAATGGCGTTTTTGCAGAACTCTGACTTCTGACGTTTGACCTGCCACGGGAACTTTCCTCCACTGCCGATGAGAGTCCGGCCCAACTTGAGGACGGGCAATGAAGCGCACGAGATTCACGGAAGAGCAGGTCATCAGATTCTGGGCGAGCACGGCGTGCTCCGGACACGGAGTTGCGCAGCCGACTGCGGGACTTGGCGAATGAGCGTCGGCGGTTCGGCTAACGGCGGCTATTCGTGCTGCTGCGGCGCGAGGGCGAGCCTTCCGGCACCAACCGGATCTATCGGCTCTACCGCAAGGATGGAGGAGGATCAGAAAACGGTCCGGGGATCGGTTTTCCGACGACGCTGACAGTGCGCAAGCGAAAGGGCAGGCGCAAGGTTATCGGGGCGCGAGCCTCGACCGCGCGGGACGGAGCGGCACCCGTCACCCTTGGCCGGCCGAAGCAGGACAAGGCGGTGTGCCTCGGCGCTTGAACAGCGGGCAGGAACGGCATGACGGCCGTGGCATCAGCGCCCCGGGATGGCCGAGCCGGGGGCAAGGCGGCCCGGGGCCGATCTCACTTCATCGTCGCGGCGCGGCAGCCCGGATCCGGGCGGGCAGTCCCCCGCCCCCGGGAAAAGGGGCGGGGAGCCGTATTCGCGGCGGGGGTCAGCCCAGCTGGCCCTCCTCGCTCAGCAGGCCGGTCGAGAAGCTGTCGATCACCTCCTCCGGCAGCAGCAGCGCCTCGGCTAGCGGGGCGGCCTGCGCCGCCAGTCCGTCCCGGGCCTCCCAGGCCTCAAGAATCGGGGTCTCCTGCACCGTCTCGCGGACCGTCAGGTCATCGACCGTGCCCTGCAGGCTCTCGTGCCAGGAATTGCCGATCACCAGGTGCTGCTCGTTGTTCCCGTCGAGCACGCCGCTAGCCTCCAGCTCGGCCTCGAGCCGGCCATCGACATAGAGCTTCAGCCCCTCGCCACCCTCGCGCCCGTCATAGCTGACGGTGATCCGGTGCCAGTCGCTGTCGGAAACCAGCCCGTCCCGGGTGCTGACGCTGTAGTGCTTATCCTCCGGAGTCATGGTGAACTTCAGCGCGCCATCCTCGGTGATCTGCGCGCGCAGCGACTTGTGCATGTGCAGGAAGGTGCCCGCCTCGCCGCCCTCGTCGCGCTTGAGCGAGAGGTCGATGGTGAAGGTCTCCATCGACTGCAGCTGGTCGTTGAAGCGGTCCACCTTCACCTTGGTGCCGCCGTCGAGGTGAAAGCCTTCGCCGGATCGACCCTCGGCCCCTGCTCCGACCATGTCGGGCACCAGAGCCGACGCATAGAGGCTGCTGTCCGCCACGCCGTCATCGAAATCGATGTCGAGCAGGAGGGACGGATCGTCGCTTTGCGGTTGGTCGGCCTGCTCCTCATCCGCCTCGGCACCGGGAGGAGTACCGCTGATCTTCAGCTCATCGACCGTGCCCTGCAGGCTGTCATTCCAGGAATTGCCGATCACCAGGTGCTGCTCGTTGTTCCCGTCGAGCACGCCGCTGGCCTCCAGCTCGGCCTCGAGCCGGCCGTCGACATAGAGCTTCAGCCCCTCGCCGCCCTCGCGCCCATCATAGCTGACGGTGATCCGGTGCCAGTCGCTGTCCGAAACCAGCCCGTCCCGGGTGCTGACGCTGTAGTGCCTGTCTTCGGGGGTCATGGTGAACTTCAGCGCGCCGTCCTCGGTGATCTGCGCGCGCAGCGACTTGTGCATGTGCAGGAAGGTGCCCGCCTCGCCGCCCTCGTCGCGCTTGAGCGAGAGGTCGATGATGAAGGTTTCCATCGACTGCAGCTGGTCGTTGAAGCGGTCGGCCTTCACTTTGGTCTCGCCGTCGAGGTGCAGGCCCTCGCCGGCCAGGCCTTCGATCAAAGCGGCCTCACCCTGCACCTTCATCTTGGACTCATAGGGACTCGCATCGAGGATCCCGTCGTCGAAGCCGAGGGCCAACAGCATGGCATCGGCATCCGGATCCGGCGCCTCAGGCTCGGGCTCGGGCCGGGGCAGGGGCCCATCAACATGGGTTCCTTCTCCGTGCTCGAGGGGAGGCAGGCCGATGTCGGTGTCGTTTGCACTGTCATCGGGAACGCCATTGGCCTCGCGCCGGATCGTCAGGTCGTCGACCGTGCCCTGCAGGCTGTCATTCCAGGAGTTGCCGATCACCAGGTGCTGCTTGCTGTTGCCGTCGAGCACGCCGCTGGCCTCCAGCTCGGCCTCGAGCCGGCCGTCGACATAGAGCTTCAACCCCTCGCCGCCCTCGGTGCCGTCGTAGCTGACGGTGATCCGGTGCCAGTCGCTGTCCGAAACCAGCCCGTCCCGGGTGCTGACGCTGTAGTGCTTGCCCTCCGGGGTCATGGTGAACTTCAGTGCGCCGTCCGCGGTGATGCTGGCACCGAGAGACTTGTACATGTGCAGGAAGGTGCCCGCCTCGCCGCCCTCGTCGCGCTTGAGCGAAAGGTCGATGGTGAAGGTCTCCATCGACTGCAGCTGGTCGTTGAAGCGGTCCACCTTCACCTTGGTGTCGCCGTCGAGGTGAAAGCCTTCGCCGGTCACCCCATCGACAGCAGTGTGCGCACCCTGCGTATCCAGCTTGGAGGCGTAGATGCTGTCATCCACGACGCCGCCGTCGAAGTCGATGTCCAGAAGGATATTCGGCTCGACATGGGTCTTTCGCGTGATGCTGCGGCTGCCCTCGTTCGTCATGACGACGAGGGTGACGTCGTATTCCCCTGCCTTCGCAAAGGTACGGGTGACCTCGGAGCCGCGCAGGACCACGCCATCCTCGAAGATCCACTCGCACCGGGCCTGCCCCGACGCGAGCAGCCCGTCGGCATCATGGGACAGGCTGGTATAGGTGACTTCGGAGCCGCTGGTCGTCGCGCGCATCACGGCCGTCAGCTCGCCCTTGCTGCCCGGCTGCGTCACGCTCGATCCGTATCCAATCAGGCCGCTGTCGGAGAGCAGTGTCAGGTCGCGCAGGTCGAGTTGGCCGGATGCCAGAGCATTGACGAAGTTGCTGCCGACATAGCGGTCTCCGCTGGAAGCAGAGTAGCTGATCACGGCATTGTCGCCCAGCCTCACCCCTTCGGCGAGGATCTGGTCGGCAATATTGCCGCTGACGCTGGCATTGGCGACATCGTAGAGCTGGATCCGGGGCGCCGAGGATTTCGCGTCGCTGTCGGCGCTTTGGCGCATACCGGCATCGGAATCCCACAGCAGGGTATTGTCATGCACCTGCACGCCGTCGGTGTCGTAGACCGTCACCCCGTGCACATGGCCGTTGTAGATCGTGTTATCTTCGATCGTGATGTTCTTGTAGGCCGTGCCCGTGTCCTTCATCATCTCGTTCTTGATGAAGATGGTCTGCGTCGCCGCCCCGCCGGAGCTGTTGAACAGGTTGCCGCGGATGGTCAGGTTCTCGGTGTTCAGCGTGTTGTAGGGCGCCGACCAGACCTGGATCATGTCGTCGTGGTTGGCACTATGGGTCGAGCCGTAGAAGTTCTCGAACAGGTTGGCCTCGATGAGCGTGTCCTGGATACCCGACAGCCGCAGGCCGTCGCCGCTCATCTTGCTGAAGCTGTTGCCGGAGATCGACAGGCCGGTGCTGTCGATGACCGCGAGACCCTGGTGGAAGTTCGACACCTCGTTGTCGTCGAAGACGATGCCCGAGCTGTCGCGGACATAGCCCAGGCCCTGGCCGACGAAATCGCTGCTGGCATTGGTGCGCCCGGTATAGAATTCGTCTGTGCCGCTGACGAAGCGGTTGCCGCTGAAGCTGATTCCGGAGCTCTTGAGGACCTCAAGAACCTTCCCGTTGACCTCGACCTCGCTGCTGTCGAAGAGCAGGTTCTCGAAGGAGATATTCTGCGACTGCACGAGCTTGACCTGCTCGAAGACCGGGGGGTTGCCGGGATCCTCGGCCACGATCCGGATGCCGTCCCCCGCCTGGCCGCCCCTGTAGCTCACCAGGTTGTAGGCCTCTCCCGCGTTGGCGACACGGATCGTCCCGCCGGTGCCGGCGGAAAGTACCTTCAGGGCCTCGGAAAGTTCCGCGCTGTCATGAACGGTGATACTGGCTCCAGCGGCAGCGGTCATTAGCATCCTTCCTGTAAGATCACCGCCCCCGGTGGACGCGATCGCTTTCGATTTCGCTTACAATCAACCCTCTTCGGTCGGCACTGTAAGGGCGCCTTTGTGGCGCGCCCGGGGCGTTGTGCATGGCTTTTGCCAAGTTTCGAAAACTCCGCACTTTCCGCGAAGTAGAGGTTCTAACGTCGAAAATCTTCCCGATCCGTAAGAGCATCGGCGAATTGCTGCTTCTTCTTGAGATTGCCTGGCCGGCCCCGTAATCCTCTGGGCATACGGCTGCCGCAGAAAAGGCATATGCCGCCCCTTGCTCGGCCTCCGTGCCGGCCCGCTCCCGGACTCAGGAACGTTATGGCCACCCCCGCTCACGTCACCATCATCATCCCCTGCTACAATTCAGAAGCCTGGATCGGCCGGACCATCGCCTCGGCGCTCGAGCAGAGCTGGCCTGCCAAGGAGGTGATCGTCGTGGATGACGGTTCGACCGATGGCTCGGTCGCCGCGGCGCGTGCCTTCGAGGATCGCATCCGCCTGGTCACCGGCCCGAACCGCGGCGCCCCCCATGCCCGCAACCTCGGACTGCGCATGGCCACGGAGAGCGGCGCCGACTACGTCGTCTTCATGGATGCCGACGACTACTTCGAAGGCGACATGCTGAGCGGGGCGATGCGGGTCGCCACGCAGCAGTCTGCCGACATGGTGGTTTCGAACATCCACTTCGAATACGAGGATGGAAGCCGCGTTCCGCGCCCTCGCCACAGCGGCCGGATCACGCCCGAGGCGCTGTTCGAGGGATGGCTGAAGGATGACTTCATCAACCCCATCGCCGTGCTGTGGCGCACCTCCTTGGCGAATGCGATCGGCGGCTGGGACGAAAGCCTCGCGCGGACGCAGGACATGGACATCACCCTGCGGGCGATGTTCGAGCGGCCCGAGATCTACAAGAACGAGGAGGGCGCCGCGATCTACTGCAAGGTCAACCCCGCGGCGATCACCCGCGATCCGTCGCTGCGCACCGTCGAGAGCCGCCTTCAGGTCCTCGAGGGGTTGCTGAAGAGATCGCGCGGCACCTCCTTCGAAGTCTATGCCCCGTTGATGAGCCGCGGCCTGTATCATGTGGCCCGCAAGGCCTTTACCGGCGGCCATGACGCCGTCGGCCGCCGCGCGCTCGCGGCCGCGCGACGGGAAGGGTTCAGAGGCCATGCCGGATCGAAAGCCCATCGCCTCGCGGCAGGGGTGCTCGGACTCGAGACCAAGGAGCGCCTTGCCAGGGCAAGCCGGCGCGCCTGAGGCGCCATTCAGCTAATGATTGTTGAAATTATCTCTCTAGTTGTAGTAGCAGAAAGGTGAGATCCTAGGATCAAAGACTTCAAGATACCCGGAAGGAGCAGCCATGGCCGGTCATCCCGCCCTGCGCAGGGGGCCCGCCAGCACCAGAGCTTCCGGATACATCCTCGAGATCCAGGCGCTGCGCAGCGTCACCGCACTCCTGGTCGCCGTCTACCACATCTGGTTCAACCGCTCTCGGGCGGCGTCGACGCCTTCTTCGTGATCGCAGCCTTCTTCCTGACCACCTCCTTCGCGAAGCTGGAGACGCCGCAGCTGCGCGACGTGCTGCGATACTACGCCTCCACCGCGCGGCGCATCGTGCCCTGTGCCATGCTGGTGATCACGGGCACGATCCTTGCCGGCATGGTTTTCGCTCCCTCGATGCTCTGGCGCGAGACCATCTACAATGCCGCCGCCTCGACTCTCTTCATCGAGAACTGGTGGCTGGCCTGGACCGGCACCGACTACCTGCGGCAGGGGCTTTCGGTCTCGCCATTCCAGCAGATGTGGGCGCTGTCGCTGCAGGTGCAGTACTATCTGGTCCTGCCCCTGGTCTTATGGGCCATCGCGCGCCTGGCGCGCACCATGGGGTATCCGCAGCGAAAGGCCTGGACCCTGGCGCTTCTGGCAATCCTGGTCTGTTCGCTCGCATACAGCATCGTCATAACCGACCGAAACCAGCCATGGGCCTATTTCGACAGCTTCGCCAGGGGCTGGGAATACATGATCGGGGCGCTTCTGGCCCTGAACATCGACCGCATTCCCACGGCCAACAGGACGGTCCTGCGCATCCTCGGGTACCTGTGCCTGGTGGCTCTGGTCGGCTTCGCCGCCGTGATGCCGGTCTCGAAGCTGTTCCCCGGCTACGCGGCACTGGTCCCCGTCCTGGCCACGGCGGGGCTGATCGTGACCGCGCGCGCCGGCGCTGATATCGCGCCGCTCCGGATCAAGCCGCTCCTGGCGCTGGCCGATATCAGCTTCGCCTTCTACCTCTGGCACTGGCCCCTGCTGATCTACTGGCGGATGCAGACCGGATCCTTCGAGGTCGGTCTCGTGGCGGGGCTTGGCATCATCGCCCTGGCCGGAGTTCTGGCCTTCGTCTCGGTGCGCCTTTTCGAAACGCCGTTCCGACGCTGGAAGCTGCTGGCGCCCCGGCCCATCGTGGCTCTTCTCGCCAGTGCTCTTCTGATGACGCCGGCAGTCGCTGCGGTGGCGCAATGGCGGGCCGTCCTGGACAGGCAGGAGGCCACGGCGCGCCAGGCCCTCGCGGCGTTTCGCGCCGCGCCGGGACCGGTGCCCCAAGCCGCCGGGCCTCTGCCCGACCCGATCATCGCGCGCCAGGACATTCCGGTGGCTTACGGCGACGGCTGCCACCAGGGACTGACCCAGGACACTGTGCTGGAATGCATCTACGGGAAGGAGACTGGCCGGACCGAGGTGGCTCTGGTGGGCGGATCGCACTCGTTGCAATGGCTGCCTGCCCTGCAAAGCCTTGCCGGGCAGATGGATCTTCGGATCATAAACATGACCAAGAGCGGCTGCACCTTCACGGATGACGCTCTTGCGGATCCGACCCTCCTGTACCCCCGGATCTGCGACAGATGGAACGCCGCGGCCGCCCGGCGCATCATCGAGATCGACCCGGACCTGGTCATCACCATTGCGACCCGGGGGCGCGGCCCGGACGAGATCATCCCCGAGCAGTACCCGGCGATCTGGGACGACCTCACCGTGCAGGGCATCCCGATCCTCGCCCTGCGCGACAATCCCTGGTTTGGCTACGACGTGGTCGAATGCGTGGATCGGGCCGAGGCCCCGCAGGACTGCGATCGCGATCGCGATACGGTCCTGAACGAGGCGGATCCCGGAGGCGCGCTCTCCATGCCGCTCGTCACCTATGCCGATCTGAGCGACTTGTACTGCACCGCCACCACCTGTCCGGCGGTGGATCAGGGCCTGCTGGTCTACCGCGACACGCACCACCTGACCGCGAGCTACGTCCTTGCCCATGCCGATGCCCTGGCCGCACAGATCGACAGGGCTCTGAACGGCCGCTAGCCGCGGCAAGAGGGGGGTCTACTGCACGTTTGACTTTTCGCGACCCTTGCCCGAGGTACGATCTGGGGCGGGGACGATACGAGTTTAATTCCACATCATGATGTCAGACCCGCCTGCCCGGACCGACCGCGCCGCGCGCAACCTGCGTGCGCTCGATACCAGCCATCTCGAGGGGGGGCTCGGCGGCCGCACCGCCCGCGGCGGCATTATCGGCATTATTGCCAAACTGGCCGTGACCTTCATCCAGATCACGCAGGCCGGGATCATGGCGCGGCTTCTGGCGCCAGAGGATTTCGGCCTTATCGCGATGGCCGCGGTGGTCACGGGCTTCGTCAACATCTTCACCGAGCTCGGCCTGACCACCGCGACGGTCCAGCGCAAAACAATCGACCAGAACCTCGTCAGTGCGCTGTTCTTCATCAACCTCGGTCTTGGCGTTGTGATCATGCTGGTCGCCTGGGCCGCGGCGCCGGCGGCGGCCTGGTTCTATGGAGACCCGCGGGTGCTGGGCATCGTTCTGGCTCTGTCGGCGACGATCCCGCTGGTCGCGCTGTCGGCGCAGCACAAGGCGCTGCTAGACCGGCGAATGCGCTTTCGCGCCTCGCGCGGAAACCTGGTGGCGGGACAGGCGGCCTCGCTGGTCGTGGCGGTGGGCTTGGGGCTGAGCACCGATATCGGCTACTGGGCGCTGGTCGCAGGACTCTGGGCGCAGTACATGACGATCACGGTCCTGGCCTGGATCATGACAGACTGGCGGCCCAGTCGGGTCACCGATTGGGGCGGCGCGCGTGCGGCAGTAGGCTTCGGCGCCAACCTCACCCTCTTCACCTTTGCGAACTGGTTCAACCGAAACCTCGACAACGCGCTGATCGGCTGGCGTTGGGGGCCCGGAGAACTGGGCTTCTACACTCGGGCCTACCAGCTTCTGATGCTGCCGATCTCGCTGGTCTCAGGGCCGATCACCATCGCGGTGATCCCGGCCCTGTCGCGCCTGCAGGACCAGCCAGAGCGTTGGCGCGCGCGCCTGCTCGAGGCGATGAGTGCGGTCTTCTTCATCTCCTACGGTCTTGTCACCGTGATGGTGGCGACCTCGGACGCTCTCATCATGCTGGTCTACGGCCCCGATTGGGCCAAGTCCGCACAGATCTTCTTCATCCTGCTCTTCGCGATGTATGGCGCGACCGTCGCCAATCCGACGGGCTGGATCTACATCACCCGTGGCCAGACCCGGCGCATGGCGCAATGGGGCTTCATCCGGTTGCCGATCTCTCTGGTGGCCTTCCTGATCGGCCTGCCCTACGGCGCGATCGGTGTGGCAACGGGTTTCGCCGTAGCCAGCCTTGTCTCGGTTCTGCCCTGCCTGCTTTACGCGACCAAGGGCAGCCCCGTCTCCACCAGGTCCATCCTGCATATCGCGGCCGGTCCCGCCCTTGTCAGCCTCGTGGCGGCGATGATCGCCCGGGCCCTCGGCGATCCGACCAGCGCCAGCAACGAGATCGAGGCGCTGTGGCGCATCGTGCTCGGCGGCGGGCTGTCGATCCTGCTCTACGGGCTGGGCTGCGTCCTCATACTGCTTGTGGATTCGAGGCAGCGTGAATTCCACCAGCGCTCGATCGGCTTCATCAAGACACGCCTCCAGCGTCTCCAAAAGAGGTAGGCCCATGACCCTCGCCATCGCTGCCGAAAGCTTCACCGGTCCCTCCATCACCTTCATCCGCGACCACGTCCGCCACGTTGCCCCAGGCCGCACCATCCTGCTCTCGCGCGCCCGGGAGGACCTGTCGGATATGGGGTGCCAGGCCCTGACCGGCCTTCTGCCGCCACCGCGCGGCAGCCTCGAAGCGCGGACGCGCCGGTTAGGCAGAATGCTTCGCCGCAAATTCACCGGGGTCTCGCCGGTCTCTCTGCCGGCGCGGCGCAGCGCCGAGGCAGCAGGCTTTCTGCGAGAGCATGGCGCCCAGGCCCTGTTGACCGAGTATCTGACCGAGGGCGTCCGTTTCATGGATGCGGCTGACCGGGCCGGGGTCCCGCTCTACGCCCATGCCCATGGCTTCGATGCCACCACCCTGGCACAGGATCCGATCTGGCGGCAGGCCTATGACCGGCTATTCGAGCAGGCCGCAGGCATTCTCGCGCCATCGCAATACCTTGCACAGAGGGTCGCCGACCTGGGATGCCCGGCAGACAAGATCACGGTCAGCCCCTGCGGCATCGATCCGGGCAGCTTCTCCCGAACGCGCCGGCATACCGGCAAAATTGTCACCGTGGGTCGCTTCGTCGAGAAGAAAGGCCCGCAACATAGCATCGCGGCCTTCGCGCGTGCCGCTGCCGCCCATCCGGAGGCATGGCTGGACATGATCGGGGACGGCCCGCTTCTCGAGTCCTGCCAGGCGCTCGCCCATGAGCTGGGGGTGGCGGACCGCATCACCTTCCACGGGGCGCAGCCGAGCACGGCGGTAAGCAAGGTGATCGGGGAAGCCAGCCTGTTCATGCAGCATTCCGTGATCGCCAAGAACGGCGATACCGAAGGGCTTCCCGTCGCGATCCTCGAGGCCATGGCCTCTGCGCTGCCGGTCGTGGCCACCCGTCACAGCGGCATTCCAGAGGCTGTGATCCATGGCGAAACCGGCCTGCTTGTCGACGAAGGGGATGTGGGCGCGATGGCGGAGGCGATCCGCGCGCTCCTCGGCGATCCCGAACGCGCCCGGACCATGGGAGAGGCGGGGCTGGAGAGAGTCCAGGCCCGCTTCACCCATGGTCATACCCGCGAC
Organism: Pseudoroseicyclus aestuarii; assembly: GCF_003217255.1. Taxonomy (GTDB): domain Bacteria; phylum Pseudomonadota; class Alphaproteobacteria; order Rhodobacterales; family Rhodobacteraceae; genus Pseudoroseicyclus; species Pseudoroseicyclus aestuarii. The sequence continues at coordinate 83,548 of NZ_QJTE01000005.1, read as the reverse complement.
CGCATCCTCACCGCGACAGGACTGGCTTAGCTCCCCTCCGTCAGCTGGATCTGAACTGGGACAGAAACCTCTGGATCGGCTCAGGATCGACGGAAAGGCCCGTGGCGAAACCGGTGTCGATACGCGACTCCAGGTCCCTGGGCACGTCGGCTCGGGTCACCACCGGCAGACCCGTCTCCGCGCCGATGTCGCGCGCCCTGTTGTCGATCGCGATCACGAGAATCCGGCGACCGTGCGAGAGGCCGCGAATGCAGCCATGCAGCCTGGTACCGATGACGTCACAGCGCGTCTCCGCGAGCGCGGCATCGTAGGCATGCAGCGAAGGGCCGATGATCTCGATCCCCTCGGTCGGACCCAGACTTTCGAGATAGGTCATATCGCGCGGCTGCTGCGGCCAGAACCGCAGCCGCTTGTAGCGTGCCCGAAGGATTTCGATGAAGCGGGCGTCAATCGGGTCAGGCTTGTGCGCCGTCAGGGTGAACACCACGGTGTCGGAAGAGGTCTGCGGCACCTCGGGGGGCGCCGACGCATAGCGCCACAGGGTCGGGCAGCTGGTGTTGATGCCCTCGCGCCCCACCGCCTTGAGCAGTTTCAGCCCTGTTTCGTCCCGAACGGAATGCAGGTGATCACGGGAAAGCAATTTCTGCAGCAGATCGCGCTGTTCCGGATCGACTTGATCGAAATCGCGGTTTGCCCCGACTCCGAACAGGACGACCTTGCCCGCCAGCAGATCGACGTCTTGTGGCGCCACGTGCCAGATGAAGGTGCCGCCCATCTGCCGACGCGGAGACAGGGCATTGGTCCCGATCAGCAGGGCGAGGGTCGCACTGCGCACAAGCTGCCGGCTTGACGCGCCCAGACCGTCGTGACCTGCGGAACTGGACAGGTATGCCATGGGAAAGAGGCTGTCGATGTGGCGGCGTGCTTCGTCGCCGATGATCTCGTCGCCAACGTTGTCGGACGCGGTCGCAGTATCGATGAGATGGACGTGGTGGAACTTGCCCACATCCGGTGGCGGACCGGCGTGCGACACGTCAGACCTGGTGGACCTCCACGCCTGTAGCGACACGGCCCTGCGGACCCGGGATTTCAAGCTCATGGTCGTCGTCTTTCTACTTGGCAAATGCATGGCCGGTCAATTAACCCTTAAAAAGGCACAACGTGCTTTGCCACAACACATTGATTAGCCACCTGCATATTTTGAGCGTCAAGACAGAAGCCTTGGATCCAGACGCGCCAGAAGTAGAATACCTGCACGGGGTCAAGACCAAGATGCTACAAGCTTTTGCAATCGCGCTACTTGCTCTCACCGCAACCTCCGCCACCGCGGCCACGGTCAGGTTCGAATACAACCCCGGCCCGATGAAGGACTTCGTCACCGACGAGACGGTCTACAGCAGCACCATCGAGCGGCAGGGGAACTTCTTTCTTCAGGTCGACCTCGACACCCTGCCGGGAGGGCTGAACGACCGCCAGATCGTGGCCAATGGCAGCGCCGTGCAGATCAAGGCGGGCGGCGATCTGCTGCTGTCGCAATCCGTGCCGGCGACGAACGCGGCCAGCAATGCCGTGCGATACCGCATGCCCACCAGCTACGTCTCCTTCATCCTGGGCTTCGACGCCGACGGCATGGTTGCCGACTGGGACATCTTCGAGGATTGGGGCACGACCGAGCTGCGGATGGCGACATGGGGCAGCGACGAATTCGCCGAGGGTTCGCTGGACGGGCACTTCTACCTCGCCGAGGGGCCCGGGACCTGGACCCGGTCGGTCGTGTCCGTCGCCTCGGTGCCGCTGCCCGCCAGCCTGCCGTTACTGGCCGCCGCTCTGGCCTTGGGCGGCGCGGCGGCCAGCCTGCAACGCCGGAGCAGAGGTAAAGACACCGGGACGCGGCGCCCCTAGGGCGCCGTCGCCGTAAACTCGGGCATCCACTGCCCGTCCTGCACCTGGCCCATCACGGGCATTCCGAGCCCCAGCACATCGCCGTCCCAGCTTTCATAGAGCATTCCGGCGATGACCGCGGCCTCCTGGCTCGCATCGGTCGGATCCCTGCGCTGCTCACCATTGGCCAGATAGCGCACCCTGACTCCCGGCGGCCAGGCGCCCTCGTCCTTCGTCAGGGCCACGGCATTACCCGATATCGCGGCCGTGAAGCCGGTAGAGCTCCAGCCTGTCCCCTCGCTCACCTCCCAGTTGCGCAGGGGGCCGGGCGCGGTGAGGTGGCCACCATTCGGCAGGGCGACGGAAACCGTGAGGGTCTCTTCGTCACGCGCGGCCCCGGTGAAATGAGGGTGCTGCGGCACCCCGGGCAGGGACAGCGCCCCTGCGACGGCAATGGCCTGCCGCTGGCCGAAGATGCGGTTCGGGTTCTGGCCGTTTCCGTCATAGCTGCTGCTTTGATGCGTGCCGTCGCCGCCGATGTGGAAATCGGCGACCGGCGGGCCGACCGTTACGACGGGATCGGTATGGGCATAGGCGATCTGCTCCATCCGCACCGCCTCATGTCCTCCTGTAGACTGCCGAGAAGCCGGGGAAAGCGCAAAGCCGTATCCGGGCCGCAGGGCCGCATCGAGGGAATGGTCGCTCTGGGCGGCATAGCCGCCGGTCCCGTGGATCAGCGCCTCGAGCGTTTCTGCCGCATCGTTCTGGCTGTCGCGCCATCCCTGCGTCGCCCAGTTCATCACCACGACAGAGACGTCATTGCCCACGTGATCCAGCTTCTCCTGCAGGATCGCCCAGTCCCGCCCGCTGTCGCCGTCATCCATCAGCTGGTCCGGCCCGGTGCCGTTGATCGCGGCATCGATCACCATGATCGGGGTCGCCGGATCGAAGACCCGCAGCTGGTCGAGGAAGGCGCCCAACCCGTCGCGCGGCCAGGCCCCCAGCATCTCGACCTGCATCTGCGGCGCATTCCCGGTCGGAACATCTGTCGTCACGTAGGAGGCCGTGCCGCGACTGACCGGTGCAAGGCCAAGAGCGGAGGATTCGAGGTAGATCGAGGTCTGCGACTGGCCCAGCTGCATGATCTTGTACCCCACGCCCCAACGGCTGCGCATGTCCACGACATCCTCGGGATCGTCGGTGGTGCGGACCTGCGCCGCGACCCAGCCACCCGAGGATTTCGGCACCGTGACGCTGCCGGACCAGCCGTCGCCGACAGGCCCCAGCGCGGTCCAGTCTAGGACCACCTCCCCGGTCGCCTGATCGAAGACCCGCACCTCAACCGTGCCGCTGCGTCCTTTCGCGGTGCCCGAAAAGCGTACCGACCGCGCCGTCTCGCCCGGCGCCAGGCCGAAGACCATGCCGTCATCCAGAATATCCGGCAGCAGCCAGCGGTCCCTGTCCTGCCGGAGAAAGTCGCTGCCCGGCCGCAGTCCGGCCCCGCCCCAGGGGCTCATCGGCAGGGTCCTGTCCGCCGTCGCCCAGTCGGGCGCGGCGAGGCTTGCCTCAGTGCCGTCGAAGGCGCGGAACCAGCGCAGCGTCTCAACCGGCAGCACCGCCGCCGGATCGGTGCCGAGCGCAATGGCCCGCCAGTCCTCTTCGGGGATCGCCCCGTCTACATAGCCCACCATTGCGACCTCGCCGGGCCAGGCGGTGCCGGTTCCGGCCTCGGCCGTATCGGCCCCTACGTAGATCTCGTAGCCGGTCGGATCGGACGGAACCGGCTGAGACTGGTAGATGGTGCCGTCGCCCTCGCCTGCGTGGCGCGCCCCGTCCTGCAGGGAATACCAATCGACATAGGCGCGGCGCCCCTCGCGGCGAAAGACCACCAGCGCGGCATCCTCGGTCAAGGGCGCGCTTTCGGGCTGGATGCCGGATGTCGCGAGCTGGCCGCGGAAGCGGCGGCGCTTATCGCTAAGGCCCATTGCGCCGCCGTAGAAGCGCAGGAAGCTTTCCTGCCCCGGCTTCGCGATACCATCCACGATGCGATACTCTTCATTGCGATAGCTGGATTCGGGCGGGATGCGCACCACCGCGAACAGCGCACCGTCGCCATCCCACATGCGGAACCACCCGTCCTGCGCAGGCTGGCGCAGAACCAGCGCGGTTTCGACACCGGCCAGGGCGTTGTCCTGCGGAAAGGCCAGGGATCCGGTCGCGGTGTCGGGATCCACCACTCCGCCGGAGCCAATCGTGCCGCCCGGTGCGGGCGCAGGCGCCCCTGCGGTCTGCGCCAAAGCGCCCTGACCCAGCATGAGTGAGATCAGCATGACGACTATCCTTTGCAGCAAGGCCCGGGACCCGCGGGGCGGGACATCTCGTGCCGCCGGGTGGCCTTGGGAAAGCGGGGAGGACGGATATGACATCATGGCTCCTTTCCTTGGGCGACCATCCTGCCGCCCGTATCGAAGTCGCCGATCCGTCCGGGGACAGGTTACAGCAGGCCGCGAAGTCCGGTCGCGGTCGTACCGCTCGCGCGGACTCGTCGGACTCTGAGGGGAAATGGCACGCCGGCGGCGATGAAGACATCCCCCGTCTCACCGCTGGCGGTCACGACCGAAACCCAGCCCGATTCCCCGACACAAAGCGCCCGGGGGATGCGAGGCAGATCGGTGTCGTCGTCGGGCACGACGATCTCGAGGCTCGAGGCGGGGCCGTGAAGGCTGGTGGCGTGATTGCGGAAGGGATCCTGCGGCATCGGCATACTCTCTGCATAGCCTGGGTGACCGGCAGAAACTTAGGCTGGAGGTGCGAAGCAGGTCTGAAGCCTGCGCGCGCTGCCGTCAGAGGTCCTTCATGCCTCCGCGGCCATGTCCCTTTCCTTGGCAGATCCCGTGGCACCGTCGTCCTGCCCGGCCTGCTCCGCGGCCCAGGCCGGATCGATCCGCCCGTAGGTCAGCAGCCGAACGTTGCTCCTGATGACACGCGCAGGATTGCCCGCGACGATGCTGTTGTCCGGCACCGACTTGGTCACGACCGAGCCAGCGCCGACGATGCATTGGTTGCCGATCCGGATGCCCGGCAGAACGAGAGAGCGCCCGCCGATGAAGCAGTTTTCCCCGATATGGGTATGCGGCTTGACGTTGCGTGTCATGTCGTGCGCCAGGATGCGCGCGTCGAAGGCGACATAGCTGTAGCGCCCGACGTGGATCCCCTGCGGATGTGTCTTGTCGAAATGGGCCGAGAGAGACATCTCGACAGTCGGGTCGATGTCCATCTTCCAGACCCGGCGCAGGTAGCTCCGCTTGATCCCGACCAGGACCAAGCGAAGTTTTCGTAGCTTGTTCATGCTCTTTATCATGGCGCTCTCTTAAAATCCTGCAGCCGGGGTCGATCCTGCCGCACTCTCGATACGATGTCAGCGGCTCTGGTAGGCGCCCAGATCCGGTGCCGCAGCCTGCGGCCTTGCCGTGCCCTCGATGTCGGTCTCGGGGGCGGCGTCGGGGTCTGCCGCGCCGATGAACGCGCTGCCTTCGCGCAGCCGGTAGTCGCCGCCCAGCGGGTCACGGAACTCCCGCAGGGTATCGACCACCACGCCGTTGCTGCGTTGCGCTCCGGGAATATCGCGGTAGGCCATGGCGAGGTTGTTCAGAACGCGATTTCCGGCACCCTCTGCGGGATTGACCCTGATCCAGGGCCTTTCGTGGGACAGTCCGCCCGGGAAGAGAACGGTGTTGTTGACGATCTCGACGCCCTCGGCATTTTGGGCCGTGATCCCATGCCAGGCGCTGACCACGATCAGGTTGTTGCGGATGGTGAAGTCCCGGTAGGGCCCGTCGAAGAGGCCGATCCCCTGCAGCACGCAGCGCAGCGGGTGATCCTCGGGGCCGGTCCATTCGAAGATGGTGTTCGCCTCCAGCACGATGCCGGTGACCGGGGTGCCTGACGGCGCATCCTTCGGGGCCCAGGACTGGAAGCCGTCGTCGTGGTTGTCGCTGACCTTCACGCAATCTCGCGCCAGGTTCTGCGCGAAGACGGATCCGTCGCCCAGGCCGCGCATTGCATCGCCGCCGAAGCCGGTGATTGTATTGCCGCGAACCTCGGCACGCGGCCCGAGCGTGGTGATGCCGAAGCTGATGCCGGTGATCCGGCTGCCGACGACCGCATTGTCCGGACCTTCCAGCCTGACGGCCTGCGCGTTCCAGTTTCGCGTCCAGTCCTCGCGCGTCCAGTCCAGATAGGCCTCGGGCGCGTTCGGCGCCCCGCGGATGTCCAGATCCTCGAAGCGGATCTGCGAGGCGTTCGACTGGGTCGTAACTAGACGCCGGCGCCGGCCCTCCTCGAGCGGCCAGACATTCAGGCCGCGGATCACGAGGTTGTGGCTGTTTGCAACGGAGACCTGGGTGACATGGGCCCCGTTCTCGCTGCGGGGCATGATCGTGACCGCGGTGTCGAAATCGGCGCCCCCGATCCCCAGGGCTCCGTACTCGCCGTTCATCAGCAGGATGCGATCGCCGCCCTGCGCCTGGTTCAGCGCCTCTCCGACCGAGGGCCAGGGGGCAACGGCACTGCCGTCGGGTGCGGCGGCGGGTGACGCATCGGGTGGCGCGACCAGAAGATCGCGCGCCAATGCCACGCCGGGCAGGAGGCCCCCGAGCAGAACAAGAGCAAGAGCATGACGAAAGGACATTGCAGACCCTCGTGGACTAAGGGGGCTCAGCCGAACAGGGCCCGGCTACGCAGGTAAAGAGCGTTGAGCACGTAGCGCGGATTGGCCGGCCTTTCACGCAGGGCAGCCGCGGCATGACGCGCCGCCGGCGCGAACTCGCCGAAGGCGCGATGCGCGCCGGCAAGGCGGTGATGATGATGCGCCAGGACACCCGGGTAGCCCGCCAGGAGATCGCGGTGCTTGGCCAGCACATGGGCCTGTGCCTCCAGGCGCCTGCGGCTCGAACGGGTGATGGAATTGCCCGACATGCGCTGCACCACCAGATCTTCGTCGACGAAGGCAACGGGGCCGGCCTGTGCCACGCGCAGCATCAGCTCCCAGTCCACGAGGGCCGGCAGGGCCTCGTCGAAGCCGCCGACCGCGTCGAAGACGTCGCGGCGCACGACCAGCATCTGGGTCGAGATATAGCTCTGCCGGGTCAGGCTGGGCAGAATGTCGCCCTCGAGCGGAGAAAGGGCAGGATCGGGATAGCGCTTCTGCACCGGCGTCTCGGGGCGGGCGTCGTCCTTGACCTGCATGCCGCAGTAGGCGGCAACGAAATCGCTGTCCTCGAGGCGCGCCATCTGCCGGCTGAGCTTGCCGGGCAGCCAGATATCGTCGCTGTCCTGAAAGGCGATCCAGGGCGCACGGGCTAGGGCGACGCCGCAATTTCGTGCCCCGGAGGCGCCCTGCGGGCCCGTGTTGGAGAGGATCTTCAGCCGCGGGTCCTCGATGCCGCGCAGCACCTCGAGCGTGCGGTCGGCCGAGCGGTCGTCGACGGCGATCACCTCGAGTTCGGAAAAATCCTGATCCAGGACGCTCTGCACCGCCTCGCGCACCGTCTCTTCGCGGTCGTGGCAGGGTATGATGACGCTGACGCGGGGCAGGGATGCAAATGTCATGCCCGGCCTCCCTCATCGCGACGTCGCATGACGGACCGCGCGCCGGCCGCAGGCCCCCGCTGCCTTTGCGGCGCGAACCGGCTGTAGGGCGAGCCGCCCGCCGGCGGGGCCGTGCCATCGGGCTCCGGCCCCTGCTGCGGGCCGCTCTGGTCGTAGGCATACATCCAGGAACCGGCCCCCAGGTAGAACATGACGAAGATCGAGACATTGCCCCAGATATGCACCGTGACCATGGTGAAGGCGGTCCCCGCCAGGGCGGCGGCATGGCCCACCCGCAGGGCCTGGACCTCCGGATCGGCGATCTTCGCCTGGCCCAGCGTCCAGAGGTGAAAGACGAATGCCGCGATCAGGAAGCCGACACCGACCATGCCGTAGCGCATGGAGGTCAGAAGCCAGAAGTTGTCGACCGAGGAGGTGACCCATCCCGGCCGCGGCCAGTCGTTGAAGCCGATGCCGAAGAACGGGCTGCCGCGCACGGCCGCCCAGCCCGCATCGAAGATCGCGATCCTGACCCAGCCGCTCATGGGGTTGAAGGTCAGGCTCTCGATGATGATCGTCACCGGCGTCCGGTTCGAGAGAAGATCCACCGTGACGTAGCCGACCACCATGAGGATCAGCAGCAACCTCCAGCGTCCGCGCATGATCCAGCCCCAGCTCAGCATGCCGAGCTGTAGCGCACAGGCCAGAAGCGGCGCCGAGGACAAGGCCAGCATCGTGGTGTAGAGCGAGAACCCGATCGCCACGACGATGAGAACCGGGTTCTTGCGCACCGCCATCACGAAGTTCGACAGCGTCAGAGAGCAGAACAGCCCCCAGAGGATCGGGTGATCGAACACGACGTAGACCCGCTCCAGCCCCATACGACCATAGGCGCTGTCGCCCCTCGAAGGCGTATCGAAGATCGGCCGCAGCAAATCCGGGATAACCAGCGTGCCGGTGAAGTTCTCGTAGATGGCGACAGGCAGGAGACAGATGATGGCGATCAGCATGAAACCGAGCACATACCGGTAGTCTTGCGCGTTGCGGATCATGACCCGCCCTACGAAATAGCCTCCCACGAGTTCGACGGCCGTGATGCCGGCGAAGGGGATCCGCGAGGTGCCATGCACCATGATCAGCGCGAGGAAGATCCAGATGCCATGCAGCAGGAAAAACTTGTCGGTCCAGGTGAAACGGCCCACCCGGCCCGAGACGATCTGCGCAGCGAAGGGAATGATCGACACGAGCAGGAAAAGCCGCGTCGGCGAAAGGCGCAGGCCGCCCAGCTCCATCGAGATCGGCATAATGATCGTCAGCAGGAACAGCAAAAGAGCCCCGCGAGCCGGGCTCTCGACCACTCCGGCACGACGGAGGCCTGGCTGCATCTGATCTATGGACGCCAAAACGCGCCTCCTGACTGTGTCGTCCGTTCCCGATCGGGATCAGCCTAGGCACGAGATTACCACCTCACATCTTAAAGGGATTTGCCTACTACAACAAGGACGGCGCTGGTCGCCGGAAGCCTTGGCCGCTACAGTCGGTCGACTTCCCCTTTTCCCGGCGCGGACTGACAAAGATGATGGTTCTTGGGCATGTCGCGACCGGACGCGACAACAACCTCAACCTGATCCGAATGGTCGCGGCGACGGCGGTCATGGTCTCCCATGCGGTGCCCATCGCCCTCGGAGAGGGCGCGCCGGAGCCGCTGGCCGACTGGCTGGGGCTGACCCTGGGCAGCGTGGCGGTCTTCATCTTCTTCGCGATCTCGGGCTATCTTATCACCGCGAGCTTCAACCGGTCCTCCAGCCGGACGAGCTTCGTTCTGGCGCGTCTCCTGCGGCTGCTTCCGGGGCTTCTGGTCAATCTTCTTCTGGTTGCCTTCGTCCTTGGCCCCCTGGTCACGACCCTGCCGGTCGCCACCTACCTGGGCCTGCCCGATCCCTATCTCTTCGTGCTGCGGGACATGGCGCTGGTGCCGCTGCAATACACGCTGCCCGGCGTCTTCGAGACGCAGCCCTACCCGGCGGTCGTGGGGTCCATCTGGACCCTCCGCCACGAGGTTGCCTGCTATGCCGGCGTCTTTTTCGCCGGTCTCATGGGGGCCTGGCGCGGCCCGCGCGCTGCGGCCTTGGCCCTGTCTCTCTATGTGCTGGGGTGGCTGGTCCTCACGCTGGGCAATCTCAGCCTACCCCAGCCCTTCGGCCGCCTGCCGCGGCTGGCCATGCCCTTCGCGATCGGCGTGGCCTTCTACATCTGGCGGGACCGGATCCCGCTGTCGCTCTGGGGCGTAGCGCTGACCGCGGGCCTTGCCTGGCTGGCCGCGGGCAGCATCCTCTATCTTCCCGCCCTCAGCTTGGCGATCACCTACATCACCTTCTGGCTCGGCTATGTTCCGGGTGGCGCGATCCGCGCCTACAACAGGCTGGGAGATTACTCCTACGGCATGTACATCTATGCCTTCCCGCTTCAGGGCTGGGCCGTCTGGGCCTTTGGCGACCAGACGCCGCTGCAGAACCTGCTTTACTCCCTGCCGCCGACCCTGATCCTGGCCGTCCTCTCCTGGCACCTCGTCGAAAAGCCCGCGATGGAGGTCAAGGGACGGCTGCTGCGCCGCCCGCCGGACCGGCGCCTCGCCTGATCGCGAAGGGCTGCCTCAGGCCTGATAGCCCGCCAGCCAGTCAGCCCTGGCAGACCAGATACCGGACCATTTCTCGTAGGTCTCGCCGTGCCGCCGGGGTGCACCCAGTGCCATGAGGCGCGCCGCGCCCAGGCGCAGCGCACACCAGAGCCACATCAGCCCCAGTCCCAGCGGCACCAGCGCCGAGGGCCAGTGATCACGGATCAGCGTCGCGCGCCCCTTGGCGACTCGCTTCATCTTGTCGGTCCGCTTCGAGGAGGCGCCGACGAGGTGCATGATCTGCGCCTCGGGCGTGATCATCGGGCGGTAGCCCAGCTTGCCCGCGCGCAGGCAGAGATCGGCCTCTTCTGCATACATGAAGTACTTGAGGTTGAAGCCACCCAGCTCCTCCCAGAGGCTGCGGCGGATCATCAGAAAGCAGCCCACCACGATATCGACCTCGCGCACCGTGTCGCGGTCCCAGCCGCCGATATACTCGGGGTTGAACAGCGTCGTGTTGCGAAAGACCGAGGCCAGCCCGGTGGCCACGCAGAAGGCCGACCAGGGGGTGATCCGGTCGAGGCAGGAGAGCTTGTTCAGCGAGCCGTCGGGAAAGACCGTGCGCCCGCCGGTGATCCCGGCCTGCGGGTTCTCCTTCGAAAAGGCCAGAAGCGCGTCGATCGCGCCCTCGTGCACCTCGGTATCGGGGTTGAGCAGCAGCAGCCATTCGGTCTGCGCCTGCGCGGCGACGACGTTGTTGGCCTTGGCGAAGCCGAGGTTGTCCTCAGAGGCGATCAACTCGACCTGGGGAAAGCGCTCTGCCACCGCCTCGGCCGAGCCGTCGCTCGAGGCATTGTCGAGCAGGACGCAGCGGAACCGCGTGGTATGGGTCCTGGCATAGAGCGTCTCGAGGCAGGCCAGGGTCAGCGCCCGGGTGTTGTAGCTGACCACGATCACGGTCAGCTCGGGCTCCGCCGGCGCGACACCCGGTGCGGCCTTCTGTGCGGCGGGGTGGTCCCGCCCGCTCTCGTTCGCCTGCATGCCTGTCTCCGTCACCCTGCCTGTGCTGCCGCGGCCAGACTAGCGCTGCGCCGCGGCATCGCAAGGTGCAGGCGGTGGCCCTAGCGCCGCGAGGCGGCGGGGCGGTCCTGCCGCGATCGGGCGGTGACGACAAGCCCCCCGGGGTGGTTTGCCACCTGGTTCGCGGCCGGGGCGGTGGCGCCGACGCGCCGCTCGAGCGGCAGGCGCAGCGGCACGGGGCGGGTGCGGGTGACGCTCGGCCGCACGGCGCCGCTGGCTGCCAGCACCTCGTCCTTGTCGCCGATTTGCGCCACGCGGCCCGCCTCGAGCAGCAGCAGCTTGTTGAGCGCGGCCAGCGCGCTGGGGCGATGAGCGATGGCGATCACCACCGATCCCGCCGCGCGCAGAGCCCGGATCGCCCGCGTCAGCGCCTCTTCGCCCTCGGCGTCGAGGTTGGAATTGGGCTCGTCCAGGATCACCAGGCGCGGCATGCCGTAAAGCGCGCGGGCCAGGCCCAGGCGCTGGAGCTGCCCGCCCGAGAGCGGCATGCCCGCCGCGCCGCCGATCTGCGTGGCATAGCCCTGCGGCAGCTGCAGGATCATCTCGTGGATGCCGGCCAGGCGGGCCGCGGCGATCACCGCCTCGTCGGTGGCATCCTCCTGCAGGCGGGCGATGGTGTCGCGGATCGTGCCGGGCAGGATCTCGACGCTCTGCGACAGGTAGCCGATCTCGCGGCCGATCCGCGCCGGGTCCCATTGCGACAGCGTGGCGCCGTCGATCCGCACCTCGCCGGTATCGGCCTGCCAGGCGCCGGCCAGCACCCGCGCGAGGGTGGACTTGCCGCTGCCGGACTTGCCGATCACTCCCAGACCGTCACCGGGATGCAGGGTGACATCGATGCCCTCCAGCAGGCGCGGCCGGTCGGGGCCGCGGCTGCCGGGGGCGAATTTCGTCACGCCGGTCACGGTGATCTCGCCGGTCGGATCGGGCAGGGCGACAGGCTCGGGCGCGGCGGGCAGCGTGGCGAAGAGGCGGCGCAGCCGGCGATGCGCCTGCAGCGCCCGGTCGAGGCTGCGCCATTGCCCGATCACCTGGTCCACCGGCGCCAGCGCCCGGCCCGAAAGGATCGAGGCGGCGATGATCATCCCGCCCGAGATCTGGCCCTGCAGCACCAGGTAGGCGCCCAGCGTCAGGATCGCCGATTGCAGCAGCATCCGCACCGAGCGGCTCATCGCGGCCAGCGTCTCGGAGGCTTCGGCGCCGCGTTGCGCCGCGGCCAGGCTGGCCGAATGCATCCGCAGCCAGACCCGGTCGACCACCCCCGTCATGCCCATCGCCGTAATGGTCTCGGCCGCCCGCCGGCTGCCTTCGGTGAAGGCGCGCTCCTCGGCCTCGAGATCGCCGCTCTCGGCGATCGAGGGGCCGGTGACGAGGCGGTTGATCAGCGCGATCGCCCCCGTCACGCCGGCCCCGGCCAGCGTCAGCCAGCCGAGCCAGGGGTGCAGCATGAACAGCACGCCCAGGAACAGCGGCACGAAGGGCAGGTCGATCAGCGCCACCAGGGCGGGGCTGCCGATGGTGCCGCGCAGGGTCTTGAGATCCTGCAGCGGCTGCGCCTTGCCGGCGCTCTCGGGCAGGCCCGAGGCCAGGAACTGGTCGAAAGCGGCGCCGCCGAGCGCGCCGTCGAGGTGCAGCGCCGCGCGCGACAGCAGCCGCCGGCGCAGCACGTCGTAAAGGCACAGAAAGGCATAGAGCACGACCACGATGGCAAAGAGCCCGAGCAGCGTCGGGACCGAGCCGCTGGTCAGCACCCTGTCGTAGACCTGCAGCATGTAGATCGAGCCGGTCAGCATCAGCAGGTTGACGAGGGCGCTGAAGCTCAGCGCGGCCCCGAGGGGCGGACGCAGGCGGGCCATGGCGACGCGGTAGGGATCGGTCTTCGGCATGATCGGCAGGACCTCCGGGCGGGACGGCACATCTGTGCGGCTGCCATAGCACGCCCCCCGGCGGGCGCTTCAATGACGGCTCCGTGCCGTTTTCAAGGCGGTCAGCCAGAGTTCGCCGCATCCGCGCCGGCGCTGAGTGGCCCTCCGCCGAGAGCCGCGCTAGGGCCTTGCATGCCAGCTCTGAACCCGCGATGCGCCCGGGTCAGCCGCGCCGGCGCAGCCAGGCCCGGCCGGCGGCATGACCCAGCACCACCCCCAGCAGGTTGAGGATGATGTCGTCGACGTCGAACTGCCGGTAGGCGCAGTCGTAAAGCCCGAAGACCCCGGTCAGCTGCGAGATCTCGACCGCCAGCGTCAGCCCCAGCCCGAAAAGGGCGGCGCCGCGCGCCCGGGCGATCAGCGGCGCCAGCGCAAGGCCGATCAGCGCGCAGAGCAGCAGGTTCATCAGCGCCGGGAAGACGTCGAGATCGCCCAGCCAGGCCGCCGGCGGCGCCCCGGCGCGCCAGAGCGCGGCGATCTCCTGCCCGAGCCGGACCAGAGGCACCAGACGCGGCGGCATCCCGCCCTGGCTGCAGTCCAGCTGCCCGGGGGCGGGAAAGGGATAATGCGTCAGCGCCAGGAAGAAGGCGGTCGAAAGCACCGCCGGCGCGGCGCGCAGGGCGGCACGGGCCCCGCGCAGCGCCGCCCAGAGCGCCAGCACAGCCGCCGCCGCCACAAGCGCGTAGAGCAGGCAGGCCGCGGCGAAGGCGAGGAGCTCGGGAAGGCTCATTCGGCCGGCCGGGCCTTGGGGCGGTCTTCGACATGGTCCTGCATCGTGCCCTCTCCTTCGGTCTCGCGGCGGCAGGGATAACCCGTTTCGCCCCCGCGCGCATCCCGCCCCCGCACCTCGGGGGCCTTGCATTTCCGGGCCGGGCAGGGCTCTGTGCCGCGAACCCCGCCCGCCGCGCCCCTGTCCCATCCGGGTGACGATCATGCCCTCCGATCTTCCTTCCAGCACCCAGACGGCACCGCCGCAGGCGGCCGTGGTGATCCCCCATTACAACGACACCGAGCGGCTGGACCGCTGCCTGGGGGCGCTGGCGCCGCAGGTCGAGGGTCAGCCGGTCGAGGTGCTGGTGGTCGACAACGGCTCCACCCAGGATCTCGCGCCGCTGATCGCGGCCTATCCCTTCGCCCGCTTCGTGACCGAGCCCAGCAAGGGCGCCGCCCCGGCGCGCAACCGCGGCGTCGCCGAAAGCACCGCGCCCTGGCTGTTCTTTCTCGATGCCGATTGCGTGCCCGCGGCGGACTGGCTGCGCACCGCGCTGGCGATCGGCGGGGTGGAGGGGATCCTTGGCGGGCAGGTCACGCTCTTCGACGAGACGCCCGCCCCGCGCAGCGGCGCCGAGGCCTTCGAGACGGTCTTCGGCTTTCCGCAGCAGGACTACGTCGAGCGCAAGGGCTTCTCGGTGACCGCCAACCTCTTGACCACCCGCAGTGTCTTCGAGGCGGTCGGCCCCTTCGACGGCACCCTGGCCGAGGATATCGACTGGTGCCGCCGCGCCGGGCGCGCCGGCTACCCGATTGCCTATCGTCCCGAGCTGGAGGTCGCGCATCCGACGCGCAGCGACTGGCCGGCGCTGCGCAAGAAATGGCGCCGCATCGCCCACGAGGGCTACATCTTCCACGGCACCGCACCGGGGCAGCGGCTGAGCTGGGCGCTGCGCGGGCTGGCGATGCCGCTCAGCGCGCTGGTGCATCTGCCAAGGGTGCTGACCTCGCCGAGGCTGGCCTCTTCGGCCGAACGCCGGGCCGGGGCCTGGATCCTACTGCGGCTGAGGCTCCTGCGGATGGGCTGGATGCTGTCCCAAGCCGCGGGCTTCCGGTCCGGCCGGGGCCGCTAGGCGGCCCCGCGCCGCGGGCCGATCAGCTGTAGCCGTAGTACTTGTCGGATTTCTCGAGGTAGCGGCACTTGTTCAGCACCACGCCCAGCACATTGGTCTGCGCCGCGAGATCGCGCTCGCAGGTGTCGATCTCCTTGATCGAGGTCGACTCGGCGGCGGCCACGAGGATCACGCAATCGACCGCGCTGGCGAAGGCCATGGCATCGTCGTTCGCCAGGAGGGGCGGCAGGTCGAAGAGCATGACCGTCGGCTGGTAGCGGGCCTCGATCTCGTCGATCCGGCGGCGCGCGCCGCTGCTCTGCATCAGCTCGGCCGGGTTGCGGGCGGCTTCCACGTTGCTGGCGAGGATCAGGTTCTCGCCGTAGCGCAGGGCGTTGTCCTCGAAGGCGGCCTCGCCCTGCAGCACCCGGGCGAAGCTGTGCCGCGCCTCGAGCCCGAGGATGCGCCCCAGCGCCGGGCGGCGCAGGTCGAGATCGGCGATCAGC
This sequence comes from Pseudoroseicyclus aestuarii, assembly GCF_003217255.1. Lineage (GTDB taxonomy): Bacteria > Pseudomonadota > Alphaproteobacteria > Rhodobacterales > Rhodobacteraceae > Pseudoroseicyclus > Pseudoroseicyclus aestuarii. The sequence continues at coordinate 68,127 of NZ_QJTE01000005.1, read as the reverse complement.
GTGCGCTGCTCGCCCTGGCGCGCCAGGCTGAAGCCAAGGTTCGCGGCAAGCGTGCTCTTGCCGCAGCCCGGCCCCGGCGAGGTGATCGCCACCCGGCGCCAGCCATTGGCGGCGAACTGCTGCAGCAGGCGGGTGCGCATGACGTCGAATTCCGCCGCCCCGTGGCCGCCCTTGTAGGCGGTGACGCGGTTCGCCTCGAGAACCGCCGGCTTCGGCCGGTACTCGGGCAGGGCGGTCCAGAGCCCCTCATGCGCCGCGGTCGCGGCACCGGAGGGCTCGGGATCGCCGCCGGGCAGGTAAGGCGCCTTGTCCAGCGGCTTGGCGGTCTCACGCGGGGTGGCCGCGTCGCGGCTGGCGCGGGCCTTGGCGATGGCGGACTGGATCTTTTCCATTCTAGGGGCTCCTTGCCGCCGATCAGGTCAGGCGATCGATCACGCGCCCGAGCATCAGGTCGAGCGGCGCGATAGTGCTATGAACCCACCACAGCAGGCCGGGCAAGGCCAGCACCACCAGGAAGGCACCGAAGATGATCGCGCGGCGGCGCCGGGCCTCCTGCGCGGTGCGGATATAGGGCAACGTGCCGAAGGGCGCGATGCCGAGCCGGGCGGTCAGATCCGCCGGCCGCCGGATCGCCCCGTTCAGAAGCTCGATCAGGACGATCACGCCGATCCCCAGGGCCAGGCCGCCGCCGACGCCGGCCGCCGCGATCAGCGGCCGGTCCGGGCTCTCGGGGGCGGCCGGGGGCGTCGCCGGCTCGACCACCGAGATGCGCTGCCCCTTCGAGAGCGCCTCGATGGTATCGCCGGTCTCGGCCCGGGCGCGGTTCTGCACCGCCTGGTTGTAGCGCGCCTGCACCGCGTCGTAGCTGCGCTGGAGCGTCTGCAGCCGGATCGCATTGGCCGGCGTCTGCTCGATCGAGGCGCGCAGCGCCTCGAGCGTGGCGCTGATCTGGTCCTTCTGCTCGTCGATGAACTCGAGCTGGCCGTCGATATCCGCGAGCTGCACCTGATAGGCGCTCAGGCCCGGATCGACCGCCTCCTCCGTCTGCGTGCCCTCATCGGCCGAGGAGACCCGCGCCTCGAGCGCGGCGATCCGCGACTCCATCTGCCGGATGCGCGGGTGCTGCGGCGAGAGCACGGCCAGCGCCGCGGCCATCTCGTCGCGCAGGCCCTGCAGCTGCCGCTCCTCGGCGGACATCTGCGAGGGATCGGCAGGGGCGACGCGGCCGGTATCCTCGTAAAGCTCGACCAGCCGCTGGCGCCGATCGCGCAGGGTGGCCTCGTCCCGCTCGAGCTGGACCAGCCGCTCCTGCGCCGCCGATTGCTGGCTGCGCCGGAAGTTGAGGCTGTCGGGAAGGGCGTTCAGGTTCTCTTCCTGGAAGGCGAGGATCTCGGCGCCGCGCTGCGACAGCTCCTCGTCGAGCCGCTCGACCTCGCCGGAGAAGAACTCCAGCGTCTGGCCGGTGGTGCTGGTGCGCAGGGCCACGTTCTCCTGCAGGATCATGGTCACCAGTTCGTTGACCACCTCCGAGGAGAGCCGCGCGGAGGGCGCGCTGAAGCTGACGGTGACGATCGTGGCCGAATTCCGCCCGCCCCCGGTATCGATGTCGATCCGCTGGCGCAGGTCGCGCACGATCTCGTCGGCGGTCATCTGGCTGCGGTCAGCCCCGGGCCCCGCCTGGTAGACGCCCAGACGGTTAGACAGGTCGATCAGCTCGTCGCGCGCCAGGATGCGCTGCTGGATGATCTGCAGCGCCTCGGTGGCCTCGGTGGTGACGGTGGATTCCGCCAGGTCCGAGGGGATCTGCTCGCTCTCGACGATCAGGGTCGAACGGGCGGTGTAGCTGGGCGGCAGCACCGCGGCCAGGGTCACCCCCGCGGCCGTTCCCATGAAGAGGAACAGCAGGAACCAGGGAAGGCGGCGCAGGAACAGCTGCAGGTAGAACTTGATATCCATGAACTCAGTCCGATTTCTTCTGGTCGCGGGACAGCACCAGGACCGGCGCCTTGCTGGCGGTGCGCCCCGCGAAGAACACGCCGTCGTCCAGCACCTGCCGGACCAGCGCGCCGTCGACATCCTCGCGCTCGGCCGAGAAGGCATAGACCAGCGACAGGTCGCACAATTGGTTGACGAGGCGCGGCACGCCGCCCGTCGCCTCGTGGATCAGCGCCGCCGCCTCGTCGTCGAAGATGCGGTAGCCGGCGCCCGCCACCTCGAGCCGGCGGTCGATATAGGCGCGCACCATCTCGGGAGACATCGGGCCGAGGTGGAAGCTGGAGGCGACGCGCTGCGCGAACTGGCTCAGATCGGCGCGGCCGATGATCTCGCGCAGCTCGGGCTGGCCGACCAGCACCAGCTGCAGCAGCTCGTCCTTGCCGGAGTTGATGTTGGTGAACATCCGCAGCTCTTCGAGGCTCTCGCGGCTGAGGTTCTGCGCCTCGTCGAAGACGATCAGCACCCGCCGCCCCTCGGCATATTCCTCGATCAGGAAGCTCTGCAGCTGGCCGAAGAGCTCGACGTAGGTGGCGCCCTGCGCCGGCGGCTGGTCAAGCGCCAGCAGCACCCAGCGCAGAAGCTCGCCGCGGTCGCCATGGGCGTTCGAGACCAGCCCGACGGTCACGTCCTCCTCAAGCGAGCGCAGGACATGATGCAGCAGCGTGGTCTTGCCGGCCCCCACCTCGCCGGTGATCAGCGTGATCGGCGCCCGCGTCATCAGCCCGTATTCCAGCATCGCGAAGGCGCGCAGGTGATGCTCCGACCAGAACAGGAAGTCCGGGTCGGGCACCAGCGTGAAGGGCCGTTCCGTGAGGCCGAAATGATCGGTGTAGATGTTCAACTTCCAGCAGACCTGTCGTCGTTTCCAAGGCATGAGCCTGTCGCATCGCAGCAAGGCCCCGATATGACGCCTTGGGGGCAACAGCGCCCGAACCGACAGGGCAACGCAAACCGGCTTCCTCTTACCGCAGCTCGGCGCCTCCGAAAAGCCGATGATGAGCAGTTTCGGGGCTTTCGCGCCGGCCTCTGTGCCCGATTTCACAGCATCGTGCTGCAATGCGGCGTAAGACGCCCTCTCGCAGGGGTCTCGCGGGGCCAATGGGCGGCCCAGAGGGGCCCCGGGGTGGCCCCTTGGCGGATCGCGCAAAGCGGGAACACAGCGTTTCCACGCCTCCTGTCGCGGTCCTGTGTCCCCCGCGCGCTTGCGGTGACCCGGCCCGCCGTGATGAAAGGGCGGCGTTAGCGTTCCCGGCCGCCCGTTCCCAGGCCCCCAGTGATCCGGATCCCGCCATGACCCGTCTTCCCCTCGCCGCCGCTCTCGTCGCGGTTCTCCTGATCAGCGGCTGCAAGAGCTCCGAGGAACGGGCCGAGGAATACTACCAGTCCGCCCTGGCGCTGATGGAGGAGGGCGACGTCGACCGCGCCCTGGTCGAGCTGCGCAACGTCTTCGACAACGACGGCTTCCACCGCGACGCGCGGCGTCTCTACGCCGATACGATGCGCGAGCGCGGCAACCTGCAGGAGGCCTATTCGCAGTACCTGCGCCTGGTCGAGCAGTATCCCGACGATCTCGAGACCCGGCTGACGCTGGCCGAAATGGCGGTGCCGACCGCCGACTGGGACGAGGTCCGCCGCCACGGCGAGGCGGCGATCGCGATCGATGCCGACCTGCCGCGCAGCCGCGCCATCGCCGCCGCCCTGGCCTACCGCGAGGCGAGCATGGCGCAGGACGACGCCGCCCGCGAAGAGGCCGCCGAGGAGGCGCGCGCCGTGCTCGAGGTGCAGCCCGAGAATGCCGTGGCCCGCCGCATCATCATCGACGCCCTGATGAACGGCCCCGACCCGCAGGCGGCCCTGCCCGAGCTGGCCCGCGCGATCGAGGCCGATCCCGCCCAGCTCGAGCTGCAGCTGCTGCGCTTCCGCCTGCTGGTCGGCGCCGAGCGCGAGGAGGAGGCCGAGGCCGAGATCGAGACCATGGCCGAGCGGTTCCCCGACAACGAGCAGGTGCGCAAGCTGCTGATCGCCTGGTACATGGACCGCGGCGACCTGGAGCAGGCCGAGGCGCTGCTGCGCGAGCTGGCCGGACCCGCCGATGCGCCGGTCGAGGGGCATGTGACGCTGGTGCAGTTCCTCGAGCAGGCCCGCGGCAGCGAGGCCGCCCGCGCCGAGCTGAGCGCGCTGATCGAGGCCAACCAGGCACTCGAGGGCCCCGAGGCCGCGACCCGCGCCGCGCTCTACCGCTCGCTCCGGGCCGGCATCGACTTCTCCGGTGGCGCGCGCGCGGAGGCGATCTCGGAGATGCAGGACATCGTCGAGGGCGGCCAGCCCTCGGACCAGCGCCGCCGCGCCCAGGTCACCCTGGCGCGCATGCTGATCGCCACCGGCAATGCGGTCGGCGCGCGGGCGCAGGTCGAGGAGGTCCTCGAGGAGGATCCCAGCAATACCGAGGCGCTCAAGCTGCGCGCGAACTGGGCGATCGAGGAGGACCGCCCCGGCGATGCGATCAGCGACCTGCGCAGCGCCCTGGGCCAGAGCCCGCGCGATCCCGAGATCATGACCCTGATGGCCGAGGCGCACGAGCGCGACGGCAGCCTCGAGCTGGCGGGCGAGCGGCTCGCCCTCGCGGTCGAGGTCTCGGGCAATGCGCCCGAGGAATCGCTGCGCTATGCCACCTTCCTGCAGCAGCAGGACCGGCTGCAGGCCGCCGATTCGGTGCTCGAGGACGCGCGCCGCGTCTCGCCCGGGAACCTGCCGCTTCTGCAGCTCTCGGCGCAGCGCGCGCTGCAGCGGCAGGACTGGGCCGCCCTCGGCCGGATGATCGAGACGCTCGAGACGCTAAGCAGCCCCGAGGCGCAGGACCTCGCGGAGGAGCTGCGCACTGCCCGCAGCCTTGGCCAGCGCGGCGCCGAGGCCACCGTCGCCGCGCTCGAGGCGCAGATCGGCGCGGGCGCGGATGCGGATGGCCGGGCGGCGGCGATGCTGGCCCTGGCGCGGTTCCGCGCCGGCGATGCCGAGGGCGCGCGCGCCGCGGTCGATACCGCGCTCGAGGCGCGCCCCGAGGATGCCGAGATGCGCATCCTCAGCGCCAATCTCTACATCGCCACCGAGGATCCCGGGGCGGCCGAGGCCGAGCTGCGCCGCGTGCTCGAGGAAGCGCCGGGCCAGGAGGGGGCAGTGACGCGGCTCTTCGGCCTGCTGGAGGCGCAGGGTCAGGGGCAGGAGGCCGCCGCGGTGCTGGCCCGGGCCCTCGAGGCGGCGCCGGAGTCGCGCCAGCTGCGCGCGCTCGAGGCCGGCCGCCTCGAGGCCGCGGGCGATATCGAGGGGTCGCTCGAGATCTACGAGGCGCTCTATGCCGAGGACAGCGGCAACCTGGTGGTGGCCAACAACCTGGCCAGCCTGATCGGCACCCATATCGAGGATCCGCAGGCGCTGGAGCGGGCGGCGACCATCGCCCGCCGGCTGCGCGGCCGCGACCAGCCGGCCTTCCAGGACACCTACGGCTGGATCGAGTACCGCCGCGGCAATATCGAGGAGGCCGTCACCCAGCTCGAGCCCGCCGCCCGGGGCCTGCCCCGCGATCCTCTGGTGCGCTACCACCTCGGGATGGCCTATGCCGCCGCGGGGCAGGAGGCCGAGGCGCGCGAGGCGCTGGAGGCCGCGCTCGAGATGGCCGGGGATAGCCCGCTGCCGCAGTTCCAGATCGCCCGCGAGACGCTCGATGGTCTCGGCGAGGCCGGGACCGGGACCGAGGGTGCCGCCGAAACCGGGGACCAAACCGGCGGCGAAACCGGAGCCGGCGAGGCGGGGGACAGCGCCGCGCCCGGATCGGACTAGGCCCGGCCCCGCCCAGGCCGCACCCAGGGCCGAGCGCCCGGGAAGGACCGCTGTCGCAGCGGTACTGGACCGGGAAGAGCGGCCCGGGTCTGCAACCCAAAGCCGATTTTTGCCGGGGCCGCCCTGTTGCAGCCCCGGCACGTTCCCGCCCGGAAACGCGACCTGCGGTCACGCAGGCCTCGCGGGGGGCAGTCAAGCTTCGCAATCTAAGGTAGGAAACCGGCAAGCGGCCGGATCCTCGCCGGATCATCAGGCCGGATCGTCAGGAAGGTGCCCGTTATGTCCCGTCTTTGTTTCAATTTCCACGCGGCCCTCGGCCGGCTGCTGCTCGCGCTGGCGCTGCTGACCGGCGCCGCCGCGGCCCAGGCCCAGGGCTACCGCATCCAGCCCGGCGACACGCTGCGCATCGAAGTCCTCGAGGACGAGACGCTGAACCGCGCGGTCCTGGTCTCGCCCGACGGGCGGATCACCGTGCCGCTGGCCGGCTCCGTCACCGCGGCGGGCCGCACCGTCGAGGGCGTGCAGGAGGCGCTGACCGCGCAGCTCGCCCCCAGCTTCGCCGCCCGGCCCAGCGTCTACGTCTCGCTCCAGCAGGTCGCGCCGCAGGCCGAGCTGGAGCCGGTCGAGCCGGTCGAGCCGCTGCTCTACGACGTCTACGCCCTCGGTGAGGTCGGCAGCCCCGGCCGTCTCGAGGTCGAGCCGGGCACCAGCCTGCTGCAACTCTTCTCCGAGGTCGGCGGCTTCACGCCCTTCGCCGCGACGCGCCGGATCCAGCTGCGCCGGGTCGTGAACGGGGTCGAGACGATCTACGCCATCGACTATCAGGCGATCCTCGACGGGCGCAGCCCGAACGGCACCGCCAGCGTCCTCGATGGCGATGTCTTCGTGATCCCCGAACGCCGCCTGTTCGAGTAAGCCGGTGCAGCCGCGCATCCCAGCCCTTCGCCGCAGCCTGATCCTGGCCGCCGGCGGCCTTGCCCTTCTCGGCGGGGCGATGCCCCTTCTCGCGCAGGAGGGCGGGCGGCTGCTGACCTTCGGCCTGTCGCAGAGCCTGTCCTACAGCGACAACGCCGATCTCGACACGGATCCCGAGGGCGATACCCTCAGGGCCGATACCGCGCTTTCGGCCATCTTCTCCAGCACGACGCGGCTGCAGAGCCTCGATCTTCGGGCGAATACCGCCTACCGCCTCGTGGAGGGCCCCGGCGACACGGACGAGGCCGAGTTCTCCGACCCGACGCTGCGCCTCGGCTATGACCGGCGCGGCGCAAATTCCGCCTTCGGGTTGGACGCGCGCTACGCCTCGGAAGACATCGAGTTCCTGCGCGGGCTCGACGATTTCGTCGACGAGGAGGGCAATCTCGATCTGCCCGAGGATTTCGGCGATCTCGAGGGGCAGGGCACGCGGCGCTCGCTGCGCGCAGGGGCCGATCTGTCGCTGGGGCAGGAGGGGCCCTTCGGCACCGACTTCGCCCTTTCGGTCGAGGATGTGAGCTACGAGGACACCACCGATCCCGATCTGAACGACACGCAGCGCCTCGATGCCGATGTCGACCTGCGCCTGGCACTGAGCCGCGTGCTCGATGCCCGGCTGGGCTTTGGCTACAAGCGTATCGACGAGGACGGCGAAGAGCTGCGCCAGACCCGGCGCATCGAGACCGGCCTCAGCTACGACCGTCCCTTGGGCGATTACCGCGGCTCTCTGTTCTACGAGGATACCGAGGACGGCGACCGCATCGGTGTCAGCGCCGGGCGCGATCTCGACCTGCCGCGCGGCGGGCTCTCCTTCTCGCTGGGTGCGACGCGCGACACCGAAGGGGAGCTGGCGCTGACCGGGGATCTCTCGCTCAGCCGCGAGTTCGCCGATGCCGCGCTCTCGCTCTCGGGCAACCGCTCGGTCAGCAGCACCGACGACGGCGAAGAGGTGCGCACGGTCTTCTCGGCCCGCTACGAGCGGCCGCTCACGGCGCTGGCCGCGCTCTCGCTCGATGCGCGCTATGCCAACCAGGAGAATACCGGGACCGACGAGACCACCCGCAACGCCAGCCTCGGCGCCAGCCTGGGCTACAGCCTGACGCGGGACTGGTCGCTCGACCTGGGCTACCGCTACCGCTACCGCGACGAGGACGGCGAGGGCACGGCCACCGAGAACAACGTCAGCCTCTCGGTCGGCAGGAGCTTCTCCTTCCGGCCCTGAGGGCGGGGGTCCGGGCCTGTCGGCGCGGCAGCCGTGAAAGGCCGGTGCCGACGATCCCGCCCGCCGTGCCCCCTGCCGCCCCCTCTGCGCGTCGTGGTCCCGGCGCCAGGACGGCTGGTGCCTGCGCCATGCCTTGATCATTTTCCTGCCGCCGGTTTCCCGGCCGGCGCGGTCACGGTGGAGGAGAGGCGACCTCAGCCACGCCTGCAATGACGCGCCTCACGAGGTCACTAGGACTCCTTGTCTAGGGGGCCACCGTGAAGGGCCAGTACCTCGCCCTCCAGATCAGGCTGCATATCCATGCCGGCCATACACCTCCTCAGCCACTCGGGATTGCGGATACGGGCGATCGCTTTGTCGTAGGCTTTGCGGGCGGTGTCGCCGTAGGCCCCTTCGGCGATGTCCCAGGCTCCGTCAGGGATTGGTCCCCAACGCAAGATCATCATCGACAAATCGAGAATGTCGCGGCTCAGAACGGCCTTGTCTGCCCAGCGATCGGCATTCGCGAGCAGTTTCTCTGCATACAGGCAGTCCCGCGTCAGAACATGGACGCCGAAGCGGTCGTCCATGTCACCGGCAAGTTGGATTCGAGCCTCACGGACGATCTCGAACTTGATGGCGACATCCGTCCCGCCGATCAGAGTGCGGATGCCGTATTGATCGGTCCTGACATCGCGCAATGTCTTTATTCCAGCCGACGGCAGCAGAAGACCGGTAAGATCGGAGCTGCCCCAAAGAGCCTGGCGGAGCTTGCGATACCCCTCCTGAGAAGCGCAGAGGAAGTAGATATCCACGCTCTCACGGTATTCGCCAAGCTTTAGGACGATCGCCGTGCCACCGCCGAAATAGCATTCGGCATCTTGAAGCAGATCGCCATCGAGGCACCGGAGAACACCGAGAATGTCGTTATGATGTTTACGCTGGAACACCTCTGCATCCTGCGGCTCGGTCTTCAGACGGTCAGCAGGTACCCGTTGCCATACTCCGCGACAAGGCGATCCAGAAGCTTCTGCTCGCGCGGTATGAGTGCATCACGATCGACGAAACGCCAGTTGCGCTCATAGAGTGCAAGCGCAGTTTCACCGTCCACGACCGTATCGTCGGGGCGGTTCCAGCACAGCTGGCGCAGCTGCGGGTATGTGTTCACCTTGACGTTCATCGCATCCTCGGGCGGTGGATGATCACCCATACTCCTTGAATATAGGCACCCTTGCGGGTGTTGCAAAAATTCTTGGGGGGAAGCCAACGTCACGCGCCCCGGCTACCCCGACTCCGGGCGACGAAGGGACATACTGCGACCGGCGCGGTCCCTTCGGCCTCAGAGCCCTCGGCTCGCTGGAATTCCTCGTGATAGGCGCGCTCGACATTGACCGTCCAGACGTCGTGATCCTGGCCCAGGGTGTTGCGCGCGGCCGGCATCGCCCAGAGGCCGTCGCCCTCCTGGCAGAAGTATTCCATCCCGATCGAGGCGGTGCCCTCGTCGGGCAGCATCTCGGGCGACCGGGCGCGGAAGTTCTGGATCCGGCCAACCTTCACCTTGAGCGAGTGGATGTAGATCCAGTTGTCCGGGAAGGGGTCGGGATGATCGAGCCCCTGTGTGACGATCAGGAAATCGCGGTAGCTGAGGTTCTCCGCCGCCTCCAGCACCGCGGCGGGCGGGGGTGGGTCGAAAGCCCAGATCAGATCGCGTAACGCCATGGTGCTGCTCACCTGCTCGCCGGCCCCGCCGCAGGCCTCGTGCCGGGTCTGCGCGCCGCCGCTCTCGCCCATGTCGTGATATCGAGCCCGGTCACCCGCGCCCCGACCACCTCGATCCGCTCGGCGCTCTTTTCATCATGCCGGGGCGGTCATCGACCGTTTCCACGGGCTGACGCTGACCCGCTACTTGCGTCAGTACCCCAACTTTGGCCCTGAGATGCACGCCGAGAGGGGCTGAAAAACCAGCCTGCCATTCCGAGGTATAGAGTTCACCCCGCCGCGTCGCAATAACGTGTAATATAGATTATGTAATATGAAATTATGTTCCTTACGGTAAGGTAGAGGCGGAAACACCCGAGGTGGCAGTGCGAAGAGCACGCGTACTCCTGACCCTTGGGACCATCGGGCATCCCGCATGCCATTCCGACCTGGCTCTGCGAAGAGAGTGGCGATCAATCGAAGGGCGACGGCGCCTCGAGCCAGTCTTCCTCGACCTCGTATCCCAGCCCGGCCTGCAAGGCGGCAACAAGGCCTTTCCCTTCATCGCGGTCAGAGGACCTGAGGCACGAGACCGCCTCCCCGTCGACCCGCAGCGCCAGATCCTGATGCGGATCCTCGAGCAGGATTGCCGCCCCATCCTCTGCCAGCCGCCATTGCAGGACACCCAAGCCAGGGTCGGCCCGCACCACCGCCAGAACCCGAGCGATCAGCGCCCCTCTTGTTCGGGGAGCGGGAGGAGAAGCGCCTGCATCATCTGCTCCGTCATCGCGGTCAGGCGCTGCAAAGCCTGCTCCTGCCTCAGGCTCCGTTCCTCCAGCTGCGACAAGGTAGCCCGGCTCGGTGCCGCCTCGCCGAAGTCTTCCGCGCAGGCCGCGAGAGTCCGCGCCGCCCGTTCCATCTGCTCCGCGATCTGCTGCAGCGTCTCCGTCGGATCCGAAAGTTCCCGATCCTTCTCGATGCTCGAAGCGAAAGCCGTGATCGCGTCCTCCAGCCGGATCAGCCGGGAGCGTATATCGCTGAGCAGGATGTTTACCGGCAAAACCGGCGACGGGGTAGGATCGGTCGAATCGGTCATTTGTCTGCTCCAGTGAAAGACGGATGGTATCGAGCCGCACATGGAGACCGGCCGGCACGGATCGCGCCATCCAGATACAAGACAGCCTGCGGCGAAGGCCGTCGAAACCGCGCCCCAAGCGATCGCGCCTCCGCCGGTCGAGCGCACTCAGACCGCGTCGAGCGCTACGATCAAGGTCGCGACAGAGGACTGCAAGTCGTCCAGCTGCTGCTGCAAGGCTGCGATCTCTTCCCTCTGCCGCACGTCCCGCTCCTGCATCTCGCGGCCGAGGGTCCGAACCTGGTCCAGGAGCTGGCGCTCTAGGGGGGTGATGCGCGTGGTCATGGTGGTCTCCATCGTCTGGTGAGTGTGGGTAATCCGGATGCGCCGTCGGGATGAGGGATCGCGCGGGCGTCTGCGGGTCGAGCAGAGCCTCGACCGGGCGCAAGACATCGGCGCCATGGACCTCCGGCAGCCCATAGCGCTTGCGGGCATCCTTGCGGCGGGCTTCGAGGGCGGCGCGCAGCTGGGCCGGTGCGCGTGACAGAACCTCCTGCCGCTTGGCATGCTGCGTCCCAATGTCCGGCTTGGGTACGAAATCGGCGCGCATCAGGAAGCCGCGCAGACGCACACGCTTGGAGGGCTTTTCCTGATCGCAAACCGTGATGCTGTCCGAGCGGTGCGACAGCACCTCGACGCCGGTCCTCGAGGCCATCCCCTCCATCGCGATCAGGACCTCGGCCCGCGATTGGGGGTCGATGTCGCCCAGCTCTTGCTCGAGCTGCGTGACGTAGTCCCTGCGCCAGTCCGGAGCAGCCCCACTCTTTGTGCGCCGCTCCTCTGCTTCGCGCTTCAGGACGTAGTCGGGAAGCTTGATCCTTTGTCTCCGGCGCGGGTTTCCCGGATCGGCCCAGCCGAACCGCTGGTTCAGCACATTCTGCACCGCTGCCCAGAGCTTGCGGCTGCCGCTACGCGGAGGGTCAGGATTGAAGCTGCACATCCCCTTCGGCGTGAAGGTCATGCCGCCGAAGGCAATATTCACCTCCAGCCGCCCAGTATGGGTGTGGGTCGTGCAATAGACGGGTGGTCGCATCGTGACAGGCAGCCCGGCAAACGCCACCTCCAGCACCAGCCGACAGGCCAGATCCACCGCGGCCCTGGCAGCGGGATCGCCGGCGTTAAAGCGCCGGACATCGATATCGGCCCTGTGGAAGGACAACGTCATTGCGCTGTAGCGGCGCTTGAACGGCACCGCATTGATCACGCGCCGCAGGAGCGGTGCATCCCCGAAAAGCACCTCCGGCACCGGATCGCGCCGCAGCATGACCTGGCGCTTGGACCCTGGCTTCAGCACCATGGCTCTCTCCAAGTAGTGGATAAGCCACGACGCCGCGCCGGCATCCCTGGAGCGGCCATGAGGCGACCAGCTGACCCTCATGCGCCGTCGCCTTCCGCGTCATCGGCAAGCCAGGGGGTCGCGATCCGGTGCAGGCGCCGCTCGACCGACAAGAGCGCCGCTACTGTCTCGATCCTGTCGAGCGGATCGGGCATGCCTGCCACGCGCTGCGAAATGCCTTCCAGCAGCGCCATCGCCTCGATAAGCTTACCGAGGCCGGCCTCCCAATCCGACCGACGGACGATTTGCGTCTTCCTGACGGCCTCGGCCAAGAAGGGCCCAATTGCCATTTTAGCCTCCGCGGCGGCCGATTTGATCATCCGCTGATCGGTCTTCGTCGTGCGGACCTGCCATATGATCCGCTCTTCCTTATCCTCGCAACCGTCATTCATCGCCGCCTCCTTGGGTTACCCGTCACCAATCTTGTACAGACGGCTGCGGGAGTCTTGATGAGGGGAGAGTCGCTCAAGGTCGTGAAAAACCAAAGCACCCATTTTGCAGAGAGAGGATACGTTCAAGCAGAGACACGAGAAAAGAGACGTAAAACCCGAGAGTATAGGACGAGGGCCACATCACGAGGAGGTGACTTCAGGCCGATTAGGGATTTTCCGGGTTCGGCCCTATTAGTGATTCACCGACGAAAGGAGACGGCTCATGACACTCAGAAAATACCGGGAAGAGGTGGCGCGGCGTGCTCTTGAGGAGGCCGAGCAGCGCGAAGAAAAGAACCGCCAGAAAGCGCGCGATCACAGGGAGCGGCAGAAGGCAGATGGCCTTGTTATGCTTTCCCAGCAGGTTGCGAAAGATCACAAGGATTTCTTGCGAGACTTGGTGAAACGCTGCTCGGCGGTTCTGCAGACCTCCGATGAGGAGGGGGACAGTCAGAGCATGATGGCGGACCTAAATGCTCTTCTGGAAAAGCAGGAAGTCGAGATCGAACTGCGCCGCGCTGAAAAGATCGTCAAAAAGCATCGCGGCCATTCCGGCGTGGAGCGCAGCGCCTCTGCGTCTCGCCCTCACCCGGATCAGACGTCGCATAACCCTAACCCCTAAAAGGCGTTCGGTCAGGCCGAGACGTGATGCAGCCTATTTTGGTGGGGTAGAGCCCTACAGACTTGGATCGGCTCCACCATAGGCAATTCATTGCATCCTGAAGATCGGCAAATATTTTTGGTATTTCAATTAATGGTTATTAATTATTTTGGCGGCAAGCCATCTGATTTCTCGATCCAGTCCGAAATAATTCTTCGGATCATTTCAGGCCGCGTAGGCGGGTTGGCATCCTGCCGACGAAGCTGGTCGATCTGATCAAGCATGGACTGCTCAAGCCGCAGTCCAACCGCAACCGTATCTTTTTTAGGTGGCGCCATGAACCATCGTCATCTTTATATGTTGATATCAAGATTACGATGTGACATAGTAGACGGACGAGATCAAGAGTGACGGCTCTCGATCCCGTCCTGACCGCGGCAATCTAGATTGGAGATCACCATGGCTGCGACGACCCCTACCACGCCCTCTCGGGCGAACCATCCCCCCATCCTGCACGACACCCTCAGCCCCGTTCAGCGGGACATGCAGAAGCTGCTCGATACCTTCGAGGCAACGCTCGAGGACGAGGCCGCGCTGCCGCAGGCGTGTTTCGGCGATCCCGCCTTTGCGGTGTTCTTCGACGAGGCCGAGGCCGGGCACGAAGCCTGCATCGCCCTGGCAATGCAGGTGCAGGACCACCCGCCTCGCGATCCTCTCGACCATGCAGTGCAGGGGCTTGCCGGCCTCGCCCAGAAGGTCTTCTTCGCCAGCGATCCGCATGAGGTCCGGGCGCTTCTGGACAGCGGCATCCTGCAACTCTGGCCGTTCCAGGTGGCGGGCACCTCGCCCTCCGAGCTGCGGGCCGCGGCGCTGATCGACCGGACGCTGGCCCTGACCCACAGGCTGGTGGACGAGGCCATGGCAGAGCGCGCCGCCTCTTACGCCGAGGCGCCCGCGCCGGGCTGACCCTCTTCCCGGCTTTCGCTCGACAGACCCCTCGCCCGCCAGGGTGAGGCGCCTCCCGCTGCTTCGCCAGCGGGCCGGCCGCCTCTTGCCCTGCATCTTCCCCTCGCCCTGGACCCGAGCGCCCTTGTGGCGCCCGGCTCTCCCTGCGCGACTGACTGTACAGGAGTGTCCACCATGATGGATCACTGCACCCCCGCCCCCTCCGTCGAACCCGGCTTCGATGCCCCCATCCGCCCTCACTGGGCAGAACTGGCCCATGCAAAGGGCTTCCGCATCGCCCGCCGCATCCGCGACCGCAGCTGGCTCGAGCTCGAATGCCGGACCTGCCGCGGGCTGACGCCGATGCGCCTGTGGGTCCTGACCAGCGCGCAGCCTCACTGCCGGCCCTGCATGGAGGCGCGCTGGCGCAAGACGGCTCAGGCCGCCGGGCTGACCTTCCTGCGCCGCTGCCCCGATCATCGGCACTACGCCCATTACCGCGCCCCCTGCGGCCACGAGGTCCGGCGGCAGTTCGCCTTCGTGGAGCGCATGGCGCGGAGCGAGACCGACGCGCTCTGCCGCATTTGCATGGAGGCCCGCGACGCGGCCGAGGCCGAGCAGCGCGGCTGGCGCCTTCTCGGCCCCGACCCGCGCGGCACCTCGCACTACCGCCTCTATGCCCATGAGGATGGTTGCGGCGCCGAGCAGCGCATTGCCCGCGCCAACATGCAGACCGGACGCTTCTCCTGCGGCACCTGCGGCGAGGACTGGCCGGCGGCGCCCAGTGCGCTCTACCTGATGCGCCTCGACCTGCCCGGCCTCGGGCGGGTGGTGAAGCTGGGCTACAGCCGCGATCCCTGGTCGCGGATGACCTACCAGCTCGGGATCGGGGGGCAGGGCCGGGCGGAGCTGCTGGCGGTGGTGCCGATGCCGACGGGCCGCGAGGCCTACAATCGCGAGCAGGCGCTGCATGCCCGGCTGAAGACGGAGATCCCGCAGCACATCGTGCCGCGCGCGGAACTGGAGGGAGTCATCCGCGTGGTGAGCGAAATCTACCGCGCCGAAGCCGAGCCGCGGATCCTCGGGCTGCTGGACGATCTGGCGGATGGCGTTCTGGATGATGAGGCCGCCGACCATGCGCCGGTGGCGGAAACCGGGAGGGACTCGTGATGAGCGTCCTTTCCGCCCCCCATTGGCAGCCGCTTGCCGCGGCTGCCCTCGCGCGCGCACGCCATGCCCTGGACAGTGGCGCGGCGGAGGCTCCGGTGCTGCCGCCCCTGCCCCGCCATCCCGGCCCGCGGCTGGTGGCCCGGGGCGGCGCGTTTGCCCGTGCCTTCGCGCAGCTGGCCCTTGCCGCCGCCCGGCCGCTGAACCCCGAAACGGGGCCCGGCGGCAGCACCACCAGCCTTGCCTGGGCGGACGAGGACGGCAGCCCCGTGCCCGGCGCGCCGCAGGAGGTCTGGGCGCATGAAATCGCCGAGATCGGCCGCATCCATATCGAGGGCAGCTCCATCCTCGAGGTGCCGCCGGAGCGGCGCGCCCCGCCGCCTGCGGACCTGCCGGAAGGGCTGAGCACCGCCCGGCTCCAGGCGATCCTGCGCCTCGCGCGGCTGGCGATCGACCAGCACGGCATCGATTTGCTGCTGCAGCCCAGGTGCGCCACCGCGATCCTGGCAGAGAGCGAGATGCAGGAGGCCACCGCCTGGGCCCTGACTTGGGCCTATGCCGCCGGCCCTCCCTTGCCCTCCGACGCCGCGCGGCCCGAGGCGCCGCTGCGCCTGCTGCGCCTTACCGGCAAGGCGCAGGACACGGTGGCGCTGACAGCGTCCCTGACTGAGCCCGGCCGGCACCGCCTTGTCCTGCTGACCTCCGGCCTCCGCGCCCTGCCCCGCGACCTGCGGCATACAGCCGAGGTCCACCGCCTGCCGCCTCTCGACCGGCAGGTCGCCCTCGCCCATCTCGCCGTCACCCATCCGGCGGACGGGATCGAGGCCTCTGCCGCCGCCTGGCGCCTACCGGAGGACGAGGACCTCCTCTGGATCGGCCTGCGCGAGATACAAAAGGCCGCCGAGGCTTCGACGGCTCTCGAGGCCGCCATCCGCCTCGCCGCCCCGAACCGCCACGCCGTCTCTCTTTGAGTGCCCCCCTCACCAGGAGGATCATCATGCCCAGAACCATTTCCATCCTGCCGGCCATCAGCACCTGGCCGAGCAGTGCCGAGAGCATCGAGGCGCGGCTCGCCCACCACCTCGCCCTGCTGCGCGGGTCCGATCACTTGGGGTCCGACAGCGGCCCCTGGCGAGATGCGGCCGCGGGCCGGCTAAAGCGCCGGGCGCAGAGGCTGCATGAAGCACGTCAGCGCGCCAGCGGTCTCGCGCATCTGGACGACAGGCAGCGCGCCCGCCTCGCCGGTATTCTGCAGGGCGCGCGCCTTGCCGGCCCGGAGAGCGTGCACGGCGCCGACGAAATCGGCGCCGCGCTGGCCGAGGACCTGCCCTGGATGAGCGCCGCCACCGTACCGCTTTGGCACGACCTGCGGGCGTCGACTGGGGTAGGTACCGGCCGCCTGATCCGCCCGACGCTGCTTGTCGGTCCGCCCGGCCTCGGCAAAAGCCACCTCGCCCGCAGCCTTGCGCATCATGCCGGCCTGCCGCTGGCCATTGCCGATCTCGGCGCTGCAGGCGAAGCCTTCCAGATAGCCGGTCTCAGCCGCGGCTGGCGCAGCGGCATGCCCGGCCTGCCGGTGGAGACGGTCATCACCAGCGGCATGGCCAACCCGCTGATCCTCGTCGACGAGCTGGAGAAGGCCGCAGCCGTCGAAAGCACAGCCGGCCACAGGACCAGCGCGCATGCCGTCCTCCTCGGCCTGCTGGATCCGGCCTCAGCCGCACTCTGGACCTGCCCTTATTTCGGCATCCGTTTCGACATGAGCCGGGTGAACTGGCTTTTTACCGCCAACGATACGCGCGGCATCCCGGCGCCGCTTCTCTCGCGTCTGCGCATTGCGCGTCTGCAGCCGCTGACGCCGGAGCAGCTTGCGGGCTTTGCCCTGCAAGAGGCCTCGGCGCGGGGGCTGGAGCGGGAGGAAGCGGAGGGTCTGGCTAATCTGCTGCGTGGGCTGCATCCGGGCCGCGGCGCCGACCTGCGGCTCGTGCTGGGGCTGCTAGATGACCTGCGGCTGGAGGCGCCGCTGCTGCACTGACCCCGGACCTTCTTCCGCCGCTCAGCCCACCTCGGGCCAAATCACCAAGGCCCTGATCCCGCGGTGGTTCGAGCCGAGATCGCCGCCCCAGGGGGCAAGTGCCGTCAGCCGCGCGTGGCCGCCCACCAGCACCTGGTCGATCGGCACGCCGAGCGGGCCGGCGGCGGCGGGCCAGGTTGGCACCGGGCGCCGGGGCGGCGCGAGACCGGCCTCGCGCAGCAGCATCGCGATGGGGCGGCTCCAGGGGGCGGCGTTGAAATCGCCCATGACCAGCACCGGCGCCTCGGGCCCCGAGGTCTGCCGGATCAACGCAAGCCGGTCCAGCAGGTACCAGCGGTCGTCCTCGACGAAGCCGTAGAACCAGGGCTTCGCCATGTGCTCGACCAGCACCTCGAGCGGAGCGCGCCCCTCGGGCTCCACCCGCGCCCGGACCAGCCGCTCGCGGCGCGAGATATTCGCCAGTTCCTGCGTGCCCGGCGCGAAGGGATGGCGCGAGAGCAGCAGCACACCGCAACGCCGCCCCTCGCAGCCGATCCGGTAGGGATAGACTGTTTCCAGCAGCGGCAGCACCGGGCGGATCGGATCGGCCTCCCCCAGGGCGACGAGATCGACGCCGCTCTGCAGGATTGCTTCGGCGAGGCGCTCTGGCGGGGTGGCGTTCTGCTCGTATAGATTGAACCAGATCGCGGTGAAAGGGGCCTGCGTCTCCGCCTCGGCCAGGGGCCGCGCCCGGCCCCGCTGGTCCATGAGCAGGGCCCCCTGCCCCAGCGCCGAGAGTAGCGCCAGCCCCAGCGCCAGCCGCGGCAGCCCCAGGAGGGCGAGCGCGGCGCAGAGCAGCAGCGACAGAACGAAGAGCTGCGGCGCGAGGCTGTCGAGCATCCGCCCGAAGGTGCCGACGAGGGCGCCGTCGGGCCAGAACCGCGCCGTCGCGCCGGCCAGCACGCAGAGCAGCGCCGCCGGCAGCAGCGCCCCCAGGGCGAGGGCACGCAGAGAAAGGAATTCCATCGGCCCGCCCCTTGCTGCAGCGCCGCGATCCTAGGGGCTGCGGGACGGCTTGGCCATCGCCCCGAAGGGGCGTCCCAGAAGGGGCGTGTCTAGAAGAGGCCCGAAGGGGCGCTCCAAAAGGATGCCCCGAAGGGGCTGCTCAAGGGGCATCCGGGGCCTCGCCCCCCGCCTGCACTCAGCCCGCGTAGCCCCGCGGGTTTGCCGATTGCCAGGCCCAGAGGCTGCGGGCCATGGCGTCGATACCATGCTCGGCGCGCCAGCCAAGGCGCTCGGCGGCTAGGGAGCAGTCGGCCCGCATCTCGGCGATGTCGCCGGGCCGGCGCGGCAGCACCTGATAGGGCAGATCGCGTCCCGCCGCGCGCGAGAAGGCAGCAAGCATCTCGTAGACCGAATAGCCCCGGCCCGTGCCGATGTTGTAGGTCTCGCAGCCCGTCACCCCTGCCGCCCGGGTCAGGGCCGCGACATGGGCGCGCGCGAGGTCGGTCACATGGATGTAGTCGCGCACCCCGGTGCCGTCGGGCGTGGGGTAGTCGTCGCCGAAGATGCGCAGGCGCTCCTGCCGCCCGGTGGCGACCTGCGCGAGGTAGGGCATCAGGTTGTTCGGCAGCCCTTGCGGGTCCTCTCCGATCCGGCCCGAGGCATGGGCGCCGACGGGATTGAAGTAGCGCAGCAGCATGACGCTGGCCCCCTCGCGCGCGGCGGCCCAGGCGGTCAGCACCTGCTCGGCCATGAGTTTGGTCTGGCCATAGACCGACATCGGGCGCAGCGGGTGATCCTCGGTATAGGGCAGGAATTCCGGCTCTCCGTAGACCGTAGCGGAGGAGGAAAAGATGATCCGCTGCGTCCCCGCGGCTTCCATCGCGCGCAAGAGCGACAGCGTACCAGCGACGTTGACCTCGTAGTAGTCGACCGGGCGGGTCGCGCTTTCGCCCACCGCCTTGAGGCCGGCGAAATGGATCACCGCCTCGGGCCGGGCCGCGCGCAGGATAGCCTCCATCCGCGGCGCATCGCGAATATCGGCCTGCTCAACCTCCAACCCGCCATTCGTGAGGCCGCGCACCCGCTCCAGCGCGACGGACGAGCCGTTCGAGAAATCGTCGACCACCAGCGCGTCGTGACCCTGCCCCAGAAGCTCGACCAGGGTGTGGCTGCCGATGTAGCCGGCGCCGCCGGTGACCAATACGCGCATCGTCTTTCTCCGCCTACCTGGCCCCCTTGCTACAGGGCCGGGCGGCGTCAGGCCAGATCGGGCGCGCTCTCGCGCTGCGCCATGTACCAGGCATGGGTCCGGGCGATCCCTGCGCGCAGCCCGATCCGCGGGCGCCAGCCGAGCGCGGCAAGACGCGAGACATCCATCAGCTTGCGCGGTGTGCCGTCGGGGCGGGAGGGATCGAGGGTGATCGCGCCTTCGTAGCCCGTCACCTCCGCCACCAGCGCGGCAAGATCGCGGATCGCGATGTCGCTGCCGCTGCCGATGTTGAGGTGATTGAGATCCGGCCCCAGCGCCGCGCGCCAGGCGGGATGCGGCAGCTCCATCGCCAGAAGCGCCGCCTCGGCCAGATCGTCGACATGTAGGAACTCGCGCCGGGGCGTGCCCGTGCCCCAGAGCGAGAGGCTTGCCGCGCCCGCCTCCTTCGCCGCCTGCACCCGCGCGATCAGCGCCGGCAGCACATGGGCGGTCTCGGAATCGAAATCGTCGCCGGACCCGTAGAGGTTGCAGGGCATGACGGATCGGTAGTCGCGCCCGTGCTGCCGGGCATGGGCGTCGCAGAGCCTGAGCGCGGCGATCTTGGCGATGGCATAGCCCTCGTTCGTCGGCTCGAGCGGGCCGGTCAGCAGCGCCTCCTCGGCGATCGGCTGCGCCGCCTGCCGCGGGTAGATGCAGGAGGAGCCGAGGTTCAGCAGGCGCTGCACCCCCGCCTCATGCGCCGCCTCGATCACATTGAGCGCGATGGCGAGGTTCTGGGCCAGGAAATCGGCCGGGGCGGCGGCATTGGCGCCGATGCCGCCGACCCTGGCAGCGGCCAGGATCACCGCCTCGGGCCGCGCCTCGGCGAAGAAGGCGCGCACCGCCCCCCGGTCGGTCAGGTCGAGCGCGGCGCGGTCGCGCAGCAGCAGCGTGAGGTCCGGCCGCTGCTGCAGCTGCCGCAGCAGGGCGGCGCCGACCATGCCGAGATGCCCGGCGAGGAACAGCCGCATGGCTCAGCCCGCCGCCCGCGCCCGCAGCCGCGGCGCCGGGGCCCTCGTCCGCGCTTCCTCTCGCGCGAGGGCGAGATCGGCCTCCACCATCTCGGCGCAGAGCTGGCGGGCGGTGACCTCGGGCCGCCAGCCCAGCTCGGCCCGGGCGCGCGCGGCATCGCCCAGCAATGTCTCGACCTCGGCGGGGCGGCAGTAGCGCGAATCGATCCGCATCACGACATCCCCTGGCGCGAGGCGGGCGGCGATATCGGGCGGGGCGCCGGGGGTCAGGGCGGCGACGCGGGCCAGCTCTGCCGGGCCCTCCCCCTCGAAGCGCAGCGAAAAGCCCAGCTCCTCGGCGGCCCAGCACAGGAACTCTCGCAGGGAATGCTGCACGCCGGTGGCGATGACGTAATCGGCGGGGCGGTCCTGCTGCAGCATCAGCCATTGCGCGCGCACGTAGTCCCGCGCATGGCCCCAGTCGCGCCGGGCCTCGAGATTGCCGAGCCAGAGGCAGGGCTCCAGCCCCAGGGCGACGCGGGCGAGGCCGCGGGTGATCTTGCGCGTGGCGAAGGTCTCGCCCCGGCGCGGGCTCTCGTGGTTGAAGAGGATCCCGTTGCAGGCAAAGAGACCATAGGCCTCGCGGTAGGTGGCGCAGGTCCAGTAGGCATGCAGCTTGGCGATGGCATAGGGGCTGCGCGGGCGGAAGGGCGTCGTCTCGCTCTGCGGGGTCTCGGCCACGGCGCCGTAAAGCTCCGAGGTGGAGGCCTGGTAGAAGCGCGCGGTCTTCTCCAGCCCGAGGAAGCGGATCGCCTCGAGCAGGCGCAGCGGGCCAAGGGCGCCGACCTCGGCGGTATATTCCGGCGCCTCGAAGCTGACGGCGACATGGGACTGGGCGGCGAGGTTGTAGATCTCATCCGGGCGCACCTCGGCGAGGATGCGCACCAGCGAAGAGGCGTCGGTCAGATCGCCGTAATGCAGCACCAGCCGCGGATCGCAGGGCGCGCCCTCATGCGGATCGCTGTAGAGGTGATCGATGCGCGTGGTGTTGAACGACGAGGCGCGGCGCTTGATGCCATGCACCTCGTAGCCCTTTTCCAGCAGAAGCTCGGCAAGGTAGGATCCGTCCTGTCCGGTGATCCCGGTGATGAGGGCGCGGCGGGGCAAGGGCGATCTCCGGGCTGGGGGCATGCCCCCCCGGCTTAGGCGATCATGGTATACGAAAGGTTCACGCCGGCGCCCTCAGCGCGCCTCGGCGCCGCGCCGCCACCCCTCCTGCAGCAGGTCGCGGATCTCGGCATAGGCGGCATCGAAGCTGGCGCGGGCCCGGGCCAGCCCCTGCCTGTCGCCGCCGCGCCGGCCGGGCCGGGGCACCGCCTCGTAGACCGCGCTTTCCTGCGCCAGGATCGGCGCCGCCTCGATCCGGGCGGCGGCGAGGGCGGGGCCCAGCCCGGCCTGGATCGCCCCCGCCGCGCGGCCCTGGGCAATGGGGTCGTAGCGCGTGATCACCGCGCGCAGCGCGTCCCAGGCGAAGCTGACCCGCTGCGTGCCGAGCGCGCGGGCGGCGGCGGCCTCCTCCTCCTCGATGGCGGCGAAGGCGCTGTGCAGCATGCCGAAGGCTTGCCCCGCGCGGGCGGTCCCGGCGGCATCGCCCTCGAGCGGGACCAGCAGGACATCCGCCGCCGCCGCTGCCGCCAGCGCCAGCGGACCGAGCGAGGGCGGCGTGTCGAGGATCACCAGATCGGGCGCCGCCTCGCCGTCCTGCGGCGGGCGGGCCAGCTCGCGCGAGAGCGCCTCCCAAGGGCGCCAGCCGCGGATCTGCGTGCGCCACTGCGGGATGTGCAGATCGGCCAGCGCCAGCTCGGGCCGCGCCGGGACCAGGGCGATCCCCGGCCAATGCGTCGGCCGGGCCAGCGCCGCGGGCGCGGTCTCCAGCGCCGCGCCCAGCACCGCGTCCATCGGCACCGGCGCATCACCGCGGTCGAGCCGGGCCTGGTTCTGCCCGCGCAGATGCAGGGCCGCCTGCCGCGCGAACAGCGCGAGGGCGGTGTCCTGCGCGCCCTCCCCGGCCGGGCCGGGATCGCCGAGCGCCGCGGTCAGGCCGGCGCCGGGATCGAGGTCGATGGCGCGCACGCGGTAGCCGTCGAGCGCGGCGGCCATGGCCAGGTGCAGCGCCAGGGTGGTGCGGCCGCTGCCGCGGGCGGGATTGACCAGTGCGATGATCTTCGGTGCCGCCCCCACCGGGCGCCAGGGCCGGTAGCGGCCGGGGGTGCCGCTGCGCTCCAGATGGGCGCGGATCTCGTCCACTTCCTCGAGGGTGAACCAGCGGGCGCCGCCCTCGTTGCGGCCCTGCGGCAGGCCGGGCGTCTCGCGCAGCACCCGGCGCAGGTGGCCGGGGGCCATGGGGATCAGCCGGGCGGTGATCTCGGGGATACCGAAATCGCGCAGCTGCCGCGGCGGGGTGGCCTCCGCCTCCCGGGTCAGGGTCATGGCGCTTTGGGCGCAGCGCGTCCCGAGCCTGTCGAGGTCTTCTGTGCCGGAGAGGTCCGGTGCCGGGGCGGTGGAGATCATGCCAGCATCATGCGCAGATTCAGACCCTTTGTTCAACATAGGAATACACATGCGATGAAATATAGAACATGACTGTTGATGACGATCATGCGGTCCCCGTCCGCCTTGGAAACCGCTCTTTCAAAGCCCTTTTTAGCCGGCTTGGCAGAGGTTCGAGGCGTCCGGTTCGAGGGTGAAGCAGAAAATCCATCGTTATAATCAGTTAGTTCATAGTTACGGCGCCCAGGCTTTCCGGGATAAACGTTCAGACCCAAGGGCTTGCGAGGATTTTGCCGAGACCTTGCGATTCCGATACCACGTTTCTCCGACTCCGAACCCCCGAGGACGCGATTCCGAACCCCCGATCTCCTGCTGGACGGGAGGGGCTGGGTTTCCTAGGCTGGCGTCAATGAAACCACGTTGCGGGATCGCACCCGCACGCGAGCAGTTGGCCGGGCAACGACTCGGCGCATGAGGATCGGCAGGCGATGGGCGACTTGGGTCTTCCACAGCGTCACCCCGTGGGTGATCTGTTTCTATGCGACGTCTTCGACGCGATGCCGAAGGACGATCTGGCGTCGATGGAGCATCCGATCTTCTCGCTCTCGACCCGGCCCGACCGCCAGGTCCTGCGCTACCGCCACAACGATGCCGAGGTCGAGGTCACCCCTTCGGTCAAGGGGCGGGCGACGATCCACGACAAGGACATCCTGATCTTCTGCGTCAGCCAGCTGATGGCGGCGCTGAACGCGGGGCGCGAGGTGGCGCGCACGCTGCGCCTGAAGGTGCACGACCTGCTGATCGCCACCAACCGCGAGACCAGCGGCGATGCCTACCGCCGCCTGCGCGAAAGCTTCGAGCGGCTGGCCGGCACCCGCATCACCACCAACATCGCCACCGGCGAGACCGAGACCACCAGCGGCTTCGGCCTGATCGAAAGCTGGGAGATCGTGCGTCGCAGCCGCGGCGGGCGGATGATCTCGGTCTCGGTCACCCTCTCGGACTGGCTGTTCCGGGCGGTGCTGTCGAAATCCGTGCTGACCCTCAGCCGCGACTACTTCCGGCTGCGCCGCCCGCTCGAGCGGCGGATCTACGAGCTGGCGCGCAAGCACTGCGGCCGCCAGCCCGAATGGCGCATCTCGCTTGAGGTGCTGCAGAAGAAGGCCGGCTCGACCTCGCCCCGGCGGGTGTTCCGGGCCATGCTGCGCACCATCATCGAGGCCGACCAGCTGCCCGACTACCGCATCGAGGAGCTGGGGGGCGATCTGCTGCGCGTCGCCCCGCGCCGCGCAAAGGTCCCGCCCGAGGCGCCGCATCTTTCGCCCGAGACGCTGGAGGCGGCGCGCGCCCTGGCGCCAGGGGCGGATGTCTATGCGCTCGAGGCGGAATGGAAGGCCTGGTGGGCCGAGACCGGGCGCCCGCGCCTGGGCGCCCCGGACCGCGCCTTTCTGGCCTGGGTCGAGAAGAGGCGGCGCTAGGCCGCCTCTCCCCGTCGCGTCAGTCGTTGCCGAAGAGGTCGCGGGTGAAGATCTTCTCCGCGACATCGTCCAGCTCCGGCGCGCGGCGGTTGGCGACGATGACCGAGGCGCGGGCCTTGAAGTCCTCGAGGTCGCGCAGCACCTCGGAGCCGAAGAAGGTATCCTCGGGCAGGGCCGGCTCGTAGACCAGCACCTCGATGCCCTTGGCCTTGAGCCGCTTCATGATCCCCTGGATCGAGCTTTGCCGCCAGTTGTCCGAGCCCGCCTTCATCGTCAGGCGGAAGATGCCCACCCGCTCGGGCTTCATCTCGATGATCCGCTCGGCGATGAAATCCTTGCGCGTGCGGTTGGCATCAACGATGGCGCGGATCAGGTTCTGCGGCACCATCTGGTAGTTCGCCAGCAGCTGCTTGGTGTCCTTGGGCAGGCAGTAGCCGCCGTAGCCGAAGGAGGGGTTGGAGTAATGCGCCCCGATCCGCGGATCGAGGCCGACCCCTTCGATGATCTGCTGCGTGTTCAGCCCCAGGCTCATGGCGTAGCTGTCGAGCTCGTTGAAATAGGCAACTCGCATCGCGAGGTAGGTGTTCGAGAACAGCTTGACCGCTTCGGCCTCGGTCGGATCGGTGAAGAGGACCTGCACCTCCGTCTCGATCGCCCCCTCGAGCAGCAGATCGGCGAAGATGCGGGCCCTCTCGCTCCGCTCGCCCACCACGATGCGCGAGGGGTGCAGGTTGTCGTAGAGCGCGCGCCCCTCGCGCAGGAACTCGGGGCTGAAGATCACGTTGTCGCGGCCGCTGCGCGTGCGCAGATCGGCGACGAAGCCCACCGGCACCGTCGACTTGACCACCACCGTCGCATCGGGGGCGTAGCGCGCCGCCTCGGCGGCCACCGCCTCGACCGAGGAGGTGTCGAAGTAGTTGTTGACCGGATCGTAGTTCGTCGGCGTCGAGACGATGACGTAATCGGCGCCGGTGAAGGCCTCCGCGGCATCGGTGGTGGCGCGCAGGTTCAGCTCCCGCGTGGCGAGGTATTCCTCGATTTCGGGATCGCCGATCGGACTTTTCCGGGCATTCACGAGATCGACCCGCTCGGCAGAGAGATCCATCGCCACCACCTCGTGGTTCTGCGACAGCAGTACGGCGTTGGACAGGCCGACATAGCCGATACCGGCAACAGCGATCTTCATTACAGATGTCCTCAAACTGGCATTGCCTCTTGTGTAGTGCTCTTGCCGCGGTGCGGCAACAGCGGGCACCGCCCCCCTCTCGCGCGGGGCGATCTGTCGCGGCGATCTGGTGCGGCGGGGAGGCTTGCGCTAGAAGCGCCCGCACCCGCCAGGAGAACCGGCCCTGACCCAGCCTACCCCCCAGACAGGTTCCGACCAGACAGGTTCCGACCAGGCTGGGCCCGGCGCCCAGGACGAGACCGTGCTTCGTGCCGCGGCCCTGGCCTCGGCGCGCCGCGTTCTGGGGATCGAGGCGCAGGCCCTCTCGGCCCTGGCCGCATCGCCGCCCGAGGGCTTCGACGCCACCGTCCTGCAGGTGCTGGGCGTGACCCGTGCCGGCGGGCGGGTCATCGTCTCGGGCATCGGCAAGTCCGGCCATGTCGCGCGCAAGATCGCCGCCACCCTGGCCTCGACCGGCACGCCGGCGCTCTTCGTGCATCCGTCCGAGGCGAGCCACGGCGATCTGGGGATGATCGGCGGCACCGATCTGTGCCTGCTGCTGTCCAATTCCGGCGAGACGGCGGAGCTGGGCGATATCCTCGCCTATTCGCGCCGTTTCTCGATCCCGCTTGTCGCGATCTCGGGGCGGCCGCGCAGCACCCTGGCCACGGCGGCCGACCGGCTGCTCCTGCTGCCCGAGGCGCCGGAGGCCTGCGTCATCGGCCTCGCGCCGACCACCACCACCACGATGATGCTGGCGCTCGGCGATGCGCTGGCGGTGGCACTGATGGAGGCGCGCGGTTTCCGGACCGAGAATTTCCGCGTCCTGCATCCGGGCGGCAAGCTGGGCGCGCAGATGGCGCGGGCCGACCGCTTCATGCATGCGGGCGCGGCGCTGCCTCTGGTCTCCGAGGAGACCCCGATGAGCGAGACGCTGATCGAGATGACCTCCAAGGGCTTCGGCGTCGCGGCGGTGCTGGACGCCGAGGGGCGGCTTTCGGGCATCGTCACCGACGGCGACCTGCGCCGCAACATGGCCGACCTGATGGACCGCCGCGCCGGGCAGATCGCCACCCGCGATCCCGTCACCGTGCCGCCCGAGATGCTGGCCGCCGAGGCGCTGGCGCTACTGAACGCGCGCAAGATCGCGGCGCTTCTGGTGGTGGGCGAGGACCGGCGTCCTCTGGGCCTTCTGCATATCCACGACCTGCTGCGCGCCGGCGTTGCCTGACCGTCCTAAGGAGAGCCGCCATGCGCAGCGTCATCGTGATCCCCGCCCGCCACGCCTCGACCCGCTATCCGGGCAAGCCGCTGGCCGAGCTGACCCTGCCGGACGGCAGCCGCAAGAGCCTGATCCGCCTCAGCTGGGAGGCGGCGCAGGCGGTGCCGGGCGTAGCCAAGATCCTCGTCGCCACCGACGATGACCGGATCCGGCAGGCGGCAGAGGGCTTCGGCGCCGAGGTGGTGATGACCTCGCAGGCCTGCCGGAACGGCACCGAGCGGGTAGCCGAGGCCATGGTCAGCGCCGGGATCGAGGCCGATGTGGTGGTCAACCTGCAGGGCGACGCCCCCCTCACCCCGCCCTGGTTCGTCGAAGCGCTGATCGCCGAGATGGCGGCGGATCCGGGCGTGGGGATGGCCACCCCGGTGCTGCGCTGCGACGCGAAGAGCTACGCGATGTTCGTGGAGGACCGGCAGGCCGGCCGCGTCGGCGGCACCACCGCCGTGCTGGACCGCAACCGAGACGCGCTCTACTTTTCCAAGGAAGTCGTGCCCTATCTCGATCCCGGCCGCCTGCCCGATCCGCTGCCGGTCTTTCACCATGTCGGCGTCTATGCCTACCGCCCCGCGGCGCTTGCCGCCTACGGCGGCTGGGAGCCGGGCCCGCTCGAGACGGCAGAGGGTCTCGAGCAGCTGCGCTTCCTCGAGAACGGGCAGACGATCCGCTGCACCCCGGTCGAGGCGCAGGGCCGCGTCTTCTGGGAGCTGAACAACCCGCAGGACATCCCCCGTATCGAAGCCGCGCTGAAGGAACAGGCATGACCCAGACCGCACCCGTCACCATCGGCGATATCGAGTTCGGCGGCGACGCCCCCTTCGCCCTGATCACCGGGCCCTGCCAGCTCGAGAGCCTCGATCACGCGCGGATGATGGCGACCCGCATCGCCGAGGCCTGCGCCCCTACCGGCACGCGCTGGATCTTCAAGGCCAGCTACGACAAGGCCAACCGCTCCTCGATCGGGACCGAGCGCGGGCTGGGCATGGAGAAGGGCCTCGAGATCCTGGGCCGGATCCGCGACGAGTTCGGCGTGCCGGTGCTGACGGACGTGCACGAGCCCGCCCATTGCGCCCCGGCCGCCGAGGTCTGCGAAGTGCTGCAGATCCCCGCCTTCCTCTGCCGCCAGACCGACCTGCTGCTGGCCGCCGGCCGCACCGGTGCCGCGATCAACGTCAAGAAGGGGCAGTTCCTCGCGCCCTGGGACATGGGCAATGTGGCGGACAAGATCGCCTCGACAGGCAACGAGCGGATCCTGCTCTGCGAGCGCGGCACCTCCTTCGGCTACAACGCGCTGGTGACCGATTTCCGCGGGCTGCCGATCATGGCCCGCACCGGGCGGCCGGTGATCTTCGATGCCACCCATTCGGTGCAGATCCCCGGCGGGCAGGGCAGCAGCTCTGGCGGGCAGCGCGAGTTCGCGCCGGTCCTGGCGCGGGCGGCCTGCGCCGTCGGCGTGGCCGGCCTCTTCATCGAGACGCACCAGGATCCGGACAACGCCCCCTCGGACGGGCCGAACATGATCGAGGTGGACCGCCTAGGCGCGCTGATCGCCGAGCTGCGCGCCTTCGACGCACTGGCCAAGGGGATCTGAGCCCGGCGGGTCCCGCCTCCTCAGGCGATCTCGAAGACGTCTGTGCCAACCTGCACCCGGATCGTCTCGTCCGCGCCGTCGACCAGCGCCCAGAGGATCTGCCCCGTCGCCTTGTCGATGACGAAGGCTTCCGAGACCCCGGCCGCGCCGGCGCGGGGGGTATCGGCGTAGTTCACCTGGAAGCGCGCCGCACCGGCGGCCTCTCCCCGGCCCCAGACGAGGCGGTCCCCTTCGGCGCTGGAATAGTCCTGCACCCAGTCGCTGCCGTGATCAAAGACGCCGAGGTGGAAGAAGCGGTCCGGCCCTGCGCCGCCGTTCAGCCTGTCCGAGCCGAAGCCGCCGTTCAGGAAATCGAAGCCGTCGCCGCCCACCAGCATGTCGCCGAGGGCGCCGCCGGTCAGCACGTCGGCGCCCTCGTTCCCTACCACCGTGTCGGCGCCGAAGCCGCCGGCGATGACATCGGCGCCGGCCCCGCCGTAGAGCAGGTCGTTGCCGTAGCCGCCGTCGATCCGGTCGTCCCCGTCGCCGCCGTAGATCACGTCCCGCAGGTCGGCCACCGTGGCGCCGCCATAGATCACGTCGTTGCCGTCCCCGCCCGAGATCGTGTCGGCACCGTCGCCGCCGCGCAGGATGTCGGTGCCGCCGAAGCCGCGCAGCACGTCATTGCCGGCCCCGCCGCAGATGTCGTCGCCCCAGGCCGTACCGTCGAAGACCTCCGCCGCGGCGGTGCCGCGGATCTTCGGCGCGCCGCCCGGATCGGGCGCATCGCCGAACCAGACATGGAAGATGCGCCCGCCGTAGGGGCCGCCGGTGTTGTTGTACTCGATCCCCACGCCGATCGCGGACCAGTCGTAGCCGGACCATTCGTTCAGGTTGGCGATCACCGCGTTATGGCCGGGCGAGCCCTTCCAGCCCTCCAGCGCCGCGGCGAGGGAGGTGAAGCCCGCGGCCGAGATCTCGTAGCCGGTATCGGTATAGGAGGTGTTCAGCCGCTGCGGCGCGTCCCACATCACCTCAGGGTTGCGGTTGTCCTCGTAGTAGTAGCCGTCCGACCAGCTGTGCAGCGTGGCCTCCTTGGGCAGTGTCACGCCGGTCTGCCAGATGTTCTCGTAGGTATCGACGGCATGGCGGCCAGCGGTGACGGTCAGCCCCTGCGACAGCGGGATCGCTGCAAGGCCGAGCTTGGCGCGGTAGTCCATCAGCAGATTGTAGAGCGCCAGCTCCTGGGCGCTCAGGGTATCGTTGTCGGTGGGTCTGGTGATGTCGACTGTCATGCGGGCAGCCCTGTGCGGGAAGGGACGAATTTACCAAGGCGCTAAAAGCCGAATGAGGCGGGACTGTGAAAGGATCGTTTCCGAAAAGCGGTATCATCCGCGCGAGGATCGCGTTTTGGTGAAAACACCGGAACGGGGACCCCTCGGCAGCGGGAACCCGCGCAGCCTCGGGACGCGTTGGCCTGTCGTAGGGCAGTATGCCCCCTTGGGAGGAAACGATGCGTAAACTGATCCTGACGGCCGTCATCGCGGCACTTCCGGCCGTCTCGGCCACGGCGCAGGCCTCGCGCTGCGCCAGCGCGGACGACTGTGCCCGCCAGGCGGGCAGCGCGCTGGAGCGGGCGCTGCAACTGGGGCCCGATGCCGGGCAGGAACTCGCCGCGCTGCGCGACCGGGTCTCGCGCCTCGAGCGCCTGCTCGAGCAGGAACGGCAGGCAGTGCAGTTTACCGTCACCCGGGGCGATACCTGCCCCGAGGGCTGGGTCTCCTACGGGCGGATCGGCTGGCTCTGGGACAGCAGCGACCGCAACGCCAACTTCGCCCGCGGAGGCGCCTTCAACGACGGCTGGGACTGGGTGCACCCGCGTCTCTGCGGCCGCCGCTGAGGGCAAGGCCGGCCCGAAAAAAGACCCCCGCCGGAAAACCGGCGGGGGTCTCATGTCCGGCCCTGCGGGAACCTGGGCCCAACCCCGGAGCCGGAACCCGTCAGGCGATCTCGAAGACCTGGCCGCCGGCCTGCACCCGGATCGCCTCGTCCGCGCCGTCGACCAGAGCCCAAAGGATCTGCCCGCTGCTGCTGTCAATGACGAAGGCCTCGGCGGTATCGTCGCCCGCGCCCTCAGTCTGGGCGTAGTTCACCTGGAAGCGGTCCTGGGTGGCCGTGCCGCCGCCCCAGACCAGCAGGTCCGCGTCTTCGTCGTCGAAGTCCTGCACCCAGTCGGTGCCGTGCCCGGCCACGCCGGCGTGGAAGAAGCGGTCCGCCCCGTCGCCGCCGGTCATCCGGTCGAAGCCGAAGCCGCCGTTGAGGAAGTCGTCGCCATCGCCGCCCAGCAGCATGTCGGCCAGCGCCCCGCCCGAGAGCTGGTCGTTGCCGGACTGGCCGATCAGCTGGTCGGCCCCGGCATCGCCCATGAGGCGGTCGTCGCCGGCGCCGCCGACGACGAGGTCGTTGCCCTCCCCGCCAGACAAGACGTCGTTGCCATTGTCGCCGAACAGCCGGTCGCCGTCGCCGCCGCCCGAGAGGGTGTCATTGCCGGCGCCGCCGCGCAGGGTGTCGTTGCCGGCCCCCGCGTCGAAGGTATCGTCGCCCGCGCCGAAGACGAAGCTGTCGCTGGCCCCGGCGATCTGGTCCTCGAGCATGTCGAGGGCCTGGGCACGGTCGATCTGCTCGATCTCGCCCGCGGCGGCGGGCAGGATGCCGACATAGCCCTCCTGGTTGCCGTCGACCTCGTCTATGCCGGGCCCGTCGATGCCGATGTTGCCGGGCACCTCCATGCCGTGCAGCACGATCTCGCGCAGCGCCAGCGGCAGGATGTCATCGCCGGTGTAATCGGCGCCGGTCACCGGGCTGAAGAAGTTCGAATCGTCGCCTAGGTCGTAGGACTGGATGAAGGAGAGCTGGCCGTTGAAATCGGTCATCGGCATCTCGCCGCCCTCGGGGCTGACCAGCGGCAGCAGCACGTCGCCGTAGCTCGGCACGCCTTCCAGCACCTCGACGATGCCGTCGCCGTCGCTGTCCTGCGCCAGGCCGGGCGTCACGGAATCGACCGGATCGCCGTTATCGTCGAAGAGGCCATGCACGTGCTGGGCATGGGTCTGGTCGGGGGTCAGCCCCTCGGCGAAGATCGACACGTTCAGATAGCGCGTGCCGTCGTTCTCGGTATTGGTGGCCAGGATCGCGTTGCCGGTCACGCCGGAGCTGTTCAGGGCCGCCAAATCGACCGCCCAGTAGCCGTCGGCCTGGTTCAGGAATGTCGTGTAGGACGAATAGCTCGTTCCAAGATGCGCCATCTTGCTGTCTCCTCCGCGGGGTTAACCTCTGGGTAAGATACGCAGCAGGCCCCGCGGAGTTTCGCCTTTCGGCCCGAAAATCCGGGCGGCGGCTCAGGCGATGTCGAAGACGGTCTCGCCGATCTGCAGCCTGATGTGATCTTCTTCCGCGCCGTCGACCAGCGCCCATAGGACCTGCCCCGTCGCCTTGTCGATGACGAAGGCCTCCTGCGTGCTGGCAGCCCCGGCCCCCGGCGTCGCCGCATAGTTCACCTGGAACCGCGCCGCCCCGGCCTGCCCGCCGCCCCAGACCAGGCGGTCGCCCTCCGCGCCCGAATAGTCCTGGATCCAGTCGTTGCCGTGGCCCGCCACCCCGAGGTGATAGAAGCGGTCGGGGCCTGCGCCCCCGACGAGCCTGTCCGAGCCGAAGCCGCCGTTGAGGAAGTCGAAGCCGTCGCCGCCCACCAGCAGGTCGCCAAAGGCGCCGCCGGTCAGAACGTCCGCGCCCTCGTTGCCGATCACCGTATCGGCGCCGAAGCCGCCGTCGATCGTGTCGGCCCCGGTCCCGCCGTGAAGCTGGTCGTTGCCGTAGCCGCCGTCGATCCGGTCGTTCCCGGCGCCGCCGTAGATCACGTCGCGCAGGTCGCCCTCGCCCGGCCC
>NZ_QJTE01000005.1:0-35508 GCF_003217255.1 Pseudoroseicyclus aestuarii | reverse complement strand
GTCCCGCCGTGAAGCTGGTCGTTGCCGTAGCCGCCGTCGATCCGGTCGTTCCCGGCGCCGCCGTAGATCACGTCGCGCAGGTCGCCCTCGCCCGGCCCGCCGATCAGCACGTCGTCGCCCGCGCCGCCGTCGAGCGTATCGGCCCCGAGCCCGCCGCTGATGCTGTCACTGCCGCCGAAGCCGCGGATCAGGTCATCGCCGGCCAGCCCCTGGATACTGTCCCGGCCCTCGGAGCCCGTAAGCGTGTCCCTGTTCGGCGTGCCGAGAAGCTCGTAGCCGAAGCTCGCGAAGGGATCGCTCTCGACCACGTCCTGGACGCCATGGCCGTCGGTATAGGTGATGCGCGCCGTGATCGCCTCGCCGCGATCGGCCTCGGTCAGACTGTAGGTCGTGCCTGTGGCCTCCGCGATCGCATCGCCGCCGCGGAACCACTGGTAGGAGAAGGCGCCGAGCCCGTCCGGATCGACGAGATCGGGAACCGCCGTCAGCTTGGCCCCCGGCTCCGCCTCTCCGGAGAGGATGAAAGAGCCCTCGGGCAGGGCGTTCGGTATCAGCCTCGTTGCGATGATGTCGCCGGGGCCGGGTGAGGGAAGATCCACGGACCCGCTTCCCTGCAGCGACTGGGCCCAGGCCAGGATCACGCTGCCGTCCGAGAGCTGCATCGCGGCCGGAGTCTCGGGCAGACCGGGGCCGGTCGTCGGCGCGTCCCGGCCAGGCGAAAGAGCGATGGTCCCGCCCTGGGCTGCCCCTGCCGCGCCATGCAGGTCGAAGCGGATCTCGCCGGAACTGCCGCCCCTGTAGTCCGAAACATAGCTGGCAGCGGTAAGCACGCCGCTTTCGGTTCCGACGAGCGCGATCGCGCGGCCATCGGCGACCCCGATGACGGGGGAGAGGGCCGTGCCCTCCAGCGTGAAGCTCTGCGCGAAACTGCTGTAGTCGCTGTACCCGTTGCCGCGCAGGCTTTCCTGCACCCAGGCGAGGTGCAGGCCCGTCGCAGAGACGGCGACGGCCAGATCGGCGACGCCGCGCTGCGGGAAGGCGAAGGCGCCGGTACCGATCTCGGCGCTGCCCTTGGCCCCGCCCGGCTGCATGACCCGGAAGGTGACCGAATCCTCGAGTAGGTAATCGGGGGCCATGCGCGTCTCGTCCCCGGTCCAGGCCGCGACGAAGCGGTTTCCGATGGCCGCGAGATCGACATCGCGCTGATCGCCTTCGGTTGCCTGGTTCAGGCGGACCTCGGGCCCTTGTGTGCCGTCCGCCTCGATGCGGCGGCCGTAGACCCCCCAGCCGCTGCCGTCCTGGCCGAGTGAAGACCAGGCCACGAAGACTCCGCCATCCGGGGAGACGACGATGTCCGGCGCGTTCTGGTCATGCGGCGCGTCCGAGCTGACCTGCACCTCGCCTCCGGCGGGCGCCCCGTCGGCGCCGTAGCGCTGCATGTAGATCCCGTCGCCTTGGCCGTCCTGCTGGTGGGAGGTCCAGACCACGGCGAAGCCGCCGCCGGGCAAAGCCGTCACCGCCGGCTGGGACTGGTCGCTGGCCGTGTAGTTGTTGACCCGGAAGTCCGCGCCCGAAGGCGTACCATCGGCCGCGAACAGGCGCGCCATGACCGCGGTGCCGCTGTCGTCCCCGCCCTGGGAGGTCCATGCCGCGACGAAGCCGCCGCCCCCCAGCGCGGCCAGCGCCGGTTGGCCCTGTTCCAGCGGATCGGCCCCGTTGTCGCGGCCCGATCCGTTCAGCGTCAGAAGCGCGCCGGTCGGCGCGTAGGGGGAAGAGAGGATGTCCATGACGGCAGCTTTCCAAGGTCCTGCAGGGTTCAGGCTATCATAGCTCGTATATGTCTGTCCCCACCTGCAGCCGGATCGTCTCCTCCGCGCCGTCGACCAGCGCCCAGAGGATCTGCCCCGTCGCCTTGTCGATGACGAAGGCCTCCTGGGTCCAGGCCGCCCCGGCGCCCGGCGTCGCCGCATAGTTCACCTGGAACCGCCCCGCCCCGGCCTGCCCGCCGCCCCAGACCAGCCGGTCGCCCTCGGCGCCCGAATAGTCCTGGATCCAGTCGTTGCCATGGCCGGCCACGCCGAGATGGTAGAACCGGTCCGGCCCCGCGCCTCCGACCAGCCGGTCGGAGCCGAAGCCGCCGTTGAGGAAATCGAAACCGTCGCCCCCCACTAGCATGTCGCCAAAGGCGCCGCCGGTCAGTACGTCGGCGCCTTCGTTGCCGATCACCGTATCGGCGCCGAAGCCGCCGGCGATCTCGTCGGCCCCCGCCCCGCCATAGAGCAGGTCGTTGCCATAGCCGCCGTCGATCCGGTCGTCGCCTACGCCGCCAGTGATCACGTCGCGCAGGTCCGCCCGCGAGGCGCCGCCGAAGATCACGTCGTCGCCCGTCCCGCCGTCCAGGCTGTCGGCGCCGTCGCCGCCCCGGATCGTGTCGCGCCCCGCGCCGCCCGAGATCCGGTTCGCGCGTCCGTCCCCGGTCAGCACGTCGTCGCCGCCGAGGCCGGCCATCTGGCCGGAGACATCGACCGATAGCCTGTCGGCCCCCGCCGTGCCGCGTCCGAAGAGGCGGGCGGCGACGCCGCCGTCGTCGGCATCGACGGAGTCGGAGGTATAGGTGACGACGAAGCCGCCCCCCGCCAGGGCGGCGATCTCGGGGTCGGCCTGGTCGTCGTAATTGTAGCGGTCGGTCGAGATCTCGAACCGCGCGGTCAGCGCGGCGCCGCTGGCGGTGAAGACGCGCCCGTAGATGCTGTCGCCGATCACACCGGGGGCATCGTCCTGCTGCGACCAGACTACGACGATCTCGCCGGTCGCAAGCTGGGCGAGGCGCGCCTCCCGCGGCAGGTCGTCCCCGGCGAACACCGTGACTGGCGCGCGCGCCGCGCCCCCGGCGGCGTCGAAGATGCGCAGCATCGTGTGATAGGAGGCCTCGGGCGTATCGAGGCCGAGGTCGTGGTCGTAGTTCATGTTGACGGTGGCGAAGCCGCCGCCCGCCAGCGCCGCGACGTCGTAGCCCGCGCCCGAGCCGCTGCCGACCGAGCCGTAGTTCTCGTAGAGCCCGACATCGGCGCGGATCACCCGGCCCCCGGCATCGGTGATGGTCGCGCGGATCTGGTTCTGCCCCACGCCGCCGGGCACCGTGATGGCGCCCTCGCTGTTCCAGATCGTCACCGTGCCGCCGCCCGTCAGCTGGGCGCTGCGGGCGGTGATCTCGTCGAACTGGTTCGAGACGGTGTTGAGCAGCCGGTTGCCGCCGATCTTGCGCGCCTGGGCGTCGAAGTCCTGGGCGAAGATGTCGTCGAAGCTGCCTGTGGAACGGTCGAGGTCGAAGACCACGGTGAAGCCGCCGCCCCGCGTGGCGACGACCTCGGGCAGCACGGCGTTGTTGGCGGGCAGGCTGTCGACACGCACCGCCGCGCTGCGGGCGCTGCCGTCCGCCTCGAAGACCTGCACGAAGGCGCGGTCGCGCGTGCTGAGGATGTCGTCGTAATCGTCGAAGACCCAGGTCACCGCATAGGCGCCGTCGGTCAGCCGCGTGGCGCGCACGTCGTCGGACTTGGTGCCGTCGGTTCCGGAGATCAGGCTCTCCTCGGTCACGGCCCGGCCGGCGGCGTCGTAGCGCCGCGTGGCGATCACCGTGGCCGCGGGCCCCTCGCCGTAATCGTTGACGTAGCTTTCGTAGAAGATGCGAAAGCCGCCGTCGGCCAGGGCCATGACGTCGGGCTCTCGCTGCCAGTTGTCCTGGTACTGGTTGACCCTGAACTCTGCGCTCATCCTGCCGCACTCCGGTTCTGTCGATCCGCTCTGGCGGCAGGATTAACCGGGCCGCATGGCGGAAGAACGACAGGATGGGGCGCCGCGCAAAGCCGGCGGGCTTTCGCCCACGAAAGGCGGGTTCCCGCTCCGGGCGCGGGCCGCCCCGGAGCCGAGCTGCCCCCGGCTCAGGCGATCTCGAAGACGTCTGTGCCCACCTGCACCCGGATCGTCTCGTCCGCGCTGTCGACCAGCGCCCAGAGGACCTGCCCGGTCGCCTTGTCGATGACGAAGGCCTC
Source organism: Pseudoroseicyclus aestuarii (assembly GCF_003217255.1). GTDB lineage: Bacteria > Pseudomonadota > Alphaproteobacteria > Rhodobacterales > Rhodobacteraceae > Pseudoroseicyclus > Pseudoroseicyclus aestuarii. The sequence goes on along the minus strand of NZ_QJTE01000005.1, from coordinate 31,456 downwards.
CTGGGTCCCGGCTGCCCCCGCGTTTGGCGTATCGGCATAGTTCACCTGGAACCGCGCCGCCCCGGCCTCTCCGCCGCCCCAGACCAGACGGTCGCCCTCGGCGCCCGCGTAATCCTGGATCCAGTCGCTGCCGTGATCCGCCACCCCGAGGTGGAAGAACCGGTCCGGCCCCGCCCCGCCGTTCAGCCTGTCCGAGCCGAAGCCGCCGTTGAGGAAATCGAAGCCGTCGCCGCCCACCAGCATGTCGCCAAAGGCGCCGCCGGTCAGGACGTCGGCGCCTTCGTTGCCGATCACCGTGTCTGCGCCGAAGCCGCCCGCGATGTCGTCGGCCCCCGCCCCGCCGTGAAGCTGGTCGTTGCCGTAGCCGCCGTCGATCCGGTCGTTCCCGGCGCCGCCGTAGATCACGTCGCGCAGGTCGCCCTCGCCCGGCCCGCCGATCAGGATATCGTTGCCCGCGCCGCCGTCGAGCGTATCGGCCCCGAGTCCGCCGGTCAGCCTGTCGTCGCCGCCGAAGCCGCGGGCCAGATCGTTGCCGGCCAGCAGCGACAGCATGTCGGGCCCCTCGGTGCCCATGACCCGGTCGTTGCCGCCCGAGGGCGCGCCCGGCACAGGCTGTGCCTGCCGGGCCAGCACGTCGAGATCGAGGTTCACCCCGCTCATTTCGACCTGGCGGACCACCTGCCCATCGAGGCCGGGGCCGGTGAAGGTGACCTCGTAGCGGCCCGAGGGCAGCGCCATCTGGTAGCCGCCCGCGGCCCAGCTGGTGGTCGAGAAGGTGCCCGAGGCGCCGGTGGCGGTCACGGTGATGCCGCCCAGCCCCTCGCCGATGTCGTAGAAGGCGTCGCCATCGGCATCCGCGATCACCACGCCCAGAAGCTGCGGGGCGTCATCCGCCCGGGTGCCGAAGTGCTGGGTGGTGGCATAGGGGCCGATCGCGGCCCCGGCCTCGGGCACCTCGGCGATGGCGATGCCGATCTCGGTGAACTTGGCATTCATGATGGTCAGCCGGTGGCCGGCCGGATCCTGCATCCCGCCCGGCCCCTGGCCCCAGTCGATGACGAAGCCGCCATGCGCCTGCAGCGGATCCTCGACATAGGCGTAGATGTTCTCGGCGGCGCTGCTGTAGCGGTAGCCGGCATCGGCGATCCGCGCCCCCAACAAGGGCTCTCCGGGCAGGTTGTGGGACTGCCGGTCGTACTGGATCATCAGGTCGGTATGGGTCTCGGCCGAGCGGGCCAGGTTCGGGTTCCAGGCCAGCGGCGCGGCAGGATCGAAGGCCTCCATCTGTTGGGTGAAGAGCGCCTCGTCGACGTCGAAATAGGCCAGCGCCTGCGCGATCCCCTGATTGTCCGTGGAGAGCAGCCGCGCCGCCTCGCCGCCGGGATCGGCCCGGGTGCGGTTTATCAGTTCGAGGGTCAGCTGTTCCCAGGCGGTGGGCAGGATCGTGGACATCGCGCGGCCTCGTCATAGGGGTCGCAGCGATTGATACCGGCGGCTTTGGCGGCAGGATGGCCGGATTGTGGCCTTCGGACGGGATCATGCCGGGACCGCCGGCGATCCGTCGCCCCGGTCCCGGTTCAAACCCCGGCTCAGGCGATCTCGAAGACGTCCGCGCCCACCTGCACCCGGATCACCTCGTCGGCGCCATCGACCAGCGCCCAGAGGATCTGCCCCGTCGCCTTGTCGATGACGAAGGCCTCCTGCGTGCCAGCGGCGCCCGCGTTCGGGGTGTCTGCGTAGTTCACCTGGAACCGCGCCGCCCCGGCCTCTCCGCCGCCCCAGACCAGCCGGTCGCCCTCGGCGCTGGAATAATCCTGCACCCAGTCGCTGCCATGGTCGAAGACGCCGAGGTGGAAGAAGCGATCCGGCCCCTCACCGCCGTTCATCCGGTCGTGCCCGAAGCCGCCGTTCAGGAAATCGAAGCCGTCGCCGCCCACCAGAATGTCGCCGAGCGCGCCGCCGGTCAGAATGTCCGCGCCCTCGTTGCCGATCACGGTATCCGCGCCGAAGCCGCCCGCGATCTCGTCGGCCCCGGTTCCGCCGTAGAGCAGGTCGTTGCCGTAGCCGCCGTCGATCCGGTCATCCCCGGCGCCGCCATAGATCACGTCGCGCAGGTCTGCCATCGAGGCGCCGCCGTAGAGCAGATCGTCGCCCTCCCCGCCCGAAAGCGTATCGGCCCCGTCGCCGCCCGAAAGCCTGTCATCGCCGCCGAGGCCGATAATTTCGTTATCGGCGACGGTGCCGGTCAATATATTGTCAGCCTCGTCCCCTTCGATATACAGATCGCTTCCAGTGATCAGAGGCTCGGGCTCGTTTAAGGGAACGCTTGTCCCGTCAATCCTGATATTGGCTGATTCAAGAGTAAGAGCGCCTTTGGCCGAGCTGGCGAACTTAATCGACAGTACATCTTCCAAACTGACGGCATCGGCTAATGCCATTCGGATGGTGAGACTGAGCGTATCATTTATAATGCTTGTGCTAGTGCTGCGCGAGCCCGAGTGCAGGAGCGCTATTTCCTCGTAACTGAGGTTCTTGGTGTCGAATTCTAGGGTGACTGAAATATTTGTTCCGGCTTGCACGACCGCGTCTCCTGCTCGCAGGATTGCCTCCGCACCGGTAGGGGTGGCCTTCAAGTCGAGCGACCAGGGAGTTCTGTCTTCAACCCGCTCAACCTTGATCTGGTAAGGGACCGCGCCGCCATCATAGGCGCTGTCGCGAATTTTTGTGAAAAGGATATGACCGCCGTTCGTTTCAGCCGTAAAATTTTCTGAAACGGCACGTTTGTCTTCGTCTAGACCACCCGTGTTGAGCAGCAAATCCCTGTAACGACCTTCATTGGTCCACAGCGTAATTCCAATATAGCCGCTAAAGTGGTCCGTGTCATCCGTGTCGATGACAATCCGATATGTGTCTGCCGCATCAAGATTTAGTTGGTAGGTATCTACGTCTAATGAGAATGACTCCGGCGCGTGCAGCCATGCCATTACGTCTTGACCTACCGGCAATTCCTGTACCAGATAATCCTGATTTTGTGGCAAGGTGTCCCAAAATGTATTAGGCGGAAAAAGGTCATCGCCAGAGAGGTCGAGAACAGAGGACTGGGAAACAAGGCGCATGTACAAAATCCGTCGTTGAAGCTGCTGCTTCAAGAGAAGGCTAGTTTTTAGCCGTATCGTCAACCGAAAGAAGAAACGCCTCAGGCGATGACGAAGACGTCGGCTCCCACCTGCACCCGGATCACTTCCTGCGCGCCGTCGACCAGCGCCCAGAGGATCTGCCCCGTGGCCCTGTCGATGACGAAGGCCTCCGAGACGCCGGGGGCGCCGGCGCGGGGGGTATCGGCGTAGTTCACCTGGAACCGCGCCGGCCCGGCCTGGCCACCGCCCCAGACCAGCCGGTCGCCCTCGGCGCCCGAGTAATCCTGGATCCAGTCGCTGCCGTGATCGGCCACCCCGAGATGGAAGAAGCGGTCGGGCCCCGCGCCGCCGTTCATCCGGTCGAAGCCGAAGCCGCCGTTGAAGAAGTCGAAGCCGTCGTTGCCGTAGAGCAGGTCGCTCAGCGCGCCACCCGAGAGGATATCGGCGCCCTCGTTGCCGATCAGCGTGTCCGAGCCGAAGCCGCCCGTCAGTGCGTCGGCGCCGGTCCCGCCATGCAGCACATCGTTGCCGTGGCCGCCGTCCAGCAGGTCGTCCCCTGCCCCGCCATAGAGCGTGTCGCGCAGGTCCGCCGCCGAGGCACCGCCCTTGAGCCGGTCGTCGCCAGCCCCTCCGATCAGGATGTCGCGGCCGTCGCCGGCCCGCAGCAGGTCCCGTCCTGCCCCGCCGTCGAGACGGTCCGCCCCCGGCCCGCCCCAGAGCGTATCGTCCCCCGCCCCGCCCGAGAGGCTATCGTCGCCGGCATCGCCGGTCAGGATATCGGCGCCGTCATTGCCTTCGATCAGGTCGTCCCCCGCGCCGCCGAACAGGCGGTCGTCCTCGCTGCCGCCATAGAGCCTGTCGTCCCCCTCGTTCCCCGCGAGGATGTCCTCTCCGGCGCCGCCGGCCAGCAGGTCCGCCCCCGCCCCGCCCGAGAGGCTGTCGTCCCCCGCGCGGCCATCGAGCGTATCGGCGCCGCCCCCGCCCGAGAGCCTGTCGTCGCCGGGGGTGCCCTCGAGCAGATCTGGCCCCGCGCCGCCGGTCAGGCGCAGCCCCTCCGTCAGGCTGATCCCCTCGACCAGCCCGCCGCGCATCTCGTAGACCCAGAGCCCCGCCTGCCCGGTATTGCCGGCGGTCTTCGGCAGCGCCGCCAGCGCCCCCGGATCGCTGGCCAGCCACTGCGGCACGTAAAGCCGCGCCCCGGCCAGCCCGGCGCGCGCGCCGGCGTCGTCCTCTGCGGTGCCTTGGGTCCAGCCGATGCGTTCGTAGCGGAAGACGATGTCGAGATCGCCGCCGCCGCGGTCGAAGAGCTGCAGCTGCACCAGATTGCTGCGGGTGGCGTCGCGCCGGTAGACGCCGACGTTGTGCCAGGTGACGCTGACCACGTCGCGCGCGGCGTCGATATCGACGAAGATGCTGCCGCTTTCCGCCCCCTCCCCGTCGAGCCGCGTGTCGACGTCGCCCCAGAAGGGGGCGATCAGGTCGAGACCCGGCGAGGCCTGCGGCGGCGCGGTGGGGTAATCCGGCAGTGCCCGCCCCAGGCTGAGCGTGCCGTTGGTGTTCACCCAGGCGGCATCGGCGGCATGGCGCGACCCGAAGAAGGCGATGCCATTCTCGAAGACGGGCGAGAGATCCAGCCGCAGCGCGGTGTCGTCGCCGCGCGGCACCGCGATCTCGCCCAGCCCCGCCGGCCCGCCCAGGCCGCGCTGGACCCTTCCGTCTCCGCCGATGGCCATCGCGCGTCCCGTTCAGCCCCGGCCGGCATTCTGCCCCGCCCGGGCCTGAGACGGGGTTAACGCGCCCGTTCTGCCCTTCTGGGTTGCATCTATGCCCCGGTCATCCAAGACTGGCCTCAAGAGGCGCACCCGTTTCGCGAGGAGATCCCCCATGCCGCTCACCGACGTCGAGAGCAATGCCCTGCTGCCCTTCGGCGGCACGAAGATCCCGCAGGGAGCCTCCCACACCGACTGGGGGCCTTACGACATCACCGGCATCTTCGAGGAGGGGCTGAGGCTCGGTGAGACCACCAGCGAGGCGATCATCGTCGATACCAGCGGCACGATCTATTTCCAGGGCGCGAACCGCTACACCACCTACATCGATGCCTTCGATTCACCTATCGACACCAGGACGCTGCCCGAGGGCGTGGCCAAGGCGGGGATCTGGTTCGACGAACAGACCGAGCGCGATTCGATCACCGTCACCTGGAACGCGGTGCCGCTTTACAGCTATACTAGCGAAGAGCTGGTGCTGAGCACCTTCCAGCTCGAGCTGGTCGACCTGGGCGGCGGCGATGCCGAGGTGATCTGGCGCTTCGGCGAGATGGACGTGCCGCCGGAATACCGCAAAGGCTTCGATGTCGGCCTCGGCACGTCGGGGTACTACAACCGCCAGACCCTTCTCGACGAACGCTTCGTCGCGCGCGAGGATCTCTCCGGCCTGACCGGCAATACCGGCGTCGAGGGGGTGCTGCAGCTGCGCATCATCGACGGCGAGGTCCAGCAAAGCGATCTCGACCAGGCGCCGGTCACGGGCACCGAGGGGACCGACCGGAACTGGGGCACGCCTTTCAACGACGACCTCTCGGGCGGCAACGGCGACGACAGCCTGGGCGGCGATTACGGTGCCGATACCCTCTCGGGGGGCAACGGGAACGACCTGCTGATCGGCAGCTACGGCGATGACAGCCTGACCGGCGGCTTCGGCAACGATACCCTCGTCGGCGGCGAGGGGGCCGATACCCTCTGGGGCAACGAGGGGGACGACGTACTCTACGGCGGGCAGGGTGGCGACCATCTCCTGGGCTGGGACGGCGATGATTTCATCAACGAGAGGCGCGCGGCCGGCGGTAGCGGCGCCGACACGCTCGAGGGGATGGCCGGCGACGACACCGTCTGGGGCGGCGACGGCGACGACATCATCGCCGGACAGGGCGGCAACGACGTGCTCGAAGGGGATGATGGTCGCGATATCATCTTCGGCGGCGAGGGCGACGACGTGATCACCGGCGGCTCCTACGCGGACACGCTCTTCGGCGGCGCGGGCGACGATTTCATCAACGCCGGGGGAGGCTACGACCGCTATGATAACAACGACGACGTCGTGACCGGCGGCACCGGCGCCGACCGCTTCTTCCACGACGGCGAGAACCGTCAGACGGTCCATATCACCGATTACGACGCGGATGAGGGCGATACGCTGGTGTTCCGTGCCGAAGAGGACGTGACCATCGACAACTTCCGCCTGCGCCGGGTGGTCGACCGGGACGTGGACGGCAATGACACGCTGGACGAGCTGGCGCTGATTTACCGCCCGGAGGATCCGGGCGAGTACGGCCCCGAGGAGATCACCCTCTTCACCTTCGGCGATGCGGAGGGGATCGACGAGATCGTGCTGCGCCTGCCCGCCCCCGAGACCGGCACCGGCACTGTCGAGGTCTTCTCTCTGGCCTAGGACCCCGGGCGGGCTTGCAAGAGCACCGCGCCCGGATCCGGGCGCGGTGCAATCGTCAATGGCTGCCCGCGCAATTAGGGATTATGCCGGCGCCATGACCGACAGCAGTCCTTCCGCTTCAGCGCCGCCCCCGCCAGAGGACCTCGGCAAGGCCCCCTCCCCCGCCCCCCAGGGCACCCCTCGCGTCGCCGTGCTGATGGCCACCTACAACGGCGCGTCCCGGCTGCAGGCGCAGCTCGACAGCTTTGCCGCGCAGGCGCTGGCGCCGGCGCGGATCCTGGTCAGCGACGACGGCTCGGTCGATGCCACCAAGGCGCTGGTCGAGGATTTCGGCGCGGCGCATCCGGCGCTCGGCGTCAGGCTGCTGGCCGGGCCCTGCCGGGGCGCCGCGCAGAACTTCCTGTCGCTGCTGCGGCAGGTGCCCGAGGATGTCGATCTGGTAGCGCTGTCGGATCAGGACGACGTCTGGCTGCCGGACCGGCTCTCGCGCGCGGCCGCGGCGCTGGAGGCGGCCGAGGCGCGGCTGGGTGCGGCGCATCCGGTGCTGCATTGCGGGCGCAGCTGGGAATGCAACGACAGCCTCTCGCGCCGCCGGCTGTCGCGCGACCAGAGGCGGCCGCCCGGCTTTCGCCACGCGCTGGTGCAGAACATCGCCGGCGGCAACACGATGACGCTGAACCGCGCCGCCTGGCAGCTGGTCGCCGAGGCGGCGGCCGAGGCGCGCGAGGTGGTGGTGCACGACTGGTGGATCTACCAGATCGTCACCGGCGCCGGCGGCGAGGTGCTCTTCGACCGGGCGCCGCTGCTGCTCTATCGCCAGCACGGCGAGAACGTGATCGGCGCCAACCGCGGCCCTCGGGCCAAGGTCCGGCGGCTGCGGCACATGCTCTCTGGCGGCTTCAGCGACTGGAACACGGTCAATATCCGCGCGCTTTCCGCCTCGGCGCCGCGGCTGACGCCGGAGAACCGCGCCCTGCTCGAGGCGCTGCGCGAGGGGCGGCAGGGCAGCCTGCCGCGGCGGCTGGCCATGCTGCGCCGCACCGGCGTCTATCGCCAGGGCCTCGAGGGGCGGCTGTCGCTTCTGCTGACGGTGCTGCTGGGGCGGCTGTGAGGCCTGTCTAGAGAAACAGGAAGTCCTCCGCCTCCCAGCTGGCCACCGGCAGCGGCGCGCCATCGGCGCTGAAGACGCGCAGCGATTCCGTGGTCCACTGGATCAGCGCGCCGTCCGGGCGCTCCTCGATCCGCAGGCTTCGGGGGTCGTAGACGCGGCCCCAGCCGCTCAGGTCCAGCCGGTCGAGACCGGGCTGGAAATCGAACACCCGGTCACGTTGGCCATCGGCCTCGAAGACGAAGACATCCGCCCCGGCGCCCCCCGTCAGCCGGTCGCGCCCGGTGCCGGCCAGCAGCAGGTCCTCGCCCGGCCCGCCGGAGAGCTGGTCGCTCTCCGGCCCCCCGGCCAGCATGTCGTCGCGGGAAGTGCCGGTCAGCTTGTCGTCGCCCGGCCCGCCCTTGCGCGCCGGCCCGAGGCCCGCCAGCGGCAGCGCCACCTGCGCCAGCCCGGCCTTGCGCGCGCCCGAGACCAGGACCTGCACCTCGTCGCCCGCCCGCGCCGCCTCCAGCGCCAGCACCGGGCCGATGTCCCAGCGCAGGTCCTGCGCCAGGCTGTGGTGGTGATGCAGGTCGCCCCCGGGCAGCAGCTCCAGCAGGGCGATGCCGCCGTCGGTGCCGCCCGCGACGACGAAGTCGCGTCCCTGCGCGGAAAACCCGTCCAGCGCCGAGGCGCCGCCGAAGCGGGTCGTGCGGTCGTCCATCAGCACATCTTCGACGAAGAAGACGCCCCTGGGGTTCACGCGCAACACCGAGAGCGTGCCGCTGCCCGCCGAGGCCGCCACGACAAAGCCCTGCGCGCCGCGGGCGAAGACCTCGATCTGCTCGAGCCCCGAGATCCAGAGCCCGTCCTTGGGGCCGATGGTGTCGCAGAAGACCAGTCCCTGCGGCGTCACCCGGTGGCTCGAGAGCCCGCTTTCGGTGCTCGAGGCGGTCACCGCGTAGCGCCCGCCGGTCAGCTCCAGCACGGCGATGTCGCTGACCCCGTCCAATCGGATCTTGGGATGATCCTCGAGCGCGGCGAGGGGCCGGGCGCGCAAGGCGCCGCCCGCCCCCTCCAGCCGGTAAAGCTGCAGCCCCTCGCGATAGCTGTCGCTGGTCAGGATGTGGTCGCGCCCCTCCAGCCGCAGCGGCGCGATCTCCGACAGGCGCAAAAGCGCCTCGTCCGTGCCGCGCAGCATCGCCCGGCCGGTGCCCGCGCCCTTGGCGTCCAGCCAGCGCAGCTGCGCCGCCTCGCCGGCGCGGCCGGCGCCCAGCACCAGGCTGGCGCCGCCCGCCAGCGGCAGCACCGCCGCCTCCTGCAGCACCGGCGGCCGCCCCTCGGCCCATTGCACGCCGAGATCGGCATAGCGGGCAGCGCCGCCTGCTGTCAGATCGAGCCGCCCGAGCCGCCCGCTCGCCATCGCGCCGGCGAGGATCGTCGCGCTGCCCGGCACTTCGGCCAGCGCTTCGGTCAGGGTCAGGCCGAAATCGGCCCGCCCCGGCAGAAAGGCTCTCCAGACGAACGACTGCATGTCCCACCCTCGGCAAGCGGCAAGGCTAGCGCGAAGGGGTGGAGATTTCGTCGACGCCGCCGGGACGAGGGGACTTCGGGTCAGCCTCGCCCGATCATCCCCCCGAGGCGCGCGCCTGCCGGGCGCAGCGCCGCGATCAGCCGCCGCGCGGCGCTGCGGGTCAGCGCGGCGGCATGGAGGCCCATGACGGTGTAATAGGCGCGCAGGATATCCGCGCGCTGCCGGTATTGCCCGGGGGTCTCGGAGGCTCGCAGCCAGTCGCCCAAGGTGCGCGAGGTCCGGAAGGCATGGCCCACCGCCTTGATCCGGTAGGCGCGCCGGACGGTGCCGCGATCCTGTCCGGGCAAGCGAGAGGCGATGCCCTCCTGGTAGGCTTCGAGGCAGCGCTCCTCGAGCGCGGCGAGCGCCTCGGCCGATCCCGGCCCGAGCGTGCGCAGAAGCCAGGGGTAGATCAGCAACGGCAGGTCGTCGCCGATCGTCCCGTAGCGCACCGTCGCCCAGTCGATCAGCAGGAATGTCCTGTCGCCCTGCGCGAGGACATTCTGGCCATGGGCATCGCCATGGCAGACCGCCCCGCGCCCGGTCTCGTAAAGCGCCTGCAGGCGCGGCCCCTTGTCGATCCCCCGCCGCAGCCTGTCCTGCAGGCCGAAGAAGGGCACGGCGCCCGTCACGTACTGCAGGTGCAGCTGGACCTGCGTTCTGGAGATGACGCGCAGCCCGCGCAGGGCGGGGATCGTGACATCCGTTTCGGGAAGATGCTTGCGGATCTGGGCGTAGAACAGGGCCTCGTTCAGCCAGTTCCGCGCCCGGTTGGGCATGCCGACGGGCCGGGAGAGGGTCTTGAGGAGGGTGCCGTCCGACCGGACCGAGAGGCCCGCGGTATTCGGGCCCTCGGCATCCGGGAAGCCCAGGCCCAGGCCCAGGTCCCGGCCCATGGACAGCCGGTCATGGGTCCGGGCCGCGGCAACGGCATGGGCGAACCAGGCGTCGTCCACGGGATGATCGGTCGGTGCCTCGCCGAAACTCATGCGGTCATGCGGCCTTCGTGCCGGGACCGGGACGGTCAGTCCTGGGCCAGCCCCTGCAGGTAGCGGCCGTAGTCGTTCTTCTTGAACTGCGCGCCGCGTTCTTCCAGCGCCGCGCGGTCGATCCAGCCCTGGCGCCAGGCGATCTCGTCCGGGCTGCCGGTCTGCAGGCCCTGCCGCTTTTCCAGCGTGCGCACGAAGTTGCCCGCATCGAGCAGCGAGCCATGGGTGCCGGTGTCGAGCCAGGCGTAGCCGCGGCCCATCTGCATCACCGTCAGGCTGCCCTCGGCGAGGTACATCTCGAGCAGGGTGGTGATCTCGAGCTCGCCGCGCGCGGAGGGGGTGACCTGCCGCGCCCGCTCGGGGGCCGTGCCATCGAGGAAGTAGAGCCCGGTCACGGCATAGGAGGAGGGCGGGATCTCGGGCTTCTCGACGATCGAGCGGACCTTGCCGCTCTCGTCGAAATCGACCACGCCGTAGCGCTCGGGATCGGCGACGCGGTAGCCGAAGACCGTCCCGCCCGCGGCGGCGCCATCGGCCTGGGCCAGCAGCTCCGGCAGGCCGTGGCCGAAGAAGATGTTGTCGCCCAGCACCATGGCCGAGGCACTGCCGGCGAGGAACTCCTCGGCCAGGATATAGGCCTGGGCCAGCCCCTCGGGTTTGGGCTGCACGATATAGGTGAAGCTGACACCCCACTGGCTGCCGTCGCCCAGCGTGCGCTGGAACTGGTCCTGGTCCTCGGGGGTGGTGATCACCGCGATCTCGCGGATGCCGGCCAGCATCAGCACGCTGATCGGGTAGTAGATCATCGGCTTGTCGTAGACCGGCAGCAGCTGCTTGGATACGCCCAGGGTGATCGGATAAAGCCGGGTGCCCGATCCGCCGGCCAGGATGATGCCCTTGCGCGGGGCGGTTTCGCTCGTCTGTGTCATGCTCTTGCTTTCAGTTCCGTCAGCACCGCGTCCAGCGCCTCGCGCCAGTCCGGGGGCGTGATGCCGAAATCGCGCGTCAGGGTGCTGCCATCGAGGCGGGAGTTCAGCGGCCGCGCGGCCGGGGTGGGATACTCGGCGGTGGCGATGCCCTCCACCGTGACGGCGCGGCCCGCGCGGGCGAAGATCTCGCGCGCGAAATCGCACCAGCTGACCGCTGGCGTTCCGCCGTAGTGGTAGGTGCCGCCCCCCTGCCCCTCGGCCATGGCGCGGGCCATGCACAGCAGCGCATCGGCGATGCCGGCGGCGGGGGTGGGATTGCCGACCTGGTCTTCCACCACGCGCAGCGCGTCGCGGGTTTCCGACAGGCGTAGCATGGTCTTCACGAAGTTCCCGCCATGGGCGGAAAAGACCCAGGCCGTGCGCAGGATCGCATGCGGCCCGCCGGCGGCGCGCACCCCCTCTTCGCCGGCCAGCTTGGTGCGGCCATAGGCGCCCAGCGGCGCCACCGCATCCTCGGGCCGCCAAGGCCGGTCGCCCGAGCCGTCGAAGACGTAGTCGGTCGAGACATGCAGGAACGGCAGGCCGCGCGCGGCGGCGGCGCGGGCCATGGCGGCGGGCGCCTCGGCATTGACGCGGCGGGCGGCCTCTTCTTCCTCCTCGGCGCGGTCGACGGCGGTCCAGGCGGCGGCATTGATCACCGCATCGGCGCGGGTCTCGGCGACAATGCGGGCGCAGGCCTCGGGATCGGAGAGATCCGCGGCGCCGCGGTCCAGCTGATCGAGCACGAGACCCGCGGCTTCGGCCCGGCGGGCCAGCTCGGTCGCAACCTGGCCGCTGCGGCCGAAGACGAGGATGCGCGAGCCGGCCATCAGGCCGCCCCGAGGCGGCGGCCGACGCCCGTCCGGTTCTGCAGCGCGCGCCACCAGGCCTCGTTCTCGAGGTACCAGGCGACGGTGCGGCGCAGCCCCTCCTCGACGGTGACGGAGGGCCGCCAGCCCAGCTCCTCGCGGATGCGGGTGGGATCGATCGCGTAGCGCGCGTCATGGCCCGGGCGGTCAGTGACGAAGGCGATCTGGTCGGCGTAGGAGCCGGCCGCCTTCGGGCGCATCTCGTCGAGGATGGCGCAGAGCATCCGCACCAGCTCGAGGTTGGAGCGCTCGTTCTCGCCGCCGATGTTGTAGCTGCGGCCCACCGCGCCCTTCTCCAGCACCGTCAGCAGGGCATCGGCGTGATCCTCGACATAGAGCCAGTCGCGCACGTTGGAGCCGTCGCCGTAGATCGGCAGCGCCTCGCCGGCCAGCGCCTTGAGGATGATCACCGGGATCAGCTTCTCGGGGAAATGGTAGGGCCCGTAGTTGTTCGAGCAGTTCGTCAGCAGGACCGGCAGGCCGTAGGTCTCGCCCCAGGCGCGCACCAGGTGATCGGAAGCCGCCTTGGAGGCGGAATAGGGGCTGCGCGGATCGTAGGGCGTCTCTTCGGTGAACTTCACCGAGGGATCGGCGGGGAGGGAGCCGAAGACCTCGTCGGTCGAGACGTGGTGGAAGCGGAAGCCCTCGGGCCGGCCCGCGCCGGTCCAGTAGGCCCGCGCCGCCTCAAGCAGGGTGAAGGTGCCGGTGACGTTGGTCTCGATGAAATCCTTCGGCCCGTCGATCGAGCGGTCGACATGGCTTTCGGCGGCCAGGTGCATCACCGCCTCGGGGCGATGCTTGTCGAAGACAGCATCCAGCGCGGCGCGGTCGCGGATATCGGCCTTCTCGAAGGCATAGAGCGGGCTGTCGGCCACGGGATCGAGGTTGGCCTCGCAGGCGGCATAGGTCATCGCGTCGAGATTGACGACGCGCTGGCCGCGCTGGATTGCCAGCCGCACCACGGCCGAGCCGATGAAGCCGGCGCCGCCGGTGACGAGAAGGGTCATGACCTGTCCTCCCAGGGCAGCGGCACGTAGTCGAAGGGTGTATCGAGATCGGCCAGCGGGCGCGCGGCGGCGTCCTTGTCCGAGAGCACCGGCTCGGCCTCGGCGCCCCAGTCGATGCCGAGCGCGGGGTCGTTCCAGAGCACCGCGCCCTCGGTCTCGGGCGCGTAGCCGTCCGAGCACTTGTAGACGATCTCGGTATCGGGCTCGCGGGTGATGAAGCCATGGGCGAAGCCGGCGGGCACCAGCAGCTGGCGGCCGGTCTCGGCGCTCAGCTCCACTGCAGTCCAGCGGCCATAGGCCGGGCTGCCGCGGCGGATGTCGACGGCGACGTCCAGCAGCCGCCCGCGCCCGCAGCGCACCAGCTTGTGCTGGGCATGGGGGGGCGCCTGGAAATGCAGCCCGCGCACGGTGCCGACCCGCGCCGAGAGCGAGTGGTTGTCCTGCACGAAGTCGATGTCGATGCCCTGATCGGCCAGGGCGCGCCGGCTCCAGCTTTCCGAGAAGAACCCGCGCGCATCGCCGAAGCGGCGCGGGGTCAGGATCAGCACGCCGGGCAGGTCGGTGGTCTCGATGTCCAAGGGGGGTCTCGTTCTTGTTGCGGCAGGCTTGCCTGTCCCTAGCAAGCCCGCCCGGGGCTGTCACCTGTGCAGCTGGGCCCGGCGGGGGCCTCTTTGTTTCCCGGGCGGCGTTCCGTGCCGGAGGGTTGCTTGTTATCATTTTGAAAGGATGCATAAGATCGGCCGTGTTTTCGGGGCTGCGACCGGAGGCCGTCGGTGGTTGCCATTGCTCTGTTGAACCCCTCCGAGACTGCAAGACGGATCGTGACCCTACGTGCAACATGACGATACAAGCGCCGCCGCGATCCGGGATCTTGAAGCCTCCGCGCTCTTCGATCCGGACTGGTACCTGCAAAGCAATCCCGAGGCGCGGGAGTCGGACCTCTCGCCGGCGGAGCACTATCTCAGCGTCGGCGGCCCGGAGGGCAGGAGCCCATCGCCCGAATTCGATGCCGCGGCCTACCTGCAGGATCATCCCGATGTCGCGGCGGCCGGCTATGTGCCGCTGCTGCACTACCTGCACCACGGCTGCCGCGAAGGCCGCCGCGTCCGCATGGCAGACCCCGCCGGTGGGACCGTCGTCGCGAGCGAGCCGGTAGCCCCCTACTACGGCCCCAGGCTCGGGGCCTTGGTGCGCGAGGTGTCCGGGCGGCGGCATGCCGATGCCGCGCAGATCCCCGAGTACGAGACCATCGGCCGGGACTTCGACGTCGCCTATTACTTGCTGCGCTACAAGGACATGGCGCGATCCCAGCGCCAGGACGTGGTGCATCACTACATCCGCGCCGGCGCGCAGGAGGGCCGTGACCCCGCGCCGGAGTTTTCCACCCGCGCCTATCTCTCCCGCTATCCAGAGCTGGCCGAGAGCGGGGAAAATCCCTTCCTGCACTGGATCACGCAGGGGCGGGCCGAGGGGCGTATCGCCGCGCCGTTCCGCGAGTTCGACGCGCTTTCAAAGATTATAGGCCGGCCCGCGCCGGAGGTTCAGGAGCTGCTGAATGCCACGCAGCGGGCTCTGCGCGCGCGGCTGGAGCAGGGGGAGCTGGGCCGGATGGTGGCCAAGGCGGCCGCGCTCGACCCGCTCGTCGCGCAGAGCTGGCCCGAGCTCGTGCAGGTCAAGGTTCCCCCCTTCCACAGCGATCCGGTGATCGCGCGGGTTGCCGCCTTGTACCGCCTGCAGGAAGCCGCCGAATTCCGCCGCGCCCGCTTCGTGATCCTCGTCAACCGTCCTCGCTGGGGCGGCGGGCGGCGGATGGAAGGCCATATCGGCCACGCCTTGGCGCGGATCGCGGCCCCCGGCGAGGTGGTGGTCCTGACCACCGAGCACAGCGGCGAGATGCCGCCGGACAAGTTTCCGGACGGCGTGCGTCACGTCGATTTCGCAGCCCTCGCGACCGGCCTGCCCGAGGCCGCGCAGCAGCGCGTTCTGGCCGAATTCCTGCGCTCGCTATGTCCCGAGGCGGCCTTCAACATCAACAGCCGCCTGATGTGGGACAGCATGAAACCCTACGGGCGTGCGCTGTCCTCCTCGATGAAGCTGTTCGCCGGGCTGTTCTGCAACGAGCAGACGCCGCTCGGGTTCTGGACCGGCTACCCGATCAACCGGTTCTACCGGTATTTCGACCTGCTCGACGGCGTCTGCACCGACAGCCGGGCGCTGGAGCGGGATCTGACCGAGCGCTATGCCGTGCCGCCCGAGCAGCGCCCTGCCCTGACGGTGCTCGAGGCGCCGGTCGACCCCTCGATCCCGCTCGCCGAGGCCCCGCAGGCCAAAACCGGCCGGCGCCCGCAGGTCTTCTGGTCGGGCCGCTTCGACCGGCAGAAGCGGCTCGATATCGCCTATGCCGTGGCGCGGGCCATGCCCGAGATCGATCTGCGCATGTGGGGCGAGCCGGTGATGAGCGGCGCGGTGCTGCCGCCCAAGCCGGACAACGTGCGGCACGAGGGGCTATACGGCAGCTTTTCCGACCTGCCGCTCGAAGAGGCCGACCTGTGGCTCTACACTGCCGAATGGGACGGCGTGCCTTCGGTCCTGCTCGAGGTGGCGATGTCCGGCCTGCCGCTGGTCGGCAGCCGGGTCGGCGGCACCGGAGAGGTGCTGCGCGACCGGCTGAGCGAGCCGGTCGACGAGATCGAGGATGTCGAGGCCTATGTCGCCGGCATTCGCCGGGTGCTGCAGGATCCGGCGGCGGCGCGCGCCCGGGCGCGGCGGCTGCGGCAGGCCCTCGCAGAGGTTCGCACCGGCGCGCATTACGTGAGCCGGCTCAAGGGCATCCTGGGCTACGAGCCTCCGCATCTGGCCGCGCAGCGCGCGGCGGCCATCGAAAAGGCGCGGCCCGCCGGCAATGACGGCGCCGCGACGCGCCCGGCAGAGCGTGTCGACCTGAGCCTGATCCTGACGGTGCACGACGAGACCGTGGTCTCCGGCCCGACGATGACCTCGGCGGATATCGCCGTCGCCCGCGCCCGCGAGGCCGGCTTCTCGGTCGAGCAGATCCTCGCGCTCGACAATGCCACGCCGGCCACCCAGGCCTACTTCGACCAGCCCGCTTTCGATCACTGGAGGCGGGTGCCGCTGGCGCAGGGGGATCTGGGCCGGGCCCGCAACACCGTCCTGGAGCAGGCGGCGGGCGATCACATCGCCTTTCTCGATGCCGACGACCTGTTCAGCGAGAACTGGCTGGCAGAAGGCATGGCGCTGATGCGGCGCAGCGAGGACGAGGGCGCGCGCGTGATCGTCCATCCCGAGCTGAACTGGCAGTTCGATGCCGGCTCCTCGATCTTCTACAACACGGCGCAGGACCACCCGCTCTTCACGCCCTGGTTCCTGACCGCGATGCATTACTACGATTCCCTGTGCCTGGCGCCGCGCGCAGCGCATGAGGCGATCCGCTACGTCTCGCGCGACATCCCCAACGGTCTGTCCTTCCAGGACTGGCAGTTCACCGTCGAGACGATGGAGGCCGGCTGGCGCCATGTCGTCGCGCCCGAGACGATCATCTTCAAGCGGCGGCGCGACAACTCGCTCGTGGTCGAAAGCTCCTCGCGCAAATCCGTTTTGCGGGCGCTGGACTGCATGGCCATCGACCGCATCGGGACCCTTGGGGCCGCTGGATGACGATCCGATTTTCCCACAGGGCGCGGCTGGCCCGATCCGGCGGCTCCTCCCTTTAGCGCGCAATTCTCCAGGAACAGAACAATGTCCAACAAGACTATCTTGATCACCGGCGGCGCCGGCTTCGTCGGCGTCAACCTCGCCGCCCATCTACTGCAGGCGGGGGGCTTTGAGGTCACCGCTTTCGACAACGAGGTGCTGGGGAACCGGGCGCATCTGCCCGAGGGCACGCGCTTCATCTCGGGCGACCTGCGCGACCGGGATGCCCTGGCCGCGGCGCTCGAGGGGCAGGAGGTGGTGGTGCATCTCGCGGCCGACACGCGGGTGATGGATTCCATCGAGAACCCGCGCTTCAACTTCGAGAACAACGTGATCGGCAGCTTCAACCTGCTCGAGGCCGCCCGCGCCGCCGGGACCGGGCGGATCGTCGCCGCCTCGACCGGGGGCGCGATCCTGGGCGAGGTGCCGCCGCCGGTGCACGAGGAGATGGTCGCAGAGCCGGCCGCGCCCTACGGCGCCTCGAAACTGGCGATGGAGGGCTACCTTTCGGCCTTCGCCGGCGCCTACGGGCTGACCGGGGCGGCGCTGCGGTTTTCCAACATCTACGGCCCCCGCTCCTATCACAAGGGGTCGGTGGTGGCGCATTTCTACAAGCGCATCCTCGCCGGAGAGCCGCTGACCGTCTATGGCGACGGCAGCCAAGCGCGGGATTTCCTGTTCATCGGCGATCTGGTGCGCGGCATCGAGGCGGCGATCGGCAGCGATGCCGTGGGCCCCTTCCAGCTGGGGTCCGGACAGCCGACCACGGTCAACGAGCTGCTCGACGTGATGCGCCGGGTCACCGGGCGCGAGCTCGACGTGCGCTATGAGCCGTTCCGCGCCGGAGAGCTGCATCGCACCTGGTGCGACATCTCCAAGGCCAAAAAGACCTTCGGCTTTGACCCCGATACCTCTCTCGAGGTCGGGATGGCCGAGACCTGGGCCTGGTTCCAGGAGCGCGCCGGGGCCTGATCCGGGAGGGGACGTCGATGATCGGCCACACGCCTCCCTTCGTCTTCATCCATGTCCCCAAGACGGCGGGGACCTCCCTAACGGAAGCGCTGGGGCCCTACGGTAAATCCGTGAGCGGCCCGGAGAATCGTGACGATCCCTATTTCAGGCATGCGTCCGCCAGGCAGATCCGGGATGCCCTCGGCCCGCGGTTCGAGGGCTATTACCGCTTCGGCTTCATCCGCAATCCCTGGGACTGGTGCCTGTCGAACTACTACTTCAACAGGGGCATGCACCTGCCCTATCGGTCCGGCACCCGGTGGGACACGCAGGACATAACCCCCAAGAAGGGATACAATGTCCCCCGGGACATCATGGAAATGGCGTTCCCCGACTGGCTGGACTGGTGGCTCGAGACGCTGCGCCCCTCCATGCTGGGGCTGATGTGCGACGAAACGGGGACGATCCTGGTGGACGATGTCTTCTGCGTCGAACGGATCGACCGGGACTTCGGCACGATCAAGCGGCGCCTGGGGCTGCCCGAGGATCTTGTCCTGCACCGCCGGAACGTGACCTCTCAGCGAGAGGCGGGCCTGCTCTCCGAGCAGTTCGGCGCCCGGGAGGCACGGCGTGTCGGTGACTATTTCCACCGCGAAGCGGTCATCGGGGACTACAGGTGCCGCTGAGCGCGAAACCCCTTCTGATGCGCTCCGTCATCGATCTGTCGGACCCCGCGGGGGCGGGGTTGCGGGGCCTGCTGTCGGTGATGCTGGCCGCGAGCTGGAGCCGCTACGGAAGCGGGCGCCTCGAGTTCCATCTTCCCGGAGGCGCGGTTCCCGCCGGGCTCGCCGCCATCTGGCGCGATTTCGGCGTCGAGATCTGCCGGCATCCTGCGCGCCATCCGCTGGCCCACAGGGCGCCGACCTACAACAAGCTTCTCGCCATCGACGCGGTGCCGGAGCAGGAGCGGCTGGTCCTTTTGGACAACGACGTGATCCTGACCGGGCCGCCCGGCGCTCTCGCCGGGATCGGGGCTGGCAATGTTTCGGCTTCGGTCGCGGACCTGGCGCGGATCAGCCCGGAGTGTCTGGAGACCCTGGAGGCGGAGACCGGCGCCCGCCTTCTTCGCAGCCCCTGGAGCCCGTGGAAGGAGGTGTCGCTGGCTCGTGTCGCTGGCCGCCCCGCGCCGCGCTACGAGGCCCTCTACTTCAACAGCGGCGTCGTGGTCTTCCCGGAGGACGAGACCTGGCCGGGGCTCTGGCACCGGCGCACGCGCGAGTTGAGCGATTTCTTGGCGGCGCATGGGCTGAAGGATCGCGCGGCCGTGGGATCGGACCAGATGTCGCTGTCGATGGCCGTTGGCGATTTCGGCGCCTTCGAACACCTGCCGCCCGCCCTTCACTACAAGGTCTTCAACTTCTGGGAAGGGCATCTTCCCGCTTCTGGGAAGGGCATCTTCCCGCGGATGAGATTTCGATCGTCCACCTCGTCGCGGTGCGGCGCTATGCCAAGGCCCTGCCCCCGGCGGATCGCCTCGATTTCCGGGCGGTGCTGCACAAATACTGGACCGATTTCGTGCTGGACCCGTCGATGCTGATCGATGCGCAGGCCGGCGAGACTGCCCGCAGCGTTCTCGACAGGACCTGCCGGCTGCTCGAAGAGCGCATCGACAGGCGCAGGCTCGATGCCGCGCTGCAGGAGCTGGGCTGATCTGCGGAGCAGCGATTGGAGGGCAAAGGGGCCCTCAGGAGGCGTCCCGCTGCTGCTGGATCGCCTCGTCGATCTCGTTCCGGGTCGCGCCGTTCAGCCCGCTTCTGTTGATCCGCGACAAGAGCGCGTAATCCTTGGCGTAGAATTTGCGGATCTCGGCGCGGGCCTCGTCGGTGATGGGGGATTTCACCGAGCTGGTCCGGTTCATCTGAAGGTCGCGATCAGCCGGCGGCGTGCCGGTGGTGCTGTCGATCCAGTCGAAGACCGGATCCAGCCCATGGCTGTAATGGAACAGCCTGACGCCCTCGCGCAG
This sequence comes from Pseudoroseicyclus aestuarii, assembly GCF_003217255.1. GTDB lineage: Bacteria > Pseudomonadota > Alphaproteobacteria > Rhodobacterales > Rhodobacteraceae > Pseudoroseicyclus > Pseudoroseicyclus aestuarii. The sequence goes on along the minus strand of NZ_QJTE01000005.1, from coordinate 11,691 downwards.
GAAATCCACCTGCGGGCGCGTGTGGTTGTCGTTCACCAGCGGATCGTCCCGCGTCATCTGCAGGGTGGTCAGGGCCCAGGCAGAAAAGGGCGCGCGGGTTTCCATCCGCTCCCGGCGCCAGCGCCATTCGCTTCTCAGCCGGTCGAGCGGGTTGCGCAGCACCGCGAAGGCATGGTCGCAGAACTCTGCCGGGACCAGCCTCTCGTGGACATTGGCGGCCATGTGCTGGGCGGTGGTGGCGGACCAGTTCAGCCGTGTCGGATGCTTGAGGGCCAGGGCCCCCTTCTGCGCCAGATACGTCTCGACACTCGCGCCGCCGGTCTTGGGCACGTGGATGAAATGCAGAAGGGTCGAACCGATACGGGCAAGAGGCATGACCTGAATATTACACCGGAAGACCGGGCGCGGTCACGCATTAAGACACCTTCCTGCCGCATTCGCACCGGCCGGGGAAAGCGGCGCAGGCCTCAGCCGCGCACCATGCGCCCGTTCTCGAAATGGATGCCGCATTCGGTCTTGCCGCTGTCGGCCCAGCGGCCCGACCGGGGGTCGTCGCCCGCCGCCACCGGCTGGGTGCAGACGGCGCAGCCGACAGAAGGATAGCCGACCTCCTCGAGCGGGTGGCGCGGCAGCCCCTCGCGCTCGAAGTAACCGGCGATATCCTCGGGCGTCCAGTCCATCAGCGGGTTGATCTTGATCCAGCGCTCCTGCTGCTCGAACAGGGACAGATCGCTGCGGGTCGCGGCCTGGCGCCGCTTGCGCCCGGTGATCCAGCAATCCAGCCCCGAGAGCGCCTGGCGCATCGGGATCGTCTTGCGCACGTGGCAGCACAGGTCCGGGTCGCGCTGGTGCAGCGTGCCGTCCGGATCCTCATGCGCCAGCGCCTGGCCCGCCGGGGCGGCGGTGCGCAGGTTGCGCAGCCCCAGGCGCGCGGCCAGGTCGTCGCGGTAGGCGATGGTCTCGTCGAAGTGCTTGCGGGTGTCGATGAAGATCACCGGCATGTCTGGATCGATCCGCGAAACCATGTGCAGAAGCACGGCCGCTTCCGTTCCGAAGGAGGAGACGAGGCCGATGCGGCCGGGGAACAGCCCGCGCGCGGCCTCTTTCAGCACCTCGGTGGCGGCCTGGCCCTCGTAGGCCTCGGACAGGCTCTGCGCTCTCTCGCGCAGCTCATGGCGGGCGTTGGTCTCGTAGGTCATGGCGATGCCTTTCCTGAGACTGACGGCGGATCGGGAAGAGGCCGGGCGCCCGCGGGCGCCCGGCAGGGTCTTAGCGCCAGGTCGAGACGCAGGGGATCTTGCTGGTGTCGCAGCGATCCGCGTATTTCTTGGCGATGTCGCGGACCTCGTCCAGCACGCCCTCGCTCAGCTTGATCGGCTTGAGGCCGAGGCCGAGGAAGCGGTCGTTGGCCACGTGCAGCTCGTTCTCTGCCGCCTCGTTGCGCGGGTTGTCGAGATAGGCGATCTCGGCGCCGGTCTGCTCGGCGATCATCGCGGCCAGATCGCGCACCCGGTGGGTCTCGGTCATCTGGTTGAGGATGTTCACGCGCTCGCCGGCCTCCGGCGGGTTGGTCAGCGCCAGCTCGATGCAGCGGCAGGTGTCCTGGATGTGGATGAAGGCGCGGGTCTGCCCGCCGGTGCCATGCACCGTCATCGGGTAATCCACCGCCGCCTGCATCAGGAAGCGGTTCAGCACCGTGCCGTAGTCGCCGTCGTAGTCGAAGCGGTTGATCAGCCGCTCGTCCTTGCGCGTCTCGTCGGTCTGCGTGCCCCAGACGATGCCCTGGTGCAGGTCGGTGATCTTCACAGCGTCGTTCTTGTTGTAGAAGTGGAAGAACAGCTGATCCTGGCTCTTGGTCATGTGGTAGATCGAGCCGGGGTTGGTCGGATAGAGGATCTCCTGATCGCTCGGCCCCTCGGGGGTGTCGATCTTCACCTTGAGATAGCCCTCGGGGATCTTCATGCCAGCGGTGCCGTAGCCGTAGACGCCCATGGTGCCCAGGTGCACGAGGTGGATGTCCTGCCCGCTCTCGACGATCGCGGCCAGCACGTCGTTGGTGGCGTTGAGGTTGTTCGAGACGGTGTAGCGCTTGTGCGAGCTCGATTTCATCGAGTAGGGCGCGGCGCGCTGCTCGGCGAAGTGGATGATCGCGTCGGGCTTCTCGTCCTGGATCAGCGTCAGCAGGCGATGGTAATGCTCGCCGACGGTGAAGTTCTGGAACTTGATCTCGTTGCCGGTCAGCTCCTTCCAGACCCGCAGCCGCTCGCCGATCGGGCGGATCGGGGTGAGGGAGTCGACCTCGAGCTCCAGGTCGATCGCCCGGCGGGAGAGGTTGTCGACGATGGTGACGTCATGGCCGCGCGCGGACAGATAAAGCGAGGTCGGCCAGCCGCAGAACCCGTCGCCCCCTAGAACGATAACCTTCATAAAGCGATGAAATCCTTGTTCCGACCAGTGTTTCCAAAGCTATAACGGCGCGGCTTCCGCGGGGAAAGCGGCATTTCCTTGTCAGGTCGCGTTGCGGCACAAACCGGCCTTCCGGCTGGACTTCGCGCCCCTCGTGCGCGTAGAACCCACCGACTTGACGCCTGACTTTTTCGACGGATCGCCCCGACGTGCCACAGGACAGCGCCTCCTTCCCCGCCGGGGACAGCCCCGCCCGCGCCCCGGAGGGCGAGGACGCCCGCCGCGCCGAAGGCGAAGAGACCGGCCGCAAAGAAGAGGACGAGGCCGCCCGCCGCGCCGAGGAGCTGGCCCGGATCGCGCCCTTCTTCGATGCCGCCTTCTATCTCAAGCGCAACCCGGACGTGGCCGCCGCCGGCATGGACCCGCTGCAGCATTTCCACAGCAACGGCTGGCGCGAGGGGCGCAACCCGCATCCGAACTTCGCGCTGGCGGCCTATCTCGCGCGCTTTCCCGCGCTGCGCGAGGAGGGCCGGAACCCGCTGCTGCATTTCGCCGACTACCACGAGGGGCTGGCGCAGGCGGAGCTGCGCCCGGCCCGCCCCGCCACCGATACGGCGCCGGCCCTGCCCGCCATCGCGCTGACGCCGCCGGCGCCGCAGGATCTGATGGCGGTGCGGCCCTTCTTCGACGAGGCGCATTACCGCGCGCAGCTGCCCGAGCTTGCCGGCAGCCCGGTCGATCCGCTGGTCCATTACATGACCATCGGCTGGATCGAGGAGCGCGACCCCTCGCCCGAGTTCTCGACCCGCTACTATCTGCGCCGTAATTCCGACGTGCGCGAAAAGGGGCTGAACCCCTTCCTGCACTGGTGCCGCTCGGGCCGGCACGAGCCCCATCGCCAGAGCCGCAGCGCCGGCGCCGAAGAGGCGCGGCTGCTCGAGGTGTTCGAGACCGGGCCGCTGGCCGCCGCCGTCGCCGATGTCGAGACGCTCGAGCCGATGGTCGCCTTTCCGGCGAACGAGCGCCGGGTCACCGGCCCGCAGCTGAACCGCCCGCTGGGCGAGAGCGCGCGGCAGCTGCGCGAGACCCTCGGCGGCCGGCATTACCGCACCGTGGTGCTGGTGCCGCATGTGCGCATGTCCGGCGGCGCCCGCCTGGCCGGGGCCGGCGTGCGCGCCCTGGCCGAGCTCGAGGGGCCGGATGAGGTGCTGGTGCTGCGCACCGACGGGCCCGAGTTCGACTACCCCGAGTGGTATCCTGCCGAGGTGCGCCAGATCGACCTGAGCGCGCTGATCGCCGATCTGCCCGAGGAGCAGCGCCTGCGGCTGCTGATCGACGTGCTGAACGGGGTCGGCGCGCGGCGGGTCATCAACTTCAACAGCCGCCTCGCCTGGGATGCCTTCGGCCGCTACGGGCGGCAGATGGCGCAGCTCTACGAGCTGACCAGCTACCTGTTCTGCTGGGACGTGACGCTCGAGGGAGACCGCACCGGCTACCCGATCCAGTGGCTGCGGCAGTCCGCCGATTTCCATGCCCGGCTGCTGACCGACAGCGAGTTTCTGTCGCAGGACCTGCGTGCCCGCTTCGGCTTCGAGGCGGGGCGGGTGACGACGCTGCCCACCCCGATCAGAACCGGGCCCGAGGTCACGGCGCTGCCGCGCAACCCGCGGCCCCGCGCGCTCTGGGCCGGGCGGCACGACCGGCAGAAGCGGCTCGACGTGCTGGTCGCCGTCGCCAGGGCCAATCCGCAGATCGATTTTCACGTCTACGGCAAGCCGGTGCTGGACCAGGCCGGGATCGAGGCCTTCGATCCGCCCTTCAACATCCTCGTCCGCCCGCCCTACCGCCGGCTGGAGGAGGTGCTGCCCGAGGGCTTCGACTTCTATCTCTATACCTCGCAATGGGACGGGCTGCCCAATGCCGTGCTCGAGGCCGGGGCCGCGGGCCTGCCGCTGGTCGCCCCCGCGGTGGGCGGCATCCCCGAGCTGATCGACGATCGGACCGGCTGGCTGGTGCCCGAATGCGACGATGTCGCCGGCTACAGCGCCCGGATCCGGGCGCTTCTGGACGATCCCGAGGCCGCGCTGTCCCGCGCCCGGGCGCTGCAGCGGCGCCTGGCGGAGCGGCATGCGCCCGAGCACTACAGCGCGGCGCTGAAGGATGCGCTGGAAAAGGACCTCGCCCCATGACCGGTTCCATGAGCGATCCCGCGACCGATCCTGCAAGCCGCGCCGGCACCCCGCCCGACCTCACCATCGCGATCACCGCCCACCGCGAGGGGCGGCTGGCCGTGGCCTCGCTGCGGTCCTTCGGCCGCGCCCTCGTCGCGGCGCAGGAGGCGGGGCTGAGCGTCGAGCCGCTGCTGGTGCTCGACAGTCCCGACGATCTGACGCGGCGCCTCTTCGAGCGGGCGGCCGAAGGCGATTACGGCATCGCGGGCGGCGCCCGGCTGATCGCCCTCGAGGTGCGCGACCAGGGCCGCGCCCGCAACGAGGCGGTGGCCCAGGCCCGCGGCCGTCGCATCGGCTTTCTCGACGGCGACGACCTGTGGTCGCGCGACTGGCTGGTGCGAGCCATGGCCTGGCTCGACACGGCCGGGCCGGGGGTGATCGCCCATCCGGCCTACAACTACTTCTTCGAGGGGCAGGCCACGATCTACCGCCAGATCGACCAGGACAGCGAAGAGTTCAGCCTCGATTTCCTGCGGGTGGCGAACTACTGGGACGCGCTGTGCCTGTGCGAGACCTCGGTGCTGCGCGAGCATCCCTTCCCCGACCGCGACATGGCCAATGGCTGGGCCTACGAGGACTGGGCCTGGAACTGCCTGACCGTGGCCGCCGGGCTGCGGCACAAGATCGTCCCCGACACGGTACTGTTCAAGCGCCGGCAGGCGGTCTCGCAGACGATCCGCGCCTCGACCGGCAAGGCGATGATGCGCCCCACCCCGCTCAGCGACTACGCCTTCCGCCTGCCCGCCGCCGGCTGAGGCGGCGGGCAGGCCCCCGGTCTCTAGTCGTCCAAGCTCATGACGTCCTGCGCCAGCTGCCGGGCCAGCCCGTGCCAGCAGTCGAAGCGGTCGCGGTGCAGCGTGATCCGCGAGGGATCGGCCGCGGCCACGGCGAAGTCGGGCTGCACCGCGGCGCGCCGTTCGGCCAGCAGCGCGTTGCGGGCGTCGAAATGCGCGGCCAGGCGGTCGAACTCCGCGCGCGAGAACAGGCAGGTCCGGACCGCCTCTCCGTGCTGGCGGCGGATCACCCGCTCGGCCGTGTCGATCAGCCAGGGCGGCGCCGCCTTCGGCTCTGCCATCAGGTTGGCGGCCCAGCCCGCCAGCGGCATCGGCGAGACGTTGGAGCTGCCGCCGTTGATCGCCTCGAGCGCGCTGGCCGGCAGGTCGCAGCCCAGGTGCCGCAGCATCCAGCCCAGGATCCCATCCGGCTCCGCGCGCAGGGCGGCAAAATCGGCGAAGGTGATCTCCTCGGGGGCGAAGACCCTCTCCAGCCGGTCGAGCAGCATCGTGTAATCGACGTAGAGACCGAAGAAGCTGCCCCGTTCAATCACCGGATCAACCAGCTGCGGCGGCCGCGGCGGCGCGCCCCGCTTGGAGACCTCAAGGTAGGAGGACTGCAGGAACTCCCATTGCGGCCGCAGGACGCAGAGCACCTCGATCTCGTCGAAGGCCGAGAGCAGCCGCCGGATCTCGGCGAAATCGACCGCCGCCTTGGGATCGGCGCGCGACAGCTCCTCGCTGCTCAGAAGGACGGTCACGTCCTTGTCCGCATAGGCCTCGGCGAGGGCGGCGAAGCTGCCGCGGCTGCCCGCGTCCAGCCTGTAGACCGGCGGCAGATGAGGGTTCCAGTCGCAGACCAGACCGTGATGGCCGGTGACCCGCCCCATCCGGGGGTAGATCACCCCTTGTTCGGCCAGCAGCTCGGCATTGTTCCAGAAGGTATCCTGGATCGTGGTGGTGGCGGTCTTGTGGGTGCCTATGTGCAGCACGACTTTGGACATGGGAGACCATTCTGCTTTCGGGGGCCGGGCCGGTCGGGGCCGGCCCGGGACAGGGGGGCAATCGGCGCGGCCGGGTCAGCTACCGGCGGCCTGGCGGCGCAGCGGCTCTGCGGCGGTCTGGGCTTCGGCGGTGTCGATCCGCTCGCGCAGGACCTGCAGGTAGAGATCGCCCCAGGCCTGGCTCGGCTCCAGCACCGCCTTTTCGGCCCATTCGTTCCAGGCGTTCAGGAACAGCTCCTGCCGGTAGGAGCCGGCGATCCGCTTGCGCTGCAGGTCCATCAGCCAGCGGCGGAAGCTGGCGGGGTTGGCGCCATAGGCCAGATGCCCCTTCAGACCGCGGCGGGCGGTGTTGTCCCAGCCCGGCATCGCGCCGCAGATCGTGCTGCGCGGCAGCGACCGGACATAGGCCGGATCGGTGGAGCGCGCCGCGACACGGGCGTAGTCGTAGACCAGCCCCTCGAAGCCGGGCTGCGTCTCGCGCTGCAGCAGGTTCCCCTTCGGCCCGCCGAAGAGGTAGTCGGGCTCCTTCACCAGGCCATGGGGCGGCATCTCGACCCAGAAGTCGAAGGTCTCCTCGGGGACCGGATGCGCGCCCTCGATGTGGAAACGCACGGCGCCCAGCTCGACCTCGCCGATGCCGGCCGCGCGCCAGGCGGCGCGCATGCGCGCCACGCTGCCCGCGGGATCGGGCATGTCCTCGGGGCGGTAGATGACGAAGCGCGGGCGGGTGCCGTCGGGCCGGCTGTAGCGCGGATCGCGCATGTAGGGCAGGCTGCCTTCGACCAGCGCCGCCTCGAAGCCCTCGGCGTAGCTCTGCTCCAGCAGCACCGTGCCCGACAGCCCGTCCCAGTTCCGCCGCCAGCTCTCGTTGGCCCAGCACAGGTAGAAGGGAAAATCGATCTCGGGCCGCGCCAGCAGCCGGTCGAGCGGCTGCTCGAGGATGCGGCGCCCGTCGAACCAGTAGTGATAGACGCAGAAGGCATCGATGCCGGCGCCCCGCGCCAGCTCGGCCTGCTCGCCCATGACCTCGGTCACCCGCAGATCGTAGAATCCCAGGTCCGAGGGCAGCATCGGCTGGGAATGTCCCTCGAACATCGGCCGGGCGCCGACGGCGCCGCGCCATTCGGTAAAGCCCTTGCCCCACCAACGGTCGTTTTCCGGCACGGGGTGGAACTGCGGCAGGTAGAAGGCGCTGACGAAGCCGGGGCGCGCGAGGCCGGCCTCGCCCTCGGCCTGCGCGGGCGAAGTCTTGGCATCTTCGACCAGCTCGCTGGTCTGGATCACCCGCTGCCCGCCGGCGCGCACGACGAAGCCCATCGCCCGCTCCATGGCATGGGCCAGGGTGCCGTCGACCTGCGTGCGCTCGACCTCGAACTGCCCGGCCTCGAGGTGCATCGCGCGCAGCATGCCCAGCACCAGCGGCTTGACCCAGTAGATCGAGCCGGCGGGAAAGCTCAGGTGGTCGCGGTCGATCTCGATCTCGATCCGGCGCAGCAGGCGACGCGTGGTCTCGAAGTTGGTGCCCCACCAGCGCGTGTCGTCGTAGAACTGCCCGTCGGCGACCCAGAAGCCGGCCTGCGGATCGGCGACGAATTGATCGAGCAGGCGCGACAGCCCCGCCTCGGGCAGCACGCCCGACACCAGGTGCCGGCGCCAGTGGTCGCCGTCCTGCCGGTGCGGCGATTTCTTGGTGTGGATCTTGCAGACCGCATCGTAGCCCTCGAGCACGCCGGCATTGACCAGCGTCAGGAAGGGCAGGATGTCGCGCCCCTTGTTCTCGAGCGGCAGTACCGTGGCCTCGGGCCAGCGGCCCTGGATCTCCTCGGCCAGAGCCTCGGTCTCCTCGCCGCGCCAGGTCAGGGTGACGAAGAGGTCGTAGTCAATCCCCAGCTCGGTCAGCCTCTGCTCGAACTCGGGCCAGAGGTCTGGGTAGTAGACGTGGATCACCACGGCGAAGCGGGCCCGGGGGCGCCCGGTCTCGAGGCGCAGCGCCGGGGCCCGGCGCTCGGGCATCGCCTCGACCTTGGGCAGCTCCTTGTGGATGCGCCCCTCGCCCTGCCCGCCCGAGAGCCAGTGCCCCAGCGGCGACATCCCCGCCTCGGCGACGTCGGGATTGTACTCGAGATAGGCGGCGGGCGAGAAATCGGGATTGGGCCGGAAGCCGCGCGCCTCGCCGAAGACCACGTAGTGCCGCAGCGGGAAGCGCAGGAAGAAGGGGTGAATGTGGGAATAGGCGCCGGTGTAGTAGTTCGCGTCGAACTGGCCGCTTCTGCGGGCGGCGGCGTAGAGCCGGCGCTCCGAGGGGGTCATCGAGAAGATCCGCAGCATCCTGAGGGGGCGGGGCAGGCGATCGTTCACAGGGGGCTGCATGGTCTGGAACTGGCCTCACGTCCTACGGGATATCCGCATCGCGCATAGCAATGCCCCGTCAGAGGGGCAATGCTCTCTGCCCCTCCGGCGGCTTACCGCGCGCCGGACAGCGCAAGCTGGCGCAGCTGCGCCATGTACCAGACGTTCGACAGCGGGTTCAGCCCCCAAGACTGCAGGTAGAGGCGGTCCGGCCAGATGCCGCTCACCAGTAGGGCGTCGATCCAGCCGCCCGGTCGCAGCCCGGAGGCGTAGTCCAGCGTGTCCCGCATCCACTCGACATCCGTGTCGGGGGCGGGCGTGACATCGCCGTTTCCGATCTGCGCGGCGATGCACTCCGGCCCGATCGGCGCGCCGTTGCGGCGGAAGGGCAGGAAGGGCACCGCGTCCGGCCCCTGCGCGGCGAGGCAGGGATTGGGATAGGACTGCGTGTTGACGATGATACCCAGGCCGGGCGCCGCCTGCCCCGGCCCGTTGATCCCGCGCATCCCCTCCAGCAGGCCCTGCAGTTTGCCCCGGAACATCTGCGGATCGTCGCGCAGGATGGCATAGGGGTAATCGACGGTGACTTCCTCGATCCGCAGCGGGGTCTCGGCCAGGGCGCGGGCGACCTCGGACAGCACCTCGGAGAGGTCGATGGTGGCGGGCCCCTGCGGATTGCCGATCCGGTGCAACGGGCCGACCTGCCAGTTCGGCAGGTTCACCGTCACGGCAAGGCCTATCGGCGCGCCCCAGGCCGCCTCGGCCCGGTCCTGCAGCGCCGCCATGTAGGCCAGCCCGGTCCGCGCCGCCCGCGCGGCATCGCCGCCCCCGCCCGAGGTGACGGCGCAGCTGCCCGTCTTGGTCGAATCCCGCGTCCAACGCAGGAAGGGGCCGTCGAAGTTCAGCGCCGCGGGGCGGATCCCGGCCCTGCGCAGGCGCGAGAGCCCGCGCGCCCATTCGTCCTCGGCCTGGGCGCGCCCGGCCTCCTGCGGCGAGAGGTCCGGGGCGCAGACCGCCGTCTCCAGCCCCAGCCCGGCGGCATAGATCAGCGGCAGCCCGGTCCGCTCCAGCATCAGCGCCAGATCGGCGAGGTCGGCATCGGTCAGGTAGCTGCCCTCGGGCCTGTCGCGGCGCCGCGTCCGGGGGCCGGGCAGGATATCAGTGGCGGCCAAGAAGGTCTGGTTCAGGATCACCGCCTCGATGCCGGCATCGGCCAGGGCCTGCCAGTCCGGCAGATGGGCGGGGGCGAAGATCGCCCGGTTGTCGAGCGCGCGGGGGCTGGGGCCGAAAACCAGCGCCGGATCCGCCAGCGCCGCCAGCGGCCATAGCAGCGCCGCCATCAGCGCGAGGCCCGCACGCCGCAGTGCGAGGCAGGGCGAGAGGCTGCGCGTCGTCATCAAGGTCTCCCGCTCCGGGCTCGGTCACATGTCCAGAAACTTCAATATCTTCCGCAGCCGGTTTCCAACCCCGCGCCGGAGAGATAGCCTGCCCGCGAGACAGAAACATAGGACCTGATGGTGTTCGCAGCGATTCGTCCGGGCAAGCTCCTTTCCCTTCTCGTGCTGATGCTCGGCCTGGCGGGCTGTGCCACCCTGCCCCGCGGCGCCGGGCTCGAGCGCGAGGTCCTGCGCCAGCCGCGCTCCGTCAACGGCGAGGCGGTGCCCGCCGATTTCACCATCGCGCCCGTCACCCGCGCCCTGCTGCCGGCCTATGCCGCCTGGCCCGCGGTCGGCGAGGAGCGCCTGCCCTGGATCGAGCGCGTCGATCAGCCCAACCAGCGCATCATCGCCCCCGGCGATACCGTCAGCGTCACCGTCTGGACCACCGAGAGCAACGGGCTTCTGACCGCGGGAAGCGAGCGCTTCGCCGCGCTGCCGAACATGCGCGTCTCCTCCTCGGGGACGATCTTCCTGCCCTATGTCGGCACCGTCACCGTTTCGGGCATGGCGCCCGAGACCGCCCGCGCTCGCATCGAGGAGCGCTATGCCGAGGTCAGCCCCTCGGCGCAGGTGCAGTTCGAGTTCACCGAAGGCCGCCAGAACCGGGTCAGCCTGGTCGGCGGCGTGGCGCAGCCGGGGCCCTACCCCCTGCCCGACCAGGATTTCACCGTGATGGGGCTGATCGCTCTGGGCGGCGGCGTCTCGCAGGGGCTGCCGAACCCGCAGATCCGGCTGCAGCGCGGCGGCCGCATCTACGGCACCTCGGTCGAGCGGCTGCTCGAGACGCCGCGCCTCGACACCACGCTGGCCGGCGGCGACATGATCTATGTCGAGGCCGACGACCGCACCTTCCTCTCGCTCGGCGCGGCCGGGACCGAGGCGATGCACCGCTTCAACCAGGACGAGATCACCGCGATCGAGGCCATGGCGATGATCGGCGGCCTCAGCGATTTCCGCGCCGATCCCAAGGGCATCCTGATCCTGCGCCAATACCCGCCCGAGGCGCTGCGTCCCAGCCAGCAGGGCCCGCAGACGGAGCGGATGATCTTCACGCTGGATCTGACCTCGGCCGACGGTCTCTTCAGCGCCGGAGAATTCCTGATCCGCCCGGACGACGTGATCTACGTGACCGAAAGCCCGATCACCTCGGTGCGCACCGTCTTCGGCCTCGTGGGCAACGTCTTCGGCCTGGTCAACGCGGCGCCCGGCAACTGACGATCGGGCCGGGGGCGATGCCCCGGCCCCGCCGGCCTCAGGCGATCTCGAAGACGTCTGTACCGACCTGCACCCGGATCGTCTCGTCCGCGCCGTCGACCAGCGCCCAGAGGATCTGTCCCGTCGCCTTGTCGATGACGAAGGCCTCGGCGGTGCCGGCGGCCCCGGCGCCGGGCGTGTCGGCGTAGTTCACCTGGAAGCGCGCCGCACCGGCGGCCTCTCCCCGGCCCCAGACGAGGCGGTCCCCTTCGGCGCTGGAATAGTCCTGCACCCA
>NZ_QJTE01000004.1 GCF_003217255.1 Pseudoroseicyclus aestuarii | reverse complement strand
GCGCCTCGGTGAAGCGGCTTTTCCTCATGTCGTCTGCTCCTTCGGGATGAAGCAAACTCTACATTGAACCGAGGGACGTTCCGGGGGGCAGGTCACGCCTCCTCGGCGTAGAATTCATCGGATACTGCGTACCACATCAACGGCTTGACCTGTAGGCCGAGACGGGCGGCGTCGTCTCCGGTCACGTCGGTACTCCTTCGTATCGGGGATGGACAGGAGCGTAGCCCTATTCCTGCGGGAAGATCTAATCGGTCTCATAACCAGCGCGTCAGAAATCTGCTGACCGAATTCGATCGGCGCCACGACCACAATCAGGCGGAAATTGAGCGGCTGCGCGCTCACCTGGTCGATTGCACCGCGGAACTCGAGCGCGAAAACGCCCGGATGCCGCACCGGAAGCGCGTTGCCGCTCTGGCGCGGCGCGCCCTCAACGAGACGGAATAGGAGGGCAGCATGGCGATCTCGAAGGACGAACTTCTGGTGATCTACCGGCGGAACCTCAAGCGCTATGGGGCCGAAGGGGATGCAGACAAAGCCGAGATCGAGCGCCAGCTCATCGCCCGCATCGAGGCGCGGTAGGGAGGCTACTGTCGGGTGAGGGTCGTCTTTTCTTGCGGCCGTAGCTACTGGCAGGGGAAAGCCTCTAGGAGGGCTCTACCCCTCCAGGTAGGCAGCCTACGCGGCCATCACCTCGCGCCGGCGATCCAGCAGGTCAGACCGCGCGTAGCTCGACTAGGTCTTTCCAGCGATCTTGTGCGACAGGATCGTCTCGGCCACGTCACGCGAGCAGACGTCGTTGTCCTGCACCCAGGTTCGGAACGTCGTGCAAAAGCCGTGGATGCGGCCCGCTTCGCCGATCTCGTTCAACACCTTCCGCAGCGCTGTCTCGCTGACGCCGCGGCCGGCGTAGTAGGACGGGAACACGTAGTGGTCCGATACCTCAGTAGCCGCGACAAGGATGCGCAGGGCTGGCGCCGATAGAGGCACCCGGACATCACGAACCATGCCCTGACGGCCTTTCATTTTGTCGGCAGATATAATCCAGAAGTCGCCTTCGACTTCACTGAACTGCATGCCCCGAACGCTGGCGGATCGGGCCAGGGTCAGCATGGTCATGCGGAGGGCCATCCTGCCGGAGGAAAGACCGTCAAGTCTCCTGTAGAGGACCGGTGCATCCTGCCATCTGGCGGCGACGATGTGCTCGTTCTCGTGATGCACCTCGCCCAGGATGTGCTGCGCGCTCAGAAGCGTGAAGGGATCCACCGGGAAGCCCATGAGCTTGCCGCGTCGATAAACGATGCCGAGGCGCAGGATGGCCTTCTCGGCAGTGGGGTGCTTCTCGCGCCAGAGGGTGCGCAGCGCGGCCGCAAAGTCCGTGGCGGTCAACGCCGCAGCCCACCTCTGGCCGATCTTCGGGAGGACGTGGACGGCCAGGGGAGACATCCACCGACCTCGATCGCCGCGGCCGCGCAGGCCCCCTTGATCGCCTCGAAGACCGTCTGCACCAGGTCCTCGAGCGTCGGGTCGACAGCATCGCGCGACGCGATTTCGGCCTCCCGCTGACGTCCGCGTTCGATAATCGGATCGCAGGACGGCCTCCCAGCGATCGCGTGCCTGCCGCGCATCTGCGAGTGTGACAGTCGGATAGGAGCCCAGACCCATTTCGCGCCGGCGCCCGCTGGTGGAGTAGCGATATATCCTGGTGCCGCCATCAGCGGTGCGATTCAGCATCAGCCCGCCGCCGTCCTGCATGGTGCCGGGCCCGGCCTTCCAGACCGCCACCGCTGAGAGCTTGTTCCTCTGTCGCGCCATATCTACCAACCAATAGGACCGTGGTTTGAGGGCAGGGGGTGCCATCAGGTGGCACGGCACCCGCTCGATTCTCCCTCGTTTCTCGGGCAATCTGGCATGGCTTGCAAAGCTATGACGTAGGCGCGCGGTGTTCTCCAGCAGCACCAGTTTTTCGATGATCAGCAGTACGGGGTCTGTCCCCTATCGTCGGATAACTCGCCGCCGACCGGCCGGTCATGCCGAAGCGGCTGGCTTCGCCCCGATTCCCAGCCAGACTAAGCCCAGGATGATCGCAAGGCCCGCGAGGCGCTGCGGGGTCACCGCCTTTTCGAGGATCAGCACGCCCAGCACGGTTCCCACTTTGGGAATCGCGAACTTGACCCGGGCCATCCGCGTTGCCCCGAGCCCCGGCACGAGGCGGAAGTAGACGAGGTTCGCCGCGGCAGCCGAGACCAGCCCGAGGTAAGGGGTCGCCTTGAGTGAGGGGAGGGTCGTATCAATGCTTGCCAGATCTGCATCGTAGACGGCGACGGGACCTCCCGTGACGACAGTGCCGACGAGCATGAAGCCCGCCGCCATCTCCAGCGCCGCACGGGTGACGAAGCGCGGGACATAGACTGTCGAGGTGGCGTAGCAGACTGTCATCCCGACGATGGCGACCTACAGGCGCGCTGCGAGGTCGCTTCTCCGAGCGTGCTGAACGCGCAGCTGAAAGAACTGCTCGAGGCCGGGTCGGTCGAGAAAGTCGGCGGCGGCTACGCCCTGACCGCCACCGGGCGGGACCTCTTCGACCGGCTGGAGCCGCTTGGAGACCGGGCCATAGACTGGGCGCCGACGCTGTAACCGTCGAGACCGCCAGAAGGACGTCATCGGATTGCGATGACTGGATTTCTCACGCCGCCCTGACGGTGCGCCGCCCGGGGCCGGACGCCCCCGGGCGGCACCAAATTCGAACTTGCTGCCGCCAGCGCCGGCAGGGGAAGGCCCCGGCGCTGGCGGCTTCTCCCGCGGCTGGTCTGCCTCCGGCTCAGCCGGCGCTGCAGTCCCAGCTCATGCGGGAAAAGTCGTACTGCCAGCTCATCATCGGCACGTAGGTGTAGCCCTGCAGGCAGGTGGACATGGCCTGACGCTCTTCCTCGAAGGTCAGGTAGACGTCCGATGCGCCGTCGACGAGCTTCTGCTGAAGCTCCTTGTAGATCTCGTTGCGGGCCCCGGTGTCCGTCTCGGCGCGCGAGGCGTCGATCAGGGCGTCGATCTCCGGGTCCTCGAGCCATTCCATCGAGGCCCAGGTGCCGGCGCTGTCGGAATGGTACTGCACGAAGAAGACCGAATCCGGCGAGGGGTAGGAGGGGCCGTTGAAGACCTGCGTCAGCGCCGGGGTGGTCGAGGGGTCGGAGGCCAGCTCGGTGATCCGGTTCCAGGGCTCGGGCTGAAGCTCGACCGTGATGCCGATCGCCTCGAGGTTGGCCTGCATCAGCAGGGCGATGTCCTCCTCGAAGGACAGGCCCGCGACATAGGCCAGCGGAATAGTCAGATCCTCGCCGGCATAGGCGGATTGCGCCAGCTCCTCGGCGGCCTTGTCGAGGTCGTAGACCGGTGCCTCGAGCGTATCGAGATAGGCGTCCTCGAAGCTGGGCGAGAGCGGGCCGGCCATCTCGAAGCCGGGATAGATCACCTCGCGGATGGTCTGGTAGTCCGTCGCGTACTGGATCGCGCGGCGCAGGTGGATGTCGTCGGTCGGCGCGGCTTGCGTGTTCATCTTGATGTAGAAGCCCGTCGCCGTGGGCGTGGTCTCGATCTCGTAGCCCTCCATCGCGCCGATGGAATCGTAGGTCTCGGTCGCCTGGTTCGGAGAGGAGATGCCCAGCTCGCCGCTGGTGGCCAGCGCCTTGACGGTGGCCTCGTCGTTGGTGACGACGAAGCGGATGCGGTCCAGCGGCGTGCCGGTGAAGCCGCCGTGGTAATCCTCGAAGCGCTCGATCACCATCTCGGAGCCGCGGTTCCAGGAGGCGATGGTATAGGGGCCTGCGCCCTCGGGCGTCTCGCCCAGCAGGTCCTCGGCCCAGTCGCCGCTGCCCTCTTCCATCGCGACGTCCGAGTTCACGATCAGGATCAGCGGCGTCGCGGCAAGGAAGGGCGCGAAGACGCGGTTCAGCGTGATCTCAACCGTCCTGTCATCGGTCGCGACGACGGCCTCGGGGTCGATCAGCCCGGCGAAAAGGTAAGAGGGCCCCTCGTTCAGCGCGATCAGCCGCTGCAGCGACCAGACGACGTCCTTCGCCTCGACCGGGGAGCCGTCGGTAAAGGTCGCGCCCTCCTTCAGCGTGAAGGTATAGGTCAGGCTGTCTTCGGACACGGTCCAGTCCGAGGCGAGCTGCGGCACGATGGAGCCGTCGCCCGCAACGGTGGTCAGCCCGTCGTAAAGGTTCACCGCCGCCATGTATTCGGTGTAGTCGGTGATCTTCGCCGGATCGACGGTGCCGAAGACCTGCGTGACGTTCATCGTGGTGGCGGTCTGCGCCGCCGCGGGGATCGCGGCAGTGGCGAGCAGGCCGGCAAGAAGCGTGGTCTTCATTGTTTTTCCCTTTCCCTGTTGGTCGTTACGATGTCGAAAGAAGGGCCTCGACCGGCGCGAAGGCGTGGTCGTAGCCGAAGTACCCCGGCCCGGCGAGGGTCAGCCCCGCCTCGGTCCGCCACTGCGGATCGGCGGGGATGCCGGTCAGCTCCAGCGTCAGGCCGTAGCGCAGGCTTTCGGTGGTCACCGGCAGGCCGGCATCGCCGTCGAGCGCGCAGATCAGGTCCGGCGTGGTGGTCAGCACGCGGCCCGTGTCGTCGCGGGCCACAAGGAACTCGTTCTGGAAATCGACGGTGAAGCTGCGGCCCGCATCCTCGTCGATGCCGCGCAGGGTGGCGGTGCCGCGCACGAAGCCGCCCGTCGTCTCGCGCCGGATGTCGGCGACGCGGGCGCGCATCAGCTTGTGCCCGCCGGTCAGGGCGCGCAGCGCCTCGCCCGGGTGGCGCATGGCGCGCCGCTCTTCCTGGATGGTGCGCCCGATCTCGAGGATCAGGGTCATCGTGCCGTGCAGAAGCGAGGCCTGCGCCTGCGCGCCGGTCATCGGATAGGCGGCGACCAGCGCGGCACCGCCCATCTCGACCGTGGCGGCCCGCGCAAGGCGTTCGGTCCAGAGGTTGTCGATGGTGGTGAAGCTGGCGGCATTGCCCTTGTCGTCGGCCAGCACCAGCGGCGTCGCCTTCACCCCGTGCATGGTGAAGCTGCACATCTGCAACTCCGGGAAGGCGCGGCCCATGCCGTCGCCGTTCAGAAGCGGCAGGCCGGTCACCGCCGCCACCGCGAAGGGGATGGTGGAGTTCAGCCCGCCCGCCTCGGCGCAGACGAGGGCGGTGGCCTTGCGGCCCATGATCTGCTTGATCTGCGCCAGCGCGGCGAGGACCTCTGTCCCGGCGGGCAGCTTTTCGACCATGACGGTTGGCGCGCCCATCATGAAGACGGGCACGCAAAGCGCATCCTCGGGCAGCTCTGCGGCGTCGATCAGCGTGACCGGCCCATGCTCGAGGAGCGCGGCCTTGGCCATCAGCTTGCCGATATAGGGATCGCCGCCGCCCCCGGTGCCAAGGAAGGCCCCGCCGAGGGCGACCGCATCCAGATCCTCTGCCGTGATTTGGGTGCTCATGACACCTCCTCGGGCAGCGGCAGGGGCCGGTAGGTGATGTCCGGGAAGCCGAAGGCGGCCGGGCCGACGACCTCAAGCGCGCGGTCCGATCGCAGCAGGCGGTGGCAGGGCAGGGCGACGATGGCGACGCGCTGGCCGTAGCGCAGAAGCTCGGTGGTGATCGCCTCGCCGGTGTCGACGTCGAGCACGAGGATCAGGTCGGGCACGCAGACCTCGACCTGCCCGCCGCGGCTGAACACAAGGTTCTCGTTCTGGATCAGCACGCTGGCCTCGTCGCCGTGGCAGTCGTCGATGCCCGAGAGCTGCGCCTCGCCGACGACGAAGCCGCCGCGCAGGTGCCGCTTGAGGTCGGTGATCTTGCCCGAGAAGACGCGGCGGCCGTTCTCTTTCTTGCAGATCGCGTCGATGGGATCGTCGTGGCGCTTCTGCGCCTCCATCACCGCGCGGCCCAGCGCGATGGCCTGGGTGTAGGTATGCGGAATGGCGAACTCCTTGACGAAGCTGCCGCGCATCGGCGCCGCCGCCAGATCCGATCCGCCGCCCTGCGCCACGACGCAGGCGCGGGCCATGCGCTCGTGAAACAGCTCGGTTGTGGCGTGCTGGAACAGCACGACGTTGCCATGCACGTCCGCCATGGCAGAGGGCGTGGACTTGTGCCCGTAGATCGAGAAGGTCGTCATCTGCATCTCGGGGAAGGCGCGGCCCATGCCGTCGCCGTCCAGCACCGGCAGCCCGGCAAAGGCGCCGACCAGCAGCGGCTCGAAGGCGTTGGAGCCGCCGATTTCCTCGCAGACGACGGCATCGGTGGTCAGGCCAAGATGCTCTTCCAGCGCCCGGATGGCGCGCAGCCCCTCGCGCCCCTCGCGGATGCGTTCGACCCCGACCACGGGCGCGCCGATGCCCCCCACGGAGATGGTCCAGGCCTGATCGGCAATCTTCTCAAGCGGCAGCACCGCCAGGTCCAGCCCTTCGGCAAGGGCCTGCCTTGCGCGCAGCTTGCCGACGTAGGGGTTGCCGCCGCCGCCGGTGCCGAGGATGCCCGACCCGATTTCGAGCGCGTCGATATCCTCGAGGTCGAGGTGCCAGAGGTCGGCGGGATCAAAGGCGAGTTCAGGCATCGACGCCTCCCATTTCTCCGACCACCTTGACGTGGATGCGGGTCGCGTTGCCGGGCAGGTAGGCGAGCGGCACGTCCTCGCGCTCGATCACCTGGCAGGTCTCGGGCAGGGCGCCGGCCTCGATGGCCTGGCGCGTTGCCTCTTCCTCGGCTTGGGTCAGGCAGTCCTCGCGGCTGATCTTTTCCAGGCTGAAGACGCGGTCCACCTCGCCGCTGACCTGGGCGATGGCGGCGCCGACGGCATTGGCCACGGCAAAGTGGTCGGGGCGGATCACGTCGAGATCGCCAAGCCGGTCGGGCATCAGGATCGACCCGCCGCCCACGGCGATCACCGGGATCGGCTCGGGCGAGATGCGGCTGCGCTCGACGCTGTTCTCGAGGATGGCGGTGATCTCGGTCATCGCTTTCTCGATGATCGCGGGCTCCAGCCCCGTCACCTTGGCGCTGTCGCCGACATCGGCGAGGCCGGCGGCCACGGCGATATCGGTTGCGGTCAGGGTCTCGCCGCCGAAGACGCGCGCCTCGCGGGTGATGCGGTAGCCGGTGGATTGCGGGCCGACCTTGCCGCCGTCATCCGCGACGATGGAGCCGCCCCCAAGCCCGACGGAGAAGACGTCGGGCATGCGGAAGTTGGTGCGCACCCCGCCCACGTCGACGATGGTCGAGGCCTGGCGCGGAAAGCCGAGGTGCAGCGCGCCGACATCCGTCGTGGTGCCGCCGATGTCCACGACGATGGCCTCTGTCACGCCGGTCAGGAAGGCCGCCCCGCGCATGGAGTTCGTGGGCCCCGAGGCGAAGGTCAGCACCGGGAAGCGCTTGACCACATCGGCCGCCATCAGCGTGCCGTCGTTCTGCGTGAGGTAGAAGGGGCAGTCGAGGCCCGACTCCGCCAGCGCCGTCTCGAAGGCGCTGACCGTGCGCGCGGCAAGGCCAAGGAGCGAGGCGTTCATGATCGCCGCGCTTTCGCGCTCCAGCAGGCCGATGCGGCCGATGTCGGTGGACAGCACCACCGGCAGGCCGGGGCATTTTTCCTCGAGGATCGCCTTGGCGCGCTCTTCCATTGCGGCGTTGATCGGGCCGAAGACGCAGGTGATCGCCGCGGCCTTCAGGCCCTTCTCGGTGATCTCGCCGGCGATGCGGACGAGGGCCTCCTCGTCCAGCGGGCCGATCTCGCGGCCGTCGAACTCGTAGCCGCCGCCGATGATGTAGCCGTGATCGCCGACGACATGCTTCAGATCCTCGGGCCAGTCGACGGCGGGCGGCAGGCAGGCGGTCGCCGGCAGGCCGAGGCGGATCGCCGCGACCGGGTCGAGGTGCCGCCGCTCGATCACCGCATTGGTGAAATGCGTGGTGCCGATCATCACCTTGCCGACCTTGGCGCGGTCGATGCCGGCGGCGGCGATGGCCTCTTCCAGCGCGGCGCGCACGCCGGATGTCACGTCCTCGGTGGTCGCCGTCTTGACGCCGGACAGCACGGTCTTGCCCTGCATCACGACGGCGTCGGTGTTGGTGCCACCGACATCAATGCCCAGTCGATACATGGTCATGTCCTTCTTCGTTGGTGTCTGTGTCCGAGGTGACGAGAAAGCGGTGCCGCTCTGCGTCGGTGATCTCGGGTTTGAGGGCTTCTTCCGCGTCGGTCAGGACCGGGATCGCGGCGATCAGGGCGCGGGTGTAGGGGTGGCGCGGCGCGGCGAAGATCTCGGCCGGCGTGCCGTCCTCGATGATCTCGCCCTGCCGCATGATCGCGAGGCGCGAGCAGAAGTTGCGCATCAGCGAGAGGTCGTGGCTGATGATGACGTAGGTCAGCCCCAGATCCTCGCGCAGCTGCAGCAGCAGATCGATCACCGTCTTCTGCACCGAGACGTCGAGCGCGCTTGTCGGCTCGTCCAGTATCAGCACGCGCGGCTCGGCGGCCAGGGCGCGGGCGATGGCGACGCGCTGTTTCTGCCCGCCCGACAGCTCGTGCGGGTACTTGCCCAGAAAGCTCTCGGGCAGTTTCACGAGGCTCATCAGCTCGGTCATCCGCGCGCGGGCCTGCGCACCCTTGAGGCCGACATGCGCGAGCGGCACCGCCAGCGTCTGCGCCGCCGTCCGCTTGGGGTTCAGCGAGGTGCCGGGATTCTGGTAGACGATCTGCGTCAGCCGCCGCGGCCCGCCGCGGTCGGCCTCGATGGTGCCACTCGTCGGCTCCAGCAGGCCCATCAGCATCCGCGCGACGGTGGTCTTGCCCGAGCCGGATTCACCGGCGAGGCCGAAGATCTCGCCCTCGCGCACGGTCAGGCCGACATCCGTCACCGCGCGGTGCCCGGCGCCCCGGCGCAGCATCGAGCCAGAGCCATAGACCTTGTCGACGCCCGTCATCGTGATGATCGGGGCCTGGGTTGAGACCGGCTGGTCGGTCACGCGCGGGCCGTAAAGCGGCGGCACCGCCTCCATCAGCGATTTCGTATAGGCCTCTTCCGGCGCCTCGAAGACCTGGGAAAGGGGGCCGCGCTCCACGATCCGCCCGTGCTGCATCACCAGAACCGTGTCGGCGGTCTGCCGCACGACGCCGAGGTTATGGGTGATCATCAGGAGCGACAGCCCCTCTTCCGCGACGAGGCGGTTGATCAGGCGCAGGATCTCGTCCTGTGTGGTGACGTCGAGCGCGGTGCCGGGCTCGTCCGCGATCAGGATCGCCGGGTGGTGCAGCAGGGCCAGCGCGATCAGCACCCGCTGGCGCATCCCGCCCGACAACTCGAAGGGCCAGGCGCCGTAGACGCGCTCGGGGTCGGACAGCTGCACGCGGCGCAGCACCTCGAGGATGCGGGCCTTGCGGTCCTGCGCGCCACTGACCCGGCCCTGCCGGCGGTCGGCGTAGTAGAGGATGTCGTCGAGATGCCGCCCGATCCGGAAGACCGGGTTAAACGACGACAGCGGGTCCTGCATGATGATCGAGAAGGCGGTGCCCTTCAGCCTGTCCCGCTCGCGCGGGGCCATGGCCATCACGTCGAGCCCGTCGTAGCGGATGCCGCCCCGGGTGCTGGCGTTGTTCGGCAGCGTGCCGAGGATCGCCTTGGCGGTGATCGACTTGCCCGAGCCCGTCTCGCCGATCAGGGCGACGCGCTCGCCTCGGCCCACGGAAAAGGACACGTCGCGCAGCACATGGGCGGTGCGGCCGTAGCCGGTGAAGCGAATGTTCAGATCCTGCACATCGAGAAGCGGCATGGCTCAGGCCTCCACGTCGAACATGTCGCGCAGGCCGTCGCCCAGCAGGTTGAAGCCGAGGGTCGCGTAGAAGATGGCGAAGCCGGGGGCGAGGACCTCCCACCACATCTCGGGCAGGAACTGGCGCCCGTCGGCCACCATGGAGCCGAGGTCAGGCGTCGGCGGGCGCACTCCGAAGCCGAGGAAGGAGAGCGTCGCGCCGAAGAGGATCACGAAGGCCGCGTCCAGCGTCGTCTTGACCGAGATCACCGAGACGCAGTTGGGCAGGATCTCCCGCAGCAGGATGTGCCAGTGGCTGGCGCCGGCAAGGCGCGCGGCCTCGACGTAGTCCTCGGCCATGATCTGGCTGGTGACGCGGTAGATCAGCCGCGCGTGCCAGGTCCACCACAGCAGGGTGACGGCGATCATCGCGTTGACCAGCGTCGGCTCCAGCACGTTGCCGATGGCCAGCGCCATGACCAGCGGCGGGATCGCCAGCATCACGTCGGTGAAGCCGGTGATCAGCCGCTCGGTCCAGCCGCCGAAATAGCCGGCGGTCATGCCCAGCAGACTGCCGACGGGCACCGAGATGCCCAGAACGCCCACGACCAGCAGCAGCGAGACGCGAAAGCCGAAGACGGTGCGGCTGAAGATGTCGCGCCCGGCCTTGTCGGTGCCCATCCAGTGTTCGGCATCGGGGGGCAGATGGCGGCTGCGGAAATCCACCACGGTGCCGATATGGTCGGGGTAGGGCGCGATCAGCGGCGCGAAGATGGCGCAGAGGATGGTCGAGATCACGATCAGCGCGCCGATCACAGCCGCCGGGTTCCGGCTGAACCGGTACCAGGTCATGTAGCCGGCGCTCAGCGGGGCGGTATCGGCGGGGCGGCCCTCGGCCAGGTCCTCGGTCAGGCGGTCGTCGGTCATGCTCATGCGGGGGCTCCCCTGCGCTGGCGCGGGTCGATCAGGCTGAGGATCAGGTCGATGACGAGATTGGCGAGGATGAAGAACAGCCCCGAGACCAGCACCACCGCCATCAGCGCGTTCAGATCCTTCTGCAGGATCGCGGTCAGACCGTAGCTGGCGAAGCCGCCCCAGCCAAAGACCATCTCGACCACGAAGGCGTTCCCGATGAGCGAGGCGAACTCGAGCCCCATGATCGTCAGCGGCGCGACCGAGCTGAGCTTCAGCAGGTAGCGGAACACGATCACCCGGTCCGGCACGCCGAAGCTGCGCAGCGTCAGGACGTGATCCTTGCGCTGGTTCTCGATCATCGCAGAGCGGGTGATGCGGGTGATCTGGCCGATGCTGGCCATGGCCAGCGCCAACGCCGGAAAGGCCAGGTGCTGCGCCGCATCGACGAAGACCGCGCCCTGCCCATGCACCAGGCTGTCCAGCAGCAGCAATCCGGTCGGCCCGTCGGGGATCGGCAGTGTGCGGTCCACGCGGCCCAGGATCGGCCAACCGGGGATGAAGTTCGCCGCCAGCAGCTGCAGCCCGATGGCGAAGAGGAAGCTGGGGATCGTCACCCCGATCAGCGAGAAGACGCGCCCGCCGTTATCGATCCAGCTGTCGCGGTAGCGCGCGGTCGTCACCCCCAGCGGGATCGCCACGACGATCATGATCGCGATGGTGATGATCACCAGCTCCAGCGTCGCGGGCAGGAACTCTGCCACGTCGCGGATCACCGGGCGGTTGGTGACCAGCGAGCGGCCGAGATCGCCCTGCAGCGCCCCGCCGAGGTAGCTGGCGTATTGCACGAGGACGGGCCTATCGAGGCCCATCTCCTGCTGCAGCGCCGTCACCTGCTCGGCCGTGGCCGAGGGGCCAAGGGCCATGCGCGCCGGATCGCCGGGCACGATGCGCGCCAGCACGAAGATCATCAGAGACAGCACCAGCAGCACGAGGACAAAGCCCAGAAGGCGGCGCAGGATGGCCTCGATCAGATCGGCACGCATGGCGGCTGCCCCCTTGGCGGGATCGTTTGTTGCCCCTCGCAGGGCCTTGCTGATGCAAAACATGCTGCGGCAGCCGCCCAGCCTGTCGCAACGGGTCCAAGGTCGGGGTTTTGCCGGTCGAGGTCTGGGTTTTCAGCCCAGCCAGCCCAGCGCCTGCCCGGCGGCGATGGCCTCGCCGCGGTTGGCGCAGCCCATCTTGCGCAGCAGGTTGGTGACGTGGAACTTCACGGTTCCCTCGGCGATGCCCAGCTGGCGCCCGATCAGCTTGTTCGAGGCGCCCTCGGCCAGCAGTGTCAGGATCCGCGCCTCGCGCCGGGTCAGCGTGCCGCGGGCGGCGGCCCCGGCGGCGCCCGCGCGGCTGTCCTGCAGGCGGCGCAGCACGGCGCGGGCCGGGCCCGCCGCCCGGACGTAATCGCCGATGCGCCGATCCTCGATCAGCGGGATCAGGAAAGCAGCCTCCTCGCTCAGCGGGGCGAGGGACCGGGTCTCGGCGGCCTGCACGAGGATCTCGCGCACCAGCCCGCGCGCAAGGCTCAGATCGCCGCGCTCGCGCGCGACATGGGCGCGCCAGATGCGCAGGCTTCGCGCCTGGCGCCCGGTCAGGGCCGGGTTCTGCGCCATGGTGCGAAGCTGGCCGTCCAGATGCGCCCGCCGCGGCGTCTCGTGCACGATCTGCCGCAGCCAGAACAGCGCAAGCTGCACCTCCTCGCGCCCCGCGAGGCGGGCCAGCTCCTCGCCCGCCGTCTCGACCCAGACCCGGTCGAGACGGCTTTGCAGCTGGGCCGCGGTGCGCGCGGCCTCGGTCCAGCGCTGGCCGGTCTGCTGGATCTGCGCGCGCCGCATCTCGATCATGAAGCGGAACTGCCTGTTGCGGGCGCGCACGACGCCCCAGCGATCGAGAAAGCTGGCCGCGGTCCGCAGCGAATACTGCTCGGCCAGCACCTGCCCGCCGTAGTGCAGGGCCGTCTCCAGCAGGGTCGGCCAGATCTCGCCCCGGGCGAAGGGATCGGAATCCTCGCCCCAGAAGGCGATCAGCGGGCCGCTGTCGCCCTGCTCGTAGGCGGTGCAGGCGACCAGCAGGCGCAGCAGGCGCGCGTCGCCGGGGCTGTCGAAGCCGCAGCGGTCCAGCAGGACCTGCGCCCGGTGCAGGGCCGCCTCGGCCCGGCCGACCTCGCCCAGCGTCAGATAAAGGCCCGCCTGGTGCAGGCAGACGTAGAAGGCAAGGTGCGGCACCTCGGCCGCCTCGTAGTGCCGCAGCGCGCGGCCTGCCGCCACCAGCGCCTCGTCGTGGCGGCGCTGGCGCGTCAGGAACTCGACCATCGCGTTGTAGAAGGTGCCCCTGTGCAGCTCGTCCGACAGCGGCAGGTCGTCGAGCAGGGTGTAAAGCTGGTCGGTCAGGGCCGGCGGAACGGCGATGTCCTGGTAGATCAGCATGGTGACGCTGAAGATGCGAAAGCCCGGGCCGTGGTCGGCGGCGCGGCTGATCACCCGCCGGATGTTCAGGGCCTCGCGGCCGAAATGCGTGGCAATCCGGTTGCGGGCCCATTCGACCTCGCCCTGCTTCAGCGCCCGGATGGCATCGGCGAGGACAAGCGCCGGGCTGGCCTGTCGCAGCGCGGCGGGAAACCGGTCGAGCAGCCGGGAGAAGGCCTCGGGCCCGATCCTGTAGATCGCGTACCAGCCCTGCGCCGCCTCGAACTGCCGCAGCGCGGCCTCCGGCGCGCCGAGGTCCAGTAGCGCCGCCGCCGCGGCGCCGGCGGGGGCGGCGGCATAGCCGGCGGTCAGCGCCGCCCCCTCCTGCGGCAGGCGGCGGGCGAGGGCGGCGGCGAAGGCGCGCTCGAGGGTGGGGCGCAGGCTCTCGGGCACCACACGGGGTCTGCCGCCCTCCTGCCGCAGCGCCGGCAGGTCCCGGTCGGGCGGCGGATCGCAGGGCTGGCCGTAGCTCAGCGCCAGATGCAGCGCCGCGAGGCGCGCAGGCGGCAGCGGATCGAGTACCTCTTCGCGGATATAGGTGGTGCGGGCCTCTTCCTCGGGCAGATGGGCCAGCACCGGCCAGCCGCCATCAGCGTCCTCGGCCCCGCGCAGCGCCTCGGGGCCCAGCCGCAGCGCCTCGCCCTGCGCCAGCAGGCGCTCCGCCCCGCGCAGGACGAGGCCGGGCCGATGCGCCACGATCAGCCGCGCCCCGGGGCCGAGGGGTGGCAGCCGCAGCACCCCCTCCTGCGCCTGCAGATCGATCAGGCAGGGCCCCTCGACCCGCCCCTCGGGCAGGCGGCCTGCCACGTCGCAACCGAGATGCCGCGCGAGGCGGCGCAAGAGGTGGCTCTTGCCCATGCCGGCGGGCGCGCGTAGCAGGACCAGCGGCAGCGGCTGGCCAAGGACGCGCGCCATGGCGTCGCGCCCCCCGGCGGGCTCTGGCTGCGACTGCGGCATTGGCGGCGATCCCCAAAGGGCCTCTGGACCGGCCAAGTCTAGGGCCGCAGCCCGCGCGAGATCAAACTGCCACGGACCTGCCTTTTCGGTCAGGAAATTCTGTGATCTCGCAACCTTAGCGGTAGATCGCGACGCTCGGCTCTTCCCCCGACCTCACCCAGGCCCGGTACATGCCCTCGCAGTTGAAGGGCAGCGCCAGGTTCCCCTCGCGGTCCACGGCGATCACTCCGCCCGAGCCGTCGTTGCGCCCCAGATCCTCCATCACCACGTGGCGCGCCGCGTCCTCAAGGCTCTGGCCGGCGTGGCGCATCCGGGCGGCGATCTCGGCACCCGCGGTCCAGCGGATGAAGATCTCGCCGTGCCCGGTGCCCGAGACGGCGCAGGTCGCGTCGTCGGCAAAGGTGCCGGCGCCGATCATCGGCGTATCGCCGACGCGGCCCGGCGCCTTGGCCGTCATCCCGCCGGTCGAGGTCGCCGCCGCCAGATGCCCGGCCTCGTCCAGCGCCACCGCGCCGACGGTGCCGTGACGGCGGGCCGGATCGTCGTCGACCTCGCCCTTGGCGCGCTGCTCCAGCGTCGTCTGCAACGCGTCCCAGCGGGCCTGCGTGAAGAAATACTCCGGCTCCTCGAAGGGCAGGCCGGCGTCGCGCCCGACCTGAAGGGCATTGGGGCCGATAAGGCAGACGTGGTCCGTCCGCTCCATCACCGCGCGGGCGAGGCGGATCGGGTTGCGCGGGCCGCAGATGCCGGCGACGGCGCCGGCGCGGCGATCGCGCCCGTCCATCACGGCGGCATCCATCTCCTGCTTTCCCTCGGCGGTGAAGACGGCGCCGCGCCCCGCGTTGAACAGCGGCTCGTCCTCCAGCGCGGCGACGGCCTCGACCGCGGCATCCAGCGCGGCGCCGCCCGCGCGCAGCACGGCCTCCCCGGCCTCGAGCGCGCGGGCGAGGGCCTCGCGGTAGGCCGCCTCCCGCTCGGGCGTCATGGTCGATCTCAGGATCGTGCCGGCGCCGCCGTGGATCGCGATGGAATAGGTCATGCCGCTCCTTTCGGCCCGGCTGCCTGCAGGCAGTAACGGGCAATCTCTGCATGGGTCGCGATCCAGGCCTCGCCGGTCGCGCGGATATGGTCGAGCAGCGCCTCGAGGATGAAGATCCGCGAGCGGTAGCCGATGATATGCGGGTGCATCGTCAGCACGAAGAGGCCGCCCTCGGCCCGCGCGCCCTCGAACTCGCGCAGGAAGATGTCGAGCACATCGGCGGGCGGCGTGTAGGGGCGCTGGGCGCCGTGCCGGTTCATCATGAAATAGGCCGCATCGTCACGGATCCACTCTACCGGCAGCTCCACGAGGCCGGTGGGACGCCCGGCCGCGACGATCTCGTAGGGGTCGTCGTCCGCGAAGAGGGAGCTGTCGTAGAGCAGGCCCAGCTCCTCGGCGATCGACAGCGTCGCATCGCTGAAATCCCAGGAGGGGGTGCGCATGCCGACGGGGCGGGTGCCCGTGATCCCCTCGAGCGTATCGGCGGCGCGCAGCATCAGGGCGCGCTCCGCCTCTGCCGGAACCTCGGTATTGCGCTCGTGGATCCAGCCGTGCAGCGCGATCTCGTGGCCCTCGCCCGAGA
Source organism: Pseudoroseicyclus aestuarii (assembly GCF_003217255.1). Taxonomy (GTDB): domain Bacteria; phylum Pseudomonadota; class Alphaproteobacteria; order Rhodobacterales; family Rhodobacteraceae; genus Pseudoroseicyclus; species Pseudoroseicyclus aestuarii. Next base: position 351,605 of record NZ_QJTE01000004.1, on the reverse strand, counting down.
GGGCGCGCTGCTCCTCGGGGTGCAGAAGGGCCGAGACGGCGGGCACGAAGAAGCTGGCGCGCGCCTCGTGCCGGCGCAAAACCTCGCGGATGCGGGGGATGCCGCGGCGGGCGCCGTATTCGCCCCAGCTCAGGCGGGCGAGGCTGGTGGCCCCGTCGCGCAGCTCGTTCGTCTCGTGGTCGCTGTCGAAGCTGAGGGCGACGGCGCAGCGCGCCCCGCCAGGCCATTTGGCGGGCAGGAGCGAGCGTCCGGCACGGATCTGCTCCACCCGCGGGCGCCATGTCGCCTCGGGCCAGGTATGGGGATCGGTCATGCGTGTCCTCCGTCGACGGACAGGATCTGGCCGCTGATCCATCCCGCCTGGTCCGAGGCGAGGAAGGTCACGGCATGGGCGATGTCTTCGGCGGTGCCGAGGCGGCGCATATGGGTGCCGGCGAGGATCTGGGCCTGCCGCTCGGGGCCGAAGGCCTGCCACTGCGCCTCGGTCGAGGGGTTCGACAGCACGAAGCCCGGCGCGACGGAATTGACGGCGATACCTTGCGGTCCGAGTTCCAGCGCGAGCTGTTTCGTCAGCCCGACGAGGGCGTGCTTGGCCGCGGCATAGGCCTGGATGCCGGTCAGGCTGGGCCGCAGACCGGCACCAGAGGAGATGGTGATGATCCGCCCGTCTCCCTGCGCCTTCATATGCGGCGCGGCGGCCTGGGCGCACCACATGGCGGCATCGACATTGGCGGCGAAGATCGCCTGCCAGTCCTCGGGCGTGATCTCTTCCAGCGGGCGGCCGGTCTGGCCGCGCACCCCGCCGGCGGCCGTGACGAGGCCGTCGATGCGGCCATGGCGGCGGGCGATCTCGTCGATCGCCGCATGGACGGCGGCGCGATCCCCCAGATCCGCCTCGTGGCGCGAGGCGCCCTCGGGCAGGCGCGCCATGCCGGCGCCGTCGATGTCGATGGCGGCGACCTGCGCCCCGGCCTGCGACAGGCTGTCCACGATGGCGGCGCCGATGCCCTGCGCCGCGCCGGTGACGACGAAGACGCGGCCAGACAGATCGATCCTCATGCCGTCACCAGCAGGTCGGGCAGGGCGTCGGACTGCTCGCGCCGCCCCTCCTCGATGTCGTGGATCAACTCCACGAGGCGCGAGAGCACCGGCATCGCCAGCCCGCGCGCCTGCGCGATCTCGAGCATGATGCCAAGCTGCGCGTCGACCTCGGTCTTGCGTTTGCGCACGGCAAGGTCGCGCCAGATGCCGGAATGGGTCTTCGCCGTCTTGCGGTTATGCGCGACCATCCGGTCGAGCGAGGTCGCCATGCCAGCCGCGTCCCCGTCGCGGAAGGCGGCAGGATCGAAGCCGTTGAAGCCCAGCGGCTGCACCCCTTCGGCATAGGCGAGGCGCATGACCTCCTGCCCCAGCCGCTCGTAGGCGCTGCGATGGGCGGGGCGGGCCATGGCGTCGGACATGGACGAGGGGGTGAGAGCGGTGGCGAAGAGCAGCGCGCCGTAGCCCATCTTGCCCCAGAGATAGCCCCAGATGTTGTCGGTCAGCACGGCCTCGGGCTCCACCAGAGACAGCAGGCCGTGGATCTCGCGCGCGCGGTCCGACACCTGGCCGTCAAGCTCGCCCACAGCCACGGCGGCGCGGTTGCCGTAAAGGATGCGCCCCGGCTCCAGCCAGTCGGCGCCGAAGTTGACGAAGCAGCCGACCGTATTCTCGGCGCCGATGCGGGCGGCGATGACACGCTCGTTCAGGCCGTTCTGCGCCGAGACGACATGGCCGCCGGGGGCGAGGTGCGGCAGCGCCATCTCGAGCGCCGCCTCGGTGTGATGCGCCTTTACCGCGAGGATGATGCGCTCGTATTGCCCGGTGACCTCGGCCGGCAGGGCGGCGGGCAGGGGCTGCACGAACGCCTCGACCGGGCCTTCGATCCGCAGCCCCTCGCGCATCGCGGCGACATGCTCGGGCACGATATCGACCACCTGCACGGCATGGCCTTCGCGGGCGAGCACGGCGCCGATGACGCCGCCGATGGCGCCGGCGCCCCAGATCAGGATCGGCTGGGTCATTCCCAATCGCCCTCGAGCTGGGCGCGCGTCTCTTCCACCGCGACCTCCCAGAGGCGATCCGTGTCGGCGTCGGGGCGCTGGTAGTAGCCGCCGTAGTTGCCGTCGCCGATCAGCGCGCGCACCCCGGCGGCGTCGCGGTCGCGCAAGCGGTCGAAGGGCACGAAAGGCTTCTGCTCCTGCGGCAGGTCACGGCCCGGCAGGCGGGTCCAGGGAAAGTTCTCCATCCAGCTGGCATGGCTGGCGACGGGGTCGATCGACTGCACCGTCTCCCAGGTCCTGGGGGCGCGCCACCAGTCGTGGAAGCGGCAGCGGGCGCCCTCATGCGCCTCCATCCATTCAGCGCAGACGGGCTGCACCGGGCTGTTCCCGCCATGGCCGTTGACGATCAGCACCCGGCGGAAGCCGGTGGCATAGAGGCTGTCGAGGATGTCGCGCACCACGGCGGCATAGGTCGCCAGCTTCAGCGAAACCGTGCCGGGATAGCCCATGAAGTAGGGCGTCAGGCCATAGGCGAGGGCCGGGAAAACCGGCACGCCCAGCGGCCGGGCCGCATCGGCGGCGACCTTTTCCGACAGGATGGAGTCGACCGAGAGGCTGAGGTGCGCGTGCTGCTCGGTCGAGCCGAGCGGCAGGACGGCGCGGTCGTCGGTCTTGAGGTACTCCTCGACCTCGAACCAGTTGGCTTCGGTGATCCTCATTCTGCGGCGTCCCTTCTGTTGGCGGCCTGTCGGCGGCAGGTTTCCACGGCGGGGAGGATGTCGCTGCGGATCGACTGCACCTCCGGGGTGTGGCGGTATTCGAAGGCGGTCTGCCCGGGGCCGAGGTCCTGCAGCAGGTACTCGGCGCCGGAGGCGAGGATCAGAACCTCGGCCTCGGCAAGGCGCTGGGCCTCGCCCGGGTCGCCGCGCACGACCATGGTCAGATCCCCGACATGGGGGGCAAAGCGCTGGATGCCGGTCTTCATGATCGTCACGAAGCCGGGAAAGTAGGAATAGGCCGCGACCCGCGCCTCGGGCCGCAGCGAGGCGAGCGCGACGCGCGTCGCCTCGTTCGGGATCAGCGTGACGCCGACGACCTCGATCCCGGGGCAGAGGCCGCGGATCTGCGCCAGCAGGGTGCGCGGCGCGACGATCAGGTCGTATCCCCCGGCGCCGCGCGCCTCGAGCTGGGGCAGGGTCATCGCCTCGATCCGGTCGCTCTGCGGCAGGTGGCGGCTGATATCGGCGGCATAGGCCTCGGAGGCGTCGTGGAAGTTGCCGACCAGCAGGACGGAGACGGGGCGGCTCCGCGCCGGCTGCGCCATGGCGACGCGCAGCGACAGGTCCGCCGGCGTCATCCCGCAATCGCGGCCAAGGGCGATCAACTCGGCGATGCGGCTGTCGATCTCGGCCATCTGCTGGCGCTGGTCGCCCCCGCCCGAGGCGCGGACATAGGTGCCGGATCCGGCGCGCCCCTCGACATGGCCGGCGGCCTGCAGCGCGGCATAGACATTCGCCACCGTGACGGGCGAGACGCCGACGCGGCGCGCCATGGCCCGGACCGAGGGCAGGCGCTGACCCACCCGCAACTCGCCCGAGCCGATGCCGAACTCCAGCGCGCCGCGCAGCTGGATCGAAACGGCCACGGAAGAGCGCGGATCGATGGCCGAGACGATGCGCTCCACCTCCGGATCCAACTCTGCCTGCTTTTCCTGCATCCGTACCAGCCTGATAGAACAATATTGCTTATCTTCACCGTAGCTTCCCGGTTCTTGCGCGTCCACAGGAATAATCGTTCATTTCTGACTTGACGCTCGGCGAGGTCGCTCCGTAACGTACCAGTCAACAATAACGCTTTACGGGGAGTCGCTCATGTCCAAACATCTTCTGAAATCCGCCGTCGCGGCGGCGGCGCTGCTTGCGGCGGCGCCTGTCGCCGCGCAGGAACTGACCGTCGGCCTGCGCGCGGGGCCCGATTCCATCGACCCGCACTGGTCCACGCTGGGCAGCCAGGCCGAGGCGCTGCGCCATGTCTTCGACACGCTGGTCGACGTCGATGATACGCTGCAGCTTCAGCCCGGCCTCGCCGTGAGCTGGGAGGCGATCGACGACACCACATGGGAGTTCAAGCTGCGCGAGGGCGTGACCTTCCACGACGGCACGCCCTTCACCGCCGAGGACGTGAAGTTCTCGATCGAGCGGATCCCCGAGGTCACCGGCCCGATGTCGATGACGCTTTATACCAAGTATGTCGACAGCGTCGAAGTCGTGGACGACTACACCCTGCGCGTCACCACCAAGGGCATCGCCCCGGCGCTGCCGAACGACTTCACCCGCCTCTTCGTCGTCCCCTCCGAGACCGGCATGGAAGCCGGCAACGAGGAGTTCAACTCGGGCGAGGCGGCGATCGGCACCGGCCCCTACCGCTTCGTGTCCTGGCAGCCCAAGGGCGACCTCGTGCTCGAGCGGTTCGACGACTACTGGGGCGAGGCGCCGGCCTGGGAGACCGTGATCCGCAAGGAGATCCCCGATGATGCCGCCCGCGTCGCGGCGCTGCGCTCGGGCGAGGTGGACCTGATCAACTACGTCCCCGCCTCGGACTACCTCGCGATGCAGAACGACGGCGATATCGAGACTTTCGTCTCCGACTCCATCTACATCCTGAACATCGCGCCCAGCGTGAAGGACGAGGAGCCGCAGCCGATCACCGTGAACGGCGAAGAGGTCGAGGGCAATCCGCTGCAGGACCTGCGCGTCCGGCAGGCGCTGGACATGGCGATCAACCGCGAGGTGCTGGTCGACATCGTGCTCGAAGGCCTCGGCACGCCGGCCAACCAGCTGATGCCCGAGGGATTCTTCGGCTACACGGACGAGATCGGCGACAAGCCCTACGACATCGAGCAGGCGCAGGCGCTGCTGGAAGAGGCGGGCTATCCCGACGGCTTCGAGATCGATTTCACCTGCACCAACAACCGCGTGCCCGGCGATGCCGTGGTCTGCGAGGCGCTGGCGCAGATGTGGTCGCGGCTGGGCCTGACCGTGAACGCGCAGGCGCTGAACGGCACCGTCTTCTTCCCCGCCGCCGCGCGCGAGGAATACACCATGACGATGTCGGCCTGGGGCACGCTGACCGGTGAGGCCGCCTATACCTACGGCGCGCTGGTGCATTCCAAGGATGACGAGGCCGGCTTCGGCAACTTCAACCGCACGGGCTATTCCAACCCCGAGTTCGACGAGGTCTTCGACGAGGGCACCCAGACCCTCGATCCCGAGGCGCGCCGCGGCCTCTACGAAGAGGCCTCGCTGATCGCGATGGAGGATCGTGCGCTGATCCCGACCGTGATCCTGCAATCGGTCTGGGCGGCCGAGGCGGATACGCTCGATTTCGCGCCGCGCGTCGATCAGGAAACCCGCGCCTACGCCATCACCCCGGCCGAAGCCGCCGAGTGATGCCCGAGGTCCGCGCCGCCACCCTTGCGGCGCGGACCGCCCCTGCTGCCTGAACCGGAGCACCCATGCTGGGATTTCTTCTGCAACGCCTGATCCAGGCCATGATCGTCATCATCGCGATGTCGGTTATCGTCTTTCTGGGCGTCTACGCGATCGGCAACCCGATCGACGTGCTCATCGATCCCGGCGCCACCGCCGAGATCCGCGAGAACCTGATCCGGCAGTACGGCCTCGATCAGCCGCTCTGGCAGCAGTACTTCACCTTCGTCGGGCAGGTTTTGCGCGGCGATCTGGGCACCTCGATGGTCTACAATATCCCGGTGACCGACCTCGTCTTCTCGCGCCTTCCCGCGACGCTGGAGCTTGTCTTCGTCTCGGTCTGCATCGCCACGCTGGTGGGCATCCCCGCCGGCCTCTACGCCGGCTACCGCCCAAATGGCATCGCCGCCAAGGCGATCATGGCGCTCTCGGTGCTGGGCTTCTCGGTGCCGACCTTCTGGATCGGCATGCTGCTGATCATGGCCTTCGCCGTCGGGCTCGGCTGGCTGCCCTCGGGCGGGCGCGGCGATACCGGCAGCCTCTTCGGCATCCCGACCTCGCTCGCCACCGCCGACGGCTGGAGCCATGTCATCATGCCGGCGATCAACCTGTCGCTGTTCAAGATGGGCCTGCTGATCCGCCTGACCCGCGCCGGCATGGTCGAGGCGATGTCGACCGACTACGTCAAGTTCGCCCGCGCGCAGGGGCTGCCGGACCGGCAGATCGTGTTCAGCCACGTGCTGCGCAACATCTCGATCCCCATCGTCACCGTCTTCGGGCTCGAGCTTGGCTCGACCCTCGCCTTCGCCGTGGTGACGGAAAGCGTGTTCAACTGGCCCGGCGTCGGCAAGCTGATCATCGATTCCATCCTGCAGCTCGACCGGCCGGTCATGGTCTCCTACCTCGTGCTGGTGGTGATCCTCTTCGTGCTGATCAACCTGACCGTCGATCTGGTCTATGCGCGCCTCGATCCGCGGGTCCGCCTGAAAGGGGGTGCCGCATGAGCGATACCATCGCCGCCGACAGCGAAACGCTCGCCGTGCCCTCCGCCGCCCCGCGCGAGACGCGGGCCGTGCGCCTGCGCAACTTCTGGGCCGACTATCGCCGCTCCTGGGTGGCGGTCGCCTCGCTGATCGTGATCGCGCTGCTGATCGCGGCCTCCTTCGGCGCGCCGCTGCTGGCGCCGCAGGACCCTTACGACATGGCCGCGCTCGACTGGATGGACGCCTTCCTGCGGCCGGGCACGGTCGGATCGGGCGGCTACATGCACCTTCTGGGCACCGACAACGCCGGGCGCGACATGCTTTCGGCGATCTTCTACGGGCTGCGCACCAGCTTCGTCATCGGGCTGACGGCGGGCGTGCTGGCGCTGTCCATCGGCATCGTCGTGGGCCTGGCGGCGGCCTACTTCCGCGGCCGGACCGAGGCGGTGCTGATGCGCGTCGTCGACCTGCAGCTGTCGATGCCGGCGATCCTGCTCGCGCTCGTGATGGTGGCGATGCTGGGGCAGGGGGTGGCGCAGATCATCTTCGCCCTCGTGGTGGCGCAATACGCCTACTTCGCCCGCACCACCCATGGCGCCGCCACGGTCGAGCGCGGCAAGGACTACATCGAGGCCGCGCGCTCCACCCCGCTGCCGACGCACCGGGTGCTGCTGCGCCACCTGCTGCCCAACGTCATGCCGCCGCTGATCGTGGTCGCCACGGTGCAGATCGCCAGCGCCATCGCGCTGGAGGCGACGCTGTCGTTTCTGGGCGTCGGCCTGCCGCTGACCGAGCCGTCGCTGGGATCGCTAATTTCCAACGGCTTCAAGTACATCCACACCGACCGCTACTGGCTGTCGATCTATCCGGGGCTGTTCCTGATGATCACCGTCGTCGCCATCAACCTTGTGGGCGATCAGGTCCGCACCATCCTCGACCCGAGGAACGCACGATGAGCGCTGCGCTGGACGTGCGCGGGCTGACCACCCGTTTCGCCACCCGCACGGGCCATGTCACCGCCGTGAACAACGTCAGCTTCTCGGTCGAGCCGGGGCGCATCCTCGGCCTCGTCGGGGAAAGCGGCTCTGGCAAGAGCGTCACCGGCTTTTCCGTGCTGGGGCTGATCGACGCGCCGGGCGAGATCGCGGGCGGCCAGGTGCTGATCGAGGGGGAGGACATGCGTGCCCTCACCCCCGAGGCGCAGCGCCGGATGCGCGGGCGCCGGGTCGCCATGGTGTTCCAGGACCCGATGATGACGCTGAACCCGGTGCTGCGGGTCGGCGACCAGATGGCCATGGCGGTGCGCGTGCACGAGCGCGTGTCGAAATCCGCCGCCCTCGCCCGCGCGCGCGAGGCGCTGGAGATCGTGGGCATCCCCGCGCCAGCCGAGCGGCTCAAGGCCTATCCGCACCAGCTGTCGGGCGGGATGCGCCAGCGCGTCGCCATCGCCATCGCGCTTCTGCACCGCCCCTCGGTCATCATCGCGGACGAGCCGACGACGGCCCTCGACGTGTCGATCCAGGGCCAGATCCTGGCCGAGGTGCGGCGCCTTGCCGACGAGACGGGGACCGCCATCGTCTGGGTGAGCCACGACCTTGCGGTCGTCTCCTCGCTCGCCGACGATATCTGCGTGATGTACGCGGGCCGGATCGTCGAAAGCGGCCCGGCGGCAGAGGTGATCGCCGCGCCGCGCCACCCCTACACGCAGGGCCTGATCCAGTCGGTGCCCAGCCTGCACGAGCCCGGGCGCAAGCTGCCGCAGATCCCCGGCTCGACCCCGCAGCTGTCGCGCCTGCCTACGGGCTGCCCCTTCCGCCCCCGCTGCCCGCGCGCGACGGAGGTCTGCGCAAGCGATCCGCCGGACCTCGGGACCGGCGGGCGCCGCGTGCTGTGCCATCATCCCCTGGAGACGCCATGACCGCCCCGCTTCTGGAAATCCGCCGCGTCTCCAAGCGGTTCACCCGCCAGGCCGGGCTGATCGAGCGCGGCGTCGCGCGGCTGACGGGGCAGGGCGCCGGCGGCACGGTCCATGCCGTGACGGACGTCGATCTTGCCGTGCCGCAGGGCGAGGTTCTGGGCATCGTCGGGGAATCGGGCTGCGGCAAGTCCACGCTCGGCCGGGTCGTCTCGGGCATCTACGCGCCCAGCGAGGGCGAGGTCGTGCTGAACGGCCAGCCCGTCGCGCGGGACCGCCACGGCGCCTCGCAGAAGCTGACGACCAAGGTGCAGATGATCCATCAGGATCCCTTCGCCAGCCTCAACCCGCGCATGAAGGTCGGCGAGACCATCGGCGAGGGGCCGCGTGTCCATGGCTTCGGCACCGCCGCCGAGATCCGCGAAAGGACGGGCAGCCTGCTCGAGCAGGTGGGGCTGGAAGCCAGCTATGCCGACCGCCTGCCGCACCAGTTCTCGGGCGGGCAGCGCCAGCGCATCGCCATCGCCCGCGCCCTTGCCATGCAGCCCGAGCTTCTGGTGCTGGACGAGGCGGTCGCCTCGCTCGACGTGTCGATCCAGGCGCAGGTGCTGAACCTCTTCACCGACCTGCGGCGCGAGCTGGGGCTGACGGCGCTCTTCATCAGCCACGACCTGTCGGTGGTGCGGCATGTCTGCGACCGGGTCGCGATCATGTACCTTGGCCGCGTGGTCGAGCTGGCGGGGGCCGAGGACCTCTACCGCGCGCCGCTGCACCCCTATTCCGAGGCGCTCTTCGCCTCGGTCCCGACGCTGGGGACGGGCCGCGCCAGCTTCCATCCGATCAAGGGCGAAATCCCCTCGCCCCTCGCGCCGCCGCCGGGCTGCGCCTTCCACCCCCGCTGCCCCATGGCCGGCCCGCGTTGCCGGGTGGAGGTGCCGCGGCTCAAGACGCCGGTGCAGGGGGCACGGCAGGTCGCCTGCCACCTGCACGACGGCGGCACCCAGCAGAAGGACATCGCGGCATGAGTGATTTCGACACCCGCGTCGCGCGGATCCACGACGTGCTTGCGGCGGTCAACGCGATCGACTGGGACGCGCGGGTGATGATGCCGGCGGGCGGCGCCGAGGGGCGTGGCCACCAGATCGCGACGCTCAAGGGCCTTGCCCGCGAGATGATCCTCGATCCCGCGCTGGCCGATGCCGCCGCCGCCGCGCAGGAGGTGCCGGAGACCCGCGCCGCCGCCGCGCAGGTTCTTGAGGCCATCGACCATCACGCCCGCATCCCCGCCGAGCTGCTGCGCCGCAAGACCGAAGGATCGGCCATTGCCGGGGCCGCCTGGGCCGAGGCGCGGGCGAAGGCGGATTTCGGGATCTTCCTGCCGCACCTCGAGCAGATGGTCGCCCTCTCGCGCGAGACCGCAGAGGCGCTGGGCTATGCGGGGCATCCCTACGATCCGATGGTCGATCTCTTCGAGCCGGGCGAGACCGCCGCCTCGCTGGGCACGCTCTTCGGGGAACTGCGCGAGGGCATCCGCCCGATCCTCGACGCCGCGCTGGGCCGGGACAAGCCGCGCACCGATTTCCTCTACCGGCACTATCCCCTCGAGGGGCAGCAGCGCTTCGCTCGGCATATCGCGGAGTGGCTGGGCTACGACTTCGACCGCGGGCGGCTGGACACCGCCGTCCACCCCTTCGAGATCAGCCAGGGCGCGGGCGACGTGCGCATCACCTCGCGCTGGCCCGAGGGCTATCTGCCGATGTCGATCTTCGGCACGATCCACGAGGTCGGCCATGCGCTGTACGAGCAGGGCGCCGATCCCGCCATGGCGCGCGGCGTCTTCGCCAGCGACCTCAAGGGGCTTTACGCCGTCTCGGGCACCAGCTTCGGCATGCACGAAAGCCAGTCGCGCCTGCTCGAGAACCACGTCGGCCGAACACCGGAGTTCTGGGACGCCCATTTCAGCGCCCTGCGTGACATCTTCCCCGAGCAGCTGGCCGATGTGACTGCCGAAGAGTTCGTCGCCGCCGTGAACCGGGTGGAGCCGGGGCCGATCCGGGTCGAGGCGGACGAGCTGTGCTACGATCTGCACATCATGCTACGCGTGCGGCTGGAGATGGCGCTGATGGACGGCAGCCTCGCCCCCGCCGATCTGCCGCAGGCCTGGAACGAGGGCATGCGCCGCGACCTCGGCATCGATCCGGCGGACGACGCGCAGGGCTGCCTGCAGGACGTGCACTGGTCGCATGGCTACATCGGCTCCTTCCCGACCTACACCATCGGCAACATGACCGCGGCGCAGCTCATGGCGGCAGGCGGCATGGGCACCGGCATCGCGGCGCTGCGGGATCATCTGCGCGACACGGTCTGGCGCCATGGCCGCAGCAAGTCGCGCCCCGAGATGGTCGGTGCGGCGGGCGGCGATGCCGGCGATCCGGCGCCCTACCTGCGCTACCTCTCGGACAAGTTCGCCGCGGCCTGACCGCCGCCGCTGGTCTCCGCCGGCGCCGGGACTAGTCTCGGGGCAGGCCGAAGGCGGGGAGAGCGCGGATGAGCATGGAGCAGGTGATCGAGGATATCGCGAACGAGTATCACCTCGGGCTCTCGCGAATGCAGGTGCTGGCGGACGGGCGGCGCTACTGGCCTGACCTCTTCGTCGCCGCGCCCGACGGCTACCGCCCGCTGACTGCCCGGCTGACCGCGCCCGCCGCGGGGCAGGGGCCCGCCCCGCTGGTGGTCTATATCCACGGCGGCGGCTGGCGGATTGGCCATCCCGGCATGACCAACCGCATCCTTCGTGAGATGGACATTGTCGGCCACCTCAACGCCGCCGGCTTTGCCGTGGCCGAGATCACCTACCGCATGTCGTCAGAGGCCTGCTTTCCCGCGCAAATCCACGACTGCAAGGCGGCGGTGCGCTACCTGCGCCGGCACGCGGGCGCGCTGGACCTCGACCCGGATCGCTTCGCCGCGATGGGTGAAAGCGCGGGCGGCCATCTCGCGCTGCTTCTGGGGCTCGAGCTGCCGGAGGCGCTGGAAGGCGATCTCGGCGTCACGGGGTGTCGAGCGCGGTTTCGGCGGTGGTCGACTGGTACGGTGTCACCGATCTCGCCAGCGTCTCCGACCGGCCGGACCCGGGCCTGCCGGGGGATCCGCAGGACGCGACCAGCCCCGAGGCGGCACTGATCGGCGGCGCGCCGGCCGACCGGCCTAAGGCGGTCCGGCTGGCCTCTCCGCTGACGCATGTGGGCGCCGGGGCGGCGCCGGTCCTGATCCAACACGGCACGGCGGACCGCATCGTCCCCTTCAAGCAGGCCGAGGAGCTGCTCGCGGCCTATCAGGCCGCCGGCGTCCCGGCCGAGATGGACCGCATCGAGGGCGCCGACCACTGCTTCTGGGGCGTGGAGACCGCCCCGATCCTGCCGCGCGCCATCGCCTTTTTGAAGGCGCGGCTCGGGGCCTGAGACGCCGCGCCTCAGGCGGCCTGCGCGAAGACGCCGTCCAGCGCGGCCTCGAGCTTTGCGAACATCTCGTCCATCTGCGCCTCGGTCAGGATGAAGGGCGGGCACAGGACGATGGCCTGCCCCAGCGGGCGGCAGATCAGCCCCTGGTCGGTGCAGGCATTGGCGATCCGCTCCGAGACCGAGAGATGCCCGGCGAAGGGCGTCTTCGTCTCCTTGTCGGCCACCGCCTCGAGCGCGCCCATCAGGCCGCGCCCGCGCCATTCGCCGATATGCGGATGCTCCGAGAGCCGCGCCAGCCCCGCCTCGAAGCGCGGGATCAGCGCGCGGACGCTGTCGATCAGCGGCGGATTGCCGCCCTCGCCCTCGAGGATCGTCTCGATCGCCTTGAGCGCTACCGCGCAGCCGACCGGGTGGCCCGAGGCGGTGAAGCCATGCGGAAACTCCTCGATCGCGCGGGCGGCGCGCTGCATCCGGTCCGACAGCGCCTCGCCCAGGATCACCGCGCCCATCGGGAAGAAACCCGCCGTCAGGCACTTGGAGCTGATGATCGCGTCAGGCTTGAACCCGTAGCTGTCGCAGCCCCAGACAGAGCCGGTGCGCCCGAAGCCGGTGATGACCTCGTCCGAGATCAGCGGGATGCCGTGGCGTTGAAGGATCGGCTGGATCGCCTGGAAGTAGCAATCGGAGGGCGGGATGACGCCGCCGGCGCCCATCACTGGCTCGGCGAAGAAGCCGGCGATGGTCTCGGCCCCCTCGCGGGCGATCACCTCTTCCAGCTCCTCCGCCATGCGCTGGGTGAACTGCGCCTCGCTCTCGCCCTCCTGCCCCTCGCGCCAGTAATGCGGGCAGGTCAGGTGGATGAAGCCCTCCAGCGGCAGGCCGAAGACGCTGTTGTAGGGCTTGCCGGTCATGCTGGCCGAGACGGCGGTGACGCCGTGGTAGGCGTTCTTGCGCGTCAGGATCTTGCGCCGCTGTGGCTGCCCCTCGGAGGCCCAGAGGAACCAGAGCATCTTGACCAGCGTGTCGTTCGCCTCGGAGCCGGAGTTGGTGTAGAACACCCGGCCCGTCTCGAAGGGCGAGACCTCGATCAGCTTCTCGGACAGCATCACGGTCTGGTCGGACATCCGCCCGAAGAAGGCGTGATAGCCCGGAAAGCGGTCGTACTGTGCCTTGGCCGCCGCCGTCAGGCCCGGATGGTCGAAGCCGGCGACCATGTTCCAAAGGCCCGAGTTGCTGTCGAGGTACTGCCGCCCCTCGGTATCGACGACGTAAGGGCCCGTGCCATGCGTCAGCACCACGGTGCCCCGCTCCTCGATGGTCGGCAGATCGGTGAAGCCGTAGAAGCTGCTGGCGGCGGCGCGGGCGTCCCAGCTGTTCGGGGTGGTCTCGGCCATGGCGGTCTCCTGCTGGCGTTTGGCGGCACTCTAGGCCGCGGCAGGGGGCGCCACAATCGGGGCCGGGATGCAAAAAGGGCCGGCGCAGGGCCGGCCCTTCGAGATCATCCTGTCTGCGGCTTACTCGCGATTGCCGAAGAGCTGCAGAAGGAACATGAACATGTTGATGAAGTCGAGGTACAGGCTCAGCGCGCCCATGATGGCGGCCTTGCCCAGCCATTCGCTGTCGCCGTTGTGGGCATGCTCGACATACATGCTCTTGATGCGCTGCGTGTCGTAGGCGGTGAGGCCCGCGAAGATCAGCACGCCGAGGACCGAGATCGCAAACATCACGGCTTCGGACTGCATGAAGAGGTTGACGAGGCTCGCCACCACCAGGCCGATCACGCCCATAATCAGGAAGGTGCCCATCGCCGACAGGTCACGCTTGGTCGCGTAGCCGTAAAGAGACAGCCCAGCGAAGGCGATCGCGGTGATCAGGAAGACCTGCACGATGGAGTAGCCGGTGAAGACCAGGAAGATCGAGCTGATCGAGGCGCCCATCGCCAGTGCGAAGGCATAGAAGAAGGTTTGCGCGCCGGCCGCCGAGAGGCGGTTGATCGCGGCGGACATGCCGAAGACCATGATCAGCGGCAGGAACATCACCAGCCACTTCAGCGGCGAGGCATACATCGCGTAGCCGAAGCCGGTCAGGTACTCGTTCGCGCCCATCTGGTACTGGGTCGGCTCGCTCGTGACCGACAGGCCCGCGATGGCCCAGGACGACAGGGCGGTGATCACCATGCCCACGGACATGATGCCGTAGACCTTGTTCATATGGGCGCGCAGGCCCTCGTCGATCCGCCCGGCGCGGACGCCGGCAGTGGAGCGGATCGTGTTCATTTCAGCCATGGACGACCTCCGTGTCGGTGCTGCGAACCGGGAGTGGTTCTATTGGGGTACATATTGGGGATCCCCCGCCTCGATACAAGAAGCTCGGCCCCGAAACTCGCGGGGGTTTGAGCAGCAGGAGCAGCAGGATCCCAAGGACTTGCACCCCCGCGCCGCAAGCCGCGGCGGGCCGCGACCCCGGTGAGGCCGCAGGACCGCTCCAGTCCATGCCGGGCGGGTGGCATGATCGCGCCGATTGACAGGCTGTCTAAAAAGCAAGGGTGCTTCTGCAACTGAAACGTGTCTTTTATAGACAAGGCATTTCGAGGCTCATAAAGCGATTTACAAAACCCGATCAGGCGCGAGACGTAGGGTAAGCCCGTCGCGCCCATACGAATGGAAGGACATGAGATGAGGCATCCGGTGGATGTGCACGTCGGCAAGCGGATCCGGCACCGGCGGTGGATGATCGGGACGACGCAACAGCAGCTTGCCGAGAAGGTCGGGATCAAGTTCCAGCAGATCCAGAAGTACGAAACCGGTATGAACCGCGTCAGCGCCTCGCGCCTTTGGGACATCTCGAACGCTCTGGGCGTGCCGATCTCCTTCTTCTTCGAGGCGATGGAAGCTGCCGATGCGCCGGCCCCCGCCGCCCGCGAAGGCGGGCTGCCGGGCGATATCCTCAGCGACCGCGAGGCGCTGGAACTTCTGCGCTCCTACTACGCGATCCCCGAGAACCAGCGCCGCCGGCTCTTCGATCTCGCCCGCGTGCTTAGCGACGCGGCCTGATCGGGGCCTAAGCGCGGAGGGGCAGGGGGCGCTCGCCCCGCCGCTCCCCCGCCGCCCGCGTTGACACTTTCGCCGCCGGATCGTACCGCCGGGGCCTCAGCCCGCCTAGCCGGGCCCTCTCAGACGGCCCGGAGGGCGGAGCGCAGATGGACGCCAACGAGAGCGACGGGATCATCCGCTGCGCCCATGCGTTGGCCGATGCCGCCCGGCCAGAGACGCTGCGCCTGTTCCGGCAGGCCGCCGCGCTAGAGGCCGGCGCAGCGAACAAGGCCGCGGGCGGTTTCGATCCCGTCACCGAGGCCGACCGTGCCGCCGAAAAGGCGATGCGCGACATTCTCGCCCGGCTGCGCCCGCAGGATGCGATCCTGGGCGAGGAATTCGGCAACACGCCCGGCACCAGCGGCCTGACCTGGGTGCTCGACCCCATCGACGGCACCCGCGGCTACATCGCCGGCACGCCCACCTGGGGCGTGCTCATTGCCCTCTCGGACGAGACAGGGCCGCTCTACGGGATCATAGACCAACCCTACACTCGCGAACGCTTCGAGGGCGGCTTCGGCCGCGCACAGCTTTCCGGGCCGCTGGGCGAGACGGCGCTGCGCTGCCGCCCGCCGCGCCCGCTGAGCGAGGCGCTGGTCATGACCACCTTCCCCGAGGTCGGAATCGAGGCCGAAAGGCGCGCCTTCGAGGCCGTCTCAGCGCAGGCGCGCCTCACTCGCTACGGCATGGATTGCTACGCCTATGCGCTGGTCGCGGCGGGGCAGGTGGATCTTGTCATCGAGGCCGGGCTTCAGCCCTACGACGTCGCCGCCCCCATTGCCGTGGTTCAGGCCGCGGGCGGCGTGGTGACCGACTGGCAGGGCGGCCCGGCGCATGGGGGCGGCCGCATCCTCGCCGCCGCCAATCCAGCGATCCACGCCGAGGCGCTGGCGCTGCTTTCCGGGGCCTGAGGCCCGCTCCTTCGTGTTTCCGGCAAATACTCCGGGGGGTGCGAGGCGCAGCCGAGCGGGGGGCTGGCCCCCCTCCTTCCGCCGGGGCCGGCGCCGCTGTCAGACCCTCTCGCCCGCCAGGTAGGTCGCGGCCACGGCGCGGTCGTCGCCCATCATCATCGTCGCGAAGAGCGCCTCCCAGATGTCGCTCGCGCGCGCCGCCCGTTGCGCAATGACGGGGGTGGAGGCCAGATCCAGCACCACCATGTCCGCCTCATAGCCCGGCGCCAGCCGGCCGATCCGTCCCCCCTGGTGCAGCACCTCGGCCGAGCCTTCGGTCGCCATCCACAGAAGCTGCGCCGGATGCGGCGGGGCGCCGCGCAGCTGGCCGATCTCGTAGGCCGCGGCCATGCAGCGCAGCATCGAGAAGGACGACCCGCCCCCCGTATCGGTCGCCAGACCCAGCCGCTGCCCCTCGGCCGCCAGCCCCGCGACATCGCACAGGCCCGAGCCGATGAAGGTGTTCGAGGTCGGGCAATGCACCAGCCCGGCGCCGACCTCCGCCAGCCGCGCCCGCTCTCGCGGCTCGAGGTGGATGACATGGCCGAAGACCGCCCGTGCCCCCAGCAATCCGTAGCGCTCGTAGGTGTCGAGGTAATCGCGCGCCTCGGGGTACATCCCCTTCACCCATTCCACCTCGTCGGGCTGCTCGGAGAGGTGGGTCTGCATCAGGCAATCGGGGTTTGCCGCCCAGAGCGATCCCAGCGCCTCGAGCTGCTCTGGCGTCGAGGTCGGCGAGAAGCGGGGCGTGATCGCGTAGCTGGCCCGCCCGCGCCCGTGCCAGCGCGCGATCAGCGCGGCGCTGTCGTCATGGGCCGATTGCGCGGTGTCGCGCAGACCCTCGGGGGCGGTATCGCGGTCCATGCAGGTCTTGCCGGCCACGATGCGCATGCCGCGCGCCTCGGCCGCCTCGAAGATCGCGTCCACGCTCTGCGGGTGGATGGTGCAGTAGCTGGCGACCGTGGTGGTGCCGTTCTGCAGCGCCAGATCCAGCGTCAGCCCGGCCATCCGCTCGGCATAGGCCGGATCGGCGAAGCGCATCTCCTCGGGGAAGGTGTAATCGTTCAGCCAGTCGATCAGCCGCTTGCCCCAGCTCGCGATGATGCCGGTCTGCGGGTAATGCATATGGGCATCGACGAAGCCGGGCAGGATCAGCCCCGCGCCGTGATCGGTGACCTCGGCCTGCGGGTGGGCGCGGCGCAGCTCGTCGGCCTCGCCGGTGGCCGCGATGACCCCGTCTTCGACCAGCACGCCGCCGCGGCTGGAGTGGCGCGCGGCCTCGGGGCCCTGCGGGTAGCCGCGGCTCTCGAAATGAAGGGTCTGTCCGAGGTGGAGTCTCTGCATGGGTCCCGCTTACGTGCTGTCATCGGCTTGGTAAATCGCCCATGCTTGCCGGGGCAAGCCATTCGCGTATGGTCCGCGCCAGCCAGGGCGCCGGACGTCCGCCAGCCAAGGGGAGAGCCGCGATGACCGATCAGATCGACACCGCCCCGGATCAGGACGACGAAGATGACTTCGGCCTGCCGCCGCGCCTCTTCGACGATGTGCTCGATGCCGTGGAAGCCGGCGACCGCGCCGCGCTCGAGGCGCTGCTGGAGCCGTTGCACGCCGCCGATATCGCCGACCTTCTCGAACAGATCGAGATGCGCGATCGCCGCGCGCTGCTGGACCTCTGGTCCGATGCGCTGAACGGCGAGGTTCTGTCGGAGCTTGACGACAACCTGCGCGAGGAGCTGCTGCGCACCCTGCCGCCCGAGCAGCTGGCCCGCGCGGTGCGCGAGCTGGAATCGGACGACGTGGTCGACCTCGTCGAGGATCTCGATCAGGACCGGCAGGAGGCGCTGCTGGGCGCGTTGCCCGCGCATGAGCGCGCCGCCGTCGAAAAGGCGCTGGCCTATCCCGATTACTCCGCCGGTCGTCTCATGCAGGTCGAGGTGGTGCGCGCCCCGCAGCACTGGAGCGTCGGCGAGGCGATCGACTTCCTGCGCCATGGCGAGGGGCTGCCGGACCAGTTCTACCACGTGATCCTCGTCGATCCGCGCATGCATCCCGTCGGCTACGTCGGCCTCGGGCGGATCCTGTCGTCGGGGCGCCAGGTGCGGCTGCAGGACCTGACCGAGGACAGCTTCCGCACCTTCCACGTCGAGGACGAGGAGGGCGCGGTCGCCTATGCCTTCAACCAGTACCACCTGATCAGCGCGCCCGTCGTCGACGACGAGGACCGCCTCGTCGGGGTGATCACCATCGACGACGCGATGAACGTGCTGGGCGAGGAACTGGGCGAGGACATGATGCGCCTCGGCGGCGTCGCGGGCGAGGCGGTGATGTCCGACTCGGTGCGCGAGACGACGCGCCAGCGCCTGCCCTGGCTGGCGGTGAACCTCGCCACCGCGATCATCGCCAGCGGCGTCATCGCCCTCTTCGAAGAGACCATCGGTGCGCTGGTGGCGCTTGCGGTGCTGATGCCCATCGTCGCCTCGATGGGCGGCAATGCCGGCACCCAGTCGCTGACCGTCGCGGTGCGCGCCATCGCCACGCGCGACCTGACCACCAAGAACCTCTGGCGGGTGATCCGGCGCGAGGCGGCTGTGGGGCTGATCAACGGCGCGGTCTTCGCTGTGGTCATGGGCCTCGTGGGGCTGTTCTGGTTCGGCTCGCCGATGCTGGGGACGGTGATCGCCGTTGCCATGGTCATCAACCTCGTGATCGCCGGCCTCTCGGGCGTGCTGGTGCCGGTGGTGCTGGACCGGTTGGGCGCCGATCCGGCGCTGGCCTCCGGCACCTTCGTGACCACGGTGACGGATGTCGTCGGCTTCTTCGCCTTCCTCGGCCTGGCCTCGGTCGTCCTGCTGTGACCGAAGACGCCGCCCTCGCCGCGCGCAAGGCGGCGGCGCGGGCGGCGGCGCTGGGCCGGCGCGCGGCGGCGCATGAGGCGGCGGAGGGTAGCGCGGATCTGCTGGGCGAGGTGCTGGCCAGCCACCCGGGCCGCGCCATCGCCGGCTACATGCCGATCCGCACAGAGATCGACCCTTTGCCCGCCATGGCGCAGGCCGCGGGCCGCGGCCCCGTCGCCGTTCCGGTGATCGAGGCGCCGGCGCGGCCGCTGCTGTTCCGGCGCTGGGCGCCGGGATGCGCCATGGTCCCGGGCCGCTTCGGCGCCATGGTGCCCGAGGCGGGCGACTGGATCGTGCCGGAGGTGCTGATCGTGCCGCTCGTCGCCTTTGACCGGGCGGGCGGGCGGCTGGGCTACGGCGGCGGCTTCTACGACCGCACGCTGGCGGTTCTGCGCGCGGCGGGGCCGGTTATCGCCATCGGCTTTACCTATGCCGCGCAGGAGGCGGAGGCGCTGCCGCAGGAGGCGACGGACCAGCCACTCGACCTGATCGTGACGGAGCGCGAGGTGATCGCGCTGCGCTGAAGCGTCCGATCCCGCACCAGCGGGTGAGCGACGCAGGGGCGCGCGCAACCTATGGGCGCCAGGTCCGTTGACCCCTCGCATGGCGGCCCGGGCGCAGCGCGCCCCACC
This sequence comes from Pseudoroseicyclus aestuarii, assembly GCF_003217255.1. Taxonomy (GTDB): domain Bacteria; phylum Pseudomonadota; class Alphaproteobacteria; order Rhodobacterales; family Rhodobacteraceae; genus Pseudoroseicyclus; species Pseudoroseicyclus aestuarii. The sequence continues at coordinate 332,148 of NZ_QJTE01000004.1, read as the reverse complement.
GCGATCCGAACCACAGGAGGGGACGATGTCCCGCACCATCACCTATCCACGCAGCAGGACCGGCGCCTCGGGCGCGCTGGGGCTGGTCGCGCTGGCCGCCGCCGGGCTGTACCTTGGCTACAAGGGCAGCCGCCGCAGCGAGCCGGCGCCCGCCGTGTATATCGACGACGCCCCGCGCCGCACGGCACGCGGCGCGCGCGACAGCCGCCGCGCGAGGGGGCAGGCGGTCGTCGGCCGCTCTGTCACCATCAACAAGACGCCGCGGGAGGTCTACGACTTCTGGCGCGATTTCGGCAATCTCGCCCGCTTCATGGAGAATATCGAAGCCGTATCGACCGTGGGCGAGGTGACCAGCTGGACGGTGGCGGCGCCGCTCGGGCGCAGCGTCACCATCCTGAGCCGGGTCACCGAGGATCGGCCCGGCGAGGTCATTGCTTGGGCTTCGACCGCCCAAAGCGACATCGAGACGCGCGGCCGTGTCCGCTTTCGCGAGGCGCCGGGCGGCCGCGGCACCCATGTCGAGGCGGTGATCGCCTATACCCCGCCGGGCGGCGCGATCGGACGGCTGGCCGCCGGCCTCTTCCAGCTTGCGCCCGAGGTGCAGGCGAGGCGCGACCTCAAGCGTCTCAAGGCGCTGATGGAGACCGGCGAGATTCCCACCAACAGCAACCGCAAAGCGGCCTGAGGAGACAGTCATGCGAGCATTGACCTACCATGGGGCCCACGACGTCCGCGTCGATACGGTGCCCGACCCCGAGATCGTGAACCCCCGCGACGCGATCCTCGAGATCACCTCGACCGCGATCTGTGGCTCGGACCTCCACCTTTACGACGGGGTGATCCCGGGCCTGATGGGCGGCGACATCCTGGGCCACGAATTCATGGGCCGGGTGGTCGAGACCGGCCCCGGCAGCACCCTCAAGAAGGGGCAGCGCGTCGTCGTGCCCTTCACCATCTCCTGCGGGCAGTGCTTCCACTGCCTCAAGCAGCAGTTCTCGGCCTGCGACAACTCCAACCCCGCCGAGAAGCAGGACCTGACCGAGCCGCTATTTGGTCATGCCCTCTCGGGCCTCTTCGGCTTCTCGCACCTCGCGGGGGGCTATCCGGGCGGGCAGGCGGAATACGTGCGCGTGCCCTATTCCGACGTCGGCCCCATCGTGATCCCCGAGGGGATGGAGGACGACGAGGTCCTGTTCCTGTCGGACATCCTGCCGACCGGCTGGATGGCGGCCGAGAATGCCGAGATCGAGCCGGGCGATACCGTCGCCGTCTGGGGCGCCGGGCCCGTTGGTCTGTTTGCTGTGCAATCGGCGCGCATCATGGGCGCCGAAAGGGTCATCGCCATCGACCACCACCCCCGCCGGCTGGAGCTGGCGCGGCAGATGGGCGCCGAGGTGATCGACTACAGCCGCACCCACGTCCTCGAGGCGCTGCGCGAGATGACGGGCGGCATCGGCCCCGACGCGGTCATCGACGCGGTGGGCATGGAAAGCCACGGCTTCGCGCCCGATTCCATCCTCGACAGCGCCAAGCAGACCGTCGGCCTTGGCGCGGACGCGCCGCATGCACTGCGCATGGCGATCATGGCCTGCCGCAAGGGCGGGCGTGTCTCCATGCCCGGCGTCTACGGCGGCTTCGCGGACAAGTTCCCGCTGGGCGCGCTGATGCAGAAGGGGCTGCAGCTGCGCACGGGGCAAACCCATGTGCAGAAGTACACCCACGACCTGCTGCGCCGGATCCAGGAGGGGCAGATCGACACGACCTTCCTGATCTCGCACCGCCTGTCCCTTGAGGACGCGCCGACCGGCTACCGCAACTTCAAGGACAAGCAGGACGAATGGACCAAGGTGGTCCTGAAGCCCGGCATGGCCGCCGCGGCCTGATTTGCGGCGATGGCGCCGAGCTGCGGCCAAGGAACCGGGGGCTTCGCGCCCCCGGACCCCCGCGGGATATTTTGAAAGAGAAGAAGGGGGCGCTGTAGCGGCGCCGCCACGAGAGGGACCGGGCGCGGGATGCAGGCTTGTCGCAGACACCGCGTCTCGCTAGGGCCGGCACATGAGACTGTTGTTCCTTGGTGACGTGATGGGGCGCGGTGGCCGCGAGGCCGTCGCGCAGATGCTCCCCGGCCTGCGGGAGGCCTGGAAGCTGGATTTCGTCGTCGTCAACGGCGAGAACGCGACCGGCGGGCGCGGGCTGAACGCGGAGCATGCCAAGGGCATCCTCGCCGCCGGCGCCGATGTCATCACGCTGGGCGACCATGCCTTCGACCAGAAGGACATGCTGAGCTACATCGAGACCGAGCCGCGCATCATCCGCCCGCTGAACTTCTCCAAGGTTGCGCCGGGCCGCGGGCACGGCGTCTTCGAGGCGAGCCGGGGCCGCAAGGTGCTGGTGGCGCAGGCGCTGGGGCAGGTCTTCATGTCGCGGCCCTACGACGATCCCTTCTCGGCGCTCGATCCGGTGCTGAAGGCGCATCCGCGCGGCGGCATGGTGCAGGCCAGCCTGATCGACATCCACTGCGAGGCGACGAGCGAGAAGATGGGCATGGGCCATTGGTGCGCCGGCCGCGTCAGCTGCGCCGTCGGCACCCATACCCATGTGCCCACCTCCGACGCGATGATCCTGCCGGGCGGTACCGCCTACCTGACCGATGCCGGCATGTGCGGCGATTACGACAGCGTCATCGGCATGCAGAAGGAGGAGCCGATGCGCCGCTTCGTCACCGGCATGTCCAAGGGCCGCTTCGAGCCCGCGATGGACAGCGTCACGCTTTGCGGGGTCTACGTCGAGACCGACGACCGCACCGGCGCCGCCACGCTTGTCTGCCCGGTGCGGCAGGGCGGGCGGCTGCAGCCCTCGGGCCCGCAGGCGGCATGACCGCGCTGCCGCCGGCCGCCACCCGCCGCGGCGCGCTGGCCCTCGTGCTGGCGCTGGTGGCGATGGGGCTGGCCTGGGGGCTGTCGCAGCCGCTGTCGAAGATCCTGCGCAGCGAAGGCCATGCAGTGCTGGGCATCATGGCCTGGCAGAACCTTATCTCGGCTGGCCTTCTCTGGGGCATCTGCGTGCTGCGGGGCCGGATGCCGCGCATCACGCGCCGGCGGCTCTGGCTGTGGCTCTTCCTCTCGCTCAGCGGATCGGTGCTGCCCAATGCGGCCAGCTACGTCGCCGTCGGGCATCTGCCGGCGGGGGTCGTGGCCATCGTCATCGCCTCGGTCCCGCTTTTCGCGCTGCCGATGGCTCTGGCGCTGGGCAATGACAGGCTGAGCGCGGCGCGGGCGCTGGGCGTGCTTTTCGGGATCGGCGGCGTGGTGCTGATCGCGCTGCCCGAGGCCGCGCTGCCGGCGGGGTCGGAGGCGCTTTTCATCCCGCTCGCCCTCCTGGCGCCCCTCCTTTACGCGGTCGAGGGGAACGTGATCGCCCGCTGGGGCATGCAGGGCCTCGACGCCGTGCAGGCGCTGGCGGGCGCCTCGACGATCAGCGCGCTGATCACCTGGCCGCTGGCGCTGGGCACGGGGCAGGGGATGAGCGTGGCGCCGCCCTGGGACGCCGGCCATGTCGCGCTGCCGATCCTCGCCGTCTCGAGCGCGCTGATCTACGCGGGCTACGTCTGGCTGGTGGGCCGCGCCGGCGCCGTCTTCGCCGCGCAGATCAGCTATTTCGTCACCGGCGGCGGCGTCCTGTGGTCGATGGCCCTGCTGGGCGAGCGCTATTCGCTGTGGATCTGGGCGGCGCTGGCGCTCATGCTGTCGGGCGTGGCCCTCGTGCGACCGCGGGAGCCGGAGCCCGATGTGCGGCCCAGCGAAGGAGCGATCCCCTGATGTTCGGCGCCGTTCTCCCTGCCTCCGTCGCGCCCATCGCCGCCCTCGTCATCGTCGCGGCCATGTTCATCGCCTTCCTGCGCGAGGCCTATCCCGTCGAGGTGGTGGCGATCACCGGCGCCATCGCGATGCTGCTTCTGGGCATCCTGCCGCTGGCGGATGCGCAGGCGGTCTTCGCCAATCCCGCGCCCTGGACCATCGCGGCGCTCTTCGTGATCGTCGGCGCCATGGTTCGCACCGGCGGGCTCGACTGGCTTTCGGCGCAGGCGGCGCGGCACGTGCGCAGCAGGCCGAAGCGGACGCTCGCGGTTCTGACGCTGACGGTGCTGGCGCTCTCGGCCTTCGTGAACAACACGCCGATCGTCGTGGTGATGATCCCGATCTTCGTCCGCCTCGCCTCGGAGATGGGCTCCCAGCCCTCCAAGCTGCTAATTCCGCTCAGCTATTTCGCGATCTTCGGCGGCATGCTGACGCTGATCGGCACCTCGACGAACCTGCTTGTCGACGGGGTGGTCCAGGCCTCGGGTCTGCCGCCCTTCGGCATCTTCGAGATCACGCTGGCCGGCAGCGCCCTGGCCGTCGTCGCCGTCGCCTACCTCGCGCTGGTGGGCCGGCACCTGCTGCCCAACCGCGAGTCGATGGCGGGCATGCTGACCGACCGGTCCAAGATGCGCTTCTTCACCGAGGCGGTGATTCCGCCCGAATCGAACCTCGTCGGACGCGAGGTGCTGGACGTGCAGCTGTTCAAGCGTCCGGGCGTGCGGCTGATCGACGTGATCCGCGGCGAGCAGTCGCTGCGCCGCGATCTCACGGCGGTGACGCTGCAGGTCGGCGACCGCGTCGTTCTGCGCACCCAGATGACCGAGCTGCTGTCCCTGCAGGCGAACAAGTCGCTCAAGCGGGTGGACCAGATCTCGGCGGTCGAGACGACGACCGTGGAGGTGCTGATCAGCCCCGACTGCGGCATGGTCGGGCGCCGCCTCGGCAGCCTCGCGCTGCGCCGGCGCTACGGCGTCTACCCGCTGGCGGTGCACCGCCGCGACAGGAACATCGGCCGGCAGATCGACGATCTCGTGGTGCGCGTCGGCGATACCCTCCTCCTCGAGGGGGCGCCCGCCGACATCCAGCGCCTCGCGGCCGAGCAGAACCTCGTCAATGTCGCGCAGCCGACGGTGCGCGCCTTTCGCCGCAGCCATGCGCCGATCGTCCTCGCCGTGCTGCTGGGGATCGTCGGGCTTTCGGCGCTGGAACTCGCGCCCATCGCGCCGCTGGCCTATATCGGCGTCGCGATCGTGCTGCTGACCGGCTGCATCGATGCCGACGAGGCCTTCGGCTTCATCGACGGGCGGCTCCTGGCGCTGATCTTCGCGATGCTGGCGGTGGGGGCCGGCCTCGACCATTCCGGCGCGGTCGAGCTGGCGGTGGGCTGGCTGACGCCGCATCTGGGCACGCTGCCGCCCTGGGCGCTGGTCCTCGTGGTCTACCTCATCGCCTCGACCCTGACGGAGGTGGTGTCCAACAACGCCGTGGCGGTGATCCTGACGCCGGTGGCGCTGGGCCTCGCGACGGCGTTGCAGGTTGAATACCACCCGCTGGTGGTGGCGGTCATGCTCGGCGCCTCGGCCAGCTTCGCGACCCCGATCGGCTACCAGACCAACACGCTGGTCTACGGGCCCGGGGGCTACCGCTTCGCCGACTTCCTGCGCATCGGCGTGCCGCTGAACCTGCTGACCGCGGCGACGGCGGCGGTGGTGATCCCGCTCCTCTTCCCGCTCTGACCGCGCCCCTCCTTCCCCGCGCGCGAGCCGCCTTGCCGAGACCGGGGGCGATGGGATAAAGCAGGCGCCGTTCAACCGTCATCAAGGAGGTTCGCCCATGGCCGGCCATTCCAAATGGGCCAACATCCAGCACCGCAAGGGCCGCCAGGATGCCGCGCGGTCCAAGCTGTTCTCGAAGCTGTCCAAGGAGATCACCGTCGCCGCCAAGATGGGCGACCCCGATCCCGAGAAGAACCCGCGCCTGCGCATGGCGGTCAAGGAAGCGCGCGGCCAGTCCATGCCCAAGGACGTGATCGACCGCGCGATCAAGAAGTCGCAGGGCGGTGACGCCGATACCTACGAGGCGATCCGCTACGAGGGCTACGGCCCCTCGGGCGTGGCCGTCATCGTCGAGGCGCTGACCGACAACCGCAACCGCACCGCCTCCAACGTCCGCTCCACCTTCGGCAAGAACGGCGGCAACCTCGGCGAGACCGGCTCCGTCGGCTTCATGTTCGACCGCAAGGGCCAGATCACCTATCCCGCCAGCGTGGGCGACGCCGATACCGTGATGCTCGCCGCCATCGAGGCCGGCGCCGAGGATGTCGAATCGGACGATGAGAACCACTGGATCGTCTGCGCCGACACCGATCTCGCCGAAGTCGCCGCCAAGCTCGAGGAGCAGCTCGGCGAAAGCGAGAGCACGAAGCTGATCTGGCGCCCCCAGACCCGCACCGATCTCGACCTCGACGGCGTGCAGAAGCTGATGAAGCTGGTCGAGACGCTCGAGGACGACGACGACGTGCAGACCGTCACCACCAATTTCGAGGCCTCGGACGAGGTGATGCAGCAGTTCGAGGAGAGCTGAGCCTCCTTCATGTTTCCCGAAAATACTCGCGGGGGGTGAGCCCCGCGAGGGGCGAGGGGGGCGGCAGCCCCCCTTCGCGCGTTCAGTGCCTGAGAATCGGCCAGAGAGTCGCGATCAGCAGCAGGGCCATCGCGATGTTGAAGGCCCGCGCCCGCCGCGGGTCGGTCAGCAGCCGACCCATCGCCTCGCCCAGGGCCGCCCAGGTCGTGGTCGAGAAGAGGCCCACGCCGAAGAAGACCCCCGAGGCCAGAAGGATGCCCGCCAGATCGCGCTGCGGCAGGTAGACGGTAGTCGCCGTCAGCGCCAGCGCCCAGGCCTTGGGATTGACCCATTGGAAAGCCGCCGCCTGCAGAAGGCTCAGCGGATGCCGGTCCGGCGCCGCCTCGCCCGGCTCGCGCGGGGCGGCCGTGGCGATCCGGTAGGCCATCCAGCCCAGGAACAGGATCGCCAGCGCCTTCAGCACCAGCGTCAGCCAGGGCAGCGCGGCAAAGAGCCCGGCCAGCCCCAGCCCCACCAGCGCGATCATCAGCGAAAAGCCGAGGACGATTCCCGCCATATGCGGCAGCGTCCGGCGAAAGCCGAATGTCGCGCCCGAGGCCATGAGCATCAGGTTGTTGGGTCCGGGCGTGAAGAGGGCGACTACGGCAAAGCCGGCAAGGGCGGGGATCAGGGATGTCATGCCGTCATCCTCTGTCGTGCCGGGCCGAATGAAATTGCAAAGATGCGGAGAGCCCCGCTAATCTCTGCAATCAGGATGCAACATGACTCGATAACGCACAAGATCCTGCAGATCCTTTCCGAGGATGGGCGGATCAGCAACCAGGCGCTGGCACAGGCGGTCGGCCTGTCGCCCTCGGCCTGCCTGCGCCGGGTGCAGGAGCTCGAGCGCAGCGGGGTAATCCGCGGCTACCGCGCCCGCCTCGATGCCGAAACGGCGGGCCGCGGCTTCATCGTCTGTGTCGCCGTCGGCCTCTCATCCCATTCGCGCGCCGCGCAGCGCGCCTTCGAGGCGGCGCTGGCCCCGGTGCCGGAAGTGGTGGAATGCCACAACATCGCCGGCGCCTTCGAATACCTGCTGCGGGTCGAGACCTCGGACATGCGCAGCTACAAGGCCTTCCACGACGACGTGCTCGGCACGATCCGCGAGGTCCGCTCGATCACCAGTCATATCGTCCTTGGAAGTGCCAAGGACAGCCGCGCCTGAAATCCTGCCCGCTGGACGAAAAAAAACGACGACGCCCAGGGAGGAGGAGGGGCGCCGCCGTCTCTTTCTGCGCATCCGGCCCAGGGAGGAGGAGGGGCCGAAGCGTATGGTGGAAGCGACCCCAGGGAGGAGGAGGGGGCCGCCGCCAGACCTCAACGACCCAGGGAGGAGGAGGGGCCGTTGCGGATAACGTGGGGCGGCAGCTCCAGGGAGGAGGAGGGAGCTGCCGCCGACCCTAGGCGGCCCAGGGAGGAGGAGGGGCCGCTTCGGTATTCCGTTGGCGGCACTCCTAGGGAGGAGGAGGGGAGCGCCGCCGAGGTACCGTCAGCCCAGGGAGGAGGAGGGGCCGACGTATCCCGGTATTTCTTAAAGCGGCGACCCCAGGGAGGAGGAGGGGGTCGCCGCCTTGTGACACTGCGCCTCGGGAGGAGGTGAAGCGCGGCGCCGGTATCGAAACGGATCAGGGAGGAGGAGGATCCGTATCGAAACTCGAAACCTTATTTGTAGGCCGCCTCGTAGGCGATGCCCTTGATCATCGACCGCGCGATGCCGAGGTCGGCGAGGTCACGGTCGCTCAGGGCGCCCAGCTCGACCATGGTGGTGCGGTACACCTTGTTCTTCGCGGCACGGTCGGCAAGGGTCGCACGGACCGCCGAGACGCGCTGGCCGAAGGTGGGGGTGCCCAGGGTGCGGGTGTCGGTTGCGTAGGCCATGTTAGTACCCTTCCATCTGTTCGGGGTCCCCGGATTGGGACCCTTCGTCGTGAGGCGCTGGGTCGTTCCCGGCGCCGTTGAGAGGTATTTGGCCCATGTGCTGCGAGTGCACAATCCCTCCGTTCGGCAATGCTGCTATGCAGCGACTGCATGGTAAAAGACATAGGAAAATAAGGCATATTCGTGGCTGTTAGCGTCGATCAGTCCGGCCGCTTGCAGCTTGGGCGCGGGCGGGGGATGGTTGCCGCCAAACGAGGCGAAATGCGAACGGGTGATGGCTATGGCGACGAGGGAAGAGGTGCTTGCGGTGCTGCGGCGGATCGAGCTGCCCGGCGGCGGCGATCTGGTCGCGAGCGATATGGTGCGGGCGCTCAGCCTCGATGAGGGGCGCGTCCGCTTCGTCATCGAGGCGCCCGATGCCGAGGCCGCCGGCCGGATGGAGCCGCTGCGCGCCGTGGCCGAGCGAGCCGTGGCCTCCCTGCCGGGGGTGGAGAGTGTCAGCGTCATCCTGACGGCGCATGGCCCGGCCCAGCAAAAGCCCGCGCCGCAGCAGGACGCGGGACAGCAGAGCGGGGGGCAGGAGCCGCCGAACCTGAAGATCGGCCGCCACCCGACGCCGCAGCAGGGCCCGCAGCGCGTCGCCGGCGTGCAGCGCATCCTCGCCGTGGCGAGCGGCAAGGGCGGCGTCGGCAAATCCACCGTCTCGACCAACCTCGCCGTCGCCCTCGCGCGCGAGGGGAGGAAGGTCGGCCTGCTCGATGCCGATATCTACGGCCCGTCGATCCCGCGCATGATGGGGGTCGAAGGGCCGGTCAGCGCGCCGGACGGCAAGACCATCCAGCCGCTTCACGCCCATGGCGTCACCGTCATGTCGATCGGGCTGATGGTCGATCCCGACAAGGCGGTGGTCTGGCGCGGCCCGATGCTGATGGGCGCGCTGCAGCAGATGCTGGGGCAGGTGGCCTGGGGCGAGCTCGACGTGCTGATCGTCGATCTGCCGCCGGGCACCGGCGACGTGCAGCTGACCCTGTGCCAGCGCACCGCCCTGACCGGCGCCATCGTCGTCTCGACCCCGCAGGACGTGGCGCTTCTGGATGCGCGCAAGGCCATCGACATGTTCGCCACCCTCAAGACGCCCGTCCTGGGGATGATCGAGAACATGTCTCTCTTCATCTGTCCCGAGTGCGGGCACGAGGCGCATATCTTCGGCCATGGCGGCGTGCGCGCCGAGGCCGAGAAGATCGGCGCGCCGCTTCTGGGCGCCCTGCCGATCGACCTCGAGACCCGGCTGTCGGGGGACGAAGGCGTGCCGGTGGCGGCCAAGGAAGGCCCGATCTCCGAAGCCTGGCGCCGCATCGCGCGCGGCCTCGTCTCCGGCGGGATCGCCTGAGGCCGCAGGGCGCGGGCCTCGGGTGATCTCCGGGATTTTCCGGGACACGGCCCGCGTCGTGGCCCGCATCTGGGAATTGCCGGGATCGGGAGGCCACGGGGTGACGATTCGGACCTCTGGGCAGGGCGCCGGAGGTCCGTTCACTAGGCCCCTCGGCGATTCTCCCGGCAATCGCGCGGTTCAACGCCCGAGTCCCATGGGACGCAGGCCGATTCCCGACCGTCAGGCTTGAGAGAATCGCCTCGCGATCCCGTGAGGGGCTGCCAGCCCCTCCGAGTCTCTAAATTTGTTGGGACATGGTGGGACCTTTGGGCCACATCCAAGGGGCGCCCTCATATGGGGCTCACGCCAGCGTGACCATACCAGATCATGTGTCTTTGCTCTGTAAGGCGGCACTAACTGTAGCAACAGGGGTGCCCGCGAAGCCTCATATCGGCAGACGACGTGACCGAAGGTGCTTGCTTCCCACATTATCCCATGGCAATCCTGTCTGCAGAAAGAGACGGGCTCAGAGAAGACGGTTCAGAGGGCGCCAAGACCCCCGCAACCTGACGCAGGAGCATACAGGCAAGCCCGCTTCTTTCGACGACAATGAGATCCGGCGCGCGGTGCGAGCAGCACCATCCCCCAGGTGAACGCGTAGCTGGACGCCCCGCGAGGGACGAAGGGCGGCGGATCGAGCAGTGGCAGCAGCTCGATCCGCCGTTTTCATTCGCGGGCCACGGGAACCAGGCGGGGGACGAAAGGGACGGGCCACGCCGTGAATCTCGGCTTCACCGGAGAATTCGAGCAGAAGATCGACGCCAAGGGGCGTCTGCTCGTGCCGGCCAAGCTGCGCGGCGTGCTGGAGGCCGAGGATCCGGCCTATCCCGGCGGCACCTCCTCGGAGCGGGGCGCGACGCTTTACCTGCATTACGGCAGCTTTCTTAAGAATCATCTGCGCATCTATTCGGTCGAGAAATTCGCCGAGATCGCGCAGGGCATCCGCGCGATGAAGAAGGGCTCGGACCAGCAGCGCCGCGCCTCGCGCATGTACCTGTCGCAGTCGATGGACCTCGAGGTCGATCCCAAGGACGGGCGCGTCGTGATCCCCAAGCGGATGCGCGACATGCTGGGCCTGCCCGACGGCGGCAGCGTGTTCCTGACCGGTGTCGGCGACTACTTCGAGATCTGGCGCGAGGACGTCTTCAACGAGACGGTTCACGCCCCGCAGATGGAGTGGATCGAGGGGCAGGACGGCGATTTCGATCCCGTCACCGAGATCTTCCCCGACGACGACGCCTCCGGCGATCCGCTGGATCTCTGATATGACGGACGCGCCGCATATCCCGGTGCTGATCGAGCCGCTGATCGAGGCCGTGGGCCCGGTCCGCGGCACTTGGCTCGACGGGACCTTTGGCGCAGGCGGCTACGCCCGCGCGCTTCTGGCCGCGGGGGCGGACCGGGTGATCGGCGTCGACCGCGATCCCAGCGTCTTCGCCATGGCAAAGGGCTGGGCCGGGGACCACGGCGAGGCCCTGCTGCTGCGCGAGGGGCGGTTCAGCCGGATGGATGAGATCGCCGAGGCCGCCGGGGTGGCGCCGCTCGACGGCGTCGTGCTGGATCTGGGCGTGTCCTCGATGCAGCTCGACCAGGCGGAGCGGGGGTTCTCCTTCACCCGCGAGGGGCCGCTGGACATGCGCATGGGCGCCGAGGGGCCGACCGCCGCCGATATCGTCAACACCGCCGACGAGGCCGATCTGGCCGAGATCCTCTATCTCTACGGCGAGGAGCGCGCCTCGCGCCGCATCGCCCGCGCCATCGTCGCCGCGCGCCCGATCGAGACGACGCTGGAACTGGCCGAGATCGTCAGCCGCTGCCTGCCGCGTCCCAAGCCGGGGCAAAGCCACCCGGCGACGCGCAGCTTCCAGGCGCTGCGAATCGCGGTGAACGAGGAATACGACGAGCTTTACGAGGGCCTCGCCGCCGCCGAGCGGGCGCTGCGCCCCGGCGGGCTGCTGGCCGTCGTGACCTTCCATTCCGTCGAGGACCGCATCGCCAAGCGCTTCATCCAGCTGCGCAGCAAGGTGCAGGCCGGCGGCAGCCGCCACGCCCCCGTCGAGCATGTCCCGCCCCCGGCCTGGGAGCAGGTGACGCGCAAGGCGGTGAACCCGACGGACGAAGAGACCGCGCGCAACCCGCGCGCACGCTCGGCCCGGCTGCGGGTGGCGCGGCGCACCGATGCGCCCGCCGGGCGGACAGAGGCGAAGGCACTGGGGCTGCCGCTGCGGCGCGATACGGGAGGACGGCGATGAGGGGTCTGCTTTACGTGATGTCGGCGCTGGCCGTCGTGGCGCTCGGCTTCTGGGCCTACCAGGAGAACTACGCCACGCAGCAAAGCCTGCGCGACGTGCGGCGCCTCTATAGCCAGATCGGCGGCGCCCATGCCCGCATCAAGATGCTGAACGCGGAATGGGCCTATCTCAACCGGCCCGACCGGCTGCGCGACCTCGCCGATCTGAACTACGACCGGCTGGAGCTGCTGCCGCTGATGCCGGATGCCTTCGGCCGGGTCTCGGATATCCCCGAGCCGCCGCCGCCGCTTCTGCCGCTGACCGGCTCCATCGCCGTTTCGGCGCCGCTGAACCCCGACGAGGAGCCGCTATGATCCGCCGCCCCCTGCGTCCGCTGGCCCGCATCCTGCCCGCCCGGATGCGCGGCGAGAACACCGCCGCGATCGAGCGCGAGAACCTGCGCCAGCGGCACGAGCAGATGCGCGACAAGGCCCGCCTGCGGGCCGAGGGGCGTCTGCTGGTGCTGGGCCTGCTGTTCTTCTGCGCCTTCGTGACCATCGGCGGGCGCATGGCGACCATGGCCTCCTCCCCCGCGGAAGAGCCGCAGGCCGCCGCCGCCGGCAGCCCGATCATCAGCCAGCGCGCCGATATCACCGACCGCGAGGGGCGGCTGCTGGCGACGAACATCGACACCTACGCGCTTTACGCGCAGCCGCCGCAGATGATCGACCCCGAGCATTCCGCGCGCGAGCTGGCGCGGATCTTTCCCGAGCTCGACGAGGAAGAGCTGCTGGCCGATTTCACCGGCCCGCGCCGGTTCCTGTGGATTCGCCGCACCCTCTCGCCCGAGCAGCGGCAGGCGGTCTTCGATATCGGCGATCCGGGCCTTCTCTTCGGCCCGCGCGAGATGCGCCTTTACCCCAACGGCCCCATTGCCGCGCATATCCTTGGCGGCGCCAGCTACGGGCGCGAGGGCGTCTCCTCGGCCGAGGTGATCGGCGTCGCGGGGGTCGAGCGGCAGTTCGACCAGTACCTGCGCGATCCCGCGAACGAGGGCGCGCCGCTCGAGCTGTCGCTGGATCTCTCGGTGCAGGCGGCGCTCGAGGACGTGCTCTCGAACGGCATGGATTTCATGAACGCGCGCGGCGCGGCGGGCATCCTGATGGATGCCCATAGCGGCGAGATCGTCGCCATGGCGAGCCTGCCGGACTTCGATCCCAACAATCGCCCGCGCCCGCTGACGCAGGGCCATCCCGGCGACAGCCCGCTCTTCAACCGCTCGGTTCAGGGCGTCTACGAGCTGGGCTCGGTCTTCAAGATCTTCGCCGTCGCCCAGGCGCTGGAGCTGGGCCTCGTGAACCCGCAGACGATGATCGAGACGCAGGGTCCGCTGACCTGGGGCCGCTTCCGCATCCGCGACATGCACCACATGCCGCCCGAGATGACCGTCTCGGACGTGATCGTCGAATCCTCGAACGTCGGGACCAGCCGCATCGCGATGATGCTGGGCGGCGAGCGGCAGCGGCAATTCCTCGACCAGCTGGGCCTCCTTGAGCCGACCGGCGTCGAGATGATCGAGGCGCCGACCGGCCGCCCGCTGCTGCCGGCGAACTGGTCCGAGATCTCGACCATGACGATCTCCTACGGGCATGGCCTCTCGGTCTCGCCGCTGCACCTTGCCGCGGCCTATGCGACTATCGCGAACGGCGGCCGCCGGGTCACGCCGACGCTGCAGCACAGCGCCACCCATCCCGAAGGCACCCGCGTGATGAGCGAAGAGACCGCGGCACAGGCCCGGTCGATGCTGCGGCAGGTGGTGACGCAGGGCACCGCCAGCCTCGCCGAGGTCGAGGGTTACGAGGTGGGTGGCAAGACCGGGAGTGCCGACAAGCCGAAGGAAAACGGCGGCGGCTACTACAACGACCGCACCATCGGCACCTTCGCGGGCATGTTCCCGGCCTCGGACCCGCGCTACGTGATCGTCATCACGCTGGACGAGCCGGTCGAGACGACCGGAAGCCAGCCGCGCCGCACCGCCGGCTGGACGGCGGTGCCCGTCGCCGCCGAGGTGATCCGCCGCACCGCGCCGCTTCTGGGCATGAGGCCGCTGGTTGATGACGGCGGCGATGCGGGTGTAGTGCTCGCCTCGCAATAGCGGAGAGCAGGCAATGAATGCGAAGCGGGTCTCACTGGCCGAGCTCGGGCTGACCGCGCAGGGCGGCCGCGACGCGCGGATCACCGGCCTCTCGGTCGACAGCCGCGACGTGCGCGAAGGCCATCTCTTCGCCGCGCTGCCGGGCGTGCAGGCCCATGGCGCCAGCTACATCGAGGCCGCGCTTGAGCGTGGGGCCGTGGCCATTCTGACGGATGCCGAGGGCGCGCGGATCGCCGCCCAGGCGCTGGAGAGGGGCGAGGCCGCGCTGGTGCTGGCCGAGGCCCCGCGCGAGGCGCTGGCCCATGCCGCAGCGCTCTGGTCCGGGCCGCAGCCGGCGACGATGGTCGCGGTGACCGGCACCAACGGCAAGACCTCCGTCGCGACCTTCGCCCGCCAGATCTGGGAGCATCTGGGCCGGATGGCCGTCAACCTCGGCACCACCGGGGTCGAGGGCGCCTGGACCCATCCGCTTGCCCACACCACGCCAGAGCCCGTCACCCTGCACCGCGTGCTGGCCGAGGCGGCGCGCGCGGGCGTCACCCATGCCGCGATGGAGGCCAGCTCGCACGGCCTCGACCAGCACCGGCTGGACGGCGTCTGGCTCTCGGCGGCGGGCTTCACCAACCTCACGCAGGACCATCTCGACTACCACGACAGCCTCGACGCCTATTTCGCCGCCAAGGCGCAGCTTTTCGGGCGGGTCCTGCCCGAGGAGGGGGTGGCCGTCGTCAACCTCGATGATCCGCGCGGGGCTGAGGTCCTGGCCATGGCCGAGGCCCGCGGGCAGGAGGTGATCGGCGTCGGCCGCGCCGAGGGGGCGCGCCTGCGCCTCGAGGCGCAGCGCTTCGATTCGACGGGGCAGGAGCTGCGATTCTCCTGGCAGGGGCATCCGCAGATGACGCGGCTCGACCTTGTCGGCGGCTTCCAGGCCGAGAACGTGTTGATGGCCGCCGGTCTGGTGATCGCCGCGGGCGAGGACCCGGCCGATGTCTTCGCCACCCTGCCGGAACTGCGCGGCGTGCGCGGGCGGATGCAGCTTGCGGCGCAGCGGCAGAACGGCGCCGCCGTCTTCGTCGATTACGCCCATACGCCCGGCGCCATCGAGACCGCGCTGAAAGCGCTGCGCCCGCATGTCATGGGCCGGATCGTCGCCGTCGTCGGCGCGGGCGGTGATCGCGACAGGGGCAAGCGCCCGTTGATGGGCGCCGCCGCGGCGGCCCATGCCGATGCCGTCATCGTCACCGACGACAACCCCCGCAGCGAAGAGCCCAGCGCGATCCGCGCCGCCGTCCTGCAGGGCGCGCGCGAGGCCGGCGGCACCGAGGCGGTGACCGAGGTCGGCGACCGCGCCGAAGCGATCCTGCGCGGCGTCGATGCGCTGGGGCCGGGCGATGCGCTGCTGGTCTGCGGCAAGGGCCACGAGACCGGGCAGGTCGTCGCCGGGGCGGTGCTGCCCTTCGACGATGCCGAGCAGGCCAGCGTCGCCGTCGCCGCGCTCGAGGGGCGGGCATGACCGCGCTCTGGACCGCCGCCGAGGCGGCAGAGGCGACGGGCGGGCAGGCGCGGGGCGACTGGACCGCGAGTGGCGTGTCCATCGACACCCGCACGTTGGCGCAGGGCGATCTTTTCGTGGCCCTAACGGTGGCGCGCGACGGGCATGACTTCGTCGCCCAGGCGCTCGAGCGGGGCGCCGCCGCCGCCCTTGTGAGTCGCATCCCCGAGGGGGTGCCCGAGGGGGCGCCGCTGCTGCTGGTCGATGACGTGCAGACCGCGCTCGAGGCGTTGGGCCGCGCCGCGCGCGCCCGCACCAAGGCGCGGGTCGTGGCGATCACCGGCTCGGTCGGCAAGACCTCGACCAAGGAGATGATGCGCGCCGTGCTGGCGGGCGAGGGGCGCACCCATGCCGCCGAGGCCAGCTACAACAACCACTGGGGCGTGCCGCTGACGCTGGCGCGGATGCCGCGGGACACCGATTTCGCGGTGATCGAGATCGGCATGAACCACCCCGGAGAGATCGCGCCCCTCGCGCGGATGGCCCGGCCGCATGTCGCGCTGATCACCACCGTCGCCCCCGCGCATCTCGAGGCGTTCGAGAACATTGAGGGCATCGCCCGCGAGAAGGCCGCGATCTTCGAGGGGCTTGAGCCGGGCGGCACTGCCGTCATCAACGGCGATCTCGCCGTCTCGCCCCTGCTGCGCGAAACCGCGCGGCGCCACGGCGCCCGCATCATCAGCTTCGGCGAGAAGGCGATGAACCATCACCGCCTCCTCGAGGCGCGGGTCGGGCAGGGCGCCACGGTGGGCGAGGCGCGACTCTGGCGCACCCGCGTCATGCTGAAGGTCAGCGCCGAGGGCCGACACTTTGCCGTCAACGCGCTGGCCGTGCTGGCCGCCGCACGGGCGCTCGAGGCGGACCGGGCCCGCGCGCTCTGCGCGCTGGCGGCCTGGTCGCCGCCCTCGGGGCGCGGCGCGCGCGAGACGGTGGTAATCGACCCCGCCCGCGACGACGAGAGCATCGAATTGCTCGACGACGCCTTCAACGCCAATCCCGCCAGCCTTGCCGCCGCGCTCGAGGTGCTGGCCGCGGCAGAGCCCTTTGACGGGGTAGGCCGGTTCAAGCGCGGGCGCCGCATCGCGATCCTCGGCGACATGCTGGAACTGGGCGCTGGCGAGGCGCAGCTGCATGCCGATGTGGCGCAGGCCCCGGCCATGGCAAAGGTTGCCACGGTGCATTGCGTCGGCCCGCTGATGGCCCACCTCTGGGAGGCGCTGCCCGAGGCCAAGCGCGGGCGCCGCGTCGATACGGTCGAGGCGCTGCTGCCCGAGGTCTCTCGCCTCGTGGACACCGGCGATGTCGTGCTGGTCAAGGGATCGAAGTCCAGCCATGTGTCGCGCGTCGTTGACGCCATCCGCAAACTGGGGCAACGCAGCGCGGCCCGTGAGACGGAGGTCTGAGGCTTGCTTTATCTGCTGACCCTGCTGTCCGAAGGCGGCGACGTCTTCAACCTGTTCCGCTACATCACCTTCCGGGCGGGCGGGGCCTTCTTCACGGCGCTGATCTTCGGGTTCCTCTTCGGGCCGCCCCTGATCAACGTCCTGCGCCGTACGCAGGGCAAGGGCCAGCCGATCCGCCTTGACGGGCCGCAGGGCCATTTCGTCAAGGCCGGCACCCCCACGATGGGCGGGCTGCTGATCGTCGGCGGGCTGGTCGTGTCGACCCTGCTCTGGGCGCGGCTCGACAATGCCTTCGTGCTGATGGTGCTTTTCGTGACGCTCGGCTTCGCGCTGATCGGCTTTGCCGACGACTGGGCCAAGGTGAAGAAGCAGAACACCGCCGGCGTCTCGGGCAAGGTGCGTCTGGGCCTTGGCTTCATGATCGCCGCCGTGGCCGGAACCTGGGCGGCCTGGTACCACCCTGCGGACCTGACCGGGCAGCTGGCCTTCCCGGTGTTCAACGAGCTTCTGCTGAACCTCGGCCTGCTCTTCGTGCCCTTCTCGATGCTTGTGATCGTCGGGGCGGCCAATGCGGTGAACCTCACGGACGGGCTCGACGGGCTGGCTATCATGCCGGTGATGATCGCGGCGGGCGCGTTCGGCGTGATCGCCTATGCCGTCGGACGCACCGACTTCTCCGAATACCTCGGCGTACACTATGTTCCCGACACGGGCGAGCTGCTGGTCTTCACCGCCGCGCTGATCGGCGCGGGGCTGGGGTTCCTGTGGTACAACGCGCCCCCCGCGGCCGTCTTCATGGGTGATACCGGCAGCCTCGCGCTGGGCGGGGCGCTGGGCGCCATCGCCGTGGCGACCAAACACGAGATCGTCCTCGCCATCGTCGGCGGCCTCTTCGTGGTCGAGGCGCTCTCGGTCATCATCCAGGTCTTCTTCTACAAGCGCACCGGGCGCCGGGTCTTCCTGATGGCGCCGATCCATCACCACTACGAGAAGAAGGGCTGGGCCGAGCCGCAGATCGTGATCCGCTTCTGGATCATCAGCCTGATCCTCGCCATGATCGGCCTCGCCACGCTGAAGGTCCGGTAGATGTACGACGATCACGAGCACCTGCGGAGCCTCCGCCGCAACGCCGCCCGGCTTTCCGCGGCGGGCGGCGTTATCGCTGCCGTCCTCGGCATCGTCATCCTGCTGCGTGCCGCCGGTGTGGCAAGCGGGCCGTTCTGGGCCCTCGGCGGGCGCGGGCTGACGGCCTACTGCGCCTTCCTCGTCGCCGTGCTGTCCTGCCTGCCGTTCTATGCCGAATGGCGAAAGACTCTGCCGGCGGTCTGGATGGTGCCCGTCTTCGCCGCCATCGCCTATGTGCTGATCGTCCTTGTCGTGGTCCTCAGCGCCCTGCTGAACTAGGGCGCCCCTGATCTGTCAAAGCCGCAACCGGGGCGGAGGCCGGCGATGAGTCTGGATACCCTCGTGACCACCCTCGGCCTGCCCGGCGTCGTGCTTGGCGCGGCCCTCGAGGGCGAGATCGTGACCTTCTTCGGCGGCGTTCTAGCGCATCGCGGCCTGCTCCCGCTCGAGGGCGTCGCCCTGGCCGCGGCGCTGGGGGCCGCGCTCTCGGACAATCTCCTGTTCCTTGCCAGTCGGTTCGGCACCCGCAGGCCGTTTTTCGCGCGCCTCCTCGCCCGCATGCCCGCGGGCGGCCCGGCGCCGCGCATGCGCGCCGCGCTGGAGCGGCATCCCGACCGCTTCACCTTTGCCGCCCGCTTCGTCTACGGGGGGCGCATGGTGGGGCAGGGGCTGCTCGGCGCCTCGAGCATCCCCTGGGGGCGCTACGCCCTCGTCAACGCCGCGGCCTCGCTCCTCTGGGGGCACCTGGTTGCCTGGGCGGGCTACCTCGTTGGCGCCTCGATCGGCCGGGTCTTCGGCCATCTGGCGCTGCCGCACCACCTGCTCGTGGCGCTGGCGGTCTTTGCCGCGCTGGCTCTCGCGGTTCTGGCGCTGCGGCACCTGCGGCGCACCCCTTGATCCGGCGCGCGCCCCATGCGCACCCTGCGCCGCGCAAGGTCCGAAGGAGAGGCGACCCATGATCCCGGTACAGGGCCACGAAGGCCAGACGATCGCTGTGCTCGGCCTCGGCCGCTCCGGCCTGTCCACCGCGCGCGCCCTGCGCGCCGGCGGGGCGCAGCCCGTGGTCTGGGACGACGGCCAGCGCGGCCGCGAGGCGGCCGAGGCCGAGGGGTTCGCGCTGCGCGATCTGGCGCGCCCCGGCGCGCTTGATGGCGTGGCGCTGCTGGTGACCTCGCCCGGCATCCCGCATCTCTACCCGGCGCCGCATCCGGCCATCGCCGCCGCCTATGCCGCTGGCGTGCCAGTCGACAACGACATCGGCCTGTTCTTCCGCAGCTACGCGACCGAGGATTGGGGCCTTTTCTCTGCCGCGCCGCGGGTCGTGGCGATCACCGGATCGAACGGCAAGTCCACCACCTCGGCGCTGCTGCACCACATCCTGACCGAGGCCGGGCGCCCGGCGCAGCTGGCCGGCAATATCGGCCGCGGCGTGCTCGACCTCGATCCCGCCAGCGACGGCGAGGTCGTGGTGCTGGAGCTCTCGAGCTACCAGACAGAGCTGGCCCGCGCCCTGACCCCCGATGTCGCCGTCTTCACCAACCTCTCGCCTGATCACCTCGACCGGCATGGCGGCCCCGGCGGCTACTACGCCGCCAAGCGCCGCCTCTTCGCCGAGGGCGGGCCGGACCGGGCGGTGATCGGCGTCGACGAAGTCGAGGGGCGATCCCTCGCGAACCAGCTGTCCGTCGGGCCGGCGGACGACCGGGTGATCCGCGTCTCTTCCGGCACGAAGCTCGCGGGCGAGGGGTGGAATGTCTTCGCCAAGAAGGGGCACCTGGCGGAATACCGCAAGGGCCGGCAAGTCGCCTCCGCCGACCTGCGCGGCGTCGCCGGTCTGCCCGGCGCGCATAACCACCAGAACGCCTGCGCGGCCTGGGCTGCCGCCCGTGCCCTCGGCCTCGGCCCGCGCCAGATCGAGGCGGCGCTGCACAGCTACCCCGGCCTGCCGCACCGCTCCCAGCGCATCGCCGAGGAAGGCGGCGTCGCCTATGTCAACGATTCCAAGGCCACCAATGTCGACAGCGCCGCCAAGGCGCTGGCCGCCTTCGACCGCATCCGCTGGATCTGCGGCGGGCTCGAGAAGGAGGGCGGCCTCGAGGCGCTGGCCCCGCATCTGGGCCGTGTCGCCAAGGCCTATGTCATCGGCCGCGAGGCCGAGCATTTCGCCCTGCAGCTGACCGGCGTCGAGGTCGAGGTCTGCACCACCATGGAGCGCGCGGTCGACCGCGCCATGGCCGAAGCCCAGCCGGGCGAGACGGTGCTTCTCGCCCCCGCCGCCGCCAGCTTCGACCAATACGACAGCTTCGAGCGCCGGGGAGAGGATTTCATGGCCGAGGTGCGCCTCCGCCTCGGCTGACGCCCCCCATCTTCTCTTTCGAAATATCCCGGGGGAGACCGCGCGTCAGCGCGGGCGGGGGCAGAGCCCCCCAACGCCGGCCCCCGTCCGATGCAGGGCCGGGTGAGCAGCCGTCATTTTGGTGGCATCCGGGCCGCGATGCCTGTAGCCTGCCTGCAGACCCGGAAAACGGGCAGAGCAGAGCAGGCAAGGCCAACCATGACAGAGATGGTCCATGGCGCGGTTCCCGTATCCGCGGGCGACCCGATTCTTCCACGCTGGTGGCGCACGATCGACCGCTGGACCATGTCCTGCGTGCTGTTGCTGTTCGCGATCGGCCTGCTGCTGGGCCTCGCCGCCTCGCCGCCGCTGGCCTCGCGCAACGGGCTCGATCCCTTCTACTACGTGCAGCGGCAGGCCTTCTTCGGCTGCGTCGCGCTGATCGTGATGTTCGGCATCTCGATGATGTCGCCGCAGATGGTGCGGCGCTTCGCTGTCCTCGGCTTCGGCCTGGGCTTCCTGTCGCTGGTGCTGCTGCCGATCTTCGGCACCGATTTTGGCAAGGGCGCGGTGCGCTGGTACTCCTTTGGCTTCGCCTCGGTGCAGCCCTCCGAGTTCCTCAAGCCCGGCTTCGTCGTCGCCGCCGCCTGGGTCATGGCCGCGGGGCAGGAGGTCGGCGGCCCCCCGGGCAAGTCGATCTCCTTCGTCATGGCGGTGACCATCGTGATGTTCCTGGCGCTGCAGCCCGACTTCGGGCAGGCGGCGCTGGTCCTCTTTTCGTGGGGCGTGATGTATTTCGTCGCCGGGGCGCCGATGCTGCTGCTGGTTATCCTGGGCGGCATGGTCGCGCTGGCCGGTACCGCGGCCTACAACAGCTCCGAGCACTTCGCGCGGCGGATCGACGGCTTCCTGAACCCGGACCTCGATCCCACCACCCAGATCGGCTACGCCACCAGCGCCATCCGCGAGGGCGGCCTCTTCGGCGTCGGCGTCGGCGAGGGGCAGGTGAAATGGTCGCTGCCCGATGCCCATACCGACTTCATCATCGCCGTCGCGGCCGAGGAATACGGGCTGATCTGCGTCGCGCTGATCCTGATCCTCTATTGCGCCGTGGTCGTCCGCTCGCTCGCGCGGCTGACGAAGGAGCGCGATCCCTTCATTCGCCTCGCCGGCTGCGGACTGGCCTGCTCCTTTGCCGTTCAGGCGATGATCAACATGGGCGTCGCCGTGCGCCTTCTGCCCGCCAAGGGCATGACGCTGCCCTTCGTCAGCTACGGCGGCAGCTCGGTCATCGCCAGCGGCATCGCCGTGGGCATGCTCCTCGCCTTTACCCGCCAGCGCCCGCAGGGCGAGATCGGCGATCTGCTGCTGCGGCGGGGTCGTTGAGGTGGCGGCGGCTGTGCAGGACGCGCCCCTTGCGGTGATCGCCGCCGGGGGCACCGGCGGGCACATGTTTCCGGCGCAAAGCCTGGCCGAGGCGCTGCTGGCGCGCGGGTGGCGGGTCAAGCTTTCGACCGACGCGCGCGGCGCGCGCTACAGCGGCGGCTTCCCGAAAGAGGTCGAGATCGAGCGCGTGGGCGCGGCCACCTTCGCCCGCGGCGGGCTGGCGGCAAAGGCCGCCGTGCCGCTGCGCATCGGCGCCGGCACTGCCGCGGCCATGGCGCGGATGCTGCGCGATCGCCCGCGCATCGTCGTCGGCTTCGGCGGCTACCCCTCGATCCCGGCGCTGTCGGCGGCCACCGCGCTGCGCCTGCCGCGGATCATCCACGAACAGAACGGCGTCCTGGGCCGGGTGAACCGCCTTTTCGCGCCGCGCGTCGATGCCGTCGCCTGCGGCACATGGCCGACCGCGCTGCCCGAGGGGGTCGAGGGCATCCATACCGGCAATCCGGTGCGCGCCGCCGTGGCCGAACGCGCGGGCGCCAGCTACATCCCGCCGGGCGATTACCCGATGTCGCTGCTGGTGATCGGCGGCAGCCAGGGCGCGCGCATCCTGTCGGAGGTCGTCCCTGTGGCCCTTTCCGATCTGCCGGGCGCGCTGCGCCGGCACATCCGTGTCAGCCACCAGGCCCGCCAGGAGGATCTGGACCGCGTGAGCGCCAGCTACCGCGAGGCGGGGATCGACGCCGATGTGCGCACCTTCTTCGCCGATGTGCCGGCGCGGATGGCCGAGGCGCAGCTCGTCGTCAGCCGGGCCGGCGCCTCGACCATCGCGGATCTGTCGGTGATCGGCCGGCCCGCGATCCTCGTGCCCTATGCCGCCGCCGCCGCCGATCACCAGAGCGCCAATGCGCGCATGCTGGTCGAGGCCGGCGCAGCCGAGGCGATGGCCGAGGCCGATTTCACCCCCGCTGCCCTGAGCGCGCGCCTCGCCTCCGTCTTCGGCGATCCGGGCCGGGCCAGCGCCATGGCCCGGGCCGCGGCCGCAGCGGGCACGCCCGATGCGGCGGAACGGCTGACGGGTCTTGTAGAGCGGCTGGCGCAGCGACAGAAGGAGCCACAGGCATGATGGACGGAAATCCCCATATGGCGGCTGCCACCAAACTCCCCCTCGACGTCGGGCCGATCCATTTCGTCGGCATCGGCGGCATCGGCATGTCCGGCATCGCCGAGGTGCTGCTGAACATGGGCTACGTCGTTCAGGGCAGCGACCTGAAGGGCTCCAAGATCACCGAGCGGCTGAAGGGCCTCGGCGCCCTCGTCTACGAGGGGCAGCGGGCCGAGAACCTCGAAGGGGCCGAGGTCGTCGTGATCTCCTCCGCGATCAAGCCGGGCAATGCCGAGCTTGACGAGGCGCGCCGCCGCGGCCTGCCGATCGTGCGCCGCGCCGAGATGCTGGCAGAGCTGATGCGCCTGCGCTCGAACGTCGCCGTGGGCGGCACCCATGGCAAGACGACGACGACCACCATGGTCGCCCAGCTTCTGGACGCCGGGAACTTCGATCCGACGGTCGTCAACGGCGGGATCATCCATGCCTATGGCTCGAACGCCCGGATGGGGCAGGGCGAGTGGATGGTAGTCGAGGCCGACGAGAGCGACGGCACCTTCAACCGCCTGCCCGCCACCATCGCCATCGTCACCAACATCGATCCCGAGCACATGGAGCACTGGGGCTCGATCGAGAACCTGCGCCAGGGCTTTTACGACTTCGTCTCGAACATCCCCTTCTACGGGCTCGCCGTCTGCTGCACCGACCACCCCGAGGTGCAAAGCCTCGTGGGCCGCGTCGCCGACCGGCGCGTGCGTACCTTCGGCTTCAACGCGCAGGCCGACGTGCGGGCGGTGAACCTGACCTACAAGGGCGGCGTCGCGCATTTCGACATTCGCTTGAACTTCGAGGACGCGGTGATCGAGGGCTGCACCCTGCCGATGCCCGGCGATCACAACGTCTCGAACGCGCTGGCCGCCGTCGCCGTGGCCCGGCACCTCGGCATGAAGCGCGAGGAGATCCGCGCCGCGCTCGCCGCCTTCGGCGGGGTCAACCGCCGCTTCACCCGCGTGGGCGAGGTCGATGGCGTGACGATCATCGACGATTACGGCCACCACCCGGTCGAGATCGCCGCCGTGCTCAAGGCCGCGCGTCAGGCCAGCGAGGGGCGGGTGATCGCTGTGCACCAGCCGCACCGCTACTCGCGCCTGCACAGCCTCTTCGAGGATTTCTGCACCTGCTTCAACGAGGCCGATGTCGTCGGCATCGCCGAGGTCTATGCCGCCGGTGAACAGCCCATCGAGGGCGCGAGCCGCGACGACCTCGTCGCCGGGCTGATCCGCCACGGCCATCGGCACGCGCGCTCCGTGCGCGACGAAGAGGATCTCGAGCGGCTGGTGCGCGAGCAGGCGCGGCCGGGCGACATCGTCGTCTGCCTTGGCGCGGGCACGATCAGCACCTGGGCCAATGGCCTGCCCGCCCGGCTGGGCGCCTGACTTGCGCGCCCGTCCGCGGGGCCGCGCCGGATGAGCGCGCCGCTGATCCTTGCCCTTCTCTGGCTGATCGCCGCCAATGTGCTGGCGATCCTGCCGTCGCAGGACGGACACCGCTTGCGGGCGGTCTGCCTGATCGCGGTGGGCGTGCCGCTGCTGGGCCTTGTCACATGGCAGCACGGGCCGCTCATCGGTCTGGCGCTGCTGGCGGCGGGGGCGAGCGTCCTGCGCTGGCCGCTGCTGTTTCTGGGGCGGTGGCTGTCGCGGCAGATGCAGTAGCGATCAGGGCGCCTTAGGGGTTGCCGCGAAAACCTCCTGCACGGTAGAGTGAAGTCGGATCGGGACGGGGCCGCGATCCGCAGACAGAACAATACCCCGGCTCCGGCGGCGCAAAGGCCGCTCAGGACAACAACGATACGTCAGACGGGCCGATCAACGGCCCGCGAACGAGGCAGGCGCGCCAAAGACGCGCGCCGCAATGGGCAGTAGACAATGGGCGAGCAGGCACTCCCCGAAGTCGTCGTATTGATGGGCGGACCCTCGGCCGAGCGCGAGGTTTCCCTGTCGACGGGACGCGAATGCGCAAAGGCGCTGCGCGAGGCGGGATACTCCGTCCGCGAAGTCGTGGCCGAAGCCGATCTTCCGGCGCGGCTGGCCGAGATGCGCCCCGATGTCGTCTTCAACGCGCTGCATGGCCGCTGGGGCGAGGATGGCTGCGCGCAGGGCCTGCTGGAATGGCTGCGCATCCCCTATACCCATTCGGGCGTGCTGGCCTCGGCCCTCGCCATGGACAAGATGCGTGCCAAGGCCGCCTTCCGCGCCGCCGGCCTGCCCGTCGCCGAAAGCCGCCTGGCGGACAAGGCCGAGATCGAGGCGAGCCACGTCCTCGCGCCGCCCTACGTCGTGAAGCCCTACAACGAAGGCTCCAGCGTCGGCGTCGTGCTGGTGCGCGACGGGGCGAACAGCCCGCCGAAGCTGGCGCCCGAGATGCCGCAGACGCTGATGGTCGAGACCTTCGTGCCGGGGCGCGAGTTGTCGGTCGCGGTGATGGGCGACCGCGCGCTGCAGGTGACCGACATCGTCACCGATGGCTGGTACGATTACACGGCCAAGTATGCGCCCGGCGGCAGCCGCCACGTGACGCCCGCCGATCTGCCGCACGAGATCACCGAGGCCTGCCTCGACTACGCGCTGCGGGCGCATCGCGCGCTGGGATGCCGCGGCCTCAGCCGGACGGACATCCGCTGGGACGAGACGCGCGGCCTCGAAGGGCTGATCCTGCTCGAGACGAATACCCAGCCCGGCATGACGCCGACCTCTCTGGCGAACGAGCAGGCCGCGGCCTGCGGCATCGCCTTTCCCGATCTCTGCCGCTGGATGGTGGAGGACGCGTCTTGCGATCGCTGATCCCGCGCCTCTCCTTCGGCCGTCAGCCCGATTTCGGCGTGCCGCGCGATCCCGCCCCCTCGCGCTGGCGCTACCGGCTGCAGCGGCTGATGCTGACGCCGGCCTTCCGGCTGGCGCTGCGGATCGGTTTGCCGATGGTGATCTCGGCCAGCGTGACGGCGGCCTGGCTGTCCGTGGACGGCAACCGGCAGGCCGTGCTCGACGGGATCGAACACGCCAAGCGCACGATCCAGCAGCGCCCCGAGTTCATGGTCACGACGCTCGAGATCGACGGCGCCGAGCCGGCGCTGGACAGTGCGATCCGGGGCTACCTGCCGCAGGAGCTGCCGGTCAGCTCATGGGATCTCGACCTCGTCGAGCTGCGCGCCGGCATCCGTGAGCTGACGGCCGTCGAGGACGTGGTCCTGCGGGTGCGGCCGGGCGGCACGCTGGCGGTGCATGTCACGCCGCGCACGCCGGTGGCGGTCTGGCGCAATGTCGACGGGCTGCGGCTGGTCGACGGCAGCGGCGTGATGACCGGAATGATCCGCGGCCGCTCGGACCGCGCCGACCTGCCGCTGATCGCCGGCGACGGCGCGCGCGAGCATATCGACGAGGCGCTGGCCCTTTTTGCCGCGGCAGAGCCGATCTCGGCCCGGGTGCGCGGCCTCGTCCGCATGGGTGAGCGGCGCTGGGACATGGTGCTGGACGGCGGGCTGCGCATCCTGCTGCCGACCGAGCAGCCTGTCGCCGCGCTCGACCGGGTGCTGGCGCTGAACCAGGCCGAAGAGGTTCTGAGCCGCGATATCGTGGCCGTGGACATGCGCAACGGGCATCGCCCGACTGTGCGGATGAGCGAGCCTGCCCTCGTCAGGGTGCGGCGCGCGCAGGATGAAACGAACTAGGGGGCAGGCGGGAATGGCGCAACTTTACCAGACGCAGCGGGCGATGCGGAACATGCGACAGGCCGCGATGCAGCGCGGCGTGATCGCCATCCTCGACGTCGGCACGTCGAAGATCGCCTGCCTGGTCCTGCGCTTCGATGCCGACCTGCGCCCGGTGGCCGATGGCGTCGGCTCGATGGCCGGGCAAAGCGCCTTCCGGGTGATCGGCGCGGCAACCACCCGCTCGCGCGGGGTGCGCTTCGGCGAGGTCGCCGCCATGGCCGAGACCGAGCGCGCGATCCGCACCGCCGTGCAGGCCGCGCAGAAGATGGCCGGCGTGCGCGTCGATCACGTCATCGCCACCCTCTCGGGCGCGCGCCCGCGCAGCTACGGCCTCGCCGGCGAGGTGGAGGTCGAGGCCGGGCAGGTGACGGGCGCCGATATCGGCCGCGTGCTGGCCGCCTGCGAGATGCCGGACTACGGCGACGGGCGCGAGGTGCTGCATGCCCAGCCGGTGAACTTCACGCTCGACCATCGTTCGGGCCTTGCCGATCCGCGCGGCCAGATCGGCCAGACGCTGGCCACCGACATGCATGTCCTCAGCGTCGATGCCACCTCCATCGAGAACCTGCTGTTCTGCATCAAGCGCTGCGATCTGGAGCTCGCGGGCCTCGCCTCCAGCGCCTATGTCTCGGGTATCTCCAGCCTCGTCGAGGACGAGCAGGAGCTGGGCGCCGCCTGCATCGACATGGGCGGCGGCTCGACTGGCATCTCGATCTTCATCCGCAAGCACATGATCTACGCCGACAGCGTCCGCATGGGCGGAGAGCATGTGACCGGCGATATCGCCATGGGCCTGCAGGTCCCCAATGCCACCGCCGAACGGATCAAGACCTTCTACGGCGGGGTCCACGCCACGGGCATGGACGACCGCGAGATGATCGAGATCGGCGGCGACTCGGGCGATTGGGAAAAGGACCGCCGCACCGTCAGCCGGGCAGAGCTGATCGGCATCATGCGCCCCCGCGTCGAGGAGATCCTCGAAGAGGTGCGCGCCCGTCTGGATGCGGCGAACTTCGAATGCCTGCCCAGCCAGCAGATCGTGCTGACCGGCGGCGGCAGCCAGATCCCCGGCCTCGACGGGCTGGCGAGCCGCATCCTCGGCCAGCAGGTGCGCCTGGGCCGTCCGCTGCGCGTTCAGGGCCTGCCGCAGGCCGCCACCGGCCCGGCCTTTGCCGGTGCCGTCGGCCTCACGCTTTTCGCCGCGCATCCGCAGGACGAATGGTGGGATTTCGAAATTCCGGCCGAGGGATATTCCAACCGTTCGCTGCGCCGCGCCTTCCGCTGGTTCAAGGAAAACTGGTGATACGCAAGATTTCGCCGAATGCGCGATATACGGCGGTTTCCGGCGCAAACTAGCCGTAGATTTCGTGCCTGCCCGATGTTTTTCCCGTGACGTTCAGGACACAGTGGCGTAGAATAATTTCAAATCAGGCCAATTTGCCCGGGGACACGGGCCCAGAAACGACAGGCGGACAGCGATGACTCTGAATCTTTCCCTGCCCGGGCAGGAGGACGACCTGAAGCCCCGGATCACCGTGTTCGGCGTGGGCGGTGCCGGCGGCAATGCTGTCAACAACATGATCGAGAAGCAGCTGGACGGGGTCGAGTTCGTCGTCGCGAATACCGACGCGCAGGCCCTGCAGCAAAGCCAGGCGGTCGCCAAGATTCAGATGGGCGTCAAGGTGACCGAGGGGCTGGGCGCCGGCGCCCGCGCCGCGGTCGGCGCCGCCGCCGCCGAGGAGAGCATCGAGCAGATCGTCGATCACCTCGCCGGGGCGCATATGTGCTTCATCACCGCCGGCATGGGCGGCGGCACCGGCACCGGCGCCGCGCCGATCATCGCGCAGGCCGCGCGCGAGCTGGGCGTGCTGACCGTCGGCGTCGTGACCAAGCCCTTCCAGTTCGAGGGCGGCAAGCGGATGAAGCAGGCCGAGGCCGGCGTCGATGCGCTGCAGAAGGTCGTCGATACCCTCATCATCATTCCCAACCAGAACCTCTTCCGGCTGGCGAACGAGAACACCACCTTCACCGAGGCCTTCGCGCTGGCCGACGACGTCCTCTATCAGGGCGTCAAGGGCGTGACCGACCTGATGGTCCGGCCCGGCCTGATCAACCTCGACTTCGCCGACGTCCGCGCCGTGATGGACGAGATGGGCAAGGCGATGATGGGCACCGGCGAGGCCGAGGGCGAGGACCGCGCCGTTCAGGCCGCCGAGAAGGCCATCGCCAACCCGCTGCTGGACGAGATCAGCCTCGAAGGCGCCAAGGGCGTTCTGATCAACATCACCGGCGGCTACGACCTGACCCTGTTCGAGCTGGACGAGGCCGCGAACAAGATCCGCGAGAAGGTCGACCCCGAGGCGAACATCATCGTCGGCTCCACCCTCGACACCGAGATGGGCGGCAAGATGCGCGTCTCCGTCGTCGCGACCGGCATCGACGCCGCGGACAAGAGCGAAGAGATGCCCGTGCCGCGCCGCAAGATGAGCCAGCCGCTGCGTGAAAGCGTCTCGGCCGAGGACGTGCGTCAGGCCCCCGAGCCGGCCTTCCAGCGCGAGGCGCCGCGCCAGCAGCCCGCCGCGCAACAACCCGCGCCCGAGCCGGCCCCGCGTGCCGCCGCCCCCGCGCAGCCGCAGCGCGCCGCCCAGCCGCCGCAGCAGGCCTACGAAGAAGAAGAGCCGAGCCTCTTCGACGAGGAGAGCAACGCCTTCAGCTCTGACGCTGCCTGGGGCAACGAGGCCGAGGAAGAGGGCGACGTGCCGCCGCCCGCCTACCGTCCCCGCGCCGAGCCGCCGATGTCGTCGCAGCCCGAGGCCTTCGTTGCGCCGCGCCCGCAGGCCCCCGCGGCCGGTGCCGGTGGCGGAAACGGTGCCTCGCCCGAGGCGCTGGCGCGCTTGCGCGCCGCCGCCCAGAACCGCGGTCCGCAGCAGCGCGAACCGCTGCAGCATCAGCCGGCCCAGCGTCCCGCGGCGACCGCCCAGCGCGCCCAGGGCCAGGAGGGCGAGCGTCCGCGCTTCGGCATCAACTCCCTGATCAACCGGATGACCGGCCATCAGGGCGAGCAGCAGCCCGCGCAGCAGCGCAGCCAGCCGGCCCATCCGCCCGCAGGCCGCCTGCGTCCGCAGCCGCCCAAGGGCAATGCCGCCCCGCGCGAGCGCACCGAAGAGGCGCAGGACGACGAGCAGGACCAGAGCGAGATCCCGGCCTTCCTGCGTCGCCAGGCGAACTGAGCCAGACATCCGACACAGCGAAACGGCCGCCCCGAGAGATCGGGGCGGCCGTTTGCGTTTCAGCAGGCGGGGTAGGGGGGCCGGTCAGTCCGTGCCGAGCAGTGCCCTCGCGGCGCCGCGCGCGGCGTCGGTGATCGCATCGCCCGCCAGCATGCGGGCAATCTCGTCCACCCGCTCGCCTTCGTTCAGCGGCACGACGCGGCTGGTGGTCACGCCATCCGAGACGGCCTTCTCCACCCGCCAGTGATGCGCCCCCTGCGCCGCGACCTGCGGGCTGTGGGTGACGACGAGGACCTGCGCCGCGCCCGCCAGCGCGGCGAGCCGGCGCCCGACGGCATCGGCAGTGGCGCCGCCGACGCCGCGGTCGATCTCGTCGAAGATCATCGTCAGGCCGGCGCGCCCGCCGGTCAGGCAGACCTTCAGCGCCAGCAGAAAGCGCGACAGCTCTCCGCCAGAGGCGATGCGGTTCAAGGGGCCTGAGGGGGCGCCGGGGTTGGTCGCCACCTCGAAGGTCACGGCATCGCGCCCCTCGGGCCCCGGCTCCGCCGGCTCGACCCGGACGTCGAAGACCGCGCGCTCCATCTTCAGGGGCGCCAGCTCCTGCGCCATGGCCTGGGCGAGGCGGGTGCCAGCCTCTTGCCGCAGCGCGGTCAGCGCGGCGGCGGCTTGGTCATAAGCCGCGTCGGCGCGGGCAACCGCGGCCTCACGCTCGGCCATGTCGCCTTCGGAGGCGTCGAGCGCGGCGAGACGGACCCGCAAATCCTCGGCGAAACCGGCGAGGTCGTCGGGCTGCACCTCGTGCTTGCGCGCGAGGCCGCGGATCGCGAAGAGCCGCTCTTCGGTGGCCTCTAGGGCGTTGGGATCGAAGTCCAGCGCCTCCAGCGCCGCCGCCACGCCGCCCTCGGCCTCGCCCAGCGCGTCGAGCGCGCGGGCCAGCGCCTCGAGCGGGGCGTCGAGGCTGCCCTCGGCCCCCTCGGTGGCGCCGTCGAGCCAGCGCATGGCCTCGGCCACGGCGCCCTCGGCACCTTCGCCGCCGATGATCTGGTGGGCGCGGGCGATGTCCTGCCGCACACGCTCGCCGCCCTGCATGCGGCGGCGGCTGATATCCAGTTCCGCTTCCTCACCGGGCTGCGGGTTCAGGGTATCCAGCTCTCCGACAGCGTGACGCAGGTATTCCTCTTCGGCCTTCAGCGCCTCGAGCTGGGCCTGCGCCGCCTCGAGCGCGGAGCGCGCCTCGCGGCGGGCGCGCCAAGCGCCGCGCACCTCGGCCAGGGCACTCTCAGCGGCGGCGTAATCGTCGAGCAGGCTGCGGTGGCCGCGCGGGTTCAGAAGGCCGCGGTCATCCTGCTGGCCATGCAGTTCGACCAGCGTGTCCGACAGCTGGCGCAGCACCTCGCCCGAGGCGCGGCGGTCGTTGACCCAGGCGGTCTTGCGGCCCGAGGCGGTGTTGATCCGGCGCAGGATCAGCTCGCCCTCGTCGGCATCAATCCCGGCCTCCTCCAGCACCGCGCGGGCAGGGTGGCCCTGCGGCAGGTCGAAGACGGCGGTGACCTCGCCCTGCTCGGCGCCGCTGCGCACAAGCTCGGCCCGTCCGCGCCAGCCCAGCACGAAGCCGAGGGCGTCGAGCATGATCGACTTGCCCGCGCCCGTCTCGCCGGTCAGCACGTTGAGGCCGGGCTGAAAGCTAAGTTCCAGCCGGTCGATGATCAGCATGTCCCGGATGTCGAGCGCGCGCAGCATCTCTCAGGTCTTCGGCGCTATCGGGCGCCGCCTCAAATCCACTCGCCCCGGACCACCTGCCGGTAGATCGAGGCAAGCCAGTTGTCGCCCGAGACCTCGGCCCGCAGGCCCTGGCCCGTCAGCAGGGCGTAGCTGTCCTCGTACCACTCGGTCGAGCGGTAGTTGAAGCCGAGGATCGCGCCAGCGGTCGAGGCCTCGTCCGTCAGACCGAGCGAGAGGTAGCTTTCGACCAGCCGGTGCAGCGCCTCTGGCGTGTGACTGGTGGTCTGGAAATCCTCGACCACTGTGCGGAAGCGGTTCACCGCGGCGGCGTAATGGCCCCGGCGCAGGTAGTAGCGCCCGATCTCCATCTCCTTGGCGGCGAGGTGATCGAAGGCGAGGTCGAACTTCAGCGTGGCCGATTGCGCGTAATCCGTGTCGGGATACTGCTCGATCACCACCCGCAGCGCCTGTAGCGCCTGGAAGGTCAGGCCCTGATCGCGGCCGACGTCGTCGATCTGGTCGTAGTAGGACAGCGCCAGCAGGTACTGCGCATAGGCGGCATCCTCGTCGGCAGGGTAGAAGTCGACGTAGCGCTGCGCGGCGGCACGGCTGTTCTCGTAGTCGCGGTCGCGGTGATAGGCGAAGGCCTGCATGATCAGGCCGCGCTTGGCCCAGTCGGAATAGGGGTAAAGCCGCTCGATCTCGCCGAAGTAGAGGGCGGCGTCGTCGGGCTGGTTCCGCTCAAGCTCGTATTCGCCGCGCTGGTAGATCTCTTCGGCGGAATAGCCGTCGAGCGCGCCCGGCGAAAGATCGGTGTCCGGCCCGCAGGCCGCGAGGCCCAGCATGAGGATAAACCCGCCGGCCCCCAGCGTCCGCCGCAACCCGGAGCCCATTTGCCGCCCTGTCGTCCGCACGTCGCCTGCCACCCGATTCCTTCGCCGCCTCGGATCCTGCGACCCCTGGGCTGTTCTAAGGGCTGCCGCCCCGATTGGCCGCGGGTCTAGCATGGAAGATCGGGAGGCAAAATGCCTTTTGCCGGGACCGGCGGGGGCCGGCCCAGCAGCGCCGCGCCTGTCTCAGGCGACGGCGGCCAGATCCTCTTGCCGCAGGTCCGCGCCCGGCAGGTGCCGCGCGAGGCCCGCGTCGATGGGCCGCAGGCGCCAGTTGCCGGCCTCTGCGAAAAGCGCGCGCAGCAGGGCGTTGGTCAGCGCATGGCCCGCACGGTGGCCGCTGTAGTGCCCAAGGATCGGCGCGCCGGCGGTGGCCATGTCGCCCACCGAATCGAGCATCTTGTGCCGCACGGCCTCGTCCTTGTGGCGCAGCCCGCCGGGCGTCAGCACCGTTGCGCCGTCGACGACGACCGCGTTGTTGACAGTCCCGCCAAGCGCGAGGCCGTTCTTCTGCATCGCCGTCACGTCCTGCAGTCGGCAGAAGGTGCGGCTGTCGCAAAGCTCGCGCAGGAAGGCGCCGTTCGCCATGTCGATCTGGCGGATCTGGCGGCCGATGGCGGCATCGGCGAAGTCGATCTCGAAGTCGATGGTCAGGCCGGGCTTGCGCGCCGGCTCGAGACGGGCCGTCGCCTCGCCCTGCGTGACGCTGACGGGGCGCAGCACCTCGATCGCCATTAGCGGCGCATCCAGCACCGCGAGGCCGGCCGAGAGGATGCCGCGCGCAAAGAGGGCGGCGCTGCCATCGAGG
Source organism: Pseudoroseicyclus aestuarii (assembly GCF_003217255.1). GTDB lineage: Bacteria > Pseudomonadota > Alphaproteobacteria > Rhodobacterales > Rhodobacteraceae > Pseudoroseicyclus > Pseudoroseicyclus aestuarii. Next base: position 298,651 of record NZ_QJTE01000004.1, on the reverse strand, counting down.
ATCGGCACTTCGGGTCCGTCGATCTCGACCAGCACGTTATGCACGCCGCAGCCCGAGAGTGCGGCCATCAGATGCTCGATGGTCGAGACGCTGACGCCCTCGGCATTCTCGATCCGCGTGTTCAGCGGCGAGACGATGACACGGTCCCAGAGCGCCGGGATCAGCGGATCGGCGGCACCGTCGATCCGGGCGAAGTCGCTGCGCCGGAAGACGATGCCGTGATCGGCGGGCGCGGGATGCAGGGTCACGCGAGCGGGGCGGCCACTGTGCAGCCCGGTGCCGGCAAAGCTCGTCTTTTGCGAAAGAGTCGTCTGCACGGTGAGACCTCGAACGTTTATTAACTGTTACAGTTTGAGGTAGTGGCGCCTTGCTCGAGTCACAATTCACTCTTTGCGACAGCATGTAACAGTGCCTGTGCGGGCGGAAACAGCCCGGCCTGCCGGGGCGGGGCCTAGGCCTCCGGCTGCCGCAGCAGCTTGCCGGGGTTCAGGATGCCCTTGGGATCGAGCGCCTGCTTGAGCAGGCCCATCACCTCCCACCCCTCGCCAAGTTCGGCCTCCATGTAGCCCAGCTTGCCAAGGCCGACGCCATGCTCCCCCGTCACCGTGCCGCCCAGCCTCAGGGCGCGGTCGGCCATGCGGTGCGCCAGCGCCTTGGCCTCGGCGACATCCTCCTCCTGGCCGTCGCGGAGCAGCAGGATGGCGTGGAAGTTGCCGTCGCCGACATGCCCCAGGATCGGCCCCTCGATGCCGCTGGCCTCGATATCGGCCTGCGTCTCGCGCACCGCCTCGGCCAGGCGCGAGATCGGGACCGTGACATCGGTGATCAGCGCCTGTGTGCCGGGGCGGCTGGCGAGAATCGACCAGTAGGCGCGATGCCGCATCTCCCACAGGCGGCTGCGGTCCTCGGCCTTGTCGGACCATTGGAAGCCCTCGCCGCCATGCTCCTCGGCGACCGCGCCGAAAAGCTCTGCCTGCTCGGCGACGGCGGTGGGAGAGCCGTGGAATTCCACCAGAAGATGCGGGTGCAGCGGCATGCCGGCATCGTGCTGGCTGTTGAAAGCCTCGACGGTGGCGGCATCGACGAATTCGATCCGCGCCATGGGCACGCCGCACTGGATCACCTCCATCACGGCATCGACCGCGCCCTCGATGGTCTCGAAGGCAACCTTCGCGGCCGAGACGGCCTCGGGCTGGCCGCGCAGGCGCAGCGTCAGCTCGGTGATCAGGCCCAGCGTCCCCTCGGAACCGACCATCAGCGCCGTCAGGTCGTAGCCGGCGGAGGTCTTGCGCGCGCGGCTGCCGGTGCGGATCACCCGCCCGTCGGCCAGCACCACCTCGAGCGCGAGGACCGCGTCGCGCATCGTGCCGTAGCGCACCGCCGTGGTGCCACTGGCCCGCGTTGCCGCCATCCCGCCGAGCGAGGCATCGGCGCCGGGATCGACGGGAAAGAACAGGCCAGTGGCGCGCAGTTCCTCGTTCAGGCGGGTGCGGGTGACGCCGGGCTGCACGCGCACGTCCATATCCTCGGCGTTGATCTGCAGCACCCTGTCCATGCGCGAGAAGTCGATGCAGACCCCGCCCCTGGCCGCAAGCGCATGGCCTTCCAGAGAGGTGCCGGCCCCCCAGCCGACCAGCGGGACGCCATGCGCATGGGCGATGCGGGCGAGGCCCGCGACCTCTTCCGTGGTCTTAGGGTAGGCCACGGCATCGGGCGGCATGGGGGCGAACCAGCTTTCGGACTGGCCATGCGCATCGCGGTCCGGGGTTGATCGGGACAGCCGATCCCCTAGAAGCTGGGCCATCGCATCGAGCGCCGCATCCATGGTCATTCTCGTCTCTCCTGCCGTGCCGGCGCAGGGTAGGGATCGAGCGGGCAAAGGAAAAGGGCGCTGAAAGGGGAGGCGGATGACGAAAGGCGGCGCCGCATCGGCAGGCCCGGGACAGGAAGTACCACCGTCACAGCCGGCGGCGAAAGCCGGGCGCCGCGCGGTCACGGCCCGGGCGCTGCGCGGCCGCTGGGGCGAGGCCTGGGGCCTGATCCGCCGCCGCGGCCCGACGGCGCTGCAGTTCTGGTTCATCGCCCTCTTTCTCGGCTGCGCGGCGGGCCTTGGCGCAATCGCCTTTCGTCTGAGCGTCGGCCTGCTGCAGGAGCGGATCTACGGCACCGACGATCCGGCGCATCTGCACAGCTTTGCCGCCTCTCTGCCCTGGTACTGGCTGGTGGCGATCCCGGCGCTTGGCGGGCTGACCGTCGGGCTGCTTCTCGACCGCTTCACCGAGGACGGGCGCGTCCGCTCTGTCGCCGACGTGATCGAGGGGGCGGCCCTGACCGAGGGGCGGGTGCAGAAGCGGCGGGGGCTGATCTCGACGCTGGCGAGCATGATCACCCTCTCGACCGGCGGCTCGACGGGGCGCGAGGGGCCGGTGGTGCACCTGTCGAGCGTGCTGGCGACCTATGCCTCGGGCCTGATGCGGGCCGACGGGCGCACCGGGCGCGACATGCTGGGCTGCGCCGTCGCCGCCGGCGTCTCGGCCAGCTTCAATGCGCCCATTGCCGGGGCGCTCTTCGCGCTGGAGGTGGTGCTGCGGCATTTCGCGGTCCATGCCTTCGCCCCCATCGTCATCGCGAGCGCCGCCGCCACGGTCCTGGCCCGCAGCGTCTTCGGCGACGTGACCGAATTCGTGCTGCCGGTGAAGGGGCAGCTCGGTTTCTACCAGGAGCTTCCGGCCTTCGTGCTGCTGGGGCTGGTCTGCGGCTGCGTCGCGGTGGCGCTGATGCGCGCGATCTTCTTGGCCGAGGACATGGCCGCGCGCGCGCAGGCGCGCAGCGGCCTGCCGCGCTGGGCCCGGCCCGCCCTCTCGGGGGTGATGCTGGGCGGGATCGCAGTATGGTTCCCGCATATCATCGGCGTCGGCTACGAGACGACCTCGCGCGCGCTGGTGGGTGAGCTGGCGCTGGGGACGGCGGTGATCTTCGCCGCGGTCAAGGTGCTGGCGACGGCGATCACCCTCGGCGGGCGCATGGGGGGCGGCGTTTTCTCGCCCTCGCTCATGGTGGGGGCGCTGACGGGGCTGGCCTTCGGCACCGTGGCGACCTCGCTGTTTCCCGAGGCCTCGGGCGAGGGGACGCTCTACGCGCTGGCCGGGATGGGAGCGGTGGCGGCAGCGGTGCTGGGGGCGCCGATCTCGACCACGCTGATCGTCTTCGAGCTGACGGGTGACTGGCAGACCGGGCTGGCTGTCATGGTCGCGGTCTCGATCTCGACGGCGCTGGCCTCGCGCATCGTGGATCGCAGCTATTTTCTGACCCAGCTCGAGCGGCGCGGGGTGCATCTTGCCGCCGGCCCGCAGGCCTGGCTTTTGTGCACGCTGCGGGTCGAAAGCGTCATGCGCGCCGCCGGCGCGCCGCGCGCCGCCCCCGAGGAGGAGGCCATGGCGCGGGTGCGCGAGGGGCTGTTCCTGGAGAGCGACGCGACGCTGGAGCAGGCGATGCCGCTGTTCGAGAAGACCGCCGCCCCCTGGATCCCCGTCGTCAGCTTCGGCGAGACGGCCGATGCGCCGCCGCAGCTTTGGGGCACGCTGTTCCAGGTCGATGCGCTGCGGGCGATGAACCGCGCGCTGGCGCGGCAGGCGGCGGAGGAGCATTCCTGACGCGGCGCCTTTGCGGCATGCGGGGGAGGGGGGCTGTCTGCCCCCCTCGCGGGCCGGTGGCCCGCTTCACCCCCCGAGGATATTTGCAAAGAGAAGAAGGGGCGCGCGCTCAGATCGCTTCGACCGCGACCTTGCTGCGGTCGAAGGCGAGGTGGCCGGCGATCTGGCGCACCGCCTCCTTCGGGTCCTCGTAGGACCAGGCGGCGTCCTTGATCGCGCCGGTCTGCGCGATGATCGAGAAGTAGCGCGCCTCGCCCTTGAAGGGGCAGGTGGTGCGGGTCTCCGAGGCATCGAGGAAGGCCATCGCGATATCCTCGCGCGGGAAATAGATCACCGGCTCGTGCCCCTCTTCGAGAAGTTCGAGCACGGTCGTGCTCTCGCCCAGAACGGCGCCGTCGGCGCGGACGACCCAGCTGCGGCCCGAGGGCCGGATGGTGATGCGATCCGTCATGTCATGTTTCCTTCTCCGGGCACGCGGCCCGGTCTTGCCCCAAGGGACCCTTCCGTCAGAGCGGCGCGCAGGCCGCCTTCAGCCAATCCCCGACCGGACCGCTGACGCGCGGGCCGATCAGCCGGAGTGTATCGGCGTGGTAGCGATCGATCCAGTCCCGTTCCGCTTGTGTCAGCCGATCCGCGAGGATCAGGCGCCGGTCGAGCGGCACCCAGGTCAGCGTCTCGAAGGAGAGCATCGGCCTGTCGTCGGCCCCGGGCAGATCGGGCGCCGGGGTCACCGCCAGCAGGTTCTCGATCCTGATGCCGTAGGCGCCCTCCTTGTAGTAGCCGGGCTCGTTCGAGATCACCATGCCGGCGGCCAGGGGCTCGGTATTGCGGCGGGACAGGCCGGCGGGGCCTTCGTGCACCGATAGATAGGCACCGACGCCGTGCCCGGTGCCATGGTCGTAATCCAGACCCTCGGCCCAGAGCGGGGCGCGGGCCAGCGCGTCGAGATCGCGCCCGGCGAGCCCCTTGGGGAAGCGGGCGCGGCTGATCGCGATCATGCCGCGCAGCACCAGGGTATAACGCTGTGCCTCTTCCGCGCCGGCCTCGCCCACGGCGATGGTGCGGGTGATGTCGGTGGTGCCGTCGTCGTACTGACCGCCGCTGTCCACGAGCAGCAGATCGCCCGGCGTCACGGCGCGATCCGTCTCTTCGGTCACGCGGTAATGCACCACGGCGCCATGCGGACCGGCGCCCGAGATGGTCTCGAAGCTGATGTCGCGCAGCGCATTCGTCTCGCGCCGGAAGCCTTCGAGGGCCTGGGCCACGGCGATCTCGGTCAGGGCTCCCTTCGGCGCCTCTTCGTCGAGCCAGGCGAGGAAGCTGCAGACCGCGGCGCCGTCGCGCAGATGCGCCTCGCGCATGCCGGCAAGCTCTGTCTCGTTCTTCTGCGCCTTGGGCAGGACGACCGGATCAGGCGCCTCGGCGATCTCGATCTCCCAGCCCTTGAGGGTGGAGACGACGATCTCGGGGATCGACTTGGGATCGACGCGGACCGGCCCCGGCAGCTGGCCGAGGGCGCCGAGGAAGGCCTCTTCGTCGAGCACGGTCACGTCGGGGCCGAGGTGATCGGCGAGGGCCTCGGCCTTGCCGGGGCGGCAGAAAAGCTCTGCCCGCCCGTCGTCGTAGAGCACCGCGAAGCTGAGCGGGACGGGGGTGCGCGCGATATCGGCGCCGCGGATGTTCAGCAGCCAAGCGATGGAATCGGGCAGGCTGAGGACCGTGCTGCGGTGGCCGGCCTCGGCCAGGGTCCGCGCGATGCGGGCGCGCTTGTCGGCGTGGCTTTCGCCGGCGACCTCAAGCGGGTGGGGGTAGAAGGGCGCATCGGAGCGGGCGGGACGATCGGTCCAGATGCCGTCGATCAGGTTCTCGAGCGGGATCAGGCCGAACCCCTTCGGCTCGAGCGCGGCGCGCAGCTCGGCTAGCTCGGCCGGGGTGTGCAGCCAGGGGTCGAAGCCGAGGCGCCCGCCCGAGGGCAGCGCCTCGGCCAGCCACTCGGCGAGGCCGGTCTCGGGCCAGGGCACCGGGGTGAAGACATCGGCGACCTGGCTTTTCACCTGCACCCTGTAGCGCCCGTCGATGAAGACGCCCGCGGCGCCTTGCGTGATCGCTGCGAAGCCGGCGGAGCCGGTGAAGCCCGTGAGCCAGGCCAGACGCTCCTCTCCCTCGGGGACGTTCTCGCCGCGGTGGGCATCGGCGCGCGGCACGAGCCAGGCATCGACGCCGGCCTCCCGCATCGCGGCGCGCAGGGCATCGAGGCGCGGCGGCCCCTGTTCGGGGCGGGCGCTGGCGGTGAATGTCTGGAACATGGGGTCTTTCCTTCTGCGCCTCAGGCGGCGCGGGTCTTGCGGCCGACGCGGTTCATGCCGAGCACCCGCGCGCGCTTGCGCGGGTCGCGGTCGAACAGGCCGGCAAGCTGCTCGGTCATCGCGCCGGCCAGCTGTTCGACATCGGTGATCGTCACCGCGTGCTGGTAGTAGCGCGTCACGTCATGGCCGATGCCGATGGCGATCAGCTCGACCGCGCGGCGGCGTTCGACCATGGCAATCACGTCGCGCAAGTGCTTCTCGAGGTAGTTCGCCGGGTTGGTCGAGAGGGTGGAATCATCGACCGGCGCGCCGTCCGAGATCACCATCAGGATCTTGCGCTGCTCGGGGCGGGCCTGCATCCGGCGGTGCGCCCATTCCAGCGCCTCGCCGTCGATGTTCTCCTTCAGCAGGCCCTCCTTCATCATCAGCCCGAGGTTGGGCCGGGTCCGGCGCCAGGGCGCATCGGCGGATTTGTAGACGATGTGGCGCAGGTCGTTCAGGCGGCCGGGGCCGGCGGGGCGGCCATCGGCCAGCCAGTTCTCGCGGCTCTGCCCGCCCTTCCAGGCGCGGGTGGTGAAGCCGAGGATCTCGACCTTGACGTCGCAGCGTTCGAGCGTGCGGGCGAGCACGTCGGCGCAGATCGCCGCGATCGAGATCGGCCGCCCCCGCATCGAGCCGGAGTTGTCGAGCAGCAGCGTCACGACGGTGTCGCGGAACTCGGTGTCCTTCTCGACCTTGAAGCTGAGCGGCGTCGTGGGATTCGCCACCACGCGGGCCAGCCGCCCGGCGTCGAGCACGCCCTCTTCCAGATCAAACTCCCAGCTGCGGTTCTGCTTGGCCTGCAGACGGCGCTGCAGCTTGTTGGCCAGCCTCCCGACGGCGGCCTTCAGCGGCTCGAGCTGCTGGTCGAGGTAGGCGCGCAGACGCTCCAACTCCGCCGGCTCGGCAAGATCGGCGGCGCCGATCTCCTCGTCGTGGGTGTCGTCGTAGACACTGTAGTTCGGATCGGCCTCCGAGACCGGCTGCGGCTGCGGCGGCTCCTGCGGGGCCTCGCCCTCGGGGCTGTCGCTTTCCTCGGACATCTCGCTGTCGGGCTCGTCGTCCATCGAGACCTGGGCCTGGCTGTCGTCCTGCTGCTGCTCCTGGCTGCGGTCGGGGGCGGCCTCGTCCTCGGCCTCCTGATCCTCGTCCTCGCCGGTGCTGTCGGGCTCCTGCTCCTCCTCGTCGCCCTCCTCGGCCTGGCTCTCGTCCTCGGGGTCTTCCATGTCCGGATCGTCGCCCAGCTGGTCGCCGTAGCCGAGGTCCCGGATCAGGTCCCGGGCGAAGCGGGCGAAGCTGCGCTGATCCTCCAGCGCCTCTTCGAGGCCGCCGAGGCGGTCCGCAGCCTGGCTCTCGATGAAGTCGCGCCACAGCTCCATGACGTTGCCCGCGCCTTCGGGCAGCGGGCGGCCGGTGGCGAGGTGGCGGATCAGGTAGCCGGCGGCGACGGACAGCGGCGCATCGGCGCGGTCGCGGATCTGGGCATAGCCCTTGCGCTCGGCCTCGTGGCCGATGCGGGCGTCGATGTTCTTAGCGGTGCCGGGCATGTGGCGCGCGCCCACGGCCTCGACCCTCGCGCCCTCCATCGCCTCGTAAAGCTCGCGCGCGACGCCGCCGGGCGGCATGTAGCGCGCCGCGATGGCGGCATCGTGGTAGCGGTGACGCAGCGCCAGCGAATCGGCGGTGCCGCGGGCCAGCAGCACCTCTTCCTCGGTCATCCGGCGGCTGACCTGCGGCAGGCGCAGCGCCTCGCCGCTTTGGCCCGGCGGGTCGACGGAATAGCTGACCGTCAGATCGCCGTCGCCGGCGATGACCTTGGTCGCCTCGGCGAGGGCCTTCTTGAAGGGATCGGCAGGATTGTCTGAGGAATGCGCCATGGGCGGCACCTAACCATTGTGGCCGGGGCGCGGCAAGATGCGCCGGCTTCGTGCGGCAGGGGTCAGGGGCTGTGCGCCGGTGCAGGGCCGGCCCAGCTTGCGCGCCGCCGGTGGATCGCCAAAGCAGAGAGCGCAGTCATTCCTCCTGAAAGGACAGATCATGGCCGAAACCCCGCGCATCGCCCTTATCGTCGGCTCCACCCGCGACAGCCGCTTCGCCGAGAAGCCCGTCGCATGGCTGAAGGGCGTCGCCGCAGAGCGCGACGACCTCACGCTCGATATTCTGGATATCCGCGATTTCGACCTGCCCTTCTTCAACGAGCCCGCCTCGCAGCTGTGGATGCCCAGCAGCGACGCCAATGCCGTGCGCTGGCAGGAGGCGCTGGAGCCCTACGACGGCTTCGTCTTCCAGGTGGCCGAGTACAACCACTCGATCACCGGCGCGCTGAAGAACGCGCTGGATCAAGCCTATACCCCCTGGGTCCGCAAGCCGATGACGGCGCTGGCCTATGGCGGCAACGGCGGCGCCCGCGCGGTCGAGCACCTGCGCACCATCGCCTCCGAGCTGCAGATGGCGCCGATCCGCTTCGCCACCCACATCGGCGGCGGCGAATTCATGAAGGTGCACCCGCTGGGCGAGAATGCCGAGATGAGCGCGATCGACGCGGTGCTGCGCCCCTCGGCCACCGCGATGTTCGACGATCTGGTCTGGTGGGCCAATGCGCTGAAAGCCGCGCGCGGCTGAGGCGGGGAAGGGCGCGCCCTGCGCGCCCTTCGTCACATCCGGATGCCGCGCGTCTCGGGCAGCTCGGCGGCGAGGCTGCTGCAGGCCTGCGCGAGCCTGTTGAACAGGTCGCGGCTCTGCCGGTCGTTGTTTTCGATATAGGCCCGGATCAGGGCCAGCATCGCATCGCGCCGCGCCTGCGTGGGGCCGGCCCCCTCGATCCGCTGCGCCGCCTGCCCGAAGCCTTCGGCGAGGCGGGCGATGTCGCTGCCGCCCATGCGGCGGGCATAGGCGCTCCAGAAGGCGGCGCAATCGGCGGCGGAATAGGCGCCCATGGCCCCCTGCGCCGCTGCCGGAAGCGGCAGGGCCAGCGCAAGCGACAGGATCAGCGCGCCCCGCATCCTCAGCCCGCCGCGACCGTCATCCGCGGGCCGCCGAGACGGCGCTTTCGGGCAGCTCCTCGTCGAAGCAGCGCTGGTAGAACTCTGCCACCGTCTGACGCTCGAGCTCGTCGCACTTGTTCAGGAACGACAGGCGGAAGGCATAGCCCACGTTGCGGAAGATCTCGGCATTGGTGGCCCAGTTGATGACCGTGCGCGGGCTCATCACCGTGGACAGGTCGCCGTTCATGAAGGCGGTGCGCGTCAGGTCGGCGACGGTGACCATCTGGCTGACGATCTTGCGCCCCTCGGCCGAGTTGTAATGCGGCGCCTTCGACAGGACGATCGCGGCCTCGGCGTCGTGGCTGAGGTAGTTCAGCGTCGCCACGAGGGACCAGCGGTCCATCTGCGCCTGGTTGATCTGCTGGACGCCGTGATAGAGGCCCGTCGTGTCGCCAAGGCCGACGGTGTTGGCCGTGGCGAAGAGGCGGAAGTTCGGATGCGGCGTCAGGACCTGGTTCTGGTCCATCAGCGTCAGCTTGCCGTCCGTCTCCAGCACGCGCTGGATCACGAACATCACGTCGGCGCGGCCGGCATCGTATTCGTCGAAGACGATGGCGCAGGGGTGCCGCAGCGCCCAGGGCAGGATGCCTTCCGCGAATTCGGTGACCTGCTTGCCGTCCTTCAGCTTGATCGCATCCTTGCCGATCAGGTCGATCCGGCTGATGTGGCTGTCGAGGTTCACGCGCACGCAGGGCCAGTTCAGCCGCGCGGCGACCTGTTCGATATGGGTGGACTTGCCGGTGCCGTGGTAGCCCTGGATCATCACACGCCTGTTGTAGGCGAAGCCCGCGAGGATCGCGAAGGTGGTGTCGGGGTCGAACTTGTAGGTCGGGTCGATCTCGGGCACCCGCTCCGTGCGCTCGGCAAAGCCCTTCACGCGCATGTCGGTGTCGAGGCCGAAGACCTCGCGCACGTCGATCTCTTCCGTCGGCCGTGCCGCGATGTCGATGCTGCCGTCCGCCATGCCGGACCTCCCGCGCCTGATCTGGATATCGGGCACAGCAATGGAGCATATGCCATCCGGGTTCAAGAGAGGGGCGGGACCGGCGCCCTGAAGCAGGCCGCAGGTTGACCCGGGGTCGCACGATGCCTCGTGCCGTTGCAATTCGCTGCCGCGGGCAGCATCCTTCGCCCTTGACGGCAGGGCAAGAGCCTTGCCCTCGGGCCCCTGAGCGGAGACGGGATGACCGATCGAGACGAGCTTGAGCGCATCATCGCGCGGGTGGCGCTGCAGGACCGCAAGGCCTTCGGTCAGCTTTACGAGCGGACCCAGGCGAAACTGTTCGGGATCTGCCTGCGTATCTTGAGAAGCAGGGCAGAGGCGGAAGACGCCCTGCAGGAAGTCTACGTTCGGGTCTGGCATAACGCGGACCGGTATCAGGTGCTGGGGCTCAGCCCGATGACCTGGCTGATCACCATCGCGCGCAACCATGCGATCGATCTGCTGCGCCGCCGCCGCGTGGCGGAGCGGAGCGGGCAGGCGCCCATCGCCGAGGCGATGGAGCAGCCCGACGCCAGCCCGGGGCCCGAGGCCCTGACCCTGGCCCGGTCGGACGGCGACTTGCTGCGCGCCTGCCTGGGCGAGCTCGAGCCGGAGCGGTCCGAGGCGGTGCAGGGCGCCTATATGTTCGGCTTCACCTATGCCGAGCTTGCGGATCGCTACGCGGTTCCGCTGAACACGATGCGGACATGGCTGCGGCGCAGCCTGCAGCGATTGAAGGAGTGCATGAGCCGATGAGCGGGGCCGGACCGGAAGACAGGGACCACGACTCCGTTCTCGCGGCAGAGCATGTGCTCGGTCTGCTCGGTGCGGAAGAGGCTGCCGAAGCGGATCGGCGCCTCCAGACCGACAGCGGCTTTCGGGCGCTGCACCGCGACTGGACGGAGCGGATGGCCGGCGTCGCCGCCGCGGTCCCCCCGGTGGAGGCGCCGCGGCGCCTTCGCCGCCGGATCCAGCAGCGGCTTTTCGGCGGTGGCGCGCGCCCGCTCTGGCGGCGGCTCGGGGTCGGGACCGCTCTCGGCGGCGCGCTGGCGGCCGCGCTCGTGGCGCTTCTGGTCTCCGAGGCCGGGCTGCTCACGCCGCAGCGCGAGGCGCTGCCGGGCCTGCGCACCGAGATCGCCTCGGCCGACGGCACCGTGCTGATCGAGGCCCGGATCGATGCCGCCGCCTCGGCGCTCGATCTCGCCATCGACGCAGAGGGGCCGCCTGCGGGCCGCGCGCACCAGCTTTGGCTGATCCCCGAGAGCGGAGAGCCGATCTCGCTCGCCGTCATCAGCGAGGTTCAGCCGGAAATCGTGCTGCCCTTCGAGCCGGACCTGCTGCCGCTGATGCCCGGCGCGACGCTCGCCATCTCGGACGAGCCCGCGGGCGGCTCGCCCACCGGCGCGCCGACGGGCGCGGTTCTGGCAAGCGGCACGCTGCCCGAAGAAGCGGGCTAAGCGCGCCGGCCCCGGTCGAGGGGGAGGAAGACCTCCTCCAGCACCGCCTCGCGCCCGGCGCGCCGCGCGCTGATGCGCGAGGCCGCGTTGCGCCCGTCGATGGTGCCGATCATCAGCCGGCTCCTGTCGGGCGCGACCTCTGCCGCCCATGCGGCCTGCGCCGCGGCGGCATAGCCACGGCCCGCATGATGTGCCGCGACAGCCTCTTCCTGCACCACGTCGCCAGTAATCCAGCGGCAGCGATCCGGCCGGATCGCGATCAGCCCTGCGGGCTCCTGCCGCCCCCGCGGCACGATGGCGCGCAGCATCCCCTCTGCGTGCCAGACCCGCAGCTCCCGCGGCGCGGCAGGCTGGATATCGGCGGCGAGTGCGGGGTCGTCCTGGGCGAGGCGCCGAAACCGCTGGCGCAGCAGCGCCTCGGCCGGCTCAGAGTCGGCGAAGGGCCGAAGCCATACGCGCCCGTCGGCGGGCGTCATCGCGTCATGGCGCGCGGCGTGGATCGTCTGATCGAGGCGCGCGTCCGGCGCGCGGATCAGCCCCGGCAGGTCCCGAAGCTGCAGGGCATGCGGCGCGAAGCCCGCCCAGGCCAAGCGCACCGCGTCCCGCAGGGTGTCGAGGTTGTCGAAATCATGCGCCACGACCTCGACGAAGGGGCGGCGGATGTCCTGCCCGAAGAACCGGATGCCGCCGATCAGGCTGCCCGAGGGGGTGCGGAGGTGGCGGTGCAGGTAGTCCTGCACCCCGATACCCGGCAGATCGATGTGATCGGAGAAGAGGCGCGCGAATGAGAGATCCTCCGTCCGCGCGACCTGCTCCGCCAGCCAGAGCGCCAGATCGCGCTCCTGCCCGAGGCGGGCGGCCAGCGCCCGCTCCCCGGCCAGAGAGGGCCAGCGCGCCGGATCGGCGAGAGGGCCGGCGGGCAGGGCGGCGAAGGCGCTAGCCCTCGTCCTTGAAGTTGCGGCTGGTCTTGAGCTGGTCCCAGGCCCAGACGACCTCGGCCAACTGCTCCTCGTGGCTGCGGTCGCCGCCGTTCATGTCCGGGTGCAGCACCTTGATCAGCGCCTTGTAGGCCTTGCGCACCTCGGTCTTGGTGGCGGTGTCCTTCAGCTCGAGGATCTCGACGGCGCGACGCTCGGTCGGGGGCAGGCGGCGCCCACCGCCATTGCGGCGGCCGGGGTTGCGCGTCGCATTTCCGCCCAGGACCTGGTGCGGATCGTCGACGCCCAGCCGGGCCCAGGCGCGCTGCTCTTCGCTGGTGAAAGGCTTCGTCGGGCGTTCCCAGACGCGGTCCTGATTGACCTTGTCGCTGAACTCGGCCTCGGTCGTGCCGTCGAAGAAGTTCCACTTCAGGTTATACTCGCGCACGTGGTCCTTGCAGAACCACCAGAAGTCATCGAGCACATCGGGGCTTTTCGGGGCGCGGTACTTGCCCGCCTCCTGGCAGCCCGGATGGTCGCAGATGCGGGTCGAGGTTTCGGAGGCGCCGGACATGCCTCGGCGGCCGCGCGGGTTCTTCTTCTTCGAGGCCGAGACCGAGATGTCGAAGCCGAAGGGGTCGGATTTTGCCATGCGCTCTGCCTCTCCTTTCGAGTCGGACGCGGTACTCTAAACCGATGAGCGTAAATCGGAAGGGGCGTGCCGAGAATTTCCAGCCGGCCCGCGCCGCACGCTAGTCATCGCGCCGCGCGGCGGGGGCCTCGGCCGGCACGGCGCTGCCCTCGGGGTCGACCTTGGGGGCCGGATGCGCGGTGGCCGGCTCGCTGCGGCGGGCCGCGGCGGCCTGGCGCTGCGCGGCCGCGAGGGCGGCGGAGGGCGGCCGCACGGAGGGCGAGGTGGTCTCGGCCTGCGGCGCGGGCGGCTCCTGACGCGGCGCGTCCAGCGCGGCGGGCGCAACCGGCGCCAGCTCGGGCCCGCGGGCCTGGGCGGCGGCATCGCGCGCGCGGCGGAAGACCAGCAGGTAGCGCGTCTCGACCGAGGCGCGCCGCAGGAGCCCGCGCCGTTCCTCGGCGGGCAGGGCCTCGGCGCGCAGGTATTCCCAGCCCAGGGCGCTCTGCTCGTTCATCGCGCTGGCCAGCGCATGGGCGAAGCGGTCCTCTCCCTTGCCGCCCCCCTTCAGCCCGCGGCTGGGGGCGGGGACGACCTTGTACTCGTAGGGCATGGGAAGCTCCGGCTGATCTCGTGCCGGCGGAGCCTAACGGTTGCGGCGCGCGGGGCCAAGGGTTCGCGCGACCGGGCGGCAGCACTCTGCCGGCACCGGGCGCGCGCCAAAGGTCCGGTCAGAGGCCCAGCTTGGCCGAGACGATCTGGTTGACCGCCGCCGGGTTCGCCTTGCCGCCCGTCGCCTTCATCACCTGGCCGACGAACCAGCCGGCCAGCTTGGGGTTCTGCTTGGCCTTCTCGACCTGCGCCGGGTTGGCGGCGATCACCTCGTCCACCGCGGTCTCGATGGCGCCGGTATCGGTGACCTGCCGCATCCCGCGCTCTTCCACGATCTGCGCCGGATCGCCGCCCTCGGTATAGACAATCTCGAACAGGTCCTTCGCGATCTTGCCCGAGATGTCGCCCTTGCCGATCAGCTCGACGATGCCGCCCAGCTGGTCCGGCGAGACCGGGCTTTCGGTGATCGCCTTGTCGCCGTCGCGCTTGAGCCGTCCGAAGAGCTCGTTGATGACCCAGTTCGCGGCGGTCTTGCCGTCGCGCTTCGTGCCGCCCGAGACCACCTGCTCGAAATAGGCGGCATTCTCGACTTCGGCGGTCAGCACACCAGCGTCGTAGTCCGACAGGCCGAAGGCCTCCATCAGGCGGGCCTTCTTGGCATCCGGCAGTTCGGGCAGGGCAGAGGCGATGTCATCGACCCAGGCCTGCTCGATCTCGAGAGGCAGCAGGTCGGGATCGGGGAAGTAGCGGTAGTCGTGCGCCTCCTCCTTGGAGCGCTGGCTGCGCGTCTCGCCTTTGTCGGGGTCGAAGCCGCGGGTCTCCTGCACGATCTGGCCGCCATCCTCGAGGATGGCGATCTGGCGCCGCGCCTCGACCTCGATCGCCGCCTGGATGAAGCGGGTCGAGTTCATGTTCTTGATCTCGCAGCGCGTGCCGAGATGCGAGAAATCGCCGCTCTCGGCGTATTTCTCGTAATCGCCGGGCCGGCAGACGCTGACGTTGACGTCGGCGCGCAGGTTGCCGTTCTGCATGTCGCCGTCGCAGGTGCCGAGGTAGCGCATGATCTGCCGCAGCTTGAGGATATAGGCCGCCGCCTCCTCGGGGCTGCGGATATCGGGCCGGCTGACGATCTCCATCAGGGCGACGCCGGCGCGGTTGAGGTCCACGAAGGACATGGTGGGATCCATGTCGTGGATCGATTTGCCGGCATCCTGCTCGAGGTGGATGCGCTCGATCCGGACGCGGCGGGCCGTGCCGTTCCCAAGCTCGACCAGCACCTCGCCCTCGCCGACGAGGGGGTGGTAGAGCTGGCTGATCTGGTAGCCGGCGGGCTGGTCCGGGTAGAAGTAGTTCTTGCGGTCGAAGGCGCTGTGCAGGTTGATCGCCGCCTTCAGCCCCAGCCCGGTGCGCACGGTCTGCGCCACGCAGCCCTCGTTGATCACCGGCAGCATCCCCGGCATGCCCGCATCGACGAAGGAAACGTTGCTGTTGGGCTCGGCGCCGAACTGGGTCGAGGCGCCGGAA
Organism: Pseudoroseicyclus aestuarii; assembly: GCF_003217255.1. Classification (GTDB taxonomy): domain Bacteria; phylum Pseudomonadota; class Alphaproteobacteria; order Rhodobacterales; family Rhodobacteraceae; genus Pseudoroseicyclus; species Pseudoroseicyclus aestuarii. The sequence continues at coordinate 283,489 of NZ_QJTE01000004.1, read as the reverse complement.
AAGACCTTGGCCTTGCTGGCGACCTGGGCATGCACCTCGAGGCCGATGACAAGCTCCCAATCGCCTGTGGCGCCCTGGATGACCTTGGGGGCGGGGGCCTCGTAGCTGAGATCCAGCATCGGCGCCATCTCCTCGTCTTGCTGCACGATCTGCTTCCTAGGCGCTTGGGCAGGCGCGATCAAGCGGCGCGCGATAGGCGCCTTTCGGGCGACGGTGGGGCATTTTGCGCGAGGTTTCGCCGAAGTCGGGGTCCTCGCGCCCGCGGACTCGACTCGTTTACGTGGGATCGGCGACAGAGCGTGACGTTGTTGCCACAGAAAAAAAGACCCGCAGATCGATGCAGTTTCGCTCCTTCAGCTTCGGACCCGTCCGCCGCCTTTCCCGGCTCGCGGTCCTGCCGGTGATCGCCGTTCTTGCCGCCTGCGCTCAGACGCCGGCGCCGGAGCCCGCGCCGGTGGTGCAGGCGCTGCCTGTCATGGCCTGGGACCATCGCCCCGAAGCCGATCAATGGACCGAAACGACGCTTGCCGCGCTGGACGGCGTGGGCGCACCGCTGGTCAACCTTGTGCCCGGCGACATCGCGGCCTGGTGCCCCGGTTACACCACCGCCGCGGCCGATGAGCGGGCCGCCTTCTGGGCGGGCATGTTCTCGGCCCTGGCGCGTTACGAGAGCACCTGGAACCCCGAAGCCGTCGGCGGCGGCGGCCAGTGGTTCGGGCTGGTGCAGATCTCGCCCGCCACGGCGCGGGGCTACGGCTGCAACGCCAGCACCGGGCAGGCGCTGAAGGACGGCGCGGCCAACCTGTCCTGCGCGGTGCGCATCGCCGCCCGTACGGTCCTGCGCGACGGCGTCGTCGCCTCGGGCCGCCGCGGCCTCGCCGCCGACTGGGGCCCGTTCCACAGCTCCGCCGCCCGCAACGGCATGGCCGAGTGGGTGTCGCAACAGGATTATTGCAAGCCGGAGGCCACCACGCGCGGTTGACCGGCCATTACCGCCGCCCCGGGTGTTTTCGGGGCGGCTTTCGTAACAGAGGTTTTTCAGTGATCAGTTTCAAATTCCGGCGCCCCGGCGCCGCTGCGCGCGGCATCGCGGCCGCCGCTCTTGCCGCCGCCTGCACGTTCGGTCCGGCGCAAGCCAATGTCGAAGGGTCCCGCGCCGTTGCGGCGCCGGATGGCAGCGTCAGGGTCCATGCCGCCCTGCGTCCGCAGGCCCGCGATTTCTACATCCCCAGCACCCGCTGGGAGGACGAGCCCGAGGGCGCGGTCTGGACCCGCACCCTGATGTCGGCGCTCGAGACCAATGCACCCCGTCTGGACGACGTCGTGCCGCAGGATATCGAGACCTGGTGCCCCGCCTACAGCCGCAACACGGCGGAAATGCGGCGCGCCTTCTGGGCCGGTCTGGTTTCCGCGGTTTCCTGGTACGAAAGCCGGCATCAGCCCGAGGTCGTGGGCGGCAATGGTCTCTATTACGGCCTGATGCAGATCCTGCCCGATACCGCCCGCGCCGTCGGCTGCCGGGCGGGGCAGGGCGCCGGCCTCAAGGATCCGCTGGCCAACCTCTCCTGCACCGCGCGCATTCTCGAACTGGCGGTGCCGCGCGACGATGCCGTCGCAGTCTACGAGGGGCGCTGGCAGGGCGCGGCGCAGCAATGGGGCCCACTGACCCGCGGCTCCGTGCGCGAGGCCGTCTCGGCCTGGACGCGCGAGCAGGATTACTGCCGGCTGGATCGTCGCGCAGATGTCGCGCCCGAAGCCTCCCTCCGTCCGCAGGAGCGGCCCGCCCATCTGGCCCTCGCCGCGGCCGATGTCGTGCCGGAGATCCACGTCACCATCTCGACCATGAGCTACGCGGGCAGCGACGCCGACTTCGGCGACAGCTACAAGGTGGCGCTGGACTGAATTTGCCTGCGGGCGCCGCTAAGGCGCCCGCTCAGGACAGGACGCCCGCTCAGGAGAAGGGCAGCAGCTTGCGGGTGGACCGCACGAGGCTGACGGTGGGCGCATCCTCGCCCCCGAGCGCCAGGGTCGCACGGCGCAGCATCTCGATCCCCTCTTCCGAGGTGGCCGGAAGGGCGGCGGGGCTGATCTCTTCGCCCACGGTCACGACGAAGGGCTGGCGCGCCTTGTTCAGCATCTCGTGGAACAGGGTGATGTCGCGCAGCGTCGGGTGCATCAGGTCGAAGAGGTAGAACAGCACCGAGTTGCGGGCGCGGATGTTCACCGGGATCACCGGCAGCTTGAACTTGCGCGCCAGCATCGCCGCCGAAGGCATCCAGGGCCGCTCATACAGGCGCAGGCCCTTGCGCTTGGCCAGCCGCCCGGCGGGGAAGATCACGCCAAGACGTTCCTCCGCCACGGCCTGACGCGTGAGATCCATCGTCAGCTTGGTCTTGGAGTGGCTGCGCTTTTCCTTGCGCCATTCCACCGGCACGATGAAATCCGACATCTGCGGCATGACCCGCAGGATGTCGCCATTGGCATAGACGTAGAGATCGGGCCTGATCCCGGCGAGCACGTGGTAGAGGATGATCCCGTCGGCGATGCCGGTGGGGTGGTTGGCGACGATCAGCGCCGGCCCCTGGCGGGGGATGTTGTGCAGCCCGCTGACGGTCAGCGTCTGCGCCAGCATCCGGCCCATGTCGCCCATGATCTTCGCGGTCGATTCGTCGCGATACTGGCCGCCCAGCTCGATCGTCTTGTCATAGGACAGGGTGCGATTGAGGACGCTGCGCATGCCCCGGATCATCGGGGAGGGCCGGAACAGCCAGGGGGCCCGTTCGGCGATCAAGGGGTCTATGCGTTCTTGCATGAAGCTCAGAGGACCATGACGACATGTCAGTTCTGTAACCATCTAGATCATGCAGCCCCGTTTGGCGAGTGTTCGCTGTCACCTGCCGCAGCGATGGCGAAACGGTGCCGCTGCAGCTGGGCAGTTGAGCGTCCCCGCGCCGGACGCTATGGCCCCTTGGAAAGGAGCCGTCCGATGCCGCAGTACCTGTCCACGCTCGATCCCGATTTCGAGACCGCCTTCACCGCCCTGCTTTCGGCCAAGCGCGAGGACAGCCCCGACGTGGACGAGGTCGTGCAGGCGATCATCGCCGATGTCCGCGCCCGCGGCGATGCCGCGCTGATCGAGCTGACCGCCCGCTTCGACGGGCTGGAGCTGACGCAGGACAGCCTGCGCATCTCGGCGCAGGAGATCGACGAGGCGGCCACGCAGGTCTCCTCCGAGGATCGCGCCGCGCTGGAGCTGGCAGCAGAGCGCATCCGCGCCTACCACGTCCGCCAGCTGCCCGAAAACGCGATGTGGACCGATCCCGACGGCGCCTCGCTCGGCTGGCGCTGGACGCCGGTGCAGGCAGCGGGTCTCTACGTGCCCGGCGGCACGGCGGCCTATCCCTCTTCGGTGCTGATGAATGCCGTGCCGGCCAAGGCCGCCGGGGTCGAGCGACTGGCGGTGACGGTGCCCGCGCCGGGCGGCAGGCTGAACCCGCTGGTGCTGCTGGCCTGCCGCATCGCCGGGGTCGATGAGGTCTACCGCGTCGGCGGCGCGCAGGCGATCGCCGCGCTGGCCTATGGCACCGAGACCATTGCCCCCGTCGACAAGATCACCGGCCCCGGGAATGCCTGGGTCGCGGCGGCCAAGCGGCGCGTTTTCGGCAAGGTCGGCATCGACATGATCGCCGGCCCCTCGGAGATCCTGGTGATCGCCGATGCGCAGAACGACCCCGACTGGATCGCCCTCGACCTGCTGAGCCAGGCCGAGCACGACGAGAGCGCGCAGGCGATCCTGATCACCGACGACGAAAGTTTCGGCCGCGCGGTCGAGCAGGCGCTCGAAGCGCGGCTGCAGGGGCTGATGCGCCGCGACATCGCCGCGGCAAGCTGGCGCGACTTCGGCGCGGTGATCATCGTGCGCGACATGGAAGAGGCCGCGGCCCTGTCCGACCGCATCGCGCCCGAGCACCTCGAGATCTGCTGCGCCGAAACGGAGGCCGTCGCCGCCAAGGTGCGCCATGCCGGTGCGATCTTCCTCGGGCCGATGACGCCCGAGGCGGCGGGGGATTACATCTCGGGGCCGAACCACGTGCTGCCCACCGCCCGCTCGGCGCGCTTCTCCTCGGGGCTGTCGGTGCTCGATTTTCTCAAGCGCACGACGCTGTCGCGGCTGACCCCCGGCGCGCTGGCGGCGCTGGGCCCCGCGGCAGAGCGTCTGGCGCAGGCCGAGGGCCTCGAGGCGCATGGCCTCGCGCTGCGGGCGCGGCTGGATCGGCTGAACGGGCCGGAGGCGGGATGAGCCACCTCGTCTCCATCGCGCTGGACGATGCCGGCCGCGCCCCGCCCACCCCCGAGATGGAGCAGGAGCGGCGCGTGGCCGTGCACGACCTGCTCGAGGAGAACGTCTTCGCCCTGCCGCCGCGCGAGGGGCAGCCCCGGCAGGAGGGGCCCTTTGCCCTCGTCCTCGCGATCCGCGAGCGGCGGCTGGTCTTCGACCTCAGTGCGCCGGACGGCGCCCCGGCGGGAGAATTCCACCTCAGCCTCGGGCCGTTCCGGCAGGTGGTGAAGGATTACTTCCAGATCTGCGAAAGCTACGACGAGGCGGTGAAGACGCTGCCGCCGGGCCAGATCGAAACCATCGACATGGCGCGCCGCGGTATCCACGACGAGGGCGCCCGCGTCCTGCAGGAGCGGCTGGAGGGGAAGGCCGAGGTGGATCTGACCACCGCGCGCCGGCTCTTCACGCTGATCTGCGTGCTGGGTCCGGCGGGGTAGGGGGCATGGGCGCAGCCGGGACCGCGCCGAAGACGCTGCCGCAGGCCGTTCTGTTCTGCTGCGATCACAATGCCATCCGCTCGCCCATGGCCGAGGGCATCATGAAGAAGCTCTACGGCGAGGCCTGCTACGTCCAGTCTGTCGGCCTGCGCAGCGACGCCGAGATCGACGGCTTCGCCATCGCCGTCTGCGCCGAGATCGGGGTGGAGCTGTCGCGCCACCGCTCGCGCAGCTTCGACGGGCTGATCGAGGAAGGGGACGACCTGTCCTCCTACGATCTTGTCGTCGCGCTGAGCGAGGCGAGCCGGCACCGCGCCGAGGCACTGGCCGAGCGCTGGCACATGGCGGTGGAGTACTGGCCCCTGCCCGATCCCGGCGCCCCCGGCGCGGGCGAGGGGCGCGAGGCACGGCTGGACGCCACCCGACGGATCCGTGACGCGATCCAGGCGCGCCTCAAGGCCCGATGGGCTGAGGGCTGACCCCAGGCGCGACAAAAGGCCGGGCAGAACGAAGAAGGGCCACCCCGCAGGGTGGCCCTTCTGCTGTCGCGCGAGGCGCGACTTAGTTTTCGTAGGCGGGCATCGCTTCGACGCTGTCTTCGGTGGCGTCGACATAGGCCCGGACGTCGCCGCCCATGTCGTTCACGAGGAAGGTGATCTCGTTGAACGGGATTTCGACGTTCTTCTCGCCGATGCCGAGGAAGCCGCCGACACCCACGATCACGCTCTCGATCTCGCCCGAGTCGCTGAGGATGATGTCGTTGATGTCGCCGATGGTCTCGTCGTCGACACCGTAGACGGCCGTACCCGTCATCTCGGTCGCCTCGATCGCGCCGGCTTCGGCCGTGGTGTAGCCTTCACGCTCGATGGTCGGACCCATCGGGGCCGCTTCGGCAGCCTCGGCAGACTCTTCGACGTCCGTGCCGACAGCTTCCTGCGGGTCGGCCTCGGTGGTCGGCTCATCGGCCACGATCTCGGCCGACTCGTCGGTGGCGGGCGCTTCGGTGGCGGCCGTATCGGCCTCCGTCTCGGCGTCGTCCATGGCCGGCTCTTCGGTCATCGCTTCGTCCGTGGCCGACTCTTCAGCCATGGCCTCGCCCGACGCAGGCTCTTCGAGCGTGGCCTCGTCTCCGGCCGGATCCTCGGTCACGGTCTCTTCGACCATGGCGCCGTCTTCGGCGGTGTCCTCGGTCATGGCCTCGTCGGTCATGGCCTCATCGGACACGGCGTCGTCAGCAGCCGGCTCGTCAGTCGCTGCCTCGTCGGCCATCGCCTCGTCCTGACCGTCTTCAGCGGCACCTTCGGCGTCGTTGACCGTCACGGTCGGCTCGCCCGACTGGACGAATTCGACGTTCGGCTCGCCGTTGTCGACGAACTGCACGCTGGGCTCGGCCGCTTCGTAGCTGACGGTCGGCTCGCTGCGGTTGATCGTGACTTCGGATTCGCCTTCGGAGTCCTGATAGTTAATCAGCGGCTCGGTCTGGACGAGGTTGACCTCGGCGTCCGAGACTTCGCGGGCCTCGGAGTCGTCGCTCGCGCCGGGGGTGTAGGTCTCACCGGTGTTGCGGTTGGTGACCTGGATACCCTCGTCGCCTTCTTCACCGTCGGCGCTGGTGGAGGGCATCAGCTCAAGCTCGACCTGCGGGTTGGCCTGCGAGACCGAGATGGTCGGCTCGGACTGGCGAACCTCGACCTGCGGACGGCTGTTGGCGACGTCCACGCCCGGCTCGGGCATCGTGATGATGATCTCGGGGGCCGGCTGCTCGATCCGGATGGTCGGCTGCGGCATGTCGATGGTGATGGTCGGAGCGGCCTGGCGCACGACGATCTCGGCTTCGCCCTCGGTCACGGAGACCTGCGGCTGGGCGCTGGCGACGTCGATCTCGGTCTGGCCTTCCTCGACGTCGACGCTCGGCGGCGTCTGGTCGAGGTAGACCATGCCCTGCAACGTCACTTCGTTCTCGACGGTGACGGTGGCTTCGGCAGTATCGGCGACTTCGCCTTCAGCCTCGCCATCGGCGTCGCTGGTGACGGTGACATCGGTGTCGGCGTCGACCTGCTCGGTCTCGGTCGCGTCGGGGTCATCTTCGGCGACGTCGGTGTCCTGCGTGGTCATCGTCAGGCCGGCCTCTTCGAGGTCGGACAGCACGATGGCGCACTGGTCGTCGTCGGCGCCATCGATCACGGCCATTACGTCGGCTTCGTTCACGGCATCGTTGTCGGTCACGCCTTGCTCGACCATCATGGCGAGGTTGTCGCAGGCGGCGGCGGTGGCGTCCTGAGCGTGCAGGGCGGTCGCGGCCGGAATGGTCAGGGCAGTGGTGACCATCAGGTGCGTCAGTTTCATCGTCAGTCTCCTAGAGGCTGTGCAGGTTCGATAGGCAAACACCTGCCGATGGAGGGCTGTTCCCCCTAAATTGTGTAAATCGCGACTGTTTCGTGTGCGATTTCGAGGCCACCGAGGCAGCAGGCGGCGTTTAGCCCTTGAAAAACGGGGGGCAGGCGCGCAAATCAGCGCCACTGCCCGCAGTGACGGGCGAATTTTCAGGAGACGACATGGCCAAGGAAGAACTTCTCGAATTTCCCGGTGTCGTGAAGGAGCTCCTGCCGAATGCGACGTTCCGGGTCGAGTTGGAAAACGGCCATGAAATCATCGCGCATACGGCAGGGAAACTTCGCAAGAACCGCATCCGCGTGCTCGCGGGGGACCGCGTTCAGGTCGAAATGACCCCCTACGACCTGACCAAGGGCCGCATCAACTATCGCTTCCGTTAAGGCGGGATTGGTGACGCAGGAAGACGCGGGCCGCCCGAGATTGATCCTCGGGTCCGCCTCGCCGCGGCGGCTCGATCTGCTCGCGCAGATCGGCGTGACCCCCGATGCGGTCCTCCCGCCCGAGATCGACGAGACCCCGCTCAAGGCCGAAACACCGCGCGACTACGTTCGCCGGATCGCCGCGGCGAAGCTTGCCGCCGTCGAGGCCGGGCCGGACGATATCGTCCTTTGTGCCGATACCACCGTCGCCGCCGGGCGCCGCATTCTGGGCAAGCCCGCGGACGAGGCCGAGGCCGAGGCCTTCCTTCGGCTGCTGTCCGGGCGGCGGCACAGGGTCATCACCGCCGTCGCGCTGCGCCGCGGGACCAGCATCTGGCAGCGTGACGTGCTGACCGCCGTGAAGATGAAGCTGCTCTCCAGCGCCGAGATCGCGGGCTACCTCGCCACAGGCGACTGGCGCGGTAAGGCCGGGGGCTACGGCATCCAGGGCCCCGCCGCCGCCTTCATCCCCTGGATCGGCGGCAGCTTTACCTCTGTCGTGGGCCTTCCACTGGCCGAAACTTCAGCCCTGCTGACCGCCGCGGGCCATGATCTATGGAGAACGCCGTGAAGGGCCGCCGCATCATCCTCGACCATATCGCCGGGCGCGAGGCCGCGGCCCTGATGGTGGACGGGGCGCTCGACGATCTGCTGATCGAGGACCCCGAGACCCCCTACCAGGGCGCGATCTTCCGCGGCATCTGCGACCGCCCCGTGAAGGGGCAGGGCGGCATGTTCCTGCGCCTGCCCGAGGGCGGCAGCGCCTTTCTGCGCGGCGCCAAGGGTCTCAGCCCCGGTCAGCCGCTGCTGGTGCAGGTCACCGGCACTGCGGAGCCGGGAAAGGCCCTGCCTGTCACCCAGCGCCTCCTGCTGAAAAGCCGCTATGCCATCGTCACCCCCGGCGCGCCCGGCGTGAACCTCTCGCGCCGGATCGACGACGAGGAAGAGCGTCTGCGCCTGCGCGCGCTCGCGATGACGCTCTGGGAAGAGGCCGATGTGCCCGAGGACACGGGCCTGATCCTGCGCTCCTCCACCGCCGGGGCCGAGGAAGAGGCCGTCGCCGCCGATATCGGCGAGATGATCGCCCTTGCCGCCGCCCTTGCCGGTGACGCGCAGGGCGACAAGCCCGAGGCGCTGACCGAAGGCGACGGCCCGCATCTCTACGCCTGGCGCGAATGGACCGCCCCCGATGTCGTGACCGAGCCCGGCGGCTTCGCCCGCGAGGGCGTTCTCGAGGCCGCCGAGGCGCTGCTGCGCGCCGAGGTACCTTTGGGCGAGGGGACCATGTTCGTCGAGCCGACGCGGGCCCTCGTCGCGGTCGATGTGAACACGGGCGGCGACACCTCGCCCGCCGCGGCGCTCAAGGCCAATCTGGCCGCCGCGCGCGCCCTGCCGCGGGCGCTGCGCCTGCGCGGGCTGGGCGGGCAGGTGGCGGTCGATTTCGCGCCGATGTCCAAGGCCCACCGCCGCCAGGTGGAGCAATCGCTGCGCGCCTCCTTCCGGGCCGACCCGATCGAGACCTCGCTCGTCGGCTGGACCACCGGCGGGCTATTCGAACTGCAGCGCAAGCGCGAGCGTCTGCCGCTGGCGGCTATTCTCCCCGCGATCCTTGCAGGATGACCATGAGCCTCTGCCCCCTCTGCGGCAACGAGACCGTGCCCGCCTACCGCCCCTTCTGCTCGAAGCGCTGCGCCGATCTCGACCTCGGCAAGTGGCTGGGCGGCGGCTATGCCATCCCCTCGGCCTCCGACGATCCGGACGCCCTGGAAGAGGCGCTGGACGAGGCCCTGCGCGAGGGCGCGGCCGCCGACGACGACGAGCCCCGGCACTGATCCCGGCCCGCGCCGCAGCCTTACGCTGCGGCGCATCGCGCGCGCGTCTTCGGGGGCTGGACAGTCCCGCCCGCCTCGCCTAGAAGGCCCTCACCCGACGCGAAGGCCTCCTTCGACGTCCCCGTGCCTGGGTAGCTCAGGGGTAGAGCAGTGGATTGAAAATCCTCGTGTCGGTGGTTCGATTCCGCCCCCGGGCACCACTATTCTCCTGAAGCACTGATATAATTCCAGTATCTGGAATAGTGTCCACGAGTCTGAAGGCGTGGTGGACACCTCAGCCGATCTCGAGCCCCTCGATGGCCGTCATTGCGGCGGCCTCGCCTTTCCCGCCACGCCTAATGCGCGAATGAGCTTTGGTGATGGTGGCCGCTGGATCGCCCGAGCCGTCTGCAGAGGGTCAGAAACTGGGAGCCCGCTCAACGAGCGCCCGCCCGCTGATGACAGCGACCCCGATTTCGCAATCCGCCAACTGAATTTCCACGGCCCGCCGGGTGCACGATCAGTAAGCACGCCGCCTCAGGCGTCGCGTGCCTCCTGCGCGAGCCAGCGGCGAAAGGCCCGGACGCGCGGCAGGTCGCTCTTGCCCTCGGGCGTCACGAGGTAGTAGCCGCCGGGTCCGTTCACGCGCACCGGGAAGGGCGCGACGAGGTTGCCCGAGGCGATGTCGGTCTCGACCAGGAAGGTCGGCAGAAGCGCCACCCCGAGACCCGAGACGGCGGCCTGCAGGACCATGAAGAAGTGCTCCAGCTTCAGGCCCCAGGTCATTGCCGCGGGATCGATCCCGGTCGAGCGGAACCAGTGGTCCCAGGCGCGCGGCCGGGTGGAATGGACGATCAGCGTGTGCCGGCGCAGCATCTCGTAGTCCACCAGCGGGTAGGGGCCGTCCATGATCCGCGGGCTGCAGACCACCTGCATCTCCTCGGACATGATCGGCTGCGCGACATGGTCCGGCCATTCGCCGTAGCCGAAGCGGATCGCGGTATCGATGGTCTTGTCGTCCTCGACCGAGGGGCCGTCGCTGGCCACGATGTTGAGCGAGATGTCCGGGTGGCGCTGCTGGAAGGAATTCAGCCGCGGGATCATCCACTTGGTCCCGAAGCTGGGAACGATGCCGACGGTCAGCGTGCCGGTGCCGGCGCGGGTCGAGGTCAGCTCCAGCGTGCCGGCCTCGATCCGGTTCATCGCATCGCTCAGCAGGCCGGCATAGTAGCGGCCCTGCTCGGTCAGCTCGATCACCCGGCTGCGGCGGGTGAAAAGCTCGATCTCGAGATAGTCCTCGAGGCTGCGCACCATCCGGCTCGCGGCGCTCTGCGTGACGTTCAACTCCTCGGCCGCGCGGGTGAAGCTGCCGTGGCGAGCGGCCGCCTCGAAGCTGCGCAGCGCATTGAGAGAGGGGAGGGTTCGGCCGGCCATGTGCATTCCTTCAACTCATGCATGGCCAAGCTTTAGGCCGCTTGCGACGCAGCGCAACCTGCCGTGTCATGCAGCCGTAACGAAGAGGCCTTCCCCGTCTCGCCCGTGCCGGAGACGCCGCCGATACGGGCAGGGCCCACATGGGCGGCGGCGCACAGCAGTACAGAAGGAATACCATGAGCCTGTCAAAAATCGGTCGCCAGCTGACTGCCGTGACCATGGGAATCGACCGTTTCGAGCGGACGCGCAACGATGGCCGCAGCCTGCTCGATGGCGAGGGGCTGGTGCCGATCTTCATGGGCGACGATCTGGTCACCGCGCGGGACTACAGCAGCTGGGAGGCCGCGCAGTCGGACCTCAGCGGCCTTCAGGACGATGTCGAGGCCCTGCCGAAGGGCGAGCGTAAGGTATTCATGGAGGGAATGCTTTCGTCGCTGCGCCTTGCCGTGAGGCTTTTTTCCGGCGGCTCTCCGACCTTCGAGGAAAAGGTGGTCGATCTCGTCGGCGCGCCGCGCGGCAAGGTCGATGCGGCCATCATCGAAACCGCCCGCGACAACATCGACCGGCTGCTGGCGCAGGCCGGCTTCACCGATGGCAGCCTGCCCGAGCGCGTCGCGAAATGGGAGCAGGAGCGGGCGGTGGACCCGGCCCGGCTGCAGGAGGTCTTCACCGATCTCATGGCCCAGGCCAAGGCGCGCACGGACGAGATGATCTTCGACACCGGCGACTACACCATGGCGCTGAACCCGGTCTCGGACGTGCCATACACGGCGCGCTGCAACTTCGACGACGCGAAGATGGACCTGAACACCGATCTCAGCTTCACGCGCTCGGCTCTCAAGCATCTGGTGTGCCACGAGGTCTACCCGGGCCATTCCACCCAGCTTCTCTACACCCGGGCCGAGGTCGATGCCGGCCGGTCCACCATGGATGCGCTGCTGATCACCGCCAATGCCATCACCGGCTGCGTGCAGGAGGGGATTGGTGATCAGGGCGTGCAGCTTATCGACTGGATCGAGGACGATGACGACCAGATCCAGCTCGAGCTGCGGCGCCTACGCTCCGCCGCGCAGACCACCGCCGCCTGGGTCTACATGGTCGAAGGCAAGCCCGCCGAAGAGGTGATGCGCTACCTGCGTGAGGTCGCGATGGGGCAGGAGGCCTGGGCCCGCGGCCGCCTGCGCATGGCGGCCCACCCGTTCCGCGGCCCCTTCATCGCCTCCTACTGGGCCGGGAACGAGGCCGTGCGCGCGGTTCGCGAACGGATCCGCCCCGAGCAGAAGCCTGATTTCCTGCACGCGCTGCTGGGCCGGGCGCAGAGCCCGCGCAGCCTCGACATGTTCCCGGCGGAGTGACGCAGATGAAGTTCACCATCATCGGATCAGGCGCCATCGGCGGCCTCGCCGGGGCCTGGATGACAGAGGCCGGGCATGACGTGACCCTCGTCGACCGCTGGGCCGAGCATGTCGCCGCGATGCAGGCCGACGGGTTGAGGGTCGACGGCGTGCGCGGCGACAGGCATGTGCGGGTCAAGGCCGCCATGCCCGCCGATCTGACCGCGCCGCTGGGCGTGGTGCTGATTGCCACGAAGTCGCAGCACGCGGTCGAGGCGCTGAAGGAGATCGTGCCGCTGCTCGATGCGGAAAGCTGCGTCGTCTCGTTCCAGAACGGCTTCAACGAGCCCGACCTTATCGCCGCGCTGGACGAGGCGGGGCTGCCGGGTGCGCGGATCGTGATGGGCTCCATCCCCAATTACGGCGGTGCGCTGGTCGATCCCGGCTATATCGAGTTCGTCCACGAGGGGCCGATCCAATTGGGCGAGATGGACGGCACCCTGTCGGACCGGCTGACGGAGATCGCAAAGGCCCTCTCCGCGCTGACCGAGGTTCAGGTCTCGGACCGTATCTGGGGCCAGATCTGGGCCAAGGAAGTCTACGCCAGCCAGGTCGTCTTCTCGGCCCTCGTCGACGCCCCGATCCGCGAGACGCTGGGCAACGAGCGCTATGCCCGTATCGCCGGCGCCATCGTGAAGGAGGCGCTGGAGATCGCGGATGCCAAGGGGATCGACGTCCAGCCCTTCGACTTCTTCGATCCCGCGAACTACCGGGTGAAGACGGCCGATGACACGCGCAAGCTGCTCGACAACGTCAACCACGCGATCTGGCTGCTGAAGAAGGACCAAGACACCAAGCCGGCCCACCAGTTCAAGAAGAAGGGGTCGGGCATCTGGTGGGACATCGTCTACCGCAAGCGCGCCTCCGAGACGCGGTCCTCCAGCGGCAAGCTGATTGCCTACGGCGAAGAAGTCGGCGCCGACACGCGGCTGAACGCGAAGCTCTTCGAGATGATCTACGAGATCGAGGAGGGGCAGCGTCCGCTCGGCTTCCAGAACTACGATGAACTCGAGGCCTATGTGGCCGATTGCGGAAAGACCCTGCCATGAGTGACGAAGCCATGAGTGACGAAAAGCTAGGTGTCGGCGTCATCGGCACCTTCGCATGGGCCGACAAGGCGCATCTTCCCGGCTACAAGGCGCATGAGCGTGTGGACATCGTCGCCGTCTGCGACGTCAACGAAGAGCGGGCGCGGGCCGCGGCCGAGAAGTTCGGCGCGCGCAAGGTCTATACCGATGCCGCCGATCTGATCGCCGATCCCGAGGTTCGGCTGGTCGACGTCTGCACGCCGACCCATACGCACCTGCCGCTGTCGCTGGATGCCATCGCCGCCGGCAAGCACGTCCTGTCGGAAAAGCCGCTGCACACCGAGGCCGCGCCGGCCTTCGATGCCGCCGCCCGCGCCGATGCCGCCGGTGTGCGGACAAAGCTGGGCTTCACCTTCCGCTACTCACCGGCGATCCGCTGGATCCAGCAGGCGGTGGCGTCGGGAGAGCTGGGCGAGATCTACCACATCCACGGGTTCGAGCAGAACCAGCAGTGGCTCGACCCGGATTTTCCGCTGCGCCAGGTCGCGCCGGATGCGAAACGGGACGAACTGATCCCGTCTTCCATCGTCGGCTACGGCAGCCACCTGATCGACCTCATGCGCTGGATCGGCGGAGAGTTCGACAGCGTCGTCTCCAGCATGAAGAACTTCATCCCCGAGCGCGTCATCCGCGGCGAGGAAGGCCGCCAGCGCGTGCTGATCGACGACGGCACCGTGGGCCTTGTGGAATACGCCAGCGGCGCGCAGGGCACGCTGCAGACCAGCTACATCGCGGTCGGCAATTACCCGGGCGTCGAGATCCGGGTCTACGGCTCCAAGGGCGCGGCCATCGCGCGGCTGATCTCGGAATACGACGTGCAGGAGACGCTGCATGTCGCGACCAAGGAGAACTTCGAGTTTCGCAAGCTGGACCTGCCGGACAGCACGCTGCCGCCGGGCACCACGCTCGCGACGCCATGGCCCGAGCTCTATTACCGCAACCTCGTGCGGCACTTCGTCGACGAGATCCTCGAGGATCGGCCGCAGGAATGCACCTTCTTCGACGGCGCCAAGAGCCAGGAGATCGTCGATGCCTTCATCAAGGCGCATTACGAGCGGCGCTGGGTCGAGGTGGGCACGTGACCGATACGCTGGACGCCTATCTCGCGCATCGCTTCGACTGGCGGCCCGTGGATGCGACGTTCATGGGCGCCGAGGGGCATGACGACCGCCTGCCGCGCACCGGCCCCGGCGCCGCCGAGGCCGAGCTGGCCGAGATCGAGGCGCTTCTTGCGCGGGTCGAGGGCGACAGCGCCATGATGGCCTCGGACCGCCAGATGCTGCTGGCCGAGCTGCGGGTCGAACAGTCAGCCCTGAAAACGCGCCCCCGCCACGGCAACCCGGCCTGGCATACGGGCGAGGCGGGCTTTGGCGTGATCTCCCTGCTGCTGCCGCAGTCGAAGCCCTGGAAGGGGGCGGCCATTGCCGCCCGCCTCGCCGCCATTCCCGCCTTCCTGAAGGATGGGCGCGCAGCGATCGGCACGGCGCCCACGCCCGAGGGCTGGGTCCGGCGGGCGCAGGCCGAATGCGCCGCCCTCGCCACCTTCCTGCGCGCGGATATCCAGCTGCACGAGGCTTGGGATGCCGTCTGGTCCGCCCCCGCCGAAGCCGCCGCCCGCGCCTTCGAAGACTACGCCGCCAGCCTTGACGGCCTGCCGTATGCCGACCCGTCTTGTGGCACCGCGCACCTTGAACTGGTGATGCGCGAGCAGCATCGGCTGGAGTTCGGCCCCGCAGAGGCCGCCGCCCGGGCCCGCGACGCCTTCGATCGCATGGGCGCCGAGCTTGAGGAGATGGCCCGCGCCATCGATCCAAGCACCCCATGGCAGGAGCAGATCGCCGCGCTTTCCGCGACGCATGCAGCAGACGAGGCCGGCGTCATGGCCGAGGTGACGGCCCTCGACGCGCAAGGACTGGAGGCCGCGCAGGGTCTCGTCACGCCCGCCACCGGCTACGCGCTGGACTACCGGTTCTTCCCGGACTGGGCCCGGACCGTCAGCAAGACGCTATATTTCCTGTTCTACCGCTCGCCGCCCGCCATGAACCCGGGGCAGGGCAGCACCTATTGGGTCAGCCGTCCGGGGGACGACATGGCGGCCTACCTCGCCGCCAACAGCACCGCGATGCTCAAGACCGTGCATGCCGTCCACCATGGCAGCGTCGGCCATCACACGCAGAACGCCCGCGCCCGGCAGGCGCCCTCGCGCCTTGGCCGCCTCGCCGGTACAGACTGCGTCATGGGCCTAGCCTTCCTCGGCTCCGGCACCTTGATCGAAGGCTGGGCCTGCTACGTCGAGGACCTGCTGATGGAGGCGCCGGGCTTCTACAGCCCCGCCGAATGCCTGCTGCTCAAGTCCTTCGAGCGGCGCAACGCCGCCAGCGTCCTCGTGGACGTGAACATCCACACAGGCGCCTGGAGCCTGGAAGAGGCCGCGCGCTTCTATGCCGAAGAGGCAGGCTTTGCCCCGGCCCGCGTGGCGGGCGAAGTGACCCGCAACGCGATGTTCCCCGGCAGCCGCCTGATGTACTGGATCGGGGTCGAGGGCATCCGCGACTTGCGCCGCCGCTGGACCGGGACGACGCAGGGCTTCCACGACACGCTGCTGTCTCTGGGCCATGTGCCGCTGACGACAGTGGCAGAGCACATGGGCCGGCAGGGGATGCTTGCCGCATGACCGGGCCGCTTCTCGATATCCGCGACCTCGTGACCGAGTTTCGCACCGAGGCCGGTCTTCTGCGCGCGGTGAAGGGCGTCGACCTGACCATCGCGCGGGGCGAGACGCTGGCGCTGGTGGGCGAAAGCGGCTCTGGCAAGTCGGTCACCTCGCTGTCGGCCATGCGGCTGATCCCCGATCGGGTGGGCCGGATCGCGGGCGGCGAGATCCTGTTCCAGGGCCGTGACGGCAGGGTCCGCGATCTGGCGCAGCTGGACCAGCGCGCGATGAGCGACCTGCGCGGCTCCGAGATCGCGATGATCTTTCAGGAGCCGATGACCTCGCTCAATCCCGCGCACCGGATCGGTGCGCAGATCGCCGAGGCGGCGCGCCTGCACGAGGGGCTGTCGGCCAAGGCTGCCAGGGCCCGCGCCATCGAGATGCTGCGCCTCGTCGAGATTCCCGAACCCGAGCGCCGGGCCGAGGCCTATCCGCACCAGCTGTCGGGCGGGATGCGGCAGCGGGTGATGATCGCCAGCGCGCTGGTCTGCAACCCCTCGCTGCTGATCGCGGACGAGCCGACGACGGCGCTGGATTCCACCGTGCAGCTGCAGATCCTCGTCCTGCTCAAGCGTCTGCAGGAAGAGTTCCGGATGGGCATCCTCTTCATCACCCACAACCTTGGCGTCGTGGCCGAAATCGCGGACCGGGTCGCGGTGATGTACGGCGGCCGCATCGTCGAGGATGCGCCGGTGGACCGCATCCTCGAGGCGCCGCGCCATCCCTATACCAAGGGCCTGCTGGGCAGCGTACCGCGCACCGACCATGCCGCCCGCGCCAGCGGCCAGCGAGAGCGCCTCGTCCAGATCCCCGGCAGCATGGTCGATCCCTTGCGCCCGCCGCCCGGCTGCGATTTCGAGCCGCGCTGCGCCTGGTCCGGCCCCGCCTGCCGCGCCGCCGTCCCGCCGCTGGAGGCCACGGGGCCGGAAGGCCACGCCCGCTGCATCCGCTGGAAGGAAATCGCATGAGCCAGCCTCTGGTCGATGTCCGCGACCTCTCGGTCCATTTCCCGGTCGGGCGCACGATGTTCAACCAAGGCGTCACGGTCCGTGCCGTCGACGGTGTCTCGCTGTCCATCGGCAAGGGCGAGGTGCTGGGCCTCGTCGGGGAAAGCGGGTCCGGCAAGACGACGCTGGGCCGGTCCCTGCTGCGGCTGGTGGAACCGACGGGCGGCTCTGTCCGGCTGAACGGCGAGGAGGTGACGACAATGTCCCCGGCGCGCCTGCGTCGCGCCCGGTCCGAGATGCAGATCATCTTCCAGGACCCCTTCGCCAGCCTCAATCCGCGAATGAGCGTTGGCGAGATCCTGAGCGAGGCGCTGCACCTGCACCGCATCGGCACCCGCGCCGACCGGCGGGACAGGGTGGCGACGCTGCTCGAGAAGGTGGGTCTTCCTGCGAGCGCCGCACAGCGCCACCCGCATGAGTTTTCCGGCGGGCAGCGTCAGCGCATCGGCATCGCCCGCGCGCTATCCGTCAATCCCGCCTTCATCGTCGCGGACGAGCCGGTCAGTGCGCTCGACGTCTCGATCCAGGCGCAGATCGTGAACCTGCTGCACGACCTGCGCGAGGCGCTGGATCTGTCGATCCTGTTCATCGGGCATGACCTGTCGGTGATCGAGTATCTCTGCGACCGGGTGATGGTGATGTACATGGGCCGGGTGATGGAAACGGGGACCGTCGCCGACATCTACCAGCGCCCGAGGCACCCATACACGCGGGCGCTTCTCGATGCCGCGCCGCAGGTGACAACGCGGCGGCGGACCGACCGGATCATGCTGACGGGCGATCTGCCGAGCCCGGTGAACCCGCCCTCGGGCTGCATCTTCCGCACCCGTTGCCCCTTCGCGACCGAGGCCTGCGCTCAGGCCATTCCGCCGCTTCTGGCGCGGGCGCCGGGGCACGAGGTCGCCTGCATCCGGGCCGAGGAGATCGATCTTGCTCCGGCCTGACCCGCGCCCGTGCCGCCGGCCCTGCATGCATGAGTTCAGCGCAATGCATAGCCAAGTTTTTGAAGCGTTGTCCGACCCCTCCCAGCCAATAGCGTGAGACCCATGATACGCATCTTCATCGCATCCAAGGGCGACCGCGCCGGTCTTGCCCGGCTCTTCGAGGCCGAGCTTCCTGAGGCCGAGGTTATTACCGATCAGGCCGCGCTTGGCGCCGCGCCCTGTCCCTACATCGTCGTCGGCCGCCCCGATCCGGGCACCATCGCCTCGGTCCCCGGCGTCGAGGTCGTCCTCTCGCTGAACGCGGGGGTCGAGCATCTTCTGGCCTCGGGCGAGGTGCCCGAGGGGATGCCGATCGTGCGGATGGTCGACGACGGCCTGGCCGAGGGAATGACGGAATGGGTGCTGGCGCAGGTCTTTGCCTGGCACCGCAACATCCTGCACTACCTGCGGGTTCAGCCCCGGGCGGAGTGGGTGCCCGAGAAGGAGAAGCTCGCGCGGGACCGTGTCGTCACGGTTCTGGGCGCCGGCGCGCTGGGCGGACGGGCGGCAGAGACCCTCGCCGCCCTGGGCTTCGAGACCCGCGTCTGGAGCCGGTCGGGCAGGGACATCAAGGGCTGCCGCGCCTTTGGCGCCGAGGATCTGGGTGCGGCGGTGACGGGCGCCGAGGTGCTGGTCAACCTGCTGCCCCTGACAGCCGAGACCCGCGACCTGATCGACGCGGCGCTGCTGACGCGCCTCGCCAAAGGCGCCCTTTTCGTCAATGGCGCCCGCGGCGCCCATGTCGTCGAGGCCGACCTGATCGCGGCGCTGGACGAGGGACGCCTGTCCTGCGCCGCGCTCGACGTCTTCCGGACAGAGCCGCTGCCGGGCGAAAGCCCGCTCTGGCACCACCCCCGCATCCTCGTCTCTCCGCATGTCGCGGCGCCGACCCATCCCGGGCCGGCCGTCGCGGAGATGGCGGCCAACATCCGGCTCCATCAGGCCGGAGAGCCGATGCGGAACACCGTCGACCGCGCGGCGGGATACTGACCGCGCGCTTTTCTTCGATCGGGGCGCAGAACCCCGGCGGATCCAGTCCAACCAGGAGACAGAATACGATGACCAGATTCACACGCCGCGGCATGTTCCGGGCCACCGTCGCGGGCGCCGCCCTGACGGTGCTTTCCACCGGCTGGGCCGCGGCCCAGCAAAGCGGCGGCACCCTCGATGTCGGCCTGACCTACGAGATCGACACGATGAACGTCTATTCGACGGGCTATCTGGGCGATGCGCAGGCGACCATCGTCGAAGGGCTGCTGGCCCCCGACAAAGACGCCAACTACGTCCCCGTACTCGCGACCGAGGTGCCGACGCTGGACAACGGCGGGATCGAGCTGTCCGAGGACGGCGAGACCATGACCATCACCTACCACCTGCGCGAGGGCGTGACTTGGCACGACGGTGAGCCCTTCACCTCTGCCGACGTCGCCTTCACCTGGGAAGCGGTCAAGGATCCGGCCTTCATCGCCGAATCCAAGTCCGGCACCGAGACCATCGACAGCATCGAGACGCCGGACGATCATACCGTCATCGTGCACTACAACACGGTCGCGCCGGACTTCGCCTCGACCCTCTTCACCTTCGGCGTGATGCCCAAGCATGTTCTCGAGGGCGTCGACCTGAACACCGCCGAGTACAACGAACTGCCGATCGGCACCGGCCCCTTCATGGCCACCGAGTTCGAGCGCGGCCAGTATGTCGTGGCCGAGCGCAACCCCGACTACTGGCGCACCGCCGAGGACGGCACCCAGCTGCCCTATCTCGACCGGATCGTGTTCCACATCGTCCCTGACTCCAACACCGTCATGACGCAGCTGCGCTCGGGCGAGCTCGATCTCGTGGTGAAGACGCCCTACAATCAGGCCGCGCAGATCGAGGCGATGGACGGGCTTGAGCTGGTCGTCGGGCCGCTGCTCTCTTGGCAGCACCTCGACTTCAACTTCCGCAACGCGATGCTGGACGATCTGGCCGTGCGCCAGGCGGTGGCCCATGCCATCGACCGCGAGGTGCTGATCCGCGCGCAGGGCGGCTTCCCCGAGGCGATCAAGTCGATCGTCGTGCCGGTCTTCTCGATGTACGACGACACCACGCCCGAGCTGGCCTACGACGTCGACATGGCCAACCAGCTTCTCGACGAGGCCGGCTACGAGATGGGCGATGACGGCATCCGCACCAAGGATGGCGAGCGGATGTCCTTCGAGTTCGTCGTGACGGCGGGGAACGCGGATGACGAGAACATCCAGCAAATCCTGATGGCGCAACTCAAGGAGATCGGGATCGAGCTGGTCCCCGACAATCGTGCCGGCGTCGCCTACCGCGAGGCGCGCTACTCGGGCGATTACGACATGATCTACGGGCGCTGGATCACCTCGGCCGATCCGGTATACTCGGTCTTCTACGGCACCGGCGGGGCCAACAACGGGCAGGACTACTCCGACCCCGCGCTCGACGAGGTCCTGGCCACGCTGGAAAGCAGCCTCGATCCCGAGATCCGGCAGGAGGCTTCCTCGACCATGCAGCACATGATCGCCGAGGACCTGCCCTCGATCCCGCTCACGACCAACGTGGCGCTGATCACCAAGACGACCGCGCTGAAGAACTTCGTGCCGAACCCGACGAACATGACCAACTTCGTCAACACGGCCGACTGGTACCTCGAGGAGTGATCTCCGATACGCCGGTCGCGGATCCCTCCGCGGCCGGCCCTTCCGCTCCTGCCGCAGGGACTTCAACCACGTGAGCTTCAGCTTCCTCATCCGGCGCATCCTCGGCGCGATTCCCTTGCTCTTCGGGATCTCGCTGGTGCTGTTCACCATCATCCACCTCGCGCCCGGCGGGCCGCTCGACGTCTATGCCGACAATCCCTCCGTCTCGCCCGAGGCGCTGGAGCAGATCCGCGAGGCCTTCGGCCTCGACCGGCCCGTGCCGGTGCAATACGTGCTCTGGCTGCGCTCCATGCTGGTGGGGGACTGGGGTCTGTCGATCCGCACGGGCCGTCCCGTCCTGGACGAGATCCTGACCCGGCTCGGCCCGACGATGCAGCTTGGCGGCATCTCGATGCTGCTGTCCTTCCTCGTTGCCGTGCCGCTGGGCATCATCAGCGCCGCGCGCCGCGGCAGCCGCACGGACAGCACCGTCACACTTGCCGCCTTTGCCGGCATCTCGCTGCCGGTGTTCTGGTCGGCCCTTCTGCTTCAACTGGTGTTCAGCGTCTGGCTGGGCTGGCTGCCCTCGGCGGGGATGAAGTCCATCGGCGACGGCTCTGTCTCGGACCGGCTGCTGCACCTGATCCTGCCCGTCACCGTCCTGTCACTGGCCACCATCGCCAGCTGGAGCCGCTACATCCGCTCTGGCATGGTCGACGTGCTGAGCCAGGATTACATCCGCACCGCCTATGCCAAGGGCCGGCGCGAGGGTAGCGTGATCCTGCGCCACGCGCTGCGCAACGCGATGATCCCGGCGGTGACGGTGATCGCCATCGACTTCGTCACCATCATCTCGGGGGCCGTCATCACCGAGACGGTTTTCGCCTGGCCCGGCATCGGCCGGCTGTTTGTCGAAAGCATGAACGGGCGCGACTACCCGATGCTGATGGGGCTTATGATGATGGGCTCGGTCGGGGTCGTCGCCGCCAACATCATCGCCGACATCGTCTATGCCACGCTCGACCCGCGGATCCGTCATGGTTGACCTGACAACAGAAACTCTCGAAACGCCGCCGCAGCAAAGCCGAAGGCCGCTGCGGCAGATGGCCACGCGCTTTGCCCGGCACCGTTTGGCATTGATGGGGCTGGTGGTGCTGACCCTCATGACGCTGATCGTCATCGTCGGGCCGTGGCTGTCGCCCTATGCCTACGACCAGCAGGATTTTGCCCTGATCGGCATGCCCGGTGCGCCCTCGGCGGCCCATTGGCTGGGAACGGACGAGCTGGGGCGGGACGCGATGACCCGGCTGATCTACGGCGGGCGTGTCTCGCTGGGGGTGGGGCTGCTGGGGGCGGTGATCTCGACCCTCGTCGGAACCCTAATCGGCTCTCTCGCCGGCTTCTACCGCGGGGTCTGGGACATGCTGCTGATGCGGTTCACCGACGTGATGCTCTCGATCCCGACGCTGCCGCTGGTGCTGCTGCTTTCGACCCTGTTCCGGCCCAGCCCGGTGCTGCTGGTGGTGATCGTCGGCGGGTTGATCTGGATGGGCACCGCGCGCCTCGTCCGGTCGCAGTTCCTCGCCCTGCGCGAGCGCGAGTATGTCGAGGCAGCGCGGGCGCTCGGGGCAGGGGGGCCGCGGCTGATCGTTCGCCACATCCTGCCCAATGCGCTGGGGCCGATCACGGTGGCCGCGACGCTGGCGGTCGGCAGCTCGATCATGCTGGAATCGGCGCTGTCCTTTCTTGGCTTCGGCATCCTGCCGCCGGTGCCGACATGGGGGAACATCCTGAACTCGGCCAGTGGCTGGCTTGCCATCGCGCCATGGCTCGCGATCCCGCCGGGCCTGTGCATCTTCTTCACGGTGCTGGCGGTGAACTTCGTCGGCGAGGGGCTGCGCGACGCCATGGAGCCGCGGGGCTGACAGCATGGGCGACAGTGGACGCCTCGGGACCACAGTCCGGAATGAGGCAACAGCGCCTCTGCGCCTCTTAGCCTCCCT
Organism: Pseudoroseicyclus aestuarii; assembly: GCF_003217255.1. GTDB lineage: Bacteria > Pseudomonadota > Alphaproteobacteria > Rhodobacterales > Rhodobacteraceae > Pseudoroseicyclus > Pseudoroseicyclus aestuarii. The sequence goes on along the minus strand of NZ_QJTE01000004.1, from coordinate 260,822 downwards.
GAAGTGGACGTCCCGACCGTCTCGGGCGCCGTACGACATCCTGCAAACAACCTAGCCAGAGGCTCCCATGCAATCCCTCTTCCACCTCGCCATCCATGTCACCGATCTGGACGAGGCGCGCGCCTTCTACGGCGGCGTCCTGGGCTGCCGCGAGGGCCGCTCTGCCGAGACATGGGTCGATTTCGACTTCTTCTCGCACCAGCTGTCGCTGCACCTCGGCACGCCTTTCGCGACGACGCGGACCGGGAAGGTCGGCGATCACATGGTGATGATGCCGCATATCGGCGCCGTCCTGCGGCTGGAGGACTGGCTGGCCCTGGCGGACCGGCTGCAGAAGGCGGGCGTGGCCTTCGACATCCCGCCGGTCGTCCGCTTCGAAGGCCAGCCGGGGGAGCAGCGGACGATGTTCTTCTTCGATCCCTCTGGCAACCCGATCGAGATCAAGGGTTTTAAGGATTTCGACGCACTGTTCGCTTCGTGACGAAAGCAAATGCCGCCCTTCTTACGCATGCCTGCGCGCGTAATGCCCTCCGAGCTGACGAAGGGCTCCAAAATCCACCTCTGGTACTAAGCTTCATGAATGGCCGGCCCTACTCTGTCTGGATCTCGGACGGTTAAACGTTCTTCAGGCCTCAGCGTGCGCGACGATGTTTCTACCGGGTCGCCATACGCCGGTCTGCGCGTAGCACGGAGACTGCGGCTATTCGGCGAGCGGGCGGTACCGGCGGCGACCACCATGGTCGCTTGAGGGCGGAGAGCGGTCGTTCGCTGCGCTCAGGTGAAAGGTCGGCTCTGCGGACGATCCTGACATTCGCACTCGAGGTAATAGCCGCCCGAAAGGCCCATAGCCGACATTCCAAGCCGGCCAAACGATTGACCGCTTCTTACTCGCCTGGCCCACTTCCGTTCAACGCAGATCGCGCAGCGTTTTCAGCAGCTCCCGGTGGCGGGTCAAATCCAGGCCCGGCAAGGCCCAGGCGCTGATCGCCTCGGGGGCCCTGACGCCTGCCCCGAGCGGGGCGACAAGGGTCCCGGCCTCGAGGTGCCTGGCCACCAGCGCCCGCCGCGCAATCAGGACACCCGCGCCGTTCAGCGCCTCCTCGACAGCGACCGCGTAGAGAGAAAAGACCGGTCCGCGAGGGGCGAAGGCCTGCCCGGACAGCGCCGAGGCCGCCCACGTTGTCCAGTCGTCGGCCCATATGGCGTCTGTCAGGCAGGTCATCGTCCGCAGATCATCGGGCGTCCGCATCATCGGGGCCAGGTCGGGGGCGCATACCGGAAGGATCTCGTCGTCGGTGATGCGTCCGCTCATGTCACGACGATCATCGACGTAGAACAGGGAAATGTCGAAGGGGACGCGCTTCAGGTTCGGTGGCGTTTCGACGGCGGTGACGGAGAGCTCGACACCCGGCATCGCCGTGCGCAGGGCAGGGAGGCGTGGCGCCAGCCACAGCTGCGCGAGCGCCGGCAGGGTGGCAATGTGAATGCGCTTCGGCGCCGCGTCCTGCCGCAGCGCCTGCACGGCCTCCCCCAGTCGGTCGAATGCCTCGACGAAGCCCGGCAGCGCCCGCGCCCCGATCTCGGTCAGCTGCACGCCCTGGGCATTCCGCTTGAAGAGCGGGGCTCCGACCTCGCTCTCGAGGTTTTTGATCTGCGCCGCCACGGCGCCGGGCGTGACCCGCAGTTCCTCAGCGGCGAGGGCGAAGCCACCGAGCCTGGCGGACGCCTCGAAGGCCCTCAGGGCATTGAGCGACGGGAGGCGGGGAAAGGGCGGCGCAACAGACATATCATGCTCATTTTTTCTAAGCCTATTATTCCTGAAATCTGCGTTGCCGGAAAGCCGGGATCTGCCGAGGATTGCGTCAACCGGATTGGAGACCTCAGATGACCATTCAAGACCTTCGCCCCTGGCTGCCCGAAACCGTTGCCAACCGCATTGCCGAGATCAGTGCAGAGACCGGGCGCGCCCCGTCGGATCGGCTCGAAGCGCGTGTCGTTGCGCTCGCAGAACGCAACCGCGCCATCCACGAGCGCGAATGCTTCAACCTCAATCCCGCGACCAACGTCATGAACCCCCGGGCCGAGGCGATCCTCGCCAGTGGGCTCGGATCGCGACCATCGCTCGGTTACCCCGGAGACAAGTACGAGATGGGGCTCGAGGCGATCGAGGAAATCGAGGTGATCGCCGCACAGCTCGCGGCCGAGATCTTCCACGCCCGGCACGCCGAGATCCGTGTGGCCTCCGGTGCGCTCGCCAACCTCTACGCCTTCATGGCCACCTGCGCGCCGGGCAATGCGATTATCGCGCCGCCGGCCAGCATCGGCGGGCACGTGACGCATCACGGCGCCGGCTGCGCCGGCCTTTACCACCTCAAGACGCATGCCGCGCCGGTGAATGCCGACGGCTACACCGTCGACCTCGACCGGCTGCGCGACCTTGCCCTTGAGGTCCGGCCCAAGCTCATCACCATCGGGATGAGCCTGAACCTCTTCCCGCATCCGATCCGCGAGATCCGCGCCATCGCGGACGAGGTCGGCGCGAAGGTCCTGTTCGACGCCGCCCACCAATGCGGCATGATCGCGGGCGGCGTCTTCGCGGACCCGCTGGCTGAGGGCGCCCACCTGATGACCATGAGCACCTACAAGAGCCTCGGTGGTCCGGCAGGCGGCCTCATCGTGACCAACGATGATGACTTGGCGCAGCGGCTCGAGCAGATCGCCTTCCCCGGGCTGACCGCGAACTTCGACGTCGCGAAATCCGCCGCGCTCGCGATCGGGCTGCTGGACTGGCGGGAGTTCGGTGTCGCCTATGCCGAGGCGATGGTCTCGACCTCCCGGGCATTGGCCGAGGCTCTCGCGGCCGAGGGCATGCCGGTCTTCGCAACCTCGCAGGGCTACACCGGCTCGCACCAGTTTGCGCTCGAGGCCGCGGCCTTCGGGGGCGGGCAAGCCGCGTCGAAACACCTGCGCAAAGCCAACCTCCTTGCCTGTGGCATCGGCCTGCCGGTCGCGCCCGTCGACGGAGACCTTAATGGCCTGCGCCTGGGCACGCCAGAGCTCTGCCGCTGGGGCATGACGGACCATGACATGGCGCAGCTGGCAAACTTCATCGCCCGGGCCCTGCGATCATCGCAGCCCGAAACGCTGGCACCGGATGTCGCCGCGTGGCGCGGGGGGTTTGACCGGCTCCACTTCATCCGAGGGTAAGGATCTGATCCGGGGGAAACTCCGGACGGAAGGCGTAGGCCAGGACTTTGTCGGGGTGACCCCGCCTGCTGATGCCCCGCCGAGGAGGCGCAGACCGGACGTTCGTTAAGCAAGCGGCGAAGGTCCGGTCTGCGCCCTTGACGCCATGTGCTGTAGCTCGCGCGATTGTCGTGGATGGGCTCGAAACCGCAGTTCGCTGCAGGCTACTCAAAGGTCCGCTAAGGGCCGGAAACGGCTGGCACCCAACTCCGCGCTGAGGTCCCCTCTGGATCAAGAGCGCCTGGGTACGTGTAGGGCACTGACTGTACCGTGTGAGGCCGAAGATTGAATCTCGACTTCTTCGGATATTGCCACGGCGTCTTCGGGTTCGACCACGAGGTAGCGGACGGGGCTGTTCCCCTTCCTATGTCCGAGTTGGAGCTGGACGGCGCTAAGGGTGCCGGCTTTGCGGTAGATCTGTGCCAACTTGGTCCGGCGCATAGAAGGGGTACCGTATGAGCTCGGCTCCAGGCCGATTGAGGTAACCCAGCCTCGGACGAGGCAAGCATACTGGCGGGTCGAGATGTGGAGCCGCTCGTGGAACCGCCCCGGCCATTGAAGTTCCGAGCCGACCAGTTCGAGATCTTCGAGCCAGTCAAAGAGGAGCTTCCGCGGGCCATCGGTGATCTCGAAGCGGACCGGTTGCCGGGCCTTGCATTGGAGGACCGAGGCTCACTCCTTCACCTGACCCGCCGCGAAGACGTCGGCGATCCGGAGATAGATGAGATCGCAGCCTCGCAGTTTGCTGTCGATTGCCAGATTGAAGAGGGCGAGATCACCGGCACGGTCGGCGAGCTCGATCCGCACGCGGATTGCCGAGACGTGTTTTGGCAGGAGCAGGCGTTTTGGGCCCACGATGCGGCCCTTGTTCCAGGCTGGCCGATACGTGCGGATTGCGGGAAGGGTCGAGGCAGGCATGGCAATTTCTCCGGTGCGCCTGGCTCCTCCCATCATCGGCACCGTATCGGTGCCACAGGATAGCAAGCCGCGATGCCGGAAGTCCGCCCCGAGCCAAATATGACTGCGCTGGTCTTAGGAGGCTTCGCCAGTCGCTGCACGGCCGCGTTTGTCGTGATCGGCTATCGCAGACCTCCCTAGCCCCTCCAATCTGCGCCGCGGCGTGCCGAAAGCGGAGGTCGTCGGCTTCGCCATCTGCGGTGTCAGCCAGACGCGTCATCGATCCGTCACTCGACGAGGATGATCTCTTCCGTCACGACTTGCTCAAAGGACGTCGGGTCGACGAAGTTCGCATGGTCGGGATCAACCTTGGTGCGGAAGCCGTCCGACTGAAACATGGCGATCATGTCGTGTGCCGTATCGAACCAGACCTCGACCATGGCGTCGAACCGCGGTTCCTCTGCGCCGGCCGGTGGGATTGCCGGATAGGATACGACGAGGCGGCGCATGAGTTCGGCCTCTGGAATAGACAGGAGGATAGGGGCGTGGACATCGCGCCGGTAGTCGCGGAACGCCTGCACGTCCATCCCCGCTCGACGCTTGAAAGTCATCACGAGCTTGATCATCGAAATCTCCTTGTAGGCAATCGGAAGCGGCCCTTGCCGTGATGCGGAGATAGCTACCGGTGATCGGACGCGCTATGCGATGACGTCCCTATAATATTCGCGATCGTCCCGCTCATGGCAGCCGACCCCTTTTCCGATATCCTGTCGTTCATGAAGCCGCGCACCTCGGTCGTCGGTGGGTTCGATTTCGGCGGCGACTGGGGGATCAGGTTCGGCAAGCACAGCGGGCTGAAGTGCTTCGCCCTCGTTTCGGGAGCCGCATGGCTTCAGGTCGACGACCAGCCCGAGCAGATAGAATTGTCGGCGGGAGATTGCGTCCTGCTGCCGCATGGGCGCGGCTTCACCGTGTCGAGGGGGTCGGCCGTCGATGCCATGCCGATCTCGTCGCTCCCCGACGAGGGTTGGAACGGGGGCATCGCCACAGTGAACGGGGGCGGCGACACGATGATGCTCGGCGGGCACTTCGACTTCACCGGCGCGCATTCGGACCTGCTGCTCGGTTCCATGCAGGTGATCGCCCCCCTTCGCGACGGCGATGACCGGGTCGGGTTGATGTGGACACTGGATCGGATGAGACGCGAGCTCGTCGATGTCGGCCCGGGTGCGTCGCTCGTGGTTCGAAACCTGGCCCATCTTGTTCTCGTCCAGGCGCTCCGGCTCTACCTGTCGCAGGAGCGAGACCGGGGCGTCGGTTGGCTCTTCGCTATAGGTGATGAGCGGATCGGACCGGCGATCGCCGCGATCCACCGTGATCCGGGGGCGAAGTGGACGCTGCCACACCTTGCACAGATTGCCGGGATGTCCCGGTCGAGATTTGCGCAGCGCTTCCGGACCGTCTGTGGCTCTGCGCCGATCGCATACCTGACGCAGTGGCGCATGATGCTGGCCTGTGACCGTCTGCTCAGCGGAGACGAGACGATCTCGCAAATTGCCGTTTCTCTCGGATACGAGTCGGATGCCGCTTTCAGCACTGCGTTCAGGCGGCTCGTCGGCATGGCGCCGGGAGCCTATGGTCGAAAGGGTCGCCAAGCGGCGCCTCACTTGCAATGACTGGCTGATCTGTCGCGCTCGGAAGGTTCGCACAGCAGGCCTTCGTTTTCTGTCGATAGTCCCCGCCTCGTCAGGATCGCTCCCGTGCGCTTGCGACGAGCAGATCGACCTGCGCTTCGAACCCGTCCCTCTGCCCGGGTGCAGGGGACGCGAGATGGAGCGTCAGGTCGTGATTTCGGCAGATCGCGGCGACGATGGCCAGCCCCAGACCCGAGCCCTGACTGCGCGCGCCGGCTCGTTCGAAGCGACGTGTGAGGAGGGGCAGCCGCTCCGGAGCGACAATGGGTCCGGCGTTCACCACCGTCAGTCTGCCGGCCTCCGACAGCGTGATGCGGGGCTCGTGGCCGTGCCGGGCGGCGTTCTCGGCGAGGTTGCGCGTGAGGATCGCCAGTGCGTCGGGGTCCATCCGCACCGGAAGGGCCTCTGGCCCGGTCAGGGGCAAGCGCAGGTCGTCCGCAACCATGCGCAGGATCGGCACTGCATCGATGGCATGAGAGGGGCCGGGCACGTTCTCGGCCCGGGCCAGCTGCAGCAACTTCTCCATCAGCCGGGCCACGCGCTTCAGTTCCGCCTCCACCGTGACGGCACGGTCGCGCAGGGGGCCGTCGGCCTCGGCCAGCAGGCGCTGGACATGCGCCAATGTGGCCGCGATGGGGGTGCGCAGTTCATGCGCGGCATTCGCCGAGAACGCCCGCTCCGCTTCCAGCGCCGTGTCCAGAGTCCCCATCAGCCGGTTCACGGCATCGCGGATCGGCAGCATTTCGGCCTTCAGGTCAGGGGTTGTCAGGGGGTGCAGATCCTCCGGCGCGCGGGCCGCCACCTCGGCCGAAAGGGCGGTGACGCTTTGAAAGCTGCGGCCTGTGAACCAGGCGATGCCGAGAAGCGACAGCGGCAGCAGCACCAGCGCCGGAACCAGCAACGACAGCAGGATGCCGCGCCCTGCCTCGCGCCGCTCTTCCAGCGGGCTGGCCACGTCGAGGCTGCGGCTCCCATCTGTGCGGACAAAGTGGCGGTGATCGTCGATCGTGCTGAACCCCTCGGGCGCGGGGGTGGCGAAGACGGCATCCTCCGCGTCTCCCGAGCGCCGGACGATGCTGCCGGCGTCGCGCAGCACCCAGGTCAGCAGCACCTCCGCCTCGGCTGGAAGATCCTGTGCGCCGCTCTGCAGGGCCAGCGGCAGGATGCGGTCGGCGGTCTCCTCCAGCAGACTGTCGTAGACCTCGCCCATCTCCTCGCGGACGATCACCGACGCGCCCAGCATCGCCAGCACCCAAAGCGCCGTCAGCCCAAGTCCCAGGCCGAGCACCAGGTCGCGGCGCAGGCTGCGCACCCTCATCGTGCGATCCGGTAGCCGAGGCCGCGCAACGTCTCCACGCTGTCCCGGCCCAGCTTCTTGCGAAGGCGGCTGACATAGACCTCGATCGTGTTGCTCTCGACCTCGGCGTCGAAGGAGTAGAGCCGATCCTCGATGCGGGACTTCGCGACGGTGCTGCCGCGGTTCTGAAGCAGCGTCTCCAGAACGATCCATTCGCGCTGGCTCAGATCCACCGCCCCCCCCGGTCCGTCGATGCGGCGTTGCGCCAGATCGACGGCGAAGGGTCCGAGGCGCAGGTGCGGGTTCGGGTTCCCGGCATAGCGGCGCGCGACCGCGCCAATGCGGGCTGAAAGCTCCGTCAGGTCGAAGGGCTTCACGAGGTAATCGTCCGCCCCGGCGTTCAGCCCGTCGATCCGATCTGTGATGCGGTCCATCGCCGTCAGGATGATGACCGGCACCGCCGCGCCCCCGCGCCGCAACTCGCGCAGCACCGTCAGCCCCGCGCCGTCGGGCAGCATCATGTCCAGGAGCAGCAGATCGTAGCGCATGGTTGCCAGGTGATCCCGTGCCTCCGCGAGGTCCATCGCCCAGTCCGGCACGTGACCCTCCGCCGCGATCTGGTCGCGCACGGCCGATCCAAGGCCTTCGTCGTCTTCGATCAGCAAGATCCGCATCCCCCGATCATAGCCTGCGGCCCGGGCCGCGCCAGCCATTCAGGTTCGCGTCAGCTTGGCGCGCGATAGGGGGCGGGCAATCACACGGACCCCGACAATGAAGCCCCTCCTGCGCCGCGCCGCCGTCGCCTGTTCTCTGTGCCTTGCCGTGCCGGGCGGGTACCTTGGCTACCTTCAAGCCAGCGGCAATTTCCACCCCGTCGTAGTGGGCGAGGCCTATCGCTCGGCCCAGCCCGATGCTGCCGATCTGCGCGGATGGGTGCAGGACAGCGGCATCCGCAGCGTCATCAACCTGCGCGGCGCGCATGAGGGCACGGCCTGGTACGACGAGGAGGTCGCGGCATCGAATAGCCTTGGCCTGGCCCACTACGATTTCGCGATGTCAGCCAGCAAGGGGCTGGATCGCACACAGGCCGCCGCCTTGATCGCGCTGCTTCGCGACGCACCGAAGCCGGTGCTGATCCATTGCATGTCGGGCGCCGACCGCAGCGGCCTCGCCTCGGCGCTATATCTGGCGGATCACGGGCAGGACGAGGAGGTGGCCGAGGCGCAGATTTCCTTCCGCTATGGCCATATCTCCCTTCCCCACACCGCCGCATGGCCGATCGACCAGAGCTGGGAGGCTCTGGAAGGCTGGCTCGGCTATGCCTCGTAGGGGGGGCATCATGACCGCGACCATTGCCCGACCGTTCAACCAGAAGATCCGTATCCTCGCGCTGCGACTGGCCTTCCTTGGCCTGCTTCCGCTGACCCTCTTCACCCGTCCCGCGATCTCCGGCGGTGCGGCGGACCTGCTGGAAACGGCAGGCATCCTGGCCATCCTGCTGGCGGTGCTGGGCCGCTTCTGGGCCATCCTCTACATCGGTGGGCGCAAGAACCGGACCCTTCTGCGAGAGGGGCCGTATTCGATCTGCCGTCACCCGCTCTACCTGTTCTCCACCATCGGCGCGACGGGCTTCGGTCTGATGCTGGAAAGCGTGACGCTGGCGGCGGTGATGGGAGGGGCGGCATTCGTGATCCTGTCCCTGACCGCATCGCGCGAGGAACGCTTCCTGCGCGCTGCCTTCGCCGGCTATGCGGACTATGCCCGCGAGGTGCCGCGCATGCTGCCCGCCCTACGTCTGTTCCACACTCCCGCTTGCCTGACGGTCGACACGGGCACACTGGCAGGCAACGCTGCCGATGCGCTGGTCTTCGTCACGCTCATACCGCTGGCGGAGCTGCTGCGGTGAGTCGGGGCAATGCATCTCGTGCCCACAATCCCGTTGTTCTGAGACTCCGATGGTCTCACAAAGCCTCGTCCGAGAACGGCTGCGGCGGGCCAGAGCACCGAACGCCAGCTTTGGGCCGATAGTACTAGCTACTTACGGCATGGTTCAGCATCATGCCTTCTGCTCAACGGTGGTGGACACCTTACACCCAACACATTGATCTAACTGGAATTGCTTCAGCGTGATTGGTGGACACCTACAGCAACAATTACAAGGGCTTCAGGGCGTGATCCGACGCCGCCCCCGGGCACCACTCCTCTCCTAAAGCCAATCGTCTTTGGAGCGGCCTAACAGGGCTCCCAGCCCGGAAAACCGAGGCGCCGTTCAGGCCCGGCGCTTGCCCGCGACGGGCATAGGCGAAGCGGGCACCGCGCTGGCAAGGTGCGCCGTCCGGCCGGCTCATCGGATTTTCGACCCTCGGGGTTGCCCATGTCTCGTATTGATACGTTATACTGTATCATGTATGGCTTCGACACGGTCGTCCAGAAGGAGAGACAGATGCCCAACCGCCTTCACCAGACAGTCATCGCGAGCCTGCTCGCCTCGGCCTGCGCGATGCCCGCCGCGGCGGATGTGCCGCAGGTTTCGGCCGATATCGGCCCGGTTCACGGCCTCGTCGCCCGGGTCATGCAGGGGCTGGGGGAGCCCGCGCTTATCGTGCGGCAGGGCGCCACGCCCCACGGCTATTCGCTCAGCCCGTCCGAGGCGCGTGCGCTGCAGGAGTCGGACCTCGTCTTCTGGGTCGGACCGGAGCTCGAGCCCTGGCTGGGCGGGGTGATCGAGACCCTTGCCGGCGATGCGGAGGTGATCGCGCTTCTCGACGCGCCGGGCACCGAAACGCTGCCCTTCTGCCAGGGGGCGACCTTCGAAGCCCACGACCACGGGGATCATGACCATGGCGAGCATGACCACGGTGACCACGACCACGGGGATCATGACCATGGCGAGCATGACCACGAGCACGGCGATCACGATCACGCCCATGAGGACGCGGATGCCGATGCCCACGTGGAGCACGGGGACGAAGGCCACCACCATTCCCACGACGGAGCGGATCCCCACGCCTGGCTCGATCCGCACAATGCGCAGGTCTGGCTCGGCGTGATCGCCGAGGCGCTGGCCGAAGCCGATCCCGAGAATGCCGCGACCTACGAGGCGAACGCGGAAGAGGGCAGGGCAGAGATCGAGACGGCTGCCGAGGAGGTCCGCGCCTCGCTCGCTCCGGTCCAGGGGCTTGAGTTCGTCGTCTTCCACGACGCCTACCAGTATTTCGAGACCAGCTTCGGCATGACGGCGGCGGGCGCGATTTCGGTCGGCGACGCCTCCGACCCGAGCCCGGCCCGCGTGGCGGAGATCCGCGAGACGGTGGAAGAGCTGGGCGTGAGCTGCGTCTTCTCGGAGCCCCAGTTCAATCAGGGCCTCGTCGAGACGGTGCTCGAGGGCGCCGATGGGCATTCCGGCACCATCGACCCCCTTGGCAGCGACATCGCGCTCGGCCCGGACTTCTACCCGGCGTTCCTGACCGCCATCGGCGAGGCGATCGTCTCCTGCGCCGAGTGAGGCAGAGGGCCGCTGCAGCTACCGGCTGCGCGGGCCGGCCAAGGCCGGGACCAGCCGCCCCTCGCGGCCGGCTGGTCCCTCTCCCGCGTCACGTCCGGGCAGGGCGCGGGAGGCGCGCTCGCCAGCCGCGCGCGGCGGCAGGCCCCGGCATCGTTCCGCTCGCACCCGGAGCATGCATTTGCGGGACGGGGCGCGGGCGGATAACAGATGGCCCCATGGCCAGACGCGACCTCCTGCTCTCCTTGGTGATCCTCGCCGGTGCGGCGGGAAGCGCGGCCGCGCATCCGCATATCTTCATCGACACCCGCTTCGACCTCGTCATCGAGGAGGGGCAGCTCGTGGCCGTGCGGATCGACTGGACCTACGACGAGTTCTACACGCTGCTGATGATCGAGGAGAGCGATCTGGATGCCGACGGCGACGGGGTGCCCGAGCAGGATCGCCTCGATGCCTTCGCCGGGCAGGACGTCGACTGGGAGGCCGGCTTTCCGGGCGATTTCAGCGTCACGCGGGACGGGGCCGAGGTGACCCTGGACCGTCCGACGGACCATGCCGCCAGCTTCGAGGGTGATCGCATCACGACATCCCACACCCGCCGCCTTGCTGAACCCCTTGCCCTCGCCGGGGCGGATATCGTCGCGCGCTCCTACGATCCGACGTATTTCGTGGCCTACGAGGTTCCGGGCGAGCCCGGCGTCATTGGCCGCGACGACTGCCAGCTGACGCGCACGGAGGCGGATACCGATGCGGCGCAGCAGGAATACGGCGACAGGCTCGCCGCCATCGACATGGGGGAGGACCCCTTCGAAGTGATCGAGATTCCCGACATCGGCGTCCTCTTCGCCGACAGCTTCAGGCTGACATGCGACGCGCCCTCCTGATCGCACCCGCAGCGGTGCTGGTGGCGGCGCTCGTCTGGGTGCTGGCCAGCGGCGTCGACATGCGGGTGGCCGCCTGGGCCGCGGGTTGGCAGCGCGATTTCCAGACATCGCTTGCCGGAACGCTGCGGGCGCTGCGCGCGGGCGAGCCCGGGGCGGTCACCCTCTTTCTCGGCATCTGCTTCGCCTACGGCTTCTTCCATGCCGTGGGCCCGGGCCATGGCAAGCTGCTTATCGGGGGCTACGGGTTGGGACGGCGGGTGGCGCTGCTTCGCCTTGCGGGGATCGCGGTGATCTCCTCCCTGGGGCAGGCGGCGACGGCGATCCTGCTGGTGCTCGTGGGGCTGCTGCTGGTGGGCTTCACCCGCCAGCAACTCACGGGCGCGGCAGAGACCCTGATGCTCCCCGCGAGCACCCTGGCCGTGGCCGGCATCGGGCTGTGGCTGGTGATCCGCGGCCTGATCTCCCTCTGGCGGCTCTGGAAGACCAGCGCCCCTGCCGGGGAGGCGCTGCAGGAATGCTCTCACGGGCATGCCCACCATCACGACCACGGTCACGACCACGATCATTGCGGCTGCGGCCATCGTCACGCGCCGACCCTCGACGAGGTCGAGCGGGCGGGCGGTCTGCGCGACATGCTGATGCTGGTCGGCGGCGTGGCGATCCGCCCCTGCTCCGGCGCGATCCTGCTGCTCGTTCTGTCCGCCTACATGGACCTTCTGCCTATGGGCATCCTCGGAACCCTGTCCATGGCCCTCGGGACGGCGACGGTGACGGTGGCGGTCGCCATCGCCAGCGTCTTCGTCCGCGAAAGCACGCTGCGCTCCTTCGGGGGCGGGACCGGCGCCCTGCGCCTCCTTCCCGTCGTCGAGATCGCTGCAGGGGCGGCGATCTGCCTCGTCTCCCTTGAGGTGCTGGCCCGGCTGATCTAGGCGCCGCGACACGCAGCAGGCCGCGCGGGCGTTGGGCCTAATCTGGGCCCCAATCGAGGAAAGCGCGCGGGTGGCGCAACCCTGCTCCAGGGGCGGGAACTGGCGCGAGCCGTTCCCTCGATGCGGTCAGCCGCGCGCCTTGTCGAGAAGGTCCAGAAGCTCGGTGAACTTCGCCCTCTGGTCCTCCCGGTCGCCGGAGGCGAGGGCATCCTCGATGCAATGGGCGGCGTGATCGTCGATCAGCAGTTTCTCGACCCCCTTGAGGGCGGCGCGGACGGCGGCGATCTGCGTCAGGATATCGACGCAGTAGCGGTCGTCCTCGACCATCCGGGTGACCCCCCGGACCTGTCCTTCGAGGCGCTTCAGGCGCTTGAGCGCGGCTTCGCGGTTTTCATGCATGCCGGGATATAAGGGGACGCGGGCGGTCGATGTCGAGAGGCGCGCGCAAAGATCGCCGGCCCCCTTGAAGATACCCCCCATGGGTATAGGTCTGTCGCCGTGGGCGGCACAGCCGGTGCCCCACGAGGTCCCCGGCCCGCCCCGGGGACAAGACAGACCAGACATGCCGGAGGCCCCCATGCCCAAGGACATCCTAGAAGGTACACGCAACGTCTCTGACGTCAGCGGCGATCCCGCCGCCGCCGCGACCGGGAAGACCGCCGTGCTCTACCGCATGGCGCTGCCGGGCCACCTCTGCCCCTCGGGGCAGAAGGCGCGATGGCTGCTGGACCGGCAAGGCTACGAGGTCGACGACCGGCTGTTCCGCAGCCGCGACGAGGTTGATGCCTTCAAGGCGCGCCACGACGTCCCGACCACGCCGCAGGTCTGGATCGAGGGGGAGCGTGTCGGCGGCTACGACGCGCTGCGCCAGCAGCTGACCGGCTACGACCCCAAGGCCACGACCTACAGCCCCGTCATCATCCTTTTTGCGGTGGCGGCGGCGACGGCGCTGGCGCTTTCCGTCGGGTTTCTCGGCGCGGTGACCTGGCAGACGCTGGGCTGGTTCGTCTCGATCTCGATGATCCTGCTGGGCATGCAGAAGCTGCGCGATATCGAGAGCTTCAGCACCATGTTCCTGAACTACGACGTTCTGGCGCGGCGCTGGGTCCCCTACGGCTACATCTACCCCTGGGTCGAGACGGGCGCCGGCGTGCTGATGGCCGGGATGCTGCTGACATGGCTCGCCGCGCCGGCCGCGCTCGTCGTCTCGACCATCGGCGCCTGGAGCGTGTTCAAGGCGGTCTATATCGACAAGCGCAAGCTCAAGTGCGCCTGCGTCGGCGGCGGCTCCAACGTGCCGCTGGGCTTCGTCAGCCTGAGCGAGAACCTCGCGATGATGGGCATGGCCCTCGTGATGCTGTGGCGGCTGCTGGCCTGAGGGCGGGGGTGTTAGCGGGCGCCGGGACGCGCCCCGTCAGCCCGCCCGCCTGACGCTGTGCCCCTCTCCGAGGTCGATCATCCGGCTGTCCCGCGCGACCTCCAGCGCCTCCTGGCTGGCCTCAAACAGGTCCTGCGCGGGCGCGAGGTTGCCTTGCCCGGCATCGGCCGCCGAGAGGACCGAGGCCTTGAGCAGCCGCGAATAGGGGTGCTGCGGCGCGTTCAGAACCCGCCGCGCCGGCCCCGTCTCGACCACGCGGCCCTTCTGCATGATCATGATCCGGTCCGAGATGTAGTAGGCCGTGGCAAGGTCGTGGGTGATGTAGATCACCGTGACGCCCTTGTCGTCGCGCAGGCGGCGCAGGAGGTTCACGATCGCCATGCGCAGCGAGGCATCGACCATCGAGACCGGCTCGTCCGCGATCAGGATCCGCGCCTCGCAGACCAGCGCCCGGGCGATGGCGGCGCGCTGCAGCTGGCCGCCCGACAGCTCGTGCGGGTAGCGGCCGCGGATCTCCTCGAGCGAGAGGCCGACATCCACCAGCGCCGCATCCATCGCCGCCTCGATCTCGGCGCGGCGGGTCAAGCTGCGAAAGGCGCGCGCGGTCGAGGCGAGGTAGCGGTCCACGCGTTTCAGCGGGTTGAAGGCCTCGAAGGGGTTCTGGAACACCGGCTGCACCGCGGACATGAAGGCATGCCGCTGCGCGCCGAAGCGCCCCGCGCCGACCGGCTGTCCCAGATGCCGGATCTCGCCCCGCGTCGGCGTCTCCAGCCCCAGGATCAGCCGCGCCAGCGTCGTCTTGCCCGAGCCGGATTCGCCGACGATGGTGAAGATCTCGGGCCGGTCCTGCAGCAGCGTGACATCGATGTCGACGACCGCCTCGATCTGCTCGCGCGACAGCAGCCCGCCCATCGGAAAGCTCTTGGAGACGGCATCGACCTCGAGAAGCGCGCTCATGCCTGCACCATGGCGGTCTGGCCCGTCTCGCCGGGGATCAGCAGCGGCCTGACGTCCTCGGCCCGCCAGCAGGCGGATCTGTGGCGCTGGCCGACGGCCTCCAGCGGCGGCACCTCGCGGGCGCAGCGCTCGATCGCCAGCGGGCAGCGCGGGTGAAAGCGGCAGCCCCTTGGCGGATTGGCGAGGCTCGGCGGGCGCCCCTCCAGCGCGGGGCGGGGCCGGGTGTCGCCGATCACCGGCAGGCTGGCGACGAGATGGGCGGTATAGGGGTGGCGCGACCGGGTGAAGAGGGTGCGCGTCGGCCCCTCCTCGACCAGCCGGCCGGCGTAGATGATGCCGATCCGGTCGGCCATGTTGGCATGGACCGACATGTCATGCGTGACGAAGATGATCGAGGCGCCCATGTCCTGCTGCACGGTGCGCAGCAGCGACAGCACGTCCTTCTGCACCACCACGTCCAGCGCCGTCGTCGGCTCGTCCGCGATCATGAAGTCGGGGCGGCAGACGGTGGCCAGCCCGATGGTCACGCGCTGGCGCATCCCGCCCGACAGCTCGTGCGGATAGGCGCGCAGCACGCTTTTCGGAAGGCGCAGGTGATCGAGATGCTCCTCGATCCGGTCGCGGTAGGCGGCGCCGCTCAGGCCCAGCGGGCGCTGGGCGAAGTCGCGGAACGTGCGTTCGATCCGGCGCACCGGGTTCAGCACGCTCATCGAGCCTTGCATGATGTAGCTCAGGTGCCTCCAGCGGATGGCGCGGATCTCGGCCTCGCTGGCGGTGGTCGGATCGATGCCCTTGCCGCCGAAATCGTAGCGCGCGCTGCCGCCGACCACGCGCAGCGGCGGCCGCGTCGCGGCGGCGAGGACCTTGATCAGGCTGGTCTTCCCGCTCGAGCTTTCGCCGGCGATGCCGTAGACCTCGCCGCGTTCGATCTGCAGGCTGATGTCGTCGACGGCGCGCACCTCGAGGTGCTGGCCAAATTGGCAGATCTGGTAATAGGCCTTCAGGCCCTCGACCGTCAGGATCGGGCCCGTCATTCGGCGCCTCCCATGCGGCGCAGGCGGCTGCGCGGATCGATGTGCTCGTTGATCGAGACCGCCAGCAGGAACAGGCCCAGGAAGGTCAGGATGATCAGGATGACGGGGATCATGATCCACCACCAAGTGCCGACCAGCATCGCCGAATGGCTGTTGGCCCAGTAGAGCGTCGTGCCGATGGTCGGGATGTTGAGGTTGGTGAAGCCCAGCACGCCCAGCGTCACCTCGAAGCCGATCGACCAGATCATGTTGGCCATGGCGGTCGAGAAGATGATCGGCATGACGTAGGGCAGATGCTCCTCGACCATGATGCGCACCGGGCCCATGCCGGCGAATGTCGCTTGCCGCGTGAACTCCCGATGCCGCAGTCCCAGCGCGACGGAGCGGATCAGCCGCGCGTCGAAGGCCCAGCCGAGGCAGGCCATGATCAGCGCCAGCGTGTAGGTGTCCAGATCGTTGCGCAGGACGAAGTAGAACAGGATCAGGATCGGGAAGATCGGCAGGGCGACGAAGATGTCGTTGAAGAACATCAGCACCCGGTCGGTCATTCCGCCCATGTAGCCCGCCGTCATCCCCACCACGATGGAGATCACGCGGCTGAGGACCGCGACGATCAGGCCGAAGACCAGCGTGTTGCGAAAGGCGAAGCTGAGGTTCCAGAACAGGTCCTGCCCGCGCGAATTGGTCCCGAACCAGTAGGTAAGGGAGGGCGGCTGATCGGGGATCACGACGTAGATCTGCTCGGGCGCATAGGGCGAGAAGAAGCTCAGGCCCGAGTAGAGCACGATCACCGTCACCAGGATGCTGCCGATGCGGAACTCGATGTTGTAGCGGAAGAGGTCGCGGATCGTGGTCAGCATGCCCTCAGCCCACCTTCACGCGCGGATCGAGCAGCGGGTGCAGCAGGTCGATCACGAAGATCGCCGCCGCCACGGCGATGACCGCGACGCAGGACACGGCCAGAACGAGGCCAGAGTCGCCGCCATTCACCGCACGGATCAGCAGTGTGCCGAGGCCGGGATAGGAAAAGACCTGCTCGGTAATGATGGTGCCGGAAAAGATGCCCCCCAGCGCCATCGCCAGCGCCGTCAGCTGCGGCACCAGCGCGTTGCGGATGACGTAGCCGCCGACGATGGTCCCCCTGCGGACGCCCGCGAGCTCGGCATAGGTGACGTAGTCTTCCGTGACGATGTTCGAGACCAGCGCCCGCATCCCGAGAAACCAGGTCCCGATCCCCGCCAGCACCAGCGAGGCGGCCGGCAGCAGCGCGTGCCAGAGGACCGTGAGGATGAAATCCAGCGTCCAGGCTGGCCTGATCTCCATCGCGAAGCCGCCGGAGATCGGCATGACGGGCCAGATGTAGCCGAAGAGGACCACCATCAGAAAAGCGGTGATGTAGTAGGGGATCGGCTGGATGCCGATGGCGATCACGCCGAACCCCTTGAGCAGGCGCGAATTCTGGTAGTAGCCCGCCAGCCCGCCGAGGATATTGCCCAGCAGCCAGGCCAGGACGATGGCCACCGTCAGCAGGCCCACGGTCCAGGGCAGGGCGCGCATCACCAGCTCCATCGCCGGGGTCGGAAAGGCGATCAGCGAGGGGCCGAGGTCGCCGCGGATGAAGCGCGACCAGAAGTTCAGGTACTGCTGCCAGAGCGGCTCGTCGAAGCCGAAAAGCTCGGTCAGCGTGGCGCGCAGGGACTCGATGGCCGCGGGCGAGAAGCTCGACTGCCCCGAGACCCGGCCGATGATCGTCTCGACCGGCGAGATGGGCGAGAAATGCGCCACCAGAAAGGCCGCCGAGGTTCCAGCGAAGACCACCACGGCAAGCTGAATCAACCGTTTGAGGGCGAAGAAGGCATAGGATCTCATGGCGGCGTCCTGTCGGTGACGACGATCTAAGGGGGGCTGCGCGGGGGGCATCCGGCCGGGGCCGGATGCCCGGCGGCTCAGTCGCCCTCGGTCTGGCCGGCGGGCCTCAGCTGGGTGAAGATGTACTTCGAGTTCGCCCAGTTGTTGACGATATTGGCGTAGGGCCGCTCCTCGGCGGTGGGGAAGCCTTCCCAATATTCCGTGTCGTAGACCGAGAAGACGTTGTAGGCCATCATCGGGATCACCGGCATCTCATCGACCATGAGCCGCACGAAATCGCGCCCCAGCTCAAGGTTGCGGGGATCGGTGAACTCGGTCGTACGGACCTCCTCGATGATCCCGTCCAGCGCGGGGCTGCTCCAGCGCTGCCAGTTCCGCGCGGGCTGTCTTTCGCCCGGCTCGACCACGAAGTCCGAATGCCAGCTGTCGAGGAAGTAGCTGAGATCGGGATCGCCGCCCCAGGTCTCGATCGACCAGGCGGTGGCGACGTCGTAATCGCCCAGCGGCAGGGTCGAGGCGAAGATCTGCGGATCGGCCACCGGCGTCACCTCGATCCCGGCCTGCGTCCATTGCTGCGCGATCATCGTGCCCATGCGGTTGATGACGCCGTCAGTGAAGGTGTTCACCTCGAACTCGAAGGGCTCGCCCTCGGGCGTCATCCAGCCGCCGCGGCCTTCGGTGAAGCCCGCCGCCTCCAGCAGCGTCGCTGCCGCCTCGAGATCCTGGCGCCACCAGCCGAAGCCGAAGGCGCGCTGGATCGCGGCCTCCTCGGTGGGGACATCCTCGCCGAACTGAGGGCGGACCATCTCGGCGATCTGGCTGCCGATGCTCGGGTCGTAGGGCTGGATCGTCTCGCCGTTGCCGAGGTCCAGCTCGTAATCGATGAGCCAGTCCTGCATCGGCGCATGGTAGTCGTCCGGATGCGTCCCGGTCGGCGGCATCGCGATGGCCGAGAGCGTCGCCGCCCCCCGGTAAGAGGCCATGGAGATCGCCCGCGCGTCCAGCATCAGCGCCAGCGCCCAGCGCACCCGACGATCGTCGAAGGGCGCGCGCTGGGTGTTGAAGATGACCATCGGCAGGGTCGGATCGGGATGGGCGTAGGGAAAGCCCGGAAACCAGCCGCGCGCCGTCTCGCGATCCTCGATGATCGAGAAGGTCGCCTCGGGCGTCAGGTCGTGGATCACGTCGAGATTGCCGTTCGCCATCTCGATCAGCCGGTTGTCCGGCGTCGGGATGCTGCGGTAGATCACGTATTGCGGCCCCGGCTCGCCCCATTCGGCCAGCGCGGTGCGATCCCAGTCCTCGCGCTTTTCCCAAGCGTACCAGTAGCCGTTGGGATCGAAGGAATGCAGCGTGTATGGCCCTAGGCCGACCGGCGGGTTGAACTGGAAGGCCATCACGTCCTCGACTTCCGAAAAGACGTGTTCTGGCATGATCCATGCGCCGTTCCAGCGCACCGAGAACAGCGCGTGAAAGCGCGAGTTCGGCTCTTGCAGGGTGAAGCGGACGGTATAATCGTCCACCGCCTCGACCGTCTCGACCACGTCCGAGAAGGCCGCGCTCCAGGTCATGCCGGGCGTTTCCATCTGCGTCTCGACGGTGAAGACGACGTCTTCGGCGGTGAACTCCTCGCCGTCGCTCCAGTAGATGCCCTCGCGCAGGTCCACCGTCATCTCGGTGAAGTCGTCGTTGTACTGCCATGTCTCGGCGGCAAGCTGGTTGTAGAGCGGGCCGTCCAGCCCCTCGTCGGGGTCGATGAACCACAGCGTGTCCATCACCAGCTGGTGCAGGCCGGTGGACCAGCCCGCGCCGTTGCCGGCGACCCAGATGTTGAAGTTCGGTGGATTGGTGGCCGGCGGTTCGGGGTTCTGCAGGATCAGCGTCTGATCACGCGGAAATTCGGTGATCGGGGGGGCGGCCCCCTCTTCCTGGCCGATGGCGGCGCCAGCACAGGCCGCAAGGGCCAGCGACGATGCCGTCGCAAGCGCGGTAAACCTCATCACGTTCTCCTCCCTGGTGCCGACGCGTGACGATGACGCCGGCAGGATCAGGCTACCGAGACCGTATAAGTTGTCAACGATTTCGCACGCTCTACCGAGGGGAGGTGTCTGACTGGCCGGGCGGTCGGGGCGCCTCGTCCCAACGCTCGTCCAGCACGCGGTGCCGGTCGCCTTCGGCATCGTCGTATTGGGCGGCGCGCATGGTCCAGACGAAGCCGGCAAGACCGACGAGGCCCAGCCCGACCGAGACCGGGATCAGCACGGCAAGGACGTTCATCGCAGCCTCCGCGCCGCGTTCAGCGAGACGGTCAGCGAAGACAGCGACATCGCCAGCGCCGCCAGCAGCGGCGTCGCAAGGCCGGCCAGCGCCACCGGAACGGCGATCACGTTGTAGCCCAGCGACAGGGCGATGTTCTGCCGCATCCGTCCCAGGCTCCGGCGGCTGATCGACAGCAATTCGGGGATCCGGGTCAGCTGCCCCGACAGCAGCACCACATCCGCAGCCTTCTGCGCGGCGTCGAGGCCCGATCCCAGCGCGACCGAGGCATGGGCGAGGGAGAGCGCGCCGGTGTCGTTCAGCCCGTCGCCGACCATCAGGACGCGCCGACCGGTCGCGCTGCGGGCGCGGATCCAATCCGCCTTCTCCTCGGGCGTCATCGCGGCCTGCAGGGTTTCGATGCCAAGGCTCTCTGCCACCCGCCGGCAGGGCAGGGCGGTGTCGCCCGACAGCAGCGCCACCTCCAGCCCCTGCCGGTGCAGCGCGGCGACGGCTGCGGCGGCATCCGGGCGCAGCGCCTCCTCGAAGGTGAAGAGGGTCGGTGTGCCGCTGCCGTCGTCCAGCGCGACGCCGTCGCCCGAGGCGCCGATCCACGAGGGGCGGCCAAGGCGGATCACTCGCCCCTCGTGCCGCGCCTCGATCCCCAGACCCGCACGCTCCTGCGCGTCCTGCACCGGGGCGGGGGCGATCCCGGCCTCCTCTGCGGCGCGGGCGATGGCGCGCGAATAGGGATGGGAGGACCCCGCGGCCAATGCCGCGGCCAGGGCGAGCGCCTCGCGCGGCGGGGCGCTCGTCAGCCGCGCCTCGCCGGTGGTCAGCGTGCCGGTCTTGTCGAAGACCACGAGGTCGATCGCCGCCGTCCGCTCGAGCGCGGTGCGCGACTTGACCAGAAGGCCGCGGCGGAACAGCCGCCCCGTCGCCACCACCGAGACCGCCGGAATGGCGAGGCCCAGCGCGCAGGGGCAGGTGATGACCAGCACCGAGATCGCGACGTCGAGCGCGCGCCAGGCCTCGCTCGTTCCGGCCCACCAGCCGGCGAAGGCCACCAGCCCCAGCAGATGCACCAGCGGCGCATAGGCGCGGGCGGCGCGGTCGGCGAGGCCGGTGAAGCGAGAGCGTTGCATCTCGGCCGTGGCGACGAGGTCGGACAGCCGGTTCAGGGCCGTGTCCTTCCCCGCGCGCAGCACCCGCAGGGTCAGGGCCCCGGACAGCGCCACCTCGCCGGCCATCAGGCTGTCGCCGGGCGCGACGGGAACGGGCGCCGATTCCCCGGTCAGGGCAGAGCGGTCGATGTCGCTGCGCCCCTCTGTCACGATGCCGTCGGCGGGCAGCCTGTCGCCGGGACGCAGCGCGATCACGTCCCCCGCGACGAGGCTGTCCGAGCGGACGACGCGGCGCCCGTCCTCGGTCAGCAGCACGGCCTGCGGCACGTTCAGCGCCGCAAGCTCTGCCGCGGCAGAGCGGGCGGCACTGCGCCCGGCATGGTCCAGCGTGCGCCCGATCAGCAGGAAGAAGGTCAGCGCCAGCGCAGCGTCGAACCAGCTGTGCCCCGCCGATCCCGTCAGCGCCCCGACAAGCGAGGCGCCCGCGGCCAGAGCGATGGCAAGCGAGATCGGCACGTCCATGTTCAGCCGCCCGTGCCGCAGCGCCCCCAGCGCCGAGGCGAAGAAGGGCCGCGCGGCATAGGCCACGGCGGGCAGGGCGATGGCCGCCGAGATCAGGTGAAACAGGCGCGCCGTGGCATCCGCCGCGCCGGACCAGACGGCGACGGACAGCAGCATGACGTTCATCATCGCGAAGCCGGCGATGCCGGTGCGCAGCAGCAGGTCGCGCAGGCCGCCGTCCTGCCGCGCCGTGGCCCCCTCGCCAAGCTCCTGCGCGCGGTGCCCGGCGGCGGCCAGCGCGGCGATCAGGCGGTCGGCCTCTAGGTTGGTGCCCTTGGCCACGACCTGCTTGCGCGAAAGGTTCACCCGCGCCTCCTGCAGGCCGGGCTGCGCGTGCAGCGTACCCTCGACCGAGGCGATGCAGGCGGCGCAGCTGATGTCCGGCAGGTGCAGGACGATGCCCTGCGGCGCGGGTCTGCGTGCCGCCGCCTCGGCAATCTGGGCGGCGCCGCCGCAGGCGGGGCAGGCGGCGGTCATGGCGCGACCTCGAGGGTCAGGGCCTGCACGAAGGGCGCGCCGCCGGTCTCGCCCTGCAGGTCGATGCGCCAGCGGCCGGGCGCCAGCAGCAGCGGCGCGCGGCCGCGGGCGTCGAAGTCCAGGGCATGGTCCTGCCGCCGCATGGTCGGCCGCCCCACCACGGCCGAGAAGCGCGCGGGATCGACGGTGCCGCCCGCCGCGTCATGCACGGCGAGGCGCAGGATACCATCCGCGTAGCTGACCTGCGGCGTCCATCCCAGCGCCTCCTGCGCCTCGCGGCGGCGGTCGAAGCTTTGGCTCGCGACGTAGGAATTGGCGACCTCCATGCCGGAAAAGGTCCGCACCGCGGTGAAGGCGAGCACGAGGTTCACGGCGATGATCACGCCGAAGGCCCCGAGGAACATCGCAAGGACATGGCGCCCGGTCAGGCCGCCGGCGGGTTTGCTGTTTGTGATCATCGGGCCTCTCCGGTGAAGGTGGTGGCGATGCGCGCCGTCTCGCCGGTCATGGCGTCGCGGGCGGCGATCTCGAAGCCGGTGCGGGCCGCTTCGGCCGGCGCGGTGCCGGGGGCGGCGGTGACATAGACGCGGATGGCGCGCTGCGTGTCGGCCTGAACCGGCACCGCCTCCGTGCCCGCCCCCTCGACCGAAAGGACCAGCGCCTCCGGCCCCTCCAGCGTCAGCGCGATCTCCTGCGCCGCGCCCTCGCGGTTGCGCAGGCGCAGGTCGTAGGCGTTGCGGATGCTGCCGTCCGAGAGGGTGACGAAGGTCGGGTTGCGCACCGGCGCGACGGTCAGCTGCAGCATCGGGCGCAGCAGAAGCGCGGCGATCAGCCCGGCCCCGATGGCGGCCCAGAGGCCGAAGTACAGGATGTTGCGGGGCCGCAGCACGCTGCGCCGGAGCGGCGTCTCCTCCGCCTGCTCCGCCCCGGCGTCGGAGAGGGCGACGTAGTCGATCAGCCCGCGCGGGCGGCCGACCTTCTCCATCACCTCGTCGCAGGCGTCGATGCAGAGCGCGCAGGTGATGCAGGCCATCTGCTGGCCGTCGCGGATGTCGATGCCCATGGGGCAGACGTTGACGCAGGCATTGCAGTCGATGCAGTCGCCGGGGCCTTCCGCGCCGGCGCCCGGCGCGGCGCCGAGCACGGCGCGCCCCTCGCGGATCTGCAGCGGCAGCACGGGAGAGCGTCCGCCGATCTGCGGGCCGGCGGCGCGCGTCACCTCCTGCGGCGCCTCTACCTTGCCGCCCTTGCGCTTGAGGCCGCGGCCCCGCGGCTCTCCGCGCCGGTCGCGGTAGGCGACCGTCAGCGTGCCTTCGTCCATCATCGCGCCCTGGATGCGCGGCCAGGGGCAGGCATAGATGCAGATCTGCTCGCGCATGAAGCCGCCGAAGGTGAAGGTCGTGGCCGTCAGCAGGGCGATGGTCGCCCAGGCCACCGGCGGCGCCGAGAAGGTCGCGAGATCCCGCGCCAGCATCGGCGCATCGGCGAGGTAGAAGACCCATGCCCCGCCCGTCAGGACCGAGATCACCAACCAGAGCGTCCATTTCGTCAGCCGCAGCCGCGCCTTGCGCGCGCTCCAGGGCGCCTGGTGCAGGCGCAGCCGGGCGTTGCGGTCGCCCTCGACCCGGCGCTCGACCAGCAGGAAGAGATCGGTCCAGACGGTCTGCGGGCAGGTATAGCCGCACCAGACCCGGCCCAGCGCGGCGGTAAAGAGAAACAGCCCCAGCCCCGCCATGATCAGAAGGCCGGCGACGAAGTAGAATTCGTGCGGCCAGATCTCGATCCACAGGAAGTAGAAGCGCCGGTTGGCGAGATCGACCAGCACCGCCTGGTCGGGCAGGGCCGGGCCGCGATCCCAGCGCAGCAAGGGGGTCAGGTAATAGACCGCGAGCGTCAGCGCCATGATCTGCCACTTCAGGCGGCGGTAGAAGCCCGAGACCCGGCGCGGAAAGATCGGCACCCGCGGGGCATAAAGAGAAGAGGCCATGACGTGACTCCCGATTGGTCCGCCCTTGTCGCGCGGCGGGCGCGCCGATGCCTTGACCTGGATCAAGCCTCCCCCGCCCGGGATCCCGGGCGGGGGGGCGGGGATCAGTCCGGCTGATCCTGCGCCGCGCCTTCGCCCTCTTCCGGGAAGGGGACCTTCGCGGGGTCGGAGGGATCGGCCGGCGCGGCCTCGGCGGGCTGGCTTTCGGCAGGCCGGGCCTCGGCGGGCGTCTCGCCGATCTGATCCTCGGCCGCGCCCTGCGGGCGGGCCTGACCCTCCTCGGGCTCGCCGCCGCCAAGCTGGTGGACATAGGCGGCCAGCGCCCGCACCCGCGCCTCGCCCAGCCGCTCGCCCCAGGCCGGCATGACGCCGAAGGGCCCCTCGGCGATCAGCTCGCGCAGCTCTTCCTCGTCGCTGCCGTAAAGCCAGATCGCGTCGGTCAGGTCGGGCGCGCCGATGCTGCGGTCGCCGCGGGCGTCGCTGCCGTGGCAGGCGGTGCAATTGTCGGCGAAGAGCTGGCCTCCGGCGCCACCCATCGGATCGGCGCCGCCGGGCAGGGCCTGCACATGCTGGGCCAGCGTGCGGATATCGGCGCGGGACAGCACCTCGCCGAAGGCGGGCATCTGGCTGAACCGCGCCTCGGGATCCTCCTCTGTGCGGATGCCGTGGCGGATGGTCGTGGCGATCTGCTCGATCCGCCCGCCCCAGAGCCAGTCGTCGTCCAGCAGGTTGGGATAGCCGGGCGCCCCGGCGGCCCCGGACCCGTGGCATTGCGAGCAGTTTGTCCGGAACAGCGCGGCGCCGGCCTGTCCGGCGAAGCGGTTCAGCTCCTCGTTGTCGCGCAGCACGTGGATGTCGGTCTCGACGAGGGACTGCCAGAGGTCGGCTTGCCCGGCCTCGACCTCCTGCACCTCGGCGGCGACCTCGCCCCGCGTCGACCAGCCCAGCAGCCCGGCGGTGGCGCCGTTCACCAGCGGCCAGGCGGGGTAGAGGATGACGTAGACCAGCGCGAAGAGGATGCAGGCGTAAAAGGTCCAGAGCCACCAGCGCGGCAGCGGGTTGTTCAGCTCCTCGATGCCGTCCCACTGGTGGCCGGTGGTCTCGGTGCCGGTCGTCTCGTCGATGGGGCGGTTGCTCATGGCCGTGTCTCCGGCTTGGAAGGGGCGCTGGGCGCGGTGTCCCCGCCCTGGAAGATCGAGGCGGCGGCGTCCTCGTGCAGGTGCCGCGATCCGGGACGCAGCGCCCAGAGGATGCAGCCCGCGAAGAAGCCGACCATCAGGATCAGGAACCAGCTGTCGGCGAAGTGGCGCATCAGGGTGTAGGTGTCGTGCATGGTCCCCTCAGCGGCTGGCGTCGGCGGTGAAGGTCGAGAAATCGACCAGCGTGCCGAGCATCTGCAAGTAGGCGATCAGGGCATCCATCTCGGTCAGCTCGGGCTGGCCGTCGAAGTTGCGCACCTGCGCGCCGGGATAGCGGGCCAGCAGGCCGTCGTAATCGCCCATGGGATCGACCTGGACGCGGAAGTCGGCAGCGGCGGCCCCGATCATCTCGTCGGTGTAGGGCACGCCGGTCATGGCATGGGTGCGCAGCAGATCCTCGATGTAGTCGGGCCGGATCGGGGCACGCATCAGGTAGTCGTACTTGGGCATGATGCTTTCGGGCACGACGCTTTGCGGATCGATCAGGTGATCGACGTGCCATTCGTCCGAGTACCGCCCGCCCAGGCGCGCGAGGTCCGGTCCCGTCCGCTTCGAGCCCCATTGGTGCGGGTGGTCGTACATGGATTCCGCGGCCAGGCTGTAGTGGCCGTAGCGTTCGACCTCGTCGCGGATCGGGCGGATCATCTGGCTGTGGCAGTTGTAGCAGCCCTCGCGGACGTAGACGTCGCGGCCCGCCAGCTCCAGCGGGGAGTAGGGGCGCACGCCCTCCACTTCCTCGATGGTGTTCTCGAGCCAGAACAGCGGCGCGATCTCGACGATGCCGCCGATGGTGACCACGAGGAACGACAGGACCAGCAGCAGGGTGGCATTGCGTTCGATCACGCCGTGCCGGTCGATCAGCCGGGTCCGGCCCGGCGCCGAGGTGTCGGTTTGCTTGGTCATCCGGGTCACTCCGCGGGAAGGGGGGCAGGGGTGGCGCTGGCGCGGCCGGGGGCATGGCGGACGGTCATCCACATGTTCCAGACCATCAGCAGCGCCCCCGCGAGGTAGAGGCCGCCGCCCAGCGCGCGCAGCACGTACATCGGGAACTTGGCCGCGACGGTGTCGGCGAAGGCGTTGACGAGGAAGCCGTTGGCATCGACCTCGCGCCACATCAGGCCTTCCATGATGCCGCTGACCCACATCGAGGCGGCGTAGAGAACGATGCCGATCGTCGCGAGCCAGAAGTGCCAGTTGATCGCGGCGAGGGAATGCATCCGCGTCTGCCCCCAGAGGCGCGGCGTCAGGAAGTAGAGGCAGCCGAAGGTGATCAGCCCGTTCCAGCCCAGCGCGCCCGAATGCACGTGCCCGATGGTCCAGTCGGTGTAATGCGACAGGGAGTTCACCGCCCGGATCGACATCATCGGCCCCTCGAAGGTGGCCATGCCGTAGAAGGCGAGGGAGGCGACGAACATGCGGATGATCGGATCGGTGCGGATCTTGTCCCAGGCGCCTTCCAGCGTCATCAGCCCGTTGATCATGCCGCCCCAGCTGGGCATCCACAGCATGATCGAGAAGACCATCCCCAGCGTCGCCGCCCAGTCGGGCAGGGCGGTGTAATGCAGGTGGTGCGGACCGGCCCAGATATAGAGGAAGATCAACGCCCAGAAGTGGATGATCGACAGCTTGTAGGAATAGACCGGGCGGCCCGCCTGCTTGGGCACGAAGTAATACATCATCCCCAGGAAGCCGGCCGTCAGGAAGAAGCCGACGGCGTTATGCCCGTACCACCACTGGGTCATCGCATCCTGCACCCCGGCGAAAAGCTGCACCGACTTCGACCCCCAGATCGAGACCGGGATCGACAGGTTGTTGACGACGTGCAGCAGGGCCACCGTCACGATGAAGGCCAGGAAGAACCAGTTGGCGACATAGATATGCGGCTCTCGCCGCTTGAAGAGCGTGCCGAGGAAGACCGCGAGGTAGGACAGCCAGACCACCGTCAGCCAGAGGTCGACGTACCATTCGGGCTCGGCGTATTCCTTCGACTGGGTCGCGCCCAGCAGGTAGCCCGTCGCCGCCAGCACGATGAAAAGCTGGTAGCCCCAGAAGACGAACCAGGCCGTGTTCCCGCCCCAGAGACGCGCGGCGCAGGTGCGCTGCACGACGTAGAAGGATGTCGCCAGCAGCGCGTTGCCGCCGAAGGCGAAGATCACCGCGCTGGTGTGCAGGGGCCGCAGCCGGCCGAAGTTGGCATAGCCCTCGGACCAGTCGAAGTTCAGTTGCGGAAAGGCCAGCTGCGCCGCGATGAAGGTGCCCGCGAGAAAGCCGACGACGCCCCAGAAGGCGGTGGCGATGACGCCGGCGCGGATCGGCCCGTCCATGTAGCTTGTTTCGTCGATCGCGGCGCGCGGATCGCCGAAACGCCGGATCTCGCGCAGGAAGAGGCCTGCCGAGACCAGCATGATCAGCACGGCATGGACCGAATAGGCGAGGTCGCGCCCGAAGTTCGCCGCTATCGCGGCGAAGAGGGCGATCAGCCCCAGTGAAACCAGTCTTACGATTGCCATGAGGCCCCTCTTCCACCGCGTGACGCACCGCGCCCGCGGCAGGGCGGGCGCGCCGTTTCGCGGTGCCATGACATGGCTGCGGGGGCGCGGCCTTGACCTGGATCAATTCGGGGGCAGGGAGGGGGCGCCGGGGATCAGGCCGCGGGTTTATCCCCCGGGGCGATCAGCGGCGCGGCCAGCGTCTGCAGCTTGGTCGCGGGCTCATCGCCCAGGCGCGCGAAGAGCAGGCGCGCCAGCTCCGCCCCCGAGGCGGGGACATCCTCGCGCAGGCATAGCACCTCGGGGAAGAGGGCCGGCAGCAGCTGCGAGGTCTGTTTCGAGGCCACCTGCAGATCCGCGCCGATCCGGCAGCCCGCCTCGCGCAGGCCCGAGGCGATGGAGATGCCCGCAAGCTCGCTGTCGCAGATCACCGCGTCGGTCCGGCCCTGGCCGGCGATGGACCGGCCCAGCAGGCGCAGCCGTCCGACGTGATCGCCGCCCTCGGGCTGATCCTCCTGCACCTCGGCTTCGAGGCCGAGCTGCGCGGCGCTGTCCAGAAAGCTGCGGCGCGCCTGATGGTGGTTGAAGGTCCGGTTGTCCGAGAGCACGGCGAGAAGGCGCCGCGCCCCGCGCTCTGCCAGTAGCCGGACCGCCGTCTGCATGAAGGCCGCGGTGTCGAAGTCGTGGAAGGCATGCGGGGTATAAAGCTCGGTCCGGCCGTGCGTCACGAAGGGCAGGCCGTTCTCCAGCAGCAGCTTGACCCTGTCGTCCTGCGGCTCGGTATGGGTCAGGATCAGCCCCTCGACCGTCTGATCGCGCAGCAGGCTGCCGATCAGGGGCAGCGTCTCGGACCGTTCGAACTGCGGAAAGACGTTCAGCGCCATGCCTTTGGCGCGGACCGCGCCGCTGATCCCCTGCATCAGCATCCGCGAGAAGCCGAGCGACTCCTCGCGTCCGTCGAGGATCAGCCCGATGGTGTTGCTGCGCCCGGTGCGCAGGCGCACGCCGGCCAGGTCCGGCACGTAGCCGAGGCGGCGCGCCGCCTCGATCACCCGGCGGCGCGTATCGGCCTTGAGGCGGTCACCGTCCCGCAGGGCGAGGGAGACGGTCGAGAGGCTGAGCCCGGTCGCCTCCGCGATGGTGCGCAGCGTCGGACGTTCCTGATCCGCTCCGGGTCCGCGCGCCATGATCCACCCCTTTCGTGCAACGTTGCGATCACGCCAGCCGGGGTGACCCTTGAATTGATGACCCAAGCAAAGATTGCGCGCAACGATTTATCGCGGCGATCCGCTCAGGGCAACGGAGGGCATAAATTGCAACGTTGCAAAAATCGTCGAATCGCGCTCTAGTCCGCTCAGCGTCGAGGCTTGAAGAGGAGCCGGCTTGGCGCGCAAAGGGAGGATTTCCGATGAAGGCACCCATTCAGGGCGCAGCGATCTGCGCGCTTTTCGCCGGCGCCACGCCGGCACTGGCCGATGTCTCGATCATGTATCCGGACTGGATCACGGCGCTGGTCGAGCCCGCGATCGAGGCCTACGAGGCCGAGACCGGCGAGACGGTGACATCCACGCGGCTGCCGACGGACGGCTACGACCGCCGCATCGCCGTCGACCTTGCCGCCGGCACCGCCGCCGATGTCGTCGTGCTCGACAGCTTCATGGTCGCGCAGCTCGCCGATGCCGGCTACCTCGCCTCGCTGGACGAGCAGCTGGCGGATTGGGACCAGTACCAGCAGTTCATGCCCGCGCTGCTCGACGTGACCTCCTTCGACGGGACGGCCTACGCGCTGCCCGTCGATACCGACGTGCGGATGCTGTGGTACAACCGCTCCGTCTTCGAGGAGGCGGGGATCGAGATGCCTTGGACGCCCGAGACTTGGGACGACGTGCTCGAGACCGCAACGACGATCAAGGACGAGACCGGCATCGACTATGCCTTCGTCCTGCCCGCCGGCACCAAGCAGGGCGAGGCGGCGACCATGCAGGGCTTCTACATGGCGCTGCTGGGGGCCGACACCGCCGAGGGAGAGCGCAATCGCCTGCGCAACTGGGAAGAGGGCAAGTGGATCGCCGACAGCCCCGCGATCCGGCAGGTCGCCGAGCTTTACGACGAGGTCTACAACCAGCGCGAGCTGACCGAACCCTCGATCAACTATGCCACCGACCTCGGCAATGCGACGCGTGAGGCGCTGGCCTCGAACGAGCTGGGGATCTTCGCCTCGGGGTCCTGGGAACGGTCTTGCCTCTTCAACTGCAACGGCGTCGACATCCCCTCGCCCGAGGAGCGGGCCGAGATCGTCGGCTGGACGCCCTGGCCCAGCAGCGGCGCCGAGGGCGCGGAGCAGGGGGCCAATGTTTCGGGCGGCTGGGCCATGGGCCTGAACGCCGGCTCGGGTGACATGGAGGCCGCGAAACAGCTGCTGACCACGATCTTCGACTACGACAACTTCCAGCCCTGGGTGGTGGACAACGGCCGCATGGCCGTGCGCGAGGATATCGCCGCCTCCGAGGACTTCGCCGCGAACGACTACCTCGCCGCGGTGACGGAGCTTTCGGCCAATACCACGGGCCGCGACACTTATCCCGGCTACCAGGTCGTCTCGTCGCTGATCCAGGACATGACCGGCGCGATCCTCGACGGCGTGCCCGTCGACGAGGCGCTCGAGGAATACCGCGAGGCGCTGGTCGACGAGTTCGGCGAAGACAGCGTGATGACGCTGGACTGAGGCTCAAGCGGCGGCGGGGGCCTCTCCCGCCGCCCGTCTTCCAAGGGATTTCCCCGATGCGCGACCCCCGATCCAGCTGGGCCAGCCCATGGCTCTCCGGCTCCATTCCCGTCCTCGTGCTGGCGGCGCTGCCGGCGCTCCTTTTCGTGGGGGTGCTGCTCTACTTCACGCTCTGGGCCGTCGTCTTCAGCTTCACCGATCTGGAGCTCTTCGGGCGCAAGGCGACCGACTGGTCCTTCGTCGGGATCGAGAACTACGAGCGGCTGTTCACCCGCCGCGGGTTCCTCGAAAGCCTCTGGACGACGCTGACCTTCACCTTCTTCTCGGCCATCGTCGGGCAAAGCGTCCTGGGCTTCCTGCTGGCCAGCACCCTGCGCCGCTACCGCGGCAGCATGCGCGGCACCATCGAGGTCTGCCTGATGCTGGGCTGGCTGCTGCCGGATATCGTCGCGGCCTTCCTCTGGTCCGCGACCACCTCGAAGACCGGCCTCGTGAACCAGGTGATCCTCGGCCCGCTGGGGGTGGAGCCGGTGAACTTCCTGAACGACTACGCGCTTCAGGTCGTGATCCTCGCCAATATCTGGAAGGGCACCGCCTGGTCCTACCTGCTGTATTCCGCCGCCCTCGATAACGTGCCGGGCGAGGTGGTCGAGGCCGCCAAGGTCGACGGCGCGAATGGCTGGCAGCGGACGCGGCGGGTGATCCTGCCGATCATCAAGCCGCATATCGGGACGAACATGCTGTTCATCACGATCTGGACCTTCACCTACTTCCCGCTGATCTACGCGATGACCGGGGGCGGGCCCGGCAGCCAGACCGAGACCCTGCCGATCTTCCTCTATCAGCAGAGCTTCTCTGTCGGAAAGCTGGGCTACGGCAGCGCCATCTCGGTCGCCATGCTGGCCATCGTCGGGGTGATGTCGATCTTCTACCTGCGTCTTCTGAAGGAGCCGAAGTGATGTCGACGGACACCCGCCCCAGCAGCGCCACCTCCGCCGCCCTGGCCTTCATGGCCGTGATCTGGGTCAGCCCCTTCGCCTGGCTGCTGTCGAATGCCTTCGACACCGGCGCCAACGGGCAGCTGCGCCTGCCGGCCGAGCCCGGCCTCGGCAACTTTCTCGGCGCAATGTCGGGGCCGGCGCTGACGCAGTTCTGGAACTCCATGTTCATCGGCGTCGGCACGGCGACGCTGACGCTCGTGGTCGGATCGGGCGCCGCCTACGCGCTGTCGCGGCTGCGCATCCCGGGGCGCAACGGCCTTCTGTGGTCGCTGGTGCTTCTGCGGATGCTGCCGCCGACTGGCATCCTCGTGCCGATCTACTTCGCGGCGCAAAGCGTCGGGCTGCTCAACAACCTTGGTATCGTGGTGGCGCTGACGGTGCTGAACCTGCCCTTCGCGATGCTGCTCCTGAAGAACTTCTTCGACACCGTGCCGGTCGAGCTTGAGGAGGCCGCCCATGTCGAGGGCGCCTCGCTGCCGCGCATCCTGTGGCGCGTGGTCATGCCGATGTCCCGCGCCGGGCTCGCCGTCGTCTGGTTCTTCACCTTCACGAGCGCCTGGAACGAGTTCCTGTTCCCGCTCCTCTTCTCGCGCACCGAGGATGCCTTCCCGATGTCGATCGGCCTCTATTCCGCCTTCGGACGGAACGGCTCGATCGAATACGGTTTCCTCGCTGCATTTTCCATCATCTACGCGGCGCCAGCCATCGCCGTCTATTTTCTCCTGCGCCGGAACATGAACACCGGCTTCGCAGGAGTGGGAGTCAAAGGATGAGCTACTCTACCCCCCTCAAGTCGAAGCTGTCGCTGACCACGGATGACGTGAAGCAGGAAGGCAAGCTGGACCGCCTGCTCAAGGATCTGGAGGCGAAGATCCTCCAGCCCGTGCCGGGCCAGATCGACTGGCATGTCCTCGACACCGGCACCGATCCCGATCCCGCCGAGGCGCTCTCCGCCGACTGGCGCGGCTGGCCGGGCTTTACCCAGCGCACAACATGGTCGCGGGCGCAGGGCCATACCTGGTTCGCCGCCGAGATCACCGTGCCGGAAGAGGCGAAGGGCCAGACCTTCGTGCTGCGCTTCTCCTCGCAGTGGCAGGAGCGGCCCGGATCGACCGATCCGCAGTGCCTCGCCTATCTCGACGGGAAGATCGCCCAGGCCATCGACGGCAACCATACCGAGCTGCTGATCATGCGCGACGCGGTGCCGGGCACCACCGTCACGCTGCACGTCGATGCCTTCACCTTCTTCGACCGCCCGCTGGCCGGCTTCGGGGTGGAGTACCTCGTGCGCAACGAGGCGGTGGAGCGCCTGTACCACGACCTGCGCACGCCCTTCGACGTCGCGGCCCGGCTGCACCAGACCGATGCCAGGCGGCACGAGATCTTCAACCGCGTGGATCGCGCCCTGCGCGCGCTCGACCGCCGCGGTGAGGGGCTGACCCCGGGGCTAGAGGCCTCTCTCGCCGAGGCGGGTGCCATCGCGGAAGAGATCTACGCGCTTCAGGACACCGAGGTGCAGCCGACCATCGCCGCCTTCGGCCATACGCATATCGACATCGCCTGGCTCTGGCGGGTGCTGCACACCCGCGAGAAGGGCGGGCGCAGCTTCGCCACCGCGCTGGCGAACATGGTCGAGTACCCGCAGTTCAAGTTCATGTACAACCAGGCGGTGCTCTACCACTACCTGAAGACCGACTACCCGGACCTCTGGGCCGGCATCAAGGAGGCGGTCTCGCGCGGTCAGCTCGAGATCGAGGGCGCGATGTGGGTCGAGCCCGACGCCAACATCGTCTCGGGCGAGAGCATGGTGCGGCAGATCCTGATGGGCCGCCGCTTCCACCAGGAGGAGTTCGGCGTGACGCCGACCTGCGTCTGGCTGCCCGATACCTTCGGCTATTCGGCGAACATGCCGCAGATCCTCGACAAGTCGGGGCTGTCCTATTTCGTCACCTCGAAGCTGTCGTGGAACGACACCGACCGCCACCCCTTCGATACCTTCTTCTGGCGCGGCATCGACGGCACCGACACCAAGGCCCACCTCCTCGTCGCGCAGGAGTTCGAGAGCGACGAGATCTTCACCACCTACAACTCCGACCTTTCCGCCAGCCAGGTCATGGGCGCCTGGAAGCGGTACGAGCCCAAGGCCGCCTCTTCCGAGCTGGCGATCTGCTACGGCTGGGGCGACGGCGGCGGCGGCCCGACCCGCGACATGATCGAGCGCGCGACGCGCTTCGAGCGCGGCATTCCCGGCGCGCCGAAGATGAAGCTCGACGGGCTGCGGCCCTTCCTCGACCGGATGGGCGCCGCGATGGAGGCCGAGGGCGCGCGTTTCCCGCGCTGGCAGGGCGAGCTCTACCTGCAGTTCCACCGCGGCACGCTGACCACCATCGGCCGCACCAAGCGCAACAACCGTCTCGCCGAGCGCCTGATGCGCGAGATGGAGTTCATGACCGCCCTCGCCTGGGCGCAGGGCGGGGCGGACTACCCCGAGGCCGACCTCGACCGGATGTGGAAGATCGTGCTGCTGAACCAGTTCCACGACATCCTGCCCGGCACCTCTATCCCCGAGGTCTACGAGGACAGCGAGGCCGAATACGCCGCCCTCTTCGCCGAGATCGAAAGCGGCAATGGCCCGCTTCTGGGCGCCATGCGGGCGCTGGGCGGAGATGAGGGGGCGCGCGTCGTGAACGCGACCGGCCATGCCCGGGACGGCGCGCTCGCCCTGCTGCCCGATGGGCTGGAGGCGATCGCCACCGGCGGCCGGACGGAGCCGGTGCAGCGCCTGCACCGCGCCGACGGCAGCAGCCAGGGCGCCGCCCCGGTGCACGGCGTAGGCCCGATGGGCTGGGCCGGTATCGCGCGGGCCGGCCAGGCGCAGGCCGCGCCCAGCAGCCTCTCCGCCGCGCCGGACCGGCTCGAGAACGCGCAGATCCGCGCCACCTTCGATGCCGCCGGAGAGATCACCTCCGTGATCGACAAGGCGACTGGACGCGAGCTGATCCCCGAGGGGCAGCGCGCCAACCGCCTCGTCGCCTTCGAGGACAAGTCCGTCGAATGGGACGCCTGGGACATCGACTGGTACTTCGAGGAGCAGTCCTGGCCCTTCGGCGACAGCGCCGAGATCGAGGTGATCGAAGAGGGGCCGCATCGCGCGGCGCTGAAGATCACCAAGCGCTATCAGGGCAGCAGCCTGACGCAGATCGTCAGCCTCGAAGAGGGCGCCCGGCAGATCGAGTTCGACACGCAGGTCGACTGGCAGGAACGCCAGACGGTGCTCAAGGCGATGTTCCCCTTCGATCTGAACGTCGCCGAGGTCCGCTCCGAGATCCAGTTCGGCCATGTCCAGCGCGCGACGCATCGCAACACCAGCTGGGACAAGGCGCGGTTCGAGGCCTCGATGCACCGCTGGGTCGACATGTCCGAGCCGGACTTCGGTGCGGCGCTGCTGAACGACTGCAAGTATGGCTACAGCGCCCATGACCAGGAGATCGGGCTGACGCTGCTGCGCGGATCGACCTGGCCGCACCCGGATGCCGACCGTGGCATCCACGGCTTCCGCTACGCGCTTCTGCTGCATGGCGGCGCGGCGGACCTCGAGGTCGTCCACCACGCGGCGGAGGATTTCAACACGCCGCTGCGGGTGATCGGCACGCCCGGCGAGACCGCGCCCGCGGCCTTCAGCCTCGCGCGGATGAGCGCGCCGAACGTCGCCATCGAGACGGTCAAACGCTCCGAGGACGGCAAGGCGCTGGTGGTCCGGCTTTTCGAGCATGCCAACCGCCGCGCGGTCGGGCGGCTCGATTTCGGCCTGCCCGTCGCCTCCGTCCGCCGCGCCAACTTAATGGAAGAAGAGGCCTCCGCCCCGCTGGAAGTCACGGGCGGCGGTGTCGACCTGACCCTGCGCCCCTTCGAGATCGTCACCCTGCTGGTCGAGGTGGGTCATGGCTGACCTCGCACTGAAAGGCGTCCGCAAGGCCTTTGGCGGGCTGGAAGTCATCAAGGGCGTCGACCTCGACATCCGCGACGGGGAATTCGTGGTCTTCGTCGGCCCCTCGGGCTGCGGGAAGTCCACGCTGCTGCGGATGATCGCGGGCCTCGAGACCGTGACCGGCGGCGAGGTCAGCATCGGCGGCAAGGTGATGAACGGCGTGCCCGCGCCCCGGCGCGGCATCTCGATGGTGTTCCAGTCCTACGCGCTTTACCCGCATATGAGCGTGCGCGAGAACATGTCCTTCGGTCTTCAGATCGCGGGAATGGACAAGGCCGAGACGACGCGCCGGGTCGAGGCCGCGGCCGAGATCCTGCAGATCGGCGACTACCTCGACCGGGCGCCGCGCGCGCTCTCGGGCGGGCAGCGCCAGCGCGTCGCCATCGGAAGGGCCATTGTGCGCGAGCCCGAGGTCTTTCTCTTCGACGAGCCGCTGTCGAACCTTGATGCCGCGCTTCGGGGGCAGACCCGGGTCGAGATCGCGCGGCTGCACGCGCGGCTGGGCACGACGATGATCTACGTCACCCACGACCAGACTGAGGCGATGACGCTCGCCGACCGCATCGTCGTGCTGCGCGGCGGGCGGGTCGAGCAGGTCGGCACCCCGCTGGAGCTGTACCGCGCGCCCGCCAACGACTTCGTCGCCGGCTTCATCGGCGGGCATACGATGAACTTCCTCTCGCCCGAACAGGGCAGGGCGCTTCTGGCCGGGACCGGCGGCGCCGTGCCCGCCGGCGCAAAGATCATCGGCGTGCGGCCCGAGCACCTGCGCCTGGCCGAGCCCGGCGCGCCTGGCCTGACGGGGCGCATCGACGTGGTCGAGGAGTTCGGCGAATTCGGCCTTTATCACCTCACCCTCGACGAGGCCCCGGAGGGCCATCGCGAGATCACCCTGAAATCCGACGCCGAGGGGCTGGGCGGGGAGGGGGCGCAGATCACCTTGACCTGCCGCCCCGAGGCGATCCATGCCTTCGACGACAAGGGCGCCGCTCTGGCCGCGGGCAGCCCCGCGGGGGCAGGGCGCGCCGACCGCCCGAGCGAGGAGACCCGCCATGTCCGCTGACAGCCCCACCTTCCACGCGCCCGGCCGCATCGCGGCGATGAAGACCGACGCCCTGCGCCAGCTTGCCTTCTTCGGCGCCAGCCTGCGCCCCGGTGGCCGCCTTGCCACGCTGGACCACGAGGGGCGCCCGCTGGAGGGCCCGCAGGAGCTGATCACCACCACCCGCCTCGTCCATTCCTACGCGCTGGGCATGATCGCCGGGGCGCCGGGTTGCGCGGATATCGTCGATGCCGGGATGCAGGCGCTGCTGACGCGCCACCTCGACCCCGAGCATGGCGGCTTCCTCTGGTCCTTCGACGACGGCGGGCCGGTGCAGACCGACAAGCTGGCCTATGGGCACATGTTCGTCCTTTTGGCCGCCGCCACGGCCAAGGCTGCGGGCCATGCCGATGCGGATCGCCTGATGTCCCTCGCCGACGCGGTGATCGCGGAGCGCTTCTGGGACGCCGAGGCCGGGCTGATGGTGGACGAATACCGCCGCGACTGGACGCCGTTTTCCGAATACCGGGGCATGAACGCCAACATGCATGGCGTCGAGGCGCATCTGAGCGCCTATGAGGCGACGGGAGAGACCCGCTACCTCGACCGCGCGATGAGCATCCTCGACTTCTTCGTCGGCAAGATGGGCGCCGGCAACGACTGGCGCCTGCCGGAGCATTACCATCAGGACTGGTCCGTCGATGCCGATTACGAGGGCAATCCGATGTTCCGCCCGCGCGGCACCACGCCGGGCCATTCCTTCGAGCTGGGGCGCCTGCTGCTGCAGGCCTGGGACCTGCAGGGGCGCCCGGAGGGGCAGGCCCCGGCCCGCGCCCGCGCGCTGATCGAGACCGCGCTTTCGGATGCCGCGATGCCGGAGGGCGGGTTCTGCTACACGCTGAACTTCGACGGCAGCCAGCGCGTCACCGACCGCTACTGGTGGCCCCAGTCCGAGGCGATCGGGGCGCTCGCCACGCTCTTGAAGCTGCAGCCCGACCCCGAGGAGGCCGCCCGCTACGAGGCGCTGTGGCAGGATGCCGAGCGTCTGTTCATCGATGAGGACCGCGGCGGCTGGAACCCCGAGATCGACGATGCGGGGCGTCCGGTGGAAAAGCAGTTCACCGGCAAGCCCGACATCTACCACGCGCTGCAGGCCGACCTCTACCCGCTGCACGGCGGGCTCTCCCGCCACTATGACGGGATCGCGGGCATCCTGGCAAAGTGAGCAAGGGCAGGGCCGGGCGACCGGCCCCGCCGCCTCAGGCGATGACGCCCTTGGTCAGGATGACATTGGCGTAGATCCGGCTCTCGCCCGTCTGCACGATGGCGAAGGCCTTCTTCGCCCGCTCGTAGAACTCGAACCGCTCGAGCGTGCCCATCTTCGCCTCGGCGCCGGTCCGGTCGGTGATGATGCGGCGGAATTCGGCGACGGCCTCGGGCTTTGCCGATGCGTCGCCCACAACCTGCATCGTCGTCGCCGGCGTCTCGACGAAGCTGTCGAGCGGCAGCAGTTGCAGCACCGCATCGAGCGCGTCGGTCGCCGAGATCCCGTCGAGGCGGTGGCAGCGCGCCCCCATCGAAGTGCCGGGAAAGTTGGCGTCGGCGATGACGATCTCGTCGCCGTGCCCCATCGCCTGCAGCGTCCAGAGCAGGTCCGGCGAGAGGATGGGGGGAATGTTGAACAGCATCGAAGTCTCCCTTGGGCCGCGGGCCGGCCCTGCTGGCCCGACCCTGCCGCCTCGCGGAGGATTTTGAAAGGCGCCCCGTCCGGGGGGGCAGGGCGCCCTGACGGGTCTAGTCGAAGAGCGCCTGCTCGATCCCCGCGGCCTCGAAGAGATGATCGCGCGAGGCGGTGATCTGGTCGCGCAGCGCCGCGACATCGACGCCCACCATCTCGCCCTGCCACTTCTTCACCTCGCCGGCGACGAGCACCGTCTCGACGTTCGAGCGTTCCATCAGCGTCACCACCGCGCCGGGCACGTTGTTCAGCGGCGCGACGTTCAGCGCCTGCGCGTCCAGAAGGACGATGTCGGCCTCCTTGCCGGGGGTGAGGCTGCCCACCTTGCGGTCGAGCCAGAGGTCCTTCGCGCCGTTCAACGTCGCGAATTCCAGCACGTCGCGCGCGGTCAGAAGCCTCGGCGCATCCGCCGCCCCCTCGAGCGCGGCCTGATTGGCAAAGGCCCGCTGCAGCGTCATCGCGCTGCGCATCTGGGTGAAGGGATCGGCGGTCATCGTGCATTCGACATCGACCGACAGCGAGGGCGCGATCCCCATGTCCAGCGCCTTCTGGATCGGCGGCATGCCGTGGCGCATCTGCATCTCGATCGGCACCGAGAGCGAGACATGCGCCCCGACCTCGCGCGTGCGCTCCCAGGCGGCATCGCTCATCCCGGTCATGTGGATGAAGAGGTGGCGGTCGGTGAACTCGGGGATCAGCCGGTCCATCGTCTCGGCCATGCCGAGGCTGCCGACGACATGCAGCGCGATCGGCAGGTCGAGGTCCTGTCCAAGACGCCAGAGGTCCAGCGGATCGACGCCCGGCAGATAGGCCTCGCCGCCCATGGTCATCGTCAGAAGCTGGTCGTCCGAGGCGAAGTGCTCATCGCGGATGCGGCGGGCGTCCTGCGGGTACTGCGCCTCGGGGCCCGCGCCTTCGAAGTAGCCGAAGACGCCGCGGCGGCCCGCATCGCGCAGGCCGCGGATGGCCGCGTCGGAATGGGCGGGAGAATGGTGGATTTGCGAGACGTCGTGCACCGTCGTCACGCCCGCGTCGAGCTGGCTGATGCCGCCGAACAGCTCAGAGATATAGACATCCTCGGGGCGGTAGACCGGGGCGAGCTTGCCCAGGATATCCTCCAGGTAGCTGCGCGCGCCCTCGCGGTCCGGCGTGCCGAACATGATGCCGTTGGGCAGGAAGGACCGCAGCGCGGTCTCGAACTGGTGGTGATGCGTGTCGATGAAGCCGGGCATCACGACGCGGCCCTCGGCCTCGATCACGGCGGCGTCGGGCGCCTCGATGCTGGGCGCGATCTCAAGGATGCGGCGGCCCTCGATCAGCACGTCGCCGCGCGCGAAATCGCCGACCGCCGGGTCCATGCTCATCACATGGCCGCCGCGGATCAGCGTGCGGCGCCCTTCGGTGCCGATGCCCTGCGGCAGGCCCTGCGCGGCGGCGGAGCCTGTCAAAAAGGCGGGCATCGCGGCCATGCTCGCCGCGCCGGCCGCGGCATACCTGAGGAACGAGCGGCGGGTCGGGCCGGCAGAGCGGCACAGGTCACACATCGGTGAATCTCCTGATCGGGGTGGTTACTTCTGGTGCGTTACATCCGGTAAAGATGCGCCGACTACGGCTCAAGGAGGCACGCCGATGAAGCTAGGGCACATGTCTGTACCCGGGGACTGCGACCGGATCTCGCCGATCCTGTCGCATGTCGGGAACAAGTGGGCGGCGCTGACGGTGCTGGTCCTCTCCGAGGGGCCGAAGCGCTACAACCAGCTCCGCCGCGAGATCG
The DNA here is from genome assembly GCF_003217255.1 of Pseudoroseicyclus aestuarii. GTDB lineage: Bacteria > Pseudomonadota > Alphaproteobacteria > Rhodobacterales > Rhodobacteraceae > Pseudoroseicyclus > Pseudoroseicyclus aestuarii. The sequence continues at coordinate 220,774 of NZ_QJTE01000004.1, read as the reverse complement.
AGACCGTCTCTCAGCGGATGCTGACCGTCACCCTGCGCGGGCTGGAGCGCGACGGCCTTGTCCGGCGCGAGGTCTTTGCCGAGCGGATGCCGCCGCAGGTCGAATACAGCCTGACGCCGCTGGGCGAGACGCTGGTGCAGCCGCTCTTCGCGCTGTGCCAGTGGTCGGCGGTGAATTGCGACGCGATCGAGCGGAACCAGGCTGACTACGACGGCCCGGGCCGCCATGCGCGGCAGGCGGGCTGAGGCCCGGCTTCGACATTGACGGCGGCGGCCCGTGGCCCGACCCTGCGCCCGAAGCCGGGGCACCCCGGTGGAAACGGAAAGGGACGAGATGAAACTCTTCAGGCATGGCCTGCGCGGGCAAGAACGGCCCGGCATCCTCGATGCGCAGGGGCAGATGCGCGACCTGACGGGGCATGTGGCGGATATCGGCGGCGCAGTGCTGGGCGATGCCGGGCTTGCCGATCTGGCGCGGATCGATGCCGAGGGGCTGCCGCCGGTGCCCGAGGGGACACGGCTGGGCGCCTGCGTCGGCGGCACCGGCAAGATGATCTGCATCGGGCTGAACTTTGCGGATCACGCCGCCGAAAGCGGCGCCGCGGTGCCGCCGGAGCCGATCATCTTCATGAAGGCGACCAGCGCGATCTGCGGCCCGAACGATCCGATCCTGCTGCCCCGCGGCAGCGAGAAGACCGACTGGGAGGTCGAGCTGGCGGTGATCATCGGGCGCCACGCGAAATACGTCCCCGAAAGCGAGGCGCTGGACTACGTCGCCGGCTACGCCGTGGCGAACGACGTCTCGGAACGGTCGTTCCAGAGCGAACGCGCCGGCCAGTGGACCAAGGGCAAGAGCTGCGACAGCTTCGGACCGCTCGGCCCCTTCCTCGTCACCCGCGACGAGGTGGCCGATCCGCAGGCGCTGGGCATGTGGCTCGACGTGAACGGCAACCGGATGCAGGACGGCAGCACCGCGACCATGGTCTACGGCGTGGCGCATCTGGTCAGCTACCTGTCGCAGTTCATGAGCCTGCATCCGGGCGACGTGATTTCCACCGGCACCCCGCCGGGGGTCGGCATGGGCCGCACACCGCCGCAGTTCCTGAAGGCCGGCGACAACGTGACCTTGGGGATCGAGGGGCTGGGCACGCAGCGGCAGGAGGTGCAGGCCGATCCTGAATGATCATGACTTCGGTCATTGTGATCGAAATAGATCAGGAATCTGATTGACCGTGATCACTCGCTGCGTCACCCTTCATCGTGACGCAGCGAGGATGGCCTGCCATGAAAAGCGACCGCGCGACGGCGATCCGCCAGCTTCTCTACGCCCGCGGCAGGCTGACCGTGGGCGAGATCGCCGTGGCGGTCGCGGCCTCCGAGCCGACGGTGCGGCGCGATCTGGCCGCGCTCGAGGCCGATGGGGCGATCACGCGCAGCCATGGCGGCGCCAGCATCGCCGAGGAGGCAGGCCGCGAGGTCGGTTTCGCCCTGCGCGAAGGCCAGCGGCTGGAGGAGAAGCGCGCGATCGGCGAGGTGGCCCATGGGCTGCTGCGCCCGGGCGAGGCGGTCTTCCTCGACGCGGGGACGACGGTGCTGCAGCTGGCGCGGCTGATCCGCCTGCGGCCGCTGCCGCTGCGCGTCTTTACCAATTGCCTGCCGGTGGCGCAGGTGCTCGCCGACGTCGCGCCCGTCGAGGTGACGCTGCTGGGCGGCACGATCCGGCCCGAGAACGCCTCGACCGTCGGGCCGCTGGCCGAGGCGGCGCTGCGGCACCTGCGCTTCGACCGGGCCTTCATCGGCATGGGCGCGCTGGGCGAGGATGCCGCGATCTATACCGCCGATCCGCGCGAGGCGCAGCTGAACGCGCTGACGCTGGAGCGGGCGGCACAGCCGGTGATCCTGGCCGATTCCTCGAAATTCGGGCGCTACCTGACGCATCGCGTGGCGCCTGTCGGGAATGGCCTGCAGCTGGTGACCGATACGGGGCTGCCCGCCGAATGGCGCCGCCGCCTGACCGACTTGGGGGTGGATCTCGCGCTGGCGCCCTTGCCCGGCGCCTCCGGCCCCGTTCCCACCAAGGCCACAGACCAGGAGAGATCATGACATCCACCACCGAAACCGTCATCCGCGCCCAGTTCGACTACCTGCGCGCCGCCCTCGAGATCGAGGTGCCGGACCTCGCGCGGGTCGGCGCGCCGCTGGTCTTCGTGGGCTGCGGCACCTCCTACTACCTTGCGCAGGCGCTGGCGGCCTCGGCCAACCTTTCGGGGCTGGCCGCGCTGGCGGTGCCGGGGGCGGAATGGCTGAACCGCCCCGGCGCTTACCTGCCGCAGGAGGCGGGTGCGGCGGTCATCGGCCTCTCGCGTTCGGGCACGACGACCGAGACGGTGGCGGCGCTGCGCGCCTCGCGCGGGCGCGGGCTGACGACCGTCGCGATTTCTTGCGAGGAAGACTCGCCGATCCTCGAGGCGGCGGAGCACCGGCTTTACCTGCCCACGGATTCGCGCGAGGGCATCGTGATGAGCACCTCCGCCAGCCTGATGCTTCTGGGCGGGCTGCGGATGATCGGCGTCACGCTCACGATGGACGACATCGCCGAAGCCGAGGCGCTGATGCAGGCCCTCGACGCCGAGCCGGGGTTGATCGAGGGCTGCACCCATCACGTCTTCCTCGGGGCCGGGCCGCTTTACGGCATCGCCTGCGAAGGCGCGCTCAAGCTGATGGAGATGAGCATCAATCCCGCGCAGGCCTTCCACCCGATGGAGTTCCGGCATGGCCCGATCTCCCTGACCGACGAGCGCACGCTCGCGGTGATGCTCTACGCGGCAGAGGGCGGGGCAGAGCAGGCGGCGCTGGCCGCCGAGCTCGAGGCGAAGGGGGCACGGGTGCTCGGCCTCGGCGGCCCCGGCACCCTGGCGCTCGGCACGGCGCCCGAGGGTGATTTGCGGCAGGGTCTGCGGGTGCTGCCGGCGCTGCAGCTGCTGGGCGAGAAGGTCGCGCTGCTGAAGGGGATCGACACCGAGACCCCGCGTCACCTGACCAAGGTCGTCCTGCTGGAGGGCTGACGCAGGGCCCGGTTTCCTGCCGCGGCGGGCAGCCGCCGCGGCCTGCAGCCAAAGTGGTCGCCGAACCGGCGCACCGCTGCCTTTTCGCTCCGGAAAGATCAAAACTTAGGCAGGGGCCGCGAGGCGCGAACTTTTAATAAAAGTATAATTGCACCAATACTAAAACATGGTGCAGTCTCATCCGGTAACAAGCGCTTCCGGGGATGAGGAACGGTGTCCGTTTCAGGTGAAAACCTTTCGCATGGCGACGGCGGGGCGCGGGGTCTGCGCCGCCCGATGCGTGCCGGAGGCACCTTTGCACGTTGCGCGCGAAGCAATACTTCGGGTTCCGTCTATAGGCGGCATCTGCCGCCGATGTACCATGCGGAGCAAACTCACCATGACCCTGTCGAAACACCAACACGCCCGGCCGTCATGACCGGCGCCACCGAGCCCGAGCAACGGACCGCTCACCCCGCTTTCGGCGCCCGCCTGCGCGAGCGGCGCCGGGAGCTGAACCTGACCTTGCGGGAGGTCGCGGTCGGCTCCGGCCTGTCGATCGGCTTCATCAGCCAGGCCGAGCGCGACATCACGGTCCCTTCGCTGACCTCGCTGCACAATATCTGCCGCGTTCTGAAGATCCCGGTGCAGGAGGTGCTGCCCGAAGTCTCGGTGGCGCCGCAGGCCTCGCGCAACGCGCAGCGCCCGCTCCTGACGCTTCGGCCGGATCGGAACGGCAGGGGCTACGAGCGGATCAGCACCACCTTTCCCGGCTCGACTCTCTCGTCGGTCCTCATGCACGAGCCGCCGGGCAACCGGACCGAGCCGCAGCGGCACGACGGGGAGGAGATGTTCTACATGCTCGACGGCAGCATCACCGTCGAGCTGGAGGGCGAGCAGATCGTGCTGTCGCCGGGGGACAGCCTGCACTTCTCGTCCAGGCGGCGGCATTCGACCTGGAATCACACCAACCGTACCGCCCTGCTGCTGCATGTCTGCACCATCGATGTCTTCGGCGATCGCATCGCCGAGGATTCGGAGGGGCCGGGCCTTCACGCGGGCCACGAGGACGCGCGCCGCGCCGCGCCGAAGGACCCGGCATGACTGCCTGGGCCGATCTCGCGCGGGCGCTGGCCGGGCAGGACCGAGAGGAGCTGTTCGCCGCCCTCTGCGCGCTGGCGCAGCAGGAGGTGGGGGTGCGCCTCTTCACCGTCATGACCTTCGATCCCGAGACGCGCATGGCCAGCCGGACCTGGTCCAGCATGCCGGAGGCCTATCCGCCGCAGGGCACGAAGCCCGCGCCGGAAACGGACTGGGGCCAGCGGGTGCTGGACTGGCACGAGCCGGCGGTGATGAACAGCATCGAGGAGATCGCGCAGCATTTCCCGGATCACGCGCTGATCCAGAGCCTTGGCTGCGAAAGCTGCATGAACCTGCCGGTCGTCGTGGAGGGGCGCGTGCTGGGCACGCTGAACTGCCTGCACGAGGCCGGCCACTATACCGCCGCGCGCGTCGAGCATGCCGCCTGCCTGGTCGCGCCCGGCGCGCTGGCCCTGCTGCGGGCGCGGGAGATGCCACCAAATGCCGAGGGACCATGACCAGAACCGACAAAGCCCGGACCATTCGCGTGGCGACGGATGTGGGCGGCACCTTCACCGACATGGTCTGCTTCGAGACCGATACCGCCACGGGGCAGAGCCGGATCACCACGGCCAAGTCCGACACCACGCCGCCCGACTTCGAGCAGGGCGTGCGCGACGTGCTGAAGAAGGGCGGGGTGGAGCCCGGGACCATCGACTTCATGGCCCATGGCACGACGGTCGTCATCAACGCCCTGACCGAGCGCAAGGGCGTGAAGGTCGGCCTCGTGACCACCGAAGGTTTCCGCGACACGCTTGAGATCGCGCGCGGCAACCGGCCCGACTTCTTCAACCTGCATTACGAAAAGCCCAAGCCCTTCGTGCCGCGCCACCTGCGCCGCGAGGTGCCGGGGCGCATGACCTACCTCGGCGAGGAATCCCAAGCGCTGGATCTCGCGCCGCTCGACGGCATCGTCGCGGATTTCAAGGCCGAAGGGGTCGAGGCCATCGCCGTCTCCCTGCTGCACGCCTATGCCAATCCCGCGCATGAGCTGGCCGTGATCGAGCGTCTGCGCGCCCTCTGGCCCGAGGTTTCGGTCGTCGGCGCGCATCAGATCAGCCGCGAATGGCGTGAGTACGAGCGCGGCAATACCGCCGTCCTCTCGGCCTACGTCCAACCCGTCGCCGAACGCTACCTCGGCCGGCTGGAGCGGGGGCTGAAGGAGGACGGCTTCGCCGGCCAGCTTTACGTCATGCAGTCGAACTGCGGTGTCGACAGCCTCGAGGCGACGGCCCGCATCCCGATCACCATGGTCGAAAGCGGCCCGGCCAGCGGCTTCTGGGGCGCGGCGGAACTGGGCAAGATGATCGGCGAGCCGAATGTTCTCGCCCTCGATATCGGCGGGACGACGGCCAAGTGCTCGCTGATCGAGAACGGCGAGGTCACCATCATGACCGATTACTGGATCGAGCGGGATCGCAGCTCGGCCGGTTATCCGATCATGGTGCCCGTGGTCGATCTCGTGGAAATCGGCAATGGCGGCGGCTCCATCGCCTGGGTCGACGATTTCGGCAAGCTGCATGTCGGGCCGCAATCGGCGGGCGCGATGCCGGGGCCGGCGGCCTACGGCAAGGGCGGCACGCAGGCGACGACGACGGATGCCAACCTCTGGCTGGGCCGGATCAACCGCGACTATTTCTGCGGCGGCGCCATCGAGGCCGACATGGAGGCCGCGGGCAGCGCGCTGCAGGGCGTGGCCGACAGCCTCGGCCTAGACCGCGACGCGGCGGCGCAGGGCATCGTGCGCATCGCCAACAACAACATGGTCAACGCGCTCAAGCTGGTCAGCCTGAACCGGGGCCACGATCCGCGCGACTTCGTCCTCGTGGCCTTCGGCGGCGGCGGGGCGATGCATGCCGTGGCGCTGGGGCAGGAACTGGGCGTCAAGAAGGTGGTGATCCCCGCCGGCGCGGCCGTCTTCTCGGCCTGGGGGATGATGATGTCCGACCTGCGCCGCGACTACTTCCTGACCGCGCTGGTAGACCTGGGCGAGGGCGCCGCCGCCGCGGTCGAGGACCGCTTCGCGCAGGTCGAGGATGGCGCCCGCGCGCAGTTCGCGCAGGAGAACGTGCCCGAGGACAAGCTGCACCTGCGCCGCTTCGGCAAGCTGCGCTACCAGAACCAGGAGCATACGGTCGAGGTGCCGCTGGAGGGGCCGGTGACGGAAGGCGCGCTCGCGCGCATAGCCGAGGATTTCCACGCCGCCTACGAGAAGGAATACACCTATCGCCTCGACGCGCCGGTCGAGATGGTGGGGCTGCATGTCATCGCCTCTGCCGAAGTGGGCAAGCTGAAACCGGTCGAGGCGGAGCCCGTCGATACCCCAGCCAGCGCGGCGCTGAAGGGCCGGCGCGTGGTCGATTACGCCACCGAAGGCCAGCACGAGGCAGATATCTACGATGGCGAGGCGCTGCGCCCCGGCATGGCCTTCGACGGCCCCGCCGTGGTCGAGGATCCGGGCACCACTATCGTCATCCACCCCGGCAACAGCGCCCATATGGACCGCTGGGGCAACCTGCACGTGCTGATCGCCGCCGAGGACCGCGCGGCAGAGGGGGCGGCATGACGCTCGATCCGATCACCAGCGAGATCATCCAGAACTCGCTTCAGGCGGCGGCGGACGAGATGTTTGTCGCGATGAAGAAGACGGCGATGTCCTCGATCATCTACGAGGTGCTCGACATGGGCACCGGGATCACCGACGCGGCAGGCGAGATCGCCTCTTCCGGCGCCGGCATCCCGGCCTTCGTCGGGGTGCTCGACAAGGCGGTGAAAGCCATCATCGCGCGCAACCCGGTCGAGCAGATGCGCGAGGGCGATGTCTACGTCACCAACGATCCCTTCCACGGCGGCGTCACGCATCTGAACGACATTATCGTCGCGATGCCGGTCTTCGCCGAAGGCCGGCTGATCGCCTGGACCGCGAATATCGCCCATAACTCGGACGTCGGCGGCATGGCGCCCGGCTCTCTCACCGGCGAGGCGACGGAGATCTTCCAGGAGGGGCTGCGCCTGCCCGCGATCCAGCTGATCGAGGCGGGCCGCCCGATCCGCCCCGTCTTCGACATCCTCAAGGTCAATTCACGGATGCCCGACGTGCTGGAAGGCGACGTCTGGGCCGCGATCTCCTCGGTCCGGGTGGGGGCGAAGCGGCTGCAGCAGATGGCCGGCAAATACGGCGCCGATGCCTTTGAACAGGCGCTGGTGCAGTACATGGATCACGGAGAGGCCGTGTCGCGCCGGGCGCTGAAAGACCTGCCAAAGGGCAGCTTCGCGCTGTCAGAGGAGCAGGACGACGGCCGCGTCTTCACTGTGAAGATCAAGATCACCGAGGACAGCTTCACCGTCGATCTGCGCGACAATCCCGACCAGTCGAGCGGGCCGGTGAACTCCTGCCGCGACGGGGTCATGGTCGCCTCGCAGATGATCTTCAAATCGCTGACCGACCCGCAGGGCCTCGCCAACGCGGGTTCGTTCCGCCCCATCACCCTGCTGACCCGGCCGGGATCGACCTTCGACGCGCAGGCGCCGGCGGCGATGGGCTTTTACTACGAGATCGAGCTGCGGGCCTACGACCTGATCTGGCGCTGCCTCGCGCCGCATATGCCGGACCGGCTGGGGGCGGGGCATTTCGCCAGCGTCTGCGGCACCTTCATCGGCGGCATCCACCCGGACACCGGTCGGCAGTATACCATCATCGAGCCGCAGGTGGGCGGTTGGGGCGCCGCGCGCGGCAGCGACGGCAATTCGGCCATCTTCTCCTCCTTCCACGGAGAGACCTACAACTGCCCGGCCGAGATCAACGAGGCCCGCAACGGCGTCACCATCGACCGGATGGAGCTGAACACCGCCCCCGGCGGCGAGGGGCGCGAGACCGGCGGGCGCGGCGTGGTCATCGACTACCGCACCCGCGCCAGCGAGGGCGGCTACCTGACCGTCGGCTATACCCGGTCGAAGTTTCCGGCCTGGGGGCTTGACGGCGGGCGCGACGGCAGCCCGAACTTCGTCCGCTTCCTGCCGCAGGACGGCGAGGCGCAGGATTTCGCCTTCGTCTCGGGCCTGCCGACCAAGCCGGGCGACGTCATCCGCGTCTTCACCGGCAATGGCGGCGGCATGGGCGATCCGAAGGACCGCCCGCATGACAAGATCGCCGCAGACATCCGCGACGGGCTGCTGACGCGCGACCGCGCGCGCGAGGTCTACGGCTACGAGGGAGAGGCATGATGGCCGACCAGACCCGCAGCGAAACCCGGCTGGCGGCCCTGCGCGGCGCGATGGACGCCGAGGGGGTCGATCTTCTGGCCCTCGGGCCGGGGCCGCACATGAAGTGGCTGCTGGGCTTTCAGCCGCATGGCGACGAGCGGCTGCTGCTTCTGCTTGTGACGCAAGAGGGCGCCGCCTTCGCCATGCCCGCGCTCGAGGCGGATAGCGCCGGGCAGCATACCGATCTGCCGATGCATGGCTGGACCGACGATCAGGGGCCGGGCGCTGCGCTGGATGCCGCGCTTGCCGCCGTGGGCGGGCAGGGTGCGGCTGAGGTCGCGCTGGACGAGGCGATGCGCGCCGACTTCGCCCTCGCGCTGCTGGGCCGTCTGCCCGGCGCCGCGCATCGCTTCACCGAGAGCACGTTGGGCCGGCTGCGGATGAAGAAGGACGAGGGCGAGCGCGCCGCGCTCAAGGCCAGCGCCCTCGCGGCGGACGAGGCCATGCGCCGCGCCTTTGCCGCGATCCGCGTCGGCATGACCGAGGCCGAGCTGGGGCAGGTGATCAAGCAGGGCTTCGCCGAGCAGGGCGCGAGCCTTGAATTCTGCATCGTCGGCGCGGGGGGCAACGGCGCCTTCCCGCATCACCAGACCGGCGAGACGCGGATCAAGCGCGGCGATGCCATCGTCATCGACATCGGCGCGCGGCTGGGCGGGATGCCCTCGGACATCACGCGCATGGCGGTGGTCGGCGAAAAGCCCGAGGGCTTCGACGAGATCCACGCCATCGTCGACGGCGCGGTCGAGGCGGCGATGGCCGCCGCGCGGCCCGGCGTTCCGGCCCGCGCCGTCGATGCCGCGGCGCGCGATTACATCGCCTCCAAGGGTTACGGCGAGTTGTTCCTGCACCGCACCGGCCACGGGCTGGGGATCGAGGTGCACGAGCCGCCCTACCTGACCGGCGCCGCCGAGACCGTGCTGGAAGAAGGCATGGTCTTCTCGATCGAGCCGGGCATCTACCAGCAGGGCAGGTTCGGCCTGCGGCTGGAAGAAATCGTCTACCTGACTGCAGAGGGCCCGGTGCGCTTTTCCGAGCTGCCGCGCGACGCCGTGGTGGTGGAGGGCTGATGACCTCCGATCCCTTCACCATTTCGGTCATCCAGGCGGGCCTCTCGGCGGCGGCGGACGAGATGTTCGCCGTGCTGAAGAAGACCGCGATGAGCCCGATCATCTACGAGGTTCTCGACGTCGGCACCGGCGTCACCGACCCGGGCGGAGAGATCGTCTCCTCGGGCGCGGGAATCCCGGGCTTCGTCGGCGTGCTCGACAAGGCGGTGAAGCGGATCGTGGCGCTGCACGAGGGCACGGTGCAGGAGGGCGACGTCTTCGTGACCAACGACCCCTACTGGGGCGGGGTCACCCATCTGAACGACGTGGTGGTGGCGCAGCCCGTCTTCGCCGAAGGCCGGCTCGTCGCCTGGACCGCTTCCATCGCGCATTGGAACGACGTGGGCGGGATGACCCCCGGCTCCATGCCCGCCGATGCGACCGAGATCTTTCAGGAAGGGCTGCGCCTGCCCTGCGTCCGCCTTTTCGAGGCGGGGCGGAAGATCCAGCCGGTCTTCGACATCATCGCCGCCAATTCGCGCCTGCCGGATTTCGCCTCGGGCGATCTCTGGGCGCAGATCTCCGCCGGGCGCCGCGCCGCGCGGCCGATCCAGAAGATGGCGGAAAGCTACGGGGCGGATGTCCTGCAGGAGGCGATCGAGGCCGCCTTCGCCGAGGGCGAGGCGCGGGCGCTGGCGGGGCTGAAGAGCCTGCCCAAGGGCACCTACCACGCCGCGGTCGAGCAGGACGGGGGCGAGGTCTGGACCGCAGAGATCACGATTGCCGAAGACAGCTTCACCGTCGATCTGCGCGATGCGCCGGAGCAGAAGGCGGCGCCGCACAACACCTCGGCGGACGGCACGCGCATCGCCTGCCAGCTGATCTTCAAGGTGCTGACCGATCCCGCGCTTTTCGCCAATGCAGGCTCCTTCCGCCCGCTGAAGGTACTGACCCGCCCCGGCTCCATCTTCGAGGCCGAGGCCCCGGCGCCGCATGGCTACTACTCCGAGACGCGGATTCGCCTCTCGGACATGCTGTGGCAGGCCATGGCGCAGGTCATGCCGGACCGGCTGCCCGCGGGCCATTTCGCCAGCATCTGCGGCACCGTCATCGCCGGGCGCCATCCCGACACGCAGCGCCCCTTCACCATGGTCGAGCCGCAGATGGGCGGCTGGGGCGCCACGGCGACGCGTGACGGGCTGGACGCGATGTATTCGACCAACCACGGCGATACCTTCAACTGCCCGGTCGAGATCTGCGAGGCGCGCTACGGCATCGATGTCGGCTGGCGCCGCCTGTCCGACAGCACCGCAGGGCAGGGGCGTCACCGGGGCGGGCGGGGGCTGTCGACCTGCTACCGCCCGCGCGGCGAGGCCAAGCTCTCGGTCGGCTATTCGCACACCCGCGTGCCGGTCTGGGGCGGCAACGGCGGCGTGCCCGGCGGGCGCAACAGCGTGACATTGCAGCGGGCTGAGGGCGGCGAGGACCGCTTCGCCTTCGCCTCGGGCGTGGTGATGCGCCCGGGCGACGCGCTGCTGATCGAGACGGCGAACGGCGGCGGCTGGGGCGCCGCCCCGGCCGAAAGACAATTTAAAAAGAACGGAGGGACCAGCCAATGACACGATCCATCTCGCCCGGTTTTCTTGCCGGAACGAGCATCCTCGCCGCGGCGCTTCTGCCCGGCCTCGCCACGGCCCAGGAGCGGGTGCTGCGGCTGGACGAATCCGCCGTGGGCGAGATCGATCCCGCCAAGGGCACCGATTACGCCGATACCGTCCTGGCCGTGAACCTTTACGAGCCGCTGGTCTATCCCGCGCAGGGCGAGGCGGGCGTGCAGCCCTGGCTGGCCAGCGACTGGACCATCGACGGGCTGACCTACGAGTTCACCCTGCGCGACGGCGCCAGTTTCGCCTCGGGCAACCCGGTGACGGCTGGGGACGTCGTCTGGTCCTTCGAGCGGCTGATGGCGATGGGGCAGGGGCCGGCGTCCCTGTTCGAGGGGCGCGTCGAGGGCGTCGAGGCGGTGGACGACAGCACCGTCCGTTTCACCCTGACCGAGCCCTTCGCGCCCTTCCTCTCGGCGCTGGTGCAGCTTTCGGTGATCGACAGCACGCTGGCGCAGGAGCATCTGGGCGAGGGGCCCTACGGCGAGAATGGCGGCTATGCCTCTGACTGGATCTCGGCCAACAGCGCCGGATCGGGCGCCTACATCATCGCCGAGCACGATCCGCAGATCGAGACGGTCCTCGTGCCGAACCCGAACTACGACGGCGACCCCGTGGATCCCGCCGCGCCCGAGCAGGTGACCTACCGCTACTCGCTCGAGGCATCGACCGTGCGCGCGCTGATGAGCCGGGGCGAGCATGACGTCACCTCGCAGTGGCTGCCGCCCGAAGTGCTCAAGGCGCTGAACGAGGAGGGCGGCGTCCACCTCGAGACGGAGCCGGGCGGGACCGGCGAATACATCATGCTCAACACCCGGCGCGCGCCGCTCGACGACGTGAACTGCCGCCGCGCGCTGAGCCTGGCCTATGACTACGGCACGACGCTGCATCTTCTGACCGTGACCGAAGGGGTGGCGCAGGGCATCCCGATGTCGGGCCCGATGCCGCAGGGCTTCTACGGCTCTGATCCCGAGCGCCGGGCGCCGACGCAGGACATGCAGGCGGCGCAGGAGGCGCTGGCCGAATGTCAGTACGACCCGGCCGAGTACCCGCTCGACATCGCCTGGATCGCCGAGGTGCCGGCGCGCGAGCGGATCGCCCTGCTGATGCAGGCGACCTTCAGCCAGCTCGGCTTTCAGGTGAACGTCACGCGCACGCCCTGGGCGCTGATCACCCAGCAGGTCACCGATCCCGAGACCGCGCCCCATGCGATCGAGATCGCGATCTCGGCCCGGACGCCGGACCCGGATTCGCTGGCCTACAACATGTTCAGCTCGACCCTGCCGCCGACCTGGATCTCCTCGACCTACCTCGCCGACGAGGAGGTCGACCGCCTTCTCGAGGAAGGCCGGAGCGAGACCGACCCCGAGGCGCGGGCCGCGATCTACGATGCCCTCTCGGACCGCCTGCGCGACCTCGCCCCGGGGATCTGGGCCTACGAGGCGAACCCGGTCTATGCCCTGCGCAACGGCGTCTCGCTGCCCAACCTCGAGCAGGACGACAGGCGCTTCGCCATCTCGGGCTACGGGATGCTGTTCAAGGACGCGCAGATCGACGGCTGATCCATCGGGCGGGCGGCCCTCGCGGTGTCGCCCGCCCTGCCATGCTGAACCCTGCACCCCTGCCACCCGAGCGGAGGCGTCATGTCACCGATCCTCAGACTGCTGATCCACAGGCTGGCGCTGTCGCTGCTGGTGCTGGCGGGCGTGTCGATCCTGATTTTCTTCGTCGCGCGGGTCGTGCCGGGCGATCCGGCGCGCATCGCTCTGGGCCCCAATGCCGGCGCCGAGGCGGTGGAGGCGCTGCGCGAGGAGCGGCATCTGAACGACCCGCTGATCGTGCAATACGGCTGGTTCCTGCGCGACCTGGCGGGGGGCGATCTGGGCACCTCGCTTTATACCCGCAGGCCGGTGCTGCAGGACATCGCCGCCTACTTGCCCGCCACGCTGGAGCTGGTCTTCATCGCCGGCCTGATGATGGTGCTGGTCGGCCTGCCGCTGGGGCGGCTGGCGGCGCGGCACCAGCGGCGCGGGCCGGACCACCTCGCGCGGTTCCTCTCGGTGCTGGCGGTCTGCACCCCGGCCTTCGTCTGGGGCGTGATCCTGCAGCTTCTGCTGGCCTATGTCTGGCCGATCTTCCCGCTGGAGGGGCGGCTTTCGACCGGCGTCGCGCCGCCACCTGACATCACCGGCCTTTACACCGTGGACGCGCTGCTGACCGGCCAGTTCGGCACCATGCTCAACGCGCTGTATCACCTGATCCTGCCGGCGACGGCGCTCGCGCTGTCGGGCATCGGGCAATCGGCGCGGCTGACGCGGTCCTCGATGATCGAGACCTACCGCAAGCCCTATATCGAGATGGCGCGCGCCTATGGCTTCAAGGAGGGGCGGATTGCCCGCCGCTATGCCTTCCGCCCGGCGCTCATTCCGACACTGACGGTGCTGGGTCTCGATTTCGCGGCAATGCTGGCCAATGCCTTTCTGGTGGAGCGGGTCTTCGTCTGGCCGGGCCTGTCGCGCTACGGGGTCGAGGTGATCCTGCGCAAGGACCTCGATGCCATCGTCGGCGTGGTGCTGGTGATCGCGGCGATGTTCCTGATCACCAACCTCGTCGTCGACCTGATCGTCTCGATCATCAACCCGCGCCTGCGGCTGGCCGAGAAAAGGGGCAAGTGATGAGCAGCAAGACCTCCTCCGTCGCGCTGACCGAGTTTCGCAGCAACCCGCTGTCGATCATCGGCCTCGTCCTCGTGGCGCTCTGCGTCGGGCTTGCCGTCTTCGCCGATCTCGTCGCGCCGTACCCGGCGCATGTCGGGCCGATCGGCGATTTCATGGCGATCAATCAGGCGCCCTCGGCGGCGCATTGGTTCGGCACCGATACCATCGGGCGCGACGTGCTGACGCGCATCCTTTATGGCTTTCGCCTCTCGCTGGTCATGGCGGCGATGGTGCTGGCGATCTCCATGCCGATCGGCGTGGCGCTGGGCCTGATGGCCGGCTACCTCGGCGGCTGGGTCGAATTCGCGATCATGCGGCTGACGGATGTCTTCCTCGCCATCCCGCCGCTGGTGCTGGCCATGGCGATCATGGGCTTTCTGCCCGCGACGCTGACCAATGCCATGCTGGCGGTCACCGCGATGTGGTGGCCCTGGTACACGCGGCTCGTTTACAACGTCGTCCGCTCCGAGGCGCGCGAGGGCTACGTGCTGGCGGCCGAGGTGATCGGCGCCTCGCCCCTGCACGTGATGACGCGCGAGATCCTGCCCAATTGCGCCCCGGCGATCCTGACCAAGCTGACGCTGGACGTGGGCTTCGTCGTCCTCATGGTCTCTTCGCTGTCGTTCCTCGGGCTGGGGGTGCAGCCGCCGACGCCGGACCTTGGGTCCATGGTGGCGGATGGCGCGAAATACATGCCCGACGCCTGGTGGCTGTCGATCTTCCCAGCGCTCGCGATCATGGTCCTCGTCCTCGGGTTCAACCTGCTGGGCGACGGGCTGCGCGAAGCCTTCGACGCGGAGGTGTGACGATGGCGGATCCGGTTCTCACGGTACGCGACCTGCATCTGGCCTTCCGCAAGGGGCGCCAGAGGACGGAGGTGCTGCACGGCATCTCGCTGCATGTGAACGCGGGCGAGAAGGTCGCGCTGGTGGGCGAAAGCGGCTCTGGCAAGTCGGTGACGGCGCAGCTCGCGCTGGCGCGGCTGCAGCAGGAAAAGGGCACCGAGGCAGAGGGGTTGATCGAGGTGCTGGGCCATGACGCGACGCGCAGCCCGGCGCGGATTGCCGCGATGCGCGGGCACCGGGTGACGATGATCTTCCAGGATCCGACCTCGGCGCTGAACCCGGTGTTCCGCATCGGCGAGATCTTCGAGCAGGTGCTGCGGGCCGGCGGCCAGCGCCTGCGCGCGCAGGAGGCCCGCCGCCGGGCCGAGGCCGCGCTGGCCGAGGTGCAGATCCCCGATCCCGCGCGGGCGCTGGACAGCTATCCCTTCCAGCTGTCGGGCGGCATGAACCAGCGCGTGATGATCGCCATGGCGCTGGCGAACGGGCCGGAGCTGCTGCTGGCGGACGAGCCGGGTACCGCGCTCGACGTGACGGTGCAGGCGCAGACGCTGCGGTTGATGGACGATCTTGTGACCTCACGCGGGACCGCCGTCCTCTTCATCTCGCACAACCTCTCGGTGGTGCGGGAATTCGCGGATCGGGTCTATGTCATCTACCGGGGTCGCATCGTGGAGCACGGGCGCACCGAGCAGCTTTTCAGCGATCCGCGCCATCCCTACACCAAGGCGCTGCTGGCGGCGGCGCCGCGGCTGCTGGGCGGCGGGCTTCCCGATCTGCCGCAGGGGGCAGAGGCCTTCGCAGATCCGCTGTTGGTGCACGACGGCTGCGCGGAACCCGGCGAGGTGACGGCATGACCGAGGGCCCCCTTCTTCAGGCCCGCGGGCTGGGCAAGACTTTTGTCGTCGGCGATCACCGGGTGCAGGCGCTCAAGGACGTCGATCTGGAGGTCGCGAGCGGCGAGTGTCACGCCGTGGTCGGCGAAAGCGGGTCGGGCAAGTCGACGCTGGCGAACATCGTGCTGGGCATCTACCCGGCCAGCGCGGGCGAGATGCTGTTCGACGGCGCGCCGCTGGGCCAAACCCGGCCTCGCGCGATGCGGCGGCGCATCCAGCTGGTGCAGCAGAACCCGCTGTCCTCGCTGAACATCCGGCGGCGGATCGGCGCCTCGATCCGGCTGCCGCTGGACGTGCATGGCATCGGCGCGCGGTCTGAGCGGCCCGCCCGCGTCGAGGCGCTGCTGGAAGAGGTCGGGCTGGAGCCCGAGATGGCGCGCCGCACCCCCGCCTCGCTGTCCGGCGGGCAGCGCCAGCGCGTGGCCATCGCGCGCGCCTTGGCGGCGGAGCCGGACCTGATCGTGCTGGACGAGCCGACCTCGGCGCTGGACGTGCTGGTGCAGGCGCGGGTGCTGGCGCTACTGGACCGGCTGCGGCGCGAGCGCGGTCTGACCTATATCTTCATCACCCACGATTTGGCCGTGGTGCGGGCGCTGGCCGACCGGATCAGCGTCTTCGTCGGCGGCGAGAAGGTCGAGACCGGCACCACCGAGGCGATCTTCACCGCGCCGCAGGCGGCGTTCACGCGCCAGCTGATCGGCGCGGTCCCCGTCGCGAGCGAGGAGGAAGCGCGCATGCGCGACGTGATCCGCGAGACGGGACACACGCCCGGCTGAGGGGGGCGCGCCGGGCTTCGGGGGCCGCAAGGGCCCCGCGCGCCCGGCGCGGGCGGCTTGCGCCGCAGGGGCGGGCCGCGGCCCTAGCTCATCACGCGGGTGCCGAGGTCTGCCTCCTCGGCCGGTTTGCCCTTGGCGGCGCGCAGCTCCTCGACCGAGCGGACGGTGAGGCGGGCGGCGCCCTCCCAGTCGCGGGTCTGCACCTTGGGATTGGCCATGCGCGCCCTCGCGCCCTCGATGGCATGGGCATATTGCGGCAGGTACTCGGCCTGCGCGACGAGCAGCTCGTCGACCATCTGCCAGACCTCGTCCGGGGTGCAGATCGCGCCGACCAGCGGGTCGTGCAGCACCGCCTGTTTCAGCAGCTCCACATCGCCCGTCAGCGCGGCGCGCACGCTCATCCGCTGGACGCTGACGCTGGCGTTGCAGGTGGCGGCGCAGGCGAGCGGCAGTTCGACCCCCTCGATCATGTTGATGCCGAAGCGGTCGACCCAGCCGGGGCTTTCGATGATGCAATCCTCGGGCAGGTTGGTGATGGTGCCGCCGTTGCGGACGTTGAAATGCCCGCGATAGGGGCGGCCCGTTTCCATCGCCTCAAGGATCCAGCTGGCGTGCTCATCAGTGCGCGGCGCCTTGGACAGATCCTGCCCGGCCTCGTCGAGGAACTTCGGGAAATCCGTCTCGAACCAGTTCCGGTTCTCGGTGGTGTAGCGCAGGTAGCCGCCCGTTTCGCCGTGGATCCAGTCGTCGGTGGAGATCCAGTCCATGATCTCCTCGGGGCGCTTGCGATACCAGGGGAGGTATTCCGACAGGTGCCCGTTGCTTTCGGTCGAATAGAAGCCGAAGCGCTTGAGCACGTCGATCCGCACCTTCTCCTGGCGGGCATAGACCGGATGCGCCTCGAAGGCCTCGGTCAGCCGCTCGCGCGTGACGGGCACGCCGTCGACGCGGATATCGAGGTACCAGGTCTGGTGATTGATGCCCGAGCAGACGATGTCCACACTCTCCATCGGCACCTTCAGCGCGCGGGCGATCTGCCTATGGCCGTTCTGCACACCGTGGCAGAGGCCGACGACATTCACGCCCGTCTCCAGCGCCGCCCAGGTCATCATCGCCATGGGGTTGGCGTAGTTCAGCATCCAGGCGCCGGGTTCCGCCACCTCCTTGATGTCGCGGCAGAAGTCGAGCATCGCGGGAATGCCGCGCTGGCCGTAAAGGATGCCGCCCGCGCAGAGGGTATCGCCGACGCATTGGTCGACGCCGTACTTCAGCGGGATGCGGATATCGTCGGCAAAGGCCTCGAGCCCGCCGATCCGCACGCAGTTCATCACGTAGCGCGCGCCGGTCAGCGCCTCGCGCCGGTCGGTGGTGGCGAGGACGCGGGCGGGCATGCCGTTGGCCTCGATGATCCGCTCGACGATCTGGCGGATCATGTCGAGGTTGTGCAGATTGATATCCGTCAGGGCGAACTCGACACCCGAGAATTCCGGCACCCGCAGGATGTCCGAGACGAGTTTCTTGGTGAAGCCGACGCTGCCGGCGCCGATGATGCAGATGCGGAAGGACATGGAACTCTCCTGTCTCAGGACGCGCGGCGCGTCTGGATGCGGGCGAAGTCGGGAAGCCAACCGTCGTGGGCGGCCAGAAGCTCGTCCACGAGGGACCAGATCTGGTCGAGGTCCAGCTCGGCGGCGGTATGCGGATCCATCATCGCGGCGTGGTAGATGTACTGCGGATCCTCGCGCAGCAGCGCCTCGACCGTCAGCTCCTGCACGTTGATGTTGGTGCGCATCAGCGCGGTGAGCTGCGGCGGGATGTCCCGCACCACGGTGGGATGCAGGCCCGTGCCGTCGACCAGCACCGGCACCTCGACTGCCGCGCCCTCGGGCAGCTGCGGGATGTAGCCGAGGTTGCGGATATTGCCGTAGATCACCGAGGGCTCGCCGGTGACGACGGAATTGACGATCTCGCTGGCGTATTCGCGGCTCGGCTTGACCTCGATCGTCTCGGCCTTGCGATAACGCTCGGCCTGAGCCTGCCAGTTCGCCACCTGCTCGACGCAGCGCTTGGGGTACTCGTCCAGCGGGATGCCGAATTTCTCGATCAGGTCGGGACGGTCGCGCTTGATGAAGTAGGGGACGTATTCGGCGAAATGCTCCGAGCTTTCGGTGACGAAGTAGCCAAGGCGCGACATCATCTCGTAGCGCACCTTGTTCGGGCAGCGGTCCGAGTGGTTCGAGAAGCGGGGCAGGCGCCCCTCGGCGTAGCCCTGCTTGAGGGTCGGGTAGAGGTCGCGGTAGCTGCCGTCGGGCTGGCGATGCTCGAACTGCAGGAAATAGGCCATGTGGTTGATGCCGGCGCTGCGGTAGCGGATCTCGCCGATCGGGATATCGAGATCGCGGGCCAGCTCCTCGGCGGTCCCCTGCACGGAGTGGCACAGGCCGACCTGGCGGATGCTCGGATACTTCGCGCCGATGGCCCAGGTGTTGATCGCCATGGGGTTCACGTATTGCAACATGATCGCCTGCGGGCAGAGCTGCATCATGTCCTCGCAGATCGACCACAGGTGCGGGACGGTGCGCAGGCCCCGCATGATGCCGCCGATGCCCAGCGTGTCGGCGATGGTCTGGCGCAGACCGTAATTCTTCGGCACCTCGAAATCGGTGACGGTGCAGGGCTCGTACCCGCCGATCTGGAAGCTGACGACGACGAAATCGGCGCCATCGAGCGCGCGCTTCTGGTCGGTGTAGGTCTTGATCGTGGCGGCGCTGCCCAGCGACTTGGCCATCTTGCCCACGACGATCTCGGATTCCTCCAGCCGCTTGGGGTCGATGTCCATCAGCCGGATCTCGGCCTGGGCGAGGGAGGGGCGTTGCAGCATGTCGCCGGTCAGGTTCTTGGTGAAGACCGTGGATCCGGCGCCGATGAAGGTGATGACAGTCATGTGGCAATCTCGAAGGCTGCGCGGACAAGCCGCTGGGTGTACTCGGTTTGCGGGCGTGTCAGGACATCCTCGGTCGGGCCCTGTTCCACGATGCGGCCGCCCTGCATCACCATCACGCGGTGACACAGGGCCCGCACGACCTTGAGGTCGTGCGAGATGAAGAGGTAGCTCAGGCCCCGCTCGGCCTGCAGCTTGCGCAGAAGCGCGATGATCTGCGCCTGCACCGACAGGTCCAGCGCGGAAGTCGGCTCGTCCAGCAGGATGAACTCCGGCTCCAGCGCGATGGCGCGGGCAATGGCGAGGCGCTGGCGCTGCCCGCCCGAGAATTCGTGCGGGAAGCGGTGGGCGATGGTGTCGGGCAGGCCGGCGTCGCGCAGCGCCTGCTGGACGCGGGCAAAGCGCTCGCGCCCCGTGCGGCCAAGGCCGTTGACCACGAGGCCCTCCTCGATGATCTGCCGCACGCTCATGCGCGGGTTGAGCGAGGCGAAGGGGTCCTGAAAGACCACCTGCATCCGGCTGCGGTACTGGCGCATCTGCCGCCGCTCGAGCCCGTCGATCCGGTCGCCGAGGAAGGTCACCTCGCCGGCGTCCATCCGGTTCAGCCGCAGCAACGCCTGCCCGAAGGTGGTCTTGCCCGATCCGCTTTCGCCGACGAGGCCCAGCGTCTCTCCGCGCTTGAGGTCCAGCGTCAGCCCGTCCACCGCGATCAGCGGGTGGTAGCTGCCGCGAAAGGCGCCGCCCCGGCGCAGCATGAACTCCACCCGCACGTCGCGCCCCGAGAGCACTGTCTCGGAGGCATCGGCGATGGGCACGGCCCTGCCGGTCGGCTCTGCCGCCAGAAGGCGCTTGGTATAGGGATGCTGCGGCGCCTCGAAGATGCGGGCGCAGGGGCCTTCTTCGCGCACCTCGCCGTGCTGCATGACGTAGACGTGGTCGGCAAACTGCCGCACCACGGTCAGGTCGTGGGTGATCAGGATCACCCCCATGCCCAGCCGCTCCTTCAGGTCGTCGATCAGGTGCAGGATCTCTGCCTGCACCGTCACGTCGAGCGCGGTCGTCGGCTCGTCCGCGATCAGCACGTCGGGCCGGTTCGCCAGCGCCATGGCGATCATCACGCGCTGGCGCTGCCCGCCGGACAGCTGGTGCGGATATTGCTGCACGCGCGCCTCGGGGTCCGGCAGGCGCACCTCGTCCAGCAGCTCGACCGCGCGGGCGAGGGCGGCCTTGTGGGACATCTTCTGGTGCAGGCGGATGCCTTCGACCAGCTGCGCGCCGATGGTATAGACCGGGTTCAGCGAGCTCATCGGTTCCTGAAAGATCATCGAGATGCGGTTGCCGCGCAGCCGGCGCATCGCGGTCTGCGACAGCTTGGCCATATCCTCGCCGGCGTAGCTGATGCGGGTTTCGGCCCCGAGGCGCGCGCGCTTCGACAGAAGGCGCATGATCGCGCGGGCGGTGACGCTCTTGCCCGATCCGCTTTCGCCCACCAGTGCGGTGGTCTGGCCGGGGTACAGCCGGAACGAGACGTCGCGCACGGCCTCGACCTCTCCGCCCTCGACCTTGAAGCTGACGGCGACGTGCCGCGCGTCGATGATCGGCTCTATCTTGTCCATCTTGGTCATGGCGGGCCTCAATAGGGGTCGACGGCGTCGCGCAGACCGTCGCCGAGGGCGTTGAAGGCGAAGACGGTGATCAGCACGAAGCCCACGGGCGAGAGGATCCAGGGGTAGCTGCCGATCACGCTGAAGGTGCCGGCATCCTGAAGCATCAGCCCCCAGGAGATCAGCGGCGGCTTCACGGCAAAGCCGAGGAACCCGAGAAAGCTTTCCAGCAGCACGATGGTCGGGATGCCCAGCGTGATCGAGACGATCACGTGGCTCAGGACATTGGGCAGGATGTGCCGGGTGATGATGCGCCCGTCGCCCGCGCCAACCGCCTGCGCGGCACGCACGTAGTCCACGCGCCGGAGCGAGAGGGTCTTCGACCGCACCTCGCGCGACAGCTGCGCCCAGCCGAGGCCGACGATCACCAGCACCACGAAGGTTAGGAACAGCCCCGAGGGCGCCGTCACCGGGATCAGCGTGGCAAGCGCGAGGTAGAGCGGCAGCTGCGGAAAGGCGAGGACGACCTCGACGAAGCGCTGGAACCACAGATCGAAGGTACCGCCGATATAGCCCGAGGTGATGCCCGCCAGCGTGCCGATCACCGTGATCAGAGCCACGGATGTCAGCGCGATGGCGAGGCTGATCCGGCTGCCGACGATGCCCCGGCTCAGGATGTCGCGGCCCAGCTTGTCGGTGCCCAGCAGGTGCAGCGGCGTGCCGCCCTCGGTGCCGATGAAGTGGCGCGACATCTCGATCCCGAAGAGCGAGTATTCCCACCCCTTGGCGAAGAAGACGAGTTGCCGGGGGTTCTCGTAATCGGGCGAGAGGATCGGCTGGAAGGTGATCGGATCGTACTCCGCGCCCTCTGTCAGCGGGAAGGAGACGGGCATCAGGTGCCAGCCGGCCTCGGGGCCCTCGCCGGGGACATGCCAACTGAGGCCGTCGGGCGGCGCGAAGGCGACGTTCGGCGCCTTGGGATCGACCGGGGCGAAGAAGGGCGCGAAAAGCGCGACGATCAGCAGCAGGGCCACCAGCACGAGGCCCAGCACGCCGGGGATGGAGCGGCGCAGCCGGCGCCAGACGAGGGCGCCGTAGCTTTGCCCCTCGGACGAGACGGTGGAGAAGCGCTGGTCCAGCTCTTCCTCGCCGAGGTCGTGGTGCCAGTCCACGGGCGGCATCTCGTCGCCGATGCTGCGCTCGGGCCGCTCGTCCAGCGGCAGCTTGCGGGAGGGATCGGCCATGCTCATGCCTCCTGCCTTCCGACCCGGATGCGCGGGTCGAGCACCGCGAGCAGCAGGTCGGCGATGATGTTGCCGATGATCAGCGTCGCGCCTAGCACCAAGAGCAGCGTGGCGGTGACATAGACGTCGCCGATCCCCATGGAGCCGACGATCGCCGGCCCGACGGTGGCGAGCGAGAAGACGATGGCCACCTCGATCTCGCCGGTCAGCATGTAGGGCAGGATGACGCCCTGGTAGGCGATCAGCGGATGCAGCGCATTGGGCACGGCGTGCTTCATGATCACCGTGCGTTCAGGCAGGCCCTTGGCGCGCGCCGTCTCGACGTATTGCGCGTTCAGCGTGTCGAGCAGGTTCCCCCGCATCACCCGCATGTTGTAGGCCAGCCCGCCGAGCGTGGCGATGAAGATCACCGGCCAGACATGCTCGATCAGGTTCCACAGCTTGGCCCAGTTGAACTGGAGGAAACCCGTCCAGTAGGGCTGCCCGCCGTAGTAGGTGGAATAGAAGCTTCCCAGCTCCTGCACGTTCAGCTTGAAGGCAAGGACGTAGAGGATGATCAGCGCCAGCAGGAAGCGCGGGATGGTCATGCCGAGGAAGCTGACGAAGGACAGGATCGTGTCGGTCCAGCCGTATTGCCGCGTCGCCGCGAGGATGCCGAAGCTGATCCCGAAGACCGAGGCGAGGACGTGGCAGGCCAGCGCCAGCATGATCGTGCGCGGCAGACGCTCGCCCACGACATCGGCGACGGGCCGGTTGTAGAAGTAGGAGTGGCCGAAGTCGCCGCGGCTGACGATGCCCCAGATCCAGCGGACGTATTGCACCGGCAGCGGATCGTTCAGCCCGTTCGCCGCGCGGTACTGGTCGGCGGCGGCATCGGCGGCGGCGACAGAGGCGCCACCCTGGGTGACCATCTGGCTGCGGATGAAGTCGCCGTAATCGCCCGGCGGCGCCTGGATGATGATGAAGGTGATGATGCTCATCACCAGCAGGACGGGGATCGCCTGCAGCAATCGGACCCCGAGGAAACGCAGCATGGCCTGCTCCTGTGGCTGTCGGTGCGCCCGGCGGGCGGCGGGGCGCGGCGACCGGGGCCGCCGCGCCGCTAGGGCGTGCGTCAGTCGCCCGCGGTGACGGGGCCCTCGCCGCCCGGCTCGCCCGGCAGCGCGCCCTCGTAGAGCTCGGCGCCGATCTGGTCCTCCTCGGGGACGAAGAGGCGCTCGCGGATCACGCTGTCCTCGGCCCAGTTGTAGGCGTAGATCGGCACGCCCGGCGCCACGTTGCGGAAGCGCTTGTTGATCACCAGCGCG
Source organism: Pseudoroseicyclus aestuarii (assembly GCF_003217255.1). Lineage (GTDB taxonomy): Bacteria > Pseudomonadota > Alphaproteobacteria > Rhodobacterales > Rhodobacteraceae > Pseudoroseicyclus > Pseudoroseicyclus aestuarii. The sequence continues at coordinate 197,291 of NZ_QJTE01000004.1, read as the reverse complement.
CCCGGGTACTGCGTCAGCCCGATGCCGTAGAGGTTGTCGGTGTAGAGCTGCTGATAGGTCTTCATCAGCTCGCTGCGTGCCTCGGGGTCATTGGTCGCGATGAAGCCCTCGACCGCCTCGACCATCTCCTCCTCGAAGGGCAGCAGGTCCAGCTCGCCCGCATCGTTGGCGTAGTGGCTGGCCGAGGTGCGCGGCCCCGTCGGCGCCAGCTGCGCCGTGTTCTGCACCACGGTGATGAGGTCGGAGGCGTTGCGCTCCACCCGCCAGTCGTAGCGCCCCGCCGAGACGGCGGCATCGCGGTCGTTGGCCGTCAGCGCGTTCAGCGACAGCTTCAGCCCCGCCTCCTCCATCATCGCGATCACCCCCTCGGCGAGGTTGCGGTCGGTCTGGTAGTCGGTGTTGGTCAGCAGCGTGATCTGCACGTCGCCGGTGCCCGCGGGCGAGCCTTCGGGCCAGTTGTAGAAGCCGTTGCCGTCGGTATCCTCGAGCCCCGCCGCCTCGAAATGCGCCCGCGCGCTTTCAAGGCTGTAGGGATAGAAGACGGTGCTGCCTTCGTCGTAGTACGACGTTCCGGCATAGAGACCGCCCGGATATTGCGCGGTGAAGGGTCCCTTCACGAGGCTGTCGCCCAGCCGCTGCCGGTCGATCACCTGCGTCACGCCCTGCCGGAAATCGAGGTTACGATTGAGCTCGCGCACGGCCTGGCCCCGCGTGTCGGGATTGCCCCAGCCATTGCCCGAGAGGTTCGGATAGAGCGTATAGCCGATGATCCGCGGCCCGAATTCCAGCCGGGCGGGGGCATCGTCCTCGGCGGCGCGGCGCAGGCTTTCGACGAAGTTCTCGGCCTGCTCGAGGTTCGAGAAATCGCCCGTTCCGGCCACCGCCTGCACGTCGCGATCCGCCCATGTCGAGAGGCGGTATTGCAGCTCGTTCAGGTAGGGCAGCTGGTTCCCGTCGCTGTCGACCTTCCAGTAGTAGGGATTGCGCCGCAGGACGATCACGTCGTCGGGGCGGTATTCTACCGGGCTCCAGGCGCCCATGACCGGAAAGTTCATGTAGTCGGGCGGAAAGGCGTTGCGGTAGTCGTCATAGCTCATGTCCGGGTTGTTGGCCGGATGCATGGGCGCGAGGATGTGGCTCGGGCCGGGGCAGAAATCGCCGTAGGCCATGGAATAAAGCACGCGCTCGGGCCGCTCGGTCGTGAAGTCGAAGCGGACTGTATAATCGTCGACGCGGCTCAGCGTCGTGCCCTCGCCGAAGGTCTCGGGAGAGGCCGCGTTCAGCGGCGTGACATTGGGGTCCATGATCGTGTGATCCCAGTAGAACATGACGTCCTCGGCATCGAAGGGATCGCCGTCGGACCATTTCGCCCCCTCGATCAGGTGGACCGTCAGGCTCATCCCGTCCTCCGACCACTCCCACCCGCGGGCGAGGTTCGGCAGCGGCTCGAGGTCGTCTGGCTCGATCTGGAACAGCGGGCCGGTGCGCGTCAGGCATTCGGACATCGCGATGTCGATGCCGCCCCAGCCCTGCGTCTGCCCGGCCCAGTAGTTCCACCCCTCGGGGCGGCCGCCGATCACATGGCGCATGACGTCGCCGTAGACGCCGATGCCGTCGGTCATATTGCTGACCTCGTAGACCATCGGCTCATCCGGCAGCCGCTCTTCGACGGGGGGCAGATCGCCCGCCTCGACGAAGGCATCCATGAAGGCGGGCTGGTGATACTCCGGCAGGCTGCGGTAGGTCGCGATGGCGTCGCGGGTTACGAAATTCGGCTCTCCCTGTGCGGGAAAGGCGGGCGGCGCGGGCGGGGCCGTCGGCTCGACGATCTGGGCCGTCAGGGCCGTCGCGGACACACCTGTCAAAAGCGCTGCCAAGGCAGCGCGCGAAAGCGGTTTCATCAATGATCTCCTCCCTGTGCGGGGCGGACTTCTCCCGGGTCCGCTGGCCGCGTCATCCCCCGTGGCGCGCCTCCTCAAGCGCACCGCGACGTGGCATCATCCTGACCCTCTGCCGCACTTTACGGCAATAGCAGAATCCCCCATAGTTTTCCGGCTTTCCAAGATCCGGCATCAAGAGGCGGTCATGGCAGAGGAGACCGGCGCCGAGCTCGGCGGCCCCGCGCACGAGCGGCACTTCTACGCGCTGACCAAGGCGATCGGCCGCTTCGGCATGCGGGTCTTCTCGCCCAGCGCGATGGAGGCCGCGCATTGGCACGGCCATGTCGAGGCGAATTTCCTGACCGGGGCCGAGATGGAATACGACCTCGACGGGCTGCGGGTGGTGGTGCCGCCCGGGCGCCTCGCGCTGTTCTGGGCCGGCATCCCGCATCGCCTCGTGCGTATTACCCCGCAGGGCGATGGGCCGCCGCGGCTGGCGAACATCTACCTGCCGGTCGACGGCTTCCTGTCGATGCCGCATATCGCCGGGCTTCAGGTCGGGCTGATGAGCGGCGGCCTGCTGCTGCTGCCCCCCGGCGCCTGCGGGCCCGAGGATATCGACCGCTGGTACGCCGATTACCGCAGCCACGAGGTCGAGCGGGCCGAGGTCATGCGGATGGAGATCAACACCCTCCTGCGCCGCGCGCAGATCGGCCCGCCGGAGTGGCTGTGCCGCCCGCTGAGCGCGCCCGAGGGCGGCATCGCGCTGAGCGCGCAGAGCGTGCGGCATGTCGTGGCCATGGTGCGGGTGATCGTCGAGGGGCTGCACAGGCCCATGACCAATGCCGATATCGCCGCCGTAACCGGCCTGCACGAAAGCTACGCCACGCAGCTGTTCAGCCGGATGATGCGGATGCCGCCGAAGAGATTCCTCGTGCGGATGCGGCTGCTTCGGGCGCGGGCCCTGCTGATGGAGAGCGGCACGCCCATCGCGCAGGTGGCCGAGGAATCGGGTTTCTCCTCGATCAGCCAGTTCTACGCCCAGTTCCGCGCGGCCTACGGCCTGCCGCCCAAGGCCCTGCGCGACCGCTATGCCGCGATGGCGCTGCGGTGACCTCCAACGATTGAAGCCGCGCGCCTGCCGCCTAGTCTCTGGGGGCAGGAGGACGCATCATGAACAGACTTGACGGAACCGTATCGGTGGTGACCGGGGGCGGGCGCGGCATCGGCCGGCAGATCGCCCTGACCCAGGCCGAGGAGGGCGCCGCCGTCGCCGTGCTGGCCCGCAGCGCGGCCGAGATCGAGGAGACCGCCGCGCAGATCACGGCCTCTGGCGGGCGGGCGCTGGCGGTGCCGGTGGACCTCGTGCAGCTGGGCGCCGTGGAAGAAGCCATGGCCCGGATCGAGGCGGAGCTTGGGCCGATCCAGACGCTAGTCAACAACCACGGCGCCTTCCGCGCCTTCGGCCCCATCTGGGAGGTCGACCCCGAGGTCTGGTGGCAGGACGTGGAGATCAACCTGCGCGGCACCTTCCATGCCTGTCGCGCCGCGCTTCCGGCAATGCGCGCACGCGGCGCCGGGCGGGTCGTCAACATGGTCGGCGGCGGCACGGGGAACAGCTTTCCCGCCGGCTCGGGCTATGCCTCGAGCAAGGCGGCGATCATGCGCTTCACCGAGTGTCTGAACGACACGCTCACGCCCGAGGGGCTGCGCGCCTTCGCCGTCGATCCCGGCCTCGTGCGCACGGCGATGACCGAGCTGCAGCTGGATACCCCCGAGGGGCAGGCGCATCTGCCCGGCATACGCGAGATGTTCGACAGCGGAGAGGACGTGCCGCCGACGCTGGCCGCCGCGGTCATCGCCGATATCGCCGCCGGGCGCTTCGACCCGCTGCACGGTCGGCTGTTGCGCGGCGCCGACGACCGCGACGCTGTCGAGGCGGAGATGACCGAGATCGCTGAAGACGACCGCCGCGCCCTGCGCTTCAGCGGGCTTTAACGCGCGGGTCCGTCGCCCTCCTGCGCCTCGGCCCGGGCGAACAGCCCTGTCAGCGCCCGGCGCACCAGGTTGGTGACGCCGGGGCGCGGGACGGCGCGGAAGGGCAGGGGGCGGCAGACCTCCATCGCGGCGACACCCACGCGGGCGGTCAACGCGCCGTTGACCACGCCCTCGCCGAAGCGGCGCGAGACGCGGCTGACCAGCCCGCCGCCGGCGACGGAGTGGATCAGGTCGTCGCCCACCGCCACCGCGCCCGTCGCCACGAGGTGCCCCAGCACGCTGCGCGTCAGCCGCCAGGCGCCCAGCGTGCCCGAGCGGCCGCCGTAGATCTCGGCCACGCGGCGGATCATCCGCAGGTTCGAGGTCAGCGCGGCGAAGACATCGGCAAAGGCCAGTGGCACGACGGCCGTCACGGTCGCCACCTGCCGCGCCGCGATCTCGACCTCTCGCTGGGCCCGCGCGTCGAGCGGGGCGAGAAGCTCGCGTTCGGCCAGCGCCAGAAGGCCGTCGGCGTCGAAGACATCGGCCGTCCGCTCCTCCAGCCGCTTGCGCCCCCAGGAGGTGTCGTCGCGGCTGGTGTAGAGCGCGCCCAGTTTGGCGGCAAAGGCCCGCGCCTCCGTCAGATCGCCAGAGGCGAGGATCGCGGCGGCTTCCTTGTGCAGGTGGTCGAGCCGGGCGAGGCGGAAGAAGGCCGTGATCTCGCGCAGGGCCAGCGCCAGCACGATCAGCGCCAGTGCGATCACCAGCGCGGCGGCGAGGTAGCCGAGGACCGGCACGCTGGCGATCAGCCCCGTCACCCAGACCCAGGCGGCCTGCGTCAGCAGCGCCGTGACCAGCGCCCCGGCCAGCGCCCAGAACCAGCGCGCCAGCCGCGAGGGGCGCCGCCCGGCCAGCGCCGCCGCCCGCTGCATCGCGGCGCCCTGCACCGGTTCCATGCCCAGTTCCGGCACCGGCGGCGCGGTATCGGGGCGCGGCGCGGCGGCATCCTCCTCCAGCTCGATCATCACCGGGCCGCGGCGGCCTTGCGGGTCGGTCATCGGCGCCACTCCATCCTGATATCGGGAAGACCCTCGTCGTTGTCGCCCGCCGTTCCGCCGACCTCGGCAAAGCCGTGCCGGGCATAGAACCGCCGCGCGCCGTCATTCGCCGCGAAGGTCCAGAGGCGGAGGCAGTCGCGCCCCTCCTTCGCCCGTTCGAGCAACAGGGCGCCGCCTCCCTGCCGCCGGGCGGAGGCCCGAAGGTAGAGCGCCGCGACCTGCTCCTCCCGGCGGGCCAGGAAGCCCTGTGGCGCAGCATCGCGCAGCACCCAGACCTCGGCCGTTTCGACGAGGTGCTCGGCGAAATCGGCATCCTCATCCCGCGTGTGGATGCGCGGCATCCAGGGCGTCTCGTCGATCCAATCCGAGAGAAGAGCTCCGAGGGCCGGCGCATCCTCGGCCCGGGCTTGCTCTAGCCGCATCACAGGCGGTCCCCGAAAAGAAACTGCGCCGCGCGGTCGAGGCGGATGTGCGGCGGGCCTTCGCCGGGCGCCAGCTCCAGCCGGGCGGGGGCGAAGTTCATGATGCCGTAATCCTCGTCCAGCCAGCGCTCCGCGCCGGAGCGGGCGGGCGAGAGGATCTTCGACGGATCGCTGGGCAGCTCCCCGGCATGCAGCGCCGCCATGCGCCCCGTCTCGGCCAGCCGCCCGCGCACGACGTCGAGGCTGCGGCCCCCGTGCTCGACCCGGTCCTCGACCGTGGCGCGCAGCGCGGCGATGGCCATGGCCTGCGTCGTGGCGCCGGCGAAATCGGCGCGGTCGCGGGCATCGCGCAGCAGCGCCTCGGTGATCGCCTGCAGCGCCGGGTGCTGGCTGTGGTGCAGGTGATCGGCTTTGGTCGCGGCGAAGAGGATGCGGTCGATTCGCCTCCCGCGCAGCAGGCGCGAGAGCACCGCGTTGCGGCCGGGGCGGAAGGCGCCGAGGATATCGGCCATGGCCTCGCGCAGGTCCTCGACCGCGCGGGGGCCGGCATGGATCGCGCCCAGCACGTCGACCAGCACCACCTGCCGGTCGATGCGGGCGAAATGCTCGCGGAAGAACTTCTGCACCACGTTGCGCACGTAGCTGTCGTAGCGCCGCTCGAACTCGCGCCAGAGGCTGCGGCGAGTGGGATCGTCAGGCTTCGGCATCGGGGCGAAGGTCAGGACGGGCGAGCCCTCCATCTCGCCGGGCAGAAGGAAGCGGCCGGGCGTCAGGTCGGAATAGCCGGCCTCGCGCGCGGTATCGAGGTAGGTCGTCCAGGCGCGGGCGAGGGCCTGCGCCGCCGGCTCCTCATGCTCGGCGGCGGGATCGGCCTTGGCCAGCGCCTCCCGGTAAACCGCCCCCTCGGCGCGGCCCTCGGCCCGGCGCAGCGCCTGCGCGGACCAGTCGGCATAGCTTTTCTCCAGCAGCCCGAGGTCGAGCAGCCATTCGCCGGGGTAGTCCACGATATCGAGGTGGACGGTCCGCGGCCCCTGCACGCCCGCCAGCATCCCCTCGGGCTGAAGCCGCAGCGACAGCCGCAGTTGCGAGGCGCGGCGCGTGCCCTCGGGCCAATAGGGCTCGGGCCCCAGCAGCGCGCCCAGATGCCCCTCGAGGTCGAAGCGCGGCATGGTGTCGTCAGGCTGCGGCTGCAGATAGGCGGCGAGGATGCGCGGGTTGGCAGCAAGCTGCGGCATCCGCGCCCGGTCCATCAGGTTCGCGACGAGCGAGGTGATGAAGACGGTCTTGCCCGCCCGCGACAGCCCGGTCACGCCCAGCCGGATCACCGGATCGGAAAAGGGCGCCAGCGCCAGATCCGCCGCGTCCTGCGTGCTGCGCCAGAGGCCCCCGGCGATGGAGGAGAACACGGACGGCCCCCTTTCTTCGTTGCTTGGCAGGAAGATAGGGTGCCGGGGCGGGGATGAACAGGGCAGCGGCGCTGGCGATGCGTCCCGCGGCTTGCTAGACCGCGCCCCATGCTCGTCCTCGACAAGATCATCTCGGACCGCGGCTCGCGCTATGCCGTTTCGGGCGCGCCCTGCGGCAGCGAGGAGGAGGCGAAGGCGCTGGTCGCGGAGCTGAAGCGGCGCAAGCGCTTCGCCAAGGCCACGCACCACAGCTGGGCCCTGCTGCTGCCCGAGGCGCCGGTGAAGAACGACGATGGCGAGAGCGGCGCTGGCGCGGTGATCCTGCGCATACTCGAGCGCGAGGGGCTGGAGCGGCACCTTGTCGTCGTGACCCGCTGGTACGGCGGCAAGCATCTGGGCGGCGACCGCTTTCGCCACGTGCAGGAGGCGGTGCGCCAGTACCTCGCGGCGCTGGGATGAGCGACATCCACCAGCGCCTCGCCCGCTCCGCCTTTCGCAGCCGCTTCCGGCTGGGGGACAAGGAGCGGGACTACGCGAACGCCAAGGGTCGCGGCACAATTCTATCGCATGCGGAGGATTTCGTCGCGCAGCGCCTCGCCCCGGCACAGCCTAAGAACGACGGGCGGCAGACGCCGATGCGCGGGCACCCGGTCTTCATCGCGCAGCACGCCACCGCCACCTGCTGCCGCGGTTGCCTGGCGAAGTGGCACGGGGTGCCGCAGGGCCGCGAGATGACCGCGGTGGAGCAGGGGCGGGCGGCGGCGGTGATCCTCGAATGGATCGACCGCCAGATGGGCTACCGCGCCGGGGCCGGGCCGACGTAGCGCGATTGCGGGCGGATCAGGCGGCCCGTCCGTTCCTCTTCCCTGACATGGGCGGTCCAGCCCGCGACCCGACCGGCGGCGAAAACGCAGGTGAAGCTGTCGCGCGGCCATCCCAGCGCCTCGAGCAGGAGGGCGGTGTAGAACTCCACGTTGGTCTGCAGCGGGCGATCCGGCTTGCGCTCGGCCAGAAGGGCGAGGGCCTCGGCCTCGACCGTCTCGGCCAAGGCGATGCGGCCGCTGCCGCGCAGGGTCTGAACGCCGGCCTTGAGGACGTCGGCGCGCGGGTCGCGGACCCGGTAGATGCGGTGGCCGAAGCCCATCAGCCGCTCGCCCCGGTCCAGCGCCGCCGCGAGCCAGGGGCGGGCGTTTCCCGCCTCTCCGATCCCGTCGAGCATGTCGAGGACCGGCCCCGGCGCGCCGCCGTGCAGCGGCCCCTTCAGCGCGCAGAGCGCCGCCACGACCGAGGAGACGGTGCCGGCCCGCGTCGAGGCGACGACCCGCGCGGCGAAGGTCGAGGCGTTGAGCCCGTGATCCGCCACGGTCACGAGGTAACGGTCCAGCGCGGCAACCTGCGCTGGCTCCGGCGCGGCGCCCGTCAGCATAGCCAGCATGTCCTCGGCATGGCCGCGCGCGGGGTCCGGTGCGACGGGCGTTTCGCCCATGGCGAGGCGGGCGATGGCGGCGGTGAAGGTGCCCGTGGCGGCGACAGAGCGGATCGCCGCGTCCTGGGTATCCGGCAGGGCCGAGAGCATGAGGCGCAGCGCAGGCACCGGGGGCAGGGCGCGGGCGGCAGGCAGCAGGGGCTGCATCAGGGCGAAGGCCTCTTGCCGGGCGGCGCCGAGGGCGCTGCGCAGGGCCTCCGCCTCCATCGGTTGCGGGGTCTTCTGCGGGGCCGTCCCCTCCCAGAGCAGCGCCAGCATCGCCTCGAAGGGCTGGCCTGCGAGGGCGTCGAGGTCCCGTCCGCGCAGGATCAGGCGACCAGCCGCGCCATCGACATGCGACAGGGCGGTTTCGGCGGCGACGGTGTCCTGCAGACCGGGGGTGAAGCCTTGGGTCATGGGCTGTCCTATCATGGTGACGGGCCGCAGGCTTGACGGTGCATCAGTGGTCAGTCAATCTTGATACAGACAATCAATGTAGGGCCATGACCGAGAGCCATCTGGACGCCGAAGGTGCGGCACAGGCGCTGGGCGTCAGCCGCGCCACGCTTTACGCCTATGTCAGCCGGGGCCGGATCGGCACCGATCCCGCGCCCGGTGATCCGCGCCGGCGCCTCTACCGGCGCGCCGATATCGACGCGCTTCTCCAGAAGAAGGCGCAGGGCCGGCGTCCGGGGCAGGCGGCAGAGGCGGCGCTGGACTGGGGCCTGCCGGTCCTTGCCTCGGGGCTGTCGCAGATCGAGGGCGGGCGGCTGCTGTACCGCGGGCGGGACGCGGCGGACCTCGCGCAGGAGGCCAGCCTCGAGGAGGCCGCGCGGCTGCTCTGGGGTTGCGGGGCCTCCGATCCCTTCGTGGCCCCGCCGCCCGCGCCCTGGAAGAAGGCGCAGATGAAGGCCGCGCGGCGGCTGCCGTTGACCGAGGGCTGCCAGCTGCTGCTGCCTAGTCTGCCCGAGGGGCGCCGCGCGGCATGGCAGCGCAGCCCGGCCTACCTCTGGCCCGGCGGCGCGGCGCTGATGCGGGCGATGGCGGCGGCGGTAAGCGGCACGCAGCCCTCGGACCTGCCGCTGCATCGGCACCTCGCCCAGGCCTGGGGCGCGGAGGATGGCGCCGAGCTGATCCGCCGCGCGCTGGTGCTGCTGGCCGATCACGAGCTGAACGCCTCGGCCTTTGCGGTGCGAGTCGTCGCCTCCACCGGCGCCTCGCTGGGGGCCTGCCTGCAGGCCGGGCTCTCGGCGCTCTCGGGGCCGCTGCATGGCGGCGCCACATCGCTGGTCGAGCGTCTGCTGGACGAGGTGCAGGCGCTGGGCGCGGAGCCGGCGCTCGAGGCGCGGCTGCGGCGGGGCGAGGGGGTGCCGGGCTTCGGCCACAAGCTCTATCCGCAGGGCGATGCCCGCGCGGCGGCGCTGCTGCCGCTGCTGCCGCCCGATGCGGGGCGGGACAGGCTGATCGCGCTCATGGCAGAGGGGTCAGGACGGGCGCCGACGATCGACGTGGCGCTGGTCGCGCTGCGGCGCGCGCTGGACCTGCCGCCGGGCGCGGCGCTCGCGCTCTTTGCCGTGGGGCGCAGCGCGGGCTGGGTTGCCCATGCGCTGGAGCAGGGCGGGGAGGACCGTTTGATCCGCCCCCGTGCCCGCTACAGCGGGCCGGGGGCGGAGACGGGCTGAGACCCGGGCGCGAGGGGGCTTCCCCGCGCCCGGAGCGGATCAGGCGAGGCGGGCGATCAGGGCGCCGTTCGGGCCCAGCGTCACCTTGCCGCCGTCCACGCTGCTCTCCATCTGGAACAGCACGTCGCCGGTGGCCGGAATCTCGGCCTCGGTGGCCTCGTTCGAGAGGTTGAAAACGCAGAGCACCGCGCCGCCGCGGATGAAGCCGAGCACCGGCTGCTGCGCCTTGAGGAACTCCGTCCGGCCGGTCCTGAGCTCGGGCGTGGTGCCGCGCACCTTCAGGAGGGCGCGGTAGGTCTCGAGGACCGAGCCTTCGACCCCTTGCTGCGTGTCGACGGCGCGCGAGAGCTGCGGCGCCTTCACGGGCAGCCAGGGCTTCACCTCCGAGAACCCGCCGTAGGGGGCATCGGCCTCCCAGACCATCGGCGTGCGGCAGCCGTCGCGGCCCTTCGCCTCGGGCCAGAAGGTCATGCCCTCGGGATCGGTCAGCTCGTGGAACTCGATGTCGGTCTCGGTCTGGCCGACCTCTTCGCCCTGGTAGATGCAGACCGATCCCTCGAAGCTCAGCAGCATCGCGGCCGAAAGCTTGGCGATGGCGTCCTGGCTGGCGCCATGCTCCGCGAAGCGGGTCACGTGGCGGATGACGTCGTGGTTCGACATCGCCCAGCAGGGCCAGCCCTCGGGGGCGAGGCTGAAGAACTTGTCGATCTGGCTGCGGAAGTGGCCCGGCGTGAAGTTGGGGCTCAGCATCTCGAAGCTGTAGGCCATGTGCAGCCGGTTGGCGCTGGTGTACTCGCCCATGATCTCGATCGCGTGGTGGCTTTCGCCGACCTCGCCGATCAGGGTGCGCGCGTCGTACTGGTCAAGCAGGGCCCGCATCTTGCCCAGGAAGACCAGGTTCTCGGGCTGGTTCTTCGAGAACAGGTGGTACTGCATGTCGTAGGGCTTGACCGCCGGCCAGACGCCCTTGCGGAAGTCCGCCGGATCGTCGCGCAGGTGCTGGTCGTGGAAGTAGAAGTTCACGGTGTCGAGGCGGAAGCCGTCGACGCCCTTGTCCAGCCAGAACTTCATCGTGCCCAGAAGCCAGTCCTGAACCTCGGGGTTGTGGAAGTTCCAGTCGGGCTGTTCCTTCAGGAAGTTGTGGAAGTAGTACTGCTTGCGCCGCGGCTCCCACTCCCAGGCGATGCCGCCGAAGATGGCCTGCCAGTTGTTGGGGGCAGAGCCGTCCATCTTGGGATCGGCCCAGACGTACCAGTCGGACTTGTCGTTGTCCTTGGACTGGCGCGACTGCTCGAAGAAGGGGTGCTGGTTCGAGCTGTGCGAGAGCACCTGGTCGATGATGACCTTCAGCCCGAGGCGATGCGCCTCGGTGACCATCGCCTCGAAATCCTCCATCGTGCCGAAGGACGGATCGATGCCGGTGTAGTCGGCGACGTCGTAGCCCATGTCGGCCATGGGCGAGGTGAAGATCGGCGAGAGCCAGATCGCATCGACGCCGAGGTCGGCGATATGGCCGAGCCGGCTGGTGATCCCCTTCAGATCGCCGATGCCGTCGCCCGAGCTGTCCTGGAAGGAGCGGGGGTAGATCTGGTAGGTGACGGACCCGCGCCACCAGTCTGCGTTGGACATAAGAACCCTTTCCTGCAATCGGGACTATCGCTTTTCCAAACCCCTTTCAGAGGCGGCCAGCCTTGGCAAGGCGCCGGGCCGGCCATGGGGCGCGGGATCACGCCGCTTTTGATCGATCTGGCCTTTGGCGATGCCGCGGCGGGCGGACGTTGACAGGCGGGCCGCACCGGATATAAGGCGCGCTTCACTGGTGTTGGTGGGCCCCGCGAGGGGACTCCTGTCGGGGATCGCTTCCCAGAGGACAACGCCCTTCTGCCGCAAGGCACATTGAAAGAAGGAGATCAGACGGTGACCAAACGCACCTCTGCCAAGTACAAGATCGACCGCCGCATGGGCGAGAACATCTGGGGACGCCCGAAGTCCCCGGTGAACCGCCGCGAATACGGCCCCGGCCAGCACGGCCAGCGCCGCAAGAACAAGATGAGCGACTTCGGCATCCAGCTGCGCGCCAAGCAGAAGCTGAAGGGCCACTACGGCGACCTGACCGAAAAGCAGTTCCGCCGCATCTTCGCCGAGGCCGAGCGCCGCAAGGGCGACACCGGCGACCTGCTGATCGGCCTGCTGGAAAGCCGTCTGGACGCGGTCGTCTACCGCGCCAAGTTCGTGCCGACCGTCTTCGCCGCGCGCCAGTTCGTGAACCACGGCCATGTCGAGGTGAACGGCAAGCGGGTGAACATCCCCTCCTATCGCGTGAAGGAAGGCGACGTCATCTCGGTCCGCGACAAGTCCAAGCAGCTCGCCAGCGTGCTCGAGGCCGTCAGCCTCGCCGAGCGTGACGTGCCCGACTACATCGACGCCGACCACAACAAGATGACCGCCACCTTCGTGCGCGCCCCGAGCCTGGGCGATGTGCCCTTCGCGGTGCAGATGGAGCCGAACCTGGTCATCGAATACTACGCTCAGAACTGATCCGGCGGGGCGCGCCCGCGCGCCCCGGGACGGGATGAAGGACGGGCCGTGCGAGGGATCGCGCGGCCCGTTTTGCGTCTCGCCCACCGCATTCGGCCCGTCCGGCGCGGGAACCTGCCACGGGGCGGTTCCCGTTGATGCGGGCAAACCGGCGGAGGCTGCGATGATACCCTTATGGCTGCACTGGCTCTCGATCCTGTCGCTGCTGCTGGCAGCGGTCTGCGCGGTGCTGATCGCGCTGGACCTGCGCCGGCATCCGCAGAAGATGTGGATCATGGGCCTCGTCTGGCCGCTGGTGGCGCTTTTCGGCAGCCTTGCCGCACTGATCGCCTACAGGCGCGTCGGTCGGGCCGAAGACAGCAGTTTCGCCGCCAGCGTCGGCACTGGCGCCGCGCATTGCGGGGCGGGCTGTACCCTGGGCGATATCATCGCCGAATGGCTGGTGATCGCCGTGCCCGGCGTTGCGGTCTGGTTCGGCTACGGCAGCCTCTTCCGGCACGAGATTTTCGCGGTCTGGATCCTCGACTACATCCTCGCCTTCGGCATCGGCGTGGTGTTCCAGTACTTCGCCATCGCGCCGATGCGCGGGCTGGGCCTGCGCGCGGGGCTGGTGCAGGCGGTCAAGGCGGACGCACTGTCGCTGACCTCTTGGCAGGTCGGGATGTACGGCTTCATGGCCGTCGCGCATTTCTGGCTTTTTGGCCACGTTCTGGGCGTGACGCTTGAGCCGGCGAGTGTCGAGTTCTGGTTCATGATGCAGATCGCGATGCTCTGCGGTTTCACGACCGCCTACCCGGTGAACTGGTGGCTGATCCGCCGCGGCATCAAGGAGCGGATGTAGCGCCACGCGGGCCGCGCTGTTCCATCTTGCGCCGCGGCACGCTAGAGGATCGCCCCTGACAGAGACCGCTGGAAGGAGTGCAGCGCATGGCCCCCTCTCATCCCGTCTACGGCCGCATCGACGGCCCCATCGTGATGATCGGCTTCGGCTCGATCGGCAAAGGGACCTGGCCGCTGATCGAGCGGCACTTCGACTACGACGCGGACAAGTTCACCGTGATCGACCCCGATCCGGAGGTCGGCCACTTCCTGCGCCAGCACAAGCTGAACCACCGCCAGGTCGCGCTGACGCCCGAGAACTACCGCGAGGTGCTGACCGAGCTTTTCGCCGAAGGGCGCGGCTTCTGCGTCAACCTCAGCGTCGATACCTCGAGCCTCGAGATCATGAAGCTCTGCCGCGAGCTGGGCGTTCTTTACATCGATACCGTGGCCGAGCCCTGGAAGGGCTTCTACTTCGAAACCGCCGACAACCCCAGCCGCACCAACTACCGCCTGCGCCAGGCGATCCGCGACGAAAAGGCGCGCAGCCCCGGCGGCACGACCGCCGTCTCCTGCTGCGGCGCCAATCCCGGCATGGTCAGCTGGTTCGTCAAGGATGCGCTGCTGACGCTGGCCCGCGACACCGGGCGCGGCGAGACGGCGCCGGCGGACCGCCCTGGCTGGGCCGGGCTGATGCGGGATCTGGGCGTGCAGGGTGTGCATATCGCCGAGCGCGACACCCAGGCCCGCGCCCGCCCGCGCCCCCGCGGCAGTTTCGTGAATACCTGGTCGGTCGAGGGCTTCATTGCAGAAGGTTTCCAGCCGGCGGAGCTGGGCTGGGGCACGCATGAGCCCTGGTTCCCCGAGATCGGCCACCGCCACGAGGAGGGGTGCCAGGCCTCGATCTGGCTGGACCGCCCCGGCGCGATCACCCGCGTGCATTCCTGGTGCCCGACGCCCGGCCCGCAGTTCGGCTACCTCGTGACGCATAACGAGGCGATCTCGATCTCCGACTATTACACCGTGGGGCAGGGGGCAGAGCCGGAGTATCGGCCGACCTGTCATTATGCCTATCACCCCTGCGACGACGCGGTGCTGTCCCTGCACGAGATGTTCGGGGCCGGGGTGCAGCAGCAGAGCCACCATATCCTGTCGGAGGACGAGATCGTCGAGGGCATCGACGAGCTTGGCGTGCTGCTCTACGGGCACGAGAAGAACGCGCTGTGGTACGGCAGCCGCCTGTCGAACGCCGAGGCGCGCGATCTGGCGCCCTACCAGAACGCGACGGGCCTGCAGGTGACCAGCGCGGTTCTGGCCGGCATGGTCTGGGCGCTTGAGAATCCGCAGGCGGGCATCGTCGAGACCGACGAGATGGACCACGCCCGCTGCCTCGAGGTGCAGAAGCCCTACCTCGGACCGGTCGAGGCGCATTACACCGACTGGACGCCGCTCAAGGACCGCTGGGCGCATTTCCCCGAGGATATCGACGAGAGCGAGCCCTGGGCCTTCCGCAACGTCCTGGCCACCTGACGGCGGAACGGCGCTCGCGCGGGGCTGCGCCCGCGCATCGCCCCGCCCGCCGTCCCCTATGGCGCGGGGCGCGCCGCGCCGATAGAACCGCCCGAGGACAGGGGAGACAGACCATGCCGATCACGCCGCAGCCCGGTATCATGCAGATCGCCCTCTACAAGGGCGGGCAGAGCACGCTGCCCGGGCATCCCGACGTGCTGAAGCTGTCCTCGAACGAAAGCCCCTGGGGCCCGTCGCCCGAGGTCGGCCCGGCGCTTGCGCAGGCAGCGCAGACCCTGAACCGCTACCCCTCGACCGACCACGCCGCGCTGCGCGCCGCTATCGCCGAGGTCTACGGGCTGGATGCCGAGCGGGTGATCTGCGGCGTCGGCAGCGACGAGGTGCTGCAATTCGCCGCGCAGTGCTATGCCGGGCCGGGCGACGAGGTGATCTATACCGAGCATGGCTTTGCCATGTACCCGATCTTTGCCAATGCCGTCGGCGCGGCGCCGGTCAAGGTGGCCGAGCGCGAGCGCCGGGTCGATGTCGATGCCATCCTCGCCGCCTGCACCGAGCGGACGGCGCTGGTCTTCGTCACCAACCCCGGCAATCCCACTGGTACCACCCTGCCGGAGGCCGAGCTTGTCCGCCTCGCCGAGGGGCTGCCCGAGCGGGCGCTGCTGATCGTCGACGGCGCCTATGACGAGTTCGCTGCAGAGCGGGACGTCGGCCTGCGCCTTGCGGAGCGCGACAACGTGCTGGCCACGCGCACCTTCTCCAAGCTCTTCGGGCTGGGCGGGCTGCGCATCGGCTGGGGCTATGGCCCCGCCGCCGTGATCGAGGTGCTCAACCGGGTGCGCCAGCCCTTCAACCTGTCGCAGGTGCAGCTTGCGGCGGCAGAGGCGGCGGTACGCGATCAGGCCTTTGCGCGCGAGGTTCAGGCCGAGACGCTGGTGCAGCGCGCGCGGCTGACCGAGGGGCTGCAAGCGCTCGGCATCGCCTGCGACGAGAGCGAGGCGAACTTCGTCCTCGCCCGCTTCGCCGACGAGGCCGAGGCAGGCGCCTGCGACGAGGCCCTGCGCGAGGTCGGGATCATCGTCCGCCGGGTCACCGGCTACGGCTTTCCCGAGGCGCTGCGCATGACCGTCGGCCGGCCGGAGGAGGTGGACCGCCTCCTCTCCGCGCTGTCGCGCTTCAAGGGGGCGGCATGAGCCGCCTTTATGACCGCGTCGCGCTGATCGGGCTGGGGCTTATCGCCTCGTCCATGGCGCATGCGATCCGGCAGGCGGGGCTGGCGGGTGAGGTCGCGGGGTACGACATCGACGCAGGCCACCGCGAGACCGCGCGCGAAATCGGCCTCTGCGACGTGATCTGCGACAGTGCCGCCGAGGCGGCGCAGGGTGCGGACCTGGTCATGCTTTGCGTGCCGGTGGGCGCGATGGGCGCCGTGGCCGAGGACATCGCGCCGGTGCTGAAACCCGGCGCGACGGTCAGCGATACAGGCTCGGTCAAGCGGGCGGTGATCGACGCCGTGGTGCCGGCCCTGCCCGACGGCGTGCATTTCATCGCCGGCCACCCGCTGGCGGGGACCGAGCAATCCGGCCCGCGCGCCGGTTTTGCCGCGCTCTTCTCGGGGCGCTGGTGCATCCTCGTGCCGAACGGCGCGCCGCAGGCGGCGCAGGACCGGCTGGCCGCCTTCTGGACGGGCATGGGCGCGCATGTCGACTGGATGGACGCCGATCACCACGACCTCGTGCTGGCGGTGACGAGCCATACGCCTCACCTCATCGCCTATACGATGGTCGGCGTGGCGGACGATCTGGGCCGGGTGACGGACAGCGAGGTCGTGAAGTATTCCGCCGCGGGCTTCCGCGACTTCACCCGCATCGCCGCCTCCGATCCGACGATGTGGCGCGATGTCTTCCTGAGCAACAAGGAGGCGACGCTCGAGATCCTGGGCCGTTTCACCGAGGAGCTTTTCGCCCTGCAGCGGGCGATCCGCACCGGCGACGGGCAGCAGCTGCACGATTACTTCACCCGCACCCGCGCGATCCGCCGGGGCATCATCGAGGCCGGGCAGGACACCGCGGCGCCGGACTTCGGCCGGGGCGGCGGCACCAAGGCCGGGGGCGGCAACGCGTGAGGCAGACCGCCCGGCTGGCCGGCCTGCTGCTGCTCTACGCTGCCCCGGTTCTGGCCGAGGCGCCGCTTGAGGCGCCCTTGCCGCAGGCGCGCCCCGAGGGCACCCCTTCCGCTCCGCCGGCAGCCGCGCCCGCCCCTGAGGCGGCGGTCGTGCAGGCCCTGCGCCCGCCGCTGCGCCCCGGGGCGCTGACCGCCCGGGTCGAGGCCGATCGCGCCGAGGCGCGGCGGGGCATGATCTGCGGCCGGCCCGAGTTGCAGGGCGACAGGCTCGGCACGGTCGAGGGGCCGGGCGCCTGCGGCGTCGAGGACGCGGTGCGTGTGCGCAGTGTCGACGGAATCGCCCTGTCGCGGCCGCTGACGGTGAACTGCAATACCGCCGTCACGCTGCTGGACTGGGTGCAGGAGGCTGCGCGGCCGGTGCTGGCGGGCTACGGCGGCGGGCTGGCGCAGCTTCGCGTGGCGGGGGGCTATACCTGCCGCCCGCGCAACAACCGGGCGGGCAATCGGCTGTCGGAACATGCCTACGGCCATGCCGTCGACATCATGGGCTTTGCCTTGCGCGACGGCACGCGGCTGACGCTGACGGATGACTGGTCCGGCCCCTATGCCGGCGCCTTCCGCGCCCTGCACAAGGCCGCCTGCGGCCCCTTCGGCACCGTGCTGGGGCCGGAGGCGAACGCGCTGCACCACGACCACTTCCACTTCGACACGGCCGCGCGCAGCTCCGGCGCCTACTGCCGCTGAGGGGGCGTCAGCCGCCGGGCGGCACGAAGAGGCGCGGCGCGGGCCCCAGCGGCACGAAGCCCAGGCGCATTGCGCCGCCCTCGAAGGTGATCGGCGCCTCGATGGCATCGCCATCGGCCATGGCGCTGGCCGCGCCGCGCACCATCCGGGCCGAGCCGCCGGTCAGCAGGCCGGCCTCTTCGGCCAGGTCGATCAGCTGCTGCCAGCCGCCGATGCGCAGCACCAGCTCGCCCTCGGGGATGCCCGCGTCGTCGAGCAGCAGATCGCCGCTGCCGGCGATGGTCACCGCGCCCCAATCGACCTCAAGCCCGCGCAGCTCGATGCTGCGAACCTGCGGCCAGGCGGTCATCCCGCGGTCCAGTGCCTGGTCTAGGCCAAGGCGCGCATCCAGGCTGACCTCGGCCAGCCGGTCAGGCAGCGCGCCCTCGGGATCGAGCCGCTCGGCCAGCACCGGGGGCAGGGCGAGGTCGTCCAGCTGGGCATAGGCGTCGTAGAGCACGCCGCTTTCCGGCGCCTCTTGCTGGGTTTCATCGGGCGCGAGCCGCAGCGCCGCGAGACCCTCCGCGGCCGAGATCTCCCACCCCAGGCTCGAGGCGGCGCGCAGGGGGCCGCTGTCCAGCGTCAGCGAGGTCAGCGGAACCTGTGGCGCGAAGCCGACCCGGATGTCGCCGCGCAGGTCATCGGCCACGATGTCGATCGTCTGGCGCGGCAGCGTGACGGTCTGACCGGGCGCGAAGAAGGCCAGGACCCGGTTCGGTCGGTAGCTGAGCGCGTCGAGCCGCAGCTCCGGCGTCTGCCAGGCCAGCGCGCCGGCGGGATCGCTCAGCGCCACGTCCCGAAGCCGCAGGTCGAAGCGGTAGGGGAAGCCGCCGACCCGCTCCGTCTCGTAGGCGACGGTCCAGCCGCGCGCGCGCAGCGCCTCGGCGCTGCGGTCGAGACCGCGGTCCAGCAGCCAGACGGCGACGAACCACCAGCCCAGGAACAGCACTGCCGCCACCGTCAGCAGGATCACTATGATGCGCATCGCTCTTTCTCCGGACAGGCCGATTGGCTACCACGCCCCAGTGACTAGCGTGCAACGGGCAGGAGGGCCAGAATGTCGCTTTGGGTCTTCGGCTATGGCTCGCTCCTGTGGAAGCCAGAGTTCACGCCCGAGGAAAGCGCCGTCGCGCGCCTCGACGGCTGGCACCGCAGCTTCTGCATGAGCTCGATCCACTATCGCGGCACGCCCGAGGTGCCGGGGCTGGTGCTGGCGCTCGATGCCGCGCCGGGGGCCAGCTGCACCGGCCTCGCCCTGCGCGCGGCGCCAAGGGACGAGGCCATGGTGCTGGATATGCTGCGCAAGCGCGAGCTGATCTCGGACGCCTATGTGGAAATGCGCCTGCCGCTGACCCTTTCCGACGGGCGCGAGGTCGAGGCGCTGACCTACGTGATCAACCGGCAGACGGCGCAATACGTCCACCTCGATCTCGAAGAGCAGGCCCGGAAGATCGCCCGTGCCTCGGGGCCGATGGGCAGCAATGCCGACTACCTGCTCAACACCGCCAGCCACCTGCAGGGACTGGGGCTGGCCGATCCCGACCTCGACTGGCTGTCGCGGCGGGTGCAGACACTGATGCACGAAAGCGACAGCTGACCGCAGGGCGCTTGGCATTTCGGCGGCTGCACCTATGCTGCCGCGTGACTGGCAATTGGGGGACCCGCCGCGCATGGCAGCCACAGGCTCGCAGCCCGAGCTGCATTTCTCCAAGCCGCTGCGGCAGATCGGCTCGATGCTGGCGGTTCTGGCGCTTGTCCTTCTGGGCCTCGTGCTGGTCTTTCCGACCTTCATCGCGATCTACGATTCCAACCCCTACCTGAACGCCGCCATCGCCGGCTTCTTCATCCTCGGCGTGCTGGCCTGCTTCCGGCAGGTGATCGCGCTGATGCGCTCCGTCCGCTGGATCGAGGAGTTTGCCCGCAGCCCCGAGGAGCAGACATGGGAGGCGCCGGCCCTGCTGCTGCCGCTGGCGACGCTGCTGCGCGGGCGCGGCGCAAGGATGCGGCTTTCGGCGAACTCGGCCCGGACAATCCTTGAATCGGTGGGCCAGCGGGTCGAGGAAGACCGCGAGATCACGCGCTACCTCGGCAATACGCTGATCTTCCTCGGGCTTCTGGGCACCTTTTACGGCCTTGCCACGACCGTGCCGGCGCTGGTCGACACCATTCGCTCGCTCAACCCCGGCGAGGGGGAATCGGGCACGGCGATCTTCAGCCGCCTGCAGCAGGGCCTCGAGACGCAGCTTGGCGGCATGGGCACGGCCTTCTCCTCCTCTCTGCTGGGGCTGGCGGGCAGCCTGGTGATCGGCCTGTTGGAGCTTTTCGCGACCCACGGCCAGAACCGCTTCTACCGCGAGCTCGAGGAATGGCTCAGCTCGATCAGCCGGGTTGGATTTGCCGAAGAGGGCGGCGAGGCCGGCCTCATGGCGCAGGTCGTCGACGGTCTCTCCGAGCAGATGGAGGGGCTGCATACCCTCATCGCGCGCGGCGAGGCCGGGCGCGGGCAGCTCGACGCGCGGCTCGAGCAGCTCTCGGGCGTGATGGAGCGGCTGGCCGACAGCGTGCAGGACAGCAGCAATGCCCGCGCGCTCGAGCGGGTGGCCGAGGGGCAGGAGCGGCTGATCGCGGTGCTGGAACAGCGCGAGGCGCCCGAGGGGCTGGATGCCGAAAGCCGCATGCGCCTGCGGTCGATGGACGTGCAGCTTCTGCGCATCCTCGAAGAGATCAGCGCCGGCCGGCAGGAAACCGTGGCCGAACTGCGCGCCGATATCGCCCCCCTGATCGAGGCGCTGCGGCGCGGGGCCCAGCCGGCCTCGCCGACGCTGGGGCCGCGTCGGCGCCCGCTCTCCGCCCGCGACTCGGAGGTCTAGGGCGATGGCGCTGAACCGCCGCTCCCCGCGGTTCCAGGCCAATATCTGGCCCGGCTTCGTCGATGCGATGACGGGCCTGCTGCTGGTGCTGATGTTCGTGCTGACCATCTTCACCGTGGTGCAATTCGTCCTGCGCGACACCATCACCGGCCAGGAGACGGAGCTGAACGAATTGACCGCCGAGGTCGCCAGCCTCGCCGAGGCGCTGGGGCTGGAGCGCGACCGCTCCGCCAGCCTCGAGGAGCAGGCGCGCGATCTCGGGGCCACCCTGCAGGAGGCGACGAGCCGGGCCGAGCAGCAGGCAGCACTGATCGCCGGGCTGACGCAGGAGCGGGACGCGGCACAAGGCGCGGCGGCCCAAAGCGAGGCGCGCATCGCGGCGCTGCTGTCCGAGCGGGCCACCGCCCGCCAGCGGATCGCCGGGCTCGAGCGCGACCTGAGCGGCGCCGAGGACCGGGCCGACACCCTCGTGCAGGCGCGCGACGCGGCTGAGGGTGCCCTTGACGAGGCCGAGGAAGCCGCCCGCCTCGCCGCCGCCCGGCGCGAGGCGCTGGAGGCACTGGTCGCGGAGATGCGGGCCGGGGCCGAGGAGGCCGAGGGCCGTATCGCCGCGCTAGAAGGCGCGCAGGGTGACAGTGCCGAGCAGATCGACGCCCTCGAGGCGGAGCGCCTTGCCGAGGCCGCCGCCGCGCAGGCGCTGCGCGAGCGGCTCGAGGATGCGGATGCCGAGCTGACGGCGATGACCCTGCAGCTCGAGGAGCAGCGGCGGCAGGCGGAAGAAACGCTGACGCTGCTGGCCGCCGCGGAATCGGCCAGCGAGGGGCTGGATGCGCGGCTGGCCGAGGCGCTTCTGGCGCAGCAGCAGGCTGCCGAGGCGCGGGAGGATGCGCAGGATCGGGCAGAGAGCCTCGAGGCCCGCCTCGCCGCCGCGCTGGGCGCGCGTGACGGGGCCCAAGCCGATCTCGCGCAGGTGCAGCAGGCGCTGGACGCGGCCCTCGCCGAGGGGGCCACCACCGAGGAGGCGCTGCGCAGGCGCCTCGCCGAGGCGGTTCTGGCGCGCGAGACGGCCGAAGGCACGGCGGCCGAGGCCGCGGCAGAGCGGCTGACGCTGGAAGAGCGGCTTGAGGCGGCGCTGCTGGCCCGCGACAGGTTGCAGGGCGAGGTGGACACGCTGACCGGCGAGGGCGCCGAGCGGGCCGATCTGCAAGCGCGCCTGGCCGAGGCGCTGGCCTCGCTGGAAACCGCGCGTGGCGCGGCAGAGGAGAGCCAGGACGAGGCAGAGCGCCGGGCCGCGCTTCTTGCCACGGCGCGGCAGCAGCTGACCGAGGAAGAGGTGCAATCCGCCGAGGCACAGCGCCGGGTGCAGGCGCTGAACCAGCAGGTTGCGGCATTGCGCGGTCAGCTGGACCAGCTCCAGGGCCTCTTGGACGAATCGCGCGCCTCGGACGCGGCCTCGGAGGTGCGGGTCGAAAGCCTGGGCGCGGAGCTGAACCAGGCGCTCGCCCGCGTTGCCGAGGAAGAGCGCCGGCGCCGCCAGCTCGAGGAGGAGGCGCGCCTCGCGGCCGAGGCGGAGGCCGCGGATCTGGAGAGCTATCGCTCGGATTTCTTCGGGCGGCTGCGCTCCGTACTCGAGGGGCAGGAGGGGCTGCGGATCGTCGGCGACCGCTTCGTCTTCTCTTCCGAGGTGCTCTTCGCGCCCGGCTCCGCGACGCTCTCCGCGGCGGGGGAGGCCGAGATCGCGAGCGTCTCGGGCCTGCTGCGGCAGATCGCGGCGGAGATTCCCGATGGCATCGACTGGGTGATCCGGGTCGACGGGCATACCGACAACATCCCGCTGTCGGGCACCGGCGAATTCGCCAACAACTGGGAGCTGAGCCAGGCGCGGGCGCTGTCGGTCGTGCAATACATGATCGACGAGCAGGGCATCCCGCCGCAGCGCCTTTCGGCCAATGGTTTTGCCGAATACCAGCCCCTCGACCCGGCTGACACGCCCGAGGCGCGGGCGCAGAACCGCCGGATCGAGCTGAAGCTGACGGAGCGCTAGGGCGGGACGACGCTCGCTCGCGGCTGCGCCGCCGCATCGCCCCGCCCGCCCTCCCGCAGAGTGCGGGCAGGACCCCGCGCGGGGCTTGGCAGCCAGCCAAGGGGGCGACCCGGAGGCGCTGGACCACAAAAAAAAGGCGCGCCACCGGCGCCCCTTTTCGTCACTCGATCCCTGGAGGGGTCATTCGGCCGTCAGCAGCGGCGGCTTGTTGCCGGACAGGGCCTTGGCGCCCGGCGCCTCGAACTGCAGGTCGATCTTGTCGTCCTTGACGCCGACGCGGACGATGCCGCCCTTGGTCAGCCGTCCAAAGAGCAGCTCTTCGGCGAGGGGCTTCTTGATGTGCTCCTGGATCACACGGCCCAGGGGGCGGGCACCCATCTTCTCATCGTAGCCCTTCTCGCCCAGCCAGAGGCCGGCCTCGCGCGTCAGCTCGATATGGACGTTCCGGTCCATCAGCTGCGCCTCGAGTTGCAGGACGAACTTCTCGACCACCGAGAGGATCGTCTCCTTGGCCAGCGGGCCGAAGCTGATGACGGCATCAAGGCGGTTGCGGAACTCGGGCGTGAAGGTCCGCTCGATCGCGGCGGTATCCTCGCCCTCGCGCCGGTCGCGGCCGAAACCGATGGCCTCTTTCGCCTGCTCGGTCGCGCCGGCGTTCGAGGTCATGATCAGCACCACGTTGCGGAAATCCACCGCGCGGCCGTTGTGGTCGGTCAGCTTGCCGTGGTCCATCACCTGCAGGAGGATGTTGAACACGTCCGGATGCGCCTTCTCGATCTCGTCGAGAAGCAGCACGCAATGCGGATGCTGGTCGACGCCATCGGTCAGAAGACCGCCCTGGTCGAAGCCGACATAGCCCGGCGGGGCACCGATCAGGCGGCTGACGGCATGCTTCTCCATGTACTCGGACATGTCGAAGCGCAGCATCTCGACGCCCAGCGTGCTGGCGAGCTGCTTGGCCACCTCGGTCTTGCCGACGCCGGTGGGGCCGGCGAAGAGGTAGTTGCCGATCGGCTTTTCGGGCTCGCGCAGGCCGGCCCGCGACAGCTTGATCGCGCTCGAAAGCGCCTCGATGGCCGAATCCTGTCCGAAGACGACGCGCTTCAGGCTGCCTTCGAGGTCCTTGAGCACCTCTGCATCGTCCTTGCTGACGTTCTTGGGCGGGATGCGGGCAATCTTGGCCACCACGGCCTCGATCTCCTTGGGGCCGATGGTCTTGCGACGCTTGCTTTCGGCCAGCAGGTGCTGGGCCGCGCCGGCCTCGTCGATGACGTCAATCGCCTTGTCCGGCAGCTTGCGGTCGTTGATGTAGCGCGAAGACAGCTCCACCGCGGTCTTGATCGCGTCGTGGGTGTACTTGATGTGGTGGTGATCCTCGAAATACGGCTTCAGGCCGCGCAGGATCTTTACCGCATCCTCGACCGAGGGCTCGTTCACGTCGATCTTCTGGAACCGGCGCGACAGGGCGCGGTCCTTCTCGAAGTGCTGGCGGAACTCCTTGTAGGTGGTGGAGCCCATGCAACGCAGCTTGCCGCCCGCGAGCGCGGGCTTCAGCAGGTTGGAGGCATCCATCGCCCCGCCGGAGGTGGCGCCGGCGCCGATCACGGTGTGGATCTCGTCGATGAAGAGCACCGCGTCGGGATGATCCTCCAGCTCGGAGACGACAGCTTTCAGACGCTCCTCGAAGTCGCCGCGGTAGCGGGTGCCGGCCAGCAGCGCGCCCATGTCGAGGCTGAAGATCGTCGCCTCGGACAGCACCTCGGGCACCTCGCCATTGACGATCTTCCAGGCGAGGCCCTCGGCGATGGCGGTCTTGCCGACGCCGGGATCGCCGACCAGCAGCGGGTTGTTCTTGCGACGGCGGCAGAGCACCTGAATGCAGCGCTCCACCTCGCTTTCGCGGCCGATCAGCGGATCGACGTCGCCCTTGCGGGACTTGGCGTTGAGATCGACGCAGTACTTGCCGAGGGCGGTTTCCTTTTCCTCGCCGGCGGGGCCGGAAGAGGCGGTCTCGCTCTCGTCGTCCTTGTCGGTGGCGCCGGTGACGGGGCGGCTCTCGCCGAAGGCGGGATCCTTGGCGACGCCATGGGCGATGAAGTTCACCGCGTCGTAGCGCGTCATGTCCTGCTCCTGCAGGAAGTAGGCGGCGTTCGATTCGCGCTCGGCGAAGATCGCGACGAGAACGTTGGCACCCGTCACCTCCTGCCGGCCAGAGCTTTGGACGTGGATCGCGGCGCGCTGGATCACGCGCTGGAAGGCAGCGGTGGGCACGGCCTCGGAGCCGTCGACATCGGTGACCAGCGTCGAGAGGTCGTCCTCGATGAAGTCCTCGAGCTGTTTCTTCAGCTGCGACAGGTCCACCGAGCAGGCGCGCAGCACGCGCGTGGCATCTGGCTCGTCCGTCAGGGCGAGCAGCAGGTGTTCGAGGGTCGCCAGTTCATGGCGACGGGAGTTGGCCAGGGCGAGAGCGGCGTGAATGGACTGCTCGAGAGTTGTCGAGAATGACGGCACTGGATGTGCTCCTCTGTCGGGGGTCCGGAGGGTAAGGGTCCCAACCAGACCGTGGCCTCTTGGAATAAAGATCGGGTTTATCCGCCGCGCTTCAAGCCATTTCTTTGCTCATCACGGCGCGGGGCGGCCCGGTGTCACAGAGCTGTGTCCTTCTGGGGTGCCTTTCCGCTGTGCAGTGCCTGCAAATGAGGCAGGCGGTTTCAGAAACTGTCCTTGCGTCGCCGAAGCTCTGCAAAGGCTTCCTCGGGGCTCATCTGAGCGATCCCCGCGCTGCGGCGCAGCTCCGGGTCGCCGGCCCGAAGGAAGGGATTCGTCTCCAGCTCCTGCTGCAGGAGGGAGGGGACGGTGGGCCGGCCGGCCTCGCGTGCGGCGGCGACCTCGGCGACACGGCGGTGCAGGGCGGCGTTGCCTCCGTCGACCGAGAGGGCGAAGCGGCCATTGGCCCGGGTGTATTCGTGGCCCGAACAGACCTGCGTCTCGGGCGGCAGCTGGGCGAGGCGGGACAGGCTGTCCCACATCTGGGCGGGGCTTCCCTCGAAGAGCCGGCCGCAGCCAAGGGCCATCAGGCTGTCGCCGGTGAACAGAAGGCCGCTGTCGGGGATGTAGAAGGCGATATGTCCGACGGTATGGCCGGGCACGTCGATGATCTGGGTTTCCTGCCCCAGCACGTCAAGGGCCCCGCCCGGTGCCACGGCCAGGTCCAGCGGCGGCAGACGATGCGCGTCGGCGGCGGCGCCAATCACCCGCGCCTCGCCGCGCAGGGCGGCGAGCCCGTCGACGTGGTCGTCGTGGTGGTGGGTGATCAGGATGTCGGACAGGGTCCAGCCGCGGCGGTCCAGCTCTGCCTGGATCGGCGCGGCCTCGGGCGCATCGACCAGCGCGGTGGCGCCGCTGGCCTCATCGTGCAGCAGGAAGGCGTAGTTGTCGGTCCGGCACGGCACGGTGACAAGGGTGAGCGGCGCGGTGTCCTGGGGCATGGCGGTGCGGGCCTTTGCTGTTAAGGTGCCGGTCGAGACTGACGGAAGGACCGGCCCCCCGCAATGCACCTGGACGCGATCGACCTGCGCAATTTCTACTATCGCAGTGCCTTGGGGCGCGCGGCGCAGAAGGCGATCCGCGACACCTTGCTGCAGATCTGGCCCGGGGCGCGGGGGCAGACGGTGGTCGGCTACGGCTTTGCCGTGCCCCTGCTGCGGCCCTACCTTGCCGATGCGGAGCGGGTGATCGGGCTGATGCCGGCGCCGCAGGGCGTGATGCCCTGGCCGCCGGCGCGTCCCAATGTCAGCGTGCTGTGCGAAGAGACGCTCTGGCCGCTGCGCAGCGGACAGGTGGACCGGCTGGTGGTGATGCACGGGCTCGAGACATCGGAGCATCCCTCGGCCCTGCTCGAGGAATGCTGGCGGGTGCTCGATCCGGGCGGGCGCGCGGTCTTCGTCGTGCCGAACCGCGCCGGGCTCTGGTCGCGCTCGGACCGGACGCCCTTCGGCTACGGGCGGCCCTACAGCATGGGCCAGCTCGAGGCGCAGTTGCAGACGCATCGCTTCAGTACCGAGAAGGCGGTCTCGGCCCTGTACCAGCCGCCTTCGGTCCATCGCGGCTGGCGCCGGGCGGCGCAGGTCCTCGAGGGGGTGGGGCGGCACCTGCCGGTCTTTGCCGCAGGCGGTGTGCTGATCGTCGAGGTCAGCAAGCAGGTGACGGCGCCGACCCGTCCGGGGCTGAGCGAGCGTGTGCGCAAACCGCTGCGCGTGCTCGAGGGGATCGGCGCGCCGGTGCCGGAACCCGCCCGCTACGGGCGGGGCCTCGCCAACAGCATTGACTATGGCTAAACCTTGACGCGAAATGGCGCGGGCGCGCGGCCCTGGCCGATGGGGGGCGGTGGCCGCGGGCGAAAAGATGGGGCGGTTGCGGCGCTTGGGCGGCAGCTAGCCGGTTGCGGCACCCTTAGGGCTCTGCTACATCGCCTCTGATTTTTGAAGGCCCCCGCGCGGCGTGGGTCGTTACGCTGCCCGGTCGGCGCCAGATGGGGCGGCGGCGGGCCAGACAGCGGAAGGGTGGATGTGTCTGAATCAGCTTCGATCTCGACCGGCATAGCGGGGCGCTACGCCTCAGCAGCCTTCGACCTCGCACGGGAGGGGGATGGCCTCGACCGGCTGAGCTCGGATACCGAGGCGCTGGAAGCGGCGCTGAATGACAGCGCCGACCTGCGTGACCTGATCAATTCGCCGATCTATGCGCGCGGCGAGCAGCGGGACGGCGTGCTCGCCGTGGCGCGCAAGATGGACCTGTCGCAGACGATGGTCGGCCTGCTGGGCGTCATGGCCGAAAAGCGTCGTCTTTTCGTGCTGCCGCAGCTGATCCGCGCGCTCAAGGAGCGGCTCGCCGAAGAGCGGGGCGAGGTGACGGCCGACGTCACCAGCGCCAAGCCGCTGACCGAAACGCAAACGCAAGAGCTCTCCGCCGCGCTGAAGGCGCAGGCCGGGCGCGACGTGCGCTTGCACCAGATGGTGGACGAGGGGCTGATCGGCGGCCTCGTCGTCAAGCTGGGCTCGAAGATGATCGACACCTCGATCCGCTCGAAGCTCCAGTCCCTGCAGAATGTCATGAAAGAGGCCCGGTAATGGCGATCCAAGCGGCGGAAATCTCCGCGATCCTCAAGGACCAGATCAAGAGCTTCGGCCAGGAGGCCGAGGTTGCCGAGGTCGGGCGTGTGCTGAGCGTCGGCGACGGCATCGCGCGCGTCTACGGCCTCGACAACATCGAAGCCGGCGAGATGGTCGAGTTCCCCGGCGGCGTGATGGGCATGGCCCTGAACCTCGAGACCGACAACGTCGGCGTCGTGATCTTCGGCTCTGACCGCGCCATCGCCGAAGGCGACGTGGTCAAGCGGACCAAGTCGATCGTCGACGTGCCCGCCGGCATGGGCCTGCTGGGCCGCGTCGTCGATGGCCTCGGCAACCCGCTCGACGGCAAGGGCCCGATCGAGACGACCGAGCGCCGCGTCGCCGACGTGAAGGCGCCGGGCATCATCCCGCGCAAATCGGTCCACGAGCCGATGGCGACCGGCCTCAAGTCGATCGACGCCATGATCCCGATCGGCCGTGGCCAGCGCGAGCTGATCATCGGCGACCGTCAGACCGGCAAGACCGCCGTCGCGATGGACGCGGTGCTGAACCAGAAGATCTACAACGAGCGCGCCGGCGACGACGAGAGCAAGAAGCTCTACTGCGTCTACGTCGCCATCGGCCAGAAGCGGTCGACCGTTGCCCAGCTGGTCAAGCGCCTCGAGGCCGCCGGCGCGATGGAATACTCCATCGTCGTCGCCGCCACCGCCTCGGACCCGGCGCCGATGCAGTACCTCGCGCCCTATACCGCCACCGCGATGGCCGAGTATTTCCGCGACAACGGCCGCCACGGCCTGATCATCTACGATGACCTCTCCAAGCAGGCCGTCGCCTACCGCCAGATGTCGCTTCTGCTGCGCCGTCCGCCGGGGCGTGAAGCCTACCCGGGCGACGTCTTCTACCTGCACTCTCGCCTGCTCGAGCGTTCGGCCAAGCTGAACGAGGATCACGGCTCCGGCTCGCTGACCGCGCTGCCGATCATCGAGACGCAGGGCGGCGACGTGTCGGCCTTCATCCCGACCAACGTGATCTCGATCACCGACGGCCAGATCTTCCTCGAGACCGAGCTGTTCTACCAGGGTGTCCGCCCCGCCGTGAACACCGGCCTCTCGGTCAGCCGCGTCGGCTCTGCCGCGCAGACCAACGCGATGAAGTCGGTCGCCGGCCCGGTGAAGCTGGAGCTTGCGCAGTACCGCGAGATGGCGGCCTTCGCGCAGTTCGGCTCGGACCTCGATGCCGCCACGCAGCAGCTTCTGAACCGCGGTCAGCGCCTGACCGAGCTGATGAAGCAGCCGCAGTATTCGCCCCTGACCAACGCCGAGATCGTCTGCGTCATCTACGCCGGCACCCACGGCTACCTGGACAAGGTGAAGATCGGCGACGTCAGCCGCTGGGAGCAGGGCCTGCTCAAGCACCTACGCAGCAACCGCAGCGACGTGCTGGACTTCATCACCAACGAAGACCCCAAGGTGAAGGGCGACGCGGAAGAGAAGATCAAGGGCGCGATCGACGAATTCGCCCGCGACTTCGCCTAAGACTGACCGACCTGAAGGGAGGGCTGGCCAGTGCCAAGTCTTAAGGACCTCAAGAACCGGATCGCGTCGGTCAAGTCGACGCGAAAGATCACCCGGGCCATGCAGATGGTCGCGGCGGCCAAGCTGCGCCGCGCCCAGGATGCCGCCGAGGCTGCCCGGCCCTATGCCGAGCAGTTCAACACGGTCATGGCCGATCTCGCCTCTTCGGTCGGCGGCAGCGACGGTGCGCCGTCGCTGCTGGCCGGCACGGGCAGCGACCAGACGCATCTGATCGTCGTGATGACCGCCGAGCGCGGGCTTTGCGGCGGTTTCAACGGCTCCATTACGCGCAAGGCACGCCAGGCGATCGAACGCCTGCGCGCCGAGGGCAAGACGGTCAAGATCCTGACTGTCGGCAAGAAGGGCCGCGAGATGCTGCGCCGCGACTGGGGCGATGCCTTCGTCGGCCACGTCGACATGTCCGAGGTGAAGCAGGTCGGCTATGCCGATGCGCAGCGGATCGCCAAGGACATCCTCGGCCGCTTCGACGCGGGCGAGTTCGACGTGGCGACGATCTTCTTCAGCCGCTTCCAGAACGTGATCAGCCAGATCCCGACCGAGCAGCAGATCATCCCCGCCAAGTTCGACACGCCCGAGGGCGAAGAGGCCACCGGCGGCGATACGCAGTACGACTACGAGCCCGGCGAAGAGCAGATCCTCGCGGACCTGCTGCCGCGCGGCGTGGCGACGCAGATCTTCACCGCGCTTCTGGAGAACGGCGCGTCCGAGCAGGGCGCACGGCAGAGCGCGATGGACAACGCCACGCGCAACGCCGGCGAGATGATCGACAAGCTGACCATCCAGTACAACCGTTCCCGTCAGGCCGTCATCACCAACGAGCTGATCGAGATCATTTCGGGCGCCGAAGCGCTCTAGAACCCCGGAGACACCACTTATGGCTGAAGCAACCGGCAAGGTCACACAGGTCATGGGCGCCGTCGTCGACGTCCAGTTCACCGACCACCTGCCCGAGATTCTGAACGCGCTGACGATCGACCTAGGCGAGCGCGTGCTCGTTCTCGAGGTCGCCCAGCACTTGGGCGAGAACACCGTCCGCACCATCGCGATGGACGGCACCGACGGGCTTGCCCGCGGCGCCCTCGTCACCGATACGTCCAAGCCGATCTCGGTGCCGGTCGGCAAGGCGACGCTGGGCCGCATCCTGAACGTCATCGGCGAGCCGG
The DNA here is from genome assembly GCF_003217255.1 of Pseudoroseicyclus aestuarii. Classification (GTDB taxonomy): domain Bacteria; phylum Pseudomonadota; class Alphaproteobacteria; order Rhodobacterales; family Rhodobacteraceae; genus Pseudoroseicyclus; species Pseudoroseicyclus aestuarii. The sequence goes on along the minus strand of NZ_QJTE01000004.1, from coordinate 166,806 downwards.
TGGACGAGAAGGGCCCGATCAACGCCGAGGTGACCCGCCCGATCCACCGCGAGGCGCCCGACTTCATCGATCAGTCGACCGAGCGTGAAATCCTCGTCACCGGCATCAAGGTCATCGACCTGCTGGCCCCCTACGCCAAGGGCGGCAAGATCGGCCTCTTCGGCGGTGCCGGCGTGGGCAAGACAGTTCTGATCCAGGAGCTGATCAACAACATCGCCAAGGTGCACTCGGGCTACTCGGTCTTCGCCGGCGTCGGCGAGCGGACCCGTGAAGGCAACGACCTGTACTACGAGATGATCGAGGGTGGCGTCATCACCCCCGACACCATCGAGGATTCCAAGGTGGCGCTGGTCTACGGCCAGATGAACGAGCCGCCGGGAGCCCGCGCGCGCGTCGCCCTGACCGGCCTGACCATCGCGGAAGAGTTCCGCGACAGCTCGGGCACGGACGTGCTGTTCTTCGTGGACAACATCTTCCGCTTCACCCAGGCCGGCTCCGAGGTTTCGGCGCTTCTGGGCCGCATCCCCTCCGCCGTGGGCTACCAGCCGACGCTGGCCACCGACATGGGCGCCATGCAGGAGCGGATCACCTCGACGCGCAACGGCTCGATCACCTCGATCCAGGCCGTCTACGTGCCCGCGGACGACTTCACCGACCCGGCGCCGGCGACGACCTTCGCCCACCTCGACGCCACCACCAACCTGAACCGCGCGATCTCCGAGCTGGGCATCTACCCGGCCGTCGACCCGCTCGATTCGACCTCGCAGCTGATGGATCCGCAGATCGTCGGCGAAGAGCACTACCAGGTGGCGCGCGACGTGCAGGGTATCCTCCAGCGCTACAAGTCGCTGCAGGACATCATCGCGATCCTCGGGATGGACGAGCTCTCGGAAGAGGACAAGCTGACCGTGGCCCGCGCCCGGAAGATCCAGCGCTTCCTGTCGCAGCCCTTCGACGTCGCCAAGGTCTTCACCGGGGTCGACGGCGTGCAGGTGCCGCTCGAGGACACGATCTCCTCCTTCAAGGCGGTTGTGGCCGGTGAATACGACCACCTGCCGGAATCGGCCTTCTACATGGTCGGCGGCATCGAGGACGTGAAGGCCAAGGCCGAACGTCAGGCGAACAAGGCGGCCTGATCATGGCAGAGTCGCTTCAGTTCGACCTCGTCAGCCCCGAGCGGCGCGTTGCGTCCTACAAGGCGACCGAGGTCCAGATTCCCGGCACGGACGGGGATCTCACGGCGATGGCGGGGCACCTCCCCGTCATCACCACGCTGCGTCCGGGGCTGCTCCGGGTGCTGCACGACGGCAAGACCGACGAATACGTGGTCTCCGGCGGCTTCGCCCAGGTCGGTGCGGAAGAGGTCTCGGTCCTGGCCGAGCGCTCGGTCCACCGGGACGAGATGACGCAGGAAACCTTCAACGAGATGCTCTCCGACGCCAAGCGCAGCCATGCGCAGGCCAAGGAGAACGCCGAGAACGAGCCCGGCCTGGTCGACGATGCGGCCAAGCTGGTCGAGGACATGGTGGCCGTCGGCGGCCATATCGGACTCGATCCGAACCAGTCCAACTTCTGATCGCTCCGCGATTGAAGGCGAAGGCCCCGCCACGGCGGGGCCTTTTTCCGTTTGTGCCATCGGTCGCGCAGCGCTCTTCGTGACGGGTGTTGGGCGGGCCGCGGCCTATGCCTCCGGCGGGGATATTTAAAAAAGAGAAGAAGGAGGGGCGGCGGCCCTTCATCGCCCGGCTCTTGGCGGGGCGACGAAGGGCGTCTCCTCTTGCGGTCATCGGCGTCCCCGCCTGTACCGCCGGTCGAGCCTAGGCGCGCAAGGTTAACGGAACCTTGCTTCTTCTCTTTGAAAATATCCCCGCCGGAGGCCCCGACCAACCAGGCGCACAGCGCAAGACGCCGGGTATGCCGCCGTCCCGGGCGCCTTTAGGCGGCCGAGTACATGCCCTCGTAGATCGGCGAGAGCGTCTCCTGGTCGATCAGCGAAGAGACGGAGGTGCCGCTCCAGGTGTTCAGGATCGCCTGGGCGAAGATCGGCGCGGTGGGGACGATGCGGATGCGGCTGCAGTCCTTGATCTTCTGCGTCGGCTGGATCGAGTCGGTGATCACCAGCGACTTCATGACCGAGTTCTCGAGCCGGGCGACCGCCGGATCGGAGAGCACGCCATGGGTGACGTAGCTGTGCACCTCGGTGGCGCCGGCCTCCTGCAGCACCTCGGCGGCCTTGCAGAGGGTGCCCGCGGTATCGGCGATGTCGTCGACCACAATGCAGGTCTTGCCCGCCACGTCGCCGATCACCGTCATGTCCGCCACTTCACCGGCCTTCTCGCGCCGCTTGTCCACCACCGCCAGCGGCACGCCGAGTCGCTGCGCGAGATCGCGCGCGCGGGCCACGCCGCCAATGTCGGGAGAGACCATCATCAGGTCCTGCCGGTGCTCGCGGAAATGGTGCAGGATGTCGAGGCCGAAGATCGGCGCAGCGTAGAGGTTGTCGACGGGAATGTCGAAGAAGCCCTGGATCTGGGCCGCGTGCAGGTCCATCGTCAGTACGCGGTCAATCCCCGCCTGGGTGATAAGATTGGCGACCAGCTTGGCGCTGATTGGGGTGCGCGACTTGGTGCGACGATCCTGTCGCGCGTAGCCGAAGTAGGGAATGACGGCCGTGATCCGGGCTGCCGAAGACCGGCGCAAGGCGTCGGCCATGACGAGCAGTTCCATCAGGTTGTCGTTCGCCGGATTCGACGTCGACTGGATGATGAACATGTCCTCGCCGCGGATGTTCTCGTAGACCTCGACGAAAATTTCTTGGTCGTTGAACCGTTCAACGCGGGCATCGACGAGGCTGACGTTCATGCCCCTGTGCATCGACATGCGCCGGGCGACGGCCTGTGAGAGGGGGCGGTTGGCATTGCCGGAGATGAGCTTGGGCTCGTTGACGCTGGCCATCGGTCTTCCTCGCGAGGCCGCCCGGGCGGCGGCGGTTGCCACGCCCTAGCACAGCGATGGGGCGAGGCAAACATGACCAATGTTCAGGTTGCGGCCCGGCCCTGCGTTTCGACCGGGGCGAGACATGCTCTGCCCCGGTTCCGGGGCAGGGCAGGGCAAGATCAGATTGGCCGTCCCGTGCCGGGGATTTCTGCCGGACGGGCGCGGGGGCGGCCCAAGGCAAGCTCTTCGAGAAGGTGGACCTGTGGGTCGTGCTTCATCTCGATGCAGGCCGTTAGCGCCGCCATGCGGCCCTGGATGACGAGCAGCTCGTTGCCGCTGTCGCTGGCATAGCGCATGACCCGGCCGAGCAGCCGCGCCATGTCGAGAGCGCAGGGCGCGCTGATCATGCCGCTTCCATAACGGCGGACGCGCAGGGGGCCGGTTCGTGGGGCGGGGTGACGACCGGCAGGGTCATCTCCGCCACCACGAAAGAGGACAGCACCGCCTGCATGGCGCGGGCGGTTTCGGTGAAACCAGCGTCTTCGGCATCCATGGCAGCTTTGGCCATGGCCGAAAAGAGCGTGTGGGTTATCTGGGGCTCCGTCGTAGAACAATCCAGTGAGGCCGATCTACGACGGCATGGTAAATGGTCCCCTAAGCGCCGCGCATCACCGCGAGCATGTGGTCGATCTGCGCGAGATCCTGCGACCAGTCGGTGACCATGCGGGCGGTCAGCATCTCGGCCGGATCGCCAGTCTCGACATCGCCGGACCAGACCGAATACTGGGCCCCGGCCTTGCGAAGGCGCTGGTGCATCTCGCGCGGGAAGCTGGCGAAGATGATGTTCGCCTCCGGCTCGAAGGCGATCTCGACCTGCGGGATCTGGCGCAGGCCCCGCAGCAGGTGGGCGCAGGCCTCGTTGGCGCGAGTCGCGAGGTCATGCCAGAGGTCGCCCTCGATATAGGCCTCCATCTGCGCCGAGAGGTAGCGGTGCTTGGAGAAGAGGTGGCCGCCGCGCTTGCGCCGATACTCGAACTCCGCCGCGAGGGCAGGATCGAAGAAGACCGCCGCCTCGACGCCCATCAGCCCGTTCTTCGTGCCCCCGAAGGAGAGGGCCGAGACGCCGGCCTTCCAGGTGATCTCGGCCGGGGTGCAGCCCAGGGCGGCGACGGCGTTGGAAAAGCGCGCGCCGTCCATGTGCAGCGGCAGGCCGTATTCCTTCGTCACCTCGGCGAGGGCCGCGACCTCGGCGGGGCTGTAGACCGTCCCCTTCTCGGTGGCATTGGTGATCGAGACGGGGCCACGCTTGGGCCCGTGCACGCCGCGCGTCTGCTCGGCCGCAATGGCGGCGCGCAGGGCGGCGGGGGTGATCTTCGCGTTCTCGGCCTCGACCAGCGTCAGCTTGGCGCCGCCCGAGAAGAACTCGGGCGCGTTGCACTCGTCTTCCTGGATATGGGCCATGGGGGCGCAGAAGATCGTGGACCAGGGCTGCGCCATGCTGGCCAGGATCAGCGAGTTGGCCGCCGTCCCGGTGGCGACGAGGTGGACCGCCGCCTCGGGCGCCTCGAAGAGGTCGCGGATCGCCTGCACCGCGCGGGCGCTGGCGTCATCGGCGCCGTAGCCGGCGACATAGGCCTCGTTCGCGCGGGTCAGCGCCTCGAGCACCGAGGGGTGCACGGGGCCGGTATTGTCGGAGACCAGAAACATTCAGGTCGGCTCCTCTATGATGTGATCCTCCCAGTCGTCCTCCTCCACCTCCATCTCCGAGACGGTGCGGCCGCGCAGGGTCAGCCCCTCCTCGTGCACCGTCTCCAAACTGCCGGTCAGCAGGTGGTGCCAGTGGGGCAGGGGCTTGCCCTCGTAGCGCAGGCGATAGGCGCAGGTGCCGGGCAGCCAGTACATCGTCTCGGCGATCTTGCCGGGGCTCAGGACGATGCATTCGGGCACGTACTGGTGCCGCGTCTCGTAGCGCGAGCACAGGCAGGTCGCGCCGTCGAAAAGACGGCAGGCGACGTCGGTCAGCGCGACCTCGCCCGTCTCCTCGTCCTCGAGCTTGTTCAGGCAGCACTTGCCGCAGCCGTCGCAAAGCGCCTCCCACTCGGTGGGGTTCAGGCGGCTCAGCGGCAGCTCCCAGAAGCGGGGACGCATCTCACGCATGGGCGGTTCTCGGGGCGGGGCCGGTGCGGGCGAGGATCTCGCGCGCCTGCACGCAATCGGCGTCCATCTGCGCGATCAGCGCCTCCAGCCCGTCGAAGCGCAGCTCGGGGCGCAGCCAGTCCACGAGCGCGACCGAGAGAGTCGCGCCGTAGAGATCGCCGGTGAAGTCGAAGAGGAAGGTCTCGCAATGCGGCACGGGCGTTTCGAACATCGGGCGCACGCCGATGCTCGCGGCGCCGCCGTAGCTGCCGGCATGGGGGCCGTCCAGCACGTCGACCTTCACGGCATAGACGCCGTAGCGCGGCGGGTGCAGGCCGCTGATCGACATGTTCGCGGTCGGGTAGCCCAGCTCGCGCCCGCGCTTGTCGCCGTGCAGCACCTCGCCCTCGATCCGGTGCCAGTGGCCCAGCATCTGCGCCGCGTCGCGGCAGCGCCCCTCGCTGAGGGCGGCGCGGATCGCGGTGGAGCTGACCTGTAGCCCGCCCATGTCCATCAGCGGCGATTGCGTGACGCCGAAGCCGAGGTCTCGCCCCAGATCGGCCAGCACCTGCGCCGTGCCAGCGCGGTCCTTGCCGAAGCAGAAATCCTCGCCCACCACCGCATGGGCGATGCCGAGGCGGCCGACCAGCACCTCGCGCGCGAAATCCTCGGGGCTCAGGGCGGCGAGGGCGCGGTCGAAGGGTACCTCGTAGAGCGCGTCGAGGCCCAGCTTCTCGAGCCGGTGGGCGCGGGCGCCGGCGTTCATCAGGCGAAAAGGCGGGGCCTCGGGCGCGAAGACCTCGCGCGGGTGCGGCTCGAAGGTCAGGACGCCGGCGGGGGCACCGATGCGCGCCGCCTCGGCCTGCGTCAGCGCGATGATCGACTGGTGGCCCAGGTGCACGCCGTCGAAGTTGCCGATGGCCACGGCGGCGCCTCGGTCGCGGGGCGGAAGGGCTGCGGTGTCGGTGTGGCGGCGCATGCGGCAGCAGCTATGCCCTTGCCGCGACAGGTGCAAGCGGGGCCGCAGCGTCGGTGCGGCCCCGCGAGGGCTTCAGCGCAGGAAGCCGATGGCCCAGTCGGGGGAGAGGACGGCCTCGGCGAGGTAGTCGTCCAGCAGGTCGGCCTTGGGCTGTCCATCCGACAGGATGTCGGTGCCGGTCTCTTCCGCCGCCAGCCCGCCGGTGATGAAGAGCGAGGCAAGCCCCGCATCCGCCGCGCCGCGGATATCGGTATGGATGCCGTCGCCGATGCAGACGATCCGGTCGTCCGGCACATCCGCGCCAAGCGCCGAGAGGCGCCGCCGCGCCAGATCGTAGATCGGGGCATGCGGCTTGCCGAAGTACAGGCTTTCGCCGCCCATCTGGCTGTAAAGCCGCGCCAGCGCCCCGGCGCACCAGACCCGATCGTCGCCGCGGTCGACGACGATGTCCGGGTTGGCGCAGAGCAGCTTCAGCCCGCGGTCGATGGCCTCGCGGAACTGCGGCTCGTTGACCTCAGGATCGGCGGTCTCGTCGAAGGGAGAGCAGCAGACGATGCCCTCCGCCTCATCGAGCGGGACGCGGTCGATGGTCACCGGGTTCTCGACCAGCTTCATCGGTGCGAAGAAGGGATCGTCCCGGTCGTCGCCCATGACCCAGACGCGGTGGCCGACGACGCCCTCGTACATCGCCGCGCGCGCCGAATCGCCGGAGCTGGCGATGGCGTCCCAGCAATCCTCGGGCAGGCCGACGGCGGCGATCTGCCCCTCGACCTCGCGCCGGGGGCGGGGAGAGTTGGTGACAAGGATCACCTTCCCTCCACGCGCGCGAAAGGCGCGCATCGCCGCGATGGCCTCGGGCCAGGATTTGACCCCGTTGTGCATGCAGCCCCAGAGATCGACGAAGGCGGCATCGAACCGGTCCGAAATCTCGGAGAAGCTGCCGATGATCGCGCTCATCAGACGGCCAGCGCGGGGATGATCTGCTTCTTGCGGCTCATGACGCCGGGCAGGACCAGCGTGTCGCCCTCGGCGCGCTTGCCGAAGCTCTTTTCGGCCACGTCGCGGGTGAAGTCGTTCGGCACCAGCAGCGTCGCTTCCTCCTTGAGGATATCGACGACGAAGAGCAGCACCTGGTCGGCGCCATCGGCCTGCGCGACGACGGGCATCGCCGCAACCAGCGCATCCTTGCGCGCCAGCACCTGCTCGGGCGAGGTGGTCTCGAGGACCGAGACGCGGAAGGTCTTGCCGCCGACCTCGTATTCCTTGGAATCCATCCGCAGCAGGTCTTCCTCGGAGAAGGCCGAGACATCGGACTTCGCGGCGAACATCTCGGCGGCGTAATCGGGGATCGTCACGCCCAGATCGGCAGCCAGATCTTCGGCCAGCTTGCGGTCGACCTCGGTCGTGGTCGGCGAGCGGAATTCCAGCGTGTCGGACAGGATGCAGGACAGCACCAGCGCCTTGATCCCCTCGGGCATGGCCTCGGCATCGGCGACCATCATCTGGTGCATGATGGTGGCGGTGCAGGCCAGCGGGCGGATGGTGACGTCGATCGGGGCCTTGGTCTCGATCCCGCCGAAAAGCTTGTGGTGGTCGATGATCGCCTGCACGTCGGCGCGGTGCAGATCATCGGGCAGCTCGGCGGGGTTGTTGGTGTCCACGAGGACGACCTTCTGCCCTTCCTCCAGCGGGCCGAGGACCGGCGGAAGATCGAAGCCCCAGCGCTGGGCCACGAACTTGGCTTCGGTATTGGGCTCGCCCAGCAGGCGGGCCTCGGCCTCGATCCCCTTGTGGGACAGGTACCAGGCCCAGATCAGCGGCGATCCGGTGGAATCGGTGTCGGGGGATTTGTGGCCGAAAACGTAAGTGGTCATGGGACGGATCCTGTCGAATGCAGAGTTGGCCGCCTTATAGGTAGCGTGCGCGCGCTTGTCACCCGAGGGCGCGGGCCGGGATGCCCGCCCCCGAAGCGCGACGGCTCCGGGGGCGGGCGCCTTACCGCATGGCCGCCTGGGGCGGGGGTCTCAGCCGCCAGATCCCCAGCCAGCTCCATCCGCCGCGCACGGGACGCGGGGCGGGATCGGGCAGCGGGCGCTGCGCGAGGTCGTGCAGCACGGTGCCCTCTGCGCCGGTGCCCAGGCGCAGTGTCTCGGGGCCGTGACGGCGCGGGGCGCGCCGGTCTTGCCACGGCTGAACGCCACGCGGTGCGGCGCGGTGATCCTTGAAGAAGAAGGGAGGGTGCATGCCATGTCTCCTGTGATTTGGGCATGAGGGGGCCGTGCCGCAGCCAGGGGCGGCTGCAGCAGGGCGGGGTGACTGGGTGTTCAGTGAGGCGCCTAGGGCGCGGCGGGTGAGGGCCGCCGCGCGAGGCTCAGCGCGCGCTGCAAGGCAAAGCCGAGGCCGGCCAGCCGCCCGGCGCCGCGCGGCTTGCCCGCATGGGGGGTGCTATCCCCAAGGGGATGCAGATCCTCGGGCAGGGCAAGCGGCAGCGGCGGCCAACCGGGCGCAGGCAGGCCGGACTGACCGGCATAGCCGAGGCCCAGTGGCAGGGTGCCGAAAAGACTCCGGACGGGGGAGGGGCGGCCCGGCGAAGCGCCGGCGCCCTTGCGAAGGGGGTACATGGGATCGGTCCGATTGGGGGTGCGCCGGCACGAAGGGCTCGGCGCCGGGTCTTGGCGTCTGGGCAGCTCTTAGGCTGCGCGGTTGAACCTGATGCTGGTCATAGACGCTCTCCCCGATCGGGACTCTTGGCATCGCCTCAATGCGATGGGCCTGCCATGCCCGGCGCCGGAGAGGCTGTCCAGCCGCTTTCCGCCGGGTCGTGCAGAAACCTGCGCGATGGTGGTTCACAGCGTGGCCGATGGCACACACATCAGCTTGACAGAAGCGGCGCCGGTTTCTACATCCCGCGTCGTTAGCACTCACCCTAGATGAGTGCTAAGGCCCCGCCGGAAGACCCGGGCCGGGGGCAGGACATTGATTGTGAGGAGCTGCATCAGATGGCTTTCAAACCGCTGCAAGACCGCGTGCTCGTTCGCCGCGTTGAGGGTGAGGAAAAGACCAAGGGTGGTCTGATCATCCCCGATAGCGCCAAGGAAAAGCCCGCCGAAGGCGAAGTCGTCTCGGTCGGCGAAGGCGCCCGCAAGGACAACGGCGAGCTGATCGCCCCCGGCATCAAGGCCGGCGACCGCGTGCTGTTCGGCAAGTGGTCGGGCACCGAGGTCCAGATCGACGGCGAGGACCTGCTGATCATGAAGGAAGGCGACATCCTCGGCATCATCGCCTGAGAACGCCCTTCCCCCTAGCAGGCGCCCCGGACCCCCGGATCGCGCCACGCCCAACTGATACGTAAGGAGAGCCAACATGGCTGCGAAAGACGTTCGCTTCGAAACCGATGCCCGGAACCGGATGCTGAAAGGCGTCAACATCCTGGCCAACGCCGTCAAGGTGACGCTGGGCCCCAAGGGCCGCAACGTCGTCATCGACAAGAGCTTCGGCGCCCCCCGCATCACCAAGGACGGCGTCACCGTCGCCAAGGAGATCGAGCTCGAGGACAAGTTCGAGAACATGGGCGCGCAGATGGTGAAGGAAGTCGCTTCCCGCACCAATGACGAAGCTGGCGACGGCACCACCACCGCCACCGTCCTGGCCCAGGCCATCGTCAACGAAGGCGCCAAGTCGGTTGCCGCCGGCATGAACCCGATGGACCTCAAGCGCGGCATCGATCTTGCCACCGCCAAGGTCGTCGAGGCCATCAAGGCCGCCGCCCGCCCCGTCAACGACAGCGACGAAGTCGCCCAGGTCGGCACCATCTCCGCCAACGGCGAGAAGGAAATCGGCCGTCAGATCGCGGATGCGATGCAGAAGGTCGGCAACGAGGGTGTCATCACCGTCGAAGAGAACAAGGGCCTCGAGACCGAGACCGAAGTCGTCGAAGGCATGCAGTTCGACCGCGGCTACCTGTCGCCCTACTTCGCGACCAACACCGACAAGATGATCGCCGAGCTCGACGATTGCCTCGTCCTGCTGCACGAGAAGAAGCTCTCCTCGCTGCAGCCGATGGTCCCGCTCCTCGAGCAGGTCATCCAGTCTCAGAAGCCGCTGCTGATCATCGCCGAGGATGTCGAGGGCGAAGCCCTGGCGACGCTCGTCGTGAACAAGCTGCGTGGCGGCCTGAAGATCGCCGCCGTCAAGGCGCCCGGCTTCGGCGACCGCCGCAAGGCCATGCTGCAGGACCTCGCCGTCCTGACCGGTGGCCAGGTCATCTCCGAAGACCTCGGCATGAAGCTCGAGAACGTGACGATGGACATGCTCGGCACCGCCAAGCGCATCGAGATCACCAAGGACGAGACGACCATCGTCGACGGCCATGGTGACAAGGCCGAGATCGAGGCCCGCGTGAACCAGATCCGCACGCAGATCGAGGACACCACCTCGGACTACGACCGCGAGAAGCTGCAAGAGCGTGTTGCCAAGCTGGCCGGCGGCGTCGCCGTCATCCGCGTCGGCGGCATGACCGAGGTCGAGGTGAAGGAGCGCAAGGACCGCGTCGATGACGCGCTCAACGCGACCCGCGCCGCGGTTCAGGAAGGCATCGTCGTCGGCGGTGGCGTGGCCCTGATCCAGGGTGCCAAGTCTCTCGACGGCCTCGTCGGCGAGAACTCGGACCAGAACGCCGGCATCACCATCGTGCGCAAGGCGCTCGAGGCTCCGCTGCGCCAGATCGCGCAGAACGCCGGTGTCGACGGCTCGGTCGTTGCGGGCAAGATCCGCGAGTCGGACGATCTGAAGTTCGGCTTCAACGCCCAGACCGAAGAGTACGGCGACATGTTCAAGTTCGGCGTGATCGACCCCGCGAAGGTCGTCCGCACCGCGCTCGAGGACGCTGCCTCGGTGGCCGGCCTGCTGATCACCACCGAAGCGATGATCGCCGACAAGCCCAAGAAAGAAGAGCCCGCCGGTGGCGGCGACATGGGCGGCATGGGCGGAATGGGCGGCATGGGCGGCATGATGTAAGCTGCCCGGCTTACCCGGACCGATTGGGGCGCTCCGAAAGGAGCGCCCCTTTTTCTTTATATGCTGACGCCGAAGGGCGGCGACGCGGTGCGACGCTGCTACTGGGCCGCCTGGATGGTTTCGCCCCTTTGGGGCTCGCCCCGGTCGATCATCCTGCCGTTGGCCCGGTAGTGAGAGACCTGCGCCGGCAGGCCTTCGCCTTGCTTCAGTCTCGGGCTGGTCTGGAGATGGAAATGCAGATGCGGCTCTGACGTGTTGCCGCTGTTCCCACACAGGCCGATCTCATGCCCCGCCGTGACCGCATCGCCTTCTGAAACCCACAGGCTGTCCTGCCGAAGATGGGCGCGAAAGCCGTACGCCTCGTTGCCGAAGTCGATGACGACGTGGTTTCCGGCTGGATTGTCCGGCGAGGTCGTTTTGATTGCCCGTCCCGCACGACTAGCAGGTCCAGCGCAAATCGCTGGCCTTCGTCCGCGGCATGGGAGGGACAGCCGTGATCAACCTCGGAAGCCTCGGTTCGGGGCGGCCTCGTGTTCTGCGAGCGTGCCTGCTGCTCGCGGGGCGCCTGGCGCGGCGCTGCAAGGGGCCGGGCGGGCTGCCTCCCTGAACCCGATCAATCAGCGCGGCGCGAGGTGCCGCACGAGGAAATCGAGCTGCGCCTCCCAGGCCGCCGGATCGGTCTTGAAGGTGGCGTGGTCCTTGCCGGCGGCGATCATCAGCTCGTAGCGCTTGCCCGCCTCGTCCAGCGCGCGGGCAAGGCGCAGGGTGACGGCGGGCAGCACGTTCTCGTCCATGTCGCCGTGGCCGAGGAACAGCGCCCCCTCCAGCCGGTGGGCCAGCGGCGCGTTGGCGACCGCGTCGTGGCTGCTGCTGCCATCCCCGGCCACGACCAGCGGGCCTTGCCACTTCTCCGGCCAGCAGCGGTTGTAGGCGCGCGACTCGTGGCTGCCGGCGGTGGCGACGGCGGCATGGAAGACGCCGGGGTACTCGAGGATCGCCCGCGCCGCCGCATGGCCGCCGGCGGAATGGCCGATGATGCCGACCCGCCCGGCATCGAGTGCCGGCCGTTCGGCGCAGAGGGCGCGGATCGCCGCGACATGGTCGCTGAGGAACCCCGGATCGCCGAGGTTGCCGTGGCAGAGGTCGTGGAAGGGCTTGGAGCGGTAGGGCGTGCCGCGCCCGTCCATCATCAGCACCGCGAAGCCCAGCCGCGTCAGCGCGGCGGCCATGGCGAGTTTCGGCAGGTCCTCCCCCGTCAGGGCGGCGCGCGGCGTCTGGATGCATTGCGGGCCGGGATAGACCATGTCGACCAGCGGCCAGCCGCCCTCGGGCGCCGGCCCCTCGGGCTGCCAGAGCAGACCGAAAAGCCGCGTGGCGCCATCGGCGGCGGTCAGCGTCAGCCGCTCGGGCAGGGGCCAGTTGATGTCGCTTTTTGCCTCGCCTAGCTCGGCCACCACCGCGCCGTCCGATGTGCGGCGCAGGACGTGGCGGGGCAGGGCATCGAAGGTGCCCAGCGTCTCGACCAGATGCGCGCCGTCGGGCGCCACGGCGGCGGGCGCGGAGCCAAGCCGCTCGGCCTCGGCCAGAAGGTCCGGCCAGCCGACCTCGCGCAGGTGGGCGCCGTGATCGCCCGCGCCTTCGGCGAGGACGCGCGCCGGCCCGCCGTCGAGGGGGGCGGCGAGGATGCGGCGCAGGTAGGGATCGGGGCCGTCCTCCGGGCTGCCGGCGAGGACGATGGCCTCGCGCCGATCCTCGTCGACATGCAGCAGGTCGCAGACCGTCCAGTCGCCGCGGGTGATGCGCGCCTTGCGCGCGCCGGTGGCGAGGTCGTGCAGCGACAGGTGCCCCCAGCCGTCCGACTGGCTGAACCAGACGACCTCACCCGTCCGGTCGAGCAGGCGGATGTTGGGCAGGGCGCCGAAGGCGGGATTCACCTCCGCGAAGCTGGCGGATGTCTCTGCCAGCACCTCGCGTTCGGTCCCCGTGGCGGCATCGACATCGCAAAGCGTCAGCTTCGTCTCGAAGCGGTCGTGATCGACGTAGAAGAGGCGGGCGCTGTCGGCGCTCCACCAGGCCTCGCGGCGTTCGATCAGGCTGGTTTCGGTGACGTGGACGGGGCGGAGGGGGCGGACCTCTCCGGTCTCGACCTCGATCACCGCCTGATGCGCCATCGGCAGGCTCTCGTCCGGATCGCCGGTGAAGGCGTTGCGCAGGCTCCAGATCTGCGGCGCGTAGCTGCCGTCATCGGGGATGTTCTGCACCAGCGGCACCACGCGCACGGCGCGCTCGTCGAGCTGATGGGTGAAGATGCGCCGGGAATCCGGCGACCAGATCGCGACGGGCGGCAGGCGCAGGCCCTGCCGCGCGATGTGGATGGTCTCGAGGCTCTGGTCCGGCGACTTGGCCCATTCGAAATGGGCCTCGGCGCTGTCCGTCAGGCGCCGCTCTTCGCCGGTGGCCACCTCTCGCAGCCACAGATCGCCCGCCCGGCGCAGCAGCACGAGGGTTCCATCGGGCGAGGGCAGCTCGTCCGGGGCATTGGGACGCGGCGCGCGCGGGGTCAGGCTGGCGCCGTCCCAGTGCCAGATCTGCGCCCCGGCGCGGAAGGTCACGCCCGGCTCCAGCGACAGGATCTCGAGCGCCGCGAAGTCGCTTCCCTCCGGCAGGGCCGCCCGCAGCGCGGCGTGGTCGAAGGCCGGGGCCTGCGCGCCGGTCGCGGCGGTGACGGTGCGGTACTCGGGGCCGGAGACTGTCTCGGCGCGGTACCAGAAGCCTCTGCCGCCCGGGCTCCAATGCGGCGCGAGCGTCAGGTTCCGGGCAAGGCCGTCCCGGCGGTCGGGGCGGAAGGGGGCGATCGCCTCCCTGTCCTGGGCGGTCAGTCCGGTCATGCGGGGGCCTCCTCTTCGAGGGGGAAGTGGCAGGTGTAGCTGCGCGCGGGCTCTCGCGTCCGGTCGGGCGCCTCGCGGGCGCAGAGGTCCCGCGCGAAGGGGCAGCGGCCATGGAACTCGCAGCCCTCGGGGCGCTGCGTCAGGCTGGGCACCTCGCCCTCCAGCGCGATGCGATCCCGGCGCGCCTCGGCGTCGATGATCGGGTTCGCCGAGAGGAGCGCCTTGGTATAGGGGTGCCGCGGCTGGGCGAAGATCGCCTGCGTCTCGCCGATCTCGACGAAGCGGCCGAGGTACATGATTGCCATTTTATCAGCGACATGGCGCACGATGTTAAGGTTATGCGTGATGATCAGGATCGCCAGATCCAGCCGCTCCCGCAGGTCGTTGAGCAGGTTCAGAACCTCGCTCTGGACCGAGACGTCGAGGCCGGCTGTCGGCTCGTCCGCGATCACCAGACGCGGCTCCAGCGCGAGGGCACGGGCAACGCCGACGCGGCGGGCCTGACCGCCCGACAGCTCGTGCGGGCGGCGGTCGGCCATCTCGGCGCTCAGGCCGACGAGGCCGAGCAGACGCTCAACCTCGCCCTCGGGGATCGGCTGGCCGTGGATGCGGAAGGGCTCCTCGATCAGGCCGCGGATGGTGAAGCGCGGGCTGAGAGAGCTGACCGCATCCTGGAACATGAAGGCGACGTCGCGGCGCAGGGCCTTCGCCTCGCCGCCCGTGCGGCCCGCGACGGGCTTGCCGTCGAACAGCACCTCGCCCGTGATGTCGCCGCCGAGGCCGGCGACCGCGCGGGCCAGCGTCGTCTTGCCCGATCCGCTTTCGCCGACCAGCGCCATGGTCTCGCCCGGCGCGATGTCCAGATCGACGCCGGCGACGCCCTCGATATGGGTGTCGCGGCCCAGCGCGCGGGCCAGCGGCCCGCCGGTGTTGAAGCGGACGTGCAGGTCCCGGACTGTCAGAAGCGCGCTCATGCCGGCACCTCCAGGCGCGGGGCATCCGCGAAGTGGCAGCGCACCTGCTCCGATCCGCCGGCGGCGCGCGGGGCGGGCGCCTCTGTGCGGCAGCGGTCCTCGGCGCGGGGGCAGCGGCCGGCGAAGATGCAGCCCTGCGGCAGGTCGATCAGGTCCGGCAGGCTGCCGGGGATCGAGGGCAGGTGCCGCCTCTGCTCGGCGATCTGCGCGGGATCGCAGGCGAAAAGAAGCTGCGTGTAGGGATGCCGGGGGTCGCGAAAGACCTCCATCGTCGGGCCGCTTTCGACCAGCGCCCCGGCATACATGATGTCGATGCGGTCGCAGAGCTCGGCCACCACGCCGAGGTGGTGGGTGATGAAGAGGATGGCGCAGCCGATCTCCTCCTGCAGCTCGCGCAGCAGGTCGATGGTCGCGATCTCGAGCGTGGCGTCGAGGGCGGTCGTCGGCTCGTCCGCGACCAGAAGGTCGGGCTCGGCCATCAGCGCCATGGCGATGGCGACGCGCTGGCGCATCCCGCCCGAGAATTCATGCGGGTAACTGTCGATCTTGGTCTCGGCATCGGGGATCTTCACCCGCTTGAGCATCGCGACGGCGCGGGCGCGCTTGGCGGCGCGGCTCTCGCGGCTGCGGTGCTGGATGTCGATCATCTGCCGGCCCACGGTCAGCACCGGGTTCAGCGTCTCCATCGGGTCCTGGAACACGACCGAGATGCGGTCGCCCAGAAGCTGGCGCATCCGCTTCTTCGGCGCATGGGCCAGATCCTCGCCCGAAAGGCGGATCGCTCCGCCCTCGATCCGGGCGGCGCCGGGCAGCAGCCGCAGGATCGATTGCATCAGCGTGGACTTGCCGCAGCCGCTCTCGCCGACGAGGCCGACGATCTCGCCGCGGCCGATGGTGAAGGAGACGTCGCGCACCGCGCGCAGCGTCCCCGTGGGGGTGGCGTAGCTGACGCTCAGCCCGTCCACCGAGAGGATGTCGTCTGTCTGTGTCATCGCTTTGCCAGTTTCGGATCGAAGGTGTCGCGCAGCGCCTCGCCGAGGAAGGTGAAGCCGAGGGCGGTGATCACGATCGGGATGCCCCCCGCGATCACCATCCAGGCGCTGTCGCGGATGTAGGAGAAGCCGTCGTAGAGGATCGTCCCCCAGGACGGCGCGGGCGGCCGCACCCCGAGGCCGAGGAAGGACAGACCCGCCTCGATCCCGACGACGATGGGGATGTCCATCGCCGCAAGGATCAGGATCGGCCCGAGGATGTTCGGCAGCACATGGGCGAAGACGATGCGCGCGCCGCCCGCGCCGAGCGACCGCTCGGCCTCGATGTAGTCGGCATTGCGGATGGCGAGGGTCTGGGTCCGGGCCATCCGGGCATAGGCCGGCCCGTTGACCAGCACCACGACCAGCACCACCGCCCAGAGGCTGGGCCCGGTGAAGGTGACAAGGACGAGGGCCAGCATCACCGTCGGCACGCTTTTCATCGCGTCGAGGATCAGCAGCAGGATGTTGTCGGCCCAGCGCGGGCCGAAGCCCGCCGCGACGCCGGTCACCAGCCCGAAGACCAGCGCCAGCGCGGTCGCGCCGATCGACAGGGCCAGCGCCACGCGCGCGCCGTAGAGAACGCGGGTGAAGAGGTCGCGGCCAAGGTTGTCGGTGCCCAGCCAGAACTCCGCCGTGGGCCCCGAAAAGCGGTCGAGCGGGCTGAGGCCGGTGGGTGAATGCGGGCTGAGCCCGGCAAGGGCGGCGCCCAGCACGGTCAGCGCGATCAGCGTCAGCCCCAGCGCGCCCAGCGGGTCGGCCACCAGCCGGGCCAGCGCGCCGCGCGGTTTCGTGCGGCGGCTGGGGGCGGCTGCGGGATCAGTGTGCAAGGTCATGACGCACCCTCGGGTCGAGCCAGGCGATCAGCAGATCGGCGGCGAGGTTGACCGCCACGAAGAAGACGGTGGTGAAGAGGACGGTGCCGGTGACGACCGGATAGTTCCGCGCGAGGATCGCGTCGTAGACCAGCTTGCCGATGCCGGGGCGGCCGAAGACGATCTCGGCGAAGACGGCGCCGGACAGCATCTGCCCGATGCCGAGGCCGAGCACGGTGATCGTCGGCAGGATCGCGATGCGCAGCACGTAGTCGTACATGATGCGCCGGTCCGAGATGCCGAAGGCGCGGGCGGTGCGCACGTGGCTCTGTCCCGTCACCTCGAGCATGGAGGCGCGCAGTATCCGCGCCGTGTAGCCGATCCAGGCCAGCCCCAGCGCGAGAGAGGGCAGGACCAGCCGATGCGCCACGTCCCAGAAACCCTGGCCCGCGCCGATGGCCGGGAACCAGCCGAGGTTGATCGAGAAGATCAGCAGAAGGTAGATCGCGATCACGAAGGAGGGCACCGCCATGACCGAGACCGACAGGACCGAGGTCAGCCGGTCGATGGCGCTGCCGCGATGCGTGGCCGAGATCACGCCCAGCACGATGCCGGGCACCACCGCCACCAGCATCGCCCCGCCGACGAGGCGCAGCGTGTCGGGCAATTGCGCGAGGATGACCTTGAGGACCGGCGCGCCGGAGATCACGTCGCGCCCGAGATCACCCTGCAGGATCGATCCGTAGAAGCGCAGGATCTGGCTCCAGATCGGCAGGTCGAGGCCGAGGCGCGCCCGCAGCTCTGCCACCAGCGCGTCAGAGGCGCGCGGCCCCAGCGCCACGCGGGCCGGATCGCCCGGCACCGCGTAGATCATCACGAAGAGGGCAGCGATGACGATCACGACGACCGCCACCGAAAGCCCCAGCCGTTTCAGCCCGTAACTCAGCATGAACCGGTCCTTAGCTGCGGGTAAAGCGCGGCAGGATCGGGGTGCCGTCGGGGCGCATCGCGTCCTCCACGCCATCCGCCGTCAGGATGCCGACCGGCTCGAAGGTCAGGAAGACGAAGTCGCCCGATTCCTCCATCAGGTCCTGCATCCGCACGTACATCTCGGCGCGGGCCTCGGTGTCCAGCTCGCTCGCCGCGGCGCGATGAAGCTCTGCGTATTCGGCATTGTCGAAGCGCTGCCAGTTCCAGACGCCGACCTGCGCCGGGGTGAACCAGACGGTCGCCCAGCTGGGATCGGGCTGCATCGTGAAGCTGAAGAGGAACAGTTGCAGATCGCGCCACTGGTCCCCCTCGGATTCGACGCCGAGGCTCCAGAAGGTGCCGCTCTCGTACTGGTCGATCTGCACCATGACGCCGATATCGGCGAGCAGCGCCTGGATCACCTGCGCGGCGGCCAGATCCTCGGCCGTCTGCTGGATTGCGAGGCTGACGCGCAGGCCCGAGGCGCCCGCCTCGTCCAGAAGCTGGCGCGCCCGCTCCGGGTCGTAGTCGTAAAGGTTCGCCTCGCGGTGGCCAGTCAGCCCCGGCGCGATGATGCCGGCGGCGGGTTCGGCAGCGCCGAGATAGGCGGCCTCGACCACGGCCTCGCGGCTGATACCGTGCTGGATCGCGCGGCGGATGTTCTGGTCGGCGAGGTCGGCGTTGCCCTCGTTCATGCCCAGCCAGTAGTAGTTCAGGCCGGTGAACCGCTGGAAGCTGCCGCGCGCGGGCGGCGTCTCGGCATAGCGCGCCATCGAGGAGATCGAGGTCTGCGCATGGTCGATGTCGCCCGCCTCGAAGCCCAGCTCGGCGGTCTTGGGATCTTCGATCGGGATCAGCTCGATCTCGTCGAATTCCACCTCGAAAAGGGTGAAGTCGGGGTTCCGCTCAAGCACGACGCGGGTGCGCGGCTCCCAGCTGCGGATGCGGTAGGGGCCTGAATAGACCGGCGGCTCGGTGGTGAACTGCCCGCCCGCGGCCTCGATCGCGGCCTGCGGCAGGATGATCCCGCTGGTGGCCGGCAGCGTCGAATTGAACAGCGGCGCGAAGGGCGCCTTGAGCACGATGGTGCCGCTGTACTTGCCCGTGACCTCGACGTGGTCGAGCTGGGCCCAGTCCTCGGCATAGGGGCTGTCGACCTCCGGGTCGGCGATCCGCTCGTAGGAGAACTTGACGTCCTCGGCGGTCATCTCGCCGTAGTCGCCCGAGTACATGATCCCTTCGTGCAGCTCGAACTCGATATGGGTGTCGTCCACCTGCTCGATCCGGCTGAAGGCGACGGGCTGGGCGGTGAACTGGTCGGTCCCGGTCTCGAACTGCATCGCAAAGGCGTAGATGCACTCCATCACCAGCGCGTCGGAGGCCGAGGTCCAGAAGGCCGGGTCGAGGTTCTGGATATCGGCGTAGAGGCGCGCGCGCAGGCGGCCGCCCTCGTCCGAGGTCTGCGCCAGCGCGCGGGTCGCGGGCAGGGCGGCAAGGCCGCCGGCGGCGAGGCCATGGCCCAGAAGGCCGCGGCGAGTCAGGCGGTAGGGGGTGCGGATCATGTCGTACCTTTCGTCTCTGCTGCGCCGGTGTGGCGCGAAATGGGTGGCGCGCGGTCAGAGCCGCGCGACGCTGTCCTGGAAGTCGCGGTGGAAGACCATGCGCTTGCCCTCGTAGGCCTCGAGGCGCTGGACGATGTGGAAGTGCTCCGCATCGGCCCAGAGGCGGGTGCGGGTGACGGTGCGCGTCTGCCAGTCGCCGCGCCCGGTGCTCCGCTCCCATGTCATGTCGACATTGGCGCTGGCGGGATCGCCCTTGCGGATGCTCCAGACCTCTTCCATCCGGCTCGAGGTGACAAGGCCGTGGGTCAGGTCCTCGGTCGGCGGCACGGTGCCCGAGATGGTGATCCGCGTCTCGCCGGTGGTCACGTCGGTCTCGATCCGCTTGTCCTCCTGCCGCTCGCCATGGGCGCGCTGCGGCAGCTCGGGGGCGGCCTCGGGCTCGGGGAAACGGCGCTCGTCGCCCTGCGCCGTGGGGCGGACGGGCAGGGTCAGCGCGCCGCCGCTGATCGTGGCGGTGACCGGCGCGGCCTCGGGCCAGATGAAGGGCCAGTAGCTGGTCGAGACGGCGATCCGCAGGCGGTGCCCCTCGGGTAGGCGATAGGCGATCTGGTCGAGGTCGAAGGCGATGTCGACCGTCTCGCCCACCGGCATCGCCACGGGCTGCTCGCGCCCTTCGCGGTGGCGCAGGTTGAAGACGCCCATGGTGATCAGGGCCGAGGTCCCGTCGGGCCGCAGATCGCACAGCCGCACGGCCAGCTGCGCCTTGGGCTGGTCGGTCGCCACCCGCAGCGCGATGCGCGGGGCGCCGACGATATCGGTCGTCTCGGCCACGGGCGCACCGTCGAAACAGGCCGAAAGCGCGTCATCGCCGCGCTGGTCGTCCGGCAGCTCTCCGGGGCCGAAGCCGAAGGGGAAGAACTCGCCCGTGCCCATGCCAACGGCGGTCGAGGGGGCGGCGATCTGCGGGAAGGGCGCCGGGTCCCGGGCGTACAGCGTGCCGAAGCCCAGCGGCATCTCGCGCGCCTCGATCCGGGGCGAGGGCCATTCGGCCTCGGTCACCCAGCGGCCGGGGCGATGCTCGAGCCCGATGTCGGGCGCGACGCTGTCCATCAGCCAGGCGGTATAGGCCGGGTCGTCCTCGACGCCCGTTTCCTCGTCCTTGAGCCAGCGGTCCCACCAGCGCAGCGCCTCCTGCAGGAAGCCGATGCGCGGGCCGGGCACGGCCATATGCGGATACTTGTGGTTCCAGGGGCCGACGATGCCCTTGACCGGCGCATCGAGGTTGCTGACCAGCTTCGAGATCGTGTCGCGGTAGCCGTCGTGCCAGCCGCCCACGGTCAGCACGGCCGCCTCGATGGACGACCAGTCCTCGCAGACCGAGCCGTGCTTCCAGTAGTCGTCGTAATGCTGGTGCTCGTGCCAGGTGCGGGCGAGGAAGGGCGTGTTCTCGAGCCGCTCGATCCACATGTCGCGCCAGCGGTCCCCGACGATCTCGGGGTCCGGCGCGGACGAAAACCAGGACAGCACGGTCGAGGCCCAGCCGATGTTCTCGCCCAGCAGGCAGCCGCCCTTGTAGTGAATGTCGTCCGCATAGCGGTCGGCGCTGGAGCAGATGGTGACCACGGCCTTCAGCGGCTCGGGCCGGCGGGCGGCCAGCTGCAGCCCGTTGAACCCGCCCCAGGAGATGCCGATCATCCCCAGCTTGCCGGTGCACCAGGGCTGCGCCGCGATCCAGGCGATCACCGCCTCGCAATCGCGCATCTCGGTCTCGGAATACTCGTCGTCGAACAGCCCCTCGCTGTCGCCGCAGCCGCGCATGTCGACGCGGATCGCGGCATAGCCGTTCTGCGCGAACCAGGGGTGGTTGCGGGCGTCGCGGGCGGCGGTGCCGTCGCGCTTGCGGTAGGGCAGGAACTCGAGGATCGCCGGTACCGGCTGCGCGGCGGCATCGCGCGGCATCCAGACCCGCGCCGAAAGGGTGGTCCCGTCCGGCAGCGGGATCGACATGTCTGGCGTCTCGACGATGGGGCGTGTCATGGGCGGTCCGGATCCTTTCCGTCTGGTGTTGCCACGGGCATAGAGCCCGGCCTTTCCCCTTGACAATTTCGCGGCTTTACACGTACTTGCGCGACTTTAAGCGGAGGCGTTGAAGGGCGCGGAAAATCCATGCCGACCCGGCACGAAAAACAGGAGATTTTCTCGAAAAATCTTCGCAGCCTTTGCGCGGAGCAGCGCTCCGTCTCGGCGATCTGCCGCGAGATCGGCCTCAATCGCCAGCAGATGGAACGCTATCTGAAGGGGGCGGCGATGCCCTCGGCGCATAACATGCGCCGGCTGTGCCTGTTCTTCGACCTGCCGGAGGCAGCGCTGCTGGGCGATCCGGCGCGCCTGCGCCAGCGCCGCCGGAGCGAGGCGCCGCTGCAGGTACTGCCGCTGATCGAGGCGCTGCGACCCCAGCCCGGAGAGCTGCCGCTGCTACGCCGCTACATCGGCCATCACCACTACTTCTTCCTGACGCCGACCTGGCCGGGGCAGGTGCAATGCGGGCTGATGGAGTTCTACCAGCAGGGGGACCATGTCCTCTCGCGCTACCTCGGACGCGTGCGCGATCCCGATTTCGACAAGACCGTCCGCTCGCGCTTCGAAGGGCAGGTCGTGCTGCGCGGCGACCGCATTTTCGTGATCGAGAAGGTGCGCGGCGTCGTCGACAGCTTCGGCCAGACGATCCTCTATGCCGCGCATCAGCATCAGGGGAATTACCTGACCGGCATGACCTTTGGCATCGGCTGGCACCCGCACCGCGCGCCCTTCGCCTCGCAGGTCATCACCCGGCGGGTGCCCGAGGCCACGCCCCTGCGCCAGGCGGTGCAGGGCTGCGGTCTTTATGCGGCGGACAGCCTGAAGCTCGATCCCATCGTGCGCAGCTACTTCGCCACCCGGTCAGAGCCCTTCGGCGTCGGCGGCTAAAACGGCACGCTTCGAGGCCGGGGCGCGGGCAGGCGCCGGTCAGCCCTTGGCCAGCAGCGCTTCGACCTCGTCCTGCCGCGGGATCGCGGCGGCGGCGCCGGGGCGGGTGACCTGCAGCGCGCCGGCGGCCATGGCGTAGCGCAGCGCGGCCTCCGGCCCCTCGCCGGCATCGAGGCGGGCGAGAAAGGCGCCAAGCACCGTGTCGCCGGCGCCGGTGGTATCGACGGCCTCGACCCTGTGGGCCGCGGCGCGGATGCTCTGGCCGCCAGCGCGATACTCCGCCCCCTCGGCGCCAAGGGTGACGAGCACCGCCAGCCCCTCGGGCAGGGTGCCGCCGGCCTCCTGCAGCTGGGCAAGCTCGATCTCGTTCACCGCCAGCAGGTCGATACGGTCCAGCAGCGGCAGCACCGCCTCTGCATCGAAAGGCGCGGCGGCCAGCGCCACGCGCAGCCCGGCCTCGCGGGCGAGGGCCGCGCCGCGGCCCAGCATGTTGGTCTCGTTCTGCAGCAAGGCCCAGTCGCCCTTGGCCATGCGGGTCAGCGCCTGCGCCACCGCCGCCTCCTCGATCCGGGCATTGGCGCCGGGATCGAGGACGATCAGGTTCTCGGCCTCCGCATCGACGAAGATCGTCGCGCTGCCGGTCAGCGCGCCGGTCACCTGCGCGATCTCCTCCAGCGCCAGCCCCTGCGCGCGCAGCGCCTCGAGCATCGCCTCGTCCCCCGCGCCGATGGCGCCGAGGTGACGGACCTGCCCGCCCGAGCGGGCGATCGCCACGCTCTGGTTCAGCCCCTTGCCGCCCAGCCCGACCGAGGCCGAGGTCGCGGCCAGAGTCTCGCCCGGCTGCGGAAAGCGCGGCACGCTGTAGACGCGGTCCCAGTTGATCGAGCCGATGTTCAGGACGGTCATTCAGCGCCTCTTGCCAGGGGCCGCGGGGTGCGGCCGGGGCAGACACTCTTTCGCAAGATATCCGGCGCGGCAAGAGGCCGCGTGGGGGCACCGAATTGGCGGTGGCGCGCTGGCCGGAGTTCCCGCTAGGACAGGGGCCAAGAGGACGGGAGGCCTTATGACCGATATCAACGAGCTGGTGGACGCACTGACGCTGGAGGAGCAGGTCAGCCTGCTTTCGGGCGAGGATTTCTGGTCGCTTCCGGCGATCGAGCGGCTGGGCATCGGCAAGCTGCGGGTGACCGACGGGCCGAACGGCGCGCGGGGCGGCGGCTCTCTCATCGGGGGCGTGAAGTCGGCGGCCTTCCCGGTCGGCATCGCCATCGGCGCCACCTGGAACGTCACCCTGGCGCAGGAGATCGGCACCGCGCTGGCGCGCGAGGTCAAGGCCAAGGGGGCGCATGTCTCGCTTGCGCCGACGGTGAACATCCACCGCTCGGTCGCCAATGGCCGCAACTTCGAATGCTACTCCGAGGATGCGGAGCTGACCGCCGCGCTGGCCGTCGGCTATATCCGCGGCCTGCAGGAGAACGGCGTCTCGGCGACGATCAAGCATTTCGCCGGCAACGAGAGCGAGATCGAGCGGATGACGATGGATTCCGTCGTCTCCGAGCGGGCGCTGCGCGAGATCTACCTGCGCCCCTTCGAGGACGCGGTGCGCGAGGCCGGGACATGGGGCGTCATGTCCTCCTACAACCGGCTGAACGGGCCCTATACCTCCGACAGCCGCTGGCTGCTGACCGAGGTGCTGCGCGGCGACTGGGGCTATGACGGCGTGGTGATGTCGGACTGGTTCGGCTCTCACTCCACCGCCGATAGCGTCAATGCCGGTCTCGACATCGAGATGCCGGGGCCGACGCGCGACCGGGGCGACCAGCTGGTCGCCGCGGTCAAGGCGGGCGAGGTCGCGCCCGAGACGATCCGCACCCGCGCGCTGAACGTGCTGCGCCTGATGGAGCGGACGGGTGCGCTGCAGGGCAGCGCCCCTTTCGAGGAACGGTCCGAGGACCGGCCCGAGGATCGCGCGCTGATCCGCCGCGCCGGGGCGGAAGCCGCGGTGCTCCTGAAGAACGAGGGGCTTCTGCCGCTGACGCCCGGCGGCCGCGTCGCGGTGATCGGCCCCAATGCCAAGGTCGCGCGGATCATGGGCGGCGGCTCCGCGCAGCTGAACCCGGTGCATGCCATCAGCCCATGGGACGGGCTTGCGGCGCGGCTGGGCGAGGAGGCCCTGCGCTTTGCCAAGGGCTGCAGCAACCACCGCTTCGAGCCTGTCTGGTCCGGCGATCTGCAGGTCGCCTTCTACGAGGGCCGCGATTTCTCGGGCGATCCGGTGCATGTCGATACGATGGAGGAGGCGCAGGCCTTCTGGAACCCGCCGCTGGCGGGCGGCAAGGTCGATCCGACACACTTCTCGGCCCGCGTCACCGGCACCTTCACGCCCGAGGCGGACGGCACCTACCGCATCGGCCTGCATTCCGTCGGCCTCTCGCGGCTATACGTGAACGGCACCCTCGTCGCCGACGCCTGGGAGGGGTGGACCCCCGGCCGCACCTTCTTCGAGCAGGGCTGCGATCCGGTGCTGGGCGAGATCGCCCTGACCGCCGGAGAGCCGGCCGAGGTGCTGATCGAATTCGCCTCCCTCGACCAGGTGGGGCTGGGCTTTGCCGCGCTCTATGCCGGGATCGGCCTGCCGCTGGGCGAGGAGGCCATCGAAGAGGCCGTGCGCGCCGCCAGCGAGGCCGAGACCGCGATCCTTTTCGTCGGCCGCTCGGGAGAGTGGGACACCGAGGGCTCCGACCTTGAGGATATCGCGCTGCCGGGCCGGCAGGACGATCTGATCGCCCGCGTTGTGGCCGCCAATCCGCGCACCGTCGTCGTGCTGCAGACCGGCGGCCCGGTCGAGATGCCCTGGCTGGACGACGCGCCGGCGGTGCTGCAGGCCTGGTATCCGGGGCAGGAGGCCGGTCATGCCATTGCCGACGTCCTTTACGGCGATGCGGAGCCGGGTGGGCGCCTGCCGCAAAGCTTTCCGCGGCGCTGGGCGGACAACCCGACCTTCAGCCAGGACCCGGAGGTCTATCCCGGACAGGACGGCAAGGTCCGCTACGAGGAAGGCGTCTTCATCGGCTACCGGCACTACGACAAGGTCGGGATCGAGCCGCTGTTCCCCTTTGGCTTCGGCCTCAGCTACACCGACTTCACGCTGACCGGCCTCGCGGTCGAGGCGGCGGAGGACGGCGCCCTGGCGCGCCTTACCGTCAGCAATACCGGGGACCGCGCCGGCAGCACCGTGGTGCAGCTGTACCTCGGCGAGGATGGCGCCCCGCTGCCGCGCCCGGTGCGCGAGCTGAAGGCCTTCGAGAAGCTCGCGCTTGAGCCGGGCGAAAGTCGCGAGGTCATGCTGAGCCTGCCGCCGCGCGCCTTCGCCTGGTACGACGAGGGCGGCGCCTGCTGGCGCGTCACCGGCGGCAGCTACCGGATCGAGGCCGGCTTTTCCGCCGCCGACCTGCGCCAGCAGGCGGATGTCGAGATCGGCGCCGCCGTGATCGCGAAAGAGGCACAGCGCTGACGCCATGACCTGCGCCCGCGCCGCGACCGGCGGCGCGGGCGTCTTTTGCCCTTGGGGCCGGGCGCGCCCGGGCGTAGGCCTGTGCCCAGGCGCAAGAACGAGGCCCAGATGACCCCCCAGAACTCCCCCGCGATCTTCGACGGTCACAACGACCTGCTGCTGGCCCTCTCTTCGGGGCGAACCAGCGTGGCACAGGTGCGCGACGGTGGCGGGCCGACGCAGATCGACCTGCCGCGCGCGATCAAGGGCGGCTTCGGCGGCGGCTTCTTCGCGCTCTATGCGCCCAGCCCCGACAAGACCCGCCCCGACACCAGCGCGATGGAGGGCGAGAGCTACGACCTGCCGCTGCCCGGCCTGCTGGAGGAGGGTGCGGCCCTGCGCAGCGCCATGGTGCAGGTCTCGATGTTCCGTGACCTTGCGGCGGCGGGGGTGATCCTGCCCTGCACGAGCGCGGCGCAGATCGAGGCGGCGCTCGACGGCCCTGCGATGGCGGCGGTGCTGCACCTCGAGGGGGCCGATTGCATCGACCCCGACTTCCACGCGCTGCACGTCCTGCATGCGCTGGGCCTGCGCAGCCTTGGCCCGGTCTGGAGCCGCGAGACGCGCTGGGCGACCGGCGTGCCCTTCCGCTTCCCCTCGACCGGGGACATCGGGCCGGGGCTGACCGAGGATGGCAAGCGGCTGGTGCGCGAATGCAACCGGCTGGGCATCATGATCGACCTGTCGCATCTGAACGAGAAGGGCGTCGATGACGTCGCCGCCCTGACGGATGCGCCGCTGGTCGCGACCCATTCCAATGCCCATGCCATCAGCCCGCATGCGCGCAACCTGACGGACCGGCAGCTGGACCAGATCGCCGAGAGCGGCGGCATGGTTGGGTTGAACTTCGCCGCCGCTTTCCTGCGCCCCGACGGGCAGATGCAGGCGGATGTCCCGCTAGAGGTGATGATCCGCCACCTCGACCACCTGATCGGGCGGCTGGGCGAGGGCGGAGTCGGCCTTGGCTCCGACTTCGACGGGGCGGTCGTCCCGCAGGAGATCGGAGATCTTGCCGGTCTGCCCGCGCTGATCGCGGCGATGCGAAAGGCGGGCTACGGCGAGGCGCTGATCGCGCGCCTCTGCCACGGCAACTGGCTGGACGTGCTGCGCCGGACCTGGGGGCGCTAGCGCCCGCCCCGGACCGAGCGCAGCGCACTGTCGAGAAGGTGGCGGGTGTAGTCGTGGCTGGCCTCCAGCCGGCGCATCCGCTCCACCCCCAGCTCCTCGACGAGGGCGCCGTTCTGCATCACCGCGATGCGGCTGCACATGTGCCCGATCACCCCGAGGTCATGCGAGACCATGAGGTAGGTCAGCCCCAGCTCGCGGCGCAGGTCACCCAGCAGGTTCAGGATCTCGGCCTGGACCGAGACGTCGAGGGCCGAGGTCGGCTCGTCCAGCAGCAGGATCTGCGGCTCGGGGGCAAGGGCGCGGGCGATGGCGACGCGCTGGCGCTGCCCGCCCGAAAGCTGGTGCGGGTAGCGAAAGCGGTAGCCGCCGCCGAGGCCGACCTGGTCCAGCAGCGTCTCGATCCGCGCGTCGACGCCTTTCAGCCCGTGCAGCCGCAGCGTCTCGGTCAGGACCTGATCGACCGTGTGGCGCGGGTGAAGCGAGGCATAGGGGTCCTGGAACACCATCTGCACCGCGCGGTGGAAGTCGTGGCTGCGGCGCGGGCCGGGCTTCTGCTGCTCGCCCAGCACGGCGATTTCGCCCGACCACTCGGGCACCAGCCCGACCAGCGCGCGCAGCACCGTGGACTTGCCCGATCCGCTTTCCCCGACAAGGCCGTAGCTCTCGCCGCGCTCGACCGCGATCGTCACGTCGCGCACCGCGTGGTTGCGATCCTCGTAGTCGCCGAAGACGACGTTCAGCTTGCGGATGTCGATGGCGCTCATAGCAGGGCACTCACGCTGGGGGCGCTGCGCCAGTCCGGGTCGCGTTTCAGCGCCTCCAGCCTGTCGCGCGGATGCTCGAGGTCGGGAACGGAGTTCAGCAGCCCGCGCGTGTAGGGGTGCTGCGCCTCGTGCAGGCGCCCGGCATCGCAGACCTCGACGATCCGGCCCGCGTACATCACCGCCACCCGGTCGCAGAAACCCGAGACCAGCGTCAGGTCGTGGCTGATGAAGATCAGCCCCATGCCGCGGTCGCGCACCAGCTTGTCCATGATCTCGAGCACCTGAAGCTGCACCGAGACATCGAGCGCCGAGGTCGGCTCGTCCGCGATCAGGATCTCGGGGTTGGGGATCAGCATCATCGCGATCATGATGCGCTGGCCCATCCCGCCCGAAACCTCGTGCGGGTAGAGGCGCATCACCCGCTCGGGCTCGCGGATGGCGACGGCGTCCAGCATCTCGATGGCGCGGGCCTTCGCCTCGCGCTGCGAGACCTTCTCGTGGGTGCGCAGCGCCTCGGTGATCTGCCGGCCCACGGTCATCACCGGGTTCAGCGAATACTTCGGGTCCTGCATGATCATCGAGATGTGCTTGCCCCGGATCGCCCGCATCCGGCGCGGGCTGGCGGCCCTCAGGTCCTCGCCGTTCATCGTCATGCGGGTGGCGGTCACGCGCCCCGGCGGGCGGATCAGCCCCAGCACCGCGCGGCCCGTCATCGACTTGCCAGAGCCGCTTTCGCCGACGATGCCCAGCCGCTCGCGCCCCAGCGAGAAGGAGATGCCGCGCACCGCCTCGAATTCGCCCGAGCGGGTGGGGAAGGTGACGGAGAGATCCTCGACGTCCAGAAGGTTGCTCATTGACCGGAATCCTTGGGGTCGAGAACGTCGCGCAGCCCGTCGCCGATCAGGTTGAAGGCAAGGGAGACGGCGAAGATGGCAAGGCCGGGGATCGTCGCGACCCACCAGCTGTCCAGCAGGTAGTCGCTGCCGCCCGAGATCATCGCCCCCCATTCGGGGCTGGGCGGCCGCGCGCCGAGGCCGAGGAACCCCAGGCCCGCCGCCGTCAGGATGATCCCCGCCATGTCGAGCGTGACGCGGATCACCAGGCTGGGCACGCAGAGCGGCCAGATGTGCCGGGTGACGATGCGCACCGGTCCCGCGCCCTGCAGCCGCACGGCATGGATGAAATCGGCGCCGCGGAAGGTCAGCGTCTCGGCCCGCGCGATGCGGGCATAGGGCGGCCAGGCGGTCAGCGAAATCGCCAGCACCGCGTTCTCGATCCCCGCGCCGAGGGCCGAGACGAAAGCCAGCGCCAGGATCAGCCGCGGAAAGGCGAGGAAGATGTCCGTCACCCGCATCAGTACCGTGTCGACGATGCCGCCCGCATAGCCGGCGATGGTGCCGACCAGCAGCCCCAGAACGGGCGCCACCAGCACCACCAGCAGCACGATATAAAGCGAGATGCGCGCCCCGAAGAGCAGGCGGGACAGGATGTCCCGGCCAAGGCTGTCGGTGCCCAGCAGGTGCCCTTCGCTGCCCGGCGGCAGCAGGCGGTCGCCGAGGCTTTGCGCATAGGGGCTGTAGGGCGCCAGCAGCGGCGCGAAGATCGCCGCGAGCACCAGCAGCGCGAGGACGGCGAGGCCCAGCATCGTCAGCCGGTTGGCGCGCAGCCGCTGCCAGCCTTGATACAGGCTCGCGGCGCGGGCCTGTCGGCGCGAGGCGGGCGCATCGGCGGTCAGCCAGGCGCGCCATGTGGTGGGGGTGGGGAGGCTTGTCATTTCGCCCTCGGGTCGAAGACGCGGTAGAGGATGTCCGACAGGATGTTCAGGCACACGAAGATCGTGCCGATCACGACTGTCCCGCCCAGCACCGCGTTCATGTCATTGGCCAGCAGCGAGGTGGTGATGTAATTGCCCAGCCCCGGCCAGGCGAAGATGATCTCGGTCAGCACCGATCCCTCCAAGAGGTTGGCATAGCTCAGCGCGATCACGGTGATCAGCTGGACGGAGATGTTGCGGAAGGCATGGCGCCAGACGACGTGCCATTCGCTGAGGCCCTTCACGCGGGCCGTGGTCACATACTCCGAACTCAGCTGTTCAAGCATGAAGGACCGCGTCATCCGGCTGATGTAGGCGAGCGAGAAGTAGCCAAGAATCGAGGCCGGCAGGATGATGTGCGAAAAGGCGTCGCGGAACACCGTCCAGTCGCCGGCGATCGCGCTGTCGACCAGCAGCAGCCCGGTCCGCGTCGGCACGAGGCCCTGATAGAACACGCCCAGCCGGCCCGGCCCCGAGACCCAGCCGAGGATGCCGTAGAACAGCAAAAGTCCCATCAGCCCCAGCCAGAAGATCGGCATCGAGTAGCCGACGAGGCCGAGGATGCGGGCGATCTGGTCGATCCAGCTTCCGCGGTAGACCGCCGCCAGCACGCCCAGCGGCACGCCGATGCTGACGCCGATCAGCGTGCCCAGCGTCGCCAGCTCCAGCGTGGCGGGAAAGACGCGGGCGATGTCCTGCGCTACCGGCTGCCCGGTCCGAAGCGAGCGGCCGAAGTCGCCCTGAAGCACTTCGCCGACGTAGGAAAAGAACTGCACCAGCAGCGGCCGGTCGAGGCCGAGCGCCTGGTAGGCGGCCTCGTACTGCGCCTGCGTCGCGCGTTCGCCGATCACCGCGAGGACGGGGTCGATCGGCATCACCCGGCCGATCATGAAGGTCACGAAGAGAAGGCCCAGCAGGGTCACGGCCACCGTGACCACGAGGCTCAGCGCCTTTCGCGGCCAGCGGGCAAGAAGGGGCGCGGGGCGCCCCTTCCCAAGGGTTGCATCGCCCATGGCGCGCCTACTTCGACACGGCCCAGTAGAAGACCGAGGTGATCGATCCGCCGGCGACCCAGCCCTCGACCTCGCTGCGCATGGCGTTCTGCTCCACCTGCTGGAACATGATGCCGAAGGGCGCGGTCTGCGCGAACTCCTCCTGCAGGGCCATGTACTGCTCGGCGCGGGCCTCGGTGTCCTGCTCGGTCACGGCGGCCTGGGTGGCCTCGTTCATCGCCTCGGGCACCGCCCAGGCGTTGCGCCAGGCCAGAAGGCCGGTCAGCTGCGCCTCGTCCGAGTTGTCGGGGTTATAGGCGAAGGTGCCGGCATTGGTGTTCGGGTCGGGATAATCCGGCCCCCAGGCGCCGAGGTAGATGTCGTGCTGGCGGGAGCGGTAGACATCCAGCGTCTGCGCGCCGGTGCCGACATTCAGCTCCACCTCGATGCCGATCTGGCCCCAGGTGTTCTGCAGCGACTGCGCGATGCCGAGGTCGATCTGGTCGTCGCGCACTTCCATCGAGATCGCGGCATCCTCGACCCCGCTTTCGTCCATCAGCGCCTGCGCCTTCTCGATGTCGAAGCTGTAGGGCGTGTCGGTCATCGCGCCGAGGAAGGTCTCGGGCAGGAAGGCCTGGTGCACGTTGTACTGCCCCGAGAGGAAGCTGTCGGCCATGCCCTGGTAGTCGGTGGCCCACTTCATCGCCTCGATGACCTGCGGGTTCGACAGCACGTCGCTTTTCTGGTTGGCGCCCCAGTACTGGATGCGGCCGCGCAGCTCGTCCATGACCTTGATGTCCTCGCTGCCCTCGATCCCGGCGATGTCCGAGGGCGAGAGGTCGCGCGCCACGTCGATATCGCCCCGCTCGAGCTGCAGGCGCTGGGTCGCGCTTTCGGGGATGTGCTGCACCACGATGCGGGGCAGGGCGGGCGCCTCGCCGCTGTAGTTCTCGTTCGCCTGCAGAATGTAGCTTTCGTCCGGGGTCCAGCTTTGCAGCATGTAGGGGCCGGAGCCGGCAGAATTGTTGCGCAGCCAGGTATTGCCCATGTCGTCGCCGGCATTGGCCATGACGGTCTCGCTGTCGACCACGCTGGCGATGGTGGCGGTCAGGCAGTTCAGCACGAAGGAGACGGCGTAGGGCTGGTCCAGCGTCAGCACCAGCGTGGTCTCGTCGGGGGCGGTGATCCGCTCTTCGACGTTGTCGGCGGTGAAGCCGAACTGCGTCAGGATGAAGCTGGGCGTCTTGTCCAGCTTCACGGCGCGCTGCAGCGAATAGGCCGCGTCATTGGCGGTGACCGGATTGCCCGAGGCGAAAACGTGATCCTCGGCCAGGGTAAAGGTGATCTCGGTCCCGTCCTCGCTGACCTCCCAGCTTTCGGCGAGGCTGGGCTGGTAGCCGGCCTCGAGGTCCGTGGGATCGAAGCTGACGAGCTTTTCATAGACGTTGTCGACGACATCGCCGGCCGAGAACTCGAAGGCCTCGGCGGGGTCGAGCGTGATCAGGTCGTCGATCGCCGAGGCGACGATCAGCATGTTCGGCGGCGTGTCCGCCAGCGCGGGCATGGCCGTGGCGCCCATCAGGGCGGCGATGGCAGCGGCCTTCAGGCCGGAACGGTGCATCATGTGCAATCTCCCTCTGGTGGCCCCTTGTGCCGGGGCTCGCGTTGTTCCGCGTCAACACAGACCCGGGGTGCCGCAGGGCGCAAGGCGTCGGCGGCCCCCGATTTTAGTGACGCGTGAACAAGCCTCGCACCCGCGCTGCCGTCAGGTCAATATTTGAGCACAGCGATGGCTCTTTCATCGCGCGGCAGAGAGGCCGGAGGTCAGCGGGCGCGCAGCAGGGTCTGCGGCGCGGCGAGGGCGGCGCGGGCCGCGTGATACTCGGCCGCCCAGCCTTCGATGATGCGCGCCGCGGGCTGGGATGCGGCAGTACCGCCGATACCCTGTCCGGCGCCCCAGACATCCTTCCAGGCCTTCGCCCCCTCTAGCCCCGGCTGTGGCCGCGCCTCGCCCCCCAGCGCGTCGGGGTCCAGCCCGGCGCGGGTGATGCTGCCGCGCAGGTAATTGCCCGGAATGCCGGTGAAAAGATCGGTATAGACGATGTCCTCGGCCGCGCTCTCGACCACCATGCGCTTGTAGTCCTCAGCGGCATTGGCCTCTTCGGCGGCGATGAAGGCGCTGCCGACATAAGCCAGATCCGCGCCCATCGCCTGCGCCGCCAGGATCGACCGCCCGCCCGAGATAGCGCCCGACAGGGCCAGCGGCCCGTCGAACCAGCTGCGAATCTCCTGCACCAGGGCAAAGGGCGACAGCGTGCCGGCATGTCCGCCCGCGCCGGCGGCAACGGCGATGAGGCCGTCGGCGCCCTTCTCGATGGCCTTGCGGGCGTGCAGCGCATTGGTCACGTCGTGCAGCACCGTGCCGCCGTAGGCGTGCACCGCCTCGTTCACCTCGGGCCGCGCCCCAAGCGAGGTGATGACCAGCGGCACCTCATGCGCCACGCAGACCTCCAGATCCTGCTCAAGCCGCGCGTTCGAGCGGTGGACGATCTGGTTGACGGCGAAGGGGGCCGAGGGCGCCTCGGGGTGGGCGCGGTCGTGGGCGGCCAGCTCCTCGCGGATGCGGTGCAGCCATTCGTCCAGCAGGGCGGGGGGCCGCGCGTTCAGCGCGGGAAAGGAGCCGACGATGCCGGCCTTGCACTGCGCGATCACCAGCTCCGGCCCCGAGACGATGAACATCGGCGCGGCGACGACGGGCAGCGACAGGCGGCCTTTCAGGATCTCGATGGGCATGGGCGGTCCTCCTGCGCGAAGGCTGCCCCAGGGGCTGCCGCGCGTCCAGAACGCCGCTGCGTCGCAGTGATGCAGGAAGGACCGGATTGGAGCGGGCGATGAGATTCGAACTCACGACCCTTACCTTGGCAAGGTAATGCTCTACCCCTGAGCTACGCCCGCCTCCGTCTCCGGTGACGCAGGCTCTAGCGAAGCGCGGCGCCGCTCGCAAGGGGTGACGCGGCGGCGGGCGAGGGCGATCCGAAACGCTACGCCACAACGCGAAAGGGCCGCCCGAAGGCGGCCCTGTCAGCAAGTCCCGAACTGGAGCGGGCGATGAGATTCGAACTCACGACCCTTACCTTGGCAAGGTAATGCTCTACCCCTGAGCTACGCCCGCCTCCGTTTCGGTGCGCCGCATGTACAGCCGCGCGCCCGGGGCTGCAAGCGCTTTTTCCGCCCCTCGCGCAGCGAAATCGACCGGGCCCGCCGCCCTATTCTTCTCTTTGCAAATATCCCGGGGGAGTCGCCCGAAGGGCGACGGGGGCAGCGCCCCCCGCGCCCCCTGCCACGATCGCCGCCCTCAGCCGCTCTGGCTGCCCGGCGACCGCGCGTCAGGAGAGGGCGCCTCGCCCTGCGCGGTCTCGCCCCCTTCCGCGTTGCCGCCGCTCATCCCGGCCAGGATCTGCGTCTCGAGCTCGCGGTTCAGCTCTTTCGAGTGGCGGACATAGGCGGCGTTCTGCGCGACCGGGACGCCCGGCTGCCAGAGCTCGGCCAGCTGCTTCACCGCGTTGCGGTCGTGCCGGTAATAGGCGGCCTGCGCCTCGGCGGCATCCGCCTCGGACAGGCCCATCCGCTCCAGAACGTAGCGCCCCGCCCGCAGCGAGCTGTCGAACATCTCGCGCACGATGTCGTCGGCGCCGGCCTTGTGCAGCTGGTAGACATGCTCGCGGTCGTAGGCGCGGGCGACGATGTGCAGGTCCGGCCGCATGGAGCGGGCATGGGCGATCAGCCGCAGCGAGGCCTGCGGATCGTCCAGCGCGACCACCAGCACCTTCGCCTTCTCGAGGCCCGCCGCATGCAGGATGTCCGGCCGCGCCGGATCGCCGAAGAAGCCGCGAAAGCCGAAGCGCCGCATGGTCTCGATCATCGCCATGTCGCTGTCGAGCAGCACGGTATCGTAGCCCGCGCCCATCACCAGCCGGCTGACGACCTGGCCGAAGCGGCCGATGCCTGCGACGATGATCGGCCCCTGTCGGTCGATATGGTCCGGCTCCGGCTCTTCGGCCTCCTCGCCCTGCGAGGCGAGCCAGCCGTACAGGATGAAGAGCAGCGGCGTGATCAGCATCGACAGCGCGATCACCAGCAGCATGGTCGAGGCGTCGCCCTCCGTCAGCACCCCCTGCGCCACCGAGAAGGAGGTCAGCACGAAGCCGAACTCCCCGGCCTGCGCCAGCGCCAGCGTATAAAGCCAGCGCTCGCGGGTGCGCATGCGGAACATCCGCGCCAGCAGGTAGAGGACGGCGCCCTTGATGCCGATCACCGCCGCCGTCAGCACGGCTATCCGCAGCGGATCCTGCATCAGCACCTGGAAATCGATGCCGGCGCCCACGGTGATGAAGAACAGCCCCAGCAGCAGCCCCTTGAAGGGCTCCAGATCGCTCTCCAGCTCGTGCCGCCATTCGGAACTGGCCAGCACCACCCCGGCAAGGAAGGTCCCCAGCGCCGGCGAGAGACCGACAAGCTCCATCAGCACGGCGATGGAGACGACCATCAGCAGCCCCAGCGCGGTATAGAGCTCGCGCAGGCGGGTGTGGTGGATCCAGCGGAAGACCGGCCGCGTCAGGTAGATGCCCGCCAGCACCACGGCCAGCACAGCGCCCAGCGTGACCAGCGTGACCGCCCAGGCGGGCAGCCCCTCGATCAGGGTGCGCGCGGCCTCGACTTCCTCGCTGGCGGGACCGATCGTCTCCTCCGCGCCCTCGGGGGCGGCGGCGGGGGCGACGGCCAGCAGCGGCAGCAGCGCCAGCATCGGGATCACCGCGATGTCCTGCGTCAGCAGCACCGAGAAGACGTTGCGCCCGCCCGGCGTCTCCATCAGCCGCTTCTCGGTCAGGGTCTGCAGCACGATGGCGGTGGAGGACAGCGCGAAGATCATCCCCACCACCAGCGCCGTCTGCCAGGCCAGGCCAAAGGCCACACCGGTCCCGGCAATGGCGAGGGTCGTCAGCACGACCTGCAGCCCGCCGCCCGCGATCAGCCTGTCGCGCATCTCCCACAGCGCCTTCGGCTCGAGCTCGAGGCCGATCAGGAACAGCATCATCACGACGCCGAATTCCGCGAAATGCTGCAGGTCCTGCGTCTCGGCCCCGACGAGGCCGAGGATAGGGCCGATCACGATGCCGGCGGCGAGGTAGCCGAGGACGGAGCCAAGGCCCAGCCGCGCGGCCAGCGGCACCGCCAGAACGGCGGCGCCGAGGTAGATCATCGCCTGAAAAAGAAAGCCTTCCATGCCGCCTCATGGCACCAAGGCGCGGCCGCGGCAACATCCCCCGAGGGGCAGGCCCCTAGCCCGAGGGGATCTGCAGCAGGTAGGTGCGGCCGCGGCGGACGTAGTTCAGGGCATTGTCGCTGATCGCCGTGACCTGACCGCCATCCAGCGCATCGCCGATCGAGACGCGGACGTAGCGCCCGTTGTCCAGCCGGATCAGGGCGCGCCGCTGGTTCGGGCGGCCATAGACGCCGATCAGGTTGATGTTGCGAAGGTTGATCGCATCGACGGCGGTGGCGGTCTGCGCCGCGCCAGCGGGCGTGGTGCCCGAGGGGCGGGCCGAGGTCGCCGGCACCTGCTCGGGCTCGGGCGCGCGGCTGGCCTGCTGCTGCGGGGCCGGGGCGGGGGCAGGAGCGGGCGCGGGGGCCGCAGCGGGCGGCGGCGCGGCGGCGCGCAGCTGTTGCTGCACGAGGCTGCTGAAATCGCCGGGCCGGGTTTCCGGCACCGGCGCCCGCGGCACCGCGCGGTTGGTCGCGGTGGCGAGCGGATCGGCGCCCGAGGCAAGGATCGCGGCCAGCGTGCCCTCGACATCGGGTGCGGCTTCGTCGGCCAGATCCTCGGCCTCTTCGCTGGCGGCTTCGGCCCCGGCGTCCGGCGCGAGGCCCTCGGGGCGGCGATCGGGCCGCAGCCCGTCCCAGCTTGCCAGCGGCGCGCCGCCGTCGAGGGCGGCAAGTGCCACGCCGCCGGGGGCCGCGCCCGCGGCAGGGGCAGGCGTGCCGGGCCGGCTCGGCGGGACGAGCGGCGGAGCGCCAACGGTCACGCCGGCCTCCGCGGCCTGCTCTGCCGTCTCGCGCGGCGCGGTCTCCTCAGGCGCGGCCTCGGCAGCCTGCTCGGGCGCAAGGCCGGAGGGACGCGCGCGGGGCAGGGCCGGCGGCGCGTCAGAGGTCTGCGCTGTGGCGGTTGGGGAGGCCTCAGGTTCTGGCGCAGGGGCGGCGTCTTCCTCGGCGGCCCCCTCCTCCGGGGCGGCGGGGGCGGCCACTTGGGCGCTGCCGGGGCGTGCGGCCGGACGGGCCGGCGCAGTTGCGGGGGCCGAAGCGGCGGCCTCTTCATCACTCTGGGCGGGGCGCACCGGCGGCAGGCTGTCGGGCAGGGTCTCCAGCGCCGCGATCTGAGAGCCCTCTCCCTGCGGGGCCGGGGTGGCGCCGGCAGCCTCCATGATCGGGGCGATCTGCCGGGCCACTTCCTCGGTGAGCGCGGAGAGAACCGCGTCCTGCGAGCCCGGCTCCTGCTGCGGCTCCTGCTCGATGAAGGCCATGGACGTGCCCGTCTGCGGCAGCGCGGTCTGCGCCCCGCGCACGGCGGCCTCGTCATCCTCGCCGTCATCGCTGTCATCGGCGGCGCGGCGCGGCGCGGCGGGGGCGGCGGCGGGCGCCTCGCTGGGCGCGGGCGCCTGCACCCGCCCATCCTCGGGACGGGCGGGGGGCGCGGGAATCGGCGCCTCGGTTCCGGGGCGGGTCGGCGGCACCACGTCGGGGCTGCCGGCATAGACGACGATGCCGTCCGGGATCACCGTGCCGGCCTCGGTCGCGCGGATGAAGCCCTGCGCGTCGCGGTCGAAGACGGTTCCGGCGGGCGGCGGATCGAGCTGGCGCATCAGGCGCGGGTCGGGCGTGGTGCCTAGCCCGGTTCTGGGCCGGGCCGGCGCCTCGGGCAGGTCCAGCGGCTGCGGCTGCGCCGCGGCGGGGGCGCCGACAGCCTCGTCCCGCGGCATGACGGGCAGGCGCGGCGCGCGCGGCCAGACACCGGTCGCGGCATAGACGCGCTCTGCCTCGTCGGGCGAGACGGGGGTGCCGCGGGGCGGGGCCGGCACGGCGGCGGGCTCCAGCGCCTCGGCGGCTTCTGCTTCGGCAGCCTCGGTGTCGGTCCCCTCTGCCGCGGCCTCCGCGTCGCGCGATTGCGCGGCGGCGCTGTCCACGGCCTCGGCCACGGCGGCAGCCGTCGCGGCATCGATCTGCGGCGCCGGGGCGGTCTCTGCCTCGGCTGAGGGTTGCGGCGGCGCCTGCGGGGCCAGCGCCAGCTCGGACGCCGGCGCTTCGGGGGTGTCCTCACCCGCCGGCTCGGCGGGGGCAGAGGCGGTGCGCGAGGGCGCGCTCTCCTGCCCCTGAAACCAGGCGCGCGGATCGCCGCCCGGCGCCCCGACAAAAGCGGCGACCAGCAGCATGGCAAGCAGCAGAACGGCGGTCAGCACCAGCGCCAGAAGGCGCGGCCTGCGGCGCAGCGTGGCGACGGCGCCATTCCCGTCGTCCTCGGGGTCCCGCAAGACAGCGGGATCGGCGCTGGTGGCGCGGCGCAGCCGCTCGAGGACCTGCGGCGCGATGCCGGGGGCCGCCTGCGGTGCGGCGGGCGCGGGATCTGCGGGGGCGAGGTCGTCGATCGTTTCGACGGGCGCGGTCGCAGGAGCCTCTGGCGCGGTCGCGGGGCGGGCCGCCGAATCGCGGGGCGCGGCAGGCGCCAAGGGCTCTGCCACGGGGGCGGTGAAGCCGGCATGTCGCTTCTGCAGCGATTCGACAGCGCCCTGCAGCTGCTCGGGCGCCAGAACCGGCGCGAGGGAGACTGCCGCCCCCTCCTGCGTCTCGCGGCGGGGAAGGGCCGCGCCGGCAGGGGCCTTCGCGGCCTTCTGCCGCTCCACGGGGCGGGGCGGCGTCTGGACCGCGGGGGTCGGGCTGGCTTCGTCCCGCGCGCCTGCGCCGCTCTTGCGAGAGGCGAAGACGGCCTCTTTGCCAGTATCGGCGGCGGGGCTTGGCGGCGTGCGGGTCGCCTCGGGCGGCATGACCGGACCGCCCTTGCCACCCGCGTCATCGGCGCGCGGGGCGGCGGGGGGCCGGCTTTCGCCGCTGGGCGTGGAAGCGCGCGGCATGGGGGCGGCAACGGGGGGCGCGTCGGGCGGCATCGCCGGCCCCGTGCCCTTGGGGCGGGCCGGGGTCTGCACAGCGCTGTCCTCTTCTTTGGTATCGGGGAGCGTCGCTTGCGCCGCATCCTGCCGCGCCTCGGGTTCTGCCACGGCAGGCGCTGTCGCGGCAGGCGCGGCGGCCCGGGCCGGGGCGCGGCGGCGCGGCGCGACTGGCCGGGCCTCCGCCTCGACCGTCTCGCCGGGGGCGAGCAGTGTCTCGGCGGCGGCGCTCGGGCCGAAGAAGGCCTCTCCGTCGAAGCGGTCGTCGGGCTCGCCGGCGAAGGCCACGGGGCCGAAGCGATGGGCGGCGGCGAAAGCCTCGGCCTCGTCCAGCGTCTCCTGCGCGACGGCGGCGACGCAGCAGCGCCCGCCGCTGCGGCTGACGGCATAGCGCAGATCGGCCAGAGCATAGGGCGTCGATCCGTCGAGCGCGGTGCGCACCGCGTCCTCGCCGGCATCCTGCGGCAGCTCGAGATAGCGGATCTGGTCCGCCGGGATCAGCACGCGCGTGCGCAGCGCCCCGCCCGACAGGCCGAGCGCATTGCTGCGCAGGTGCGCGAGAGCGGCGGACAGATCGGGTGCATCCAGCCCGACCTCGCCAATTTCTGTCCATCCGCCGGCGCCGCGATGAAGCAGCCGGACGGCCCCGTCGGTAAACGACATGGCGAAGTTCGGTTTCATGACCGAAGCCTTAGCATCGAATGAACCCGCCCCCAATATCGCGCGGAGGCCGGATTCGCCTAAAGCAGTTTCCCGCGCAATCAATTGACCGTGCATCGGCCCGCCCTTGTCTGGCGGCGCGCCGAGGGTCACTTCTTGCGCAAGTCACGTAATGGGAGACCCGCCAATGACCCACCCGCTTCGCCCTGTCGGCCTTGCCGCCGCCCTCTCCGCCGCCGCCTTCGGCCTTGCCGGGCCCGCCGCCGCGCAGGACCGCGCGCCGCACCAGATCATCGTCATGGGCGAGGGCGAGGCCACCGCGAAGCCGGACCGCGCCACCGTCACCCTCGGCGTCGAGGCCGAGGCCGCGACGCCGCGCGAGGCCAGCGACATGATGAGCGAGGCCGCCGCCCGCGTCATCGACCGGCTGGTCGAAAGCGGCATTCCGCGGGCGGCAATCCAGACCGGCCAGCTCACGCTAGACCAGCAGTACGGCGAAGAGCCCTCGGACGAGCGGCCCTTCCTCGCCGGCACCATGCTGACCGTCCGCGTCACCGACCTCGACAGCCTCGGCGAGGTGCTGAACGCCGCGATCACCGATGGCGCCAACCGGCTGCAGGGCGTCGACTTCGGCATCGAGGACGACTCGGTCCTGCGCGAGGAGGCCCGCCGCGATGCGGTTGCCGACGCGCGGGAGCGGGCCGAGGTGCTGGCCGATGCGGCGGGCGTGTCGCTGGGGGATATCCTCCAGATCTCGGAAACCGGATCGGGCAGGCCGCGGCCGATGCAGCGCGGCGATGCGATGATGGTCGCCGAGGCGGCGCTACCGGTCGCGCCGGGCGACCTGACCGTATCGCAGTTGGTCGAGATCGTCTGGGAAATCGACGAGGGCGACGAGGACGAGACGGAGGTGGGCGATCAGGACTGATGCGCCGCATCCCGCAGGCCGGCGCGAGCGAAATTCGCCGCGCCGCCACCCTGCGGCTGCGCGATCACGCTGAAGGATCCGTCGCTTTCCAGCACCACCGCCGCGACCCGCTGCGGGTCGGGCGTGGTGCTGGACCGTATCACGGTCATCAGCTCTGCCTCTGTGACGCGGGCGCGGCGCATGGCAGCGTGGCAGGGCGTGCCGCCGCGCATCATCAGCGTCGGCTCCGACCGCACGAGCCCGGCGAAGCGGTGCGACCTGACCGAGGCAAAGGCCACGCCGTATTGCAGCGCGATGAGCGTTGCGAAGGCTGTCAGGCCCTCGGCGAGGGCGACGTCCTCGGACAGCAGGATCGTGGCGAGGGTCGAGCCGAGCGCCACCGTCACCACCAGATCGAAGGCATTGAGCTTGGCCAGCGTCCGCTTGCCCGAGGCGCGCAGCAGCACGATCAGCGCGACGTAGGCCAGCGTCCCCACGAGCACGGTGCGCAGAACGCCCTGCCAGCCCTGAAACAGCATCTCCGGGATCATTCTGCTCTCCATTTAATGGGACACGGCCTATCGTCGGCAGGCGCGCCGTTATACTTCATCGCCGCGCGCAGACCGTCCCGGTGCTGATCTAGCGCAGGGCCTCGAGCGCGGCGTCGCAGCTTGCCTCGGCCCTGCGGCAGGTCTCGGCGCAGAGGCGGCAATGGGCGTAGACGGCGGCATGGCGCTCGCAGTCGGCCTGGCAGGAAATCGCGGCCTGCTGCGCCGCGCCGATCGCGGCCATCAGCACCTCGCGGTTGTCGCCGGTGTGACGGCTCGCCAGTTTCGACAGCGCGCAGAACAGGTCCGAACAGTCGAGCGCCCGTCAGATGCAACCGCGCAGATCGGCGACGGCCTCTTCGGCGGTGCAGGCATCGGCGCAGGCGGTGCAGGCCTGAGAGCAATCATGCGCCGCCTCGACGAGTGTCAGCAGGGCTTCGGCGGCGGGACTGCCCTCTCGCGGATGGGCGAGCAGCATTTCCTGAATCAGCATCTCGTGGTCCTTCCGTCGCCACCGGGTCAGCGGCCGTCCCATCCGGTCAACCGCGAAAAAGCCTGCCCGTTCCGCTATCTGTGCGGTAATGACCAAAGCGTCATCGCTTGACCGCATCGCGGGGCAGGCATAGCCCGGACCCCATCGACCGGGCCGCGATGATGCGCGGTCGCTCCGCCCCGAGGTTCGCCATTCCCGCCGACAGTCCCCATCCCCGGCCCGCGGCCCCGGGCCCTGCCCAAAGGGGGCTGCGCTGGGCCGGGCTGATCGCCCTTGCCGCCCTCGCGGCGGGCGGGCTCGAGCGGGCGGGCCTTCCTGCGGCGCTGCTGTTGGGGCCGATGCTGGTCGCCATCGGCTTCGGCCTCGGCGGCGCGAAGCTGGCAATTCCCCGGCCGCTCTTCTCGCTGTGCCAGGCGCTGGTCGGCTGCATGATCGCGCAATCGCTCTCGCTGTCGGTGCTGCAGGAGGTGGGGCGCGACTGGCCGATCTTCGCGCTCGGCGTGACCTCGGTCATCGCGGCGGGCTTCGCCTCGGGCTGGGTGCTCGCGCGGCTGGAGGTGTTGCCGGGATCGACGGCGATCTGGGGCTCTGCCCCCGGCGCGGCCAGCGCCATGGTGCTGATGTGCGGCGATTTCGGCGCCGACATGCGCCTCGTCGCCTTCATGCAATATACCCGCGTGCTGATCGTCGCGCTGCTGGCGGCGCTGGTCGCGCATCTGGCGACCGGCGGGGCGGGGCAGGGCGCGGAGGCAGTGGATTGGCTGGCGGTGCCGGACTGGCCGGGGCTTGCCGCGACGCTGGCGCTGGCGCTGGGCTCCGTCCTG
The DNA here is from genome assembly GCF_003217255.1 of Pseudoroseicyclus aestuarii. Taxonomy (GTDB): domain Bacteria; phylum Pseudomonadota; class Alphaproteobacteria; order Rhodobacterales; family Rhodobacteraceae; genus Pseudoroseicyclus; species Pseudoroseicyclus aestuarii. The sequence goes on along the minus strand of NZ_QJTE01000004.1, from coordinate 124,637 downwards.
CTGGGCCGGTGGCTGCCGATCCCCGGCGCCGCGCTGCTGCTGCCGCTGATCGGCGGCGCGGTGCTGGAAGGGACGGGGGTGATCGAGATCGTGCTGCCGCAGCCGCTTCTGGCGCTGGCCTATGCCTGCGTCGGCATCGGCGTCGGCCTGCGCTTTGACCGGGCGGTGACCGGCCATGCGCTGCGGGCGCTGCCGCGCATCCTCGCAGCCATCGCCTGCCTCGTCGCGCTTTGCGGGCTGATGGCCGGGGCGCTGGTGGTCTTTGCCGGGATCGACCCGCTCAGCGCCTATCTCGCGACCAGTCCGGGCGGGGCCGATACCGTGGCGATCATCGCCAGCGCCACGGATGTCGATGTCGCCTTCGTCATGGCGATGCAGATGGCGCGGTTCCTGCTGATCCTGATCACCGGGCCGACGCTGGCGCGCATGGTGGCGCGGCGCTTCGGCAGCTAGGTCGGTCGAAAAAGGGGGGGGATGGTGGGCGACCCTGGAATCGAACCAGGCGTGGGTCTCCCCGGCGGAGTTACAGTCCGCTGCCGCACCTTGCAGCTCGTCGCCCGCGCTGTGCAGGGGCAATCCCCTGCGGCGCGACGGGGGTGATACGCGGGGGTCGGGCAGAGGTCAACTCTCAATCCGCGGGCCGCTGGCTTGGCGTGGCGGCAGGCAGGACGAGGGGGCTTGAACGCGGCGCCGCCGCAGCGCAGGGAGGGGGCATGAAGAAACCGGATTGGGTCATCGCCAAGGAACAGGCAAAGCGCGCGGCTGCGGCCGAGACGCTCTGGCTCTTTGGTATCCACGCGGTGCGCGACGCGCTGCTGAACCCGCGCCGCACGCGGCTGCGGCTGGTCGTCACGCTGAACGCCGCCGACCGGCTGGCCGAGGCCATTGCCGCCAGCGGCATGACGGCCGAGACCGCCGATGCGCGCAAGTTCCCGGTGCCGCTCGATCCTGGATCGGTGCACCAGGGCGCCGCGCTCGAGGTGCGGCCGCTGGACTGGGGCAGCCTCGAGGAGGTCGCCGCGGGACAGGGGGACGACGGCGCGCGCAGCGGGCCGCCGCGCCTCGTGCTGCTGGACCGGGTGACCGATCCGCATAACGTCGGCGCCATCCTGCGCTCGGCCGAGGTCTTCGGCGCCCGCGCGGTGATCGGTGTGCAGCGCCATGCCGCGCCCGAGACCGGCGCCCTGGCCAAGACCGCCAGCGGCGCGCTGGAGCGGCAGCCCTACCTGCGGGTCAAGAACCTCAATGCCGCGATCAAGACCCTGCAAGAGGCCGGCTGGCTGGTGCTGGGCCTTGCCGGCGAGGCCGAGGAGGGCATCGAAGCCGCGGTCGAGGGGCGGCGGGACAGGCCGATCGCGCTGGTCCTGGGCGCCGAGGGGCCTGGCCTGCGCGAAGGCACCCGCGCCTCCTGCGATGCGCTGGTGCGGATCGATGCGGCGGGGGGCTTCGGTTCGCTGAACGTGTCGAACGCGGCGGCGGTCGCACTTTACGCCGCCCGGGGTTAGGCGCCGTTTACGCGGCGTTCACGCTTTGCTGAGAGGGTCTAAGACGGAACCGGATCGTCCCCATCTGGTTCCGTGGAAGCAGTCGTCTGGAACATGTCTGCTTCATCAACTGTCCCTCGTTCCACACCTTTCACGCCCGGGCCTTCGTGTCCGGGCTTTTTTTGTGTGTAGGGGGCGCCGCGCGGGGTCAGCGCGCGGCCTTCTCCTCGATGCCGGAGGTGCCGGCGCGGCGCGCCAGCTCGGCCTCGATATCGGCGAGAGTGACATCCCGGGCGGCACACATCACGAGAAGGTGATAAAGCACATCCGCCGCCTCAGAGGTCAGCCGCGCCCGGTCGCCCTTCACCGCCTCGATCACGGCTTCGATGGCCTCTTCGCCGAATTTCTCGGCGCATTTCTCGGGGCCCTTGGCGAGCAGGCGCGCGGTCCAGCTGCCGTCAGGGTCGGCGCTGCGGCGCGCCTCGACGGCGCGGGCAAGGTCATGCAGGCTCATGCCGCGGTCCCCGCGACCCCTGCCGCATCGCGCATCGGGATGCCGTAGGCGGCCATATGCGCCTTGGCCTGCGGGATCGAATAGGTGCCGAAGTGGAAGATCGACGCTGCCAATACCGCCGAGGCGCCGCCAAGAGCCGCGCCTTCGACCAGGTGATCCAGCGTGCCGACCCCGCCCGAGGCGATGACCGGCACCTCGACCGCGTCCGAGATGGCGCGGGTCAGCAGCAGGTCGAAGCCGCTTTTCGTCCCGTCGCGGTCCATCGAGGTCAGCAAGAGCTCTCCGGCGCCCTTGGCGGCCATGGTGCGGGCGAACTCGACCGCGTCGATGCCGGTCTCGCGCCGCCCGCCATGGGTGAAGATCTCCCACCGGCCCGGCGCGACGGAGCGGGCGTCGATGGCGACCACGATGCATTGCGCGCCGAAGCGCATCGCCGCCTCGGTCACCACGTCCGGGTTGGCCACGGCGGCGGAATTGATGCTGACCTTGTCGGCGCCGGCCAGCAGCAGCGCGCGCACGTCCGCCACGCTGCGCACACCGCCCCCCACCGTGAGCGGCATGAAGCAGGTCTCGGCGGTGCGGGTGACGAGGTCGATCAGCGTGCCGCGATTCTCGTGGCTGGCGTTGATGTCGAGGAAGCACAGCTCGTCCGCGCCGGCGGCGTCATAGGCGCGCGCCGCCTCGACCGGGTCGCCGGCATCGACGAGCTGGGTGAAGTTGACGCCCTTGACGACGCGGCCGTCCGCGACGTCGAGGCAGGGGATGATCCGGGTCTTCAGCATGGCGCCGCTTTACCCGCTGTCGCGGCGCTGTGCCAGACGGAAGCTGCGGGCGCGCTACTCTGCGGCGGGCAGGGCGGCGAGGGCGGGGCCGGCCTGCGGCTCCTCCGCGCCGACCTCATCGTCGCCCGCGCAGACGACCCGGTCGCGCCCCGCGCGTTTCGCGGCATAAAGCGCGACATCCGCCGCCCGAAGCAGCTCGCTCGGGGTGGTGCCATGCTCGGGCAGGGCGGCGACGCCGATCGAGACGCTGATCCGCGGCAGCGTGCGGTCGGCATAGCGCACCGCCAGCCCGCCGATCTCCTGCCGCAGCGTCTCGGCGCGGGCGGCGGCCTCTTCGAGGCTGGCGCCGGGCAGGACCATGACGAACTCCTCGCCGCCGGGACGGCAGGCCGCCTCGTCGCCATCGGTGGCCGCCTCCATGGCCGCGCCGACATGGCGCAGGACGATGTCGCCGGCATCGTGCCCGTGGGTGTCGTTGAAGCGCTTGAAATGATCGACGTCGAGCGAGAGCAGCGAGAGGGCGGTGCCGGTGCGGCGCGCACGCTCGGTCTGGCTGCGCAGCACCTCGCCCAGGTGGCGGCGGTTGTAGAGGCCGGTCAGCGGATCGCGGATCGCCCTGTCGTGCAGCGCGTCGCGCATGCGCACATTGGCCAGCGCCATGCTCAGATGCTCGGCGCAGAGCTGGGCCTTCTGGCGCGTCTCGCGGAACTGCGCCTCGGTCGCCTCGGCCAAAGGATGGGCATGCAGCAGGCCCAGCGTCTCGCCATGGGCGAGGACGGGCAGGCAGAAGGCCGGGCTGTCCTCGTCTGCCTCGCGGCTGTCGCCGCCGCCGTCGTGATCGCAGCGAAAGCTGATCTCGTTGGCGCCGTAGACATAGGGGTGGCCGCGGCGCAGGGCCCAGCAATCGTCGGGGCGGATATGCTCGTGGTGCTGGCTGCCGTTCCAGCTGGCCACGCCGTCCAGCACGTCGCGGCTGTTGGAATAGACATACAGGCTGCCCCGCGTGCCCGGCAGCAGCAGCGGCATCACGCGGGCGATCATGCCGTAGAGCTCGTCGAGCGAGCGGCAGGATTGCAGCCAGCTGCTGAGTTCGGCCATCAGGCTGACCTCGCGCGAGAGGGTGACCTGCGTGTCGCGCAGCGCCCGCTCGTCTGCGGCGCGCTGGCGCAGCAGGGCGACCTCGGCCCGGCTGGATTTCTGCATCAGGGCCGCGAGGGCGATCAGCATCGCCATGCCGCTGGCCGTCAGCACGCCGAGTCCGAGGCGAATCTGGCCGATGATCAGCTGCCGCAGCTCGGTGATGTCGCTGTAGAACTCGATCGCGCCGACAACCACGCCGCCCTCGAAGACGGGCACGTAGATCTCGGCGATCTGGCGCAGCCCGCCGTGACCGGCCGCCGCTTCCGAGGCGCCGGCATAGGCTGTGCCGGTGCCGAAATAATCGCCGCCCTGCATCACCACGGTCCGGAAGTAATCCTCGACCGTACTGCGGCCGATGTCCGAGGGCCGGGTCGACCAGAAGATGGTGCCCTGGTTGGTGAACAGCTTGTAGCGGTAGATGTCGGACAGGGCGGTGATCTGCGACAGGCGCTCGTGCTCGCGCGCAGAGAGGCGGCCCGCCTCGAAGGTCGCTGCGCCGCCGTCCAGCAGCTCGATGACCTCCGCGCGCCAGACATGGGCGTCGTGCACGGTCTTGCTGCCGATGATCCGCATCGCCAGCGGGGTCGGCAGGGCCACCGTCGCCGCGATGCCGCCGCCCACCAGCAGCAGCGCGGTCAGCAGAAGCAGCGGCAGGCCGCGCCTTGCGCGCCGGTCCCTGCGCCGCAGCCAGGGCTTTCGCCCGGCCTCGTTCACCTGAGTCATCGCCGCTCTCCCCGCTTCGGGGGCGTTATGACGGATCGGGGCTGAGGGCAGGTTAACGGCCCTGCGAAGAATTGCGAACATTGCTGGAACACGGCTTTTCCTCCCGCGGCGGAGAGGTTAGGATTGCGCGCATGAGCAGCTATGATGAAAGCGACGCCTTCGGCGCGGCCGCCGTGCCGCTGTCGCGCCGTGCCATGGGCGCGGACCCCAAGGCGCATGCACCCTACCTCGACACGCTGAACCCGGCGCAGCGCGAGGCGGTCGAGACGCTGGACGGCCCGGTGCTGATGCTGGCCGGCGCCGGCACCGGCAAGACCAAGGCGCTGACCACCCGCATCGCCCATCTGATGACGACCGGCCGGGCCCGCCCGAACGAGATCCTGGCCGTCACCTTCACCAACAAGGCCGCGCGCGAGATGCGCAACCGCCTTGGCGCCCTGATGGGCGAGGCGGTCGAGGGGATGCCATGGCTCGGCACCTTTCACGCCATCTGCGTCAAGCTGCTGCGCCGCCACGCCGAGCTGGTCGGGCTGAAGACCAATTTCACCATCCTCGACACCGACGACCAGATCCGCCTGCTCAAGCAGCTGGTCGCCGTTGAGGACATGGACGACAAGCGCTGGCCGGCGCGGATGCTGGCCGGCATCATCGACGGCTGGAAGAACCGCGCCCTGACGCCGGATGCGATCCCCACCGCCGATGCACAGGCCTTCGACGGCCGCGGCGTGCGCCTCTACGCCGCCTACCAGGCCCGCCTGCGCGAGTTGAACGCCGCCGATTTCGGCGACCTGCTGCTGCACATGCTGACGATCTTCACCCAGAACGAGGACGTTCTGGCGCAGTACCGCCGCTGGTTCCGCTACATCATGGTCGACGAGTACCAGGATACCAACGTCGCGCAGTACCTCTGGCTGCGGCTGCTGGCGGGCGGGCACAAGAACATCTGCTGCGTCGGCGACGACGACCAGTCGATCTACGGCTGGCGCGGCGCCGAGGTGGGCAACATCCTGCGCTTCGAGCAGGACTTCGAGGGCGCCAAGGTCATCCGGCTGGAGCAGAACTACCGCTCCACCCCGCATATCCTTGCCGCCGCCTCGGGGTTGATCGACGCCAACAAGGGGCGGCTGGGCAAGACGCTCTGGACCGAGGCGGAAGAGGGCGAGAAGCTGCGCCTGATCGGCCATTGGGACGGCGACGAGGAGGCGCGCTGGATCGGCGAGGAGGTCGAGGCGCTGCAGCGCGGCACCCGCGGCCTCGATCCGGTCAGCCTCGACGACATGGCGATCCTCGTGCGTGCATCGCACCAGATGCGCGCCTTCGAGGACCGCTTCCTGACCATCGGCCTGCCCTACCGCGTGATCGGCGGCCCGCGCTTCTACGAGCGGCTCGAGATCCGCGATGCCATGGCCTATTTCCGGCTGGCAGTCAGCCTGGACGACGATCTCGCCTTCGAGCGGGTGGTGAACACGCCCAAGCGCGGCCTTGGCGACAAGGCGGTGCAGACGATCCAGCGCACGGCCCGCGCCAATGGCGTCAGCCTGGTGGAGGGCGCGCGGCTGGCGGTGCAGACAAAGCTTCTGTCCGGCAAGGGCCTCAAGGAGCTGGGCATCCTCGTCGATGCGCTGGACCGCTGGCACGGGCAGGTCCGCTCCGAGGCCGATACCCATGTCGAGCTGGCCGAGATGATCCTCGACGAGAGCGGCTACACCGCGATGTGGCAGAACGACAAGACGCCCGAGGCGCCGGGCCGGCTCGAGAACCTCAAGGAGCTGGTCAAGGCGCTGGAGAACTTCGAGAACCTTCAGGGCTTTCTCGAGCATGTCGCGCTGATCATGGACAATGAATCCTCGGATGCCGAGGCCAAGGTCTCGATCATGACGCTGCATGCGGCCAAGGGGCTGGAGTTTCCGGTCGTCTTCCTGCCGGGCTGGGAGGACGGGCTTTTTCCCTCGCAACGCGCGATGGACGAGAGCGGGCTCAAGGGCCTCGAGGAGGAGCGGCGGCTGGCCTATGTCGGCATCACCCGGGCCGAGCGGCTGGCCACGGTCTCCTTCGCCGCGAACCGCCGGGTCTACGGGCAATGGCAGAGCCAGCTGCCCTCGCGCTTCATCGACGAGCTGCCCGAGGATCACGTGGAGGTGCTGACGCCGCCGGGGCTGTACGGCGGCGCCTATGGCGCGGCGGGCATGGCGGCCAGCGCCTCGCCCGCCATCGCGGGGGCGGCGACATCGGACCTGCACGACCGGGCGGGACGGGCGGATGTCTACAACTCCCCCGGCTGGAAGCGGCTGCAGAGCCGCTCGCAGGGCGCGCGCGGGCTGGCGCAGCCGGTCGAGGCGCGCGGTCTGACCATCGATGCCACCGCTGTCTCGAGCTTTACCGAAGGGGACCGGGTGTTCCACAAGAAGTTCGGCTATGGCCTGGTGTCCGGGATCGAGGGCGACAAGCTGAAGGTCGATTTCGAGAAGGCTGGCACCAAGCATATCGTCGCCCGCTTCGTCGTGGCGGCGGATGCGGCGGACGATGTGCCCTTCTGAGGCGCGGGCGGTGGCCGGGGCAGGGGGGGCAGCCCCCCGCCGGCCTGCGGCCGCCTCCCCCCGGAGTATTTTTCGGAAACATGAAGAGGGGCGCGGGTGCTGAGCGCGGCCTCCGCCGGCTTTGCGCTGGGGCTGAGCCTGATCCTGGCGATCGGGGCGCAGAATGCCTTCGTGCTGCGGCAGGGGCTGCGCGGGGCGCATGTCTTCGCCGTCTGCCTGTGCTGCGCGCTCTCGGACGCGGTCCTGATCGCCGGCGGCGTCGGCGGCATGGGCGCGCTGGTCGAGGCGCTGCCCTGGCTGGCCGCGGCGATGCGCTGGGGCGGGGCGGCCTTCCTGCTGGTCTACGGGGCGCGCAGCTTTCGCGCGGCCTGGCGCGGCGGCGCGGCGCTGGAGGTGGCGGGCGCGGCGGAGCAGGGGCTGGGCGCGGCGCTGGGCACCTGCCTGGCGCTGACCTGGCTGAACCCGCATGTCTACCTCGATACCGTGGTTCTGCTGGGCAGCGTCGCCGCCCGCTGGGAGGGGGCGCGGCTGGCCTTCGGCGCCGGCGCGGTCACGGCAAGCTTCGTGTTCTTCTTCTCGCTGGGCTACGGCGCGGCGCTGCTGCCGCCGCTTTTCGCGCGTCCCTTGGCCTGGCGGGTTCTGGACGCGGTGATCGGGGTGGTGATGTGGGCCATCGCGCTGCGGCTGGTGCTGGAGTAGCGGGGCCCTTGCGCCCGGCCCCGCGGCGCGCTCTACCCCGCGCATGAGCCGAGCCGCAGCTTCCCCATCCGCCGTACCCCGCAGCCCCGTCGCCGGGATCCTCTGGATGGTGCTGTCGGGCCTGATGTTCGTCGGCATGAACGCCGTGGTAAAGCACGTCGGCACCGCGCTGCCGACGGCGCAGACAGGCTTCCTGCGCTTTGCCTTCGGCTTGATATTTGTCGCGCCGGCCTTCGGCGCGCTGCGCCGGGCGCGGATCACGCCGCGGCTCTGGCGGCTGATCGCCTGGCGCGGGGCAGTGCACAGCGTGGCGGTGCTTCTTTGGTTCTATGCGATGGCGCGGATCCCTCTGGGGGACGTCATGGCGATCAACTACCTCAACCCCATCGGGGTGACGGTCGGCGCGGCGTTCCTGCTGCGCGAGGCGCTGCCGCCCCGGCGCCTGGCGGCCGTGGGGGTGGCGCTGCTGGGGGCGCTGGTGGTGCTGCGACCGGGGCTGCGGGAGATCGAGCCGGGGCACTTCGCGATGCTGGGCACCGCGCTGGGCCTCGCCTCGGGCTACCTGATCGCCAAGAGCCTGACGGCCGAGATCGCGCCCGCCGTGGTGGTGGCGCTGCTGACGGTGACCGTGTCGATCTGCCTCGCGCCCTTCGCCATCTCGGTCTGGGTGCCGCCGAGCGGGGTGGAACTGGGCTGGATGGCCCTGGCCGCCTTCTTCGCCACGGGCGGGCATTACGCGATGACGCGCGCCTTCGCCGTGGCGCCGCTGACGGTGACGCAGCCGGTGACCTTCCTGAACCTCGTCTGGGCCGTGGCGCTGGGGGCCGTCCTCTTCGGCGAGGCGGTCGATCCCTTCGTGCTGCTGGGCGGGGGCATGATCATCGCCGCGATCAGCTTCATCACCTGGCGCGAGGCGCGGGCGAAGCGGGTGGTCACGCCGCCGGTGCAGGCCACCAAGGGCTAGGACATGAAAAGGGCCGCGCCATGCAGGCGCGGCCCTGGGGTCATTGATGGGGCTGGACGTTACAGCCCGTGGCCGGCCCAGGGGCCGTGGTGGATGTCCTTGCCGTCCAGCCGGTCGAAGCCATGGGCGCCGAAGTAGTCGCGCTGGGCCTGGATCATGTTGGCGGTGCCGCGGGCGGTGCGCATCGCGTCGAAGTAGGCGAGGCCAGAGGCCAGTGCCGGCACCGGGATACCGGCCATCGCCGCCTGCGCCACGAGGGTGCGCAGCGCATGCTCGCCGTCCACCAGGAACTTCGAGAAGTAGGGCGCCATCATCAGGTTGCGGTCCGGATCCTCGGCCAGCGCCTCGGCCATGTCGTCGAGCATGGCGGAGCGGATGATGCAGCCCTCGCGCCAGATCTTGGCGATCTCGGGCAGCGGCAGGTCCCAGCCGTAGTCGCGCCCGGCGGCCGAGATCATGCCGAAGCCCTGATCGTAGCACAGCACCTTGCCGGCGATCAGCGCGGCCTGCAGCGTTGGCAGGTCGAGCGCGCCCTCGGGCAGGGGCCGGGGGCCGGGGCCGAACAGCGCCTCGCCCGCGGCGCGGTCCGCGACCTTGGCCGAGAGGTTGCGCGCCTGCACGGCGGCCTCGATCGCGGGGACGGGGGCGCCGAGGTGCTGCGCCTCGATCGCGGTCCAGCGGCCGGTGCCTTTCTGGCCGGCGGCATCGAGGATCACGTCGAGCGCGGGCTTGCCGGTCTCGGGGTCGGTGGCGCGGGCCACCTCGGCCGAGATCTCGATCAGGTAAGAGCGCAGCGGGCTTTCGACCCAGCCCTCGAAGACCTCGGCGATCTCGCCGGCGCCCATGCCCATGCCGTCGCGCATCAGGCCGTACACCTCGGCGATCATCTGCATGTCGGCATATTCGATGCCGTTGTGGACGGCCTTCACGAAGTGGCCGGCACCCTCGGGGCCGACGAGGGCGGCGCAGGGCTCGCCTTCGTGCTTGGCGGCGACGGCGGTCATCACCTCTTCCACGCGGGCCCAGTCCTCAGGGCGGCCGCCGGCCATGATGGCGGGGCCGTGGCGGGCGCCTTCTTCGCCGCCCGAGATCCCCATGCCGAGGAAGTTGACGCCGCCGGCCTCGCGCGCGCGGCGGTTGGTGTCGTGGAAGTTGGCGTTGCCCATGTCGATGATCATGTCGCCATCGTCGAGCAGCGGGGTCAGCGCGGCGATCTGCTGGTCGACGGCCTCGCCGGCGGGGATCAGCAGGATGATCGCGCGCGGCGGCTGGATCGCGGCGACCAGCTCCTCGTGGGTCATGCAGGGCACGATCTTGTCGGCAAGCTCACCGGCGCGCTCGGGGAAGGCGCGGGTGACGGCCTCGTCGATGTTCCAGACCGCGATCGGGAAACCTTCCTCCGCGATGTTGAGGGTTAGCGCACCGCCCATGGTGCCAAGGCCGATCAGGCCGATCCGTGCGGGGGCGTCGGTCATGTCCCGTCTCCGTATTCATTCGTCTACAGCCGCATACGCGCCCGGCGCGGCTGCGGCAACCTCGGGGGTTGCCCCCCCTTGCATGGCACGAAAGGATGAGGCCGGGTTCCGATGTGGCAAGGGGGGAGTGGTCGATGACGGCTCAGGAGGGCGCTGCAGGCGCGCGGATCGTGATCATGGGTGTCTCTGGCAGCGGCAAATCCGCCGCCGGCAGCGGCTTGGCCGAGGCACTGGGCGGGCGGTTCGTCGACGGAGACGACCTGCACCCCGAGGCGAATGTCGCCAAGATGAGCCGCGGCGAGGCGCTGACCGATGCCGACCGCTGGCCCTGGCTCGCGCTGGTGGCCGAGGTGCTGCGGGAGAGCCCGCCGCCTGTCGTCGTGGCCTGTTCGGCGCTGAAGCGCGCCTACCGCGACCGCATCCGCGAAGAGGCGGGCTGCGAGCTGCAGTTCCTGCTGCTGGACGGGCCGGCCGATCTGCTTGCTGCGCGGCTGGCGGGGCGGCACGGGCACTTCATGCCGACGAGCCTGCTGCAAAGCCAGCTCGACACGCTGGAGCGGCCCGAGGACGAGGCCGATGCCGCCATCGTCAGCATCGCGCCGCCGCTCGATGTCGTGACCAGGGATCTGGCCTCTGCCGTGCGCGGGCTGAGCGCCACGCGGGCCTAGGGCGCCGCGCCTGCGCCCGCCGTGCGCACCAGCTCGCTGCGGCAGATCAGGCTTTCTTCCGGCAGGTCAATCTCGGGGACCGGCTGCTCGGCCAGCTGCCAGGCCTCTTCGGCGGGCAGCCCCAGCAACCGCAGGAGGGCGGCGATGAAGTGCCGCCGCTCGCTGCGGTCGCCGTCCTGCATCCGCTGCAGAAGCGCGATGGTGCTGCCGCCGACGACATCGACCATCATCTGCGCGGGCATCGGGATGAAGCGGCCCGTGGCGAAGCCGTCCTGAAGCAGCATCTGCACCGCGTCGTGCAGCACGCTGCCGGGGCCGCGGGTGCGGTGGCCGATGCGGGCCGTGAACTCGAGAAACAGGGGATAGTGCAGCGCCGCCTCGGTAAAGAGGGTCACGGCCGTGGCGACCCGCACCGCCGGATCACGCACCTCCTGCATATTGGCCTTCACGAGGGAGAGGATCTCTGCCCCCAAGGCCTGCTGCACGGCGGCGAGCACCTCCTCGATGGAGCGGAAGTAGTTGTAGAAGGTCCCGCGCGAGACCTCGGCCCGGGTGATCACGTCGTCGATGACCGTGCGGTCCGGCCCCTGCTCGGCCAGCACGAGGATCGCCGCCTCGATCAGCCGCGCCTGGGTGCGGGCGCGGCGGCTGCCGTCCTTGGGCGGCGCGGCGCAGGGGCAGTCCGTCATGCCCGCGTCTCGTCGGGCGAGGGCGGGCGCACCCGGAAGACCGCGCAGTAGAGCGCCGGGGCGAAGAGCAGGGTGATCAGCGTGCCGGCGATGATGCCGCCCATCATCGCATAGGCCATCGGCCCCCAGAAGACCTGGCGCGAGATCGGGATCAGCGCGAGCGAGGCCGCCGCCGCCGTCAGCAGGATCGGTCGGGCGCGGCTGTCCGTCCCTTCGAAGACCGCCTCCCAGCGGCTGCGACCGGCCTTTCGCAGGTTCTCGATCTCGTGGATCAGGATGATCGAGTTCCGGATCAGGATGCCGACGAGCGCCAGCACCCCGAGGATCGCGACGAAGCCCAGCGGCGCGCCCGAGCCCAGAAGCGCCGCCACCACGCCGATCAGCCCCAGCGGCGCCACCGCCATGACGATGAAGAGCAGGCGGAAGCTTTGCATCTGCATCATCACCAGCGTCAGCATGATGAAGATCATGATCGGCACGATGGCCACGATGGGTTCCTGGCTCTCGCCGCTGGTCTCGACGCTGCCGCCGATCTCGATCCGGTAGCCGTCCGGCAGCTCTGCCGCGAAGGCGTCGATGGCGGGGGTCAGCGCGGCGACCACGGTCGCGGGCTGATCGGCGGTGGCGATCGCGGCCGAGACGGTGATCGTCGGCGTCCGGTCACGCTGCCGGATCACCGGCTGCTCGGTCGTGTAGTCCAGCGTCGCGATGGACGACAATGGGATCGTCGCGCCCTGCGAGCTGGCGAACTGTAGGTTCTGCAGCGCACGAAGGGTGGTGCGATCCTCGTCCGCGCCGCGGACCGAGACGTCGATCAGCCGGTCGCCCTCGCGCAGCTGGGTGACGGTGCTGCCCTCGAAGAGGCTGGAGAGCACGTTGGCGACATCGGTCTGCGCCAGCCCGAGCTGCCGCATCCGGGCCTGGTCCAGCTCGACCCGCACGACGCGGCTGGGCTCGTTCCAGTCCAGCGCGATCAGGTCGAGCCGCGGGTCCTGCGCCATGACGGCGGCAAGCTCGCGCCCCTCGTCGCGCAGCACGGCATAGTCCGGCCCGGTCAGACGGTATTGCACCGGCTTGCCGACCGGCGGGCCGAGGGCGACGGTCTTGGGCAGGTATTCGACCCCCGGGCGATCCCGGCCATAGGCGGCGATCTTGTCGACCAGCGCGTCGCGGGCGGGGAGGTCGCGGGTCATCACGATGACCTGGGCGACGTTCGGCCCGGCGGTGGGCGCGTCCAGCGTCAGGATGAAGCGCGGCGCCGCGCTGCCGATGTAGGAGGACCAGAAGTCGACCTCCTCCTGCTCGGCGAGGAAGGCGTCGAAGCGGGCGATCTCCTCGTCGGTGGCGTTGAAGCTGGCGTTCTGCGGCAGGGTGACGTCGACGATCACCTCGGAGCGGTCAGAGGTCGGGAAGAACTGCTGCTCGACCCGGCCCATGCCCAGGATCGACACCGCGAAGAGGGCGACGGTGACGGCGATGGTGATCCACTTGAACCGCATCGCAAGGCGCAGCAGGCGGTGAAAGCCGCGGCGCATCCGGCCGGGGGCGGGATCGTGGTTGGCCATGGACTTCGACAGGAAGGTCGCGCCCAGCACCGGCGCGAAGAGCACCGCGACGATCCAGCTGAGCACCAGCGAGATGGCGATCACGTAGAAGAGGGTGATGGTATATTCGCCCGCCTGGCTGGCGTTCAGCCCGATCGGGATGAAGCCGGCGACGGTCACCAGCGTGCCGGTCAGCATCGGGAAGGCGATCGAGGTCCAGGCGTAGGAGGCGGCCTTGGTCAGCGACTCGCCGATCTCCAGCCGCGAGATCATCGTCTCGATGGCGATCATCGCATCATCGACCAGCAGCCCCAGCGAGATGATCAGTGCCCCGAGCGAGATGCGCTGCAGCGTGATGCCCATCACCTCGAGGATCACGAAGGTGATCGCCAGCACCAACGGGATGGTCAGGCTGACGACGAAGCCCGCGCGCATGCCGAGGCTGACGAAGCTGACGGCGAGCACGATGGCCACCGCCTCGACCAGCGCGCGGACGAAATGCCCGATGGAGTGATCCACCACCTCGGGTTGGTCGGCAGAGCGGTGCACCTCGATCCCGACGGGCAGCTCGGTGATGACGCGGTCCATCACCGCATCGATCTCCTCGCCGAACTCGAGGATATTGCCGCCCTCGCGCATGCCGATGGTCAGCGCCACGGCCGGGGCGCCGTTGTAGCGCACCAGCGCATCGGGCGGATCGGCATAGGTGGCGGTCACATCGGCCACGTCAGAGAGCGTGAAGAAGGTCCCGTTCGAGCGCAGCGGGGCCTCGGCCAGGGCCTCGGCGCTGTCGAACTGGCCGCTGACGCGGATCAGCACCTGCTCCTCGCCGGTGCGGATGGTGCCCGAGGGGACGATCTGGTTCTGCGCCGCCAGCACGTTCAGCACCGATTGCGCATCGAGGCCGATGGCGGCGAGCCGCCGGGCCGAGAATTCGACGTAGACGACCTGGTCGCGGGTGCCCATCAGCTCGACCTTGCCGGCCATGTCCAGCCGCTGGATCTCGTCGCGCACGTCCTCGACGTAGTCCTCGAGCGCCTCGGGCGGATAGCCGTCGGCGGTGAAGGCGAAGATATTGCCGAAGACGTCGCCGTAGTCGTCGTTGAAGGCGAAGCCGGCGAACTCCTGCGGAAACTCGCCGCGGATATCGGCCATCATCTCGCGCACGCGCAGCCATGTCTGCTCGATCTCGGCGCTGCCCACATCAGTGGTCAGATCGACATAGACCACGGCCTGGCCGGGGTAGGTGACCGAGCGGGTCATGTCGAGGCCGTCCAGCTCCTGCAGCTTGCGCTCGATCCGGTCGGTGACCTGCACCACCGTCTCCTCCGCCGTGGCGCCGGGCATGGCGGCCGAGACGACCATGGTGCGGATCGTGAAGGAGGGGTCCTCCTCCCGGCCCAGCGAGAGGTAGCTGAGGCTGCCGGCGATCATCGCCACGATCATCAGGAACCACATGAAGGACCGGTGCCCGAGGGCCCAGTCCGAGAGGTTGAAGCCCTTCATTGCTGCACGCGCTCCCCGACTTCCTGGCCGTCTTCAAGGCTGTGCACACCGCGCAGCACGATCTCGTCGCCGGGCTCGAGGCCGGCGCTGATGGTCACGGCCTGCGCGAGGCGCCGGCCGATGGTGACGGGGACGGCCTCGACATGGCGCGCCCCCCCGGTTTCTGTCACGCGCCAGACGAAGGGCGCATCCTCGGTCCCGGCGATTGCGCTGGCGGGCAGCACGATCAGCGCACCGCCGCCCGAGGCATAGCTCGCGGTCACCAGGCTGCCGACGCGGTAGTCGGCGGGCGGATCGATCAGCCGCAGCCGCAGCCGCCGCGTCTCGATGCCGCTCTGCGCCACGGGCTCGATCAGGCGCAGGTGCGCCTCTACGGGGGCCACGTCCTTGGCGTGATGCGAGACGGTGAAGGTCATGCCCGGCTCCAGCAGGTCGGCGATCTCGGTCGGCACGTCGATCGCCGCCTCGCGCCCGTCGCTGTCGGCGATGTCGAGGATCGGCATGCCGGGCGAGACGAGCGTGCCGACCTCTGCCTCGACCGAGAGGACGATGGCGGCGCGCGGCGCGGTGAGCGTGCCGAAGCGGGCGGCATCCCGCGCCCGGTCGAGGTCGGCCTGCGCGCTGCGCAGCTGCGCGGCACTGGAATCGCGGCCTGCCTCGGCCTGCTCCAGCGCCTGCTGCGTGCTTACCCCGCGCTCCGAAAGCTGCTGCGTGCGCCCGAACTGCTGCTGCGCCAGATCGGCCTGCGCCTGCGCCGCCCGAAGCGAGGCCTCGGCGGCCGAGACATCCTGCTCGAGCGTGACCTGATCGAGGCTGGCCAATTCCTGCCCCTCCTCGATCCGCTCTCCCTCCTCGACCTCCAGCGTGGCGAGGCGGCCGGTCGTGCGGAATGCCAGCATCGATTCGTTCTGCCCCTCGACGACGCCGGGATAGCGGCGCTGCCGGGCGGCGTCCTGCGTGATGATCTCGGTCACCACGGGGCGGGGGGCCGCGGCGGTCAGCGTGTCGCCCTCGACGCTGCCATGGGGATCCTCGGCGGCCTCCTGCGCGGCGGCGGCCAGCGGCAGGGCGGCCAGCAACAGGGCGATGAACGGGGCCGTGCGTCTCATTCCTGGTCCTCCTGCGAGGCTAGGGGCGTCACTTCGCGGCCGGGGAACAGGAACTGCCCACCTTCGGCCACCACTTGCGTGCCGTCTGCCAGCCCCTCGGTCACGCCGATATCCGCATCGGTGAACCGGCCGAGCGTCACCTGCGTCAGCTGGACGCGCATCGTCTCGGGATCGACGGTCCAGACCGCCGGGCCGTCCGCATCGGCGGTCAGTGCGCTCCAGGGCACGGTCACCAGCTGCTCGGAGGGCAGCGGGACCCGCCCGGTGATCAGCGTGCCGATGGTGGGCGCGGGATCGACGTCCTCGGGGATCGCGGCCCGCACCGCCACCGTCCCAGAGGCATCGACGACGGGCGAGACCTCGGTCACCGCGGCGGTGAAGCTCTCGCGCCCCTCGGGGGTCAGCTCGGCCTCGGTGCCGCGCATCTCGGCCAACCCGGCCACGTCCGGCGCCTGGAATACCGCCTCGAGGCGGCCCTCGCTGGCGACCTGCGCGACCTGCGCGCCGGCGCCCACGACCTCTCCGGGATCGACGCTGCGCTCGAGCACGGTGACCGCCTCGGGCGCCCGCAGCACCGTGTCCTCCACCGCCTGCTCGGCGATCTCGAGCTGCGCCTGCGCCCCGTCCCGGGCCGAGCGGGCCGAGACGAAGGCCTCGAGCGCATTGTCGAGATCCGATTGCGTGCCGGTACCCCGGTCCAGCAGACCCTGCGCGCGATCGCGCTCCTGCTCCGCCTGACGCAGCCGCGCCTCCGCGGCGCCGAGCGCGGCGCGGGACGCCGCGGCCTGCGCCTCGGCGCTGGCGGGATCGACGCGGGCGATCACGCCGCCCGCCGGCACATGATCGCCGGTCTCGACCTCGACCTGCGTCACCTGGCCGCCGCTGCGGAAGGCCAGCGGATAGGCATTGGCGGCCTCGACCGTGCCGACGATGGTCACCATGGTCGCGACCGGCTGGCGCTGGGCGGTGACGATGCGAACGGCGAAGGCCTCCTGCGCCGCCAGTGGCCCGGCGAGACCCGCCAGAAGGCACAGGATCGGCGCGATGCCGCGGGGGCGGCGCGGGGCAGGGACCATGCGTGGGGCTCCTTCGATGCGGCGGGTCCGTCCCACCATGGACGCCGAAAATGACAGAAGTGTCAATTAGGCGCTGCGGCGGCTGATGGCAAGATATCAACGGGCTGCAACAGGCAAGCAATCCTGCTGCGCCGCGCCTTCGGGTTCTGCGGAAAGGGGGGGCAAGGACACTGTCGTCGAGCGACCCGCCGCTCGGCCCTTGCCGGCACGCGCGCTATGTCCCGCATGGACGGGCGCTGCGTCATGAGTGAAAGGCCCGATACACCTCGCCCCGCCCGCAGGCGTCTGGCGGCCCGAGCGGGTTCGATCCGCGGCCCTGAGGCACCGAGCCGTGGCTTCGGCGAGGTCTGTCTATCGAGGAAAAGTGGCAGCCCGTAGGGGAATCGAACCCCTCTTTCCAGGTTGAAAACCTGGCGTCCTAACCGATAGACGAACGGGCCAGCCTGTCGGTGAAGCGGTGTTTAGAAGAGCCGCACTGGCAGCACAAGCGGAAATTTTCCCCTGTTTGGCCCGCCGTAGCGTCAGGCATCATCCCTCGGCAGGGGCCGCATCCTCGAGGCGAAGCTGCACGCTGCGGCGCCCCTGCCAGAGGTTGATCTCCAGCCGCCCGGCGATGTGGAAGCGTGCGCCGCCGTGATCCTGAAGCCGGGCCAGCGGGCCCTCCATGCCGTCGAAGGCGATCGCCTCGATCCGCGCGCCCAGCCCGTCGCCGAAGCTGGCCTTCAGGTGCCCGGTGCCGACGCGGGCGGCGCGCAGCACGCGCATGTCCGGAAAGGCGAAGCGCGGGGCAGGGGCGGCGGCGCCGAAGGGTCCGGCCGCCTCCAGCGCCTCGACGAGGTCGGTGGTGGCCGCCCCCGGCATCAGCGCGCCGGTCAGCTTCAGGTCCGACGGCCCGGCCAGCCCGGCGCCCTGCCGCGCCAGAAGCTCTCCCAGCCGCGCCATCGCGGGCTCGAGCTTGGCCTCCTCGACGGTCAGGCCCGCGGCCATGCGGTGTCCGCCGCCCTTCAGCAGCAGCCCCTCGGCGGCGACCCGCTGGATCGCGGCGCCGATATCGACGCCCGGGATCGACCGGGCAGAGCCCTTGCCGATGCCGCCCTCGAGGCCGATCACCACGGCGGGGCGATTGGTTGCCTCCTTCAAGCGGGCGGCGACGATGCCGACGACGCCCGGATGCCACCCCTCCCCAGCGGCCCAGGCCAGCGGCCCCTCGGTGCCGCGCGCCTCGGCCTGCTCCTGCGCGCTGGCGCGCACGGCGGCCTCGATCTCGCGCCGCTCGGCGTTCAGCGCATGCAGCCGCTCGGCCAGCGCGGCGGCCTCGTGCGGGTCCTGCGTCGCCAGCAGCCGCGCGCCAAGGTCCGGCGCGCCGATCCGGCCGCCGGCATTGATCCGCGGCCCCAGAACGTAGCCCAGGTGATAGGAACTCGGCGCGCTCGCCAGCAGCGCCACATCCGACAGCGCCACGAGGCCCGGCCTCTCGCGCCGTCCCATGACCGTCAGCCCCTGCCGCACCAGCGCCCGGTTCACGCCCGTCAGCGGCGCCACGTCCGCCACGGTCGCCAGCGCCACCAGATCGAGCATGCCCATCAGGTCAGGCCCCTTGCTACCGGCCTCCCGCATCTGCCGGTTCGCCTCGACCAGCATCAGGAAGACGACCGCCGCGGCGCAGAGATGCCCCAGATCGCCGCTCTCGTCCTGGCGGTTCGGGTTCACCACGGCCAGCGCCTCGGGCAGCGTCTCGCCGCCCAGGTGGTGGTCGAGGACGACGACATCGGCGCCCCGCGCGGCGGCGATCGGCCCGTGGCTCAGCGTGCCGCAATCGACGCAGAGGATCAGGTCGTGATCCCGCGCCAGCGCCTCCATGGCCGGCTCGTTCGGACCGTAGCCTTCGTCGATCCGGTCGGGGATATAGAGCGTCGCCTCGCGCCCCTGCGCCCGCAGCCAGCACAGGATGAGGGCAGCCGAGGCGCCGCCGTCGACGTCGTAATCGGCGAAGACGGCGATCCGCTCTCGCGCCGCGACGGCCGCGACCAGCCGGGCCGAGGCCGCGCCCATGTCCTTGAGTTGCCGCGGATCGGGCAGCAGGTCGCGCAGGGTCGGGGCCAGCCAGCCCGGCGCCTCCTCGGCCTCGATGCCGCGCGCCACCATGATTCGGCACAGCGCGGGCGGCCAGCCGCCGGCCTGCGCCAGCGCCTCGGCGAGGCGGTCCTCCTCGGCGCCCGGGCCCACCCAGCGGCGCCCGGTCAAGGAGCATGAGACGTTCAGAAAATCAGGCATCCGCGGGATGTGCCGTATCCCCCGCCCCGCCGCAAGGGCAGGGCTGCCCCCTTCATGTTTCGACAAGTACTCCGGGGGGTGCGGGGGGCTGGCCCCCCGCGGCGCCGCCTCAGCCCTGGCGGCGCTTGACCGGGTTGCGATAGATCATCCGCCGGACGGAGCCGGTCTTGGACCGCATCAGGATCGTCTCGACCGTGATGTAGCCGACCTCGCGCCTGATCCCCTCGACAAGGCTGCCGTCGGTCACGCCGGTGGCTGCGAAGATCACGTCGCCGCTGACCAGCTCGTCGCGGGTATAGACCCGGTCGAGGTCCGTCACGCCGGACTTGCGCGCCCGCGCGATCTCGTCGTCGTTGCGAAACAGCAGCTTGCCCAGCATCTGCCCGCCCAGGCACTTGAGCGCCGAGGCCGCGAGCACGCCCTCGGGCGCCCCGCCAGAGCCCATGTACATGTCGACCCCTGTCCGCGCGGGATCGGCGACATGCATGATGCCGGCCACGTCGCCATCGGTGATCAGCCGGATCGCGGCGCCAGTTGCGCGGATCTCGGCGATCATCTCCTCGTGGCGCGGCCGCTCGAGGACGCAGACGGTGATATCGGCGGCATCGCAGCCCTTCGCCCGCGCCAGCGCCCGAACCCGCTCGGTCGGCGACATCTCCAGCGTCACCACGCCGGTGTCGAAGCCCGGCCCGATGGCCAGCTTGTCCATGTAGACGTCCGGCGCATGCAGCATCGAGCCCTCGGGCCCCATGGAGATCACCGTCAGCGCATTGGGCATGTCCTTGGCGGTCAGCGTCGTGCCCTCCAGCGGGTCGAGCGCGATGTCCACCGCCGGGCCGCGGCCCGAGCCGACCTTCTCGCCGATATAGAGCATCGGCGCCTCGTCGCGCTCGCCCTCGCCGATCACCACGGTGCCGTCGATGTCCAGCTTGTTCAGCTGGTCGCGCATGGCGTTGACGGCGGCCTGGTCGGCGGCCTTCTCGTCGCCGCGCCCGACGAGGTCGGCGCAGGCGATCGCCGCCGCCTCGCTGACGCGGGCAAGGCCCAGGGACAGCATGCGGTCGTGGAATTCGGGACTATAGGCCATGATCATCGCTCCGGCTGGCTGCATCGCGCTGCCCTTGGGGTAGAGCGGGGGCGGCGGCATGACAAGCGCCGCGCCCGCTGTTTGCGCAATCGGAACGCCCGCGCGCCGCCGCCGGCCTCCCCCGGCTCAGACCTCTTCGATCCGGATGGCGACCGGCTCGCCCTGAACCACGCGGGTGCCGGGCAGGGCGGCAAAGGCCTCCTCCAGCGCGCCGCGGGTGGTGCGATGCGTCACGATCAGCACCGGCGCGGTGCCGCCGCCATGCTCGTACTGCCGCATCCGGTGGATCGAGATGCCGGCCTCGCCCAGCACGCCGGCCACCCGCGCCAGCGCGCCCGGTTTGTCGGTCAGCGCGAGGCGCAGGTAGTAGGGCGCCGGGATCGCGGCGCGGGCCGCGCGGGCCGCCACCAGCCCGGCGGCGGGCTGGCCGAAGACCGGCAGCCGCAGCCCGCGGGCCAGATCGAGCACGTCGGCCATCACGGCGCTTGCGGTGGGCCCAGCCCCCGCGCCGGCGCCGCGCAGCACGATCTGCCCCACGGCATCCCCTTCGAGCACGACCATGTTGGTGCCGCCCTGAAGCTGGCCCAGCGGCGAGGTCGCCGGCACGAGGCAAGGCGACATCCGCTGCTCGAGGCCGCGGCCCGTCAGCTGCGCCACGCCCAGCAGCTTGATCCGGTAGCCCATGTCGGCGGCCTGACGGATGTCCTCGATGGTCACGGCGCCGATCCCCTCGAGCTCGACCCCCTCGAAATCGACCTTCGTGCCGAAGGCGATCGCCGAGAGCAGCGCCAGCTTGTGCCCGGCATCGATCCCGCCGACGTCGAGCGTGGGATCGGCCTCGAGAAAGCCCAGCCCGTCGGCCTCGGCGAAGGCCTCGTCGTAGGTCAGCCCGGCCTCTTCCATCCGCGTCAGGATATAGTTGCAGGTGCCGTTCATCACGCCCATGACGCGGGCGATCTCGTTGCCCGCCAGCCCCTCGGTCAGCGCCTTCACGACCGGGATGCCGCCCGCGACCGCCGCCTCGAAGCGGATCACGCGGCCCGCCGCCTCGGCGGTCTCGGCCAGCGCCTGCCCGTGGATCGCGAGCAGCGCCTTGTTCGCCGTGACAACGTCCTTGCCCGCCGCCAGCGCCGCCTCGACGGCGTCTTTCGCCGGGCCCTCGTCGCCGCCGATCAGCTCGACCAGCACATCGACGTCGTCGCGCCGGGCCAGCGCCACGGCATCGTCTTCCCAGGCATAGCCGTCCAGCGCCACGCCGCGGTCCTTTCCGCGCGACCGGGCCGAGACGGCGGTCACGGTGATCTCGCGCCCGGCGCGGGCCGCCAGCATCTCGGGGTGCTCCTGCAGGATGCGCAGGACGCCGGCGCCGACGGTGCCGAGGCCGGCGATGCCGAGGCGGAGGGGAGAGGTCATGGGCGGGCCTCGATCTGTTGCGGCGCGGGCTGGCGCGGCGGGTGCTAAGGGTGCGCCGGACCCCGCGGGCCGGCTGGGATGGGGGCGGTCGCGCCAGGGCGCGGCGCCCGCAGCCTGTTAGCGTAGCGCAGGCGGCAGCGCCACCCCGCCGCTCAGCCGCGCGGCCTCGGGCGCGCTCAGGACCGGGCGCGCGCGCAGCGCCCCGGCCCGGGCCCGCAGCGCCTCGGCCCGGCCCGGTAGGGCCGAGGCGGCAGGATCGGCGGCCTCCTGCGCCGCGGCCTCGCTGCGGGCGATCAGCGGTGCGATATCCACGAGGTCGGGATAGGGGGCGGCGCGTTCTGCCGCCGGGATCCGCGCGTCGAGGGCGGGGAAGCTGGCGCAGCCGGCCAGCAGCGGCAGCAGGCAGGCGGCGACGCGCAGGCGCAGAACAGGGACTGAAGCAGGGCGGCTCATGCCGCAGCCTTACCCGCGTGCCGCCGGCCCGGCAATCGCCGCCGGGCCGCCTAGCACTGGCGGGTCTCGATGCGCAGGTCCCGCGAGGTGTTGAAGCAGATCTGCCCGCCGTTGAAGCGCGGGCGCGTGACGACGAATTCCCGGAACAGCTGTGTCCCGAGGCCGACGCCGAAGGCAGGCTCGTATTCGACCCAGGTCTCGACCAGGATCGCCCGCTCGGCCTCGGCCATCAGCGGCAGCGCATCCTCGGTCCGGCGCAGCCCGGCGTTCGTGAGGGGCGCGATGCCGGCGCCGCGGGTCTGCGACCACAGGACCCGGTAGCCGTTCGCCGCCGCCTCGTATGAGGTCACGCGCAGGCGCCGCGGCCTCTCGTCGCCCATCAGGAAGCCCTGCAGCGCATAGGTGCTGTCGAGGAAGCCGTCGTTCAGTTCCCGGCTTTCGCGGCTGACGTAATCGCCGATCATGTAGGCGGTCTTGGTGTTCAGCGTCTTCACGCGGAAGACCTCGAAGTAGACGTGACCGCCCAGCAGGCACCAGAACAGCAGCGGCGCCATCAGCACCGTCTCGACCGCGATGCTGCCGTCCTGACGGCGCAGCAGCCCGCGCAGGCCGCGTTTCAGCGCGCGGGCCGCGGCATGAATGCACCGGCCCCGCATCACCGCAGCGGCTCGATCACGAAGGAAGAGGTCGAGACCAGCCCATAGGCCCCATCCGAGACGTCGGGCAGGGCCGAGCCGAGCAGGCTGGTCGGGAAGTAGGGATCGAAGAGCACGCAGGCGCGCAGCACCATCAGCTGGTTCTCGCGTCCGGCGGTGAAGGCGCTGGCCGGTCGCGCCCTGTCCTCACGGTCGACGCAGTCGGGCTCGCGCGGGATGCCGGCCCAGGCGAAGGGATCGACGCTGCGCATCTCGAGCCGGACCTGCGCCCGACAATCCGGGATCGCGGGGGCATGGGCGCAAAGCCGAACCGTCAGCGCGTCGCGCGTGACGGGATTGATCTGGCCAAGCCGCACCTCGCGCACCGTCAGGTCGAGCGCGCGGTCCAGCAGCACCTGCCGGATCGTCAGCAGCCCCAGCTCGAAGCTCATCATGAAAAGGGCGAACATGACGGGAAACATCAGCACGAATTCGACCGAGGCGCTGCCGCTTTCCCCGGCGAGGCGCCGGCTGCGCGCCCCCCTCATTCCACCAGCCTCAGGGCGTTGATGGTGCTGGCGATGGTGGAGAAGGCGCTCTCGATCTGGACTCCTTCGACCCGGTAGAAGTGCGAATCCGAGGAGGCGCAGTCGCGCATGATGCCGGCGGCCTCGTCGCTGACCTCGAAGCCGACGGCGAAGATCAGGATGCCCTGCGCCTTCGCGGCATCGCAGACCTGCGCCAGCCGCGCGTTCTTGGTGGCGGGCGTCACGGGGGTGATCCCGAGGGCCCAGGGATAGTAGTACTCGGGCCGCTCGTACTGCAGGTAACGCAGGTAATAGGCCTGATCGGCCTGCGTCATCCTGTCGAAGACCCCGGCCCATGTCAGCCGGCCTGCACCGCCGTCATGTGTCCAGTGGCGCGCCGCCGGGTCGAAGAACCGTTCGTGCCAGGCGCCGTCGCCATCGGTGTCGCGGTATTCCTGGTCCTCCGCCAGGACCTGGCGCCCCGAAAGATAGACGTCGGAGTTGTCGTAGAGCAGGCTGTCCGCCAGCGCGTAGCTGGTCGTGTTCTCGCCGTCGGTCATCAGGACCATGACCTTCAGGGTGTTGGAGGCATCGTAGTCCAGCGGGCGGCCCCGCATGCTGCGCGAGACCCGGTTGCGGGCGATCAGCGCCTCTGCCGCGCCCCGCGCCGAAGGGTCCAGCAGGGCCACGCCCCAGCGGGCGCCCATCTCGATCGAGGTCTGGTTCTCGGGCCTGTGGGCGGGGCCTGCCTGCAGGTATTGTATATGCCAGTCCACCGCCCTCTCGTCGCTCGAGAAGGGCAGGACTTCGCTGCGGGCGTCGGTCGGGCACTGCCGCTCGATCGAGGCGCGGCCGCGCAGGATGTCATTGAGACGGTTGTTCGGCTCGATTCCGTAGCCGATTCCGCGGTAGTCGAAGAAGGCGTCGTGCACGGGCGATCCGCCGCCCGGCAGCCTGGTGCTGCCATAGGCACCGGTCGGGATATGCAGGCAGAAGCTCGAGGTGACGTCGCTCCGCGCCCCGAGGGCGGCGGCGAGATCGGGGCCGAGGTTGACGTTGCTGGCATAGGGCACGACCGAGACCGAGAGCCGGTCCTGTCGCACCCCGGCGAAGACCGTCTGCGTGAACTCCTGCGCCGCGCGGCGCAGGCGCGGCAGCTTGCCGTCGCGGCCCATCGAGCCCGAGATGTCCAGCACAAGGCTGATCTCGACGTCGCTCACCATCTCTCGCGCGGTGCCGGAGGCGGGGACCGTCAGGGTCCCGATGCCCAGCATGTCCATGAAGAGGGTATTCATGCTGAGCGACGCGGTCGCCGTCACCGTGCGCTCGTTCAGGCTGCTGGAGACCTCGACGCTTTGCAGGCTGCCCTCGACGCCGGCCTTGGCGAACCAGTCGCGGACCACGGCCTCGGGATCCTGCCGCTGGTCGAGGTCCGCGGCGGCGAGCACCGCGCGGTCCAGCACCGACTGCAGGCGCACCCGCTTGGCCTCGAAATTCACGATATCGATGCCGAAGCCGACGAGCATCAGCATGCAGACCAGCAGGAACAGGGCAAAGATGACCATGGAGCCCGACTGGTCCTGCGCAAGGCGGCGCAGCGCAGGGAGCAGCCCCTGCGGCCTCGTCGCCTTGGCGGGCCGTCTGGCCAGTCTCATCCCTCGTCACCCCCACTCGCGATCGGCAGGGCACGCTAACCTCTACAAAGGGCCACCATCTGCGTGATCGTTTCTGCCCCGGCGCAATGGCGCAATTAGGGCAAAGCCTTGGCAAGCTGTTGAATATCGCCCCGCGGGCCGTCGTGGGGGGAGGGGGGGCCGCGGGCGGGGTCGCCGCCCGCGGCAGGACGCTACAGCGCGGTCCAGGCCGCGTCGCTGCGCGAGGAGCGCACGCAGGCATCGATGAAGCGCATGCCGGCCAGACCGTCAGCGATGCCGGGGTAAAGCAGCCCCTCTGGCACTGCCTCGCCGCGGCGGCGGGCCAGGATCGCCTGCGCCGCCTCGGTGTAGATATTGGCGAAGCCCTCGAGGTACCCCTCGGGATGGCCGCCGGGGGTGCGGCTGAAGGCGGTGTTGCCCGGTGTCGCGCCGGCGCCGTTGCGGGTCAGCAGGCGCTTGGGCTCACCGTGCGGCGTGAACCACAGGTAGTTGGGATCCTCCTGCGCCCATTCGATCCCGCCCTTGTCGCCGTAGATGCGCAGCCGCAGGCCGTTCTCGTTGCCCGGCGCGACCTGGCTGCACCAGAGCATGCCCTTTGCGCCGCCCTCGAAGCGCATCATCACATGGGCGTTGTCGTCCAGCACCCGCCCCGGCACGAAGGCATCGAGGTCTGCGGCCAGGCTTTGCAGCGTCAGCCCCGAGACGAAGCTGGCAAGGTTGAAGGCATGGGTGCCGATATCGCCGGTGCTGCCGCCGGCGCCCGAGCGTTCGGGATCGACACGCCATTCGGCCTGCTTGCCCTCGGCCTCGCCGGTCATCCAGTCCTGCACGTATTCGACCTGCACCAGCCGCAGATGGCCCAGATCGCCCCGCGCGATCATCTCGCGCGCCTGCCGGATCATCGGGTAGCCCGTGTAGTTGTGCGTCAGCACGAAGAGCGCGTCCGAGGCTTCTGCCGCGGCGGCGAGCCGTTCGGCATCCTGCATCGTCGCGGTCAGCGGCTTGTCGCAGATCACGTGGATGCCGCGTTCGAGGAAGGCGATGGCGGCATCGGCATGGGCGTGGTTGGGGGTGACGATGCTGACCGCCTCGATCCCGTCCTCGCGCGCGGCCTCGGCCTCGGCCATGTCCTGGTAGCTGCCGTAGGCGCGGGCGAGGCCCAGCTCCTCGGCGCTGGCCATGGCCCGCTCGGGGGTGGAGGACAGCGCGCCGGCCTGCAGGTCATAGTGCCCGTCGATGCGCGCGGCGATGCGGTGCACCGCCCCGATGAAGGCGCCGGAGCCGCCGCCGACCATGCCAAGGCGAATGGGTGTGTCAGCCATCAGGAAATCCCCAGCATCTTGGCGTTGGCCGCGTCGTCGGAGCCGCCGGCCGCGAAGTCGTCGAAGGCATGGGGCGTGACGCGGATGATGTGATCCTTGACGAACTGCGCGCCCTCGCGTGCGCCGTCCTCGGGGTGCTTGAGCGCGCATTCCCATTCGACCACGGCCCAGCCGTCGAAATCGTTCGCCGCCATCTTCGAGAAGATCGCGCCGAAATCGACCTGCCCGTCGCCCAGCGAGCGGAAGCGGCCCGCGCGGTCGACCCAGCTTTGGTAGCCGCCGTAGACGCCCTGCCGCCCGGTCGGATTCAGCTCCGCGTCCTTGACGTGGAACATCCGGATGCGGTCCTTGTAGATGTCGATATTGTCAAGGTAATCAAGCCCCTGCAGCACATAGTGCGAGGGATCGTAGAGCATGTTGGCGCGGGGGTGATTGCCCACCCGCTCGAGGAACATCTCGAAGCTGATGCCGTCGTGCAGATCCTCGCCGGGATGGATCTCGTAGCAGATGTCGACGCCGCAGTCCTCGGCGTGATCCAGGATCGGACGCCAGCGCTTCGCCAGCTCGTCGAAGGCGGCCTCGATCAGACCGGCGGGGCGCTGCGGCCAGGGATAGACATAGGGCCAGGCCAGCGCGCCCGAGAAGGAGGCCATGCGGTCCAGCCCGAGGTTCTTCGAGGCCGTGAGCGACTTCTTCACCTGGTCGATGGCCCATTCGGTCCGGGCGGCGGGATTGCCCCGGACCTTGCCGTCGGCGAAGCCGTCGAAGGCCAGGTCATAGGCCGGGTGCACGGCGACGAGCTGGCCCTGGATATGGGTCGAAAGCTCCGTCACCTCGATCCCGGCCTCGGCGGCGCGGCCCTTCCAGTCGTCGCACCAGTCCTTGCTGGCGGCGGCCTGCTCCAGGTCCATCAGCTGCGCGGCGCCGCTGGGCACCTGCACGCCCTTGTAGCCGCAGTCGGCGGCCCAGCGGGTGATCCCCTCCCAGCTGTCGAAGGGCGCTTCGTCGCCCGCGAATTGCGCCAGGAAAAGCCCCGGCCCCTTGATCGTCTTCATCGCTCACTCCTCCCATCGGTCGGCGCGCGAGCCGACCCTCCGGGGCGCAGAGTATTGGGCCGCGGCGCGAGGTCAACGGGCAAGCCGCGCTGCGTGTCATGCCAAATCCGGTATATATTGTGCACAACATTGTAGTTGATTGCATTCCACCTAGACGCGACCATGGCGCCGCGTCCCGGAGGAGCAGGGGCGGAACACCTTCGCCAGTGGCGAAGGCCACGGGAGGTATCTATGACCATTTTGACTCGGGCAGTCGCCGCGATTGCCCTGACTGCCGGCCTCGCCGCGCCGGCCATGGCGCAGGACAAGGGCCTCGTCGGCATTTCGATGCCCACGCAATCCTCGGCGCGCTGGATCTCGGACGGCAACTCGATGGTGCAGCAGTTCGAGGAGGCGGGCTACGACACCGTCCTGCAGTACGGCGAGGACGACATTCCCAACCAGCTGGCGCAGATCGAGAACATGATCACCCAAGGCGTCGATGCGCTGGTGATCGCCGCCATCGACGGCACGACCCTGTCGAACGCGCTGGAGAATGCCGCCGCGCTGGACATCCCCGTCGTCGCCTACGACCGGCTGATCCGCGAAAGCGAGAACGTCGATTATTACGCCACCTTCGACAACTTTCAGGTCGGCGTGCAGCAGGCGGGCAGCCTCGTGCAGGGCCTCGAGGAGCGGTTCCCGGACGTCGAGCCCTGGAACGTCGAGCTTTTCGGCGGCAGCCCCGACGACAACAACGCCTACTTCTTCTACGACGGCGCGATGAGCGTGCTGCAGCCGATGATCGACGACGGCAGCATCGCGATCCCCTCGGGCCAGATGGGCATGGACGTGGTCGGCACCCTGCGCTGGGACGGCGCCGTCGCGCAGTCGCGGATGGATAACCTGCTGAGCGCGAACTACGGCAGCCAGCCGATCCACGGCGTGCTCTCGCCCTATGACGGGCTGTCGATCGGCATCCTCTCCTCGCTCAAGGGCATCGGCTACGGCTCTGGCGACATGGAAATGCCCATCGTCACCGGCCAGGACGCCGAGCTTCCGAGCGTGAAGTCGATGATCGCCGGCGAGCAGTACTCGACCGTCTTCAAGGACACGCGCGAGCTGGCCTCGGTCGCGGTCAGCATGGTCGAGGCGCTGCTCGAGGGCGGCGAGCCCGAGATCAACGACACCGAGACCTACGACAACGGCGTCAAGGTCGTCCCCTCCTACCTGCTGGAGCCGGTGGCCGTGGACATGTCGAACTACGAGGAGATCCTCGTCGGCTCGGGCTACTACAGCGAAGACGAGCTGAACTGAGATCCTTCCGCCCCCTCGGGCGCGAGGGGGCGGAGCCTTTTGCGAAAGGGTGCCGATGGCTCCGATTCTTGAGATGCGCGGCATCACCAAGACATTTCCCGGCGTGAAGGCGCTGGACGACGTGACCCTCTCGGTCGAGACGGGCGAGATCCACGCCCTCGTCGGCGAGAACGGCGCCGGAAAATCGACGCTGATGAAGGTGCTGTCCGGCGTCTATGCCCATGGCCAGTACGATGGGGAGATCCTGCTCGACGGGCAGGAGGCGCAGTTCCGCGACATCACCGACAGCGAGAAGGCTGGCGTCGTCATCATCCACCAGGAGCTGGCGCTGGTGCCGCTTCTGTCGATCGCCGAGAACCTGTTCCTCGGCAACGAGCAGGCCAAGGGCGGTCTCCTGCGCGGGGTGATCGACTGGAACCGCTCCAACCGCCGCACCGAGGAGCTGCTGGCCAAGGTCGGGCTGAGCGATGCGCCCACCCGCGCCGTCGGCACGCTGGGCGTCGGCAAGCAGCAGCTGGTCGAGATCGCCAAGGCGCTGGCCAAGGACGTGCGGCTGCTGATCCTCGACGAGCCGACCGCCGCCCTGCAGGAGACTGACAGCCAGAAGCTGCTGGACCTGCTGCTCGAGCTGAAGGGGCAGGGGATCACCTCGATCCTGATCAGCCACAAGCTGAACGAGATTTCCCGCGTCGCCGACCGCATCACCGTGCTGCGCGACGGGCAGACCGTCGGCACCATGGACGCCCGCACTGAGGCGGTGAGCGAGGACCGGATCATCCAGATGATGGTCGGGCGCGACATGGCGCACCGCTACCCCGAGCGCAGCCCGAAGA
This sequence comes from Pseudoroseicyclus aestuarii, assembly GCF_003217255.1. Taxonomy (GTDB): domain Bacteria; phylum Pseudomonadota; class Alphaproteobacteria; order Rhodobacterales; family Rhodobacteraceae; genus Pseudoroseicyclus; species Pseudoroseicyclus aestuarii. Next base: position 95,177 of record NZ_QJTE01000004.1, on the reverse strand, counting down.
TCGGCGAGATGCTGATGCGAGTCTCTGACTGGTCGGTCGAACATCCCGACCAGCCCGGCCGCAAGCTGCTGGACGGGTGCAGCTTCAACGTCCGCCGCGGCGAGATCGTCGGCATCGCGGGGCTGATGGGCGCCGGGCGCACCGAGCTGGCGATGAGCCTTTTCGGCCGCAGCTGGGGCGGCGCCGCGACGGGCCGGATCGAGATTGCCGGGGCGGAGGTCGATACATCGACCGTGCCGCGGGCGATCGACGCCGGCCTCGCCTATGTCACCGAGGACCGCAAGGATCTCGGGCTGATCCTCGACGAGCCGATCCTGCGCAACATCAGCCTCGCGCATCTGCAGGGCATCGCGCGGGGCGGCGTGCTGAACCACGGCGAAGAGCGCGCCGTGGCCGAACGCTACCGCGAGGCGATGAACATCCGCACGCCGGGCGTCTACCAGAAGGTCGTGAACCTTTCGGGGGGCAACCAGCAGAAGGTCGTGCTGTCGAAATGGCTGTTCTCGGATCCGCAGGTGCTGATCCTCGACGAGCCGACGCGCGGCATCGACGTCGGCGCGAAATACGAGATCTACGCGATCATGGACCAGCTCGCCCAGGAGGGGCGGGGGGTCGTGATGATCAGCTCGGAAATGCCCGAGCTGCTGGGCCTGTGCGACCGCATCTACGTGATGAACGAGGGGCGCATCGTGGCCGAGCTGCCGCGCGCCGAGGCCAGCCAGGAACGCATCATGGCGCAGATCCTGCGTCACGGAAAGACCGACGCGGCATGAGCCCGCGCCACAAGGAGACGCGCGCATGAGCACGCTGGACGAAGAGATGCCGGGCCCTGTCGCCGAGACCGGCCCCCGCCAGAGCCGGATGAAGGCCGTGCTCGGCGGTCACCTGCGCGATTACGGGATGCTGATCGCGCTGATCGCGATCATGCTGTTCTTCCAGGTGGTGACAGACGGCACGCTGCTGCGGGCGGTGAACATCACCAACCTGTTCCTGCAGAACAGCTACATCATCATCATGGCGCTGGGCATGCTGCTGGTCATCGTGGCCGGGCACATCGACCTCTCCGTCGGCTCCGTCGTCGGTTTCGTCGGCGCGCTGGCGGCGGTGATGATCGTGAACTGGGGCTGGCCGGTGATCCTGACGATCCCCGCCTGCCTTGTCGTGGGCACGCTGATCGGCGCGGCGCAGGGCTACTGGGTCGCCTACTGGCGGATCCCGTCCTTCATCGTGACGCTGGCGGGGATGCTGGTCTTCCGCGGCGCCGCGCTCTGGCTGCTCGAGGGGCAGTCGGTCGGGCCCTTCCCGCGCGACTTCCAGATCCTCTCCACCGGTTTCGTGCCGGACCTGCTGCCCTTCGTGAAGGACATCTTCGGGGTCGAGCGGCTGAACGGCCTCTGCATCGTCGCCGGGGCGGCCATGGCCGGGGCGCTGATCGTGCTGGGCATGCGCCGCCGCGCCGCCGCCCGCGCCTACGGCATGGACGAGGAACCGACCGTGCTGTTCTGGGGCCGCACGATCCTTGTTTCGGGCGCGATCATCTTCGTCGCCTGGAAGCTGGCGGCCTTCCGCGGTCTGCCGAACGTGTTGATCACAATGGGTGTGCTGGCGCTGATCTATGCCTTCGTCACCGAGCAGACGGTGACGGGGCGGCGCATCTACGCGGTGGGCGGCAACCTCAAGGCGGCCAAGCTCTCGGGGGTGAAGGCCGAGCGGCTGACCTTCCTGACCTTCGTCAACATGGGGATGCTGGCGGCCCTCGCCGGGCTGATCTTCGCCGCGCGGCTGAACACCGCGACGCCCAAGGCCGGCGTCAGCTTCGAGCTTGACGTGATCGCCGCGGTCTTCATCGGCGGCGCCTCGATGTCGGGCGGGGTCGGCAAGATCATCGGAGCCGTGGTCGGGGCCTTCATCATGGGGGTGATGAACAACGGCATGTCGATCCTCGGAATCGGCATCGACTACCAGCAGATGATCAAGGGGTTGGTGCTGCTCGCCGCCGTGATCTTCGACGTCTACAACAAGAACAAGTGAGGGAAGGGGGGCTTTCGCCCCCCTCCTGGCGCTGCGCGCCAGTTCACCCCCCGAGAGTATTTTTCGGAAACATGAAGAGGCGGCCTCAGGCGGTCTCGGCCTCGACCTCGGCCTGCAGGACGGCGATCTGCTCTTCGGGCGCACGCAGCACGCAGGTCGCGCAGACCTTGCCGGCATCGGCGGTGTAGAAGCGGCAGCAGCCGGCGCGCCGCAGGAAGGCGCGCGGCGCGGCGCCGGGGCAGGGCACGGTGACGAAGCCGGTGGGGCGCGTGCGATGGGCGAGGGGCGGCTCCGCCAGCATGGCGAGCGCCTCCTCCATCGCTTCTTCCTCTCGCTTCAGCGCGCGCCCGGCCCAGAGCGCGCCGCTGGCGATGTTGTCCGAGACGTTGCGCCAGGCGCCGGCCTCGCCCAGCCGCGTCTCCTGCGCCAGCGCCGCGATCAGCCCCTGCGCCGGCGCGAGGAGCGCGTCGCGGATTGCCGAGAGGCGCGCGCCATGGGCGACGGTGACGAAGGCGGCGGGCAGCTCCAGCGTCGCTGCATGCGCCTCGGTCCCGGCGGCAAAGCGCAGCGCGCCCGCCGGGGCGATGCCCTGCGCCAGATGCAGCCGCATCAGCGCGAGCGCGCCCCAGAAGACGCTGCGGCCCAGCAGGAAGCAGGCCTGTCCGCGCGCGTCGAGGCCAGGCGCGCCGGCCTCTGTGACCTTCAGCGCGCGGCGCAGGGCAGCGGGGTCGGTGAGGTCGGCGGCGCCCGGCTGTGCGAGCGGGAGGCCGGCGAGCTGCTCCTGCGGCAGGCTCGTCATGGCGTGGCCCGCGGCACGACGAGCGGCGTGCCCGTCTCGGGGTCGGGGATCACCCGCGCCTCGAGGCCGAAGGCCCGGCGCAGGATCTCGGGCGTGACGACCGCCTCGGGCGGGCCCTCGGCCAGCACGCGCCCCTCGGCCATCGCCACGAGATGGTCGGCGTAGCGCCCGGCGAGGCCGATGTCGTGCAGCACCATGACGATGGTGCGGCCCTTCTCGCGGTTGAGGCGGCGGATCAGGGCCAGCACCTCGATCTGGTGGCGCAGGTCGAGGTAGGTCGTCGGCTCGTCCAGCAGCAGAAGATCAGTCTCCTGCGCCAGCGCCATGGCGATCCAGACACGCTGGCGCTGGCCGCCCGAGAGCTCCTCGATGCGCTTGCCCGCCAGCGGCGCGGCCCCCGTGGCCTCGAGCGCCTCACTCACCGCCGCCTCGTCGGCACGCGACCATTGCCGCAGCATGCCCTGGTGCGGCGCCCTTCCGCGCGCGACGAGGTCGGCGACGGCGATCCCCTCGGGCGCCAGCGGCGTCTGCGGCAGCAGGCCGAGGCTGCGGGCGACGCTGCGTGTCGGCTGCTCGGCGATGGCGCGGCCGTCCAGCAGGACGGCGCCGCCGGCGGGCTTGAGAATGCGGGCGAGGGCGCGCAGCAGCGTGGACTTGCCGCAGGCATTGGGGCCGATGATCGCGGTGACCTGCCCGTCCGGGATCGCCAGCGAAAGCTCCTGCACGATGGTGCGGCCCTGGTAGGCAAGGCTCAGCGCCCGGGCTTCGAGGCGGGATGTCATAGCGCCCCCTTCCGGATCTGCGTCGCCAGCAGCCACAGCAGGTAGGGCGCGCCGAAGACGGCGGTGAAGATGCCTGCCGGCAGCTGGATCGGCGCCATCAGCAGGCGCCCGGCGAGATCGGCGGCCACCAGCAGGCAGGCGCCGGTCAGGGCCGCTGGCAGCAGCCCGGGCCCCGCGGTATCGGCGATCCGGCGCCCCAGCGGCCCGGCGACGAAGGCGACGAAGGCGACCGGCCCGGCCACGGCCACCCCCACGCCCGAGAGCAGGACCGACAGCAGCACGCCCGCCAGCCGCAGCGCGCCGCAGCGGGTGCCGAGGCTTGCCGCGGCCTCCTCTCCCAGCGCGAGGCGCGCGAGGCCCGGCCCGCAGGCCAGGGCGGCGGGACCGAGCAGCGCGAGGCCGAGCGCGGCGGTGCCGACATGGCCCCAGCCGCGCGCATTCAGCGACCCGGTCAGCCATTGCGTGGCGGCGGCGGCGGACATCAGGTCGCCGCGGGTCATCAGGAACTCTACCCCCGCATGCAGGGCGAAGCCGAGGCCGAGGCCGATCAGCACCAGCCGCCAGATGCGCAGGCCGTTCTGCCAGGCCAGCAGCCCGACCAGCAGCGCCGCCAGCAGGCCGCCGGTCAAGGAGGCCAGCAGCAGCGACGGCCCGGAGGCGCCGTAGAGCACGATGGCGACAACCGCGCCAAGGCCGGCCCCCTGAGTGAAGCCGATCACGTCGGGGCTGGCCAGCGGGTTGCGCGCGAGGCTCTGGATCAGCGCGCCCGAAAGGCCGAAGCAGGCCCCCGCGAAGACGCCCGTCAGGATGCGCGGCGCGCGCAACTGCTGCACGACGAAGTGCCCCTCGCCGCCCCAGAGCGCGGCCCAGACCTCGCCCGGGCTTAGCGGGTAATCCCCGAGGGCGAGGGAGGCGAGCGCCAGCACGGTGAGGGTCAGCGTCAGGCCGAGGCAGGCCAACGCCTCGCGCCGGGGCAGGCGCAGCGAGACCCCGCCGCGGCGCAGGACCAGATGACCCGGCGCGGCGCTCATGGCGCCAGCACCCGCATACGGCGGACGATCAGGATGAAGATCGGCGCGCCGATCAGCGCCGTCATGATGCCGACCTGCACCTCGCCCGGCGGCAGGATCACCCGGCCCAGAACATCCGCCGCCAGCAGTAGCGCCGGGCCGGCCAGCGCCGCGGCCAGCACGCAGGCGCGGGTGTCCGGCCCCATCGCGGCGCGCACCAGATGCGGCACCACCAGCCCGACGAAGCCGATCGGCCCTGCCGCCGCCACCGCCGCGCCGCACAGAAGCGTCACGGCGCCCAGCGTGCCGGCGCGCATCCAGCCCAGCCGCACGCCCAGCGCCACCGCGGCCTCGTCCCCAAGCGCGGCGGCGTTCAGCGCCGAGGCGGCCCAGAGCGCCAGCACAGCCCCCAGACCGAAGGCGGGCAGCAGCGGCGCGAGGGCAAGGCCCTGCGGGCCGGCGAGGCTGCCGACGACCCAGTAGCGGTAGGTGTCGAGGCTTTGCTGGTTGGTCAGCAGCACGGCGGTGATCAGCGACAGCAGAAGCGCGGTCAGCGCCGCGCCCGCCAGCGCCAGCCGCAGCGGTGTTGCCGCCCCGCGGCCCGCCGATCCAAGGGCATAGACCAGCGCCGCCACGGCGCCCGCGCCCGGAAAGGCGATCCATGCGAGGCGGGCGGGATCGGTGATCCCGAAGAGCCAGATCGCCAGCACCACGGCGAAGGAGGCGCCGGCATTGACGCCGAGCAGCCCCGGATCGGCCAGCGGGTTGCGCGTCACGGCCTGCATCAGCACCCCGGCCACGGCGAGGGCGGCGCCGACGGCAAGGCCGGTCAGCATCCGCGGCAGGCGCAAGGCCCGCACCACGGTGTGATCGGGATTGCCCGGATCGGGCGCCAGCAGGGCCTGCAGCACCTCGCCGGGCGGGACGGGGCGCGCGCCGACGGCAAGCGCCGCGAGGGCCGCCGCCAGAAGGGCCAGCGCCAGCAGGGCCAGCCAGCCCAGCCGCGCCCCGGCGGGGGTGCGGGTCGTGCCGCGCCGCCAGCCTATGCGCGCCGCGCCGGCCATCACAGCGCCGCTGAGCGGGCCGGGGTCATTGCGCCTCCGGCGCCAGCCCGGCCTCGGCAGAGCTGCTGACCGGCGTCGCCGGATCGCCGTCCGCCGCCGCCTCGATCAGCGGGACGAGGCGGTCCAGCGCGTAGGGCAGGCTCAGCAGCGAGGCATGGCTGAAGGCGCCCGAGAGCAGCGTGTCGGCGTAGATCTCGCGCCCCTCGACATGGGCGGTCAGCATGCGCCGCAGCGGCATCTCGCGCAGCGGGCCGGCGTCGTCGCTGTCGGCGAGCCAGATCAGCACGTCGGCGTCCAGCGGCGAGAGATCCTCGTTCGAGAGGCTGGCGTAGAAGGAACCGGCCGGGATCGCATCCTCGATCGCCTGCGGGGTGACGAAGCCGAGGCCCGAGAGGATCTGCGGGCGGATGTCGCCGGGGCCGTAGGCGCCGGGCGTTCCGTTCCAGTAGGTGCCGACGACAGCCGAGAGGCCCTGCCAGTCCGGATGATCCTCGGCCACCGCCGCGATGCGGTCGCGGATCGCCGTGACCTGCGCCTCGGCTTCTTCGAGGTGGCCGGTGGCGCGGCCGGCGATCAGCGCGCGGTCGTCCCAGGGGGTGCCGTAGTCGGACTGATCGGCGGCGGGCGGGATGGTCGGGGCGATCTGGCTGAGCAGGCCGTATTCGGCCTCGGTCATGCCGGACCAGGTGCCCAGGATCAGGTCCGGCTCCAGCGCGGCGATCTGCTCGATGTTGATGTCGCCGCGCAGGATCTCGGGGCCCTCCTCTCCGTAGAGGGCGGCTGCGGCCTCCTCGGCCCAGGGCCAGGCGGTCATCGGATAATCGCCGTACCAGTAGCGCACCGCGACCGGCGCGACATCCAGTGCCCAGAGGCTGTCCGCCCCGGCGTAGGAGAGGGAGACGACGCGCTCGGGCGCCTCGGGCACGGTGGTCTCGCCGAAGCGGTGCTGGAACTCCTGCGGGAACTCCTGCGCGGCGGCGGGGTCGGCCAGCGCGGCGAGGATCAGGGGGGCGTGCAGGCGCATGAGGTCTCTCCGGCGGATCGAAGCGGCGCGCCGCGCGCGGCGGCCGCCATGGTGTGCAGGCGATACCTGACGCTTTTGGTCGGGACGGTCAAGCGCCCGCCCCCGGTGGGGCAGGCGCAGGGGCAGGCTCAGAAGCTGCGGCGCAGCGAGAGGCTCGCGGCGCGTTCTTCGCCGTAGTAGCACCAGAAGCCGTCACAGCTGGCGACAAAGCTCTCGTCCGTGAGGTTCGTGACCGACAGATCGGCGCTCCAGCCGCCGGCAAAGTCGTAAGATACCCCGGCATCGTAGAGCGTGATCTCCGGCACCTCAGCGCTGTTGGTGTCGTCGTAGAACGACCGGCCGGTATGCCGCAGCCCGCCGGTCAGCGTCAGCCCCGGCATCTGCTCGGGCGTCCAGGACAGCGACAGGCCCGCAAGGGTCTCGGCGCGGCCGAACGGCACGTTGCCCTCGTTCGCGCCGCTCAGCAGCTCGAGGTCCATCTTTGTCACCTGGCCCTGCAGCGTCAGGCCGGGTGTCAGCTCCGCCGTCGCCTCAAGCTCGACCCCGCGAGAGCGAATGTCGGCGACCGCCTTGGTCGGGCCGTCGGGGCCGACGCGGCTGCGGTCGACATCCGTGCGTTCGATGTCGAAGGCGGCCAGCGTCACCAGCGTGCGCGTATCCAGCGACCACTTCACGCCCAGCTCGTACTGCCGCCCTTCTTCCGGGGCATTGTCGGTCAGCGGCGGATTGAAGAAGGTCCCGGCCACGGCATAGGGCGTGAAGGCCCCGATCTCGCGCGCCAGGGCGATCCGGCCGCTGAAGGCCTCGTCGCTGCGGTCGGTGTCGGCGCCCAGAGCATTGTCGATCTCGGTGGCGACGTGGTCGTAGCGGGCGTTGACGGTGGCGATCCAGCCGTTGCCCCAGCGGAGCTGGTCCTGCGCGTAGACGCCCAGCTGGGTCAGGCGCTTCTCATCATCGGTGGTCGGCGCGCCCCGGCCGGGTTGCGGGGCGCCGTAGACCGGGTCGGTGACCGAGATCGGCGTCGCGCCGGAATTATACTGCGTCTCGTCCAGCGCGTAGTGCAGCGCGTTGACCCCGACGAGCACCTGGTGCTCGGCCCCGCCGGAGACGACGGTCCGCTCTGCGGTCAGGTCGTTGCCGAAGCTGCGCACCGCGCTGTCGTGGTCGAAGCCGAGGCGGCTCAGGGTGCCGGTTTCGACGTCGGCGTAGCCGAGGCCGAGGATCTGGTCTTCCTCGATCTCGGCCCATCCCAGACGGACGGTGTCGGTGACCTGCCATCCGCCGATCTGCTGGCGCCAGATCCCCGTGAGCAGGAGCTGGTCGCGGCGATAGCTGTCCTCGCCCGGCTCGCCGGTGTTGAAGTCCCGGTCGATGCGGCCAAAGGGGGCCTCGCTGACGGTGCCGTCGTAGGGCAGCCAGTAGCCGCCGACGTGATCCTCGTCCATCGCGGTGTAGCTGGCGATCACCGTCAGATCCGCGCCGCTGTCGAAGCGGCGGGTGAAGGCCCCGGCGACGACCCCTTCGAGGCCGTCCTCGAACATGCCGTGCCCGTCGACGCGCTGCAGCTTGCCGGTGACGCGCAGGGCGGTATCGGCATCCAGCACGCGGGTCGCATCGGCCGTCGCCCAGACCCGCCCATGGGTATCGGCGCCGAAGCCCAGCGTGGCGCTGTCCGCGTCCCCGGCGCGCTTGCTGACGTAATTCAGCACGCCGCCGGGGTTCGAGGCACCGTAGAGCATCGAGGCCGGCCCGCGTAGAACCTCGATCCGCTCGACCAGCACCGGGTCGATATAGAAGGCGCCGAAGGCATTGCCGTAAAGCTGCAGCCCGTCCTGAAAGACGCCGGTCTGAGTCGCGTCGAAGCCGCGCAGATAGACCCAGTTCGTGTCGCTGTCGTAGCCGTAGAAGCCGCCCTGCGTACCGGCGGTGAAGTCCAGCGCCTCGTCGATCTTCGCCGCGTTTCGACGCTCGATCTCGTCGGCGCCGACGACGCTGACCGATTGCGGCACCTCGGTGATCGAGGTGGCCGTCTTCACGCCGGTCAGGGTGAAGGGGTTGGCGTCGCCATCGACTGGATCGGCACCGAGAACGGTGAAGACGATCGGATCGAGCGTGACCACCTCGCCCGTGTCCTGGGCCGCGGCCTGCAGTGCCAGACCCGCGGCGAGGCTGGTGGTCAGGGCGCTATGGCCCAGAAGGGCGGCGATACGGCGGGAACGGCGGGAGCGAAGCGGCATGGCGGGTCTTTCGGCAGGGTGGGGCCGGGGAAAATAGCCCCGGTCTGACCTGAGCGTTTTGGTCGGAATAGACCGGCGGGTCTTGAACGATCCTGTCGTGTCTTGACCGATCCGCCGGGAAAAGCGCCGCTCAGCCCGCGTGCATCCGCCGCCAGGCGGCGGGCGTGATCCCGGTGTCCTTGCGGAAAGCGCGCGTCATATGCGCCTGGTCGGCATGGCCGGTGGCGGCGGCGATCTGGTCCAGCCGGTCGGTGCCGCCGGCCAAAAGCCGCTTCGCCTCCTCGATCCGCAGGGCGCTGAGGTGGCGCGCCGGGCTGGTGCCGAAGCTGGCGCGGAAGGCATGGGCGAACCAGCTGGGCGAGAGGCCGGCCTCGCGCGCGAGATCGGCCACGCGCAGCCGCTCGCCCAAGCGGGCCTGCATCAAGGCCGTGACCCGCGCCTCCTGCGCCGGGGTCAACCCGCCGCTGCGCCCCGGCGGGGGCGGCGACAGCGGCAGCACCATCCCCAGCAGCGCCAGCGTCAGCGATTCCGCCACCAGCGGGTCATGCGCCGGCTGCGCCACCTCGGCGGCGATCAGCGCGGCCAGTGCCTCGGCGCCGGGATGCGCCTCGAGGAGAACGGGCCTGGCCAGGGCCGCCTCTGCCGAAGCGGCGCCGATCCGCGCGGCCAGACGCGCGGCGATCACCGGCGCCTCGAGGTGCAGGTCGAGATGGGCGAAGCCGCCGTCCCGCGCCACTCGCCCCTCCAGCGCCATGCCGGCGGGCACGAAGGCGATCCGGCGCGGCATCGAAGGGTCCGCCTCGGGCCCCAGTGCCAGCGGCGCCGGCCCGGCGCCGAGGAAGATCACCAGCCGCGGGTCGGGCGAGAGGTAGCTGCCGCCGCCGCCAAGCTGTCCCTCGGCCTGCCACAGATCGGCGACGGTGCCGCCCCAGGCGCGCCATTGCAGCGCGGCGACCGGGCGGATGCCGGTCGTGAAAGCGGTCATGTTCGGGCGGAACGCCATCGGCGGCCTCGTGCGGCGGATCATCGGGGCAGGGGGCTGGCGCGCGGGTGGCGAACGCTCTGGCTGAGGGTTCCTTGCCCGCGCCCGCAGGGCTGTCAAGCGCGGCGCCGCCTATGGGCCTTGCCCTGCGGCCCCTGCGCGCCATCCTGAGGGCCGGCAAGCGGCGGAGGTGCGGCATGAGCGACGAGACGAAGCTGACGCGCACGAAACGCGCCTGGACCGCGCAGGGGCGCTTCCTGACCGGGGCCGGGGAGGCCCGCCCCGAGGACCAGCGCCTGCCGCCGGGCCAGCACCTCGTGACCGACTGGCCGGTGCTCGACCTCGGCACTCACCCCGCGCTGCCGCTGAAGAGCTTCCGCCTCGACGTCAACGGCTTTGCCGAGGCGCCCCTCTCGCTCGATTGGGAGGCGATCCAGGCGCTGCCGCAGGCCCGCGCGCGCAGCGACATCCACTGCGTGACCAGCTGGTCGCGCTACGACAACGACTGGCGCGGGGTGCGGGTGCGTGACCTGCTGGAGCGGGCGCGGCCGATGCAGATCGCCAGCCACGTCCTGCTGCACGGCGCGGACGGCTATACCACCAACCTCCCGCTGGACGATTTCGCGTCGGAGGGGGCGATGCTGGCGACGCATTGGAACGGCGAGCCGCTGAGCCGCGCCCATGGCGGCCCGCTGCGCGCCGTGATCCCGCATCTCTACTTCTGGAAAAGCGCCAAGTGGCTGACCCGGATCGAGCTGATCGGCACCGACCGCGCCGGCTTCTGGGAGCGGAACGGCTACCACATGTACGGCGATCCCTGGCGCGAGCAGCGCTACGGCTAGGGCTGGACGTATGCCAGTGCCGCCTTAGCTGCTGCCCCAAGGGGGACGACCATGACGAGTTATCTTGAGATTTACACCCTTGCCACCGGCGAGCGACAAGTGGTGCTCGAGACCGAGGACCATATCGAGGCGCCGAATTTCACCCGCGACGGCGCGGCGCTGATCGTGAACGGTGGCGGGCGGCTCTACCGCGTCACATGGGATGCCGAGGTGCCGGCGCTCTCGCCGATCGACACCGGCTTTGCCACGGCGCTGAACAACGACCACGGCCTCTCGCCCGATGGGCGCACGCTCGCGATCTCGCACAAGACCGATGGCGAGAGCTGCATCTATACCCTCCCGCTCGAGGGGGGGACGCCCGTACGCGTGACCGAGAAGACGCCGTCCTACTGGCACGGCTGGTCGCCCGATGGCGCGCAGATCGCCTATACCGCCAAGCGGGAGGGCAGCTTCTCGATCCACGTCAGCGCGGTCGACGGCAGCGGCGAGACGCGGCTGACCGGCGAGGAGGGCCATGACGACGGGCCGGACTACACCCGCGACGGGGCGTGGATCTGGTTCAACTCCGACCGCTCCGGCGCGGCCCAGCTTTGGCGGGTGCGCCCCGACGGGACGGATCTGCAGCAGATGACCCGCGAGAGCAGCGTGAACTGGTTTCCGCATCCCTCGCCGACCGAGGATCATGTCCTTTACCTCGCCTACCCCGAGGGGACGACGGGCCATCCGCCGGGCAAGGATGTCGCGCTGAAGCTGCTGGATCCCGAAAGCGGCGAGAGCCGCGAGCTTGTCCGCCTCTACGGCGGGCAGGGAACGATCAACGTGCCGTGCTGGCACCCGGACGGCCGGCGCTTCGCCTTCGTCCGCTACGCATAAAGGGAGAGACACCATGGACTATACACGACTGGGCAAGACCGGGCTGGAAGTCAGCCGCCTCTGCATGGGCACCATGTCCTTCGGCACGCCGGACGACGAACGCCCCTGGGTGCTGGGCCTCGACGATGCCCGCCCGATGTTCCGCGCCGCCTGGGACGGCGGCATCAACTTCTTCGACACCGCCAATGTCTATGCCAAGGGCACGGCAGAAGAGGTGACCGGCGCCTGCCTCTGGGATCTGGCCCCGCGCGAGGAGATCGTGCTGGCGACCAAGGTTTTCGGCCGGATGCGTCCAGGGCCGAACGGGCAGGGCCTCAGCCGGGCCGCGATCCTGTCGGAAATCGACAATTCTCTGCGCCGCCTCGGCACGGATTACGTGGACCTCTACCAGATCCACCGCCACGATCCCTTCACGCCCTACGAAGAGACGATGGACGCGCTGGACGAGGTCGTCCGCTCGGGCAAGGCGCGCTACATCGGCGCCTCCTCGATGCATGCCTGGCAGTTCCAGAAGTACCAGCAGGCGGCGAAGGACAACGGGCTGACGCAGTTCGTCTCGATGCAGGACGAGATCAGCCTCGTCTACCGCGAGGAAGAGCGCGAGATGCTGCCGCTGTGCCGCGAAGACGGCATCGGCGTGCTGCCCTGGTCGCCGCTGGGCGGCGGCATGCTGGCCCGCCCCTGGGGCGAGAAGACGGATCGCTCGACGACCGACCGCCACAACAAGTCGATGTATGACGATGCTGCCCCCGGCGTGCAGGAGATCGTGAAGGCCGTCTCGGACCTCGCGCAGGCGCGCGGCGTCTCGATGGCGGAGATCGCCATGGCCTGGGTGCTGCACAAGGAGGGCGTGACCTCGCCGATCCTCGGCGTCTCGAAGCTGAGCCATGTCGAGACCGGCCTCAAGGCCGCCGAACTGACGCTCTCGGAGGACGAGATCGCCGCGCTCGAGGCGCCCTACGTGCCGCAAAAGACGCGGGGCTTCGCCTGATGGCAGAGCGCATGATCGGACCGATCCCGCAGATCGGCTTCGGCACATGGCAGCGCGAGGGGCAGGAGGCCTATGCCTGCACCCTCGCCGCGCTCGAGGCCGGCTACAGGCACATCGACACCGCCGAGGGCTATGGCAACGAGGAAGAGGTGGGGCAGGCGATCAAGGACAGCGGCGTGCCGCGCGCCGAGATCTTCGTGACCACGAAGGTCGCGCCCGAAAGCTTCGGCCCCGGGCAGATCCGCCCCCATGCCGAGGCTTCGCTGCGCAAGCTGGGCCTCGACAAGGTCGACCTGCTCCTGCTGCACTGGCCCTCGATCCACGACGAATACCCGATGGAGGATTACGTCGGCCAGTTCGCCGCAGTCTATGACGCCGGTCTGACGCATCATATCGGCGTGTCGAACTTCACCATCCGGCATCTCGACCGCGCGCTGGAGCTTCTGGGCGATCGTCCCATCGCGACCAATCAGTGCGAGATCCATCCGCTGATGCAGAACCGGCCCATCGTCGATCACTGCCGGGCCAAGGGCATTCCGATGACCGCCTATTGCCCGCTCGCGCGCGGCAAGGTCCTCGGCAACCCGGTGCTGAAGGAGATCGGCAGGGCCCATGGCGCCGATGAGGCGCAGGTCAGCCTCGCCTTCCTGATGGCCGAGGGGCATGTCGTGATCCCCTCCTCCAGCAAGCCGGAGCGTATCGCCACGAACCTCGCGGCGCGCGACATCGTGCTGACGGAAGGCGAGGTCGCGCGGATCCGCGGCATCGACGCCGAGCAGCGCCAGGTCGACGGCGACTGGGCCCCTGACTGGGACAAGTGACGCCCCGCGGCTGACCCCCGCCGCCGCCCGGTCCGCCCTTCGGCGCCGGGCGGCGGTCCCCCTGCGGCAGGCGCGGGCCATGCAGGCAGGTGTGAGCCCATAAGCGGACCCGCATTGTTTCGAGACGAAGCCCTTGCAGCCGGGCGGCGACAGCAGGAGGCTGCGCCGCGCTGCCGCCAGCGCGCAAGACCCAGGAGTATCCAGATGACCCACCCCGCCATTCGCCCCGATCACGTCGCTGTCGTCACCGGCGGCGCAAGCGGCATCGGCCTTGCCGCCGCGCAGGCGCTGGGCCGCGCCGGCATGCGCGTGGTGATCGCCGACCGGGACGACGCTGCGCTTGGCGCCGGGGCCGAGGCGCTGCTGGCAGAGGGCGTGACGGTGCAGGCTGTCCTCACCGACGTCTCGAAGGAGGACGAGGTGCAGGCCCTCGCGGACGAAGCCGCGGCCCTCGGCCCGGTCTCCGTGCTGATGAACAATGCCGGGCGGCAGGGCGGGGAGGGGCTTGGCGCCCCGGCCGCTGCCTGGCGCGAGACAATCGCCACCAACCTCTTCGGCCCGCTCTACGGCATCCAGGCCTTCCTGCCCGAGATGCGCGCCGCCGATCACCCCTGCGCCATCATCAACACCGGCTCCAAGCAGGGGATCACCCTGCCGCCGGGCGATACCGCCTACAACACCAGCAAGGCCGGGCTGAAGGCGCTGACCGAAAGCCTTGCCCATGACCTGCTGGACACGGATGGGCGCATCACTGCGCACCTCCTGATCCCCGGCTTCACCTTCACCGGCCTCACCCGCGCCGCCGGACAGGCAGAGAAGCCCGAGGCCGCCTGGACCCCCGAAGAGGTCGTGGCGTTCATGATGCAGGCGCTGGACCGGCAGGACTTCTACATCCTCTGCCCCGACAACGACGTCAGCCGCGAGACGGATGTGAAGCGGATGACCTGGGCGCTGGGCGATATTACCGAGAACCGCCCGGCGCTCTCGCGCTGGCACCCGGACCACGCCGAGGCCTTCAAGGCCTTCATGGCGCGCGGCTGACTTCCCCCGCCGCGCGGCGTACCTATATTCCTTGCCGGATCAACCGGCGAGGATGGCCATGGGATACGTTAAGACTGCGATGCTGATGGCGGGGATGACGGCCCTCTTCATGGGGCTGGGCTATCTCCTGGGCGGCAGCGGCGGGATGCTGATCGCACTGGCCCTCGCGGCGGCGATGAACCTCTTTTCCTGGTGGAACTCGGACAAGATGGTGCTGCGCATGCACAATGCGCGGCCCCTCGCGCCGAGTGATGCCTCCGGCCTGCCGCGCATGGTCGAACGGCTGGCCCGCAAAGCCGGCCTGCCGATGCCGGCGGTCTACCTGATCGAGACGGAGCAGCCCAATGCCTTCGCCACCGGGCGCGGCCCGCAAAATGCTGCCGTCGCGGTGACGCGCGGGCTCCTGCGCAGCCTGAGCGAGGAGGAGGTCGCGGGCGTCGTCGCGCATGAGCTGGCGCATATCCGCAACCGCGACACGCTGATCATGACGATCACCGCCACCTTCGCCGGCGCGATCTCCATGCTGGCGAACTTCGCGCTGTTCTTCGGCGGGCGGCGCGAGGGCGGGCCGGGCCTGATCGGCAGCCTGGCGCTGATGATCGTCGCGCCCCTCGCGGCGGCGCTGGTTCAGATGGCGATCAGCCGCACCCGCGAATATGCCGCCGACAAGGCGGGGGCCGAGATCTGCGGCCAGCCCCTCGCGCTCGCCTCGGCGCTGCAGCGCATCCAGGGCCTCGCCACGCGCATCGACAACCCGGCGGCCGAGCGCAGCCCGGCCACCGCGCATATGTTCATCATCAACCCGCTGAACGGGCAGCGCGCCGACAAGCTCTTCTCGACCCACCCAAATACCGAGAATCGCGTCGCCGCGCTGCGCGCCCTCGCCGCCGAGGGCGGCCACAGACCCGCACCGCCGCAGCCCGCCACCAGCCGCATCCCGCGCAGCGGAAAAAGGCCCCAAACCCAAAGGTCGCGCCCCGGCCCCTGGAGCTGAGGCGCGCCGCCCCCCTTCATGTTGCTCAAAAATACTCAAATCCCCGCGCTGACCGCCAGCGCAGCTTAAGGGCCTCGAGGTCCCCTTCAGCCCGCCCGCTTGTCCGCCGCCCGCGCCTCGTTCCAGAGCGCGTCCATCTCCTGCAGGTCCGACTCCTCGGGACGCCGCCCGCTCCGCGCCAGCCCTGCCTCGATGGCGGCGAAGCGGCGGGTGAACTTGGCATTGGCGCCGCGCAGTGCCGCCTCGGGGTCGATCCCGAGGTGCCGGGCGAGGTTGGCCATGGTGAAGAGAAGATCGCCCATCTCCTCCTCGACTTCGGCCTGGCTCAATGTCTCGCGCGCCTCGACCAGCTCCGCCGCCTCCTCGCGCAGCTTGTCGAGGACCTGCGTGGTCTCGGGCCAGTCGAAGCCGACGCGGGCGGCGCGCTTTTGCAGCTTGGCCGCGCGCAGCAGCGCCGGCAGTCCAAGGGCCACGCCGTCGAGGGTGCCGCCCTCGGCCCGGCCGGCCCGCTCGGCGGCCTTGATCGCCTCCCAGGCCTGGACCTGCTCGCCGGGGGTGCGATTGCCGTCCTCATCCCCGAAGACATGCGGGTGCCGGGCGACCATCTTGTCGGCCACGCTGCGCGCGACATCCGCCAGGTCGAACATCCCCGCCTCGGAGGCCATCTGCGCGTGGAAGACCGCCTGCAGCAGCAAATCCCCCAGCTCGCCCGGCAGTTCGTCCCAGGCCTGCCGCTCGATCGCATCGGCGACCTCGTAGGCCTCTTCGATGGTGTAGGGCGCGATGGAGGCGAAGTCCTGCGCGACGTCCCAGGCGCAGCCCGTCTCGGGGTCGCGCAGGCGGCGCATGATCTCGGCCAGGCGGGCGATCTGCTCGGGCGCGCCGCCGGTACTGTCGTGGATTTCGGTCATGAAGGCCCCCCGTTGCTGCCGCCCGAGGCGGAGCATAGCTGCGCGGCCAAGTCCAGTGCAGGGGCGGAACAGGGGCCGCCGCCATCTGTTTCTAGGTGCAGGAAGTGGAGACGACCATGATCAAAACGCTCGCCGTCGGCGCCCTGGCCGGCTGCCTCGGGACTGCCGCCTGGATCCGCCTCGCGCCCTCGGACCCCGCGGTCTGGCACGAGGCCGCGATGCCCGAAACGGCCCCCCGCCCGCCGCGCGAGGGGGGCTGGCTCGTGCGGCCCGAGGGGGGCAATGCCGCGGCCCCGGTCTATGCCGGCACGCCGCACGACCTGCTGGCGCGTTTCGACAGGGTCGTGGTCGAGGATCCCGCGACGCAGCGCCTTTTCGGCAGCGTGGACGAGAACCGCGTCACCTACGTCAGCCGCAGCAGGCTGATGGGCTTCCCCGATTACACGACCGTTCAGGCGCTGCCCGCGCCGGGCGGCGCGACGCTGGCGATCTGGGCCCGCAACCGCTTCGGCGCCAGCGACATGGGCGTGAACCGCGGACGGGTTGAGCGCTGGCTCGCCGCGCTCGGCCTGGGACGCGGCGCGGCGCCCGTGCAGCCTTGACCCGCGCGCGGGGATCGACCAGATCCGCGCAATGATTGCCCAGGACAAGCTTGACCAGATTGCCGGCCGCTTCGAGTTTCTCGAAGCGAAGATGGCCACCGGCGCCGGCGCCGATTACGCCGCCCTCTCGCGCGAATACAGCGAGTTGCGGCCCGTGGTGGAGACGGCGCGGGCCCATGCCCGCCTCAGCACCGAGATCGCCGAGGCCGAGGCCATGCTCGCCGAACCCGACATGCGCGCCCTCGCCGAGGACGAGCTGCCGCAGCTGCGCCGCCGCCTGGAGGAGGCCGAGGCCGCGCTGCGGCTGGCCCTCCTGCCCAAGGATGCCGCCGACGCCCGCCCCGCGATGATCGAGATCCGCCCCGGCACGGGGGGCGACGAGGCCGCGCTCTTCGCCGCCGATCTCATGCGCATGTACCAGCGCTACGCCGAGGCGCGCGGCTACCGCTGGGAGGTGATCGAGGAGCAGGCGACCGAGCTTGGCGGCCTCAAGGAGGCCGTGATCCGCGTCAACGGCGACGGCGTCTTCGCCCGGCTGAAGTACGAAAGCGGCGTGCACCGTGTCCAGCGCGTGCCCGAAACCGAAAGCGGCGGGCGCATCCATACCTCCGCCGCCACCGTCGCCGTGCTGCCCGAGGCCGAGGCCGTCGATATCGAGATCGCGCCGGGCGACATCCGCATCGACACCATGCGCGCCAGCGGCGCTGGCGGGCAGCACGTGAACACCACCGATTCGGCCGTGCGGATCACCCATATCCCCAGCGGGATCGTCGTCACCTCGAGCCAGAAGTCGCAGCACCGCAACCGCGAGCTGGCGATGGAGGTGCTGCGCTCGCGTCTCTTCGATCTCGAGCGCAGCCGCGTCGATGGCGAACGCTCGGCCGACCGGCGGGCGCAGGTTGGCAGCGGCGACAGGTCGGAACGCATCCGCACCTACAACTTCCCGCAGGGGCGGCTGACCGATCACCGCATCAACCTCACGCTCTACCGGCTGGATGCCGTGCTGGCCGGCGATCTCGACGAGATCATCGACGCGCTGACCGCCGAGGCGCAGGCCGCGCTTCTGGCCGAGGTCGAGGCATGAGCCTGCCCTCCGGCCCCGTCACCGGGGCCGCGGCGCTGGTGCGGGCCGTGGCGCGGCTGACCGAGGCGGGTGTGCCCGGTGCGCCGGGCGACGGGCGCCGCCTGCTGGCCCATGCGCTGGGCATCCCGCCCGGACGGCTGATGCTGGTCCTGCCGGAGCCACTGGACGCGGAGCGCCTCGCCGCCTTCGAGGGGCTGGTCGACCGCCGCTGCGCGCGCGAGCCCATCTCGCATCTGACCGGACGCCGGGCCTTCTACGGCCGCGACTTCCGCGTCACCGCCGATACGCTCGATCCGCGCCCCGAGACCGAGGCGCTGGTCGAGGCGGCGCTTTCGGCGCCCTTCTCGAGCCTGCTCGACCTCGGGACAGGAACGGGATGCATCCTGCTGACCCTGCTGGCCGAGACGCCGGGCGCCAGCGGCATCGGCATCGACCTCTCGGCGGCCGCCTGCGCCGTGGCCGAGGCCAATGCCGAGGCGCTGGGCCTGACGGATCGCGCGACGATCCTGCAGGGCGACTGGGCCGAGGGCGTCACGGGGGGCTTCGACCTGATCACCTCGAACCCGCCCTATATCGCGCTGGGCGAGATGGCCGGCCTCTCGCCCGAGGTGCGCGACTGGGAGCCGCGCGGGGCGCTGACCGACGGCGGCGACGGGCTGGGCGCCTACCGCGCGATCCTCGCGCAGGCGCCGCGGCTGATGGCGCCCGGCGGCAGGCTGCTGCTGGAGCTTGGGCTGGGGCAGGGGCCTGACGTGCTGGCGCTGGGCGCGGCGGCCGGTCTTGCGGGCGGGCGGCTGCTGCCCGACTTGGACGGACGCGACCGCGTGGCGGCCTTCGCGGCCCCTTTGACCCGGCGCTAGGGCGGTTTCACGCCCGTTCGGGCGGTGCTTTTCGAGAAAGCGCTTGAAAACGGCGCCGCCGCGTGCTTACTCCTAGCCACCGGGCAGGGAGACCGGCGGCGCTGCCGCTGTCCATTCCCGCGGCCCGAGACGCCGCCAGACCATTTTCGGGACCCAGACTCGCAGCGGCGGTGCCGCGCAGGGGCAACCCAGCATCTGGCGAAAGCGCAACGCCGAGCAGGCCTCAACGAAGAAATTCCATGAGATCATCGAAGTCACGGTCGCGGGGCAACAAGAACCGCAACAACCGTCCCTCGGGCGGCAATATCGTCAACCGGGTGTTCGACAGCTCGGGCCCGGACGGCAAGGTTCGCGGGACGCCCCAGCAGATCATCGAGAAATACACCCAGATGCACCGCGACGCGACGCTCGCCGGTGACCGGGTGAATGCCGAGAACCACGCCCAGCACGCGGAGCATTACCTGCGCATGCTGGCCGAGGCCAACCGCGAGGTCGAGCAGCGCCGCGAAGAGGCGGAGCAGCAGAATCGCGAGCGGCAGGCAGAGCGCGACCGCGAGCGGCCGCAGCGCCAGAAGGACGGTCAGTCCGACGGCGACGACGGCCAGAACAGCGGTCGTCAGGACCGGCAGCGGGATCACGGCCGCGACGACGGCCAAGCCGCCGATCATCGCGCTTCCGGTCAAGACCGGGGCCAGGATCGCGGTCAGCAGGACCGGGGCCAGCAGGATCGCGGGCAGGGCGGCTCCGACGACCGCGACGCCGCTCCGCGCGGCGAGGGTGCCGCCTCCGAGGCCTCGCAGCCCGAGGGCGAGCCTGCGCCCAAGCCGCGCCGCCGGACCCGCACGCCCCGCGCCGCCGCCCCGCAGGGGGAGCAAGGCGAAAGCGGCGAGGCTGATCAGAGCGGCCTCGTCGAGACCCCGGAAAGCCGCGCCGAGGGCGAAAAGCCCAAGCGCCCGCGCAAGCCCCGCGCCCCGCGCAAGGCCGCGGGCGAGGAAGGCGGCGCCTCCAAGGGCGACACGCCTCAGGAAGCGGCAGAGTAACCCCGCCCGGCGCCACCCTTCGGGGTGGCGCCAGGGCACGGCAGCCTCACGCCTCTTCGGTCTTCGATGATCCCGGCATCTGGCCGTCCCTCCCAAGGGGGCGGCCATTGTCTTGTGCGGCAGGCGGTGTCAGCCCAGGCTGCGCGCCAGGGCGCAGAAGCGCTCCAGGTCGATCTCCTCGGCCCGCGCGGTCGGCGGGATCCCGGCGGCCAGTAGCCGGTCCTCGATATCCGGGCCGAGGCCCTTCAGCGCCGCGCGCAGCATCTTGCGCCGCTGGTTGAAGGCCATGGCGACCACCCGCTCGAGCACCTTGGGATCGGCGGGGTAGCGCGGCTCGGGCAGGGCGGTGAAATGCACCACGGCCGAGCTGATCTTGGGCGGCGGGGTAAAGGCCTCTGGCGGCAGGCTCATGACGATGCGCGCCTCGGTGCGCCACTGCGCCAGCAGCGCGAGGCGCCCATAGGCCTTGCTGCCGGGCCGCGCCACGATGCGCTCCGCCACCTCGCGCTGGAACATCAGCGTCAGCGTGCTCCAGCGCGGCGGCCAGACCTGCGGCGTCAGCCAGCGCACCAGAAGCTCCGTGCCGACGTTGTAGGGCAGGTTGGCGACGATGCGGATCGGCGGCTCGAGGCGCGCGAGCATGTCGCCCGCCAGCGCATCGCCCTGCACGACCTCCAGCCGGCCGGGATAGGCCTGCGCGATCTCCTCGAGCGCGGGCAGGCAGCGCGGGTCCTTCTCGACCGCCAGCACCCGGCGCGCGCCCTCGGCCAGCAGCCCGCGCGTCAGCCCGCCGGGGCCGGGCCCCACCTCGAGCACATCGTGCCCCTCCAGCGCACCGGCAGAGCGGGCGATCTTCGCCGTCAGGTTCAAGTCCAGCAGGAAGTTCTGCCCCAGCGCCTTGCGCGCCGACAGCCCATGAGTGCCGATCACCGCGCGCAGCGGCGGCAGCCCGTCGATCGTTGCCATCAGGCCCGTCCTTCCGCGATGGCGCCCGGACCCGCAGGGGCCGGCCGGGCGAGGGGGGCTCGATGCCCCCCGAGACCGGGCTCCCGCCGGATCATCCCCGCGCCTCGGCCATCGTCGCGGCCAGCCGCAGCGCCGCGATCATCGAGGTCGCATCCGCGCGGCCCGTGCCCGCGATGTCATAGGCGGTCCCGTGGTCGGGCGAGGTGCGCACGAAGGGCAGCCCCAGCGTCACGTTGACCCCGCCGGCGAAATCCACCGTCTTGATCGGCACCAGCGCCTGGTCGTGGTACATGCAGACCGCCACGTCGTAGCGGGCGCGGGCGGCGGGGTGGAACATCGTGTCCGCCGGCAGCGGCCCGGTCAGGGTCAGCCCCTCGGCGCGGAGACGCTCCAGCACCGGGGTGATGACAAGGGTCTCCTCATGGCCCATCTGCCCCTCTTCGCCGGCGTGGGGGTTCAGGCCCGAGACGGCGATGCGGGGGGCGGGCAGGCCAAAATCGCGCATCAGGGCGGCATGGGTGATGCGCAGCGTCTCTTCCAGCAGCTCCGGCGTCAGCGTGCCCGGCACCTCGGAAAGCGGGATATGGATGGTGACCGGCACCACGCGCAGGCCCTCGCCGGCCAGCATCATCACCACCCGCTCCACCCCCGCCAGCGCGGCGAGGTACTCGGTATGGCCCGGAAAGCCGAAGCCCGCCCCGGCCTTCAGCGCCGCCTTATTGATCGGCGCGGTGCATAGCCCGGCGACCTCGCCCGCCTGCGCCAGCGCGGCGCCCTCGCGGATCGCGTCGATCACCTTGGGGGCATGGGCCGGGTCGGCATGGCCGGGGCGGCGCGGCGTGCCGAAGTCGCGGGCCAGCACCGGCAGCGCCTCGGGCGTGACGGCGGCGGCCTCGCCGGGGCCTTCGACGGCGCGCCAGGGCGTGCCCTCGGGCAGATGCGCCGGATCGCCGATCCAGAGCAGCGGCATCTCCTGCCGCAGCGCCGCCCAGGCGGAGACCGCGATCTCGGGGCCGATGCCGGCGGGTTCGCCGCAGCTGATGACGACGGGCTTCATTCGCCGGTGATGATCGCCTGGGCCCGAAGCTCGGCCAGCAGGATCTCGTCGTAACGCTGAAGCTGCGCGCCGCGCAGCAGGCTGTCGAGCTCCTGCGCGTCGCCGCTGGCGACGGCTGCGGGGCGGCGGGCACAGAGCATCAGGAAGGTCAGGCCGCCATCGGCGCGGGGCAGCAGCGTGTATTCGTTCCCGTCGAGCGGCGCCATGGCGGCGGCATAGCCGTCCGGCAGGGCGGCGGGGGCGACGGCTTCACGGACCAGCCGCTCGGGCGGCAGGCCCTGCGCCACGCCGTAAAGATCGTCGCAGACATCGACGCGGCCGGCGACGGCGCCTGCGGCCTCCTGCGCGGCCTCGAGCGGGCCGGGGATGGCGAAGGCGGCATAGTCGATCTCGACGATCGCGGGCGAGGAATCGACTTCGCGCTGGCCGCGCAGCTGGAACAGGGCGATGCCGTTGGGGATCTGGATCGGCTGCGTCACCTGGCCCGGCGACAGCTCGAGGATCTGCTCGACGATGGGGGCGGGGTAGTTCGCCACCGGCACCCAGCCCAGCCGCCCGCCGTCCTCGCGGCTCGGCAGGGCCGAGACCTGGCGCGCGGCCTCCGAGAATTCATCGGCGCTGGTGATCGCCGCGATCTGCTGCGAGACCTCGCGTGCCCGCACCCGGATCTCGGGCGGCATCTGCGGCGGCGTGGCGATGATGATCTCGCTCAGCAGAAGCTCGGTCGACTGGCCGGGATCGGGACGCATCGCCTGTCGCAGGATGTCTTCTTCGCTCGCGCTGGTCTGCGGGCCGAAGCGGGCGCGGATGTAATCGCGCCAGGCCAGGTTGATCGAGACGTAGTCGCGAAAGGCCTCGGGCGCGATGCCGTCCTGCGACAGCTGCGCGCGGAATTGCTCCAGCGTCAGGTTGGCGCGGCCGGCGAATTCCTCCTGCGCCTCGCGCAGGCCCGCCTCGTCGAGGGTCAGGCCCTGCCGCTCGAGCTCGGCGCCCTTCAGCCGCTCCTCGACCAGCTGCTGGCGCGCGACCTCGCGCAGGTCGCCGGGCGTGTTGAAGGCCTGCAGCAGGCGGACGCGCTGGTCGATCTCCCAGTAGGTGATCGCCGCGCCATCGACGGTGATGGCCGGGGAAAAGGCGCTCTGGGCGCTGGCCGCGGCAGGCGCCATGGCCGCCAGGGCGAGGGCCGCCACCGCGCCGCGGAATCGGGAAGTGCTAAGGGTCTTCAACGCCTGCCTCGTCTCGCTCTGAACTGTTGCCGTCAGTAGCATTGTGCTGCCGTGGGCGCCGCCTCGCGCCCGGCGGAGAACCCGCTGAGCGTGACCGATAGGCCGAGATCCGTGGACGGCGCGATATCCCTGTTCGAGGTGTAGCGACGCGTCGCGGAAAGGTCCACCGTGGCGCAATCGGTGCGCCAGGTCACGCCCAGACCGGCGCGGCTGGCGCGGTCGGCGGCGATGTCGTAGCGCGTCTCGGCGGCGAGGCTCCAGCGCTCGGTCAGGCGCCAGTCGGCCTCGACGTTCCATTCCGAGACGGTCTCGTCCCGGCTTTCGGCGGGATCGCGGGTCAGCCAGACATAGGCGGCGGCCAGGCCGACGCGGCTGCCGTCCCAATCGACACGCGCCTCCGCCCGGCTCAGGTCGAAGGCGCTGTCGAAGGTGCTGCGTCCGGTCAGGGCGAAGCCGTCCTGCAGCAGGATCTGCCCCGCCAGCAGCCAGTCCGAGCTGCGCCCCCCCAGCCCGGAAGTCGCCGAGAAGCCGGGCTGCGCGCGGTCGCGCAGGATGCGGCCCAGCGTCGTGGTGGTGGACCATCCGGCGGGGGACATGTGGGTCCAGGATCCGCCCAGCGTCAGGCGCAGGCCCTCTTCCGTCAGATCCTCGCCCGGCAGCCGGTCGAGAAGGCCGAGGTTCGCCTCGTCGAATTCCACCAGGCGGCTGTCCTCGTTCGGCGGGGTCTGGCCGAGGTGGTCCGACCAGCCCAGCTGCACCAAGGGCTCGATCACATCGGCGCCGCCGGCTGCCGTCGCGCGCCGAAGCGGCCAGCGCAGCGTCGCGGTGCCGTCCCCGCGCAGCCGGGCCAGCCGGTCCGGGAAGGCCGGATCGTCCGTCACGCCATAGGCGTCGAGGCCGGCGCGTAGGGCAGTTTCGGCCAGAAGGCCGGGCCCCAGCACCCAATCGCGGCGCCAGTCGGCGCTTCCGCCGGCGCGGGCGACATCGCGGGCCGCCTCGCCGCGGCCCGCTTCCGTGCGCCACAGCGCATCGCCCGAAAGCTGCAGCCGCAGCCGCCCGCCGCCAAGGGCCTGCACGCTTTCCCAGCGGCTCTGCGCCAGCACGGGGGGCAGGCTGCCCGTCGCCTCGTCCTCGCGCAGGGTCTGGAAGAAGCTGACCTGCGCCAGCGCCAGGCGGTCGGCCTGGACGCGCGACAGGCGCAGGCGCGAATCCAGCCGGTCGGCCTCGGATATGCCGTAGTCCGACAGGTAGGCGTTGTCCGAGGCCAGCTCGAGGTCGAAGCCCAGCCGCCAGCCGTCGCCCAGGGCTAAAAGCCCCTCGCCAAGAAGGTAGCCGCGCGGCCCTTCCTGCAGGTCGTCCTCGCTGGCCGCGCCGGTCAGGCGCAGCCAGCCGCCCGCCCAAGACTGGCGGTACCGCAGGCCCAGGCTGTCGGCATGGCGCGCGAGCCAGGGCGTCAGTGTCAGGTCACGCCGCTCGCCGAGGCGGATGTAATAGGGCAGGCGCAGCCCGAACCCCAGTTGGCTGGAGCTGCGGACTTCGGGCACCAGAAGCCCGGTGGCGCGCGAGAGCGTCGGGTCCGGCAGGCGCAGGCGCGGCAGCCAGAGAAGCGGCAGGCCGGCCACGCGCAGGCTGGCATCATCGAAATAAAGCTGCTGCGCCTCTTCGTCGTGAACGATCTGATCCGCGCGGATTTCCCACAGGGGCGGGCCGCCGTCGCAGACGCGGCAGGCGGTGGCGCGGGCGCGGGTCAGGGCGGTCAGCCGCCCGTCGACCCTGTCGATCCGGCTCGCGGCAAGCTGAAGCTGCCGGTCCAGCACCAGCCGCGCGCCGCGCAGCAGCCCGTTCTGAAGCTGCGGGTCGAGCTGCGCCTGATCGGCGGTGAAGATGTCGCCGCGCGGCGTGCGGATCAGGATCGGGCCCTCGACGGTCAGCCGCCCCGCGCCGCCATTGGCCTCGCGGTCGAAGGTCAGGCGCTGCGCGGTCAGCCGGGTGCCGTCATAGACTGCCTCGACGCTGCCCGTCGCGGTCAGCAGGCTGCCGCCGGTCACGCTGAGGCTGTCGGCGGCGAGGGTCGCGGTCATCTGCGCGGCGGCGGGCAGGGCGCCCAGGAGCGGCAGGCCGAGGGCGGCGCAGAGGGCCAGCAGGCGGCGGCGCATCAGCCATCCTCCAGGTGTAGAAGCAGGCCCAAGGCCAGCAGGATCGCGACGAGGGGCGGCGTCCAGGCCGCCAGCGGGGCGGCGACCTGTCCGGTCTCGCCCAGCACCCGCGCGAGGTTGCGCAGGAAATAGAGGGCAAAGCCCAGCAACACGGCGGTCAGCACCATGACGCCGGTGCGCTGGCCCCTCTGGTGGCGCAGGGTGAAGGCGGCGGCGATCATCACCATCGCGATCAGGAGCGCCGGAAGCGCGAGCTCCATCTGCAGGTGCACCGCGTGGCGCTGCGCGGTGAAACCGGCGGCGCGCAGCTGCGCGATGAAGGCCGGAAGCTCCCAGACCGGGACCGCTGAGGGATCGCCGAAGCTGTCGCGGATCCCCTCGGGCGTCAGCTCCGAAGGCAGCATCATCTCGGGCGCGCTTCGGGCCTCGGCCTCGGGGTTGGCCACGGTCAGTGGCCAGCTCTTGGCCCCCGTCAGGCGCCAGTGACCGGGCTCGAGCCGGGCCTCCTCGGCCTCGATCCGCCGCTCCGGCGCGCCCGCCTCGCCGTAGACGAGGAAGCTGGCGCCGGTCAGGCGCGTGCCGTCGAGGTTGCTGCCGCCCGCGTGGATCACGACCTGCCCCTCGGGGCCGCCCTGCCGCAGCCAGAGCCCGCCTTCGGAGAGGGCGAGGGTGCTGGCCCGGCCCGCGACATCGTCGGCGCGGCGCTCGTATTCGCGCCCCGTCGCGGCGACGATGGGATTGAAGGCGGCCAGCACCACTGCGCCGATCAGCCCGGTCACCACGATGGGCGCGACCAGCACCCGCAGCGCCGAGCGTCCCGCCGCCCGGGCCACCACCAGCTCGGAGGAGCGGGCGAGGCCGAGAAAGAGCGTGATCGCCGAGAGGATCACGATCAGCGGCAGCACGCCGTAGATCTCGCCCGGCACATGCAACAACGCCAGCGGCATGATCTGCCGCAGCCCGGCGCCGTCATCGCCGAAGCGGCGCGCGGCCTCGAGCATCTCGATCAGGGTCATCAGGCCGAAGAAGACGGCGAAGAGAGCGAGGAAGGTGAAGAGGAAGCGCCGCGCGACGTAAAGCTGCAGGATCATGCCGCCGTGCCTTTCAGGGCCAGCCGGGGGCGCCGCCGGCGCCCGGCCCAGGCCAGCTGGGCGGTGGCGATGACGAGGCCCGTCGCCGCCGGCAGGTAGACCAGCGCCCAGCGCGCGGGATCGGCGCGCACGGCGCCGGCGACCGTGGATTCCAGCCCCTTGACCAGCGCGATCAGCAGCAGCGCGGCGATGATCTGGCGCCAGATGCCGAAGCGGCTGAAGCCCCCCGTCATCAGCGTCGAGAAGCCGAGGATCGCGGTGACCAGCGCCAGCGCCGCCTCGGCGAAGCGCTCGTGCCCCTCGAGCACGAGCTGCCCCTTGTCGCGCCCGGTCTCTGCCAGGATCGCGGCACTGGGAAAGAGCAGATCGCGCGTCGCCAGCTCGCGCGGGCGGCGCTCGTGCGTGCTGGCGGTGGGCAGCAGCGGGCCGAGGTCGTAGGCGAGCTCCTCGAAGGCGGTGACCGAGAGGCGGCCCGTCCCGGAGGACAGCCGCTGCGCCGCGCCGTCCAGCATCACCAGCTGCGGGCCCGCCTCGGTCCGCACGAGGTAGGCGCGCCCGGCGGTATAGGTCATCGTCTCTCGCGCGCTCCGGGCATCCGAGATCAGCAGGCCCAGCAGCTCTCCCTCCGGGGTCACGTCGCGGATATAGAGCGTCACCCCCTCGGCCGGGGTGACGAAGCGCCCCTCCTGCAGGAGGGAGGCGGTCGCGGTCTCTGCGATCTGGCCCTGGCGCAGGGCCAGGCGATGCGCCGCCGCCGGGGCGAGGATATTGGTCAGTATCATGACCATGGCGGTGACGATCAGCCCGAATGCGATGACCGGCCGGGCCAGCCGCATCGGCGAGGCGCCGCAGGCGCGCATCACCGTCAGCTCTGAGTCGGAGGTGAGGCGGTTGGTGACGTAAAGACTGGCGGCGAAGGCGGCGATCGGCAGCACGATGCGGATAAGCACCGGCAGCGCCAGCAGCGTGAACTCGAGAAAGACCAGCGCCGTCTGCCCGTTCGAGATCAGGTCGTCGAACAGCACCACGGCGCGGTTGATCCAGTAGATCAGCACCAGCACCAGCGCGAAGAAGCCGAACAGCATCATCAGCTGCGACAGCATGTATCTGTCGAATCGCGCCAAGCGGGGGGCCTTTCGGAGATGACGGGCGGGGTCGCGCGAGACCCTAGCCGATGGGCGCGGGCGGGGGAAGGCGGCCCCTGCTGACGCCTTCGGCATCCGGGGGCCAGCCCCCGGACCCCCGGGATATTTTCAAAGAGAAGAAGGGGGCGGGATCCCGCCGGGGTGGTGGCGCTCGGGCCGGGGCGGGCCTAGGGTGCGCGCATCCATCCGATGATGTTTCGAGGAGCCCCGGCATGACCGACCTGACCCCGATCGAATTCCTCCGCGACGGCGATGCCGCGCAGGCCGAGGGCCGCGTCGCGGTGATCCTCGGCGCGCTGCCCGAGCGCTTGGGCGCGGGGGCGCGCGCGGCGCTGCAGCGGCTTCAGGCCTCGGACCGCTGGGACAAGCTCGAGGAGGGCGGCGCCGTCGAGATCGCGATGCCGCAGGACATGGCGGCCGAAGGTCTGATCGCCGTGAAGCTGGCCGAGGGCGCCGAGGCCGAGGTGCTGCGCCGTGCCGGGGCGGCGATCGCCACCACGGCCCGGCGCGGGCCGGTGACCCTGCTGGCCGGCGGGCAGGAGGGGCTGCCGGAGGTGCTTCTGGGTCTCGCGCTGCGGGCCTACGACTTCACCGCCCGGCGCGGGGCGGGGACGGAGGCCAAGGCGCCGCTCGGTCCGGTGACGGTGATGTCTCCCGATCCGGACGCCGCCGAGGCGGCCTGGGCGCCGCTGCGCGCCGTGGCCGAGGGCACGCTTTTTACCCGCGACCTCGTGAACGAGCCGGCCAATGTGCTGACGACGACGGAGTTCGCCGCCCGCCTCGAGGGGCTGCGGGATCTGGGCGTGGAGGTCGAGATCCTCGAGGAGGCGCAGCTCGAGGCGCTGGGCATGGGCGCGCTTCTGGGCGTGGGGCAGGGATCGAGCAGCCCGACCAAGGTCGCGGTGATGCAGTGGAACGGCGGGACGGGCGCGCCCTTCGCCTTCGTCGGCAAGGGCGTGGTCTTCGACACCGGCGGCATCAGCCTCAAGCCCTCGGCCGGGATGGAGGCGATGACCATGGACATGGGCGGCGCCGGCGTCGTGGCGGGGGTGATGAAGACCCTCGCGATGCGCGGGGCGAAGGCCAATGTCGTCGGCCTTGTCGGGCTGGTCGAGAACATGCCCTCGGGCGATGCGATCCGGCCGGGCGATGTGCTGACCTCGATGAAGGGCGACACGATCGAGATCATCAGCACCGATGCCGAGGGGCGGCTGCTGCTGGCGGATGTGCTGTGGTACGCGCAGGAGCGGTTCAAGCCGCGCGGCATCGTCGATCTGGCCACGCTGACCGGCGCCATGCTGATCGCGCTGGGCCACGAGATGGCGGGCGTCTTCTCGAACGACGACGGCCTGGCGGGCGCGGTCCTCAAGGCGGCGGATGCCGAGGGCGAGGGCGCCTGGCGGATGCCGATGGGGCCGGGCTACGACAAGCTGATCAAGAGCCGGATCGCCGACATGAAGAACACCGGCGGGCGGCCCGCAGGCTCGATCACAGCGGCGCAGTTCCTGCGGCGCTTCGTCAAGGACGATGTGCCCTGGGTGCACCTCGATATCGCGGGGGTCGCCTTTTCCGACAAGGGCGGCGATCTTTATCCCAACGGCCCGACGGGCTGGGGCGTGCGCACGCTGAACCGGCTGATCGCCGAAGGCTACGAGGGCTGATGCCTGCGCTGTTCTACCACCTGACGGAGGGCCGGGTCGAAGACGTCCTGGCCCAGCTGCTGCCGCGCGCGGCGCAGGCCGGCTGGCGGGTGGAACTGCGCGGCACGGATACAGCCGCGCAGGAGCGGCTGGACCTGGCGCTGTGGCAGGGGGCGCCCGACAGCTTCCTGCCGCATGCTCTGGCGGGCGGCGCGCAGGATGCCGCGCAGCCCGTGCTCCTGACGGTTCCGGGGCAGGCGGCCACCAACGATCCCGCCTGCCTCTTCTGCGTGGGCGGCGCCGAGGCCGCGCCGGAAGAGGCGCAGAAGCTGGAGCGGGTCTGCATCCTTTTCGACGGCTACGACGAGGCGGCGCTGCAGGCGGCGCGCGGCCAGTGGCGGCGGCTGACCGGCGCCGGTGTCGCGGCGCAGTACTGGGCGCAGGACGAGGGGCGCTGGGTGAAGAAGCAGGGTTGACCCGGCGCCCCCGCGGCCTGTGGATGGACCCCGAGACCGAAGAGGGAAGCGATGATGCCGGAGTTTCCGATGAGCGGCGGCTGCCAGTGCGGCGCGGTGCGCTATAGCGCCGGCGGGCTGCTGGACAATCCGCACGTTTGTCACTGCCGGATGTGCCAGAAGGCGACGGGCAACTTCTTCGCCGCTCTCGTCGGTGTCCCGAGGGCGGTGCTGACCTGGACGCGCGGCACCCCCGCGGTTTTCGAAAGCAGCGCCGGGATCGAGCGCGGCTTTTGCCGCGATTGCGGCACGCCGCTGTTCTATCACAGGCGCAGCGGCGGCCATGTCTCGATCACGATCGGCAGTTTCGACGATCCGGGAGCCATTCCGCTGGTCTCAGAGTCGTCGCGCGATCTGGCTGCGCCGCAGCTGGGACAGCTCGGCCATCTTCCGTTCGACGCCTCAATGGAGGAGGAGGATCCGGAGGCCGCGGCACGGATCGCGGCGAGCAGCCGTCAGCACCCCGATCACGACACGCAGGGCTGGCACGCGCCGGACTGACCGCTGCGGCTTCAGCGGGTCAGGACCAGCCGCCCGTCCTCGATCTCGATCCGGCCGAAGAGGCGCAGGTAGCCCATCCCCAGCAGCGAGAAGGGCAGCCCGCCGTCGGTGACCACGGCGCGCACATCGGTATCGGTGATCCCCTCGAGGCTGACGCTGTCCAGCCAGACGGCGGCGGTGCGCACGGCGCCATTGGCCGTCATCGCCTGCCCGCCATAGGTCAGGGCCCCGGGGTCGATCCCGGCGCGGCGGGCGTCATCCTCGGACAGGACCATGTCGGTGGCGCCGGTATCCACGACGAACTCGACCGGCGTGCCGTTGATCTGCAGGGTCAGGTAGTAGTGCCCGTCGCGCGCCTGCGGCACCTCGATCGCGGCGCCCCCGATCAGCGATTGGCGGGGCAGGACGGTGCCGCGGATGTCGCCCCAGAGGCCGACGGCGGCGATCACCCCGAGGAAGATCATCCCCCAGGCCGCGGCCATGCGCGCGGTCTTGCCCAGGCTGGCGCGGTTCTCGGTGATGAACCAGCCGACGAGGGCCGTGCCGAGCAGCACGAGAAAGAGAATGCGGGCGATCTCGTCTCCGGTCATGCCGCTGATATGGGGCCTCTAGCGCGGACCGCCAAGGCCGCCGGTGAGGCCCGAGGCGAGAAGCCCGTCGAGCACGAACTGGATCGCCAGCGCCGCGAGCAGCATGCCCAGCACCCGCGTGACCACGTTCAGCCCGACGCCGCCCAGCAGCCGCTCGATCGGGGCGGCGAGGAGGAAGGCCACGAAGACGGTCAGCAGGATCAGCGCCAGCACAAGGGCGATGGCGGCGAAATCGGCGGCGCCATGGGCGCGGTCGGCCAGCAGGATCACCGTGGTGATCGCGCCGGGCCCAACGATCAGCGGCAGGGCCAGCGGGAAGACCGAGGGGTCATCCTCGTCCTCGGCGCCTTCGGCATTGTTCTGCCGCCGCTCCTGCCGCCGCTCGAAAAGCATGTCGAGCGCGGTCAGGAACAGCAGCAGGCCGCCGGCGATGCGGAAGGCCGGGAAGGTGATCCCGAGAAAGCGCAGCAGTTTCTCGCCCACCACGAGGAAGAGGCCGAAAAGCACCGCCGAGACGAGGCAGGCGCGCAGCCCGATGATCCGCCGCCGCGCCGCGGACATGCCGCGCGTCAGCGCGATGAAGACGGGCACGAGGCCCAGCGGGTCGACGATGACGAACAGCGTCGTATAGGCGGTGATCAGGCTCGACAGATCGGTCATGGCAGGGCCCGGTAGAGGATGTGCAGATCGACGAACCCGCGCTGCGGATGGCGAAAGCCGCCGGGCACGGCGCCGAGGGTGACGAAGCCGAGGTCGGCGTAAAGGGCGAGGGCGCCCTCGTTGCTGGCGGCGACGGCATTGAACTGGATGCCGTGGTAGCCGGCCTCACCGGCCCAGCGGATCGTGTCGCGCACCATGGCGCGGCCGACGCCGCGGCCCCGCGCAGCCTCGGCCACCATGTAGGAGGCATTGGCGATGTGATCGCCCGGCCCGTCCCGGTTCGGCCCCATATGCGCGGTGCCGAGGATGCGCCCGGCCTCTTCGGCGACGACCACGCGGGTGCTGGGCGGATCCAGCCAGAGCGCGCGGGCGGTGTCTTCGTCGGTGTCCGGGGCGTAGGTATAAGTGTCGCCGGCGCGGATCACGCTGCGCAGGATCGGCCAGAGCGCGGGCCAGTCGGCGGGCGCATAGGGCCGAAGCTGCAGGCTCACGCCGCCTGCGCCTTTTCCAGCTTCTCGAGCGCGGCCATCCACATCGCCTCGGCGCGGTGCAGGCCCTCCATCACCTCGGCGTATTTCTTGTTCCATGTCTCGAGCTCGCCCTTGCGG
Organism: Pseudoroseicyclus aestuarii; assembly: GCF_003217255.1. GTDB lineage: Bacteria > Pseudomonadota > Alphaproteobacteria > Rhodobacterales > Rhodobacteraceae > Pseudoroseicyclus > Pseudoroseicyclus aestuarii. The sequence continues at coordinate 63,034 of NZ_QJTE01000004.1, read as the reverse complement.
GCATCCTCGTAAAGCTCGGGATCGGCAAGCTTCGTGGCCAGCTTGTCGCGCATGCCCTCGATCTTGGCGACGAGCTGCTCGTTCTTGCGGGCTTCGGCGCGCAGGGCGAGGATCTCGTCGCGGCTGGGCTTGGGCGTCTTCGGGGCCTCGGGCTTTTTCTGCGGCTTCTTCTCGCCGCCATCGCCCGACAGCAGCATCCGGCGGTAGCTTTCCAGATCGCCGTCGTAGGGCGCGACGCGGCCGTCCTTGACCAGCCACAGCCGGTCCGCGACCATCGACAGAAGGTGCATGTCGTGGCTGACGAGGATCACGGCGCCGGAATATTCGGTCAGCGCCTCGACCAGCGCCTCGCGGCTTTCGATGTCGAGGTGGTTGGTCGGCTCGTCGAGGATCAGCAGATGCGGCGCATCCAGCGTCGCCAGCAGCAGCGACAGCCGCGCCTTCTGCCCGCCGGACAGGCGCCCGACCTCGGTCTCGGCCTGGTCGGCGCCAAGGCCGAAGCCGGCGAGGCGGGCGCGCAGCTTGGGCGGCATTACGTCGGGCAGGGCGCGCTGGATGTGCTGCAGCGGCGTCTCCTCGATCCGCAGCTCGTCCACCTGGTGCTGGGCGAAGAAGCCGATGCGCAGCTTGGAGGATCGGACGATCTTGCCCCCCAGCGCCGGCAGCCGGTCCGACAGCAGCTTCGACAGCGTGGACTTGCCCTCGCCGTTGCGGCCCAGAAGGGCGATGCGGTCGTCCTGGTCGATGCGCAGGTCGAGGTTTCGCAGGATCACCGTCTCGCCGTAGCCGGTGCTCACGCCCTCGGTGGCGATGATCGGGGGCGACAGCTCCTCGGGTTCGGGGAAGGTGAAGACGGTGCGGGCGGCATCCTCGGGCACCCGGATCGTCTCCATCTTCTCGAGCATCTTGACCCGGCTCTGCGCCTGCCGGGCCTTGCTGGCCTTGGCCTTGAAGCGGTCGACGAAGCTTTGCAGGTGGGCGCGCTGCGCCTCCTGCTTCTTGGCCGAGGCGGCGAGGACGGCGCGCTGCTCGGCGCGCTGGCGGGCGAACTGGTCGTAGGGGCCGGACCAGTAGGTCAGCTTGCGGTCGTTGAGATGCAGGATCCCGGTGACCGAGCGGTTCAGAAGGCCGCGGTCATGGCTGACGATCAGCACGGTATGCGGGTACTTCGACAGGTATGTTTCGAGCCAGAGCGAGCCCTCGAGGTCGAGGTAGTTCGTCGGCTCATCCAGCAGCAGCAGGTCCGGCTCGCTGAACAGCACCGCGGCCAGCGCGACGCGCATCCGCCAGCCGCCCGAGAAGGCGGAGCAGGGCATGCGCTGCTCTTCGTCGGTGAACCCCAGACCCTTCAGAATCGTCGCGCCCCGCGCCTCGGCGGACCAGGCGTCGATATCGGCGAGCCGGGTCTGGATCTCGGCGATGCGGTTGGGATCCTCGGATTGCTCGGCCATCAGCGAGGCGCGCTCGGTATCGGCGGCCAGCACTGTGTCGATCAGGCTGACCTCGTTGCCGGGCACCTCCTGCGCGACGCCGCCGATCTTGGAATCCTTGGGGATCGAGATGCTGCCGGTGTCCAGCGCCAGCTCCCCCCGGATCAGGCGGAAGAGCGTGGATTTGCCGGTGCCATTGCGACCCACCACGCCGACCTTGTGGCCGGCGGGGATCACGGCAGAGGCATGATCGAGGAGCGGGCGCCCCTCTACGGAGTAGGAAATGTCATCGATGCGCAGCATGGGGTGGCTGTGCCTCATAGGCTGCGGCGCGTCAATCGCCACTCGGGCGTGCATCCGCCCCGGGCCGGGACCCGGGGCGGGCGGGGTCAGGCGCGGATGTCGAGGCCCGTGGCGCCGTCGGCCCCGGCCTCGGCCGCGTAGGGCGAGGTCGTGGCCGACCCCTCGGCGACCGTTTGCGCCGGGGCGGCGGCGGCCACCGGCGCCGCGGTCATGGCGCCCTCTTCCGGGGCGGCGGGGCTGTCGAAGAGCGCGGCCATGGGCGAGGCCGCGCCCTCGGCGATCTTCGAGAGGCCGGCGATGACATCGGCGCTGCGCGCCTCGGCGATGGCGCTGAGGGCAGAGGCGCGGGCCAGGGCCTCGTCGGCAGCGGCAGTGCCGATGTCGCCGCCGGCGAAGGCGGCCGTCACGCGTGCTTCGCCAGCGCGGGCGGCAAAGGCGGGGGCCTCGACCGGGCGGGCGGTACCGCCACCAGCGGGCGCGGGCGCGGCGGTCTGGGCCGTGCCGCCCTGGCGCGCCGTCGAGGTGCTGCTCTCGGTGGTCTGCGGCTCCTGGCTCGTCTGCGAGGTTTGCTGGGTCTCGCCGCTGCCGGTCCGGCCAAAGCTGCCGGCGGGGATCAAACTGATCGACATGACTGGTCTCCTGAACGGTGCCCCCACCGAATGAAGACCGTTTAATCCGCCTTTACCTCTAATCGTAACGAGATCCCGATGGCAGGGTTAACGCCGCGGGCCGGCCGGTGGCGGATCCCGACCGGCAAAGCCGCCATGTTCCGCGAGCCTGCGCCCTTTTCAGCCCCCGCCCCCCATGCTAGGGGCGCGCCGAACACCTCTGCCGGGCCGCGGTCCGGCGCCCGCAACGCAGCAAAGGCAGACCATCATGGCCACCGAACGCACCCTCTCGATCATCAAGCCCGACGCCACCCGCCGCAACCTGACCGGCAAGATCAACGCCAAGTTCGAGGATGCCGGCCTGCGCATCGTCGCGCAGAAGCGCGTCCGCCTGAGCCTCGCCCAGGCCGAGACCTTCTACGCCGTGCACTCCGCCCGTCCGTTCTTCGGCGAGCTGACCGAGTTCATGGCCTCGGGCCCGGTCGTCCTGCAGGTCCTTGAGGGCGAGAACGCCATCGCCAAGAACCGCGAAGTCATGGGCGCGACCAACCCCGCCGATGCCGCGCCGGGCACCATCCGCGCCGAATTCGCCGAGAGCGTCGGTGAGAACTCGGTCCACGGCTCTGACGCCCCCGAGACCGCTGCCGAAGAGATCGCCTTCTTCTTCGCCGGCCTCGAGATCGTCGGCTAAGCCAAGGCCTCGACGCCGAGATCAAGCGGCCCGTCCCCTGCCGGGGGCGGGCCGTTCGCGTGTCAGGGGCCTTCTTGCCCGCGCCCCCGGCCCGGTGCTAGCCGTGGGCCGATCAATGACAGGGAAGGGCCGGGACATGGATCTGGGTATCGCGGGCAAGAGGGCGCTGGTCTGCGCCTCGTCGAAGGGGCTGGGGCGCGGCTGCGCCGAGGCGTTGGCCGAGGCCGGGGTCGCCCTCGTGCTGAACGCACGCGGCGCCGAGCAGCTGGAGCGGACGGCGCAGGAGATCCGCGATGCCTACGGGGTGGAGGTCGAGACCGTCGCCGCCGATGTCACCACGCCCGAGGGCCAGCAGGCCGTCATCGCCGCGGCGGGCGCGGTCGATATCCTCGTGAACAACGCGGGCGGCCCGCCGCCGGGGCATTGGACCGACTGGGAGCGGGCGGATTTCATCGCCGCGCTCGACGCGAACATGCTGACGCCCATCGCGCTGATCAAGGCGCTGGTGCCGGGCATGATGGACCGCGGCTGGGGCCGCGTCGTCAACATCACCTCGCAGTCGGTGAAATCCCCGATCCCGCAGCTGGGCCTGTCGAATGCCGCCCGCGCCGGGCTGACCGGCTATGTCGCCGGCACCGCGCGGCAGGTCGCGCCCTCGGGCGTGGTGATGAACAACCTGCTGCCGGGCAGCCACGACACCGACCGGATTGACGCGCTCGACGGCGGCATCGCCGAGAAGACGGGCCGCAGCCTCGACGCGGTGCGCGAGGAGAAGTTCGCCGCCATCCCCGCCCGCCGCTACGGCACGCCCGCGGAATTCGGCGCCACCTGCGCCTTCCTCTGCTCGCAGCACGCTGGCTTCATCGTCGGGCAGAACATCCTGCTCGACGGCGGGATCGGCAACCAGACGATGTGATTGGGGGCAGGGGGCGCCTTAGCCCCCGCCCTCGCGTGCCATGTCGGCCAGCGTCTTGCCCGGCTCTTCGGTGAAGAGCTGCGGCAGGACGCGCAGCGCGGCGATGCGGTCGGCGCGCAGCTCGGCGAAGGCCTGCGCCGTCTCGCTCCACCCGGTCAGCAGCCAGACGCGGCCCCAGTAGCCCAGCCGCAGCGGGCGCAGGACATGGCGCGGCCCCTCCTCCATCCGCAGGTCGAGCTTCTGGCGCGCGCGCACCGCGGCGCGCAGCTGCGGCATGTGCCGAAAGCCGCGCGCCGCGTCGGGCAGCGGGTAGGTGGAAAAGCCCCAGCCGGCGGCGGGCTGGCTGCGATCCTCTGGCAGCACCGCGTCGATGCGGGCGGAAAGGGATCGCGCGGCATCGCGCAGCTCCGCCTCGCCGCCTTCGGCCACGACCGAGAGGCCGATATGCAGCGCCTCGAGTTCGGCCAGCGTCAGGTTCAGCGGCGGCAGGGTCACATCGGCGGTGGCGCGGTAGCCCAGCCCCCGGCGCCCGGCGATGGGCACGCCCCCGGCGATCAGGCGATCCATGTCGCGGTAGATGGTGCGCGGCGTGACACCGAGGCGGGCGGCCAGATCCTCGGCCCGATGCAAGCGGCCGTCGCGCAGCAGCGCGATCAGGCGCACCAGCCGGTCGGCGCGGCGGGCAGGGGCGGGGGCCTCGGTCATCGGCGCCAGAAAGCGCTCCTGACAGGGCTGTGTCAAGAATTCGCGGCGCGCGGCGCGCTGAATGCTTTCGTTCCGCCGCCGCGCCGCGTAGAGATCCCCCGACAAGTCGCATCGGCCCCGCGCAGGGGCCACAGAGGGGAGACACTCCAGATGCTGAACAACATCGGGCTTCCGGGCCTTCTGCTGATCGCCGTGGTCGTGCTGGTCCTGTTCGGACGCGGCAAGATCAGCTCGCTCATGGGCGAGGTCGGCAAGGGCATCACCGCCTTCAAGAAGGGCGTCGACGAGGGCGGCCGCCCCGAGGTCGAGGATCACACCACGACCGTGTCCGAGCGCGGCACGACCGAGGAAAAGGACCGGGTCTGACCGGCCCGCAGGATCACTGGAAGGGGGCCTTCGGGTCCGCAGGGCGGTAGCACATGTTCGACCTCGGCTGGAGCGAGCTGATGATGATCGGCGTCGTGGCGCTGATCGTGGTGGGGCCCAAGGACCTGCCGGTGATGTTCCGCACGATCGGGCGCTACACCGGCAAGGCCAAGGCCATGGCGCGCGAATTTTCTCGCGCGATGGAGGACGCCGCCGATGAGGCCGGCGTCAAGGATATCTCGAAAAGCATCAACGCGGCGGCCAATCCGAAATCCTTCGGCACCGACAAGCTGCGCGAGGCGGCGGGTCTGAAGAGCCGGGCGAAGACGTCGGCCAAGACCGCGGCCGCCGGCGCCGCATCTGCCGCCGCGCCGACCAGCGCCACCGCCACTCTCGCCGAGGACCAGGCCGCCAAGCGCGCCCGCCTGCGCGAGGAGGCGGAGGCCCGCCGCATCGCCGCCGAGGCCGAGCTTGCGCAGCTGGATGCCGCGGAAGAAGAGGCCGACGATCTGGCCGAGGCGGATCTGGAGGCAGAGCCGATCAGCGCGCCGCACCCGGTCGAGGCCGCGCCGCACGCCAGCCGGAGCGACAAGTCATGAGCACCCCCGCCGACGAGATCGAGGACAGCGCCGCCCCGCTGATCGAGCACCTGGCAGAGCTGCGCACCCGGCTGATCTGGTCGGTGCTGGCCTTCGTGATCGCCATGGTGCTGTGCTTCATGGTGGCCGAGCCGATCCTGAACTTCCTGCTTCAGCCGATCGAGGGCGCGCTGCGCAACCTCGGCGCCGAAAGCCCGACGCTGCAGTATACCTCGCCGCAGGAATACTTCTTCGTCCTGATCCGCATCTCGATGGTCTTCGGGCTGGGGCTGTCCTTTCCTGTGATCGGCTACCAGCTTTGGCGCTTCGTCGCGCCGGGCCTGTACCGGCAGGAAAAGAACGCCTTCCTGCCCTTCATCATCGCCTCGCCGCTGCTGTTCCTGACCGGCGCGGCCTTTGCCCATTACATCGTCACGCCGCTGGCCATGGCCTTCTTCCTGGGCTTCGCCGACGTCAGCTCTGTCGTCTCGGCCCTGCTGATGGGCGAGGAGACGGCACAGGAGGCGATCGGATCGGGCGTGGCGGGGCAGGTGGCCGACCATGGGGTGACGATCACCTTCTTCGGCAAGGTCAACGAATCCCTCGATATCACGCTGAAGTTCATCGTCGCCTTCGGGCTGTGCTTCCAGCTGCCCGTCCTGCTGACGCTGATGGGCAAGGCCGGGCTGGTCAGCGCCGCGGGCCTGCGCAGCGTGCGCAAATACGCGCTGGTCGCGATCCTGCTGGTCGCCGCGCTGGCGACGCCGCCGGATGTCACCAGCCAGATCATCCTCTTCGTCACGGTCTACCCGCTTTACGAGGTGTCGATCTGGCTCGTCGCCCGGATCGAGCGCAAGCGCGAGGCGCGGCTGCGGGCCGAGGGGCTTTGGGTGGACGACGACGAGGACGAGCAGCCATGAGCGAGGAGGCCCTGAGCCGCATCGCCGCCGCGCTGGAGCGGCTGGCCCCGGCGCCCGCGCCCGCGCCGGACTTCGCCTCGGCCCCCGCCTGGCTGTGGGAGCCTGATCCCGACCGGATGATCCCGGTGCCCCGGGTGGCGCGGGTGGACTTGCCGCTGCTGAAGGGCATCGACCGGGCGCGCGATACGCTGGTCGCGAATACCCGCCGCTTCGCGGCCGGCATGGCCGCCAACAACGCCCTTCTCTGGGGTGCGCGAGGCATGGGAAAATCAAGCCTTGTCAAAGCGGTGCATGGCGCTCTTGCGGCAGAGCATGAAGAGCTGAAGCTTGTCGAGGTCCAGCGCGAGGACCTGCCCAGCATCGGCCGCTGCCTTGCGCTGCTGCGCGCCGCGCCCCAGCGCTTCGTCCTCTTCTGCGACGACCTGTCGTTCAGCCACGACGACCAGCACTACAAGGCGCTGAAGGCGGTGCTCGACGGCGGCATCGAGGGGCGGCCCGACAACGTCGTGCTCTACGCCACATCGAACCGGCGCCACCTGATGCCGCGCGAGATGATCGAGAACGAGCGTTCGAGCGCCATCAGCCCCTCGGAAGCGGTCGAGGAGAAGGTCTCTCTCTCGGACCGCTTCGGGCTGTGGCTGGGCTTTCATCCCTGCGACCAGGACCAGTACCTTGCGATGATCCGGGGCTACTGCGCGGCCTATGGCCTCGAGGTGGCCGAGGATCGTCTGCGCGCCGAAGCGATCGAATGGCAGGCGACGCGGGGCAGCCGCTCGGGCCGGGTGGCCTGGCAGTTCTTCACCGACCTCGCCGGGCGCGAGGGGCTGACCCTTGAGGCTGCGGGCGCCTAGAGCCGAAGCTCGGCGACGCCGGGGGCATCGGGCAGGGCCCGCTCCGCTTCCATCCTGACACGCAGCGACTGCAGGTCGATGGCCTTGCCGAAGCGGTAGCCCTGGGCATAGCGGCAGCCCAGCGCCAGCAGCATCGCGTGCTGCTGCTCGGTCTCGACCCCTTCGGCGATGACGTCGATGCCAAGGCCATAGGCGATCGACATCACGGCGTTCACCAGCACCTCGGCGGCGTGATGCTGGCCGAGGTCCTGCACCAGCGCGGTGTCCAGCTTCAGCTCGTCGAACTCGATCCGGCGCAGATGCTCGAGCGAGGCGTAGCCGGTGCCGAAATCGTCGAGGCTGATGCGCAGCCCCTCGCGGCGCAGCGCCTCGATGCTGTCGAGGATGAGGTGGCCGGAGCGGGCGATGAAGACGTCCTCGGTGATCTCAAGCGTCAGGTGCGGCAGTGCCTGCGGATGCGCCCTGAGGGCCGCGCGCAGATCGGCCATGCCGCTATGCGTCGCCAGCGCGATCTCGGTCACGTTGAGCGAGACCTGCCCGGGATCGAGCCCCTCGGCCAGCAGGGCCGAGATATCGGCGAGCACGGCGCGCGCCATCGCCGCCATGAATTCGCCCTGCAAGCCGCGCTCCTCGATCGCGCCGAGGAAGGCCGAGGGCGGCAGCAGGCCGCGCTCGGGGTGCTGCCAGCGGACCAGCGCCTCGAGGCCGTGCAGCCTGCCGCTGTCGAGGCGCACCTTCGGCTGGTAGAAGGGCCGGATCGCGCCGCTGCGCAGCCCCTCTTCCAGCGCCGCCCGTTCGGGTGCCCGGGCGCGGTCCTGCAGGCGCCCGTCGTGCACGACGATGGAGCGTTCGGGATCGGCCTTGGCCCGGTACATCGCCTGATCGGCGGCCGCGCAGAGGGCGGCGACGGTCGCCAGATCGCCGGCCTGGCCAGAGCCGGTGAGGGCGACGCCGATGCTGGCGCCCAGCCGCAGGGCGGTCCCGCCCCAGCTTACCGGGGCGCAGGCCTCCTTCATCGCGTATTGCGCCAGCCGCAGGGCCGTCGCCTCGCTGGCGATGCCGCTGAAGGCGAGCATGAACTCGTCGCCGCCCAGCCGCCCGGCCACGCCGTCCTCGCCGGCCAGCGCCGAGAGGCGGCGACCGATCTCGACCAGGACGCGGTCGCCGGCCTCGTGGCTGTAGGTGTCGTTGATCGGCTTGAAGCCGTCGAGATCGATCAGCAGCACCGCGATGCGCTCGCCCGTCGCGCGGTTCGAGAGCAGCGCCTGCAGCTCCTCGTCGAAGGCGGGCCGGCTGAGCAGGCCGGTCAGCGGATCGAGCCGGGCCTTCATCTCGAGCGCGCGCAGCCGCGCCTGCACGGCCTCCTCCTCTTCGCTGCTGACGCGCTGGCCCTGCTTGCGCAGCAGCGTGCCCATCATCGTGTGGCGGCAGAACAGCGCCATGACGAGCGCCGGCACCGCCCAGTGCCAGACGGCCTCCACCTGCTGCGGCGCGGCGAGCGCGATCAGCGCAAACATCGCCGCCGCCAGCGCCACTAGCGCCGAGAGCTGCACCCGGTTGAAGACCGGCATCGAGATGAAGGCATTGGCGATGGCGGTGAAGCTGCCGCAGAGCCAGATCGCACCGGTCAGCATGAAGGGCACCGAGGGCTGCGCCGCCAGCAGCAGCACCGGGCCGCAGGTCACCGTCACCCGCAGCGTCACGCATAGCAGGATCAGCCGCGTTTCGGGCGGGCCGGAGGGGGCCTGCACCGCCTTCAGCCACCGATGCATCAGCACCGGCCCCGCCTCGAGCAGCAGGACGGCGGCGGCGAAGGGCAGCAGCGCCAGACGGTAGCCGGCCAGCGCGCAGATCGCCAGCAACAGCGCCATCATGACCAGGCGCATGGCGCGCCGCTCGTGCCCGAGGCGCAGCGCAGCGGCGGCCTCGAAGCGGGCAGAGGACAGCAGGCGTGAGGGCACGGCAGCTCCGGGGGCAGGGGACGGGGCCCGCAGGCTAGCGCGGTTTCCTCAATGCCCGGATAACGCGAGCGCGGGGAGGGGGGCTGACGGCGCGGGGCCGCCGCACGGGCGGCTTGCCTCGCCCCCGCGCCGCCGATAAGAGCGGGCGGCACCCCCACACCCCGCCTCATCGGGCGACAGCAGGAAGAGGCCGGCATGGCGTTCAGCGCGAATCTCAACGTGATGATGAAGACGGCGCGCCGGGCAGGGCGAGCCCTGCTGAAGGACTTCTCGGAGGTCGAGCAGCTTCAGGTCAGCGCCAAGGGGCCGGGCGACTTCGTCACCCGCGCCGACCGGCAGGCCGAGCAGACCATCCTCGACGCGCTGCGCGAGGCCCGCCCCTCCTACGGCTTCCTCGGCGAAGAGGGCGGCCCGCGCGAGGGCGAGGACCCGACCCGGCGCTGGATCGTCGATCCGCTCGACGGCACTACGAACTTCCTGCATGGGCTGCCGCATTGGGCGATCTCGATCGCGCTCGAGCACAAGGGCCAGATCGTCGCCGGGGTGATCTACGATCCGGTCAAGGACGAGATGTTCCATGCCGAGAAGGGCGAGGGCGCCTGGGTCAACGAAAAGCGCATCCGCGTCTCGGGCCGGACCCGCCTGATCGAGAGCGTCTTCGCCACCGGCCTGCCCTTTGCCGGCAAGCGGACGCTGCCCGCCACCTTGCAGGATCTGGCGCGGCTACTGCCCGAGACCGCCGGCGTGCGCCGCTTCGGCTCTGCCTCGCTCGATCTCGCCTATGTCGCCGCCGGCCGCTACGAGGGCTTCTGGGAGCGCGAGCTGAGCCCTTGGGACATCGCCGCCGGGCTGATCATCGTGACCGAGGCGGGCGGCTTCATCGGGCCGATCCGCGAGGGGCACCAGCCGCTGGAGCACGGCGACCTGATCGCCGCCAATGCCGATATCTTCGAGCGCTTCGCCAAGATCATCCGGTCGCGCGAGGCCTGAGCCCCAAGGGGTTGCGCCCGGCCCGCACCGCCCTTCGGGCGGCCCGGGCCGGGCGCCGAAGGGCGCGCGCTGCGCGCGCGCCAGAGCGGGCCGAGGCGCCCGGCAGCCGGCCCCGCCTCGCGCCGCTGGCCGGTGTCAGCGATCCGAGGGGTGGTTCACGCCGTCGTTCCAGGGGATCGGGCCGAGCGTGCTGGGGTTCACCCCCTCGAGCGCGCCGAGGTTCACGCCGTATTCCTCGGGGTTCGAGCGGCGGCGGTGGTGGGTGTAGATGCCGCAGCGCGCGCAGAACCAGTGTTCTGCCGTCATCGTCCCCCATTGGTAGAGCGTCAGCGCCTCCGCCCCCTTCACCACCTCCAGATCGCCGCGGCGCACGGTAACGGTGGCGGCGCCCCTGCGCCGGCAGAAGGAGCAATCGCAGCGGCGGGCGGTGTTCAGCCCGTCTGCAAGGCGCAGGCGCAGCTCGACGGCGCCGCAATGGCAGGTGAGGCGGGTGGGGCTTTCGGTCATCGGCTGCGCCTTACGGTCGGGATGCGGGTGCGGACATGGCGGTAGCGTGCCTTGGGATGCGGCGGATGGCCATGGGTCTCGCGCCACCAGCGCGGGCCGCCGCGCGCCGCGAAGGCGGGCACCACCAGCAGCGCGCCCAGCACGAAGCCACCGGCATGGGCCCAGTAGGCGGTGCCGCCGGCCTCCGTGCCATGGCCCAGCCCGCCCAGGATCTGCAGCGCGAACCAGGGCACCAGCAGCGCCCAGGAGGGGACCGGGACGATGCGGTTGAAGACCACCGTGAAGACCAGGATGTCGATCCGCCCGCGCGGGAAGAGCAGCAGGTAGCCGCCCATGACCCCGGCGATTGCGCCCGAGGCGCCGATCACCGGCGCGGTCGATAAGGGCGCGGCAAGGTATTCGGCCAGCATCGCGCCGATCCCGCAGGCGCTGTAGAGCAGGGCGAAGCGCCCGCGCCCCAGCGCCTGCTCCATCCCGCCGCCGAAGATATGCAGAAACAGCATGTTCCAGCCGATGTGCAGCACGCCTTGGTGCAGGAAGAGCGCCGTCACCAGCGTGCCCCAGCCCGTCCCCTCGCTGAGGCGCAGCGGGATCATTGCGGCGCGCGCATAGAGGTAGCCGACGGTGCCGTCCGGATAGGCCCAGAGCGTCCAGAGCCAGACCGCGAGATTGGCGGCGATCAGCCCCCAGGTGACGAGGGGCCAGGACGGCCCGGGGTTGTGATCGCGGATCGGCAGCATGAGGCTGGAGGTGGGCGGCGGCGCCGAAGGGTCAAGCGCGCCGGCGCAGCTTCGGCTGGACGCCGCCCGTCGCTGCGCCTAGGACGAGAGCGTTGCGGGCGTGGCGGAACGGTAGACGCATCGGACTTAAACTCCGTGGGCCATAGGCCGTGTGGGTTCGATTCCCACCGTCCGCACCAATTTCTGGTGCCAAGTTCCTGCTAAATAGAGTTCGATTTGGTGGCAGGGTGCTTGGTCCCACAAGCAGCCCCCCAGACGACGTCGCTTGATGGTCCATCGTCACTCCACGTCATTACTTCGGCGACATTCACGAAGGCACAGCTGCCACGCGCGCAGAACCAGACGCCATGCCGGCGCGCGGCCATGGCCCGGCGCATGACGCCGCTGTCTTTACGAGGTCCTTACGCCGCATCCCCGGATTCGGCATGGCGCCCTTACGGGGGCGGGGCCCACATCTCGCGCATCCACCAGACCGGAGCGTGTGATGACCGACCTTCTGTATCTCCTCTTGGCCCTGCTGTCGTTCGGGGGCTTCGCGGCCGCCGTGCCGGCCATGGCCCGCCTGTAGGAGCGCCCCCCATGCTCGATATCGTCCTTGGCCTCGCCGTGGCGGCGGGCCTTCTCGTCTATCTTCTGGCGGTCCTGCTGCGACCGCAGGACTTCTGAGGCGAGCCCATGTCACGCGAGCTTCTATCCATTCTTCTCTATCTCGCCGTGCTCGTTGCGCTGGCCGTCCCGCTGGGGCGCTACATGGCGCGGCTTTACCGGGGCGAGCGGACCTTGCTGACCCCCGTCCTTTCGCCGGTTGAGGGGGCGCTCTATCGCCTCGGGGGCATCGACCCCGCCGAGGGGCAGTCCTGGAGGGCCTATGCCCTGTCCGTGCTGGCCTTTAATGCCGCGGGCTTCGCCCTTCTCTATGCCCTGCTGCGGCTTCAGGGCGTCCTGCCGCTGAACCCGGCGGGCGTGGCGGCGATGGCGCCGGATCTGGCCTTCAACACCGCCGCGAGTTTCGTCACCAATACCAACTGGCAGGCCTACTCGGGCGAGGTCCAGCTGTCCTACCTGTCGCAGATGATGGGGCTGACGGTGCAGAACTTCGCCTCGGCCGCGACCGGCATGGCCGTCGCTGTCGCCGTGATCCGCGGGCTGGCCTGCCGCGGCGAGGGGCGGCTGGGCAACTTCTGGGCCGACATGACGCGCTCGGTCCTTTACGTGCTGCTGCCGCTGTCGCTGGTCGTCGCGCTGATCCTCGTCGGGCAGGGGGTGGTGCAAACCCTCTCGGGCGCCGTGACCGTAACCGGCCTCGAAGGCGCCGATCAGGTGATCGCGCGCGGTCCGGCGGCCAGCCAGATCGCCATCAAGCAGCTGGGCACCAACGGCGGCGGCTTCTTCGGCGTGAACGCGGCGCATCCCTTCGAGAACCCGACCGTGGCGTCGAACATGCTCCAGAGCCTGTGCATCCTCTTGATCCCGGTGGCCTTCTGCTTTGCCTTCGGGCGGATGGTCGGCGACCGGCGGCAGGGCCTCGCCCTCTTTGCGGCGATGGGGCTGCTGTTCGTCGCCGGGCTGGCCGTGGTCCTGTGGTCCGAGGCGGCGGGCAACCCGCTGATCGCGCAGATCACCAACACCACCGGCGCGAACCTCGAGGGCAAGGAAATGCGCTTTGGCGCGGCACTCTCGGCGCTTTGGGGCGCGGCGACGACGGCGGCCTCGAACGGGTCGGTCAACGCGATGCACGACAGCTTCATGCCGCTCTCGGGCCTCGTGTTCCTGGTGAACATGATGATCGGCGAGGTGATCTTCGGCGGCGTCGGCGCGGGGCTTTACGGCATGCTCCTCTACGTCGTGCTCGCGGTCTTCCTTGCCGGGCTGATGGTGGGGCGCACGCCCGAGTACCTCGGCAAGAAGATCGAGGCGCGGGAGGTCAGCCTTGCCGTCCTCGCCTTCCTGTCGATGCCGCTGGGCATCCTCGTCTTCTCGGCGCTGACGGTGATCGTGCCGCAGGCGCTGGCGGCGGTGCAGGAGGCCGGCCCGCACGGGCTGTCCGAGGTGCTTTACGCCTATGCCTCGGCGACCGGCAACAACGGCTCGGCCTTCGGCGGCTTCGGCGCGTCGGATCCCTTCCACACGACGTTGCAGGGCATCGCCATGCTGCTGGGCCGCTACGCGATCATCCTGCCGATGCTCGCCATCGCGGGCTCCCTCTCGGCCAAGGCGCCGGCCGCGCCGACGGCGGGCACCTTCCCGACGCATGGGCCGCTTTTCGTGGTGCTGCTGATCGTGACGGTCGTGATCCTCGGCGGGCTCACCTTCTTCCCGGCGCTGGCCCTAGGCCCGATCGCCGAGCAGCTGAGCCTCGTGGCCGGCGCGCGCCCCTGACCTGACTGGCGGGGCTTGCCGGCCCCGCCCCATGCTTTCATCCAAGGACGATACCCATGTCCCGCCCCGAGACGGCCGCGCCCCGCGGCCTTTACACGACCGCCGCGCGGCAAAGCCTCGCCAAGCTGTCGCCCCGCCTGCTTCTTCGCAACCCGGTCATCTTCGTGACCGCCGTCGTCGCCGCCCTGACGACGCTGCTCGCCTGCCGCGATCTCGCGGCGGGCACGGGTGGCGGCGTCACGATCCAGATCACCCTCTGGCTCTGGATCACCGTGCTCTTCGCCAATTTCGCCGAGGCCCTGGCCGAGGGGCGCGGCAAGGCCCGCGCGGATTCCCTGCGCGCCACCGGGCAGGAGACGCGGGTCAAGCGCCTTCCCTCCGCCGAGGCTCCGCATGCCAGCGCCGAGGCTGTCTCGTCGGCCGAGCTGCGCAAGGGCCAGATCGTGCTGGTCGAGGCGGGCGACCTCATCCCCATCGACGGAGAGGCCGTGGCGGGCGTCGCCTCGGTCAACGAAAGCGCCATCACCGGCGAAAGCGCGCCCGTCATCCGCGAGGCGGGGGGCGACCGCTCCTCGGTCACGGGGGGGACCACGGTGGTCTCGGACTGGCTGGTCATCCGGGTCACGGCGGACCCCGGGCAAAGCTTCATCGACAGGATGATCGCCCTGGTCGAGGGGGCCGAGCGGCAGAAGACCCCGAACGAGATCGCGCTGTCGATCCTGCTGACCGGGCTGACGCTGATCTTCCTTTTCGTCGTCGTGACGCTTGAACCCTTTGCCCGCTATTCCGGCACCTCGATCCCGGTGGTGTTCCTTGCCGCGCTCTTCGTGACGCTGATCCCCACGACCATCGGCGGGCTGCTCTCGGCCATCGGCATCGCCGGGATGGACCGGCTGGTGAAGGCCAATGTCATCGCCAAGTCGGGCCGCGCGGTCGAGGCGGCGGGGGACGTCGATGTCCTTTTGCTGGACAAGACCGGCACCATCACCTTCGGCAACCGCATGGCCGATGCCTTCGTCCCGGCGCAGGGGGTGGGCGAGGCGCGGCTGGCCGAGGCTGCCTGGCTGGCCAGCCAGTCCGACGACACGCCCGAGGGCAAGTCCGTGGTCGCGCTGGCCGCGCGCCTGCTGGGCGATGCGCTGCCCCGCGCCGAGATCAGCGCCCATGTCGCCTTCTCGGCGCAGACGCGGCTTTCCGGCGTCGATCTCGAGCAGGGGACGATGATCCGCAAGGGCGCCACCGATGCCATCCTCCGGCATACCGGGGCCGAGCCCGACCCCGTCCTCGCCGGCCGCATCGAGGCCATCGCCCGCTCGGGCGGGACGCCGCTTCTGGTTAGCCAGGACGACCGCATCCTCGGCGCCATCCACCTCAAGGACATCATCAAGCCCGGCGTGCGCGAGCGCTTCGCCGAGCTGCGGGCCATGGGTGTGCGCACGGTGATGATCACCGGGGACAACCCGCTGACCGCCGCCGCCATCGCCGCCGAGGCCGGGGTCGACGACTTCATGGCCGAGGCCACGCCGGAGGCGAAGCTGCAGCGCATCCGGGACGAGCAGGCGCAGGGCCGTCTGGTCGCGATGTGCGGCGACGGCTCCAACGACGCGCCGGCGCTGGCGCAGGCGGATGTGGGCGTCGCGATGAACTCGGGCACGCCCGCGGCCAAGGAGGCCGGTAACCTGATCGACCTCGACAGCGATCCGACGAAGCTGATCGAGATCGTAATGACCGGCAAGCAGCTGCTGATCAGCCGCGGCGCGCTGACGACCTTTTCCATCGCCAACGATGCGGCGAAGTATTTCGCCATCCTGCCGGCGCTGTTCCTCGGGGCTTATCCGGGGCTGGCGGCCCTTAACCTCATGGGGCTGTCGAGCCCCGAAAGCGCGATCCTCTCGGCGGTGATCTTCAACGCGCTGGTGATCGTGGCGCTGATCCCGCTGGCCCTGCGCGGGGTGCGCTATGCCCCGGTTTCGGCCTCGGCCCTGCTGCGCCGCAACCTTCTTCTCTACGGGCTCGGCGGTCTCGTCGTTCCGTTCCTCGGCATCAAGGCGATCGACATGATCGTCGTTGCCCTCGCTCTCGTCTGAGGTAAGCAGTCATGACCACGATCCTTCGCCCCGCCCTGGTGCTTCTGGCCCTGATGACCCTGATGACAGGCCTTGCCTATCCCCTCGCGCTGACCGGCATCGCGCAGGCCGCCATGCCCTGGCGCGCGAGCGGCAGCCTTGTCGAGCAGGAGGGCAGGGTCGTCGGCTCCGCCCTCATCGGTCAGGCCTTCGCGGCGCCCGAGTACCTGCATCCCCGTCCCTCGGCGGTGGACTACGATGCCGCTGCCGCCGGCGCATCGAACTTCGGCCCAAGCGCACCCGCCCTGCTGGAGGCGGTGCAGAATCGCGCGGCGGACTGGCGCCGCGAGACGGGGCAGAAGGCAGTGCCGCTCGATGCTGTCACCGCCTCGGCCAGCGGGCTCGATCCCGACATTTCGCCCGAGAATGCCCGCGGGCAGGCGGCGCGCATCGCCGCGGCGCGCGGCGCCGAGACGGCCGAGGTGCTGCGCATCCTCGATCAGGCGACGACCGGCCCCTGGCTCGGCCTTTTCGGGCCGGCGCATGTCGACGTGCTGGGCGCGAACCGCGCGCTCGACGCGGCCCTGCCGCGGGACGCCGGGTGACATGACAGCCCCGCGCGAGACGCGCCCCGATCCCGATGCGCTTCTCGAAGAGGCGGGCGGCAGCGGGCGCGGCAGGCTCAAGATCTTCCTCGGCGCTGCGCCGGGCGTCGGCAAGACCTACGCCATGCTGGAGACGGCGCGGCGCCGGGCGGCCGAGGGGCTGGACGTGGTGGCCGGGGTGGTCGAGACCCATGGCCGCATCGAGACCGAAAGCCTGCTCGCCGGCCTCGAGGTGATCCCGAAACGCTCGCACCTCTACCGCGAGCGGATCCTGCACGAGATGGACCTCGAGGCGCTGATCGAGAGGCACCCCGACCTCGCGCTGATCGACGAGCTGGCCCATAGCAACGTCCCCGGCAGCCGCCATGCCAAGCGCTGGCAGGATCTGGAGGACGTGCTCGCCGCCGGGATCGACGTCTATACCACGCTGAACGTCCAGCACCTCGAGACGATGAACGACCGCGTGGCCCGCATCTCGGGCGTGAAGGTGCGCGAGACGGTGCCCGACCGCCTGCTTGAGCAGGCCGACGAGATCGAGCTGATCGACCTGCCGCCCGAGGATCTGCTGGAGCGCCTGCGCGCCGGCAAGGTCTACGTGCAGGACCAGGCGGCGCGGGCGGTGCAGAACTTCTTCTCGAAGGGCAACCTGACCGCCCTGCGCGAACTGGCGATGCGCGCCGCCGCCGACCGGGTGGATGCGCAGCTGATGCGGCACATGCGCTCCACCGCGACCAGCGGCCCATGGCCGGTGCAGGAACGCATCCTCGTCTGCCTCGGCAGCGGCCCGGCCTCGGGCGAGGTGCTGCGCGCGGGCAAGCGGATGGCCGACCGCGCGCGGGTGGGCTGGGTCGCGCTGCATGTCGCCACCGACCGCAGCGACGCCATGGGCGGGGCAGAGCGCGACCGCCTTGCCGCCGCGCTGCTGCTGGCCGAGCGTCTGGGCGCCGAGACCACGACGCTGCGCGTTGGCGACAGCGTCGCCGCCACCATCCTCGAACATGCGAGGCGCATCAACGCCAGCCGGATCGTGCTGGGACGGGGGCGCGAGCGGGGCTGGGCGGGCCTGCGCCTGGGCGAGGATGTCGCCGCCAGAACGGTCGAGGGCGCACGCGATTTCGAGATCACCCTGATCGCCGATCCCGCGCAGGAGGGGCCGAGGGCCACGCGCCGCCCCGCGCTCTGGGCGCCGCAGGCCGGGGCAGGGACCTACCTGCGCGCGATGCTGGTCATGCTGGCCTTCACGGCGGCGGCCATGGCGCTCGAGGCGGTGCTGCCCGTCACGGCGCTTTCGCTGGTCTTCATGACCGGCGTGATCGTCGTCGCCTCGATCTACGGCCTCGGCCCCTCCATCGCGGCCTCGGCCCTCGGCTTCGTGGGCTACAACTTCCTCTTCACCGAGCCGCGCCTGACCTTCCGCGTCATGCGCCAGACAGAGCTGGTAACGCTTGGGCTGTTCCTCGTGGCCTCCATCGTCACCGGGAACCTCGCCGCCCGGCTGCGGGCGCGGGCCCTGGCGCTGCGCGACAGCGTGACGCGGATCACCATCCTGCACGATTTCGCCCGCCGGATCGCCGTCGCCCCCTCGTCCGAGGCGGTGGCCCGCGCAGGGATCGAGCAGATCGCCACTGCCATGGATCTGACGGCGCTGATGCTGCGGCAGCAGGACGGCCGGATCGACACCATCGCCGCGGATGCCGGCGCCACGCCGCTGGACATGCGCGACCTGACCGCGGGGCGCTACACCCTCGAGAAGGGGGAGCCTTCGGGCCGCGGCACCGACACCCTGTCGTCCAGCCAATGGCTGTTCCTGCCCGTCCGCGCCGGCGAGGGGGTGCTGGCCGCGCTGGGCCTGCGGTCCGGCGACGGGCACCGGCCGGATGCCGAGGATCGCCGCCTGCTCGAGGCCTTTACCAGCCAGCTCGCTCTCGCCTTCGAGCGCACCGACCTGAACGAGGCGCTGCAGACCGCGCGCCTCTCGTCCGAGACGGAGCGGTTGCGCTCGGCGCTGCTGTCCTCGGTCAGTCACGACCTGCGCACGCCGCTCGTCAGCATCATCGGCGCGGCCTCCTCCCTCTCCGAGCCGGAGGTGGGGCTTGCGCCGGAGTTGCGCCAGGAACTGGCCGTCACCATCCGCGAGGAGGGGGAGCGGCTGGATCGCTACATCCAGAACCTTCTCGACATGACGCGCCTCAGCCACGGCGCGCTGACCCCGCGCCGGGTGGCCGCCGACCTGTCGGAGATCGTCGGCAATGCGCGGCGCCGCCTGCGCGGGGTGCTGGCGCATCTCGAGGTGGCGGTAACGATCCCCGAGGACCTGCCCAGCATCGAGGTCGATCCGATCCTGATCGAACAGGTGCTGGTCAACGTGCTCGACAACGCCGCCAAGCATGCGCGGGCGGGCACGGCGATCGCGATGACGGCGCGGGTCGACGGCGCGGCGATGGAGCTGGCGATCGCGGACCACGGGCCAGGTATCCCGCCCGAGGCGCGCAGCCGGGTCTTCGAGATGTTCTACCGCGTCGCCTCGGGCGATGCGCAGCGGGCGGGGACCGGCCTCGGCCTTGCCATCGCGCGGGGCATCGTCGAGGCTCATGGCGGCCGCATCCGCGCAGAGGCCACGACGTCGGGCGGCAGCGGGACGACCATCGTTCTCAGGCTGCCGCTCTCCAACCCGGAGCTGTGATGGCCCGCATTCTCGTCATCGACGACGAACCCCAGATCAGGCGCTTCCTGCGGATCGCGCTGGAGGCCGAGGGCCATGCCGTGACCGAGGCCTCCACGGCCCGCGAGGGGGCAGGCCGGGCAGCGACGAGCGCGCCCGATGCGGTGATCCTCGACCTCGGCCTGCCGGACCGCGACGGCACCGAGGTCCTGCGCGAGATCCGCGGCTGGTCCGAGGTGCCCGTGCTGGTGCTCTCGGTCCGCGCGGAAGAAGACCAGAAGGTCGCCGCCCTCGATCTCGGGGCGCAGGACTACGTCACCAAGCCCTTCGGCACACGAGAGTTGCTCGCCCGGCTGCGGGCACTGCTGCGCAACAAGACCGCCGAGACGGAGACCGCCGCCCGGATCGAGATCGGCGACCTGCTGCTCGACGCGGCGCAGCATTCCGTGCGCCTGGGCGGCCAGCCCCTTTCCCTGACACCGAAGGAGTTCGACCTGCTCTGGCTGCTGGCCTCGCATGCCGGGCGGCTGGTCACGCAGCGCATGGCGCTGCAGCGGGTCTGGGGGCCCGCCCATGCCGAGGACAGCCAGTACCTGCGCGTCTTCATCCGCCAGCTGCGCGCCAAGCTGGGCGACAGCGCGGCCGATCCGGTCTGGATCTTCACCGAGCCGGGGATCGGGTACAGATTTCGCGAAAGCTAGGGCCGAAGCGAGGTGCTGCTGGGGTGACTGCGAGTATGATGCCGACTGGTGACGCGAAGTCCCTGTTGAAAGGAGGATAACTCCCTGCATCCCGGGGCGGAAATCGCGCTCCTCGGCCTTAGCTGAAACGCCTAACCGACTGGGCGTTCCAGGGCGGTAACACTGTCAAGCACCTGCGCAACCTGGCCATCGGGACCGCGCGCCTCGCGCGGGTGGTCCGCGATCTCGATCACGGTCCAATCGGGCAGCGCCAGGGCGTCAGCCACGTCCTGCGCCTTGGGGAGCTGTATCTCCGGATCGCTCCAGGCCCAAGGCGCAAGGCTTCCGTGCCCCGCGATCAAAAGAAGGCCCCCTGGCGCCACGAGGGTCGCCGCGGCGCGAAGCAGGGCGGTACGGTCAAACTCCAGCGGCGTATGGGTGAACATCGACAGAACCAGATCGAACGGGCGGTCGGGCAGCATTGTGGAAAGGTCGTGACGCGAGCAGGTGATCTGCCTTCCGACCCCGGCGGCCTCGGCGCTGCGCCTCACCGTATCGAGGGCTGCCTGCGAGACATCGACGGCAACCACCTGCCATCCGTTTCTCGCAAGCCAGATCGCATCGTCGCCACGCCCGCAGCCAAGGTCGACGGCGCGGCCGGCAGGGCGCCCGGCGACGAGGCGCTCCAGCGCTGCTGAGGGGGTTCCACTGCTCGGCCGGGTCATGCCGGACCAGTGGCGATCCCAGAAGCTCTCCGCGGTGTCGCTCTCGAGTATGGTCGGCGTCACGTGGTTTTCCTTCCGTTTTTGCGCAGGCTGCCCAGGCCAAGGAGCGCGAAGAGGATCATCGGATAAAGACAGGCGGCAATCATGGCAGGGAGAGGAGCCTCCCTCGCCGAAAGGCCGAAGTAGATGCCGGCGACGATCGCGATACCCAGCGCCGCCCCGATCTGCTGGAACGCCTGCAAGGCGCCCGAAGCCGCGCCGGAGTCTGCCGTGGCGGCCGTCGCCATCACGGACTGGAACAGGGCCACCACGACCGTTCCCATCCCGAGGCCGCAGACAAGGAGTGGGACGGTAAGGTGCCAGGGCGCAAGGCCGGCTCCGACCTGCAGCAGCACCAGGGCCGTCAGCACCATGCCCGCCACGAGGAGCCCCGCGCCAACCCCGATCCGTCGCGGCAGCGGCCAATCGCCCAGGCGCCTCGCATTCATCGAGGCCGCCATGACCCCCACCGGAAAGGCTGCCGTGGAAAGCCCGCTTTGCAGCGGCGTCAGGCCGAGGATCGACTGCAGGTAGACCGTCAGCACGAGGAAGAAGCCGGGAATGCCGGAGAACACGAAGACGACCCGGCAGAGGCCCTGCAGGAAGGCGGCATTCAGCAAGAGACTGCCGGGGATCAGGGCTGTCCGGCCGCGACGATCCCGCTGCAGCATGTGGCGCAGGGTCAATCCGGCCAGCGGTATGGATGCGACAAGGAGTGCGAGGATCGGCCATGGCCAGCCCATCGCACGCCCCTCGACCAGGGGCAGGACAAGGCAGACCGTCGTCAGCGCGAAGAGCGCCGTGCCGGTCCAGTCCACCGCCTGCGACAGGCCTCGGTCTCTTGGCACCGTGAGCATCGCGCCCAGGACGGCCAGGATCCCCAAGGGGAGGTTCACGATGAAGATGGCGCGCCAGTCCAGGCCCCAGGGATCGAGCGCGATGAGCCCGCCACCGAGCACCGGTCCGGCGACCGATGCAAGGCTGGACACCGCCGCGAACAGGCCGAAGACGCGGGCCTTCTCCTCTGGCGGGAAGGTCACGTTCAGGATGGCCAGCACTTGCGGCACCATCACCGCCGCTGACAGCCCCTGCGCCAGGCGCGCGGTGATCAGCATGGTGATGCTCGACGCCCCTGCGCAGGCCGCGGAGGCGAGGGTGAAGCCGATTATCCCCCAGATGAAGAGGTGCTTGCGCCCCCAGCTGTCCCCGAACCGTCCCATGGGCAAAAGCCCCGCCGCCAGCGCCAGCACGTAGATCGCCGCCACCCATTCCAGCTGTGTCGGCGTGGCCGCCAGGTCGGACTGAATGCGCGGAAGGGCGACGGTGACGATGGTCACGTCGAGGAGGTTGATGAAGCTGCCAAGGCAGAGGAACCCCATGGCAAGCCATCGGGCCCGCGGAGTGGGCACGGTCATGTCTGAACTCTGGTATCTGGGTCGAATCTTTCGTAACATCGTATGACACGTAATCGGTGGGCGATCAATTCTCGCATCATCGAAAGTATCATGAGAGGTGCCATGCGAACCGACAGCCGTCTTCCCCGCGTCCTGCATGCCTTGCTGCATCTGGCCGACATGGACCGCCCGGCGACCTCTGAGGAGATCGCCATGATGCTTGGAACCAACGCCACCGTCGTGCGCCGCACCCTTGCCGGGCTGCGAGAGGCGGGGCTGCTCACCTCCACCAAGGGGCATGGCGGCGGATGGAGCCTGTCCCGGTCCTTGAGCGAGATCTCCCTGCTGGATCTTTACAGCGCCCTCGGCTCTCCGGAGCTCTTTGCGATCGCTCCTGACGAGGACCAGCCCACATGCCTGCTGGCCCGGGCCGCGAACACGGCCACGAATGACGCACTTCAGTCGGCGCGGCAGGTCTTCGAAGAGCGTCTCGCCGCTCTCACCGTGGCAGAGCTTGTCAGGCCATGAGCTGGCCTGAGCAACGGTGAGAGGTCGAGGCTTCGCTCGCTGCCGGGCCGAAAGCCCTGCCGCAACTCCGCAGATCGTTGATGCGGATAGTCGATCACCTGCAGTTTCAGTCCCCGAGCGGACTTCCCTTACCGGGCTTCGAAACGGCAGCTTCGGGCCGGGAAGTTTCAGGACAACCGAGACTCGCGGGTGTTCAGGACGACGCTGCCGCACGCCTGCTCCAAGGTGATTTCGCCATACCTTGTAGAAAGGCTGTATGTTAGCTGCTCGATTGATGGTGGCCCGTTTATGTTAGCCGATGCCAAGCCTCGCGGAATTCGGGTTTTCTGTAGTCCTTTGCCTCAAGCCAGTATGCTCGGTTCTTTCCGTTGTCTCGCGATGCCAGTGTCTTCACTTCGTCCAGCGTCAAAACATAACAAACCGGATTGTCATCGTTTGCGCCCAAGGTGATGATCCACCATGGCGATCTCAGGCGACCGAGGTCTGTCCCCAACGGAACCGCCGCACGCTTTGACAATGCCTTGGATTGGATCGGAATAACGGCTTCTTCGTTGTCGAATGGTGCTGCATAAAGATCAGCGCCACGAGCATTCCGAACGGTGGGCATCACGATCCAACCGCGGCGCGTCAGTTCCCACGCGATGTGAAACAGCCCAGCGTTTCCTGTCATTTGATGTTTCATCGCAAAGACCTGAGATATTTGGCTTTTCGGTTGCCCAAGCTTAAGCTAAGGCGCATGTGCCGAGCTTGGTTTAGTTCTGGTAGTCGATAAGAATCTGCGCGTGGTTCAGTGCATAGAAGATCGGTATCAATTTCGCCATATCTACTCCCAAAGCGAATGCTTGCTTCCCTCCGTGCTGTGGATCTCTGTCTTTAAATCGATGCTACGGGATGGCATGATAGTCGGGTTTGGGGAAGCCACGCGGTGGCAGTGGTATGCTGGCGAGCGGCAGGTCAGGGCCGAGAATAACCGCGGCCGGGTAGGGGGCTGAGGTCCGCTGAGGACCGATAGCGGCCGGGGCCGGGTAGGGTGCGGAATGGCCGCCTAGGGCCGGAAGCAACGGTCGTTACGGTCCGCCAGGTGCCCGACCGGCTGCGACGCCGCAGGCCCGCTTCGAACCCAAAAAGACCGATGCCTCTGGGAACGTAACGAGCAGAATTGTGCGAAGAGATCACTTTAGTCTCCGTGTCGTGTTTCAACATAGCTCAAAGTTGATGTGGACGCCGGCGGCCTCTAAGATCGGGAACACACATCGATTGGGATGGGCGATCCCTCCATGGGGGAAATCTATTTTGGCTTAGGCCAATTTTGAAAAATCGGGTGGTTAAAGGTTGTATTATTATATTGAAGTCTTCCGCAGTGTGGGCAGTCCCAGATGGACCTATCCATTCCATCAATAATAGGGGGGTTGCAGGGCCGATTGCATTCCGGGCATGAGTATTTGATCGGCGGGTTAAGATAAGTTTCCTCAGGCTGAAGCTCCCATATACTTTTTCGATCTGCAGGAATGGCCCAGATATCCTCTGAAACTATCAATCGAGACCTAATCCCGACGGCCGAAGAAAGAAGCAGGGCAATAGATGCTGGCGGGAGAGCAACCAGTCGAGTCTTGTCCAACTCAAGAAGAATTGGAACTGTTCCACGTGGCAAAGAACTTCTGTCGTCCAAGATGAGGCCATAGTTTTCGGGTTGACGCATTAATGCCGTATAGTGCGCGCTCGTCTTAAACAATCCCTCAAAAAGAGCGGCGTGGTATCCATGCTCGTTCATCTCTCTGAGCTCGCGGATCACGCTTGTAAGAGTGTCGCCGTCAGCGTTAGGCTTTGATAGTTCCTGCATTGCATCAGATATAGTTTGTCGCACTAGATCGCGCATTGCGATGCTCCAGTTGCTCATTTCAATCTCTACTGATTCGATTCGAGCATGTAAGGCGGCCATCTCTCGACGCCTTGCAACGTTTTCCACGACCTCTACAGCTGGTCCAGCGATAGGTAATCTTCGCAAGCCACACATGAGCGACTCTTGAGCTAGAATTTTAGTAGTTCCCGACAATTAAACCTGCCTTTCATCTAACTGCTTTGAAAACATTCGTGCTGACGCAGATAGAACAGAGGCATTTGAACACAGGTTTATCTGGCACCATCCACAAGCCAGAAAAATATATACTTGCTACAGCTTATTGGGAAGTGCGATCCGCGCGAAGGAGATACCGCCCGCGCCCCTCACAGATGACGGAATATTGCTTGGTTGGGCGTCGGAGTTGCGCTTGCTGCCTCAGCAAGCGCTACAAGGGTATCTGCCTCCACACGGCGAGGGCGAAAGCTAGCTTAGTCCGCACTGCGGACCTCGGGGCCTTGGACGATGCTTCGGGACGCAATGAAGGTCCGGTTTGGGGAAGCCGCGCTGCGGCAACGGTGAGCCGGGCCAAGGTCGGCTGAGGGCCGGAAGCGGTTGCGGCCAATCTGGACGCCAAATGTCCGCTTTGGGCCGATAGCGGCTGCGGCGGGGCAGGGGCCGGAAGGTCCACTAAGGGCCGGGAGCAGACCAGTCCAGCCAAGCCCGTAGATGTCCGCTAAGGGCCGAGAGCGGCTGCGACGGGGCAGTGGCCCGAAGATCCGCAATGACCTGATAGCAGCTCCGACGGGGCAGGGTCCCGAAGGTCCGCTAAGGGCCGATAGCGACCGCGGCTGGGAAGGGGCTCGAAGGTCCGCAATGGGCCGGGAGCGGACGACGCGCGAGGGGCGACCAGGTGCTGACCCCTGCTGCGCCGCCGCAACTCCGGTTTGAGCCCTCTTTGACCGATGTTGCGCTATGCAAGAATGTCCGTTACTTTTAGAACGACCTAAAACCTTCAGTGACCACTCGAATATTAAACGAGGTTTTTGACAGCTTGGACTGAGGTGGTTTGGGTTTGTGCCACAAACGAACGTTCTTGGCATATGAACAAGGCCCGCTGTGCCGGCGAGGCGGCCATTGATTTGAGAGAAATTTTAAAGCCAGTGTTGGTCTAAAACGCGAATAAAGGGGCGGTCGTTGATAACATCTAATTCCAGAATTTTTCTAGCGGCAGCCATTTTTACAGTTTCAACCGCCGCGCTTGCTGACGACACATTTCCCTTTCTTGAGCCCGATGCAATCCGGTCAGCATATGAGCTGGATGCGACTGACTGGTCATCCGCACCGGCTATGATTGTAAACGCTTTCGTAGCGGCTGAAGATCGTACCTTTTTTGAAAGGTCTATTAGCCGATCGACAATCCCTCTATTTGTTGCCGGGTGGTATCCAGAGCCGAGCTTTCCCAACAAACGTGTCATTTCATTTGCGCTCTCTCAGACGCTTGAGAGGGAAGAGATTCTGGATTGGTATGTTCACCGTGTCTTTCTTGGCCAAGGGTGTTTTGGCATCGATCAGGCAGGGCCAGCCTATTTTGGAAAAAACACAATCGATTTAGAACTTCACGAAGCTGCATTTCTCGCAGGGATACCGAAAGCGCCGTCCGCTTTCCATCCAATTAGAGAGCGCGACCGAGCAATATCGAGACGCAATTTTGTTCTTTCAGAGATGGCACGTGTCGGGTTCATTTCAGAACAAGAGGCGCATGCTAACGCCGAAAAACCGCTGACAGTTCGTCAACCTTTGGGTGCCTGCCCATGATCCGAGTTTAAAGGCGCTCGAAACAACTTGTGACACCGTTTTCTTGGGAAAGTTCGAAATGAGCTGTTCACCAGGTCCGCACAAGGTTTCAAAAACTACCGTTTGTTGAACGGCTCGCCGAACCGGACATTGACCCATGCGCAGCGGAGGTCTGCTTTGTCCGCACTGCTGACCTCTGGGCCCTGGACTATGCTGCGCGGTGCCATGAAGGTCCGGTATGGGGAAGCCGCGCTGCGGCAATGGTGATCCTGGAAAATGATCGGTTTGGGCCGGAAGCGGTCGCGGCCAATCTGGACGCTAGATGTCCGCTTTGGGCCGATAGCGGCTGCGCTTGATCAGGAGCTCGAACGGCGGCTTCGGGCCAAAAGCAACCGGGGTCGGACAGGGGGTCGAACGTCCGGTTAGGGCCGTCAGCGACGGGGAAGTTGATCATGAATGCTCCCGTCTTCCTGCGCTGCCGCATGTCCGCATGGACCCAGAGCAGTCGATCTTGACCTGTGCTTCAAAAGGCGAAGTCGAGCCCGGTGACTTAGCGGCTCCGGGCCCGAAGTTAAACGGTCGTCGCGTGCTTTCAGCCGTCGGTGGAGCAGGTGACGGCCTTCCAGTCATCGATTTCCTCGAGCATTGCCTGAAGCCGGTTCCGGACAAGGCCGAGTGCGTCACTGCCGAGCAGGAGCTGCGGCGGGGGAGTGTCCGACATCACGAGGCCGAGAACGGCTTCGGCCAGCTTATCGGGGTCGCCGAGCTGAGCACCGTGCTTTTTCCGCCGCGCTTGGCGGATCGGGTCGAAGATGCTGTCGTAATCGCTGATGGAGCGTTCGCTCCGAACCATGGATCGACCTGCCCAGTCGGTGCGGAAGGAGCCGGGGCAGAGTGCCGTTACATGCACCCCGAATGGCGCCATCTCGCTGCGCATGACCTCGGAGATGCCCTGCAAGGCGAACTTGCTACCACAGTAATAGGCGATCCCGGGCATTGTGATCAGACCTCCCATCGAAGTGACGTTAAGGATCAAACCGGCTCGGCGCTGGCGAAACCGGGGCAGAAAGGCCTTGGCCACCGCGACCGCTCCGAAGACGTTGACGTCCAACTTTCGCTGCAACTCGGACAGGGTGGATTCCTCCAGCACACCCTCGTGCCCATAACCGGCATTGTTCACGAGGACATCGACCGGGCCGAAGTCTGCCTCCGTTCGGCTGACCACCGCGTCGATACGATCAAAATCGGTGACGTCGCAAAGAATCGGATGAACGTCGGGAAGGCGTTCGAGGAGCGAGGCCCGCGCTGCATCGGAGCGGACCGTGCCGATCACTTTGTGTCCGGCTTTCAAAGCCGCGCGGGCGATTGCATATCCGAACCCCGAATTGGCGCCGGTAATGAAGAAAGTCTTGCCTGACATGAAGAGGCCCTCGCTTGCGTGGTTTGGTGAATTGACAGATTGTCTGGATCGACCATGCCGAACACGGCTGATCCTCTCGCAGGTTTGCCCGATCCTATGAAAAACAGCACTTTCCTCGCCCAGGCATCAGAGCTCGCGCCTAGCGCGGGGTACAACCGAACGGCATTGCCCGGCCTGCGCATTCTGCGCTCGGAAACCGTCCTCGAGGACGTCCCGGTCCTCTACCGGCCCGGCGCGGTCTTTGTGCTGCAGGGCGCCAAGCAGGGCTTTCTGGACGGGAATGTCTATCGCTACGATGCCGATCACTATCTTGCCGTCTCGGTTCCCGTGCCGTTCCGCATGGCCTCCCAGGCTGATCCCGATCGGCCCTTGCTGGCGCTCTATCTCGAGTTCGATCTGCAACTTGCCGCCGAAATCGCCGTCGCGCTTGACGCCGTGGGAAAGACGGTGCCAGCGCAGGCCCGGAGCCTCGTTTCGAGCCGCATGGACGCTCGGATGCATGAGCTTCTGGGCAGGGTCCTAGCCGCGCTTGCGGATCCGCAGGAAGGGGAGATCCTGGGCCCGGGGCTGCTGCGGGAGCTGCATTACCGCGTGCTCGTCGGGCCGCAGGGCGGTGCCCTTCGGGCTGCTCTGCGCCAAGGTGGGCCCTCCGGACGCATAGTCGAAAGCTTGGGGCGGATCCGGCAAAGCTTCACCACCAGCCTCTCGGTGCCCGATCTGGCCGCCGCGGCCGGGATGAGCATTCCCTGCTATCACGCTCACTTCAAGCAGCTGACAGGCACCTCGCCGGTCCGCTATATCAAGGCAATGCGCCTGCACGAGGCACGGCTGATGATCACGCGCAACCACGGCTCCGTTGCCAGTGTTGCGACGAAGGTCGGCTACCAGAGTGCCTCCCAGTTCAGTCGCGACTTCCGAAGACACTTTGGGCGAAGCGCGATGGAGGAAGCCCGCTGGATGACTGAGGACCTTGGCGAAGCACCGTAATCTCCGACGCAGCTCGGTACCCATCCTTCCAAATAGATCGACGCAGATACCCGGGTCGAATGCTCACTAAGCGGGTCGGGCACGTGTACGAACGGCGGCTTCGTCCGCAAAGCGTTCATTGGGGTGATGGAGATGCTGCGCGCTGCGCGAACGTGCGGATTGGTGAAGCTGCGCTGCAGCGATGTACCGACCGGCGAATGGCTGCTAAGGGCCGATAGCGGCTGCGGCGGGGTAGGGTGCCGCAAGGTCGTCGCGGGCTGGACGCGTTCGATGCCGCGCTGTGGCTGAACGACAGATCTAAAGGTCCTGTCGGACTGGACGGTCGACGACGGAATCGCGTCAGGGCCGACAGGCGCGGCTGCTCGCCAGGCGGCGCGTCTTCTGCGCTACGACTGGTCCGTCTCGGGCCCCTTTCGATTGGAAATGCCAGAAGTTGAGGCAGCTAGCTCTGCTCCGTCCGACCTGAAGACCGGGTTGGAGGGTTGGGCGCGCAGTGACGCGCGCCCTTGGACGGTCAATCCGGCAGGCTGTAGACGGAGACCATGTCGCCCACGGAAGGCTTCAGGATCGAGTTGCCGCCGGAGATGAAGGCCACGTACTGCCGGCCCTCGTGCTCGTAGATCGCCGGGTTCGAGACCGAGGGCGCCTCGGTCAGGTCGCTCCAGAGCTCCTGCCCGCTTGCCAGGTCGTAGGCCCGGACCATGCCGTCCATCGTCGCGCCGATGAAGATCAGCCCGCCGGCCGTCAGGGCCGGGCCGCCGATCGTCGGAGAACCCCAGCGTTCCGGCATGTAGAAGCCGTAGCGCTGGGACATGCCGAAGGGCTCGCGCCAGATCGTCTCGCCGGTGGTCATGTCGATGGCCATCAGCTCTCCGAAAGGCGGCTCCCAGCAGGGCATCCCGAGGCCGTTGATCGCGTTCTGCAGGGACATGCCGAAGGGCGCGCCGGTCTGCGGGTGGAACCCGCTTTCGCCCGTGCCGGCCTCGCCCTGCTGCGCCTCGTATTCCGCGCGCGGCCAGAGCTTGATGTGCTGGACCACGTGGCTGAGGTTCACGACGGCGATCTGCTGCTCCGGATCGAAGCCCACGCCGCCCCATTGCACGACGCCCGCGCTGTTGGGATAGGCGCCGGCCCCGGCGCCTTCGGTGGTCGGCGGCTGGTACATGCCCTCGTAGACCATGCGGTCCCAGAGGTCGGAGCAGGCGCCGAGGGACGCGATGTCGGCCAGCGCCCAGACGGGCGGCAGGGTCGACTGGTCGATCAGCGGCGCGGGGACGGTCGGGAAGGGCTGCGTCGGGGAGTAGACCTCGCCCTCGACATCGCCGGCGGGAACGGGGCGTTCCTCGATCGGCCAGACGTCCTCTCCGGTCTCGCGGTTCACCACGAAGAGGAAGCCCATCTTGGTGGCCTGCATCAGCGCCGGGATATCCTCCCCGTCGACGGTGATGTCCATCAGCGTCGGCGCCGAGTTGATGTCGTAATCCCAGATGTCGTGATGCACCCATTGCCGCGACCAGATCACCTCGCCGGTCTCGACGTCCAGCGCGGTGGTCGAGGTGGCGTAGGGGATCGATTCCGTGCGGTTGCCGCCCCAGTAGTTGGGCGAGGGCGAGGCGACCGGCAGGTAGACGATGCCGCGCTCTTCGTCGGCGCTCATCGCGGTCCAGACGTTGGCGGTGCCGGTCTGCGCGCGGATATCCGCGGGGATGGTGTCGAAGGTCCACTCCAGCTCGCCCGTCTGGGCGTTCACCGAGAAGACGGAGCCCGGAGGCGCCTCGGCCCAGTCCCAGTCATTTCCGGCCCAGCCGATCACCACGTGATCGCCGACGATGGTCGGCGGTTGCAGCAGCGACAGGGGCCAGCGGTCGTTGACGGTGTTCCACTGGTTCACGTCCAGAACGCCGCCATCGGCGAAGCCCTCGCAGGGCGCGCCGGTGTCGGCGTCCACCGCGAAGAGGCGCGCGTCCATCGTGCCGAGATAGACGATCTTCTGGCAGGCCTCGCCCTCCTGCGGGGCCTCCGCCTCCCAGTAGGCGACGCCGCGGTTCTTCAGCGCGGGCTGGGTCAGCGCCTTGAGCGTCGACTGGGTGTCGAAGGACCAGATCTCCTCGCCCGTCGCGGGATCGAGCGCCAGCACCCGGTAGAAGGGCGTTCCGATATAGAGCATGTCGTTGGCGTAGATCGGCGTGGCCGACCAGACGGTGGCGGGCAGATCGCCCGACCCGTCCGAGACGTCGCCGGTATGCATCCGCCAGGCAAGCTCCAGCCCGGAGACGTTCTCCGGCGTGATCTGGTCGAGGGGCGAGTATTTCGCCCCCGAAACCTGGCCGTGGAAGCTCGTCCAGTCGGTGCCCGCAGGCGGCACGCGGGCGTCCGAGGGCTGGCGCGCGGCCGGCGCCTCGGCCGCATCCTCGGGTGCGGCATCCTCGGAGGTCACGGGCGCCTGGGGTGCGGTGTCGGACGGTGCCTCTTGCTCT
The DNA here is from genome assembly GCF_003217255.1 of Pseudoroseicyclus aestuarii. Taxonomy (GTDB): domain Bacteria; phylum Pseudomonadota; class Alphaproteobacteria; order Rhodobacterales; family Rhodobacteraceae; genus Pseudoroseicyclus; species Pseudoroseicyclus aestuarii. The sequence continues at coordinate 31,872 of NZ_QJTE01000004.1, read as the reverse complement.
GGCGCGGGCGCTGCGTCCTGCGCGACAGCGGGCGCCGCGAGAAGGGCCAGCACGGCGGTGCTGCGAAGGAGGGAGATCATGCCGTGGCTCCTTTGGGTCCGGTCAGGGCGATGAGCCAGCCAAGGGCGCAGAGCCCCAGCGCAACCAGCATCACCCACTGGTGCAGAAGAAAGGTGGCGAAGGCGGTCAGCACGAGGCCAAGCGCCATGAGCACCAGCAGCAGCACCCGCAGGCCGCGATGGCCGCGGCGCAGCAGCAGCGCCCCGGCGATCAGCAGGCACAGCGCGCCGAAGCTCGCGGCAAGCGGCCCCCAGGTGCCGGTCACGCCGGTCAGCGGTGCGAAGTAGGCATAGAGCCCGCATCCCACGGCCAGGGCCGATGCCACGATTATGACCACGGGGCCAAGTCGGTTCAGCATTCGATTGCTCCTTGTCAAAGGTTCGGCCGCCGGCAGCCTGTATGCATGCAACCTGAGCGAATCCTAGCGCTGCGACGCCGGGATAAAAAGCACCCGCGAGCGCGTCGGAAAACCTTGTTGCGCAGTGGCTCGTTTGCAGGTTCAGCCCGTGACCTCGGCGCGGTTGCTGGCATGAGAGTGCCGTCCTGCCGCCCCTTCATTCGATCCGCGGGAATCGTGCAAACCTCGTGCTCGATGTGGCCGATCGTCCCAGTCCGATCTTTGGCAGGACGTGCGCGTTCAAGGGAGACGTTCAGCGCCCAAGGTCGCCGCCACCCCGCAGGCTCCCGCTTGCGGCGGCGGGGGCGGGCCCGTAACAGTTGCACCGCACGGCGAAGGAGGCCCAGCATGGCACGCATCACCTACATCGAGCACGGCGGCAAGGAGCATGTCGTGGAGGTCGCCAATGGCCTGACCGTGATGGAGGGCGCGCGCGACAACGGCATTCCCGGCATCGAGGCCGATTGCGGTGGCGCCTGCGCCTGTTCGACCTGCCATGTCTACGTGGCACCGGACTGGGTCGAGAAGCTGCCCGCCCGCGAGGCGATGGAAGAGGACATGCTCGATTTCGCCTACGAGCCCGATCCCGCCCGCTCGCGCCTGACCTGCCAGATCAAGGTGACGGATGCGCTCGACGGGCTGGTGGTGCAGATGCCGGCCGAGCAGGCCTAGGCCGCGAGCGCCGGCAGCACCGCCGCCTCCACGGCGTGCTGCCCGGCCCCGCTACTGCCCGCGGATACGCGGATCGAGCGCGTCGCGCAGCCCGTCACCGATGTAGTTCACGCTCAGCACCGTGAGCGAGATCGCGAGGCCGGGCCAGATCACCCTCTCGGGGTAGTCCGCCATGCGGTCGACGCTGTCGAAGAGCAGCTTGCCCCAGGTCGGGAAGTCCGACGGAAAGCCGAGCCCGAGGAAGGACAGCGCGCTTTCGGTGATGATCGCATTGGCCAGACCCAGCGTGGCCGAGACCATGATCGGCGACATCACGTTGGGCAGGATGTGCCGCCCGATCATCCGGTGCGCGGGCGTGCCGATGGAGCGCGAGGCCAGCACGAACTCCCGCTCCTTCAGCGCGAGCACGTCGCCGCGCACGATGCGCGCCGCCTGCATCCACGAGGTGATGCCGATCACCGTCACGATCAGGATGAAGATGCCCGCCTCGGGGCCGAAGGCGCCGCGCAGCGGCTCGCGGAAGAGCAGCATCATGACCAGCAGCAGCGGCAGGATCGGCAGCGCGAGGACGAGGTCGGTGAACCGCATCAGAAGGCCGTCCAGCGCCCGGAAGTAGCCCGCGAGCACCCCGATGGCGGTGCCGAGGATCAGGCTCAGCAGCATCGCGGCCCAGCCGACGGCCATGCTGACGCGCCCGCCCTGGATCAGGTTGGCCAGCGTGTCCCGCCCGAGGTTGTCGGTGCCCAGGGGATGGGCGAAGCCGGCTTTCGCCTCGCCGTTCCAGAGCAGGAAGTAGACGGGCCGCCAGTCCTTGTTGCGGATGTCGAGCGCGCCGGGATCGACCCGCCAGATCCAGGGGCCGAAGATCACGAAGAGGGTGATGAAGATCAGGAAGGCGGCGCCGATCATCGCGCCCCTGTGGCGGCGGAACTGGTCCCAGACGTCCCACCACTGGCTGCGGGTGACGATGCGGCTGCCGCCCTCGGCGGCCATGCCGCCGGGCACGGCCCCGGCGGGCACCATGTGCAGACTTTCGGTGCCGTGGTCGGCGCCGCGGGCGGGTTCGGCATCGAGGCGGTCAGTCATAGCGGATCCTCGGGTCGAGCACGCCGTAAAGGACGTCGGCGATCAGGTTGAACAGGACGATCAGCACGGCGAACATGAAGGTCAGCGTCTGCACCATCGGCAGATCGTTCGCCTGGATCGCGGTGATCAGCAGCTGGCCGAGACCGTTCACCTTGAACACCTGCTCGGTGATGATGGCGCCGCCGAAGACCTGCGGCACGCCGAGGGCGATCACCGTGATGACCGGGATCATCGAGTTGCGCAGCACGTGGCGCAGCACCACGACGCGCTCGTCCATGCCCTTGGCGCGGGCGGTGCGGACGTAGTCCTGGTCCATGTTGTCCAGCATCGAGGCGCGCATGAAGCGGCTGATCTGCGCGGCATTGTACAGCGCCAGCACGAAGACCGGCATCACCATCTGCCGCAGCTGCGCGAGGAAGCTGTCCCAGCCGGTCACCACCAGCGTGGTATCGTAGATCGAGGGGAACCAGCCCAGCTGGACCGAGAAGATGACGATCAGCAGCACCCCGGTGAAGAAGGTCGGCACCGAGAAGCCGACCATCGAGACGAATGTGCCGATGTTGTCGAAAATGGAATACTGCCGCACCGCCGAGACGATGCCGATCGGCACGGCGATCACGACGCCGACGACATAGGCAAGACCCACGACCCAAAGGGTCTGCGGCACCCGCTGGGCGATGATGTCCATCACCGGAGAGCGGAACTGCCAGGACAGGATCCTCAGCTTGTCCTCGGCGAAGCCGGTGCCGAAGATCGCGTCGAAGATCACCTGGGGCTCGACCACGAAGAACTGGTAGAGCCAGAGGTAGAAGCGCACCCAGACGGGCTCGTTCATTCCCAGCGCCTCGCGCATCTGCTCGCGCACCTCGGGCGGGATCGACAGCGGCATCTGCGCCATCGGATCGCCGGGCGCGAGGTCGAGCAGCAGGAAGATCACGAGGCCGATGAAGAGCAGCGTCGGGATCGCCAGGATCAGCCGCCGTATGGTGTAGGTGAGCATGGGCTGCGCCTTGTCGTGTCTGGCGTGGCGGGACCGGGGCGGGCCCCGGAACGGGGCAGGGCGGCAGGCGGTCGGCCCGCCGCCCCAAGGATCAGCCTTCGATCCGGTACCAGTCGGCGATGTTCCACAGCTCGCTGTCCCAGGCGTTCAGCTTCACCCCGCCAAGGGAATTGGCGACCCCCGACAGCTCGCCGCGGGCGGTGAGCGGGATGATGATGTGGCTCTGGTTGGTGAGCATGTCGTTCATCTGCTTGGCGATGCGCCCACGCTCGTCGAGATCGGCGGTCTCGCCCAGCTCGGCGATCAGCGCGTCGTAGTCCTCGGAGCAGTAGCGGTTGATGTTCTCGCCGACCCAGGCGCTGTCGGGCGAGGGGATCTTGTTGCAGGTATAGGCCGAGAGATAAGCCTGCGGATCGGTGCCGTCGAAGGTGTTGGTGTACATTTCGACGTCCGCGTAGAAGCGCTGGAAGGTGTCCGGGCTGCCCGGATCGCCGCCGAAGAAGACCGAGCTGTCGATGTTGCGCAGCTCGACCGAGAAGCCGATCTGCTCCCACCACTCCTTGATCAGCGCCTGGTAGTCCTGGCGCACGGCGTTGGTGGAGGTCTGGTACAGCATCTCCAGCGGCTCGCCATCGGGGGTCTCGCGCACGCCGTCGCCGTTCGTGTCGGTATAGCCGGCCTCTTCCAGCATCTGCATCGCGCCCTCGAGATCCTGCTCGATGCAGTCGGTGTTCCCCGAGGCGTAGAGTTCCGGCGCCGGCACCAGGTCGCAGGTCGGGCGGCCGGCCTCGCCATAGCCGATCTCGGTCAGCAGCGTCCGGTCGATGGCCATCGACAGCGCCTCGCGCACCGCCGGATCGGTGAGGAAGGGATGCGGATGCGCCACGGTAGAGCGTTCGCCCTCGGGCAGGTCGGGCGAGGCATCGGTCAGGTTCGCTTCGATCCGCTCGACCGAGGCGCCGAAGGCGGTGTTCAGCTGGCCTGTGCCGCCCTCGACCATGCCCTCGAGGACATCGGGCGCCAGCTGCAGGTTCCAGGCGTAGTCGTATTCGCCGGTCTCCAGAACGGCGCGCGCCGCGGCGGTGGCATCGCCGCCGCCCTTCATCGTCACGGTCGCGAAATAGGGCTTCGAGGCGTCGCGATAATTCTCGTTCGCCTCGAGCTGGACGACGTCATTGGGCCGGAAGTCGGTGACGACATAGGGGCCGGTGCCGATCGGTCCGAAGTTCGCCTCGGTGCATTGCGGCGCCGCCGGGCCGAGGCAGTCGGCGAATTGCTCGTGATTCAGGATCGGGCCCTGGTAGCCGACGAAGGCGGTGTAGGGGTTGGGTTGCGGGCCGTCGAACCGCACCGTCACGGTCTGGTCGTCCACGACCTCGACATCGGTCACGCCCTCGAACTTGGCGAGCTGGGCGCAGCCGCCGCCCTCGGCGGTGCAGTATTCCCAGGTGAAGCGCACGTCCTCGGCGGTCAGCGGGCTGCCGTCGGACCACAGGACGCCCTCGGCCAGCGTCCAGGTGATCGAGGTCAGATCCTCGGACACGCCGCCGTTCTCGACCGTCGGGATCTCGGCGGCGAGGTAGGGCACCATGGTCCCGTTCTCGTCGTAGCGGGCCAGCGGCTCGAGCATCAGGGACGAGGCTTCAAGATCCTTGGTGCCGGCCGACAGATAAGGGTTCAGCACGGAGGGCGCCTGCCAGTAGAACAGGCCCAGGTGGCCCGAGGCGCCGCGCTCGGTCGGTTGCGCCATGGCGGCGGGTGCCAGCGCGGTCAGCGCGGCGGCGCCCAGAAGGGCGGTCTTCAATCGCATAGTCGTCTCCCTGGTGTGTGTCATCGGCCCTCGGCCTCTGTCTGCGCCGGTTGGCCGGCGTCATTGTCGGGCGCCGCTTTACCGGCGTCTTCTCGTGTCGTTTCCTGCCGCACGGCGGCGGCAAGCGCCCGGCCGGCGTCGGCCTGTGCCGCCTCTGGCCGCTCGGGCGCGGTATCCTCGGGGCCGTCCATCACCGCCGGATCGTAGAGGTGGCAGGCGACGTGGCGCCCGGGCCTGACCTCGCGGCTGGCGGGGTCGATCTTGTGGCAGACCGGCATGACCTCCGGGCAGCGGGTGCAGAAATTGCAGCCCTTTGGCGGGTTCGCGGGCGAGGGGACGTCGCCGGTCAGCATGACCCGCGCCTGAACCGCGTCGGGGTCGGCCTCGGGCACCGCCGACAGGAGCGCGCGGGTATAGGGGTGCAGCGGCTCGGCATAGAGCGGCTCGCGCGGGGCAAGCTCCACGATCCGGCCGAGGTACATGACAGCCACGCGCGTCGCGATGTGGCGCACCATCGACAGGTCGTGGCTGATGAAGAGGTAGGTCAGGCCGAAGCGTTCCTGCAGGTCTTCCAGCAAGTTGACCACCTGCGCCTGGATCGAGACATCGAGTGCAGCGATGGGCTCGTCGCAGACGATGAACTTCGGATTGAGCGCGAGCGCCCGCGCGATGCCGATGCGCTGGCGCTGCCCGCCGGAAAAGGCATGCGGATAGCGCCCGGCAAAGGCGCGGTTCAGCCCGACGGCATCCATCAGCTCGAGCACCTTGTGCTGCTTCTCGCGGGTCGAGAGGCTGGTGTGCTCGTCCAGCGGCTCCTGGATGATCGCCGCCACCGTCATCCGCGGGTTCAGCGAAGCCTGCGGATCCTGGAAGACCATCTGCATCTTCGGCCGGTAGCGGCGCAGGTAGGACTGGCTGGCATCGCCGATCTCGGTGCCCTCGATCCTGATGGAGCCGCTGGTGATGTCGTAAAGCCGCAGCAGCGCGCGGCCGGCGGTGGATTTGCCGCAGCCCGATTCGCCGACGAGGCCGAGGGTCTCGCCCTCCATCACCGAAAAGCTGATGCCGTCGACGGCGCGGACCTCTCCGGTGCGGCGGCGCAGCAGCCCCGAATGGATCGGGAAATGCATGGTCAGATCGTGCACCTCGACCAGCGGCCGCTCGATCCGGGTCTTGGGCGCCTCCGCCTGCGGCTGGGCGTCAAGCATGGGCCGCCTCCCGCGCGCCCTGCGCCTGCGGGTCGTGCAGGAAGCAGGCGGCGTCGTGCCCCTCGGAGACCGGGTAGAGGGGTGGATCGGCGCGGTGGCATCGGCCCCAGGCCTGCGCGCAGCGGTCGCGGAAGGGGCAGCGGCTGGGCGGTTCGGTCAGGATCGGCGGCTGCCCGTCGATCACCGTCAGCCGCCGCTCGCGCGCGCCGCGCACCGTCGGCACGGTCTTGAGAAGGGCGCGGGTATAGGGATGCGCGGGCTCGCGGAAGAGCGCGCGGGTGGGGGCCTGCTCGGCCACCTCGCCGCCGTACATGACCATGACGCGGTCGGCGATGCCGGCCACGACGCCAAGGTCGTGGGTGATCCAGATCACCGCCATGCCCAGCTCCTCGCGCAGGCGCTTCATCAGGTCGATGATCTGCGCCTGGATCGTGACGTCGAGGGCCGTCGTCGGCTCGTCCGCGATCAGGAGCTTTGGCTCGCAGGCGAGCGCGATGGCGATCATCACCCGCTGGCGCATGCCGCCCGAGAACTGGTGCGGGTAATCCGAAAGGCGGCGCCGGGCATCGGGGATGCCGACCAGTTCCAGCAGCTCCTGCGCGCGGGCGCGGGCGGCGCGCTTGTCCATGCCGCGATGCTTGCGCAGCGGCTCGGCGATCTGCTGGCCGACGGTGAAGACCGGGTTGAGCGAGGTCATCGGGTCCTGGAAGACGAAGCCGATCTCGCCGCCGCGGACGCGGCGCAGCTCGGGCGCGGGCATCCGCAGCAGGTCGCGCCCCTGAAACAGGACCGAGCCGCGCCGCACCTCGGCGGGGGGCGTGGGCAGCAGGCCGATCAGCGACATCATCGTCACCGACTTGCCCGAGCCGCTTTCGCCGACGACGCCCAGAAGCTCTCCGGGGGCGACGTGGAAGGAGACGTCGTTCACGGCGTGAACCTCGCCGCGGCGGGTGCGGAAAACCGTCGTCAGGTTCCGAACGTCCAGAACCGGTGCCTCAGCCTGTGTCGCCATGCCGAACCTCCCTTGCCTGCCGGGGGCTGCGTTTTTGTCGGGTTCGGTCTGACACCGGCCCTGTCCCGACCTTCACGTTAACGACTCACTTCAATCCGGCAAGTGCGCCGATCCTTGCCGCGCTGCGGCGTCGCCGCGGCTGGAATGTGCCGCCGAGGCAGGCTAGGTCCGGGCCTGTCTGCCGCAAAGAGAGGCATCCGCGCGATGACACAGGACGTGAAGCAGGTGATCTGCATCAACTGGGGCACCAGATACGGGGCGCCCTGGATCAACCGGCTTTACGGCATGGTGGCGCGCAACATCACGGGGCCCTTCACCTTCACCTGTTTCACCGACACCGCTGAAGGCGTCCGCCCAGAGGTGCTGTGCGAGGATCTTCCGCAGGTCGATTTCCCGATGCCGGTCGGCACCAAGGGCAAATGGCCGAAGTCGCGTCTCTGGGGGCCGCGGCTGGGCAGCCTTTCGGGGCCGGTGCTGTTCCTCGATCTCGACGTGCTGGTGACCGGCAGCCTTGATCCCTTCTTCGACTTCGGCGGGCCGGAGGACGTGGTCCTCTCGCGCAATCCGAACACGCCCTTCGAGCGTCTGGGCCAGACCTCCTGCTTTCGCTTTCCGGTGGGCAAGCTGGTGCCGATGCAGGAGGCCTATGCCGCCGATCCGCAGGGCATCGCCGAGCGCTACGAGTTCGAGCAGCGCTTCGTCACCCGCAACGCGCCGGGCGGGATCAAGCTGTTCCCGGCCCGCTGGGTGCGCCATTTCCGCCAGCATTGCCGCAGGCCCTTTCCGCTGAACTACGCGCTGGCGCCGAAGCTGCCGCGCGACGCGCGGCTGGTGATCTTTCCGGGCGGCTTTCATCCGCGCCATGCCATCGCGGGGCATTACCCGCACCGCGAGCCCGGCAGCCCGGGCCAGCACCTGAGGCGCCTCTTCGACAAGGACCGGCCCGACCCGCCGCTGCGCCACCTGCGGCACTACCTGCGCCCCGCCCCCTGGGTCGAGGAGGTCTGGCGCGAGTGAGCCGCGGCGCTTGACCGCGGCTGCGGGGGCATCGAAGTCTGGGGGCGAAAAGGAGCCCCTCCCATGCCAGACGTCCTCTCCCCCCGCGCGATCCTCGAACGCCTCGTCGCCTTTCCCACCGTCAGCCGCGACAGCAACCTGCCGCTGATCGACTGGGTGGAGGGCTACCTCGCCGGCCATGGCATCACCGCGCAGCGGGTCCCGAACGAGGCCGGCGACAAGGCGGCGCTATTCGCGCAGGGCGGCACGGCAGCCGAAGGGGGCGTTCTGCTGTCGGGGCATACCGATGTCGTGCCGGTGGACGGCCAGCCCTGGAGCACCGACCCCTTCGTGCTGACCGAAGTCGAGGGGCGGCTTTACGGGCGCGGCTCGGTCGACATGAAGGGCTTCGACGCGCTGGCGATCTGGGCCTGCGTCGAGGCGCAGCGGCGCGGCACCGCGCGGCCCGTGCAGCTGGCCCTCTCCTACGACGAGGAGGTCGGCTGTATCGGCGCCGCGCCCATGGCGCAGCGCATGGCCGCCGAGCTGCCGCGCGCCGCGGCCGCCATCGTCGGAGAGCCCTCGGAGATGCTTTGCGTGACGGGTCACAAGGGCGGTTTCGGCTTCGACGTGGATGTGCGCGGGGTCGAGGTGCATTCCTCGCTCATGCATACCGGCGTCTCTGCTGTGATGGAGGCGGCGCGGTTGATCGACTGGGCGAACCTCTGGAACGACCGGCTCGCCGCCGAAGAGCCAGAGGGCATGGCCGCGCTTTTCGAGCCGCCCTGGACGACGCTGCATGTCGGGATGATCGAGGGCGGCACGGCGCATAACATCACCGCCGGGCACTGCCACTTCGTGCTGACCTTCCGCCCGGTCCCCGGAAACGGCGTCGAGGTCTGGGAGCCGCGCGTGCAGGAGGCCGTGCGCAAGCAGGAGGCGGCGATGAGGTCGGTGCACCCCGACGCCCGCATCGACCTCGCCCGCCGCTACGACCTGCCGCCGCTGGCCCCCGAGGAGGACGGCGCCGCCGAGCGTTTCGTGCGGCAGATCACCGGCGACAACGGCACCCATGTCGTCAGCTACGGCACCGAGGCCGGGCATTTTCAGGCGGCGGGCTATTCGACGGTGGTCTGCGGGCCGGGCAAGATCGACCGGGCGCACAAGGCGGACGAATACATCGAGATCGCCGAGCTCGAGGCCGGGCAGGCCTTTCTCGAGCGGGTGCTGGACCGCCTGGCCTGAGGGGGCCGGCCTCGGGGGGCATCGAGCCCCCGCTCGGCCGGCCGCCGCCGTCGCGGCGGGGCCTGAAATGCAGGCAGGCGCGCCCCGGTCCGGGCCGGGGCCCCCGGCGGGGATATTTGGGAAAAAGATCGGTCATCTGATCTTTGATCCATTCCAGAAGATGCTGTCGCCAATGAGGCTTACGATCACATCATAATCGAGATTAACGCGATCGGGGCGAAATCGTAACCGGATCATATCGGGGTCGCCCGTAGGTGGCGTGCCGCGAGTTCCAATTTCGTAAACGTGATCTCTTAACCGAAACATTTCTGGATCGCCCAAGCTCACGGCATTGTTCCCGCCAATGTACCGTTCCCGCACATGAGGAAAAGCAGCGACGCAAACAAGGCGCCCAAGCGTTATATAATAGTTGGTTTGGTCTCCGTTGATGCTGTCCCCTCGGTAAAGCGTATATGGAGCAAGCGTCTGTACGATAGAATCATCGGTAAGATCAGGCGGACATGATGAAGAGAAGAAGTCTGACACATCCTGGGTTACGAGCCCCTTATCGGCTGTAAAGCCATCTTCGGTTAGGAAGTAGTCGCTTCTGGGAAAGAAATAATTTTTTTTTAATTCCCGCGCACGAGGCGCAAAGTGCAAAGGCAAGAATCGGTAGCGGGGGCTTCATAGCGACATGTCCTTCACGCGTAAAAATTAATTGCTTGGTCCACTTGGAGAAGCTTCCAGCTATCTGGGCGTGCCCGATGGGATCATAACGCGCTCGGCTAGATCAGCCTCTTCACCGGACGTGAAATGAAGAAACACTTCAGAGGAACCTCTCGCTTGAGCCCAAGTTTCCACTGCAAGCATAAGGCCCAAGGAAACTGTACCGCCAGATAGGCTGGATTGATCCTTACGGATAACGAATATGCTGTAGCCTATCGTTATCAGGATGCCCTTGCCAATATGGTACTCACCAACAGAAGAATACGCCACATCCACTGGGTTTTGCGGCCCACAAGCTAGAGAGATGGCGTATCGCTTGCGGTCGATAAGTCCCTTATTGGAAAGTGCTGACACCTTTTTCTCGTGGAAGGGTATGTGGGACATCCTGCTGTCATTGAGAGACAGGGGGCGTCTTGTGCGGGGCCGGGCGGCGGCGCAGTCTGCCGGGCGACAGGGACCAAGAGGGACAGGCCGCCATGCCGATCAAGAACCGTTTCGCCGAGCTTCTGCCGCAGATCACCGAGTGGCGGCGCGACCTGCACCGCAATCCCGAGCTGCTGTTCGACACCCATCGCACCGCCGCCAGCGTCGCCGAGACGCTGCGCGCGATGGGGTGCGACGAGGTTGTCGAGGGGATCGGCCGCACCGGCGTCGTCGGCGTGATCAAGGGGCGCAGCGATACGGCCGGAAAGGTCATCGGGCTTCGGGCCGACATGGACGCGCTGCCGATCCTCGAGGCGACGGGGCTGGATTATGCCAGCGAGACGCCGGGCGCGATGCATGCCTGCGGCCACGACGGCCATACCGCGATGCTGCTGGGGGCGGCGCAGTACCTCGCAGAGACGCGCAACTTCGACGGCACCGCCGTGGTCATCTTCCAGCCCGCCGAGGAGGGCGGCGGCGGCGGCAAGGTGATGTGCGACGACGGCATGATGGAGCGCTGGAACATCCAGGAGGTCTACGGCATGCACAACTGGCCCGGCCTGCCGCTGGGGCAGTTCGCGATCCGGCCCGGCGCCTTCTTCGCCGGCACCGACGAGTTCGAGATCGCGGTCAGGGGCAAGGGCGGGCATGCCGCCAAGCCGCACGAGACCGTCGATCCCACGGTGATCGCCAGCCATGTGGTGACCGCGCTGCAGACCGTGGCGAGCCGCAATCTCGACCCCGTCGAGCAGATCGTCGTCTCGGTCACCTCCTTCACCACATCCTCGACCGCCTTCAACGTGATCCCGCAGGAGGTCACGCTGCGCGGCACGGTGCGCACCCATGACAAGGGTGTGCGCGCCATGGCCGAGGGGCGGATCAAGGCCCTCGTCGCCGGGATCACCGAGGCGATGGGCGGCAAGGCCGAGATCGACTACCGCAACAACTACCCCGTCATGGTCAATTCCGAAGAGCAGACGGAGTACGCCGCCGAGGTCGCACGCGGTGTCTCGGGCGGCTGCGCGGAGGCGGCGCTGGTCATGGGCGGCGAGGATTTCGCCTATATGCTCGAGGCGCGGCCCGGCGCCTATATCGTCGTCGGCAACGGCGACTCTGCGCCGGTCCATCACCCCGAGTACAACTTCAACGACGAGGTGATCCCGGCGGGCTGCTCCTGGTACGCCGGGATCGTCGAGGCGCGGATGCCGGCAGCCTGACCCGCTAGAACAGCTTCGGCACGCCGCCGGGCAGGACCTGCCGCTCGGTCACGCCGTAGCGCAGGCCCTGCCCGATGCGGTGGGCGAGGGCGGACCAGGCCTGCGCCGTCTCCTGAGGGAGTTCCTGCGCCAGGGTGGCGTCGAACATCGCGAGCCAGGGCATGAACATGCCCGGCCGCACGTCGCCGGCGCGCCGGTGCACTGCCAGCGGATTGCCGGAATAGCCCTGCTCGAAAAGGATGGCGTTTCGCCAGAAGGCGGCGATCTTCGCCTCATGCGCGGGCCAGTCGGTGACATGGGCCGCGAAGACGGGCCCGAGGCCGGGATGGGCGCGCACCCTTTCATAGAAGCACGCGACGACGCGGGCGATCTCTTCGGGCGTGACATCGAAGCGGGGCGGTGGCGGCGTGCCGCGCGGCGGCTCTGGGGGCTGGGTCATGGGCGGCTCTCCTGCCGCCTCTCTAAAGCCTCGGGGCGGCGCAGGGAACCGGTGGGGGGGTGGCGCGGCCCGCTTGCAATGTAAAACGATCGGTTTACATGTGGGCCTGCACAGCGAAGGACGCAGGCCATGGACCCGACCACCAGGATGATCGCCGCCGCCGAGCATCTGTTCGATCGGCACGGTTATACAGCCACCGGGATCGACCGCCTGACCGAGGCGGCGGAGATGTCGAGCCGGACGCTTTACAAGCGCGCCGGGAGCAAGGCGCAGCTCATGGCGCAGGTGCTGGAGGCGCGTGACAGGCGCTTCATGGCCGGGATCGAGGTGCGTAGCGTCGATGCGCTGTTCGCCGCGCTCGAGGCGTGGATGCAGGCCGAGGGCACGCGGGGCTGCCTGTTCCTGCGCTCGCGGGCAGAGACGGGGGGCGAGACGCCCGAGATCGCGGAGGCGGTCGCGGCGCACAAAGCGCGCTTTCACCGGCGGATCGGCGAGATCGTGGCGGCGGACCTCGGGCAGGAGGATTCCGCGCTGACCGAGCAGGTGCTGGTCCTTTTCGAAGGGGCGACGCATGCGGCGGTCTACCGCGGGGCCGAGGCCGTGACCGCGGCCCGGGCGGCGGCGGGCCTGCTGGTCGAAGGGGTGCGGGCATGAGCCCGGCGCTGCGCATCGGCTCTGTCGGCTTTGCCCTGATCGCGGTCTGCTACGGCTTCGCCCGCTTCGCCTTCGGCCTATTCCTGCCGCAGATCGACGGTGAGCTCGGCCTCGGGCCGGCGCTGAGCGGCGTGATCTCGGGCGGTGCCTTCGCCGGCTACTGCATCGCAATCCTCGCCTCGGCCGTGCTGACGGAGCGGATCGGCGCGAGGGCCGTCGCGGTCTCGGCCGCCCTCGTCGCAGCGGCCGGAATGGCAGGCATCGCTCTGGCCCCATCGCCGCTGTTTCTTGCCGTTTCGGTGGTGCTGGCCGGATCGAGCACGGGCCTCGCCTCACCGCCGATGGCGGCGGCGGTGGCCGGGTCCGTGCGACAGGACCGCCGGGATCTGACGAATACCGTCATCAATGCCGGGGTCAGCGCGGGCGTGGCGCTTTCCGGGCCGATCGCCCTGGCAATCACCGGCCAGTGGCGTCTGGCCTTCGCGGGTTTTGCCGCCATCGCGCTGGTGCTGGCGGTGGTCACCGCCGTCGCGCTTCCGGCTGCCCGGGCCGGCAGCGGTGCGGGCGGCCTGCCGGCCCTGACGGGGCCGGTGCTGCGGCTTATCTGCGCCTCTTTCCTGATGGGCGCGGCGAGCACGGCGCTCTGGTCCTTCGGCGGGCAGCTCGTGGCAGGCAAGCTTGGCTGGGGGCCGACGGGGGCCGGGCTGCTCTGGACCTGCATCGGCATCGGCGGGCTGGCCGGGGCGCTCGCCGGATCGCTGGCCGGCCGCTTCGGCCTCGACCGGGTGCACCGCGCCTTTCTGGGCCTGCTCGCGGTCAGCATCCTGGCCGTCGGCCTGGGGCCCGGGCCGGGGGTCACGCTGATCGCCGGGGCGGTCTTCGGCGCGGCCTACGTGATGCTGACGGGGATCTACCTGATCTGGGGCCTTCGCGCCCTGCCGGAGCGTCCGGCGACAGGGCTGATGGTGGGCTTCCTGACCATCGCCGTGGGGCAGACGGCCGGGGCGCCGCTGTTCGGGATGCTCCTGGCGGGTATGGGCGCAGGGCCCTCCGTCGCGGTCTTCGGCGCGCTCGCGCTTCTGGCCGGGGTGTTTCGCGAGGGGCAGGCAAGGGGCGGCGTGCCCGCCTAGGCGCGGGGCAGGGCCGCCGCCGCACCCTGCGCACCCGTGATGGAACGGGGTGGGCCGCGGCGGGGTTCAGCCAGTCATGGCCCCGACAGGAGACCCGCCCATGCTGCGCCGCCTGACCGCTCTTTGCCTTTGCCTCGCCGCCGGACCCGCCGCAGCGCAGGACGATCTCGAAGGGCTGCGCGAGCACGCGCTGACGCTGGTGAACGAAGACCGGCAGGCGCAGGGGCTGGATCCCTTGGAGGCGGGCGAGACGCTGGACGAGATCGCCCAGAACCATGCCGAGGCGATGCTGGATCAGGGCTTTTACGCCCATGTCGCCCCGGACGGCACCACGCCGCGGGACAGGTTCATCGCCGCCGGCGGATCGGAGATGCTGCTGGTGGCCGAGAACATCGCCCGCTGCGAGGGCTGCGGCGCCCCGGACGCGGCCCGGATCGAGGCCCTGCAGGAGGGCTGGATGAACAGCCCCGAGCACCGCGAGAACATCCTCGATCCCGGCCTTGCCAGCTTCGGCTTCGGCATCGTGCAGGAGGACGGCGCGCTTTACGCCGTGCAGGACTTCTCCGGGCCGGGGCAGGCGGAGGGCGCGCCGCTCGAGGGCGGGGCGACCCCGGTGCTGCTGGAGCCGGTGAATGCCGCGCGGGCCGAGCGGGATTTGCCGCCCCTTGCCGAGGACGAGGCGCTGGTGAGCTCGGCAGAGGCCCTGCTGCCCGAGGGGGCCATCGAGGCGCCGCTGGGCGATCCCTTTGCAGCCCTTCCGCAGGGGGCGCAGGGCGGCTTCACCGGCCTTGCCACGCTTTCGGCCAGCTGCGGCGGCTGCGGGGCGGAGCCGACAGAAGCCGACGTGACCGATTTCGCCGCCTCATGGCTCTCGGACGAAGGCTATGCCGCGGGTCTGCTGGACCCGGATGCCACGGCGCTGGGCGCGGTGCTGCGCAGCGACAGCGCGGGGGCCAAGCGCATGATCGCGCTGATCGGCACGCCGCGCTAGGGCGCCGCCGGGGCTGCTTTACGGGGCCTGATGCCGTGCCTATAAGGCGCGCATGATGCGTTCCTTCGCCATCATCGCCCGAATTACGGGCCCGGCGCTCTGATCAGGGCTGCCGGGACAAGGCGCATGGAAGCCTCCGCGCCGCCCCCTCCAGTGTGACACGACCCGAAGGACCAGCGCGCGATGTGCTCCGATACCGTCCGGCCCGATGACGCGGCCGATGCCCCCGATTACCGCGATACCCTGAACCTGCCGCAGACCGAGTTTCCGATGCGCGCCGGCCTGCCCAAGCGCGAGCCCGGCTGGCTGGAGCGCTGGGCGCGGATCGGCGTCTACGACCGCCTGCGCGAGAAAGCCGAGGGGCGCCGGCCCTTCACGCTGCACGATGGCCCGCCCTATGCCAACGGGCACCTGCACATCGGCCACGCGCTGAACAAGACGATCAAGGACGTGATCGTGCGCAGCCACCAGATGATGGGCCGCGACGCGCGCTACATCCCCGGCTGGGACTGCCACGGCCTGCCGATCGAGTGGAAGATCGAGGAGCAGTACCGCGCCAAGGGCCGCGACAAGGACGAGGTCCCGGTGCTGGAGTTCCGCGCCGAATGCCGCGACTTCGCCCGGCACTGGGTGGATGTGCAGCGCGAGGAATTCCAGCGCCTCGGCGTCACCGGCAATTGGGCCGATCCCTACCTGACCATGGACTTTCACGCCGAGCGCGTCATCGCCGAGGAGTTCATGAAATTCCTCATGAACGGCACGCTCTACCAGGGCTCCAAGCCGGTGATGTGGTCTCCGGTCGAAGAGACCGCGCTGGCCGAGGCCGAGGTCGAGTATCACGACAAGGAAAGCCCGACGATCTGGGTGAAGTTCAAGGTCGCTGAGCCAACGATCTTCATTCCCGAAGCGAGGCAGGGCGACGCCATGCCGCTGGTTAACGACTTCGAATTAGCTGACGATCTTGAGGATGCTTACGTAGTTATCTGGACGACCACTCCTTGGACTATCCCGTCCAACAAGGCCGTCGTATATGGTAAACACATTTCCTACGGACTTTATGAGGTCACAGACACACCCGAACAATGTTGGGCCAAAGTAGGCGAACGCTATCTCTTGGCTGATAAACTGGCGGAGGATGTTTTCTCAAAAGCGCGTCTGATCCATGGTGATTGGAAGCGTTTGCGTGGTGTCGGTGCAGCCGAACTTGAAGGTCTCTCGCTCCTCCACCCGCTTGCCGGTGCTGAAAATTCGAACTGCGAATGGGACGCGCCGCGCGATTTCCGCGCCGCCGATTTCGTCACCGATACCGAGGGCACCGGCTTCGTCCATTGCGCCCCCTCCCACGGGATGGAGGAATACGAGCTGTACCGCGACCTCGGCATGCTGAGCGAGGTCATCACCTACAACGTGATGGACGACGGCGCCTACCGCGAGGACCTGCCGTTCTTCGGCGGCAAGCGCATCCTCGCCGCCAAGGCGAAGAAGGGCGACTGGGAGGGCGACGCCAACAAGGCCGTCATCGACAAGCTGGTCGAAACCGGCGGCCTGCTGGCGCGCGGGCGGATCAAGCACTCCTACCCGCATAGCTGGCGCTCCAAGGCGCCGGTCATCTTCCGCAACACGCCGCAGTGGTTCGCCGCCATCGACCAAGCGGTGGGCGACGGGCAGGACCAGAACGGCAAGACCATCCGCGAGCGGGCGCTGACCTGCATCGACCAGGTCGGCTGGACCCCGAAATCGGGCCGCAACCGGCTGCATTCGATGATGGAGAACCGCCCCGACTGGGTGCTCTCGCGCCAGCGCGCCTGGGGCGTGCCGCTGACCTGCTTCGTCAAGCGCGGCGCCAAGCCGACCGATCCCGATTTCTTGCTGCGCAACAAGGCGGTGAACGCCCGCATCACCGAGGCCTTCGAGGCCGAGGGCGCGGATGCCTGGTACAAGGAGGGCGCGAAGGAGCGCTTCCTCGGCACCGACGCCGACCCCGAGGCCTATGAGCAGGTCTTCGACATCCTCGACGTGTGGTTCGACAGCGGCTCTACCCATGCCTTCGTGCTGCGTGACCGGGCGGACGGCTCCGAGGACGGCATCGCCGATGTCTACATGGAAGGGACCGACCAGCACCGGGGCTGGTTCCACTCCTCCCTGCTGCAGTCGGTCGGCACCACGGGGCGCGCGCCCTACCGGAACGTCATCACGCACGGCTTCACGCTCGACGAGAAGGGCATGAAGATGTCCAAGTCGATCGGCAATACCGTGGCCCCCGACGATGTGACCAAGCAGTACGGCGCCGATATCCTGCGCCTCTGGGTGGCGCAGTCCGACTATACCGGGGAACAGCGGATCGGGCCGGAGATCCTGAAAGGGACCGCCGACAGTTATCGCCGGCTGCGCAACACCCTGCGCTTCATCCTCGGCAGCGCCGTCGACGGCACGCCCGAGGTCGCGCGCGAGGAGATGCCCGAGCTCGAGCAATGGGTGCTGCACCGTCTGGCCGAGCTGGATGCCGAGGTGCGCGAAGGCTACGCCGCCTTCGATTTCCAAGGCGTGCTGCGCGCGGTCTTCGATTTCGCCACGGTGGAGCTGTCGGCCTTCTACTTCGACGTGCGCAAGGACGCGCTCTATTGCGACGGCGACACGCCGCGCCGCCGCGCCGCGCGCTGGGTGCTTGAGCTGCTGTACCAGCGGCTGACGACCTGGCTGGCGCCGATCCTCGTCTTCACGATGGAAGAGGTCTGGCTTGAGCGGAACCCGGGCGAGGGATCCTCGGTCCACCTGCAGGACTTCCCCGACACGCCGGCGGATTGGCGCAACGAGGCGCTGGCCGAGAAGTGGGGCAAGCTGCGCCGCGCCCGCCGCGTCGTGACCGGCGCGCTGGAGCTTCAGCGCCGCGAGAAGGTGATCGGCGCCAGCCTCGAGGCCGCGCCGGTGGTCCATGTCAGCAAGGAGATCGCCGCCGCGATGACCGGCGTCGATTTCGCCGATCTCTGCATCACCAGCGATGTCCGGGTGACGACCGATCCCGCCCCGGCCGAGGCCTTCCGCCTGCCGGAGGTCGCGGATGTGGCGGCGGTCTTCGAGAAGGCCGATGGCACGAAGTGCCAGCGCTGCTGGAAGGTGCTTCCCGACGTCGGCACCCATTCCCATCCCGGCACGTGCGCCCGCTGCGACGCGGCGCTCGGGGCGGCTTGAGCTGACCTGACCAGACTGGGCGGCGCCCGCAAGGCGCCGCCCGCCACGCCTGACCCTTCGGACGGTGTCCCCATGGAAATCCGCAAGGCAGTGCCGGCCGACGCGCAGGCCATAAGCAGGATGCTTGGAACGTTGGTCTCCGCGGGCAAGCGGACCTCTCGCGCGGACGAGGATTTCGTCCTCGCCACCTATATCGAGAACCCGGAGGGCATCCTCTGCGTCCTCGCGCTGGACGAGGGCGGCGGGCTGCTGGGCTTCCAGTCGGTGGTGCGGACCAGTGCGGGCAACCGCTACGGCACGCCCGAGGGCTGGGGCTTCATCGGCACCCATGTCGCGCCGGAGGCGGGCCGCAGGGGCGTCGGATCGCGCTTGTTCGAGGCGACTCGTGCGGCGGCAGAGGCGGCGCGGCTGCCGGCGATCGAGGCCTTCATCGGCGCCACCAACGTCGAGGGGCAGGCCTATTACGAGAAGATGGGCTTTCGCACCTACCGGATTGCAGATGGCGCCATCTGCAAATGCTACCGCCTGGCCTAGGACGCGCCGGCCCGGCGGGACCCCTCCGCCCGCACCCCTTGGTGCGGGCGAAGGGGGCCGAGGGCTTCAGCCGTCGATGCGCTGCGCGCTGAGCGCGATGGCCTGCTGGTAGACCGTCGCCGCGTTCCATTCGTTCAGCACGCGGAAGTTGGCCGTGCCCTCCTGATAGGGTTGCCCGGCCTGCCAGCCCATCTGCTGCAGGTAATAGGCCGTCGAGGCGAGGGCGTCGGACTGGTCCGAGAAATCGATCCGCCCGTCGCCATTGCCGTCGCGGCCATAGCGCAGGGCGTTGCCGGGCAGGAACTGGGTATGCCCCAGCTCGCCGTGGAAGGCGCCGATCTGCCCGGTGGAGAGCATGCCGCGATCGACCATCGACAGCGCGGCCAGCGCATGCGGCACGAAGAAATCGCTGCGCCGGCAATCGTAGGCCATGGTCACGATAGAGTTGATGACGTTCTCGGAGCCCATGTTGCGGCCCCAGCCGGTCTCCATCCCGTGGATCGACAGCAGGATCCCCGGCGGCACGCCGTAGGCCTGCTGCAGCGACTGGTAGAAGGCAGGGTTCTGGTTCAGCCGCTGCCGCGCCTGCGAGGCGAAGCTGTCGAGCGATCCGAGGCGGATGCGGATGAAGTCATCCAGCGCGTATTTCACGCCGGTCTGGTTGCGGTCGGCATTGATGGTGCGGGTCGCGTAGCTGGCATTGGCCAGCGCGCTGAGCCCCGCCTGACCGATGCCGGCGGCGGCGGCCTCTGGCGCGAACTCCTGCTTCCAGCGGGCGAAGCCGGCGGCGTCGTTGCCGCAGGTCGCGGCCAGCGCCGGGGCGGCAACGAGCGCCGCGGCAGCGGCGAGCGCGGGCAAGATGCCCCGCTGGAAACGGGTGGAAAGCTGTGCAAGCAAAGCGTAACTCCTGATCGACGTCTAGCCTTTGGTGCCCCGCCGGGACGGTAGCAGCCGCGGCGGGGGCCTCCAACCGGAGTTCGGCGATGCCTGCCCGTTCCCTCGTCTTCGTGATCGGTCTGGCGCTGGGGGTGGCATTGTCCGCCGGGATCGGGCTGGGGCTGGCACTGGCCCCGGAGACCGCCGCGCCGCGCGCCCCCTCGGCCCTGCCGCTGCCCGCCGCCGAGGCGCCGCTCGCCCTGCCGGAGGAGCGGACCATCGCCGTCTTCCGCGCCGCGCGCGAGGGGGTCGTGGCCATCACCACCTCGGCGCAGGTGCGCGATCCCTTCTCGCGCCGGGTGGGGGAACGTCCGCTCGGCTCCGGCTCTGGCTTCCTGTGGAACGCGGATGGCTACGTGGTGACGAACAACCACGTCATCGCCGGCGCCTCGCGCGCGGTGGTGCAGCTGGCGGACGGGCGCAGCCTGGATGCGCAGGTCGTGGGCACGGCGCCGGGCCATGACCTTGCCGTGCTGAGGATCGCGGCCGGGGACCTGCCCGCGCCGCTGCCGCTGGCCGAGGCCGGCGGGCTGGAGGTCGGGCAATCGGTGCTGGCGATCGGCAATCCCTTCGGCCTCGACTGGACGCTGACATCCGGCATCGTCAGCGCGCTGGATCGCGATCTTCAGGAAGAGGGCGGGCGCACCATCCGCGGCGTGATCCAGACCGATGCGGCGATCAACCCGGGCAATTCCGGCGGGCCGCTTCTCGATGCCTCGGGGCGGCTGGTGGGGGTGACGACGGCGATCTACTCGCCCTCGGGCGCCAATGCCGGCATCGGCTTTGCCGTGCCGGTCGGCGCCGTGCTGCGGGTCGTGCCGCAGCTGATCGAGACCGGGCGCTACAGCCCGCCCTCGCTGGGGCTGGGCTTCGACAGCCAGATAAACGCGGCGGTGAACCGGCAGGGACTGGAGGGTGCGCTGGTGCTGGAGGTGATGCCGGACAGCGATGCGGCGCGGGCGGGCATCACGCACGCACAGCTCTCGCGCGACGGGCGCATCATTCCGGGCGACGTGATCAAGACGCTGGACGGGCTGCCGGTGGACACGCTCGACGCGCTGCTGGCGGCCCTGGACCGCCGCCGGGTCGGGGACGAGGTGACGCTGGGGCTGGAGAAGGACGGTGCGCGGCGCGAGGTGGTGCTGCAGCTGCAATAGCCGCTGGGGGGGGGAGCCGGCCCTCGGGGGCATCGAGCCCCCTCGGCCCGGCGCTGCCCCCCGCCGGGGGGCAGCCGCAAACCTCGCCCGTTGCGCTGGCCGGGGCAGGGGGCTAGAGCGCGCTCATGCGATTTTCCTTCACGCTTGACGCCACCGATGGCGCGGCCCGCACGGGGCGGATCGACACGCCCCGCGGGGCCATCCGCACGCCCGCCTTCATGCCCGTCGGCACCGCCGCCACGGTCAAGGCGATGCTGCCCGAACAGGTCGCCGAGACCGGCGCCGACATCCTGCTGGGCAATACCTACCACCTGATGCTGCGCCCCGGGGCCGAGCGTGTCGCGCGACTGGGCGGGCTGCACCGCTTCATGAACTGGGATCGGCCGATCCTGACCGACTCCGGCGGCTTCCAGGTGATGAGCCTTGCCGATCTGCGCAAGCTGACGGAAGAGGGCGTGACTTTCCGCAGCCATGTCGACGGCTCCAAGCACGTGCTGACCCCGGAACGGTCGATGGAGATCCAGCGGCTGCTGGGGTCCGACATCGTGATGTGCTTTGACGAATGCCCGGCGCTGCCCGCGACGGAAGAGCGGGTGGCCGAGGCGATGCGCCTGTCGATGCGCTGGGCCGAGCGCTCGCGCGAGGCCTTCGGCGACCGGCCCGGCCATGCCCTTTTCGGGATCCAGCAGGGCGGCGTGACGCGCGCGCTGCGCGAGGAAAGTGCCGAGGCGCTGAAATCCATCGGCTTCGAGGGCTATGCCATCGGCGGCCTCGCCGTGGGCGAGGGGCAGGAGGCGATGTTCGGCGTTCTGGACTACGCCCCCGCCATGCTGCCCGAGGATCGCCCGCGCTACCTGATGGGCGTGGGCAAGCCCGACGACATTCTGGGCGCGGTCAAGCGCGGCGTGGACATGATGGACTGCGTGCTGCCCACCCGCTCGGGGCGGACGGGGCAGGCCTGGACCCGGCGCGGGCAGGTCAACCTTCGGAACGCGCGCCATGCCGAGGACCCGCGTCCCCTCGACGAGGGTTGCACCTGCCCGGCCTGCCGCGGCTATTCGCGCGCCTATCTGCACCACGTCGTGCGCGCCGGCGAGATGATCGCCGGCATGCTGCTGACGGCGCATAATCTGCAGTACTACCAGGACCTCATGGCCGGGATGCGCGGCGCCATCGCCGAGGGGCGCTTTGCCGCCTTCGAAGCGGACTTCCACGCGCTGCGCGCCGAAGGGGACATCGAGCGGCTATGACCATGCGCTGGGCGGATCTCCTCAGCCCGCGGCGGCTGGGCGATGCCGGCTACGAGGCGCGGCCGATGCGGTCGATCTTCGTGCAGGATCACGACCGCATCGTCTTTTCCGCGCCCTTCCGAAGGCTGGCGAACAAGACGCAGGTGCATCCGCTTTACGATCATGACCACATCCACCACCGGCTGATCCACTCGGTCGAGGTCGGCAGCGTCGGCCGGTCGCTGGCGATGCGGATCGGCCAGTGGCTGATCGACGAAGGCGCAATCGCGCCGGGCGAGGAGCATGCGCTGGCCGGCATCGTGCAGGCCGCCTGCATGGCGCATGACATCGGCAATCCGCCCTTCGGCCACTCCGGCGAGGCGGCGATCGGCGGCTGGTTCGCCGAGCGCTTTGCTTCGGGCAGGGGGCTGGCGGCGGATCTGGACCCCGCGATGCGCGCGCAGTTCGAGGCCTTCGAAGGCAATGCTCAGGGCTTCCGCATCCTCTCGCGGCTGGAGATGTACCGCGATTCCGGCGGCATGCGTCTGAGCCACGCGACCCTCGGCGCCTTCATGAAGTACCCCGTCACCGCAGCGGCGCGGGCGGCGCTGCCGGAGGATGTGCGCAAGGGCTATGCCGGGCTGAAGAAGTTCGGCGTCTTCGCCGCCGAGGCCGACCTCTGGGCCGAGGTGGCGCAGGGTTGCGGCCTGCCGGCCGAGGCGGGCTGGTGGCGGCGCCATCCGCTGGTCTTCATCGTCGAGGCGGCGGACGACATCTGCTACAACATCGTCGATCTCGAAGACGCCTTCACCGCGGGCGATCTGCCCTACGACGCGGTCTACCAGCCGCTCTACGAGCTGGCGGGGCGACCCAACCGCGACACCGCCGGGCAGAGCCCGGGCGAAGTCATCGCCATGCTGCGCGCCATGGCGATCGGATCGGCGGTCGCGGGCTGCGTCGAGGCCTTCTGCGCCAATCACGCCGCGATCATGGCGGGGACCTTCTCGCGCTCGCTCATCGAAGCCTCGGACCGGGCAGGGGAGTTCGCCCGGATCGAGGCGCTGGCGCAGGAGCGGATCTTCACCACGCCGCGCAAGACCCGGCTCGAGGTGTCGGGCCGGCGGGTGATTCACCAGGTGCTGGAAGGCGTGATGCCGGTCCTCGAGGCGCTGGGCCGGGCGGGCTGGGACAAGGGCGCCTTGCCCGATCATCATGCCCAGGTCGTGCGCGCCCTGTCGCTGGACCTGCGCGGCGTCGCGGGGCCGGAGACGGCGCTGCATGCGCTGGCGGACTTCGTCTCGGGCATGACGGACCGCTATGCCATCTCGACCGCGCGGATGCTCTCGGGGCAGTAGCGGCGAGCGGTCGGCGGCCATCTTGACCCGTCGCGAAAAGCCGAGACTGCCAGGACCGCTGGCTGCCCGAGGGCCCGTGCCGCCGCGTCGCGGGGCGGCGGGGCTTGCTGCGCTGCAGCGCGAGCCCATCTGAGGCGCTGTGCCCAATCAGGAGCCCACAGATGTCCAAGACCCTTTTCGATAGCACCACCCTGGGCGACATTGCCCTGGCCAACCGCGTGGTCATGGCCCCGCTTACCCGCAACCGCGCCGACAATGCCACCGACGAGGTCGGCGAGATGCATGTCGACTACTACCGCCAGCGCGCCGGCGCCGGGCTGATCATCACCGAGGCGACGCAGATCAGCCCCGAGGGCAAGGGCTACCTCTCTGCCCCCGGTATCTACACCGAGGGCCAGGTCGCGGCCTGGAAGAAGGTCACCGACGCGGTGCACGAGGCGGGCGGCAAGATCGTCCTGCAGCTCTGGCACGTCGGGCGGATCAGCCATACCAGCCTGCAGCCGGACGGGCAGCAGCCTGTCGCCCCCTCGGCGATCCGCGCCGATGCCAAGACCTTCGTCGAGAGCGGCTTTGTCGAAACCTCCGAGCCGCGCGCGCTGGAGGAAAACGAGATGCCGCGTCTCGTCGCGGATTTCGCCCATGCCACGCGCTGCGCCAAGCAGGCGGGCTTTGACGGCGTCGAGGTGCACGCCGCGAACAACTACCTGCTGGAGCAGTTCCTGCGCGACGGCTCCAACCGCCGCACCGACGCCTATGGCGGCAGCATCGAGAACCGCGCCCGCATCCTGTTCGAGGTGCTGGACGCCGTCACCGCCGAGATCGGCGCCAGCCGCACCGGTATCCGCCTGTCGCCCTTCACCCCGGCGAACGACGGCATCGACAGCGATCCGATGGCCCATTACGGCTATGTCGTCGAAGAGCTGAACCGCTACGGTCTGGCCTATCTGCACATGGTCGAAGGCGCGACCGGCGGCCCGCGCGAGCTGCCCGACGGCCAGAGCATCGAGGCGCTGCGCGCGCTGTGGAAGGGCCCCTACATGGCCAACAACGGCTACGACAAGGCGATGGCCGACGAGGCCGTCTCCAGCGGCTTTGCCGATGTCGTGGCCTTCGGTCGGCCCTATATCGCCAACCCCGACCTCGTGGAGCGGCTGCGCCGCGATGCGCCGCTGAACCAGCCGAACCCCGAGACGATGTACGGCGGCGGGCGCGAGGGCCTGACCGACTACCCGACGCTCGAGGCCGCCGAATAGGCGCTGATCCCGTTCGAGGCAGGAAAAGGGCGGCCCCTCGGGACCGCCCTTCGCGTCTCGGGGCGCCGCAAGCAGCGGCAGGCCCGCAGGACGCGGGACCCAGCCTACTGCGACTGAGGCGGCATTGCGCCGCGCCTGCGGCAGCATCGCGGCGGCAGGTCACAGCCACCGCAGGGCTCCGTGACAGTTGCGGGCACCCGCGCCGAGGCACCGGCCCGCGGTGGCAATGCGCCGCTTGAAACACCGGCCCGCACCCCCCAGATTGTGGGTCCAGACAGGAGACGGCCACAAGGTCGCTGATGCCTCGGGGCCAGGCCGTCTTGCCAAGAACAAGGACATCCGAAATGGAAGACCAAATGAGCCCCTCCTATCCGGTGCTGCCGCTGCGGGACATCGTGGTGTTCCCGCACATGGTCGTCCCGCTTTTCGTCGGCCGCGAGAAATCCGTCCGCGCGCTCGAGGAGGTGATGGCCGACGACAAGCAGATCCTGCTGTCGTCCCAGGTCGATCCCGGCGTCGACGATCCCGATGCCGAGGGTATCTACAAGACCGGCGTTCTCGCCAATGTGCTGCAGCTTCTGAAGCTGCCCGACGGCACCGTGAAGGTCCTTGTCGAGGGCAAGAGCCGCGTGCGCATCGCCGGCTTCGAGGAGAACGAGAACTTCTTCCAGGCCCGCGTCGAGGCGCTCGAGGAATCGCTGGGCGACGAGGAGATCGTGCGTGCGCTTGCCGGCTCCGTCGCGCAGGAGTTCGAGCGCTATGCCAAGATCCGCAAGAACATCCCCGAAGAGGCGCTCTCGGCGATCACCGAGGCGACCGAGCCTGCCAAGCTGTCCGACCTCGTGGCCGGGCACCTTGGCGTCGATGTCGGCCAGAAGCAGGACCTGCTCGAGACGCTGACCGTCGCGGAGCGGCTGGAGAAGGTCTACGGGTTGATGCAGGGCGAGATGTCGGTCCTGCAGGTCGAGAAGAAGATCAAGACCCGCGTCAAGTCGCAGATGGAGAAGACCCAGCGCGAGTACTACCTGAATGAGCAGATGAAGGCCATTCAGAAGGAGCTGGGCGACGGCGAGGACGGCCAGAACGAGGTCGCCGAGCTGGAGAAGCGCATCTCCGAGACGAAGCTCTCGACCGAGGCCCGCGAGAAGGCCGAGGCCGAGATCAAGAAGCTCAAGAACATGTCGCCGATGTCCGCCGAGGCGACCGTCGTGCGCAACTACCTCGACTGGATGCTGGCCATTCCGTGGGGCGTGAAGTCGCGCACCAAGAAGAACCTTGGCGCCGCCGAGAAGATCCTCGACGACGACCACTACGGCCTCGACAAGGTCAAGGAACGGATCGTCGAGTATCTTGCCGTGCAGCAGCGCTCCAAGCAGCTGAAGGGGCCGATCATGTGCCTCGTCGGCCCTCCGGGCGTCGGCAAGACCTCCCTCGGGAAGTCCGTCGCGAAGGCGACGGGGCGTGAGTTCATCCGCATCAGCCTTGGCGGCGTGCGCGACGAGAGCGAGATCCGCGGCCACCGCCGGACCTACATCGGCTCCATGCCCGGCAAGATCATCCAGGCGCTGAAGAAGGCGAAGACCACGAACCCGCTCATCCTGCTCGATGAAATCGACAAGATGGGGCAGGACTTCCGCGGCGATCCGGCCTCGGCCATGCTCGAGGTGCTCGACCCCGAGCAGAACGGCACCTTCGTCGATCACTACCTCGAGGTCGAATACGACCTGTCCAACGTGATGTTCCTGACCACGGCGAACTCCTACAACATGCCCGGCCCGCTTCTGGACCGGATGGAGATCATTTCGCTCGCCGGTTACACCGAGGACGAGAAGCGCGAGATCGCCCGGCAGCACCTTCTGCCCAAGGTGATGAAGAACCACGGTCTCAAGCCCAAGGAGTTCGAGATCGACGATGCCGCGCTGACCGAGATGATCCGGACCTATACCCGCGAGGCGGGCGTGCGGAACCTCGAGCGCGAGCTGGCGAAGATCGCGCGCAAGGCGGTGACGAAGCTGATCAAGAAGGAGACCGAGAAGGTCACGGTCACGGCCGATAACCTCGAGGATCTGCTTGGCGTGAAGCGGCATCGCTACGGGTTGGCCGAGAAGGAGGACCAGATCGGGGTGGTCACCGGCCTCGCCTGGACGCAGGTCGGCGGCGATCTTCTGCAGATCGAGGCGCTGCGCCTGCCGGGCAAGGGCCGGATGAAGACCACCGGGACACTCGGCGATGTGATGAAGGAATCCATCGACGCCGCCAGCAGCTACGTCCGCTCGGTCAGCCCCAGCCTTGGGGTGAAGCCGACGAAGTTCGACACGACGGACATCCACGTCCACGTGCCGGACGGGGCGACGCCCAAGGACGGCCCCTCGGCCGGTCTGGCCATGGTGACCTCCATGGTCTCGGTGCTGACGCAGATCCCGGTCCGCAAGGACATCGCCATGACCGGCGAGGTCAGCCTGCGCGGCAATGCCATGCCGATCGGCGGGCTGAAGGAGAAGCTGCTCGCCGCGCTGCGGGGCGGGATCAAGACGGTCCTGATCCCCGAAGAGAACGTCAAGGATCTGACCGAGATCCCGGACAACGTGAAGGAGGGGCTGGAGATCATCCCCGTCACCCACGTCTCCGAGGTGCTCAAGCGCGCGCTGATCCGCCAGCCCGAGGCGATCGAGTGGGACGAGGAGGCAGAAGAGGCCGCCGCCGCCGCCCGCGCGCTGGAGGTTCGCAACGCGGTGACCGGGGCGATCACGCACTGATCGCCGCAGTACAGGCCCTAACCGTTAGAGGGGGCGCGCCCGTGAGGGCGCGCCCCCTTTTCCGTTATGGGATCCTGCCGCTCGCTTGCCCCGCACCGGCAACCCGGGCCTTAGCGAAATCGCAATCCGCCGCCGCCACACTGACGCTCCGCATCACCGCCGGAGGGTCGCATGCCTGCCTTTTACACGCCGATCTACGACCTGATCGAGCTGTCCTCGATCTCCGCGAACACGCTCTACACGGCGGCGTCCGGCGGCGCGGGTGACATTCTGGGCGTGGTGGATACGGCGACCTATAGCGACACGGACCTGACCAACACCCTCGGCTACATCGGAGAGCTGAACGAGACGGCGAATACCCACAGCGGCAGTCTCGAGATCGACGGGATCACCTATTCGATCCGTCTTCCCGTCCCGGACAATTCGGGCGACGTGGTCACCGTGACATACGACGGAGGCGCCTCGCAGCGCGACCTGTCGGGCAACGGCGGCAGCAGCGAGATCGTGTTCATAGAGGCGACCCCGCTCTTCGGTGGGCCGGTGCGCTACTTCGCGGTCGTCGACGATTCGGTCGGCGATCTCGAGGGCATCACCTCGATCCAGACGCTGGACATCGACTTCACGCCCGCTGGTAACGATGTCGAGATCACGGCAAGCGGCAACCAGAACATCGCCCCCGTCTGCCATGCCGCCGGGACGCGGCTGATGACGCCGCAGGGCGAGGTGGCGATCGAGGATCTTTCCGTTGGCGATCTGGTCACGACGGTCGATGCCGGCCCGCAGCCGATCCGCTTGATCCTGCGGCGCGAGATGACCTTCGCGGAGGCGGAGGATGCGCATCGGCCCATCGTGATCCGTGCCGGCGCCATGGGGCAGGGGCTGCCGCGCCGCGACCTTGCCATCTCGCCGCAGCATTGCATCGCCTGGCCCGGTGCATCGGGCGCTGCGGGCGAGGGGGCGCTGGTTCGGGCCAAGGGGCTGACGGCGCTGCGCGGCGTGCGCATCATGCGCGGCCTGCGGCAGGTGACCTATGTCACCCTTCTTCTCGACCAGCACCAGCTGCTGCTGGCCGAGGGCGTGCCGAGCGAAAGCTTCTATCCGGGGCCGACGGCGCTGCGCCTCCTGACGGGGCCGCAGCGCCGCGCGCTCGAGGCGCTGCATCCCGGCCTTGCTGCCGATCCGGTGGGCACTTACGGCGCCCCCGTCCGCACCCGCCTGACCCGGCGGGAAACGGAGCGGTGGGCCCGGACCCTGAACTCGGCAGCGACCGCGGATGCGGCGCCCGCGGGCGCTTAGTCCAGCTCGGCGAGGAAGGCCTGCACCAGCGCGGCGGAATTGCCGGCGGCGAGGTCCATGAAGGTCGCCATCTCGTTCGGCTCGGCGCTGCCGCCGGCGAGGTCGCTGAGCGAGCGGAAGGCGATGAACGGCACCGCGTTCACCTGCGCCACCTGGGCAACGGCCGCGCTTTCCATGTCCAGCACCGAGGCGCCCCACTGATCGGCGGCATGCTGGCGGAAGTCCGCGTTGTCGACGAAGACCGGGCCGGAGACGCCGCTGCCGCCGATGGTGATCTGGGGCGCGTCGGGCAGGCAGGTCTCTTCCGCGTCGCAGTCCTCGAGCGTCAGCCCCTCGGCCGCGCGGGCCGCCGCCTCGAGCAGGGTCGGATCCGTTTCGAACCAGAACTGCTTTCCGCCATCCTCGATCTGCTCGAGGCTGACGTCGCGGGTGTAGATCATGCCGAAGTTGTCGAAGTCCGAGGTCATCCAGCCGGGCATCTCGAAGACCCCGTCAGATGTTTCGCGCGCGAAGACCGCGTCGAGGTACTGGCCCCAGCGTTCGGCCACGATGACATCGCCGATCGACAGCTCGGGATCGACACCGCCGGCGATGCCGGAGAAGACCAGCGCCTCGATGTCGAAATGGTCGAGCACCATCTGGGTCGTCATCGCCGCGTTCACCATCGAGACGCCCGAGAGCATCACCACGACCTCCTGGCCGGAGAGGCTGCCGGTGACGAAGGTCATGCCATGCAGCATGTGATCCTGCGGATCCTCCAGCGCGCCGCGCAGCACCTGCCACTCGGGCGCGAAGGCGGACATGACCGCGATCCGCGGCTCGGGATCGAGAAGTTCGGCGGCCTGCAGCGGCAGGGCAAGCGTGGCGAGGGGCAGGGCGGCTAGGGCGTAACGCATCGGTCTCTCCGGATGTCGAGGAAGTGGCATGGCGTCCCCTTTCCCCTCTGGCGTCAATGCTTTCGCAACAAGAGAATAGGGGGCTTTCTGCCCTCCGCCGTCAAAGCGGGCAGGCCGCCTTTAAATTGGACGCTTCGTCAACGCGTGAAGGGCTTGCGCCGGGCCGCGCCGCCCGCTAAACGGCGCTCCGATGGGTGATTAGCTCAGTGGTAGAGCGCTTCGTTCACATCGAAGATGTCGGGGGTTCAAATCCCTCATCACCCACCACTTTTACCGCAATATATCAGCCATTTAAGTAGCTGAATACAAAGTGTCCCTCGGTTCATTGAACCTGAGTTCGGTCAGTGAACCCTCTTCAGCTTCACGAAGTCCAGCACCTCGGCGGCATCCGCCAGGTGGTCTGGGGCGAACCTCGCGTAGACCCGTTCGGTCGTCGCGGTGTTGGTGTGCCCGAGGAACTGCGCGATCCGACGCATGTCGATACCGGCGGCGGCCATATGCACCGCGGCAGTATGGCGGAGCGTGTGGATCGTGACATCCTTGAGCTGGGCTCGCTCGACTGCGCCATCGAAGCCTTTTCGGATGCTCTTCACCTGGCCGCCCGCATACTCGACCACGAAGTCGGATAGCGCGGCATCGTGAGCAGCCGTCAGAGCGGTGCGAAGACCAGAGTTCATTGGAACCACGGCGCGGCCCTTCCGTGTCCGACTGTCAGGTAGGCGCAGATCAATTTGGCCGCGGTTGAGGTCGACTCGATCCCACGTCAGGTCGAGGATGGCGCCAACCCGAGCGGCGGTAGACAGCAAGAGGTGAATCGCAAGTCTGATGTGCGGCGCGCCGGCCCCGGCCAGAAGTCGGTCGATCTCTTCATGCGTCAGCCATCGATCCTTCGGAGCGGGTTTGTTCGGCCGCCACACGTCGCCGGCCGAGGCTTGGCGCAGCGAGGCGCGTCCAAAATTAAGAGCCATCGCAAGGTGGCCTAGCTCGGTCTGGATCGTGCCTTGCGAACGTCCTGCGGCCTCGCGTTTCACCGCATAGGCGCGGCAAAGGTCACGCGTCACCTGGTCTGGACGGAAGCTGCCGAAGTGCGCGAGGACCGCCTTCCCAGTATAGCCGAGTGTCTTCGCCGCCGGCTTGTCGCCCAAGTCGTCGCAGTAGGCTGTCCAAATTTCGGATACAGTCAGGCCTCCTGGCCGGGAGGCCTCGCGGCGATAGACGTCTAGCGCCTCCGGCTCGGCCTCCGCTCGGGTGCGTGCCTCAAGCTGATGACGTCGTCGTCTTCCGCCCTCGCGCCAGTAGACGCAAAAGCCTCCCCGGAACCGCCCAATACTAATGTCTGGCATTCAACCTCCTCGACCGTTGTGGCGGGAATCCGGTACAGCTTCCCGATCCGGAAATGACTAAGATCGCCCCGCTGACACATGTTGCGGATCGACGTTGCGCTGACGTCCCAGCGAGCGGCAAGGGTTTCTGGTGTGTAGGGGCGTGCGGCTGGCATGCTCTATTGCTCCTCCTGGTGCTGATCCGGCGGTCCTTGTACACTTGCAGAGGCCGCCGCCGCCTTCGCGCATCCATGCCGCCCACACCATTGGTGCACGACACATCCGCAGGCGATCCTGTCTCCGGTGCTGACGCCGCCGCTCATGCCGTCACCTCGGCTGCTTCGGTGACGGTGCCGGCCCATTGCTCGGCGCAGGCCTCGGCCACGCCCTCGAAGGTGCGGCTGCGGATCTTCCAGCGGTCTGGGCCCGGCGGCGCGCGGTGGATCGCGCTCCAGACCTTGTGCTCGGACGTGCCGGCCTTCGGTGGCGTCAGCCGCTGCGTGGCTGCCAGTTGCGGCAGGCCGCGCAGGTAGAAGCCCGTCGCCTTGAAGGCAGGCTCGCCGAACCACCAGGGCTGGACGATCTGCGGTTTCGGCAGGTCAGCGGGCAAGCGGGCGCGGCCGTGCGGGTTCATCACCGGGTTCTCGATCGCGACGCGCGGGATGGGGGCTTGCCAGCAGGCGGTGAAGAGCGCGGCACCCTCGTCCAGCAGTCGCCACATGATCGCGCGGCGCGCCTCTGACGAGAGGGTCGGCCAGTCCGCGCGCTCCTCGGCACTCGCATCAGCGGGCGGGTTCTTCGGCGGCTCGTGCAGCCAGCGGACGCCGCTGTTGCAGAGCCGGGTGCAGGGCGGGTGCATCACGGCCAGCATGCCCCAGCCGAGGTGCAGGTAATCGCGGATGTC
>NZ_QJTE01000003.1 GCF_003217255.1 Pseudoroseicyclus aestuarii | reverse complement strand
GCGCCTCGGTGAAGCGGCTTTTCCTCATGTCGTCTGCTCCTTCGGGATGAAGCAAACTCTACATTGAACCGAGGGACGTTCCGGGGGGCAGGTCATGACCAAGGATGCAGAGGCGATGGACCGCGTGACCGAGCTCGGCTACCGCCAGGCTCCCGTCGTCGTTGCCGGCGATCGGCACTGGTGCGGCTTTCGCCCGGAACTCATTAACGAAATCACCGAAAAGGAGATCTGAAATGAAAGATCGTGTTGAAATCGTCTCCATTCTTACCGGTATCGATGCGAACGAGATCCGGGCGGGCATCAGCGAATACAGCGCTCGCCGCGAAGCGGTGGACGAGAAGCAGGCGAAGTCTTTTCGCAAGGGCATGCGCAATCGCATGGGGTTTTACAGCATCGACAAGGAGGTGCCGATCATCATCGCCGACGAGATCTGCAATTTCGAAGACAGAAGGCAGATCAAGCTCGACAATGAAGTCAACGCTATTGCCGCAGTGCTTCACGCCGCAAGGCGCCTGGCGGCGCTGCGCCGGGCCGCGGGTTCGGTTGTCACGGCCTGATACTGAAATCTTCAGCCGCCGGGCAGGCGGGCTTACATGAAGAGGAGATCGGCATGGACGGCAGCATCACGACGGCGGCGGCGGCGATGGTCTACGAGGACCGGAGCCTCATCGTCCCGCCCGGCCGGCGGATCGTCACCGGCTACGCGCCGATCGACCGCGTCCGGATCGCGAACCGGTCTAGGATGGCTATCGGAGATGTTGACGCCGCCATGCGGCAGCAGCTTGCGCTCGGCGCTGCGCAGAAGTGGCCCTGCCCGAACGGGCGGTGGGAGGGCGAAGACTTCGTGGTCCACGACGGCCGGCACGCATTCGTTGCCGCACTGATGCTCGGGCTCGAGCACCTCCTCGTTGCCTGGCTCGAGTAGCGCCGCAGGCCGCGCGCCGCGGCCTGCTACAGAATTCTCATACCCACGCCGAGGGGTCCGGCCGAGGCCGGTGGATTCGGCGAGCGGATAAGCAGTGAGTGCCGCTTCACATGAAAACCGCTGCAGCGTCGGGGCCGGCCAATTCTCCACTGGCATGACGACGCATAAAGCCCGCCCGGCTTTGCCGAGGCGGGCTTTTTCGTGCCCTAGGTAGCGCCGCAGGATCAGCCGGTAAGTGCCGTATTTTAATGGAGTAGCAGCACCGACAAGTAAGGGCGGGTGGAGAATGAAAACGGTTATTGAAGCGGGGGCGGTGATGGGTAGGTCGGGCGGGGATCCGTGCCGGCACTTCGTCGATCGGGTGAGCGAGCGTATTCCGGGCTTTGATCCCTCTGCATTGCGGGATGGGATCAGGTGGGCGCTAAAGCAGGACCGATGGGACCTCGTACACTTCGTCGGCCGCGTCGGAAAAGGGGGGCGCCGCTTCTTCGAGTTCGACGTGCCGGGGCGCGGCACATTCCTCGCGCTAGTCGACACGGACAATCTCGAGCCGATCACTGTCTACGCGCCTGGGATGCATGCGAACAGGATCGACGGGCCGATCCTATACTGCCCCGCCGACCACCGCTGGAAGCCTCAGCGGCGCCTCTGAATCGGCCTTGGCCGGCTGGCGATCGTTCATTTGAACGCTGGAGCACTCCCCAGATCGAGCCTGCCGATAAAGAAAATTTAGCGATTTCAGGAGGTTAACTGGTGCTGCTGGAGAGAATCGAACTCTCGACCTCTCCCTTACCAAGGGAGTGCTCTACCTCTGAGCTACAGCAGCGCCGTGGCCGGGCTTTTACCTTGGCGAGCGCCGAGTGCAAGCCATTTTCGGCGCCCGCCGTTACGGCACCCGGCCCGGGCCCTCCCCCGGCCCCGGGCCTTGTGGCGGCAAGCCATGCATGAGACAGACTCCTACCCCGCCCGAGATTGACGAGCTCCCCGTGCACATCGAGTTCCGCCACCTGCGCACGATCAAGGCGATCCACGACACCGGCGGGCTCGCGCGCGCGGCGGACCGGCTGAACATCACCCAAAGCGCGCTGAGCCACCAGATCAAGGGGATCGAGGAACAGGCCGGGGTCGAGCTCTTCGTGCGCCGCTCCAAGCCGCTGAAGCTCTCCGCCGCCGGGCACAAGCTGCTCGCCGCCGCGGAAGAGATCCTGCCCCGCGTCGCCGCGCTCGAGGCGGAATTCGCCGGCCTCGTCTCTGGCAAGGCCGGGCGGCTGCATATCGCGATCGAATGCCACGCCTGCTTCGAATGGCTCTTCCCGGTGCTCGAGCAGTTCCGCAAGGCCTGGCCCGAGGTCGATGTCGACATCCGCCCCGGCCTCGCCTTCGACGCCATGTCCGCCCTGCGCCGCGAGGAGGTCGACGTGGTGATCTCCTCCGACCCCGAGGATCTGCCCGAGACCGACTTCACCCCCCTCTTCGATTACGAGCCGGTCTTCGTCGCCGCCGCCGCCCATCCGCTGGCCGCCAAACCCTTCATCGAGGCCGAGGATTTCCGCGGCGAGACGCTGATCACCTATCCCGTCGACCGCGCCCGCCTCGATGTCTTCAGCCAGCTGCTGACGCCGGCGCGGGTCGAGCCGGGGACGATCCGCCAGGTAGAGCTGACGGCCGTGATCCTGCTGCTCGTCGCTTCCAACCGGGGCGTCGCGGTGCTGCCGGACTGGGTGGTGCGGCAGGTGCGCTACAATGCCGATTACGTCACGCGCCCGCTGACCGAGGCCGGCCTCAGCCGCCGCCTCTACGCCGCCACCCGCGCCGAGGACACCGCCCGCCCCTTCGTCGCCCACCTCATGCGCCTCGCCCGTCAGGAGGCGGTGAAACTGCAAAGGGGCTGACCCGCCCCTTCATGTTTCTCCAAATACTCCGGGGGGTGCGGGGGGCTGGCCCCCCGCCGAGGTTTCGGCCCGCGCGCCCGATTGCCCTTGCCGCGCCGCGCGCCTAGATAGCGCCCATGTCCAATCGCCCCGCGCTCCCCCCCGAAATCGCCCGCCGCCGGACCTTCGCGATCATCTCGCACCCCGACGCCGGCAAGACCACGCTGACCGAGAAGTTCCTGCTCTTCGGCGGGGCGATCCAGATGGCCGGCCAGGTCCGCGCCAAGGGCGAAGCGCGGCGCACCCGTTCCGACTTCATGCAGATGGAAAAGGACCGGGGCATCTCGGTCTCCGCCAGCGCCATGTCCTTCGATTTCGACCGCTTCCGCTTCAACCTCGTCGACACCCCCGGCCACTCGGACTTCTCCGAGGATACCTACCGCACGCTGACGGCGGTGGATGCCGCCGTCATGGTGATCGACGGCGCCAAGGGCGTCGAGAGCCAGACCCGCAAGCTCTTCGAGGTCTGCCGCCTGCGCGACCTGCCGATCCTGACCTTCTGCAACAAGATGGACCGCGAAAGCCGCGACACCTTCGAGATCATCGACGAGATCCAGGACAACCTCGCCATCGACGTCACCCCCGCCTCCTGGCCGATCGGCGTCGGGCGAGAGTTTCTTGGCTGCTACGACCTGATCTACGACCGGCTCGAGCTGATGGACCGCGCCGACCGCAACCGCGTCGCCGAGACGGTGAAGATCGACGGCCTCGACGATCCGAAGATGGCCGAGCATATCCCCGCCCATCAGCTCGCGCAGCTGCGCGAGGAGGTCGAGATGGCGCGCGCGCTTCTGCCCGCGCTCGACCCGCAGGCGGTGCAGGACGGGACGATGACGCCGATCTGGTTCGGCAGCGCGATCAACTCCTTCGGCGTGAAAGAGCTGATGGAAGGCATCGGCGCCTATGCCCCCGAGCCGCAGCCGCAAAAGGCCGAGCCGCGGCAGATCGCGCCGGAAGAGACCAAGGTCTCGGGCTTCGTCTTCAAGGTGCAGGCCAACATGGACCCCAAGCACCGCGACCGCGTCGCCTTCGTGCGCCTTGCCTCGGGGCATTTCCAGCGCGGCATGAAGCTGACGCATGTCCGCACGAAGAAACCGATGGCGATCTCGAACCCGGTGCTCTTCCTCGCCTCGGACCGCGAGCTGGCCGAGGAAGGCTGGGCCGGCGACATCATCGGCATCCCTAACCACGGCCAGCTGCGCATCGGCGACACGCTGACGGAAGGCGAGGCGATCCGCGTCAGCGGCATCCCCTCCTTCGCGCCCGAGCTCTTGCAGAACTGCCGTGCGGGCGATCCGATGAAGGCCAAGCACCTCGACAAGGCGCTCAGCCAGTTCGCCGAGGAAGGCGCGGCCAAGGTCTTCAAGCCCGCCATTGGCTCGGGCTTCGTCGTGGGCGTGGTCGGCCAGCTTCAGTTCGAGGTGCTCGCCAGCCGGATCGAGATGGAATACGGCCTGCCCGTCCGCTTCGAGCCCTCGCAGTTCACCTCCGCCCGCTGGGTGGCCGGCGCCAAGCCGGCTGTCGAGGCCTTCGCCGCGAAGAACAAGCAGCACATGGCCACCGACAACGACGGCGACATGGTCTATCTCACGCGGATGCAGTGGGACATCGACCGGGTCGAGCGCGATCACCCCGAGGTTCGGCTGACCGCCACCAAGGAGATGATGGTCGGCGGCTGACGGATCGGCCTCGCCGCGTGGCCCCGGCGCACCAGATCCGATGGACGTCTCCCCCAGGGTCTCTTCGCTATTGGGGCACGCACGTAAAGCGTGCATAGGGCATCGAATACGGCTCAAGCCGTTCGTACCCAGGGAGAGGCCAGCATGACCGCCAAATATTTCAGTCCCATTGCCACCTCGATGCTGCTGGCCCTCTCGGCCTGCAACTCCGGCGGGGGCAGCGACACGGATGGCCCCCTCGCCCCCCGCGTCTTCGACACCAGGCTCGAGTCCTTTCTGGAGGATGAGGCATTGGTCGATACGGCGGAGGGGATCAGCGGCGCCGATCTGCCGGTTTCGGGTTCTGCGCGCTACGACGGCTCCATCCTTCTTACGCAGGACGAGCTTTCGCCGGAGTTCCGGCCCGGCGCCCTGATCGGCAGGGCCAGCATGACCGCCGACTTCGCCGCCTCGCGCATCGGTGGCCGCGCCGACAGTTTCGTGGACGAGGCCGACCGCGCTTACGACGGGTCGCTGACGATCGCGCCCACGGACATTGACCGCCAGCGCCATCCGGAGGACGATTTCTCCTTCGAGGGGCCGATCGCGGGCACGCTGACGCATGGCACGACCCGCCTCGAGATCGAGGGAACCCATCGCGGCGGCTTCGCGACGGCTGAGGACGGCACCGAGACAGCGATTTCTATCGTGGACGGTACGATGACCTCTGGCGGCAACACCGCGTCGATGGGCGGCGTCATCCTCACGAAAGACTAGAGCAGCGTTCTGCCATGCCGTGGGGCTTCCACGGCAGGTTCCGGGCGACCCTCGCCGCGCTCTTGGCACGCGCGAGACCACGAACGGCAAAGGCCGGGCGCTTTGGCCCGGCCTCATCGTCCTCGTCGCAGGCTTCGGCTGTCAGCCCAGCAGCTGCGCGTCCATCGTGACTTCGCAGCTCAGCAGCTTGCTGATCGGGCAGCCGGTCTTGGTGCTCTCAGCGGCCTTCGCGAAATCGTCCTGGCTGGCGCCCGGCACCCGCGCCTTGACGTCGAGATGCGCGCGCTTGACGGCGAAGCCGCCGCCCTCTTGGTCGAGATAGATGGTCGAGCGCGCCTCGATCTCCTCGGGCGGGAAGCCGGCATCGCCGAGTTCCTTGGACAGCGCCATGGCGAAGCATGCCGCATGGGCGCTGCCGATCAGCTCCTCAGGGTTGGTGCCATCCTTGCCACCTTCAAAGCGCGTCGCGAAGCCGTAGGGCGCGCTTTGCAGCGTATCCGTCTGGGTCGAGATCTTGCCAGACCCGTCCTTGATGCCACCGTTCCAGATCGCGGTTCCAAATTTCTCGATCATTCCAACCGTTCCCAAAGTTATTGCGTGCCAATCAACGCAGAAGGACCTTAGCCGTTCCCGAGCGGAAATATTGACCATTCTCGACATTTCCCCTATGGGAACTCGAAACGAACGCTCCGGCAATCCGGCCGGGCCGGGCCGCGCCGATGCCAGCGGCCATCAGCCGCACCATCGAAAGGGCGCGCATGACCCAATTTTCCGACCTCAATCTAGATCCCAAGGTCCTCAAGGCCATCCTCGAAGCGGGCTACGAGACGCCGACGCCGATCCAGGCCGGCGCGATTCCCCCCGCGCTCGAAGGGCGCGACGTGCTGGGCATCGCCCAGACCGGCACCGGCAAGACCGCCAGCTTCACCCTGCCGATGATCCACATGCTGGGCCGCGGCAGGGCCCGGGCGCGGATGCCGCGCAGTCTGGTGCTGGCGCCGACGCGCGAGCTGGCCGCACAGGTCGCCGCGAACTTCGACACCTATGCCAAGCACACCAAGCTGACCAAGGCGCTGCTGATCGGCGGCGTCTCCTTCAAGGAGCAGGACGCCCTGATCGACAAGGGCGTCGACGTGCTGATCGCCACCCCCGGCCGCCTGCTGGATCATTTCGAGCGTGGCAAGCTGCTGCTGACCGGCGTGCAGGTCATGGTCGTGGACGAGGCCGACCGCATGCTCGACATGGGCTTCATCCCGGATATCGAGCGCATCTTCTCGCTGACGCCCTTCACCCGGCAGACGCTGTTCTTCAGCGCCACCATGGCCCCGGAGATCGAGCGGATCACCAATACCTTCCTGTCGAATCCCGCCCGGATCGAGGTGGCCCGCGCCGCCACCACCGGCGAGAACATCAAGCAGGGCGTGATCATGTTCAAGCCCAGCCGCAAGGACCGCGAAGGCTCCGAGAAGCGCGCCCTTCTGCGCCGCGTGATCGAGGGCGAGACCGAGCTGACGAACGCGATCATCTTCTGCAACCGCAAGATGGACGTCGATGTCGTCGCGAAAAGCCTGAAGAAGGCCGGCCTGAACGCCGAGCCGATCCACGGCGATCTCGACCAGGCGCAGCGCACGCGCACCCTCGACGGCTTCCGCGAGGGACGAGTGACCTTCCTCGTCGCCTCCGACGTCGCCGCCCGCGGCCTCGACATCCCGGCGGTCAGCCATGTCATCAACTACGACGTGCCCAGCCATGCCGAGGATTACGTGCACCGCATCGGCCGCACGGGCCGCGCCGGGCGCAAGGGCACGACGGTGATGATCTGCGCTGCCAAAGACGAGAAGAACCTCGCCGCCATCGAATCGCTGGTGCAGTCCGAGATCCCGCGCCTCGAAGGCAGCGCGCAGCCGGCCGAGACGGCCCCCGCCGCCGAGCCCGCGCATGCCGATGCCGCCCCCGCCCCCGCCGCAGAGCAGGCCGAGGACAAGCCCAAGCGCAGCCGCACCCGCCGCCGCACTCGCAGCACCGAGGCGGAGACGGCAGAGGCCGCCCCGCAAACCGCGCCCGAGGCCCAGGCGCAGCCGGAGCCGGCCAAGCAGGCGGAGCCCGAGCCCGCCGCCGAGGCGACCGCCAAGGCGGAGCCGGCCCCTGCGCAGGCCGAAGAGCCTGCCGCCGAGCCGCGCAAGCCCGCCTCGCGCGGGCGCGGCCGCGGCTCTCGCGGTCAGAAGGCGCAGGAAACGGCAGCCCCGGCCGCCGAAGAAGCCCCGGCGCCCGAGGCCCCGGCTGCTGCCCCTGCCCCTGCTGCCACGCAGGACCCCGAGGACAAGCCGCGCCAGCGCGGGCGCGGCAAGGGGGGGCGCGAGCCCTCTGTCGTCGGCCTCGGCGAGGACGTGCCCAGCTTCATCGCCCTAAGCTTCGCCGAGCGCCGCGCGAGCTGAGCCTCGACCACAGCACCCAAGCGGCCTTGATGCGCCGCGATACCGGGCGGGGGATTTCCCCCGCCCGTTTGCGTTCACGGCCCGACAAAGCGTGAATTGACGGCAGCGCGAAAGCCGCTGTAGCTCGTGCCATGCGCATCCTTATCCTTGCCCTATCCATGTTCTTCACCCTCGTCTCGGCCGCCGCGGCCGATACCGCGCGCTGCCGGGCCAGCGTGAACGGGCAGGAGCGGCTGATCGAATACGACACCGACATCGACTTCGGCACCCAGCGCTCGCTGAGAGAGCGTCTGACCGCCCTGCCCGGCCGCAGCTGGAGCCGCGCCTGGGGCGAGCCGGTGGCCTGCGACAGCCGCGTCCTCTTCGCCTTCCTCGCGGTCGAGCTGCCGCCAGAGGAGGTCGAGGGCTGGTGCCTTGCCACCGATCCCGACGACGCGGGCTGGCTGCTGGTCCCGGGCGAGCGTGGCGCCTCCTCGCGCTGCTCCGTCGCGGTCTGCGACCGCATCACCGCCGCGGCCTCGGAGGCCGCGGGCGCGGCGGCGCATATCGGCGCCATGGCCCTTGGCGCGCAGCCGCAGGAGGACCCCGAGGAAGGCCGCTCTCTGATGCACAGCACGGGCGCGGCGGTCATGCGCGGCTCGGCGCGCTACCTCGCCGCGAATATCGTTCAGGGCAGCGGCACGCTGGCCAGCGGCCTCGGCACCGCCATGGCCGCCCCCGCCGCGATCGGCGCGGCCGCGGCCTCTGTCGTCGTCGTGGGCGGCGCGGTCTACTACTGCTCGGGCTGAACGCACGAAGGGCGCCCCGAGGGGCGCCCTTCGCATCATCGGCAAGGTCCGCCGCGGTCAGTTGAGCCGGCTGACGATCACCTCGACCTCGGGCTTGCGCCCGACCTCGGACTGGGCGGTGCGGCGCGCGGCGTTGCGCAGTTCCTTGTCGAGGCCCTCCTCGTCGCGCAGCAGCGACTTCTTGGCCCGCGCCATGACCTTGGCGAGGTCGGCCTCGACCACCTCGACCAGCGGCTTTTTCGAGCGGCCTGTCTCGGGCAGGCCCATGACCTCGACCCAGGGATCGCCAAGCGCCTCGTCGTTCTCGTCGATGATCAGCGTGATCGTCAGGTGCCCGTTCAGCGCCATGCGGATACGGTCGCGCACCACGCCGTCCATCGCGCCGATCATCACCGACCCGTCAAGGTAGCTGCGCCCGGTCTCGATGTACTCGGCCACGGTGGGGCGGTTGCCGCTGAGGTCGATCATCATGCCGTTGACCGCGACCATGGAGGTGAGGCCCCCGGCCTCGCCCAGCTTGGCATGCTCGCGCAGGTGCCGGTGCTCGCCGTGCATCGGGACCAGCATCTGCGGACGCGTGATAAAATGCATCATCTGCAGGTCAGGCCGGTTGGCGTGGCCCGAGACGTGGTAGCGCCCGCCCTCGTCGTCGAGGATGTCGACACCCTTCTCCGAGAGCTGGTTCATGATCTTGATCACGCCGCGCTCGTTGCCCGGGATCGTGCGCGAGGAGAAGAGGAAGGTATCCCCTTCCTGCAGCTTCAGCCCGAGGTAGCCGTTCTGCGCCAGCTGCGCGCTGGCGGCCCGCCGCTCGCCCTGGCTGCCGGTGACCAGCAGCATCAGGTTGTCGCGCGGGATGCCGGTCGCCTCCTCGGGGCCGACGGTCTTGGGAAAGCCGGTCAGCAGGCCGGTCTCCGTTGCCGTCTCGACCATGCGGCGCATGGCGCGGCCCAGAAGGCAGATCGTCCGCCCCGACCGCTGCGCCGCGATGGCCAGCGTCTTGAGGCGCGCGACGTTCGAGGCGAAGGTCGTCGCCACGACGAGGCCCGTCGACTTGGACATCATCTCCTCGAGCGCCGGCTGAAGCGTGGCCTCCGAACGGCCCGGCTCGGGCGAGAAGACGTTCGTCGAATCGCAGATCAGCGCCTTCACACCGGGCTTCGAGACCTCTTCCCAGAGGCCGCGATCGAAGGCCTCGCCCACGACCGGCGAGGCGTCGATCTTGAAATCGCCGGTGTGCAGGACGCGGCCCGCGGGCGTGTCGATGCACAGGCCCGAGCTTTCGGGGATCGAGTGGCTGATCGGCAGGAAGCCGATCTTGAAGGGGCCGAACTCCAGCTGCTGGGGCCAGGCCTGCACCTCGACCAGCGCGCTCTCCGGCGCGCCATGCTCGTCCAGCTTGTGGCGGGCGATGGCGGCGGTGAACTTGCGCGCGTAGATCGGCGTGCGCAGGCGGTCGTAGAGGTGGCCGACGGCGCCGACATGGTCCTCGTGAGCGTGGGTCACGAAGATCGCCTCGAGGCGATCCTTGCGCTCTTCGAGCCAGCTGATGTCCGGCATGATGAGGTCGACGCCGGGCGTCGTGTCCATGTCCGGGAAGGTCACGCCCAGGTCCACCAGGATCAGGCGTTCCTGCCCCGGCTTGCCGTAGCCGTAGACATAGGCGTTCATGCCGATTTCGCCGGCGCCCCCGAGGGGGAGGTAGATCAATCTTTCGCCGCTCATGCGGTCTCCTTGTTCGCTTGGTGTATCACGGTCAGCCCGTGGATTGTCAGATCGTCTTCGATTGTGTCGAACAGCACGTCGCCCTGTGCGAAGAGGGGGGCGAGTCCTCCGGTCCCGATGATGCGCATGGGCTGGCCGTATTCGCCCTTGATGCGGTCGCAGATGCCGCGGACGAGGCCGATGTAGCCCCAGAAGATGCCGGACTGCATGCAAGCGAGGGTATTGGTCCCCACCACCTGCTGCGGCTTGGTCACGTCGACATGCGGCAGCGCCGCCGCCGCCTGGTGCAGGGCCTCGAGGCTGAGGTTCACGCCCGGTGCGATCACCCCGCCGACATAGGCGCCGTCCTGCGCCACCACGTCGAAGGTGGTGGCCGTGCCGAAGTCCACGACGATCAGGTCGCCGCCGTGCCGGTCATGCGCGCCGGCGCTGTTGACCAGCCGGTCGGGGCCGACCTGCGTACCGGGATCGACCCGCGGCGGCACCGGCAGCTGCACCTCCGGCTTGCCGACCACCATGGGCCGCGTGCCGTAGTAGCGATCCGCAAGGACGCGCAGGTTGAACACGACCCGCGGCACGGTCGAGGAGATGATGACCTCCTCGATCCGCCCCTCGACCCCCTGCGCCGCCATCAGCGTCGACAGCCAGACGTAGTACTGGTCCGCCGTCCGGCGCCAGTCGGTCGAGGTGCGCCATGTGCCCCTGATCCGGGCACCGTCCCAGAGGGCAAAGACCGTGTTGGTATTGCCGCAATCGATGCAGAGAAGCACGGCGTCAGCCCCAGAACACGTCGGCGGCGGCGATCAGGCGCGGACCCTCGGCCGTTTCCAGCATCAGGTTGCCGTCCATGTCCACCGTGTCGAAGCGGCCCGTGACCTCTTCGTCAGGCAGGCGCGCGGTGATGACCTCGCCGATGCGGGCGGCATGGCGCAGCCATTCCTCGCGCAGGTACGGAAAGCCGAAGGCGCCGAGCTTGCCCTCTTCGGTGGCGAACATCTCGGCGATTAGGGTCAGGACCTCTTCCGCCGTGACCTCGGCGCCCGCCTCGGCCAGCGAGATCGGGGGAAAGGCCTCTGCCTCGAGCCCCTCCGGAACACCGGCGACATTGACGCCGATCCCGATGGAGAGCCAGTCGACATAGGCCCCTGCCCCGGCGCTTTCCAGCAGGATGCCGGCGACCTTGCGGTCGTCCAGAAGCACGTCGTTCGGCCATTTCAGCGACAGCCGGGTCCGGTCGACATGGATCGCCAGCGCCTCGAACAGCGCAAGACCAGCGAGAAAGCTGCGCTTCGCGGCCTCGTGCGGCGTGGCCTCGGGGCGGTAGATCAGCGTTGCCGCCAGATTGCCCTCGGGCATCTGCCAGCTACGCCCGCGCCG
Source organism: Pseudoroseicyclus aestuarii (assembly GCF_003217255.1). Lineage (GTDB taxonomy): Bacteria > Pseudomonadota > Alphaproteobacteria > Rhodobacterales > Rhodobacteraceae > Pseudoroseicyclus > Pseudoroseicyclus aestuarii. The sequence goes on along the minus strand of NZ_QJTE01000003.1, from coordinate 528,772 downwards.
ACCGCGCCCACCGCTCTGGCGGTGCGCCATGACCCATGTCGGACGCTCGAGATCGGGAAGAAGGCGGCGTGCCTCGTCCATCGTGCTGACGGCCTCGTCCAGCTGGACGAGGCCGAAGCCCTCGGGCCAGAGCCCGCCGCGCGGGCCGAGATCGGGACCCTCAGGGGACAAGGGTTGCCGCCGCGGCTGCGGCGACCCCCTCGATGCCGAAAAGGTTCACGACCCCCAGCACCATGATCGCGGCAGAGGCCATCATGAAGCCCCAGAGCATCGGCTGCGAGGTCTTGTCGAGGCCCTCGCGCTCCTGCCCGAAGTACATCAGGTAGACGATGCGGATGTAGTAGAAGGCGCCGATGACACTCGCGACGGCACCCGCCACGGCCAGCCAGATCAGCCCGCCGTCGATGGCGGCGCGGAAGACGTAGAGCTTGCCGAAGAAGCCGACGAAGGGCGGCACCCCGCCAAGGCTGAACATCAGCACCAGAAGCGCCAGCGCCTTGAGCGGCTCGGACCGGGCCAGAAGGTTCAGCGATCCGATGTCGGTCACCGGGCGGCCGTCCCGCTCCATCGACAGGATGAAGGCGAAGGCGCCGATGTTCATGGTGACGTAGATCGCCATGTAGATCAGCATCGCCTGCACGCCGAAGGCGGTCGCCGAGGCGAGGCCCATCAGCGCAAAGCCCATGTGGTTGATGGAGCTGTAGGCCATCAGGCGCTTGATGTTGGTCTGGCCGATGGCCGCCACGGCGCCCCAGAACATCGAGACCACCGAAAGGAAGGCCAGGATCTGCTGCCAGTCCTCGGCAACGCCGCCGAAGCCCTGGTAGACGACCCGCGCAAACAGCGCCATGGCCGCGACCTTGGGCGCGGTGGCCATGAAGGCAGTGATCGGCGTCGGCGCCCCTTCGTAGACATCGGGCGTCCACATGTGGAAGGGCGCGGCAGAGACCTTGAAGGCGAAGCCGGCGATCAGGAACACCAGACCGAAGAGCAGGCCAAGGCTGACCTCGCCGCCCGCGGCGACGATGATGCCGGCGAAATGCGTGGTGCCTGCAAAGCCGTAGACCAGCGATGCGCCATACAGCAGCAGGCCCGAGCTGAGCGCGCCGAGGACGAAGTACTTCAGGCCCGCCTCGGTCGATTTCACGCTGTCGCGGCGGATCGCGGCGAGGACGTAGATCGCCAGCGACTGAAGCTCGAGCCCCATGTAGAGCGTCATCAGGTCAGCAGCCGAGACCATGACCATCATGCCGACGGTGCAGAGCGAGATCAGGATCGGGATCTCGAACTTCATCAGGTCGCGGCGGCGCAGGTACTCGCGGCTCATCAGCAGGACGACCGCGCCGCAAAGCAGGATCGTGACCTTGGCGAAGCGGGCGAAGCCGTCGTCGATGAAGGTCGCGCCGAAGGCGGGGTGAACCCCCTCCCCCGTGCCGATGAAGAAGGCGATCACCACGAAGACCGCGGCGGTGATCCATGTCAGCGCCGGGGCGATCTTGTCCTTGCCGCCGTAGGCCCCGGCAAGCAGCGCCAGCATCGCGTAAACCGCGATCAGGATCTCGGGCAGGAGGGTCTGGATGTCGTTCGAGATCATGTCAGTTCTCTGCCATCTGTGTCGTCGCGGTGTAATCGGCGTTCGCCGTCTCGACCCGCTCCACCAGCTGCGCGGCGGCGGGGCCGGTCACGTCGGTGACGAGGCTGGGATAGAAGCCCAGCAGCAGCGTCATCACCGCCAGCGGGGCGAAGATCCATTTCTCGCGCGGGGTCAGGTCGGTGATCGTCTTCAGGCTTTCCTTGATCAGGTCGCCTAGCACGATCCGGCGGTAGAGCCACAGCGCGTAGCCCGCCGAGAGGATCATGCCGATGGCGGCGACGAAGGCGATCCAGGTGTTCGCCTGGAACATCCCCATCAGCGTCAGGAATTCACCGACGAAGCCCGAGGTGCCGGGCAGGCCGATGTTGCCCAGCGTGAAGAGCATGAAGACCGTCGCATAGGCCGGCATCCGGTTCGCGAGCCCGCCGTAGGCGGCGATGTCGCGGGTATGGATGCGGTCGTAGACCACGCCGACGCAAAGGAACAACGCGCCCGAGATGAAGCCGTGGCTGATCATCTGGAAGATGCCGCCATCGAGGCCCTGCTGGTTCAGCGAGAAGATGCCCGCCGTCACGAAGCCCATGTGCGCGACAGAGCTATAGGCGATCAGCTTCTTCATGTCCTCCTGCACCAGCGCCACGAGCGAGGTGTAGACGACCGCGATCGCCGAGAGCCAGAGGATCAGCTCGCCCCAAAGCTCTGAGGCGACGGGGAACATCGGCAGCGAGAACCGCAGGAAGCCGTAGCCGCCCATCTTCAGAAGGATCGCAGCCAGCACGACAGACCCGGCCGTCGGCGCCTGCACGTGGGCATCGGGCAGCCAGGTGTGCACCGGCCACATCGGCATCTTGACCGCGAAGCTGGCGAGGAAGGCGAACCACATCAGCGTCTGCGCGCCGCCGACGATCGACAGGCCCCAGACCGACATGGTCTGGCTGGGGAAGTCGAAGGCCATCAGCGTCGGGATGTCGGTGGTGCCCGCCTGCGCGAACATCGCCATCATCGCCACCAGCATCAGCACCGAGCCGAGGAAGGTGTAGAGGAAGAACTTGAAGGCCGCGTAGATCCGGTTCGCGCCGCCCCAGATCCCGATGATCAGGAACATCGGGATCAGCGAGGCTTCGAAGAACAGGTAGAACAGCACTAGGTCCAGGCTGACAAAAACGCCGATCATCAGCGTCTCGAGCACCAGGAAGGCGATCATGTATTCCTTGACCCGCGTGGTCACGTCCCAGGTCGAGGCGATGACGAGCGGCATCAGGAAGGTCGTGAGCAGCACGAAGAGCACCGAGATGCCGTCGACGCCCATCTTGTAGGTCAGGCCCAGCAGCCACTGCCGCTCTTCCACAAACTGGAAGCCCGGGTTCGAGCTGTCGAAGCCGAAGAGGATGAAAAGCGACACCACGAAGGTGAAGGCGGTGGTCGCCAGCGCGACCCACTTGGCATTGCGCTGCGCCGCGACGTCATCGCCGCGCAGGAACAGCGCAAGGATCACCGCGCCCAGAAGCGGGATGAAGGTGGTGAGTGACAGCAGGTTACCCATCATTCCGCTCCCGTACCGATCGAGACCCAGGTCAGGATCAGCGCGAGGCCGATCACCATCGTCAGCGCATAGCTGAACACGTAGCCGCTTTGCGCTCGCCCCGCGAGGCGCGTGAACCAGGGCACGATGCCCATCGCGATGCCGTTGATCGACCCGTCGATGGCATTGCCGTCACCGCGCTTCCAGAGGAAGCCGCCTATGCCCTGCGCCGGCCGGACGAAGACCGTGTTGTAGAGCTCGTCGAAGTACCAGCGGTTCATCAGGAAGGTATGCAGCGGGCGCTGGTTGCGCGCGATGGCATCGGCCGTGCCGGGGCGGAAGATATAGACCGCCCAGGCCAGGATCAGGCCCAGCAGCATGGCGACGAAGGGGCTGACCTTGACCCAGGTGGGGGCATGGTGCGCCTCGTCCAGCACGTGGTTCGACGGGGCCATGTAGATCGCCCCCTCGCCCGGAACGGCCAGACGCGTTGCGGCATGGCTTTCCTCGCCGCCCTCGACCAGCGCCTCGCCGGCATGATCGAGGTCGCCCTCGGCCAGCTCATGCGTGGCGGCCACGACACCCTCGCCGTGCTCTTCGCTCGCCTCGGCATGGGCCGAGGGGATGCCGAAGAACTGCTCGACGCGGGCATGGTCACCGAAGAAGGGCGCGTACCACAGCATCCCGGCGAAGATCGCGCCAAGGCTCAGGACGTAAAGCGGGATACGCATCACCAGCGGGCTCTCGTGCGCGTGGTCATGGGCATGATGATCGCCCCGCGCCTCGCCGAAGAAGGTCAGGAAGATCAGCCGCCAGCTGTAGAAGCTGGTGAAGGCCGCCGCGATGACCAGCATCCAGAAGGCATAGGCCCCGGCACCGGCATAGGCGCTTTCGACGATCGCGTCCTTCGACAGGAAGCCGGCAAAGCCGATGTGGGTCAGCGGGATGCCGACGCCGGTGATGGCGAGCGTGCCGATCACCATGGCCCAGAAGGTATGCGGGATCTTCTTCCGCAGCCCGCCGTAGTTCCGCATGTCCTGCTCGTGATGCATCGCGTGGATGACCGAACCGGCGCAGAGGAACAGCAGCGCCTTGAAGAAGGCATGCGTCAGCAGGTGGAACATCGCGGCCGAATAGACGCCCGCGCCGGCGGCGACGAACATGTAGCCCAGCTGCGAGCAGGTCGAATAGGCGATCACGCGCTTGATGTCGGTCTGCACGAGGCCGATCGTCGCGGCGAAGAAGGCCGAGGTGGCGCCGATCACGACGATGATCATCTGCGCATCGGGCGCGAATTCGTAAAGCGGCGACATGCGGCAGACGAGGAAGACACCCGCCGTGACCATGGTAGCGGCGTGGATCAGGGCCGAGACCGGGGTCGGGCCCTCCATCGCGTCGGGCAGCCAGGTGTGCAGAAGGAACTGCGCCGACTTGCCCATCGCGCCGATGAACAGCAGCACGCCGATCACCTCGAGCGCCTGGAAGTTCAGGCCCAGGAATTCCATCCGCTGGCCGGCGAGGCCGGGGATCGCGGCGAAGACGGTGTCGAAGTCGATGCTGTCGGTCAGAAGGAACAGGCCGAAGATGCCGAGGACGAAGCCGAAGTCGCCGACCCGGTTGACGATCATCGCCTTCATCGCCGCCGCGCCCGCGCTGGGTTTGCGGAAGTAGAAGCCGATCAGCAGGTAGGAGGCGACGCCCACGCCTTCCCAGCCGAAGAACATCTGCACGAGGTTGTCTGCGGTGACGAGCGTCAGCATCGCGAAGGTGAAGAACGACAGGTAGGCGAAGAAGCGCGCCTTGTAGTGCTCGCCTTCGCGGAAGTTCTCGTCATGGGCCATGTAGCCGATGGAGTAGAGGTGCACGAGCGCCGAGACGGTGTTGATCACGATCAGCATGATCGAGGTCAGCCGGTCGAGGCGGATCGACCAGTAGGTGTCGAGCGTGCCCGAGCTGATCCAGCGGAAGATCTCGACGTGGCGCGCCTCGTCGGGGGTGTTGAGGAACACGATCCAGGACAGCAGGCAGACGAGCGCCATCAGGCCGGTGGTGATCCACTGCGCGCCCTGCTCGGTCACGATGCGCCAGCCGAAGCCCGCGATGAGGGCGCCGACGAGCGGGGCGAAAAGAATGATCGTCAGCATCGTCTCAGCCCTTCATCACGTTGACGTCTTCGACGTCGATGGTGCCGCGGTTCCGGAAGAAGCAGACGAGGATCGCAAGGCCGATCGCCGCCTCGGCCGCGGCGACCGTCAGCACGAAGAGCGTGAAGACCTGCCCGACGAGATCGCCGAGAAAGCTCGAGAAGGCGACGAAGTTGATGTTCACCGCGAGCAGGATCAGCTCGATCGACATCAGGATGATGATGACGTTCTTGCGGTTCAGGAACAGCCCGAAGATGCCGATGACGAACAGCGTCGCCGCGACGATCAGGTAGCTCTCCAGGCCCACGGGCGCCTGCGCGACCACTGCCACTGGTTCCATCGTTTCGTCCCTCCGGGGCGCGCGCCCCTTTTTCTTGCCTCGAGCGAGGGCCTTACAGGCCCTGCCCCGGTTTCACGTCGCGCATTTCCAGCGCCTTCTTGGGGTCGCGGTACATCTGCTGCAGCACGTTCTGCCGCTTGACGTCCACGCGGTGGCGCAGGGTCAGGACGATCGCGCCGATCATCGCGACCAGCAGGATCAGGCCGGCCAGCTGGAACAGCAGGATGTAGTTGTCGTAGATCAGCAGGCCGAGCGCGGCGGTGTTCTGCACCTCGACCACGGCCGGGGCGGCGAGCCGCTCCTGGTAGCCCTCGGAATAGCCCCAGACGCCGAAGGCGAGGCCCAGCTGCATCAGGATGACCACGCCGATCAGCAGCGCCAGCGGCATGTACTTCGCCATCTCGGCCCGAAGCTCGGCGAAGTCGACGTCCAGCATCATCACGACGAAGAGGAACAGCACCGCAACCGCGCCGACATAGACGATGACCAGCAGCAGGGCGACGAATTCCGCGCCCAGCAGCACGAAGAGGCCCGCAGAGCTGAGGAACGACAGGATCAGCCACAGCACCGAATGCACGGGGTTGCGCGCGATCACCGTGAACAGCCCGCCGGCGACGGTCGCCAGCGCGAAGAGGTAGAAGGTGAAGGTGATGACGCTCATGGGCTCTCGTCCGCTTCCTAGGTTCCGCAGGCGGCGTGCCGCCCGCTCATCGCCGCCTTACCGGTACGGCGCGTCGAGTTCGAGGTTCTTCGCGATCTCGGCCTCCCAGCGGTCGCCGTTGGCGAGCAGCTTGGCCTTGTCGTAGTACAGCTCTTCGCGCGTCTCGGTCGCGAACTCGAAGTTCGGGCCCTCGACGATGGCATCGACCGGGCAGGCTTCCTGGCAGAAGCCGCAGTAGATGCACTTGGTCATGTCGATGTCGTAGCGCGTGGTGCGGCGGCTGCCGTCCTCGCGCGGTTCGGCGTCGATGGTGATCGCCTGCGCGGGGCAGATCGCCTCGCACAGCTTGCAGGCGATGCAGCGTTCCTCGCCCGAGGGGTAGCGGCGCAGCGCATGCTCGCCGCGGAACCGCGGGCTCAGGTGGCCCTTCTCGTGCGGGTAGTTCACCGTGTGCTTCGGCTTGGCCCAGTAGCGGAAGCCAAGGCCGAACCCCTTGATGAAGTCCCACAGCAGGAAATACTTCGCTGCGCGGGTCCAGTCCATTTGCGTGGCGGCCATCACGAGCCCTCCGTCATCGGTTTCGCGGCGCCGCTCACGGCTGCACCACGGGCTCTGCAACCGCATCGATCGGGGCGGCAGAGGCAATCGTCGTCTCCTGCTCGGGCGTCAGCTGCGCCTCGATGACAGGGGCGGTCCGGTCCCAGCGGGCCCAGAAGTGGTCGAGCACCTCGTAGCGGGCGAGGAAGCTGATCAGCACGACCCAGCCGAGCGACAGCGGCAGGAAGACCTTCCAGCCGATCCGCATCAGCTGGTCGTAGCGGTAGCGCGGCACGACCGACTTAGTCATCGCGAAGACGATGAAGACGAGGATGATCTTGAGGATCATCCACAGCGCGCCGTCGGGCAGGCCGGGGATCGGCGACAGCCAGCCGCCCAGGAAGAGCAGCGCGACGAGGGCGCACATCAGCGTCATCGCGACGTATTCGCCGATCATGAACAGCAGGAAGGGCGTCGAGGAGTATTCCACCTGATAGCCGGCAACCAGCTCCGATTCCGCCTCTGGCAGGTCGAAGGGCGGCCGGTTGGTTTCAGCCATGGCCGAGATCAGGAAGAGGAACATCATCGGGAAGTGCGGCAGCCAGTACCAGCCGAGCATGCCGTAGCCGGTATCCTGCGCGTAGACGATCGACGACAGGTTCATCGAGCCGGTGGAGATCACGATGCCGATGATGATCAGGCCCAGCGAAACCTCGTAGGAAATCATCTGCGCAGCCGAGCGCAGGCTGCCGAGGAAGGGATACTTCGAGTTCGAGGCCCAGCCGCCCATGATCACGCCGTAGACCTCGAGGCTCGAGACGGCGAAGATGTAGAGGATGGCGATGTTGATGTTCGACAGCACCCAGCCGTCCGACAGCGGAACCACCGACCAGGCGATGATCGGAAAGACGAAGGCCAGCAGCGGCGCGAGGAAGAAGACCGTGCGGTCGGCGCCGGCCGGCACGATGACCTCCTTCAGCAGGTACTTCGCGAAGTCCGCGAAGCTCTGCATCAGGCCGAAGGGGCCGACGACGTTGGGGCCGCGGCGCAGCTGGACGGCAGCCCAGATCTTGCGGTCGGCGTAAAGCAGGAAGGCCAGCGCCACCAGAAGCGGCACCAGAACCAGAAGGCACTGCCCGATGACCATCAGGAAGATGCCAAGTCCGGTTTCGGTGAAGAAATGCGCCATGATGTCCTCAGACCGTGGGGATGCCGCTCTGGCCGCAGCTTGCGACCGTCACTTCGGCGTCGATGGTACGCAGGCCGCGAGGCAGCGCCGGCGAGATTGTATAGACCGCGTCCGCGTCCCAGCGCCCGCCCTCTTCGGCGACCTGGGTACGGATGTGGCGGGCGAAGCCGTAGCCACGGATCAGCGTGTATTGCGCCGCGGCGCATTCGGCATAGCGGATCACCGCCTCGGGCCCCTCGGCACCGCGCAGCGCGACGTCGAAGGCGACGAGATCGCCGTCCAGCAGGCGCGTCTCGACGCCCTCGTAGGTCACGCCCTCGGCAGCGGCCGAGGCCGCACTCTCACCGCAGCCGGCAAGCCCGAGCATCGGCGCGGTCAGCGCGAGGGTGGCTGATACGGCTGCCCTCATGCCTTATTCCGCGGCCATGGCGGGTTGGTTCAGCGTCGCGGCCTGTGCCGTCAGCTCGCCCATCAGCACGCTGGCGCGGGCGATGGGGTTCGTCAGGTAGTGGCTCTGGACGCCAAGGGGGAAGTCCCCCTGCCCCAGATCGCCGGCCTCGAGCGGCGCGAGCCGGTTTTCCGGCACGGTGTCGATCTGCGAGACCACCGGGTGATCGCTGACCAGCGCCTGGCGCAGTTGCGCCATGCTGTCCCAGGGCAGTTGCTGCCCCAGCTCGGCCGAGAGGGCGCGCAGGATGGCCCAGTTCTCCTTGGCCTCGCCGGGGGCGAAGCCGGCGCGCAGGGCAAGCTGCGGACGGCCTTCGGTGTTCACGAAGAGACCGTTCTCCTCGGTATAGGCGGCACCCGGCAGGATGATGTCGGCGCGGTGGGCACCGCGGTCACCGTGGCTGCCCTGATAGATCACGAACTTGCCCTCGGGCAGGTCGATCTCGTCGGCGCCGAGGTTGTAGATCACCTCCGCGTCCAGCGCCTGGGCGATCCCGCCCTCGGCCACCGCGCCCACGTCGAGCGCGCCGACACGGGAGGCGGCGCCATGCAGCACCAGCACCTTGGATGCGGAGTTCTCGGCCAGCTTCATCACATGGGCCAGCACCGCCGCGCCGTCCTCGCCGGTCAGGGCGGCCTGCCCGACGATCACGAGCGTGCGCTTGGCCTTCGTCTCTTCCGAGACCTCGGTGCCGGAGAGCTTGGCCAGCGCCTCGCGGCCCGGGCCGACATCGGCAAAGTCGTAGGTCGCGCCGCGCGCGCCGCCGACGACGCCGATCTGGGCGCCCTTCAGCCAGGCCTTGCGGATGCGGGCGTTCAGCACCGGCGCCTCGAGCGCGGGCTCGCAGCCGATCAACTGGATCATCTCGGCATCGTCGATATCGGCGATGGTCGCGGTGCCGACATAGGCGCCGCGGTTGCCGGCGGGCAGCTTGGCGCCGTCGGTGCGCGATTCGACCACGCCGCCCAGACCCTCGATCATCCGCTTGAGCGAATAGGTCGCCTCGACGGAGGCAAGGTCACCGACGAGGCCGGAGACGGTCTTGCCCTTCATCGCGGCGGCGGCGGCGGTCAGCGCCTCGGCCCAAGTGGCGGGGCGCAGCTTGCCGTCCTTGCGGACATAGGGCTTGTCGAGGCGCTGGCGCCGCAGGCCGTCCCAGACGAAGCGCGTCTTGTCCGAGATCCATTCCTCGTTCACGCCGTCATGGTTGCGCGGCAGGATGCGCATGACTTCGCGGCCCTTGGTATCGACCCGGATGTTGCTGCCGAGCGCGTCCATCACGTCGATGGTCTCGGTCTTCGTCAGCTCCCAGGGGCGGGCGGTGAAGGCATAGGGCTTCGACACCAGCGCACCGACGGGGCAGAGGTCGATGATGTTGCCCTGCATGTTCGAGGACAGCGTCTGCGCGAGATAGGTGGTGATCTCGGCGTCTTCGCCGCGGCCGGTCTGGCCCATCTCGGAAACGCCCGCGACCTCGGTCGTGAAGCGCACGCAGCGGGTGCAGGAGATGCAGCGCGTCATATGCGTCTCGACCAGCGGGCCGAGGTTCAGGTCCTCGGTGGCGCGCTTGGGCTCGCGGTAACGCGAGAAGTCGACGCCATAGGCCATAGCCTGGTCCTGCAGGTCGCACTCGCCGCCCTGGTCGCAGATCGGGCAATCCAGCGGGTGGTTGATGAGCAGGAACTCCATCACCCCCTCGCGGGCCTTCTTGACCATCGGGGAATTCGTCTTGATCTCGGGCGGCTCGCCGTTCTTGCCGGGACGCATGTCCTTGACCTGCATCGCGCAGGAGGCAGCGGGCTTGGGCGGGCCGCCGACGACCTCGACGAGGCACATACGGCAGTTTCCGGCGATCGAGAGCCGCTCGTGGTAGCAAAAGCGCGGGATTTCCACGCCGACGGCCTCGCAGGCCTGGATCAGCGTCATCGCCTGCGGGACTTCGACTTCCTGGCCGTCGATGATGATCTTGCGCAGATCCGACATGGCTGGGCCCCCTTCTGGTATCGCCGCCCGCCCGCGCCCGGGTCGGCGCTGGGGCGGGAGGAGTGGGGGCCTTCTAGCGCGCTCCGCCGGACGATGCCAGCCGGATCGGCGGGCAAAATCTGCAAATTATCCCCGGTGCAGCGACGTTACGTCGCAGCAGCGTGCCGAAGGTGGCGCTACGGGCCTAGCGCAGCAGGCGGCCGATCTGGCTGCCGCGCGCGATCTCGGCCCGGCCGACGGCGCAGTAGCTCGCCTCGTCGCCCTCGGTTCCGCCGAGGCGGGTGAAGCGCTGGCGGGCCAGTTCCTCGAGCCGGTCCTTCTCGGCGTCGTTGTCGATGAAGGCATCGACCTGCGCCCGGCTGTAGCCCAGATCCAGCGCGTGGTTGCGCAGCCCGTTCAGGAAGAACAGCCCGTCGAAGAGGCGCGCGCTGAGCGTGCCGCAGTTGTCGCCGATCTCGTAGGCGATGGCGGCGTCGATCAGCCCCTCGCGGATGCGATCATTCTCGCGCAGGGCGGGCAGCGCGGCGGTGGCGCCGGCGACGATCGCGAAGCCGAAGATCAGGCCAAGGGTACGGGCGGCTCGGGGGAGCGGCATGGCGGTTCTCCTGTCGGCCGGTCGGTCACTGCTCTGCCGCCGGTCCTGTGATTTGTGCCGTCACTGTGCCGCAGAGAGGTTGCCATTCAATATCACCGCTGCTTGAGCCCGGTTTTCTCGGCGCCGCGTTGCCCAGACGCGCCGGAAACGGGGCCGAAACGCGGCTGCGCCGGTAACATTCGGAAACATGACCCGATCCGGCTTGCTGGGGTGCAGGACATGGGCGCGAATCGCTGCCCGCGATGCAAGAGGCCCCGGCCGCCAGCTCGTGGCGGCCGGGGCCTCCGGCGGGGATATTTTCAAAGAGAAGATTGGGGAAGGGCGCGGCGGCCCCTGCCCCTATTCGGCGGCGATGAAGCTTGCCGGGCGGCTGGACTTGATCCGATCCTCGATCTCGTCGCGGAAGTTGCGGATCAGGCCCTGGATCGGCCAGGCGGCGGCATCGCCCAGGGCGCAGATCGTGTGCCCCTCGACCTGCTTGGTCACGTCGAGCAGCATGTCGATTTCCTCGGGCCGGGCCTCGCCCTTCACCAGACGCTCCATCACCCGCATCATCCAGCCGGTGCCTTCCCGGCAGGGGGTGCACTGGCCGCAGCTTTCGTGCTTGTAGAACTTGGACAGGCGCCAGATCGCTTTGATGATATCGGTCGACTGGTCCATCACGATGACCGCGGCGGTGCCGAGGCCCGAGCGGTTCTCGCGCAGCCAGTCGAAGTCCATGATCGCGTCTTCCATGGTCTCACCGCGCAGGACGGGCACGGACGAGCCGCCGGGAATCACCGCCTTGAGGTTCTTCCAGCCGCCGCGGATGCCGCCGCAATGCTTGTCGATCAGCTCCTTAAAGGAGATCGACATCGCCTCTTCGACGACGCAGGGGCGGTTCACATGGCCCGAAATGGCGAAAAGCTTGGTGCCCGCGTTGTTCTCGCGCCCGAAGCTCGAGAACCAGGAGGCGCCGCGCCGCAGGATGGTCGGCACCACGGCGATCGATTCGACGTTGTTCACGGTGGTCGGGCAGCCGTAGAGGCCGGCGCCGGCCGGGAACGGCGGCTTGAGCCGCGGCATGCCCTTGCGCCCCTCGAGGCTTTCGAGAAGGGCCGTCTCCTCGCCGCAGATATAGGCGCCGGCGCCATGCGTCAGGTAAAGATCGAAGTCCCAGCCAGAGCCGCAGGCATCGCGGCCCAGCAGACCGGCCTCATAGGCCTCGTCGATGGCGGTTTGCAGGGCCTCGCGCTCGCGGATGTATTCGCCGCGGATGTAGATGTAGCAGGCATGGGCCTGCATCGCGAAGCTGGCGATCAGGCAGCCCTCGATCAGCGTATGCGGATCGTGCCGCATGATCTCGCGGTCCTTGCAGGTGCCGGGCTCGGATTCGTCGGCGTTCACCACGAGGTAGGAGGGGCGGCCGTCGCTTTCCTTGGGCATGAAGGACCACTTGAGGCCGGTCGGGAAGCCGGCGCCGCCGCGGCCGCGCAGGCCGGAGGCCTTCATCTCGTCGATGATCCAGTCGCGGCCCTTGCCGAGGATGCCGGCGGTGCCGTCCCAGTGCCCGCGCGACTGCGCGCCCTTCAGCGTGCGGTCATGCATGCCGTAGATGTTGGTGAAGATACGGTCCTGGTCCTTGAGCATCGGCTCTCACCCTTCCTCGTCGCGGCGCTTCCGCGCGCGCCACGCGTCATATGTCATCCACAGCCCCAGGGCAAAGCCCCCCAGCGCCATAAGGTCGAACAGCCCACGGATCCGCTGCGACAGATCCAGCGCCTCTCCCAGCCAGAGGGCCAGAAGCCAAAGCACACCCGTCCCCGCGATCACCAGCGACGAGCGCCGGTCCTGCGCCCAGCGGCGCTTTTTCGGGGGGCGGGCCACGTCGCGTTACTCCGAGGCCAGGGTCTTGGCCTGGCCGACCCAGTCGTCGCGGCGGATGCGTCCGCGCGTCGACAGCTGCTCGTCCATGCGGTCGATCTCGGCATCGTCCCAGGCGGCGATCTGCGCGAAACGGGTCACGCCCAGCTCGTGCAGCCGCTCCTCGGCGCGCGGGCCAAGGCCCGTCAGCCGCTTGAGGTCGTCCTGACCGGCATCGGCGCCGGCCGGGGCGCTGTGGCGTCCGCCGGGCGCCGTGGCACCGGCGCCGCCCGCGGTCTCGGCCGGGGCCTGATCGTTCGGGACCTGCGGCTCGGGCGCGACGTCCTTGCCACCCGCGGGCTCGGGGTGGCCTTCGTGGGCGTTCTCGGGCGCCTCGGCGGGATCATCGGCAGAGACGGGCTTGGCGGCGCTGGTCGCCTCGGCCTCTTCGACGGTGCTGCCGCCCTCGTCCACGGGGGCGCCGGCGCCCGGCTTGGGCTGTGTGTCCTCCTGCGGGGGCTGGGCCTGCGCCGTCTCGGCCTGGCGCTTGCCGGGGTTCTCGGCGGCCATCCAGGGGGCGTTCAGCGCGACCTCGGTGCCGTCGATGCGCTTGATCGTGTCGCCGATCGACACGGCCAGCGCGACGCTGGCATTATGCGCGTCGCGGTCCTCGGCGCCCTCGGTGAGGCTGGTCAGCCCTGCGGCGGGCTCGGCGGCATAGCGGCCGTTCTGCGGGCCGGGCAGCGGCACCTCGCCGGCGCCGAGGCGGTCGATCAGGTCCGACAGGCTCTCGGCGGTCAGGTCCTCGTAGTAGTCCTTGCCGATCTGGGCCATCGGCGCATTGGCGCAGGCGCCAAGGCATTCGACCTCTTCCCAGGAGAAGCGGCCATCCTCGGAGAGCGCATGCGGCTGCGCGGCGATCTTTGTCTTGCAGACCTCCATCAGGTCCTCGGCGCCGCAGATCATGCACGACAGCGTGCCGCAGATCTGAACATGCGCGACCGAGCCGACGGGCTGCAGCTGGAACATGAAGTAGAAGGTCGCGACCTCGAGCGCACGGATATAGGCCATGTCCAGCATCCGGGCCACGGCCTCGATCGCCGGACGGGTCAGCCAACCCTCCTGCTCCTGGGCACGCCAGAGCAGGGGGATGATCGCGCTGGCCTGGCGCCCCTCGGGGTACTTGGCGATCTGCGTCTTCGCCCAGGCCTCGTTGGCGGGGGTGAAGGCGAAGCTTTCGGGTTGCTCGAGGTGCAGCCTACGCAGCATCACGCTCTCCTGTGGTCGTCGTCGTCATCAGTGGTCCGGGAGGAGGGCCCGCCTTCGGGCCCCCGCCTCAGATGCAGGTATCGGTCAGCACGCGGATCTGGCCCTGGCCGGCGATCTCGGCGCGACCGGCAGAGATCAGCTGCGGCGTCACCTCGCGCAGCTCCTGCTGCGTCAGGTTCGCGCGCAGCAGCACCGGCGCGAGGTTGTCCGAGGTCAGCACGCAGCCGTTCGCCTCGATCGAGGTGAGCAGCCGGTCGGCGGGGGCCTGCGGCACCGGGCGCGGCTGCGGCGTCACCGCCTCCGGCGCGGCGGGAGGCATCATCATGCCGCTGCAGCCGCTGACCAGCGCCAGCGCGGCCACCAGGGAGGCACCGCGCAGCATGCCGCCGGTCCGTTGCGTCTTCACGATAGCAGCCGTCATCCTGTTCTCTCCGGTCATGTGCCGCAGCCCTGAAGGGTCGCGGTCGTCGTGTCCATATCTATGTCGAAGCTGCCTGTCAGCGTCTCGAAGGCGGTATCGAGCCGGCGCACCATCGCCGCGGCCAGCGCGCCTTCCGGGCGAGCCTGCGGCTGGTCCATGACGGCCAGCACCTCGGCCATGATGCTTTGCTGCAGGGCCGCGTCGTCGGAATAGTCGAAGCTGCAACCCATCCGCTCGATCGCGCCGCGCAGCAGCACCACGACTTCCTCGTCCGAGAGCGCCTCGAAGGCCTCGGTCGCGGCCTGGTCGGGGGCGCTTTCGGCGAAGGGATCGGGCTGCGGCGGCTCTGCCGGCGCGGCCTCGCCGCTCTCGGGCAGGGCCGCTGGTGCAGCGCCCGTCGCGGCCGCCGGCGAGAGGAAGGGCCGGCAATCGGCCACCGTCATCGCCTGCGGCAGCGCCGCCATGCCGCAAAGGTACTGCTGGCCCTGGCTGTCGACGATCAGCCCGCCATCGGTCGTCACGGCGGTGACGATATAGGGCGCGGCGGAATCGAAGACCGGCACATCCGCCTGCGCGGCAGCCAGCCCGGGAAGCGCGGCGAGGGCGAGGCAGGCGAGCAGGCGCGCGGGCGCCAGCGCCCCCGCCCGGTGCGATGCACCACCCTGCCCCGCCGCGCCGCCCGTGATCACCGATCGACCTCTCCGAAGACGATGTCGAGCGTGCCGACAATGGCCGCCACATCGGCCAGCTGGTGGCCCTTGGCGACGTGGTCCATGGCCTGCAAGTGCGCGTATCCCGGCGCCCGCAGCTTGGCCCGGTAGGGTTTGTTGGTGCCGTCGGCGACCATGTAGACGCCGAACTCGCCCTTGGGCGCCTCGACGGCGGCATAGACCTCGCCCGCGGGGACGTGGAAGCCCTCGGTATAGAGCTTGAAGTGATGGATCAGCGCCTCCATCGAGGTCTTCATCTCGCCCCGGCCCGGAGGCGTGACCTTGCCGCGGGCCAGCACGTCGCCCTGCCCCTCGGGCTGGCGCAGCTTCTCGCAGGCCTGAAGGATGATCTTCGTCGATTCGCGCATCTCGGCCATGCGGCAGAGGTAGCGGTCGAAGCAGTCGCCGTTGGTGCCGACCGGCACCTGGAAGTCGAACTCGTCGTAGCACTCGTAGGGCTGCGCGCGGCGCAGGTCCCAGGCGAGGCCCGAGCCGCGGACCATGACGCCGGAAAAGCCCCAGGCCTGTGCCTCTTCCTGGCTGACGACGGCGATGTCGACGTTGCGCTGCTTGAAGATGCGGCTCTCGCTCAGCAGGCCGTCAAGGTCGTCGATCAGCTGCGGGAAGGTCCGGCACCAGGCCTCGATGTCGTCGATCAGGTCGGGCGGCAGGTCCTGATGGACGCCGCCGGGCCGGAAGTAGGCCGCGTGCAGGCGGGCGCCGGTGGCGCGCTCGCAGAAGACCATCAGCTCCTCGCGGGCGGTAAAGCCCCAGAGCGGCGGCGTCAGCGCGCCGACGTCCATCGCC
The DNA here is from genome assembly GCF_003217255.1 of Pseudoroseicyclus aestuarii. Classification (GTDB taxonomy): domain Bacteria; phylum Pseudomonadota; class Alphaproteobacteria; order Rhodobacterales; family Rhodobacteraceae; genus Pseudoroseicyclus; species Pseudoroseicyclus aestuarii. The sequence continues at coordinate 512,710 of NZ_QJTE01000003.1, read as the reverse complement.
TGCGTGGTGACGTTCAGCAGGTGGTTCAGGATGCGCCCGACCTCGCAGAACAGCACGCGGATCAGGCTGGCGCGGCGCGGCACCTCGATGTTGCACAGCTTCTCGATGGCCAGGCACCAGGCGTGCTCCTGGTTCATCGGCGCGCAGTAATCCAGACGGTCGAGATAGGGCAGGTTCTGCAGGTAGGTGCGGCTTTCCATCAGCTTCTCGGTGCCGCGGTGCAGCAGGCCGATATGCGGATCGCAGCGTTCCACGATCTCGCCGTCAAGCTCGAGCACGAGGCGCAGCACCCCGTGCGCCGCCGGGTGCTGCGGGCCGAAGTTGATGTTGAAGTTGCGGATCTGCTGCTCGCCGGTCTCGACGTCGTTGAACCGCGAATCGTCGAAGCGTGTGACGTCCTGTCCGTCCATTCCTCAGCCCTCCTTCAGGGGGTGGCCGGCCCGCCTTGGGGCCCGCCGCGCGTCTCAACCGGCCTTGGTGGCCTTGTCGTCTCCGGGCAGCACGTATTCCGCGCCCTCCCAGGGGGACATGAAATCGAACTGGCGGTATTCCTGCACCAGCTTGACCGGCTCGTAGACCACGCGCTTCTCGACCTCGTCGTAGCGGACCTCGGTGTAGCCGGTGGTCGGAAAGTCCTTGCGCAGCGGATGGCCGCGAAAGCCGTAGTCGGTGAGGATCCGGCGCAGGTCCGGGTGGCCCGAGAACAGCAGCCCGAACATGTCGAAGACCTCGCGCTCGTACCAGCCGGCGGCGGGGAAGACCTCGGTCAGCGTCGGGACCATCTCCTGCTCGCCCACGGCGACCTTCACGCGGATGCGCTGGTTCTGCCACATCGACAGGAAATGGTAGACCACGTCAAAACGCTTCTCGCGGCCCGGGTGGTCGACGGCGGTGATGTCGATCAGCGAGGTGAAGCGGCAGGTCGGGTCGGTCTTCAGCATCTCCGCCAGCGAGATCAGCTCGGACAGCGGGGAGGCGACGGTCAGCTCGCCATAGGCGATGGACCAGCCGTCGATCGCGCCGCTGCGCTTCATCTCGATGTGGCTGCCCAGATCGTTCAGCGCCTCGAGAGGCTGCTCGACCGGAAGCTGGGACGGCGTCTTCGTCTCTTCGGCCATGACCTACCTCTTGATGGTGCCGGTGCGGCGGATCTTCCGCTGCAGCTGAAGCATGCCGTAAAGCAGCGCCTCGGCGGTCGGCGGGCAGCCGGGGATGTAGATATCCACCGGCACGATGCGGTCGCAGCCGCGCACCACGGAATAGCTGTAGTGATAGTAGCCGCCGCCATTGGCGCAGCTGCCCATCGAGATGACATAGCGCGGCTCGGGCATCTGGTCGTAGACCTTGCGCAGCGCCGGGGCCATCTTGTTGGTCAGCGTGCCGGCGACGATCATCAGGTCGGACTGGCGCGGGCTGGCGCGCGGCGCCATGCCGAAACGCTCCACGTCGTAGCGCGGCATGGAGACCTGAAGCTGCTCGATCGCGCAGCAGGCCAGACCGAAGGTCATCCAGTGCAGGCTGCCGGTACGGGCCCAGTTGATCACCTGCTCGGTCGAGGTCAGAAGAAAGCCCTTGTCCGTCAGGTGCTGGTTCAGCGCCTTGGTCGCGACTTCCGGATCGGGGCCGGCATCGTAACGGCCGGAGCCGACGTTGCCCTGACCCGCATTGGCGGTCAGGCGGTTGCCCTGATCGACGGTCGTGGTCTCCTTCACTCCCATTCCAGGGCCCCCTTCTTCCATTCGTAGGCAAAGCCGATGGTCAGCACGCCGAGGAACGCCATCATCGACCAGAACGCCACTTCGCTCAGCCCGCCGAAGGCCACCGCCCAGGGAAAGAGGAACGCCACTTCGAGGTCGAAGATGATGAACAGGATCGACACGAGGTAAAACCGGACGTCGAACTTCATCCGCGCATCGTCGAAGGCGTTGAAGCCGCATTCGTAGGCGCTGACCTTCTCGGGGTCGGGATTGCGCACGGCCAGCACGACGGCGGCGAGGATGAGGATCAGGCCGATCGCCGCGGCAAGGCCGAGGAAGACGATGATCGGCAGATATTCCCTGAGGAGAAGTTCCAAGGGGCTGTCCTTTCGCGGATGGCGAGCCTTTGGCGGGTTCAATAGACCCGGCCCGCAACCGGGTCAACCGAAGGCGCCGCCCCGCGCGCCAACGTGACGCAGCGGGCGGCACCCCGGCGCGGCCCCGCGTTGCCATGACCGCCGCCCGGCGCTAGGGGCGGGCCATGCCCCGCTACGCCCTTCGCATCGAATACCACGGCGCCCCCTTCTCGGGCTGGCAGCGCCAGGACGGCCCCGCCACCGTGCAGGGCGCGCTCGAGGCCGCGCTGGCGCGCCTCGACCCCGGCCCGCATGCCGTCGCCGCCGCCGGGCGCACCGATGCCGGCGTGCATGCGCTGGGACAGGTCGCCCAGGCCGAGATGCGCAAGCGCTGGGATCCCTTCCGCCTCGCCGAGGCGCTGAACTTTCACCTCAAGCCCGCGCCCGTCGCGGTGACCGCCTGCGCCGAGGTGCCCGAGGATTGGCATGCCCGCTTCTCGGCGCGCGAGCGGCGCTACATGTTCCGCATCCTCGCCCGCCGGGCGCCGCCCGTCCTCTCGGCGGGGCTGGTCTGGCGCGTGCCCGGCCCGCTCGACGCGGCGGCGATGCAGGCCGGGGCGGACAGGCTGGTCGGGCTGCACGACTTCACCACCTTCCGCTCGACCATGTGCCAGGCGAAAAGCCCGGTGAAATCGCTGGACCTGCTGCGGATCGAGCCGCTCGAGACGCCCGAGGGGCAGGAGATCCGCGTCCATGCCCGGGCCCGCAGCTTCCTGCACAACCAGGTCCGCAGCCTCGTTGGCACGCTCGAACGGGTCGGCAGCGGCGCCTGGAGCCCCGATGACGTCACCGCGGCGCTCGAGGCCCGCGACCGCGCCGCCTGCGGGCCGGTCAGCCCGCCGCAGGGCCTGTGCTTCATGGAGGTGCGCTACGACAGCGACCCCTTCGAGAACGGCTGGCGCGGCTAGGCTGCGTTCTTCCTGCACTGGTTTTGTCAAATTGGCATCGTTCACGAGATGATGCGTTTGCCGCTGCGCATCAATCGGCTAGCAATTCCACGTCGCCCCGGCCGCAAGCCGGTTCAGAGGCAAGTGAAAGGTTTCCCGTTGCGTCCTGCCCCGATCCTCCGCGCCGTCTTTCGATCCACCGCCCTGCCGCTCCGCACCGGCAGCTTGCGGGCCACGCGCCTCGGCGCGCTGATGCTCTCGGCCGCGGTGCTGGTCTTGCCGGCCTCGGCGCAGGAGACCCGGCTGACGCTGGCTGCCGGGACGCTTGACGACGAGGCCGAGGGCGATCTCGGCCAGGCGCTGGAGAATGCCAGCCTCGTCCTGTCGCTCGCCGACGAAGAGGCCCCGACCACGCAGGACTACGTCGCCGCCGCCCGCGCCGACTATCGCCGCCTGCTGACCGCGCTTTATGCCGAAGGCTACTACTCGGGCACCATCTCGATCCTCGTCGACGGGCGCGAGGCGGCGCAGCTGGCCCCCTTCGACGCGCCGGACAGCATTGGTAGCATCGTGCTGGCCGTCGATCCGGGGCCGCGCTTCACCTTCGGCCAGACGCAGATCACGCCGCTCGCCCCCGGCACCGAGCTTCCCGAAAGCTTCGCCAGCGGCCGGATCGCCCGCGGCGACGAGGCCCGCGCCGCCGCCAGTGCCGCCGTCTCTGCCTGGCAGGACATCGGTTTTGCCAAAGCCGAGGTTTCGGGACAGCAGATCACGGCCGACCATCCCGCCCGCCAGCTCGACGTCAGCGCCAGCATCGCCACCGGCCCGCAGCTGACCTTCGGCGCCCTGACGGTCGAGGGCAACGAGGACGTGCGCGAGGGGCGCATCCGCGCCATCGCCGGCCTGCCGCAGGGCCAGATCTACGACCCGGACGAGGTCGCGGATGCGCTGACGCGCCTGCGCCGCACCGGGGCCTTCCGCTCTGTCGCGCTCGTCGAAAGCGAGGAGATCGGGCCCGGCGACACGCTGCCCTTCACGCTTCAGGTCACCGAGGAACTGCCGCGCCGGATCGGTGCCGGGGCCGAGATCTCCTCGACCGAGGGGCTGGCCCTCTCGACCTACTTCATCCACCGCAACCTCTTGGGCGGGGCCGAGCGGCTGCGCGTCGATGCTGCCGTCTCGGGCATCGAGGGGCAGCTTGGCGGCGATACCGGCGGCGTGGACTACAGCCTCGGTGCCACGCTGACCCGGCCCGCGACCCCGCGGCGCGATACCGACCTGACCTTCTCGACCGAGGTCAGCCGCGAGGACGAGGAGGATTACCTCCTCGACCAGTTCGAGGTGGGCGCGAGCTTCACCCGCTATGCCGGCGATCACCTGACGCTGGAAGGCGGCGTCGCCGCGCTGATCGCCCGCGAAGAGCGCGAGGAGCGGACGCGCGACTACACGCTGCTGACGCTGCCCCTGACGGCGACCTACGAGGGGCGCGACAATGCGCTCGACCCCGACAGCGGTCTTTACGCGCAGCTCGCGATCACGCCCTTCTACGGGGTCACCGGCATCGACAGCGGCGCCCGCCTCTATGCCGACAGCCGCTACTACCTCAGCTTCGGCGAGAGGCTGACCTTCGCGGCGCGCGGTCAGCTGGGCTCCGTCCTCGGCGCGGATATCGAGGATGCGCCGGCGGATTACCTTTTCTATTCCGGCGGCGGCGGCACGGTGCGCGGGCAGGACTACCAGTCGCTCGGCGTCACCTATACCGCAGATTTCGGCGAGGGCCCGGTCGAGATCCGCTCGGGCGGGCGCAGCTTCGTCGGCGCCCAGCTCGAGGCGCGGGTCGGCGTGACGGACAGCATCGGCCTCGTCGGTTTCTACGACGCCGGCTACGTCGATGCGGAAAGCTACCCCACCTCGGACGGCGAATATCAGGCCGGCGCCGGCCTCGGGCTGCGCTACGGCACCCCCATCGGGCCAATCCGGCTCGACATCGGAACTCCTGTCACCGGCGACGACAAGTACGGAAAAGTCGCGGTCTACATCGGTATAGGTCAGTCATTTTGAGACATCTCCTCGCGCTGCTGTTCTGCCTTCTCCCGCTCGCCGCCGTGGCGCAAAGCGAGGAGGAGGATCGCGGTTTCCTGCAGGGGCTGATCGAGGACAACCTGTCCACGGCCGGCCGGCAGGTGCAGATCTCGGGCTTTCAGGGCGCGCTCTCCAGCCGCGCGACGATCGACGTGCTGACCATCGCCGATGCCGAGGGCGTCTGGCTGCGGGCCGAGGACCTCGTCCTCGACTGGAACCGTTCAGCCCTGCTGCGCCGCCGCCTCGAGGTGACGGAGCTTTCGGCCGGGCTGATCGAGCTGTCGCGCCCGCCGCAGGGCGAGGAACAGGCCAATGCCCCCTCCCCCGAGGCGACGCCCTTCTCGCTGCCGGAACTGCCGCTGTCGATCCGGCTGGACGAGCTGGACATCGCCCGCCTCGTGCTGGGCGAGCCCTTCCTCGACGAGGAGATCGCGCTTTCCGTCACCGGCTCCGCCCAGCTGGCGGGCGGCGAGGGCACGGTCACTGTCGCCGCCGACCGCCTCGACGGGCAGGAGGGGCATTTCGAGATCGCCGGCAGCTATTCCAACGAGACGCGGGATCTGTCGCTGAACCTCGACCTCTCCGAGGCCGAGGACGGCATCGTCGCCCGCGTGCTGGACCTGCCGGGCCGGCCCTCCGTCTCTCTGCAGCTTCAGGGCGAGGGCCCGCTCGATGCCTTCGACGCCACGCTCGCCCTCGCCACCGACGGCGAAGAGCGGCTGTCGGGCACCTTCGCCCTCGAGGCCGAGGGCGAGGAGGCGGCCGTCACCCGCAGCTTCAGCGCCGATCTTTCGGGCGATCTGACGCCGCTGCTGGCGCCGGACTACGCCGGTTTCTTCGGCCGCGAGGTCTCGCTTCAGGTTGCCGGCACGCAGCCCGCGGGCGGCGGCTTCGACCTCACCGATCTCAGCCTGATGGCGCAGGCGATCCAGCTCGAAGGCTCGGCACAGATCGGCGCCGACGGCTGGCCCGAGGCCTTCGCCCTGACCGGCGAGATCGGCACCGGCGGGAGCGACCCCGTCACCCTGCCCTTCGCCGGCGGCGCCACGCTGACCGGCGCCGACCTCTCGCTCGACTTCGATGCCAGCCGGGGCGATCAGTGGACGCTCGATCTGACGGCGCAGGACTTCGCGCAGCCCGGCCTGACCATCCCGCAGCTGGAACTCTCGGGCGGCGGCGTCATCGACCGCGGCAGCGACACGGACCCCTCGGCCTTCAGTGCCGACCTGTCCTACGTCGCGCGGGGCATCCGCTTCGACGATGCCGCGCTGGCCGATGCCCTTGGCGCCGAGATCACCGGCGATATCGAGGTCGCGCGCCAGGGCGAGGGCCCCTTCGAGATCGGCGCCCTCACGCTGAACGGCCCCGGGCTCGAGCTGTCGGGCACCGGCAGCATCGACGGCCCCGGCAATGGCTTCGAGGCCGAGACCAGTATCGACCTTTCGGCCCAGGCGCTTGAGCGCTTCGCCACGCTCACCGGCCTCGACCTTGCCGGCGCGGCGGATGTGACCATCGAGTCGACCGTCCGGCCGCTGGACGGAATCTTCGACGTCAGCATCGACGGGCAGACGCAGGATCTGGCCGTCGGCATCGGGGAGGTCGATCCCTACCTCGAAGGCACCGGCACCGTCGCGCTGCGCGCGGTCCGGGACGAGACCGGCACCCGCCTGCCGCAGCTGGACATCGAGACGCCGCAGATCACCGCCACGGCGGGCCTCGACCTGACCTCCGGCGTCAGCGACGCGACCTTCGACATCTCGGTCGCCGATGTCTCCTACGCGCTGAATGGTCTGACCGGCCCCGCCACGCTGACCGGCACCGCCAATCGCGACGCCGCGGGCGTGATCGTGGCTGATATCGACGCCGAACTGCCCAACGGCACCGCCAGCGTCACCGCCCGGCAGGAGGCGCCGGACGAGGAGGGCGAGCCGGGGCAGATCACTTTCGACCTCAGTGCCGACCTCTCGGATATCGCCCCCTTCTCGGACCTCGCCGAGCGCGAGCTTGCGGGCGCCGCCCGCCTCACCGCGCAGGGCACCACCTATCAGGACGCGCGCCTCTTCGACGTGACGCTGGACGCGCGCACGCAGGACCTCGTCCTGTCGGTGCCGCAGGCTGATCCGCTGCTGGCGGGGACGGTCACCCTCTCGGGCGAGGTTCTGCGCGAGGGGCCGGAAAGCTTCCGCGTCGAGGCGCTGGATCTCGAGGCCCCTGCCCTTTCGGCAGAGGGGCGCGCCGCGCTGGCCGGGCAGGTGCTGTCCTTCGACCTGATCGCCAATTCGCCCGACCTCTCCCCCGTCGGCGCGGCGCTGGATCGCCCGATCGCGGGCGAGGTGGCGCTGGACGCCGATGGCACGCTGGTGCTGGACCTCTCCTCGGCGGATATCACCTTCGACGCCACCGGCACCGGGATCACCACCGGCATCGAAGCCGCCGATCCGCTGCTTCAGGGCAGCGTGACGGCCAGCGGCCATGCCGTCCGCTCCGGTCCCATGGCGGGCCGCGTCGAGGATCTGCGCCTCGCGACCGAAACGCTCCGGGCCAGCGGCTCTGCCGTCGTGGACGAAGAGGGTATCGCCACGCTGGATCTCAGCTTCGACGCAGACGACCTCGCGCCCCTCTCGGCCGCCGCAGGCCGCGACCTTTCCGGCAGCGCCGGCGGGCGGATCGAGGGCACCCTCGCCATCGACGCCTCCACCGCCGATCTGACCGTCGATGTGGCCGGGCAGGACATCGTCACCGGCCTGCCCCAGGCTGATCCGCTTCTCGCGGGCACCGTCAGCCTCTCGGGCCGCGCGACCCGCTCCGGCCCCCGCAGCTTCGCGGTCGAGGGGCTGGATCTGCGCACGCCGGACCTGACCGCGTCGGGCGACGCTTCCCTCGAAGGAGAGAGCGCCAACTTCGATCTGACAGCGGCCTCCGGCGATCTGTCGGTTCTCTCGGCAGCCGTGGGACAGGACCTCTCGGGCTCGATCAACATCGACGCCGAAGGCACGGCGCAGACCGACGCCAGCCTCTTCGACGTCACGCTCTACGCCAGCGGCAACGACGTGCAGACCGGCATCGCGCAGGTCGACCCGCTGCTCGCGGGCCCGCTGCGCCTGACCGCGCAGGCCACCCGTACCGGCGAGGCGACGGGCGAAGTTCGCGACCTCGAGCTTTCGACCGGCGCCCTCACCGCCAGCGGCAATGCCGAACTGGCCCAGGGCGACTCTGGCCCCGTGGCCACCTTCGACATCGACCTCGACACCCCCGACCTCGCGCCGCTGGGCGATGCCATCGGCCGCGCGCTCGGCGGCAGCCTCACGGCCAGCGCCGAGGGGCGCGCCGCGCTCGACCTGACGGCCTTCGACGTCACGCTGAATGCCGAGGGGCAGGACGTGACGACCGGCATCAGCGAGGCCGACGCCCAGCTTCTCGGCCCCGTCACGCTGACCGCCCGCGCGGTGCGCGAGGGCGAGACGACGCGCCTCGAAAATCTCGACCTCACCTCCAGCGCTCTCAGCGCCAGCGGCACCGCCGCGCTGACCGGCGACGACGCGACCTTCGACCTGACGGCCGATGTCGGCGATCTGGCCCCCATCGGCGACCTGATCGGCCGTCCACTGACAGGCTCCGCCAGCCTCGACGCCGAAGGCTCGGCCCGCACCGACCTGTCGCAGTTCGACCTCTCGCTCGATGCCGCGGCGCAGGACGTGACCACCGGCATCGCCCAGCTCGACCAGCTTCTGGCGGGCGAAGCGCAGCTTTCGGCCGAGGCCAGCCGCAGCGGCCCCGAGACGATCCGGGTGCCCCGCTTCTCGCTGACCTCGCCGCAACTGACCGCCAGCGGCAGCGCGGATATCGAGGATGGCCAGGGCACGGCGCAGATCGATGCGCGGCTGGCCGAGATCGGCCTTTTCACGCCCGGCCTCAGCGGGCCTGCGACGGTGACCGGCACGCTCGGCTCCGGCACGGACGGCAGCTATACCTTCGATCTCGACGGCACGGCGCCGGGCACGGTCCTTTCGGCCAGCGGCAACATCGCCGACAGTGGCAATGGGCTGGTCATCACCACCGATGCCAGCGCCCGCGCCGACAACCTCGTGCCCTTCTCGCAGCTGGCGGGTCGGCCGCTCGCCGGCTCCGTCAGTGCCGATGTTTCGGGCAGTGTCGCGGCGGATCTGTCGCAACTCGACATGGCCATCGATGCCAGCGCCTCCGGCCTCGATGTCGGCATTCCCGCCGTCGCGCAGCTTCTGGCCGGCACCGGCACGGTCACCGGGCGCATCCTGCGCGAGGACGGCGGGCCCTTCCTTGCCGACGATCTCGCCGTGCGGTTCCCCAACATCGCGGCCGATGCCGACCTGACCAGCCTCGGCGGCGGTGCGGCCGAGGGGACCTTCGACGTCCGGCTCGCCGATATCGGCCTCTTCGTGCCGCAGCTTCCCGGCGCGGCCCGCGCGCAGGGCAGCTTTAGCCGCGACGCCTCGGGCACGATCAGCCTCGATGCCGATGCCACCGGCCCCGGCGGGACCAATGCCACGGCCAGCGGCACCATCGCGCCCTCGGGCGATCTGGACCTGGACGTCACCGGCTCCGCCCCCCTCGGCCTCGCCAATCCCTTCATCGAACCGAGGCTGCTGGACGGCACCGCCAGCTTCGATCTGGCCGTGAACGGCGCGCCCGGCCTCGACGCGGTCTCGGGCACGATCACGCTGAACTCGGCCAGCATCACCGACCCCGACCTCGGCACCTCGATCACCGGGATCGGCGGCACGGTGCGCCTTTCGGGCGGGCAGGCCAACCTCGCCATCGCGGGCGGCTTCAGCGAGGGCGGCAGCCTCGACGTGGACGGAACCATCGGCCTCTCGGCCCCCTTCCCCGGCGATATCACCATCAGCGCCGAGGACGTGGTGGTGCGCGACCCGCAGCTCTACGAGACCTCGGCGGACGGGCGCATCACGATCACCGGCCCGCTCACCGGCGGCGCGCTGATCGCCGGCACCATCGACATCGGCACGACCGAGGTGCAGGTCCCCTCCTCCTCCGTCGGCGCGCTCGGTGCCCTGCCCGAGGTGCGCCATGTCGGCGCCGGCCCCGCCGTGCGCCGGACGCTGGAGCGGGCGGGCCTGACCGTCGCCGGCACCGAGATCGGCAGCGAGGGCGGCGCAGGCTCCGGCGGTGCATCCTCGGGGGGCGGCGGCTTCGGCCTCGACATCCGCATCCGTGCCCCGCAGGAGATCTACATCCGGGGCCGCGGCCTCGATGCGGAACTTGGTGGTCAGCTCACCATCACCGGCACCACGAACAACGTGATCCCCGCCGGCGAATTCGAGCTGATCCGTGGCCGCCTCGACATCCTGCAGCAGCGCTTCGACCTGTCTGAGGGCGGTGCCTACCTGCAGGGCGACTTCACGCCCTACATCCGCCTCGTCGCCCAGACCGAGGCGGCGACGGGCACGGTGGTGACGATCACCATCGAGGGCCCGATCTCCGAGCCGGTCGTCACCTTCGGCTCCTCCCCCGACCTCCCCGAGGACGAGGTGCTGGCGCAGCTGATCTTCGGCCGCGACCTCTCCTCGATCACGCCCTTCCAGGCGGTCCAGCTTGCCGCGGCGGTGGGCACCCTCACCGGGCGCGGCGGCGGCGCGCTGAACGACCTGCGCCAGGGCTTGGGACTCGACGATCTCGACATCACCACAGATGACGAGGGCAATGCCGCGGTGCGCGCCGGGCGCTACATCTCGGACAACGTCTATACCGACGTCACCGTGGGCTCCGAGGAGACGGATGTGAACATCAACCTCGACCTCACCGATACCGTCCGCGCCACCGGCAGCGTCAGCTCCGAGGGGGACACCAGCCTCGGCCTCTTCTACGAGCGCGATTTCTGATCGTGGAGGCGCGCTCGCTCGGCACGCCGGTCCCGAACTGGACCCCGCCGCCGCGCCCCTTACCCGGGCCGGCGGGGACAGTCCTGACCGGGCGCTTCGTGCGGCTCGAGCCGCTGGATCCCGCTCGGCACGCTGTGGCCCTGCACGAGGGTTTCGCGGGCCGGCCGGACCTCTTCGATTACCTGCCGATCCTGCCGCCTGAAGATGCCGCGGCCTTCCGCGCCTGGGCCGAGGAGGCCGCGGGCGCCGCCGACCCGGTCTTCTACGCCCTCTGCGATCCGGCGACGGGACGGGCGCAGGGCCTCGCCGCCTGGCTGCACATCGCGCCCGAAGCTGGCAGCATCGAGGTCGGCGGGCTGGTCTTCTCCCCCGCGATCCAGCGCAGCCCCGCCACGACCGAGGCCATGGCCCTGATGATGCGCTGGGCTTTCGAGGCCGGCTACCGCCGCTACGAGTGGAAATGCAACGCGCTGAACCTGCCTTCGCGCCGGGCCGCGCAGCGCCTCGGCTTCAGCTACGAGGGCACCTTCCGCCAGGCCATGGTCCTGAAGGGCCACAACCGCGACACCGCCTGGTTCGCCGCCGTGGACGGCGACTGGCCGGCCCTGCGCGCGGCCCACGACGCCTGGCTCGCGCCCGGAAACTTCGACGCCGCTGGCCGGCAGAAACACGCGCTCTCGGCGCTCACCGCCCCGATCCTCGCCGCCCGCGATCCCGCCCTGGGGCCCTGAGCGCTCGGCCCCCGCGCCGTCTTTCTTCTCTTTGAAAATATCCCCGCCGGAGGCTCCCCCGCCCCGGGCCCGCGCCGCCCCCCGGCGCCGATCCTGCCTGCCCGCGACCCGCCCACCGGCGCGCATCCTGCGCCCCCTCAGCCCCGCGTGATCGCCTCGGCGAAGCGGCGGGCGTCGACATTGCCGCCGGAGGCGAGGCAGATCACCGCCTCGCCCGTCACCGCCTCGGGCCGGAACAGCGCGGCGGCCAGTGCGACGGCGCCGCCCGGCTCGAGCACGAGGCGCAGGTGGCGAAAGGCCGCGGCCATGGCGGCCATGGCTTCGGTGTCGCTGACCACCAGCCCCGGATGGCACAGCCGCTTGAGGATCGGGAAGGTCACCTGCCCGGGCTCGGGCGTGATGATCGCATCGCAGATCGACCCCGTGAGCCGCGCGTTGCGCTCGATCCGCCCCGAGGCGAGCGAGCGGGCGGCATCGTCGAAGCCCTCCGGCTCGACCGGGTGCACCCGCATCCCCGGCGCCTCCGCCTCGAGCGCGAGGGCCACGCCGCTGGTCAGCCCGCCGCCACCGCAGCAGACCAGCACATCGGCTTCGCGCACCCCCGCCTCGGCGGCCTGCTCCGCGATCTCGAGGCCGGCGGTCCCCTGCCCCGCGATCACCTGCGGATCGTCGAAGGGCCGGACCAGCGTCAGCCCGCGCTCCTGCGCCAGCGCCGCTCCCAGCGCATCGCGGTCGTCCGTCGCGCGGTCGAAGAGAACCACCTCGGCGCCCAGCGCGCGGGTGTTCTCGACCTTCGCCTCGGGTGCGTCGCGCGGCATCAGGATCACCGCCGGGATGCCATGCTCCCGCGCGGCATAGGCCACCCCCTGCGCGTGGTTCCCCGAGGAGAAGGCCAGAACCCCCGCCGCCCGCGCCTCGGGCGTCAGAGCCGAGATCGCGGACCAGCCGCCGCGCGCCTTGAAGCTGCCCGTCAACTGCAGCGATTCCGCCTTCACCAGCACGCGGCGCCCCGCGATCGCATCGAGGCCCGGCGACCAGAGCAGCGGCGTGCGGCGCAGCCGGCCACCGATGCGGGCCTGCGCGGCGCGGATCATCGCGATATCGGGGGCGGTCTGGGCGGTCATGCGGTCTCTCCTGCGCGGCGGGTCTCGGCCGCGAGAGTGGCATGCGGGCGGGGTGACCGAAAGGCGCGGAGGCACCGATTTGCCTGCGACCCGTTTGCAATTCGGATCCAAGCCCCTACATTGTGTCTCGAAGCAACGAGAAGGGCCGCAGTCAGCGGTCTTTTTAAATTCACCAAGACTGACACACACACGAGAGGAGCATCTCATGACGCAAGTCAAGCAGGGCGACACCGTGCGCATCCACTACACCGGCACCACCGAAGGCGAGACCTTCGATTCCAGCGAAGGCCGCGAGCCTCTGGAATTCCAGGTCGGCTCAGGCCAGATCATCCCCGGCCTCGACGCCGCCGTCTCCGGCATGGAAGTCGGCGAGAGCAAGACCGTGGATATCCCCAAGGATCAGGCCTACGGCGATGTCGATCCCTCCGCGCGCCAGTCCGTGCCGCGCGGCCAGGTGCCCGACAACATCCCGCTCGAGGCCGGCACCCGCCTGCAGATGCAGACGCCGCAGGGCCAGGTCATCCCGGTGACCGTCGTCGAAGTGACCGACGAAGAGGTCGTGCTCGACGCCAACCACCCCCTCGCGGGCAAGGACCTGACCTTCAAGGTCGAGGTTGTCGAGGTCGCCGAAGCCGGCTGATCGCGCCGGGCAGGCGCCCCGCGCCTGCCCCGACCGCAAGACACGAAAAAGGCGCGGCCTCGGCCGCGCCTTTTTTGCATGCAGGGCCCGTGCGGGCCGCAGGCCCGCGCGGCCGGATCAGAGGTTCTCGGCCTGCGGCATCCCGAGGACATGGTAGCCGCCGTCCACCTTCAGGACTTCACCCGTGGTGCAGGCGCCCGCGTCCGAGGCGAGGTAGACCGCCGTCCCGCCGATCGCCGGCAGCGTGGCGTTCGCCCGCAGCGGCGCATTGTCGGCCGTGTGCTTGAAGGTGCGGCGGGCGCCGCCGATGGCCGCGCCGGCCAGCGTCTTCATCGGGCCGGGGCTGATCGCGTTCACGCGGATGCCCTGCGGCCCAAGGTCGTTGGCGAGGTAACGCACCGTCGATTCCAGCGCCGCCTTGGCCACGCCCATGACGTTGTAGAAGGGCGTGACGCGGTTCGACCCCTGGTAGGTCAGCGTCAGGATGGTGCCGCCGTCGGTCATCAGCGGCATCGCCCGCCGCGCCACGTCTATCAGGCTGTAGCAGGAGATCGTCAGCGAATGGCGGAAGTTGTCGCGGCTGGTGTTGATGAACCGGCCCGTCAGCTCGTCCTTGTTGGAATAGGCGATGGCATGGACGACGAAGTCCAGCTTGCCCCAGCGCCGCTCGATCTCGGCGAAGGCGGCGTCAAGGCTCTCGTCGTTGGTAACGTCCACATCCAGCAGGAAGTCACTGCCCAGCTGCGCCACCAGCGGCTGCACCCGCTTGCCGAACTGCGCGCCCTGATAGGTGAAGGCCAGCTCGGCACCGGCCTCGTGCATGGCCTTGGCGATGCCCCATGCGATGGAATGGTCGTTGGCGACCCCCATCACCAGGCCACGTTTGCCCTCGAGAGAAATCGTCATCGCCGCATCCTACCCCTGGTAGCGGGAGAGCAGCATGGAGCCGTTCGTCCCTCCGAAGCCGAAGCTGTTGGTCATCACCGTGTCGAGGCCGGCTTTCTCGACGAGGCTGGTGGCGATCTCGCCTTCGTGCAGGCCCTCGGCCAGCGTCTCGACGTTGATCGAGGGGGCGATGTAGTCGCCCTTCAGCATCAGCAGGCTGAAGACGGCCTCCAGCGCGCCGGCGGCGCCCTGGGCATGGCCCGTCATCGACTTGGTCGAGCTGATCGGCGGGGTCTGCCCCTCGCCGAAGACGCGGCGCACGGCCTCGACCTCGCCGACATCGCCGACCGGGGTCGAGGTGCCATGCGCGTTGATGTAGCCGACCTGCCGGCCCTCGGGCAGCGTCTGCAGCGCCAGCTGCATCGCCCGCTCGCCGCCCTCGCCGCTCGGCGCGACCATGTCATGCCCGTCCGAGGTCGCGGCAAAGCCCGTCACCTCGGCGATGATGTTGGCGCCGCGCGCCTTGGCATGCTCCAGCTCCTCGAGCACGACCATGCCGCCGCCGCCCGCGATGACGAAGCCGTCGCGGCCCGCGTCGAAGGCGCGCGAGGCCGTCTGCGGCGTGTCGTTGTACTTGCTGCTCATCGCGCCCATCGCGTCGAAGAGGCAGGACAGCGTCCAGTCCAGCTCCTCGCCGCCGCCGGCGAACATCACGTCCTGCTTGCCCATCATGATCTGCTCAGAGGCAGAGCCGATGCAATGCAGCGAGGTCGAGCAGGCCGAGGTGATCGAGTAGTTGATCCCCTTGATCTTGAAGGCCGTGGCGAGGTTCGCGCTGACGGTCGAGGACATGCCCCGCGGCACCATGAGCGGGCCGATCCGCTTCGGGCTGCCGGTCTTCAGCACGGTCTGATGCGCGGCGAAGAGGTTCGAGGTCGAGGGCCCGCCCGAGCCGGCGATCAGACCGGTGCGCGGATCGCTGATCGCGGCCTCGTCGAGGCCGGCGTCGGCGATCGCCTCCTTCATCGCGAGATAGGCATAGGCGGCGCCCGGCCCCATGAAGCGCATGGTGCGCTTCTCGATGTGCTCGGCGGGGTCGATCTTCAGCGTGCCGGCGACTTGGCTGCGAAAGCCGTGCTCGGCCATTTCCTCGGACCGCTCGATGCCCGAGCGGCCGGCGCGCAGGGCGGCATCCACCTCTGCGGCATTGTTTCCGATGGGCGAGACGACTCCCAGCCCGGTGACGACGACGCGGCGCATGGCGTCCCCCTGTCCTGATGGTGTTACGGGTGGCCTCAGCTCTCGGCGGTGGCGAGGCCGACCTTCATGTCCTTGACTTCGCAGACAGTTTCGCCGTCAGCCTCGACCCGGCCATTGGCGACGCCCATCTTCAGCCGGCGGTCGATCACGCGGGTGAAGTCGATGTGGTAGGTCACCAGCTTGCGGTCGGGCCGGATCATCCCGGTCAGCTTCACCTCGCCGCAGCCAAGGGCAAAGCCCTGCCCCTGCCAGCCGCGCCAGCCGAGGTTGAAGCCGGTCAGCTGCCACAGCCCGTCCAGCATCAGGCAGCCCGGCATCACCGGGTTGCCTGGGAAGTGGCAGGGGAAGAACCAGAGGTCCGGATTGATGTCGAGCTCGGCCAGCACATGGCCCTTGCCGTTCTCGCCGCCGTCGCCGCTGATGTCGGTAATCCGGTCCATCATCAGCATCGGCGGCTCGGGAAGCTGCGCGTTGCCGGGGCCGAAGAGCTCTCCGCGGGCGCATTTCAGCAACGCGTCTTTGTCAAAACTTGTCGGATACTCTGCCATCGCGCGGATTGCCCCTGCATTGACGATTGTTCTGCGATGGTGGCTCCTATCATCCGCTCCCGCGGCAGGGCAAGCCCGGCGCCCGCTGCGGGCGCGGTCCGATCGCCTGTAGGCAGCCATTGAAATTCAACCCATTGGGGCCTTATATGGATGGCATGAGCATCGAAACGCCAGCCAGTCCCATGGCCAGCCAGACCGCAGATCCCAGCGACCGGGGCACGCAGTGGCTGCGCGATGCGGGCGTGCGCCCGACGCGCCAGCGCGTGACGCTGGCCGCGCTGCTCGTCGGCGACGGGCAGGATCGCCACGTCACCGCCGAAAGCCTGTTCGAGGCGGCGCGCGGTGCCGACGAGAAGGTCTCTCTCGCGACGGTCTACAACACGCTGCGCGCCTTTTGCGACGCCGGCCTGCTGCGCGAGATCACGGTCGACGGCTCCAAGAGCTACTTCGACACCAACATGACCGACCATCCGCATTTCTTCTGGGAAGGCGAGGCGCGCTTGTCGGACGCCCCGGCCGAGGAACTGCAGATCATGCGCCTGCCGCAGCCCCCCGCGGGCGCGGAGATCGCCAAGGTCGACGTCGTCATCCGCCTGCGCAAGCGCTGATCGCGAGGCGCGCAAGCGCCGCCTTGCACCCTCCCGCCCGCCGCCCTAGCCTCGCGCAGATTAGCGACGGAGGCGGGCTATGGACGATCTGGCGACACGCGGCGTGGTGCTGCTTGGCTGCGGCAAGATGGGCGGCGCGCTGCTCTCGGGCTGGCTCTCCGGCGGTCTGCCGCCCGAGGCCGTGACCGTGGTCGACCCCCGCCCCTCCGACTGGCTCTCTGCTCAGGGCATAAGGCTGAACGCGCCGCTGCCCGAGGCGCCCGCCGTGCTGATCCTTGCCGTGAAGCCGCAGCTGATGGGCGAGGCGCTGCCGCAGGTCACGCGCCTTGGCGGCGGCGGGACGCTGGTGATCTCGATCGCCGCGGGCACCAGCCTTGCCACCCTAGAAGAGGCCTTCGGCGCCGATACCCCCATCGTGCGGGTGATGCCGAACACCCCCGCTGCCATCGGCCAGGGCATCAGCGCGATGATCGGCAATGCCGCCGCCGGCGAGGCGCATCTGGACCGGACCGAGGCGCTGATGCGCGTGACCGGCCCCGCCCTGCGGCTGCAGGACGAGGCGCAGATGGATGCCGTCACCGGCGTCTCCGGCTCCGGTCCCGCCTATGTCTTTCACATGATCGAATGCCTCGCCGCCGCCGGCGAGGCCGAGGGGCTGCCGCCCGAGATGGCGATGCAGCTCGCGACGCAGACCGTCGCCGGGGCCGGCGCCCTTGCCGCCCAGGCGCAGGAGGCACCGGACCAGCTGCGCCGCAACGTGACCTCGCCCAATGGCACGACGCAGGCCGGCCTCGAGGTGCTGATGGACGAGGAGGCGGGCCTGCCGCCGCTGGTCCGCCGCACCGTCGCCGCCGCCGCAGGGCGCAGCCGGGAGCTGTCGCGTGGCTGACCCGGCGCCGCAGATCGGCATCGAGGATTTCCTCAGGCTCGACATCCGCGCCGGCCGCGTCACGCGGGCCGAGGCCCTTGCCCAGGCGCGCAAGCCCGCGATCAAGCTCTGGATCGACTTCGGACCGGAGATCGGCGAGCGCCGGTCCTCGGCGCAGATCACCGATCACTACATGCCAGAGGATCTGCCGGGCCGCACGGTCCTGGCCGTGGTCAACCTGCCGCCGCGCCAGATCGGCCCCTTCCTGTCAGAGGTGCTGGTCCTGGGCCTTGCCGATGCGCAGGGCGCCATCGCCCTGATCGGCCCCGACCGCGCCATCGCCCCCGGAGAACGACTGCAATGACCCGCATCCTGCTGACGCGCCATTTCCCGGAGAAGGTCATCGAGGCCGCCCGCGAAAGCTTCGACGTGACCCTGCGCGAGGCCGCGCATTTCCTGCCCGAGGAAGAGGCCGCGCAGGCGCTGCGGGACTATGATGCCGTGCTCTGCACGCTGGGCGACCGCTTCAACGCCGAGGCGCTGGCGCAGGTGGACAGCCCGCGCACCCGCGTGCTGGCGAACTTCGGCGTGGGCTACAACCACATCGACGTCGCCGCCGCGCGGGCCAAGGGCATCGCGGTGTCGAACACGCCGGACGTGGTCACCGAGTCCACCGCCGATATCGGCATGGCGCTGATCCTCGCCACCTGCCGCCGCATCGGCGAGGGGGAGCGGATCGTGCGCGCCGGCAAATGGCCGGGCTGGAACCCGACGCAGATGCTGGGCACCCATGTCAGCGGCAAGACCGTCGGCATCGTCGGCATGGGCCGCATCGGTCAGGCCGTCGCCCAGCGCTGCCACTACGGCTTCGGCATGCCGGTGCTGTTCTACAACCGCTCGCTCAAGGGGACCGCCCTGCCCGCCCTGCAGGTCGACAGCCTGACCGAGCTGATGGCGGAATCGGACATCGTCGTCGTCACCGTACCCGCCACGCCCGAGACGCGCGGCCTGATCGGCGCCGAGGAGCTGGCCGCGATGCGCCCCACGGGCTTCCTGATCAACATCGCCCGCGGCGACATCGTCGACGAGGCGGCGCTGATCGACGCGCTGCAGCGCCGCGCCATCGCCGGCGCCGGCCTCGACGTCTTTGCCCGCGAGCCCGAGGTGCCAGAGGCGCTGATGGCGCTGGAGAACGCGGTGCTGACGCCGCACCTCGGCACCGCCGCGCTCGAGACGCGCGAGGCGATGGGGCTCATGGCGCTCGAGAACATCCGCGCCTGGAGCCGGGGCGAGGCGCTGCCGCAGGCCCTCGAAGGCTGAGGCGCAGGAACAGGACCCCCGCCCGGGCGTTCGATGCAAAACGGGGCCGGGGACATGACGTGACAGATCAGACAGATGCCGGGCGCGGAACGCGCGCCGAAGGCCCGACACAGATCCCGGCGCGGGGCTGGAAGGACATCCTGCTGCGCGTGAAGGATGAGGTGACGCGCGACCACGTCTCCGTCGTCTCGGCCGGCGTCGCCTTCTTCGGCCTGCTCGCGATCTTCCCGGCCGTCACCGCGGTGATCTCCATCGCCGGTTGGGTCCTCGACCCGCAGGAGGTGGCCAGCCAGATCGATTCCATCGCCGCGCTGCTGCCCCAGAACGCCGCCTCGATCATCCAGGACCAGATCGTGCAGGTCACCGGCGGGTCGGACACCGCGACCGGCTTTGCCGCCATCCTCGGCCTCGTGCTGGCGCTCTACGGTGCGATGAAGGGCATGATGACCCTGATGGAAGGCATGAACATCGCCTACGACGAGCAGGAGCAGCGCGGCTTCTTTCGGCTCTACCTGACCGGCTTCGTGCTGACCGTCGTGATGATCCTCGGCGTGCTTCTGGCCTTCGGCGCGATGCTGGTGCTTCCGGCCGTCACCACCTTCCTGCCGCTCCCGGCCGCCACCGAGTCGCTGGTAAGCTGGCTGAAATGGCCGCTCCTGACGGTTCTGACGATGCTGGGCCTGTCGCTGATCTACCGCTTCGGCCCCTGCCGCGAGGATGCGCAGTGGCGCTGGATCACCCCCGGCGCGGTCATCGCCACGATCCTGTGGCTGGTCGGTACCGTCGCCTTCTCGATCTACGCGCAGAACTTCGGCAGCTACAACGAGACCTATGGCACGCTCGGCGGCGTCATCATCCTGCTGACCTGGCTCTGGCTGTCCTCCTTCATCGTGCTCGCGGGCGCCGAGCTGAACTCCGAGATGGAGCATCAGACCCGCCGCGACACCACCACCGGTGCGCCGGTGCCGATGGGCGCGCGCGGCGCGATCAAGGCCGACACCACGCCCGAGGGGCTGTCTGGCCCCGATGCGCCGAAGCGGTCGATGGGGGCAGAGGGCGATGACACCGAGACCGCGCAGGAGGGCCCGCGCCGCCCCCGCGGGCCGCGCCCGACCTTTGCCGAGATGGTCGGCGCCACCGTCGGCCTTGCCGCCGCCGGGGCGCTGGAAAAGGCGGTGCGCCGCAAGGGGCGCCGCCGCTAGACCCGCCCCGCGGCCTCGCGCTCCAGCGCGATCAGCCGCTGCTTGCGCCAGAGGCCGCCGCCATAGCCCGTCAGGCTGCCGTCCGCGCCAATGACACGGTGGCAGGGCACGACGAGGGCGATGGGGTTGGCCCCGTTCGCCCGCGCCACCGCCCGGCTCGCTCCCGGGCGCTGAATCGCCTTGGCCACCTCGCCATAGCTGCGCGTCTCTCCCGCCGGGATCGCCCGCAGGGCGGCCCAGACCTGCCTCTGGAAGGCCGTGCCCAGCGGCGCGAGGGGCGTGGCGAAGCCGCCTTCCTCGCCTTCGAAGTAGCGCGCCAGTTCCGCCGCGATCCTGTCATGCGCGGCGCGGCGGCCCAGCGCCATGCGCCCGCCGGCGCTGGCGGCCAGGTCCCTCAGCTCGGTCGGCAGGGCCTTGCGATCGGTGAACTCCAGCAGGTGCAGCGCATGATCGCTCGCCACCGCGATCATCGGGCCAAGCGGCGTGTCGATCCAGTCCGCCGCCATCAGCGCGCCCTTGTCGAAGCTGCCGGGCGCCCGCCCCAGCAGCCGCGCCATGGCATCCCGAAAAGCGCTGGCGCTGTCGAAGCCGGCGCCCATCTGCGCGTCGATGACCCGCCCGCCGGTGGCCAGCACCCGCATCCCCTGCCCCAGCCGCCGCTGCCGCGCCATCTCGAGGAAGGTCATACCGAACTGCCGCTTGAAGACGCGGCGCGCGGTCGAAGGATCGATCCCCGCCGAAGCCACGTCGCCCTCGGTCCAGCGGTGGTCCGGCGCCTCGTCCAGCGCGGAGAGCAGCCGGGCGATCACCGGGTCCGAGGCCGCCATCGGCGCCAGCGGCCGGCAGCGCTTGCAGGGCCGGAACCCCGCCCCGACGCAATCGCCCGCCGTCTCGAAGAAACGGCAGTTCTCGGGGCGCGGCTTGCGGGCGGGACAGGTCAGGCGGCAGAAGATGCCGGTGGTGGTCACGCCGACATAGGCGCGACCGTCATAGCCCTCGTCCCGCGCGATCAGCGCGGCATAAAGGGTCTCGTCGGGGGGCAATCGGAACAGCATGCCCCCGTCCTAGCGCACGCCGCCCGCCGCTGCGCACGGAAATCGGGCGTCTATTTCGCGCGGCGGGGTCCTCAGGCGAAAAGCCCCACAGGCCCGTCCTCGACCGAGCGGCGCAGCAGCCCTTCGACGTAGTCCGCGACAGAGCGGAAGCAGATCAGCCGCGCGCGCCCCTCTGCCTCGATCCAGAAGGCGGCGGGCACCTGCGCCAGCCGCGTGCGCCGCACCTCGAGCAGGGGCAAAGCCTCGGGGTGCAGATCGGCGGGCGAGAGCTTGGCCAGCACCTCGCGCAGCCAAGGCCCCTCGATCTCGAAGACGGCGCGGGCGTCCGAGAGGTCGAGGGCCAGGTGATGCACCCCCTCCAGCCGCTGCGACAGCGCGCGCGCGGCCTCTGCGGCGCGGCCCTCCGGCAGCAGGATCAGCGCCTCGTCCGGCGACATCCAGAGGATGCCCGTGTCGCCGGAGAGAGAGGCCTGCCGCCGCTCGGGCATCGGCGCGCCCGCCACGGCGCTGGCCGCCTCGCGCAGCGCGTCAGAGGACAGATCGCCGCGCAGCAGGACCATGCCGGGCGTGCGGCGCGTCACCGTGATCTCAGCCATTGAGGCGGTCTCCTTTCGCGTCATAGAGCACCGGGTCCACCAGAACCGCCTTCTGCCGGCCGCCGCCGATGCGCGTGACCTCGACGGTCTCGCCCAGCCGCTCGGGGCCGCGCCGGATCAGCGCCATGGCGATGCCGTGCCCGAAGGTGGGCGAATGGTAGCTCGATGTGACGCGCCCCTCTGTCGCGTTCTGCCCGGTCGGCGTCACGCCCGGCCCCACGACCTGCGCGCCCGCCTCGATCACCGTGCCGTCGAGGCTACGCAGACCCACCAGCCTCGGCCTTTCGGGATCGGCGAGGTGGCTGCGCGTCAGCCCGCGCTTGCCGATGAAATCGGCCTTCTTCTTCGACACCGCCCAGCCAAGGTTCAGATCCTGCGGGGTGATCGTGCCATCGGATTCCTCGCCGATCATCACGTAGCCCTTCTCGGCCCGCAGGATGTGCATCGCCTCGGTGCCGTAGGGGGTGACGCCCAGATCCTCGCCCTCTTCCAGCAGCGCCTGCCAAAGCTCGGCCCCCTCGCTCGCGCGGACCGACACCTCGTAGGAGACCTCGCCCGAGAAGGAGATGCGGAAGACCCGCGCATCGAAGCCGTGCAGGCTGCCCTCGGCCCAGGACATGAAGGGCATCGCCTCGCGGCTGACATCCATGCCGCCCAGCCGGTCCAGAAGCTTGCGCGCCTGCGGGCCGGCCACGACGACCTGCGCGAATTGCTCGGTCAGGTTGGCGGTATAGACCTGCCAGTCCCACCATTCTGTCTGCAGCCATTCCTCCATATGCGCATGGATATGCTCGGCCCCGCCGGTGGTGGTGTGGCACAGCCAGGTATCCTCCGACAGGCGCGCGACCACGCCGTCGTCCATCAGGAACCCGCTGTCGTTGCAGATCAGGCCATAGCGGCAGCGGCCGACGGCGAGGTTGCTCATCATGTTGGTGTAGATCATGTCCATGAAGCGCCCGGCATCGGGGCCCTTCACCACGATCTTGCCCAGCGTGCTTGCGTCCAGCAGCCCCACCGCCTCGCGCACGGCGCGCGTCTCGCGCTGCGCGGCGGCCTCGCGATCCTCGCCCTCGCGCGGGTAGCTGTAGGGGCGGCGCCACTGGCCGACGGGTTCATAGTCCGCGCCGTTCGCGTCATGCCAGTCCTGCATCGGCGTGCGCCGCACCGGCTGGAACTGCGCGCCCGTGGCGCTTCCGGCGATGGAGCCGAGGATGATCGGCGTCCAGGGCGGGCGGAAGGTGGTGGTGCCGACCTGCGGGATCGCCTCGCCCAGCGCATGGCCCAGCGTCGCAAGGCCGCCGATATTGCTGAGCTTGCCCTGGTCGGTCGCCATGCCAAGCGTGGTGTAGCGCTTGGCATGTTCGACGCTGCGATATCCCTCGCGGGCCGCAAGCTCCACGTCGGAAACCTTCACGTCGTTCTGGAAATCGAGCCACATCTTCTCGCGCAGCGCGAGGCCGGCGTCCCGCGGCATGACCCAGACCTGCGGCATCGGCGCGGCCTGCGGCGGCGCGAGATCCGCCGGCACGCCGCCTTCGGCGGCGAGGCGCCCGGCCTCGGCCCCGCTGCGCAACGCGTCTTCGGTCGAGGCCGCGCCGTCGCTGCCGCCCGCGGGCAGGACGAAGCCGCTGCCATCGGCGCCGGTCGGCGGGCGGGCGTGATCGGGCCGGAACATCGCCGCGCCCTCGTCCCAGGTCAGCTTGCCACCCGCCTGGCTCCAGAGGTGGACGGCAGGCGACCAGCCGCCCGACATGGCGACGGCGTCGCAGGCGATCTCCTCGATCACTTCGCCGGGGCCGTCCTGCGCACAGATCGACACACCCGTGACGGACTGGCCGCCGCTGACATGGGCAATGCCGCGCCCCTCTTCGATGCGGATGCCAAGGGCCTGGGCGCGCTCCACCAGCGGGCCGGTCGCGCCGCGCCGGACGTCGAGCAGGGCGGGCACGGCAAGGCCAGCCTCGACGAGCGCGATCGCGGTGCGGTAGCCGTCGTCGCCCGCCGTCACCACGACCACGCGCTCACCCACCGCGACGCCGTAGCCCACAGCATAGTCACGCACCGCCCCGGCCAGCATCACCCCCGGCACGTCGTTGCCGGCAAAGGCCAGCGGACGCTCGATCGCGCCCTGCGCCGTGACGATGCGCCGCGCGCGGATGCGCCAGAGGCGTGCCCGCACCGGCGCGGGGCCGGCGTCGGCGCAGCGCTCTTCGGCCAGGGCGAAGCCGTGATCGAAGACGCCGCTGACCTGCGTGTGCAGCCGCATCGTCACGTTCGGCATGGTCTCGAGCGTATCGACGGCCATCTCGATCCAGTCTGCGGCGGGCTGGCCGTCGATGGTCTCTCCGGTCAGGGGGGCGTCGATCAGGGCGCGGCCGCCCCAGCGGGGCCCCTGCTCCATCAGGATCACCCGGGCACCGTTCCGCCCGGCCTCCATCGCGGCAGCAAGCCCGGCGACCCCGCCCCCGGCGATCAGCACATCGGCGGCGGTGTTCACCTGCTCGTAGCGATCCGCATCGGGCTGCGAGGGCGGCTTGCCCAGGCCCGCGCTGCGGCGGATCGCCGGCTCGTAGACATGCTTCCAGAACGCGCGCGGCCAGAGAAAGGTCTTGTAATAGAAGCCGGCGGGCAGGAATTTCGACAGCTTCGCGTTCACCGCGCCGATATCGAAGGCGAGGCTGGGCCAGCGGTTCTGGCTGATCGCGCGCAGCCCCTCGGTCAGCGGGGTGATGGTGGCGCGGGCATTGGGCTCGAACAGCCCGCCCTCGCCAAGGCCAACAAGGGCATTGGGCTCTTCGGCCCCGCAGCTGACGGGGCCGCGCTGGCGGTGATACTTGAACGACCGGCCCATCACGAGCTGCCCGCAGGCCAGAAGGGCCGAGGCCAGCGTGTCGCCGCCAAAGCCGCCGCGGTCCTTGCCGTCGAAGGTGAAGCCCATCGGCGCGTTGCGGTCGATGAACAGACCCCCGGTTTCGAGACGGCGGCTCATTGCGGGCGCTCCCAGCCGGGACGGCGCTGCGCGATGGCTTCGAGGATGTTCTGGGGCGTCTCGGTGACCTGCGCGGGATAGGTGCCGAAGACGTCGTTGGTCGCGGTGTCGCGCGCGGAGTGGAACCACTTTCCGCAGCCATAGGCATGCCGCCAACGCTCGAAGTGGACGCCCTTGGGGTTGCTGCGATGGTAAAGATAGGCCTCGACCGAGGCATCCTCCGAGCCGGGGCCGGCGCGGTGAAGATGCGCCTCGCCGCCGGGGGAGAGTTCCGTCTCGTCCGCGGCCACGCCGCAGTAGGGACAGGTCAGTATCAGCATGATGCGCCCCCCCGCGCGAGCGGGAGAGCGCGCGCAAGCCAGTTACGGATTGGTTTCGGTGTCGGTCTCTTCGTCGACTTCCCGAACGGCGCCTTCGACGGCGTTCTCGGTCGCGTCGCCGGCTTCTTCCAGCTCGTCGCCGGCTTCGTCGATGGCATCGCCGGTGGTGTCGACGGCGCTTTCAGCGGCGTTCTCGGTCGCGTCGCCAGCGTCTTCCAGGGCGTTGCCCGTGGCGGCGGCGGCGTCCTCGGCAGCGTTCTCGGTCGCGTCGCCAGCATTCTCCAGCGCATCGCCAGTCTCGTCGAGCGCTTCGCCGGTCTCGACAGCAGCCTCGTCGGCGGCGTCATCGACGGAGTCGGCGGCAGCATCGACGTTGTTCTCGATCGTGACACCCGTCTCGTCGACGGCCACGGGCTCTTCGACCTCGTTGGTGCCGGCGAAGATGAAGTACAGGACGATGACCACCACCACGACGATGGCAGCGACGATGGCCGTCGTGGCGCCGCCGCTGCGGCGGGGCGGAGTGGTGTTGGGATCGGACATATGCAGAGCTTCCTATTTGTGGTTCGCTCTACAACGGAATTTGATGTGCCCAAGTTCCGGGCGGTAGGCGGAAGCATGCTCAATGCGCCACCCCCGCCGCCACGCTTTCGTCGATCATCCGCCCTTCGCGGAACCGCTCCAGCCCGAATGGGCCGGCGATCGGGCCCGGCGCGCCGCGCGCCAGCAGGTCGGCCATCGCCCAGCCAGAGCCCGGAATTGCCTTGAAACCGCCGGTTCCCCAGCCGCAATTCACGAAAATCCCGCCCACCGGCGTGGTCGAGAGGATGGGCGAGCGGTCGCCCGTCATGTCGACGATGCCGCCCCATTGGCGCAGCATCTTCAGGCGGCTGATGATCGGAAAGGTCTCGACGAGGGCGCGCACCGTCTCCTCGATATGGTGAAACGATCCGCGCTGGGTATAGGCATTGTATCCGTCCGTGCCGCCGCCGATCACCATCTCGCCCTTGTCGGACTGGCTCATGTAGCCGTGCACCGTGTTGGCCATGACGACGACATCCATGCAGGGCTTGATCGGCTCGCTCACCAGCGCCTGCAGCGGCAGGCTCTCGATCGGCAGGCGGAAGCCGGCCATCTCGGCCAGGACCGAGGAATGGCCCGCCGTCACCAGCGCCAGCTTGCGCGTGGCGATGGAGCCGCGCGTCGTCTCGACGCCGGTGACATGGCCGTTCTCGCTGCTGATGCCGGTCACCTCGCAGCGCTGGATGATGTCCATGCCCATGTCGGAACAGGCGCGGGCATAGCCCCAGGCGACGGCGTCGTGCCGCGCAGTGCCGCCGCGCGGCTGCCACAGCGCGCCCAGCACCGGGTAGCGCGGGCCCTTGGTCTCGATGATCGGGCAGAGCTGCTTCACCCGCTCGGGGCCGATGAATTCGGTCGCGACGCCCTGCAGGCTGTTGGCATGGGCGGTGCGGCGGTAGCCGCGCACCTCTCCTTCGGTCTGCGCCAGCATCATCACGCCGCGCGGCGAATACATGACGTTGTAGTTCAGCTCCTGGCTTAGCGTCTCGTAGAGGCTGCGCGATTTTTCATACAGCGCGGCGGACGCGTCCTGCAGGTAGTTGCTGCGGATGATCGTCGTGTTCCGGCCGGTGTTGCCGCCGCCGAGCCAGCCCTTCTCGAGGATCGCGACATTGGTGATGCCGTGATTCTTGCCAAGGTAATAGGCCGTCGCCAACCCGTGTCCGCCGGCACCGACGATCACGACATCGTAGGCGCGTTTCGGCTGGGCGTCGCGCCAGGCGCGCTGCCAGCCCAGGTGATGCCGGCGGGCCTGGCGCGCCAGGGCAAAGACCGAATATCGCTGCAAACCTGGCCCCTTTCCGATCCGGCGCCCGGGCGGGCGCTGTCTCGCACCCTGCACCCGGCCCGCCCCTCCGGGACGCTTGACTGCGGCAGGCCGCGGCGTGATTGCGACACCGGCCGGCTGCGGGCTTTCGCCCTGCCGGGGGCGAGGATAGAAGCGCCCCGCACCGCCCATGCCGCCGTGCGAAAGGATCCCATGCTGTTCTGGATTACCGCCATCCTGCTTGCCCTGCTCGTCGGCGCGGCGCTGGCCGCGGCGCTGCTGCGCCGCCAGGCCGGGCCCGCCGCACCCGAGGCGCCCGGCGCGAGCGATGACGCGGCCTTCTACCGTGCGCAGATGGCCGAGATCGACCGCGACCTCGACCGCGGGCTGATCGCCCCCGAGGAGGCAGAGCAGGCCCGCACCGAGATCGCGCGCCGGCTGCTGGCCGCAAGCCGCGGCGGCGCAGCGGGGCCCGCCCCGGCGGGCCGCCGCGCCAGCCTTGTCGCGGCAGCCGCCATCGGCCTGCTGCTGCTGGTCGGCGTGCCGCTGCTCTATGCCGCGCTCGGCCAGCCCGGCGCCGCCGACCGTCCCCGCGCCGCCCGCCTGGCCGAGGCCGAGGCCCTGCGGGACAGCCGCCCGAGCCAGGCCGAGGCCGAGGCGGCGGCCCCTGCCCGGCCGATGCCCGAGGCCGATCCCGCTTACCTCGAGAGCGTCGCGCGCCTGCGCGAGGTCGTGCCGACCCGCCCCGAGGATCTGACCGGCTGGCAGCTTCTGTCGCAGCACGAGGCCAACCTCGGGCAATATGCCGCCGCCGCCCGCGCGCAGGAGCAGGTGATCGCCCTACTGGGCGAGTCCGCGGGCCCCGAGGATCGCATCGCGCTGGCCGACCGGCTGGTCGCCGCCGCGAACGGCGTCGTCACGCGGCAGACGGAGGCCCTGCTCCAGCAGGTGCTGGAGGTGAGGCCGCAGGATTCGGCGGCGCTGTACTACATGGGGCTGCTTTACGCGCAGACCGGGCGGCCCGACCTCGCCTTCCGCGCCTGGCGCGAGGCGGTCGAGACCGGCGCGCCCGGATCGCCGCATGTCGCCCTCGCACGCGCGCAGGTCGAGGATGCGGCCGATGCCGCCGGGGTGCCCTATACGCCGCCCGCCATGCCGGCGCCAAGCGCACCGCCGGTGCTGACGGATCCCGATCAGCCCGGCCCCACGGCTGAAGATCTTCAGGCGGCGCAGGATCTGACGCCCGAGCAGCAGCAGGAGATGGCGCGCGGCATGGTCGAGCGGCTTGCCGCGCGGCTGGCCGAGCAGGGCGGCCCCGCAACCGACTGGGCGCGGCTGATCCGCACCCTTGGCGTGCTGGGCGAGACGGAGCGCGCCGCGGCGATCTGGGCCGAGGCCGAGACCGTCTTCGCCGGCACCGAGGGGCTGGAGGCGATCCGCGAGGCCGCGCGCGCGGCCGGCATCGACACCGAGGCCGAGATCGACCTCACCCCGGGCGCGGAGGGCGCGGAATGATCCACGAGGATGCCGAAGCCTTCGCCGCCGTACTGCCGCGCGGCGCGCTGGCGGCGCTGGATCTGGGCACCAAGACCATCGGCCTCGCCGTCTCGGACGGGATGCGCCATGTCGCGACGCCGCTGACGACCATCAGGCGCAAGAAGTTCGGGGTGGATGCGCAGGCCCTGCTGGCGGCGCTGGAAAGCCGGGCGCCGGTGGGGCTGGTTCTGGGACTGCCGCGCAACATGGACGGCAGCGAGGGTCCGCGCGCGCAATCGACCCGCGCCTTCGCCCGCAACCTCTCGGCCCTGACGCCGCTGCCGATGATGCTCTGGGACGAGCGGCTCTCCACCGTGGCGGCCGAGCGCGCGCTGATCGAGGCGGATGCCTCGCGCCGGCGGCGCGGTGAGGTTATCGATCACGTCGCGGCGGGCTACATCCTTCAGGGCCTGCTCGACCGGCTGGCCCATATGGAGGGACGCTGATGCCCGATGCCCTGCCCCCAGAGGACGCCCAGGACCCCTGCGTCAAGATCTGCCGGATCGATCCGGCCAGCGGATTGTGCACCGGCTGCCGCCGCACGACGCGTGAGATCGCGACATGGCGCGCGATGAGCACCGAGGAGCGGCGCGAAGTCCTAGCCGAGCTGCCCACCCGCCGGGCCAGCCCGGCGCGCCGCCGCGGCCGCGCCACCCGCAGGAGCGAGGGCTGAGCGCAGCCTTGTCGCCACCCCGAGGGGGAGGCGACCTTCGGGGGCATCGAGCCCCCTCGCCCGCCCGGCCGCCTGCGCGGCCGCCCCCAAGGCCTGAACCGAGACCTACACCATCCCCGCCCCTTCGAGGCGCGAATCGACCAGCGCGGCGAGTTCGGACATCCGCGCCCGCGCGGCCTCGGAGCTGCGCGCCTCGGCGAAGGCGCTGACGGCGGACCAGAGCGGGGCATCCCCGGCGCTGCGCGCGACGCCGCCCAGGAACTGCGTGATGTAATCGAGCTGCGCCCCTTCGGCGTCGCCTTCGTGCAGGATTCGCGAGACCAGCGACAGATCGTCCCGGAAGGCCACGGGATCGGGATAGACGGCCTCATCCTCGACGGCGCGGGGCCCGTTGGGCCGGACCTCGGACGGCAGGTGCGACAGGATCGCGGCCTGGAACTCTGCCAGGCTGGAGAGGGGCTTTTCCAGAAATCCGTCGGCCCCGGCGGACAGCGCGGCGGACTGCGCGCCGGGATCGCCGCTGGTGCCCAAAAGCACGTCGACGCGGGGGGCGGCGACGGCCAGCTCGGCGATCAGCTCGGCGCCGGAGCCGTCGGGCAGGCCCAGATCGACGACCACCACCGTCGGGCGGTAGACGCAGAGATGGCGCCGCGCGCTTTGCAGGCTGTCGGCGCGGCGGATGCGCGCGCCCGAGCGCAGGCAGAGCAGACGCATCGCCTCGGAGGCGAAGCGGCTGTCCTCGACCAGCAGGACGGTCGTGCCCAGCAGGGGCCGGGCAGCGGTGGCGGGACGTGTCTTCAGGAAGTCGTCGAGCGATGGCATGGCAGCGACCCTTGCGAATGGGAGACGCCCCGAGCCTGCCGCGTCTTGGTGAAGGAAGACTTAAGCCGCGCCCGGCCTTGCGCGCTGCGGCGCCCGCGCGATATGGCGGCGGCAGCCGAGATCGAGGAGACGCGAGATGTCCATCACCGCCGCCGCCGTCCTCTTTGCCGTGTGCTGGTTCATGGTCTTCTTCATCGTGCTGCCGCTGAACCTGACGACGCAGGGCGATGCCGGCACGCGGGTGCCGGGCACGCATGTCTCCTCGCCCGAGGATCTGCGGCTGGGGCGCAAGATGATCGTCACCACGCTGATCGCCCTGCTGGTCTGGGCCGGGCTGGCCTTCGTCATCACCTCGGGCTGGATCGAGATCCGCGACTTCGACTGGTTCGGCGTGCTGGACCGCCACCTGGAGACCACCGGGCAGAGCAGCATCGCGCAGTGAGCCGGGGCGGATGCGGGCAGCGCGGCTGCGGTCGGCCAGGGGCCGATTGTGGTTGTAGGCGGGCGCGAGGACCGCGATATGTCTGACATGAGCGAGGACGCCTCCCACGATCTGCGCCGCGCGCTGGACGGCGCGCGCTTCGGCTGCGTCATGGCCGATCCGCCCTGGCGCTTTGCCAACAGGACCGGGAAGGTCGCGCCGGAGCACCGGCGGCTGTCGCGCTATCCCACCATGAACCTGGACGAGATCTGCGCCCTGCCGGTGGCCGAGCACCTTCAGGACAAGGCGCATTGCTACGTCTGGGTGCCCAATGCGCTGCTGCCCGAGGGGCTGGCCGTGCTGTCCGCCTGGGGGTTCGAGTACAAGTCGAACATCGTCTGGCACAAGGTGCGCAAGGACGGCGGCTCAGACGGGCGGGGCGTCGGCTTCTACTTTCGCAACGTGACGGAGCTGCTGCTCTTCGGCACCCGCGGAAAGGGCGCCCGCACGCTGGGGCCGGGCCGCAGCCAGGTCAACATGATGCAGACCCGCAAGCGCGAGCATTCGCGCAAGCCCGACGAGCAGTACGAGCTGATCGAGAGCTGCTCCTGGGGGCCCTACCTCGAGCTTTTCGGGCGCGGCGTCAGGCCGGGCTGGACCGTCTGGGGCAACCAGGCGGACGAGAGCTACAAGCCGGACTGGAAGACCTACGGCTACAACTCCGGCAGCGACCTGGCCGCCGAGTAGCATCGAGTAGCGCCGGGCCGCGCGCGGGCCGAGGCCGGGGCCTCCGGCGGGGATATTTTCAAAGAGAAGACAGGGGGCGCGCGCTCAGAGCGGCAGGCGCGGGGCGTCGCCGGGAAGCGGGTCATCGGTGAAGATCGCCGCCGGCAGGCCGATGAGCAGCAGCGGGCAGGGATTGCCGACGCCGCGGTCGACGCGGGCGCGCAGCTTGTCCCAATGGGTCGAGGCCTGGCCGTACTTGCTGGTGACGAAATTGCGGGTAAAGGCCTCGGCGAAGGGGATGCCGCGGGCGACCATCCGCGCCACGGCGCGGCGCTGGGCCTGCGTGCGCTCGTCGATGCCGTAGCGCGCGAGGCCGGCCTCGTCCGCGACACCGTCGGCCTCGAGCCGGCCCTTGATGCGGCGCGAGAAGGCCTCCTGCATGGAGGCG
This sequence comes from Pseudoroseicyclus aestuarii, assembly GCF_003217255.1. Lineage (GTDB taxonomy): Bacteria > Pseudomonadota > Alphaproteobacteria > Rhodobacterales > Rhodobacteraceae > Pseudoroseicyclus > Pseudoroseicyclus aestuarii. The sequence goes on along the minus strand of NZ_QJTE01000003.1, from coordinate 481,131 downwards.
CCGCGGGTGACGACGATGCCGGCGCTGAGGGCGGACTGCATGTGCAGGCGCTGGAAGTTCTCGAGGTCGCGGTCGTAGAAGGCGTCCTTGTTGTTCCACTCGATCTCGAGGGCCAGCCGCCCGGCGGGCGCGCTGCGGACATGGTCGACCTCGTGGCCGATCGCCTCGCGCTCGATCCCGTCGACGATGGTCTGCACGGTGAAGACATGCTTGGGCCAGCCGCGCCGGGTCAGGTCGCGGCGCAGGCGCTGGGTGAAGGCGGCCTCTCCGCCGCCCGAGGAGATCAGCTCGGCCACGCCGATGCGGAAGTCCAGAAGCACCGCGGCCAGCTCGTCGAGCTGGCCGGGAAAGTCGTGCAGCAGGATGGCCTCGGCATGGTTCTTGGTCAGAACGTCGAAGCCGGCCTCGCGCAGGCGGGAGAGCATCAGCTTTCCGGCGGCAGCACCCGCAGCCGCAGCTCGCGCAGCTGGGCGGGCGTCGGGTCGGACGGCGCGTCCATCATCAGGTCCTCGGCGCGCTGGTTCATCGGGAAGAGGATCACCTCGCGGATGTTCTCTTCCTCGGCCAGCAGCATGACGATGCGGTCGATGCCGGCGGCGCATCCCCCGTGCGGCGGGGCGCCGTACTGGAAGGCATTGACCATGCCGCCGAAGCGCTTGCGCACCTCCTCCTCGCCGTAGCCGGCAAGCTCGAAGGCCTTGAACATGATCTCGGGCTTGTGGTTCCGGATCGCGCCCGAGATCAGCTCGTAGCCGTTGCAGGCGAGGTCGTACTGGAAGCCCAGCACCTTCAGCGGATCGCCATCCAGCGCCGCGCGGCCGCCCTGCGGCATCGAGAAGGGGTTGTGGCTGAAGTCGATGCCGCCCTCGTCGTCCTTCTCGTACATCGGGAAATCGACGATCCAGGCAAAGGCGTAGCGGTCCTGCTCGGTCAGGCCGAGCTCGTCGCCGATCACCGTGCGGGCGCGGCCCGCGACACGCTCGAAGGCCTCGGGCTTGCCGCCGAGGAAGAACGCCGCATCGCCGATGCCGAGGCCCAGCTGCTGGCGGATCGCCTCGGTCCGCTCGGGGCCGATGTTCTTGGCCAGCGGGCCGGCGGCCTCGATGCCCTCTCCCTGGTCGCGCCAGAAGATGTAGCCCATCCCGGGCAGACCTTCCTTCTGGGCAAAGGCGTTCATCCGGTCGCAGAACTTGCGCGAGCCGCCCGTGGGCGCCGGGATCGCGCGGACCTCCGTCCCCTCCTGCTCGAGCAGCTTGGCGAAGATGGCGAAGCCGGAGCCGCGGAAATGCTCCGACGCGTCCTGCATCTTGATGGGGTTCCTGAGGTCGGGCTTGTCGGTGCCGTACCACAGGGCAGAATCGGCGTAGGAGATCTGCTCCCAGGTCGCATCGACGCGCTTGCCGCCGCCGAATTCCTCGAAGACGCCCTGGATCACCGGCTGGATGGTGTCGAAGACGTCCTGCTGCTCGACGAAGGACATCTCCATGTCGAGCTGGTAGAAGTCGGTCGGGCTGCGGTCGGCGCGCGGATCCTCATCGCGGAAGCAGGGCGCGATCTGGAAGTAGCGGTCGAAGCCCGAGACCATGAGCAGCTGCTTAAACTGCTGCGGCGCCTGCGGCAGCGCGTAGAACTTGCCCGGATGCAGGCGCGAGGGCACGAGGAAGTCGCGCGCGCCCTCGGGGCTGCTCGCGGTGATGATCGGCGTCTGGTACTCGCGGAAGCCCTGGTCCCACATCCGCTGCCGGATGGAGCGGACGACGTCCGAACGCAGGGTCATGTTGCGCTGCATCTGCTCGCGCCGCAGGTCGAGGTAGCGATAGCGCAGGCGCGTCTCCTCGGGGTATTCCTGATCGCCGAAGACCTGCAGCGGCAGCTCCTTCGCGGCGCCCAGCACCTCCATGCCGGTGGCGAAGACCTCGATCTCTCCGGTCGGCAGCTTGGGGTTCACGAGGGCCGCGTCGCGCGCCTTCACGGTGCCGTCGATGCGCACGCACCATTCGGCGCGCAGCTTTTCAACGTCCTTGAAGACCGGGCTGTCGGGATCGCAGAGCACCTGCGTGACGCCGTAGTGGTCGCGCAGGTCGATGAAGAGGATGCCGCCGTGGTCACGGATGCGGTGCACCCAGCCGGACAGGCGGACCGTCTCTCCGACGTCCGAGGCGCGCAGATCGGCGCAGGTTTTCGTGCGATAGGCGTGCATGTCGGCTCCCGGTGCTGGCTGCCGCGCCGATACAGCCCCCGAGGGGGCGGATGTCAAGCGAGGCGCGCCGGAATGAGGCCGCGCAGCGCGTTTCCCATCCAGATCCGCCGCGCCGAAGCGAGGTCATCCGGCCGCAGAACCGCCTCGCGCCAGCCCTGCCCCAGCAGCGCCTCGCGCAGCACCCCCGGCAGAAGGCCCGCGCCCAGCGCCGGGGTCAGGAACGCGCCCGCCGCCGTTTCGACAAACAGGGTCGAGATCGCGCCCTCGCACAGCTCGCCGCGGGTATTCAGGAACAGGGCCTCGTCCACCCCCTCGGGCAGCGCCGCCCGCGCCGCGTCGTAAAGCGCGCGCCGCGTCGTCTTGATGCGCAGCCAGGGGTCGCCCGGGTCCAGCCGCTCCTCAGCCAGCCGCAGCCGCCACGCCGCCACCGGCGCCGGCATCGCGAAGCGCTCGAGGCGCAGCCCACCAACCACATCCAGCGTCAGCCGCAGCCGCAGAGGATGCGGGCCCTCGACCTGTGCAAGCAGGCCCTCCGCCACGCCAGAGGCCAGCGGATAGCCCAGCTGCCGGGCAGTGCGCTCCAGCCGCGCCAGATGCAGCGGCGCGTGGCGCACGCCCTCGCCGGGGCGCCAACCCATGGTCTCGAGGATGCGCGGGGCCTGCCCCGCCTCGGCGCCCGTCACAGGACAGGCCCGCCGCCGGCAGGCGGCCCGGCCATGGGGGGCTCAATGCCCCCCTTGGCCGGTCCCCCCGGACCTTCGGCGAAGCGGGTCTTCCACAGCACCTCCTGCCATTCCTCTTCGGCCCGACTGTCCCAGACAATGCCGCCCCCGGCGTTCAGCACCGCCCTCCCCTCCTCGACGAGCAGCGTGCGGATCGCCACGTTGAAGGCGGCGCGCAGCCCGCCGCCGGCCTCTGTCGGCGCGGCCCAGCCGAGGCTGCCGCAATAGGCCTCGCGCGGGCTGCTCTCCAATTCGGCGATGATCTCCATCGCCCGCAGCTTCGGCGCCCCGGTGATCGAGCCGCAGGGGAAGAGCGCCCGCAGCACCGCGCCAAGACCGGTGCCGGGCGCCAGCCGTCCGGTGATCCGGCTGACCATCTGGTGCACGGTCGCAAAGCTCTGCACCTCGAAAAGGCGTGGCACGCGGACCGTGCCGGGCTGGCAGATCCGGCTCAGGTCGTTGCGCAGCAGATCGACGATCATCAGGTTCTCGGCCCGCATCTTGGGATCCTCCGCCAGGTGCCGGCGCAGAAGCGCATCTTCAGCCGCATCCGCGCCGCGCGGCTGGGTGCCCTTCATCGGCCATGTCTCGATCGCGCCGCCGCTGGCCCGGAAGAACAGCTCGGGCGAGCGGCTGAGCACGGCCGGCAGCCCTGCGACATCGAGGCGCGCGCCCTGCGGCGCCGGCTGCCGCGCCTCGAGCCAGGCCCAGAGCTGATCGGGGGTGCCCCGCGCCTCGGCGGTGAAGGGCAGCGTCAGGTTGGCCTGGTAGATGTCGCCCGCCTCGATGTAGCGGCGGATACGCGCCACGGCCTGCGCGTGGCGCGCCGCATCCCAAGCCGGGCGCAGCGGCCTCAGTCCCGTGCCTGCGCGCAGGGCTGGCAGCGGCGGCGCCGGTGCCCAGCCTTCGTAAAGGCCGAAGAGCAGGAGCGGCATGCGCCGGGCGCGCGGCATCAGCCGCGCCAGCCGCGGCTCGAGCGCGTAGCCCAGCTCGTAGCCGGCGAGGCCCGCGGTCCAGAGGCCTTGCCCCAGGCCCTCGTCCAGCGCCTCAAGCGCCAGCGCCACCTCCTCGGGGTGATCGGCGCGGATCAGCCGTAGCGGCCGGTCGAAGACCGCGCGCCCGCCCTCCGGTCCCTCGTTGACCTCGACCCGCACCAGTTCCGTCCTCCTGCCCGCCTGAACGCCCTCGGCGCAGCCATAGCGCGCGGCGCCGGCGCGGCAAAGCGGGCGCGGACCGCAAGGCTTGCGCCCGGCGGCGCCGTCACTATAACGCCGGACGATTTGCCGCCTGCTAGCCGATGATCTGGCCCCTCCGGGCCGAAGGGGATCCCATGCCGAAAAGAACCGACATCCACTCGATCATGATCATCGGGGCGGGTCCGATCATCATCGGCCAGGCCTGCGAGTTCGATTACTCCGGCGCCCAGGCCTGCAAGGCGCTGCGCGAAGAGGGCTACCGGGTGATCCTGGTGAACTCCAACCCCGCGACGATCATGACCGATCCGGGCCTTGCGGACGCCACCTACATCGAGCCGATCACCCCCGAGATGGTCGCCAAGATCATCGAGAAGGAGCGGCCCGACGCGCTTCTGCCCACCATGGGCGGGCAGACCGGCCTGAACACGGCGCTGGCGCTCGCTGACATGGGCGTGCTCGAGAAATTCAACGTCGAGCTAATCGGCGCCAACCGCGAGGCCATCGAGATGGCCGAGGACCGCGCCCTCTTCCGCGAGGCGATGGACCGCATCGGCCTCGAGAACCCCGCTGCCACGATCATCACCGCGCCCAAGCGCGAGAACGGCAAGCGCGACCTTGCCGCCGGGGTGCAGCTGGCGATCGACGCGCTCGAGGTGGTGGGCCTGCCCGCGATCATCCGCCCCGCCTTCACCATGGGCGGCACCGGCGGCGGCGTCGCCTACAACCGCGACGACTACGAGCGGATCTGCCGCTCGGGCATGGATGCCTCGCCGGTGGGGCAGATCCTCGTCGACGAGTCGTTGCTGGGCTGGAAGGAATACGAGATGGAGGTGGTCCGCGACCGCGCGGACAACGCCATCATCGTCTGCTCGATCGAGAACGTCGATCCGATGGGCGTGCATACCGGCGATTCCATCACCGTCGCCCCGGCGCTGACGCTGACGGACAAGGAATACCAGCAGATGCGCGCGGCCAGCATCGCCGTGCTGCGCGAGATCGGCGTCGAAACCGGCGGATCGAACGTGCAATGGGCGGTGAATCCCGAGAACGGCCGCATGGTCGTGATCGAGATGAACCCGCGCGTCTCGCGCTCCTCGGCACTGGCCTCCAAGGCGACGGGCTTTCCCATCGCCAAGATCGCGGCCAAGCTGGCTGTCGGCTACACGCTGGACGAGCTGGACAACGACATCACCAAGGTGACGCCCGCCAGCTTCGAGCCGACGATCGACTACGTCGTGACCAAGATCCCGCGCTTCGCCTTCGAGAAGTTCCCGGGCGCCAAGGACGACCTGACCACCGCGATGAAGTCGGTGGGCGAGGTCATGGCCGTGGGCCGCACCTTCCACGAGAGCATGCAAAAGGCCCTCGCCGGCCTCGAGACCGGGCTGACCGGTTTTGACGAGATCGCCATCCCCGGCGCGGGCGAGGACAAGGACGGCCATGCTGCCATCGTGAAGGCGCTCAGCCAGGCGACGCCGGACCGGCTGCGGCGGATCGCCCAGGCGATGCGGCACGGGTTGTCGGACCTCGACATCCAGGCCGTGACCCATTTCGACCCCTGGTTCCTCGCCCGCATCCGCGAGATCGTCGAGGCCGAGGCCGAGGTCCGCACCTCCGGCCTGCCGAGCGAGGAAGGCGCGCTGCGCCACCTCAAGATGATGGGCTTCACCGATGCCCGCCTCGCCGCGCTGAGCGATCAGGACGAGGCCGCCGTCCGCGCCGCCCGGATCAAGGCCGGCGTGACGGCCGTCTTCAAGCGCATCGACACCTGCGCCGCCGAGTTCGAGGCGCAGACGCCCTACATGTATTCCACCTACGAGACCCCCGTGATGGGCGAGGTCGAGGACGAGGCGCGTCCCTCTGACCGCAAGAAGGTGGTGATCCTCGGCGGCGGCCCGAACCGGATCGGCCAGGGGATCGAGTTCGACTACTGCTGCTGTCATGCCTGTTTCGCCCTGACCGATCAGGGCTACGAGACGATCATGATCAACTGCAACCCCGAGACGGTCTCGACCGACTACGACACCTCGGACCGCCTCTATTTCGAGCCGCTGACCTTCGAACACGTGATGGAGGTCCTGCGCGTCGAGCAGGAGGCCGGCACGCTGCACGGCGTCATCGTCCAGTTCGGCGGGCAGACCCCGCTGAAGCTGGCGCAGGCGCTCGAGGATGCGGGGATCCCGATCCTCGGCACCACGCCCGACGCCATCGACCTCGCCGAGGACCGCGAGCGGTTCCAGCAGATGGTCCAGAAGCTGGGCCTGCGCCAGCCGGTCAACGGCATCGCCCATACCGACGAGCAGGCCTTCGAGATCGCCTCCGACATTGGCTTCCCGCTCGTGATCCGCCCCTCCTACGTGCTGGGCGGCCGCGCGATGGAGATCGTGCGCGACATGGAGGGGCTCAAGCGCTACATCCGCGACGCCGTCGTCGTCTCGCCGGGCAGCCCGGTGCTTCTGGACAGCTACCTCTCGGGCGCGACCGAGGTTGATGTCGACGCGCTGTGCGACGGCAAGGACGTGCATATCGCCGGCATCATGCAGCACATCGAGGAAGCGGGCGTCCATTCGGGCGATTCCGCCTGCTGCCTGCCGCCGCACAGCCTGCCCGCCGACATGATCGCCGAGATCCGGCGCCAGACGGCGGCCCTCGCGCTCGAGCTGGGCGTGGTCGGCCTGATGAACGTGCAGTTCGCGGTCAAGCCGAACGAGGCCGGCGAGAACGAGGTCTACCTGATCGAGGTGAACCCCCGCGCCAGCCGCACCGTGCCCTTCGTCGCCAAGGCCACCGACAGCGCCATCGCCTCCATCGCCGCACGGCTGATGGCGGGCGAGACGCTGGCCTCCTTCCCGCAGCGGCCGCCCTACGAGAACGTCGATTACGACACCACCCTGCCCTACGCCGATCCGATGACGCTGGCCGATCCGGCCATGCCCTGGTTCAGCGTGAAGGAGGCCGTGCTGCCCTTCGCCCGCTTCCCCGGCGTGGACCCGATCCTCGGGCCGGAGATGCGCTCCACCGGCGAGGTCATGGGCTGGGACCGCAGCTTCCCTCTCGCCTTCCTCAAGGCGCAGATGGGCGCCGGCGTTGACCTGCCGCGCGAGGGGCGTGTCTTCGTCTCGATCCGCGACGCCGACAAGGGCGCGGCCATGGCCGAGGCGGTGCGCATCCTGACGGATCTCGGCTTCGACATCTGCGCCACCCGCGGCACCGCCGCCTGGCTGGCGGAACAGGGCCTGAAGGCCGAGGTGGTGAACAAGGTCTACGAGGGCGGGCTGACCATCGTCGATCGCCTCAAGGACGGCCATGTCGCGCTGCTCTTCAACACCACCGAGGGCGCGCAGGCGGTCGAGGACAGCCGCGAGATGCGCGCCGTCGCCCTGATGGACAAGGTGCCCTACTTCACCACCGCCGCGGGGGCCAATGCCGCGGCGCAGGCGATGAAGGCGCGCGTCGAGGGGGATGTGGGGGTGCGGAGCTTGCAGGCCTAGTCAAGCCTAGGCGTCTTTGGAATTTTTAGGCGAATCAACCACGAAAAATTCTTTGGAGATAAGACCAATCGAAGCGCCGAAGATCAGTTCGATTGCTGCGAAATAGCGCTGAGCCATTTCGACTGGAAAACTCAAACCCCTTATTGATGTCGCGGTCACTATAGCGAATGCAGCGGCGACCAGGACAATCTGTAAAAAATACAATGTTCCGGCGGCTTGGGATGATATAGTTGGCCCATCTTTACTACCTGTATCCCTCATAAGCCAGACTAAGGCGGTCGAAGAGTAGGCGGCAGTAAGTGGCGCAGCTATAGTTAGCAGGTCTAGCGTAGAGCTCCGACTGAAAAAGGCAGCCAGCAGACTTATATAGACCAGCAAGACCACATGAGACACCACCACAAGCGCAGCAATGTTCCGCGTAAAGACAATCCGGAGGCTTGCATTCGCCATGATTACTCCAGTCACGATAAACAAAATTGCTGAAATATGGTATTTAATGAAATAAATTGCTTCACACGTTCATCAAGGTCACCCACAAAACAGGTATCGCTAACATTGGTGATGTCACTTTCTTCAAGCCTACGCATAAACTCCCGGCCAATTTGACTTCCTTCTGATTGAAGATATGCAACCGCCTCAGCAGGTTTATCAAGTGATATCCCAGCCTCAGCAAAAGCCATCTGTTGTGCGCATCCTACCATTGCTCGCAACTGTGTTAGAAAGCGCTGTGGATCGTCGGAGATAGCGTCAGTCGTAGTTGCGTTTTCAAAGCTGCTTAGAACGACTTGAGATATAACTAAACATTGACGAATAAGCTCGTACTTACGACTATGATCCGAGTTTTTTGCACGCTCAATTTGCCCAAGGTACGTGTCCAGAATGATGAAGGTCTGATTGAGGGTAGAGCTGTCTATTTCGCTGAGAGTAAGTGATATCTGACCTACAGCACGGTCAAGTATTGATTCATCGTTGCCGAATTGTTCGCCCCCCCTATCAATTGATATTTTTGTTAAGAACTCTACCTGACCCCGACGGATTTCTTCGAGCAGCTCATCCTGCATCCTCGGCGAAGGGTGGTCCAGCGCTTCGACTGCAAAGATTAAGTCTCTTAATTCATCATCATCCGTCATGTATTCGGCGCTCGTTGCTAAGCCCCTTATAATGCCGCGCAGCCGGACTCTGCTACGTTCGTCGAAGTTGAATCCCGACGCGAGTATAGCTTTCAAAACCTGCAATCGCCAGATGAGGCTTTCGTCAGGCAGAATAAAACTCCAATCAGTCCTGAAAAGATCGAATTGCCCCAAGGAGATTTGCCTCTCATCTGAGGGCGCTAGCCCTACAATTATGGCGCCTTCCCCGCAATCTGATCTATCATACTCAACACTCTTTAGGGGGATGCCGCGCGCACCTTCGGTGGTCGACACCGTCCCAAAAACTAGCAATGGTGGATGGCTATCCGCATCGTCCTCGACAACTACAATGACGGGGTTCAAAATTGATCCCGTTCCAACTGTCCTCATCTGAATCAATCCATTGTCCGTCACCAGCATTTTGAGATCAACTGTTTCGCCGACCCGTATCGATGTTGGAACGACAAATCTGATTGCGAGTTCACATGCGCTCGACGGCCAAGCACCGAAGCATCCCAAGAGTACGATAATTGCAAATCGTACGATTCTGCTGCTATAATTAATGAACATAGCAATCTAACCATTCCGCCAATTACAACTTACGATTGTTAGTCAAATATTTTGTTTATACTATAGGTTGTGATTCTGCAACCTTTCCATCTGTCGTGAAGACACTTCTACTACCTGAGTGGGAGAACCACGGCCCTCTCCATGCGTTCTTCTCTTGTCACAAGACGGGAGAACACCCATGGACACCCCCCTCGAGATCGCCTTCCACAACATGGATCGCTCCGAGCAGCTGGAGGATCGCATCCGCGCCCGCGCGGCGAAGATGGAGCGGTACTACAAGCACATCACCTCGGCGCATGTGGTGATCGAGCCGGCGCAGAAGGCGAAGGCGGCGAACAGGCAGTATCACGTCCGGATCGAAGCGCGGGTGCCGGGCACGGAGCTGGTGGTGAATCAGGACCCCGGCCAGCGGGACCATCACAACCCCTACCAGACCGTCAATGATGCCTTCGACGCGATGGACCGGCAGCTCGAACAATTCAGCCAGACCAAGCGCGGCGAGGTGAAGCGGCTGGACGGGCCGCCCACGGGCCGGGTGCGGCAGCTGTTCAGCGAGTACGGCTTCATCGACACCACCGACGGGCAGGACATCTGGTTCCATCGCGCCAGCGTCGAAGGCGGCGGCTTCGACGATCTGAAGGTCGGCGACCCGGTCGAGCTCTCGATCAGTCAGTCCGGGAACGAGGGGATGGGGCCGCAGGCTTCCTCCGTCAGGCCCACCAGCGCGATGCGCGTCGCGGGCTGACTTGCGAAGCCGGGGGGCGGGGGCTACTCCCCCGCCTCATGGCCAAGCTGCACTTTCACTACTCCACCATGAACGCCGGCAAGTCGACGCTGCTGCTGCAGGCGTCCTACAACTACGTCGAGCGGGGGATGCAGACCTACCTGCTGACCGCGCGGGTGGACGACCGCGCCGGGCCGCAGACCATCGGCAGCCGCATCGGCATCACCGCCCCGGCCGAGACCTTCGGGCCGGAGGACGACCTGTCCGCCCGGATCGCCGCGCGGCTGCAGTCGGGCCCCTGCGCCTGCATCTTCATCGACGAGGCGCAGTTCCTGACGCCCGAGCAGGTCTGGCAGCTGGCCCGCGTGGTCGACGACCTCGACGTGCCGGTGATGTGCTACGGGCTGCGGGTGGATTTCCTCGGGCAGCTCTTCCCGGGCTCTGCCGCGCTTCTGGCGCTGGCCGACGAGATGCGCGAGGTGCGCACCATCTGCCACTGCGGCCGCAAGGCAACCATGGTGGTGCGCAAGGACGCCGCGGGCCAGGTGGTGACCAGCGGCGACCAGATCGAGATCGGCGGCAACGACCGTTACGTCAGCCTTTGCCGCCGTCATTACCGCGAGGCGGTGGGCGACCCCGCTCTCTAGCGCTTGCTGCGGATCGCCAGCACGATGGCCAGGACGACGGCGACGAAGACCGCCGCGGCGATCAGCAGCGCGACCAGCCCGGCGCCGATCACCGCCGTGATCCCCAGCAGCGCCAGCACGAAGGGCGCGGCGATGGCGGCGATCGCGCCGATGATCATGTAGGCGGCCTTGTTGCCGCCGGTAACCAGCCCGGCGACCCAGCCCGCCACGAGGCCGACCAGCGCCAGCAGCACCACCGCGATCCAGCCCAGTGTCTGCAGTACCTCTTCCATCCGTTCACTCCTGTTTTTCCGTTCGCCCCAGCCCCTACCGCGCCGCCGGGGCTGCGCCAAGCGCGGCAGCGCGCTCTTTATCAGGGCTGCGTCGCACGCGGGGGCGCGCTAAGCCCGCAGGCATGACCATCGCCCTCATCCTCGGGGCCGCCGTCTGGGCGGATGGCCCCTCGCCCACGCTGCGGCGCCGCACGGCGCAGGGGGCGGCCCTGTGGCACGCGGGGCGCGTGCGGCACATCGTGCCCTGCGGCGGCCTTGGCCGGCACCCCCCGGCCGAGGCCGAGGTGATGCGCCTCCTGCTGATCGAAGCCGGCGTGCCGGAGAGCGCAATCACGCCAGAGGCCGCGTCGCATACAACGCAGGAGAACATCGCCTTCGCCCTGCCGATCCTTGCCCGCCTCGGCGCCAATCGCGTGATCCTCGTGACGGATGCGCCGCATCTGCCGCGCGCGCTTCTGACGGCGCGGCGCCTGGGCCTTGCCGCCAGGGGCAGCGCCCCGCCTTGGCGCGGCGCCAGCCTGCGCGCGCAGAGCCGCCTCGCCCTGCGCGAGGTGCCCGCCTATGCCGCCTACTGGTGGCGCCTGCCGCGCCGCTAGGCCCCGCTTTCCCCTGCGCCAGCCGCCCGCTCTTGCGCTTGACAGGGGCGGGCCTTCCAGACAAATAGGGCGCCACGGGGCCGTAGCTCAGTTGGGAGAGCGCGTCGTTCGCAATGACGAGGTCAGGGGTTCGATCCCCCTCGGCTCCACCAGACATCCCATCAGGTCACATTCGATACTCTGCCCTCGGGCGGAGCGATCAGGCCGACTCCTCCACTCTCGACCGCTGGTCCTGCCGGCCTCTGCTGATGCCTTTCCTTCGGCAACGGCTGTCTCTGTGACCGAGACCCGCGCGCGGCCCTGACTGGGCCCGCAGCTGCGCCCAGATCTCACAACTGCGCGCGTTGCCACTTTTTCGCCATTATTCGACGCGCCGACGTGTCGCGATGCCCTCGGGCGCGCTACACTGTTCCCGGTGACGAGGATAATGGTGGTACGATCATGACATCTTTGACGATACGGACCTTCACCGCGGCCTGCCTCTCCGGGCTCGTGCTGCTGGCCGCACCGGTGGGCGCGCAGACCGGACCCGAGGATGCCTCGGCCCAGGCCCCGGACGATAGCCTGGCCATCTTCTTCCGCACCGGCAGTGCCCGTGTCGATGCAGACCAGCAGCAGACGCTGGACCAGGCCGCGCGGCTGTTCCGCGAGGGCAGCCCGATCGTGATGATCGTCTCGGGCGGCGCCGATACCGTCGGTGATGCGACCCGCAACCTCGACCTGTCGATCCGCCGCGCGCAGCAGGTTGCCGATGGCCTCGTGGCGCGCGGCATCCCGGCGGAACGGCTGCAGGTTCTGGGACGCGGCAACAGCGAGCTGCCGGTCGAGACCGCCGATGGCGTCGATCAGCGCCTGAACCGGCAGGTGGAGATCACCTGGCGCTGACATGGTTGCGGGCCCGATCAGATGCCTGCTTGTCGCGCTCTTGCTGGCGCCGATCCCGGCCGCCTCGACGGCGCAGCGCGCGCAGCCGACCGGGCAAGAGGCCTTCGACCGGCAGGACTATGCTCTGGCCGCCGAACGCTGGCGCCACGAGGCGGCAGAGGGCGCGCCAGAGGCGGCGCTGGGCCTGGGGCTGATCCATGACCTCGGGATGGGGGTGCCGCGCGATTCCGCCACCGCCCTGCGCTGGTACCTCGAGGCGGCGGGCGCCGGGCTGAGCGAGGCGCAGTTCAACGTCGCCGTGATGCTCGACGCGGGCACCGGCGCCCCGCGCGATGCGGCGGCGGCGGCAACCTGGTATGCCCGCGCCGCCGCGAACGGCAATGAGCGCGCCGGCTACAACATGGGCCTGCTCTACGAGGCCGGCAGCGGCGTGCCGCAAAACCCGGCCATGGCGCGCAGCTGGTACGCCGCGGCGGCGCCGGCCATGTCGGCCGCCGCCGAGCGCCTCTCGGCCCTGCCCGCCCCGGAAGTCGCGGCCCCCCTGCCCGCGCCCCGACCGCTCGTCGGCGCCGTGACCCGCGGCAGCGACCCCCCGCGCGCCGACCTCGTCTGGAGCGTGGCGGCGGGCGCCGGCCCCTTCACCCTGCAAATCGCGCGCGCCCCCTCCGGCGGGACAGAGCCGGGCGCCCCGCTGGTGGTCCGGGGCGAGACGGACCTCAGCGCCCTGTCCCTGCCGCTGCCGCCTGAGGCCGCCGGGCGCGCCCTCGCCTGGCGGGTTGGGCGCGGCACCGAGGAGATCCGCTGGAGCGATTGGGTGGCGCTGACGCCAGGCGCCGCCACCTCGCCCGCGGACAGCGTGCTGATCCTCGTGAACCCGGGCGACGATCCGGGCGCGCTTTACGCGCAGGAGCTGGCAGCGGCGATGCGCGGTGCGGGCGTCGAGGCCGAGGTGCGATCGGCCCCCGCACCGGCCTCGGAGACGCGGGTGGACTACACCGCCGCGGAGAACCGGCCGCTGGCCGAGGCCGTCGCAGCCTCGCTTCCCGTCGTCACGGCGCCCGCGCAGGTTCAGGAGGCGCCGGGCGGCATCGTGCTGCACCTCGTCGGCGGCGGCGCGGTCCTGCCGGCGGGCAAGCCGGACGCCGGCCCGCAGGCTCAGCCGCTGCCGGCCAGCCAGATCTCGACCACGCCGCGCTCCGGCGCCGGGCGATAGGACGAAAAATCGCGCGCCACGGCGCCCAGCGCCTGTGCCAGCCCCTCGGCCCGGGCGGCGTCGCCGGAATGGAAATAGCGCACCTCGCTGCGCTGGGGCCCGAAGGGCGCGGCGGCGCCCTCCTGCGGCGGCTCGGTCTGCACCGGCACGCCCGCCTCCGCCAGGATCGCCCGCGCCGCAGCGAGCGTCGCCCCGGGAAGATCGGCGGCCAGCTTCAGCCGCGCGCCCTGCAGCCGCGGCACGGCAGTCTCGCCCGCGCCCGCCGCGAGCGGCGCCTCGGTCGCCTCGGGCGCCACGAGGGCCGCGCCGGTCCCCGCGCGGGGCGAAAGGGCGCTGGCGGCGGGGCTTTGCGGCAGCTCCGCCGCGCCGGGCGCCTCAAGGCGGGCCGCCAGGGCGGAGGGGACCTGCAGCAGCGCCGGGCGCGGCAGGGGGCGGGTGACGGTGGTCAGGCTGTCCGCCGCCCCGGCCTCGATGCCGCCGGCCCGGATCGGCCCCGTGCCGCCATCCGCCTCTGACCGCTCCTGAAGGGCCGGGGCCTGGGGGCTGCCCTCGCCCTCCTGCGGGGGGGCAAGCTGCGGGCCGCGCGCCAGCGCCTCGGGCGCCGGGGCATCGGGCTGTAGGGCCGCCAGGGGCAGGCGCGCCAGCACATCCTGCAGCGGCAGGCGCAGGGCCAGCACCGTCAGCGCGACCCCGGCCAGAAGACCGACCAGCAGGATGAAGAGGCCGCGCGGCCAGGTCCGGCCTCCCTGCCCCTTGGCCCGCCTTTCGCCCCGCCGCTCGGCTACCAGCGCCGCGGGGGCGGCGGGCGCGGCAGCGCTCCGGCCCGCGGGGCGGGCGGGGCGCACCGGCACGACCCGCTCAGGCGGGGGCGCGGCGGCCTCCTGCGTCTCGGTCGGCGCTTTACGAGGCGAACGGCCCGCGGCAGCGGGGGCCCTCTCCTCGGGCGCCACCTGGCCGGGTTCCTCTGGCGGAACTTGCCGCTCCGCCTCCTCGGCCCCCTCCAGGGATGAAGCACGGGCGGCCAGCACCTTCTCGCGGCGCGCCCGCGCCGCCTCGAGGCGGCGCTGCATCTCGGGGCCGTTCATCATGTCCATGACCCGCTCGTGATCCGCCTTGCGGGCGGCCTCGCGTTGCGGGTCCGGCGGCTCGTCGCTCATCGCGGCCTCGTTCGGGGTCTGACTGCGCCCCCAGTATAGAAATTTGGCCGGGATGGGACAGGGCCATCGCGCCGCGCGGTCTTTCGGCAGCGCCCGGAACACAGTATCGTTCCCGCAAACAAACAAATCCCTACGAGGCAGAGCAGATGATCAGATATTTCGGGGCCGCCCTCATCGCGGCCGGCACCGCCACCGGCGCGGCGCAGGCGCAGGGCTTTTCCGGCGGCGAGCTGTCCGCGCAGACGCAGCTGATGCTGGACGATTTCGAGCTGGGGCGCAGCACCTACTCCGGCTCGCTCGAAGGCGAGGCTTACGGCTTCGGCTTCGCGGGCGACCTGTCGCGCTACAGCTTCGGCATCTTCGACGACAACGCCGGCAACGTCACGCTGCACGGCTTCTACCGGCTGGGCTACGTCGGCACCGCGGGACTGTTCTTCGCGCGCGACTGGCTCGATGGCGATGACGCGAGCCTCTACGGCCTCGAGGGCGCGATGGACCTGCGCGCCGTCTCGCTCGAGGGGTACCTCGGCCAGCGCAAGGGCGATGCCGTGGATGGCACGATGGTCGGCGTCTCGGCCGATGTCGCCTTCGGGCTGGCCTATAGCGCGGGCGCCGATTTCGACTACATCGACGGCGACGACGGCGACAGCCTGCGCCGCATCGCGCTGGGCGGCGAATATGCCCTCGCCGGGGGGCCGCGCCTCTGGGCCGAGATCGGCCAGCAGCAGGCCGAGCGGGACGGCGACAGCGACAGCAGCGCCTTCATCGGCCTCGGCGCGCGGATCGAGTTCGGCCCCGCCAGCGGCACCACCTTCGACCCGCGCAGCCTCTTCGCGCTGGGCGGCGAGATCAGCCGCTAGAGGCCGCCAACCTCTTCGAGCAGGCGCACCACCTCCTCAAGGCCGTCACCGGCCTTGAGGCTGGCGAAGACCACCGGCAGGCCGGGCCGCATCCGCGCCGCATCGCGCGCCATGACTTCAAGGTCGGCGCCGACATGCGGCGCGAGATCGGTCTTGTTGATCACGAGGATATCGCTGCGGGTGATCGCCGGTCCGCCCTTGCGCGGGATCTCCTCTCCGGCGGCGACGTCGATGACGTAAAGCGTCACATCCGCCAGCTCCGGGCTGAAGGTGGCGGACAGATTGTCGCCGCCGCTTTCGATCAGCACGAGGTCGAGGTCCGGGTGCCTTTCCCGCATCTCGGCCACGGCGGCGAGGTTGATGCTCGCATCCTCCCGGATGGCGGTATGCGGGCAGCCCCCCGTCTCGACCCCCATGACCCGGTCCGAGGGCAGGATCTGCATCCGCATCAGCGCCTCGGCATCCTCCTGCGTGTAGATGTCGTTGGTGATCACGGCGAGGCTCAGCCGCTCCTTCAGCGCGCGCGCCAGTTGCGCGGTCAGCGTCGTCTTGCCGGCGCCGACGGGGCCACCGATGCCGACCCGCAGCGGGCCGTTGGGGGAGGTCATTGTTGCACCTCGGCTAGTTTGGATGGGTCAAAGTTGACGATGAAATGCTCGTGGTCCCAGGCCGCTCCGAGAAGGCGATAAACGCCGATCCACTGGCCGGTGCCACCGGAGGCGGCTCCGTTCGCGTTGTAGTACCGCAGGGCGACAGTCGGTGCGGTGCGGAGTGTTTGCCGCCACCTCTCCTGCCTACTCTTCATCCACCAAACGCGGTCCTCGTCCTTAAGCGCACTCAAATCAGGCAGACCCTTGAAGACCCCCTCACTCTCATTCAGATCCGGCCCGCCATGCGGCCTAAGGATAGGGATGAGATCGGCCCCGAGAACGTCTCGGGCCTCTTCGGACTTCGGCGCAGCAAGCCACGAAAATGGACTGCTATGGCCGATCAAGATCTTAGGTGTCTTCTGGATCATGAGCGGAAAATCCTCGATCCCAGTGTTTCGTGCCGCATCATGGCGATGTCGGCGGCAAGGGTGCAGCTTCCAAGGTCCTCGGTATCGGCGCCCTCGGCCTCCTGCGCAAGCGCGAGGCAGTCGGGCGCCAGCGCCGCCAGCACACGCGCACCTGCGGTCTGCCCCAGAGGCATCAGCCGCAGCGCCGCCTGCACCTGCGAGGAGGTGCCGGCCTGCAGGTAAAGCTGAAGGACCGGCCCCGTCGGCAGGCCGGCAAGACCGCTCGCGCGGCCCACGGCGACGGGATAGGGCGCGTCCGGCAGGTCCAACTCCCAGACGGCGCGGGTCGTGGCGGCGAAGGCGGCGCCCAGCGCCCGCGCCTCGGCCCGCCGCTCGGCGGCGGGGGTCAGGGCCGTCGCAAGCTCCGAAAGCGCGGCGAGATCGGCCTCGGGCCGGGCGGCGCAGGCCAGCAGGATCGCGTCGTTGCGCAGGCTGCCCATCGCCAGGGAATCGCGCAGCCATGCCTCCAGCGTCGCGGCATCGCAGACCAGCCCGTCCGCGACCGCCCGCTCCAGCCCCTGCGAGAAGACAAAGCTGCCGACGGGATAGGCGGGCGAGAGCCATTGCGACAGCGTCAGGAAATCGGCGCCGCGCATTGCCTAGTCGTGGTCGTGGGAGTGGGAATGATCGTGGCTATGCCCGTGGTCGTGGCTGTGCCCATGACCATGGCTGTGGCTGTGGCCGTTACCATGGCTGTGGTCGTGGCCATGCTCGTGCCCGCCCTCGGGGCCATGCGAATGGCCCATGGTGCGGCCCTGCCCGTAGGCGCCGCCCTCGGGGGTGAAGGGCTCCACCACCTCGCGGGTCTCGGCGCCAAGCTGGGCCAGCATCCGGGCCATGACGGCGTCGCGCTGGATCAGCAGGCGATCCGCCTCGATCCGGCAGGGGGCGTGGCGGTTGCCGATGTGCCAGGCGAGGCGCGGCAGATCGCCCCGCACCTCGAGCAGTGGCTCGGCGGCGGCGGCGATATCGACCTGCCGGCCGTCGTCCAGCACCAGCGCGTCGCCGGCGTCGAGGCTGACGGTCTCGGCGAGGTCGACCAGCACGGCGGTGCCGTCGTCGCAGGTCACGCGCCGCCGCCGCAGCAACCGTTGCCCGTAATCGAGCGTCAGCTGCAGCGCGCCGGTGGACCCGGCGGCGCGCAGCACCTCATGCGCCCGTGGCGATGCGCCGGTCATCGGCGCACCTGCCCGCCGCGCGGCGCGGGCGTCAGTACCAGGAGCCGTTGAGGATGCGGCGCAGTTCCTGCTGCCGGCTCTTGCCTTGGGCGGCAAGATCGGCGTCGCTGCGCTCGCCAAGCTGGCGCAGCTGCCCCATCCGGGGATCGCGTTCCATCAGGGCGTTCAGGCCGCGCATCGCGGCGCCGAAAACGGCGCGCAGGCTGACATGCGGGGCTTGGGTGGTGTTCGTCGCTGTATGAGCCATCTGGACCCTCTCTCGTGATCGAGTTTCGGTCCCTCCCTGCCAGCGAAGATGCCTGTCCGGGCCCGCCCGGACAACAGACGTTACCGAAGCCCCGCCCTGCACCACGCGCAAGTCCCGTCATCATTCCGCCCCTTTCCGGGCCGCCGCCCGCTTTGCTCCGTTCCATGCCCCGCCCCTCAGAACAGGAAGTAGCGCTGCGCCATCGGCAGGCTTTCCGCCGGCTCGCAGGTCAGAAGCTGACCGTCGGCGCGGACTTCGTAGGTCTCGGGGTTCACCTCGATCTTCGGCAGCGCATCGTTCAGCTTCAGGTCGCGCTTGCCGATGCCGCGGGTGCCTTTCACCGGCACCAGCGTCTTGGCCAGGCCCAGATCGGCGCCGAGGCCCGCCTCTGCCGCCGCCTGGCTGACGAAGGTCACGGCGCCAGAGGTGCGCGCGCCGCCGAAGCTGCCGAACATCGGGCGGGTATAGACAGGCTGCGGCGTCGGGATCGAGGCATTGGGATCGCCCATCTGCGCCACGGCAATCGTCCCGCCGACCAGCACCATCTGCGGCTTCACCCCGAAGAAGGCCGGATCCCACAGGACGAGGTCGGCGCGCTTGCCCTCCTCCACGCTACCGGTCTCATGCGCGATGCCATGGGCAATGGCGGGGTTCACGGTGTATTTCGCGACGTAGCGGCGGGCGCGCAGGTTGTCGTTCTGCCCCGTCTCGCCATCGAGGCGCCCGCGCTGGACGCGCATCTTGTGCGCCGTCTGCCAGGTGCGGATGATCACCTCGCCAACGCGGCCCATGGCCTGGCTGTCGCTGGCGATGATCGAAAAGGCGCCCATGTCGTGCAGGATATCCTCCGCCGCGATGGTCTCGCGCCGGATGCGGCTTTCGGCGAAGGCGACATCCTCGGGGATCGACTTGTCGAGGTGGTGGCAGACCATCAGCATGTCGAGATGCTCGTCCACCGTATTGGCGGTAAAGGGCCGCGTCGGGTTGGTCGAGGAGGGGATCACGAACTCCTCGCCGCAGATGCGGATGATGTCGGGCGCATGGCCGCCCCCTGCCCCCTCGGTATGGAAGGCGTGGATCGTCCGGCCCTTCATCGCGGCGACGGTATTCTCGACGAAGCCGCTCTCGTTCAGCGTGTCGGTGTGGATCATCACCTGCACGTCCATCCGGTCCGCGACCGACAGGCAGCAGTCGATGGCCGCAGGCGTGGTGCCCCAGTCCTCGTGCAGCTTCAGCGCGGCGGCGCCGCCGCGCACCTGCTCTTCCAGCGGGGCGGGCAGGCTGGCGTTGCCCTTGCCCGAGAACATCAGGTTCACGGCAAAGGCATCCGCGGCCTGCAGCATCCGCCCCAGGTGCCAGGGCCCCGGCGTGCAGGTGGTGGCCAGCGTGCCATGCGCGGGGCCGGTGCCGCCGCCGATCATCGTGGTGACGCCACTGGCCAGCGCGTCGTCGATCTGCTGCGGCGCGATGAAGTGGATGTGGCTGTCGATGCCCCCCGCCGTGACGATATGCCCCTCGGCGGCGATGGCCTCGGTGCCGGGGCCGACGATGATGTCGACGCCGGGCTGGGTGTCGGGATTGCCGGCCTTGCCGATCTTGTGGATGCGCCCGTCCCGCAGCCCGATGTCCGCCTTGTAGATGCCGGACCAGTCGAGGATCAGCGCATTGGTGATGACGGTATCGACGGCGCCCTCGGCCCGGCTGTGCTGCGACTGGCCCATGCCGTCACGGATCACCTTGCCGCCGCCGAACTTCACCTCTTCGCCGTAGGTGGTCAGATCCCGCTCGACCTCGATCACCAGCTCGGTGTCGGCAAGGCGCACCCGGTCGCCGGTGGTCGGGCCGAACATGGCGGCGTAATCGGCGCGGGTGATCGTGGCGGGCATCGGCAGGCTCCTGGCGGTCGTGCGCCCCGACTGTCGCAAGCGCGGCGCCGCTTGACCAGTGGCGGAGGCCGCCGCCCTCGGGCGCGTCTGCGGCGGCGTTAATACTCTGCGCTGAAAATGTGCAGATCCTCGTTGCGGCTGCGCGTCAGGCGGGCAATACAGGTGTAAAGAACCTGGCTCTGCATGGTCCCGCCGCGCCGCGTGGTGCTTTCGGCGGCGCAGGCGGCATCGCGGAACGCGATCCAGGCGCGCTGCGCCTTCCGCAGCATCTCCTCCGAGGTCACCTCTCCCTCCGCCAGCGCGGCATCGCGTGCCCGCGCGCGGTCCAGGGCCTCGGCATAGGCCGCGTTCAGGGCCGCATCCGCATCCTCGCTGTCGAGAAAGGCGCAATCGGTCATCTCGGCCTGGCTCACCGGATCGCTGCAGTCGCGCTCGCCCTCCTCCTGCCCCGGGTCCTGCGCCAGCGCCAGCGCGGGCCAGCCCAGCAGGACAAGGGTCATCGCAAGGCGCCTCACAGCGCACCCATCACATGACCGTTGAAGCCGAAGACCTTCCGCGCCCCGCCAATCTCGATCAGCACGACCTCGCGCCTCTGCCCCGGCTCGAAGCGCACGGCGGTCCCGGCGGCGATGTCGAGGCGCCGGCCCCGCGCGGCCTCACGGTCGAAATCGAGCGCCGGGTTCGCCTCGGCGAAGTGGTAGTGGCTGCCGATCTGCACCGGGCGGTCGCCGGTATTGGCAACCATCAGCACGGTGACCTCGCGCCCCTCGTTCAGGGTGATCTCGCCCTCGGCGGGCAAAATCTCTCCGGGGATCGCTACGGGCGCGACTTTCGGCGGCAGCAAACGATCGCGGATATCCTGCCGCTCATGCGCGGCTAGCGCCTGCTCTATCTGCTCGATTGCCCCGGCGTAGCTGAACCGTCCACTGGGGTGGTTCACGATTGCGATAATTGCATCTCCGTGCCCATAGGAGATGCCGTTTCCCGGGACCGGAAGCTGCTGCAACTCGGGAATGTCCCTCAGAAACCAGTTCATTTTAGATTTTCCCGTCGCGATCACGAGATCTGGCGACAGTTCTTGGATTTTCTTAAGAAACAGCGGACGCGAGTGCTTGACCAGGTCGTAGCTGGGCCAGTTACGGTGAGCTGGCAAAATCCCGTCAATGAAGTTGAAGAACGAAATCTTGTCGAAGACGTTCTGTTCATCATTTTTGACGAAGGGTGCGAAATGGCTCAGCAGCCCGGCAACCTTCGAAAAGTATGGAATTTTCCATTCCCCCGACAGCCACTTCTCGACTGCGGACACGGTTCCGCCTTCGCCGCCCGGCATCGTGACCCGCTCTCCTTCTGGGCCAATCTCGTCGTAGTGAGACTCTCCCAGTACGAGAACCTTTATTCCGCATTGCCCGTAGGATTTTCCAACCCAAGGGGTCAGGCGGGACGCGTCTTCGATTTCAAGCGCCATAGCGCCGTGCTCCTCGCAGCCAATGTTTCATGGTGCACTCGGGAATCATGTTCGTCCTCCTCTCGCCGGATGCCCTCACCGGATCGGCTCGTGAACCGTCACCAGCTTGGTCCCGTCGGGGAAGGTCGCCTCGACCTGCACGTCGTGGATCATCTCGGCCACGCCCTCCATGCACTGGTCGCGGCGCACGACCTGCGCGCCGGCCTGCATCATGTCCGCGACCGAGCGGCCGTCGCGCGCGCCCTCGACCACCGCCTCGGTGATCAGGGCGATCGCCTCTGGGTGGTTCAGCTTCACGCCGCGCTCCAGCCGCTTGCGGGCGACCTCGGCGGCCATGGCCACGAGGAGCTTGTCCTTCTCGCGCGGGGTCAGCTGCATCGTCAGAGCCTCCAGACTTTGGGCAGCGGTGCGCCTGACAGGCGCTCCAGCAGGGGAATCAATGCCGCGCGCAGGGCGAAGCCGTCAATGGCAAGAAGGCGGATCAGCAGAAGGTCGGGGTCCGGCGCGCTGGCGCCTGCCGCATCCGGCAGCATGGCGCGGATTTCGGCGGCGCGGGCCCCGGCGCCGGGCGCCGCCAGCGCGACCTGCGCCAGCGCCCGCGCCCCGCCGCCCACCGCGGCGCGGTCGAATGTGGCGGCGACATCGCCCGTCAGCCGCAGAACATCGTGGTAAAGCAGCCGCCCCTCGCGCCTGAGGGTCCAGCGATCCGAAAGGGCAGCCTGCCGCACGACCTCGCCCATGGCGGTCCGGCCAAGGATCAGCGGCTCGCACAGCAGCGCGCTCGCGCCCGCCGCCAGATCGACCTCGAGCCGCCGGTCGAGGGACGCGCCGTCGTAAAGCAGCGTCTCCTGCGGCAGCCAGTGCAAGCGGGCGCCCTCACTGGCCGTCAGATGCGCCCGCACCCGCGCCGGGGGTCCGGGGCGGGCACGGTAGGCACGCTCGGCGGCCTGGGTGGTCAGGACAAGCTGCGCCTCCGCCTCGGCCAGGGCCGCGACCTCCATCGCATCGCCGCCCGTCAGCCCGCCGGCGGTATAGAGAAGCACCGCCTCTACCGCCGCGCCGGAGCGGCGCGGCAGCAGCAGCTTGAGCGAGCCCTCCTGCCGCAGATCGGCGAGGCGGCTGATGCCGCCCGCCTGCCGCACCGCGATGCGGGCGGCGCCCACGGCGCGGGGCTGCGCCGGGCCGGGCGCGGGGGTCTGGACCTCGGGGATCGTCATCGCGGGCAGGATGCCGCTCCCTTGCGGGAAAGACCAGCGCCCCGCCTGTCAGTCCGGGCGATCCATCCGCACCCGCGCGCGGATCGTGCCCCTGGCGGCGCTGCCGAAGACCACGCGGAACAGCCTGCCGTCGCCGAACTCGGGGTCGATCCAGGGCGCCTCGTAGATCTCGCCGTTCGCGGCATTGCGGATCGGCCCGATGGGGATCACCGATTCCACCGCCCGCGCCCGCCCGCCGAAGGGCAGCTTGGGCGCCGGGTTGACGACCCAGGCCCGCGTCGCGCTGCCCTGCGCATGGACCACCGTCACCGGATTGGCGATCTCGGCCTCGACGCCGTGAAAGACGTTGCCGGTGATCTCGACATCGAGGCTGCGGGCAAGGTTCAGGCTGGCAAGGCTGGTATCCACCGCCTCGACCCGCTCGATCGTGCCGTTGATGGTGCGGAAGACGTTCCCCGTCATCGTGAAGCCGTTGAGGAAGTGCCCCGGCCCGTAGGGCTTGATCACCACCCAGTTGAAGCCGCGGGAGACGGCGCTGGCGAAGAAGATGTTCCCCTCGATCGTCAGGCCGCCGTAGGAATAGCCGGCAGTGAACTCGGGCGTGGAATCATGCTCGTTGGTCCATTCGATGAAGTTGTTGTCGATGTAGTTGTTGGCCACCAGCATCGTCGGATTGACCTGCGTGATGATGAGGCCCGCCACCCGCACGCCGGTGTCGTCGCCCTGGAACCAGTGGTTGCCGGCGACGATGTTGGTGCTGCCGGCCATGACGGCAAAGTGCCGGAACAGGGCGGCGCGGTT
Organism: Pseudoroseicyclus aestuarii; assembly: GCF_003217255.1. Classification (GTDB taxonomy): domain Bacteria; phylum Pseudomonadota; class Alphaproteobacteria; order Rhodobacterales; family Rhodobacteraceae; genus Pseudoroseicyclus; species Pseudoroseicyclus aestuarii. Next base: position 457,617 of record NZ_QJTE01000003.1, on the reverse strand, counting down.
TTCGCGCACCTTCACGTCGTTGGCGTTGGTGTTGAACCCGATGGAGCGGCGCTGCGCGACGGGCAGCTGCGCCTCGGCGGACTGGAAGATGCAGCGGTCGATCAGCATGCCCTGGCAGCCCTCGCCGTGCGAGGTGATGCCCCGGTCCTTCGGCCGGTTGATGAAGCAGTCGCGGACGTGGAAGATCAGCCCGTCGGGCGCCAGCAGGATGCCGCTGGCCCGGCCCCGGCACTGGAAGTCGATGTCGTCCAGCACGAACTGCGCCAGCGAGGTATAGCCCGAGAAATCCAGCATGTAGCGGAAGCGGCGGAAGGTGTAGCTCTGCACCCCCTCGGCATCATGGAGGGGCTGCGACAGGACGACCCGCCCCTGCCCCGGGAAGACGGCGCGGACGTAGACCTCGCGCCCGACCCCGTTGCCGGTGACAAGGCTGCCGACCGCGATCGCGCCGGCATTGGGCACGTTGCTCAGCGTCAGCGGCACCTCCGGATCGTAGCGCGCCTGCGCCGTCACCACCGCATCGTCCCAGGCCGGGCTGTCCAGCGCCTGGAACTGGCCGTTGCGGATCACCCGCCGCGTGGCGAAGCTGGTCCGCCCCGGATCGCAGGCCTGCATGTCGAGCGGGCCGGTCAGGTTGATGCGCCGCCCGCCAAGGTCCAGCGATTCGTGGTCCGAGAAGTTGAGTAGCGCCTGGAAGGCCTTGCGGAAGGCCAGCTCCTCCTCGCGGAAGGCCGCGAGGTAGCTGTCGAAGTCGTAGTTCCGCTGCAGGATCAGCTTGCGCGCGGCGGGCATCGTCACCCGCCCCTCGAAGCGTACCGGGCTTTGAAATGTCACATCGCCATCGAGGAAGAAGACGCCGTCCGGCACCAGCACGAGGCGCCCCGCCGCGGCGGCATCGGCGGCCTCGAAGGCGGCGCTGTCGTCGGTGCTGCCATCGCCCACGGCGCCGTAGTCGCGCACGTCCACGACGCCGAGCGATTCCGACAGGAAGAGCGCGGTGATATCCTCGATCTCGATATCGTCGACGCGGACGACGCCGCCGTTCGAGCCGGTCAGGTCGATGCCGAAATGGCCGTAGGTCGCGCCGGGCCAGGCCAGGTCCACCCCCTCGCGCCGGCCGGGGCCGACGATCGCGCTGATCTCGACCACCTCGCCGTAGCGCGTCAGCTGCGTGGCGGGACCGGTCTCGTCCAGCCCGTCCACATGGGCGCGCGCGGCATTGCCGGCCCAGCCGGCGATGCGCACCGCCGGAAAGGCGCCGGCGACGGCCTTCACCCGCGCGGTCACGCGGAAATAGAGGCCCGGCCGCACCGGCGTGCGCCCCATGAAGCGCAAGCGCGTGACGGACTGCGTCTTGAGGATCTCCAGCGCTCCGCCGAAGTCCTGGTCGGCCGGCACGAAGACCCCCGTGCCGCTTTCGGCATAGGTGTCCGATCCGGGCGTTCCATTCCCGCTGGACCAGACGTCCAGACCGTCTTCGAAGGGTGTCGGCGTCAGGTTGTCGGTGATGGGCATCGCGGCTCTCCTGTCCCTGGGGCAGAAGGCGGCCGCGGCGCCCCCGCCGTCGCCGCAAACCCGCCTTCCGCCCGGCATCGCGCCGCGGACCTGCGTCCGGGCTGGGCCGGATCTACCGGGTCAGGGGTTCAGAAGGTCCGACAGCGCCGCGCGGCCGCGCGGCAGGGCGCGCAACGGCTAGACGGCAAGGTCGGGCGCCGGCAGCAGCGCGACGCCGTCGATGCGCCAGCCCTCGGGCGTCTCGATCATGCGGTATTCCAGCAGGTGGAGCCGGCCCTGCGCATCCTCGACCAGAACCCGCTGATACAGCGCGCCCTCCGCCTCGCGCGTGCCGGCGAAGCGCGCGCCTTCGTTGTTCCAGACCATGGGATAGCCGCGCTGCACCATGGTGCCGAAGTTGCGCTGCGTGCCGAAAAGGCCTCGGATCCCCTCGCTGGCAAAGCCCCAGGCGCGGGCGATATCGCCATCGTTGAAGGCCTGAAGTTGGCCGGAGATCACGCCGCGCGGCCCGTCCTCCTGCGCGCGCGCGGCGCCAAGGGGCAGAAGCAGGATCGTCAGGGCTATGAGGATGCGGCGCATGGCTGGGCTCCTTTCCGCTGCGTCATGGGGTAGCTACGCATCCCGGCCCGATCCGGTTTCGTTTTCGCGCGATCCGGCGGCGGCATTGATCTTTCCGCCGCCGTGGCGCATCCCTTTGCCGATCAGCAAGGAGCGGGCATGACACGGATCGACGATACCTTCGCACGGCTGAAATCCGAAGGCCGAAAGGCTTTCGTTGCCTATGTCATGGCGGGCGATCCCGACCTCGAGACCTCGACCGAGATCGTGAAGGGGCTGCCCGGCGCCGGCGTCGACATCATCGAGCTGGGCCAGCCCTTCACCGATCCCATGGCCGACGGATCGACGATCCAGAAGGCGGGCCAGCGCGCGCTGGCCGGCGGGCAGACGCTGGACAAGACGCTGGGCATCGCCCGCGCCCTGCGCGAGACCGACCAGACGACGCCGATCGTGATGATGGGCTACTACAACCCGATCTTCAGCCGCGGCGTCGACCGCTTCCTCGCAGAGGCGGCGGAGGCCGGGATCGACGGGCTGATCGTCGTCGACTTGCCGCCCGAAGAGGACGCCGAGCTCTGCCTGCCCGCGCAGGCCGCCGGCATCGACTTCATCCGCCTCGCGACGCCGACGACCGACGACCGCCGCCTGCCCCGCGTGCTGCAGAACACCTCCGGCTTCGTGTACTACGTCTCGATCAACGGCATCACCGGCTCGGCCGAGGCGCAGGCCGATACCGTCGGGCCCGAGGTCGCGCGGATCAAGCGCGCGACGGACCTGCCGATCATCGTCGGCTTCGGCATCCGCAGCCCCGGCACCGCCAAGGCCATCGCCGAGGTCGCCGACGGCGCCGTCGTCGGATCGGCCATCGTGAGCCAGATCGCGGACGGCAAGCCGGTCTCCGAGGTGCTCGATTTCGTCAGGACCCTGGCCGAGGGCGCGCATAGCGCCTGAGGCCCGTGCGGAGGGGAGGCCGCAGCGATCATGCCCGTCATCACAACCATCGACGATCTGAAGCGCCTGCACCGCCGCCGGGTGCCGAAGATGTTCTTCGACTACTGCGAAAGCGGATCCTGGAGCGAGCAGACCTTCCGCGACAACGTCTCGGACTTTCAGCGCATTCGCTTTCGCCAGCGCGTCGCGGTGGACATGTCGAACCGCTCCCTTCGGTCGACCATGCTAGGGCAGGAGGTGGCGATGCCCCTCGCCCTCTCGCCCGTCGGATCGACGGGCATGCAAAACGCGGATGGCGAGATCAAGGCCGCCCGCGCCGCCGAACGCTTCGGCGTGCCTTTCACCCTCTCGACCATGTCGGTCTGCTCGATCGAGGACGTGGCGGAGCATACCTCCGCCCCCTTCTGGTTCCAGCTTTACGTGATGCGGGACGAGGATTTCGTCGACCGCATCATCGAGCGGGCGAAGCGGGCCGGATGCTCGGCCCTGGTGCTGACGCTGGACCTGCAGCTGCTGGGCCAGCGGCACAAGGACCTCAAGAACGGCCTCTCGACCCCGCCGAAGCTGACGCCGGCGACCATGCTCGACATGTCGCGGCGCTGGCGCTGGGCCTATGGCATGGCCCGCACGACGCGGCGCAGCTTCGCCAATGTCGTCGGCCATACCAGCGAGGTCGGCAATATCGCCGATCTGTCGAACTGGACCAACCGCCAGTTCGACCCGCAGCTCGACTGGGAGAAGGTCCGCAAGCTGAAGGAAAAATGGGGCGGCAAGTTCATCCTCAAGGGCATTCTCGACCCCGAGGACGCGCGGCGGGCCGCCGAGGTGGGCGCCGATGCGATCATCGTGTCGAACCACGGCGGGCGGCAGCTTGACGGCGCGCTCTCGACGATCCGGGCGCTGCCGGCGATCCGCCGCGCCGTGGGGCCGGACATGCCGCTCTGGCTCGATGGGGGCATCCGCTCGGGGCAGGACATGCTGCGCGCGCTGGCGCTGGGGGCCGATGCGACGATGATCGGCCGCGCCTGGCTCTACGGCCTCGGCGCCATGGGCGAGGCCGGGGTCACACAGGCGCTCGAGATCATCGCCAAGGAGGCCGATTTCACCATGGCCTTCTGCGGCCGCCGCGACATCCGCGACTTCGACGCCAGCAACGTGCTGATCCCCAAGGATTTCGAGGGCGACTGGCTGGGCGATCCCTACGGGGTGCCGGATCAGGCGCCCTCGGGCAGCGGGAAGATGCGGTCGTAGGCCCAGTTGAAGACGAAGGCATAGACCAGGTAAAAAAGCACCAGCGCCAGATCGAGCAGCAGCGCCTGCCATAGCCCGACGCCAAGGGTCAGGGCGATCAGCGGCAGCGTGACAACCAGCAGCCCGCCCTCGAAAAGTACGGCATGCAGCACCCGGATCGGCACCGTCTTCTGGACCGTGCCGCGCCAGCGCCGCATCGCGCGGTCGAACAGCAGGTTGTAAAGGTAGTTCCAGCCCGTCGCGACGAGAGAGGCGGTGATCGCGATCACCCCCAGATCCGCGGCGTGAAACCCAAGGCCAAGGGCCCCGAGCGGCACGACGATCAGAAGGCCGATGATCTCGAAGCTGACGGCATGCCTGATGCGGTCGCGGGCGGTGCGCATGATCGTCCCCATCCGTTGGGCCGGGCCGTCCCGGCATGATGCCCCGATGGGGGGAGGTCGTCCTCGCGGCGCGAAGCATAGGCGGCGCGGGCGCGGCTGTCCAGAAAACCACCGCCCCGAGGCGCCCCTTACCCCTTCACAATCAGCCCCGAACTCGCTACAGGCAGCGCTTCACCGGGCCATACACCCTTGGAGGATGGCCCTCGTTTATAAGGATTGTGAACATGGCCAAAGAGATTCCGGATCTCGTCGCCAGCGCACGCGCGGGGACAGGCAAGGGGGCCGCCCGCCAAGCTCGCCGTGACGGCGCCGTGCCTGGTATCGTTTATGGTGGCGGCGTCGATCCGCTGCCCATCAACATCCCCTTCAACGTCCTGATGAAGCGCCTGAAGGCCGGCCGCTTCATGTCGACGCTGTTCAACCTGAAGGTCGAAGGCCAGGACGACGTGCGCGTCATCTGCCGCGGCATCCAGCGCGACATCGTGAAGGACCTGCCGACCCACCTCGACCTGATGCGCCTGCGCCGCACCAGCCGGATCAACCTCTTCATCCACGTCGAGTTCGAGAACCACGATGCGGCCCCCGGCCTCAAGCGTGGCGGCGTGCTGACCGTGGTCCGCCCCGAGGTCGAGCTGAACGTCGTCGCCGGCGACATCCCCGAGCAGATCGTCGTCGATCTGACCGGCAAGGAAATCGGCGACACGATCCACATCTCGGACGTGACCCTGCCGTCGGGCGCGAAGGCCACGATCGAGCGTGACTTCGTCATCGCCAACATCCAGGCGCCGTCGAGCCTGCAGTCCGCCGAGGCGGAAGCCGAGGACGAGGCCGAGGCCGAGACCCCGGAAGCCGAGACCGAGGGCGACGAGGCCTGATCCCAGGCCCCATCGCCGGTTGACATGAGCGGGGCCTTCGGGCCCCGTTCGCATATCAGGCCCCCTTCCCCATCGCCGGCCCTTCCGCGCCGGCCCCAGTTCAGGGTGACATCATGCGACTGATCGTCGGTCTGGGAAATCCCGGCGCGCAATATGCGCGCAACCGCCACAACATCGGCTTCATGGCCGTCGACCGCATCGCCGCCGACCACGGCTTCTCGCCCTGGCGGGCGAAGTTCCAGGGCGAGATCGCGGAAGGCCGGCTGGGCCCGGAAAAGGTTCTGCTGCTGAAGCCCGGCACCTTCATGAACCTCTCGGGCCAGTCCGTCGGCGCGGCGATGCGGTTTCACAAGATGAACCCGCCGCAGGTCATCGTCCTGCACGACGAGATCGACCTCGCGCCCGGCAAGCTCAAGCTCAAGACCGGCGGCGGGCACGCCGGGCACAACGGCCTGCGCTCCCTGCACCAGCACATCGGCGAAGAGTATCACCGCGTCCGCCTGGGCGTCGGCCATCCGGGCAACAAGGACGCCGTGCCGGGCTACGTGCTGCACGACTTCCCGCGCGCCGATGAGGAGTGGCTGGACGACATGATGCGCGGCATCTCTGACGGCGCCGAGGAGTTGGCCTCTGGCGACGGGCCGGGTTTCCTCAACGCCGTGGCGCGGCGGCTGACGCCGGCCCGCTCCGGCGGCGGCACCCGCGGCGGGAAGGAGGCGCCGGCCGCAGCCCCTGCCCCTGCCCCCGCCGCCGCCAAGGCGCCCTCCGCGGCAGAGCCGGATCGCCGCACCCCGCTGCAGAAGCTGGCCGACCGCTTCAAGTAGGACCGCCCCCAAACGACAAGCGCCCCCGCGGGTCTCTCCCGCGGGGGCGCCTTCGGCCTTATCGCCATGAGGGGCGATGATCCGGTGTCACTCGGCCATGTCGAAGGGCACCATCAGCGGCGCGCCGTCCACGACGACCGGCGTGTCGACATCCGTCGATCCTTCGCCGAAGTCGTAGGTGCCGTTGCCGTTCGTCTCGGCATGCAGCATCACGATGTAACGCGCGCCGGGCACCAGTTCCTCATCCGTGGTGATGGTGACGTCCTCGTTCATCCCGGCGGCCACAGGCTCGCTGCCCAGCGACTGCGGCACGACCGGCGCGCCCTCTGCATCCGTCGCATGCAGGACGATGTAGCCGTCCTGCGCAGCGACCACGGTCGGCACGGTCACCGTCTGGGCCGAGGCGCTCATCCCGGCGAGATCGAGCAGCGGCGTGTCGAGAGCGGCGTCGGTGCTGTCGCCCTCCATGTCGGAGGTGGCGTCGGGGGCGTCCGTCTCCATGCCCTCGTCCATGTCGCCGCCGGCGCTCATGTCCTCATCGGCCATGTCGTCGGCATCCTCTGCCATGGCGGTCTCATCGCCCATTGCCTCACCCGCCATCGGCGCGGTGAAAGGGACGGTGACGGGCGCGCCATTGGCGAGCACCGGCGTATCCACATCGACCGACCCGACGCCAAAGTCGTAGGTGTCGTTGCCGTTGGTCTCCTCGTGGAGCATGGCGATATACTCGGCGCCCGGCGTCAGCGGGACGTCCGTCATCACCGAGACATCGGCATTGGCGCCGGCGCTGACCGGCGCATGGCCGATCGACTGCGGCACGACAAGCTCGCCGTTCTCAGTCTCGTGAATCACGATGTAGCCGCTAGAAGAGGCAGTCACGGAAGGAAAGACCACGGTCGAGCCGGTGGTCATGCTCATCCCTTCGGTTTCCATCGTCTCCGTCTCCTGCGCGGCAGCGGCGCCGGTCAGCAGGGCGGTGGCACAAGCGGTCGTCGTCAGAATCTTGAACATAAGGTATCCTCCTGGGTCCTTTGCTCATACAACGCTCTCCCCCCTCCCCCGCGATCACGCCCCGGAGGACACGTCCGCGTGAGGCGGGGGTGAGGCGCCCGCAGAACCCCGGGGGACAGGCAGCGCTCAGGCGATATCGACGCCCAGGTGCTGCGCAACGGCGAAGATGTCCTTGTCGCCCCGGCCGCACATGTTCATCACCAGCAGATGGTCCTGCGGCAGCGAGGGCGCGATCTTCATGACGTGGGCGAGCGCATGGCTCGGCTCCAGCGCGGGGATGATGCCCTCGGTCGCGCAGGACAGCTGGAACGCCTCCAGCGCCTCGGCATCGGTGATCGAGACGTATTGCGCCCGCCCCGTATCGTGCAGCCAGGCGTGTTCCGGCCCGATGCCGGGATAATCGAGGCCCGCCGAGATGCTGAACCCTTCGAGGATCTGCCCGTCGTCGTCCTGCAGCAGGTAGGTCTTGTTGCCGTGCAGCACGCCCGGCCGCCCCCCGGTAAGCGAGGCGCAATGCTCCATCTTCTCGCTCACGCCCTTGCCGCCGGCCTCGACCCCGATGATCGAGACCTCGGGATCGTCGAGGAAGGGGTGGAACAGGCCCATGGCGTTCGACCCGCCGCCGATCGCCGCGACCAGCGTGTCGGGCAGACGGCCCTCGGCCTCCTGCATCTGCTCGCGCACCTCCTTGCCGATGATCGACTGGAAGTCGCGGACCATGGCCGGGTAGGGGTGCGGGCCGGCGACGGTGCCGATGCAGTAGAAGGTATCGGCGATATTGGTCACCCAGTCCCGCATCGCGTCGTTCATCGCGTCCTTGAGCGTGCCACGCCCGGACGTCACGGCCACGACCTCGGCGCCCAGAAGACGCATGCGGAAGACGTTGGGCTTCTGCCGCTCGACGTCATGGGCGCCCATGTAGACGACGCATTTCAGGCCGAACTTGGCGCAGACCGTCGCGGTGGCGACGCCGTGCTGGCCGGCGCCGGTCTCGGCGATGATGCGGGTCTTGCCCATGCGGCGGGCCAGCAGGATCTGCCCCAGCACGTTGTTGATCTTGTGCGCGCCGGTGTGGTTCAGCTCGTCGCGCTTCATGTAGATCTTCGCGCCACCCAACCGCTCGGTCAGACGCTCGGCGTGATACAGCGGGCTGGGACGGCCGACGTAATGCTTCCAGAGGAAGTCCATCTCGGCCCAGAAATCGGCGTCGGTCTTCGCGCGCTCATATTCCGCCTCGAGCTCGAGGATCAGCGGCATCAGCGTCTCGGAGACGAAGCGGCCACCGTAATCGCCGAAACGCCCGCTCTCGTCGGGGCCGGCGCTGTAGGTATTCGGGCGATCTTCGGGCATGGCGGCCTCCCTCACTGTCTCGGCACAGCCTTAGCCCTCGGGCCGCAAGGCGTAAAGCGATGGCTAGCCGAGCGGCTTCTTGAAACCGTAGTGCGAGCGCTCGTAGCCCAGCCGGTCGTAGAAGCGATGCGCCCGCTCGCGCCGCATGTCGGTCGTCAGCTCGATCAGACCGCAGCCCGCCGCGCGGGCCCGGCCCTCGGCCTCGGCGATCAGCGCCGCGCCGATGCGCTGGCCGCGCAGCGCGGGCAGCACGCGCACCGCCTCGATCCGGGCGCGGCGCATGCCCTGACGCGACAGCCCGTCAAGCACCGAAAGCTGGCAGGTCGCGACGATCCGCCCCCCCTGCTCGCCGACCAGCAGGGTCTCGCGCGGATCGGCGGCCAGCCGGGCGAAGGCGGCGAGGTAGGGCGCCATTTCCGTGCCCTCGCGGCCCGCCGCAACGGAATCCTCGGCCAGCATCGCCACGATCGCGGGAACATCGCCCGCGCGCGCCTCGCGGAAGACCAGGCCCTCGGGCTGCTCCGGCATCAGGCGGTAGCGGCGGCGACGAAGGCGCGGATGAGATCCGCGTCCTTCACCCCGCGCGCGACCTCGACCCCGGAAGAGACGTCGACCTGCCGGGCGCCGGTCAGGCGCACCGCCTCGGCCACCGTCTCGGGCTTCAGGCCGCCAGCCAGCATCCATGGCTTGCGCCACTTGCGCCCGGCCAGCAGCGACCAGTCGAAGGGCATGCCGGTGCCGCCCGGGAGCGGCGCGCCCGGCGGCGCCTTGGTATCCACCAGAAGCTGGTCCGCCACGGCCTCATGCGCGTCGAGCAGTGCCAGGTCCTCGGGGCCGGCAAGGCCGATGGCCTTCATCACCGGCAGCCCGTAGCGCGCCCGCACCTCGGAGACCCGCTCGGGCGATTCGTGGCCGTGCAGCTGGATCATGTCGATGGGCACGACGTCGAGGACGACGTCCAGCGCGGCATCGTCCGGATCGACCAGCAGCGCGACCTTCGCCAGCCCCAACGGCGCATGCGCGGCCAGCACGGCGGCCCGCTCGGGCGCGGCATACCGCGGCGAGGGCGGAAAAAAGTTCAGGCCGATATAGCGTGCGCCGGCCTCGGCAGCGGCATCGATGCCGGCCTCGTCGGTGATGCCGCAGATCTTCACGGCAACCGATCCCGCCGAGACCGGTGGGCGCGTCACTTGCAGACGGGCCGGCATCTAGCGGGTCGCGACGGCGGTCGATCCGCCCGGTGCCAGGGCGACGACCTCGTCCCGCTCCACCCGGTCGGCGCGCAGGCGGTCGATCTCGCGTTCGAGACGCTCGATCTCGCGCTGGCGCATGCGGGCATCGGCGCGGAAGCGGTACTCGCGCAGCCATTCCCAGACAAAGCCGATAAGCAGCCCCAGCGCCACGCCCAGCAGGATCACGAGGTACAGCGGCAGAGAGGTCTCGCCGGTGAAGCCGAAGAGACGGGCCAGCGGCTCGGGCAGGAGGCGCAGGGTGACGAACCCGCGGTTCGCCAGCCCCAGCACGATCAGGCAAAGGGCCACGAGGCCCCAGAAGATGTATCGGATGCTTTTCATTCGCCGGCCTCATTCCCGTTCAGACGTTCGCGCAGCAGCTTGCCGGCCTTGAAGAAGGGGACGTGCTTCTCCTCGACTTCAACGGCCTCTCCAGTGCGCGGGTTGCGCCCGATCCGGCCGTCGCGCTTCTTGACGGAAAACGCGCCGAAGCCGCGAAGTTCCACCCGGTGCCCCTGCGCCATGGCCTCCGTCACCTGATCGAAGATCGTGTTCACGATGCGCTCCACGTCGCGCTGCGACAGGCGCGGATTCTCGTCGGCGATCTTCTGGACCAGCTCAGATCGGATCATCCCGCCCCCCGGCGCCCTGTGGCAGACAGCTATGCCACCCGTCGGGGTGACGATGGACATTATAGCGCGGGGCAGACGGCAGCCCAGTCCCGACGTCAGTCAGTTTGGGTCAAAACCGCCCGGAAGGCCAACGGTTTTCGACACTTGCAGCGGGGCGGCGCGGCGCCAGCCGCCGCCGCGGCACGAAAAAGGGGCGCCCCGCGGCTGCGGGACGCCCCTCTTGCCGGTGCCCCGCGGGGCACCCTTAGCGGATCGATCAGTCGTCGTCGCGCTTGAGCGCGGCGCCGAGGATGTCGCCCAGCGAAGCACCCGAATCGGAGGAGCCGTACTGCTCGACCGCTTCCTTCTCTTCGGCGATCTCGCGCGCCTTGATCGACAGGCCCAGGCGGCGGGTCTTGGGATCGACGTTGGTGACGCGGACGTCCACCTTGTCGCCCGTGCCGAAGCGCTCGGGGCGCTGCTCGGCGCGGTCACGCGACAGGTCGGAGCGGCGGATGAAGGACTTCATGCCCTCGTAGTCCACCTCGATGCCGCCATCCTCGATCTTCGTCACCTCGACGGTGATGATCTGGCCGCGCTTCACGCCGCCAACGGCTTCCTGGAAGGGATCGTTTTCCAGAGCCTTGATCGAGAGCGAGATGCGCTCCTTGTCGGTGTCGACCTCGGTGACCTTCGCCTTGACGATGTCGCCCTTGCGGAAGTCGTTGATGACATCCTCGCCGCGACCTTCCCAGGTCAGGTCGCTGAGGTGGACCATGCCGTCGATGTCGCCGTCGAGACCAACGAACAGACCGAACTCGGTGATGTTCTTGACCTCGCCCTCGACCTCGGTGCCGGCGGGATGCGTCTCGGCGAAGACTTCCCAGGGGTTGCGCTGGGTCTGCTTGAGGCCAAGCGAGACACGGCGCTTCTGGGTGTCGATCTCCAGGACCATCACTTCGACCTCTTGCGAGGTGGAGACGATCTTGCCCGGATGGACGTTCTTCTTGGTCCAGCTCATTTCCGAGACGTGGACCAGACCCTCGACGCCCGGCTCCAGCTCCACGAAGGCGCCGTAGTCGGTGATGTTGGTCACGCGGCCGGTATGCACGCTCTCGATCGGGAACTTGACCTCGACCGAATCCCACGGATCGTCCTGCAGCTGCTTCATGCCGAGGCTGATGCGGTGGGTTTCCTTGTTGATCTTGATGACCTGGACCTTGACGGTCTCGCCGATCGCCAGGATCTCCGAGGGGTGGTTCACGCGGCGCCAGGCCATGTCGGTGACGTGCAGCAGGCCGTCCACACCGCCGAGATCGACGAAGGCGCCGTATTCGGTGATGTTCTTGACCACGCCGTCGACGACCTGACCTTCATGCAGGTTGGCGATGACCTCGGCACGCTGCTCGGCACGGCTTTCCTCGAGGATCGCGCGGCGCGAGACGACGATGTTGCCGCGGCGGCGGTCCATCTTGAGGATCTGGAACGGCTGCTTGAGGCCCATGAGCGGGCCGGCATCGCGCACCGGGCGCACATCCACCTGAGAGCCGGGCAGGAAGGCCACGGCGCCGCCGAGGTCGACCGTGAAGCCGCCCTTGACGCGGCCGAAGATCGCGCCGTCGACGCGCTGCTCGTCGGCGTAGGCCTTCTCCAGGCGATCCCAGGCCTCTTCGCGGCGCGCCATCTCACGGCTGATGACGGCTTCGCCGCGCGCGTTCTCGGCGGAGCGAAGGTAGACTTCGACTTCGTCGCCGGGCTTGAGGTCGGGGGTTTCGCCGGGCGAGGCGAATTCCTTCAGATCGACGCGGCCTTCCATCTTGTAGCCGACATCGATGATGGCCTGGCCTGCCTCGACGGCGAGCACACGGCCCTTGACGACGCTTCCCTCGGTGGGGGTGTCGATCTCGAAGCTCTCGTTCAGGAGGGCTTCGAAGTCCTCCATGGATGCGTTAGCGGGCATGAATGTCCTTTTCAGGGTTTGTATGCGGGCCGGGCGGTTGGGTCCGCCGGTCTTTAGCTGATGAGCGCGAAGCATCGTGACAAGCCGGAAAACGAACGCACAGGGCCGGTAGAATTCCGACCCTGCTCACTCCTCTGGTCCGCGACCGTCACCGCCGCTTCGACAGGCGCCATATAGACGCCGCGTCCCCCTCGATCAAGCATCTTGCGCCGCCGCATCTTCACCCATCGTCAACCAATCGGCTCCTAGCCTGCCCCGGAGGGCAAGCGAAAGGCGCGGCGATGGCGGTGCGGGCAGATCTGCGCAGGGCAGAGCAGGCGATGAAGGACAGCCCGGTGCAGGGCGTCCTCGCCTGCATGGCGATCCTGGGGCGCCATCCCGCCAATGGACCGGCGCGCGCCATGCTGCGCGCCATGGACGGCGCCCAGCGCCGGCAGGTCCTCTCCAGTGCCGCCGCCCTCGGACAGGCGGGGCACTGGCAGCAGGCGCTGGCCCTCCTGCAACCGCTTTCCGCCCACCACCCCGCCGATCCCGCCCTCGCCCTCGCAGAGGCGCAGGCCTTGGGCCACCTCGGCCTCGACGCGCAGGTGCCGGCGCGGCTGGCGGCGCCGCGCCGCGCGCATCCGGACGATCCGGACCTGATGGCGCAGGAGGCGCTGGCCCGCTTCCGCGCCGGCGAGACCGCGCAGGCGGAGGCGCTGCTGGCACGGGCCGCGCCGCTGCGCCCCGGGGACGGGCGCATCGCCAACAACCTCGGGCTGATGCGGCAGGTCCTGGGCGATCTCGCGGGGGCGGAGCAGGCCTTTCGCGCCGCCGTTTCAGGCAAGGACCGCTTCGCCGGTGCTTGGCTGAACCTCGCCGCGCTGACCGATCTCAACCAGGAGCCGGCGCTGCGGGCCGCGCTCGAAGGCGACGGCCGCGATGCGCAGCGCCCCGACATGGACCGCGAGATGCTCGCCTTCGCGCTGGCCGATACCGCCCTTCACCGCGGCGACCTGCCGGAGGCCTTCGCCCGGCTCGAGACCGGGAACGCCCTGCACCGGCAAAGCCACCCGCACGACGAGGCCGCGCTCGCGGCGCGGGTGCGGGCCATGGCGGATCGCCTGCCCCCAGGCTTCGCGACGCAGGCGCAGCCCTGCCGCGTCGTGCTGATCGTCGGGATGCCCCGCTCCGGCACGACCCTGCTCGAACGCATCCTCGACGCCCATCCGATGATCGAGGGCTTGGGCGAACAGGATACCCTCACAGCCCAGGTGCCGGCGCTGGACAGCCGCCTCGCGGCCTGGACGCCGGAGGCCCTGAACCACCTCGGTCGGACCTACATGGCCGCGCTGACCGCCGCCGCCCGTGGCGATGCGCCCGTGCTGGTCGACAAGATGCCCGGCAATGCCCTCGTCGCGGGCTTCGCGCTGGCCGCGCTGCCGGAGGCGCGGGTGATCCACATCCGGCGCGATCCCATCGCCTGCGCCGCCTCGATCTGGCGGATGCGCTTCAGCCAGGGCAATGACTTCGCCTATGCGATGGAGGATATCGCCACCCGCAGCCAGCTGACCGAGGCGATGATGCAGCACTGGAAGGCGGTCTTCCCGGACCGCATCCAGACCACCCTCTACGAGGTGCTGACCGCCCGCCCCGAGGCCGAGACCCGCCGCATCCTGACCGGCCTCGGCCTGCCCGCCGATCCCGCCTGCCTGTCCTACAGCGGCGCGACAGGAGAGGTGCGCACCGCCAGCGCGCACCAGGTGCGCCAGCCGATCTGGCGCAGCGCTCCAGGCAGCTGGCGCAGCCTCGGCCCGCATGTCGCCCCCCTCGCCGACCTCCTGCAAGAGGCCGCCACAGCACACGAGCGGGCCTGCGCCGAGGCTCTCGCCGGTTAAGCGCGCGCCCCTTCTTTTCTTTGAAAATATCCCGGGGGTGCGGGGGCTGGCCCCCGCTGCAACCGCCACCGCAGCGCTGCCGCCAGCGGGAAAGGCGCCCTCAGCCCCGGCCGAGCTTCCCTTCGACCAGCGCCACGGCCCGCGCCACGGCCTCCTCCGCCCCGATGTCCGAGGTATCCAGCGTCACGCCGTCGGCCGCGGGCACCAGCGGCGCCACGTCGCGCGCGCTGTCGCGGGCGTCGCGGGCGCGCACCTCGGCCAGCACCTCCGCCGGATCGCTCTCGAAGCCGCGGCCCAGCAGCTCCGCATGCCGCCGCTCGGCGCGCCGCTCGGCGCTGGCGGTCACGAAAAGCTTCACCTCGGCCTCGGGGCAGATCACCGTGCCGATGTCCCGCCCGTCCAGCACCGCCCCGCCCTCGGAGCGGGCGAAGGCCCGCTGGAACTCGAGCAGCGCCGCGCGCACCTCGGGGATCACGGCGACCTCGCTCGCCGCCTGGCCGACGGCAGAGGTCCGCAGGCTCGGCTTCTCCAGCGCCTCGGGCTTCAACGCCTGCGCCGCGGCGATGGGCTCCGCCCCCTCCAGCACCAGCGCGCCCACGGCGCGGTAGAGAAGACCAGTGTCGAGGTGGCGAAAGCCGAAGCGTTGGGCCACGGCCCGGCCGATCGTGCCCTTGCCCGCCGCCGCGGGCCCGTCGATGGCCACGGTGAAGATCATCTGCGCCTCCCCTCTCGTCCCGGGCCCGTCGGCCCGGGCGTTCTAGAACTGCGGCGGCGTGCCGGCATAGGCCTCGAAGAGGCGCACCGCCGCCAGAAAGCCCAGCACGGTGGCCACGGTGATCTGCCGCCGCCGCTTGCGGCGCTGCTCTGCGGTCACCACGCCGTCAGCCATTGCTGCGCGCGATCGCGGCGCCGAGGCCGGTCATCAGCGGCTCGAAGATCGGGAAGGAGGTCGCGATCGGCTGCCCGTCATCGACCGTCACCGCCCGCTGGCTGGCGAGGCCCAGCACCAGAAAGGCCATGGCGATCCGGTGATCGAGCCGGCTTTCGACCCGCGCCCCGCCCGGCACGCCGCCGGCGCCGAGGCCATGGACGATCCACCAGTCCTCGCCCTCCTCGACCTCGACGCCGCAGGCGCGCAGCCCCTGCGCCATGGCGTCGATCCGGTCGCTTTCCTTGACCCGCAGCTCGCCCACGCCGCGCATCACCGTCGGCCCCTCGGCGCAGGCGGCGACGACCGAAAGCACGGGGTATTCGTCGATCATGCTGGCCGCGCGCTCGGGCGGGACCTCGATCCCGCGCATGGCGCCGGAGAAGCGGGCGCGCAGGTCGGCCACCGGCTCTCCACCCTCGTCGCGGGGGTTCTCGTAGGTCAGGTCGGCGCCCATCTCACGCAGCGTCTCGTAAAGGCCGGCGCGGGTCGGGTTCAGCCCGATCCCCGGCACCAGCACGTCGGAGCCTTCGGCGATCAGCGCCGCGCAGACCGGGAAGGCCGCGGACGAGGGATCGCGCGGCACGGCGATGCTCTGCGGGCGCAGCTCCGGCTGGCCGGTCAGGGTGATGACGCGCCCCTCGGGCCCCTCTTCGACCGTGATCTCGGCGCCGAAGCCGGCCAGCATCCGCTCCGTGTGATCGCGCGTCGCCTCGCGCTCGATCACCTGCGTCTGCCCCGGCGCGCCGAGGCCGGCGAGGAGGACGGCGGATTTCACCTGCGCGCTCGGCACCGGGACGGTGTAGCGCACCGGCTGCGGATCGCGCGCGCCGATTAGCGTCAGCGGCAGCCGCCCGCCCTCGCGCCCCACAGCCGCGGCGCCAAACAGCGCCAGCGGATCGGTCACACGCCCCATCGGGCGCGAGCGCAGCGAGGCATCGCCGGTGAAGGTCGCGGTGATGGGCGAGGTCGCGGCGGCGCCCATGATCAGCCGCACCCCGGTGCCGGAATTGCCGCAGTCGATGACGTCCTCGGGCTCGGCGAAGCCGCCGGTGCCGACGCCGTGGATCGACCAGGCGCCCTCGCCCGTCCGCTCCACCTGCGCGCCGAAGGCCCGCATCGCGGCGGCGGTGTCCAGCACGTCCTGCCCTTCGAGCAGGCCGGTCACGCGGGTCTCGCCCACGGCGAGCGCGCCAAGGATCAGCGCGCGATGCGAGACCGACTTGTCGCCCGGAACCTCGGCCCGGCCCTTCAGCCCCGTGCCGCGGCGCGACACCATCGGCATCGGCTCACCATGTGCTGCCATCGATCGTCCCCTGTTCCTGCCACGCTTGTAACGCGGCGCCCGCGCCGGTGAAAGTCCCCCGCCCCTTAGCGCAGGAAGCTCATGTAATGCGGGCGCCGCCCCTCGCGCAGGGCCTTCTGCTCGTAGCGGGTCGAGGGCCAGTCCTCCCAGGCCGTGCCGATATCGTGCTCCACCCGGGTGAAGCCGGCCTGCGGCACCTCTTCCAACGTCTGGCGCACGTAATCCTCGATATCCGTCGCCACCCGCAGCATGGCGCCCGGCGCCATCGCGCGGCGCAGGGGCAGGAGATGCTCTTCGGTGACGAAGCGGCGACGGTGGTGCCGCGCCTTGGGCCAGGGATCGGGGTAGTTCAGAAAGGCGCGCTCGATGCTGCCCTCGGGCAGCACGTCGAAGAGGTTGCGCGCATCGCCCGGATGCAGCCGCACGTTCTGCTGCCCGCCCTCCCGCAGCTTGCCCAGCAGCATCGCGATGCCGTTAACGAAGGGCTCGCAGCCGATGAAGCCGATATCGGGATAGCGCCGCGCCATCGCGGCCAGATGCTCTCCGCCGCCGAACCCGATCTCGAGCCAGACGGGCCGGCCCTCGAAGATGGTCTTCAGGTCCAGCGGCGCGCGATCCGGGTTCTCCTCCCATTCGACGCCGTGCACGGTCAGCCGCGGCAGGTCCTCGTCGAGGTAGCGCCGCTGCGCCGGGCGCAGCTGCTTGCCATGGGTGCGGCCGTAGAAATTGCGCCTCGGGGCGCCGGGAAACTGGTTCGCGCTGCTCATGGCGCGGCGCAGTAGCGCGCCGGGCGCACGGCGGCAAGCGCCGCCCTGCGCATCGGCGCGCGCCTGCCTTGCCGAGGGCCGCCCTAGACCGCGGCCTTCAGCGCCTCGGCCAGATCCGTCCGCTCCCAGGAGAAGCCGCCGTCGGCCTCGGGGGCGCGGCCGAAATGGCCGTAGGCGGCGGTGCGCTGGTAGATCGGCCGGTTCAGCCCAAGATGCTCGCGGATGCCGCGCGGCGTCAGGTCCATCGCCCGCGCCACGGCGCGTTCGATCGCCTCGGCCTCGACCGCGCCGGTGCCATGGGTATCGGCCCAGATCGACAGCGGGCGCGAGACGCCGATGGCATAGGAGAGCTGCAGGGTGCAGCGCTCGGCCAGGCCGGCGGCGACGACGTTCTTGGCGAGGTAGCGCGCGGCATAGGCGGCAGAGCGGTCGACCTTGGTCGGGTCCTTGCCGGAGAAGGCACCGCCGCCATGCGGAGCCGCGCCGCCGTAGGTATCGACGATGATCTTGCGGCCCGTCAGACCCGCGTCGCCGTCCGGCCCGCCGATCACGAAGGTGCCGGTCGGGTTGATCCACCACTCGGTCGCCTCGGTGATCCAGCCCTCGGGCAGAACCTCGCGGATATAGGGCTCGACGATGGCGCGGATATCGGCGCTGCTCTGGCTTTCGTCGGCATGCTGGGTCGAGAGCACGATCTGCGCCGCCTCGACCGGCATGCCGTTCTCGTAGCGCAGGCTGATCTGGCTTTTCGCATCGGGCCGCAGCAGCGGCTCGGCGCCGGACTTGCGCACCTCGGCGAGGCGGCGGAGGATCCGGTGGGCATAGTGGATCGGCGCGGGCATCAGCTCGGGCGTCTCGCGGCAGGCATAGCCGAACATGATGCCCTGGTCGCCGGCGCCCTCTTCCTTGCCCTCGGCGGCATCGACCCCTTGGGCGATATGCGCCGACTGCCGGTGCAGCAGGTTGCTGATCTCGACCGTCTGGTGGTGGAACTCGTCCTGCTCGTAGCCGATGTCGCGGATGCACTCGCGCACGATGCCCTCGACGCGGCCGAGGTGCCGCGTCAGCGCCTCGGGGTCGGACAGGCCGACCTCGCCGCCGACGACCACGCGGCCGGTGGTGGCAAAAGCCTCGGCCGCGACGCGGGCCTCAGGCTCTTCGGCGAGGAAGGCGTCGAGGATGGCGTCCGAGATCCGGTCGCAGACCTTGTCCGGGTGCCCCTCGGAGACGGACTCCGAGGTAAAGATGTAATTCTTGCGCGACATACGGGAATTGCTCCATTGTGCTAGCCCGCCACGCCAGGAAGCCGTTGTGACGGGAACATCCTTCCTGCCTAGGCCCGCAGGGCAGCCGGGTCAATCGCTGCCCGCCGGACTGGCAAAGCAGCGATGAAGGCCGCGCAGAGCAGCAGCGCCATCGGCCAGCTGCCGAAGCGGGCAAAGGGCGTGACGCCCAGCGCCGGCGGCAGCGCGGCATCCAGCGCCCCTTCGTGCCCCAGATCCAGCCGCGCCAGCACCCGCCCGCGCCCGTCGATCATCGCCGAGATGCCGGTATTGCCGACGCGCACCATCGGCAGCCCCATCTCGATCGCCCGCAGCCGCGCCTGCGCGAAGTGCTGATAGGGCCCCGAGAGGGTGCCGAACCAGGCGTCGTTGGTCACCAGCATCAGCATCCGGGGCCGCACCGCGCCGCGCGCGGCGCCTGCCGAGACCTCGCCGGCAAAGATTCCCTCGTAGCAGATCAGCGGCAGCGCGGTGCCGATGCCCGGCACGGCCACGGGCCGCAGCCCCTGCCCCGCGCTGTAGCCGCCCCCCTCGGAGGCGGCGAGGCCGTAGATCCCGAAGCGCGCCATGATGTCGCCGAAGGGAACGAACTCGCCGAAGGGCACGAGGTGGCTCTTGTCGTAGATATCCGCCGGGCGTCCGCGCGCATCGAGCACGGCGAGGCTGTTGTACCAGCGCGCCCCCTCGCGCCGCTGCAGGCCCAGCGCCACCGGCACGCCGCCGACGGCCTGCGCGGTCTCTTCCAGCAGCCCGCCGGCCACGTCGAGCGGCCAGGGGATCGCGACCTCGGGCCAGACGATCAGGTCGGGGCGCGGATCGCCCGGCGCCCCAGCGCTGAGCGCGAGCAGCCCATCGAAGAAGATCTGCGCCATGGCGGGATCGGATTTCAGCGCCTGCGCCTGGTTCGGCTGCACCAGACGCACCAGCGGCGCCTCGGGCCGCGGCGCGGGCGCCGGGCCGGGGTCCAGCACGATCCAACCGCCCGCCATGGCGAGGGCCGGCAGCGCGAGCCATGGGCGCGGCCCGACCCGCGCGATGACAGCGGCAAGGCCCAGCGTCAGGGCGGTCAGCAGAAACGGCCCGCCCAGCGCCGAAAGCTGCGCGAGGGGCGTGTCGATCCAGATGTGTCCCGGCAGCGACCAGGGAAACCCCGAGAACAGCCAGGACCGCAGCATCTCCGCCAGGCACCAGGCGGCGACCAGCGCCCAGATCCGCCGCCTCCAGCCCAGCGCGAGGGCCGCGCCCCAGTACAGCGCCATGCCGCCGGGCAGCAGCACCAGCGCGAAGGGCGCCATCCAGCCGTCGCGGGCGATGTCGACGAAGAAGGGCTCCACGATCCAGGACAGCGACAGGCCGAACCAGCCGAAGCCCAGCGCCCAGCCGTGAAGAAAGGCGGCGCGGCGGCTTTGCGCCGCGGGCAGCCGCAGCGCCAGCGCGAGCGCGGGCAGCGTGATCCACCACCATCCCAGCGGCGCGAGGCCCAGCGCCGCCAGCGCGCCCAGCGCGGCGGCAGCAGCCGGGCGCGCGCCGCGCCGCGCAAGGAGGCGCGCGAGGGCAAGGTCGTCGTGGGAACGGGGGATCGGCGTCATGTCTCGGACCGGATCAGCACGCCGCCAGCCGGCGCGGCGCCGCTGCACCACGAGCGGGGTGCAGGGTCAAGCGCGGGCGGCGGCGCACCGCCGCCCGGCCATGCGGCCTCAGGCCGCCTCGGGATGGGTGACGCGCACCCGCAGGCGCTTGATCCGGCGCGGATCGGCGTCGATGATCTCGAACTCCGGCCCGTCAGGATGCGGGATCACTTCACCGCGCGCGGGCACCCGGCCGGCGATCAGCGAGACGAGGCCGCCCAGCGTATCGACCTCTTCGTCGATATCCTCGTGCGCGCGCAGGTCGCGGCCGATCTCGGCCTGGAACTGGTCGACGGGGGTCTTGGCCAGCGCCAGCCAGACGCCCGGCCCCTCGCGGACGAAGTTCTTCGCCTCGTCGACGTCGTGCTCGTCCTCGATGGCGCCGACGACGGTCTCGATCAGGTCCTCGATGGTGACGAGGCCGTCGGTGCCGCCGTATTCGTCGATCACCAGTGCCATGTGGATGCGCTGCGTCTGCATCTTGGCCAGCAGCACCCCCAGCGGCATCGAGGGCGGCACGTAGAGCAGCTTGCGCAGCAGGCGCGACAGGTCGAAAGCCGGCGTGTCGGGCGCGAAGGCGTGGCGCAGGGCGAAGTCCTTCAGGTTCACCAGCCCCACGGGCGTGTCGAGCGTGCCGTCGAAGACCGGCAGCCGGGTCAGCCCGCTTTCGCGGAAAACCTCGACCAGCTCCTCTTCGGATATGGTGATCGGCACCGCGACGATGTCGGCCTTGGGGACCGAGACCTCCTCGACGCGCATCCGGCGCAGGTTCAGCAGACCCGGCACCTGCAGCGTCGGCGTGTAGGACACCGCCTCTACCGCGGCGGCCTCCTGCGGGCTCAGCGCATCGAATATGCGGTGGAAGAAGCCGCGATTGGCCCCGTCACCGCCGCTCTCCGCGCCGTTGCGGGCCCGATCGGTGCTAGATCGGTCCTGCGGCGCGTCTTCGTCCCGTCCGGCCGTGTCGGCCGGGGACGATTCTCTGTCTTCGCCCATCGTCTCCTTCCCATGCGGCCCCGTGATGATTCGAGGCGCTTCGGTCATTGCGCTCCGCTATATGGGTCCGCGACCCCCAGCTTGCCAAGTATTTCCGTCTCCAATCCCTCCATCAGGCCGGCATCCGCCTCGGTCTCGTGGTCGAACCCGAGCAGATGGAGCACGGCATGCACCAGAAGATGCAGCACATGCGCCTCCGCGCGCAGGGCGCCTGCCTCGGCCTCGGCCATGCAGGTCTCGTAGGCGATGGCGATATCGCCCAGTTCCTGCGCCATCGGTCCCGTGGCCTCGGGCAGCTGCGGCATCGCGCCCGCCCGCTCCGCGCCGCGCTCTTCCGAGGGCCAGCTCAGCACGTTGGTCGCCTTCGGCTTGCCGCGGAAATCGGCATTGAGCTCGGCGATGCGGCTGTCCGAGCATCCCAGCAGGCTGATCTCGAAGCGCGCCGGCTTCAGCCCCAGCCGCGTCAGCACCGCCGCGGCCGCCTTCTCGGCCAGCGGCTCGAGGCCGATGCGCCCCCAGCGGCTGTCTTCGATCATCGTCTCGACGGTCATGCCGGCCCTCCCGCTCCCCCGACGGCGGGGGTTGCCTGACTGCCCCATGCTTTGACAGCATCGCCGGGTCAACAAGGAGCACCCGGTGACGCAAGCAATTCGCCTCTTCCTCCTCGCCTGCCTGACGCTTTGCGCCGCCCTGCCCGCCGCCGCGCAGCAGGATCGGCCCGGCGCCGCCGCCGGTCTTTTCGACCCGGGCCAGGCGCAGGCCCTGCCCGAGGGGCCGCTGCGGGTCGGGGTGCAGCCGATGCCGCCCTTCGCCTCGCGGACCAAGGATGGCGCCCACCTGGGGCTGGCGGTCGACCTCTGGCGGCTGATCGCCGAGAGCGAGGGGCTGACCTTCGATCTGGTCGCGCTGGAGCCGGGCGGGGCCGAGGCCGCGCTGCGCGAGGGGCGCGTCGATCTGGCCCTGCCGGTGATCGCCACCGAGGCGCGCGAAGAGGCCTTCGACCTGACGCAGCCGATCTACACCGCGACCATGGGCGTGGCGGGGCATTCCGACAGCCGCCTGTGGACCGTGGTGACGGGCTTTGCCTCGCTGGCCTTCCTGCGGATCATCCTCGGGCTGTCGCTGCTGCTGCTGATCGTCGGCGCGCTGATCTGGCTGCTCGAGCGGCGGCGCAACGGCGAGCAGTTCCATCATGGCGCGGCCAAGGGGCTGGGCGACGGCTTCTGGTGGGCGGGCGTCACGCTGACCACCATCGGCTACGGCGACAAGGCGCCGGTGACCACGGCTGGCCGCGCGGTGGCGATGCTGTGGATGCTGGTCGGCCTTGCCGTCAGCTCGATCCTGACGGCCACGGTAGTTAATCTGACCGGCATCGACGCCGACCTGCAGCTGCCCGAGGCGCTGGCGGACCAGACCGTCGGCGTGGTCGAGGGCAGCTCCACCCAGGTCTACCTGCAGGGCGCGGCGGCAGAGCTGGCGCCCTTCCCGGACCTGCCCGCGGCGCTCGCCGCGCTCGAGGCGGACAGCGTCGACAGCGTCGCCGCCGCGACGCCCGCGCTGCGCAGCGCGATCGCCGATCGCGGCGCCTACGACTGGACGGTGACCACCAGCACGCTCGACCCGGCGCTCGTCGCCTTCGCCCTGCCGCAGGGCTCTCCCCTGCGCGAGGGGCTGGACCGGGCGCTGCTGCGCCTTCTGTCCAGCGAAAGCGGCTGGACCCTGACCGAGCGCTACATGCCTGAGGGCTGATGGCCCGCCGTCAGGGCGTGTCGGCCTCGTAGGCGTCGATGATCGCGGCGACCAGCGGGTGCCGGACCACGTCCTTCGAGGTGAAGTAGTTGAAGGCGATCTTCGGGATGCCCTTCAGCAGCCGCTCGGCGTCATGCAGCCCCGAGGCGACGCCGCGCGGCAGGTCGACCTGGCTGCGGTCGCCCGTAACCACCATGCGGCTGCCCTCGCCCAGGCGGGTCAGGAACATCTTCATCTGCATGGTCGTGGCGTTCTGCGCCTCGTCCAGCACGACGAAGGCGCGGGCCAGGGTGCGGCCGCGCATGAAGGCCAGCGGCGCGATCTCGATCATCTTCTGCTCGCGCAGCTTGGCCACGTCGCGCGCGCCGAGGAAATCGTTCAGCGCGTCGTAGAGCGGCTGCATGTAGGGATCGACCTTCTCCTCCTGCGTGCCGGGCAGGAAGCCCAGGCGCTCGCCCGCCTCGACGGCGGGGCGGCAGAGGATGATCCGGTCGACATGACCTTGCATGAACATGTTCACGCCGGCGGCGACGGCGAGGTAGGTCTTGCCGGTGCCGGCGGGGCCGATGCCGAAGGCCAGCTCGCTTTTGTAGAGGGATTGCACATAGGCCTTCTGCGCGGCGGTGCGCGGCTCGACCATCTTGCGGCGGGTCTTGATCTCGATCCGCTCGGCCTCGCCGCCCTTGAAGAGGGCGATCTGGTCGCCGCCCTGCGCCTCGGGCGCGGTGGCGGCGACGGCGGGCATGCGCAGTTCGCGGTCGACATCCGCCGGCTCGACCGTGCGGCCGCTTTCCAGCCGCTCGTAGAGCGCGCGCAGCACGCCCTCGGCCAGCCGCACGGACTCGTCCTCGCCGATGATGCCGAGCCGATTGCCGCGGCGCAGGATCTGCACGTCCAGACGCTCTTCTATGGTCGCCAGGTGGCGGTCGTGCTCTCCGCAGAGGTCAATCAGCAGAAAGTTGTCGGAAAATTCGAGAACCGTTTCGGGTTGAGTGGCGATGGTCGTCAAGCAGCGCTCCTTCAGGCCTGATGCGCCCTGCCTCACCGGGCCACCTTTATGGTGGCGATTGCGGAGCGGCGGCGCAAGGCATCAGCTGCCCTGCACGGCACCAAAGGCAGCGGCCCCCTGCCCCAAGGCCGCCAGAAAGCGCTGGCGAGGCCGCGGCTAGAGCAGGTCCGGCAGGGGCGAGCCCTCCTTGAAGGGGCCGACCGCGGTACCCGGCTCTCCCACGCCGGAGCAGACGGGGCGCCCGTCGGGCTGCAGCCGCTCGGAGAGATAGCCCTCCAGCCCGTCGTCGATGATCCAGTGATCGCAGCCCTCGGGGTCGATCCAGATCCCGGCGACCAGATCCGCGGGGCCGTGCCGGTTTATGAACCCGTCCGAGGATTTGTCTCCCGAAGCCGGCCCGCAAGCCGCGGCACCGGCCAGCAGCAGCAGGGCGCCGCCCCGCCGCAGGGCGAGGCCAGCGCGCCGTCCCACCGTCCCGGAGCGGCCCGCCTCTTGCGGGACGAGGCCCGATTCGTCTTGTGCAGGACCCATCTCGCCCCTCCTTCAGCGCAGGCAGTAAAGCTCGACACGGCGGTTCTGCCGCATCCCCTCAGCCGTGGCGTTCGAGGCGCGCGGCTGCCGTTCGCCGTAACCGGTCACGTCGACGACGCGGGTTCCGGCGGCGCGGGCGACATCGGCCACGGCCTCGGCCCGCCGGGTCGAAAGCGCCATGTTCGCCGCGTCGGAGCCGCTGCTGTCGGTATGGCCGTGCACCAGCACGCCGTAGGCCTGCGCCTCGGCGAAGAAGCGCTGCAGGCTTTGCCGCTGGGCGGGACCGAGGTCAGCGCGGCCGGCGGCGAACATGGTATCGGTGGGGACGATGCCGCAGATCGCGCTGCGGCGGCAGACCGGGCGCCCGTCCCGCGTTCGCCGCGGCGACATGTAGCCCTCGGCCCCGTCGTCCATCACCCAATGCTCGCAGCCGTCCGGGTCGATCCAGATGCCGGGGGTATAGACCTCGGCCCGCGCGGGACTGCCGAAGGCGAAGACCAGCGCCAGAAGACCCAGAAGGATCGAGACGAACAGATATGCCGTAGATCGCGCGCCCAAGACGAAGCCTCCGCCACAAGTGCCGCGCGGCCCCTTGGGCGCGCGAGCGTCATGGCAAAGCCTTAGGCCCCAATCCTTAGCACAAGGTGAACGGCGGCGCGGTCAGGCGACGAGCGCGCCGGCGAGGGAATTGGGCGCAGAGGCGGTGATCCGCACGGGCCGGATCTGCCCCGCCAGCTCCTGCGGGGCCTCGGCATGGACGGCGAAGAGGTGATCGGACTTGCCGATCATCTGCCCCGGCATCCGGCCCGGTTTCTCGAAGAGGACATGCGTGACCTTGCCGACCATCGCCTCCTGCGCCGCGCGCTGGCCTTCGGTCAGCAGGGCCTGCAGCCGCGACAGCCGCTCGTCCATGACCTCGGGCGCGACCTGACCCTTGCGCTCGGCCGCGGGGGTGCCGGGGCGCGGCGAATACTTGAAGGAAAACGCGCTGCCGTAACCGACCTCGCGCACCAGCGAGAGCGTCTCCTCGAACTCGGCATCGGTCTCGCCGGGGAAGCCGACGATGAAGTCCGAGGTCAGCAGGATGTCGGGCCGGGCGGTGCGGATACGCTCCACCAGTCGCAGGTAGTCTTCGGCGGTATGCTTGCGGTTCATCGCTTTCAGCACTCGGTCAGAACCGGACTGCACCGGCAGGTGCAGGTAGGGCATCAGCTTGGCCTCGTCGCCATGGGCGGCGATCAGCGCCTCGTCCATGTCGTTGGGATGGCTGGTGGTATAGCGGATCCGCTCCAGCCCGTCGATCGCGGCCAGCCGCCGCACCAGCGCCGCCAGCCCGCCGGCCTCGCCGTGCCAGGCGTTGACGTTCTGGCCCAGCAGCGTGACCTCGCGCACCCCGGCTTCGACAAGGCCGCGGGCCTCGGCCTCGATCCGCTCGGCGGGGCGGCTGACCTCGGCGCCGCGGGTATAGGGCACGACGCAGAAGGCGCAGAACTTGTCGCAACCCTCCTGCACGGTCAGGAAGGCGGTCGGCCCGCGCTTTGCCTTGGGGCGGGCGGCCAGCTTCTCGAACTTGTCCTCTTCGGGAAACTCGGTGTCGACGGCGCGGGCACCGGTCTGCACCGCCCGCTCCATCGCCGGCAGGCGGTGGTAGCTTTGCGGGCCGACGACGAGGTCGACCAGCGGCATCCGCGTCAGGATCTCCTCGCCCTCGGCCTGCGCCACGCAACCGGCCACGCCGATCTTCAGGTCCGGCTTCGCATCCTTCAGGGGGCGCAGACGCCCGAGGTCGGAATAGACCTTCTCGGCGGCCTTCTCGCGGATATGGCAGGTGTTCAGCAGCACCATGTCCGCCTCTGCCGCATCCTCCGTCCGCTCGTAGCCGGGCAGCGCCTCGGCCATGCGCTCGCTGTCGTAGACGTTCATCTGACAGCCATAGGTCTTGATGTAGAGCTTCTTCGGGGCCATCGGCGGGCTCCTGGAACGGGAATGCAGGGGATCGGCGTCTGCCGATACCAGAGGAGAGGGCGCCCTTGCAATGCGGGCGCGGCGGAGGGGCGATTGCGCTACGACAGCCTGAAGCAGTTCCTGCGCCGGGGGCGCGACCATCTGGCGCGCGGACCCATCGCGCTGATCCTGGCCGAGGATGCCGCGCTGATCGAGGAGAGCCTGCAGCACCATGCCGCTTGCGGCTTCACCCCGATCCTTTTCGCCCCGCCGCAGATCGAGGCGCCGGAGGGGGTGATCCGCGTCACCGCCGACACGCTGGCCCCCGACGCGCTGCGCGCCATCGCCAACCCGGTAATCGCCGCCGCCCGCCCCGGCACATGGCTGCACATCGGCTACAACGCGGAGTTCCTGATGTTCCCCTTCCGCGAGACCCGGCATGTCGCCGATCTCTGCGCCTTCGCCGAGGAAGAGCGGCGCGCTGTCATCCCCGCCCCGGCGATCGACCTCTATGCCGGCGACCTCGAGAATGACCCCGAGGGGCTCAGCCTGCAGAACGCCTGGCTCGATGCGGGCAGCTACTACGCGCTGGCACGGCAGGGGCCGGAGGGCGCGCCCCTCGACCGGCAGGCCGCGCTCTTCGGCGGCCTGCGCTGGCGCCTCGAGGACCATGTGCCCCCCGCCAGCCGCGACCTGCACCGCCCCGGGCTGATCAAGGTGGCGCGGGGGCTGCGGATCGGCCCGGACCTGCGGCTGAACCGGGCAGAGATGAACACCCTCTCCTGCCCATGGCATCGCAGCCCGACGGCGGCGCTGTGCTCCTTCCGCACGGCGAAGGCGCTGCGGCGCAACCCCGCCTCGCGCGGAGCGATCCGCAACTTTCGCTGGCCGGGATCGCGGCGCTTCGACTGGGACAGCCGCCAGCTGATGACGCTGGGGCTGATGGAGCCGGGGCAGTGGGTCTGAGGCGGCCTCAGGCCCGGCCGTAGGCCTCGGCGATGGCGACCTGCACGGCCTCTGCGGGGCTGCGGCCGGCCCAGTTCACCAGCTGGAAAGCGGGGTAGAAGCGTTCGCAGGCGGCCACGGCGCTTTCGATCATCGTGCCGATCTGCTCGGGGCCGGCGATCTGCTCTCCGGCAAGGACAAGGCCGTAGCGCCAGACCATCATCTTCTGCTCGGCCCAGTAGCTGAAGCTGCCGGCCCAGCACATGTCGTTGATCCGGTTGAGAAGCTCGTAAAGCGCCGGCAAGCGGTCCTCCGGCGGCTCCATCTCGAAGGTGGCGATCAGGCGCAGCGTCTCGTCGCCCGCCGACCAGGCGAGGGTCAGCGAATAGCCGCGCCACTGGCCCTCGACGGCCATGGCGATCTGGTCGCTGCCGATGCGGTCGAATTCCCAGTCGTGATGCTCGGCCAGGTGCTCCACCAGGTCGATCGGGTGGATCTCGCCGGTGTCGATGTACTGCTCAAGGACTGCCATGGCTGCGGCCTCATCTGCTGCTGCGCGTCGGGGCAATGCCACCAACGGCTGGGTGCCTGCTCTAGCGGCGGTGGGTCTTGGCGCCGCCCCTACGAGATATGGAACGGTCCAGGCCCCGATCTGTAAAGTGAATATTTGGGGACAACTCGAGCTAAGCCGCAAAATCTTGTGGATGGATCGAGATGCACCCCGATTGTGCAGCCTCTGCACGATGACCGCGCGGCGCCCGGCCTTGCCCTTGCCCCGCCCCTGCGCCAGCTTGCGCGCAAGCCAAGGAGAGACCTGATGAGTGATATCAACATCGACCTGCTGCGCCGCCTGACCCATACCCCCGGCGTTCCGGGCGCCGAGCACCGGGTGCGCGACCTGATCGCCGCCGAGGTCGAAGGGCTCTTCGACGAGGTCACGACCGACCCGATGGGCAGCCTGCTGTGCAAGCGCAACGCCGCCTCGCCGGACGCGCCGAAGGTCATGCTGCTGTGCCACATGGACGAGATCGGCTTCCTCGTCAGCCATATTGACGAGAAGGGCTACATCTACCTGCTGCCGGTCGGCGGCTTCGACCCGCGCAACCTCTTCTCGCGCCGCGTTCTGGTCTGCACCGAGGATGGCGATATCCCGGGCGTGATGAACCCCGGCGGCAAGCCGATCCACATCTCCACCCCCGAAGAGCGCAAGAAGGTGCCCGAGCTGGGCGAGTTCTACGTCGACACCGGCCTCGGCAAGGCGGCGGCCGAC
Organism: Pseudoroseicyclus aestuarii; assembly: GCF_003217255.1. Taxonomy (GTDB): domain Bacteria; phylum Pseudomonadota; class Alphaproteobacteria; order Rhodobacterales; family Rhodobacteraceae; genus Pseudoroseicyclus; species Pseudoroseicyclus aestuarii. The sequence continues at coordinate 428,863 of NZ_QJTE01000003.1, read as the reverse complement.
AAGGTGCGCGTGGGCGACATGGTCGTCATGGACGGCCCGCTGATCGAGATGGGCGACAAGATCATGTCCAAGGCGCTCGACAACCGCGTCGCCTGCTGGCTGGGGATCGAGGCGATGCGCGCGCTTGGCGATGCCGGCCGCGGCGCCGAGATCCACGTGGCCTTCACCGTGCAGGAAGAGGTCGGCCTGCGCGGCGCCCGCACCGCGGCGCACCGCATCCAGCCCGACATCGGCATCGGCGTCGACACCACGCTCTCCTGCGACACCCCCGGCGTGCCGGAAAAGGACCGCACCACGAAGCAGGGCGAGGGCTTCGGCCTGCACCTGCGCGACAGCAGCTTCATCGCCGACCGCGACCTCGTCGCCCAGGTCGAGGCGCTGGCCAAGGAGAAGGGCATCCCCTTCCAGCGCACCATGCTGCAGGCTGGCGGCCAGGACGGCGCGGCGGCGCAGCAGGCGGCCTCGGGCGCGAGAGCAGTCGGCATCGTCGTCGGCACGCGCTACATCCACACCACGACCGAGATGGTGGACCGCACCGACCTCGGCGCCGCGCGCGATATCCTCGCCGCCTACCTCGCCACCTTCGAGGGGTGACGCAGGCCCGCTGCCTGATGCTCGATGTCGACGGGGTGGTCGTTCTCGGCCGCCCCGACGGCCGGCACTGGCGCGAGGGGCTCGAGGCGGTTCTCGGGCTGGCGCCGCAGCGCCTGGCCGAAGCCTTCTTCGATCCCTACTGGCCCGAGATCGTGACCGGCCGCCGCCCGCTGCGCCCCGCGCTGCGCGCGGCCCTGGCCGATTGCGCGCCGCAGGTCTCGGCCGAAACCCTGATAGACTACTGGTTCGCCGCCGATGCGCAGCTGAACCGCCCGCTCCTCGAGGCGCTGGTCCACCTGCGCGCCGCCGGCCTGCAGGTGCACCTGGCGACCAACCAAGAGCACGAGCGCATGGCCCACCTGCTGCAGGAGATGGGCCTCGCGGATCACGTCGATGCCGCCCATCACTCCGCCGCGCTGGGCGTGTGCAAACCGGACGAGGCTTTCTTCCACCGCATCGCCGCGCGCACGCAGCTTCCGGCCAGCGCGCATCTGCTGATCGACGACGCGCCCCGCAACGTCGAGGCCGCGCGCCGCGCCGGCTGGCTGGCCGAACCTTGGCAGGGCGAGGGGCTCGTCCCCCTCCTCGCGCGCCACGGCTGGGCCTAGGCACGAAAAAGGGGCCGACCTACCGGCCCGCCCCTTCTTCTCTTTTCAAATATCCTCCGGGGGTGCGGGGGTGGAAAACCCCCGCTCCTGCCGCGTCAGACGCGCCGCGGCCTTACTGAGCGTGCTTGGCTTCCAGCGCCGCGACCCGCGCCTTCAGCGCCTCGTTCTCCTCGCGGGCCTTCTGCGCCATGGTGCGCACGGCGTCGAATTCCTCGCGCGTGACAAGATCGCGATCGGCGAGCCAGCGGTCGATCATGCCGTTCATCGCCGTCTGCGCCTCGTCCCGCGCGCCCTGTGCCACGCCCATGGCATTGGTCATCAGCTGCGACAGGTCGTCGAACATCTTGTTCCGGGTCTGCATGGCTCTCTCCGCGTTTGGGCTTTGCCGCAATATGGGCGGCGCCCCGCCGCCAGACAAGCGGCCCGCTGGCCCGCGGTCGATTGACACCCGCCCAACCGCGCCGCAGACAGCGCCCATGGCTGGCCCGATCCCCTATCCGAACATCTCGCCCGAGGTCTTCTCGGTGACCCTCTTCGGCACCGAGTTCGCCCTGCGCTGGTATGCCCTCGCCTATATCGTGGGCATCCTGATCGGCTGGCAACTCGTCGCCGCCGCACTGCGCCGCCCGAGGCTCTGGCGCAACGAGACGGCGCCGATGACCGCCGCGCAACTCGAAAGCCTGCTCAGCTGGATCGTCGTCGGCGTGATCGCCGGCGGTCGGCTGGGCTACGTGCTGTTCTACCGCCCCGGCTACTATATTCAGAACCCGGCCGAGATCCTGATCCTCTGGGAAGGCGGCATGGCCTTTCACGGTGGGCTGATCGGCGTCGTGCTGGCGATCGCCCTCTTCGCGCGGGCCAACCGCCTGCCGCTTTCGGGCGTGGCAGATGCCGTCGCCTTGGCGACGCCGCCGGCGCTGCTGCTGGGCCGGATCGCCAATTTCATCAACGCAGAGCTCTGGGGCCGCCCAACCGACCTGCCCTGGGCCGTGGCCTTCCCCGGCCAAGCGGCGCAGGACTGCCCCGGGGTCGAGGGGCTTTGCGGGCGCCACCCCTCGCAGCTTTACGAGGCCGGGCTCGAGGGGCTGCTGCTGGGTACGCTGCTGATCGCCATGGCCTTCGGCCTCGGCGCGCTGAAGCGGCCCTGGCGGATCGGCGGCACCTTCCTTCTGGGCTACGGCGTCGCCCGTTTCCTGGTCGAGCTGGTGCGCCAGCCCGATGCGCAGTTCGTTTCGCCCGGCAATCCCACCGGCCTCGCCGTGCAATTCGGCGGCTGGGGCCTGACACAGGGGCAGATCCTGTCGCTGCCGATGATCGTGATCGGCCTGGCGCTGATCCTCTGGTCGCGGCGCACCCGCCCCGCCCCGGCATGACGGCGCTCGGCGATCTGCTGGCGGCGCGGATCAGCCGCGAGGGGCCGATCACCCTGGCCGATTACATGGGCCAGTGCCTGCTGCACCCGCAGCACGGCTACTACAGCACCCGCGATCCGCTGGGCGCGGCGGGCGATTTCACCACCGCCCCCGAGATCAGCCAGATGTTCGGAGAGCTGATCGGCCTGTCGCTGGCGCAGGCCTGGCTGCAGGACGGACGCCCCGAGAGCATCGTTCTCGCGGAACTCGGCCCCGGACGCGGCACGCTGATGGCCGATGCCCTGCGCGCCACGGCGCGCGTGCCCGGTTTTCACGCCGCCCTGCAGCTGCACCTCGTCGAGGCCTCGCCCGCCCTGCGCGCCGAGCAGGCCAGCCGCCTGCCGCAGGCACAGTGGCACGACCGGATAGAGACCCTGCCCGAGGTCCCGCTCTACCTGGTCGCGAACGAATTCTTCGACGCCCTGCCGATCCGCCAGTTCCAGCGGGCCGGTTCTGGCTGGCGCGAGCGCATGGTGACGCAGGCCGAAGGTCAGCTCTCCTTCGCGCTCGCCCCGCCCGCGCCGCAGCCGCTGCTGCACCACCGGCTGGAGGACACCGAGGACGGCGATCTGGTCGAGCTTGCCCCCGCCCTGCCCGGCATCGCCTCCGAGATCGGGCGGCGGATCGCGGCGCATGGCGGCGCCGCGCTGATCTTCGATTACGGCGGCTGGCGCAGCCGCGGCGATACGCTGCAGGCCCTGGCCCGGCACGAGACCGCTGATCCGCTCGCCGCGCCGGGCGAGGCCGACCTGACCGCCCATGTCGACTTCGAGGCGCTGGCCCGCGCCGCCGACCCGGCCCGCGCCAGCGAGATGTGCGGCCAGGGCGTCTTCCTTGAACGGCTGGGCATCACGCCGCGCGCGCAGGCGCTGGCGCAGGGGCTGACGGGCGCGGCGCACACCGCCCATGTCGCCGCGCATCGCCGCTTGACCCACCCGGGCGAAATGGGCGACCTTTTCAAGGTGCTGGGTCTTTACCAGCAGGGCGCGACACCGCCACCCGGCCTGGGCGAAGGAGGGCAGGCTTGACCCTCGACATCATCACCTCGGGCCACCTCGGCGGCCTGCGCCACGGCTTCTTCGGCCGCTCGGGCGGGGCGTCCTCGGGCGTCTTCGCCGGGCTGAACTGCGGGCCCGGCAGCTCTGACCAGCACGAGGCAGTGCGGATCAACCGCGGCCGCGCGGCCGAGGCCCTTGGCCTGCCGCCCGAGCATCTGGCCGGCCTCGCGCAGGTCCATTCCGCCGATGTCGTCACGATCGAGGCGGTGCCCGCGCAGCCGCCGCGCGCCGATGGGCTGGTCACCCGCGTGCCGGGCCTCGCGATCTCGGTGCTTTCGGCGGATTGCCAGCCGGTGCTGATGGCCGATGCCGAGGCCGGGGTGATCGGCGCCGCCCATGCCGGCTGGAAAGGCGCGCTTGCAGGCGTGCTCGAGGCGACGATCGCCGCGATGGAGGCGCAGGGCGCGCGCCGCGACCGCATCGCCGCGGTGATCGGCCCGACTATCAGCCGCGCCGCCTACGAGGTCGGCCCCGAAATGCAGGCCGCCGTGACCGCCGATGCCCCCGAGGCCGCGCGGTTTTTCGCCCCCGGCAAGGGCGACAGGCTGCATTTCGACCTGCCCGGCTACGGGCTCTGGCGGCTGCGGCGCGCCGGGATCGGCGCCGCGGACTGGACCGGGCATTGCACCTATGCCGACCCCGCCCGTTTCTTCAGCTACCGCCGCAGCACCCATGCGCGCGAGGCCGATTACGGCCGCCTGATCGCCGCCATCCGCCTCTAGGCGCGGGTACGGCGCGGACCGCCGTCTTTCCCCCTTCTCCCTGCCGCATTCCTGCCCCGCCCAGAGGGCAGGGTCGCCCGCAGCCGCGGCGCCGCCAGCGGCAGGAAGGGAAGGCAGATGTCAGATCCAGACCAGGGCCCCCGCGGCGCGGGCGCGACGCGGCCGATGCCGCTTCGTGCTGTGCCCGCACGCGCGCGCCCCGCGGCCACGCTGATGCGCCGCGTCGACATCCTCTATGCGCCGCCTGGCAGGCCGAACGAGGTCGAGGAGGTGACGCGCGCCGTGCCGGCGATCCCGGTCTTCGAGGATGCCGTCGCCGCCCTTGCCCGGGGCACGCTGCTGCCCACCGACCGCGGCACCGTCGCGGTCGAGGACCTGCTGCCCGGCGATGGCATCAAGACCGTCGAGGGCCGGTTCGAGCGCCTGCTCTGGCGCGGCAGCACGCCGATCGTTCCGGGCGTCGCCGGCCAGGCCCCCGGCATGGGGCGGCTGATCCGCGTCTCTGCCGATGCGCTGGGCATTGCCCGGCCGATGCCGGACCTGCTGCTGGGCCCCTGCGCCCGGCTGGTCCAGCGCGGCGCCCAAGGCGCCACCGGAACGCTGCCGGTCAGCGAGATGATCGACGGCGAGGGGGTGATCGAGGTCACGCCGCAATCGGCGGTGCAGGTCTACAACCTTGCCTTCGCCCGGCCGCAGGTCGTCGCCGCCAATGGCGTCGAGATCGAGAGCCACCATCCCGGCACCCTCGCCCGCTTCCCCCTGACTGGAGAGACGCTGGCCCTTTACCTGTCCTGCTTTCCGCACCTCGGCGGCCTAGCCGATTTCGGCCCCTCGGGCCTGCCGCGCCTGCGGCCCGCATCGGATGGCGCCTACGGCACAGCTTAGGCCTGGCTGGCCAGCCGCGCCTCAAGCACCTCGAAGGGCACGCCCGGCTCGGCCTTGGCGTTGCGGATCACCAAGCTCGTCTTGACGCTGGCGACATTGGGCGCCGCCGTCAGCTCTTCGGTCAGAAAGCGCTGGAAGCTGCGCAGGTCGGGCGCCACGCATTTGAGGATGAAGTCCACCTCGCCGTTGAGCATGTGGCACTCCCGCACGAGCGGCCAGTCGCGGCAGCGCCCCTCGAAGCCCGAAAGCTCGGCCTCGGACTGGCTGACGAGGCGCACCTGGGCGAAGACGGCGACATCGAAGCCCATCTCGCGCGGGTCGACCTCGGCGTGGTAGCCGCGGATATAGCCCTGCTCTTCGAGGGTGCGCACCCGGCGCAGGCAGGGCGGCGCCGAGATGCCGACACGGCGCGCCAACTCCACGTTGGTCATCCTGCCGTCGCCCTGAAGCTCGGCAAGGATCTTGCGATCGATCTCGTCCAGACGCGGTCCCGGCATGGTTCTCGTAATCCTCTTAAGACAGCGCGTCCCTACGCCCAGCCCTCGCCCGGCGCAACGATGTTTCAAGATCGGGTAACAATGCAAAGGGACAGCTTGCATTCGGGGATGCCGCCCCCTGTCCGGGCCGCCCCGGGGGCGGGGTTACATCGCCCAGCCGGCGGGGCTATATGCAGCGGGCTATCGAAGGCAAGCACAGGCCGCGAAGGGACCGCATCATGGCGCAAGACCGCAAGATGAAACTGCTGATCGTGGGCTCCGGCCCGGCCGGCTATACCGCCGCCGTCTATGCCGCCCGCGCCATGCTCGAGCCGGTCCTCGTGCAGGGGCTCGAGCCCGGCGGCCAGCTGACCACCACGACCGAGGTGGAGAACTGGCCGGGCGAGACCAGCACGCAAGGCCCCGACCTGATGGTCCGGATGGAGGCCCATGCCCGCGAGATGGGCGCCGAGATCGTCAGCGACATCATCACCGACCTCGACCTTTCGCAGCGGCCCTTTGTCGCGACGGGCGACAGCGGCACGACCTATACCGCCGATGCCGTGGTGCTGGCGACGGGCGCGCGCGCCAAGTGGATCGGTCTCGAGAGCGAGGAGGCCTTCAAGGGCTTCGGCGTCTCGGCCTGCGCCACCTGCGACGGCTTCTTCTACCGCGGCCAGGAGATCGTCGTGATGGGCGGCGGCAATACCGCCGTGGAAGAGGCCCTGTTCCTGACCAACTTCGCCAGCAAGGTCACGCTGGTGCACCGCCGCGACAGCCTGCGCGCCGAGATGGTCCTGCAAAAGCGCCTGCTCGAGCATCCCAAGGTCGAGGTCCTCTGGGACCACGAGCTTGACGAGGTGCTGGGCGAGGACAGCCCCAAAGGCGTCACCGGCGTCATGCTGAAGCATGCCAAGACCGGCGCCCCGAAGGAGCTGCCGGCCAAGGGCGTCTTCATCGCCATCGGCCATGCCCCGGCCTCCGAGCTGGTCAAGGACCAGCTCGAGACGCACCACGGCGGCTACGTCAAGGTCGAGCCGGGCAGCACCCGCACCAGCGTGCCCGGCGTCTTCGCCGCGGGCGACCTGACCGACCACGTCTACCGCCAGGCCGTCACCAGCGCCGGCATGGGCTGCATGGCGGCCCTCGACGCCGAGAAGTTCCTGGCCGAACACGAGGCCGCCGCCAGCGTGCATGGGCACGAGCGCGACGAGAGCCTGCCGCATGGCTACGGCGCCCCGGTCGAAGAGCAGGCGGGATAAAAGCGCCAAACGGGGCGGCTTGGCGACGGATTGCCGTCGCGGCGCCCTGGCCGGCGGTTTTGCCTTGAACCCCGACCGAGGGGCGGTCTAGGCGCAGGCGCAACGCCTTGCCGCACGGAGACCGCCCCATCATGGCCCAGAACCTCGCCCCCGTTCCCGAGCTGTACGTCTCGTACGACTCGGCGCAGAAGCTGAAGGTGGAGGCGGGCGACCTGCTCTCGCACGACCTGACGCCGCGCCAGATCTGCGACCTTGAGTTGCTGATGAACGGCGGCTTCAACCCGCTCAAGGGCTTCCTCGGCGAGGAAGATTACGACAGCGTCGTCGAGACGATGCGGCTGGCCGACGGCAGCCTGTGGCCGATGCCGATCACCCTCGACGTGGGCCAGACCTTCGCCGACCAGGTCGAGCCGGGCCAGGACATCGCCCTGCGCGACCAGGAGGGCGTGATCCTCGCCACCATGACCGTCACCGACAAGTGGGTGCCGAACAAGGCGCGCGAGGCCGAGAAGGTCTTCGGCGCCGACGACAGCGCGCATCCGGCGGTCAACTACCTGCACAACACCGCCGGGCCGGTCTACCTCGGCGGCCCCGTCACCGGCATCCAGCAGCCGGTGCACTACGACTTCAAGGCCCGCCGCGACACCCCGAACGAGCTGCGCGCGACCTTCCGCAAGCTGGGCTGGCGCAAGGTCGTCGCCTTCCAGACGCGCAACCCGCTGCACCGCGCGCACCAGGAGCTGACCTTCCGCGCCGCGCGCGAGAGCCAGGCCAACCTGCTGATCCACCCCATCGTCGGCATGACCAAGCCGGGCGACGTCGATCACTTCACCCGCGTGCGCTGCTACGAGGCGGTTCTGGACAAGTATCCGGGCAGCACCACCACCATGAGCCTGCTGAACCTCGCGATGCGCATGGCCGGCCCGCGCGAGGCGGTCTGGCACGGGCTGATCCGCAAGAACCACGGCGTGACGCACTTCATCGTCGGCCGCGACCATGCCGGCCCGGGCAAGAACTCCCAGGGTGAGGATTTCTACGGCCCCTACGACGCGCAGGAGCTGTTCAAGCAGCACGAGGCCGAAATGGGCATCGAGATGGTGCCCTTCAAACACATGGTCTACGTGCAGGAACGCGCCCAGTACGAGCCCATGGACGAGATCGAGGACAAGGACGAGGTCACGATCCTCAACATCTCGGGGACCGAGCTGCGCCGCCGCCTGCAGGAAGGGCTGGAGATCCCGGAGTGGTTCTCCTTCCCCGAGGTCGTGACCGAGCTGCGCAAGACCCGTCCGCCGCGCGCGAACCAGGGCTTCACCGTCTTCTTCACCGGCTTCTCGGGCTCGGGCAAATCGACCATCGCCAACGCCCTCATGGTCAAGCTGATGGAGGCCGGTGGTCGTCCCGTCACGCTTCTGGACGGTGACGTGGTGCGCAAGAACCTGTCGTCGGAGCTGGGCTTCTCCAAGGAGCACCGGGATCTCAACATCCGCCGCATCGGCTTCGTGGCGAGCGAGATCACCAAGAACGGCGGCATCGCGATCTGCGCGCCCATCGCGCCCTATGCCACCACCCGCCGCGCCGTGCGCGAGGACATCGAAAGCCACGGCGCCTTCGTCGAGGTGCATATCGCCACGAGCCTCGAGGAATGCGAACGCCGCGACCGCAAGGGCCTCTACAAGATGGCGCGCGAGGGCAAGATCAAGGAATTCACCGGTATCTCCGATCCCTACGACGTGCCGGAGAACCCCGAGCTGCGGATCGAGACCGAATCCTCGGACGTCGATCACTGCGCGCATCAGGTGATCCTCAAGCTCGAGCAGATGGGCCTCCTCGCCGGGAGCTGAGGTTGCCGCCTCCTTCGCCCTCTTCGGGGGCGGGGGAGGTCCCCTGCCCTTGCGGCGCGCGCCCCCGCGGGCCAGAAAGGTCCCCAGACAAGGGGATCCTTTCATGCGCCGCCTTCTGCCCTACCTGACATTGCTGCTGACGCTGACCTTCGCCGCCTCGGCCTGGGTCACGCCCTTTCCGGGCTTTCGCAACGACGCGCTGCCGATCCCGCAGCCTGATCCGCTGATCCAGCCCGCCGACTGGGCTTTCGCGGTCTGGGGCGTGATCTTCGCCTGGCTCATCGGCTCCGCCGTCTTCGGCGTGATCGCCCGCCGCGACGATGCCGCATGGGACGAGGCGCGGGTGCCGCTGTGCCTCTCGCTGCTCTTCGGCACGCCATGGCTGCTACTGGCCAAGCACAGCGCGGTTCTGGCCACCATCGACATCGTCATCATGCTGGTCTTCGCGCTGGCCGCGATGCTGCGGGCGCCGCGCCGGGACATCTGGTGGCTGGCCCTGCCCGTCGGCCTCTATGCCGGCTGGCTGACCGCCGCCAGCTTTGTCGCCCTCGCGATCACCAGCGCCGGCTTCGGCCTGATCTTCGGCAGCCTCGGCTGGGCCTGGGCCGGGCTGATCCTGGCGCTGACGGTGGCGCTTCTGGTGCTCGAGGCGCGGCCCTGGATCGTCACCTATGCCGTGACCGTCGCCTGGGCGCTGATCGGCATCCTCGCCAAGGACGCCTTCGCCCACCCGCTCTACAGCGCCGTGGCCCTGCTCGGCATCCTCGCGCTGGCCCTCGTAGCCTTCCGCGGCCAGAGCCCTCGCCGGGCCTGAGGGCCGCGCACCGGCCCCGCATCAAGGGGCGGCGCAGCCGCCCCTTGATGCGGGGCCGGGGCGCCAGACACTCGGACAGGCAGCTTGAGGACGCATCTCGCGCCCTCAAGCGCCTCCCCAGCACAAGAGTCCGCGCTCGGCAGGCGCACCCGCCCGAGGCGGGGCGTCGCCTCCCAGCGCTCCCGGAATCGCATGCGCGGCAGCCCGCCGCTTAGCTGTCCTTGAGGTGCTTGCGCAGGCGCGAGGGCTGCGAGGACTTGCGCCCCTTGTAGGGGTTTTTGTCGCCCTGCCCGCGCAGGTGCAGCCGGATCGGCGTGCCCGGCATGTCGAAGGCCTCGCGCAGCCCGTTCACGAGGTAGCGCGAGTAGCTTTCCGGCACCGCCTCGGGATGCGAGGTCATGACGACGAAGCCCGGCGGGCGGGTCTTGGCCTGCGTGGCATAGCGCATGCGGATGCGGCGGCCGCCCGGCGCGGGTGGCGGGTGCTGCTCCAGCATCCCGGCCAGCCAGCGGTTCAGCTGCGCCGTGGTCACGCGGCGGTTCCATGTCTCGTGCGCCTTCACGATCGCCGCCTGCAGCCGGTCGAGGCCGCGTCCCGTCTGGGCGCTGACGGTGACCAGCGGCGCGCCGCGCAGCTGCGGCAGAAGCCGCTCGAAGGAGGATTTGAGCGTCTGCAGCTTGGCCGACTTGTCCTCTTCCAGGTCCCACTTGTTGACGGCGACGACCACGGCCCGCCCCTCGCGCTCGGCGAGGTCGGCGATGCGCAGGTCCTGCTGCTCGAAGGGGATCGCGGCATCCAGCAGCACAACCACCACCTCGGCGAACTTCACTGCCCGCAGCCCGTCGGAAACCGACAGCTTCTCGAGCTTTTCCTGCACCTTGGCGCGTTTGCGCATGCCGGCGGTGTCGAAGATGCGCACCGGCACGCCGCCCCAGTCCGTAGGGATCGAGATGGCGTCGCGGGTGATCCCGGCCTCGGGGCCGGTCAGCAGGCGGTCGTCACCGATGATCTTGTTGATCAGCGTCGACTTGCCGGCATTGGGGCGGCCGACGACGGCGATCTGCAGCGGGCGGGCCTTGGTCGGCGCATGGGGCGCGTCCTCGTCGATCTCGCCCTCTTCGTCGACGGCGATGTCGGTCTCGGCCTCCAGCGGATCGGCCTGCTCGGCCTTGGCCCGCTCCTTCATCTCGTCCGCGATGGGATGCAGCGCGGTCAGAAGCTCGCTCATCCCCTCGCCATGCTCGGCGGAGAGGCGCAGCGGCTCACCAAGGCCCAGGGAATAAGCCTCGACCAGCCCGGCCTCGCCGGCCCGGCCCTCGGCCTTGTTGGCGGCCAGGATCACGTGGCGCGAACTGCGGCGCAGGATCTCGGCAAAGACCTCGTCGGCGGGCAGGACGCCGGCGCGGGCGTCGATGACGAACAGGCAGACATCGGCCATCTGCACCGCCCGCTCGGTCAGCTTGCGCATCCGGCCCTGCAGGCTTTCGTCCGTCGCCTCCTCGAGGCCGGCGGTGTCGATCACGGTGAACCGCAGGTCGGCCAGCCGCGCCTCGCCCTCGCGCAGGTCGCGGGTCACGCCGGGCTGGTCGTCGACCAGCGCAAGGCGCTTGCCCACGAGGCGGTTGAAAAGCGTGGACTTGCCCACGTTGGGCCGCCCGACGATGGCGAGAGTGAAACTCATGATTAGGCCGTCCCGGCTTTGGCGAGCCTCGCCCTTACACCCTTCCGCGCCTAGCGGAAAGCGGCGAGCTGCCCGTCCCCGGTCATCAGGTAGAGGACACCGCCCGCGACGACGGGATTGGAGGCCGCGCCGCCCGGCAGCGGCATCTCGGCCAGCAGCGCGCCCGAGACCGGGTCGAACTGGCGCAGCGTCCCGTCCGAGGAGGGCACGATCAGCCGCCCGCCCGCGAGAACGGGGCCGTAATTGGCAAAGCGCAGATCGCCCAGGGGCCAGCGCCGTTCCTTGAGGACCGGCAGGTCCACGCGCCAGAGCGGGCGCCCGCTGGCGGCGTCCAGCCGCACGAGCTGGCCGATGTCGCTGACGAAAAAGAGCGAGCCGCCCGCCGGAATGATCGGCCCGACGGCGCCATCGGTGGCGGTCCAGAGCGTCAGCCCGGTCTCCAGATCCAGCGCGGCCAGCCGGCCCGAGGCATTGCCGGCATAGACCCGGCCCCCGTCGATCACCGGATCGCCCGAGATATCGGTCGCCGCCACCGCCGCGGCGCGCCCCGGCCTGTCGCCGGCGACGGAGGCCGCCCAGCGTTCGAGGCCGAAGCCGGTCGCGGCCGCAATCACCTGCCCCGAGGGATAGGGGAAGACCACGGTCCCGCCAGAGACGGCCGCCCCGCTGCCGCCGCCGAAATTGGCGCCGTAGGGCACGGAATCGAGCGTCCAGGCAACCCGGCCCGTCACGGCCTCGATCGCCCAGCCGCGGCTGTCGCGCCCGACGATATAGAGCATGCCGTTGTCGATGGTCGGCGCGGCACTGCCGGCGGCGCCCAGCTCCTGCGTCCAGATGACCTGCCCCGTCGCCGCGTCCAGCGCCGACAGCTCTCCGTAGCCGGTCGTGACGTAGACGCGGGCGCCATCGGTGGCGACGCCGCCGCCCGAGGTCTCGCCCCGGCTGTCGCTGGCGGGCGTAAGGTCGGTTGCCCAGAGCCGCGCCCCGGCGGTGGAGGTCGCCACCGCGAGGCCCTGCGAATCGAGCGTAAAGATGCGCCCGCCCGCGACGACCGGATCGGCGGTGATGCGGAAGCGGCGGCTGTCACCCGCCCCGATGGGCGCGGTGAAGAGCGGCGCGAGCGAGGCGCCGAGCGCCGGATGCGGAATCTGGTGGTCCGGTCCGCCGGCCCGCTGGGTCCAGGCGGCGTTACTGCGCTGCGCCGGCAGCGCCAGCGCGGCGGCGAGGTTCGCACTCGGGGTCTCGGCGCCGGGCATCCCGGCGCGGATATCGAGCCGCTCGCCCGGAAGCCGCTCCCCCTCGGGGGCGGAGCATCCGGCCAGCAGCACGGCTGCACCGATCAGCGCAGGACCGAAACGGCGCATCAGGATCACTCCCCGTCCGTCTCGGCGGCGGTTTCGGCCTCGGCCTCCGCCTCTTCTGCGGCGGGCGCGGCCGAAGGGCCTTGCAGCGCGACGAGCAGGCCCTGCGCGCGCTCGCGCTGGCTGCTGCCGGTGCCCGCATCCTCGGTGATCTGCGTCAGCACCTCGGTCGCGGCGGTGGTCTCGCCCTGCGCGAGGTACTGCGTCGCCATCTGCTCCAGCGCCAGCATGCGGAAGGGGGCGCCGGGCTGGGCCAGCGCCTCGAGCGCCTGGATGTCGCCCTCGCCCTGCGCGACCAGCACCATCTGCGCCTTGAGGGCGGCGAGATCGCGGTAGAGGGCGGGGGCCGCGCCATCGGCGGCGGCGGTGTTCAGCCGCTCGGCCGCGGCCTGCGGCTCTCCGGCGCCCTGCAGCTCGGCGGCGGCGAGCATGGCGGCCACGGCCTCGGCCCCGGCGGGGGCCTCGATCGCGCCGAGGGCATCGGCCCGCGCCTGCGCGTCATCGTCTTGCAGCGCGGTCAGCATGTCGTCGCCCAGCGCCTGGGCGGCGGCCTCGCGGCGCGCGTCGCGCCATTCGGCCCAGGCCGCGGCGGCGACGATCACCACCACGATCAGGACGGCAAGCCAGCCCCACCGCCGGATGTTCCGGAACAGACGGTCGCGGCGGACCTCTTCCGTGACTTCGTCTATGAAGCTGTCTGGATTGCTCAAAACGCCTGGCTCCCGATCTTCGCCCCTCTTAGACCGAAGGGCGGTCGGGCGACAAGACCCGCCCCTTCGCGGCAAGCGGCCGCAAGCCGAAAGGGGCGGGTCCGGCGGATCACTCCGCCGGCATCTGCGCGGGCCCGGAGGCCCGGTCCACACGCGGCAGCACCCAGAGCGCGATCAGCATCGCCATGGTGGCGCAGACCGCGATGGCCGCCAGCATCGGCGGCGCGGTATTGTCGAAAAAGGGGCTGGCGGCGACGATCATCAGCCCGCCGGTCAGCATCTGGATCGTCCCGCCGAGCGAGGCGCCGAGGCCCGCCCGCTCGCCATGCGGGTCGAGCGCCATGACCATGGTCGCCGGCATCACGAGGCCAAGGCAGGCATTGCCGCAGAACAGCAGCACCATCAGCAGCGGCAGGCTGCTCGCCCCGGCGCCGGCGATCATCGCGTTCAGCACCGCGAAGCCCGCAAAGCCCAGCACCGCCCGCCGCATCACCCGCACCGCGCCGAAGCGCGCCTGAAGCGGGCCGGCGACCTGGCTGGCGCCGAAGAAGCCCAGTGCGTTGACTGCGAAGGCGAGGCTGAACTGCATCTCGCTCATGCCGAACTGCTCCATGTAGACGAAGCTGGCGCTGGCGATGAAGACGAAGAAGCTGGCCATGCCGAATCCGCCGACCAGCGTCAGCCCGGTGAAGACCGGATCGCGCAGCAGGATCCCGGCGTTCTGCCGCAGCCAGCCGAGGTTTAGCCGCCGCCGCCGCGCGGGGGGCAGCGTCTCGGGCAGCAGGACCAGCGTGACCGCGACGCAGAGGGCCGCGACGAGGGCCAGCGCCCAGAAGATCACGCGCCATCCGGCGAAGGCGAGGATGCCTGTCCCGGCCAGCGGCGCCAGCATCGGCGAGACCGCGATCACCAACATGATCGTGGCCATCATCCGCGTCGCCTCGGGGCCGGTATGCATGTCGCGGATCACCGCCCGCGGCAGCACCATCATCGCCGCAGCCCCCGCCCCTTGGGCAAAGCGCATGACGATCAGCCAGCCGATCGAGGGCGCGAGCGCGCAGCCCGCGCTGGCGAGGATATAAAGGCCGAGGCCGAAGAGCATCGGCTCGCGCCGCCCGCGCGCATCGGCCCAGGGGCCATAGACCAGCTGCGCCAATCCAAAGGCCAGGAAATAGGCCGTCAGCGTCGCCTGCGCCGCCGTCACGTCGCTGCCAAGGGCCTCGGCGATGGCGGGCAGCGCCGGCAGGTAGGTGTCGATCGTGAAGGGTCCCAGGGCCGATAGCAGGCCCAGCACGAGCGCCGTGCGGAACATCGAGGGAGGCATGGATTTTCCTTTGGGATTGCCCCGCGCGCGGGGTCTCGCGCCCGAGCCTATGCCTCTTGCCGCGGCGCAGCAACCGCCGGCGGCTCAGTCCGCGTCCGGGGCCTCGGCCTCTTCCTCGGCCGCCTGGCGCTGCCAGAGCTGGGCATAGCGCCCCTCGCGCGCCAGCAGCGCCTCGTGATGACCGCGCTCGACGACGCGGCCCTGCTCGAGCACCACGATCTCGTCGGCATCGGCGACGGTGGACAGCCGGTGCGCGATCACGATGGCCGAGCGGCCCTGCGCCATGGCGCGAAGCTCGGACTGGATCTCGCGCTCGGTCTCGGTGTCGAGCGCGCTCGTCGCCTCGTCCAGCAGCAGGATCGGCGGGTTCTTCAGCAGCGTGCGGGCGATGCCGACGCGCTGCTTCTCGCCGCCCGACAGCTTCAGCCCCCGCTCGCCGACCTGCGTGTCGTAGCCGTCGGGCAGCGAGGCGATGAAGTCATGGACCCGCGCCGCCTTTGCCGCCGCCTCGACATCGGCGCGGCTGGCGCCGTCGCGGCCATAGGCAATGTTGTAGCCGATGGTGTCGTTGAAGAGGACCGTGTCCTGCGGCACCACGCCGATGGCGTCATGCAGGCTGCCCTGCCCGACCTCGCGGAGATCCTGCCCGTCGATGCGGATCGCCCCGCCCGTCACGTCGTAGAAGCGGAACAGCAGCCGGCCGATGGTGGATTTCCCCGAGCCGGTAGAGCCGACGAGGGCGAGCGTGCCGCCCGGCGCCACGGTGAAGCTGACGCCATGCAGGATCTCGCGCTCGGGCTGGTAGGCGAAATGCACGGCGTCGAAGGTGATCTCGCCGCGCGGCACGCTCAGCGCCGGCGCGTCGGGGCGATCCGTGACCTCGGGCGTATCGCCCAGCAGGGTGAACATCTCGTCCATGTCGATCAGCGCCTGCCGGATGTCGCGGTAGGTCGAGCCGAGGAAGCCCAGCGGCGCGATAAGCTGGATCATGTAGGCGTTGACCATGACGAAATCGCCGACGGTCAGCGTGCCGTCCTGCACGCCCAGCGCCGCCATGGACATGACCGCGACCAGACCGCCGGTCATGATCAGCACCTGGCCGAAGTTCAGGAAGCCCAGCGTATAGGCCGTCTTCACCGCCGCCCGCTGGTAGCCCTGCAGCGCCAGATCGTAGCGCGCGGCCTCGCGCCCCTCCGCGCCGAAGTACTTGACCGTCTCGAAGTTCAGCAGGCTGTCGACGGCCTTCTGGCTGGCGTCCTGGTCCTGGTCGTTCATCTCGCGCCGGATGCGCACGCGCCATTCGGTGACGGCGAAGGTGAAGGCGACGTAAAGGACCACGGTGCCGAGAACGACGGCGAGGTAGCGCAGGTCGAACAGCCAGGCGAGGATGCCGGCGGTCAGCAGCAGCTCCAGCAGCAGGGGGCCGATGGACAGCAGCACGAAGCGCAGGAGGAAGTCGACGGCCTTCACGCCGCGCTCCATCACCCGGCTCAGGCTGCCGGTCTTGCGCCCGAGGTGGTAGCGCAGCGACAGCTGGTGGATGTGGCGGAAGGTCCGCAGCGCCAGCATCCGCAGGCTGCGCTGGCCGACAGGCGCGAAGGCGACGTCGCGCAGCTGCTGGAAGCCGGTGTTCAGCACCCGCGCGCCGCCATAGGCCACCGTCGCCCCGATGGCACCCAGCGCCAGCAGGACAGCCGGCCCCTCGCTCTCTCCGGCAAGGGAATCGACCGCGGCGCGGTAGAGAAGCGGCGTGCCGATGGCGATGAGCTTGGCGGCCAGCAGCAGCAGGATCGCCAGAACCACGCGCCGCTTGATCCAGCCGTGCCCCTCCGGCCAGACATAGGGCATCACCTGCCGCAGGATACCGGCAGGAGCGACCTTGCGGCCCGACATGTTGTCCGCGGTCTTGGTCAGGCGTCTGGGCATCGGCTCTTTCGCTGGCGGGTCCGGGCTGACGGAGCGGGGTCAGTCCTATGCGCCATGACGCCGGATGAAAAGCGGCGCGGGCCTAGCGCCCGCCCGGCGCGATCCGCGGCAGGCGGAAGACCTGTCCGGGATAGATCAGGTCGGGATCGCGGATGCGGTCCCGGTTCGCCTCGAAGATCTGGGCATAGAGAAAGCCGTCGCCGTAGCGCTCCACCGCAAAGCCCCAGAGCGTGGCGCCCGGCTGCACCACGCGCGTGGCGATGCCGCCGGCGTCCTGCGCCATATCCTCGGCCAGGGCCGCGGCAAGGGCCTGCCGCGTCTCGCGGCGGAAGGGCGTCTCGCTGCGGGAGGTCACGGTGCCGGCGGCGTCGATCTGGTCGGCCCGCAGGCGGTAGTCGCCCGGTGCGATCGCGGCTTCGCCTGCACCGCCAAGCCGTCCGGACCAGCGCCCATCCGCATCCACCGGCACCTCGAGCACGGGGGCGTCATCGAGGTAGAGGCGCACAGCCCCGCCGCCCGGGGCGCGCCCCTGCAGCCGCACCGCGCCGCCGGGATCATAGGTGATCGCGTCGATGGCCACCGCCTCCAGCACCTCGGGGGGCGCGCCGGGGGCCAGCGCCGGCGCCATGACCTGAAGCCCCTCGGGCCCAGCCGCCAGCACCGCCGGGCGCGCCGGGGTGGCAGCCTCTGGTGCCGGGCTGCCCTGCGCTGCGGCCTCCGCCGGCACGGCACCGCCCTGCGGTGCGGCGCCGAGGGTCTGGACGGATTGCGCGAGGGCAGGCCCCGCTTCTGCCAGCAGGTCAGGCGCCTGATCCGAGGAGGCCGTCGCCGCGGAGTCCGGGGTGGCCTGCCTGCCGCCCGCCGGTGCGGCGGCGGTCCCGGCAGCCGCGTCCGAAGGCTCCGCCGACGGCCTGTCGGTGTCGGGTGGGAGCGCCCCTTCCGCCCGCGCGCCGGGCGCGTCGGTAGGCTCCTCCCCCGCAAGACGAGGCACAGCTGCGGCGGCCACCGGAGGCTGCGTGGCCGCAGGATTGGGTCCCTCGGCCTCCGCGCCGCCTTCGTCACCGGAACCCGGGCCGGCATCTGCGAAAGGCGCTGTAGCCTCGGCATCCTCCGCCAAGGCCAAGGCGACGGGGCTCGAGGTGCCCTGCCCCGGTGGCGTCGCCTTGGCTCCGCGCGCTGACGGATCGATCTCGCTGTCTTGCAAGGACGGCTCCGCCGCGACCTGCGCCCCGCGATCCGGCAGGGCCGAGGGCGGCGTGGCCCCCGCCAGCCCTGCGGGGGCCTCTTGCTGGTCCGGTGCAGTGCCTTCCATCGGCGGCACAGTGTCGGCGGCGATGAGGATGGAGTGCCGCGCCGGCGCATCGAGCCCGTCCGCATCGCGGGCAATCTCGAGCCGGCGGGGACGGTCTGAGGGCGGCAGGGTCACGAAGGCGACAAAACTGCCGTCACCGCCCGCTTGGGCGCTAGTCAGCACCTCACCCGACAGGCTCAGCGACAGCTGGTCCCCCGGCTCTGCGCGTCCGGCGATGATCGCGCTGCCACCGGGATCGATGCGCACGAGGTCGATCTCGACCTCTCCGAAGGCGTCCTCCTCGGGCGCGACAGGGTCTGGGGCCGGGGCGGCCAGCGCCAGACCCGCCTCGGGAGCCTCACCCGCCACGGTCGGCGCCGTATTCGCGCCCTCAAGGACCCACCATGCAGCGAACCCGGCCAGCAGCAGCACCAGCGCCAAGATCAGCGCCGCGCCTTCCCCGCGCGACTGCAATGCTTGCCCGCTCACCGCGTCCCCTTCGCTACCGGGCCAGACACCCGTTTCATGGTCGAGCGAGGATAGCGGCAGCCCTACGTAGGGTCAAAGACTGCCGCGGGGACTTTCGGATGCGTGAAACAATGAGGCGCCGGGTCCGCGACTCAGGCGCAGGTGCCGGATGGTATTCGCCCCGGAGGGTCGTGGAAGGCCCTCCGGCGCACTCCCCGCAGGGACTTCTCAGCCCAGCTCGGCCTTCAACGCGCCCTCGATCTCGATCACCGGGTGGTTGGTCAGCGTCTTGTCGATCTCCGCGATCACCAGAGCCGCCACCTCCTTGTGCAGATGCGGACGCAGAGCGCCCAGCACCTTCGGCGGGGCGACGATGACCAGCCGCTCGATCTTGCCGCGATGGGCCTGGCGATACAAAATATCCGCCAGATCCTCGGCAAAGCGCTCCTTGGCGAGCTGGTGGAAATCCGTCTGTTCGAGGGACGAGCGCTGCATCGGGCCGCCATCGGCCATGCTGCCGGGCGCGTCGGTGACCTGATCGCGGTTCGGCGGATCCTCTTGCTCGGTCTTGCGCACGACCTCGAGGTTGGGATCCTGCGCGTCGCCCATGTTGCGCAGGAACAGCGCCTTCTCGCCATCGGCGACGAGAACCCATGTGCCGGTCTCGAGCGCGGCCATCAGGCGCCCTCCTCGTCGGACTTGCGCACGCGCGTCGCGCCGGGATCGTCCTGTTCGGCGCGCTTTTCCTCGTCGCGGCTGGCGACCTGCCGCGCGGGGGCGCCGCCGCTGCGCCCTTCCTGGACCTGCGCCGCACCCTCGCCGGCGGGATCGAGATAGGCCTCCGTCTCGCGGACGCCGTCTTCGGACTTCTTGCGCTCGGCCATGGCAGATCTCCTTCGCTTGCGGGTTCGGGACAAAACCATCGGCAGGGGGGCGGGGTTCCTCGGGCCGGAGCCGGCGCGCGGAGCGCCCAAGAAAAAAGGCCCGCGGCTTGCGCCGCGGGCCTTTTTCGAAGTGTGCCGTCGGTCGCGCTCAAAGGCGCGAGGCGACCTCCTCCCAGTTCACGAGGTTGTCGAGGAAGTTCGACACATAGGCCGGCCGCTTGTTGCGGAAGTCGATGTAGTAGGAATGCTCCCACACATCGAGGCCGAGCAGCGCGGTCTCATTGAAGCACAGGGGGTTCACGCCGTTCTCGGTCTTGGTGACCTTCAGGCTGCCGTCGGCGGCCTTGACCAGCCAGGCCCAGCCAGAGCCGAACTGACCGGCGGCGGCGGCCGAGAACTCGTCCTTGAACTTGTCGACAGTGCCGAAGTTCTCGGTGATCGCGCTCTCCAGCTCGGAGGGCATCGCCTTGGTGTCGGGCGTCATCATCGTCCAGAACTGGTTGTGGTTCCAGAACTGCGAGGCGTTGTTGAAGATGCCGCTCTGAGCGACGGCGCCGGGCTGGTAGGTGCCCTTGATGATCTCCTCGACCGTCTTGCCCTCCCACTCGGTGCCCGCGATGGCCTTGTTGCCGTTGTCGACATAGGCCTTGTGGTGGATGTCGTGGTGGTACTCGAGGGTTTCCTTCGACATGCCCTTCGAGGCCAGGGCGTCGTGGGAATAGGGAAGATCGGGAAGTTCGAAGGCCATGACGCGCCCTCCTTCGTCTTGGTTTCTATTGGCCCTTAACCTGTCCTTTCATCCTCGCGCGTCAAGCCCATCCGGCACGGCAGCCCGCCGTGACGGGGGTCAGGATGACGCGCGGAACCGGACGGCTGATCGCCTTTCGCAACGACCGCCTCGGCGCGCGGATCATCTGCCTGCTCAACGCGATGCGCCTCGCACACAGCCTCGATCTGCCCTGGGCCATGCAGTGGCACGAGACACATGACATCGGCCGCAGCTTCAACGACCCGCTGACGCTGTTCGACGCCGGGCTGGTAGCGCGGCATTTCATCGACCGCGAGGCGCTGCTGGCGGTGCAGAAGACGGCGCTGCGGCTGGGCGGCATGGCGCAGGAGGCCGGGATCGGGCCGCCCCCGGCCGAGGGGCTGGATGCCGCGGCGCTGCGCGCGCATCTGGCGGAGGGCGGCAATGCGCTGATCGACATGCCCTTCGGCCTGATCGTCCTGCGCGGCGAGGCGCCCGAGGATGTCGCCACCGAGGTGGCCCGGCTTTGGGCCGAGCTGCCCGTGGCGCCCGCCCTCAAGCCGCACCTTGCCGCCATCGCCGAGGCCGTCGCCGGCGGGACGGCCTACCACCTCCGGCGCGGCGACCTGACCGGCGAGACGCGGGCGATGAACCGCGCCTGGCCGGCGAAATACGTGCCCGACGCCTTCTACGAGGTGCATGTGGAGCGCACGCTGCGGCAGGGACGCGTGCCGATCCTCTTCAGTGACAGCCCTTCGGTCCTCGCGCGGTTCGCGGCGCGCTATCCCGGCCTTCTCGACGCCGAGACGCTGGGACGCCCCGACGGCCTGAGCGAGGGGCAGCGCGATTTCGCGCAGCTCTGGGCGATGGCGCAGGCGGCGCGGATCATCGCGCCGGCGGGCAGCGCCTTCTCCTCGGCGGCGGCGCTGCTGGGCGGGGCCCCGAAACGCAGCGTTACCGAGGACCTGGCCCCGGCCGAGGCGCAGCGCGCGCAGCGGCGTCTGGCCCGGCGCCTGCGGGCGGGCAACCGCCCCCCGCGGCCCGGCGAGGAGGGCGATCTGGGCCAGTCGCTGCACCATCTCGCGCGGATCCGCCGGGCCGAGGGGCAGCCCGCCGAGGCGGCCGATGTCATCGAGGCGCATCTGTCGCGCGGGCTGACCCTGTCCTACCTCTTTCCGCTGCTGATCGCCCTGCGGCTCGAGGCGCGGGACTGGCCCGGGGCAGAGCGCGCCGGCAGCCTGATGGAGGGGCGCACGCTCTACCACCGGCTCGACCAGGGGCAGGCGCTGATGCTGCGGGCCCTCGCGCGGATCGGCACCGGCGACCTCCGCGGCGCCGCCTCCTGCGCGGCGCAGGCCTGGTGGCACGAACCCTCGACGCATCTCGTGCGGATCGGGCTGGGCGCCATGCTCGAGGCGCGGCTTCTGGGGCCGGCGAATTTCCTGCCCGTGACGCCCGCCGTGCACCAGCTTCGGCCGCGCCTCGCCCCGAGGCTGCCGAAGGACCCGCTCTTCGTGCCCCTGACGCAGGGCATGCGGATGCCCGCTGCGCCCCGCCTGCCCCGCCCCGAGCATCTGGGCTGGGACTGGGCCGCCCTGGGCCGCAGCACGCGCCTCGATCCGCCGATGCCGCCGGAGGCGGAGGCGGCGGCGCTGGACCGCCTCGAGGGACAGGTGCCGCCGCGCGACCTGGCCGGGCTACGGCTTCTGGCGGCGATCCACCGCGACCCGCAGGAGGCCACGCTGGCCGCCCTCGCCGCCCTCGCCGCGCAGGCCTCGGGGGATGCGATGCTGCAGCACCGCCTGTCGGTCGCAGGCTGGCTGCTGCGCGACCACGACACGGCCCGCCGCGCCGCCCGCGCGGCCGCCGAGGCGGCCCCGCACGTCCCGGCCCATGCTGCCTGGATGGGGCTGATGCTGGCCCGCACGGACCCTGCAGAGGCAGCCGCGGCGCTGGAGGCGGCGATCGCCGCCGGCCTCGCCCTGCCGCGCCTCTACCACGAGGCCTCGCGGGCGCGGCTGAAGCTGAAGGAGGCCGAGGCCGCGTTGGCCCTTCTGGACAGCGCGCGGGCCCTCTCGCCGGCCGATACGGAGACCCTCTACCGGCGGGCGGAGCTGCTGCTGCGGGAGCGGGGCGTGGAGGCCGCGCTGCCCGACCTCGAGGCGATGGCCCGCCTCGATTGCTACTGGCCCAAGGCGGTGGCCCTTCACGCCGAATGCCTGGCCGCCGCCGGTCGCCCCGAGGCGGCGTTGGCGCGGCTGCAGGAGGGGCTGGTCCGCCAGCCGCAGGACGCCCGGCTGCGCGCCGCGGCGGAGCGCGTCGCGCTGGCCGCGGCACCGGCCCCGCAGGGCGGCGCGGTGGCGGTCGATGGCGCCGCCGGCTCAGACGCCCGCCCCGATCCTGCTCTGGCCGATGGCCACCCTTCGCGGCCCGCACCGCGCGACAGCACGGGATAGGCGGTGCCGCCTTCGCGCTGACCGAAGGCTAGTCTTGGGCATTTGCAACTTCAGCAGGCAGAGCCGTGGCGCCCCGGGGCCTTGTCGGGGCTCAGCCGATGAAGACGCTTCCCCTGCGTCATCTCCCTGCCCTAGGCTGGCGTCATGCGCCCGATCGTCGCTTGCCTGATGCTTTGCCTGACCGCTTCCTGTGCCCCCGCGCAGGAGTCCGCGGCGCCGCGCGAGACGGCGCTCGAACTGGTTCTGCTGGCCGATGCCTCGGGCTCCATCGACGCGGGCGAGCTCGCCTTCCAGCGCCAGGGCTATGCCGAGGCGCTGCGCGACCCGGCGGTTCTGGCCGCGATCGAGGGGACGCTCTACGGCTCCATCGCCGTGACTTACGTGGAATGGGCGACGAACCAGTCGGTGGTCGCGGGCTGGACGCTGATCGACGGGCCCGAGGCGGCGGAGGCCTTCGGCGCGGCTATCCTCGCCGGGCCGCGCGGCGCCTATGGCAGCAACGCGATCGGCGCTGCGCTCCTAGAGGGCGCGCGGCTGATCGAGCAGAACGACATCGCCGCGCCGCGGCGGGTCATCGACTTTTCCGGCGATTCGATGGGCAACAGCTCCGGCCCGCCGATCGCCACGGCGCGCGAGGCGGTCGTAGCGCGCGGCATCACCATCAACGCGCTGCCCATCGGCTGCGAGAGCTGCCCCGGCCGCGCCGGCCGCGACCTCGAGCGGCTTTACGCGGAGGCGATCATCGGCGGGCCCGGGGCCTTTCTCGTGACCGCCGAGACCCGCGCCCGCTTCGGCGAGGCGCTGCGGCGCAAGCTGATCCTCGAGATCGCGGGCCCTTTGGGCAGCGGCGAGACCCGTCGCCTGGCCGAAGCCCTGAGGTGACGGCGGGCATGGGGGCGCTGCCCCCGCCCGCGCTGGCGCGCGGTCTCCCCCGGGATATTTAGCATGAGAAGATGAGGGGGGGCCGCGCGGCGCCGCGGTGGCGGCCGAGCGGGGGCTCGATGCCCCCCGAGGCCGCCTCCCCCCCCATCCTGTCAGGCGTCAGGCGCGCTCGGAGTATTCCATCGTCTCGGTGTTGACGACGATGCTCTCGTCCTGCGCCACGAAGGGCGGCACGGTGATGCGCACGCCGTTGTCCAGAACCGCCGGCTTGAAGCTGTTGGCCGCCGTCTGGCCCTTCACCACCGGCTCGGTCTCGACGACCTTGCAGGTGACCTTCTGCGGCAGCGTCACGTTCAGGGCCTCTTCGCCGTAGTATTCGATATGGACCGTCATCCCGTCCTGCAGGAACGGACGCCGCTCGCCCAGCAGCTCGGCCGGGAGGGCGATCTGGTCGAAGGTCTCGCTATCCATGAAGGTCAGCATGCCGTCGGTTTCGAACAGGAACTGCTGGTCCTTCTGGTCGAGACGCACCCGCTCGACCTTGTCGGCGCTGCGAAAGCGTTCGTTCAGCTTGGAGCCGTTGCGCAGGTTGCGCAGCTCGACCTGGGCGAAGGCGCCGCCCTTGCCGGGCTTAACGTGATCGACCTTCACCGCGGCCCAGAGGCCGCCGTCGTGTTCCAGGATGTTGCCGGGACGGATCTCGTTTCCGTTGATCTTGGGCATGGGGTCACTCTGTCTGAGGTGATCGGCGACCGGAGTTGATCGCCCTTTGGCCGCGCCTATATCGAGCAGGTGCCGCTCCGGCAAGCTGCCGAACAGACCAGAGGGTCAGCGGCCATGCGTCCAGCGCATAGCGGCTATGACATAACTGGGGGACCGAATCACGGCCGGTTCGCGATAGTGAAGCAAACCTGCCGATCGGCAAGATCAAAAAGAAAAAGCGCCCGACAGACGCTATAAAAAACACAAGGAAGCATCATGAAGGATCTCGTTGACGGCACTGCCTACAACAACGAACAGGGCAACCGCGCGCGCAAGCTCTTCGCCGCCGTCGTCCTGGCCGCCCTGGACGATGCGATCGCCGACGACAAGAAGTATGGCAACGGCCCCGAGCAGATCGCCCGCTGGGCCCGCTCCCGCGATGGGCGCGAGGTTCTGTCCTGCGCCGGCATCGACCCGAACGAGCGCGTCGTCTCGGGCCTGATGGAATTCGTGGGCAAGGGCGTGCGCACCTCCGTCGCGCTGTCGCGCGAGGAGAGCGAGCGGCGCCATGCCGCCGAGGCCGAAGTGCGGGCGGCCTGACAGCCTCTATGGCTGCCGCCCCCGGGCGGCCCATTGAAAAAGAACGCGGCCCCAGCAGGGCCGCGTTCTTTTCGTTCAGGCCCTGCAGTTCAGTTCAGGGGGATGCGGATGGCGCCGCCGGCAAGTCGCGGCTTCTGCAGCTGGTGGAGAGCTTGGCGCGGCTATCGGCAGGACTAGCCTTGGTGCTGGTGGAGGGTGCCGGCAATTCGGCGGGCGCAGGGCCTCGTGCCGTGCGTCCGGACCAGGGGCTCGACACCCACGCCGCGCCTTGGGGCTCAGCTGGATATCGTGGCGCTGCTGGCCCTGGCCCGCTATCCGCTCGCGCTCAATAGGCGCGGGTCAGTCGAAGTCCTGCGCCGAGAGCACGCGGTAGACCTCGCGCCGCACGAGCTTGCGGACATTGCGGGTGATCCGCTCGCCCAGCGCGCCGCGCAGCTCTTCGCGCACCACGTCAGCAACGATGCGGCGCATCAGGTCCTCGTCGATCAGCGAAAGCGGAGCGGTGGCTGGAGACTGATCGGAGGCGAGGGCTGGAACCTCGGCCGCGGCCACAGGCGCGGCGGGGCCGGCGGGCTGGGACTGCGTGTCGCGGCGGGCGTGGCGGCCGATGAAGCTCGGCTCCTCGTGCTGCCAGTCCATGACAGGCGCGGCCTCGCTGCCGTCGGGCTCCCATTCGTCATCGCCCTCGGTCACGGCCGCCTCGAGCTCCGCGATGGTGCTGGCGAGGCGCGAGCGGATCTCGGCGGCGACGGCTTCGCCAAGGGCCTCGGCGGCGGCGCGCTGCGGCTGCTCAGGCTTTGCCTCGGCTGCGTCCACACGTTGCGCCGGCGTCAGGACCAGCCGGTCGGCGGCGGCGGGCCGCGGGGCCTCGGCGCGGTCGGGCCGACTGTCGCCGGCCACAGGCCCCTGCTCGGGGCTGGCGGCGGCCAGGGGCCGCATCACCGGCCCGACGCTATTGGCGGCCCGGCCCGGCCCCCCGGTAAAGTCCTGGCGGTAGGTCTCTTCGAGGTAGAGGCGGCGTGATCCGGGCTGTGCGCCCTGCCCCATGGGGGGCCTGGCCGCGCCGCTCTCGTCCTGCGCAAGAAGCCGGCGCACGGAGGACAGCATGTCCTCGGTTTCGCTCTGTGTGACCGGATCGGGCATGGGATATCCTGCGTCGCCTCTAGATGCAGTGTAGCCCGAAGGCCGCTGCACAACAACAAGGTTGCACAGCGGCGGTGATCAGTGGCCGATCGACTGCAGCACCCGGTCCAGGGCCTGCCCCTGCGGCGACATCCCGGCGGGCGCGTCGCTGACGAGGTTGTAGTAGGCGGAGGGGTCGTAGATCTGCACCGGCAGTTCCAGGTGCTCGGCCGTCAGCAGGCCGATGGCGGCAAGGATCGAGTAGGTGGCGAGCGTCTCGTCCACCTCGGCCGAGACCAGGCTGGTGCGCGCGTCAAGCAGGTCCTGCTCGGCGTCCAGCACGTCGAGCGTGGTGCGCGCGCCCAGCGTCGCCTCTTCGCGCACGCCGTCGAAGGCGACGTTGCTGGCCCGCACCTGCGCGGCCGAGGCCGTGCGGGTCGCGCGCGCGACGGCCAGCAGGGAATAGGCGTTGGCCACGGATTGGTCGATCTGCCGCGCGGTGTAGATCAGCGCGTTGCGGGCCGCGTCGCGCTGGTTCTGGATCTGCCGCACCGCGCTGGAGAGCGCGCCGCCCTGGTAGATCGGCGACTGCACGCTGAGCGACAGCTGCTCCGAATCCTCGAAGTCGTTGTTTGGGTCGAGGCCGAGGGTGCCCTGCAACGCGACATTCGGGCGGCGCGCGGCGGCGGCGCGGCGGATGTTCAACTCGGCGATGGTGACCTGACGCTGCGCCTGCAGCAGGTCGGGCGCGTTGCGCCGCGCGATCTGCTGCGCCTGCTCGAGCGAATCGGGGATCGGCGCCAGCGGCACGGCGGCCAGGTTGTCGGGGGCGCGGCCCACGGCGGCGCGGAATTCCTCGATCGCCTGGGTCAGCCCGCCCTGCTCGGAGGCGAGAAGACCGCGGGCCGCTGCCAGCTGCGCCTCGGCGAGGCTGACGTCGGTGCGGGTAACCTCGCCGACCTCGAAGCGGTCCTGCGCGGCCTGAAGCTCCTGCCCGATGAGGCGGATGTTGTTCTGGCGCAGGTCGACGCTGCTGCTGGCGCGCTGCACCTCGAGATAGGCCTGCACGATGCGCAGCAGGACGTCGGATTCGACGCCCCGCAGGCTTTCGCGGGTGGCCAGGACCGTTTCCTTCTGCGCCTCGACCGCCAGCTGGTTGAGGCCGCCGTCGTAGATCGTCAGCTGCGCGGTCAGGCCGAGCGAGGTCTGCAGGTAGTCCTGCCCGGTCCGGTCGAGATTCTCGCGCGGCCAGGAGGTCGAGGCACTCGCGCTCCAGCTCAGGACGGGGCGCAGCGCGGCGACGGCCTGGGCGACATCCTCGTCCGCGGCGCGCAACAGCGCGCGGTTCTGCTCGAGCAGGCCGCTGTTCTCGTAGCCAGCGGAGAGGGCGTCGGACAGCGTCTCGGCCTGCAGGCTTGCCGCCGGGATGGCCGCCGCCCCGCACCAGACCGCGAATCCCAGAAGTCGCGCCTTGATGGATCGTGTCATGCCTGTCCCGCCTGTTCTTGATCGGACCGCGCCCCGGCGCGGTAGCCTCTTACAACGTGAATGCCTTTGCGGCATCGAAGCCCGGCAGCGCCGGCGCGCCGGCATTGAAGGCGTAGCGCCAGGAGATCGAGCCGTGGTGCTTGTAGCCGATGCGCACGATGCCCAGCGCGCCTTCGATGAAAATCGCCGCGACCCGGCCGCCGTCGCGCAGCTGCGCGTCCAGCCCCTCGGGGAATCGCTCGATCGCGCCCTCGATGATGATCGCGTCGTAGGGTCCGCTCTCGGCGGCGCCCTGCGCCAGCGGGCCGGTCATCACGGCGACATTGTCGATGCCGAGCTCCGAAAGCGTCTCCTGCGACTGCGCCGCAAGGTCGGCGTCATCCTCGACGGCAGCGACGAAACCGGCCAGCCGCGCCAGCACGGCAGAGCCGTAGCCGAGCCCGCTCGCGATCTCGAGGACCGCGCTGTCGGGCCTGAGCTCGAGCTCGCCCAGCATCTTCGCGAAGGTCCGCGGCGCAAGGATCGCCCGACCGGGCGCCAGCGGCAGATCCTCTTCGGCATAGGCCGCATCGCGCAGGCCGGCCGGAACGAACCGCTCGCGCGGCACGTTCAGCATCGCGTCGATGATCGGAAAACTTGTGACGTCGGACGGCCGCACTTGCGTATCGACCATCATGCGCCGGCGGGCCGCATTAAGGGGCACGAGCCTTCCCTCTTCTTGTGTTCGCCTCGTGCCGGTGATGGCACAAGCGCCGCGCAGCGGCAACGCCCGATCGCATCCCCGCTCCCCTCCCCTTGCCGCGCGACCCCGGCGCCACGGGATGACTGCCGGCCATCGGTCCCCGGCCATGCGCCCTAAAGCGCCGTGCCAGCCTGACCGCCGCGCTCCAAAGAGGTCGGGCCGCAAGTCGTCCCTACTCTGCCGCGAGCAGGTCGGGGACCGGGGCCTGCCCGCGCTTGGGAAATGCGAAGCGAAGGATCGCGACGCCGTCGACCCCCTCCTTCGCCAGCGTCGAGGGAAGCTCGGAAAGGGTGCAGGTCAGGAGGCGCTGCCTGGCGGTCGAGACCTCGGCGCAGATGTCGACCCGCGTGCCCGGGCAGGCCCCGGCGGTGCGCAGGGCGGCGGCGATGCGGGGGGCGGATCGCACGCCCATATACAGGCAGAAGCTTGCCCCCGGGCGGACATGGGCGGCCCAGTCCGGATCGCCGTCGCCGTCGCGGCAGGCGCCGGTGGTGAAGACCAGCGTGTCGGTCTCGCCGCGCCTCGTCAGGCTTTCGCCCATGGCCGCGGCGGCTGCGAAGGCGGCGGTGACGCCGGGGACGATCTCGACGGGGATGCCGGCGGCGCGGGCGGCCTCGATCTCCTCCGTGGCGCGGCCGAAGATCGACGGATCGCCGGACTTCAGGCGCACGACGCGGCGGCCGCGGCGGGCCTCGGCGACGATCAGGGCGGTGATCTGCTCCTGCGGCCAGGTGGAGGCGCCGACCGTCTTTCCGACGCAGACCCGCTCCGCGTCGCGGCGGGCAAGCTCGAGCGCCTCGGTCCCCGCGAGGCGGTCGTAGAAGATGACATCGGCCTCCTGCAGCCGCTCGACGGCGCGGAGGGTCAACAGATCACGCGCCCCTGGGCCCGCGCCGACAAGAGAGATCATGCCCCGGCCAGCGCCTTCGGGCACCCGCCCCTCGGCGAGAGCATCCTTGACGAGACGGCTCGCCTCGCGCTCGGCGCCGCGGGCATGCAGTCGGGCCGGCTCCTCGCGGAAGACCCAGCGCCAGAAGGCGCGGCGGGTCGCGGCGGGGAGGCGCTGGGCGACGGCGCCGCGCAGCGTGCCGGCGAACGCGGCGAGGCCGCCGAGGTTGAGCGGCAGGCTTTCCTCCAGCCTCGTCTTGATCGCGCGGGCAAGGACCGGCGCGGTCCCCTCGGTGCCGATGGCGACGACGACGGGATCGCGGTCGACGATGGCCGGCGTGGTGATGTCGCACAGCTCGGGCCGGTCGACCACGTTGACCGTGGCGCCCGCGGCCTTGGCCAGCGCGTGGAGGGCCGCATCGGCGCCGGCGCAGCCGGTGGCGACGAAGACCATGGCGGTGCCGGCGAAGGTGGCGGCGGTCAGGGGACCGGCCTCCTGCGTGGCGCGGCGCGAGGCGACGAGATGGGCGAGCTCGGGGTCGAGGTCCGGCGCGGCGAGCAGGATCTCGGCGTCGGTCTTCTGGATCAGGCGCGCCTTCTGCGCGGCCTGCTCCGCGCCGCCGGCGATGACGACCCTGCGGCCGGTGGTACGGATGAACATCGGGAAGGACTTCATCGAGCGGTCTCCTGCCTGCGCGAGAGGGGGGCGTCCGGGATCGGACGGGGGGCTAGGTCCATGCGGAGGGGCGAGGCTCCGGCGGCATCCGCGCCGAGGCCGAGCGTGTCGAAGGCGAGGGCCGCGGTGCCCTCGATCACCGCCCGCGCGAAGGGGCCGGGATCGGGCGCGGCGAGCTGCGCGAGGTCCGGCTCGGCATCGGCAAGGCGCCGGGTCTCGGCGAGCAGCGCGGGCGCCGTGGCCTGCCAGGGGTGGCCGCCG
The DNA here is from genome assembly GCF_003217255.1 of Pseudoroseicyclus aestuarii. GTDB lineage: Bacteria > Pseudomonadota > Alphaproteobacteria > Rhodobacterales > Rhodobacteraceae > Pseudoroseicyclus > Pseudoroseicyclus aestuarii. The sequence goes on along the minus strand of NZ_QJTE01000003.1, from coordinate 398,978 downwards.
CGCAGGCCGATCAGCTCGACCTCCTTGACCGGCGTGCGCTCAAACTCGCCGCCGCCGCCCTTGATCGCGGTCAGCGACGGCTGGCCGAGCCGCTGCGCGGCCTCGGCCTGCAGCATCCGGTAGGAGGGGTGGAAGACGCCCTGCACCATGGCGGGCGCGGCCCCGGGGTTCAGCATCCGAAGGCAGGTGTTCACGCAGGAGCGGAGGCCGAAGACCTCCCGAAGCTGCAGGAGCCGCAGGAGCGCCGGCGACAGCGCCTCGAGCGGCAGGAAGGCGATGCGGTGACGGGCGAGCGCATCCGCGGCACCGCCGGGCGTGACGACGGGGATGCGGGCGGCCTTCAGCCCCGCCTCGAGAGGGGCGGGGTTGACCGTCCAGCCGTGCAGCAGCACCGGATGGCCCGCCTCCGCGACGCGCCGTGCGGCGAAAAGGAACCAGGGCAGCCCCCGCGTGCGGCCCGCGGCATAGACCGGCCAGTCGAGCGCGGGGGTCGGCAGATCCGGGAGGGCGGCGCGCATCGCGCGGGTGAAGCCCGCGACCTCGTCCGCCGTCTCGCCTTTCATGCGAAGCAGCATGAGGAGCGCGCCCAGCGCCTCGGGCGCGGCCTCGCCCGAGAGGACCTCGGCCATGGCGGCTTCGGCCTCGGCCATGTCGAGGCTGCGGGAGCGGCCGGGGCCCCGGCCCAGCGTGGCGACGGCGTGGCGAAGGGTCATTCTGCCGCCTCCGGCCTAGCGACGGCGGCGAGAAGCGCGGCGATCTCGGGCCGGCAGGAGCCGCAGGTGACGCCCGCGCCGGTCGCCTGCCCGACCGCGGCGACATCCACCGCACCCGCCATGCAGGCCGAGAGGATCGCGGTCCGTCCGACGTTCATGCAGGAGCAGACCGTGGGGCCCGGATCGCCGCGCCCGGCGCCGGGACGGGCGGCGAGGACCTGCGACGCCTCCTGTCCCAGCAGCCCCGCGACATGCCCGCGAGAGACCGCCACCGGGCGCGGCGCGACGAAAAGCGCGGCTTCGAGCCGGTCGTTCCGCGCGAAGGCGATCCGCAGGTCGCCGCGTGCCGGGTCGGCGAAGACGGACGGCACGGCGGTGGTGCCGAAAAGGTCCGCGGCGAAGCGCGGCCAGTCGGTCACCGGGACGAGGCCGGCCAGTTCGGCGCGGACCCCGGCCTCGTCCTGTGCCAGCGCCCAGTAGTCGGCGCTTGGCCGGACGGGACGGGAGGAGACGGCAAAGGCGTACCACGCCGCCTCGAAGCGCTCGATCGCGACGACGGAGGCCTTGCTCTCGGGCTGGCCCGAGACCGGGTCTGTCGCGGCCTCGACGAGGGCGTCGATGCGGCCCGCCGAGGCCGTCTCGTCCGTCCAGTGCATCGGCGCGAAGGGGTGGCCGGGCTGCACCGCCTCCGAGACGAGCACCCTCAGGACCGCCTCGCCATGCGGGCTGCGGACCCGCGCGAGGCCCGCCGGGACGAGGCCGAGGCGCGCCGCGTCGCCGGGATGGATCTGGAGGAAGGGTTCCGCCATGTGCCGCGAGAGGCGCGCCGAACGGCCCGTCCGAGTCATCGTGTGCCAGTGATCGCGCACCCGCCCGGTGTTGAGGCGGAAGGGGTAGCGCGGCGAGGTGCGGGCCGCCGGCTCCTCCTGCCGCACGGGGTGGATGCGGGCGCGGCCCGTGGGGGTGAAGAAGCCCCCTGCCCCGAAGAAGCGGCCTCCGCTGCGGCCAGTGGCGACGGGCCAGCGGATCGGGGCCAGCGCGTCGTAGTCGGCATCCGAGAGGCCGGCGAGGCCCGAGATGTCGAAGTCGCGGCCAAGCCCGGCGGCGAGGCCCGAGAGGGCTGCGTGCTCGCGGAAGATCTCGGCCGGGCGGGCGTAGTCGAAGGCGCGGGGCCAGCCCATCCGGCGGCCGACCTCGGCGAAGGCGGCCCAGTCGGGGCGCGCCTCTCCGGGCAGGCCGAGTGCGGCGCGCTGGCGGCTGATCGTGCGGTCGGAATTGGTGACGGTGCCGTCCTTCTCGCCCCAGCCGGCGGCGGGCAGGACGACATCGGCGAGGCGCGCGGTGTCGGTGGTGGCGAAGAGGTCGGAGACGACGACGAAGTCGCAGGCGCGGATCGCCTCGCGCACCATATCCGCCTCGGGCATCGTCGCGGCGGGGTTGGTGCAGGCGATCCAGAGCGCCTTCACCCGGCCTTGGGCCGCGGCGCGGAACATTTCGACGGCCTTGAGGCCCTGCCGGTCGGCGAGGCGGGGGCCGTCCCAGAAACCGGCGACGGCGGCGCGGTGGGTCGGATCCTCGAGGTCGAGGTGGGCGGCGAGCGTGTTGGCGAGGCCGCCGACCTCGCGCCCGCCCATGGCGTTGGGCTGGCCGGTGACGCTGAAGGGGCCCGAGCCGGGGCGCCCGATGCGGCCCGTGGCGAGGTGGCAGTTCAGGATCGCGCTGACCTTGTCGGTGCCGCGCGAGGACTGGTTCACGCCCTGGCTGAAAAGGGTCACGACGCGCTCGGTCCGGGTCCAGAGGCGGTAGAAGGCCTCGATGGCGTCGGGGTCGAGGCCGGTCGCACCGGGGCGGGCGGTGGCGGCGGCGTCGAGCGTGGCGTCGAAGCCCTCGGTGTGGTCGAGGACGAAGGTCCCGTCTATCGCCCCCGCCTCGTGGAGGTGGGCGAAAAGGCCGGCGAACAGCGCGACGTCGGTACCGGGCCGCAGCGCGAGGTGCATGTCGGCGATATCGGCCGTCGCGGTGCGGCGGGGGTCGATGACGACGACCCGGGTGCCGCGCCGCTCCCGCGCCTCGGCGAGGCGGCGGTAGAGGACCGGGTGGCACCAGGCGAGGTTCGAGCCGACGATGACGACGAGGTCGGCCTCCTCAAGGTCGTCGTAGGTGCCGGGCACGGTGTCGGTGCCGAAGGCGCGGCGGTGGCCGGCGACAGTCGAGGCCATGCAGAGGCGCGAGTTTGTGTCGATATTGGCCGAGCCGATGAAGCCCTTCATCAGCTTGTTGGCGACGTAGTAATCCTCGGTCAGGAACTGACCCGAGACGTAGAAGGCAATGCTGCCCGGGCCGTGCATCGCGACAGCCTCGGAAAAGCGGCTTGCGACGCGGTCGAGGGCATCGTCCCAGGTGGCGCGGCGCCCCTCCACCAGCGGGTGGAGGAGCCGGCCACGGGTGCCGAGGGTGTCGCCAAGGGCCGTGCCCTTGGAGCAGAGCCGGCCGCGGTTTGCCGGGTGCTCGGGGTCGCCCGCCACCGACAGCCCCCCCGCCCCGTCCGGGCGGAGTAGCACGCCGCAGCCCACCCCGCAGTAGGGGCAGGTAGAGCGGATCGGGGCGGCCCCGGTCACCGGATCACCAGGTGCGGTAGGGCAGGAACTTGCCCGACAACTCGACCTTCACGCGGTCGCCCTTGGGGTCGGGCTGGCGGGTCACCTCCATCTCGAAGTCGATGGCCGACATGATGCCGTCGCCGAACTCCTCGTGGACAAGGGCCTTGAAGGTGGGCCCGTAGACGCCGGCGATCTCGTAGAGGCGGTAGATGCAGGGGTCGGTCGGGATGTCGCGGATCCAGTCCTTCGACGGCGGCTCGGCGAGGGTCTCGGCGGCCTCGGCGGGAAGGTCGAGGAACTGGACGAGGGCCGCGGCCTTCTCGGGCGGCATGGCGTTCATGCCGACGCAGGCGGAATGGGTCCAGACGGGCGACATGCCGATGCCCTCGGCAATGGCGGTCCAGGTCAGGTCCTTGCGCTTCTTGGCGGCGAGGATCAGGGCGGCGAGGTCGTCCTTGGTCAGGACCTCGGGGATCAGGGTATCTTTCATGCGCTTTGGCTCCGGTTGAGGGCATCGAGGGAGGCCGCCCGTTGGGGCGGCCCCGGAAAGGATCACTCGGCGGGCACGGGGACGACGGCGGCATCCTGGCCGGCGGGCGCCGTGACGGCGGAGTCCTTCTGATAGTGCGTGGCGTAGATCATGCCGCCCACGAAGGTCAGGCCGCCGACGAGGTTGCCGATGACGGTCGGGATCTCGTTGAAAAGAAGGTAGTCGGCCCAGGTGAACTGGCCGCCGAGCATGATGCCGGAGGGGAAGAGGAACATGTTCACGATGGAATGCTCGAAGCCGAGGTAGAAGAAGACGAGGATCGGCATCCACATCGCCACGACCTTGCCCGGAACCGAGGTCGACATCATCGCCGCGACCACGCCGGTCGAGACCATCCAGTTGCACATCACCGCGCGGACGAAGAGCGTGAGCATGCCCCCTGCCCCTGCCTCGGCATAGCCGAGCGTCCGGCCCTCGCCGATCACGCCGATCTTCTGGCCGACGGCGTCGGGTTCCGCGGTGAAGCCCATGGTGAAGATGGTCGCCATGAAGACCGCCGTCGTCATCGCGCCGGCGAAGTTGCCGCAGAAGACGAGGCCCCAGTTGCGGAAGACGCCGGGCCATGTGCAGCCCGGGCGCTTGGCGATCATGGCCAGCGGGCAGAGCGTGAAGACCCCGGTCAGAAGGTCGAAGCCCATGAGGTAGAGCATGCAGAAGCCCACCGGGAACAGAAGCGCGCCGATAAGCGGGTTGCCGGTGTTGACGGTGATGGTGATCGCGAAAGCCGCGGCGAGCGCGAGAATGGCGCCCGCCATGTAGGAGCGGATCAGGATGTCCTTGGTCGACATCTTGATCTTGGCCTCTCCGGCCTCGACCATCTTGGTCGCGAAGTCCTTCGGTACGACGTAGCTCATCTGTCAGTGTCCCCTGTTGATGGTGGCGAAGATGTCCCGCGTCGCCGCGGGGGATGCGCCGGACCCGGCGCGGTGGAGGCCTGCGGGCGCGGCGGTCATGCGGCGTCCGCCTTGGCGATCGCCGCCGCCTCGAGGAGGAGGCGGCCGTTCTCGATGCGGATCGGATAGGTCGCGATCCGGCCGCTGTCGGCGCCCTGCACCTCGCCCGTCTCGAGCGAGTAGACGTGATTGTGGAGCGGGCAGGTGACCTTGCGGTCGTGGACGATGCCCTCGGACAGCGGCCCGCCCCGGTGCAGGCAGGTGTTCGAGGTGGCGAAGACCTCGTTCTCGCCGGTGCGGAACACCGCGATGCAGCCCGCGCGCGACTTCACCAGCCGCGCGCCGCGAAGCGGCACGTCGTCGAGGGCGCCGATGTCGATCCAGCCCATGTCCCGGGTCATTCCGCGGCCTCCAACGTGAGATCGGCGAGCGGCAGGTAGCGGCGCTTCTGCTGCTCCTCGGTGCGCTCGGCCCAGGGGTCACGCTGGTAGACCGACTGGCTGATCGCGAAGCGGTGGTTGAGGTCGGCGCGCGTCGCGGCATCGGCGAGCGTCTCGCGGACCCAGTCCATGCCGACCTTGGCCGTCCACTTGTAGGGCCGGTCGAGGTATTTCGCGTGCTCGCGGTAAAGCTGGACGAAGGCCACGACCCATTCGACCACCTCGTCCTCGGTCGCGACCTTGGCGAGGCGCTCGACCTCCTTGACGTCCATGCCGGCGGCGCCCGAGACGCCGATCTCGAACCCTGAGTCGACGCAGATGATGCCCACGTCCTTGCAGGTCGCCTCGGCGCAGTTCCGGGGGCAGCCCGAGACGCCGAGCTTGACCTTGTGCGGCGTCCACGAACCCCAGAGCATCTTTTCCAGGCGGATGCCGAGGCCGGTGGAATCCTGCGTCCCGAAGCGGCACCAGTCGGTCCCGACGCAGGTCTTCACCGTGCGCAGACCCTTGGTATAGCCATGGCCCGAGACCATGCCGGCGGCGTTGAGGTCGCCCCAGATCGCCGGCAGATCCTCCTTCTTCACGCCGAGAAGGTCGATCCGCTGGCCGCCCGTCACCTTCACCGTCGGCACGCCGTACCTGTCGGCGGCATCCGCGATGGCGCGAAGCTCGTCCGGCGTGGTGATCCCGCCCCACATCCGCGGCATGACGGAATAGCTGCCGTCCTTCTGGATGTTGGCGTGGTTGCGCTCGTTCACGAAGCGCGACTGCGGGTCGTCGGTGTAGTCCAGCGGCCAGTCGGCAAGGAGGTAGTAGTTCACCGCCGGGCGGCAGACGTGGCAGCCGTTCGGCGTCCGCCAGCCAAGCTCCTGCCAGACGGCGGGCTGGGACTTCAGCTCCTGCGCCTTGATCAGGCGGCGAAGGTCCTCGTGGGTGATATCGGTGCAGCCGCAGACCGGCTGGGCCTTGGGCGCGGCATAGTCGCCCCCCATCGTGACGGCGAGGATCTGCTCCACGAGGCCGGTGCAGGTGCCGCAGGAGGCCGAGGCCTTGGTCTTGGCCCGAACCGCGCCAAGGTCGGTCGCGCCGGCCCCGATCGCCTCGACGATGGAGCCCTTGCAGACGCCGTTGCAGCCGCAGATCTCCGCCTCAGGCTGTAAGGCTGCAACGGCCGCCGTAGGGTCCAGCGGCTCGCCCCCCTGAAAGGCGGGGCCGAAGATCAGCGTCTCGCGCATCTCCGAGACGTCGGCGCGGTCCTTGATCAGGCCGTGGAACCAGCCGCCGTCGGCGGTATCGCCGTACATCACCGCGCCGATCAGGCGGTCGCCCTCGATCACGAGGCGCTTGTAGACGCCGCGGGCCGGGTCTCGGAACACGACGTCCTCGCGGCCCTCGCCCTCCGCGAAATCGCCGGCCGAAAAAAGGTCGCAGCCGGTGACCTTGAGCTTGGTCGAAAGCTCTCGCAGGACGAAGGTGTCGTCCTCTCCCAGAAGCGTCTTCGCCAGCACCTTGGCCTGGTCGTAAAGCGGCGCGACGAGGCCGAAGACCGCGCCCTCGAACTCGACGCATTCGCCCAGCGCGAAGACCTCCGGATCGGTCGCGCTGCGCATCTGGGCATCGACGAGGATGCCGCGCCCGACCTCGAGGGTCGCGGCGGCGGCGAGCGCGGTCGAGGGGCGGATGCCGACGGCCATCACGACGAGGTCGGCGGGGATCTCGGTGTCGTCGATCAGCCGCACGCCCTCGACGCGCCCCTCCCCGAGGATCTCGGCGGTCGAGGCCTTGAGGCGGACGTCGATGCCGCGGCGCTCGAGGTCCTGCTTCAGCAGATAGCCGGCAGAGGCGTCGATCTGCCGCTCCATCAGGTGGCCCGAAAGGTGGAGGACGGTGACCTCCATGCCCCGCAGGCGCAGGCCGGCAGCGGCCTCGAGCCCGAGAAGGCCGCCGCCGATGACCACGGCGCGGGCGCCTGGCTTGCAGGCCTCGATCATCGCGTTGGTATCGTCGAGATCGCGGTAGCTGACGACGCCGGGCAGGTCCCTGCCCGGGACGGGGATGATGAAGGGCGACGATCCGGTGGCGATCACCAGGCGGTCGTAGGGAACCTCGCCGCGCTCGCCCGAGACGGTCTTGCGGGCGCGGTCGATGGCGACGACCTTCTCGCCGAAGCGGCAGGTCACGCCCTTCGCGGCGTACCATGCGTCGTCGTGGGTGACGATCTCGGACCAGCTCTTCTCGCCCGACAGGACGGGCGAGAGCATGATGCGGTTGTAGCAGCCGCGGGGTTCGGCGTTGAAGACGGTGACCTCGAAGCGGTCGGGCTCGGCCTCGAAGAGGTGCTCGAGCAGTCGTCCCGACGCCATCCCGGCGCCGACGATGACCAGTTTTTCCTTGGGCATCAGGGCCTCCTCAGCAATACCAGGCGACGACATGCGAAAGCTCGCCGCCCTGATGGATGGGCAGCGCCACGACGCTGGAATAGCCGTGGGCGGCCTGTTCGTTGGTCTCGACGGCGGGCACGCCAGAGCCGAGGACGCGGCCGACGACCCCCTTCCAGGCGGTGGTGCGGCGCTCGTCCTCGTCGTCCCAGAGCGCGCCTTCACGGGCGCAGATGCCGTCGATCAGGATCGCCTCCCTCGCGGCGCCGACTCGGGCGGCGCGGGCGTCCCAGATCTCGAACCGCCGCGCGATGGGCGTGCCGAGGGCGGAGAGAAGCGTCAGCACGTAGGTCTTGCCGCCCGGCGCCGGGACCGGCAGGCCGAGGCCCGTGGTCAGCCCCGCCTTTCCGGCGCTCTCGGCGCGGACGAAGCGGTAGCCCGAGCCGAGGTCGCGCATCAGGATCGGGGTGCGGGCGGCCCAGACACCCCCGACGAGGCCCTGCCCCTTCGGGAACTGCGTGTGCTGGCTGACCCATTCGAAGTGCCTTGCGGCGCCGTAGTAGCCGTCGTCGAGGTGCAGGACGCCGTCCCGTTCCTCCCAGACCTCGATGGCGCCGATCCGCTCGGGCCCGTCGCCGCAAAGGACGACGAGGACCGCCTTGAACGCGCTGCCGGCGAAGACCGGGACCGCGACGGCGCTGGTCAGCCCGGCGGCCTTCGCCGCCTCGGTCCGGCGGAAATAGGAGCCGTCGAAGCCCTTCAGGACCACGGGGCGCGCCTCGGCCCATGCCTTGCCCGGCAGCCCCTCGCCCCGGCCGAAGGAGGTCCCGCGCGAGGTTTCGGCAAAGGCGTCGAGGGCGCCGTAGCTGCCCCCGGCGAGGACGAGGCGGCCCTCTTCCGGCACCCAGACCTCCGCGACCTCGACAAAGGTCGGATCGGTTTGCGCGATCACCCCGGCCATCAGGCGGCCTCCTCTTCGGACTTGGCGTCAGCGGGGGATGCCGGGGCGGGATGCGCGCCGCCCTCGTAGTCCTCGAGAAAGCCGAGGACCTGTTCGCGGTAGGCGTAGTAATCGGGGTGCTCGAGCAGCGCCTTGCGGCTGCGCGGGCGCGGCAGATCGACATCCATGATCCGACCGATGGTGGCGCGGGGGCCGTTCGTCATCATCACCACGCGGTCGGCGAGCATGATCGCCTCGTCCACGTCGTGGGTGACGCAGATCGCGGTCACCTTGGTGCGGGACCAGACCTCCATCAGGACTTCCTGAAGCTCCCAGCGGGTCAGGCTGTCGAGCATCCCGAAGGGCTCGTCGAGCAGCAGCAGCTTGGGCGAGAGGGCGAAGGCGCGGGCGATGCCGACCCGCTGGCGCATCCCGTTCGAGAGATCGGCGGCGCGCTTGTCCATCGCATCGGCGAGGCCCACGCGCTCGAGGTAGTATTCGACCACCTCCTGCCGCTCGGCCTGGCTGGCCTTGGGATAGACGCGGTCGACGCCGACGGAGACGTTTTCCTTCGCGGTCAGCCAGGGGAAGAGCGAGGGGGACTGGAAGACCACCGCGCGCTCGGGGTCGGCGCCCACAACCTCCGTCCCGTCGAGGATGATGCCGCCCTTCGAGATGGCGTTGAGGCCCGCGGTCATCGTCAGCACCGTGGACTTACCGCAGCCCGAGTGGCCGATCAGGCTGACGAACTCGCCCTTGCGCAGCTTGAGGTCGAAGTCCTCGACCACCGTCAGCGGCCCCTTGGGCGTGGGATAGACCTTGTGGAGGTGCGAGAACTCCAGATAGCGCTCCGCGGTCGCGGTGGCCCCGACCTTGGCGACGGCCGAGGGGACGCCGTGGATCGGCGTGACCTCGGGCAGCTTGCGGCTGCCCTCGACCCGGCTCTCGATGCCGGTGTCCATGAGGTACTTCGTGACCCTCGCGCGAAGGCGCTTGAAGCCCTCGTGGTGGTTCATCTCGCCGCGGTTGCGGGGGCGGGGGATCTCGACGCGGAAGGCCTCGCCCAGCGTGCCGTCGGGGTTGAGCGGCACGATCCGGTCGGCGAGCAGGATCGCCTCGTCCACGTCGTTGGTCACCAGCACGCAGGTCTTGCGGCCACCGCCGTCGGTGCCCGCCTCCCAGATCTTCAGGATCTCGTCGGCGAGGTTCGCGCGCGTCAGCGCGTCGAGCGCGGAGAGCGGCTCGTCAAGCAGCAGCACCTCGGGGGTCATGGCGAGGGCGCGCGCCACGGCGACGCGCTGGCGCATGCCGCCCGAAAGCTCCGCCGGGCGGCGGGCGGCGGCATGGGCGAGGCCCACCATCGCGATGTAGTGCTCGGCCCGGGCGGCGCGCTCGGCCTTCGCGAGGTCGGGCGAGACCGCGTCGACCGCCAGCATGACGTTGCCTGTGACGGTCAGCCAAGGCATCAAGCTGTAGCTCTGGAAGACGAGGCCGCGCTCGGGGCCGGGGCCCTCCACGGGCTTGCCGCGGAACAGCACCTCGCCGCGATCGGGCGTCTCGAGCCCCGCCATCAGGTTGATCAGCGTCGTCTTTCCGGTGCCCGAGAAGCCGAGGATCGCGACGAACTCGCCGTCCTCGACATCGAGGTCGATCCCCTTCAGCACCTCGTGGCGGTGGATGCCGTCGCCGAAGCCCTTGGAGACGCCGTTGAAGGTCAGGATGCCCATGCGCCCCCTCCTCAGCGAGTGTTCGTGAAGGTGAAGGCGGCCTGGATCGCAAACATCAGCCGATCGAGCAGGAAGCCGATGATGCCGATGGTCAGGACCGCGACCATGATCCGCGCCAGCGAGGAGGAGGAGCCGTTCTGGAACTCGTCCCAGACGAACTTCCCCAGGCCCGGGTTCTGGGCCAGCATCTCGGCCGCGATCAGGACCATCCAGCCGACGCCGAGCGAGAGGCGCAGGCCGGTGAAGATCAGCGGCAGGGCCGAGGGCAGCACCAGCTTGGTGATCTTCGCCCGGGTCGACATCTTCAGGACCTTCGAGACGTTGACGAGGTCCTTGTCGATCGAGGCGACGCCGAGGGCGGTGTTGATAAGCGTCGGCCAGAGCGAGCAGAGCGTGACGGTGATCGCCGAGACGAGGAACGACTTGGCGAAAAGCCCGTCCTGCGTGGTGTAGACCGCCGAGACGACCATCGTGACGATGGGCAGCCAAGCGAGCGGCGAGACCGGCTTGAAGATCTGGATCAGCGGGTTGAGCGCGGCATTCGCCGTCGCCGAGAGGCCGGCGGCGATGCCGAGCGGCACGGCCACGACGGTGGCGATCAGGAAGCCGAAGAAGACCGTGCCGATCGAGGTGGCGATCTGGTCGTAGTAGCTGGGCGCGCCGGTATAGGCGCGCTGGACCGGCTCCTGCCCCGCCGCGACGCGGCGCTCGTTCAGCGTGGCGACCTGCTCCTGAAAGCGGGCGCGGCTTTCCGCCTTGCGGGCGGCGTCCTCGTTCAGGGTCACCGCCTCTTCCCAGACCTGCGCCGGCCCGGGGATCGCCCCGAGCGAGGTCTGCACCGTGGGCGCGAGGACGGCCCAGAGCGTCAGGAAGCCGGCGATGGCGGCAAGGGGGATGCCGAGCAGCCGCCAGATCTCGCCGATCTGTCCGCGGGGGTTGTCCCCGGCGGCAGCGCGGAGGAGCGGGGTGACCCAGGCGAGGCCGAGGACCGAAAACCAGCGGTCGACGCGGTTGATGCGGGTGAACCAGAGGGCGCGGCGCGCCTCCTTGTGGTCGGCTTCGAGGACGTTCGGATCGACGGCGGTCATGGCTGTCTCCAGAGCGTGGATCGGATTGCGGTGCGCCTCGGCGGTCCAGACCGGCCCTGAGCGGGCCGGACTTCGTCTCGTCAGGGGAGGTGCGCGGTCGCGGCCTCAGCCCTCGACCGCGCGGCCCACGACCCGCTGGTCGGCCTTCAGGCCGATCGGCAGGCTCTCGAGGTAGGCGTTGGGGGCGCGGCCGTCGTAGGGGATGCCGTCGATGATATCGGCGGCGGGCGTCGGCGCCTTGTAGCCGTCGCTGTCCCAGGGGAAATCGGCCTCCGACGCGAGCCCCTCGTCCACGAGCATCCGCGCCGCCTCGAGGTAGATGTCGGGGCGATAGACGCGTTCGGCGGTATCGAAATACCACTGGTCGTCCTGCGCCTCGGCTATCTGGCCCCAGCGGCGCATCTGCGTCAGGTACCAGATCGCGTCCGAGTAGAAGGGATAGGTCGCGTTGTAGCGGAAGAAGACGTTGAAGTCGGGGACCTCGCGGACGTCGCCCTGCTCGTACTCGAATGTGCCCGTCATCGAGGCGGCGATCACCGCCTCGTCGGCGCCGACGTATTCGGGGCGCGACAGGATCTCGACCGCCGCCTCGCGGTTCGCGTTGTCGTTCTCGTCGAGCCAGATCGCCGCCCGGATCAGCGCCTTCGTCACCGCGATCGCGGTATTGGGGTTCTCCTCCGCGAAGGCGGCGGTCATGCCGAAGACCTTCTCGGGGTTGTTCCTCCAGATCTCGTAGTCGGTGACGACCGGCACGCCGATGCCCATCGCGACGGCCTGCTGGTTCCAGGGCTCGCCCACGCAGTAGCCGTAGATCGTGCCCGCCTCGAGGGTGGCGGGCATCTGCGGCGGCGGCGTGACCGACAGGAAGACCTCGGCGGCGATCTGGCCGCTGGTATCCTCGGGGCTGTAATAGCCGGGTTCGATCCCGCCCGCGGCGAGCCAGTAGCGCAGCTCGTAATTGTGGGTCGAAACCGGGAAGACCATGCCCATGTCGAAGCGCCGCCCCGAGGCATTGTAATCCTCGACGACCGGCGCCAGCGCCGCGGCCGAGATCGGGTGCTGCGGCAGTCCGTCCGCGTTCGCCGGGATGTTCGGCGCCATCGCCTCCCAGACCTCGTTCGACACGGTGATGCCGTTGCCGTTCAGGTCCATCGAGAAGGGCGTGATGATATGCGCCTCGGTTCCGTAGCCGATCGTCGCGGCGAGCGGCTGGCCCGCCAGCATATGCGCGCCATCAAGCTGGCCGTCGATCACGCCGTCGAGCAGCACCTTCCAGTTGGCCTGCGCCTCGAGGGTCACGAAAAGCCCCTCGTCCAGGAAGTAGCCCTGCTCGTAGGCCACCGCGAGCGGGGCCATATCCGTGAGCTTGATGAACCCGAAGGTCAGCTCGTCCGTCTCGAGCTCGAGCATCTGCGCCGTGGCGGTGCTGGCGAAGAGCGCGGCGAAGGCGGCTCCGGCAAAGCGATGTCTCATCTGTCGTCGTCCCTGTCGTCGCCCCGTCCGGGAAGCGCGGGACGGGGTCGGAATGCAAAAAGGCCGCATCAACCGAGACCGCGCATGACTGCGCGGACGGTCGAGCGGCCATGCTCGGGTCAACCCTGCTTAGGGAGAGAGTATCGAAGCGCCCCGTTGCTCTTCGATGGAACCTTGGATGCGGGATGCCTGCGGACCCGGCAAGACACTTTATGACCGGGCCGTGAATTTCTGCCGGTCTCGCCCGATCCGCGGACGCGGGATGCACAAGGCTGCGTCAGTTGTCCCGGCTTGGGTCGAATATCTGCCCGTCGAAGAAGCGGTTTTCGAAGAGCTCCATCTGCCCCGTGTCGGAGGCGACCATGGTGCCGGCGGTGATTCCACCCTCCACCTTCTCGGAGGCGCCGGGCATCTGGGCACCGGCCCCCGCGAGGTGGCGGCGGTAGAGGTCGGTGCGGAACACCGCCTTCGCGGCTGTGCTCGCACCCTCGCGCTCGAGCCCGAGGCGCGCGGCCATGCGGTGCCCCATCCAGGCCGCCTGGCTCTTCCATGGAAAGGTGGCGGCGCCGGCGAAGAACTCGAGAAAGCCGGGCACCGCATGCGAGCCGCCGCCCGGAGAGACGACGAGATGCCCCGACAGCGCCCGGTCGACCAGCTCGGGCGGCAGGCCAAGATAACCCTCGCGCGCCAGGATCTCGGCCGCCGTGGTCGCGACGCCGCCGGTGCCGAGCCAGCGCGCCGCCCGCCAGATCGCCCGCATCAGGCGGCCCGCCAGCTCCGGCTCGGCCTCGGCCCAGTCGGTGCGCAGGGCGAGGACCTTCTCGGGCGCGAAGCTCCAGATCGAGGAGCCGGGAAGCAGGAGCCGCCCGACCCCCGTCTCGACCGCCAGCGATCCCCAGGGCTCGCCCACGCAGAAGGCGTCGATCTCGCCGGCGCCGATAGCCTCGGCCATCAGTGCGGGCGGCACGGTCCGGATCTCGACGCCCTCCGGCGCGGGCAGGCCCGAGGCCGAGAGCCAGTAGTACAGAAGCTCCGCATGCATGGAGAAGGGAAAGGGCACGCCGACCCGCAGCCGCCCCCCCGCCGCCGCCGCGAGCGCCCGCCCGGCCCCCGCCGCATCGCCGAAATCCGGCGCGCCCGCATCGGCGATCCGCGCGGCAAGCGCCTGCGACACGCCGACGACATTGCCGTTGACCGAGAGGACCTGCACCGCCGAGACCCGCGCCGCGACACCGCCGAGGCCCAGCGCCATGGCGACGGGAATGGGCGAGAGAAGATGCGCGGCCTCGACCCGCCCGAAGGCCAGCCAGTCGCGGACCGAGGACCACGACGGCGCGCGCAAAAGGTCAAGCTCCAGCCCCTCTTCCTCGGCGAAGCCCAACTCCTTGGCGACGATGATGGGCGCCGCATCGACCAGCGGGACATAGGCGACCGACAGGCGCGCCTTCACGACAGAAGCCCCGCGGCGGTCACGAGCGCGGCGGCGACATCGGCGATGCGCCGGTTCTGGTCCATCGCGGTCTTCCGCAGAAGCCCGTAGGCGGCGCCCTCGTCGATGCCGCGGGCCTTCATCAAAAGTCCCTTGGCGCGGTCGATGACCTTGCGCTCCTCAAGCGCGCGCTTGGTCTCGGCCAGCTCGTCGCGTATCCGCCGGACCATGTTGAAGCGGGTGACGGCGGCGTCGATGACCGGCTTCACCCGGTCGGGGCGCAGCCCGTCGACGACATAGGCCGAGACCCCCGATTCGATCGCCGCCCGCGTCAGCCCGTCGTCCGAGCGGTCGACGAACATCGCGACCGGGCGCTCGAGCGGCGCGGTCGCGAGGGTCAGCTCCTCGATGGTGTCGCGCGAGGGGTTGGCGATGTCGATGAGGACGATGTCGGGGTTCCGCTCGGCAAGCCGGCGGGCAAGGCCCGAAACCTCCGAGATCACCTGGATGTCATGGTCGCCGGTCTCGCGCAGGCCGTCGACGATCGCGAGCGCACGGTCACGATCGATCTCGACGACGACGATGGAAAGCCCCTTGCTCACAGCGCTCTTGTAGGGCCCGGCGCCGCGGATGCACCGGCGAGCCGCCCGCACCCGGGGGCTATGGCGACCCGTTGCACCAAGAGCGTGCAGGTGCCGGGCCGAATGATCGCAAAACGGTCATTGTTTCGATCACCCGGCGACGCGAGGGGTCGAGGCCCAAGTCGCGGCACGGCCGGGCCCGCGATGCCGGCGCAGGACAGGCGGCATCCCCGCCGGCAAGGTCGCGCTGCGGCAGGCCGGAAAAAGCGGCGCCTGGCCCTTGCAGACAGACGCCGAAAACGACATGAATGCGCGGCAAGTCGTGTGGCAGGATGCCAAGGCATCGCGCGAAACGCCTTGTCTGGTGGGTTGGCGGAGAGGTTACGCAGCGGATTGCAAATCCGTGTAGACCGGTTCGATTCCGGTACCCACCTCCAAGCCTCTCTCCTCACACAATCCTTCGCCATGTCGCGCTGCGGCACGCAGTCGAGATCGGTCTTCCCTCTCGCGGTCCGGGCGGGCAGAACGGTGGGACAGCCCCCTAGTCCGAGGTCCAGACATGCCGCGTTCCAGCCTTGCCCTTCTCCTGCCGCTCCTTCTTCTCGGCGCCTGCGGCGCGGTGGGCAGCCGGGCGGTGGTGCAGAATACCGGGCCGGACGAGTTGCTCAAGCTGCGGGCCGGGCCCGGGCTGGGCTACAGCGTGATCCTCGGCCTGCCCGACGGCACCGAGCTCGAGCGGCGGCACTGCGTGACCGAGGTTGGTCAGCTGTGGTGCCGCGTGGCGCTGGCCGATGCGCCGAGCGTGACGGGCTATGTCTCCGAGGATTACCTCTCGGACGGCTGAGGCGCGACGCCCTTCAGCCGCGGCGGGCGGCCAGCGCCTGCCCCGCCGCGACGCCGGAGGACCAGGCCCACTGGAAATTGTAGCCGCCGAGCCAGCCGGTCACGTCGACCGCCTCGCCGATGGCATAGAGGCCGGGGACCGACCGCGCCTCCATCGTGCGCGAGGAGAGGGCGGCGGTGTCGACGCCGCCGGCGGTCACCTCGGCCTTGGCGTAGCCCTCGGTTCCCGTCGGATGCAGCACCAGGCCCGAGAGCATGTCGGCGGCGCGGTCGATCTCGGCGTCCGGGGTATTGCCCAGCTCCCGCGCGAAGCCGATGCGGGCGGCCATGACCTCGGCCAGTCGGGCGGGCAGATGCTCCGCCAGGGCCGCGCGCAGGCCGGATCGGGGCATTCGTCCCCGCGCCTCGCGCAGCGCCGCCCCGGCCTGTGGCAGCAGGTCCAGCGTCACCGCCTCCCCCGGCTGCCAGTAGCTCGAGACCTGCAGGATCGCGGGACCGGAGAGGCCGCGATGCGTGAAGAGCGCCGCCTCCTCGAAAGACGCCCCGCCGCTGCGGGCGGTCACGGGGAGCGAGACGCCCGAGATGTCGCGAAAGGCCTGCGCGTCCTCGCCCAGCACCAGCGGCACCAGCGCCGGGCGCGGCGGCACGACAGCAAGGCCGAAGCGGCGGGCGATGTCGAAGGCGACGCCGGTCGCGCCCATCTTCGGGATCGAAGGGCCGCCGGTGGCGATGACGAGCTGCGGCGCGGTATCGCCGCCGAGGCTGAAGGTCGCGCCGTCATGGCCGATCTCGCCGATCTGTGTCGAGAGGCGAATCTCGACGCCGCCGCGCGCGCATTCCTCGAGCAGCATGGCCACGATCTGCCGGGCGGAGCCGTCGCAGAAGAGCTGGCCCAGCGTCTTCTCGTGCCAGGCGATGCCGTGCCGTTCGACCAGCGCGAGGAAATCCCACTGCGTGTAGCGGCTGAGGGCGGATTTCGCGAAATGCGGGTTCTCCGACAGGTAGCAGCCGGCCTCGGTATGCATGTTGGTGAAATTGCAGCGCCCGCCGCCCGAGATCAGGATCTTCTTGCCGGCCTTTTCGGCGTGATCCAGCAGCAGCACGCGCGCCCCGGCCTGCCCGGCCGTGGCCGCCGCCAGCAGCCCGGCGCCGCCGGCGCCGAGGATGATCGCGTCGTAGTGCACGGCCCCGCCGGCGTCAGCCGCCGAAGCCGCGCGTGCCGCCGGTCGCGCCGAAGCCGCCGCGCGAGGACAGCGTGGCGCGCGTCATCGGCGGCTGGCCCGCGGTGCGCGGGGGCGTGCGGAACTGGCTCTGGTTCAGCGTGGCCGCGCCGCGGTTCGACGAATAACTCGAAGTGCCGGCGGCATTGGTGAAGCGCCCGTCGCCGCTGCGGTAGAGCGGCTGCGCCGCGCTCATGCCGCCGCGCCCGCTCATCATGTTGCCGATCAGGTAGCCGGCGAGCAGCGGCATGAAGATATTGCCCGACCCCGTCTGCGCCACCGACTGCTCGTCGCCGCAGTTGCCCTCGCCATGCTCTTCCTCGCAAAGGGCGAGGTTCTCGTAGCGGGGGGCGGATTCGACGTGCAGCGTCTCGGCCTCGGCAAAGGCCGCCTCGCAATCGGCGGCGCTGAAGGTATCGTCGCCCACCGCCGACTGGCAGCTTTGCAGATCGGGGAAGGCCTGCGCCTCGACCTGCTCGTCGCGGCACCCGGCGAGGGCGAAGGAGGCGGCGCCGAGGATGCCGAGCGCGACGGTGGTTGAGCGTTTCCTCATCGAGCGGTCCCTTCTAGTCCCTGATGAAATGCGGCTTGAACCGCGACAGATCCTGCGTGATCCGCGAGCGGTCGTCGCGCAGACCCATGCCGACGCAGGTCTCGCCCACGATCCATGTGCCGATCACCGGGCGGAAGCCCTCCATCACCGGCAGCGGATGGTATTCCTGAATGATATGGGGCCCGGCGGCATAGCTGTCATCGGGCGAGGCCTCGATCACCTGCCCGCCTTCGGTAATCGTGATCGAGCTTCCCTCGCGCGAGAAAAGCGGCTTGCGCACGGCGCGGTCCAGCGCCGGGGCATCCCCCTCGAAGTAGCTGGGCAGCAGGTTAGGATGGCCTTCGAACATCTGCCACAGGATCGGCAGGATGCCCTTGTTCGACAGCAGCGCCTTCCACGGCGGCTCGATCAGCCGCATCCCAGAGGCGCTGAGACGCTCGGCATAGTCGTCGCGCAGCAGATCCTCCCAAGGGTACAGCTTGAAGAGCACGCCGATCACCCGCTCCTCGTCGTCGAGGAACTGCCCCTCGGTGCTGAGGCCGATGGACTGCAGGTCGAGGTAATGGGCGCCGAGGCCCGCCTCGCGCGCGGCCCAGCCCAGCATCTCGACCGTGGCGTAATCCTCGGGCTGGCCGCCGACGGCGGTGAAATGCAGGTCGGTGTCGGGCTCGAACATGTCGCCGAAGCGCTCGGTCAGCGCCTCGTGGATGCCGTTGAACTGGTCGTCGCCGGCCTCCAGCACGCCCAGCTCCATCTGGTCTTCCAGCCAGAGCCACTGGAAGGCCGCGCTCTCGTAAAGCGAGGTCGGGGTGTCGGCGTTGTATTCCAGCAGCTTGGCCGGCCCCTGCCCGTCGTAGGCCAGATCGAAGCGGCCATAAAGCTCGGGCTCGCCGGCGCGCCAGCTGTCCCGCACGAGGTCGCGGTGCGCCCCGGGGATGGCGAGGCGGTCCATCATCTCCTCGCTGTCCACGATCTTCGCCACCGCCTCGCGGCACATGGCGTGCAGCTCGGTCGAGGGATCCTCGAGCCGGGTCTCGACCTCCTGCAGGGAGAAGCGGTAGGCGCTGGTCTCGTCCCAGTAGGGCTCTCCGTGCATATCGGCGAAGGTGAAGCCCAGTTCCTCGGCCTTGGCGCGCCAGTCCGGGCGCTCCGGCAGGGTGATCTTCTCCATGGCGCGCCCTCCTGCTGCCGCCGCGCTCGCGGCGGGCGCGCGCAGATCTGGAGAAGATCGCTGCGGGCGGCAAGGGGATTCGCGCCCGCCCCCGCGCGGCGCCGACCGCTTTGCGTGTGCCGCGCCCCCTGCACAGCCCTCTGAGCGTGAAAATGCTGGTGATTCCGGGGGCCAGCATGGCGTCAGCAGGGTTGTAAATCGCATGCCGAGCCGGTTTGATGCAGCCACACGAAAATGATCGGGCGGCAGATGCCGGACCCGGCAGCCAAGGCTGCCGGCCTGAAGTCGAATGCGCCCAACAGGGAACAAGGGAAGATTTCATGGACGACTACACCAAGTTTCTGACGCGGCAGGTCGCCCGTGGCCGCATGGGCCGGCGCGAATTCATGGGCCGCAGCCTGGCCGCCGGCCTCGGCGCCGCGGCCGCGCCGCTCTTTGCCAGCGCCGCCTCGGCGCAGGAGGCCCAGAAAGGCGGCCACCTGCTGATCGCCCTGAACGGCGGCGCCTCGACGGATTCGCTCGACCCGGCGGCGGCGACCGGCTCGGTCATGTTCACCGCGGTGCAGACCTGGGGCGACACGCTGGTCGAATCCGACCCGGTCGAAGGCACGCCGGTCCCGAACCTTGCCGAAAGCTGGACCCCCTCGGCCGATGCGACCGAATGGACCTTCAAGATCCGGCAGGGCGTCACCTTCCACGACGGCAGCCCCTTCACGGTCGACGACGCCGTTGCCACGCTGCAGCGCCACACCGACGCGGAATCGCAGTCGGGCGCGCTTGGCCTGCTGCAGTCGATCACCGGGATCGAGAACCGCGGCGGCGATCTGGTCATCACGCTGGACGCCGGCAATGCCGACCTGCCGCTGATCCTGACCGACTACCACCTGATCATGCAGCCGAATGGCGGCCGCGACGCCCCCGATGCCGCCATCGGCACCGGCCCCTACAAGCTCGAGACCGCCGAGCAGGGCGTGCGTCTGACCTTCACCCGCAACGAGGACGACTGGCGCGACGACCGCGGCCATGTCGACAGCGCCGAGATCCTGGTGATCAACGACAACACCGCGCGGGTCGCGGCGCTCAGCTCGGGCCGGGTGCATTTCGCCAGCACCATCGCGCCCAAGACCGTGCCGCTGCTGCAGCGCGCCCCCAACGTCGAGATCCTGACCACATCGGGCAAGGGCTACTACTCCTTCCTGATGCATTGCGACACGGCGCCCTTCGACAACAACGACCTGCGCATGGCGCTGAAGCTGGCGATCGACCGCGAGGCGATGCTGCAGCAGGTGCTGGGCGGCTTCGGCACCATCGGCAACGACTTCCCGGTGAACGAGGCCTATGCCCTCTTCCCCGAGGGGATCGAGCAGCGCACCTACGACCCCGAGCAGGCGGCTGACTACTACCGCCGCTCGGGTCACGAGGGGCCGATCACGCTGCGCACCTCGGACGTCGCCTTCCCCGGCGCCGTCGATGCCGCCGTGCTGTTCCAGCAGAACGCGGCCGAGGCCGGGATCGAGCTGAACATCGTGCGCGAGCCCGAGGACGGCTACTGGTCCAACGTCTGGAACGTGCAGCCCTTCTCCGCCTCCTACTGGGGCGGGCGCCCGACGCAGGATTCGCGCTACTCCACCAACTTCCTGTCGAGCGCGGAGTGGAACGACACCAACTTCTTCCGCGACGACTTCGACGCGATGCTGCTGGAGGCGCGGGCCGAGCTGGACACCGAGCGCCGCGAGGAGCTGTACCGCGACATGGCGCTGATGGTCCGCGACGAGGGCGGGGCGATCATCCCGGTCTTCAACGACTACATCAACGCCGCCAGCGCCAATCTGATGGGCTACGTCGACGACATCGGCAACGACTTCTCCAGCGGGCGGATGATCAGCCGCGTGTGGCTGAATGAGTGACGCCAGTTCAGGGGGGCAGCGCCGCGGCCTGCCCCCCGTCGCAACCCTGATCCTGCAGCGGCTCGGGCTCTCCGCGCTGCTGCTGATCGCCGTCTCGCTGCTGATCTTCGTCGGGATCGAGGCGCTGCCGGGCGATTTCGCCAGCACCTACCTCGGGCAAAGCGCCACGCCGCAGGCGATCGCCAACATCACTGCCGAGCTCGGCCTCGACCGGCCCATATGGACCCGCTACTTCGAGTGGCTGGGCGGGGCGGTGCAGGGCGATTTCGGCACCTCATGGGCCAGCGGGCAGGACGTCAGCGCGCAGATCAGCCGCCGGCTGGGCAATTCGCTGTTCCTCGCCGCCGTGGCCGCGGTCATCGCCGTGCCGCTGGCCGTGGGCCTTGGCATGCTGGCGGTGCGCTACGTCGACCGCCTTGCGGACCGGCTGATCAACATCGTCTCGCTGGCCGCGATCTCGCTGCCCGAGTTCTTCGTGGGCTACCTGCTGATCCTCTTCTTCGCGGTGAAGTTCGGCGTCGCCCCCTTCCCCGCCACCGTCTACGACAGCATGAGCCTGGGCGAGCGGCTGGGCGCCATCGCGCTGCCGGTGGCGACGCTGGTGCTGGTGGTGATCGCGCATATGATGCGCATGACCCGCGCCGCGATCCTGTCGATCATGTCCTCGCAATACATCGAGACGGCCGAGCTCAAGGGCATCGGCGCTCTGCGCACGATCATCCATCACGCCGCGCCCAATGCGGTGGCGCCCATCGTCAACGTGGTGGCGCTGAACCTCGCCTATCTCGTGGTCGGCGTCGTCGTGGTCGAGGTGGTCTTCGTCTATCCCGGCATGGGCCAGTACATGGTCGATGCGGTAACGGTGCGCGACATGCCGGTGGTGCAGGCCTGCGGGCTGATCTTCGCGGCCGTCTACATCCTTCTGAACATGGTGGCCGATATCGTCTCGATCCTCGCCAATCCGCGGCTGAGGCACCCGCGATGAGGCTGCGCAGCATCCCGCCCTCCGCCTGGATCGGCATGGCCGGCATCGCGCTGGCCTTCGTCGCCGCCCTCTTCGCCCCTGTCCTCGCCCCCTATGGCGAGCGAGAGATCGTCGGCGCGGTCTGGGAGCCGATGGGCCCCGAGCACTGGCTGGGCACCGACAACCTTGGCCGAGACCTGCTGTCGCGCCTGATCTTCGGCGCGCAGACGACGCTTTTCGTGGCGCTCGCGGCCTCGATCCTGTCCTTCGCCATCGGCATCTGCCTCAGCTTCGTGGCTGCCGTGACGCGGGGGATCGTCGATCAGGGGCTGTCGCGGCTGAACGATCTGATGATGTCGATCCCGACGCTGATCTTCGCCCTCGTGGTGCTGGCCGCCCTGCCGCAGAAGCTGTGGATCCTGATCCTCGTCATGGCGATCCTAGATTCCACCCGCGTCTTCCGGCTGGGCCGGGCGGTGGCGGTGGACATCGCCGTCATGGACTTCGTCGAGGCGGCGCGCCTGCGCGGCGAGGGCACGATCTGGATCATCTTCCGAGAGATCCTGCCCAATGCCCTCTCGCCGCTGCTGGCCGAGTTCGGCCTGCGCTTCGCCTTCGCCGTCCTGTTCCTGTCGACGCTGTCGTTCCTGGGTCTCGGCATCCAGCCGCCGCAGGCGGACTGGGGCGGCATGGTCAAGGACAACAGCGACGGCATCATCTTCGGCGTGCCGGCGGCGCTGATCCCGGGCGGCGCCATCGCGGCGCTGGCGGTCTGCGTCAACATCGTCGTCGACTGGCTGCTGCACCGGACCTCGAGTCTGAAAGGGGGCCGCGATGGCTGATCTGCTGGAAGTCCGCGATCTGAAGATCGGCGCCCATGCCTATGAAGAAGACGGCTCGCGCCGCGAGATCGAGATCGTCAAGGGCATCTCCTTCGACCTCGAGAAGGGGCGGGTCCTCGGGCTGATCGGCGAGTCTGGCGCCGGAAAGTCCACCATCGGCCTCGCCGCGCTGGCCTATGGCCGCGGCGGGGTCACGATCACCGGCGGGCAGGTGCGGCTGGACGGCGAGGATATCCTCGCGCTGTCGCCGCGCGGCATCGGGCGGGTCCGCGGCGCGCGCGTCTGCTACGTCGCGCAATCGGCCGCCGCCGCCTTCAACCCGGCGCACAAGCTGGGCGATCAGGTGATCGAGGGCACGCTGCGCCACGGCATCATGTCGAAATCAGAGGCCCGCGCCCGCGCCGCCGAACTTTTCGGCATCCTCGGCCTGCCCGATCCCGAGACCTTCGGGAACCGCTACCCGCACCAGGTTTCTGGCGGGCAGCTTCAGCGGGCGATGACGGCCATGGCGCTATGCCCGCGCCCCGACCTGATCGTCTTCGACGAGCCGACGACCGCGCTCGACGTGACGACGCAGATCGACGTGCTCGCCGCGATCAAGCGCGCCATCGAAGAGACCGGGACAGCCGCGCTCTACATCACGCACGATCTGGCCGTGGTGGCGCAGGTGGCCGACGACATCATGGTGCTGCGCCATGGCGAGACGGTCGAATACGGCCCCACCCGCCAGATCATCGAGGCGCCGGAAGAGGGGTATACCCGCGCGCTGGTCGATGTGCGCACGACCAGCAAACCCGCCGCCACCGATCAGTCAGGCGCGCTTCTGCGGCTCGAGGGGATCTCGGCCTCCTACGGCAGCGGGCCGCAGGTGCTGACTGATGTGTCGCTGCACGTGCCGCGCGGGCAGACGCTGGCCATCGTGGGGGAATCGGGCTCGGGCAAATCCACGCTCGCCCGCGTCATCACCGGGCTGCTGCCGCAGTCCGCGGGGACGGTCACCTTCGACGGAGAGACCCTGCCGCCCCGCCTCGCGCAGCGCAGCAAGGACCAGCTTCGGCAGATCCAGCTGATCTACCAGATGGCCGACACGGCGGTGAACCCGCGCCATACCGTCGCGCAGATCATCGGCCGGCCCCTGCGCTTCTACCACGGCATGCGCGGCAAGGCCCGGCGCGAGCGGGTGCAGGAGCTTCTCGACCAGATCGAGATGGGCCAGGGCTTCGCCGACCGCTACCCGGCAGAGCTGTCGGGCGGGCAGAAACAGCGCGTCGCCATCGCCCGCGCGCTGGCCGCCGGGCCCGAGCTGATCCTCTGCGACGAGCCGACCTCCGCGCTCGACCCGCTGGTGGCCGAGGGGATCCTGTCGCTGCTGATGCGGCTGCAGAAGGAGACGGGTGTCTCCTACGTCTTCATCACCCATGACATCGCCATCGTGCGCGCCATCGCCGACAGCGTGGCGGTGATGCTGAACGGGCGGCTGCAACGCTTCGGCCCGCGGGACGAGGCGCTCTCGCCGCCCTTCGACGACTATACCGACCTGCTGCTGAAATCCGTGCCCGAGATGAAGGAGGGCTGGCTCGAAGAGGCGCTCTCCTCGCGGCGGATCGCCAGCGGCGGACAATGACCGACCCAAGGAGCGTCATGCCCGACACAGACTTCACCGTCATCGAGAACCACTGGATCGACCTTGCCGACGGCACGCGCCTCGCCGCGCGGATCTGGATGCCGAAGGGCGCGGAGGCCGATCCCGTGCCCGCCGTTCTCGAGTTCCTGCCCTACCGCAAGCGCGACCAGACCGCCCAGCGCGACGAGAGCACCTATCCCACCTTCGCCGAGAACGGCATCGCCGGGGTGCGCGTGGATATCCGCGGCTCGGGCGAGAGCAGCGGCATCATCGACGATGAATATTCCTCGCTGGAGCTGGCCAATGCCTGCGAGGTGATCGACTGGATCGCGGCGCAGCCCTGGTCGAACGGCAATGTCGGGATGATGGGCATCTCCTGGGGCGGGTTCAACGCGCTGCAGGTGGCCGCGCTGCGGCCCGCGCCGCTCAAGGCGGTAATCTCCATCGCCTCCACGGTGGACCGCTACAACGACGACATCCACTACAAGAACGGCTGCATGCTCTCGGCCAACATGGGCTGGGCGGCGACGATGCAGGCCTTCCAGTCGCGCCCGCCCGATCCCGCAATCGTCGGCGACGACTGGCGCGCCATGTGGCTGGAGCGGCTCGAGAAGAACCCCGACTGGGCGGAGGACTGGTTCCGGCACCAGCGGCGCGACGACTACTGGCGCCATGCCTCGATCTGCGAGGGTTTCGATGCCGTGCAGATCCCCGCGCTGGTGATCGCCGGCTGGGCCGACGGCTACCGCAACACGCCGATCAAGGCGATCGAGGGGCTGGGTCCGCAGGCCAAGGCGCTGATCGGCCCCTGGGTGCACAAGTACCCCCACTTCGCCTGGCCCAAGCCGCGCGTGGATTTCCTGGGCGAGGCGGTGGCCTGGTGGAACCGCTGGCTGAAGGACGAGGCGAACGGCGCCGAAGACTGGCCGCAGCTGCGCGCCTTCCGCAGCGAGGCGAACCGCCCGCCCTCTCCCCGGCGCGATCGCGACGAGGGCACATGGCTGGCGGTGGACGACTGGCAGAGGCCTGCCCTCGCGCCCTACCACGTCGACGCCGCGGGCGCGCTGAGCACGGGCGAGGCTGCCGATGCGGCGCCGCGCGCGCACTACCTGCGCTCCCCCCTCGATACCGGCATCATGGCGGGCGAATGGTTCACCTCGGCCCCCACCGCCGACATGTCGGGTGACCAGCGCAGCGACGACGGCGGCTCGCTGTGTTTCCAGACCCCGCCGCAGGAGGCGCCGCTGGACCTGCTGGGCATGCCCGAGCTGCGGCTGCGCCTCTCCTGCGAGGACGACTGGGCCAACCTCTGCGCCCGGCTGGTGGATGTGCATCCCGACGGCACCGCCTACCGCATCGCCTACGGGGTGCTGAACCTCGCGCATCGCGACGGCAATGCCGACCCCGCGCCGATGCCGCGCGGCGAGATGGTCGATGTGACGCTGCGCCTCGATGCCTGCGGCTACCGCCTGCGGCCGGGGCACAGCCTGCGGCTGGCGATCTCGACCGCCTACTGGCCGGTCACGCTGCCCGCCCCCACCGATCCCGGCGTCACCATCGACCTGTCGTCGATCCGCCTCGGCCTGCCGCTGCAGGCCGGCGCGCAGGAGATCACCCTGCCCGAGCCCGAGGACGAGAGCCCGCTGCCGGAGCACATCACGCACGAGGAGGGGCACGCCCGCCACTGGATCGAGACCGATCGCAGCAGCATGGTGACGACCCTGCACCTCGAAAACGACGGCGGGCTGGTCGAGCATCCCGAGACCGGCATGTCGAGCCGCGTGATCCAGGACGAGGCCTGGAGCATCACGGCCAACGACCCCAACAGCGCGACGGGCCGCGCCGACTGGATCTGCGAGGTCTCTCGCCCCGGCTGGCACGTCCGCACCCGCACCTCGATGCAGCTGGCCTGCACGGCGGAAGAGTGGCTGCTGTCGGGCGAGGTCGTGGGCAAAGAGGACGGAACGGAAGTCTACCGCCGCCCCTGGTCGCACCGCATCCCGCGCGACTTCACCTGAGCCCGGCCTGCCGCGCGGCGACATAGTCGCGCAGCAGGCCCACGCGCCTTGGCCGGAACGTGCCCCCGCCGGGGCGCGCCCAGCCCATGCGGGCGACATGGAAGACGCGGAAATCCATCCGCAGCCGGCAATGGGCCAGCAGCATCAGCGACTGCGGCCCGTAGGACAGGCCGAGCGGCCAGATCAGCCGCTCGGTCTCGCGCTCCTTGAGGTCGCGGTAGTGGATCAGCAGGTCCGTCTCCTCCCAGCAGGCCTCGCGCAGCAGCGCGGGATCGACCAGCGGCTCGGGGCGCGCATCGACGGCGCGGAAGCTGCGCATCACCGTGTGGATCGCCTGCTGCGCCTGCCGGTCCGGCAGTGTCGCGACGATTCGCGCCAGCGCCGCCTGCCCCGCCTTTTCCAGCACAGGATCGCCCAGGGTTCCGAGGCCCGAGACCGCCAGCACCAGCGCCTCGATCTCGATCCGGTCGAAGCTTTGCGGCGGCAGGGCCGGATCCTCGGTCAGCGTATAGCCCAGCCCCGCGGCGCCATCGATCAGCGCCCCGCCCGCGCGCAGCGTCGCGATGTCGCGGTAAAGCTGCCGCGGCGAGATGCCCGTCTCCTCGGCCAGCCGCTGCGCCGTCACCGGCGCTGGCAGCCGCCGGAGCACGTCCATCAGCCGCATCAGGCGATCGCTGCGGGCCATTTTTCCTCCTGCCGGATTCTGTCAGCAGGGGCAGGATAGACCGGCACCATCCGCAAGCACAGGAGGCGATGATGCCAATCCTCTACCACTCCCCCAATTCCCGCTCTTCCGCCGTCGTGACGCTGCTGGACGAGCTCGGCGCAGCAGACGTCGAGATCCGCGAGGTCACGATTCCCCGGCAGGACGGCAGCGGCAGCCCGGACGCCGCCAACCCGCATCCCGAGAAGAAGGTGCCCTACCTCATCGACGACGACGAGACGGTGCGCGAACGCGGCGCGATCATGCTCTACCTCACCGACATGTACCCGCAGGCCGGCCTTGGCCCCCTGCCCGGCCAGCCCGGGCGCGGCGCCTACCTGTCCTGGCTGTCCTGGTACCAGGGCGTGATGGAGCCGGTCATGGTCATGCAGTTCGCGGGCCTGTCGCATCCGGCGCTCGGGGCGACCTTCCGCGACCCGGCCACCATGATCGCGCGCCTCTCCGAGGCGCTTGCCCGCGGCCCCTGGCTGCTGGGCGAGGCCTATAGCGCCGCCGACCTGCTGTGCAGCAGCCCCTTCCTCTGGTTCCCCGAGTCCGCGCCGGATGATCCCGCGATCCGCGACTGGATCGAGCGCTGCGCCGCCCGTCCGGCGGTGAAACGCACCGCAGAGCGTGACGCCAAGGTCGCGGCCTGACCGCTTGCGGCCAGCCGCCGCGCCGCTAGCATCCGCCGCGCCGGGACAGGCCCCGGCGCGGCAGGAAAGGCAGGGCCCATGCGCTTCGTCATCTACGGAATCGGCGCCATCGGCGGCACATTGGCGGCGATGCTCTCGCTGGCGGGCGAAGAGGTCATCGGCATCGCCCGCGGCCGGCAGCTTCAGGCGATCCGCGAGGGCGGCCTCCTGCTGCGCCGGCCCGAGGGGGACCAGCGCGCGCGCTTAGAGACCGCCGCCAGTCCCGATGAGGTGACCTTCCGGGACGATGACGTGATCCTGCTGACGATGAAGACGCAGGACAGTGCCGCCGCACTGGATGCGCTGGCAGCGGCGGGGCTGCGCGACCAGCATCTCTTCTGCCTGCAGAACGGGGTCGAGAACGAACGTCTCGCCCTGCGCCGCTTTGTCAATGTGCACGGGGTGACGGTGGTGCTGCCGGCCGATTACGTGACACCGGGCGAGGTCGCCGCCTTCGGCGCGCCGCATCCCGGCTACCTCGATATCGGGCGCTACCCCGGTGGCGCCGATGCCATGGACACGCTGGTCGCAGAGCGGCTGACGGCGGCGGGCCTGCCCGCCTTCGCCGATCCGCAGGTCATGGCCAGCAAGCATGGCAAGCTGCTGATGAACCTCGGCAATATCGTGGACGCCGCGGTCGGCGCGCAGGACGAGGCGAAAGAGATCACCGCCCGCCTGCGCGCCGAGGGCGAGGCCGTGTTCCGCGCCGCCGGCATCGACTGGCGCGACAGCCAAGACGACCCGCGCCGAAACACGCTGATGGCGATGGGCCGGATCGAGGGGCTCTCCCGCGCCGGCAGCTCCTCGGCGCAGAGCCTCGTGCGCGGCGCGGGCTCCATCGAGACGGCTTATCTCAACGGCGAGATCGCGCTTCTGGCCCGGCTGCATGGCGCGCCCGCCCCGGCCAATGCGGCGATGGTCGCCCTCGCCCAGCGGATGCTGCGCGAGGGGCTGGCCCCCGGCAGCCTTGCGCCGGACGACCTGCTGGCGGCGATGGAGGCCGGCTAGGCCGCCACCGCCCGCAGCGCCCGCGCGCGGGCCGGCGGGATGCGCCCGATCTCGAGCCCGGTGAAGACGTGCAGCGTGTCCATCTGCTCGTCCACCACGGCATGATCGCTGACCCAGCCGCCCATCTGGATGTAGCTGCGCAGCAAGGGCGGCATGTGCAGCAGCGCCAGCCGTCGGTCCGGGTCGCGCTGCAAGCGCTCGGCGAAGGGAAAGACCCGCGGCGCCTTGACCCGCGGCGTCCAGCGCGGCGGCGCGAGGTGGCCCTGCCGCAGCATCGCGAAGGCATCGAGGTAACGCTCCGCCCGCGTGCCAGCGAAGGAGGCGCAGCCGAACAGCAGCCCGCTGCGCGTCTCGTCCACGACACGCGTCAGCGCGCCCCAGGCCAGGCGCAGCACATCGGCGTCGCGCGCGGCGGGGTGGATGCAGAAGCGCCCCAGCTCCAGTACCGGGCCGTCGAAGCCTTCGAGCCGCGTCAGGTCGTAGTGCTGGGCCGAATAGCTGTCGCCGATTCCCGCGGCATCGGGCAGCGGCAGCAGGCGGAAGGTGCCCAGCAGGCTGCCCGACCGATCCTCGATCAGGACGTGGCGGCACAGCGCGTCATGCGCGTCGCTGTCCAGCCCGCCCGTCGCCGCCGGGTGGAAACACTGCTGCCGCAGCGCCTGCGCGCGCCGCAGGTCGGCGCCGCCGCGCGCGTAGCGGGCCCGCGCTCCGCCCTTCTCCAGCAGTGTCGCGGGTCGCGGGGGCATGTCGGTCTCCTCTGGCGCAGGGCCGGCCGCAGCCTAGGTACGGCCGAACACTGACACCAGGACACGCCGATGGACAAGGTCATCAAATCCGACGAGGCATGGCGCGAGGCGCTGTCGCCCGAGGCCTACAAGGTCACCCGCAAGCACGGCACCGAGCGCGCCTACAGCCACGACGACTTCCCCGAGGGGCCGGGCGTCTTCGCCTGCGTCTCCTGTGGGCAGCCCCTTTTCGAAAGCCGCACCAAGTTCGACAGCGGCACCGGCTGGCCCAGCTTCTACGCGCCGCTGACGCCCGAGGCGGTGGGCGAGCAGACCGATCGCAGCCTCTTCATGAAGCGCACCGAGGTGCATTGCGCCCGCTGCGAGGCGCATCTGGGCCATGTCTTCGACGACGGGCCGGCACCGACGGGCCTGCGCTACTGCCTGAACGGCGTCGCGCTGACCTTCCGCCCCGAGGCGCCGGTGGGCGATCCGGGCGTGGAGGCCGCGCAGGACGCCGCCGAGTAGCCCTAGGGTTCGCCCAGCAGCGCGCCGGCATCGTAGTTGCCGACCGCGCCGACGAGCTGGCGGATCAGCGTCGTGTCGCGCACGTTGTCGCTGGTCACCCGGCGCGACAGCGGCACGACGGCCCCGTCCTCGAGGCCGAAGCGCTCGATGTTCTCGACCCGGCCGGCGGGATCGAAGGTGATCGCCAGCACCTCGCGCTCAACCTCCTGGGGTTCGAGCGCGCCGTAAAGACGGAAGCGGCTCGAGACGTAGTAGTAGCCCGACCCGTTCAGCACGCCCGCCGAGGTGGGGGTGCCCACCGCCTCGGCCACGCTCTCGCGGGTGTCGACGCCGACGGCGATCTGCGCCAGCTGCGCGTCGCTGGGCGTATAGCCGTGATTGCGGTAGCGCGTGGTGCAGCCCGCGAGGGTCAGGGCGAGGGCGGCGCCGATCAGCGCCAGCCTGGGGCTAAGACGCCGCTGGACGAAGGAGCGCTGTCGCACGATGGTCTGGCCTTCCTGTCGGGTCGCGGCTTATGCGCCCGAAGGGACGCGCGGCGGTTGCCTCCGCTTGCCGATCCGATACATCACGCGAACGCCCCTGTTCAAGGGAGGCCCCAGATGGCTGACACACCGCTCTACACGATCCGCCTGTCCGGCGCCGGCCAGCGCGACCCCATCGACTTCGACCTTGCCCCCGAGGCCGAGGATCGCGCCGCGATCGCGCGCGACCTTGGCATCGAGGGGATCAGGAAGCTGCGCTTCGCCGGCAAGCTCTTGCCGACGGGCCGCCGCGACTGGCGGCTCGAGGCCGAGCTTGGCGCCACGGCCGTGCAGGCCTGCGTCGTCACGCTCGAGCCGGTGACCACGCGGATCGACGCGCCGGTCCTGCGCCGCTACCTCGAGGATACAGGACCCGAGCCCACGGCCGGTGAGGTCGAGATGCCCGAGGACGACAGCATCGAGCCGCTGCCGAACGCCGTCGACCTGCGCACCGTCATGACCGAGGCGCTGTCGCTGTCGCTGCCCGATTTCCCCCGCGCGCCGGGGATCGAGCTGCCCGAGACGGTGGTGACCGAAGAGGGCGCCGAGCCGCTGACCGAAGACAAGATGCGGCCCTTCGCCGGGCTCGCCGCCTTGAAAGACAGGCTCGGGGGCGAGGACGACAAGGGCTGATCGCGCAGGCCGGAGAGGCCCGCGCACGACATCGTCTCTTGCGTTCGCGGGCGTTGCCGCTATTTTCGCGCGCTTCGACGGATCGCTGCTCGACAGGGCCGGGCTTTTGGCCTATGTCCCGCCGGACTCAGCGGGGGGCGACCCGCCTATCCGATACCGGGCCCTCGTGTCCGAACCGCCGGGCATCCTGCCCATACTGACACCAAGAGCCGGCGTGCCGGCCTTCATTTACGAGGTTGTGACATGGCCGTTCCGCAGAACAAGATCTCCAAGTCGCGCCGCAACAATCGTCGGGCCCATGACAGCCTGACCGGCGCGAACCCCAACGAATGCCCCAACTGCGGCGAGCTCAAGCGCCCGCACCACGTCTGCCCCTCCTGCGGGCACTACGCGGACCGCGAAGTGATCGCCCAGGCGAACGAGATCGACCTGGACGAAGACGCGGCCTGACGCCGCGACAGACCCCTTCATGACCCAGCCCCGCTCCACTGGCACGACGACCGGCCCCGCGGCCGGCGCGTCCGGTCCGTCATCGGCCCCTGCCGACGAGGTGACCATTGCAGTGGACGCGATGGGCGGCGACAGCGGCCCCCGCCCTGTCGTCGAGGGGCTCAAGCAGTTCCTCGCCAAGGATCCCGGCGCGCGCGTCCTGCTCTTCGGGGACGAGGCGCAGCTGCGTCCGCTTCTGGACAAGCAGGGCATCGACCGGCTCGAGGTGATCCACGCCTCGGACGTCGTGTCGATGACCGACAAGCCCAGCCAGGTCATGCGCCACGGCAAGGACACCTCCATGTGGGGCGCCGTCGATGCCGTGCGTGACGGCCGCGCCGGCGCCTGCGTCAGCTGCGGCAATACCGGCGCGCTCATGGCGGTCTCGATGCTGCGCCTGCGCAAGGCCGAGGGTGTCGATCGCCCGGCCATCGGCTGCCTCTGGCCCTCGACCAATCCCGGCGGGTTCAACCTGATGCTCGACGTCGGCGCCGATGTGCGGGCCGATCAGCATGACCTGCTGACCTATGCCGTCATGGGCGCGGCCTATGCCGCCGAGGGCCTGAACCTCGAGCGGCCGCGGGTCGGCCTGCTGAACGTCGGCACCGAAGAGCACAAGGGCCGGGCCGAGCTGAAGGTCGCGCATGAGCTGATCGGCCGCAGCGCCGAGGCGGGCGGCTTCGACTACATCGGCTTCGTCGAGGGCGGCGACATTCCGTCGGACCGGGTCGACGTGGTCGTCACCGACGGCTTCACCGGCAATGTCGCCCTGAAGACCGGCGAAGGCACCTCTCGCCTGATCTCGAGCCTCCTGCAGGAGGCCTTCCGCAAGACCTGGCTCAGCCGGATCGCTGCCGGCATGGCCATGGCCTCGCTCAAGCGGCTGCGCAAGCGGATCGACCCGCGCCGCGTCAACGGCGGCGTCTTCCTCGGGCTCGGCGGCACGGTGGTCAAAAGCCATGGCTCCGCCGATGCCACCGGCGTCGCGGCGGCGCTGAAACTTTCGGCCCGGCTCGCCCGTTCGGATTTCACCCATCGGCTCGCCAGCCGCGTCGCGGCCGCGCCCCAGCGCGAGACCGAGCAGGGCGACGAGGCGAGCCAGAACATACGGTCCATGTCATGACGCTGCGCGCGACGATCAGGGGCGTCGGGCACTACCTGCCCGAGCGCGTTATGGAGAACGCCGAATTCGAGGCGCTCTTCGAGACCTCGGACGAGTGGATTCGCAGCCGCTCGGGGATCGAACGGCGGCACATCGCGGCCAAGGGCGAGAAGACCGCCGATCTCGCCACCCATGCCGCCCGCAAGGCCCTGGCCAGCGCCGGCATGGAACCGGGCGACATCGACGCCATCATCGTCGCCACCACCACGCCCGACATGACCTTTCCCTCCTGCGCGACCATGGTGCAGGCGGCCCTGGGGATGGAGCGGGGCTTTGCCTTCGACGTGCAGGCGGTCTGCGCCGGCTACGTCTACGCGTTGGCCAATGCCGACGGCATGATCCGCACCGGGCAGGCCAACCGGGTTCTGGTAATCGGGGCCGAGACTTTCAGCCGCATCATCGACTGGACCGACCGTTCGACCGCCGTGCTTTTCGGCGACGGCGCCGGCGCCGTGGTTCTCGAGGCGACAGAGGGCGATGGCACGTCGCAGGATCGCGGCATCCTCGCGACCGATCTGAACTCCGACGGGCGCTACCGCGATCTTCTCTACGTCGATGGCGGCATCGGCAGCGGCAGCCTCGGCGTGCTCAAGATGGAGGGGCGCGAGGTCTTCCGCCACGCCGTCGAGAAGCTGGCCCAGACCGCCCATGTCGCGCTGGACCGCGCCGGCGTCACCCCCGAGGCGGTCGACTGGGTTGTGCCGCATCAGGCCAATATCCGCATCATCCAGGCCACGGCCAAGAAACTGGGCCTGGGGATGGAGCGTGTCGTCACCACGGTGCAGGACCACGGCAATACCTCCGCCGCTTCGATCCCGCTGGCCCTGTCCGTCGGGGTGGAGCGCGGGCAGATCAAGCAAGGCCAGCTCGTGCTGACCGAGGCGATCGGCGGCGGGCTGGCCTGGGGCTCGGTCCTGCTGCGGTGGTAAGGCTGCATCGCGCATGGGTTTGACTTGGCGGCAGGCGCGCGCCTAGGATCGCTTCGACCGGACGAGGGGAACGAGATGTCCGAAAATACGCTGACCCGCCTGGATCTTGCCGAAGCCGTGCACGACGAGGTTGGCCTGTCGCGCAACGACAGCGCGGCGCTGGTCGAATCGGTGCTGGGGCACATCTCGGACGCGCTGGTGCGCGGCGAGACGGTCAAGATTTCCTCCTTCGGCACCTTCTCCGTCAGGGACAAGGCGGCGCGGATCGGCCGCAACCCCAAGACCGGGGAAGAGGTGCCGATCCATCCGCGCCGGGTGCTGACCTTCCGCTCGTCGCACCTGATGAAGAACCGGGTCGCCGCCGGCAATCGCAAGGGCTGATCCCATGGCCAAGAGCGCGGAGGCCTTCCGCACGATCAGCGAGGTCGCGGAGGCCCTGGGGACGCAGGCCCATGTGCTGCGATTCTGGGAGACGAAGTTCACGCAGGTCGCCCCGGTCAAGCGCGCCGGCGGGCGCCGCTACTACCGCCCCGAGGACCTTGTCCTTCTGGCCGGCATCAAGGCGCTGCTGCACGACCAGGGCATGACCATCAAGGGCGTGCAGAAACTGCTTCGCGAGAAGGGCGTCAGGCACGTCGCGGAACAGGGGACGGACTACCTCGCCGATAAGGCCCTGCCCGAGGCCGCGGGTGCGCAGATCGCCCCGGCGCCGGATCAAGCCGCTCCGCCGGCCGAGCCGCCCGTCGCCGCCGAGCCGGAGGCCACGGACGAGCTCCCGTCGCCGGAGGACGGCGCGGTGGAAGAGGCGCCGGCCGCCCCTTCCGTAGCGGATGCAGCGGCCGAGCCGGCGAGAGCCACGCAAATGGATGCACCGGTCGTCAGGATTCTGCCCCTGGATGAGCAGTCGAGGGAGCATCTCGAGCTGAGCTTGCGAAGCCCCCTGTTCACGCCGCCGCACATGCAGGCGACCGCCCCCCTGCCGGATTGGGGCGGGCCGGACCGGGCCGATGAACGTCCGCGGGACTCTGCGGCCCTTACGCAGGATGGTCCTTCCGGCGATCCGGCGGCCGAGGTTGCGGCCATGCCGCCCGCCGCGCCGTCGGAGCGGCGGCCAGCCGCGATGCCCCCGCTTCCCGATGCCGCCGCACCCTTCCCCGGGCCTCTGTCGCGGTTGATCCGGGCCAAGCCCTCGGCCCTCGCGGCACAGGCCGAGGCCCTCGTCCCGCTGGCCGGGAGGCTGCGTCAGCTGCGCGGCGCACTGGGTGACGTCACGGCGCCCTCCGGTGGCAGCACAGAGCGCTGATCCATTGGCGATGGCCCCTTGCCTCCCGCCGCCGGATCGGGCAGAAGCCGCACCAGTCGGGCTATAGCGCAGCCTGGTAGCGCGTCCGTCTGGGGGACGGAAGGTCGCAGGTTCGAGTCCTGCTAGCCCGACCAATAGACCGCCCGCCCTTTGGCGGGCGTTGTCGTTTCCGGGGCCCCGCCCGGCCCCAGCGCCGGAGGTGCCATGACCGATCCCAGCGTCGATCCCGCCCGACCCAGCGGCCTGCTGCCCAGCCAAAGCATCCGCGCCCTCATCGCCTCGGGCGCCATCGCGGCCGATGCGGCGGTGGAGCCGGCGCAGGTGCAGCCCGCCAGCCTCGATCTGCGGCTGGGCGCCGTCGCGCACCGGGTGCGCGCCTCCTTCCTCGCCGGGGCCGGGCGCAGCGTCAGCGACCGGCTGGAAGAGTTCGAGATGCATCGCTTCGCGCTGGACGGCGGGGCGGTTCTGGAGAAGGGCTGCGTCTACGTCGTGCCGCTGCAGGAGCGGCTGTCCCTGCCGCCCGGCATCTCTGCCGCCGCCAATGCGAAAAGCTCGACCGGGCGGCTTGACCTGCTGACGCGGCTGATCGGCGAAGGCGGGACGGAGTTCGACCGCCTGCCCGCGGGCTATGACGGCCCGCTCTGGGCCGAGATCTGCCCCCGCTCCTTCTCGGTGCTGGTGCGGCCGGGAATGCGGCTGAACCAGATCCGCTTTCGCGCCGGCCAGGCGGTGCTGGACGACGCGGCTCTGGAGGCGCTTCACCGCGCCGATCCGCTCGTCTCCGGCCCTGCCACTATCGAGGGCGGGCTGAGCTTCTCCGTCGATCTGGGGCAGCGCGAGGGCGATCTCGCGGGCTACCGGGCCAAGCCGCATAGCGGCGTCATCGACCTGGGGCGCATCGGCGCCTACGATCCCGCGGAATACTGGGATCCCATCGTGCCGCGCGGCGGGCGCATCATCCTCGATCCCGGCGCCTTCTACATCCTCGTCAGCCGCGAACAGGTCCGCATCCCGCCCGATCATGCGGCCGAGATGGCCCCCTACCTCGCGATGGTCGGTGAGTTCCGCGTGCACTACGCCGGCTTCTTCGATCCCGGCTTCGGCCATGCCGCCGCCGGCGGCGCGGGGGCGCGCGGCGTGCTTGAGGTCCGCTGCCACGAGGCGCCCTTCGCGCTCGAGCACGGGCAGACCACCGGGCGCCTCGTCTACGAGCGCATGGCCGAGGCGCCGGACCTGCTCTATGGCCGGGACATCGCCTCGAACTACCAGGGTCAGGGGCTGAAGCTGGCCAAGCAGTTCCGGGGCTGAAGAGCCAAGCAGGAGCGGCGAGAGGCCCCGGGCAGCGGTGCGAGCTTCAGCGCCTGCCGCGCCCCCGGCGCGCAGCATCCCCGCCTGCCCGACCGCGCGCGACGGGCGTTGTGGCAGCGCGCGCTTCCTGCCATCCGCCAGCCCTGACGGTGCCGAGGCCGGACCGTTGCGCCTCGATCGCGAGCGGTGGTGCAGGCGTAAGATGCAGAAGTCAGGACTTCTCCGGAGAGGCCGCCTCGGGCTGCGCCGCCAGGCCCGCCATCCACGTGACGGCATCGGTCGCTCGGCTCGCGCCTGCCACGGGCACGCCGCTCGCCGCATTGGGCCAAGCAGTGGGATCTGACGGCTTGGCGTCAGAGACACTCCTCATCCTGCTCTCCTTCGACGCAGAATCCTGAACGCCTGCCACCTCGGTCGCGGCGCCCTTCGGCCCAGCGCCCTTGGCTCCTGCCCGCCGCGCCGCCTGCCCGCCCCCGGGGCCGGGGAGAACCACCGCCATGCTGTCCTGTGGCAGCTGCGGCTCCACCCGGTTCCGCCCAGCAGCCTTGGCCCGGTAGAGGGCCATGTCGGCGCGCGAGAGGGCGGCATCGAGGTCCTCTTCCCCGGGCAGCAGTTCCGCGCAGCCGAGGGAGACGGTCACGCAGCCCGAGCCGTCGGGAAGCATCACCTGCTCTTCGACCATGCGGCGCAGCCGCTCTGCCAGGGCGGTGGCCCCGATCAGCCGCGTGCCCGAGAGGATCAGCAGGAACTCTTCCCCGCCCCAGCGACAGGCCAGATCCGAGCGGCGCAGCCAGCGGCCGAGCATGCGCCCCGTCTGCCGCAGCACGGCATCGCCGCCGGAATGGCCGAAGCGATCGTTGACCGCCTTGAAGCTGTCGAGATCCAGCAGGATGACCGACAGCCCCTCGCCGGAGCGATTGGCCTGCGCCACCGCCTGCCGCGCGAAGAGGTCGGTGGCGCGCCGATTCGCGAGGCCGGTCAGCACATCGGTGACCGACAGCCGCTCGACTCTGGCGAGGTGCCGCTGCCGCAGCGTCTCGGTGCGCGCCAGAACCCCGAGGGTCCACATCAGGCCGGCCACGACGCAGGCGAGCGCCGCCGCCACCAGCAGCGGCGCCCACCGCACCCAATCGCTCGCCTCGATCCGCAGCAGAAGGCCGCCGCTGACCCAGACCGCGACGAGGCCAAGGGCCATCTGCCGGCGAAGGAGGCGCCCGGCCACCGCGGGCGACAGCAGCAGCCGCAGGATCAGTGGGTCGAGGTGCCGCGTCCCGGCGGCGCAGGCGAGCAGGGCGAGGATCGGCAGCGTGCTCGGCGAGAGGCCGGAAAAGGACCCCGGCAGCCCGTAGCTGAGCGCGACGAGGACAGAGGCGCAGACCACCAGCGCCATCAGCACCAGCCCCGCCCCCAGCGGCGTACGTGGCCGCAGCACCTGGGCAAAGGCGACGCAGGCCAGCGCCAGCACCGCCGCGGGGCTGGTCATCGAGCCCGGCTGCGTCTGCAGCAGCGCCAGGGCCCAGCCCGGCAGCGCCTGCATCGCCGGCACCACTGCCAGCGGCGCGGCGGCCGTCATCTCCGCGGTCCGCAGCCCGAGCAGCAGCAGCGCCAGGCCGGCGGGCAGGATCGACAGGAGCCTTGGCCGCCGCAGCCGCCGCGTGAAGCCCGAGCGCCGGGAGCCGAGGAGAGAGAGCACCAGCAGGGCGGCGATCAAAAGGGTCAGCGGATGGGTCCCGCCAGCGCCGGGCAAAGGCCGATAGAGATGGGCGATATCGAGGACCGCGCCCAGGGCCACGATGATAATCGTCAGCCCGGCGAGAGCCGCCATGAGCGGCCGCCGCGCCTCCAGCCAATGGGCCATTGCCATGGCCCGGCGCAGATCCTGCAGAAAGGAGACCGTCGAGGTCTGGGGTGCTGGTCGCGGCATCTCGCTGCCCCTTACCGAAGCCCGCGGTCCGTCCTGACCGCCCCCTCTTCATCTCCTCGCAAGGTTAAGGAACGGTTTCCGTTTTGGCGCGGCCTGCGCCTATTTCGTTAATCCGTTTCCCCCTGCGCGGCGTCTTCCTCCGGCTCTTCGGTCGTCTCCTGCTCGAAAAGGTCGTCCTGCTCCTCGGGTGCCTCGGCCTCGGGTGGCGGGCGGCTGTCGAGCAGGCCTGCGGCCCGAAGCTCCTTCAGGCCGGGCAGATCGCGCGCGCTGCCCAGCCCGAAATGATCGAGGAAGCCCTCGGTCACGATGAAGGTCACAGGCCGCCCCGGCGTCTGGCGGCGGCGACCGAGGCGGATCCAGCCCATCTCGATCAGCTGGTCCAGCGTGCCGCGGTTGATGCCGACGCCGCGGATCTCCTCGATCTCGGTGCGGGTGACGGGCTGGTGGTAGGCGACGATGGCCAGCGTCTCGATCGCCGCGCGGCTGAGCTTGCGCGTCTCCTCGATTTCGCGGTGCATCAGGAAGGCCATGTCCGGCGCGGTGCGAAAGGCCCAGGCCTCTCCCACCCGTGCCAGTTCCACGCCGCGGCCCCTGTAGCGGCTGCGCAGCGCGGCGAGCGCGCGGGCCGGGTCGCAGCCGGGCGGCATCCGCCCCGCCAGCTGCGGCAGGCTCATCGGCGCCTCCGAGGCGAAGAGCATCGCCTCGATCATGCGCTCCTGCTCGGCCAGGGGCGGCGCCTCGAAGAGGCTGCGTTCGGCTGTATCGTCAGGCATCGGGCCTTCCTTTGCGGCGTATGCTGATCGGGGCAAAGACCCGCTCCTGCCGGATCTCGGCGCGGCCCTCCTTCACCAGCTCGAGGCTGGCGGCAAAGGTCGCGGCGGTGGCCGTGCGGCGCAGCACCGCGTCGCCGTGCCAACCCTCGGGCAGGTAGGTCAGGATGTCGGTCCATTGGCCGGCGAAACCGATCAGCGGGCGCATCCGCTCCAGCGCCTGCTCCATCGTCATCAGCCGGTCTCGGTCCATGACATAGGGGCGGAAATCGTCGCGCGTGCGCAGCCGGGCATAGGCCTGCATCAGGTCGAGCAGCGTCGCGGTATAGCGCGTGGTGCGGGCCTGCGTCACCTCGGGCGGGGCGCCGCGGGCAAAGCGCTCGCGTCCCAGCCGGTCGCGCGCCATCAGCTGCGCCGCCGCGTCGCGCATCGCCGCCAGACGCTCCAGCTGGAAGGCGAGGTGCGCGGCCATCTCCTCGCCGCTCGGCCCCTCTTCGGTGGGATCGGGCGGCAGCAGCAGGCGCGATTTCAGAAAGGCGAGCCAGGCCGCCATGACAAGGTAATCGGCCGCCAGTTCGATCCGCAGCCGCTTCGCCCGCTCGACGAAGGAGAGGTACTGCTCGGCCAGTGCGAGGACCGAGATCTGCCGCAGGTCGACCTTCTGGCTGCGCGAGAGCGACAGCAGCAGGTCGAGCGGGCCCTCGTAGCCGTCCACGTCGACGATCAGCGCCTCCTCGGCGCGGCGCTGAGCGACGTCCTCGGCCTCGATGCCGAAGGCGGGCGGCTCTGCGGGGGGATCGGCGGGGGGCATCGTTTGTCCTGCGGTCTGCGGCTTGGGTGGCTCGAAGCCCGCCTCATAGCGCCTCGCGCGCCTGCGGTCGACAAGCGGCGGCGCTGGCGGCAGGGTGCTGCCGAGAAAGACCAGACGGAAGGATCGCCCGATGACCAGACCCGCAGCCGGACAGGCCTGGGATGCGGCCGGCTATGCCGCCAACGCGGGCTTCGTGCCCGCCCTGGGCACCACCGTGCTCGAAAGGCTGGCCCCGCAGCCCGGCGAGGCGATCCTCGATATCGGCTGCGGTGACGGGGTGCTGACCGCCCGCATCGCCGAGGCGGGCGCGACGGTGACGGGGTTGGAGCCTGACCCATCGCTCGCCGCGGCGGCGGGGGCGCGCGGCATCGCGGTGCTGCAGCAGGACGCGCATGATCAGGTAGAGGCCGGCCCCTTCGACGCCGTCTTCTCGAACGCGGCGCTGCACTGGATGCGGCGGCCAGAGGTGGTGCTGGGCAACATCCACGCCGCCCTGCGCCCCGGCGGGCGGGTCGTGGTGGAACAGGGCGGCTTCGGCAATGTCGCGGCGGTGCTGGTGGCGCTGAACGCCAGCCTCGAGGCGGCGGGCGAAGGGGCGCGGACGGGCAACCCCTGGGACTTTCCGACCCCTGCGCTGCAACGCGACCGGCTGGAGCGGGCGGGCTTTACCGAGATCGACGTCGCCCTTGTCCCGCGCCCGACGCCGCTGCCCACCGGCCTGCGCGGCTGGCTGCAGACCTTCGGCGCGCCGCTGATGGAGGGGCTGGCGCCCACGGTTCGGGAGAGCGTGATCGCCGATTGCGAGCGGCGGCTGGCGCCGGTCCTGCAGGACGAGACCGGCAACTGGGTTGCGGATTACGTGCGCCTGCGCTTCGAGGCGCGGCGGCCGGCCTAGTTCACCACCACCGGGATGCAGGCGGCATCCTCGGCCACGAGGGCCGAGCAGAAGCGCCGCGCATCGGCGAGATCCTCGAAGCCCATGGCGCGCAGCCGGAAGAAGGTGCGCCC
Organism: Pseudoroseicyclus aestuarii; assembly: GCF_003217255.1. Taxonomy (GTDB): domain Bacteria; phylum Pseudomonadota; class Alphaproteobacteria; order Rhodobacterales; family Rhodobacteraceae; genus Pseudoroseicyclus; species Pseudoroseicyclus aestuarii. Next base: position 358,507 of record NZ_QJTE01000003.1, on the reverse strand, counting down.
GCCGCTCAGCGCCTCCTGCACGACGCGCTCCTTGCCGTTAAGAAGCTCGGCGAAGCGGGTGCCGAGGCGGGTCCATTCGGCGGCGGCCACCTCGGGGCTGTCGAAAGCGCCAAGCTGCACGAGGCTGGTGCCTGCGGGGATCGGCTCGGTCTGCAGGGCGACGGGGCCGGTGCTTGCAGGGGCGGCGGCGGGCGCAGTCAGCGCGGCCACGGCGGTGGCGGGCCTCAGCGTGCGCGGCCGCAGCGGCGGGCGCGGCGCCACGGCAAGGCCGGGCACGCTGGCCGCGACGAGATCGAGGGCCTCGGCCTGATCGTCCTCGAGTGCGGCGTCATCGGCACCGGCATCCGCTGCCACCTCGCCCTCGGGCGCTGCATCGGGGGCCATGAGCACTTCGGTATCGACCTCATCCGACAGCGCCTCGATCGGCACGACGCCGGCGGCGAGGCGGTCGGCAAGGGCCTGAACGGCACCCGGATCGCCGACCTGCGCCACGGCAAGCGGGGCGCCCTGGCTCATCGCGGTGAGGGCGCGGGTGATGCTGTCGCCCTCGGGGCGGCTCTCGTCCGCCTCGGCGACCGGGGCCAGCAGCAGATCCTCCTGCCGCAGGCCGGCGGGCTGCGGCGCGAGGATCAGCCGTTCCTCGGGGCCGGCGGCCTCGCCCATGGCGGCGACATCGTTGACCGAGAGCCCGATGTGAGAGGCGATCTCGCCGCCCGGCTCGCTGGGCGCCTCGCGCAGCGGGCCTTCCATCGCCTGCACCACCGGCACGCCGGTCGCGTCGCGGACCATCAGCCGGTAGCCCCAGACGGCCACGCCGATGACCAGCGCGACCGAGATCAGCGCCCCGATGCCGCGAATGACCTTTGCCGGAAGGGCGCGGGCCGGGCTTTGCGCGGCCTGCTCTTCTGCCTCCTCGTCCCAATCCGCCTCTTCGACGAAGGGTGCCGGTGCCCAGGAGTCCTGGCCCTGCGCGCCCCAGGGCGCATCAGCCGCATATGCCATCACTGCCTCGCTGCCCGGGCGGCCAGTACCGGCCGCCGGGTCTCTTGCCTCGCCTCGATGCCGCCCCGCGCGGGGCGCGGCGGCAGGTCCGACCGGCGCGCGCTTCAGCGCATCTCCTCGACCGGAACCACGCCCAGAATACCCAGACCCTCGGCGATGACAACGGCGGCGGCACGCGCGAGGGCGATCTTGGCCTGCGACGTTGCAGCATCGCCCTCCTGCAGGAAGCGCAGGCCCTGCTCGTCGTTGCCGCGGTTCCACAGTGCGTGGAAGTCGCTGGCGAGGTCGTAGAGGTAGAAGGCGATGCGATGCGGCTCGTGTCCGCGGGCGGCGATTTCCACCAGGCGCGGCCATTCGGCCAGGCGCCGGGCCAGCGTCAGCTCTGCCTCGTGGTCCAGCAGCGACAGGTCGGCGGCGGCGAGCGTCGCGTCATCGGCGGCGATGCCGGCCTCAGCGGCCTTGCGCAGCACCGAGGCCACGCGCGCATTGGCGTATTGCACGTAGAACACCGGGTTCTCGCGCGATTGCTCGAGCACCTTGTCGAAGTCGAAGTCGAGCGGCGCGTCGTTCTTGCGCGTCAGCATGTGGAAGCGGACGGCATCGGCGCCGACCTCCTCGACGAGGTCGCGCAGGGTGACGAAGGTGCCCGCCCGCTTCGACATCTTGAAGGGCTCGCCGTTCTTGAAAAGCTTCACCAGCTGGATCAGCTTGATGTCGAAGGTCAGATCCTCGCCCGCCAGCGCGGCGACGGCGGCCTTCATCCGCTTGACGTAGCCACCGTGATCGGCGCCGAAGACGTCGATGATCTGCGCGTAGCCGCGCGTCACCTTGTCGTAGTGATAGGCGATGTCGGGGGCGAAGTAGGTCCAGCTGCCGTCCGACTTCTTCACCGGGCGATCCACGTCGTCGCCGAAATCGGTGGAGCGGAACAGCAGCTGCTCGCGCGCTTCCCAATCCTCGGGCAGCTTGCCCTTCGGCGGCTCGAGCGTGCCCATGTACAGCAGGCCCTTGCTGTCCAGCACCTCGAGCGCGGCCTCGATCCGGCCGCTTGAATAGAGCGACTTCTCCGAGAAGAAGACATCCTGCCGCACGCCCAGCAGCGCGAGGTCATCGCGGATCATCTCCATCATCGCGTCGGTCGCGAAGACGCGGATATCGGCCAGCCACTCGGCCTCGGGCTTGTCGAGGAGGCTGTCGCCGTAACGCTCTTTCAGCGCCTCGCCCACCGCGACGAGGTAGTCGCCGGGATAGAGGCCCTCGCCGATCTCGGGCGTGCGGCCGCAGGCCTCGCGGTAGCGCTCATAGGCGGAGCGGGCGAGGACATCGACCTGCCCGCCGCCGTCGTTGATGTAATACTCGCGCGTGACCTCGAAGCCGGCGTAATCCAGCAAGGTCGCCAGCGCGTCTCCGAAGACGGCGCCGCGGGCATGGCCGACATGCACCGGCCCGGTCGGATTGGTCGAGACATACTCGACGTTGACCGCCTGCCCCGCCCCGAGGCCCGAGCGTCCGAAGCCGGGCTGCGTCAGCGCGGTGCGCACGACATCCTGCCAGACGGAGGGCGCAAGGCGCAGGTTCAGAAAGCCCGGCCCCGCGACCTCGGCCGCGGCGATGCGCGGATCGGCGGAGAGCTTTTCCGACAGGGCGGCGGCGATGTCGCGCGGCTTCATGCCGGCGGGCTTGGCCAGCACCATGGCGGCATTCGTGGCCATGTCGCCATGGGCGGCGTCGCGCGGCGGCTCGACCGTCACGGCGGCCATGGCCAGCCCCTCGGGCAGCGTGCCTTCGGCGGTCATGGCGCCAAGGCTGTCCAGCACAAGGCTGCGGATATCGGCGAACAGGTTCATCGGGGCCTCCGGCAAGCGTTCGCGGCTTGTAGCACCCGCGGCGCCGGGGTCAACGAAGCCGGGCGCCAAGGGGTCCGGCGTCGCTGGTGCCGTGGCGCGGCCCGAGGCCCCTGCCCGGCCTCAGGCGGTCGAGGGGCGGCCGGGGATCGGCGGGCTGTGGTTCTCGGGCCCGTCGCCCGGCGGGGCGGCAGCGCCCGTGCCCTCGGCCCCCGAGGGCCGGGATGCAGGGCCACCCTCGCCCTTGGGCGCGGTATCCGCGGGTTTGGGCGCCTCCTTCGGCGCCTCCTTGCCTTCGCGCGTCTCGGCGGCGGCGCGGCCGGGCGAGCGGGCGTCCGAGGTGGTGGCCTGGGCGCGGCGCTCGGACCGTCCGGTGCCCTGCCAGTCCTCGGGCGGGATCAGCGAGATTAGCCGCACGCCGGGCGCGGGGCGCACCTCGTCATCCTTGCGGATGAAGCGCGCCTCGCCGCCCGGCGAGACGCGGGCGATCAGCCGCGAATGGGGCCGCCGCTCGCGCCATTCGGCAAGGCCGTATTCCTCGGTCAGGCGGGTGACGCGGATGGTCCAGCCCTCGCGCATCAGCCGCTCGAGGCCCCAGTAGGTCTCGTCCGGGCCGAAGGGGATGCCGGTCAGTGTGCGCGACAGCTGGTGCCGCGCGCTCTCGCCCTTTTCGCGGGCGATCTGGTAGACGTTGTCGCGGCCGAACTCGGGGCCCATGTCGGTGGCGACGAGGGTGTTGTAGGCGTCGTTCGCTGTGGCCGCGACGACAAGGTCGTAGGTCACGAACTCCAGCCACTGCTCGGCCGATTCCGACAGGATGTCGCCCGAGTAGGTGGCCAGCCCCGAGGTGCGGAAATCGCGCAGCGCGTTGTGGTTGGGATCGGCCACCAGCACCGGCACCTCGACCTTCTTCAGGGCCTCGCTCAGCGCGAGGGTGAAGCGGCTGCCGCCGACGATCAGCACCCCGGGTCGCGCCGCGCCCGACAGGCCCAGCCAGCGCGCCATCGGAGCCAGCGAGAAGCCGTGCAGCACCACCGTCGCGGCGACGAGGGCAAAGGCCAGCGGCACGATGCGGTCGCCGTCCTCGACACCGAGGCCGGTCAGCCGCGTGCCGAAGAGGCCCGCCACGGCCACGAGCACCACGCCGCGCGGCCCGGTCAGCGCGACCAGCGTCTGCTCGCGCCAGGGCACGCCCGACCGGAAGAGCGAGGTCAGCACCGTCAGCGGGCGCACCGCGAAGATGATGACCAGCACCACCGCGAGAGAACGCCAGTCCAGCGTCGTCAGGCTTTCCAGCTGCATCGAGGCGGCGAGCAGGATGAAGACGCCCGAGACCAGAAGGACCGTGGCGTGTTCCTTGAACCGCCGCAGCTCGTCGTAGGAGGACAGGCCTGCATTCGCGATGCCAAGGCCCATGACGGTCACCGCCAGCAGCCCGCTTTCGTGCAGTACGCTGTCGGCCACGGCGAAGACCGCCAGAAGCGCGGCGAAGAGGATCGGCACCTTCATGTATTCGGGCGTGCGCCCGTTCTGGAAGGCGTAGCTGATGCCCTTGGCGGCGGCGGCGCCGATGCCGACGGCCACGGCGACGCCCAGCGCGAGGTCGAGCACGGCGGTCATCGGCGTGGCGGCGGTGTTCAGCACCAGCACCACCTCGAAGGCGAGAACGGCGGCCAGCGCGCCCAGCGGATCGTTGACGATCGCCTCCCACTGCAGGAGCGCGGCAGGCCGGCTCGAGAGCTTGGCGGTGCGCAGGAGCGGCGCGATCACGGTGGGGCCGGTGACGATCAGGATGCCGCCGAAGACGGTCGCGCTCTCCCAGCTCATGCCGCCGACATAGCGCAGCGCCAGCGTCGACAGGAGCCAGCCCAGCGGCGCCCCGACGAGGATCAGCCGCCCCACCCCCCGGCTGCGGTCCCGCAGGCTCGAGAGGTTCAGCGACAGCCCGCCCTCGAAAAGGATCACGGCCACGGCCAGCGAAATCAGCGGCGACAGGAGGTCTCCGAACGACTCGGAGGGCGAGAAGAGGCCCGAGAAGGGCCCGACGGCCAGACCGGCGACCAGCATCAGGACGATGGCGGGCATCCGCAGGCGCCAGGCAACCCATTGGCTGCCAACGCCGATCGCCCCAACGAGCGCGATAGCCGCGACCGGGCCCAGACCTTCAATCATTCCAAATCCTTTGTTGTCCCCGGCGCCGAGGCTTCGCCCCAAATAGGCTACTGCAGCAGCAATGGAAGGGAAGTCCTGCGCGATGGCCCTCAGGCGCCGGTGCGCATCCGGATATCAGAGCCTGTCAGCCGCGCATGTTCCTGGATCGCGAAGCGGTCGGTCATGCCGGCGATGTAGTCGCCCACCAGCCGCGCCAGCGCGGTCTCGTCCTCGGCCTCTTCGACGTCCTTGCGCCATTGCTTGGGCAGGCCAGAGGGGTCGCGCATGTAGAGCGGGAAGAGATCCTCGACCACCTGCGTCACCTGCACGCGCATCTTCACCACGTCTGGGGCGCGGTACATGCGGTGGAACAGGAACTCGCGGATCTGTTTCAGGTCCGACCAGAGCCCGTCGGAAAAGCGGACGACCATCCGGCCCGCATGGCGCACGTCATGCGCCGAACGGGGGTTCACCTCGGCCAGCGTCGACTTCGCCACGCCGATCACGTCCTCGACCAGAACGCCGAAGAAGCGGCGCAGCGCCTCGTGACGGCGGCGGTACTTGTCGAGGTCGGGGTGCAGGCGGTCGACCTCGGCGAAGGTCTCGCGCAGGACCGGCAGCTGCGCCAGCTCGTCGGTCGAGAACAGCTCGGCCCGCAGCCCGTCGTGCAGGTCGTGGTGCGAATAGGCGATGTCGTCCGACAGGGCCGCCACCTGCGCCTCGGCGCTGGCATGGGTCTGCAGCTCCAGATCGTGCAGCGCGCCGTATTGCGCCAGCGCATAGGGCAGCGGCGCCCCGACCGGGCCGTTGTGCTTGGCGATGCCTTCCAGCGTCTCCCAGGTCAGGTTCAGCCCGTCCCAGCCGGCATAGTGCCGCTCCAGCGACGTGACGATGCGGATCGCCTGGGCGTTGTGATCAAAGCCGCCATAGGGCGCGAGCAGCGCGTTGAGCGCATCCTCGCCGGTATGGCCGAAGGGCGTATGGCCAAGGTCATGCGCCAGGGCGACGGCCTCCGCCAGCTCCTGGTTCAGGTCGAGCGCGCTCGAGATCGTGCGGGCCACCTGCGCCACCTCGATCGAATGCGTGAGGCGGGTGCGGAAGTAGTCGCCCTCGTGCTCGATGAAGACCTGCGTCTTGTGCTTGAGCCGGCGAAAGGCCGAGGAATGGATGATCCGGTCCCGGTCCCTCTGGTAGGGCGAGCGGAAGGTGCTGACCGCCTCGGGGTGAAGGCGGCCGCGGCTGCCCGCTGGATCGGTGGCGTAGGGGGCCGTCATGGCTGTCCTGCCCGCTGTTGTTCTCGTCGCGCGCTGCTCCTATATTTCAGGGCGCTGCGAACCGATACCCCCAGGGTCGAAAGGATTGCGCCGATGCTGACGCTGCCGCCCAAAGTCACCCCCCGCGCCTGGGAGCGCCTCGCCGAGATCGGCGCCCATGCCCAGGGCAAGGCACTGCGCATCGCCGTCGAGGGCGGCGGATGCTCGGGCTTTCAATACGAGATCGCGCTGGACGCGCGGGGCGAGGATGACCTCGTGCTGGAGGGCCAGGGCGAGGCGGTGGTGATCGATTCCACCTCCCTGCCCTTTCTCGCCGATGCCACGATCGATTTCGCCGACGAGCTGATCGGCGCCCGCTTCGTGATCGAGAACCCGAACGCGACCAGCTCCTGCGGCTGCGGCACCAGCTTCTCGATCTGAAGCGGCAGGGTGGTCGGCAGGCCCAAGAGGGGGCTCTGCCCCCGCCGCCCTTCGGGCGCCTCCCCCGAGATATTTTCGAAAGAGAAGAAGGGGCGGATGCGCTTTCTGCCTTCTTCTCTTTTCAAATATCCCCGCCGGAGGCCCCCTCCGCAGCCCGCGCGCGGCGCAGGCCGGCGGGAACAGCCGCCTGCCGGCGCGCATTGGCTCCTGATGCGCAGGGAAGGAAAGGCAGGCCGTGCTCGCACTCAGTATCACCGTCGTCCTGTGCCTGATCGTGGTGAATGGCGCGCTGGCGATGTCGGAACTGGCGGTGGTCTCTGCCCGCAGCTCGCGGCTGAGGGCCATGGCCGAGGATGGCAGTCGCGGGGCGCAGGCCGCACTTGAGCTTGCCGCGGATTCGGGGCGCTTTCTCTCCTCGGTGCAGATCGGCATCACCATGGTCGGCGTTGTCTCGGGCGCCTTTTCCGGCGCCACACTGGGACGCCCGCTCGGCGCCGCGCTTGCCGGTCTCGGCGTGCCTGCGGACTGGGCGCCAACGCTGGGCACCACGCTGGTCGTCGCGGTCATCACCTACCTTTCCCTGATCATCGGAGAGCTGGTGCCCAAGCAGATCGCCCTGCGCGATCCCGAGGCAGTCGCCGCCCGCATCGCGATCCCGATGCGCTGGGTGGCGCGGATCGCGGCGCCGCTGGTCTGGCTGCTCGATGCCTCTCAGGACGCGGTACTACGGGCACTGGGGCTGAACCAGCAGGGCGAAGAGGGCGTCACCGACGAGGAGATCCGCATGACCATCGCCGAGGCCGAGCGATCGGGGGTCCTGAAGACCGCCGAGCGGGTGATGATCGCCGGCGTCATGGGCATCGCCGACCGCCGCGCCGCCGACCTGATGACACCCTCCGGACAGATCGACGTGCTGTACCTCGATCAAAGCCCCGAGCAGATGATGGAGCGGCTGCGCGGGACCGAACATGGCCGCCTTCCGGTGCTGGAGACCGAGGACGGCCCAGTTTTGGGGATCCTGCCGGTGCGCACGGCGCTGACCGCGCATGACGCCGGCACCTCCGCCGAGGAGCTGCGCGCGTTGATCCGCGAAGCGCCGCGCGTCGCCCCAGAGACCGGCGTGCTCGCGGTGATCGGCGATCTGCAGACCGCGCCGGTGCATATGGTCCTTGTCATGGATGGCGAGAGGCTCGCCGGCGCGATCACCGGCATGGACGTGCTCGAGCCGATCGCCGGGACCTTCCGCGACGAGGGCTCGGACGCGCCGGCGGTGATCGAGCGCGACATGGGCGGCCACCTTGTGGCCGGCTGGATGCCGGCGGAACAGTTCGCGAAGAGCTTCCGGATCGAGCTCGACCCCGAGGAAGGCTCTGCCCGCGATTTCGAGACGGTGGCTGGCTGGGTCCTCCACCGGCTGGGCGGCATCCCGCAGGAGGGGCAGAGCTTCGAGGCCGATGGCCGGATCATCGAGGTCGCCGACATGGACGGCATGCATATCGACAAGCTGCTGGTCACTCGCACGCAGCCCCGCAAGCCGGACCGCCGCACGGCCCCCTCGCGCCGCGGCTGACCCGCGCCTACGCCGTTGCCGCAGGGCGCCGGGCTGCTACAAGGCCCGCGAAGCAGCGGGAGCCCGGGCCATGAAGATCGCGACATTCAACATCAACGGCGTCAAGGCCCGGATCCAGGCCGTGACCGACTGGCTGACCGAGGCAAAGCCGGACGTCGCGCTGCTGCAGGAGATCAAGAGCCAGGACGAGGGCTTTCCGCGCGAGCATTTCGAGGACCTGGGCTACCGGGTCGAGACGCATGGGCAGAAGGGCTTCAACGGCGTGGCGATCCTCTCGCGCCTGCCGCTGGAGGATGTCAGCCGCGGCCTGCCGGGCGACGATGAGGACGAGCAGGCCCGCTGGATCGAGGGCACGGTGATCGGCGACAGGGGCGCGGTCCGGCTGTGCTGCCTCTACCTGCCGAACGGCAATCCCGCGCCGGGGCCCAAGTACGACTACAAGCTGGCCTGGATGGCGCGGCTGCAGGCCCGGGCCGAGGCGCTGCTGGCCGAGGAGCAGCCGGCGGTTCTGGCCGGCGACTTCAACGTGATCCCGATGGCCGAGGACGCGAAGCGCCCCGAGGCCTGGCGCGAGGACGCGCTCTTCCGGCCCGAGACGCGCGCCGCCTTCCGCAAACTTCTCGCCCTCGGCTACACCGATGCCTTTCGTGCGCGGGTGCAGGGTCCGGGGCATTATTCTTTCTGGGACTACCAGGCCGGCGCCTTCAACCGCGACGACGGCATCCGCATCGACCACGCGCTTCTGACGCCTCAGGCAGCAGACAGGCTCACTTCGGCCTGGATCGAGCGCGAGCTGCGGGCGCGCGAGAAGCCCTCGGACCATGTGCCGCTCTGGATCGATCTGGACCTCTAGGACTTCCGTCGCCTTGGATCAGTGCATTCCTGCACAGAACCATTGGCAATAAAAAACGAACTGAACGGTTCAGTTTGTCGTCCCACTGCCTATATCAGTCTCATCGCAACGAACGACTGCCGAAAGACTGATCACATGACCAACCGCATTCTCACCACCGCCCTTGTCGCCCTGACCGCCACCGCCGGTCTCGCCACCACCGCCAGCGCCTACACCGCCGAAGGCGCGCTCGGCGCCCGCTACGAGCAGCCGACCAACTTCTCGGTCGAGTTCCCCGTCGTGAACGCCGCCGAGGCCGGCACCGTCACCGTCCTGCGCGGCGACGGCACCGTCATCGGCGCCACCAACGTCCGCGCCGGCATCAACACCGACGTCCGCGTCAGCTGGCCGGGCCAGCAGGATGGCCGCCTCCGCGCCGTCCTGACCGACGCCTCGGGCACCGAAGTGTCCCAGCGCTGGGTCAACCTCTACCGCTAAACGCGGCGACGGCGCAGCGGCCCTCCCTCCGCTGCGCCTCCCTCCTCCCCTTGCTACCGCGGCGCCCTGTCGGGTCCCGCACATCGAACAGGACCTCCCCATGACCAACCGTATCCTCACCGCCGCCCTCGTCGCCCTGACCGCCACCGCCGGTCTCGCCACCACCGCCAGCGCCTATACCGCCGAAGGTGCGCTCGGCGCCCGTTACGAGCAGCCGACCAACTTCTCGGTCGAATTTCCCGTCGTGAATGCCGCCGAAGCCGGCACCGTCACCGTGCTGCGGGCCGACGGCACCGTCATCGGCGCCACCGACGTCCATGCCGGCATCAACACCGACGTGCGCGTCAGCTGGCCGGCCCAGCAGGACGGCCGCCTGCGCGCCGTGCTGACCGACGCCTCGGGCACCGAAGTGTCCCAGCGCTGGGTCAACCTCTACCGCTAAGCGCCGTAGCGCCGGGGCAACCGATCTGGTGGCCCCGGCGGCAGCGGACCTTGATCCTTTCTCAAAGGGGCATACCCTGCCCCTCCGACCCCAAGAGGAAGACATCATGACCCACAGACTGCTGACCGCAGCCATCCTCGCGCTTGCCACAGCCGGCGGCATCGCCGCCCCGGCCAGCGCCGAGAGCACGATCGGCCTCCGCTACGAGCGGCCCACCAACTATTCGGTCGAATTCCCGGTCGTCCGCGCGGATCAGGCCGGCACCCTCGCTGTGCTTCGCGCCGACGGCACCGTCCTCGGCGCGACCGAGGTGCAGCCCGGCCTGAACGCCGATGTGCGCGTCAGCTGGCCCACGGACGAGAAAGGCCGCTTTCGCGCGGTCCTGACCGATGCCGCCGGCACCGTGCTGGACGAGCGCTGGGTGCGGCTGCGGTTCTAGGCCGCCCCGCCACAGCTGAGCGATCCTACGACCCGCGGTCCTCGCCGCGGGTCGCGTCATATGCGTAAAGCCAGTCCAGCCGCCGCAGATAGGCCCGCGGCGCGACCCGGTCGATCGCCGCCAGCCCCAGATGCGCGACCCGGCGCGCCGGTCCAGACAGATGGTAGTTCCGCGCATTGGCCTGCGCCGCGGCAAGCGCCCGCACCACCCTGTCACGGCGCCGCGCCTGATAGCGCGCCAGTCCCTGCAGCAATGGCTCGGATCCCGTGACGCTCTCGGCCAGGACCCAGGCATCCTCGAGCGCGAGGTTGGCGCCCTGCGCCAGGAAGGGCAGCGTCGGATGCGCGGCATCGCCGAGGATGGCGCTGCGCTGGCCGTGCCAGTGCCGCGCGACCGGATGGCGGAACAGGCCCCAGAGCATGGGCTCTCGCACCTGCTGCAAGAGGTCTTGCAGCTCGGCGCAGGCGCCGGAGAAGGCCCGCGTCATCGCGTCGGGCCGGTCGACATGGCTCCAGCCCTCGGGCGCCCAGGCCGACCGTTCCTCCACCGCGACGATATTCAGCCCCTCGGGGATCGGGTAGGTGACGGCGTGGCGATGCGGCAGCATCCAGATGCGCGCCTCTGGCGCCTGCTCTGCCGGGATGACGGCGCGCCAGGCCACCTGCCCGGCGAACTGCGCCGACGTGGCCTCGTTCAGCGCCGGCCGGACCATCGAGTGCAGCCCGTCGGCCCCGATCACCAGCGCGTCCTCGATCCTCTCGCCACCCTCGAGCGTCAGGACCCCGTCAGTCGCCTCGGTCACCCGGGCGCCGGTGCGCAGTGCGACGCCGGCCTCGGCGCAGGCCTTCCCCAGCAGGGCGACGAGGCCGCGGCGCGAGGCCATGCGATAAGGCGGGCCCGGCAGCCGGGTCAGGTCGAACCGCGCCAGCCTGCGCCCCGTAAGACCGTCTACCGGCACCACCGCCCGCCCCTGAACCGAGACCGCATCGAGGTCGGCGCCAAGGCCCAGCGCCTGGATCACGCGCGCACCGTTGGGGGTGATCTGAAGACCGGCCCCAAGCTCGCGCAGGACCGGCGCCTGCTCCAGCAGCGTGACCGCCACGCCCCTGCGGGCGAGGCACAGGGCCACGGTCAGCCCACCGATGCCGCCGCCGACGACGGTTGCCGTTTTCAGCGCCATGCGCTGGCCGAAGATCCGGTCATCGACTGCATACCTTGGCAGACAAGACGATCAATCGTCGCGGTGGACGCGTTCGCGCCGCTCGTGACGTTCCTGCGCCTCGAGGCTCATGGTCGCGATCGGGCGCGCGTCGAGGCGGCGCAGGCTGATCGGCTCTCCGGTGATCTCGCAATATCCGTATTCGCCCTCTTCGATGCGGCGCAGGGCCGAGTCGATCTTGCTGACGAGCTTGCGCTGGCGGTCGCGGGTGCGCAGTTCGAGCGACCGGTCGGTCTCTTCGCTGGCGCGGTCGGCGACATCGGGGATGTTGCGGGTGCCGTCCTTCATGCCCTCGATGGTGTCGCGGCTGTCGGACAGAAGATCGTCCTTCCAGCTCAGCAGCTTGCGGCGAAAGTACTCGAGCTGACGGTCGTTCATGAACGGCTCGTCCTCTGCGGGACGATAGTCGTCTGGTAGGAAGATCTCGGCTTTCATTATCGGCTGCTCCAGCGTCACTCGCCGGAAGCGGCTCGCCCAACTCACCGCTTGCCGGCACACCCCGTTGTGGCGCCCGTGTAGCGGCTGGGCCGGTCAGTGTCACTTACTTTTTCCGTGCATGGCAGGGCGCTTGCGCAAGCAAGGCGAGTCGCGCGGCGGGGCCGGTGGACATGGGTCCGGGCGCGGGATAGGCCCCACCCGGCACACGCGGCACCCCCGCGCCAGAACGGACGCAGCCCATGATCATACCCTTGGTGACATTCCTGATCGGCGCCGCCATCGGCGCCTTTCGCGCGAAGCGCCGCGGCGGAAATTTCCGCGACATGGCGCAATGGGGCGTCGGCCACGGCATGCTGCTGGGCATGCTGGGCCTCGCCCTCCTGATCGTTCTTCTTAACCTCTGAGGTAGGGTCCGAGGCGGACCTCAACCCTGCTTGCGCGGCCACTCTGCCTCGTTGCTGCCGGCCTCTTCCTCTTCGGCAAGCCGCCCGAGCAGGCGCTCGAAAACGTCGGGAAGATCGGCCTCGACGGGGAAGGCGCGACGGAAGCTTTGCTGCCGGACCTGTTTGTCATGTGCTTCGAACGGCATCGGCTGCCTCCTAGGGCGACCTCCCTCTGGACTGTTGAACCAATGCAGCGGCTGCCACATGGTTCCGCCGCGTCTGGCCCAAGGGCCAAGTGTTGTTGCGTCGCACCACGACGTGAAGCCTTGCCGATTGCGCCGAAGCCGCGGCGCGCCCATTCTTGTAATCGATGCTGAAGCTGACGCCGATCCTTCTGGCCATCGCCTATGGCCTTGCGATGTACCACTTTTCGGCGTGGCGCACGCGGCGTGAGCTATCGAGCAGCTCGACCGAGCTGGCCGATCCGGCCCTCGCGGCCCTGTGCCGCAAGATGGCCGCCGCGCTCGAGATCCCGCGCATTCGCGTCAATATCTACGAGGTTTCCGTCGTCAACGGCCTCGCCGCGCCGGATGGCCGCATCTTCCTGACGCGCGGCTTCCTCGAGCGCTACAACAGGGGCGAGGTCAAGGCCGAGGAGCTGGCCGCCGTCATCGCGCATGAGCTGGGGCATGTCGCGCTGGGTCATTCGCGGCGGCGGATGATCGATTTCTCCAGCCAGAATGCGCTGCGCGTCGCCCTGACGACGGTTCTGGGGCGCCTGATCCCGGGCCTCGGCGGCTGGATCGCGGCGGGCCTCACCTCCCTGCTCTCGGCGCGGTTGTCGCGGCAGGACGAGTTCGAGGCCGATGCCTATGCCTCGGCCCTGCTGATCCGGTCGGGCATCGGCACCGCGCCGCAGAAGGCGCTGTTCCGCAAGCTGGACGCGATGGCCGGCGGCGGTGGCGGCGGGCGCGCGGCCTGGCTGCTGAGCCACCCCCAGGCCGAGAAGCGCATTGCCGCGATCGAGGAGAACGAGCGCAAGTGGCTCGAGGCCTAGCCCGCCAGCCGCTCCACCGTCTTGCCCAGCCTCGGAAGGCGCGCCTTCTTCATCAACGCGCGCAGGGTCCAATCCTCGCCCGAAAGGCGCCGCGCCTCCTCCAGCACCGCCTGCACCACGGAGGTCATCTCCTGCGGATGCGCCAGTGCCAGCCCGGCCAGCCAGCCGTCGGGATCGAGACGCGTCAGCCCCTCTTCCTCGAGCAGGTTTTTCGGGAAATCCTTGGCGTTCACCGTCACGATGGCATCGGCATGGGCCGTGACGGCGGCAGCGAGCACGTGGATATCCGCCGGGTCGGGCAGCCAGAGACGCCGCTCCTGCGCCTCGGTGGGCGTGACGGCGGCCTCGGGCCAGCGGGCCGAGAGGGCGGCGATCTCGCCCCGTGCCACTGCCTCGCCCGCGGGGCCGAGGCGGGCGGCGGCGCGGGCCCATTCCTCGAGGATGCGGGGCGACCAGCGCGGCTCGAAGAGGCGCTCAGCGGCTGCGCCAAGGATCACCTCGCGCATCACCGTCGGATAGAGAACGCAGGCGTCGATCAGCAGGCGCGGCCGCTCCGGCAGGCGGCGCGCGCCGCTCACAGCCGGTAGGTCAGCGTCTTGAGGTAGCCGCTTTCCGCCAGCTGCGGCAGCACCGGATGATCGGGCCCGGCAAAGCCGGTGCGGATGATCGCCCCCGCGCGCCCGGCCTTGCCGATGCCGCGCGTGCAGGCGGCGCGGAACTGCGTCAGATCGGCGGCATGGGAGCAGGAGCAGAGCGTCAGGAACCCGCCCTCCTTGACCAGCGGCGCGGCGAGGCGTGCGATCCGCTCGTAGGCGCGCAGCCCCGCGTCCAGCGCCTGCTTGGAGGGCGCGAAGGCCGGCGGGTCGCAGACCACGAGGTCAAAGCGCTCGCCCTCGGCCTCCAGCGCCGCGAGCGTGTCGAAGGCATCGCCGCGCCGGGTGGCGAAGCGATCCGCCATGCCGCCCGACTCGGCACCTTGCTCGGCCAGCGCAAGCGCCGGAGCGCTGCCGTCGACCGCGAGGGCCGAGGCTGCGCCGCCGGCCAGCGCGGCAAGGGCGAAGCCGCCGACATGGCTGAAGACGTCAAGCACCCGCCCGCCCGGCGCCAGCCGCGCGGCGAAGGCGTGGTTGGGACGCTGGTCGAAGAAGAGGCCGGTCTTCTGCCCGCCCATCACGTCGGCCATGTAGGTCGCGCCGTTCATCGGCACCGGGATCGGCCCCTCGGGCGCCGCGCCCTGCAGCAGGCGCGTCTCTTCGGTCAGCCCCTCCTGCGTGCGGGTGCGGCCGGTGCCGTTCAGGATAACCGTGCCCACGCCCGCCAGCTCGACCAGCGCCGCGGCGATCTCATCGGCCATGGCATCGGCCCAGGCGGCATTCGGCTGCAGCACCGCGACATCGCCGAAGCGGTCGATGATGCAGCCGGGCAGGCCATCGGCCTCGGCATGGATCAGGCGGTAGAAGGGCGCATCGTAAAGCGCATCGCGGTAGCTCAGCGCACGCGACAGCTTCGCCCGCAGCCAGGCGCCGTCGATCACCGCCTCGGGATCGCGGTCCAGCATCCGCGCGGCGATGCGGCTGGCGGGGTTCACGGTAACGAGGCCCATGGGCTGCCGCTCCGCGTCCTCGAGGATCGCGAAGCTGCCGGGGGTCAGGCCCCGGGTGCGCCGGTCCATCACCAGCTCGTTGGCATAGACCCAGGGAAAGCCGTGGCGGATGGCGCGGGCCTCGGCCTTGGGCAGGAGACGGATCGTGGGATAATCACTCATCCACGCGCTGTAGCCCGCCTGCATGAAGGCGGAAAGACCTATCGAAATGCCGCGCTGCAGCGAATTGCGCGAAGGCCCGCATGACGCTACGGTAAGGGTCATGGAACTGTCGCGCCGTTAGCGCTAACGTAATCTCGATCCCTCCCGCTTCGCCACTGCGCCAGCCGCAAGGAGCCGCCATGACACTCCACGCCACGATCGACGCCGTCACCGACCGTATTCGCGCCCGCAGCGAGGCGGCGCGGGGCCAGTACATGGCCACAATGGCCCGCGCCGCCGCCGAGGGGCCGCGCCGGGCGCATCTGACCTGCGGCAACCAGGCCCATGCCTATGCCGCCAGCGACGACAAGCAGGCCCTGGCCGAGGGGCGGGCGCCAAACATCGGCATCATCACGGCCTACAACGACATGCTCTCGGCCCATCAGCCCTACGAGCGCTACCCCGAGCTGATCCGCGCCGCCGCCCGCGCCAATGGCGCCACGGCGCAGGTCGCGGGCGGCGTGCCCGCGATGTGCGACGGCGTGACGCAAGGCCAGACCGGGATGGAGCTGTCGCTCTTCTCGCGCGACGTGATCGCGCTGGCCGCTGCCGTCGGCCTGTCGCACAACACCTACGACAGCGCGCTCTACCTCGGGGTCTGCGACAAGATCGTGCCGGGCCTCGTCATGGCGGCGGCGACCTTCGGCTACATCCCCTCGATCTTCCTGCCCGCAGGGCCGATGACCAGCGGCTTGCCGAACGACGAGAAGGCCAAGGTGCGCCAGCAGTTCGCCGCCGGAGAGGTCGGGCGCGAGGCCTTGATGAAATCCGAGATGGCCTCCTACCACGGCCCCGGCACCTGCACCTTCTACGGCACCGCCAATTCCAACCAGATGCTGATGGAGTTCATGGGCCTGCACATGCCCGGCTCCAGCTTCGTGAACCCCGGCACCCCCCTGCGCGACGCCCTGACCGAGGCGGCGACGAAGCGCGCGGCCGAGATCACGGCACTGGGCAATGCCTATACGCCGGTCTCCGAGATCCTTGACGAGCGGGCCTTCGTGAACGGCATCGTCGGGCTGATGGCGACGGGCGGGTCGACCAACCTCGTCCTGCACCTGCCGGCCATGGCGCGGGCGGCGGGGGTGATCCTCGATCTTGAGGACTTCGCCAATATCTCGGCCGTCGTGCCGCTGATGGCCAAGGTCTATCCCAACGGTCTGGCGGACGTGAACCACTTCCACGCGGCGGGCGGGCTTGGCTACATGATCGGCGATCTGCTGAAAGCGGGCCTGCTGCACGAGGATGTGCGTACCGTGGCCGGCGACGGGCTGTCGCTTTACACGCAGGAACCGACCCTGAAGGAAGGCCGCGTCGTCTACGGCCCCGGCCCCGAAGCGCCGCTGAACGAGCGGATCCTGCGCCCCGCCGCCGATGCCTTCCAGCCCACGGGCGGGCTGCAGCAGCTTTCTGGCAACCTCGGCCGGGCGGTGATCAAGACCTCCGCCGTCGCCGCCGACCGGCAGGTGATCGAGGCGCCGGTGCGCGTCTTTCACGACCAGGGGGCGGTCAAGACCGCCTTCCAGGCCGGGGAATTCACCGCCGATACCATCGTCGTGGTGCGCTACCAGGGGCCGAAGTCCAACGGCATGCCCGAGCTGCACAACCTGACCCCGATCCTCGCCGTGCTGCAGGACCGCGGGCTGAAGGTGGCCCTCGTCACCGACGGGCGCATGTCGGGCGCCAGCGGCAAGGTGCCCGCCGCGATCCATGTCGCCCCCGAGGCGGCAGAGGGCGGGCCCATCGGCCTGCTGCGCGACGGCGACATCCTGCGGCTCGACGCGCCCTCGGGCCGGATAGAGGTGCTGACCGATCTCGCAGGCCGGGTGGCCGAGCGGCCCGATCTCGCCGGCAACGGCAGCGGCGTCGGGCGCGAGCTTTTCGCCGCCTTCCGCGCCTCCGTCGGCTCCAGCGCCGATGGCGCCGCGGTCGTCGTCTGAGGCGCTCCACCTCCACCGCCGGCCGCCCGCCCGAAGGCGGGCGGCGCGGGCCGGCGCGGGCTCGATGCCCGGGCCGGCCCGCCCCCCCTTCCCTTACATCACCTGCGCCGATAAAGACGCCGGCGGACTGACGAGAAGGGGGATCCATGTCGATCCTGGTGATGAAATTCGGCGGCACCTCCGTCGCCACGCTGGACCGGATCCAGCGCGCGGCGAAACGCGTGGCCGTCGAGGTCGCGCGCGGGCACCAGGTGATCGTCATCGTCTCGGCGATGTCCGGCAAGACCAACGAGCTGGTCGGCTGGGTGAACGAGACCTCGCCCCTCTACGACGCGCGCGAATACGATGCCGTCGTCTCCTCGGGCGAGAACGTGACCGCCGGGCTGATGGCCCTGCGCCTGCAGGAGATGGAGGTGCCCGCCCGCTCCTGGCAGGGCTGGCAGGTGCCGCTCAAGACGAACTCCGCCCATTCCAGCGCCCGGATCGAGGAGATCCCGACCGACAACATCATGGAGCGGTTCGCCCAGGGCATGCAGGTCGCGGTCGTCGCCGGCTTTCAGGGCGTCTCGCCCGAGGGGCGGATCACCACGCTGGGCCGCGGCGGGTCTGACACCACCGCCGTCGCCTTTGCCGCCGCCTTCGGCGCGGTGCGCTGCGACATCTACACCGACGTCGACGGCGTCTACACGACCGATCCGCGGATCTGCGAAAAGGCCCGCAAGCTCGACCGCATCGCCTTCGAGGAGATGCTGGAGCTCGCGTCCCTTGGCGCCAAGGTGCTGCAGACGCGCTCGGTCGAGCTGGCGATGCGCTACAAGGTGAAGCTGCGGGTGCTCTCCAGCTTCGAGGAACAGTCGGACGAGGCCGGGACGCTGGTCGTGGGCGAGGAGGATATCATGGAAAGCAATGTGGTCGCCGGGGTCGCCTATAGCCGCGACGAGGCGAAGATGACGCTGATCTCGGTCGCCGACCGGCCCGGCATCGCCGCCGCGATCTTCGGCCCGCTGGCCGAGGCCGGGGTGAACGTCGACATGATCGTGCAGAACATCTCGGAAGAGGGGCGCACCGACATGACCTTCTCCTGCCCGATCGACCAGGTCGCGCGGGCCGAGAAGGCGATGCAGGACGCCAAGGAGCGCGGCGAGATCCGCTTTCACGACACCGTCGCGGACAAGGGCGTCAGCAAGGTGTCGGTCGTCGGCATCGGCATGCGCAGCCACGCCGGGGTCGCCGCGCGGATGTTCAAGGCGCTCTCGGCCGAGGGGGTCAACATCAAGGTCATCACCACCTCCGAGATCAAGATCTCGGTGCTGATCGACCGCAAGTACATGGAACTTGCCGTGCAGGCGCTGCACGACGAGTTCGACCTCGACAAGCCCGCCGCCGAAAGCGTCTGACACGGGCGCCCCGGGTGGCCCGCTCAGCGGGCCACCCGCGTCACCCCACCGGGACCGGTGCCTCTCCAGCAGGCTCCAGCAGGCCCAGCGCCGCGAGGGCGGCGCGCATCGCCTCGGACGGCGGTGTGCGCAGCTCTTCCCCCAACAGCGCGCGCAGGCGCGTGTTGTCGATGCGCAAGGGGTGCGACCAGAGCGGCCGCAGCTCTGCCGCCTCGCGCGCGAAGCCGCCGAAGGGCTCGAGGGCGCGCATCGCCCACCAGGGAAAGCGCTTGCGGGGCAGCCTTCGGCCCAGGGCCTCCTCGACGAGCGCGGGCATCCGCGTCCCGTCCTCATCCCAGAGCCCCTCCATCCCGACCCGCTCGAAGGGGCGCAGGCGCTCCGGCGCGTCCAGCAGGCGCGCGACGGTCTCGGCCACGTCGGGCAGATAGGCCCAGCTGTGCCCGGCGCCGCTCCGGGTCAGCAGGGTCAGCCTGCGCAGCGGGCGCCCCTCGCCGATCATCCCGGCGGAGAACCAGCTCGACCGTGCGCCGGGGCCCCAGTAATCGCCGGCCCGCAGGATCAGCACCGGGGCGCGGCCCGAGGCCTCTTCCAGCCGCCGCTCCAGCGCGACGCGGATCCGCCCCTTCCGGCTGGCCGGCTGCTGCGGGCTGTCCTCGCGCGCCAGGGGCACCTGCGCGGGGTCGTAGTTGTAGACCGTCCCCGGCAGCACGATCCGCGCCCCCCCCGCCCGGGCGGCGGCGATGGTATTGTCGATCATCGGCAGGACAAGCCGGTCCCAGTCGCGGTAGCCCGGCGGGTTCACGGCGTGGACGATGACCCCTGCCCCGCGCGCCGCGGCCATGACATCGGCGCGGCGCATCGCGTCGCCCTGCACCCACTCGATCCCCGGCGCGCCGGTCCAGCCCCGTGCCGCCGTCGCCGCATCCCGCGCCATGCCGCGCACCCTCCAGCCGCGCGCCAGCAGCGCCTCGGCCACCGCGCCGCCGATGCCGCCGGTCGCGCCCAGAACCAGTGCCGTCTTCGCCTCTTGCCCGTACATCCTCGTCTCCTTGCCTTGCACGAGCAGAAGATGACGGGCCAAGACCTCATCAACCATTGCCCAAAGATGCCAAGCTGCTAGTCAATAATGCATGAGCGTCATGCCCCCCTCCTGGGACGATCAGCAGGCCTTTCTCGCGGTTCTTGAGGAGGGCAGCCTCTCCGCCGCCGCGCGGCGGCTGGGGGTGACGCAGCCGACGATGCGGTCTCGGATCGCGGCGCTGGAGGCACGGCTGGGCGTCACGCTCTTCACCCGGTCGTCGCAGGGGCTGCTGCCCACGCCGCAGGCCCGCGCGCTCGAGGCGCCGGCCCGTGCCATGGCCCATGCCTCTGACGCCTTCCTGCGCACCGCCGCCTCGCCGCCCGGCCTCGTGGCGGGGCGGGTGCGGCTGTCGGTGGCGGACTTCGTCGGGGTCGAGGTGCTGCCCGCGATGCTGCCGCCGCTGCTCGCGCGCCATCCCGGCCTGCGGCTTGAGCTGGCGCTGTCGAACCGGCAGGCCAACCTCACCGAGCAGGAGGCCGATCTCGCGGTGCGGATGCATCCCCCGGCGCAGGACACGCTGGTGACGCGGCGCATCGGAGAGATCCCGATCGGCCTCTTCGGCCACCGCGACTACCTCGCGGCGCGCGGCCGGCCCCAGCGGCTGGAGGATCTGGCGCAGCACAGCCTCATCGGGCCCGACCGGTCCGCAGCGGACCTGGCCCTGGCCGAGCAGCTTCTGGGCCCCCGCGCGGCGGAGATGATCACCCTGCGTGTCGACAACCACCCCGCGCAGCTGGCGATGGCGCGGGCGGGGCTGGGCCTCGTCTTCGCGCAGCGGCCCGTCGGGCGCGCCGATCCGCGCCTCATCGAGGTGCTGGAGGGGGCGGTGACGCTGGCGCTGCCGGTCTGGGTGGTCGCGCATCGCGACCTGCGCGCCCTGCCCCGCGTCGGGGCGGTCTTCGACCACCTCGTCGCCGCGCTGACCCGCTATGTCAGAACGGGACGGGCGGGGCCCGAAGACCCCGCCCGCCAGGGCTCGCGCGACTGATCCCGCCGGATCAGAGCATGCCCTTGTCCCAGGGGCCGGTGATCGCGAAGGTGATGCCCGGCGTCTGGATGTTGACGAAGAGGACGCGGCCCGTTGGATCGAAGGTGGCGCCGGCCCATTCGTTCTCGCGGTGATCGCCGGCCTCGATGAAGGCCGGGTTCTTGGCCGCCCGCTCCAGCCGCTCGCTGTCGAGGGTGATGTTGTTCTTGGCGAAGACGTAGGTCTCGCCCTGCGGCGTCAGGCCGAGCAGACGCTCGCCCATGCCGAACTCGTCCTCGACGCCGCCGCCGTCCTCGCACAGGAGCACGCCGCCGCGGGGGCTGACGGTGATGTTGTCGGGGTTGTTGCCGGCGACCGGGTTGTCGGACTTCCAGATGCAGGCCAGAGTCTCGCTGGCGGGATCGTAGGTCCAGACGGCGCCTTCGCCGCGGCCGATCACATTCGGCTCGCCGTCATCCTCGCCCCGGCCGGCAGAGGTGTCGACGATGTAGAACAGTTTCTCGGTGTCCGAGTACCAGATCCCCTCGAGCCGGCTGAAGCGCAGCGCACCCAGATCGCGGCCCTGCTTGAAGGGGCCGGAGGCCATGTTGCCCTCCTCGAAGGGCGCCTCGGTGAAGGGCTGCGGCGGCAGATCGGGATCCTCGATCGCGACCCATTCGATGCGGTGGCTGTCGCCGATCGCCGGGTCGAGCAGGTCGGCCCCCTCCTCGCCCACGACCTTCGCCATGAAGAGCGCGCCGCCCTCGGCGAGCGCGCCGTAGCGCTGGTCGGTGTTCACCGGCACGAACTTGTAGAGGCCGGCCTGATTGCGGTCGTCCTCGGTCAGGTAAAGGCTGCCGGTCGCGGGATCGAGGGCGACGGCCTCGTGGTCCATGCGGCCCATGTCCTTGATCGGCTGGCCCGTCGTCTCGGCGGGATCGGCCGAGACCTCGAAGACGTAGCCATGCGGCAGGCCGCCGTCTTCGGTGAAATCGGCCTTGTCCTCTTCGCAGGTCAGCCAGGTGCCCCAGGGGGTGACGCCGCCGGCGCAGTTGTTGATCGTGCCGCCGATCGAGGGGCGGGCCGAGACCCACTGATCGCCGCGGTAGACCAGCGTGGTGGTGCCGCCCGCGGCCTGACCCGTCTCGCCGTCGTCCGACAGGGTCGCGGTGTCGTAAAGGCCCGGCGCCCGGATCAGCCCGGCCATCGGGCGCACGGTGGATTCGTGGTTGCGGATCAGGGTGATCTCCTGCTCGCCATCCACCATCCGGCTGCCGACGACGCCCATGCCGTCATGCTCGAAGGGGGTGGGGTTGCCGTCGTCCATCGGATCGCCGGCCCAGCCGAAGCTCTGGTAGCTGAAGCCCTCGGGCAGCTGCAGCAGCTCGAGGCCGGTGGTGCGGTCGGCGACCGGGCGGACCGGGCCGTAGGGCGAGGCGATCGGCATCATCCGGCCCTGCGCCATCGCCTGGCGGACATAAAGCCCGCCCAGAGGCGCGGCCAGAAGGGCGCCCGTCGTGCCCTTGAGGAATCCTCGGCGGTTCATCTGATCGAAACCAGTCATGGCTTGCTCCCGTGCTTGCGTCGCGGGCACCCTCGCCCTTTGTGATAACATTCCAGTGACAGGGGCGTGACCGCTGCGCGAAAACGTCGTTCCGCTCGGGCCGGCGATGTGCTCTACAGGGCGGCGGCAGGCGCCGGAGCCCTGATTTCGCCGGCGTCAAGGGGCACTATGGAACAACGGACCGAAAGCGAGAGCAGGAAACTGCTCGGGCGGCTGCGGGCGGTGATGGCCGAAGGCGGCGCCGGGCAGCAGCGGCTGGACCGGATCGTGCAGCTCATCGCCGAGCAGATGCGCACCGAGGTCTGCTCCATCTACCTGTTCCGCGACCCCGAAACGCTGGAGCTTTGCGCCACCGAGGGGCTGCAGCCCGAGGCGGTGCACCAGACGCGGATGCGGCTGGGCGAGGGCCTCGTGGGGCGCACGGTGCGCAGCCGGCGGGTCGTGAACACCGCCAATGCCCCCGCCGAGAAGGGCTTTCGCTACATGCCGGAGACCGGCGAGGAGCGGTACTCCAGCTTCTGCGGCATCCCGATCCAGCGCCTGGGAGAGCCGATGGGCGTGCTCGTCGTGCAGTCCAAGGACGCGCGGCAATACACCGCCGACGAGGTCTATGCCCTCGAGGTGGTGGCCATGGTGCTGGCCGAGATGACGGAGCTGGGCGCCTTCGTCGACCAGGGCGCGGCGCTGGCGGCCCGGCACCAGAACCCCGCCACCTTCCGCGGCACGACGGGACAGGAGGGCGCCGCCGAGGGCTGCGTCTGGCTGCACGAGCCCCGGGTGGTGGTGACCAATCCCATCGCCGAGGACCCGGTGGCCGAGCTGGAGCGTCTGCGCGAGGCCGCCGAGGAGCTGCGCGGCCGCGTCGACGAGATGCTCGAGAACGCCAAGACCGTCGACGCCGAAGAGGTGCAGGTCCTCGAGGCCTACCGCATGTTCGCCAATTCGCGCAGCTGGATGCGCCGGATGGAAGAGGACATCTCCAGCGGCCTTTCGGCCGAGGCCGCGGTCGAGAAGGAGCAGAGCCTCGCGCGCACCCGCATGGCCCGGTCCAACGACGCCTACCTGCGCGAGCGGCTGAGCGATCTCGACGATCTGTCCAACCGCCTCCTGCGCATCCTCAGCGGGCAGGGCCGCGACACCGGCGCCGAGATGCCGGACAACCCGGTCCTTGTGGCCCGCAACATCGGCCCCGGAGAGCTGCTGGATTACGGCAAGACGCTGCGCGCCATCGTGCTCGAGGAAGGCTCGGTCGGCAGCCATGCCGCCATCGTCGCCCGCGCCTGGGCGATCCCGCTGGTAATCCATGCCCGGGGCGTCGTGCAGGAGGCGCTGAACGGCGACGTGATCCTCGTGGACGGCGATCAGGCCGTGGCGCACCTGCGCCCCGACGACCAGATCCGCACCGCCTTCCGCGACAAGATGGCGATGCAGGCCCGCGCGATGGAGCGCTATGCCGGCCTGCGCGAGCTGCCGGCCGAGACGCTCTGCGGCAAGACCATCGCGCTGCACATGAACGCCGGGCTGATGGCCGACCTGCCCTCGCTGCAGGGATCGGGCGCCGAGGGCGTGGGCCTGTTCCGCACCGAGCTGCAGTTCCTGATCCGCAACAAGATGCCCAAGCGGGCCGAGCTTTCGGCCCTCTATGCCCGCGTGATGAACGCGGCCGAGGGCAAGCGCGTCTGCTTCCGCACGCTCGACATCGGTTCGGACAAGGTGCTGAGCTACATGAAGCCCAACGACGAGCCGAACCCGGCCATGGGCTGGCGGGCGATCCGCGTCGGCCTCGACAAGACCGGCGTGCTGCGGATGCAGCTTCAGGCGCTGATCCGCGCCGCCGGCGGGCGGCCGCTGTCGGTGATGTTCCCCTTCATCGCGCAGGCCGGAGAGTTCGCCCGCGCGCGCGAGGAGCTGGACAAGGCGCTGGAGCGCGAGCGCATCCTTGGCCGCCCCCTTCCCGCCTCGGTCGAGGTCGGCGCGATGCTGGAAACCCCCAGCCTCGCCTTCGCGCCCGACCGCTTCTTCGAAGAGGTCGACTTTCTCTCGGTCGGCGGCAACGATCTCAAGCAGTTCTTCTTCGCTGCCGACCGCGAGAACGAGCGCGTGCGCCGGCGCTACGACACGCTGGACGCCAGCTTCCTCGCGCTGCTGTCGCAGATAGTCGCCCGCTGCGAGGCCGCCGGAACGCCGCTCAGCTTCTGCGGCGAGGATGCGGGCCGCCCGGTCGAGGCGCTGGCCCTCGCCGCCTTGGGCTTTCGCACACTGTCAATGCGCCCCGCTTCGATCGGGCCGGTCAAGCACCTGCTGCGGCGCTGCAACCTCGACGAGGTGCGGGGCGTCATCGACGAGACGCGGGCCGCGGGCGAATCCTCGGTCCGCCGGCCCGTCGTGACCTGGCTGACGCAGAACGGCTGGCTGATCTAGGCCGGGCCTGCGGGGCTAGCCGCGCCGGGTCTTGCCCGACAGGACGGTGTGAAACTCGTTCAGCACCGCCTCTTCGCCGTAGTGCCGCACGAGGCGGCGCAGGCCGAAGTGCACATGCGCGACCTCGGTGTAGTAGCCGGTAAAGGCCCAGTTCGTGCCTGCCCCCGCCACGGCGCCGAGGATCGGCACGGCCTGCCCGGCCAGCCGCGCGCCCAGCACGGCGGCGAAGCGCGGGGCAACCCGGGCGATCAGCGTGTTCAGCGCGATCCCGCTGAGGCCGAGCCGCGCGCCCAGAAAGCTGGTGTCGATGCCCGCCTCATCCGGCCCGGCGCCGCCCGCGCCGAAGACGCGCAGGCATTCCAGCCGCGTCTCCTCCGAGGCCGGATCCTCGCCATTGGCCTGCGCCACGCCCTGCACGGCGCGGAAGATGATGGTGGTGGCCACGGGGATCTCGGCCAGCGCCGTCGGCAGCCCGCCGAGGCCGCCGAAAGCACCCGAAACCGTCGCGACGAGCCGATGCTGCCGGTCGGTCGAGACCTGCCGCGTCAGCGCGCCCCAGGGGCCGGCGGAAAAGCCGCGGCTGTCCTCGGCCAGGGCGTAGCTGCGGGTCAGGGCGGCGCGGGCGCCGGCCTCGATCCGGCTGCGCGCCGGCTTCGGCAGCATCCGCATCCCGTCCTCGACCCGCCCACCGGCAAGGCTGACGATCCGCATGAGAAGCGAGGCCGCCTTGCGCTGCCGGTCCGCGAGGGCGGCGATCTCGGCGCGCGCCTCTGCGGTCAGGGGCACGGGCGGGGTGGCGGGGTTGATTTCCTTCATCGCGCGCATGCCCCAGATTTGGCACGCCGGCGCCCGGGGTCAATCGTCCCCGCGCGCGCCGGGGCGCGTCAGGGCGCGATGCGCGAAACGGCGCCGGTCACGCCCTCCCAAGCGCCCTCCTGCAGCGCGACGCCGAGGACGCGGTCGGGGTTCGTGGGGGGCGGCATCTCGACCCCCTCGAGCCGGGCGAAGCCGAAGCGGGCGTAATAGGGCTCGTCCCCCACCAGCAGGACGCGCGGATGCCCCAGCTCGCGCGCCACCTCGAGCGTGCGCCAGATCAGCAGCGCGCCGAGCCCTTCGCCCTGCCGCACGGGATGCACCGCGACGGGCCCCAGCAGCAGCGCCTCGGCGCCACCGACCAGCACCGGCCAGACGCGGATCGCGCCCGCGACCTCGCCCATGCGCCCGCGCACGAGGCGGCAGAGCGCGGGCACCGGGGCCACGTCCTCGCGCAGGCGATAGGAGGACAGCGCCGTGCGCCCCGGCGCGAAGCACAGATCATAGAGCGCCTCGACCTCCGGCGCATCGGCCGGGGTCTCGATCAGGATTTCGGCCACGACGCGCCCCCCGTTTCGTCGCGCCGGGTGCTAGCACGCGTCTCGCGCCTTGCCAAACCGGCACCGGCTGGTGCGCGCGGCGGCGCGGCCTAGGTTGCGACCCGACCGCATTGAGGAGACGCCCATGTTCTACCGCCCGGCCGAGGGCCACGGCCTGCCGCACAACCCCTTCGGCGCCATCGTCGCGCCGCGCCCCATCGGCTGGATCTCGACCCGCGGGACGGATGGTCGCGACAACCTCGCGCCCTATTCCTTCTTCAACGCCGTCGCCTACACGCCGCCGCAGGTCATGTTCTCGACCACCGGCGGCAAGGACGACCGCGATTTCGGCAAGGACAGCCTTGCGAATGCGAAGGACACCGGCGTCTTCTGCGTCAATATCGCGGGCTACGCGCTGCGCGAGGCGATGAACGTCAGCTCAGGCTCCTTCGCCGCCGACCGGGACGAGTTCGCCGAGGCCGGCCTCGAGAAGGCGGACTGCGCCGAGATCGACTGCCCGCGCGTTGCCGCCGCCCCCGCCGCGCTGGAATGCCGCCTGCTGCAGATCGTCGAGTTGAAGGGGGGCGCGAGCCGGATGGCCATCGGCGAGGTGGTCGGCGTGCATATCGACGATGCCGCGCTGGTCGAGGGGCGGCTGGACGTCACCCGCTACCGCCCCCTCTCGCGGCTGGGCTACAACGATTATGCCAGCGTCGCCGAGGTCTTCGAGATGGTGCGCCCCGGCTGATCAGCCCGCGGCGGCCAGAAGCTCCCTTGTATAGGCGTGCTGCGGCGCGTCGAAGACCTGCGCCGCCGGCCCCGCCTCGAGCACGTCGCCCGCACGCATCACCATGATCTTGTGGCTGAGAGCGCGCACCACCGCGAGATCGTGGCTGATGAAGAGATAGGCGAGGCGGTACTTTTCCTGAAGGGCGCGCAGCAGGTCGACGATCTGCGCCTGCACCGTCTGATCGAGGGCCGAGGTCGGCTCGTCCAGCACCATCAGGCGCGGCCGCAGGATCAGCGCCCGCGCGATGGAGATGCGCTGCCGCTGCCCCCCCGAGAACTCGTGCGGGTAACGGTCCATCAATGCGGGATCGAGGCCGACCTCGCGCAGGATCTCGGCAACCATCTCGCGCCTGTCGCGGCCCTTCTCTACGCCGTGCACGCCCAGCCCCTCGGCCACGATCTGGGCCACGGTCATCCGCGGGCTCAGGCTGCCGAAGGGGTCCTGGAAGACGATCTGCATCTCGGAGCGCAGGGGCCGCAACTGCCGCTCTGCCAGCCGCTCGATGGGGCGCCCGTCGAAGCGGATCGCCCCCTCGCTGCCGACCAGCCGCATCACCGCCAGCGCCAGCGTCGTCTTGCCCGAGCCCGACTCGCCGACGACGCCGACGGTCTCGCCCTCTCGCACCGTGAGGGTCGCGTCGTTCACGGCCTTGATATGGCCGACCGTCCGCTTCAGCAGGCCGCGCTGCACCGGGAACCAGATGCGCAGCCCCTCCGTCTCGAGCACCGTCTGCGCGCCCTCCGGCACCGGCGCGGGCAGGCCCGTCGATCCGGCGGCGAGCAGCATCTGCGTGTAGGGATGCTGCGGGTTCGAAAAGATCTCGGCGGTCGGCCCCTGCTCGACGATCTCGCCGTCCTTCATCACGCAGACCCGGTCTGCGATGCGCCGCACGATGCCAAGGTCATGGGTGATGAACAGAAGGCTCATCCCCTCGCGCGTCTTCAGATCGGCCAGCAGCTCGAGGATCTGCGCCTGGATCGTCACGTCCAGCGCCGTCGTCGGCTCGTCCGCGATCAGCAGATCCGGCCCGTTCGCCAGCGCCATGGCGATCATCACGCGCTGCCGCTGCCCGCCCGAGAGCTGGTGCGGATAGCTCGCCAGCCGGCTTTCGGGATCGCGGATGCCGACCTCGTCCAGCAGAGACACGACGCGGTCCCGTGCCGCGGCGCCGCGCAGGCCCGAGTGCAGCTCGATCGATTCGCGCAGCTGCCGCTCGATGGTGTGCAGCGGGTTGAGCGAGGTCATCGGCTCCTGAAAGATGAAGCTGATGTCGTTGCCGCGCACGGCCCGTAGCTCGCGCTCGGGCGCGCCGACCATCTCGCGCCCCTCGTAGCGCACGCTGCCCGACAGCTGCGCGGTATCGCCCAGAAGCTGCACGGTAGAGAGCGCCGTGACCGACTTGCCCGAGCCGCTTTCGCCCACCAGTGCCACCGTCTCGCCCCGGCCGACCTGAAAGCTGACGCCGCGCACCGCCTGCACGAGGGCGCCGTCCTGCCGGAAGGCGATGCGCAGGTTTCGCACGTCGAGGATGGGGTCTGTCATCGGGCCTCCGCCGCGGCCTCGGCATCCTGCGCCGCGACCTCTTCGCTTTCGGGTTGGACCTTCGTGCCGCCGGTGAAGACCTTGCGCGGGTCGAAGGCGTCGCGCACCCCCTCGAAGATGAAGACCAGCAGCGAGAGCATGATCGCGAAGGTGAAGAAGGCGGTGAAGCCCAGCCATGGCGCCTGCAGGTTCTGCTTGGCCTGCAGCGTCAGCTCGCCCAGCGAGGGGGCCGATGAGGGCAGGCCGAAGCCGAGGAAATCGAGCGCGGCCAGCGATCCGATCGCGCCGGTGACGATGAAGGGCAGCATGGTCACCGTCGCCACCATGGCATTGGGCAGCATGTGCCGCCGCATGATCGTGCCGTTCGACACGCCCAGCGCCTTTGCCGCGCGGATGTATTCGAAGTTGCGGGCACGCAGGAATTCCGCCCGCACGACGCCGACAAGCGCGGGCCAGCCGAAAAGCACCGACAGTAGGACCAGCAGCCAGAAGCCCCGGTCGAAGATCGCGAAGACGATGATGATGACGTAGATCGACGGAAGGCCGGTCCAGACCTCGATGAAGCGCTGGAAGATCAGGTCGGTCCAGCCGCCGAAGTAGCCCTGAACCGCCCCGGCCGCGACGCCCAGCACGCTGGCGCAGGCGGTCACGATCAGCGCGAAGAGGATCGAGAGGCGGAAGCCGTAGATCACCCGCGCCATCACGTCGCGCTTGGTGTCGTCGGTGCCCAGAAGGTTGTAGCCGCGCTGGTCCGCGGGCAGCAGGCCGAAATGCCCCTCGCCCGCCGCGTCGGTCCAGCTGCCGATCACGTTCGGCGCCGCCGGGGCCACGCCGGGCCGGTCGACGATGGTGTCGAAGGCATAGGGGATCGGCGGCCAGATCATCCAGCCGGGTTCGAACTGCGCGGGATCGCCGTCGAGGATCTCGGGCGTCTCGCCCTGCTCGACGGCCGCGATCATCCTGTCCGGCTCGTAGAAGCAGTCCTCGATCCCGCCGGTGACGATCAGGCACTGCACCTCGGGATCGGCATAGACCGCCTCGGTCGGGAAATCGCCCCCGAAGGCCCGCTCGGAGTAGAACTCAAGCACCGGAAAGCGCCATTCGCCCCGGTAGGAGACCATGAGCGGCTTGTCGTTCGCCAGCACCTCGGCAAAGAGCGACAGCACGAAGAGCACGCCGAAGATCATCAGGCTGACAAAGGCCCGGCGGTTGCCGCGGAAGTTGCGCCAGCGGCGCCGCGTGAGGGGAGAGACGCGCATCAGCCCCGCCTTTCGAAGTCGATGCGCGGATCGATCAGCACATAGGTCAGGTCGGTCAGGATGCCGACCACGAGGCCCAGCAGCGAGAACGCGAAGAGCGTGCCGAAGACCACCGGGTAATCGCGCTGCAACGCCGCCTCGTAGCCCAGCCGCCCGAGGCCATCGAGGCTGAACAGCGTCTCGATGATCAGCGACCCGCCGAAGAAGACGCCGATGAAGAGCGCCGGAAAGCCCGAGATCACGATCAGCATCGCGTTGCGGAAGACGTGGCCGTACAGCACCCGGTTCTCCGTCAGCCCCTTGGCGCGGGCGGTCATCACGTACTGCTTCTTGATCTCGTCGAGAAAGCTGTTCTTGGTCAGCAGCGTCAGCGTCGCGAAGGCCGAGATCGTGCTCGCCAGCACCGGCAGCGTGATGTGCCAGAAGTAGTCCGCGATCTTGCCCAGCAGGCTCAGGCTTTCCCAGTTGTCGCTGGTCAGCCCCCGCAGCGGGAAGATGCGCCAGTAGCTGCCCCCCGCGAACAGGACGATCAGCAGGATCGCGAAGAGAAAGCCGGGGATCGCGTAGCCGACGATGATCGCGCCCGAGGTCCAGGTGTCGAAGCTGGAGCCGTCGCGCATCGCCTTGCGGATGCCCAGCGGGATCGAGATCAGGTAGGCCAGAAGGGTCGACCACAGCCCCAGAGAGATCGAGACGGGCATCTTTTCCAGCACGAGATCCACCACCGAGATGGAGCGGAACCAGCTTTCGCCGAAGTCGAAGCGCAGGTAGTTCCACATCATCTCGCCGAAGCGCTGGAGCGGCGGCTTGTCGAATCCGAACTCCCGCTCAAGCTCGGCGATGAACTCGGGCGGCAGGCCGCGGGCGCCGACATACTGGCTCGACCCCGTGCTGCCGGCGCCGGCGCCGATGCCGGTGTCGTCCATGACCGGGCCGCTGCCGCCGCCCGAGATGCCCTGAAAGACGTCTCCGCCGCCTTCCATCTGGGCGATGATCTGTTCGATCGGCCCGCCCGGGATGAACTGGATCAGGGCAAAGTTCAGCACCATGATCCCGAGCAGGGTCGGGATCACCAGAAGTAGGCGGCGTAGGATATAGGCAGCCATATCAGCGCAGGGCGCCCGCCTCGCGCAGGTCCTGCGCGGCCGCCTCGTCGTACCACCACAGGCTCAGGCTGCCGAGCGCACCCTCGGGCAGGGTCTCGGGATGGCGGTACATGTCGTAGTAAGCGACCCAGAATTCGTCGTTGTACCACTGCGGAATCCAGAACCTGTCCGCCCGCAGAACCCGGTCGAGCGCATGCACCGAGGTGCGCAGCTCGTCCAGCGTCTGGGCCGCGATGACCGGTTCGATCAGCCGGTCGACAGCCGGATTGCGCAGCCGCATCAGGTTGCGCGAGGAGGCGCCGGCGGTGGCGCTGCCGAACCACTGGTAAAGAACGGTGCTGGGCTCCAGCCCCAGGCTGAAGAGCTGGTTGGCAAGGCCGAAATCGCCCTCGTCCCGCCGTGTGACGTATTGCGAGGTATCGACCCGCTCCAGCCGGGCCGCGACGCCGAGACGCTGGAGGTTCTCGATGAAGGGATTCACGATGCGGTCGTATTCGGGGTTGTACTGCAGGATCGTCAGCGTCAGCGGCACGCCGTCCTTGCTGCGGGCGCCGCTCGGGCCGGCTGTCCAGCCCGCCTCGTCCAGCAGGGCCGAGGCGCGCCTGAGGGCCGCGCGGTCCAGCGCCCGCTCGCTCGAGACCGGCGCCATCACCGCCTCGTCTGTCAGGATGCTCTCGTCCAGCAGCCCCTCCTCGACCAGAGGCTGCAGCAGTGCCACCTCGCCCTCGGAAGGGGTGCCCACTGCCTCGAGGTCCGAGTTCTGCCAGAAGGAGTTCACGCGGGTGTTCAGCCCGTAGAACAGGGACTTGTTGGACCATTCGAAATTGAACATCAGGCCCACGGCCTCACGCACGCGGATGTCCTGCCACTGCGGCTCGTCGAGGTTGAAGGTGAAGCCCAGCGCGGAGGCCAGCCCTTCGTTAGGCAGCGCCTCGGTGACGACCCAGCCGTTCTCGACCGCCGGAAACTCGTAGCCGGTGGCCCAGAGACGTTCGGAATTCTCGGAGCGGAAGGTGTACTCGCCCGCCTTGAAGGCCTCGAAAGCGGCGGTGGAATCGGCGAAATACTCGATCCGGATGGTGTCGAAGTTGAACTGGCCGATGTTGAACTTGTCCTCGGCGCCCCACCAGTCGTCCACGCGGCCATAGGTGATGGACCGGCCGGCATCGAGGCTCTCGATGTCGTAGGGGCCCGTCGCCATGAAGGGCTCGAAGGTGGTGTCGTCGAGACGCGTGCCGCTTTCCTCGAACCAGGCCTTGGAGAAGACGGGCATGCCCCCGGCGAAGGTGACGATGTCGCGCGGCGGGGCGGCCTCGGTGAAGTTGAAGCGGATGCGGTGCGGATCCTCGATCTCGATGCTGTCGATCCAGGAGGAGCGAATGGTCCGGAATTCGGGGATGCCCTGCTCGAGGAACAGCTCGAACGAGAACTTGATGTCCCCGGCGGTCATCGGCGTGCCGTCCCAGAATCGCACGTCGTCGCGCAGGTTGAAGACGACCCAGCTGCGGTCGGCGGGATATTCCAGCGTCGTGCACATGTAGCAGTAGGCGCTGTAGTTGTCGTCCGCCGCGCCGTTCAGCACGCTCTCGTACATCAGGCCCGTCTGGATGCCGACGGCAGAGCCCTTGGTCGTATAGGGGTTCACGCTGTCGAAGACGCCGGGCGACCACTGGCTCATCTCGCCGCCCTTGGGCGCGTCCGGATTGACGTACGCCAGGTGGTCGAAGTCCTCGGGATACTGCAGCTCGCCGAAGTTGGTGTAGCCGTAGGAGACGGTGACATCCTCGCCGCCGCCTTCTTCGGCCTGCGTGGCCGCCGGGTCCGCCTCCTGCGCCGGGACAGGCTGCGAGGAGAGGGCGTAGACCCCGATCGCGGCGAGGGCGGGGGCAAGGGTGCAGGCGCGTCGGGCGGCAGACGACATGAGGCGTTCCTTCACACGGGGGGCCATGGGCCCGGGGGCACCGGATGACGGGCAGGCTAACGACGCCTGCGCCCGGTGTTCAAGTTGCGAATGCGTGAAAGGATCAGGCGCGCCGTTTGGTTAACCAAATGCAAAGAAGGCGCCCGCGGGCGCCTTCGAACCAAGCAGCCTTGCCCGCGGGCGGGGTCAGCCGCCGGGGTTCGTCTCGAGCCAGGCGATCAGGTTCACCCGGTCCTCGGCGCTGGGCAGGCCGGCGTAGGTCATCTTGGTGCCGGGCGCGTAGCCGCGCGGATCGTGCAGGAACTCGAAGATGTGCTCGGGCGTCCATTCGTCCACGACCTCTTCGAGGGCGCCGGAATAGGCGTAGCCCTCGACGCTGTCGACGGGCCGGCCGACCACGTCGTAAAGCGTCGGGCCGACGCGGTTGTCGCCCGCCTCGAGCGCGTGGCAGGAGCGGCAGTTGCGGAACACCGCTTCGCCGGCAGAGGCATCGGCGCTGGCCCAGAGCTCTTCGAAGGGAACCTCGGGCGCGGCCTCTTCGGCGGCGCCGCCGGTCTCTTCGACGGGGATGATGTAGGCCTGCTCTTCCTCTTCGCCGGGGTGGTGGTGGCCGCCCATGCTGTAGAGCTCTCCGGCGAAGTACCCACCGAGGAGAAACACCAGCAGCGCACCGCAGACGGCGCCGACAAGCTTGGTTCCGGTCATTGTGTCGAACATGTCGCGGTCACTCTTAGGCCCTGTTTCAAGCCTCTTATCCGCTTCCAAGCCTTGGGTGCAAGGTGTAGAGCCGCGACCGATCGACCGCTTTGTCATCAAACGTGGAGGAGACGGGTGTGACAGGCCGCATCGCCTTTCAAGGAGAGCTCGGCGCATACGGTCATCAGGCCTGCACCGAGGCGCAGCCGGGCATGGAGCCCCTGCCCTGCCCCACGTTCGAGGACGCGATCGACGCGGTGCGCCGCGGCGAGGCGCAGCTGGGCATGATCGCGGTCGAGAATTCCACCTATGGCCGTGTGGCCGACGTGCATCAGCTGCTGCCCGAAAGCGGGCTGCACATCACCGGCGAGGCCTTCGTGCGGGTGCATATCAACGTGCTCGGACCGCGCGGCGCGCGGCTGGACGGGCTGCGGCGGGTCCGGGCGATGGATATCCTCTTCGGCCAGGCACGCGGCTTCCTGCGCGAGCAGGGCCTCGAGACGCTGAAATGGGCCGACAACGCCGCCGCCGCGCGCGAGGTGGCGACGCTGAACGATCCGGCCGAGGGCGCGATGGGATCGGAGCTGGCGGCGCAGGTCTACGGCCTCGACGTGCTGGCCCGCCATGTCGAGGATCACGACCGCAATACCACCCGTTTCCTGATGATGGCGCGCGATCTCGACCTGCGCCGGCGCGGGAAGGGGCCGATGATGACCAGTTTCGTCTTTCGCGTGCGAAACATCCCGGCCGCGCTCTTCAAGGCGATGGGCGGCTTCGCCACCAACGGCATCAACATGACCAAGCTGGAAAGCTACATGGTCGGCGGCAATTTCACCGCAACCCAGTTCTATGCCGAGGTCGAGGGCCATCCCGACGACCGCGCGATGCAGCTGGCCTTCGAGGAACTGGACTATTTCACCGATCACCTGCGGCTGATGGGCGTCTTCCCCGCCGACCAGCGCCGCTACGAGGTGGCGCGGGGCTAGGCCGCCGCCCTCGGGCGCCCTTCGCCCGCCAGGCCGCGGCGATCTCCTGCCCCTGCGCCTGAACCCGGTCGGAAAAGCGCCGCTCGAGGTTGCCGCGCGCCAGCTTCAGCGATTGCAGCATCAGCCGCGCGGACATGGAGGTCGGCTCAAGCACCAGCTCGACGCTCAGCGCGCAGCGGGCCGCATCGAGCGGGCGCAGCGCCAGGACGAAATCGCCGACGAAGCCGCCGCTGTCGACAGAGAGGCCGTAGCCGGCGGGCGGATCCCACTGCGTCAGCTCCGCGCCGACCTCGCGATGGCGACCGCGAAAGGCGACCTCGCCGTCCCAGCGCGTGCCCAGAAGCCCCTGCTCCGCCGGCTGGCGCTGGAGTTGGGCCCCTCGGGCGCGAATGGCCTCCTCGAACCGGGCGAAATCCGACAGCTGGTCGAAGGCGAACTGCTGCGGGGCGGCAATCTCGGTCTTGGCGGCAAACTTCATGGTCTCTCCGGGTCGTGCCGCCTCAATCTAGGCGGTCCGCCAGCCAGTTCCACAGCAGGAAGCCGGCAATCGCGCTGTGCCGCGGCGTCCGGATCTCCGGATCGCGTCCGGCGAAGATGCGGGCCAGCCGCTCCTTGTCGACCCAGAGCGCCTCGACGATCTCGGTGGGATCGGGGGTGATCTCCTCGCTCAGCGCCTCGGCGTGGCAGCCGATCATCAGGTTAGCCGGGAAGGGCCAGGGCTGGCTGGAGAGGTAGTCGACGCGCCCCAGCTGCACCCGCGTCTCTTCCCAGACCTCGCGCCGGACCGCGGCCTCGACGGTCTCGCCCGGCTCGACGAAACCCGCGAGCAGCGAGAACATGGTCTCGGGAAAGCGCGGGCCGCGCCCCAGCAGCACCCTGTCGCCGCGGGTGACGAGGGTGATGACCACCGGATCGGTGCGCGGGAAATGATGCGTGCCGCAGGCCGGGCAGTCGCGCTGCCAGCCGGCCATGCGCGCCGCGCTTTCGTGACCGCAGCGGGCGCAGAAGCGGTGCGAGACGTGCCAGTCCAGCACCGCCTTGGCCGCGGCGGCCTGCCCGGCCTCGGCGGCATCCAGCTCGGCCATCACCGCGCGCAGCGCCGTGAAGGCGGCGCCGGGCAGATCGGGATGCGGGACGGCATCGGGCAAGGCCCCGTCGCGCAGGGTGGGATCGGCGGCCTCCTCAGGCCCCTCCGGCGGCTGCCAAGCGCCCAGATCCAGCGCCCAGACCCCCTCGCCCGCCTCGAGGCCGAGGAACAGCTCCTGCGTCGCCTCGGGCAGCACCGGGTGCCCGGCCGGGAGCCGCACCAGCCCGCCCTCCCGCACCAGTGGCCGCCCCTGCCAGAAGACGATCCAGCGCGCCCCGGGGCGGCCCGCCAGCGCCCGCAGCGCAGCCTCGTCCCCGCGCAGCTCGGCGGCGCGGGCAAGGCCCGGCCAGGGCGCGGAGGCAGGCGCGGCCTCGCCGAGGCCGCCGAAGGTCACAGTCTCGGCCAGTTTCACCGCGGCAGTTCCTTTTCAAAAAGTGCACATTCCGGCGGCACGTGCCTTTCCGGGATGAAAATTACCCGCTATGGTTGAACGCCTAGGCCGCAGCGAGAGAGTTCCAGCCAGTGTTGTTACAGCACGAGCCACAGCGTCCGAGCAAGCTCGGCACCGAGATCGAGCTGTGCGTTCTGTCGACGACCGACCTGCATGGGCATGTCATGCCCTATGACTATCTCGCCGACCGGCCGGCCTCGGATCGCGGCCTTGCCCGCACCGCCTTGCAGATCCGCAAGGAGCGGAAGCGCCGCGCCAACACGCTGCTGTTCGACACCGGCGACATGCTGCAGGGCAATCCGCTGGCCGATCTCGTCGCCGCCGATGCGGGCTCGGGGCTGGCGCATCCGATGATCGCGGCGATGAACGTTTTGGACTACGATGCCGCCACGCTGGGCAACCACGATTTCGCCTATGGCCTGCCCTTCCTGCGGCGGACCGTGGCGCAGGCGCGGTTTCCGATCATCTGCTCCAACCTCGTGCCGACGCGCGCCTCCTCGGGCTGGCCGCTGCGCCGCAGCGTGGTGATCGAACGCGAGATGCGCGCCAGCGATGGCAGCCGCCAGCCGCTGCGCATCGGGCTCGTCGGGTTCGCCCCGCCGCAGAGCGTGGCCTGGTCGCGCCACCAGCTCGAGGATGCGATCGCCAGCCGCGACATCGTCGACTCGGCCCGCGAGGAGGTGCCGCGGCTGCGCGCGCTGGGGGCCGACCTCGTTGTCGCGCTGGTCCACAGCGGCATCGGCCCGGTCACCCATCAGCCGGGGATGGAGAACGCCGCGATCCCCCTCGCCGCCGTCGAGGGAATCGACATGCTGCTGCTGGGGCACACGCATCTCACCTTCCCCGGCCCGATGGCCCGCTCCGCCGGCGTCGTCGATGCCGCCCGCGGCCTGCTGCACGGCAAGCCGGCGGTGATGCCGGGCTTCTTCGGCTCTCATATCGGGGCGCTCGACCTGGTGCTGGAGATGACGGAGCGGGGCTGGCGCACCCGGACAGAGGCCGCGCGGCTGATCCCTTCGGCCGAGAGCGACGAGAGTCGCGCCGCGGAGACCGGGACCAGCAAGGCGCTGCCCCGCATCGACGCCGCCGTCGGCGCCTGCGTCGCCTGCTGCCACCACCGCACCCTCAACCTCGTGCGCACGCCGATCGGCCGAACCGAGGCACGCCTGCACAGCCACTTCGCGCTGGTCGGGCCCGATGCCACGCTCAGCCTGCTGGCCGATGCGATGCGCGACCGCGCCCGGCACCTGCTGACGGGCCAGCCCGAGGCCGCGCTGCCGCTGGTCGTCGCCGTCTCGCCCTTCCGCTCCGGCGGGCGGGCCGGGCCGGGCAACTACATCGACATCCCGTCCGGCCCGCTGCTGATCCGCCACGCCCACGAGCTGTATCCCTTCGCCGACCGGCTGAAGGTCAGCTGCGTGCGAGCCAGCGTCCTCAGCGACTGGCTGGAATGGTCGGCGCTGGCCTTTCTGCCGATCACCCGAGGCCGGATGGACCAGCCGCTGCTGGATCTCAGCCGCCCGAGCTACCGCTTCGACGTGCTCGACGGCCTGACCTACGAGATCGATCCCAGCGCCTCGCCCGGCGGTCGCGTCGGCCCGATTTCCTGGCGCGGGCGGGTGCTGGACCCGGAGGAGCGCGTGGTGATCGCCAGCAACGATCACCGCCATGCGCCGGGGCATCCAGCGGCCCCGGCCCTGCGCTCTGGCGAGATCGTCGAGGATGGCGGCCGCCTGCCCGAGATCCTGCGCCGCCACATCGCCGCCGCGCCGCTGCGCCCCGATCCGCGCCAGGTCTGGCGCTTTGCCCCCCTGCCCGGCACCGGCGCCTGGTTCGACAGCGGCCCGGGCGCCGTCAGCCGGCTGGAGGAGGCGCCGGTCCGGCTGTGCCCCACCTCCGGCGGGCGCGACGGCTTCTCGCGCTTCGTGCTGCACTTCGACACGCCCGCGCTCGACAGCAGGGCGGCGCGCGGCTAGGCCCGGACCCGAGCAGACCGCGAGGATCCGATGCCGCAGCGCCCCGACCCCCTACCCTTCGATGCCATCGTCTTCGACCTCGACGGCACGCTCGTCGACACCGAGACCCTCTGCAACGAGACCGGCATCGCCGCCCTGCGCGATCAGGACGTCGATCTGCCGATCAGCTTCTTCGAGGCGCTGGCCGGCATTCACGACGCCGAGCGCATGCGCCGGGTCGAGGCCGAGATTGGCCGCGAGATCGACCGCGAGCGCTTCCTGCGCGACTGGGACGCGAGGACCGAGGCCCGGCTCGAGGACGAGGGGCTGCCGCTGCTGGGCGGCGCGCAGGCGCTGATCGAGGCGGCCCATGCCGCGGGCCTGCCGATGGCCATCGCCACCTCCTCGCGCCGCAACATGGCCGAGGTGAAGCTGCGCCATGCCGGTCTCGGGCGCTGGATCGAGACCCTCGTCAGCGTCGACGACATCGCAGAGGCCAAGCCCGCGCCCGACGCCTATCTCGAGGCCGCGCGCCTGCTGGGCGTGGCGCCCGACCGATGCCTCGCCTTCGAGGACAGCGGCACCGGGGCGCAGGCCGCTCATTCCGCCGGCCTGACGGTGGTGCACATGCCGCCGCCGGGCGAGGCGGCGCTGCGGCAGGCGCATTACGCAGCGCGGGATCTGGCGGAGGGCGCCACGGCCGCGGGGCTGGGCCCGCTCCTCGCTGCGAAAGACCAACTGCACGACACTTAGGCACAGGCGGGCCGCAGCGCCTTCTCCTTGGGCATCGCCAGACCGCGATCCGCTGGGCGCAGTGCCGGTCTGGCGGGGCCGAGACGCGGGGGCGCAGGATCGTCGGGACCGATCTGCCGAAGGATGATCCCATGACCCTGATCCGCCCTCTTGCCGCCGCAGCCGCGCTCGCCGCCCTCGCGGGCCCGGCCCTCGCGCAGGAGACCGCGATGCCCTTCGCGCTCGACTGGGTCTTCGAGGGGCCCGCGGCGCCCTATTTCCTGGCCATCGACAACGGGCATTTCGCCGACGCGGGCCTAGAGGTCGAGATCACCGCCGGCTCCGGCTCGCTCGACGCGATCCCCAAGGTCGCGACAGGCGCCTACCCGGTGGGCTTCGCCGATCTGAACAGCCTGATGCGCTTTCTCGACCAGAACCCCGGCGCGCCGGTGGTGGCGGCGATGATGATCTACGACGCCCCGCCCTTCGCGGTGATCGGCCGCAAGAGCCTTGGCATCGAGGAACCCGCCGACCTCGACGGCGCGACCCTCGGCGCCCCGCCGCCCGACGGCGCCTGGGCGCAGTTCCCGATCTTCGCCGCCGAGACCGGCCTCGACATGGACAGCATCACCGTCGAGCCCGTCGGCTTCCCGACGCGCGAGCCGATGCTGGCCGCCGGCGAGGTCGATGCGATCACCGGCTTTTCCTTCACCTCGACCCTGAACGCAGAGCGTCTTGGCGTGGCGCCCGAGGATCAGACCGTGATGCTCATGGCCGACTACGGTCTCGCGCTTTACGGCAACGCGATCCTCGTCAACACCGACTTCGCGGCCGAGAACCCCGAGGCGGTCGAGGGTTTCCTCGCCGCCGTGGCAGAGGGCTGGCAGGATGCCATCGACGACCCCGAGGCCGCAATAGAGGCCCTGCTGGAGCGGAACTCCGCCGCAGATGCCGACCTCGAGCAGCGCCGGCTGGAGCTGTCGATCCGCGACAACGTGCTGACGGATTGGGTGGCGCAGAACGGCTTCGGCATCATCGACCCCGCCCGCATGGAAGAGGCGATCGCCCAGACCGAAACGGTCTACGACTTTCAGGAAACGCCCGAGGCTGCGACCTTCTTCGACGCGACCTGGCTGCCCGAGGGCGGCTTTGACCTGAGCGAGTGAGGCCGGGGGCTCCTTCCCTCGCCGCTCCCGCCGACCACTGGGGTCGGGCCTCACGGCCCGGCCCCGCTGTCACCAGTCCCGCCGAAAGCGCCCGATGCCCGACCTGATCGAGATCACCGACGTCCGCCACGCCTACAAGACCCCGGCCGGCCCGCTGCCCGTGCTGGACGGGCTGACCCTCTCGGTGCCCGAGGGCGCCTTCGCCGCCGTCGTCGGCCCCTCGGGCTGCGGGAAATCGACGCTGACGCGGCTGGTCGCCGGGCTGATGCGCCCCGACGCGGGCGAGGTGCGGCTGCACGGCAGCCCGGTCACCAGCCCGCGCAGCACAGTCGGCATGGCTTTCCAGAACCCCGTCCTGCTGGAATGGCGCAGCATCCTCGACAACGTGATCCTGCCGCTCGAGATCGTTGCCCCGCGCATGCCGCGCCGGGACCGCGTCGCACGCGCGATGGAGCTTCTCGACCTCGTCGGGCTGGCCGGCTTCGAAAACAAGCGCCCGTCGGAGCTGTCTGGCGGGATGCGCCAGCGCGCCTCGCTCTGCCGCGCCATCGTGCACCGGCCCGAGGTGCTGATCCTCGACGAGCCCTTCGGCGCGCTCGACAATTTCACGCGCGAGGACCTGTGGCAAACGATGCGCGACCTGCGCCGGCAGGAGCCCTTCACAGCCATCCTCATCACCCATGACCTGCGCGAATCGGTTTTCCTCGGCGATCAGGTCGTCGTCCTCTCGGGGCGCCCGGCGCGCACGCAATACGTCCTCGATGTCGATCTGCCCGCCGACCGAGAGATCGACATCCTCTACCAGCCCAAGGCGGGCGAGATGCTGCACCTGCTGCGCGACCAGATCCGCATCGCCCAGGGCCGCGGCCCAGCGCAGGAGGCCGCGTGATGCTGCGGCAGATCGGCGTGCCCGTCCTCGCCCTCCTCGTCTTCTGCCTCGCCTGGGAGGCGCTGGTGCAGGTGAACGGCTGGCCGAACTACGTCATGGCCTCGCCCTCGGACCTGCCGGCAGCCTACGCGCGGTTCTGGGATCTCTTCCTCCTCGGCGCCTGGCAGACGCTCTGGCGGACCGTGGCGGGGCTGGTGCTGGCGGTGATCGGCGGCATGATCCTCGGGATGATCATGGGCTTCTCGCGCGTGGCCAACGACGCGCTCTACCCGCTGCTCGTCGGCTTCAACGCGATCCCCAAGGCGACGCTGGTGCCGGTGCTGGCGCTGCTTTTCATCGGGCAGCACGATTTCAACACGGTGCTGATGGCCTTCCTGATCAGCTTCTTCCCGATCGCCGTCTCGGTCGGGATCGGCCTGTCGACGCTGGAGCCGGAGTATCGCGACATCCTGCGCGCGCTCGGCGCCAGCCGGATGGCGATCTTCCGGAAGATCGCCCTGCCCAAGACCCTGCCGGAGTTCTTCGGGGCGCTAAAGGTCGCCGTGACCCTTGCCTTCATCGGCACCAACCTCGTCGAGATCGTCAGCCCGCATGGCAAGGGGCTGGGGGCGCTGTTCCTCTCGGGGCAAACGAACTCGAACTACCCGCTGATGTTCGCGGTGCTCATCGCCCTCGCCGTGCTGGGGATCCTGCTCTACTACGGCGTCGTCTGGCTGGAGCGGATCTTTGCCGGCTGGGCGGTGCGGCCCGCGGGCTAAAGCGGGCCCGACTGCCAGAGGCTGACGCTCAGCCCGCCATGCGGCACGGAGGGGCCTGCGGGCTGCAGCGGGATCCCCACAGCCTTCGCGAGCCCCGGCTCCGAAGTGACGAGGCCCAGCCGCCAGCCGGCAAAGCGCTCCTTCAGCACCCCGCCCAGCGCGGCATAAAGACCGTAGAGCATCTTCTTGTTGCCGATCCGCCCACCATAGGGCGGATTGACCATGACAAGACCCGGCGGCCCCTCGGGCGGCACGATCTCCGACACGGCCTTCCGCTCGAAGAGCACGGCCTCGCCCAGCCCCGCCCGCGCGGCATTGGCCGTGGCACTGGCCACGGCGCCCTGGTCGCGGTCAGAGCCGCGAAAGGCCGGCAGCACTTCGGGCGCGGCCCGCGTCATCTCCACCTTCAGCGCCTCGAAGGCGCGGGCATCGAAGCTGGGAAAGGCCTGAAAGCCGAAATCGCGCGCCCGGCCCGGCAGCAGGCCTGCCGCGATCTCCGCCGCCTCGATCGGGAAGGTGCCCGATCCGCACATCGGATCGAGAACCGGCTGCGTGCCGTCGTAGCCCATCTGCATCAGGAAGGCGGCGGCCATGGTCTCGCGCAGCGGCGCCTTGCCCACGGCCTGTTTCAGCCCGCGCCGGTGCAGCGGCGCGCCAGAGGCGTCGAGGCTGAGGGTGACGAGGTCATCCTCGATCCGGGCGAGGATCTTCAGCGGCTCCTCCCCCTCGGCGGGTTTCTCCGGCGCGCCCATCGCCTCGCGCGCGGCGGTCCCGATGCGCTGGGCCGCGGCCCGGTCGTGGTAGATCTTCGAGCGGCGGCAGGTCGCCTCGACGCTCAGCGCGCGCCCCTTCGGCAGCAGCGCCGGCCAGTCCAGCTTTCGCGACCGCTTGTCGAGCTGCGCGAGATGCATGGCCCGGAACTCCGCCACCCGCACCAGCACCCGCCCGGCCGTGCGCAGGCCCAGATGCGCCCGCCATACCGCGGGCCAGCCGCCGCGGATCGTCACGCCGCCCGCCTCGACCCGGCAGGGCCCAAGGCCCAGCGCTTGCGCCTCCTCGGCCAAAACAGGCTCCAGCCCCGGAAGGGCGGTCAGGAAAATCTCGAACTCCATCCCAGCGCCCTAGCGCCCGGCGCCCCCTGCCGCCAGCCCCCCTCTTCTCTATTCAAATATCCCGGGGGAGGCTCGGCGCAGCCGAGGCGGGGGCAGCGCCCCCTGCCCGGCCGTTGTTTGCGCATTGAAGCGGCGGCAGGTTCCGACTGCCAGCTACCTTGACGGCGGGCAACGCCTCCACTGACGCCAGATGCGGCAAAGGCCCGCTCCGCGCCCAATCTGCCGCGCGCGGCCCGCTCAGACGTGGTGACGAAAGCCCTCTACGAGAGCATCCACGAGAAGGCGCACCCGGCGTGGAACGACTTCGTTGGGTGGACGCAAAAGCGAGATTGCGGATCGGTCGCTGCGCTCTTCGGCTTCGCTCAACAAAGCCAGGAGCCGGCCTGCGACGATATCGTCGGCGACGAGAAAAGAGGGCAGTCGGGCGATGCCCAATCCCCTGAGGCAGGCGGCGTGCAAGGCATCGAGTGAATTGCAACTGAATCCACGCCCCAAGTCGGTGGGAGAGTCTCGGTCACCCATCAGCCTCCAAGCGTTGAATGGTCCCGAGACGTTCAAGGTCAGGCAGGCGTGTCCGGAAAGGTCTTCCGGCACGGTTGGCGCACCGCGTCGCTCCACGTAATCGGGTGAGGCGCAGATGATCCGCCTGTTGTCAGCCAGCCGCCTGGCGATCAGGCTGGAGTCAGGCAGGACAGCGCTGCGCACCGCCAGATCATACCGGTCTTCGACCAGATCGACGAGCGCGTCGGTCAGCGTAAGATCGATGTCCACATCCGGATAGCTCTCCGAGAAATCGAGGACGATGGGTAGCACCTTACGTCGCCCAAGTGCGGTCGAAGCCGTCATGCGGATCGGTCCGCGGATCGCCCCCGTGCCTTCGGCGATGTCGTTCTCGACCTGAGTCAATCTCGCCAGGATATCCTTCGTCCCCGCGGCATAGGTCCGACCGGCCTCCGTCAGCGTCATGCGGCGAGTGGTCCGGACGAAGAGAGGGGCACCGATCCGCCCTTCCATCTGCGAGATACGCTTGCTGACTGCAGAGGGTGTTACGCCGAGCTGCCGGGCGGCACCCGCAAAGCTTCCCGCATCGAGGATCGCGTGGAAGAGGTCGAGCTCACCATCCTGCGCCATTCGTTCTCTCAGTTCACGTTACCCGGTCCAT
Organism: Pseudoroseicyclus aestuarii; assembly: GCF_003217255.1. Classification (GTDB taxonomy): domain Bacteria; phylum Pseudomonadota; class Alphaproteobacteria; order Rhodobacterales; family Rhodobacteraceae; genus Pseudoroseicyclus; species Pseudoroseicyclus aestuarii. Next base: position 314,800 of record NZ_QJTE01000003.1, on the reverse strand, counting down.
TAGACTGGATTATCACGCTTCCATCAGCATGTCAGTCATCGGTCGTTCCACAAAGGAAGGAATCGCCCGTGCCTCTGTCACTCTACGCAGCCAGCGCCTCTGCTGGCGAAGACCGCAATCCGCTCTTCACTCCCCTGCGCCTTCCCTGCGGCGCGGTTCTTCGAAATCGCATCATGAAATCCGCGATGTCCGACCGTCTGGCAGACGGGAGCGGTCATCCGACGGACGCCCAGGCCGCCCTCTATCGCAAATGGTCTCAGGGCGGCGCGGCCGTCTCCATCATCGGCGAAGTTCAGGGCGATGCGCGGTTTCCGGAAGCTGCGGGAAACCTCGTGCTCGATGGCGAGTCCGACCTGAACCGGTTCGCTCGATTGGCGCGCGAGGGCATGAGGGGGGGCGGTCAGCTCTGGCTTCAGCTCGGCCATGCAGGCGCACTGACCGATCCGGCGATTGGGACACCGAAGGGGCCGAGCGCACTGGATCTGCCGGAACTGTCCTCTGTCGCTCTGAAGGCGGACGAGATCGCCGCCCTTCCGGCACTGTTCGCGCGCACGGCGCGCCTTGCCCAGGTTGCCGGCTTCGGGGGCGTCCAGCTGCATGCGGCGCATGGCTTCCTTCTGAGCCAGTTCCTCTCGCCGCTCTTCAACCGGCGGGAGGATGCGTATGGCGGCTCAATCGAGGCGCGTATGCAGATTGTGCTCGAGATCGTCGATGCCGTCCGCGCAGCCGTTGGACCGGCCTTTCCCATCGCGATCAAGATCAACGCAACAGACCGGCTGGATGGCGGATTGACCGAGACGGACGCCCTGAAATTCGTCGCGGCACTCGAGCAGTCCTCCATCGACCTCATCGAGATCAGCGGCGGCACCTACTTTCCAGGGGCACCGGCAACCTCGGAGCATCGCGGATCCGGTGCGTACTTTGCTTCGTTCGCCCGATCCGCGCGGTCCATGACGGCAAAACCTCTGCTTCTGACCGGGGGGATCAAGACCATGGACCAAGCGGAAAAGATCATATCAGAGGGCACCGCCGACGGCGTGGGCCTCGCGCGCGCCTTCGCGATCATACCGGAGGTCACCAACCTCTGGCGGCGCGGCGAAGCAACGGCACCCGCCTTCCCGCGCTTCACTTCACCTCCGGAAGGAGGCGTGACCGCCTGGTATACGATGCGCTTGGCGGAGATCGCCGAGGATATGGACCATCTTTCCGGCAATAATCTCGATCAGGCCGTGGTCACCTACACCGATCGTGAACAGCGAAAGGCCGATACTTGGCGCAGCCATTTTGACTACGTTTGATCAACGAGGGTTGCAGCAATAGCAGCAGCTTCGCCCGGCATAGCCGCCCTGCACGCGACGTGCATTGAAGGCCTGCATGCCTGCGTGGGCAGGAGGAAAGTCGCCCGCCTTAGAACCGACAGTAATCATGTCACGGCGCCCAAGTGCAGGCGACGGTGCGCATGCTGCCTTCGGCAGCGGAAACGCCTCAGCACGGAATGCTGGTGATGCGCCTGTCCGCCGCCGCCGTGGTCTCATCTCCGACACCGCCTGGCAGCAAGCTGCAGTGGTCCGCCTCGATCACGGCCCCGAGGCCGTGCGCCGCCTTTTCATCGGGAGTCAGCACGATCCGGTGGATCAGCACGGCGAGGAACTCGCGTGCTTGCTCGACGAGGTCAGGGTCGCCCAGCAGCATCTCCATTCGCTCGACGGCCCGAGCGTAGACCTGGGCGATATCGACCTGCACTGAATCTCGGGCGGAGAGGCGGGCCCTGGCCTTGGCGAGACCGTCCTCGACTGCCGTGATCTCGGCGTCCAGTTCCTCGGTCCGCGCCTTGAACAAGGCATAGGGAGCGCCCTGCTCGATCGAGGTCATGATCCCGGCGAGGCGGGACCGAGCCTCGCCGCGCGCGCCTTCCAGCCGGGTGATCTCGCCCTCGATGTCGATGGCGCCGAGCTTCTCGCGCTCGGCGGTGACGGCGGCCTGGAAGCGGGCGGTGGACTCGGGCGACAGGAACGCCTCGCGCAGGCGACCGAAGACACGGGCCTCGATCCGCTTTTGCGAGATCGCGACGTAATTGGTGCAGGCGCCCTTGCGCGCTTCGCCGCATTTGAAGCTGGTGCGGCTGTGCTTGACGTAGGGCTTTCCGCAGCAGCCGCAGATCAGCAGGCCGGAGAAGAGATGCCGACTGCGCCGCGCCGCGACCGGGTTGGCGGCTGCTCTGCACCGGGTGCTGCGGCGGGCCAGCTCCGCCTGCACGGCGTCCCAAAGCTCCTGCGGCACGATCCGCAGCTGCGGGATCTCGATCTCCACAACCTCTGTCGGCGTCTGCTTGGTGCGCTTGGCGCCGGTCTCGGGGTGGTAGCTGCGCGTGGTTGCACGGTGTCGAGGATCGCGGCGCGGCTCCGCCGGGCCTGGCCGAGCGCGAGTTCGACGAGGGCGGTCAGCCGGCCGGCTGAGCAGGAAACGGTCCAGTCCCCCCCCTCATGCCGCGCCTCCCGCGCGGATCATCTGCTTCGGCCTGCGCCGCTCGACCACGACAGGCGCCATGCGCCGCCGCCGGCGATCCGCGAACATCTCGGCTGCCATGTCGCGCTCTGCCTGGATGCGGGCGCGCACCACGAGCAGCCGTTCGGCCGGGCCGCCGGACAGCTGGCCGAGAACGGGGGAGCCGGTGCCGCGGCAGCTGGCGAAGCCGGAGTTGTCGAGAGAGACCATCAGCCGCCGCTTGCCGATGAAGCGCGTGGGACGGTCGAGGCCGAAGGTGGCGTGGTCCTCATGGTGCAGCGCATGCACCTCGTAGCCCCAGTTGGCCCGGCGCGGTGAGCTGGTGCCATAGGCGAGGAGAGCGAAACGCTGTCCCGCCATCTCCTCGATCTCGAGGACGAGGCAGGGCCGCGCCTTTAGCCTGTCCCCCGGCCCGGCCTCCCGAACCGGGAAGCGGAAGCTGACGATATCGCCGGGCGACAGGTGGTCCTGCCACGCGGGCGTCATCGCGAGAATGGTGGTGGTGCTGTCGAGCATTGTCGGGTCCTTGATTGTGAATGTCCGACGCGCGCGATCTGTCCCTTACCTCTTTCGGCCGGGACCTTCCGCCGTGCGCGTCACGAGACGCGCGCACGGCGGAAGGGGTTGGCCCTGCTACCTTTGCCATGCCGTTGCTCCATGCGCTGGTGGGAGAGGGTCGAGAGGGCGTCCCTCTCGACCCCGCAGGGAAGCGAGCCGAAGGGGCTCGGGGAGAGGTGCGGAACGATCTCCCCGGGAGTGGGGGAGGTTCGGAGGGTGAGCGGCGGCCAAGCATCCGTCCGGTGGACGGGTGCCGCCGCGAGCGTGGAGCGGCATCCTCCGGGAGCCTGGGGGTGAGCCATGGCCGCGATCCGTCCGGGGGAGGGATCGCAATGGCGAACGGGGAGTGCGGAACGCCCCCGAGCCCGTCGGGAGACGCCGAGAGGTGCAGGAGAACGGCGCGTGTCCTCCTGCCCTGGGTGTCCAGAGGGGCGGTTCACCCCATGGTCCGGCTGAAAGCCCCTGGCGGGTTCGGGAGGGCGGAGCGTCTCCCGAGCGGCGCGCCAGCGGCGCCGGGGTGCAGGGGCTCGCCCCTGCCGAACGGGTAGCCCGAGCACAAAGGCGCGGCACGCGCCAACTGCGCGGGCTACTTAGTGAGTAGACACCCCCGCGCAGCTATCGCTGCGGCAGGCGTTGGCCCGGACCCTAAGCGATTGCTCTCGAACGGACGCTTCGTCCTGTTGGACCGCTAGAGGCAGGTAGCGCGCTACAAAGCCAAGGAATCGAGTGCTCAAAAACGCTTGGCTATTGTGGCTCACACCAACCGCGAGAGCGGACCTTGGCTGGGCCCGCCCCGAAGGTCGCGGAAGGGCGGAAAGCGGTCCTTCGCTGCGCCTAGCCCGAAGGTCGCGGAAGGGCGGCAAGCCGACCTTCGCCGCGGGCGCGAGGTAGGTCCCGGAAGGGCGGCAAGCGGTCATCCGGTTCACGAGACATGAGCGCCCGATCGGGCGGAGAAGTAAGCTACATTTAACGATGATTCACGACTTCCTTGTTGGCAAGTATTGACTGGCGACGGCGATACTGTGCGAGAGCGAGGTAATCTGGACGCGCGGCCTTAGGCCTTACTGTGGCCGCAATAGGCAAATTGCGTCTTATCTAGTTGTGATGTTGCTTTGCGAATTGGCACGAGTACGTAGACCTGGGCATTTGTAATAATCCGCGGATTTTGATACACTGGAACTAAGGGGATTTATTGAAACTAATGCGAGGATATGGCGGTCGTGAACCTATCGTCCACTCACGCAGAAGGAATATATCTCATAGTTACGAGCAGGAAGGACTCGGCTTCAGCGGGCTCTGAGGTGGCTTAGTTTGATATGTTGATACCATTGGGAAACTCATTTACACAAGGTCAGCGACTTTCTTCACTCGCCTAGTATGGATGCGAACCCACAGCTTTATAGAAGGTCTATAAATTGCCTAAACAAATTGCGCTTTTCAATCACAAGGGTGGAGTCAGTAAGACTACAACGGCTTTTAACCTTGGATATATGCTGGCTCAGAAAGGAAAAAAGGTTCTTTTGGTTGACTGTGATCCTCAGTGTAATCTGACCGGCATGTTTATGGGATTCACTGCGGCTCACGAATTGGAGCAACTGTATAGGGGGAAAGGCATAAAGAACATTCGTGACGGTCTGGCGCCAGCTTTTGAATCGAAACCCATCCCGTTGGCGCCAGTCGAGTGCCAGAGCTTAGAAGATCAGGAAAACCTTTTCTTGCTCCCAGGTCATATTGGGCTTGCTGAGTACGAAACAACTTTAGGGATTGCGCAAGAGCTATCTGGATCGTTGCCGACGCTTCAGAATCTTCCCGGGGCCATGCCGCATCTTTTTAGGATAACGGCAGAAGCAGTTGGAGCCGACATCATCATCGTAGATATGTCTCCAAGTCTCGGCCCGATAAATCAAAATCTATTAACGACAAGCCACTTTTTTCTCGTGCCTATGGCGCCAGACTATTTCTCTGTCATGGCCATCGATTCACTAGCAAATGTGCTTCCGAAATGGCGCGAGTGGCTTACACGCGCCCTAGCAATCAGCACTCTTCAAGATGCAACCTATCCACTTCCTGATGTTGGGCCCAAATTTTTAGGCACAATTATCCAAAAGTATCGGCTTCGTAGTGGCAATACGGCAAGTACGGCTTTTCAAAAATGGATTGATGAAATCGTTGATAAAACTGCATCTGTTTTGATCCCAACCCTCAAGAAGTCTGGGATGTTGCTGAACGAGGAACGTTACACAAGGGCGGGAATTTCTGCTGGGGGTCCTATTCTGCAGATGTCCGACTTTAATGGGCTCATCGCGCAGTCTCAGAAACACAGCTCTCCGGTATTCGCTTTAAGTGATGCGCAGTTGGAGCAAAGTGGAATTGTTTTAGAGCGAATAAAGAAATCCATGGATCGATTCAACAAGCTTTTTTCAGAAGCAGCTGACAAAATAATTATGCTGATTGATTGAATCAGATGAGTCGCTACTTCGACGCGTACCTTGAGAACGCTCAGAGAGTTCGCTCTCTGATTGGGTTCCACGACTCGATGTCAGCGAACTTAACGAGTGCCGTTGACATTTCTGACATTCTTCGTGCCGCTCATGTGTTGTCAGTGAGTGCCCTGGATAGCTTTATACATGAATTGGTTCGAGCAGCTCTGATGGACATCTTTGACGGCAAGAGAGCTGACGTGCCTGGCTACTCTAGGCTTCGAGTAAACTTGGGTAACTTCACCGGATATACCAACATTTCCGGTTCCCGCAATAACGTTGAAAATGACATTCGTGTACAACATGGCTATTTGGCCTTCCAGCATCCAGACAAAATCGCTGATGCTGTTCGTTGTGTCTCAGAGGTAAAGCTTTGGGATGAAGTTGGGTCTATACTTAGTGAGCCTGCCAAACAGGTTAAACAACATCTAATTCTAGTAGTCGAGCGTCGAAATAAGATTGCTCATGAGGCTGACATTGATCCAACTTTTGGAGTTCGTTGGCCCATCCGTTCCGATGATGTCTTGGGTGTCGTGGAGTGTGTCGATAGAATTTCTGGGGCAATTGATCAGATTGTTGACTTGTAAAACTATTTGACCGATTTGATTATTTCGCAAAGAGGGCCTTAATGAAATCCGCACTTGCGCGACTTTATGATTTTGAGGTTTCAACTTTGGTATGGGCGAGGGTGGGTGCACTTCTGTCGCCGGTCCCAGTGTTGAATTGAGGCGGTGGGCAATGGGCGGGTTTTCTGAAAGAATGCTATAGGGCCCGAAGCGGCAGTGTCGGGACAGGGTTATGAACGGCGGGTTCAGGGCGGGAGCGGGCCAGGTTGCGCAGCTGGGTTTAGGTCCGCAATGGGCCGTGAGCTACGGCGCACTTGGGGCAACCACGCGTGTGCCTTGTGCTGCGCTGCCGCAAGTCCGCTTCGAGCCCTTTCCTGACGGTCTTGTCTTGGGCTAAGGCAATGCATGTCTAGCAAAAGCCTTCCGGTCCGAAAGCGTGTCTCGTTCATCTACAGGACATTCGGCGCGCCACATACGACGCTTGAAATGCTCGATCGCGAGCTGCCGCCACGCGCCCCTGGGACACTTCGCGTGAAAGTCTCACATGCGTCGGTCAATCCCTCCGATCTGATCCCGATCACCGGAGCCTATGCACATCGCATTTCGCTGCCGGCCGTCGCGGGATACGAAGGTGTCGGGCGTGTGGTTGAAGCTCCGGAGGCCCTCTCACACATGGTCGGTCGACGTGTCCTGCCGCTGCGGGGAGAAGGCACCTGGCAAACCTATGTCGATTGTCCGGCCCACCATGCCGTGGAGGTGCCCGACACGGTTCCCGACATCGTTGCGGCGCGGGCCTATATCAATCCCATGGCTGCCGCCACGATGCTTCGGCTATGGCCCGCCCGCGGCAAGGTGGTTCTGCTCAGTGGCGCGGGATCTAGCTGTGCCGAACATTTGGGACGGTGGGCCATAGCCCACGGCGCCACGCGTGTCATGGGACTCTATCGTTCGGAGAGCCGGAAGGATCGGTTGCGCCAAGTGGGGATCGAACCGATTTCGACCCAGGATCTCAGTGCCATTTCGAAGGCCTCCGCCTTGGCCGACATTGCCTTCGACTCTCTGGGCGGCGACATCGGGACCCATGTTCTGCAAGGGATGCGCGGGGAGGCGAACTTCGTGGCCTATGGCCTTCTGACGGGCAAACCAGTGACGACCGGAGCCGGGGTCAGGGCGCGCTATCACCGGTTTCACATGCGCGATCACTTCACGGTCTTGGCAGGACTGGGGATGCAGGCCGCGTTCTCCGACATCTGGCCGTTGCTCGAAGGCGCCCCGCCCGCAGAGCCAAGAGTATTCCCCGCCCAGCAATGGCAAGACGCCCTTGCCGAGGCCGAGCGTCCCGGTGGCCAGAAGCCGATACTCGACTTTTGCAGCCTCAACTGAGCAAGGACAGCTTCGTCCGCACTGCCGACCTTGAATCGTTGGAAATGCTGCGGCGAGACCCGAATGGCCGGTTCGCGGAAACCGCACTGCAGCGATAGCCTACCCGGCGAATGTCCGGAGAGGGCCGTGAGCGACGGCGCACTTGGGGCAACCACGCGTGTGCCTCGTGCGGCGCCGCCGTATGACCGCCTCGAGCTCGACGCCGTCCTTCGTCAGATGCCTTATCCGCGGCTTCCGGGACGGAAGCCAGATCTGCGCGCACCGAATGTGACAATGACGCCCGCAACCGCCAGGATAAAGACCGCCCATGGAAACGCGCCCGCTCCTGCGGCATCGAGAAGAATACCGCCCACGATGCTTCCAGAGGCAATCGCGGAATTCCACACCACGACATTCATTGACAGAGCAACGTCCGCGCCTTCACCGGCGGTATCGGCAAGGGCCGTCTGAAGGAAGGTTGCAGCGCCACCAAAAGTCAGGCCCCAGACCACGGCGGCAATGAGGACCGTTTCAGGATGGTGCCCGAACAGACCCAGAGCAAGAGCCATCAGAGCGAAAACCGACAGGCTGATCAGGACCGAACGGCGCAACGCGCGATCGACCAATTGTCCTGAAATCCAGATGCCCAGCAAGGATGCAACGCCAAAGATCAGCAGCACGAGATCTACGCGATCGCCCAAGTCGGCGCGTTCCGCGAATGGCGCGATGTAGGTATAAAGGATATTGTGGCCGAGCATCCAGAGCAGCACCACGGCGAGAACCGCGCGCACACCTGGCATGGCAATGACGCTGCCAAGACGAATTCGGCTTTCCGCTTTCTGGCCCGGATGGTCCGGCACGGCAATCAGGATCCACGCGATCAGCAGGGCGGATAGCCCGGACATGACCGCGAAGGCCATCTGCCATCCGATGGCGGTTCCAAGCCATGTGCCGAGCGGAACGCCCAGAGAGAGGGCAACAGGCGTGCCCACCATCGCAATGGCCATTGCTCGCCCTTGCTGCGCCGCCGAAACCATTCGCCGCGCGTATCCGCCGATCAGGCTCCACGCGAGCCCTGCTGCCGCCCCGGCCATGAACCGCGCGCCCATGGTCAGCCAATAGCTCTCCGACAGGGCTGTCGCTGAGTTGAAGATCAGAAAGCCGAAGACGGTCAGCAGTAGCACAGACCGACGTGGCCATGTTTGCGTCAGGATCGTCAGGGGAATGGCCGCCACGAGCGAGCCGAACGCATAGGCCGTCACGGTTTGTCCTGCCAGGGAGGGTGAAACACCGAGCCCATCGGACATCTGCGGCAGCAACCCCGCAGGCAAGGTCTCGGTCGCAATGCAGATAAAGCCTGTCATCGCCAGCGCCAGCAGGGCCGCGATGGGGAGGCGCTCTTCAGCGCCAAAATGTGTCGTGGTTGTCATTGGGAGTCCATTCCGTATCGAACGATACGGAATTAGAGGACGGTTACCGCCCTTGTCAATGACTTCTGTATCAACTAATTCATTAATCGTCAGGAGGACCAACATGGCAAGAACCGGAAGACCGCGCGGCTTCGACCGCGACGCGGCGCTCGACGCGGCGATGCACCTGTTCTGGGAACATGGCTTTGAGCCGACGACGCTCAACATGCTCAAGGAGGCCATGGGCGGCATCTCTCCCACCAGCTTCTACGCGGCCTTCGGATCTAAGGAGGCCCTGTTCCGGGAAGTCGTGGAACGGTATCGTGTCACGCATGGCAGCGTCACCGACATCCTGCGGGATGAGAGTCTTCCGCCGCGCGAGGTGGTCGAGACATGTCTGCGCCGCTCCGTCGCCATGCAGACGGATGCCTCTCATCCGATCGGCTGCCTTGTGACGCAAGCTGCGACGAATTGCGGCCCCGAAAACCAGTTTGCCGCCGAGGTTCTTTCGGCGGAGCGAAGGGCGAACTTCGACGCGATCTTCAAGCAAGTCGAGCGCGACATTGCATCAGGACACACGCCGCCGGACACCGACGCCCATGCGGTCGCGACCCTTTTCAGCACGTTCATGGTCGGGATCGCCACGTCGGCACGCGACGGCGCAAGCCGAGAGGCGCTTGAAAGGGCTGTAAGTTTGGCCATGGCAAGCTGGAGTGTCTGCCAGCCCACCGAGAAATAGCGGCCTCGACCGGCAACACGCCTTTGCATCTCCAGTCATGCTATTCGGAGAAACCAATGTCAGCTCTGTCCGCGCTGCCGACCTTCATCCTCGGAAAATGCTGCGCGATGGACGGATGGCCGGTTTGATGAAGCTGCACCGCGGCGATCGGTCAGGGACTGAACGGCAGGTTTGGGCCGGCCGCTACAAGCCGACCCAGCCAGTTCAGATGTCCACCGCCTCAGCGATTGCCAGCGCATCCTCCAGTTCGACGCCGAGGTAACGCACTGTGCTGTCCATCTTCGTATGGCCAAGAATGAGTTGCACCGCCCGCAGGTTGCCTGTCTTTCGGTATATCTGCGCAACCTTGGTGCGCCGCATGGAATGGGTGCCATAGGAGCTGGGCTCGAGGCCGATAGAGGTGACCCAGTTCCGGACGAGGCGAGCATACTGTCGCGTCGAGATGTGCGGCCGCTCGAGGAACCGCCCCGGCCAGAGATGCTCCGATCCAACCATGAGCGGGGCCTCGAGCCAGACGCCAATCGCTTTCCGGGTCCCTTCAGTGATCTCGAAGCTCACCGGCCTTCCTGTCTTGCTCTGAACGATCGCGCCTCGGTGCTTGACCTGCCCCGCCGCATAAATGTCGGCGACCTTGAGCCGCACCAGGTCGCAGCCGCGCAGCTTACTGTCGATGGCGAGGTTGAAGAGTGCCAGTCCGCGGGTCCGCTCTGCAATCTCGAGGCGGACCCGGATCGCCCAGACATGCTTCGGTTGGAGCGGACGTTTCTGGCCGACGAGGCGCCCCTTGTTCCAGGCGGGGCGGCAGGCGCGGATGACGGGCAGGTTGGTGGCGGGCATGACGGATCCTCCGATCCACCGCGCCCGCCACGTCTTCGGCATCGAGCCGATGGCCCATCCTACCATGACCCCAGCGCAGCGAAGGTTGGCTTCGAGCCCAATGTGTCCGCTTCTGCGAAGTGGATAGAGGACCGCTCTCGTCGTGCTGCGGTCTGGGTCGACAGGGGAGTGATGGCCGGGACCCTGTATCGGGTCCCGGCGCGTCTGGCTTCAGCTCTGCACGAAGCTGAGCAGGTCCGGGTTCACCAGATCGGGGTGCGTGGCGAAGAAGCCGTGCGACAGGCCCTCGTAAACCTTCAGCGTCCCGTTCGGCAGAAGTTTGACCGCCTTCTCGGCGGAGTTTGCGATCGGGACGACTTGGTCGTCATCGCCGTGCATCACCAGCGTCGGCACGTTCATCGCCTTGAGGTCCTCGGTCTGGTCGGTCTCGGAGAACACCGCGATACACTGGTAATGTGCGGACGCGCTGCCCATCATGCCCTGGCGCCACCAGTTGTTGATCAGACCCTGGCTGACATCCGCACCGTCGCGGTTGAAGCCGTAGAAAGGACCCGACGGAACATCGAGGTAGAACTGCGCACGGTTTGCGGCCAGTGCGGCCCGGAACCCGTCGAATACCTCAAGCGGCACACCGTCCGGGTTGGCGTCGGTCTGCAGCATTAGGGGCGGGATCGCCCCCAGCAGCGCGGCCTTGGCGACACGTCCCGACTCGGCCTTGGCCACGTAGGCCGCGACTTCACCGCCGCCTGTCGAATGGCCGACATGGATCGCGTTTTGCAAATCAAGCGCCGCGGCAAGATCGACGACGTCGTTTGAATAGGTCGCCATGTCATGGCCAAGGTCGGTCTGGTCCGAGCGGCCATGTCCACGCCGGTCATATGCGATCACGCGGTACCCGTTGGCGAGGAAGAACAACATCTGGTTGTCCCAGTCATCGCTGCTGAGCGGCCAGCCGTGATGAAAGACGATCGGCTGCGCATCGCGCGGGCCCCAGTCCTTGTAGAAAATCTTGGTGCCGTCGCGTGTTTCGATGGTGGACATGATGATGTCTCCTTCTTGTTGAGTAGAGGTTTGGGCGGCAAGCGCGGCGGGTATCGCCGAGACCAGCGCAGTTGCTGCACCCACCTGCAAAACGGTGCGTCTGGTGGGTTCGTATCGGGTCATGGTCACTGGCTCCGCAGGGCTTGTTCGATGAAGCCAATGTTGCAATTTGGAGGGCGATCTACGATTGTCACAAATGACAAAGAGAGGTTCAAAAGTGACAAGTGCGAAGAGAGGCTGGGTCTGCGAGATCGGCCTGCTGATCTACCCCGACTGCCAGTTGTCCGCGATCTACGGGCTGACCGATCTGTTCCGGATTGCGGGAGACTGGGCAGAGGGTGACACCGCGCGACAGGTTCGGGTCTCGCATTGGCGTGCCGGGGAAGACGGCGAGCTCACCTGCGCCTGGGACACCCACCCGACCGAGCCCCATCGCCTGGGGTACGTGATCACACCGCCCAGCGTCGCCATGCCCGAACAGATGCAGCCCATGCCAAAAGAGGCCGCGTGGCTTCGCGAAAGACACAAGGATGGCAGTCGCGTCTGTTCGATCTGTGCCGGTGCCTTCGTTCTGGCTGAAAGCGGATTGCTCAAAGGCAGGCGTGTGACGACGCATTGGGCGTTCGCCAAACATCTTGCAGAACGCTACCAGGAGATCGAGGTTGCCGACCGGAATCTGGTGCTGGACGATGGCGATGTCATATCAGCGGGCGGCATCCTTGCCTGGACCGACCTCGGCCTGACCCTCGTCGAACGTCTCTTCGGACGCAGTACGATGCTGTCGACGGCCCGATTTCTGGTCATCCAGCCGCCGCGAGCCACGCAGCTTCCGTTTACCGAGTTCATTCCGGATTTCGATCATGGGGATCAGGCGGTCTTGCGTGTCCAGCACCACATCCACGCCGATCTGACTGCATCGCTGAACCTGGACGATCTCTCTGATCTTGCACACCTGGGAAAACGAACCTTCATGCGCCGTTTCGCCAAGGCGACGTCGCTCACCCCGACCGAGTACATTCAACAGGCCCGCGTGGCCAAAGCCCGAGGTATTCTGGAGCTGACCAACCGTCCCCTGGATCAGGTGGCGTGGGAGGTCGGATACAAGGACCCCTCTGCCTTCAGCAAGATCTTCCAGCGTATCTCTGGGATCTCAGCCTCGGAGTATCGGCACCATTTTGGTGTCTAGCCAACGCTGCCGTAGCCGTTAGCCAAGGCAAAGGCAGGCCTTGGAACAATCGCAGCGGATTGACGCTTTTCCCGCATAGCTGACCCTAGCATGTGCCTATGCCCCCCGGGCATGACAACAGCCGCTTTGGAGAGGCTGCACTGCGGCGTAAGCGCGACATGTGATGATCCGGTTTGGGCCGAGACCGGCTAAGTTCCGTTTTCCTGTCCGAAGCGGCCGCCCAAAGCCGCGATTGGCCAGCTTCGGGCTGCGAGTTCTCCCGGCGCCACCAGGCTACCTCGATCCACTGTCCTTGATATCCGCAGCGCATGCCTCGCCGCGTCGGTCCAACCTCAGCTCGCTTTTCCGTTTCCGACACGATGATCCGATCTCCCGACCTCCCCAGCAGGAGGTCGATAGGTGGAAGAGGCGCAGAAGGAACATCCGGTGGTCATGCGGATGCAGGGGCTCTGGCCGGAGACCATCAAGGGCTATGAGAAGCATCGCAAACGCGAAGGCGGTGATACCGGCCATGTGGACCCTTCCCGCTCAGGTCTGAACAAGCGCCTCATCGGCCGGGAGGACTGGGCGCAGTTCGTGCGCCGGGAGATCCAGCGGATGCGGCTCGCGAACTTCGATCGCGAGCTGGCGCAGCTTCGGAAGCGCCGTCGGACCGCAGAGATCGAGAGGCGGCTGGTGGAGGGACCCAAGGATCCTTGGCGCCCGACGCGGCATGGGCCAATGCGGGAAGTCATCCTTACGGCCAATGCCGAGTGGTTCGAGGGGCCCGATGGCGATCCGTTCGGGGACGGCTACGGGCCCCGCGAGCAGGCTTTCCAACGGCTTGCCGTAGCCTGGCTCAGGAAGACCTTCGGCGACGACTGCGTCCATGCGCGCGCGGACCGTGACGAGAAGGCCTTCCACATCCATGCCGTGATCCTGCCGCGCGCCGTCGGCAGGGACGGGCGCATGATGCTACAACCCTCGCAGCATCCGGTCATCCGACACTACGAGACGGGGCAGGACGATATCGGCGCCTGGTTCGCGGCCGCCGAGATCGGGCTTAAGCGCGGCGAGCGCCGGAAGGCGAAGGTCCGCGAGGCCATCAAGCACAACACACAGCTGCGAAAGGACCAGAAGACGGGGCAGCGGCTGGAGGAGGCCGAGGAGCCCCTGCCGGAGTATCGGCAGCATGTCAGCCCGCGCAAATGGCGCGAGGCGCAGGAGTGCAAGTTTGCCGAGCGCGACACCGCCATCGCTGCCCGCGAGGAGAGCGTCCGCGACGCCGAGGCCGCCCTTGCCGAGCGCGAGACACGGGCAGACTTGAAGGATCGTCAGGCGGACGAGGTGCTGTCGGTCGCTCAGGCCGTGGCGGAGGGCGATCTCACCGGCCTGGCGCAAGACCAGAACCCCGGGGCGCAAGACGAACCTCGCCCCGGCAAGCCGACGCTGGCGCGGCGTCTGTTCGGGAAGGCCATCGATCTTCTTCGAGCAGAGCAACAGGCAAAGGCCCGCGAGGAGGTCGCCGGAGCTTTGGACCAAATCCGCCACGCGGATAACGCGATCGTCGAGATCGCGAACCTTCTGCCAATGGGCGCGCGCCGGCAGATTGCCGCGGCTCGCAAGACGCTCAGCCGCGCCATCATCGCGCTTCGTGGGCACGCCAGCGGACCCCAAGGGAAAGAAGACCAGAAGCGAGCAGGGAGGGAGGAGCCACTGCGCGAATGACTTTTTTCGCCGCACGCGCTTCCGGGCAGAAGCAGTCGGACGGAGATACTGGTCGGGGCCGGGATGGCCCCTTCCAACCATCAAAAGAAAGGACGACCTGATGATCGACGAACCGAAGACCCAGCCGACGCCGAGCCTCCCCGTAACCGGCCAGCAGCCCGAGGCGAAGAAGCGCCGCAAGAAGCCGCCTCTGATCGACTTCGACGCGCTGGATGCCCACCAGCAGAAGACGATCCACAACATCGCGACGGCCGGTGCCCGTGTCGCCACTGCCCAGCAGAAGATCCGGGAGGGCCAGCTGCGCGCGATGAAGGTCACGCTGGCCGAGATCCTGGCCGATCACGAGGAGGCCGATGCCCGCTTTCTCGACGTTTTCTTCCGGGAACTGCTCGAGAAAGCGAGTGCGGCGAATGCGAAGAAGATCGCCGCGCACCCGCTCTGCCCCACCGACCTGGCCGCGCGCCACCGGCCTGCCGCCTGATCGATCCGCTGTGCCGATCCAAACAAAAGGGCGCAGCGATTGCTGCGCCCTTTGCCATGGCGGTTTCGTCCTCAGCCGAAGCAGCGCCGCGCCCGAGCCGCCGATCAGCCCTGGCCGTCCCACGGGGTGGGCCCCTCGGGCAGGCTGCGGCCGAAGACGTTCTCCCGGTGCCAGCGCAGATTCTCCGGATGCGGCGCATTCCGCGGGTCCCCCGGCCTAACCAGCTTGCCATCGGCTGCCAGCAGCCGCCCCACGACGTCCCCGGGCACCTTGTTGTGCGAGACGAGGATCGTCTTGCAGTCATCGGCGACCGAGATCAGGCCGCGATCGAACATCCAGTGCAGTGTCCCGGACAGCGCCAGCCCGTTGCGCACCGAGTCGCTGCCCTGGCTCTCTACGGGGCGAATATGCGCCGCCTGCACCTCCGGCCGCCCCCCACCGTTGCGCAGCATCAGGCCCGACATGGCGCAGCGGTAGCCATAGGCCTCCCGCACCTTCCGGCGGAACGCCACCTCGCGGTAGGGTCTTCGGGTGAGGCGCTCGAGCACCGGACGCTCGAACACCTCGGCGCCCTCATCCAGCTCGGCCGGCTGCGGGTCGTAGCGCGTCGCCTCTACCCGCTCCAAGTCCTGAGGCAGCCCGAAATTGACGATGCGGGCGAAGTCCGCCTCGGGCAGCCGCCGCACGGCAAGCTGCACCGCCCCGCCTTTCTTCGGCGTCCCGTCCGGCTCGGTCAGTGCCACTTCCATGGGACGGCCGTCCAGCAACCGCGGCACCTCGCGGTCGAAGGGCAGGAAGCTCCCCGGCTCGATCATCGCGAGAAAGCGTCCCTGGGCGCCCGGCTTCGGGATAATCCTCTCGATCTTGGCCACTGCGAAATAGCCGCGCGGGCCTGCCTTGACCGGCTCGTAGTAGACGATCCACTCCCCTACGGCCTCCTGGACCGCCTTCAAGTAAGCGCGCGGAAAGTCATAGACGACGTCCGGCTCGTCCTCGTAAATCGAGTCGGACTTGTTCAGGAGAACGAGCTTCGTCATCCGCCCAGGAAATCCGTAGCCCGTGAAAACGCAAGAATTTTCAGCAAGCGCCATCCCCGGACCGATCCCCATGCACCACCTTTCTGGATGGAGCGGGAGCTTGCTCTTTCACGCGATCTGAAAGTGCAAACAACGGCCAAGCAGCGCCCCCTTCGCCCCCTGCCGTCAGCGATGCTTTTCGACGAATCCGGCGAACTTCGTCAGCCAGCCGCCCAGGAAGTCGATCGCCGAGGCCTCGATGATGCGGTCGTCCTGCATCAGTCCCTCGCTCGCCTGCATGTAGACCTGCGGCAGGCCCATGACCTGCATGCCCAGCACCGTGGCCCGCTCGCGCAGCTCCTTCTGCGCGCCCAGCGTCCCCGGCGCGCCCGGGCTGATGCCGCTGATCGCCGCCGGCTTGTCCGGCCAGCAGGATTCGCCCATCGGGCGCGACCCCCAGTCCAGCGCATTGACCATCGCCGGGGTGGTCCCGCGGTTGTACTCGGGCGTGATCAGCATCACCGCATCGGCGGCCTGCACCTCCTGCTTCATCCGCAGGACGGGCACCGGCGGGTCGGCCCAGAGGTCCTCGTTGTAAAGCGGCAGATCGCCGATCTCGCAAAACCGCATCTCGAGCGTCCCTTCGGCAAGCCGGGCGAGCGCATGGGCGTAACGGCGGTTCAGCGACTGCGCGCGCAGCGATCCGACGAGAACGGCGACGGTGGGCATAGGCATGGGCTTCTCCTGATGTCTCGCCCGCGCAAGCTAAGACGGCGCCTCCGCGCGGAAAGGCCGGGTTGCACCGCGCCGCGCCTTTTCCTATATGCGGGGTCGAGAGGTTGGCGCGGGCAGGCGCCTCGCCAACCCGGTCAGGTCCGGAAGGAAGCAGCCGTAACGAGCCCCGCTTGGGTCGTTGTCCAGCCTCTCACCTTTTCCCTTTCGAAAACCCGTCGCGATGTCCTGGCTCCCCGGCCAACCGGTCCGGGCTGCCCTCCGGCACGGCGGCGCGATGCAGGGGGGCGGTGGATCTTGCCGCCCCGCGCGCTTACCCTGCCGCGTGACCCAAGCCCCGGACCCCCTGACCATGACCGACACGCCGTCCTACCAGGTGCTCGCCCGCAAGTACCGGCCCGAGACCTTCGCCGATCTCGTCGGCCAGGACGCGATGGTGCGCACGCTGAAGAACGCCTTCGCCACGGGGC
Source organism: Pseudoroseicyclus aestuarii (assembly GCF_003217255.1). Lineage (GTDB taxonomy): Bacteria > Pseudomonadota > Alphaproteobacteria > Rhodobacterales > Rhodobacteraceae > Pseudoroseicyclus > Pseudoroseicyclus aestuarii. The sequence continues at coordinate 297,711 of NZ_QJTE01000003.1, read as the reverse complement.
GCATCGCGCAGGCCTTCATGATGACGGGCATCCGCGGCACCGGGAAGACGACGACCGCCCGGATCATCGCCAAGGGGCTGAACTGCACCGGTCCCGACGGCAAGGGCGGGCCGACGATCGAGCCCTGCGGTGTCTGCGACAACTGCCGCGCCATCGCCACCGGCACCCATGTCGACGTGATGGAGATGGACGCCGCCTCCCACACCGGCGTGCAGAACATCCGCGATGCGATCATCGACACGGTCAGCTACCGGGCGGTCTCGGCACGCTACAAGATCTTCATCATCGACGAGGTGCACATGCTCAGCACCTCGGCCTTCAACGCGCTCCTCAAGACGCTGGAAGAGCCGCCCGAGCATGTGAAGTTCATCTTCGCCACCACCGAGATCCGCAAGGTGCCGGTGACGGTCCTCTCGCGCTGCCAGCGCTTCGACCTGCGCCGGATCGAACCCGAGACGATGATCGCCCTGCTGCGCCGCATCTCCGACGCCGAGGGCGCCGAGATCACCGACGAGGCGCTGGCTCTGATCACCCGCGCCGCCGAGGGCTCCGCCCGCGACGCCGAATCCCTGCTCGACCAGGCGATCTCCCATGGCGCGGGCGAGACGACGGCCGACCAGGTGCGCGGGATGCTGGGCCTCGCCGACCGGGGGCGCGTGCTCGACCTCTTCGAGATGATCCTCAAGGGGCAGGCCGCCGAGGCGCTCGAGGAGTTGGGCGCGCAATATGCCGACGGCGCCGATCCGATGGCGGTGCTGCGCGATCTGGCCGAGATCGCCCATTGGGTCAGCGTCATCAAGATCACCCCCGGCGCCGCCGACGATCCGACCGTCGGCCCGGACGAACGCGCCCGCGGCGCCGCCTTCGCCGAGAATCTTCCGATGCGGGTGCTGACACGGCTGTGGCAGATGCTGCTCAAGGCGCTGGAAGAGGTCGGCGGCGCCCCCAACGCGATGATGGCCGCCGAGATGGCGGTGATCCGGCTGACCCATGTCGCCGACCTCCCCTCTCCCGAGGAACTCGTGCGCCGGCTGCAGGACGCCCCGCCGCCGCCACCCGCGCCCTCCGGCGGCGGTGCCCCCGCGCCCCGTGGAGGCGGTGGTGGCGGCGGCGAGGCGCGCGGCGGCCCGGCCCCCTCCGCCCCGCGCGGATCCGGCGCGCAGGCGGCCCTTGCCGAGGCGCCCGATCCCGGCCTCGCCCGCTACGCCAGCTTCGAGCATGTGATCGAGCTGGTGCGCGCCAAGCGCGACGTGCAGCTGCTGGTCGAGATCGAGGGCGGCATCCGCCTCGTCCGCTACGCCCCGGGCCGGATCGAGTTCGAGCCTGCCCCTTCCGCGCCGCGCGACCTCGCCCAGCGCCTTGGCCAGCGCCTCCACCTCTGGACGGGAAACCGCTGGGTCATCACCCTCGCCTCCTCCGGCGGCGCTCCCAGCATCACCGAGGCCCGCGACGCCGAGGCGCTGGCCCTGCGCGGCGAGGCCGAGACGCATCCCTTCGTGCAGGCGGCCCTGGCGGCCTTCCCCGGCGCCCGCATCACCGAGGTGCGCCCCGCCAAGGAGGCCGAGCAGCAGGCCGAGGTCGAGGCCCTCGCCGAGGTCGAGGACGAGTGGGACCCCTTCGAGGAAGACTGAGCCGCCCTTGCGAGGCGGCCCCCGCGTCCGTATCTGCAGGCAAAGACACAGGAGAACCCCATGTTCAAAGGTCTCGGCGGTTTGGGCGACATGTCCAAGATGATGAAAGCCGCGCAGGAGATGCAGGACAAGTACGGCGCCCTGCAGGAAGAGCTCGAGGCACAGACGGTGACCGGCGAATCCGGCGCCGGCCTTGTGAAGGCGACCGCCACGCTAAAGGGCGAGCTGAAGGCGCTGGACATCGATCCCTCGATCTTCGTCGCCTCCGAAAAGGAAGTGGTCGAGGACCTGATCCTCGCCGCGATCAAGGACGCCCAGTCCCGCGCGCAGGAAAAGATGCAGGCCGAGATGCAGCGCATGATGGGCGACATGGGCCTGCCCCCCGGCTTCAAGATGCCGTTCTAGGACGAGGAGGCCGCGCCCTGCCCCAGACCGCTGCCCGCGGCCGGGCCGAAAGGCGCCCGGCCCCCCTTCATGTTTCTGAAAATACTCACGGCGCCCGGCTGACGCCGGTGATCCGCGCGAGATGAGCGCCGAAGGCGACGAGGCGATCCAGAGGCTGATCGCCCTGATGGCGCGGCTGCCGGGGCTTGGCCCGCGCTCGGCCCGGCGGGCCGTGCTGCAGCTCGTCAAGAAGAAGGGCGCGCTGCTGCTGCCCCTCGCCGAGGCGATGCGCGAGGTCGCCGAGACGGCGCGCGAATGCGTGAACTGCGGCAATATCGCCACCCGCGACCTGTGCGAGATCTGCGCCGATCCCAAGCGCAGGACCGGGCAGATCTGCGTTGTCGAGGATGTCGCCGACCTCTGGGCGATGGAGCGGGCGCAGGTCTTTCGCGGCCGATACCACGTGCTCGGCGGCACGCTCTCCGCGCTCGATGCCGTCGGCCCCGAAGAGCTGCGCATCCCCCGGCTGGTGGAGCGCGTGCGCGAGGAGGAGGCGAGCGAGATCATCCTCGCCCTCGCCGCCACGATCGACGGGCAGACGACGGCGCATTACATCGCCGACCAGCTTCCCGGCACCTCCGTCACCAGCCTCGCGCAGGGCGTGCCGGTGGGCGGAGAGCTCGATTACCTCGACGACGGGACGATCACCGCCGCCCTCAAGGCGCGCCGCGCGCTTTAATCCGCGCGCCGCGTCACCTCGTCGACGGCGGCGCTGACCAATTCAAGGCAGTCCGGGCTGGAAAAGCGGTGATCGGCACCGCTCACAAGCGTCAGCCGCAAGTCGGGCGAGGTCGCATGCTCCAGCAGACGCAGCGCCCAGGCGGTCGGCACGGCCTCGTCCTCGGTTCCCTGCATCAGCCGCACCGGGAAGGGCAGCGGCAGCGGGCGGTCCAGCACGCTTTGCGCACGCCCGTCCTCGATCAGCCGGCGGGTGACGGGATAGGGATCGCCCCAGCCCTCGTCCCGCTCGACCGCGCCTTCGGTCATCAGCCGCTCCTGTCCAGCGGCATCGAGCTCGGTCCAGAAGCTCTCGGTGAAATCCGGCGCCGCGGCGATGAGGGCGAGGCCGGCGATGCGCTCGGGTCTGGCGCGGGCCAGCAGCAGCGCGATCCAGCCGCCCATCGAACTGCCGACGAGGATCTGCGGCCCCTCCGTCATCTCGAGCACGGCGGCGGCATCCTCGGCCCAGTCGCCGATGCAGCCTTCCTCGAACAGCCCCTCCGAGGCGCCGTGCCCCGAGTAGTCGAAGCGGGTGAAGCCGCGCCCCGCCTCTTCGGCCCAGCGCTGCAGGTACTGCGCCTTCGTCCCCTCCATGTCCGAGCGGAAGCCGCCGAGGAACAGGATGCCGGGCCCCTCCCCTTCGGTGCTGGCATAGGCGATGCGGCGGCCCTGCGGCGTGGTCAGGTAGTCGGTCATGGCATCCTCTGTCTGCGGCTGCGCCAGATCTGTCGCCCTGCGAGACGGTGACAAGTTACCCTCTTGTCACGTGACTATAGGATCACCTAACGTCATCCCATGGACGCGATCTTCAAGGCCCTGAACGACCCGGCGCGGCGCGCGCTTCTCGACAGCCTGCGGCGCCGGGACGGGCAGACCCTGAAGGAGCTGGAACAGCAGTTGGAGATGACCCGCTTCGGCGTGATGAAGCACCTCAAGGTGCTGGAAGAGGCGCAGCTCGTCGTTCCCCGGCGCGCGGGCCGCTTCAAGCACCACTACCTCAATGCCGTGCCCCTGCAGGAGGCGCTGGACCGCTGGATCGAGCCGTTCCGCGCCGCCCCGCTGGCCCGCAGCCTCCTCGACCTCAAGCATACACTGGAAGGACCGCCCCCGATGACCAAGCCCGATCTCGTCGCCGTCACCTTCATCCGCTGCACGCCCGAGGCGCTGTGGCAGGCCCTGACCGATGCGCAGGCCTATGCCCGCTGGGATTTCCTCGGCCAGACGGCCGAGCGCGACGGCGCGACCGTGACCTACCGCCTGCCCGACGGCACCGTCACCCTGCTCGCCCGCGACCTCGAGGTGGAGGCACCCCGCCGCCTCGTCACCAGCTTCGAGCCGAAGTGGGACGATGTGACCGCCCCCAGCCGCGTCACCTACCTGATCGAGACCGAGGGCAATTTCTGCAAGCTCACCGTCGAGCACTTCGACCTGACCAACGACCCCGATGGCGGCACCGCCGAGGGCTGGCACCGGTCGCTCGCCGGGCTCAAGACCTACCTCGAGACGGGGCAGGACGCGAACTTCGGCGGCGCCTACCTGATGGAGCAGATGTAGCGCACAGGCCCCTCGGGCGGCGTTGACACCCGCCGCCCGCTTCGGCACATCGATCCGGCGCATGTCGCGCGTCATACCCGCAACCGGGCGTTCCGTGGGCGCCAAACCGACGAGGAGCCATGCCGATGGCCGAGATCACCCTGACATTCCCCGATGGCAACGCGCGCCAGTACCCCGCCGGCACCACCCCTGCCGAGGTAGCGGGCTCCATCTCGCCCAGCCTCGCCAAGCGCACCGTGGGCGCGCGCCTTGATGGGCAGGACTGGGACATGGCCTGGCCTATCCATGAGGACGCCGCCATCACGCTGGAGGACGCGAAGTCCGACCTCGGGCTCGAGCTGATCCGCCACGACTTCGCCCATGTCATGGCCAAGGCCGTGCAGGCCCTCTGGCCCGAGACGAAGGTCACCATCGGCCCCGTCACCGAGACCGGCTGGTTCTACGACTTCGACCGCGCGGAGCCCTTCACCACCGAGGATCTCGCCGCCATCGAGGCGAAGATGAAGCAGATCATCAACGCCAACGAGCCGATCCGCACCGAGGTCTGGAGCCGCGAGGACGCCATCGCCCACTACGAGGCGCAGGGCGAGCCCTTCAAGGTCGAGCTGATCGCCCGCATCCCCGAGGGCGCGCCGATCCGCATGTACTGGCACGGCGACTGGCAGGATCTCTGCCGCGGGCCGCACCTGTCGCATACCGGGCAGCTGCCCGCCGATGCCTTCAAGCTGATGGGCGTCTCGGGCGCCTACTGGTTCGGCGACGTCACCCGCCCGCAGCTGCAGCGCATCACCGGCGTCGCCTTCCGCAACCGCGAGGATCTGAAGGCGCACCTGACCTTCCTCGAGGAGGCGGCGAAGCGCGACCATCGCCGGCTGGGCCGCGAGATGGATCTGTTCCACATGCAGGAAGAGGCGCCGGGCCAGGTCTTTTGGCACCCGAACGGCTGGCGCATCTACACCGTGCTGCAGGACTACATACGCCGCCGGCAGGACCGCGGCGGCTACGTCGAGGTGAACACCCCGCAGGTCGTGAACCGCAAGCTCTGGGAAGCCTCTGGGCACTGGGACAACTACCAGGACCACATGTTCATCGTCGAGGTCGACGAGGAGCATGCCCGCGAGAAGACGGTCAACGCGCTGAAGCCGATGAACTGCCCCTGCCACGTGCAGGTCTTCAACCACGGCCTGAAATCCTACCGCGACCTGCCGCTGCGCATGGCCGAGTTCGGATCCTGCGCCCGCTACGAGCCTTCGGGCGCGCTGCACGGCATCATGCGGGTGCGCGGCTTCACCCAGGACGACGGGCATATCTTCTGCACCGAGGCGCAGATCGAATCCGAGACGAAGACCTTCATCGACTTCCTCTCGGGCATCTATGCCGACCTCGGCTTCGAGGGCTGGCGGATCAAGCTGTCCACTCGCCCCGAAAAGCGCATCGGCTCGGAAGAAAGCTGGGACCGGACCGAGGCCGCGCTGGGCAATGCCTGCAAGGCCGCCGGTTACGACTACGAGATCAGCGAGGGCGAGGGCGCCTTCTACGGCCCCAAGCTGGAGTTCGTGCTGACCGATGCCATCGGCCGCGACTGGCAGTGCGGCACGCTACAAGTCGATCCCAACCTGCCCGAGCGGCTGGACGCCAGCTTCATCGGGCAGGACGGCGCCAAGCACCGCCCCGTCATGCTGCACCGCGCCGTCGTCGGCAGCTTCGAGCGGTTCATCGGCATCCTGATCGAGAACTGGGCCGGCAAGCTGCCCTTCTGGCTTGCGCCGCGGCAGGTCGTCGTCGCCACCATCACCTCCGAGGCCGATGCCTACGCCCATGAGGTCGTGGAGGCGCTGCGCGCCGCCGGCATCCGCGCCGAGGCGGATACGCGCAACGAGAAGATCAACTACAAGGTCCGCGAGCATTCCGTCGGCAAGGTCCCCGCGATCCTCGCCCTCGGCGCGCGCGAGGTCGAAGAGCGGACCGTCTCGCTGCGCCGCCTGGGCGAGCAGGGCAGCCGCACGCTGCCCTTGGACGAGGTCACCGCCGAGCTGGCGGCAGAGGCGACGCCGCCGGACCTGCGCTGACCTCGGGCCGGCGGGGGCGTTAGAGCCCCTGCCGGATGACTCCGCCCTCTTCGATCACCGGGCGCTTCATCAGCTTGGGATGCGCGGCCAGCAGCTCCTCCGGGGGGCGGGCCCGCTCCGCCTCGTCCAGCGCGCGCCAGGTCGCCGAGGCACGGTTGATCGCCTTGTCGCCGAGGGCCGCGAGGATCGCCTCCCGATCCGCCGGCGCGATGCCCTGCGCCACGTCCACGAACTCCGGCGCCTCGCCCCGTTCGCGCAGGGTCTTCAGCGCCTTGCGGGTGCTGTCGCAGGTCTTCAGGCCGAACAGGCGCATCGCTCTCTCCTTACGCGGCGCCCCGAAGGGCCGGGGCGGGCCGGAACTACACCCGTCCTGCCGCGTTGCAAAGCCAATCGCAGATACGGAGGACGCCATGCCGACTGGCACGGTCAAATGGTTCAACACCACCAAGGGCTACGGCTTCATCGCGCCGGACAACGGCGGGAAGGACATTTTCGTCCATATCTCGGCGGTGGAGCAGGCCGGCATGACCGGCCTCGCCGATGACGAGAAGGTCGATTACGACCTCGCCACGGGCCGCGACGGCCGCGAGATGGCGACCAACCTCAAGAAGGTCTGAGAGCCCGGATTGATGAGAGGCGGCAAGGCGGGGGAGAGCCCCGCCTTTTTTGTGCGTTATGCCAGTAACCCACTTTCAAGCCAGCACCATCTTCTTCAAGAGATTATATCACGATATTTTTCCATTAAAGCCAGCTCGATTAGTCTATCCTGACCCTTAGCTTTCGCCTCAAGCCACGAAACGAGATCTTCATCCGTAATAACCAGAATATAACCCCGCTGACTTGAAGCTGCGTCTCGGCATCTTTGAAGAGCCCGCGCAGCATCCTCATTACGCCTGCACAACATCCAGCCAAATTTACCTCTATTGTTATCAAATCTTCCCAGCAACTGATCAAATTCAGCATTGCAAATATCTTTAGTGTAGTTTTTACACTCAACGATCAGCATAGTCGCGCTTGTCGGCTCATCGCGCCTTTGAGAAAGGAACCCCTCACGGGAATCGTTCATGTAAACGATGTCTATCCTCTTGCGCCCACCATGAATTGGCCACTCAGATCTAGGGATTGCTAGCTGGGGGTAAAATACTGCTGTTATAATAGCCTGAACCAGCTCATGATAAATATGCGCGTGTTCTGCACCAGGTTGTACGACCTTAAGCTTTTCCTGCAAAACCAAACAAAGGCTAGCCAGAGAGGTATCGTCATCACTAGTGTTCACCAACTCCCCTCTCTCAACGGCGAGTCGTTTATACATTTACAGTAGGCCTGGGTGATCCCGAACCATATCCGCAATGAGTGTTCTGGATTTGGGATGAATCTTCGAAAGATCTTTCTTCGTCGGCTTCTTGACGTGCCCCTTCTTAATCTGCACCGAAGCCGGCTTTCCCCTAACAAGCCTGGACAAACTGGAGTGGGCATTCACATGCTCAACTTGCAAGAAATCCAAGATCTGCTTTCTGTAGAAATCGTCAGCGTTAAGCGACAGAGACCTTCGAACAATTGCTTTGGGAACAAGTAGGATCGGATTCTGTTCGATAAAGGGCAACTTAACAGTCGATGAAATCCACTCCAGCTTCGCACTATCCCAAAGGGGAGGACCATTGTAGTCGGAGAGCGGTATGCCATGCAAACGACATTGATCTCCAGTATACCGCTCTAGCTGCCGCCTTATTATATTTGTGGTCAGATCACTTACTTTATCCCTATTCACTCCATCGACGTATAGCGCGAGCTCTGAGAGGTCTTGAAGCTGCCCAGTCTCAAACGCTTTACTTTTCTTGATTGCGTCGATTAAGCTCTTCGCTTGTTGACTGCCAACCCCTCGACCCTGCGGCTGGCCCTTGGAAATTCCGAGATAGGTTTCTCGAGGTTCGTGTAGCTGACCCAGCAGCCTCATTGCTTCGGCTTCAGCGCCGCTCCTCAATTCAGTCAGCACACAGTCAAAGAAACCTCTAATACTGTTAGCGCATTCGTTAGACCAAGGATCTGAACGAATTTCTATTGCAAATGGATCGATGAAGACCGGGAGATCCTTTTCGGGATCCACATCAACAAAATCCAAGCCTGCTTGAGAACTGCCCAATTGGAAATATCTAGAAAATCTCAACCTCAAACCTCATTAAATTCCCGCCACTCCCGCGCCGCTATACCGAAGGTCTCCTATGTGACCTCCTCCCCGGCAAGCATGCGCCTCACGCACTTCACCCCGGCCGCCGAAAGGGACGCGGCTCCCAGCCGGTCATCGGAGACAGCCGCACAGATGGCAGACACCCGACCCTCGGCCCTCGACGATCCTGCAGATTGCATCACGTGACACCGGACATCCCCTTGCACGTGCAGGATCGGCGGAAAAGCGTGGGATGCGCAAGAGGCTGCGCAGATCGGCCTTCTGACCCATTCGGGTGCAGAGGCAGCCGGCGGGGTCATCCGCGCGAGGGCCTGCTGGCCCGCCGCTCAAGCTCTCCTCCACGCCATGGCGCTGACCCGGCCGCACACCGCGCCGCCCGCGTGTCTCGGCGGGAACACCGGCGGACGGCTTGCGCGCGGGGGCGCCACCTGCATTGACGCGGGACCGGCCACAACCAAGGGTAGGCCGCGACGAATGAAGGGGGGACGCGATGCAGCGCCTGATGACCACCGCGGCGCTGCTGGCGCTTCTGGCCGGATGCGGCGACGGCCAGCCGTTTGACGACCCCCTCCCCGGCGAGGACGGCGGGGGCGAGGATGCGCCCGGCGAGACCCCCGATGACGGCGAGGGTGAGGATGGCGGCATCGGCGGCGACGGCGCCCTGCCGCCCGGCACGGCAGAGCCCAGCGCCGCGGCCTCCATCCGCCGGCGCGAGGCGCTGGACGGTGAGGGCGGCGGCTATGTCAGCGCCGTGGCCTATGACGCGGGGACCGACAGCTTCAGCGTCGATAACCTCGCCTTCGACGGGGCCAATACCTATGCCCGCGCGGATGAGGTCGGCACGCTGAACGGCTTTGCCGTCTACGAGGCCGATCGCAGCGTCGCCGATCCGGCGACGGGCGCCGGGATCGACCAGCTCGACTACCGCGCGCTTTACGGCGTCAGCCGGGGCACGGTCGAGGTCGACGGGGAGCGGCTGCCCCGCAGCCGCTTCGCCATCGTGCGCACCGGCGACTACACCGATTACGGCTTCGGCGGCTTCCTCTACGAGCGCAACGGCGCCGTGACGCTGCCCACCAGCGGGCAGGCCGTCTATGCCGGCGATTACGCGGGGCTGCGGATCTTCGACGGGCGCACCGGCACGGAATACACCCGCGGCGACATGCGCATCGCCATCGACTTCGAGGATTTCGACGCCGGCGACGGGGTGCAGGGCCGGATCACCAACCGCGAGATCCTGGATGCGCAGGGCACCCCCCTGGCGCTCGGGACGGGCGAGGGGGCGATGCGCGCGCCGGACGTGATCTTCGACATCGGGCCGGGCGCGCTGGATGCGAATGGCGAGATGAGCGGGCCCCTGAACAGCTACGACGAGGCCGAGGACGGCGGCCGCACCCCCTACGAGACCGGCACCTACTACGGCGTCATCGCCGGAGAGGATGCGGGCGAGATCGCCGGCATCATCGTGCTGCAGTCGGACGATCCCCGCACGGCGGGGGTGACGGTGCAGGAAACCGGCGGCTTCATCGTCTACCGCTGATGACGCACGGGTTTCGGAGGCTGATCCTGGCGCTGTGCCTCGGCGCCGCCTGCGCCGCGCCGCCCGCCGCCGCGCAGGACGGCGCGGTGACCGAGCTGTCGCCCGAGGGGCTGCGCAGCCTCGCCGCCGCACGGCTGCAGGCCGGCGAGGCGGAGGAGGCCCGCACCCTCGCGCTGGCGCTGCTGGCCCGCGACCCGGGCGATGCGCTCGCGCGGCTTGTGCTGGCCGAGGCCGAGATCCTGCGCGGCGACTGGCCCGCCGCGGCGCGCGCCGGCGGCGCGGCCTTTCGCGGGCTGCCCCCCGACCGCCGATATCGCGCCGCGCGCATCGCTGCCTTCGCGCAGGCCCAACAGGGGCACGACACGCGGGCGCAGATATGGCTGCGCCGGGCGCGGCAGGTCGCCCCCTCCGCCGCCGAGGCGCAGGCCGTCGCGCGCGACTACGGGGCGCTGCGGGCGCGCAACCCGCTCTCGGTCGATCTGTCCTTTGGCCTCGCGCCGACCTCGAACGCCAATGCCGGCACGCGGACGGCGACGATCCCGATCGTCCTGCCGGGCGGCACGATTGCCGATGCGGAGCTTTCGGCCGATGCGCGCGCGCTCTCGGGCCTCGAGATGACGGGGCTGGCGGCCCTGTCCTATCGCTTGCGGCAGGATCGCCGCAGCCTGACGCGCGCCGATCTGCAGCTGTATCACCGGACCTATCGCCTCTCGGCTGAGGCGCGCGAGGCGGCGCCCGAGGCCTCGGGCGGCGATTACGCCGTCTCTGTGCTCTCGCTGGGGCTGCTGCACCGGATGCGACCCGAGGGCTGGCAAAGCGGCATCGATCTGGGCGTGACCGGATCGCGCCTGTGGTACGGCGGCGAGGCCTACGAGGACACGCTGCGATTTTCGCTGTCGAAGCCGCTGCGGCTGGCACCGCAAACCGCCCTGACGCTGACCGCCCTGATGGAGCGGCGCTGGCGCCTGACCCGCGATAGGACCTACTGGGCCTATGGCGCGGAGGCCCGGCTGACGCATGCGCTTGCGGATCGCGGCACCGTGACGGCACGGCTCGGCCTGCGCGATCAGGATACCGCGGCGCCGGACACCGGCTACGAGGGGCTGACCCTCGGGCTGGGCTATGCACCGGGGGACCCTGTCTTCGGCGCACGGCTCGCCCTGCGGGCCGAGGCGGAGTGGCGCGACTACGACGCCTCACTCTACGGCGCCAGCCGCAGCGACAGGCGCGGCGCGCTGACCCTCGAGGCGCAGCTCCCGCGCCTCGAAACCTATGGCTTCGTGCCCCTGGTGACGCTGGAGGGCGAGCGGACGCGATCCGAGGTGCCGCTTTTCGACCGCGACTCTCTGCGCATCGGGGTGGATTTGCGCAGCGCCTTCTGACCCCGCGGCGCCCCGACTGGCCGCAGCGCGCAGCCACGCTAGTCTAAGGGGCAACAGCGACACAGACGGAGGAACGCCTCATGGCACCGGAATATCTGCACACCATGGTCCGGGTTAAGGACCTCGAGAAATCGATGGAGTTCTTCTCCATGCTCGGCCTGAAGGAGCGCACCCGCTCCGAGAACGAGAAGGGCCGCTTCACGCTGGTCTTCATGTGCCCCCCGGGGCAGGAGGACGGCCGCGCCGATGTCGAGCTGACCTACAACTGGGACGGCGACGAAGGCCTGCCCGACGACAGCCGGCACTTCGGCCACCTCGCCTACCGCGTCGACGACATCTACGCGCTGTGCCAGGAGCTGATGGACAGCGGCGTCACGATCAATCGCCCGCCGCGCGACGGCCACATGGCCTTCGTCCGCTCGCCCGACAACGTCTCGATCGAGCTTCTGCAGAAGGGCGAGGCCAAGGAGCCGCAAGAGCCCTGGGCCAGCATGGAAAACACCGGCCACTGGTAAGGACTGCGCAGGCTACGGCCTGCGCCTAATCACGCCCGCTGCAGCTGCGGCGGGCGCAGCCTTTGGGTCGAGCCCGCGCCGCCCGGCCATGCCGTGCTGACGGCGCAAGGCGCCTGAGGGCAAGCACCCTCCCCCCGACGCGCGATCAATAGATATAGCGTATCTGGTCCGTCCAGTACCGCTCCAGCCGGCGCAGGCAGGAGGTCACCTCCTCGAGCCCGGTCTGGTCCAGCACCCCGCGAGAGAGCAGCCCCTCGGCATGGCGGTCAAAAAGCGCCGCGACCGTCTCGCGCACCCTCTGCCCCTTGGTCGTCAGCGAGACCCGGACGGAGCGGCGGTCGATTTCGCAGCGCTGGTGGTGCATGTAGCCGCTCTCGACCAGCTTCTTGAGGTTGTAGCTGACGTTAGAGCCCTGGTAGTAACCGCGGCTCTTCAATTCCCCGGCGGTGACCTCGTTCTCGCCGATGTTGAAGAGGAGCAGCGCCTGAACGGCGTTGATGTCGATGATGCCGACCCGCTCGAACTCGTCCTTGATCACGTCGAGAAGCAGGCGGTGCAGACGCTCCAGCAGGGTCAGGCTGTCGAGGTAGCTGGCAAGGAAGGCCTGTTCCAGCGCCGGGCGCGTCTTGGCCGGCGCCTCGGTCTGGTCGCCCCGCGTTCCGGGGTCGAGGGTCTGGTAAACGCTCATTGCTCTCTCCTTCTCCGTCCCACCCGCTTCAGGGTTGACGGAAATTGGCGAACAAGAGGTTAACTCCACTAGAATTGTGGAGAGACGCGCAGCGTTAAAGGCGCCCGGTCACGCCGGAGGCGCCCCGGGCGATCCGCTCCACCAAGGCGCGATGCTCTTCGGGCGGCGGCTGCTGGCCGGCGATCCAGCGGTAGAGATCGGGATCGTATTCCTCGAGAAGCTGGTCGTAGCGGTCCAGCTCCGCATCACTCATGCCGTCGAGTTCACTCGCGGCGAAGGCGGTCAGGATCAGGTCCATCTCGCGCATCCCGCGCCGCATCGACCGCATCTTGAGGCGGCGCAGCCGCGTCTCGCGCGGCTCCGGCAGCGATGTGCCCATCATTCCGCAGGCCCTTCCGCCAGGTAGCGGCGCATCCGCTTTTCCAGCTGCGCCATCTTCTCGCTGGCGCGCAGCATCTCGGCGCGCAGAAGGCGGATGTCGGCGATCAGGTCGCTCAGCAGCGGCTGGGGCATCTGCGCCTCGGCATCCTCGGGCGGGGCAAGGCCCTCACCGGCGCCGGTCATCAGCCAGGCCATCGAGACGTCCAGCATGGAGGCCATGCTCTGCAGCGCGTTTGCCCGCGGCTCGGCGAGATCGTCCTCCCATTGCCGCAGCAGCTCGTCCTCGACGCCCAGCCGCGCGGCCAGCGCGGGTTGCGACAGGCCCTTGGTCTCGCGCGCGGCGGCCAGCCGGTCTCCGAAGGTCGCCGCGGCGTCGCTGTACCAGCCGGCCTCCGTGCCATCCGTCTCGGTCATGCAGCCTCCCTTGCCCGCCGCGGTCCTTGAACCGCGTCCGGGCCCGCCATATGACACGGGGACAGCCCATTGTCACCCGTTCCACAGTCCCTGCGAGGCCTCGCCATGCCCTTCCTCTCCGACGCGCTCGACCGGGTGCAGCCTTCGGCCACCATCGCCGTGACCAACAAGGCCCGCGAGCTCAAGGCCGAGGGCCGGGACGTCATCGGCCTCGGCGCCGGAGAGCCGGACTTCGACACGCCCCAGAACGTCAAGGACGCCGCGATCGCCGCGATCGAGGAGGGCAAGACGAAGTACACCGCCGTCGACGGCATCCCCGAGCTCAAGCAGGCCATCGCCGCCAAGTTCAAGCGCGAGAACGGCCTGACCTACGCGCCCAGCCAGATCACCGTCGGCACGGGCGGCAAGCAGGTCCTCTACAACGCGCTGATGGCGACGCTGAACGAAGGGGACGAGGTCATCATCCCCGCCCCCTACTGGGTCAGCTACCCCGACATGGTGCTGCTGGCCGGCGGCACCCCCATCACCGTGACGGCCGGAATAGACACCGGCTTCAAGATGACCGCCGAGCAGCTCGAGGCGGCGATCACCGACAAGACCAAGTGGCTGATCTTCAACTCGCCCTCGAACCCCTCGGGCGCCGCCTATTCCGCCGACGAGCTGAAGGCCCTGACCGAGGTCCTCAAGCGCCATCCGCATGTCTGGATCATGTCCGACGACATGTACGAGCATCTGACCTACGGCAATTTCGTTTTCGCCACCCCCGCGCAGGTCGAGCCGGAGCTCTACGACCGCACCCTCACGGTCAACGGCGTGTCGAAGGCTTATGCGATGACCGGCTGGCGCATCGGCTATGCCGGTGGGCCCGAGGCGCTGATCAAGGCCATGGCCAAGCTGCAGTCGCAGAGCACCTCGAATCCCTCCTCGATCAGCCAATGGGCCGCGGTCGAGGCGCTGACCGGCGATCAGGGCTTCATCGCCGAGAACAACCGCGCCTTCCAGCGCCGCCGCGACCTGGTGTGCGAGATGCTGAACGCCGCGACGGGGATCACCTGCCCTGTGCCCGAAGGCGCCTTCTACGTCTATCCCGACATCTCGGGCTGCATCGGCAAGACCAGCGCCGCCGGCACCGCGATCACCGACGACGAGGCCTTCGCCACCGCCCTGCTCGAGGAAGAGGGCGTGGCCGTGGTCTTCGGCGCGGCCTTCGGCGTCAGCCCGAACTTCCGCGTCAGCTACGCCACCTCGGACGAGGCCCTGCGCGAGGCCTGCAGCCGCATCCAGCGCTTCTGCGCGGCGCTGCGCTAGGCGTCATGGCCGCGGATTTGCCGGAGCTGTATTTCCGCCTGCACCCCGGTGGCGCGACCGTCTTCCGGGTCGCGCCCGATGGCGCCCAGCGCAGGCTCGACCTGCTGCCCCTGGCCGAGGTTACACTGCCCGGGGCCGCGATCCGCCCGCTGGGCGCCGCAGATCTGGGCGCGCAGGACAGGCTGGCGATCCGCGCCTGGATCGAGGCCCGCGCCGAGGCCACGCCCGGCCCCGGGGGCGCGCCCCGGCAGAGCGCCGTGACCGCCATCAACCACGCCGCGCATTGGGCCGAGACCAAGGCCACTGACACCGACCTCGAGGCCGCGAGCGAGGAGCTTCTCCTCGCCATGCACGACCTGCGCGCCGTACTCCTTCGCAAGAAGACCGAGCGTCTCGCCGCCACCGCTCCGAAGGCAGACCCACCCCGCGATTGACCCCCGCCCCAGACCCGCCCGCTTTCTTCTCTTTAGAAATATCCCGGGGGTGAGGCCCGCAAGGGCCGAGGGGGCAGCGCCCCCAAGCGCGGCAAAGGCCATAACACCGCCCGTCCGGATGCCGCAGGCTTCGGATCGCGACAGCGCGGCGGACGGATCAGCGAGAGCAATAGGGCCCGGTCAGCCGGATAGCACCCTCCCCCGCAGCGCGCTCCTCAGCCCGGCTTGCGCAGGCAGCCGATGAAGAAGCCGTCCATGCCGCCGGCCTCGGCCAGGTAGTCGGGGCGCAGGCGCAGGCCTTCCTCGCCCCACCAGTCCTCAGGCACGCCCTCCAGCGCCGCGCGCTCGACCGACAGGTCCGGATGCCGCTCCAGCGCCTCGGCGATCTGCACCTCGCCCTCGTCGGGGATCAGCGAGCAGGTGCAGAAGACCAGCCGCCCGCCGGGCTTCAGCAGCGAGAGCGCATGGTCAATCATCGCAGCCTGCAGGTCGATCAGCCCGCCGATCTCGGCGCCGTCGCGCGCCACCGGCAGGTCGGGGTGGCGGCGGATCGTCCCGGTCGCCGAACAGGGCGCGTCCAGCAGGATCGCGTCCCAGCCGGTCCGGTCGAAGGCCAGCGCGTCCTGCGCCACCACCTCGGCCTCGAGGCCGGTCCGCGCGAGGTTCGCCCGCAGCCGCCCCAGCCGCTGGTCCGACAGGTCGACGGCCGTCACCCGCGCGCCGGCGGCGGCGAGTTGCAGCGTCTTGCCGCCCGGCGCGGCGCAGAGGTCGAGCACCGCCTCGCCCGCCTGCGGCGCGAGGATCCGCGCGGCCATGGCGGCGGCGGTGTCCTGCACCCAGAAGGCGCCCTCCTCGTAGCCCGGAAGCGCCGTCACCTGCCCCGCCTCCAGCCGGACCGTGCCGCCCGGCAGCAGGGTGCCGCCCACCGCCTGCGCCAGCGCCGCGGCATCGCCGCGGGCCGTCAGATCCAGCGGCGCGCCGGCCAGATGCGCGGCCTCCATCGCCTCGACCGCGGGTCGGCCCCAGGCCTCGACCAGCGGGCGGCGCAGCCAGGGCGGCAGCTTGGGCACCGGCAGGGCGGGCCAGCGGGCCTCGGCCTCGGGCGCGATCTTGCGCAGCACGGCATTGGTCAGCCCGGCATGGGCGCCGGTCCGCTTGCCCGCCTTCACCACCTCGACCCAGGAGCCGACGACACCATGCGCCGCGCCGCCCAGCGCCAGCTCCACGCAGGCCAGCCGCAGGGCGTTGCGCACCGCCAGCGGCGGCGCCTTGCGCAGGTGCGGCGCCAGCAGCGCATCGGCACGGGCCATGCCGCGCAGCGCCGCGCCCGCCAGCCGCTGCGCCCGCGCGCGATCCTCCGGCGCAAGCCGGTCGAGCATCGGAGAGGGGTCTGACAGCAGCCGCCCCTCGGCGGTCACGCCGGTCAGCAGGGACAGCGCGGCTCGGCGCGCGGCAAGGGCATCCTGGGCATCGGCACGGTCGGTCATCGGGCTGGGCTTTCTGGCACTGGGCGGCCGGTGGGCCTATATACCCGGCATCCGCAGCCGGACAAGAAGGCGCACCCCATGGCCGACAGCCCCGAGACCCGAGACCTGCCCCCCGCCGCGCGCCGCGCGCTGGAAGAGGCCGCGGCCCGCCGCCGCGCGCGCGAGGCCGAGGCGGCGCTGCCGCCCGAGCTCGGCGGACGCGAGGGGCCAGAGCCCGTGCGCTACGGCGATTACGAGAAGAACGGCATCGCCGTCGATTTCTGAGCCGCCCTCAGGCCGGCGCCTCGCTGCGCCGCGCCCAGAGGATCGCCAGCATGAAAAGCGGCGGAACCAGCACCTCGAGCAGTTCCTCCAGCACACCGGCGCCGCGCCCGACGGGAGCCGAGACGTCGATGCCCAGCGGCGCGAGCTTGCGCGCCAGCCCGTCGATCGCCTTGGAAAAGGCCGCCAGCAGGATGCCCCCCGCCACCGCCAGCGCCCAGGGCCGCGCCTGCCGCAGGGCGCGCAGCAGCGCCGGGCCACGGTAGCGGACCAGGGCGATCACGCTGGCCGCCAGCAGCGCCCAGAGGCCCAGCGCCAGAAGCTTTTCCCATAGCGCCGTGTCGTGGATCAGGATCTTGGTGCTCAGGATGCCTTCTGAGGTGAAGCGCTTGTCGAGGTCCCCCTCGCGCGCGGCCATGAAGAGCAGCACCATGGGCACCGCCCAGAAGACCCGCGGCCGCGCCACCCAGAGGTAAAGACCGGCGGCGAGGATATAGCCGATCAGCGACATCATCTCGATCCCGCCGCCCTCGCGCGTCAGCTTCTCGCCGTCGGGAAGCATGGCCCAGTCTGCCCCGACGACGAACGCGGTAAGGGCGAGAAAGCCGCCGACGAGGGCGACCGGCGAGGGCGCGCCGGAGGGCCCGGAGGTTCGGTTGGTGGTCATCATGGCTGGGCCCCCTTCGCATCGGCTGCTGTCCTGGCGCTGCCGGGACGGAGGCGCAGCCCCCGCGCCCGCGGCAGCCCGGCAGAGGGCCGCAGGTCGGCCCAGAGGCCCCGAGGGTCAAGGCCGCTGCGGCGATAACGTAACGGTGGCATGACAAAATGCGGGATTTTCCGGCCATCTGTCACGATGCCGATACGCCGGGCGCCGCGGCGCCCGGGTCATCCCTGCGGCAGGAGGTCCAGGATCTCGGCCTCGGCCCTGCCGTCCGCCAGCCGCAGCAGCGCCAGAGTGACCGGCAGTCGGAACCGCCGCCGCCCGGCGCTGCCGGGGTTCAGGCGCAGCGTGCCGTCCCGCCGCTCCTGCCCCGGCTTGTGCGAATGGCCGAAGATCAGCACATCGGCGCCCGCCGCGCCTTCGAGCGTCTTCACGTCGTGCAGCATGCGGATGCGGCAGCCCGCCAGATCCAGCGTAGCCTCCTCGGGCCAGGTGGCCCATGGGGCGGTGTCGACATTGCCGCGGATCGCGGTGACGGGGGCGATCTCCTCCAGCCGCTCGACGATGCCCTCGGCGCCGACGTCGCCGGCATGGAGGATGTGGTCCACCCCCTCCAGCGCCGCCAACGCCTCGGGGCGCAGCAGCCCGTGGGTGTCGGAGATGACGCCGACCTTCACAGGCCCAGAACGTCGGTCATGTCATACTCGCCCGGCGGGCGCCCCTGCCCCCAAAGCGCGGCGCGCAGGGCGCCGCGGGCAAAGATCATCCGGTCAGTCGCCATGTGCCGCAGCACGACCCGCTCTCCCTGCCCGGCGAAGATCACGTCGTGCTCGCCCACGATGTCGCCGCCGCGCACTGCGGCGAAACCGATGCTGCCGGGCGTGCGCGGGCCGGTGATGCCGTCGCGCCCGCGGGCGGCGACCTGCGGCAGGCTCTGCCCGCGCCCCTCGGCCGCGGCCTCGCCCAGCATGAGGGCGGTGCCCGAGGGGGCATCGGCCTTGCCGGCATGATGCGCCTCGACGATCTCGATGTCCCATTGGGTGCCCAGCGCCTCGGCGACGCGGCGGGTCAGGCCGGCCAGCAGGTTGACCCCGAGGCTCATGTTCCCGGCGCGCACCAGCGCGGCGTGGCGCGCGGCCAGCGAGAGCCGGCGCAGATCCTCTTCCGACAGGCCGGTTGTGCCGATGACATGCACCGCTCGCGCCTGTGCGCAGAGATCGGCCATCTCGACCGTGGTGGCGGGGCCGGTGAAATCGAGCACCGCCTGCGCCCCGGCCAGCGCGTCGAGCGGGCTGTCGGTCACCGCGACGCCGGCGGGGCCCTGCCCGATCAGCGTGCCGATGTCGCGGCCCACCCAGTCGTGGCCCGGGCGCACCACGGCGCCGGCCAGCCGCGCCTCGGGGCTGTCGAGGACGGCGCGCGCCAGCATCCGGCCCATGCGCCCGGCGGCGCCCATCACGACGACGCCCGGCAGTGCCTCGGGGTCCATGGCCTTCTCTCCTTCGTTGCGGCTTTTCCCTGCCTGCCGGGGAACGTCCCCATTGGCAAGACCGGCGCCCTTGCCTAGATCGGGGGCATGAGCAGACACCGCTTCTCCGAAGGCTCGGGCCCCTCGCAGCGCCAGCTGCGCGTGGGAGAGCTGATCCGCCGCACCCTGTCGGACGTGCTGATGCGCGGCGACGTGCATGACCCCGACCTCGTCGGCAAATCGATCACCGTCGGCGAGGTGCGCACCTCGCCCGACCTCAAGGTCGCGACCGCCTTCGTCCTGCCGCTGGGCGGCAAGGACGAGGAGGGCACGCTCGCCGCCCTGCGCCGCAGCACCAAGGAGCTGCGCCACCAGCTGGCAAAGAACACCGAGCTGAAGTTCGCGCCGCAGCTGCGCTTCGAGATCGACCGCACCTTCGACCGCATGGACGAGACGCGCCGCCTGCTGCAGGACGAGACCGTGCGCCGCGACGTGAGCGGCGAGCCGGAGGACGGCGAAGGCGAAGGCCGGCCCGAGTGATCCGGCGCCTTGCCGCCGCGGCCCTGCTGTGCCTGACGGCCGGCGCCGCCCAGGCCGTGGAGTGCCGCAACGAGGTCTTCGAAGGGTTGGAGTTCGCGCTTTGCGAGGTCGATCCCGCCGCCGAGGACCTGCGCCTCTTCCTGAACGACGAGGACGGGCAGCTACTCGGCAGTTTCGACGCGGTGGACAAGGCGGACGCGGGCAGCGCCCTCGTCTTCGCGATGAACGCGGGCATGTACCACCGAGACCGCAGCCCTGTCGGCCTGTACCTCGAAGAGGGCGAGCAGGCGATGCGGCTGGTCACCAATCCCGGGCCGGGCAACTTCGGCCTGCTGCCCAACGGCGTCTTCTGCATCGGCGAGGGCAGCGCCCGCGTGATCGAGAGCCTGGCCTACGAGGCCGAGGCGCCCGACTGCCGCTATGCCACGCAATCGGGGCCGATGCTGGTGATCGACGGCGCGCTGCACCCGCGGTTCCTGCCTGACAGCACCTCGCGCCATATCCGCAACGGGGTGGGCACCACGGCCTCGGGCGACCGCGCCGTCTTCGTCATGTCGAACCAGCCGGTCACCTTCCACGAGTTCGGGCGGCTGTTCCGCGACGGGCTGGGCCTGCCGCAGGCGCTCTACTTCGACGGCAACATCTCGCGCCTCTATGCCCCCGCCCTCGGGCGGCGCGACATCGGCTTTGCCATGGGGCCGATCGTCGGCGTCATGGCCCCGCTTGACCCGCCCGGCGCGGGCGGCTAACCCGCGCGCTTTCCAAGGTTTGAGGGAGTTTCGCATGGCGCGCAGGCGCAAGGGACGGGCCGTCTCGGGCTGGCTGGTGGTCGACAAGCCCGCGGGCATCACCTCGACCGCGGTGGTGAACAAGGTGCGCTGGGCCTTCGACGCGCAGAAGGCCGGCCATGCCGGCACGCTCGATCCCGACGCGACGGGCGTTCTGGCCGTCGCGCTGGGCGAGGCGACGAAGACCGTTCCCTACATCACCGATGCGCTCAAGGCCTACGACTTCACCGTCCGCTTCGGCGCCGCCACCAAGACCGACGATGCCGAGGGCGAGGTGACGAAGACCTCTGACCTGCGCCCGAGCGACGCGCAGATCGTCGAGGCGCTGCAGGGTTTCGTCGGAGAGATCGAGCAGGTGCCGCCCGCCTTCTCGGCGGTGAAGGTCGATGGCGAACGCGCCTATGCCCTCGCCCGCGCGGGCGAGGAGACGGAGCTTGCCGCCCGCCCGCTCTGGGTCGAGAGCCTGCTGCTGACGGACCGGCCCGACGCCGATCACGCGCAACTCGAGATGGTCTGCGGCAAGGGCGGCTACGTCCGCTCCATCGCGCGCGACCTCGGCGAGGCTCTAGGCTGCCATGGGCATGTCCTGCGCCTGCGCCGGACATGGTCCGGCCCCTTCGTCGCCGAGGATGGCATCGGCCTGCAGGTTCTGGACGACGAGGCGAAGTCGCCGGATCTCGACCGGTTCCTGCGCCCGCTGGAAGAGGGGCTGGCCGATCTGCCGCAGGTGACCTGCCCCGATGCCAGTCTTGCCAAGCTGCGCAACGGCAACCCCGCCATGGTCATCGTGCCCGGCGGCACGCAGATCGACTACGGGGACGAGGTCTGGGCCAGCCACGAGGGCCGCGCCGTCGCCGTGGGCCGGCTGATGGGCGGGGAAATCCACCCCGCCCGCGTCTTCGTCAACGGCTGAGCCTCAGCGGGCGGTATAGCCGCCGTCGACGAGGGGATAGCTGGCCCGGTCCGACAGCGCGCCGCCGGTCAGCCGACGCGGCGCAGGAAGCGTTGCAGACGCTCGTCCTGCGGGGCGTCCAGAACCTGCGAGGGCGGGCCCTGCTCCACGATGCGCCCGCCGTCCATGAAGACGACGCGGTCGGCGATCTCGCGGGCGAACTGCATCTCGTGCGTGACGATCAGCATGGTCTGCCGCTGCTCGGCAACCTGCCGCATCAGGTCCAGCACCTCGCCCACCCATTCGGGATCGAGGGCCGAGGTCGGCTCGTCGAAGAGCATCAGGTCGGCACCCAGCGCCATCGCGCGCCCGATCCCGACGCGCTGCTGCTGCCCGCCCGAAAGCGCGGCCGGGTAGCTCTCCGCCTTGTCGGCAAGACCGGTCTGGGCGAGGATCTCCGTCGCGCGGGCCTCGGCCTCCTGCACGGGGCGGCCCTGCACGGTGACCAGCGCCTCCATGATGTTCTGCTTTGCGGTCTTGTTGGCAAAAAGCGCGTAGTTCTGGAACACGAAGGCGGTGCGCCGCCGCAGCCCGAGGATCTGCTGGCGCGTCGCCTGCGCGGCATCGACGGTCAGATCGCCGATGCGGATCGTCCCGGCCTGCGGCGCATCGAGGAAATTGAGGCAGCGCAGCAGCGTCGACTTGCCCGTCCCCGAGGGGCCGATCACCACGACCCGCTCGCCATCCGCGATGTCGAGGTCGATGGCGTCCAGCACCACCGTATCGCCAAAGCGCTTCGTCAGCCCCTGTATCCCGATCATCGCGCGTAGGCCTTGTTCAGGTGGATCTCGAGGCGCTTCTGCCCCTGGCTCAGGATCTCGACGATGATCCAGTAGAGCACCGCGATGACGAGGAAGGCCTCGAAATAGCGGAAGCTGCCCGCCGCCTCCTTCTGCGCCGCGCCCATCATCTCGGTCACGCCAAGCGTGAAGGCCAGCGAGGTGCCCTTGATCATGTCGATGAAGTAATTGACCAGCGTCGGCGCCGCGATCCGGCCCGCCTGCGGCAGGATGATGCGCCGCATCATCTGCGCCTGCGTCATGCCGATGGATTGCGCCGCCTCCCACTGGCTGCGGTCGACGCCGGCGATGGCGGCGCGAATGCTCTCGGCCATATAGGCCGAGAAATGCAGCGTCAGCCCCATGATCGCCGCCGTCACGCCGTTGATCTGCGTCAGGAAGGACAGGACCTGCGGCAGCCCGTAGTAGAACAGGAACAGCTGCACCAGCAGCGGCGTGCCGCGGAAGAAGCTGATGAACAGCACCACCAGCCCGTCCAGAACCGGCACCTTCACCACCCGCTCGACCGCCAGCGCCGAGGCGAGGATCAGCGCAAAGACCATCCCCGCCCCGGCCATGAAGAGCGTCAGGGGAATATAGCTGACGAGAACGGGCACGAGCCCCAGCATGTAGGAGAAATCCAGGGCTCGCATGTGTCAGGTTACTCCGAGGGGGCGCTGGTGATGTCGCTGCCGAACCATTCTTGCGAGATCTCGGCAAGGGTGCCGTCCTCGCGCAGGGCGGTCAGGGCGGCATCGACGCGGTCGCGCAGGGCCTGGCCTTCGTCGTCGTCGCGGAACGGCAGCGCGTTGCGGATCTCGGAGAAGGGCTGACCGGCGAGTTGCAGCGGCAGCGGGCTCTCCTCGATCACCTGCGCCGAGGAGACGCGGTCCATCACGAAGGCATCGACCCGGCCCAGCGCGGTGTCCTGCTCGATGTTGCTCTCGTAGGTGCGGATATCGACCTCGTCCGCGAAGGGCAGGTCGCGCAGCAGCTGCTCGAAGTTGGAGCCGAGGTTCACCGCCACGGTCTTGCCGCGCAGATCCTCGACGCCGCCGATCTCATCGTTGCCTTCGCGGGTCACGACCTGGGCGCCGTCGATGACATAGGGCTGCGTGAAGACGAAGGCCTCCTCGCGCTCGGGCGTGATGGTGATCTGGTTGGCGATGGTGTCGATGCGGCCCGCCTCCAGCGCGCCGATCAGGCCCGAGAAGCTCATCGTCTCGTATTCGATCTCGAGGCCGGCCTCTTCGCCGACGGCATCCATCACGTCGACCTCAAAGCCCTGAAGCTCGTCCTGGCGCACGAAGGTGAAGGGAAAGTAGCCCCCCGACATGCCGACGCGCAGCGTATCGCTGTCCTGCGCGAGGGCGGGGCCGGTCACGGAAGCGGCAAGAACGGCGGCGAGTGCAACGGGTTTGAGCATATCGTGTCTCCTCATGGGGTTGGGGCAGACCTGTCCGCTGGGGCGAGGCTTTTCAATGAGCCGCGATGATTAGGAATGGCTGTTCTGGAAAAATCCGCCAGCGCAGAACGAACGGCCTGCGGGACCGGCCGCGGGAAGACGCTGCTCCTGCTAGAACAAGGCCCGCCGCAGAAGGTTCAGCCCGGCGATCAGCAGCACCCAGAGCGTGACGCGGCGGAACAGCGCCTGGTCGATTCGGTCCTGCAGACGCGCGCCCAGCAGCATGCCCGCCAGCGCCGGCACGACCAGCAGCGCCGAGAGCGGCGCCGTCTCGGCGCGCAGAACCCCCGATTGCAGATGCGCCGCCAGCAGCGCGACAGAGGCGGTGGCGTAGATCACCCCCTGCACGCGCACCATCTCGCGCTTATCCAGATCCAGCGCGGTCAGATAGGCGACGAGCTGCGGCCCCCAGACGCCCGACATGCCGCCGACGAAGCCGGCCAGCGCCCCCACCCCCGCCTCGATCCGCCGGTCGCGCCGCGCCAGCCTTGGCCGCCAGCCCGCGATCTGGAGAAGGGCGAAAAGGGTGATCGGCGCGCCGATCAGCAGCAGCAGGACGTCGGGGTCCAGCACCCGCACGAGCTGCGCGCTGATCGCCAGCAGCACCAGCATCGCCGCGATATAGACGCCGAAGCGCCGCGCCGTGGCCCAGGCCGCCCCGATGCCCTGCCGCAGCGCCTGCAGCCCGTTGCTCGCCAGCGTCGGCAGGATCAGCCCGGCCAGCGCCAGCTCGGGCGGCAGGATCATGCTGAGGCCCGAAATCATGATCATCGGCATGGCGAAACCGACGAGGCCCTTCACCGTCCCCGCCACCAGCCCGACCAGGCAGGCCAGCGCCAGCGCGCCGGCGCCGAGGCCCAACATCAT
The DNA here is from genome assembly GCF_003217255.1 of Pseudoroseicyclus aestuarii. Taxonomy (GTDB): domain Bacteria; phylum Pseudomonadota; class Alphaproteobacteria; order Rhodobacterales; family Rhodobacteraceae; genus Pseudoroseicyclus; species Pseudoroseicyclus aestuarii. The sequence goes on along the minus strand of NZ_QJTE01000003.1, from coordinate 273,178 downwards.
TGCTGCGGCTTGCTGGCCAGGAGATCGCGGATCTCGCTGAGCAGTTGCTCCTGCGTCGGGCCGGCAGGGGCATTGGGCACCGGCTCTCCCTCGCGGACGGCGGCATCCTTGATCCGGTTCACGCCCTTGACCAGCAGGAAGACGACCCAGGCGATGATCAGGAAATTGATGACCGCCGTCAGGAAGGCGCCATAGGCGAAGATCGCCGCCCCGCTCTCGCGCGCGGCATCGAGGCCGAGGCCCTCTGGCACCGTCCCCGACAGCACGATGTACAGGTCACGGAAGTCGACATTGCCGACGATCACGCCGATCAGCGGGTTGATCAGGTCGTTCACGAGGCTCTGCACGATGGCGGTGAAGGCCGCGCCGATGATGATCCCAACGGCAAGGTCCATCACGTTGCCCTTGGCGATGAAGCTGCGGAATTCGCCGATCATGTCGTGCCCCTCTTCTGTGCGATCCGGCGCAGCCTATCCGCGCCGACGCGCGCGGCAAGCCTTTCCGATGGGCGACAAGCGATTACCTGTTGCGCGATAGAATGAAAGGACAGCCCTCATGGCCGATCTCTCCGCCTTCCCGATCACCCGCAAGTGGCCCGCCAAGGACCCGTCCGTCATCCAGCTTTACTCCCTGCCGACGCCGAACGGGCAGAAGGCCTCCATCGCGCTCGAGGAGCTGGGCCTCGCCTACGAGGCGCATCGCGTCGGGCTGGACGATGCCAATGTCAAAAGCCCCGAGTTCCTGTCGCTGAACCCGAACAACAAGATCCCCGCGATCATCGACCCGGACGGGCCGGACGGCCAGCCCATCGGCCTGTTCGAGAGCGGCGCGATCCTGATCTACCTGGCCGAGAAGACCGGCCGCCTGCTGGGCGAGACGCCGGCCGATCGCTACCACGCGATCCAGTGGGTCATGTGGCAGATGGGCGGCCTCGGCCCGATGCTCGGCCAGCTCGGCTTCTTCGTGAAGTTCGCCGGTGCCGAGATCGAGGATCCGCGCCCGCGCGAGCGCTATATCAACGAGGCCAAGCGCCTGCTGAAGGTCCTCGACACCAGCCTCGAGGGGCGCGACTGGATCATCGGCGAGTTCAGCATCGCCGATATCGCGATCTGCCCCTGGCTCAACGGCCTCGCCTTCTACGAGGCGCTGGATCTTGTCGGCTGGGGCGATCTGAAGAACGTCCCCGCCTATCTCGAGCGGTTCTACAACCGCCCCGCCGCCGAGCGTGGTCGCAACATCCCGCCGATGTAAGGGCGCAGCGGCGGGGGCCCTCAGGCCCCCGCCATCTCCCGGATCGGCGGCTCCGTCCCCTCCGGCAGGGGCGAGACGTAGGGGTCCTCGGCCACCGCGGCCTCATGCGCGGCCCGGCAGGCGGCCAGCGTCTCCGGCTCCGCGATCAGCCGGGCGGCGCTGCGGGCGATGACGGTGCCGGCATGGACCATGCCCTTGTTGGCCATCGGGGACAGCCCCTGCGCCACCAGCTGCCAGGTGTGGAAGGGCGTGCCGATGGCGCTGGTCGCGCCATGCACCTGCGCCAGCGGCACGACGCGGCTGACATCCGCCACGTCGGTGGATCCCAGCATCAGCAGCCGCTTCGCCTCGCGCGGCACCACCGCCTCGCACAGCGCCTGCCCCGGCACCGGCTTCAGCCCGAAGCGGCGGAAGGCATCCGCGATGTCCCGCTCGCTCAGCGCGGTCTGCATATGGGCGGCGAAGGCACGGTCCTCCTCGTCGAAAGCGGGCGGGCCCATGGCCTCCAGCTCCTCCCACATCAGGGTCTGCATCGGCGCGTTCAGCAGCATGTCCGACACGGCGCTGATCGGCGTGATCTCGACCCTGGTGCCGGTCATCAGCGCCGCGCCCCGCGCCACGTCGCAGACCCGCTCGTAAAGATCGCGCATGCCCGCGACATCCCCCGCGCGCACCGCGTAGCGCACCGCCGCCGCCCCCTGCACGACGTTGGGCGCGATGCCGCCCGCGTCGAGATAGGCGTAATGCAGGCGGCAGTCGGGCGTCATGTGCTCGCGCAGGTAGTTCGCGCCGACGCTCATCAGTTCCACCGCATCGAGCGCGCTGCGCCCCAGATGCGGCGCCACGGCGGCATGGGAAGAGGTGCCGGTAAAGCGGAAATCGACGCGGATATTGGCCAGAGAGCCGGTCGAGATCACCTCGCAGAAGTTCTCGGGATGCCAGCAGAAGGCGGCGTCGACGTCGTCGAAGAGGCCAGCCCGCACCATGAAGGCCTTGGCCGCGCCGCCTTCCTCGGCGGGGCAGCCGTAGTAGCGCACGCGCCCCTCCAGCCCCTGCTCCTCGAGCCATTGCTTGACCGCCGTCGCCGCCAGCATCGACCCCGCGCCCAGCAGGTTGTGCCCGCAGCCATGTCCCGCGCCCCCCTCGGCCAGGGGGCGCCGCTCTGCCGCGCCGGCCTCCTGGCTCAGGGCGGGCAGCGCGTCGTACTCGCCGAGGATCGCGATCACCGGGCCGCCCTGCCCCGCCTCGCCCATGACCGCCGTCGGGATCCCGGCCAGCCCGCGGGTGACGGCGAAGCCCTGCCGCTCCAGCTCCTCGGCATGGGCTGCGGCAGAGGCATGCTCGGCGTAGCAGGTCTCGGGCGTATGCCAGACGCGGTGGCTCAGCGCCTCGAAGGTGGGCGCGAGGGCCTCGGCGATCTGCGGGATGCTGCGGGTGTTCTTCATCGGCGGGCTCCGTCGTGCTTTGCCCGCAGCCTCGCCCCCGTGGGGCCCGGCGACAAGCCCGCCCCCCTCTTCTCTTTGCAAATATCCCGGGGGGAGGCCGCGCCCTGCGCGGACGGGGGGCAGCGCCCCCCTCCCTGCCCAGCGGCACCGCAGGTCGCGTCAGGCTCTAGCGGCGCAGCACGCCGCCCGTCGCCTTCTCGACCTTCTCGACGATCTTCGCGCCGACCGCCTCGATCTCCTTCTCGGTCAGCGTTGCCTCCTTCGGCTCCAGCCGCACCGCCAGGGCGAGCGACTTCTTGCCCTCGCCCAGCGATCCGCCCTGGAACTGGTCGAAGACCCGCACGCCCGAGATCAGCGCCTTGTCGGCGCCCAGCGCGGCGTTGACCGCCACCTGCGCCTCGACACCCGCGTCCAGCACGAAGGCGAAATCGCGCTCCACCGCCTGCAGGTCGCTGATCGCCAGCGCGGGCCGCGCGGCGCCGGTGCTGCGCGGTAGCGGCACTTCCTCGGGCCAGAGGGTGAAGGCGACCGCCGGTCCCTTGACCTCAAGCGCCTCGAGAACGCGGGGATGCAGCTCTCCGAAGACGCCCAGCACCTTCTTCGGCCCCAGGCACAGCTTGCCGTGCCGCCCCGGGTGCCACCAGCCTTCGGCGCCGCGCAGGATCTGCAGCTTCGCCGGCGCGCCGAGGGCCGCCAGAAGCGCCTCGGCATCGGCCTTGACGTCATAAAGATCGACAGGCCGGCTGGCGCCGTGGATGTCGCGCGGGCCGCTGCGCCCGGTCAGCAGCCCCGCCACCTCGAAGCGCTGCTCGCCCGGCTCGGCGCCGGCGAAGACATCGCTCGCCTCGAACAGCGCGAGATCGGCCTGCCCCCGCGCCTGGTTCCGCGCCGCGGCGCGCAAGAGGTTCCCCAGCAGCGAGGGCCGCATGTGGCTGAGGTCGGCGGAGATCGGGTTCTGGAGCCGCGTCGCATCGGTGCCGCCGCCGAAAAGCTCCGCCGTCGCGCGGTCGGTGAAGCTGTAGGTGACGCATTCGTCGTAGCCCAGCGAGGCGGCGGTCCGCCGCGCCGTGGTCGCGCGGATCTGCACCTGTGTCAGCACCGGGGCCGGCACGCCCGGCTCGCGCGGCAGCGGCTGCGGCTCGAGCCCGCTGAGAGAGGCGATGCGCGCCACTTCCTCGACCAGATCGGCGGGGCCCTGCACGTCGGGGCGCCAGCTCGGCACCGCGGCCATGTCCCCGTCGAGCACGAAGCCCAGCGCCTCAAGCGTGGCGCGCTGCTGCGCCTCGGGGATCTCCATCCCGACGAGAGAGACGACGCGCGCGGGGTTCAGCGCGTAGCTGCGCGCGTGATCCGGTGCCTGCCCGGCGGCGATCAGGTGGCTCGCCTCGCCGCCCGCGTGATCGAGGATCATCCGCACCGCGGCATCGAGGCCGGCTTCGGTCCAGGCCGGATCGACGCCCCGCTCGAAGCGGTAGCGCGCGTCGGAGTTGATCTTCAGCGCGCGGCCCGCATGAGCGATCTGCACCGGGTCGAACCACGCGCTTTCGACCAGGACGTCCACGGTCTCTTCGGTGACGGAGGTCGCCTCGCCGCCCATGATGCCGCCGATACTCTGCACCCCGGCCTCGTCGCGGAAGATCACCGCGCCCTCGGGCATGGCGTAGGTCTTCTCGTCCAGCGCCAGCAGCTCCTCCCCGCCCGATGCGCGGGCGATGGTCAGCCCGCCGGCGATCTTGCCCGCGTCGAAGACATGGAGGGGGCGCGCCCGGTCGTAGGCGAAGAAGTTCGTCACATCGACGAGGAAGCTGATCGGCCGCAGCCCGATGGCGCGCAGCCGGTCCTGCAGCCATTGCGGCGAGGGGCCGTTCTTCACGCCGCGGATCAAGCGGCCGTAGAAGACCGGGCAGCCGTCCTTGGCCGCATCCTCGATCGTCACCTGCACCGGGCTGTCGAAGCTGCCCTGAACCTCGGCCTCCGGCGCAGGCTTCAGCTTGCCGAGGCCGCGCGCGGCCAGATCGCGGGCGACGCCGCGCACGGCCAGCGCATCGGGGCGGTTCGGGGTGATCGCGATCTCGATCACCGGGTCGACCTTGGCCGGATCATTGGCGGCGAGCCAGTCGGCAAATTCCTCGCCCACCTCGCCCGAGGGCAGCTCGATGATGCCGTCGTGCTCCTCCGACAGCTCCAGCTCCCGCTCGGAGGCCATCATGCCATGGCTCTCGATGCCGCGGATCTTGCCGACGCCGATGGTGGTGTCGATGCCGGGGACGTAGATGCCGGGCTGGGCGACGACGACGGTGATCCCGGCCCGCGCATTGGGGGCGCCGCAGATGATCTGCGTCTCGCCCTGCGGCAGCGCCACGCGGCAGACCTTCAGGCGATCCGCCTCGGGGTGTTTCTCGGCCGCGACGACCTTGCCGATGACGAAGCCGCGCAGCTTGGCGGCGGGGTTCTCGACCCCCTCGACCTCGAGGCCGAGGTCGGTCAGGGCTTCGGTGATCGCCTCGACGGAGGCATCCGTCTCGAGGTGATCCTTGAGCCAGGAGAGGGTGAATTTCATCGGTCTAGCCCCGTTTTCTCGGTCCCGGCGGGGTTACCGGATGGCGGCGGCAAAAGGAAGGGCCGCCCGCGTGGCGGACGGCCCCCCTCTCCTGCCTGCAGGCGCCTTAGTGGCTGGTGACCTGCGACTGCTGCGTGGCCGCGTCATCGGCCGGCGCGCTGGTGTTGTGCACCTGCGCCTGCGCCTGGTCGCCCGAGGGCACGCCGCGCGCGTCCGAGGTGCCGAGGATCAGGCTGCCCTGGATCGAGGCGAGCGCGGTACGCACACCGTCCCAGTCGCTGTCCTGCGCGGCCTTGGTCGCATCGTCCAGCGCGGTCAGCGTCGCCTGCTGCGGCAGCAGCGTCACGGTGTCACGCAGGTCGATCTCGTCAATGCCGAAGAGGCTCGTCGGCTTGCCGGTCTGGCTCGCCCCGTCGGCATTCGCCGTGCTCTGCGAGGCGCTGTCGTCCTGCGGATGCAGGCTTGCGCGCTCGGAAAGCATCGTGCTCATCGCGACGGGGAAGTAGGCATCGCCGGACAGGGCGCCGGCGCCCGTCACGCTGCTGCCATCGGCCTTCTGGGTCAGCTGATCGGTCGAGACGGCGTCACCGCTGGCGTTCTGGAAGGCGGTCTGCGCCCGGTCCAGGATGTCGGACAGGTTGTCCGTGCGGTTGGTCATCAGCGCGATCTGCGCCAGCTGCACGTCCCGCAGCCCGCTTGCCGCATCCGAGGAGACCTGGAAGTCGAAGGGCGCCGTCCGGTCGCCCCCATTGGTCGCGCCGTTCTGGCTTTGCGCCGGTGCGGTCTGCTCCGTGGCCTGCTGCGTGGTCTGGCCCGAGGAGGTCGCGGTGTCCTGCGCAAAGGCCGGCACGACGGCCGCAGAGGACATCAGGACCGCCATGGCGGTGCCGAGAAGAGTGTTGCGTTTCATGGTCTTGCCCTTTCCAAAGCCCGCGTCTTCGCGCGGTCCGTCGGCGTCTCCTGCCACCATGGCGAGGATCGGCGTCGGCGGGCTGGCCTCTAGATCGGGCGGTCCGCGCTGCTTTCAACGCGGCGCGCGATGTCGTGACGACACGAGGCGGTGACGGAACCGTCAGCTCTCTTCGCGTTTCGCGAGATCCGCGTAATCGCGCTTCCGCATCAGGTGCAATTCCCGCACCAGCCGAATGGTCGGCTTGAGCGCGAAGCAGAGCGAGCCGATGACGAAGAGCGTGACCGCCGGCGTGTTCAGGCTGCTCCAGTAGAACATGATCGAGCCGATCAGGAAGGTCGCCGCGGCAGTGAAATCGACCGCCGTGTAGGCCACTTCGTAGCAGGCCCAGAGGTGGCGGGTTTCACGGGTGGTTTCGCCGTTGGCGTGGTGGAAGAGCTTCATTGGTCTACCCGTCGCGGCTTTACAAACGCCTGACCCCGCCGAAGCGGGGCCAGGGGACGTTGACAGTATTTAGACTGCTCGGGCCTTGTCATCGACCGGTGAGCAGCCTGCCTAGTACTCTAGGTCTTAAAGCCCGACGTCCGGGTTACGCCGGATATATGGCACCGGAATGGTTTCGTTTCAATGACGATCCAGTCCCAGTCCCGCCAGAACGGCACGACGAACGCCGGCAAGATCCTCGGGCGTGAGCGTCGGATACTCATACTTCCTGCGCCCGACCTTGAACGCGCTCAGACGTCGTAGCGCCACATTCATCACAAGGTCGCACTTGGCCCATGTCTCGGTGTCGGGACCTGTCCAGGGCGCGTAGTTACGGGACAACCGGTAGACAAAGGGCAGCATCCGCTGTGGCGGCGTCGTGCTGATAGGGACGATGGCTGCAAGTTCGGAGCGATTGGGAAGCTTGGGGGAGATGACGATGACCGGCCGAACCTTCGTGATCTCGGGGACATCGAGATCAGTGAAATCGCCTACGAAGACCTGACCCGCGCGCGGGTAGAACTTCAGCCCCACAAGATCACACCCCCGCGCGCACCGTCGGCACCTGAAGCGCCCCGAACCCGTAGTGCTTCAGCCAGCGCAGGTCGCTCTCGAAGAAAGCCCGCAGGTCGGGGATGCCGTATTTCAGCATGGCGATCCGGTCGATGCCCATGCCGAAGGCGAAGCCCTGCCATTCGTCGGGGTCGACTCCGGCGGCCTGCAGCACCTTGGGGTGCACCATGCCCGAGCCCAGCACCTCGAGCCAGCCGTCGCCCTCGCCGACCTTGACCGTGCCGCCTTCGAAGCTGCACTGGATGTCGATCTCGGCCGAGGGCTCGGTGAAGGGGAAGTGCGAGGCGCGGAAGCGGGTCTTCACCGGGCGGCCGAAGAAGGCAGAGAAAAACTCTTCCAGCACCCACTTGAGGTTCGCCATGGAGATGTCCTTGCCGATGGCGAGGCCCTCGACCTGGTGGAACATCGGCGTATGCGTCTGGTCGAAATCGGCGCGGTAGACGCGGCCGGGGCAGATGATGCGGCAGGGCGCGCCCTGCGCCTCGAGCGTGCGGATCTGGACCGGGCTGGTATGGGTGCGCAGCACGTGCGGCGGGCGATTGTCGCCCTCGCGCCGGGCCATGTAGAAGGTGTCCATCTCGGCCCGCGCGGGGTGGTGGCCGGGGATGTTCAGCGCGTCGAAGTTGTACCAGTCGCTCTCGATCTGCGGGCCTTCGGCGACGGAAAAGCCAAGCTCGGCGAAGAGGGCTGTGACCTCCTCCATGACCTGGCTGACGGGATGGATCGTGCCCTGCCGGGCGGGGCGCGCGGGCAGCGAGACGTCGAGCCATTCCTCCTGCAGGCGCGCTTCGAGCGCGGCATCGCCCAGCGCGGCCTTCTTCGCGGTGAGGGCGGCGTTGAGCTCGTCCTTCAGCGCGTTCAGGCGCGGGCCCTCGGTCTGACGCTCCTCGGGGGTCATCTTGCCCAGCGTCTTCATCAGGGCGCTGACCTCGCCCTTCTTGCCCAGCGCGGCAAGGCGCACCTCTTCCAGCGCGGCCTCGTCGCCCGCGGCGCCGATCAGGCCAAGGTATTTCTGTCGCAGATCGTCCATGAAGGCCCCCGTTTCCCGCCAGACCCGGCGCTTTCGTCGCGGCCCGAGGTAGCGGCGCCGGCGCCGAAGGGCAAGGCGGGCGATGGTCCATGCCTTGTCCTCGGCCCCATGCGCCCCACCCTTGTCACGCAAGGACACCCAAAACAGGAGACGACGATGAAACGCCTCACGACACCCGCCCTCGCCGCGGCGGTGCTGGCCGCCGGTCCCGCCCTGGCCGAGGATGTCAGCTACGACTACGAGGGCACCGCCCTGACCGGCTATTTCGCCAAGGCCGAGAACCCGCAGGGCCTCGTCATCATCGCGCATGACTGGGACGGCCTCGACGATTTCGAGCGTGGCCAGGCCGATGAGCTGGCCGAGATGGGCTACGACGCCTTCGCGCTGAGCATGTATGCCGACGACACGCCCCTTGAGGGGATGGAGGATTACCGCGCCGCCACGCAAGAGGTCACCTCCGACCGCACGCGGATGCAGGGCCTGATCGAGGCCGGCGTCACGCAGGCGCGCGACCTGTCGGATGCCGAGCAGATGATCGTCATGGGCTACTGCTTCGGCGGCGGCGTGGCACTGGAGATGGCGCGCAGCGACATGGCCGACATGGCGGCGGGCTACGCCACCTTCCACGGCACGCTCGCCACCCCCGAGGGCGAGAGCTACGACGGAGAGGAGCCGCCGATCCTGATCCTGCATGGCGGCGCCGACCAGGCCGTGCCGATGTCCGACGTCGTCGCGCTGAGCGAAGAGCTCGAGGCGGCGGGCAATACCTACACGATCGAGGTCTACTCCGGCGCGCCGCATGCCTTCTCGGTCGAGGGCAGCGACAGCTACCAGGAGCGGGCCGCGACCGAAAGCTGGCAGGCCTTCACCGACTTCGCCGCAGAGCGCTTCGGCAGCTGATCTCAGTCGGGCCGGCCCCCTGCCCGGCCCTAGGCCGCGATACGAAAAAAGGCCGCCCCGAGGGGCGGCCTTTTCCTGTTGGGCGGTGCTGCGGCGATCAGGCCGGCAGCGCGTCCTTGGCCTTGGCCGCGATGGCGTTGAACGCCTCGGGCTCGTGCACGGCGAGATCGGCGAGGACCTTGCGGTCGACCTCGATCCCGGCGAGCGACAGGCCGTTGATGAAACGGCTGTAGGTCATGCTGTCGTCATAGGCGCGCACGGCGGCGTTGATCCGCTGGATCCACAGGGCGCGGAAGTTGCGCTTGCGGTTCTTGCGGTCGCGCGTGGCGTACTGGTTCGCCTTGTCGACGGCCTGCTTGGCAACCTTGAAGGTCCGGCTGCGGCGGTCGTAGTAGCCGGCGGCCTGGTCGAGAATCTTCTTGTGACGGCGGTGGGTGACGGGACCCGAAGTGGTACGGCTCATCCTGTGATCTCCTTAGCGCGCGTAGGGCATCATGGGTTTCAGGATCTGCTCGTCCGCCTTGGACAGCACGGTGGTGCCGCGCGCGTCACGGATGAACTTGGTGGTGCGCTTGATCATGCCGTGGCGCTTGCCCGCCTGACCGGCCTTGATCCGGCCCGAGGCCGTCACCTTGAACCGCTTCTTGCAGCTCGATTTCGTCTTCATCTTGGGCATTTGCATCTCCTCGTGCAGGGTGCTTGCGCGCAGCTCGGCATGCCACGAAGGCCGGCCACGCGAGGGAAGCCGCGATCTAGAGGATGCGCGGTCAAAGTGCAAGCCCTGCCCGCGCCAAGCAGCGCAGGCAGGGTCGCAATCGCGGGATCAGGAGCCCGGGGGAGTTTCCGGCTGGCCGGCGACGCCCTCGTCGAGGTTGGCGCGCGGCTCGCCCATGTCGCCGTCGTCCTGGAAACCATCGGTCTCCTGGTCGACTTCGTTCAGGAAGGGATCGGTCTGTTCCACGCCCGCGGAAGAGCCGGTCATCGTCTCATCGCAGCCGGCAAGAAGCGCCAGGCCAAAGGCGGTCAGAAGGAGCTTGTTCATACTGTCCTCACGTTAGTCTGCTTCAACAGGTTGTGAGGTTAATGCCTGAGGGTTCGACGTCCAGCCCGATGCGGCATCGGACTGGACGATTGTTCAATTAATCGGGCTCTGCGCCATAAATCATACGCTCGTCACAGGGCGCGACGCGCAGGATGTTGGTCGAGCCGGAGGTGCCGAAGGGCACGCCGGCGACGACGACGACATTCTCGCCCTCCTGCGCCAGCCCTTCGGACAGCGCGGCGCGGGCGGCGGCGACCACGGCCATCTTGAAACGGTCGAGCTGGCCGATGGTGCTGCTGATCGTCCCCCAGCTGAGGCAGAGCTGGCGCGCGACGTGCTGTTCGGTGGTCAGGGCGATGATCGGCACCCGCGGACGCTCGCGGGCGACCAGCTTCACCGTACGCCCCGAATGCGAGAAGCAGCAGATCGCCTTGACGTCGGTCGTCTCCGCGATCTCGCGCGCGGCCGAGACGATGCCATCGGCGAGGCTCTTGTGCTCCACCCGGCGCGAGCTTTCGATGACCTGCCGGAAGGTCGGATCGCTCTCCACCTCCTGGGCGACGCTGTCCATCGTGCGCACCGATTCCACCGGGTAGGCGCCCGCGGCGCTTTCGGCCGAGAGCATGATCGCGTCGGTGCCCTCGTAGATCGAGCCAGCGACGTCCGAGACCTCGGCCCGCGTGGGCATCGGGCTTTCGATCATCGATTCGAGCATCTGCGTCGCGACGATCACCGGCTTGGCGGCGGCGCGGCACTTGCGCACCAGCTGCTTCTGGATCGGCGGCACGTTCTGCACCGGCAGCTCCACGCCCAGATCGCCGCGGGCGACCATGATGCCGTCCGAGGCCGCGAGGATATCGTCAAAGGCCTTCACGGCGGCGGGCTTCTCGATCTTCGACAGGATCGCGGCCCGGCCGCGCGCAAGCTCGCGCCCCTCTTCGACATCGGCGGCGCGCTGCACGAAGCTCAGCGCCAGCCAGTCGACGCCCAGCTCGCAGGCGAATTCGAGGTCCTTGCGGTCCTTCTGGGACAGGGCGGCCAGCGGCAGCACCACGTCGGGGACGTTCACGCCCTTGCGGTTCGAGATGGTGCCCCCGACGACGACCTCGGTATTGGCGTAATCGGCGCCGTAATCCTTGACCCGGAGGCGGATCTTGCCGTCGTTGACCAGCAGCATGGCCCCCGGCTCGAGCGCGTCGAAGATTTCCTTGTGGGGCAGGCAGACGCGGGTGACGTCGCCGGGCGTCTCGTCGAGATCGAGCCGGAAGTCGGCGCCGGGCACCAGCTCGGCCTCGCCCTCGGCGAAAGTGCCGACGCGCAGCTTCGGACCCTGCAGGTCGGCGAGGATGCCGATGGGGCTGTCGAGCTCTGCCTCGATGCGGCGGATGATCTCGTGCCGGGCCCTGATCTCGTCATGGGTGCCGTGGCTCATGTTCAGGCGGAACACGTCCGCGCCGGCCTCGACCAGCGCCTTGATGACCTCGTAGGTGGACGAGGCGGGGCCAAGCGTGGCCACGATCTTCACATTGCGGTTGCGCTTCATGAGCTGCCCTCTCGACTGCGGCCCCCTGTCGGGGCAAAAGAGGCGGTGTTTGCGCGACCGCCGTACTACGGCGCCCTTATTGCGCAATCGCATGACGCTCACAACACGGGGGCCGGGGATCGGGCGACTATCGTCGCAGGACGCGGCCTGACAGCATGCCGGATGCCTATATCGTCAGCGGCGCGGACCGCCCCTCGCGCTGGCTGGTCACCTGCGATCACGCGACCAATATCGTCCCGGACTGGGTGGAAGGGGGCGATCTGGGCCTGCCGCCGCAGGACATGGAGCGGCACATCGCCTACGACGTCGGCGCGGCGGGCCTGTCGCGGGCCATGGCAGACCTGCTGGACGCGCCGCTGATCGAGACGCGCTTCTCGCGCCTCGTGATCGATCCCAACCGCGGCGCCGAGGATCCGACCCTCGTGATGAAGATCTACGACGGCAGCATCGTGCCCGGCAATCGCCACGCCGGCCCCGAGGAGCGGGCCCGCCGGCTGGAGCGGCTGCACCGCCCCTACCACGACGCCTACGAGGCGCTCGCCGCGGCCCGGCCCGACCGGGCGATCTGCGCGGTGCACAGCTTCACCCCGCAGCTGCGCGGCAGGCCGCCCCGGCCCTGGCAGGTGGCGGTGCTGCATTCGCACCGCGATTCGCGCCTCGCCCTGCCGCTGCTGGCGCGGCTGCGGGCCGAGCCGGACCTGACCGTCGGCGACAACGAGCCCTATACCGGCCACCTCGATGGCGATTCGATCGACAGCCATGCCTTGCGATCCGGGCGGCCGAACGTACTTCTCGAAGTGCGCAACGACCTGATCGAGACGGAGGCGGGGCAGCGCGCCTGGGCCGCGCGGCTTGCGCCGGTGCTGGAAGGCGCCCTCGCCGACGCCGGGATCTGACGCGCCGAGCCACAAGGAGAGACGTGATGACCAAGACCCCGGACGAGGCCACCCGGACCGAGATCGAGGCCGCGGCCTTCCGCCGCCTGCGCCAGCACCTGCTGGAGGATCGCCCCGACGTGCAGAACATCGACCTGATGACGCTGGCCGGCTTCTGCCGCAACTGCCTGAGCCGCTGGTACGGCGAGGCGGCGGCAGAGCGCGGCATCGAGATGTCCAAGGAGGAGGCGCGCGAGGCCTTCTACGGCATGCCCTACGACGATTGGCGCGCCGCGCATCAGACCGAGGCCGGGCCGGAGAAGCAGGAGGCCTTCCAGGAGGCCTTCGCCAGCAACGTCGGAGACGCCGGCAAGACCGGTTGAGGCTTGCCCTGATGCGCCGCCCTGCCGCAACCTGAGGGTGCGGAGGGGCTGTCATGCGCATCATGGACTGGAACGTCGAATGGATGAACCGCTGGTTCAGCGGCAATGCTCTCCCCCGCTGGGGCAGCAGCGAGCTGACGGCAGCCGAGGCGCAGGGCGTCGCGCGCCGGGTCATGGCGGTGATCGCGGCGGTAGAGCCTGACCTGATCTGCCTGCAGGAAGGCCCCAGCGCCCCGCAGGAGATGGCGCTTTTCCTCGCGCTCATGGACGAGGAGACCGGCCTCGCCTTCGAGGCGCTGGTGGGCGGCGACGGCGGCGCGCAAAAGATGTACGCGCTGCGCCGGATCGGCGGCGCCGTGGCGGCGATGGATTACGCCACCGACGCGGCCACCCGTGCCCTGGCAGAGCCATGGGAGGCCGATGTGAACGGCGACCTGCTGCTCGAGGGCTACGGCTTCACCCGCCTGCCGCTGGTCGTCGACGTGGACCCCGAGGGCGGCGCGCCGGTGCGGGTGGTGATCCTGCATGCGAAGTCGAAATACGTCCACAACGGCCAGCGCCTGTTCCAGGACCCGGCCCGGCGGCTGGAGTTCGTCAGCGCCGCCATGGTGGCCCGCCGCCGGATCTCGGCCGAGGCCTTTCGCGTGCGGGCCTACCTCGATGCGCTGGTGGCCGATGACCCGGAGATGCGGATCGTGGTGACGGGCGATTTCAACGACGGGCCGGGGCAGGACTACTTCGAGCAGCGCTACCTGACGCATAATGTCACCGACATCCTGCTGGGCAGCACCTTCTACCCGCAGCTGATCTTCGGCCATGCGCTGATCGGGCGGGTGCCGCCGCAGGCGCTCTTCACCGCGCGCTTCGACGACTTCGTCGACGGGGTGATGGACCGGCCGCTGCTGCTGGACCACATCCTGACCTCGCCCGCGCTGTCGGACCAGGTCTCGGCGGCGAGCATCGCCCATGCCGCCTTCGATGCGCAGGTAACCGGCGGCGGGGCAGAGCGGACGGGTCGCCCCAGCGATCACCGCCCGGTCTGGGCCGATATCACCGCGCCCCTGCGCCGCAGCGCCTGAGGGCAAGGGGGCCCTCCCGCCCGAAGCCGCGGCCGCATCGCGGCCCCGCCTTCGGCCCGGGCCCGGCGCCGCTGGCGCGGCGCGGGGCCTGCCGCAGCCCTCAGAGCGCGGCCTTGCGGCTTTCCTCAAGGTAGATCTCGCGCAGGCGGCGCGCGACGGGGCCGGGCTGACCGGACCCCACCGTCGCGCCGTCGACCTGCACCACAGGCGTGACGAAGCTGGTGGCCGAGGTGATGAAGGCCTCGTCGGCCTCCTGCGCCTCCTCGATGGTAAAGGCGCGCTCCTCGACGGTCATCTGCGCCTCGCGGGCGAATCGCAGCACGGCGGCGCGGGTGATCCCGGCGAGGATCTCGGAGCCGAGCTGGCGGGTCACGATGCGGCCGTCCTTGACGATATAGGCGTTGTTCGAACTGCCCTCCGTCACCGCGCCATCCTCGACCATCCAGGCGTCGTCGGCGCCCGCGGCCTTAGCCGCCATCTTCGCCATGGAGGGCGCGAGAAGCTGCACCGTCTTGATGTCGCGCCGGCCCCAGCGGATGTCCGGCACCGAGATCACCGAGATGCCGTCCCGCGCGGCGGCGCCATCGGCGAGGCCGGGCTTGCTCTGCGTGAACAGGACCACCGACTGCGGCGTCCCCTCGGGCGGGAAGGCGAAGTCGCGGTCCTGCGGGTTGCCGCGCGTGACCTGCAGGTAGACGAGGCCGTCCTCGATCCCGTTGCGGGCGACGAGGTCGCGGTGCAGGTCCAGCAGGGCCTCGGCCTCCATCGGCATCGGCATGGCGATCTCGTTCAGGCTGCGCTCCAGCCGGGCCGCGTGGCCGGGGAAATCCACCAGCTTGCCACCGAGCACGCTGGTCACCTCGTAGATGCCGTCGGACATGAGAAAGCCACGGTCGAAGACCGAGATCCTGGCCTCTTCCTCGGGGACGAAATCTCCGTTCACATAGACGATACGGCTCATGGCTGGGTTCCTGCTGCCTGTTTGGCCGGAACCGTACCGCCCCCGACCGGCACGGGAAAGCCCGCTTGCCGCCAAAAGGCTGCCCTGCCCGAGGTGCACCCTGACGGCAGAGCACCCATGGGGACGACCGCCGTGCGCATCTACATCTCCGTCGATATCGAGGGCGTCGCCGGCGTCCAGCACCCGCGGCAGGGCCGCCTCGGCGAGGCCGCCCACGAGGCCGCCCGCCTGCTGATGGTCGGGGAGGCGAATGCCGCGGTGCGCGGCGCCTTCACCGGCGGCGCGACCGAGGTGACGGTGGCCGATTCCCACGGTCCGATGTCGAACATCCCGCCGGATCGGCTCGATCCCCGGGCGCGGCTGGTGCAGGGCACGCCCCGGCCTGGCTCCATGACCGAGGGGCTGACGGAGGATTTCGACGGGCTGGTGCTGATCGGCTGGCATGCCGCCGCAGGCGCGCGCGGCGTGCTGGCCCATACCATCAGCGGCCGCGCCTTCGCGGAGGTGAGGGTCAATGGCCTTCTGGCGGGCGAGCCGACGCTTTTTGGCGGCCATGCCGCCGAGCTGGGGGTGCCTTTGCTGGCCGTCTCGGGCGACGACTGCCTTTGCGAGGAGGTCACGGCGCAGTTCCCGCGCGCCCGCCGCATCGTGGTCAAGCATGCGCTCGGCGCCGCGGCGGCCGACAGCCTCGCCCCCGCCGCCGCCTGCGCGCTGATCGAGGAGGACGTGGCCGAGGCGGTGCGCAAGGCGGGCTGTCGCGCGCCCGAGGCGCCCTGCAGCCCGCCCCTGGACCTGCGCGTGACGCTGACGCAGCAGGCCTATGCCGATGCCGCCGCCCTGCTGCCGGGGACCGAACGCATCGGCAGCCGCTGCATCCGCTTCGGCGCCGAAACGCACGAGGAGGCGATCCGCGTCCTCACGGCCTTCGCGCTGATGGCGGCGGGGCTGGACTAGCCCCAGAGCGCCGCCGCCGGCGGGTGCACACCCGCCGCATCGAAGACCAGCCCGTCCTCGCGGTCCTCGGCCAGCAGCAGCGGGCCGTCGAGGTCGGTGACCATGGCGCCCTGCGCCACCAGCACCGCCGGCGCCATGGCGAGCGAGCTTCCGACCATGCAGCCGACCATGACGCGATATCTCTGCGCCAGCGCCGCCTCGCGCAGGGCCAGCGCCTCGGTCAGCCCGCCGGTCTTGTCGAGCTTGATGTTGACGACGTCGTACTTGCCCTTGAGCGCCGCGAGGCTGCCCCGGTCGTGGCAGCTTTCGTCGGCGCAGACCGGCAGCGGGCGCGCGATCTCGGCCAGCATCGCGTCGTCCCCTGCGGGCAGCGGCTGTTCCACAAGCTCCACCCCCAGCCGCAGCAGATGCGGCGCGAGATCGGCATAGACCTCGGCGCTCCAGCCCTCGTTGGCGTCGATGATGATCCGGGCCTTCGGCGCACCGCGGCGCACCGCCTCGAGCCGCGGCATGTCGTCGGGGGTACCGAGCTTGATCTTCAGCAAGGGCCGCGCGGCATGGCGGCGGGCCTGCGCCTCCATCTTCTCGGGGCTGTCCAGCGAGAGGGTATAGGCCGTGACCTCGGGCCCCGGCGCCGGCAGACCGGCCAGGTCCCAGGCGCGCAGCCCGGCCTGCTTCGCCTCCAGATCCCAAAGCGCGCAGTCGACGGCGTTGCGGGCGGCCCCGGCAGGCAGAAGGCCCTGAAGCTGCGCGCGGGTCACGTCCTGCGGCAGGCCGGCGATCTCGGCCTCGACCGAATCCAGGCTCTCGCCGTAGCGGGCGTAGGGCACGCATTCGCCCCGGCCCGTGACGCCGCCGCGCGTGACGGAGGCGGTCAGCACCTCGGCCGCCGTCTTCGTGCCGCGGGCGATGGTAAAGGCCTCGGCCAGGGGGAAGCTGTGCCGCGCGGTGGTCAGGGTCATGTCTTTCTCCAGCGCCAGATGCCGTCCGCCCCGGTCTCGCGCAGGGCGCGATCCTGGGCGGTCAGCGTGTTCAGATGGCCCAGCGTCTCGGCCAGGGCCAGCCCGTAGATTTCGGGCCCGATGCTGCGCCGGAACAGGGGGGAGAAGCAATCGCCCCCCTGCCGCGGCCGGTTCAGATGCGCCTCGAGCCGGTCCAGCGCGTCCCGGTGCCGCCGCGCCATATGCGCCAGCCGCGCGGGCAGCCCGCGATAAACCGGGCCATGGCCCGGCAGCACGAGGTGATCCTCGCGCGCATGGGCGGCCAGCGCCTCGGCGCTGGCGATCCAGTCGCGCACCGTCGGGGCCTCGGGCTCGTAGAACTGGACACCGAGGTTGGGGCTGGATCGGCGCAGAAGCTGGTCGCCGCCGATCACCAGATCGTCGTCGCAGCTCCAGAAAGTGGCATGCTCGGGCGCGTGCCCCTCGCCCATGCGGATCTGCCACAGGCGCCCGCCGAAGCGGATCTGCTGCCCCTCGCGCAGGCGCAGGTAGCCCTCGGGCAGAGGATGCACCGCGCCGCTGAAGGCCGAGGGGCGCTGCCGCGCCTTCACCGCCAGCACCTGCGCATCCATCCCGGCACGATGCCAGAAGTCCAGCATGGCCTGCGGCGGCACCTCATGCGCCTCGGCCAGCAGCCAGCGCGCCAGAAAGTAGCCGCTGCGCGGCATCTCCAGCGGGATGCCGAAGCGCGCGCAAAGCCAGCCGGCGAGACCGATGTGATCGGGGTGGTGATGCGTGGCGATCATCCGGCGCAGGGGCCGACCCTTCAGCGGGCCGGTAAGCCAGGCCTCCCACAGCGCGCGCGCCTCGGGGCTGTCGAAGCCGGTGTCGATGACGCACCAGCCCTCCCCCTCCTCCAGCGCGAAGATGTTCACATGCTCGACGAAGCTGGGCATCGGCTGGCGCAGCCAGAGGACGCCCGGCGCAACCTCGACGGCCCCAGCGCCCTCGGGCGGCGGAGTGGCCTCCATCGCATCGGTCATCGGCAGCCTTTCCTGCGGCGGCGAAGCCGTGAACTTCTGCCGCCCGTTGCGGTTGCGATCCGAAGGCGCCGCGCCGTGGCGCCACCCCATCGTGACAGGAGAGCCCCATGGCCGAGCAGGACAAGAACCACCGCAGCGCCGTCGACGGCAGCTACGTCAGCGAAGAGACCGCGCGCGAGAACCCCGAGACGACGATGTCCGAGGACCCCGAGGGCGAGCCCACCAACCGCCCCCGCAGCACCAAGACCGGCGAATTCGTCACCGGCGAAGAGGCCGAGAAATATCCCCATACGACCGTGAACGAGGACGACGTCTAGGACGCCAGATCCTCGGCCGTCAGATCGGTCAGATCCTCCATCCCCGCCCCCATGGCCGTCAGATGCGCGGCAGCTTCGGGCAGCATGCGGTGGATGTAGAACCCGGCGAGGCGGGTGCGCCCTGCCTCGCCCCCCTGCGCCGCCATCAGGTGGTAATGCCCGCCCAGCACCCGCGCGAAGGCGCGCAGATAGGGCACGGCGCAGGCCTGCCGGTGCGCCATGTCCCGCCCGAGAAGCGCCTCTGTCGCCGCCTGAATCAGCTGCGCAGACCGCAGGACAGGCTCCGCGAGATCGGGGAGAAGCTGCCGCGCGGCCTCGGCCCCCGCGGCGACCTCCGCGATCAGCGCCTTGGCCGCATCGCCGCCGTCCGCCATCTTCCGGCCCACGAGGTCCAGCGCCTGAATGCCGTTGGTCCCTTCGTAGATCGAGGTCACGCGCACGTCCCGCCAAAGCTGCGCCACGCCCGTCTCCTCGACGTAGCCCATGCCGCCATGCACCTGGATCGACAGGTCCGCGACCCGCGCGCCGACCTCGGTGCCGAAGGCCTTGGCGATTGGGGTAAGCAGCCCCGCCCGCGCCGTCCATGCCTCGGATCCCGTCGCCCGCCCCATGTCGAGCGCCGCGCCGCAGGCCAGCGTGATCGCACGCGCGGCAAAGGTATCGGCGCGCATCTCGGCCAGCATGCGCCGCACCTCGTCATGCTCGATGATCGCGCCGCCCTTGGCCGTGCGGCCTTGCTTGCGCTCGGTCGCATGGGCCAGCGCCATGGTGCAGGCCGCCTCCGCGACGCCGACGCCCTGCGTCCCGACGCCGAGACGGGCGTTGTTCATCATGGTGAACATCGCCGCCATGCCGCCATTCGGCGCACCGACGATCCAGCCGGTCGCGCCCTCGTAGGCCATCACGGCGGTGGGCGATCCATGCATGCCCAGCTTGTGCTCAAGGCTCACGACACGCAGGCTGTTCGCCTCGCCGGGGCTGCCATCCTCCTGCGGGATATACTTCGGGACGAGGAAGAGGCTGATCCCCTTGCTGCCCTGCGGCGCATCGGGCAGCCGCGCGAGGACGAGGTGGCAGACGTTCTCGGTGAAATCGTTGTCGCCCCAGGTGATGTAGATCTTCTGCCCGGTGATGGCGTAGCGCCCGTCCTCCAGCGGCTCTGCCCTAGTGCGCAGGGCGCCGACGTCGCTGCCGGCCTGCGGCTCGGTCAGGTTCATCGTGCCGGACCAGTCACCCGAAATGAGGCGCGGCAGCACCTGCGCCTTCAGATCGGCGTCGGCGTGATGCTCCAGCGCCTCGATCTGGCCCTGGCTCATCAAGGGGGCAAGCTGCAGCGACAGGCAGGCGCCAGCCATCATCTCGTTGACGGCGGTGGTCAGCAGCATCGGCAGCCCCATGCCGCCCTGCTCGGGCGAGGCGGCCATCCCGATCCAGCCGCCCTCGGCAATCGCGCTCCAGCCCTCGCCGAACCCCGGCGGCGTGCGCACCACGCCATTCTCGAGCCGCGCAGGCTCCAGGTCACCGGGACGCTGCAAGGGGGCGAGGACGCTTTCGCACAGGCGGGCCGCCTCGGTCAGAATCGCCTCGGCGGTCTCTGGCGTGGCCTCTGCAAAGCGCTCGGTCGCGGCGATCTCGGGCAGGCCGAGACGGGGCAGCAGGAACCGGAAATCGGCCAGCGGTGCGGTATAGGGCATCGGACCCTCCTCCCAGAAGGCGCCCGCTTGGAATCTGCGGCGGGCAAGACTAAGCCGGGGCCAGTTTCGGGCCGGATCGCCCGTTGCCGCAAGACGAACCTCCGCAAGCCGCCCGGAAACGCCACGTCATGACCCGCATCCTCGAAGACAGCGCCGAAGGGATCGGCCGCGCGGCGCAGATGCTGCAGCGCGGCGGCCTTGTCGCCTTCCCGACGGAGACGGTCTACGGGCTGGGCGCCGATGCCACGGACGAGACCGCCGTGGCCCGCATCTTCGCCGCCAAGGGCCGGCCGCAGTTCAACCCGCTGATCGTGCATCTTGCCGCATTCGAAGAGGCCGAGGCGCTGTGCGAGGTCCCGCCGCAAGCGGCGGCGCTGGCGCAGGCCTTCTGGCCCGGCCCGCTGACGCTGGTGCTGCCCTTGCGCGCGGGCGCGGGCATCGCGCCTTCGGTCACGGCGGGCCTGCCGACGCTGGCGCTGCGGGTGCCGGCGCATCCGCTGGCGCGCGCGCTGCTGCGCCGCACCGGCCGCCCGCTTGCCGCGCCCTCGGCCAACCCCTCGGGCCGGGTCAGCCCGACGACGGCGGCGCATGTCGTCTCCGGCCTCGGGGGGCGGATCGACGCGGTGCTCGATGGCGGGGCCTGCGGCGTGGGTGTCGAATCGACGATCCTCGGCTTCGAGGGGAACCGGCCCGTGCTGCTGCGCGCCGGCGGCCTCCCGGCCGAGGCGCTGGAACAGGCGCTCGGCGCGCCGCTGCTGGCACCGGACAAGGCCGAAGGGGTCACCGCCCCCGGCCAGCTCGCCTCGCATTACGCGCCCAAGGGGTCGGTTCGCCTGAACGCCACTGCCCCGCGCGAGGACGAGACCTACCTCGGCTTCGGCGCCCATGGCGCGGCGGGGGGGATGAACCTCTCGCCCTCGGGCGATCTGGCCGAGGCGGCGGCGCGGCTGTTCTCCTGCCTGCACCGGCTGGACCGGCGCGGGGCCAAATCGATTGCCGTCGCGCCGATCCCCGAAGAGGGGCTGGGCCGGGCGATCAACGACCGCCTGCGCCGCGCCGCGGCCCCGCGCTGAGCCTGCGCTTTACCCGCCGCCGCCCCAGGGCCTAGAAGGGGCCAGCATGATCCGGAGTGCCCGCCCGTGAGTTTCACCGCCCGCCACCTTCTGGGAATCGAGCCGCTGCGCCAGGCGGATATCACCGCCCTGCTCGACCGCGCCGACCACTACGCCGAGGCGAATCGCCGCGGCGAAGCGGCGCGCGACGTGCTGGCCGGGCTGACGCAGATCAACATGTTCTTCGAGGCCTCGACCCGCACCCAGTCCAGCTTCGAGCTGGCGGGGCAGCGGCTGGGCGCCGACGTGATGAACATGGCGATGCAGGCCTCGAGCCTGAAGAAGGGCGAGACGCTGATCGACACGGCGCTGACGCTGAACGCGATGCGGCCCGACCTGCTGGTGGTGCGCCACCCCAATTCCGGGGCCGTCGACCTTCTGGCGCAGAAGGTGCAATGCGCGGTGCTGAACGCCGGCGACGGGCGGCACGAGCATCCGACGCAGGCGCTGCTGGACGCGCTGACGATCCGCCGCGCCAAGGGCCGGCTGCACCGCCTGTCGATCGCGATCTGCGGCGACATCGCCCATAGCCGCGTCGCCCGGTCCAACATCCTGCTGCTGGGCAAGATGGAGAACCGCATCCGCCTGATCGGGCCGCGCACCCTGATCCCCTCGGGCGCGGATCGCTGGGGGGTCGAGATCTTCGACGACATGGCCGAGGGGCTGCAGGGCGCCGACGTGGTGATGATGCTGCGCCTTCAGAAAGAGCGGATGGACGGCGGTTTCATCCCCTCCGAGCGCGAGTACTACCACCGCTGGGGGCTCGACGCCGCGAAGCTCGCGCATGCCAAGCCCGACGCCATCGTCATGCATCCCGGCCCGATGAATCGCGGCGTCGAGATCGACGGCACGCTGGCGGACGACATCAACCGCAGCGTCATCCAGACGCAGGTGGAGATGGGCGTGGCTGTGCGCATGGCGGCCATGGACCTGCTGGCGCAGAACCTGCGGGCCGAGCGCGCGGCGCAACCGGCCTGAGGCCCCGAGAGGGGGCTGCCTCGCGCGCTAGCCTTCTCGGCACAGCCGCCTTTCAGGCAAATCCACCCCCGTCAGATAAAGGAAAAGGCCGGCCCCACTCGGCGCCGGCTTTTTCATCATCTGGAAGCCGCCGTCAGGCGGAGGGTTCGGGCTCCATCCCGCCCTCGGTCGGCTTCGGCTTACGCGTCTTGGGGATCGAGGTGATCGAGGCGCCGCCGCCCTGGCTGGGCTTGGCATCGTTATCGTCGTCGCCGCGGTTCAGCGGCTCGCCGGCGATGACTCGGGTGATCTCGCTGCCGGTCAGGGTCTCGTACTCCAGCAGGCCTTGGGCCAGCCGCTCGAGCTCCTCGTGCCGCTCCGTCAGAATGCGGCGCGCGGTCTCGTAGCCGGTGTCGATGATCTGCTTCACCTTGTCGTCGATGATCTTCTGCGTCGCCGCCGAGTGGTTGGTGCCGCCGGAATAGCCGCCCAAGTAGCTTTGCTGCTCGTTGGCGTAATCGACGTAGCCAAGCTCTTCGGCGAAGCCGAACTGCGTCACCATGGCCCGCGCGATCTTGCTGGCCTGCTGGATGTCGCTCGCGGCGCCGGAGGTCACGCTTTCATGGCCGAAGGTCAGCTCCTCGGCGACGCGGCCGCCCATCGCCATGGCGATCTTGGAGGTATACTTGCGCAGGCTGACCGACAGCTGGTCCCGCTCGGGCAGCGACAGCACGAGGCCAAGCGCACGGCCACGGGGGATGATCGTCGCCTTGTGGATCGGGTCATGCTCGGGGACGTTCAGGCCGACGATGGCATGGCCGGCCTCGTGATAGGCGGTCAGCTTCTTCTCGTCCTCGGTCATAACCATGCTCCGGCGTTCGGAGCCCATCATGACCTTGTCCTTGGCATTCTCGAAATCGATCATCGTCACGAAGCGCCGGCCCACACGTGCCGCCATCAGCGCAGCCTCGTTCACGAGGTTGGCGAGATCGGCGCCCGAGAAGCCGGGCGTGCCGCGCGCGATAATGCGCAGGTCGACGTCGGGGCCGAGCGGGGTCTTGCGGGCATGCACGCCGAGGATCTTTTCGCGGCCCTTGATGTCCGGGTTCGGCACCTGGACCTGCCGGTCAAAACGGCCGGGACGCAGCAGCGCCGGGTCCAGCACGTCGGGGCGGTTGGTCGCGGCGACGATGATGATCCCCTCGTTTGCCTCGAAGCCGTCCATCTCGACCAGAAGCTGGTTCAGCGTCTGCTCGCGCTCGTCGTTGCCGCCACCGTAGCCGACACCGCGCGAGCGGCCGACGGCGTCGATTTCGTCGATGAAGACGATGCAGGGCGCATTCTTCTTCGCCTGCTCGAACATGTCGCGGACGCGGCTGGCGCCGACGCCGACGAACATCTCGACGAAGTCGGAGCCGGAGATGGTGAAGAAGGGCACGCCGGCCTCCCCCGCGACGGCGCGGGCGAGCAGCGTCTTACCGGTGCCCGGAGGGCCGACCAGCAGCGCGCCCTTGGGGATCTTGCCGCCGAGGCGCGAGAACTTCTGCGGGTTGCGCAGGAATTCCACGATCTCCTCGAGGTCGTCCTTGGCCTCGTCGATGCCGGCGACGTCGTCGAAGGTGACGCGGCCATGCTTCTCGGTCAGCAGCTTGGCCTTGGACTTGCCAAAGCCCATGGCGCCGCCCTTACCGCCACCCTGCATCCGGTTCATGAAGTAGATCCAGACGCCAATCAGCAGAAGGAAGGGCAGAAGCGACAGCAGGAAGGTCGTGAAGGTCGACTGGTCCGGGCTTTCGGCGCGGACGGGCACGTCCTCGGACAGCAGCAGGCTCGAGACCTCTGCGTCGGGCGGCAGGACCGTGGTGTAGTCGCGGCCGTCGGTGCCGCGGTAGCGCACGTCCTCGCCCCGGATCGTCGCCTGCGCGACCTGGCCGGCCTCGACCGACTGGACGAACTCCGAGTAGGAGCGATTCGTCGATGACAGGGAATTCTGGCCGCCGCTGAAGACGTTGAACAGCGCGAGCACCAGAAGGAACAGCACGACCCAAAAGGCGATGTTGCGAGCGTTGCCCAAGACTGACCTCCGAAGACGGGTCCCGATCGTCAACAAGGCCAGGG
The DNA here is from genome assembly GCF_003217255.1 of Pseudoroseicyclus aestuarii. Taxonomy (GTDB): domain Bacteria; phylum Pseudomonadota; class Alphaproteobacteria; order Rhodobacterales; family Rhodobacteraceae; genus Pseudoroseicyclus; species Pseudoroseicyclus aestuarii. Next base: position 249,007 of record NZ_QJTE01000003.1, on the reverse strand, counting down.
GGCCGGGCGCATCGGGTTTCCCTTAAAATAGGGATCGGCGCCCGCGCTTCAATCCGATTATCGCAGAAGCGCAAAATCCGCTGTAATTCGCGCGGTCCACCGCCGCTCGACCCTGGCCAGCGGCGCCGCGATCAGTGCCCCGTCCCGCCAGACGGCGGGCGCGGCCAGAAGGCTCGCGCGGGGGAGCCCGGTCTCGCGCCAGCCCGGCACCTGCGACAGCCCGGCCTCGCCCAATGCGGCGATGGTATCGCCCTGCCGGAACGGCCCCTCGACGCGCCAGCGGCCATCCCAGAGCGCGCCGGGCGGGGCGCTAAGCCCTTCTACGGCCTGCACCTCGCGCGTGAGGCGGGGCGCAGGCGCGGGCAGCAGCCGCACCCCGTTCAGCACGCCGCCGCGCCCCTTGAGCAAGCAGGCCTCCAGCCGCTCCAGCGCGGCGGCGCGGGGGGGATAATCGCGCTGGCCGATCCAGCGCAGGGCGGCGACCAGCAGCCTGCGCCGCGCCTCGGCCGGGGCCTGCGCCAAGGCCGCGGGGTGCAGGATCACATCGCCGCGATCCTGCACCAGCGCGCGCGCGGCCAATTCCTCGGCTTGCCGGTCCAGCGCCTCGCGCGCCGTGCCGATCTGGCGCGAGACCTGCGCCAGCGTCTGCGCGCCCAGCCCTTCCTGCGCCATCAGCGCCAGCAGCCGGCGGATGCGCGCCCGCTCGAAGCGGGGGTCGGCGTTGGTCGGATCCTCGATCCAGCCGGCGCCCTGCCCGCGCAGCCAGTCGCGCAGATCCTCGCGCCCCTGCCGCAGCAGCGGGCGATGCCAGGTCACGCCGCTTTCGTCCCAGCGGGCGGCCATGGGCGAAAGCCCGTCGATCCCCGCCGCGCGGGAAAGGCGCATGAGGAAGGTCTCGGCCTGATCGTCGGCGGTATGGCCGAGCAGCACGTGATCCACGCCCTGCTCCCGCGCCCATTCGGCGATCAGGCCTCGGCGGGCGCGGCGGGCGCGATCCATGAGGTTGCCGCCCTGCCCCGCCTCCTCCCAGCGCAGCACCGCATGGGGCACCCCCAGCCGGGCGCAGAGGGCGGCGACCTGCCGCGCCTCGTCGGCCGCCTCGGGGCGCAGCCCGTGATCGACGGTAACTGCGGACAGGCGAGAGGGGGCGACCTGCTGCGCCAGAAGCAGCAGCGCGGTCGAATCACTGCCGCCAGAGACGGCGACGGCGATGCGCCCCGCGGGCGGCAGGGCCGCGGCAAGCGCGGCGGCGGGATCGCTGGGATCCCGCCGCGCGCGGGTCACTGGCAGCCGGCGCTAGCCCGCGCGGCCTGCGCCTGCGCCACTTCGGGCGCGCCGGGGAACCGGGTCTCGACCTCGCCCAGCGTTACGCAGGCGTCCTGCGTCTGGCCCAGCGCGACAAGCGCGGTGCCCAGCTTCAGCAGGGCCTCGGCGGCGATATCGCTGGCCGGATCGCCGGAAAAGGCGTCGAGATAGGCGCGCGCGGCGCCCGAGCGATCGCCAAGCTCCGTCAGCGCATCGCCGCGCCGGAGGAGAGCCTCCCCGCTCAGCGCACCGCCGGGGTAGGTCTCGACAAAGGCCGCAAACTGGTCAGCGGCGCCTTGAAAGTCACCTTGAGCGAGCGCCTCCGACGCCCGCTCGAAGTCGGCCTGCTCGCTGACCGCGAGCTCCGGTCCGCCCGTCTGGGGGGCGGGTGCAGGGGCCGGCGCGGGGGCCGCGCCGGTGGTGCCGCCAAGGCTGGGCGTATCGCCCAGCTGGCCGATGTCGCAGCCGGGCTCCAGCTCGCAAAGCCGGAACTCGAGATCGCCGATCCGGTTCGTGCCGTCGCTGACGACGCGGTTGATCCGGAACTCCAGCGCCTCGGTCTGCGCGGTCAGATCCGCGAGCTGTGCGTTCATCGCGTTCAGCCGGTCGAGCCCGGTGCTGCCCCCGATGGAGGCCGCGCCGGTGCCCGAGGTCTGAAGCTCGGCGTTCAGGCTTTGCACCTCGGCATTCAGCGCCGCGAGGTCCTGCCGGATGTCGGCAAGCGTCGCATCGCCGCCGGCCTGCGCCGTCTCTCCGGTCAGCATGCCGGGGGTCACCCCCTCCTGCGCGGCCGCGCCAAACCCGAGGGCGCACAGCAGCGTGCCCCCGAGCGCGGCCCTGCGGACACCGCCCCGCATCAGCTGAGCGAGCCGGCGGCGATCACCGTCACGGCGCGGCGGTTCTGGGTGTAGCAGCTGGCGTCGGAGCAGACGGCAATCGGGCGCTCCTTGCCGTAGCTGACGGTGCGCAGACGGGCCGAGGGCACGCCGCGGCTGACGAGGTACTCGCGCACCGCGTTGGCGCGACGCTCGCCCAGGGCGAGGTTGTATTCGCGCGTGCCCTGCTCGTCCGCGTGGCCCTCGATCACGGCCTGGTAATCGGCATTGGTCAGCAGCCACTGCGCCTGGCCGTCGAGCACGGTCTGCGCCTCGGGCGAGATCGTGGACTGGTCGACGGAGAAGAGGACGCGGTCGCCGATGGCCTGGTTGAAATAGGCGGGGCTGGAGGGATCGTTCGCGCCGCCGAGCCCGGCCTGGCCGACGCCCGCACCGGCGGTCAGCGGGCCGCCGTTGGGGTCCATGCCGGCACCACCGGCACCGGCGCCGAAGCGGTCGGGGCGGGTGCAGGCAGAGGTGGCGAGGGCTGCGGTGAGCAGCAGGGCGAGGGTAAACTTGTTCATTGCAATTCCGTTCTGCCTCAGGTTCCGGGCATTTAATACAAGACTAGCACGGCGCGGGCGCGCCCGGAAGCGGCTGCGCTATTGCTGCAGCGGCCCCCAGGAGGCGTCCGAGGCGAAGCCGTCGGTCGGAACGCGCTGCAGGTTCCGCCCCGAGACGTCGACCGAATAGAGCGAGGGGCCGCCCTGCGCGCCTTGGGTTTCGCGCGTGAACATCAGCACGCGGCCATTGGGCGCCCAGGTCGGGCTCTCGTCCAGGAAGGACGAGGTGAGCAGCCGCTCTTCCGAGCCGTCGGTCCGCATCACGCCGATGTGAAACCGCCCCGCGTTCTGCTTGGTAAAGGCGATAAGGTCGCCGCGCGGGCTCCAGACCGGGCTGCCGTAGCGCCCGTCACCGAAGCTGATGCGCCGCGCCTCGCCGCCGCTGGCGGACATGATGTAGAGCTGCTGCTGGCCCGAGCGGTCGCTTTCGAAGACGATCTGGCTGCCGTCGGGCGAGAAGCTGGGCGAAGTTTCGATCGACGGCGCATTGGTCAGCTGGCTGTGGCTGCCGGTGGCGAGGTCGGTGCGGTAGAGGTCGGTGTTGCCGCCCGAGGCGACCGAGTAGATCACCTGGCTGCCGTTCTGCGAGAAGCGCGGGGTGAAGGCCATCTCGCCCGGCGCGGTGGGCACCGCCTGCCCCGCCGGGGCTGCGACGTTCAGCATCCGCACACCCGCCGTGCCGCCGGCGTAGGAGGTGTAGAGCACCCGGTCGCCGGTCGGCGAAAAGCGCGGCGCCAGCACCAGAGAGGAGCTGTCGGTCAGGTACTGCACGTTGGCGCCGTCGTAATCCATGATCCCGATGCGGCGGGCGCGGTCGTCCTTTGGCCCGCTCTCGGCGACGAAGACGACGCGGCTGTCGAAGTAGCCGCCCTCGCCGGTGATGCGGGAATAGACCGCGTCGGCGACCTTGTGGCCCATGCGGCGCCAGCCGTCGGTGGTGCCCGAGAACTGCAGCCCCTCGCCCAGCTCGCCGCCCGCGAAGACGTCGTAGAGGCGGAAGCTGACGGTCAGCTGGTTGCCGTTGACCGCGACGGAGCCGGTGATCAGCGCCTGCGCGTTGATCGCCCGCCAGTCGGCGTAAGACACCTGCCCGCCGAAGCCCGAGGGCGTCGAGATGAAGCTTTCGGAGCCGATGCGCCGGAACAGCCCGGTGCCGGTCAGATCCTCGGCCACGACCTGCGTGATGTCCGAGGCGTATTGCCCGGCGCCGCCGCCGTCGAAGAAGCTCGGCAGGGCGAAGGGCAGCGGCTCGATCACGCCGTCGGTGATGGTGATGCGCAGCGGCCCGCCATCCTGCGCCAGCGCGGGTGCGGCGGGGGCAAGGGCCATGGGCACGGCAAGCGCGGCCGCGGACAGTATCGCGAAGACTCGGGTCAGCATCGGGTTCCTCGTTCCGGTTGGTCGCGCGGGGATTCTGCCGCCCCGCTGCGCCCGCAGTATGGCGGGCAAACGCGGCAGCAGGCCGCAGGGTTCTTCGTGTTGCGTTTCCGCCGCGATGTGTTGCCGCATCACCGCATCCTCGTGCCGGAGGGGTCGAAGGTCAGTCTGACACTTCGAGACTCGCCGCCTGAAGAGATGCTCTCGTAGCCGGCACCCTGGCAGCGTAGCACTGCCCGTCGGGCAGCTTGAAAAGCGCTCTCCACCACTACCTCGTTGCTGGGCGGCGCCTTCAACAGACGGACATCTCCGACCACTCGCCCTTCGGGATCGAGATCGAACGCAACCGTGATCATGATACGTCCGGCAGCGGAGCCGAGGTCGATGTTCCAGCAAGGCTGAACGTCAGCCACCAAAGCGCTGACCTCCTCCGCCGTGGCTTGCGGCGGAGCCTGATCGGCGGCTGCTGATGTTGCTCCGATAATCATGGCAGCACCAAGCCGAGGAAAGCGCTTATACCGCATCACCGCATCCTCATGCCGGAGGGGTCGAAGGTCATCTCGACGTCCTGCCACTGCGCGTATTTATCCGCCGGCAGGTCGTAGCCGTCGCGCTGGCAGCGCAGCACGGCCCGGCGCGCAGCCTGGTAGGCGGCCTGCACCGCGGCATCGGTACCGCCCGACCCTTCGAGCAGGCCGACATCGCCGGTCACCCGGCCGCTTTGATCCAGCGAGAAGCCAACGGTGATCGTCACGCGCGAGGATTCGGAGCCGACATCGACGTTCCAGCAGTCCTGCACCGCCACGCGGAAGGCGTCGCGCTCGGATCCGGTCATCGGCGGGCCCTGGTTGGCGGCGGGCGCGGGGCTTCCACTCTCGCCGCCCGCAAGCGCGGCGGCCAGCGCATCGGCGACGGCATCCTCCTGCGCGGGGGCCGGCGTCTCGGCATTGTCCGAACTGGCGACGGAGGTCTCGGCCGGGGTCTGCGGCGCGGCCGCGGGCTCAGCCGGGGCCTCGGGCTCCGGCTCCGGGCGGTCGGGCCGCACGGGCGGCCGCGGGGCCGAAGCGGGCGCGCGGGCGATCTGAGTCTGCGCGTCCTCGCCCTCGGGGGCATCCTCCTGCGGCTGCTCCTCGACCTCCTCGGCCTCCTCGGCTTCGGTCACGATCTCGCTCGCGGCCTCTTCGGGGGCGGCTGTCACCTCTTCTTCCTCGGCGGCCTCGAGGCTTTCGGCCTCGGGCGAGGCGGCCTGCGTGATCTCGTCCGAGACGGCGGCATCGGGGGTCGGCGCCACCGGCTGGGCGGCGACGCGGTCGGCCGGACGCTCTGCCGGGCGGGGCGCGGCCTGCGGCGCCACGACGGGGCCCGTCTCGGGGGCGGGCTGCACAGGCTCGGGCACCGTCTCGGCCAGATCGGCGGGCGGCGTCGGCAGGGGATCGGGCGCGGGCGGCGGCGGCGCTTCCTCGGCCGGGGCCTCGGGCGCGGGGGTCGGGGCGGGCGCCTCGGGGGGCGGCGCCTCGGCCTCGGGGCTGGGGGGCGCGGCTTCGGCCGGCGGGGCCGGCTGCGCCTCGGGTGCGGGGGCAGGCTCGGGCACGGGCTCGGCCTCGGGGACCGGGGCCTCCACCGCCTCTTCCGCCGGAGTGGGAGAGGAGGCCGCGACGAGGCGCGCGAATTCGTCGCCCGAGACGACGGAGACGTCCGCGACCTGGAACTCCATCGGTTCGGCATTCATGCCGATGCCGAAGAGCAGCCAGCCGATGACCAGGACATGGCCGCCGGCAGAGACATATGCGCCCGGACTCACCGCCCGCGCCCCCTCAGCCGTCCGACGGCTGCGCCGCCGCCGGGGCAGCGGCAGCGCCGCCACCGAAATCGGACCCGCCGATATCCGTCACCAGCCCGATGTTGTTGAAGCCCGCGCCGTTCAGCGCGCCCATGACCTCGGCCACGCGGTTCCAGGCATTGCGGCCATCGGCGCGCAGGTAGATGCGGTCGCTGTCGCGCTCTGCCGCGATGGCGCGCAGGCGGTCGACAAGCTGCTCTTCCTCGACCGGGGTCTCCTGGATCGTCAGGGTCCCGTCCTCGGCGATGGTGACGGCCAGCGGTTCTTCCTGTTCGGGCGGCAGGGCCTGCGCCTGCGTCTGCGGCAGTTCCACCGGCACGCCGACGGTCATCAGCGGCGCCGAGACCATGAAGATGATCAGCAGCACCAGCATCACGTCGACGAAGGGGGTCACGTTGATCTCGGCCATGGGCTGGCCGCCGCCGCGCCGCCTGCGCCGCCGGTTGCCGCCGCCCCCGGCCTTCTTGATCGTCCCCGCCCCCATGTCAGCTGTCCAGCTGGCGCGAGAGGATGGTCGAGAACTCGTCGGCGAAGGCCTCGTAGCCGCTGGCGATGCGGTCGGCATCGGCCGATAGCTTGTTGTAGAAGATCACCGCCGGGATGGCGGCCAGCAGGCCCAGCGCGGTGGCCAGAAGCGCCTCGGAGATACCGGGCGCGACCACGGCGAGCGAGGTGTTGCCCGCCTCGGCGATCTCGATGAAGGAGTTCATGATCCCCCAGACGGTGCCGAAAAGCCCGATGAAGGGCGCGGAGGAGCCGACGGTCGCCAGCACGGTCAGCCCGCGCTGTAGCCGCGAGCTTTCCTTGGCGATGGCGACATCCATGCCGCGGTCGATCCGTGCGCCGGCATTGGGGATCAGCGCGCCGTCCTGCCGGTGGCTGCGGCGCCATTCCAGCATCCCGGCGACGAAGATCCGCTGCGAGGGGCCCGTGGGCCGTGTCCCGATCTCGTCGAAGAGGCCGTCCAGCGGCTCTCCGGACCAGAAGGACCGGTCGAAGCGCGCGGCCTCGGCCTGGGCGCGGCGGTACTGCACGATCTTGTCAACGATGACCGCCCAGCTCCAGACCGAGGCCAGCACCAGGACCAGCATGACCAGCTTCACGGTCAGCGTGGCGCGGGCGAAGAGGGCCCACATCGAATAGTCTGCGGCGATTTCCATGGGCTGCTCTTCGGCCTGTCTGTTTGTGTCTGCTCGGTCGTGTGGCCTTGGGGCCTGGGGCCTCTGGCGGGCCGCTTTGCGGCAGCCTTACCCGATGGCGGTGGCGATTTCCAACAGCGCCGCGCTCACAGGACCGTATGAGGGCCCTGCCCGCCGCTCCGGCGCCGGTAAGATAGGCGGGTTTCCGCCGCCTTGCCTGTGCCCGCGCCGACGCTTAGGCCCCGTCCCGCACCCGGTCGCAGCCAACCCGGGCAACAAAACATGGACGCTTCAATGAAAACCCTCGTCATCTGCTCCGGCGGACTGGATTCCGTCACCCTCGCCGACAAGGTCGCCGCCGAGCGGGATCTCACCCGCCTCGTCTCCTTCGATTACGGCCAGCGCCACGCGAGGGAGCTCGACTTCGCGCGGGAGGCCGCCGACCGCCTCGAGGTGCCGCATCACCTGATCGACCTGCGCGCGGTCGGCGCCGCGCTGACCGGATCGGCGCTGACGGACGATCTGGCGGTGCCGGACGGGCATTACGCCGAGGAGACGATGCGCATCACCGTCGTGCCGAACCGCAACGCGATCATGCTGGCCGTCGCCTTCGGCGTCGCTGCCGCGCAGGGCGATGCGGCTGTCGCCGCGGCGGTGCATGGCGGCGACCACTTCATCTATCCCGATTGCCGCCCCGGGTTCATCGACGCCTTCCACAGGATGCAGGCCGCGGCGCTCGAGGGCTATGCCGATGTCGCGCTTCACACGCCCTTCGTGGAACGGACGAAGGCCGATATCGTGCGCGATGGCGCGGCCCTCGGCACGCCCTTCGACCGGACATGGTCCTGCTACAAGGGCGGCGCCCAGCATTGCGGCCGCTGCGGCACCTGCGTCGAGCGGCGCTAGGCCTTCGACCTCGCCGGCGTGCCCGATCCGACGGGTTACGCCGATCCGGACTACTGGCGGCAGGCGGTGGCATCGCGCTGAGGCGGCGCCCCCTCGCAAGACTGGGGCACCGCGCCCGCGTCAGGCCAGCGGCGGCTGCCCGTTCGAGGCCGTCAGCCCGCCGTCGACCGGCAGGATCACGCCGTTGACAAAGCTGGCATCCTCCGAGGCGAGGAAGGCGACGACGGCGGCGACCTCCTCGGGCTTGCCGTTGCGGCCCATGGGGATGCGGGCGTGCATCCGGTCGAGGAACTCCGCGTCATCCATCATCGGCTCCGTCAGCTCGCTCTCGGTAAAGCCGGGGGCGACGGCGTTCACCCGCACGCCCGTCCGGGCGTAGTCCAGCGCGAGAGAGCGGATCACGTTGCTGATCGCGCCCTTGCTACCAGCATAGGCGAAGCCGCCGAAATCGCCCCGCAGCCCCGAGACGGAGCTGGTTGCGATCGCCGTGCCCTTCGCCGTCTTCAACGCGTCCCAGGCCGCCTTGATCGTGTTGAAGGTGCCCTTGACGTTGTTGTCCATCGCCCGCGCGAAATCCTCGGGCGATATGTCGTCCATCGTGCCCATCGCGCCGATCCCGGCATTGGCGAAGACGATGTCGATGGCCCCGAAATCGTCGATAGTCGTGGCGACGACGCGCTTGCAGTCCTCGAAGGACGACACGTCGGCGACCAGCTCTGCCGTGCGCTCGCGCGGCAAGTCCTGACCGGTCTGCGCCATCTCCTGCGCGTCGATGTCCACGAGCACGACATTCGCCCCCTCCTGCGAGAAGCGGCGGGCGGTGGCCGCGCCGATGCCCGAGGAGGCGCCGGTGACGATGATGGTCTTGCCTTCGTAGCGCATTGGAAAACCCTCCGTTCGCGATGCGGGGCCAAACGCGCCGCCCGCGCCGCCGTTTCCCCCGGACCGCCTTGGGTGCGGTGGGGAGCGCTGCGCTTGCCGCATCTGGGGCGCGGGCTAGGCCAGCAGTGCCTGCGGCAGCCGGACGGGCCGCCCGCCCGCGCCCAGCGCCACCAGCACCACCCGCGCCTCGAACAAGGGGACGCCGTCCCGCAGCACGCGCTGGCGCAGGGTGAGCCGCGCCCTGCCCGCCTCCTCGACCGTCGTCTCGACCTCGAGCAGGTCGTCGAAGCGGGCGGGCGCGATGTAATCGGCCTCGACCCGCCGCACGGCGAAGGTGAGGCCCGCCTCCTCCTTCAGCCGCAGCTGGTCGATCCCCAGCCCGCGCACCCATTCGCTACGCGCGCGCTCGATGAACTTGAGGTAGTTGGCATAGTATACGATGCCGGCGAGGTCGGTATCCTCGTAGTAGACGCGCAGGGTGAAACGATGGGTCATGCGCCCCTGATGCCCGATGGCGGGGCCGGGGTGAAGCCCGATGCGCTGGCCGCGCTGGTGACACGAGGCGCCCTGCCGTGGCGCCCTTTTTCGGTCACTCTGCCGGAAGGCGCGCCGCCAGCCGCAGGGCGAGGGCGGCATCCTCCGAGGCATCGGGCAGCACCGGATCGTAGGCCGAGGCCAGCACCGCCGCCACCTCGGGGCGCAGCACCGCGCGGCCGTCCGGCAGCAAGCCTAAGGGGGAGCGGCCCGCAAAGGCCTCCTCGCCCCAAAGGAGCGCGGCCTGCACCGCCTGCGTCAGGGCCAGCTCGTCCGCAGGTTGATACGCCATCGCCCCCGCCATGCGCAGGAAGACGAAGCAGGCGCGGATGCCGCCTTGCGCGTTGAAGCGGAAGACGCGGTACTGCGTGGCCTCCGAGGCCTTGAGCCGAGTCAGGATCTCCTCCAGCCCCTCGACCAGGCGGCCCAGGTCGGGGACCTCGCGCAGCTCGTCCCAGTCCTGGCAGAAGAAGAGCATCAGGTTGGCGCCAAGCTCGGGGTCGGCATCGGCCAAGGGGCGCCCGATCAGCGTGCCCACGGCCGAAAGGCCGGCGCGCAGGGTGGCGACGGTGGCATCGTCGACGCCGAAGGCGACGGGCGCCATCGGCCCGGACCAGCGCGCGAAGCGGAAGCTGCCGCCGCTGGTGAACAGCGCCTCGATCCGGTCGGGCGTCATCTCCTGCATAGTCGTCTGCCTTCAGTCGTCGTCGATATCGAACAGCGCGCCCTGCGCGCCGGGGCTGCGCGGGGCCTGCAGACCCAGATGCCGCCAGGCAGCCTGCGCCAGCATCCGCCCGCGCGGCGTGCGCTGGATCAGCCCCTGCTGTAGCAGGTAGGGCTCGATCACCTCTTCCAGCGCATCGCGGCTTTCCGACAGCGCGGCGGACAGCGTCTCGATCCCCACGGGGCCGCCGCCGTAGCTTTCGCCGATCAGCCGCAGGTAGCGCCGGTCCGCCCCGTCGAGGCCGAGGCCGTCGACCCCCAGCCGCGTCAGCGCGGCATCGGCAAGCGCCTGCGTCACCGTCCCGTCACCCTCGACCACGGCGAAATCGACGACGCGGCGCAGCAGCCGCCCGGCGATTCGCGGCGTGCCGCGGGCGCGGCGGGCGATCTCTCGCGCGCCGCCCTCGTCCGCCGGAACGCCCATCAGCCGGGCGCCGCGGGCGACGATCTGGTAGAGCTCGTCCTCGGTGTAGAACTGCAGCCGGATCGGGATGCCGAAGCGGTCGCGCAGCGGCGTCGTCAGCAGGCCCAGCCGGGTCGTGGCGCCGACCAGCGTGAAGGGCTGAAGCTCGATCCTGACGGTGCGGGCGGCCGGCCCCTCGCCGATCACCAGGTCGAGCGCGAAATCCTCGAGCGCGGGGTAGAGCACCTCTTCGACCACCGGGTTCAGGCGGTGGATCTCGTCGATGAAAAGAACGTCATGCGCCTCGAGGTTGGTCAGGATCGCGGCGAGATCGCCGGCCTTGGCCAGCACCGGGCCGGAGGTCATGCGAAACCCGACGCCAAGCTCGCGCGCGACGATCTGCGCCAGCGTCGTCTTGCCGAGGCCCGGTGGGCCGTGGAACAGCGTGTGGTCCATCGCCTCGCCCCGGCGGCGCGCGCTTTCGACGAAGACGGCAAGGTTGGAGCGCGCCTCGGCCTGGCCGATGAACTCGGCCAGCCCCTGCGGGCGCAGCGCGCGGTCGCGATCCTCGGGCTGCCGCTCGGGGCTGAGGTCGCTGCGGTCTGCGGGGCCTTCTATGGCCACCATCGGGTCTCCTTCGCGCGGATCGCGGGATCGTAGTCGGTCAGGGACCGGATATAGGTCCGCGGCTGATCCGGCCAGTCGATCTCGATCGTGCCGGTCAGATCGTCCAGGTAGGGGCTGGGCGTGACGTCGAAATAGCGCCGCGTCTCGTGCTTCTGCTTGTGGCAGTAATCCGAGGCGCGCGGACCGTTCCACTCCTTGTGCAGGCGGCGAAAACGCAGGTCGCGGTCGAACATCTCGGCCGGGCGGTCGCTGACGCCCTCGACGTTCCACAGCCCGGCAAAGCGCATCTTGAGGCTACCGAAGGGCACGAAGCACAGGAAGTGCCGGTGCCGCTTGAGCGTGCCGCCGTCCATCGCGCGGTGCACCGACAGAAAGGCGGTGAAGACATCCGGCGCCTCGACCGACATCCGCCAGAGGCTGGTCCGCAGCGGATCGTAAGTATTCACCATGACGGCGCAGTCCGCCCGATCCATCGCCGATTCCGACACCAGATTGCTCAGACGCATCGCATCCTCCCCTCGCGTGACCGCAGCCGGGGCGGGTTTGCCCCGGCCAAAGCCATAGGTGCCGGGGGTGGACAGGAGGTTACCGGCGCTCACTCCTTCGGGGCCAGAAGGCGCAGCGCGGCGCGGATCAGGGTCGGCGTATCGGCCTGCGGCGCGGCGCCCGCCGCCTCGGCCACGGCGCCGGCGGCATCGGAGGGCGCGTAACCGAGGTTCGACAGCGCCGAGAGCGCCTCTGACTGGGCGGCGGCATTGCCCCTGGCCGCGGCGCGGCGCGGCGCGGGGCTGGCGGGGGCAGAGGGGGCATCGCCCTCGTCGATCAGGGCGTCCTCCTCGGGCGCGGGCATAGCGGGGGCCGTGGCCGCCATGGCCATCACCGAGGGCGCCTTGTCCTTGAGCTCGTTCACGACGCGCTGCGCGGTCTTCGGCCCCACGCCCTTGGCCTTGGCGACGGCGGACCAGTCGCCCAGCGCAACGGCCCGGCCCAGCGCATCCGGCCCCAGCGCCCCGAGGATCGCGAGAGAGGCCTTGGCCCCGACCCCCTGCACCGTGGTCAGAAGGCGGTGCCACTCCTTCTCGACCAGCGTCGGAAAGCCGAAGAGCTGCAGGATGTCCTCGCGCACCAGAAGCTCGGTATAAAGCGCGACCGCCTCGCCCGCGCCGGGAAGCTGCGCCAGCACCCGGTCCGAGACGTAGACGACATAGCCCACACCGCGCACGTCGATCAGCACGTGATCGGCGGCGCGGTATTCCAGCCGCCCGGCCAGCCGCCCGATCATGACGCCGCCCGCGCCAGCGCCGCGGCCAGCCCCTGCCCCGCGCGCCTGTGATGCGCATGGCAGATGGCGATCGCCAGCGCATCGGCGGCATCGGGGCCGGCTGGCACGGCGCCGGGCAACAGGATTGAGACCATATGCGCCACCTGCGCCTTCGCCGCCCCGCCGGTGCCGACGACGGCTTTCTTGATCGCGGAAGGGGAATACTCGCCCACGGCCAGCCCGGCCTCGGCCGGGATCAGCATGGCGATGCCGCGCGCCTGCCCCAGCTTCAGCGTGCCGGCGCCGTCACGGTTGACGAAGACCTGCTCGACCGCGGCGGCATCGGGGGCATGCGCCGCGACAACCGCGCGCAGCTGCGCGGCCAGCGACAGCAGCCGCTCGGCCAGATCGGTCCCCTCGGACCGGCACTGGCCGTTGGCGACATGCCGCAGCCGTGGCCCATCCGCCTCGATGACGCCCCAGCCCATGCTGCGCAAACCGGGATCGATCCCGAGTACCCGCATTTTCTGCCCCAGTTCCTTGTTTTGCAGGCAGGCTAGCACAAAAAGCGAACACGGGGGAAGGGCGGTGTCGCGCCGCCGCCAGCCTTACCCCGCGAGGCGCAGGCCGGGCGCGCGGCTGCTGGGAACCTGCACGGCCGGAAGCCGGACGATGGCCTCTTCGGGCATCGCCAGGCGGACCACCGATCCGCCCGCCTCGCCCCTGAGCAGCGTCAGATGCCCGCCCTGCGCCGCCGCCAGCGTGCGGCAGATGACCAGCGTCAGCCCGCTCTGCCCGCCGCCCTGCGGCTGGTGCTCCTGCGCGGCGCCCGCCTGACGCGCGCGCTCGCATTCCGAGACGCTGGTGGCCCCGTCCTCGACCTCGATGCGGAAGCCTTCCTTCGCGACCCGGCCGCGGATCGCGATGCGCCGGGCCTCCCCCTGCAGGAGCGCGCCCTGCAGCAGGGTCACCACGGCCTGCAGGAGCAGGGCGCGATCGGCATAGGCGGTGATCTCCTCGCATTCCACCGACAGGGTGACAGTGCCTGGCGGGCCCAGCGGGCATGCTTGCCCGGCGGCCTCCTGCAGCATGTCCCGGACCGAGAAGGAGGTGCGGCTCAGCGCGGTCTCGCCGGCCTCGGCGCCGACGTAGGCCACGACCTCCTCGAGCAGGGTCAGCAGCTGCCGCGCCTCGGCGCCGATCTTCTCGCCCAGCGCGCGCGCCCGCTCGTCCGAGGCGGCAGGCTCGCGCATGCCGCGCCCGGCGGTGCTGGAGAGCAGGCGCGCATAGCCCGACACGATGGACAGCGTGGTCCTCAGCTCCTGCGCCAGAAGCAGGACGAATTCGGACTTGTCGCGGTTCGCGCGTTCCGCCTTCTCGAGCGCGTCGAGAAGCGTGCCGGTGTTCCGGCGCCCCACGCGGTCCAGCATGCCGTAGCTGAGCATCCCGCCGAGGAGAATCAGCATGGCGATCCCGGCCATTGCCAGGGCCATCGTCCGGAACGACCGCGCATCGACGTAATCGCCCGACATGTCGAAAGGCAGGATCGAGTAGCCGGACATCCCGACGAAATGCAGCCCCAGCACAGCGAGGGTGAAGCCGCCGATCATCCATGGCGTGCCCCGCCGCTCCGCCCGGCTGGCCTGCACCAGCGCGAGAACCGAGAGCGCGACGGCGAGGAAGACATGCGCCGCGATGACGCCCGAATGCCATGTCACCACGCCCTGCACTCGGTAGCCAAGAAGGCCCGCGTAATGCATCTCGGCAATGGCCAGCCCGATGATGGTGCCGCCCAGGATGGCGCCGTAGGGGGCGCGCAGCTTGACCGCGAAGAGCACGCCGGCACAGGCGCCCAGCACCGCGACGACCAGCGACATCGCCGTCAGCACCGGGTCGAGCCGCACCGGCACGCCGGGGCTATAGGCCATGAGCGCGAGGAAATGCCCGCACCAGAAGGTCGCGCCCGCCGTCAGCCCGGTCAGCAGCGACCAGCGCAGCGCATCGCCGCCCGCGCCGTAGCGGCAGCGGCGAAACAGGCGCGCCGTGGCCCAGAAGCCGAGAAGGCAGAGCAGGCCGGCAAGGCCGATCAGAAGCGGATCGTGCTGCCCGGGCAGGGTTGAGATCAACGCAGTGATGGCGGCGCACCTCGCGGCGGATCGGTTGATCCCCTTTCTTCGGCGTTAACTATGTCGAAGCTGCGGCTCGGTCTGGTCCTGATTGGGATGGGCGGCCCCGGCGACACGCCGGCCTCAGGCGCCTCTAGCCTGCGCGCGCATTGCCCTGCCGCGGCCGCATGGCTAGAGGGCAGGCAAAGGAGAGCCGCCATGCCCGTCTATACCGCGATCACCACCCTGCCCGGCCTCGCCCCCGCCGAGGCGCTGGCCGAGGCGCTCGAGGATCTGGAACCCGAGCCCTACGGCACCGGCGCCTTCGAGGTCGAGGACGGCTCGGGCCTCTTCGAGGTGACGGGCTATTTCGACGAGGCGCCCGATGCCGTGGCGCTGGCGCTGCTGGCGGCCTCGGCCGGGGCGAAGGACTTCGTCGTCTCCGAGGTGCCGGACGTCGACTGGGTCGCCAAGGTCCGGCGCGAGCTGGCGCCGGTCGAGGCGGGGCGGTTCTTCGTCTACGGCAGCCATGATGCCGACAAGGTGCCCGAGGGGCGGATCGCCCTGCTGATCGAGGCGGCCATGGCCTTCGGCACCGGCCATCACGGCACCACGCTGGGCTGCCTGCGCGCGCTGGACCGGATGGCGGACGAGGGGCTGATGCCTTCGCGCGCAGCCGATATCGGCTGCGGCACCGCCGTTCTGGCCATGGCGGCCAAGCGCCTCTGGCCGCAGGCCGAGGTCGTTGCCGGCGATATCGACCGGACCGCCGTCGAGGTGGCCGAGGTGAACCTCGCCGCCAACGACATGGCCGGATCGGTGCCGCTCTTCGAGGCGGCAGGCTTCGACGCGCCGGGCCTCGAGGGGCCCTTCGAGCTGGTCTTTGCCAATATCCTGATGGCGCCGCTGATCGCCCTGGCCCCCGACATGGCGCGCCATGCGGCGCCGGGCGGGCGGGTGATCCTCTCGGGGCTGCTGAACGAGCAGGCCGAGGAAGTGATCGCCAGCTACCGCGCCGCCGGGTTCAGCCTGCTGCAGGCGGACCGGATCGGCGAATGGACCACGCTGTCGCTGGCGCGCGACTGAGGCCGGGGCAAGACTGAGGTCGGGGCGCGACGAACGCGAAGCGGGCCGCACCTTCCGGCGCGGCCCGCTGACCTCGGTGCCCCCGATGTCTGCGCTTTAGCGGAACTGACCGCTCCGGGTCGCCACGGCTTCGATGTCGAAGCGGGTCAGACCGATATCGTCGAGCTCGCGGGCGGAGAGGCGGGACAGCGCGCGGCGGGTGACGCGGGCGTCGTTCCAGTCGCCCAGGATGGAGGCGAGCATGCGCAGGCCGCGCATGATGCCGCCGGTGGTGTTGGAGGCGGAGTGGCTGGTTGCGGAGATGCTGGTCATTTGGTCGGCTTTCGAAACTGGATGCTGAATATCGGGGCGTTTTGTAAAGCCGCAGCTATGCCCGCCGCGCGAGTCGCACCACATCCAATGCTGCATGTGCGCCATGCACGGCGCGCATGACGCCGCATCGCGGCGAGACAAAGCCCGGCTAGAGGAAGCTTTGGGGGTCGATATCGATCGACAGGCGCACGGCGCCGGGCTGGCGCACCTGCGCCACCCAATCCGCAAGGGCCGCCTGCAAGGGGGCAGAGCGCTCTGCCTTGACCAGCAGCCGCACGCGGTGGCGCCCCCGCACGCGGGCGATGGGGGCCGGCGCGGGGCCGAAGACCTGCGCCCCGATCCGCCGCAGCGGACCATCGGCGCGGGCCAGCGCGGCGCCGAAATCGAAGACCTCCTGCACGTCGGGGCCTGACAGAACGAGGCCGGCCATGCGCCCGTAGGGCGGCACGCCCGCCGCGCGCCGGGCCGCGGCCTCGGCTGCCCAGAACCCCTCTTCGTCACCCGAGAGGATCGCGCGGATCACCGGGTGTTCGGGCTGGAAGGTCTGCAGCAGGGCCTCGCCCGGCGCCTCGGCCCGGCCGGCGCGGCCCGCCACCTGCCGCATCATCTGGAACGTCTTCTCGGCGGCGCGCAGGTCGCTGCCCTGCAACCCGAGATCGGCATCGATCACCCCGACCAGCGTGAGAAGCGGAAAGTTGTGGCCCTTGGCCACGAGCTGCGTGCCGATGACGATATCCGCCGCGCCCGCCGCGATCTCGGCCACCCGCGCCTTGAGCGCGCGGGCGGAGGAGAAGAGATCCGAGGACAGCACGGTCACCCGCGCCTCGGGGAACAGCGCCTGCGCCTCTTCGGCCATGCGCTCGACCCCCGGGCCGACAGCGGCGAGCTTCCCCTCGACCCCGCAACTGGGGCATTCGACCGGCATGGGCCGCGTCTCGCCGCACTGGTGGCACATCAGCCTGCCGCGAAAACGATGCTCGACCATGCGGGCGTCGCAATGCGGGCAGGCGATCTGGTGACCGCAGGCGCGGCACAACGTCACCGGCGCATAGCCGCGGCGATTGAGGAACAGCAGGCTCTGTTCCTTGCGCTCGAGCCGCGCGGCTATGCCCTGCACGAGCGTGGGCGAGATCCAGCGCCCCGAGGGCAGGTCCTCGTCCCGCATGTCGACGGCCTTCATCGCCGGCATCCGCGCCGGGCCGTAGCGGCTGGCCAGATCGATGCGGGCATACTTGCCGGCCTGCACGTTGACCCAGCTTTCGAGCGACGGCGTGGCCGAGGCCAGCACCACCTGCGCGCCCGAGAAGGAGGCGCGCAGCACCGCCATGTCGCGCGCGTTGTAGAGCACCGTCTCTTCCTGCTTGTAGGACTGGTCGTGTTCCTCGTCGACGACGATCAGGCCGAGATCGCTGAAGGGCAGGAACAGGGCCGAACGGGCGCCGACGACCATCTGCGCCTCATGCCGCCCCACCATGCGCCAGACGCGCCGCCGCTCGGTCTGCGTCACGCCGGAATGCCATTCCGCCGGGCGGGTGCCGAATCGCGCCTCGACGCGGAAAATGAACTCCGAGGTCAGGGCGATCTCGGGCAGCAGCACCAGCACCTGCCGGCCCTGGGCCAGCGCCTCGGCCACCGCCTCGAGATAGACCTCGGTCTTGCCCGAGCCGGTCACGCCCTTGAGCAGCGTCGTGCCGTAGCGGCCCGAGCGCAGGGCGGTGCGCAGCGCCTCGGCGCCAGCGGACTGGTCGGAGGTCAGCGCCTTGCCCGGATGCTGCGGATCGAGCGCGGGGAAGGGCAGATCGCGCGGCGCCTCCTCCTCGGCGATGGCGCCGCCTTTCAGCAGGCCCTTCACCACCGCCGTCGAGGTGCCCGAGAGGCTCGCAAGCTCCGACAGGGTGAACGCGGGGGCGCCGCCATCGTCGAGCTCGTCCATCAGGTCGAGCACGCGGCCCCGCGCCTCGGTCATCCGCGCCGGCTCTCCAGGGCCGCGGCGATAGATGCGGCGCATTCCGGGCGCGGCGCCGAGGTCGGGGCAGCGCGTGGCGAGCCGCAGCATCACCGGCATCGGCGTGAGCGTATAGGCAGAAGCTTTTTCCAGGAAGGCGCGCATCGCGGCATCGAGCGGCGCCTCGTCCAGCACGCGGGCGACGGCGCGGATCTTCGACAGGTCGAAGTCGCCGCGGCCCGGCCCCCAGACGCAGCCCAGCACCCGGCGCGGGCCCAGCGGCACCTCAACGAGATCGCCGGTCCGGCAGCCGCCCTCGGGCGCGCGGTAATCGAGCGTCCGGTCCAGCGGCTGTGTCGTCTGCACGGCCACCAGATCGCCTTGCGCGAAGGCGGTCTCGTTGGGGGGAAGGGGGTCGGAGAAGAGCATTGGGGCGCGTCCCGCGTCAGGGGCCCTAGATGCCGCCTGCCGCCGCCGGGTTCAAGGCCGGGGGGCGTGGTGGGCCGATCCCCGCGGCAAACCGCGGTCGCATGCCAGCACCCTGTTCCATTCACCGCATAATGCGCTAAATGCCCGTCGAGAGGGTGCGGTCCGCGCGCCCTGAGCCGGCCGGGAGCGCCCTGCGCCGCGTCCCGATGGAAAGGACACAGCCATGAAATTCTTTGTCGACACCGCCGAGATCGACGAGATCAAGGATCTCGCCTCCCTCAACATGATCGACGGCGTCACCACCAACCCCTCGCTGATCGCCAAGTCGGGCCGCGACTTCAAGGAAGTCATCGCCGAGATCTGCAAGGTCACCGATGGCCCGGTCTCTGCCGAGACGGTCGCGCTCGACGCCGAGACGATGATCAAAGAGGGCCGCGAGCTGGCCAAGATCGCCGACAACATCGCCGTCAAGGTGCCGCTGACCTGGGACGGCCTGCGCGCCTGCAAGGTGCTGACCGACGAGGGCCGCATGGTCAACGTCACGCTCTGCTTCAGCGCCAACCAGGCGCTGCTGGCGGCCAAGGCCGGCGCGACCTTCATCTCGCCCTTCATCGGCCGTCTGGACGACCTGAACCTCGACGGGCTCGAGCTGATCCAGGACATCCGCACGATCTACGACAACTACGGCTTCGAGACGCAGATCCTTGCCGCCTCGATCCGTAACGCGAACCACATCTCGGATTGCGCGAAGATCGGCGCCGATGTCGTCACCGCCCCGGCCAAGGTGCTGCAGGCGATGGTCAAGCACGCGCTGACCGACAAGGGCCTCGAGGCCTTCCTCGAAGACTGGAAGAAGACCGGTCAGACGATCCTCTGATCCCGGGCCGGGCAGCGGGGGGCCAGCCCCCCGCACCCCCCGGAGTATTTCGAGAAACATGAAGGGGCGCGGCATCGGCTGCGCCCTTTTTTCTGTTCAGAAATCGCTGACGCGGCGTGAGGTCAACCGCCGCTTGTTTGCGCGGCGCGCGCGCGCGCCATAGATCGAACGGGGGCGCCGGGGCCTGGCCCGGCAAGGATTCACAAGGAGGCCCATCATGGATTTCAAGGACAAGGTCGTTCTGATCACCGGCGCTGCCGGCGGCATCGGTATCGCTGCGGCACGCAAGTTCGCGGCGCAGGGCGCGAAGCTGGCGCTGGTGGACCTGAGCCAGGAGGGGCTGGAGAAGGCCGCCGCCGACCTGCATGGCGCGCTTTTGATCGCGGCGAACGTCACGGACGAGCAGGACGTCAAGGCCATGGTCGCCAAGACGGTCGAGCAGTTCGGCCGGATAGATGTCTTCGTCAACAATGCCGGGATCAACGGCGATTTCGCCCCGATCACCGAGCAGACGGCGGAGAACTACCGCAAGGTCCTCGATATCAACGTGGTGGGCGTGGCCCTTGGCCTCAAGCATGTCGTCGCCCAGATGAAGACGCAGGGCAGCGGCGCCATCGTCAACACCGCCTCGAACGGCGGGCTGCTGGGCGCGCCGGGCATGAGTGCCTATGTCGCCTCGAAGCACGCGGTGCTGGGCATCAACAAGTCCGTCGCGCTGGAAGTCGCGGGTGACGGCATCCGCGTGAACGCGGTCTGCCCCTCGGGCGTCGACACGCAGATGATGCGCTCGATCGAGACCAACGCGATGAAGGGCCAGGAGGAGAAGGCGCGCGAGCAGTTCGAAGCCGCGGTGCCGCTGGGCCGCTATGCCGAACCCGAGGAGATCGCCGACCTGATGCTGTTCCTGTCCAGCGACAAGGCCAGCTTCATCACCGGCGCCTATTACCGCATCGACGGCGGCGGCGGCGCCAGCTCCGTCTGATGGCGGGTCCGGCGCGGCGCCTTACGGGGCGGCGCGCCGGAGCATGCCGTAAAGGTCGCGCGGATCGTCCGGATCGGCCAGCAGGTCGAGCGGGACGGAGCGCGCACCCTCGGTCACGCAGCGGTGCACGTATTTCAACGCCGCCAGATCCTCGATCGCGAAGCCGACGCTGTCGAAGAGCGTGATCTGGTCGGCACCCTGCCGCCCCTGCGCCGCGCCGGTCAGCACCTGCCAGAGCTCGGTCACGGCGTAATCCTCGGGCATCTGCTGGATCTCGCCCTCGATCCGGGTCTGCGGCGGGTATTCGACGAAGGTCGCGGCACGGGCGAGGATATCGGGGTGCAGCTCCGTCTTGCCGGGGCAATCGCCGCCGATGGCGTTCAGATGCATCCCGGCGCCGACCATGTTGTCGGTCAGGATCGTGGCATACTGCTTGTCGGCGGTGCAGGTGGTCACGATCTGCGCGCCCGTCACGGCCTCCTGCGCCGAGGCGCAGGCGGTGACCTCGAATCCTGCCGCCGCGAGGTTCGCCGAGGCCTTGCGCGTCGCGGCCTCGTCGATGTCGTAAAGCCGCAGCCGCGTCACGCCGAGGACGCCGCGAAAGGCCTCGGCCTGGAACTCGCATTGCGCGCCGTTGCCGATCATCGCCATGACCTGCGGGTCCGGCGCGGCGAGCGCCCGCGCCGCCATGGCCGAGGTCGCGGCGGTGCGCAGGGCGGTCAGCACGGTCATCTCGCTCAGCAGGATCGGGTAGCCGGTATCGACGCGGCTGAGCACGCCGAAGGCGGTGACGGTCTGGTAGCCGCGGCGCGTGTTCTGCGGGTGGCCGTTGACGTATTTGAAGGCGTAGCTCTCGTCGTCGGCCACGGGCATCAGCTCGATCACGCCGCCGGGGGAGTGGGCGGCGACGCGGGGCGTCTTGTCGTACTCCTCCCAGCGGCGGAACTCGGCCTCGATGGCATCGGTCAGCTCGCTCAGGACGCGCTGCAGGCCGCGCGCGTGGACCAGCGCCATCATGTCGGCAACGCTGACGAAGGGCACATAGGCCAGATCCGAGGGGCTCGTGGGCATGGCTCTCTCCTGTCTGCTTCACGCGATCTAGGCAGCTTTGGCGGCGACAGGCAACGTTGCGCGGCTGCCGCGGTTGGCCGCCCGCCCATGCGAAGGGGGCAGCGCCGGGCAGCGCGGGCTGCTAGGGTGGCGGCAAAAGAACGAGGCCGAGATGAGCAGCAGCACAGACCCATCGATCGATCCGAGCATCCGCGACCGCATCATCGCCGATCCCGGCGCGCTTCTGGACGATCAGGACATCATGCGCGCGCTGGTGAACGCGAGCGACGCCTCGAAGGGCAGCAACGTAGTCGACCTGCGCGGCGCCGCGATGACCCGGCTCGAGGCGCGGCTCGACCGGCTGGAGGACACGCATCGCTCGGTCATCGCGGCGGCCTACGACAACCTCGCCGGCACCAACCAGATCCACCGCGCCGTCCTCAAGCTGCTGGACCCTGAGGATTTTCCCGCCTTCCTCGCCAATCTGCGCGGTGATCTGGCGGGCATCCTGAACGTCGATGCCGCAAGGCTGGTGCTGGAGACGGCGCATCCCGAGGATCCCGCCGCCGCGCGGCTGGACCCGGCGATGTGCATGAAGCCGGCGGGTTTCGTCGCAGCCTACCTGCCGCAGGGCCGGCAGGTGACCCTGCGCCGCGTCTCCGACGGCGCGCTTTACGAGGCTTCGGCCCAGACGGTGCAGTCCGAGGCCTGCCTGCGCCTCGATCTGGGGCACGGGCGGCTGCCGGGCATGCTGGCGCTGGGGGCCGCCGATGCGGAGCGCTTCTCGCCGCAGCACGGCACCGATCTTCTGGGCTTCTTCGCCGACACCTTCGAGCGGGCGATGCGGCGCTGGCTGGCGTGATCTCGCCGGCGCTGAGAGATGCGCTGGTGCGCTGGCTGGACCAGAGGCGGGCGCTGGACGGCGCCGCCGAGGCTACGATCGAGGCCTATCGCGCCGATGTGCTGGGGTTTCTCGCCTTCATGCAGGGGCACCATGGCGAGAGCCAGGGCCTTGCGGCGGTGGCGCGGATCACCGTGGCCGACATGCGCGCCTGGATGGCGCATGAGCGCGGGCGCGGCCTTGCCGCCCGCTCGCTGGCGCGGGCGCTCTCGGCGGTGAAGGGCTTCTACCGCTGGCTGGCCGAGCGCGAGGGGTTCGAGCCGACGGCCGTTCTGGCCGCCCGCGCGCCGAAAAGCCCGCCGCGCCTGCCGCGCCCGCTGGCGGAGGATGCCGCCTCGGAGATGCTGACCCGTGTTGGCCTGCAGGCGGCGGAGCCCTGGATCGCGGCGCGCGATACCGCGGTCGTCACGCTGCTGTACGGCTGCGGGCTGCGCATTTCCGAGGCGCTGGGACTGACCGGCGCGGCGCTGCCGCTGGGCCGGGCGCTGGTGATCCGGGGCAAGGGCGGCAAGGAGCGGATGGTGCCGGTGCTGCCCGCCGCCCGCGAGGCCGTCGAGAGCTATGTCGCGATCTGCCCCTACCCCATAGAGCGGGATGCGCCGCTGTTTCGCGGCGCGCGCGGCGGCGCGCTGAGCCCGCGCCTCGTGCAGAAGGCGATGGAGCAGGCGCGGATGCAGCTGGGCCTGCCGGCCAGCGCCACGCCCCACGCCCTGCGCCACAGCTTCGCCACGCATCTGCTGGGCGCGGGCGGCGATCTGCGCGCGATCCAGGAGCTGCTGGGCCATGCCTCGCTCTCGACGACGCAGGGCTATACCGGCGTCGATGCCGCGCGGCTGATGGAGGTCTACGAAAAGGCCCATCCGCGCGGCTGATCCGCTTTGCGTTGCGTCCGCCCCGGCGATGGGCGACAAGGGTGGCCATGTCTGCCGCGTACAAAGCCCTTCTCGTCCACCTGCTGACCGCCACCGGCGCCGTCTTCGCCATGCTCTCGATGCTCGAGGCGGTGCGCGCGGACTGGGCGATGATGTTCGTCTGGCTGGTCGTCGCCTTCGCGGTGGACGGCATCGACGGGCCGCTGGCGCGGAAATACGACGTCAAGCGCAACGCCCCGATCTTCGACGGCGTCCTGCTCGACCTGATCATCGACTACCTGACCTACGTCTTCATCCCGGCCTATGCGCTGTTCACCTCTGGCCTGCTGCCCGGCTGGACCGGCTGGCTTGCGATCATCGTGATCACCTACACCAGCGCGCTCTACTTCGCCGATACCCGGATGAAGACCAAGGACAACTCCTTCTCCGGCTTTCCGGGCTGCTGGAACATGGTGGTGATCGTGCTCTTCTCGGTCGCGCCGAACTTCTGGGTGATCCTGGCGCTGGTGGCGGTGCTCGCCGTGGCGATGTTCCTGCCGGTGAAGTTCATCCACCCGGTGCGCACGCGGCGCTGGCGCGCGGTCTCGCTTCCGGTGGCCTTCGTCTGGACGGCGCTGGCGGGCTGGGCGGCCTGGACCTCCTTCACCGCGCCGGCCATCGTGCACTGGGGGCTGGTGCTGACCTCGGCCTACCTGCTGGCCGCGGGCGCGCTGCAGCAGCTGATCCACGGGCGCGACGGCTAAGGTCCTGCGCGCGGGCGGCCTCTACTTCTGCTCCATTTCCGAAAGCTTCTGCGCCAGCGCGGAAAGCTGCTCGCGGATATCGTCGAGATCGCCCCTGCCCTTCTCCTCGCGCGGCTCAGGCTTGGGCGCGGGGCCGGAAGAGGCCATCATCCCGCCGGTCATCGCCTTGAAGAAGGCCTCCTGCTGGGCGCGGATCGCGTCGAAGCCGGCCATGCCGGACATCGGCCCCCGGCTCATCTGGTCCAGCATCTGCGTCTGACCCTGACGCAGCATCTCGAAGCTGGCGGCCAGGAACTGCGGCACGACGGAGCCGGCCTGGTCGGTATATCCGCGCACGAGGTCGGTCAGCACGTCGATCGGCAGGACGCTGTCTCCCCGCGCCTCGTGTTCGGCGATGATCTGCAGCAGGTACTGCCGGGTCAGATCGTCGCCCGACTTGAGGTCGACCACCCGCACCTCGCGCCCCTCGCGGATGAAGCGCGCGATATCCTCGAGCGTGACGTAATCGCTGGTCTCGGTGTTGTAGAGCCGGCGAGAGGCGTAGCGCTTGATCAGGAGCGGCTGTGCGGCGGCGTCTGTCATATCGATCTTCCCCCTCGGATGGCGCCAGCCTAGGCCTCGCCTTGCCGAAAGAAAAGGGGTGCTGCAGGTGCAGCATCCGCTTTCGGCGGAAATAGTTCGATGGTTGACAGTCAGGCCCTGAACAATCGATTGCCCCTGTCCAGCAAGTCCCTGCTTTCTCTGCGCGGGCCGAAACGCCCCGCCGCGCCGCAGCGGCCCTAGCGCTCTCGCAGGTAGGTGCCGGGCGCGGGACAGAGCGGCGGAAACCCCTCGCTGCCGGGCTGCCGTGCCGAGACCTGCGCGCCCGAGCGTCCGGCCAGCCAGTCCCGCCAAAGCGGCCACCACGACCCTTCGCCGGGCGCGGCGGCTTCCTTCCAGGCCTCTGCCTCTGCAGGATCCTGCGGTGCCGCCCAGTAGCCGTACTTCCCCTGCGCCGGCGGGTTCACGATGCCGGCGATATGGCCCGAGCGCGCGAGAACGAAGCGCACCTCGGCCCCGCCCATGGCCCGTGTGCCGCTGTAGCTGGCGCGCCAGGGGACGATGTGATCGCCCTCGCAGGCGACGGTGAAACGCGGCACCTGCACGTCACTCAGCCGCACCACCTGCTCCGCGATCTCCAGCCCCTGCCCCGCCAGCCGGTCCTCTCGGCACAAAAGGCGCAGGTATTCCACCGCCATGCGCGCGGGCAGGTTCGTGCTGTCACCGTTCCAGTGCAGCAGATCGAAGGCCGGCGGCGCCTTGCCCAGCATGTAGCTGCGGATCGCGGGCCGCCAGATCAGTTCGTTCGCGCGCAGCATGGCGAAGGTGCGGGCCATGTGCCGCCCATCGAGGATGCCGCGGCGGTCCACCTCGGCCTCGATGGCGCCCAGCATGTCGTCGGTCAGGAACATCGCCAGATCGCCGGGATCGGAGAAATCGGTCAGCGCCGCGAGGAAGCTGGCCGAGGCGACGGAGGTATCGCCGCGCCGGGCCAGAACCCCCAGCGTCGCCGCCAGAAGGGTGCCGGCGATGCAGTAGCCGACGGCATTTACCTCCCTTGTGCCGCAGATCGCCCGCACCGCCTCGATCGCGCGCAGGAAGCCATCCGTGACGTAATCCGAAAGCGAGACATCGGCATAGGACGGATCGGGGTTCTTCCAGCTGACCATGAAGACTGTGAAGCCCTGCCCCACCAGCCAGCGCACGAGGCTGTTCTCGGGCCGCAGGTCGAGGATGTAGTAGCGGTTGATCCAGGGCGGAAAGATCAGCAGCGGCACCTCGTGCACGGCCGCGGTCGCGGGCGCATACTGGATCAGCTCGAAGAGCGGGGTGCGCAGCACGACCTCGCCCGGCGTCAGCGCGATGTTTCGGCCGATCTCGTAGGCGCCGGGATCGGAAAGGGTGACGAGCGGCGCGGGACCATGCGCCTCGGCGTCCCGCACGAGGTTCTCGAGCCCGTCGATCAGGCTTTGCCCGCCGGTCTCGACCGCCCGCTCCATCGCGTCGGGATTGGTGGCAAGGAAATTCCCCGGCGCCATCATGTCGATCAGCTGCCGCGCGAAGAACAGCAGCCGCGCGCGGTCCGCCGCGCTAAGCCCCGGCAGATCGCGCGCCGCGGCCTCGATGGCATCGCCCGTCGCCTCCCATGTCTCGCGCGCGAGGCGGTACCAGGGGTGGCTGTCCCAGAGCGGGTTGGAGAACCGCTTGTCCCGCCGCGGCCTTGGGCGATCCTCGGGCATGGCGCCGCCGGCGGCCTGACGCTGCGCCTCGGCCACGGCGGTCAGCACGCGGCCCCAGGCCTCGATCTGCGGCTGCGCGACCCTGCCCTCGCCCTTCAGCGCCTCGCCCCACCACAGGCCGGCAGCGCGGGCCAGAAGATCGCCCGCCTGACGGGCGCCGGGCGGCGGCGCGGCGCCTTCCATCGCGGCGCGCAGGCGCCGTGTCAGCGCCTTGATCCGGGCGGTATCGGCCGCGATCCGCGCCTCGGCCTGCGCCGATGCGTCCCCGGTATCCTCGGACGGGCCCTCTATTGCCACCTCGACTCCTCCAGCCTAGCGTGCCGGCGCCGCAAAGGCGCAGGCGCCGCCCCTGCGCCGCGCCCGACCCAACGGAGCCGGTCCTTGATCTATACCAACGCCTACGACGTCATGGAAACGCTGCGCACCACGAACCAGTGGCTCGGCGCGACGGCGCGCGCAATGGGCAGCTATCCCGGCATGGCGGCGCACCCCTGGGCCGATCTCATGCGCGCCTGGGGCGAGGTGACAGAGCGCAGCTTTGCCCGCATGACGGCGCGACCGGACTGGGGCATCCCCTCGGTTCCGGGCGGCGACGGGCGCGACCACCCGGTGCGGATCGAGACGCTGGTCGAAAAGCCCTTCGGCGACCTGATCCATTTCGCCGTGCAGGGCCGCGCGCCGCGTCCGCGCCGGGTGCTGCTGGTGGCGCCGATGTCGGGCCACTACGCGACGCTCCTGCGCAAGACGGTCATCAGCCTGCTGCCCGATTGCGAGGTCTTCGTCACCGACTGGCACAATGCCCGCGATGTTCCCCTGTCCGAGGGGGCCTTCGATATCGAGGCCTATACGCTCTACCTCGCGCAGTTCATGCGGCACCTTGGTGCCGACCTGCATGTCATCGCCGTCTGCCAGCCCGCGCCGCTGGCGCTGGCCGCGACCGCCATGATCGCGCAGGACACGCCCGAGGCGCAGCCGCGCAGCCTGACGCTGATCGGCGGGCCGGTCGATCCCGATGCCGCGGCCACCGATGTGACCGATTTCGGGCGCCGGGTGACGATGGGCCAGCTTGAGCAGACGATGATCCAGCAGGTCGGCGCCGGGCACGCGGGCGCCGGGCGCCCGGTCTATCCCGGCCTGCTGCAGCTAAGCTCCTTCGTGGCGATGAACGCCGGCAGCCATGCCGAGGCCTTTGGCGCCCAGATCCTGCGCGTCGCCGATGGCACGGCGCGCGAGGCCGACCGGCACAACAGCTTCTACGACGAATACCTCGCCGTGATGGAGATGCCCGCCGAATTCTACCTCTCGACCGTGGCGCGGATCTTCAAGGCGCGCGAGATCGCGCGCAATGCCTTCACCGTGGATGGCCAGCCCGTCGACATCGGCTGCATCGACCGCACCGCCGTCCACGTGATCGAGGGCGAGGCGGACGATATCTCGGCCCCCGGCCAGTGCCGCGCCGCCCTACCGCTGCTGACCGGCCTGCCCGAGACGAAGAAAGCCGCGCACCTGGAACCGGGGGCGGGGCACTACGGCATTTTCGCCGGGCGCAGCTGGCGCGACAGCATCCGCCCGCTCGTCCTGCGCTTCATCGACGCGCAGGCGCAGCCCGGCGACTGACGCTGAGGCACCACTTGCATGGACGGGCGCGTTGACAGCACCTCTCGCCGCGCCACATGCTGCATCAACGCCGGGAGGGGCCGATGGACGGAGACACAGCCGCCGCCAAGATCTGGGAGCCGTTCGGGACGCTCTACGCGGATCCCGAAGCGCGCTCCATGGCGCGAGTAGGCGTGGTCGACGTCGGGTCGAACTCCGTCCGCCTCGTCGTCTTCGACGGCGCCGCGCGCAGCCCGGCCTATTTCTATAACGAGAAGATCATGTGCGCCCTCGGCGCCGGCCTGTCGGAAAGCGGCAGCCTCTCGGCCGAGGGGCGGGTGCGGGCGCTGCGCGCGCTCAAGCGCTTTGCCGCGCTGGCCGATGGCATGGGCGTCTCGCCCCTGACGGCTGTCGCCACGGCGGCGGTGCGCGATGCCGACGACGGGCAGGACTTCGTCGACGAGGTAAAGCGCGAGACGGGGATCGAGATCCACGTGATCCCCGGCGACGAAGAGGCCCGGCTCTCCGCGCAGGGTGTGCTTCTGGGCTGGCCCGGCAGCTACGGCCTTGTCTGCGATATCGGCGGCAGCTCGATGGAGCTGGCGGATCTGGCCGACGGCAATGTCGGACGGCGCCTGACCTCCCCTCTCGGGCCGCTGAAGCTGCGCGAGGTGAAGGGCGGGGACAAGGGTCTCGACGCCTTCATCAAGGAGACGATTTCCGACCTGCACGACCGCATGCAGTCCGAGGTGGGGATGCGGCTGTTCCTCGTCGGGGGCAGCTGGCGCGCCATCGCCCGGATCGACATGGCGCGGCGGGACTACCCGCTCACGGTGCTGCACGAATACCGCATGACCCCCGAAGCCGTGGCCGAGACGCGCAAGTACATCGAGGCGCAGGACGCGGACGAGCTGCGATCCCGCGCCGGCGTCAGCTCCGACCGGATGGCCCTGGTGCCGCTGGCGATCCGCGTGCTCGAACGGCTGGTCAAGGTCTTCGAGCCCAAGGATATCGCCATCAGCTCCTACGGCATCCGCGAGGGCATGCTCTACGAGCGGATGCCGGATGCGATGCGCGACCGCGATCCCCTGCTCGAGGCCTGCCGCTTCGCCGAGGCCAAGGATTCGCGCCTGCCCGGCTTCGGCTCGATGCTCTACGACTTCGTCTCGCCGCTGTTTCCCCATGCCGACTGGCAGCGCAAGCGCATCATCGAGGCCGCCTGCCTGCTGCATGACGTCAGCTGGCGCGCCCATCCCGATTACCGCGGCGAGGTCTGCTTCGATTACGCGACCCGCGCCAACCTTGGCGGGCTCAAGCATTACGAGCGGGTGTTCCTCGGCCTTGCCCTGATGCACCGCTATTCCAGCAAGAAGCCAGACAGCCGCTTCCACCCCCTCTTCTCCCTGCTGAGCGAGGAGGACGCGAAGGAGGCCGAGGTGCTGGGCCGGGCGATGCGCTTCGGCGCCATGCTCTGGCTCGGGGCGCAGGCGCCGGGGGCGCTGCTCTGGGATGCCGCCGCGCGCCACCTCACGCTCGAGCTCGAGCCGCGGGCACAGCCGCTTTACGGCGAGGTCGGCGAATCGCGCTTCAAGGCGCTGGCCGGCGCCCTGAACGCCGAGGCCGAGGTCACGCTGCGCGGGCGGTGATCCACCGTCCGGCGGCGCGCCGCGCCCTCTTTTCATCGCCGCGCCCGGGCTCTAGCGTCGGGCCATGACAGCGGCGCATTCCTCCTACGACGTGGTGATCATCGGCGGCGCGATGACCGGCAGCGCCGTGGCCTGGTGGCTGGCACGCGATCCCGACTTCCAGAGCCGCATCCTGGTGGTGGAGCGCGACCCGAGCTTCGAATTCGCCTCGACCAGCCACACCAATTCCTGCATCCGCCAGCAGTTCGGATCCGAGATCAACACCCGCATCTCGCTCTTCGGCGCCGCCTTCATCCGCAGCTTTCGCGACTGGGCGCAGGACGAGGATGCGCCCGAGATCGCGCTCGAAGGCTTCGGCTACATGTACCTCGCCCGCACAGCGCAGGCCGAGGCGCAGCTGCGCGCCGCGCAGGCGATGCAGGCGGCCTGCGGTGCCGGAACCCGGCTGCTGACCCCGGACGAGATCGCCGCGCGCTTTTCCTTCTACGCTTTGGACGACGTGCGCCTCGCCTCGCACAACCCCGGCGACGAGGGCTACTTCGACGGCGGCACCCTGAACTCGGAATTCCGGCGCCTCGGCCGCAGGCTGGGGGTCGAGCGGATCGCCGGCGAGGTCGCGGGGATCGAGCAGGCCGATGGCCGGGTCACCCATGTCGTGCTGGCGGATGGCACCCGCATCGCCGCCGGCTGGGTGGTCAATGCCGCCGGCCCGCGCGCGGCCCAGATCGCGGCCATGGCCGGGGTGCCGATTCCCGTGGTGCCGCGCCGCCGTTTCACCTTCGTCTTCGAGGCGGCCGAGCCGCTGCCCACCCCGCTGCCGCTGACGGTGGATTTCTCGGGCGTCCACGTGCGCTCCGACGGCGCGCTCTACATGGCCGGCTGCCCGCCGCTGCAGGACGACGACGCGGCCTTCGACGATTTCCGCATGGACCACGATCTGTGGGAAGAGGTCGTCTGGCCCGCGGTGGCGACCCGCATCCCCGCCTTCGAGCGGGTGAAGCTGCGGCAGTCCTGGTGCGGGCACTACGCGATGAACACCCTCGACCGAAACGCCATCCTCGGCCCCGCGCTGGGGCTGCCGAACTTCCTGCAGGCGAACGGCTTCTCCGGTCATGGGCTGCAGCAGGCCCCGGCCGTCGGGCGCGGCATCGCCGAATGGATCCTCCACGGCGGCTGGCGCAGCCTCGACCTGACCCCGCTGGGCGCCTGGCGCATCTCTGCCAATGCCCCGCTGCCCGAGGTGGCGGTGATCTGACGAAAGGACCCAAGTGATGATGAAGAAGATCGTGCTGACCGGCGCGCAGGGCCGCCTCGGCCAGGAGCTGCGCGCGCCCCTCGCGGAGATGTGCCACGCGCTGCTCTCGACCGACATCAAGGAGGCGCCAAAGGATCTCGCGCCAAACGAGAGCTACGTTCAGGCCGATCTGGCGCAGATGGATCAGGTCGAGGCGCTGATCCAGGGCGCCGAGATGGTGGTGCACTTCGGCGCGATCCCCGACGAGGCCCCTTTCGAGGAGCTTCTGGGCCCGAACTACATCGGCGCCTATACCGTCTGGGAAGCCGCGCGTCGCCACGGGGTGCGCCGCATCGTCTACGCCTCCTCGATCCACGCGGTCGGACTGGAGCCCACCGCCGAGGGGCCGGCCCTCACGAACCGGCACCGCCCCGATACCTTTTACGGGCTGTCCAAGTGCTTCGCCGAGGATATGGCCCGGATGTACTGGGAAAAGACCGGCCTCGAGGCGGTCTGCCTGCGCATCATGTCCTGCACGCCCGAGCCCGAGAATACCCGCGCGCTCGGCACCTGGCTCTCCTACGGCGACCTCGTGCGCCTCGTCCGCGCCGCCGTCACCACCCCGACCACGGGCTTCGCGCTGGCCTGGGGCGTCTCGGCCAACGACCGCGCGCCGGTCACCAATGCCGAGGCCGCCTTCCTCGGCTACCGCCCGCAGGACAACGCCGAGGACTGGGCCGAGAAATTCCTTGCCGCGGCGAAGACGCCCGACCCTTCCGACCTCGCGCAGATGCGCCTCGGCGGCCCCTTCGCCCGCGTGCCTTTGGGCGAAAGCGGCGTCGAGGCGATCCGGAAGATGACCGCCGGGGACTGATCCCTTCATGTTTCGAGAAATACTCCACGGGGGTGCGGGGGTGTGAAACCCCCGCTCCTCGACCAGATACCAAAGGCCCCGCCGATGACCATGCCCCCCCGCTACCCCCGCGACATGACCGGCCATGGCCCCAATCCGCCCGCCGGCCCCTGGCCGAACGGCGCCTCGGTCGCCGTTAGCCTCGTGCTGAACTACGAGGAGGGCGGCGAGAACTCGCTCCTGCACGGCGATGCCGCGAGCGAGGCCTTCCTGTCGGATATCGCCGGCGCCCAGCCCTGGCCGGGCCAGCGGCACTGGAACATGGAATCCATCTACGACTACGGCGCTCGCGCCGGCTTCTGGCGGCTGCACCGGCTCTTCACCGAGCGGGGCATCCCGATCACCATCTTCGGCGTCGCCACTGCCCTCGCCCGTAGCCCCGAACAGGTCGCGGCGATGACGGCCGCCGATTGGGAGATCGCCAGCCACGGCCTGAAATGGGTCGAGCACAAGGACATGCCCGAGGAGGAGGAGCGCGCCCAGATCGCCGAGGCGATGCGCCTGCACAGCGAGGTCGTGGGCCGCCCGCCGACCGGCTGGTACACCGGCCGCTGCAGCCTCAACACGCTGCGGCTGACCGCCGAGCTGGGCCTGCCCTGGATCTCGGATGCCTACGACGACGACCTGCCGCACTGGATCCGCGCGGGGGACCGCGACCAGCTCGTCCTGCCCTATACGCTCGAGGCGAACGACATGCGCTTCGCCACCGCGCCGGGTTACACGACGGGCGAGCAGTTCTACTGCTACCTCAAGGACAGCCTCGACGTGCTGCGCAGCGAGGGGCGCGCCGGCGCGCCGAAGATGCTGTCGATCGGGCTGCACAACCGGCTGATCGGGCGCCCCGGCAAGATCGCCGGGCTGATCCGCTTTCTCGACCATGCCGCGGGCTTCGAGGATGTCTGGTTCGCCCGCCGCATCGACATCGCCCGCGCCTGGGCCGAGGCGCATCCCCCGCGGCACCGCGAGCGTCCGAGCGCGATGGATCGCGAGACCTTCGTTGCGCGCTTCGGCGGCATCTACGAGCATTCCCCCTGGATTGCCGAGCGGGCCTGGTCGCTTGAGCTGGGGCCGGCGCACGACGGGCCGGTTGGCCTCGCCAATGCGCTCGCGCGCATCTTCCGCTCCGCCAGCGAGGAGGAGCGGCTGGGCGTGCTGCGCGCCCATCCCGACCTCGCCGGGAAGCTCGCGCAGGCGCGCCACCTCAGCGCCGACAGCACCGCAGAGCAGGCCAGCGCCGGCCTCGACGCGCTGACCGACGCGGAGCGGGCCCGCTTCGAGGCACTGAACGACGCCTATGTCGACCGCTTCGGCTTTCCCTTCATCATCGCCGTGCGCGATCACGACAAGGCCGGCATCCTCGCCGCCTTCGAGGCGCGGATCGACAACGACCGAGCAGCCGAGATTGCCACCGCCTGCACCCAGGTCGAGCGCATCGCCACGCTGCGCCTGGCCGAGGCGCTGTCATGATGGCCCCGGGTATCCACCGCGCCGCGCAGCGGCGCGGGTTGCGTCCTGCCGGCGCCGCTGCGCGGCGCGGGCAGGACGCCCAGGGGGCGCGGGAGGGGGCGGGCGCGCGCACAGCGCGCGCCCGCCCCCTCCCGCGCCCCCGCCCTTTCGATCGAGGACAGCGCTGATGTATGCCTTCCCCCCCGGCGGCCTGCCGCCCCTGACCGAGGACCCCGCTGCCGCCGGCGCCCGCTTCACCGAAAGCTACGCCTTCATCCCCGCCGGCACGATGCGCGACATCACCGCCAGCCTGCTGCCCGGCTGGCGGGAGGCCCGCGCCTGGATCATCGCGCGGCCGCTGACGGGCTTTGCCGAGACCTTCGCGCAATACGCGGTGGAGATCGCGCCCGGCGGCGGCTCGGACACGCCCGAGCCCGATGCGGGCGCCGAGGCCGGTCTCTTCGTGGCCGAAGGCGCTGGCATCCTGACGCTGGAGGGCGCCGAGCACGCGCTGGAGCCCGGCACCTATATCTACATCCCGCCCGGCAGAAGCTGGAGCCTGCGCGCCAGCAGCACACTGAAGCTGCACTGGATCCGCAAGCGCTGGCAGCCGGCTGCAGGCCTCACCCCGCCCGATCCGATCATGACCAGCGACGCGGCGACCCCGGTCAGCTGGATGCCGGGCACCGAAACCTGGGGCACGACGCGCTTCGCCGATCCGGCGGACCTGCGCCACGACATGCACGTCAACATCGTCACCTTCACCGCCGGCGGGCGCATCCCTTTCGCCGAGACGCATGTGATGGAACACGGGCTTTACGTGCTCGAGGGGCAGGCCGATTACCTGCTGAACCGCGACTGGATCACCGTCGGCCCGGGCGATTTCATGTGGCTGCGCGCCTTCTGCCCGCAGGCCTGCATCGCCCGCGGCGAGGGGAACTTCCGCTACCTGCTTTACAAGGACGTGAACCGCCACGTGGCGCTGACGCTGTGACGGCGCGGATCGCCATAACGCCGCTGGAGGCCAAAAGCTTCGCGCCCTTCGGCGATGTGCTCGACACCGCGGGTGCGCCGGACAGGCTGATCAACGAGGGGCTCTGCGGGCGCTACCACGACCGCGCGCGCATGGATTTCGGCCCCGGCGGGCGCGCCGGGATCAGCCTCTTCGACGCGCAGCCGCGCGCCCTGCCCTACCGGCTGGAGCTGCTCGAGCGGCATCCCGAGGGCAGCCAGGCCTTCCTGCCCCTGCACCAGAACCCCTTTCTGGTGATCGTGGCAGAGGATGCCGGCGACGCGCCGGGCCGCATCCATGCTTTCCAAACCGCGCCCGGCCAGGGGATCAACCTTTTGCGCGGCTGCTGGCACGGGGTGCTGACCCCGCTGAGCGCGCCCGGCCTCTTTGCCGTGATCGACCGCATCGGCGAGACGCCCAACCTTCAGGAGGTCAGGCTGGAGGCACCGGTCCTGATCACCGACTGACCTCGGCGAAGGCCGACAAAGTATTTTAGTCGGGATTGACAGCACCCGAGCGTTTTGGTCAAGTTCGTGGGTGACGCACGCCAGCCCGCATCGGGTCAGCCGCAGGGACCAGCAGGAGTAGACCGATGATGCACCGCCCGACCGATGCCGCCCTTTCGCTGCGCGCCGCCCGCCCCGCCGGCGTGGCCGGCGCTTCGGAGCCCGAGATCATCCCCGTTCACGACGCCGAAGGGCTGACGCAGGGCGGGAACCGGGCCCATATCGTGCTGGGGGACCAGACCTACACGCTGCGCATCACCCGCGCCGGCAAGCTGATCCTGACGAAGTGAGGCGCCGCGCCTTGTCTTGGCGCCGCCCGCACCGATACTGACCCGACCCAGCCAGCGGGCGCGGCAGCGCCCGGCACAGCGAGGTGGAGCATGGCGAAGATTCCCAGCCCCTGCATCGGGGTCTGCAAGTTCCGGCGCGAGGGGCACTGCATCGGGTGCTCGATGACCAAGGCGCAGAAGAAGCTGGCGAAATCGATCAAGAAGCCCGATCAGCAGGACGCCTTCCTGACGCTCGTGATGCACCAGCAGAACGATCTGGGCCGTTATACCCACTGGCGCGAGGCCTATGCCAAGCGCTGCGCAAAAAAGGGCCGCAAGCTGCCCGAGGCGCTGAAGGCCGCGCTCGCACGGCCCGTCGAGGGCGAGAGGGCCAAGCCCGCCACTTCTGCGGAATAGCCTTTCCCGACAAACCGATGCCCTGAACGGCAAAAGGCGGGCCATGGCCCGCCTTGTCACCTCGTATATGGCGCCGCCTCAGGAGAGGTGGGCGCGCAGCATCCAGGCGAATTTCTCGTGGGCGCGGCCACGCTCGATGCAGAGATCCTCGGTCAGCGTGTCGCCAAGCTCGGCGGCGATCTCGCCGGCGCCGCCAAGCGTCGCGGCCACGGTTTCCTGCGCTTCGAGGAGCATGGCGATCATCTCCTTGTCGGTCGCCTCGCCCTCGTGCTCGGAGACCTTGGAGCGCTTGAGCATGCCAGCCAGCGTGCCGTTGGCGTGCATGTCGATGGCGCGGACGCGTTCGGCGATCAGGTCCTGACCCTCGAAGTGGTCCTCGTAGATCTCCTGGAACAGGGCGTGCAGGGGGCCGAAGGCCATACCCTTGACGTTCCAGTGAAAGTTCTGCGCGAGCATCGTGGTGACCACGGTCTCGGCAACGCTCTGGTTCAGGGCCTCGGCGATGGCTTCGCGGGCACTCGGCTCAAGAGCAACGGCTGTCTGGGTCATGGTGCGGGACCTCCTTGTCTGAATTTTGTGGGCTGGCTGGCGCACCGCTGGCTCGCCCTGACAGCAATATAGGAAGCGCCCCGGCCGTGCCAAGGAGTTTTTAGAATTATTCTAAATCCGAGAGAAACGCTCGGAGGTTCAGGCGGCGATCCCGGCCGCCTCGCCTTCGGTCACGCGGCGGATCATGAAGCCCAGCTCTCGCACATGCTGGGGCAGCACCCGGCTGCGCAGCAGGAAGCGCAGGCTGTCCTCGTCGCCGCCGGCGGCACAGATCATGGCCCGCATCAGCCAGGCCTCGTCGCGGCTCATCCGCGTGGCGCCGGGACGATAGAGCACGGGGCGGCAGTCCAGCGCCGCAGGCAGGCAGCGCAGCAGCGCACCCAAGGCCGCTGCAGCCCCGGCCTTCCGGTCCAGCGCGAGATCGGCGCAGGTGGCAAAGACGTCGGCCCGGGCCGCGGCACGGCAGGCAAGGCCGGCCATCCGCAGGCGGTTGAGGAGCGCCCGCTCGCGCGGCGGCAGATCCTCGGCCAGGCCGACAGGCTGGCGCCGGCCCGCGGCGGGGTGGGCATCGGAAGTCGAGGTTTCGACGATCGAGAGGGCGGCGTGCATGGCAGGCGTCCCGCTGTGGGAGATACCCGACAGTATTTATAAGAAAAGGCCCCCGCCATCAAGTGGCGGGGGCCGTCGTTTCGGCGCAATTTGACGCAGTCGTCAGTCGGCGGCTTCGCCGTGCCCTTCGGGCGAGTCCTCGATCGCGCTGCGGATCCCCGCGACATCCGCCGCCGTCACGGCGCCGGCGTCGTTGCCCCAGGCGTTGCGGACGAAGGTGGCCAGCTCGGCGACCTCCTCGTCGGACAGGCGCCAGCCGAAGCCGGGCATGCGCAGCTTGTAGGGATAGGCCTCGGTCGAGGGCAGCTCGGCCCCTTCGAGGATGGTCTGGACCAGACCTCGCGGCACAGGCGCGGTCACGGTGGCATTGCCCGCCAGCTGCGGGAAGACGTTCGCCGCCCCGCGCCCGTCGCTGAAGTGACAGGCGTTGCAGTTGTCGAGGTAAAGCCGCGGGCCCAGCGCCATCTCGGGATCGGCATCGCCCAGAAGCGTGACGGTCTCTTCTTCCGAAAGGCTGGGCACGTCGTCTTCGGCGTCGCTCTCGCGGGCCACGTCATGGCCGATCTCGTCGAGATAGGCAGCCGTGGCGAGCAGGTCGTTCTCGGTCCAGTATTGCGTCGAATACTGCACGACCAGCTCCATCTCGCCGCTGACGCCGGCATGGGCGTTGCGGCCGGTGGCGAGGAAGCGCGCCATCTCGACCTGGTCCCAGTCCTGCGGCTGGGTGCCTTCCTGTCGCAGGTCGGGGGCCGTCCAGCCGTCGATCACGCCGCCGGTCAGGAACTCCGAATCCTCGGCGGTAAAGCCCTTCTGCGCGAAGATCAGATTACGGGGCGTGTGGCAGGCGCCGCAGTGTCCCGGCCCCTCCACGAGGTAGGCCCCGCGGTTGAGCATCTCGGCGTTCTCGACCTCGTCGCCGAAGGGCGGCTCGAAGCCGGGGTCGGACAGCGCGACCCATTTCCACATGCGGATGCCGAAGCGCATGTTGAAGGGGAACATGAGCGAGGTCTCGGTGACCTCGTTCGAGGACGGCTCAACCTCTTCCATGAAGTAATGGTAGAGCCCGCGAATGTCCCGCTCCGACAGCTTGCGGTAGTTCGCGTAGGGCATCGCGGGGTAGAGGTCGTGCCCCTCCTCGTCGACGCCGTCGTACATCACGGCCCGGAAGTCATCGAGGCTGAACTCCCCGATGCCATGCTCGGGGTCGGGTGTGATGTTGCTGGCGTAGATCGGGCCCAGCGGGCTGTCGATCGGCTGACCGCCGGCAAAGGGCGTGCCGTCGGCGCCGATGTGGCAGCCGGCGCAATCGCCGAGGATCATGGCGTATTCGCCCTGCCCCTCTTCCGGGGTCCAGTCGGCGGCAAGGTCCTCCTGCGGCTCCGTCAGGTGATGCGGCAGGAAGATCAGCAGCAGCACGACGACGACGCCGATAAGCGCGAGCGCGGCGAGGATGCGAAGAAGTTTGATCATGACGCGCTCCTCAGACCAGCGGCCGCGGGTTGGGCATGTAATCCTTCCGGATCGCCTCCGCCGCCCAATAGGCAAGGGCGCCGACGGCCCCGGTGGGGTTGTACTGGATGTTCTGCGGGAAGGCGCTGGCGCCCATCACGAAGACATTGTGAACGTCCCAGCTTTGCAGGTAGCGGTTGATCGCGCTGGTGCTGGGGTCGGCCCCCATCGGCGCGCCGCCGACGTTGTGCGTCGTCTGGTAGGGACGCACGTCGTACATCGCGCCATCGCCCTTGTAGGACGATTGCATCAGGTCAGGGTTCATCGATTCCGCGACCGGCTCGATCTTGGACTTCATGAACTGGGTCATGCGGATGTCGTTGTCCTTCCAGTTGAAGGTCATCCGCATCATCGGCCGGCCATGCTTGTCGGTATAGGTCGGGTCGAGGTCGAGGTAGACGTCCCGGTAGCTCATGTTCGAGCCGTGGCTGCCGATCGACATCGAATGGCCGTACCATTCGCCGATGCCCTGCTTCCACTCCGCGCCCCAGCCCGGCGTGCCCGAGGGCAGCGCGATGCCGCGGATCGGCTGGCCGTTGGCCCGCCCGGCGGTGATGTAGCTGCCGCCGATGAAGCCTTCGGCCCCGAAGTCGATCTGGTTGATGGCATAGTCGTCGATCGACATGCCGACGGTGCCCGAGCCGATGAAGGGATTGAAGTCGACGTCCTTGAAGAACATCGAGGTGCCGCCGTTCATCTGGTAGGCGTAGTTCCGGCCCGTGACCCCTTCGCCCGTCGCCGGATCGTAAGGCTGGCCGATGCCCGACAGCAGCATCAGGTGCACGTTGTGCAGGCTGTAAGCGCCAAGGATGACGATATCGGCGGGCTGGAAGACCTCTTCGCCGGCCTCTTCGTCCCAGTAGATCACGCCCGTCGCGGTCTTGCCGTCATCGGCCAGCGTGACGCGCAGCACCTCGGAGTTGGTCTTGTACTGGAAGTTCGGCTTGCGCTTGAGCGCGTCCAGAACGCAGGTCTGCGGGCTGCCCTTGGAGTAGTTGATGCAGCCGTACCGCTCGCAGAAGCCGCAGAAGTTGCACGGGCCCAGCTGCATGCCGTACTCGTTGCGATAGGCCTCCGAGGCGTTGGCACCGGGCCGCGGGAAGGGGTGCAGCCCCATGGCCCGCGCGGCTTCGGCGAACATCTCGGCATCGGCGGTCTGCTGCAGCGGCGGAAGCGGGTAGCCGCGGCTGCGCGGCGCCTCGAAGGGGTTGCCGCCCTCGATCATCTCGCCGTTGACGTTGCCCGCCTGCCCCGAGATGCCGGCCATCCATTCGAAACGGTCGAAATGCGGCTCGAGCTCTTCGTAGGTGACGCCCCAGTCCTGGATCTGCATGTCCTCGGGGATGATCTCGGCGCCCCAGTTCTCCTCGACGTAGGAGCGCAGGCGGAACTCGTTCTCCATCGGGCGCCAGGTATGGCCGTTCCAGTGAACGCCCGCGCCGCCGACGCCGTCGCCGGGCAGGAAGCTGCCGAGGTGCCGATAGGGCAGCGCCGTCTCGTCGAGCGTGCGGCGGATCGTGACGGTCGAGTTCTTCGGCTTCTGCATCGTGCCGTAGCGGATGCCGTACTTCAGCTCGTCGATCATGTTGGGATAGGCGAAATCGGGAACCGTCTTGCGGTCCTCGCCCCGCTCGAGTGCGAGGATCTCGACGCCCTCCTTCGACAGCTCCATGCCGAGGATCGAGCCGGTCCAGCCGAGACCGACGATCACGACGTCCTTCTTGGGGTCCTGTCTTGCCATTATGCGCGCTCCCCGCTGATGGATACCGGGCCGAGCGGATAGGGCACGTCGTGCTTGTCCACCCACTCCTTGAAACTGGCGCGGGCGCCGGTGAAGCCGATGTAGGTCCAGCCCTGCATCTGGTAGTTGCCGCCGTACATCGGGTCGGCGAAGAAGCCTTCCTTGGTATTCTGCAGCAGCAGGCTGAAGAAGTCGCGCAGCTCGGCCGAGAGGATCGGCTGGCTCGTCGCCGGCTCGGCAGAGCCGCCGGAGGCCCCGCCACCGGCGCCGCTTTCCACGACCTCGGTGTCCTCGGCGCCGCTGTCACTGCCCGAAAGCGGGTCCTTGTTCTGCTCCAGTGCCTTGATGACGCTGTCCTGATCCTCGGGCGAGAGGTCGGCAAAGCCGGCGCCCATGCGGTTCTGGCAGAACTCTTCGACGACCGGGATCGCCTGGCGGTAGACCTCGGCCGGGGTCAGCGGCGACTGGTAGCCCAGCAGGGGATCGGCATCGGGCTGGAACGGCCCTTCCATGTACCAATCCGCCGCCTGGCCGAAATCGCCGCCCAGCTGCAGGTCGATATAGACCGGCACGCGCGTCTCGATGGCGCCGGGGCCATCGCCCTCGGAGGGGATCAGCCTAGCGGTCGCGGCAAGCACGAAGGCGTATTCGGCCGCGGTGAAGAACTGCGGCTCGTATTGGTCGAGCGGGACAGGCTCCGCGGCATCCTGCGCGCGGGCGCGGGCGGCAAGTCCGGTCAGCGCGGCGCCGGCGGCGCCCCCCTGCAGGAAGCCTCGGCGCGTCGGCCTGAAGTCTCGGGTGGAAGGCACGTCCGAAGACATAAGGGGGGGCTCCGTCGTCTGGGGGCCGGCCTGGGATCGCGAAAGCTGCGCTTCGTGCCTGGGTCGCCCTTGGTGAAAGCTCTGGCTCAGGTAGAGCATGCGGCAGCCGGGGCGAGCAAGGTCGCTTCAGCAGCTTCTTCCGTGGCAATCGGGCCGCAGTCTGCCTGCGGCTGTGCCTCAGGCGTCCTTGGGGTTGTCCGCAGCCTCGTCCTCCGGCGCCGCGCGCGCGCCCCGCGCCCGCTCGCCCAGCATCCGCGAGGCCAGGCGGCTGCCGACGAGTCGGGCGCCCCAGCCCAGCGCCCGCGTGCCCCGCGCCAGCTCGTCCGAGGAGGTCGCGACCTCGCGCCCGCCCTCGATCCGCAGGCGGTTGCGCTGGGTCAAGAGCCCTTCGGAGGCCGCGTTCTCGAGCGCGCGGCGCACCGCGCCGACGTTCCAGTCCGGCTCGATCGCCGAGACCGGGATCGGGTGGAGGCCAGGCAGATCGCCGGCGACGGCGCGGGTGGCTTCGGCGATGCTCGCCTTGGCCGTCTCGGGCAGCGCATGCTCGGGGAAGGGCCAGCCCGTCGCCAGCAGATCGGCGCAGCTCAGCGCGGCGACGACCGGCGGGCGGCGCCGGTCGGGCCGCGCCTCGAAGAAGGCGGTGAAGTCCTGCCACAGCGCGGCATCCACGGCGCGCGAGGGGCGATTGGCGCGCATCACCCAAAGCACCACGTCGCACTGCGTCAGCTCCTGGATCAGGGCGGCCCGCCGGGCGGCGCTGCCGTCGTTCCCGCCGGTGTCGAGGACATGCACCGGGGTGCCGTCGAGATCGGCCTCGTAGCCGGCGGCGCCCTCGGTCGTGGCGCGCATGTCCGTCTCGGCCCGGTCCTCGCCCAGCAGGGCATTGACCAGCGTCGACTTGCCGGCGCTGGTCTGGCCCACCACCAGCACCCGCAGCGGCGCATCGGGCAGCGCCAGCCGCGCCCGGTCGGTGCGCGCGGAGGCAGAGTGCAGCTCCAGCAGCTCCGCATCGGAAAAGCGCAGGCGCCCGGAATAGAGCTCGACCGAGGCATAGGCGACCTCTTCCAGCAGCACCGCCTGCAAGACCCCCATCGCCTGCGAGCCGAGGTAGTTCGAATTGCCCTCGGCGATCAGGTACTCGACCTCGCGCAGCACGCCGCGCGCCGGGTTCAGCAGCATCCGCAGCACCCGCCAGCCGGCCATCGTCCCCTCGACCGCCAGCTGCGCCCTGTCGCGGTGCTTCCACAGCCACCACAGCGTCGCGAGGCTCACCCGGTCCGAGAAGGGGACATGCCGCCGCAGGTGGCGGCGATAGCGCGAGGCCGCGCGCTCGGTCAGCAGCAGCGCCTCGGGCAGCGAGAAATCGAGCGCGCGGCGCTTCTTGCCAAGGTCCTCGG
Source organism: Pseudoroseicyclus aestuarii (assembly GCF_003217255.1). Classification (GTDB taxonomy): domain Bacteria; phylum Pseudomonadota; class Alphaproteobacteria; order Rhodobacterales; family Rhodobacteraceae; genus Pseudoroseicyclus; species Pseudoroseicyclus aestuarii. The sequence goes on along the minus strand of NZ_QJTE01000003.1, from coordinate 207,326 downwards.
CGATGCCGTCGATCACCTTGCGGGCGAGGTCGGGCATCTCTTCCCATTCCATCGGCTCCTGCGTCGCGGCCTCGATCTTGGCGCGGGCGGCCTCGAAGGCGCGGGCCTCGTGGGGCTGCCAGCTCTTGCTGGCATCGACGGCCATCTCCTCCATCAGGGCCGAGGGCTGCGCCTCCCCCGGCGCCGGGCGCAGCAGGAAGCGGCGCAGCAGCCAGCCGACCAGCCCGGCGCCGGCGCAGATCGCGATAAAGGGCAAAAGCGCGCCATGCTCCTCCAGCCAGAGAAAGCCCAGCAGGCTGAGGGCGGTGACAGGCAGCGCCAGCACCACGGCCGAGATCACGCGATCCCAGCGCAGAAGCGCCCGGCGCAGCCGCGCGACGCGGCCGCTGCGGGTCCCGCGGCTCATTGCGCCTCCTCGTCGGCTTTGGCCTGCCGCCGCGCGCCGCGGGCGCGGGTCATGGCATCCCGGTACAGCGTCCGCAGTTCTTCTTCCGAAATCTCCTGCCCCTCGGCGGTGCGGTGCAGGTAATAGGCCGCGGCCCGGCCCAGCGCATAGGTGGCGGCGAAACTGACAGTGCCCGCCGCGGCGGCGCCGACGGTCTGGCCGAAGCCGGGGATCAGCTTGGCCGCCTGCCGCAGGGCATAGCTGCCGCCGTAGCGCAGCGCCGCGCCGAGGCCGAGCGCGGCGGCGAATTCACCCATCCGGCGGCGGGTCCAGTCGACACCCGCGCGGCGGCCCATGGCGCGCAGCATCGCGGCCTGAATGCCCGGCACGGTGACCGCGCCGATCAGCGGCGCCACGTCCGATGTGCCCGCAGCGCCCGCGTACCACAGGACCAGGGGGCGCAGCGCCTCGAACCCGGCCTCCTCGCCGGTGGGCCGGCGCGCCAGCAGCAGCGCGACATCGGGCATGGTCTCGCCCAGCAGGTCGACCAGCCGGTCGAGGCCAGCCTCGTCCGGCGCGCCGGGCGCCAGCGACAGCGCGACCGAGGGCAGCGCGCCCCCCGCCGCCGCCTCGAGCGCGGCCTGCGTCGCCGCCTGCGCCCGGTGGCGGGCCTGCGCATCGGGCACCTGGTCGGCGGCGGTATGCACCACCAGCACGCGGGTGCGCGGGCGGCGGCGGCGCACGGCGGCCAGCGCATCGCACAGCTCGCCCTGCACCGGGTCGTCCAGCCGCGCGACGGCGAGGATGGCGTGGCTGCGCGCCTCGCATTGCGCCAGATCCTCGGCCGGATCGTAGCCCACCTCGCCCAGCCCGCGGGTGTCGAGGAACTGCATCACCGGCCGGTCCTGCGGAAAATCGAAGGCATGGGCGGTGCGGGTGCAGGGAGCGAAGCCATTGCCGATCTCGGCCGCGCCGACGCCTGTCAGGCTGCGCACGAGCGAGGATTTCCCGGCGCCCGTCTTGCCCAGAAGCCAGACCACGGGCCGCGGCCCCGCCGCGCCCTTCACGTCCTCGTCGCTTGCCGGCTCGACCGGCGCGCCGCCGGTCAGCCCCTCCCAGATCGTGCCGCTCACCTGACTGTCCACCCCTGTGCCATGCTTGTCAGATAGGCCGTTCGGCGACGGATTGCAGCCCGGGCCTGCGCTTCTGCTGCCGCTGCTGCTGCTTGATCGCATCGCCGCGCCGCGTCAGGAAGGGATCGCACCCCCGCCGGAGACCCGCCGATGACCCTGCTGCAGCTTGCCTCGCTCCTGATCGTGCTGTCCGGCGCCTTCGGGGCGCTGAACTACTTCTTCCTCAAGCTGCCGCAGTCGATCGGCATCCTCGTCGTGACCCTCGCCGCCTCGATCGCGGTCTTCGTGCTGGACCTCGCCTTCCCCGGCCTCGGCCTCGTGGATGCCGCCAAGGAGGCGGTCGAGGAGCTGGAGTTCTCGGACGCGCTGCTCGAGGGGATGCTGGGCTTTCTGCTCTTTGCCGGGGCGCTGCACGTCTCTCTCGACGACCTGAAGCAGGAGGCGGCGATCGTGCTGCTGATGGCGACGCTGGGCGTCGCGCTCTCGACCGCCGTCGTCGGCTTCGGGATGAGCTTCCTGACGCCGCTGCCGCTGCTGGTGGCGCTGGTCTTCGGGGCGCTGATCTCGCCCACGGACCCGGTCGCGGTACTGGGCATCCTGCGCAGCGCCAACATCCGCAAGAGCCTAGAGACGAAGATCGCGGGCGAGTCGCTCTTCAACGACGGCGTCGGCTACGTCGCCTGGCTGATCCTCGTCGCCTTCGCCTTTCCGGGCGCCGACAGCCATGCCGCGCCGGGGCTGCTGGGCATCGGCGAGCTTTTCCTGCGCGAGGCTGTCGGCGGCGCCGTGCTGGGCGCCGTGCTGGGCTGGGGTACCTTCCAGGTGATGAAGCGGATCGACGACTACAGCCTCGAGGTGCTGCTGACGCTGGGCCTCGCCTTCGGCGGCTACGAGCTGGCCATCGCGCTCGAGGTCAGCGGCCCGATCCAGGCCGTCGTCTCGGGCCTCTTCATCGGCCATGTCGGCATGCGCGACGGCATGAGCGAGATCACCCGCGAATATGTCGACGGCTTCTGGAGCCTGGTCGACGAGATCCTGAACGCCGTGCTGTTCCTGATGATCGGCTTCGAGGTCTTCGCCGTCGATTTCGACCCGCACTGGATCTGGATCGTCGCGCTGGGGCTGGGCCTCGCGCTGCTGGGGCGCTTCATCGCGGTGCTGGTGCCGGTGGTGCTGCTGCGCCCCTTCGCCCGGCAGGAACGAGACGTGGTGCCGATGATGACCTGGGGCGGGATCAAGGGCGGCATCTCCATCGCCCTGGCGCTGGCCCTGCCCGAGAGCGAGTGGAAGGACATGATCCTCGCGGTGACCTTCACCGTCGTCGTCTTCTCGGTGCTGGTGCAGGGGCTGACGGTCGCGCGCTTTGCCCGCCGGCTCAAGCAGCGCTGGGGCTAGGGCCTCATCGCCGCCCCTCGCGCAGCCAGCCGCCCAGCACCAGAAGACCGGCCACCAGCAGCAGCGCCCAGGCGGGCAGCAGCGGCAGCACGGTGACATCGGCGGCGCGATAGGCCTCGCGCGGGGTCAGGCCGATCCAGCCGCGCCCCGAGGCCGGTCGCCCGGGCCGCACGTCGCGCAGCGAGGGTGCGCCATCGGCCATCCGCAGGATGCCGCCGCGCGTCCCCTCGACCGCCGCCTCCAGCGGCGCGGCACCCGCGATCGTCTGCTCGAACTCGCGCGGGGCGGCCGGGCCGAGGGCGATGACGGCCGACTGGTCGCCCTCCTCCAGCCGGTAGAGGCCGGTCTCCGGCGCCTCGTAAAGCACCTCGAAGCGGCCGGGGCTGACCTCCTCCAGCGGCAGATCCACCGCTTCGCCATCCGGGCCGGTGACGGTGACGCGCCCGACCTCTCCGGCGAGGGTGCGGCGGACGATGCGCATGGTCTGGCCCCGCGGCTCGGCCCAGAGGGCCTCTTCCTCGAGCTCGGGCTCCTTCATCATCCAATGCGCGAGGCGTCGCAACAATTCCAGTTGCGGCCCCCCGCCCTGGTAGCCGCGCCCCCAGAGCCAAATCTGGTCCGAGGCGAGCAGCGCCACGCGCCCCTCGCCCACGCGGTTCAGCAAGAGCAGCGGCTCTCCCTCCGCGCCTTCCATCGCGGTGGTGGCGCCGGGGCCGGGCTGCACCTGCACCTGCCGGAACCATTCGCCCCAGCCGGGGACATCCGTCCCCTCGGTGCCATAGGCCTCGGCCAGCCCCTCGGTCACCGGGTGGCGGGCACCCAGCTCGGTCATGCGCGGCACGAAGGGCTCGCCGATCACCCGCGCCGTCGGCGCGCCGGGCAGCACCATGCCCAGCGGGCTGCGATAGAGGCTTTCGGCGCCGGCATATTCCGGCCCCGCCGTCACCAGCACCGCGCCGCCGCCCTGCACGTAGCGGCCGATATTGGCGAAATACTCGGAAGGCAGAATGCCCTGGCGCGAGTAGCGGTCGAAGATGATCAGGTCGAACTCGTCGATCTTGTCGATGAAAAGCTCGCGCGTGGGAAAGGCGATCAGGCTCAGCTCGTCGGCGGGCACGCCGTCCTGCTTTTCCGGCGGGCGCAGGATGGTGAAATGCACGAGGTCGACCGAGGCGTCGGATTTCAGCAGGTTTCGCCAGGTCCGCTCGCCGGCATAGGGCTCGCCCGAGACCAGCAGCACCCGCAGCCGGTCCCGCACGCCGTTGATCTGCAGGACGGAGGCGTTGTTGCGGCCCGTCAGCTCCCCCTCCGCCCCGGGGGTGGAGAATTGCAGGACGTTCATGCCTCCGTGCTGAAGCGTCACGGGCAGCTCCATCTCCTGGCCCAGCGGCACCTCGAAAGACATCGGCGCGCCGCCGTCGACGGCGATGGTCAGCGGCACGAGGTCGCCCGGCTCCGTCGGCGCGGCGCCCTGATCCTCGACCCGCAGGGTCAGGTTCACCGGCTCTCCGATGATGCCGAAGGCCGGGGCGCCGACCACGGTGAGGCGGCGATCCCAGTCGTCCTCCTGCCCGCTCAGCAGGACGTGCATCGGCGCCGGCAGGCTCGCGGGCGCCCGCTCCGCATCATGGATGCGACCGTCTGTCAGCATCACGATGCCGGCGATGCGGCCCTGCGGCTCTTCGGCGAGGGCCTGCGACAGGGCGGTCATCGCCAGCGTGCCGCCGTTGTCCTCGGCATCCGCGACCTCGATCACGCGCAGCTCGGTATTGCCGCGCGCCGCGATCTGGGCACGCAGCGCCTCGAGCGCGGCCTCGGTCTGCGCGGGCCTGTCGGCGATGCGTTGGCTGGCGCTGGCATCGACCACCGCGATGACGATGTCGGGCAGCATGTCCCGCTCTTCGCTGTAGATCGCCGGGTTGGCGATGCCCGCCAGCAGCGCCAGCGCCGCCAGCCCGCGCAGCCACCACCCGCGCAGCCCCCGCCAGAGCGACAGGGCCACGAAGATCGCGGCCAGCACCGCGATCGCGGCGATCAGCGGCCAGGGCAGAAGCGGGTCGAAGACGATGGTACGGGTCAAGAAGGCTCCCTTGTGCGGCGCGCGCCGCTACTGTCCCAGCCGCTCAAGAAGCGCGGGGACATGGACCTGGTCGGATTTGTAGTTCCCGGTCAGCACATGCATGACGAGGTTCATGCCAAAGCGCAGCGCCATCTCGCGCTGCCGCTCGCCGGCCTGGCCGCGCCCCACGGGGCGCAGCGGCAGGCCCGCGTCATCCACCGCCCAGGCCGAGGCCCAGTCGTTGCCGCCGATCACCACCGGGCTGACGTTGTCATTGAGATCGCGGAAGGGCATCCCCTCGACCGCCTGTGCCTGGCGCGAGGTCTCGACCCAGATCGGCCCCTCGTAGCGGCCCGGAAAGGCCTGCAGCAGGTAGAAGGTGCGGGTCAGGACGTGATCGGCCGGGATAGGCTCGATCGGCGGGATGTCCAGCGGGCGGGCGATGGCCTGCAGGCGGCGCCCCTCGGGCGTCTCGCTGCCGTAGCCGGCGGTATCGGCGTCGCGGGTGTCGAAAAGGATCATCCCGCCGCCGCGCAGGTAGGCGTTCAGCTTGTCATAGGCCTGCGGCGAGGGCAGCGGCGCATCGGGTGTCACCGGCCAGTAGAGCAGCGGGAAGAAGGCCAGCTCGTCGGTTTCGATATCGACGCCCATCGGCGCCGCGGGCTCGATCGAGCTGCGCTGGAACAGGCTGCGCGACAGGCCGGTCAGCCCCGCCTGCGCCAGATCGTCCACCTCGGCATCGCCGGTCAGCACATGCGCCAGCACCACGGCATCCGTCGCCTCGGCGGCGAAGGCCTCTTCCTGCGGGGTCAGGCGCTGCTCCGCCGGCTGGGCCTGCGCCTGACCCTGCGGCAGCGCCAGCATCATCAGGGCGAGGGCGGCGGCGACAGGGCCGCGCAGTCGACCGGCCAGCAGCAGCGCCGCGATCACGTCCACCAGCAGGAGCATCAGAGCCCCGCCCAGCAGCCAGCCCTTGAGCGGCAGCTCGCGCGCGGCGCTCAGCCCCTCGACCGTGACGTTGCCGGGCCAGGCGGCGGGGGCGAGGGTCGCGTCACGCTCCAGCACGTTGACGGCAAGGCGGCGATCCTCGCCGGCATAGAGGCCGGGGGGCATGTCGGGGCCGGGGCTGCCGCCCGCGATGCGCTCGCCCGGCACGCCGGGCAGGGTCTCGGCCTCGGAGAGGGTGCCGCGCGCATCCAGAACCTCGTCCGGCATCCAGACCGTCCCGTCCAGATCGCCCGCCTCGGGCGGCGCCTGCCGGCTGGTCACGGCCAGCCGTTCGAGCATGGCGGGGAACAGCCCGGCCAGCGGCAGGCTGGACCATTCGGCATTGGCGGTCACGTGAAACAGTACCACCTGCCCCTCGCCCAGCGCCTTGCGCGTCACCAGGGGCGTGCCGTCGGCAAGCTGGGCAATCACCCGATCCGCAAGGTCCGGATCGGGCTGGGCCATGACCTGCGCGCTGACGGTCACGTCCCGCGGCACCGGCAGCCCGTAGAAGGGCGAGTCCTCGTCGAAAGGCGCCATGGTCTTCGGCTCTCCCCAGCTCATGGCGCCGCCGACATTGCGGCCCCCGGCGCGCAGCCGCACGGGCAGAAGGGGATCCTCGCGCAGGCGGGCGACGTCGCTGGCGGCCAGCCGCGGCCCCGCGAAACGCAGCAGCAGCCCGCCGTCCTCGACCCAGCCCTGAAGCGCCTCGTCCTGCCCCGCGGGCAGCGCGCCCTCGTCGGCAAGGACGATCACGTCGGGATTGGCAGGAATGGCGGTGTCCAGCCCGCCCTCGATCAGGTCGGAGGTCGGCTCCAGCGCCTCGCGCAGGTAGTGCAGCGGCGAGAGCAGGTCGAGGCCCTCGCCCCCCGCCTCCGGCTCGATCAGCGCGACCTCGCGCCGGCGCAGCCCGTCGTCGGCCAGCGCCACGGTGCCGGCGCTACGCTGGCCCGCGATCTCGAAGCGGGTGACGCGGTTGCGCAGCTCGGGCGGCAGGGTCAGCGCCACCTGCGCCACCGCCTCGCCTGGGGCGAAGTCCAGCGGCGCCGTCGCAAGCTGCCGCTCCACCCCGGCGGGATCGAGGCCGATCACCGACAGCTCGGCCGTGGTCGCCGGCCCCGTCGGCGTGCGCACGGCCGAAATCGCGATCTCGCCGTTCTCATAGGCCGCCGGCCGCAGCCCGAGGGTCTGGCGCGGCACCTGGTAGACGCTGACGCTGCCATGATCCTGCAGCGCCGCGAGCAGCGGCGCGCGGCTGTCGCGCTCCAGCCCGTCAGAGAGCCAGAGCGTGTCGAACTCCCCCTCCAGCCGGTCCGCCCAGGCCGAAAGCGCCTCGGCATCGGGGGCATAGGGCTGCGGCTGCAGGCTGGGCAGGCGCAGCAGCACCGCCTCGGCGCCGGTGAACTCGGGTGCGGGCGTCTCTTCGGTCAGCTCCGTCAGCACCGCCACGGCACTGGGCTGCCCGGCGCGCTGCGCCTCTGTCAGGAGGGCCTGCATCCGCTCCACCCGGCTGTCCCAGTCGCGGGCATCGGCCCAGGTGCCGTCGGCGATGACCAGCAGCGGCCCGCTGCCCTGCGGCTGCGGCGTCGGGTTCAGGATCGGCCCGGCGAAGCCCGCGATCAGCGCGGCCAGCGCCAGCATCCGCAGCAGCATCAGCCACCAGGGCGTACGGTCGGCCTGCGCCTCGCGGTCGCCCAGCCCCAGCAGCAGCGCGACGCCCGGAAAGCGGCGGCGCACGGGGGCCGGCGGCACGGCGCGCAGGATCAACCAGAGCGCGGGCAGCACGATCAGCCCCAGCAGCAGCCAGGGCGCGGTGAAACCGAGGGGGCCGAGCATGAGCATCAGCCGCGCCGCTCCAGCGCGCCGTAAAGCCACAGCAGTGCCGAGGCGGCGCTGGCATCGGTGTGATGCACCTCGAAGAGCCAGCCTGTGGCACGGGCCAGCGCCGCGAGCCTGTCCTTCCGCTCGGCCAGCCGCTCGAGGTAGCGGTCCTTCAGGTCACGGGCCTGCCGGGTCTCGTGGCGCAGCCCGCCCGCCATGCTTTCGAAGATGGTGCGGCCGCCGAAGGGAAAGCCCTCTTCGGCCGGGTCGAGGACCATCATCAGGACGCCGCGCACGCCGCGTTCGGCAGCGCCGGTCAGCGCGGCCTCCACCGGGGCGGGATCGCCGAGGAAGTCCGACAGGAACAGCGCGCGGCTTTGCGGCGGCAGGCCGTGGATATCGGGCGCGCCGTAATCGGCCTGATCGTCCTGCGCCAGAAGCTCTGCCAGCCGCAGAAGCTGGCCGGCATGGCGGCGCGGCGGCAGGCGCAGGCCCGAGAGGCCCACCCTCTCGCCGCCGCGGGTCAGCAGCACCGCCGAACCCAGCGCCAGCAGGCGCGCCCGCTCCTTCTTGGGCGCCATCTTCGGCGAGGCGTAATCCATCGAGGCCGAGGGATCGACCCAGAGCATGACGCTCTGCGCGATCTGCCATTCGGTCTCGCGCACGTAGGCCTCGTCCGAGCGGGCGGAGCGGCGCCAGTCGATGCTGCCCGAGGGATCGAAGGGCAGCGCCGGGCGATACTGCCAGAAGGCGCTGCCGGCACCGGGGCGGCGGCGCCCATGCTCGCCCATCGTCACCGTGGCGGCGAGATGCTCTGCCTCGGCCAGCAGCGGCGGCAGCGGCGCGGCAAGCGCCTCGGCCCGCGCGCGCAGGGCGATGGGGCCCGCTTCGGTCACGCCGCCGCCTGGCTCCGCGTGACCTGCGCTGCGACGCTGTCGATCAGCCCGGCAAGGCTCTCGCCCCGCGCGCGGGCGGCGAAGCTGAGGGCCATGCGGTGCGACAGCACCGGCGCGGCCAGCCGCGCGACGTCCTGCGCGCCGGGGGCAAGGCGCCCGTCCAGCAGCGCCTCGGCGCGCACGGCCAGCATCAGCGCCTGCGCGGCACGCGGGCCGGGGCCCCAGCTGACGGCATTCTTCACCTGCGCGGGGGCCTCGCCCTCCTCCGGGCGGCAGGCGCGCACCAGATCGAGGATCATCTCGACCACCCCCTCGCCCACCGGCATCCGCCGCAGCAGGCGCTGCGCCTCGAGCAGCTCATCGGCGGTGAAGACGGCCTGCGCCTCGGCCTCTTCGACACCGGTCGTGGCCATCAGGATGTCGCGCTCGGTCTGGCGGGTCGGATAGGGCACGTCGATCTGGAACAGGAAGCGGTCAAGCTGCGCCTCGGGCAGCGGATAGGTCCCCTCCTGCTCCAGCGGGTTCTGCGTCGCCAACACGTGGAACGGGCGGCCCAGCGGACGGTGCTGGCCGGCGATCGTCACCTCGCGCTCCTGCATCGCCTGCAGCAGGGCGGACTGGGTGCGGGGCGAGGCGCGGTTGATCTCGTCCGCCATCAGAAGCTGGCAGAACACCGGCCCCTCGATGAAGCGGAAGGCACGGGTGCCACCCTCGCCGGTCTCCAGCACCTCGCTGCCCAGAATATCGGCGGGCATCAGGTCGGGGGTGAACTGGATGCGGCTGCCCTGCAGGCCCATCACGGTCGAAAGCGCATCGACCAGCCGCGTCTTGCCCAGCCCCGGCAGCCCGACCAGCAGCGCATGCCCGCCGCAGATCAGCGCGGACAGCGTCAGCTCCACCACCCGCTCCTGCCCGATGAACCGGCGCGAGATCGAGCTGCGCGCCTCGTTCAGCCGAAGTCCAAGGCTTTCGATCTGTGCCAGCAGTTCCGCATCGTTCATCAGCAGGCCCCTTGCCGTCCGTGCAGGTCATGGTTCGGGCCCAGTCGATACCCCGCGTGCCGAGGAGCGCAAACACAAAGAACAGTGAGAACCCGAGAGCCGGTGGCGGGCCGCGCATGAATGCGCCTTGGCAGGGCGGCACGAGGTCCTTCGCCCGTCCGGCATCGCGCCGGTCAATGAGTGCGCCCGCCGCTCGCACTGGTGGGGGCGGGCGCCTCGCTGGGCCTGTCCGGATCGGTGCTCATCACGCTCGACGCCGGGCCGTCCGGCCTGCACGTGCCGAAGAAAGCCCGCACCGCGACGGCTACAATGTCCGGAGGCCGGACAAAACGCCATTTCGCTGCGTTTGCGCCAATATCGGCTATGTCTTTTTCTGGTCCTTGCGGTATAGTTCGTCCAGGAATGGGGCCTTGCCTGCTAGGTATTCAGCAATGCCGGTTCTGTTTTCTTTCTCAAGGCGTAGTTTGAGCTCTGCATATGCCCGGCGATCACAAGAATTGCTACGTAGATGGTCTCGTATCCCAAGCATTCTAGTAATCTGTGAATGGCCCGAAACGCAGACGTGAAGCTTGTGGGTTCTGATCCCACCAACATCGCGTTTGAAGAAATGATGGCCCTCCATCAAGTCTTTACCGCGCCTATAGCCCAGGCCAGTCAGCTCAGCCTGCCAATCATCCAAACTGCAGGCATTGGAAACCACCGCTAGAATATCGATTTCAGGTTTAGCAGCCAAACCCTGAACCGCAGTGCTGCCAACATGATGGATGTTGATACAGGCATCGCCAAACACCAACTGCAATCGTCCTGCCTCTTCCGAAAAGAGACGGGGCCAACTCTGGTCATAATCAGTGATTGAACTCGTAAGCTTCATTCCGCGCCTTTAGGGCAAAGCCGCCACTCGCTACAATGCAAAAAGATGTATGTCTGGGCTCCAAGCTACCCTGCGCCGCGCCTGCCCCTTCCGCTGACCCTAAACGAGGATGGTAGCGCCGCGTCGAAAGACGTGCGAGCCTGTGGCCGTGACCCAGCCGCCGCGGGAGGATCGCTTGCAGGACAGGACCGCCGCCACCGCCGACAGCATCGCCAGCACGGCGCGTCAGATCGCCGCGCGCGGCCCGGCGCCGGTGCACCTGTGGGATCCGCCCTTCTGCGGCGATCTCGACATGCGCATCGCGCGCGACGGGACATGGTTCTACAATGGCACCCCGATCGGGCGCGAGGGGCTGGTGCGGCTGTTTTCCGGCATCCTCAAGCGCGAGGGCGAGGATTACTTCCTCGTGACCCCGGTCGAGAAGGTCGGGCTGACGGTCGAGACGGCCCCCTTCGTCGCCACCGACATCACGCGCGAGGGCGCGGCCCTCGTCTTCACCACCAATGTCGGAGAGCGGGTGACAGCCGGCCCCGAGCATCCGATTCGCGTGGAGCGCGATCCCCGGACGGGCGAGCCCGAGCCCTTCGTGCTGGTGCGCGGCGGCCTCGAGGCGCTGATCGACCGCAAGAGTTTCTACCGCCTCGTCGATCTGGGCGAGACCGCGCCGCACGAGGGGGCGGACTGGTTCGGCGTCCGGTCAGAGGGGCAGTTCTTCCCGATCATCCCGGCGGCGGAGCTTCCCTGACCCACAAGGCAGAACGGGGGCCCGAAGGCCCCCGCAAGTCCGCAGCGCGCCGCGATCAGTTCAGATCGAAGCTCCAGAGGAAGGTCTCGCCAGAGCTGTCGTCGACGCCATCGTTGTCGGTCAGCGCCCAGGCGGTGCCATCTTCGGTGATCGCCAGCCCCTCGACCTTGTCGACGACGTAGCCGCCGAAGGCCTGAAGGTCGGGGATCAGGTCGCGCAGGACCTCCTTCTCGACCACCGCAAGCTCACCGCCCAGCGCCGCGGGCGTGACGCCATCGAGGCTGACGCGCGTCACCTGCTTGAGCTGCGCCGCCGCGCCGATCTGGTTGTCACGCTCGATCAGGTACAGCGCGCCGTCGTGGAAGGTGATCTCGGACAGGCCGACCCAGCCGGTCTCGGCCGTCTCCAGCGGGTAGTGCACCGCCGTCCAGGCGCCGCTCTCGGGGTCGTAGTTCAGCAGCTTGACCATGCCTTCGGGATCGTCCGCCCATTCGCGCTGCACCGCCATCCAGAGGCTGCCGTCCGCGGCCAAGGTGATCCCCTCAAGACCGTTGGTCGTCGCGCCGGCGGTCAGGTCTGCGGGCAGGTCGACCTGCTCGATGATGGCGCCGTCCGCGCCGACGTGGAAGATCGCCTGCGGGCGCCCCTTCTCGGCATGGCCCTCGTTCGCGATCCAGAAGTCGCCCTGCCCGTCCAGCGCGATGCCTTCCATGTCGAAATCGCTGCGCGTCTCGCCGCCCTCGGTCACCGGCGTCGCCGTGGTGATCCGCGCCGGGCTCTGGCTCGGGTCGATGGTGAAGATCATCGGGCTGCCGGCGTAGAAGCTGTCGTTGACGGCATAAAGCATCCCGTCCGTCCCGGCGACGAGGCCCGAGAGCGCGCCCCAGCCGATCAGCGCATCGGCGCCCGCAGAGGTCAGCGTCGGATACTGCGCCGGCCTCTCGCCATGCTCAAAGATCATGACATGGGCGCGCGGACCGCCGTCTTCGCCAAGATCGGTCTCGTTGGCGCTGACCAGCAGGCCGCGCTCGGGGATCGCGACATAGCCTTCCGGCCCGATGCCCGAGGGCAGGATCTGCAGCAGCACCGGCGCGGCAGGATCGGTCACGTCGTAGACCCCCACGGCAGAGCCGCGCTCAGATCCGATGAAGACCAGCGGCGTGCCGTCGAAGGTCGCGGTCTCGACGCTCTCGGGCTCCACGCCCTTGTTCTCGGAGCGGCCCTCCGGGTAGTGCCCGATCTCGATCAGCGCATGTTCGAAGGTATTGCCGCTGTCGTAGACCAGCGTGCCGTCCTTGTGGAAGATGCTCCAGCCGCGGCTGCCGCCGTCCATGTCGCCCTCGTTCGCGGTGGCGAAGTGATCCGCGTCGATCCACTTCACCGCATCCGGCTCGCGCGGGATGTCCGACAGGCTCTCGGTGAAGGAGAGGGCGTCATCCTCGGTCGCGTCGACCTCCGTCAGATCGACCGTGCCGGCGGAGAAGTCGTTCAGCACCGTGCCGTCCGAGGAGACAACGACGATGTGGTTGTTCTCCTGCAGGGTCAGGACGATCTCGCCAGCCTCGTTCACGTCCACGAACTCGGGCTCGGGATCCTCGGGGGCGATCTCGGCAAGGCCGGTGACATCGACCCGGATCAGCCCCTCGCAACCGACCGCGCCTTCGGCGAGCGGCAGGATGACGAGCTCGCCTGCGGGCATCTGGCCGACGCGGCCGTCGCCCAGATCCTCGTCGCGCTCGTTCTCGATGGCGACAGTGACGAAGCTGCCGTCCGGCGCGGCGGCGATGCTGTCGGGCTGGCCGCCCAGATCGCAGGTTTCAGCCTCTGCGCTGCCCGCGGTCATGTCGATCGCCGCGAGGTGGCCCGAGGGGTCGGTGAAGCTCTCGGAGGTATTGACGCCGACATAGGCCGTGCTGCCGATCACCACGACCGAGGTCGGCTCTCCGCCGAGGTCGATGGTGCCGCCGGGCTGCGGGTCGGCGGCATCGCTGATGTCGATCAGGCCGACAGTGCCCAGCGGGCTGTCGGTGTAGATCAGCGTCATGCCGTCCTCGCTGGCGTCGATGATCTCGGCCGAGGTTTCGGCCTCGCGGTCCGCGCCTTCGGCGATGTTGCTGTCGGCCGCGAAGCTGGCGATCCGGTTGAAGGCGCTGTCCTGCGCGGCGGCGGCGCCGGCGGTCAGCGCCAGGATCGAGGTCATGGAAAGCAGGCGAAGCGGCATGGGGCAGGTCCTTCTCGGTGTGTCGCGCTGCCTTGGCCCGCCGATGTGACGGCGGCGTAACGGTGAGGCGACAGGGCGATGAAATCGCCGGCCCCCCGCCTGCGTATACAATCCGGGGGAGAGGGAACGCCGCGCCGGGCCGCGCATTGGATGAGGTGCCGCAGCATTTGAGGGAGACAGCCGATGCCGGATACCAAGACCTCTCGCCGCGCGTTCCTGCGCAGCTCCGCCCTCGGCCTCGGGGCCGGAACGCTGGGCGCCGGCCCGCTGCTGGCGCAGGCCGCCAGCGGGGTCGGCACCGGCGGCACGCCGCCCGCGCCCGACCTGCCGACCAGCGCCACGGGCCGGCCGATGCCCAGCCTCGACGGCTTCAACCCGGAGCCCGCCGCCCCCGAGGATCAGGTCGGCTGGGCCGTTTGCGGGCTGGGCCATTTCGCCCAGAACTACGTCGTCCCCTCCATCGTCGAGGCGGGCCAGGCGAAGCTGACCGGCCTGATCTCCGGCACGCCGGAGAAGCTGTCGCGCCTCGGCATGGCCTACGGCGTGCCAGAGGGATCGCGCTACGGCTACGACATGGCCGGGCTGGCGGAGGACGACAGCGTGCAGGTCGTCTACGTCGTCACGCCCAATGCCATCCACGAAGAGAATGTCATCGCCGCCTTCGAGGCGGGCAAGGACGTGATGTGCGAAAAGCCCTTTGCCGCCGACAGCGCCGCCGCGCAGCGGATGCTGGACGCGCGCGATGCCAACGGGCGCAAGCTGATGATCGCCTACCGCGCCCATTACGAGCCGCATAACCTGATGCTGAAGGGGATGTACGATCGCGGCGAGCTTGGCGACGTGCGCTTTGCCACAGCCGATCATCACCGCCCGCTCGACCCCTCGGCCACGCGGGACCAGTGGCGGATGCGGCGCGATCTGGCGGGCGGCGGCAGCCTGATGGATATCGGCATCTATTCCCTGAACGGTCTGATCTGGCTGCTGGGCGAGGTGCCGGTGCGGCTGGCGGCGCAGACCCATGCGCCCGGCCTGCCCGACGATCGCTTCGCCGAGATCGAGGCGATCTGCACCGCCACGCTCGACTTCCCCTCGGGGCGCACGGCCAACATCTCGTCGGGCTATATCGCGAACAAGAAGCGGATCGACCTCTGGGGCGCCGATGTCACCGGCGTTCTCGACCCGGCGACCAGCTATACCGGCAACCGGCTGACGCTCTCCACCGCCGAGGGGACCGAAACGCCGATGGCGCCGATGCCGTCGGAGCAGCAGTTCATGGGCGAGATCGACGCCTTCAGCCGCGCGGTGCGTGACGGCAACGACTTTGCTGAGACGGGCGAGACCGGGCTGCGCGACATGCACCTGATGGAGGCGATCTATGCCGCCGCAGAGCGCGGGGAATGGGTCTCTCTCAACAGGGACGGAAGGGTGCAGTAGGGGCGCCTCGGGGGGACCGGGGGGCGGAAGCCCCCCGGCGCCCGCCCTCGGACGTCCAGCCTCAGAGGCCGAGGCAGATGTATTTCATCTCGACGTATTCCTCGATCCCGTGCCGCGACCCCTCGCGCCCCAGACCCGACTGCTTGACCCCGCCAAAGGGCGCAACCTCGGTCGAGATGATGCCGGTGTTGATCCCGACGATCCCGTACTCCAGCGCCTCGCTCACCCGCGTCACGCGGCTGACGTCCTTGGAGTAGAAGTAGCTGGCGAGGCCGAAGATCGTGTCGTTGGCCAGGGCCACGGCCTCTTCCTCGGTCTCGAAGCGGAAGAGCGGCGCGAAGGGGCCGAAGGTCTCTTCGCGGGCGACCTTCATCGCCTGCGTCGCGCCGGTGACGATGGTGGGCTGGAAATACTGCCCCTCGAGCGCCTGCCCGCCGGTCAGGACGCTGGCGCCCCGATCCAGCGCATCGGCGAGGTGATCCTTCACCTTGTCCAGCGCCTTTGGCTCGATCAGCGGGCCGAGGTCGGTCCCCTCCTCCAGCCCGTCGCCGACGCGCAGCGCCTCGACCGCCTGTTTCAGTTTTGCGGCGAAGGCGTCGTAGATGCCGGACTGCACGTAGATGCGGTTGGCGCAGACGCAGGTCTGCCCGGCATTTCGGAACTTGCAGGCAATGGCGCCCTGCACGGCGGCATCCAGATCGGCGTCGTCGAAGACGAGGAAGGGCGCGTTGCCGCCCAGCTCCATCGACATCTTCATCACCTGGTCGGCGCCCTGCCGCAGCAGGATACGCCCGACCTCGGTGCTGCCGGTGAAGCTGAGCTTGCGGACCTTCGGGTTCTCGCAGAACTCCTGCCCGGTGCCGGCGGCATCCGTGCTGGTCACGACCGAGAAGACGCCCTTGGGCACCCCCGCCTCCTCTGCCAGCCAGGCCATGGCCAGCGCCGAGAGCGGCGTCAGCTCGGAGGGGCGGGCGACGAAGGCGCAGCCCGCGGCCAGCGCCGGGGCGACCTTGCGGGCGATCATCGCGTTGGGGAAGTTCCAGGGCGTGATCGAGGCGGCGACCCCGATGGGCTGGCGGATCACGGTGATCCGCTTGTCCGCCTGGTGGCCTGGGATCGTCTCGCCGTAGAGGCGCTTGGCCTCTTCGCCGAACCATTCGATGAAGCCCGCGCCATAGGCGATCTCGCCCCGGCTCTCGGTCAGCGGCTTGCCCTGCTCGGCGGTCATCAGGACGGCGAGATCCTCCTGGTGCAGCATCAGAAGATCGTACCAGCGCCGCAGGATCTGCGCCCGCTCCTTGGCCGTGCGGGCGGCCCATGCGGGCTGCGCGGCATGGGCGGCGTCGATGGCGCGGGCGATCTCGGCCCGGCCGAGGTCGGGCAGGCTGGCGATCACGTCGCCGCGCGCGGGGTTCGTCACCTCGAAGCGGGCGCCGCCATCGGCCTGCACCCAGTCGCCGCCGACGAAGGCCTCTTCGCGCAGGAGCCGCGGCTCCTGCAGGCGGGCGGTCAGATCGGTCTTTGTTTCGTCGGGCATGATGCGGGCTCCCTCGCAGAACATCCCTCGCCGATATGGGGCGCGGCGGCGGCGGCGCCAGTGCCCTAGCCGTGCCGCGCCTGCCAGCTTGGCAGCAGGTCGCCCGGTGCGGGCCGGGCCATGTAGACGCCGCGCGCGATGGCGCGCGCGAGGCAGATCGCGGCGGCATGGCCCAGCCAGAGCGCGGCATCCGGCGCCTCGGGCAGCGGCCGCACGCCGGTGGCGGCGGCAAAGACCAGGTCCCCGTCCATCGGGCTGTGCGACAGGCCCAGCGCGCGGGCCATGCCGTCATGCGCCGCCACTGCCATCCGCGTCGCCTGCGCCTTGTCCAGCGCGGCATCGGTGGCGACCACGGCAATGGTGGTGTTCTGCCCCAGCCGCACCCCCAGCTTCGTCGCCGGCAGTCCGAAAGGCCCGCGCGCGGGGCCGAGGCCGCCGAATTCCGCACCCTCTTCCCAGGGCGCGGCCCAGAACTGCGGCCCGCCGTCCACGACCGCCGGCCCCAGCGCATTGACCGCGACCAGCGCGCCCACCGTGACGCCCGAGGGCAGCACGACCGAGGCAGAGCCGAGCCCGCCCTTGAGATCGGCGGTCAGGGCGCCGGTGCCGGCGCCATGGCTGCCCAGCTCGAAGTCCTGCCCCGCCGCCTCCAGCGCCCGCGCGCCCAGCGCGGCATAGGGGTTTTGCTGCCAGTCCTTGTCGCCGCCATTCGCGAGGTCGAAGAGGATCGCCGCAGGCACGATCGGCACGGTAAAGCCCGCGACCGCGACCCCGCGCCCCCTCCGGCGCAGCCCCTCCATCACGCCCGAGGCCGCGTCGAGGCCGAAGGCGGACCCGCCCGAGAGCACCAGCGCATCTACGTCTGTCACGCTCTTGTCGGGGGCCAGAAGGTCGGTCTCGCGCGTGCCCGGCGCGCCGCCCATGACATGGACACCGCAGGTGAAGGGGGCATCGCCGGTCACCACGGTGACGCCCGATTTCAGCATGTCGTCCGAGGCATTGCCGACCCGCAGCCCCGCGACGTCGGTGATCAGGTTGCGCGGGCCCGGCTGCATCGTCCCGGTCACCGGCGCGGCGCCGCAGGATCGGCGCCTGTCGCGCGCAGGTCGACGGAATATGTCATCATTGTCCCCGGCCAGGCACAGGCCGTGACATGCATCACGCACCCGCAAATCGTTGATCGGCAGGCGATTGCCTAATGCCACGCTGATGTTACCTAGGGCGGAACCCTCGTGTCAAAGGCTGCCACCTATGCACTCAACCACCACACGCCGCGGCGCGCTGCGCGGCCTTGCCGGCCTGTCGCTTCTGGCGGTCGGCGCCTGCGCGCGCCAGGCCGTGCCTGAAACCGTCCCCCAGATGCAACTCATCGGCGGGGTGCCCGTCGACCAGATCGTGCCCGGCTACGGGCTGATCGAGGATGACGGCTACCGCCTGCCGCCCGTGCCGCCCGAGTACCTGCAGGGCGTCAACCGCCGCATGAACCTGCGCTACACGGGCACCGAAGCGCCCGGCACCATCGAAGTCGATCCGCATGCCAAGTTCCTGTACTGGGTGCAGAACGACGGCAACGCCTGGCGCTTTCCCATCGCCGTGGGCCGGCAGGGCAAGTCGATGAGCTACGACACGGTGATCCGCCGCAAGGAGCATTGGCCCAGCTGGACGCCCACCGCGAACATGCTGCGCACCGAGCCCGAGATCTACGGCGGCTTCGCAGGCGGCGTTCCGGGCGGCCTCGCCAACCCGCTGGGCGCGCGAGCGCTCTATCTCTACCAGGGCGGGCGCGACACCTACTTCCGTATCCACGGCACCAACGACATGGCCTCGATCGGGAACTCCGGCTCAGCGGGCTGCATCCGGCTTTTCAACCACGACATCATCTTCCTCTACCCGATGGTGCCGCGCGACACGCTGGTCACGGTGCGCAGCTACGACGAGTCGGTGCGGATCGAGGGGCAGGCCCTCGCCAATCGCGGCCGCGAGCTGGACCCCACCTACGTGCCGCCCGAAGAGATCTACGCCGCCGCCGCGCGCAGCGGCCCGCCGCAGATCTCGGGCCAGTAGGCTTTCGCGCGGGCGCCCTGCCCGCGCGACAGACCGATGCCCGCCCTGCTTCGCCTTCTCCTTCTGGCCAGCCTCGTGCTGGGCGTGGTCTACCTGTGCCTCTCGCTCTGGGCGCGCGATCGCTGCCGCGCCCGGCTCGAGCGTCAATGGGACGAGGAGATCCGCGAGGGCGACCGCGCGGCCTTCGTCCGCGAGGGGCTGGCGATCCGGCAGGGCGACATAAGGCGCCGCCTGATCTGGGGCGTGCTGGTGATCCCGCTGGCGCTGATCGCCGCCGCGGCGGGGCTGGCGCAGTAGCGGCGCGTGACTGTCGCGCCCCGCTGGGCTAGATCGGGCGCAGACAGATGCCCGGACAGGGCCCCAGACTGCGAGACGCCATGACCTTCGACCGCACGATCAAGATCGCCCCCTCGATCCTCTCCTCCGATTTCGCCCGCCTGGGCGAGGAGTGCCGCGCCATCGAGGCGCAGGGCGCGGACTGGGTGCATGTCGACGTGATGGACAATCATTTCGTGCCGAACCTGACCATCGGCCCCGGCGTCGCCAAGGCGATCCGCCCGCACATCAAGGGCGTTATGGACGTGCACGTGATGATCGCGCCGGTCGATCCGCTGATCGAGGCCTTTGCCGAGGCCGGCACCGACATCCTGACCGCCCATGCCGAGGCCGGCCCGCATATCCACCGCACGCTGCAGGCGATCCGCGCGGCGGGGATGAAGGCGGGCCTCGCCCTGAACCCCGGCACCCCGGCCGAGGCGGCGGCGCCGCTGCTCGACAGCGTCGACCTGATCCTTGCGATGACGGTGAACCCCGGCTTCGGCGGGCAGGCCTTCCTCGAGCCGGTTCTGGACAAGGTCGCCGCCCTGCGCGGAATGATCGGCGACCGTCCCGTGCACATCCAGGTCGACGGCGGCATCGACACCCGCACCGCCGGGCGGGCCGCGGCCTCTGGCGCCGATGTCCTCGTCGCGGGATCGGCGGTGTTCCGCGGCGGCTCGCCCGATGCGGCGCAGGTCTACGGCGACAACATCGCCGCGATCCGCAGCGCCGCCGAGGCCGGGCTGACCGTAGGCTAGCCCTCGTCCTTCGGCTTCAGCAGGATGTCGCGCGGCACGCTGCTGAACTCGCGCGACCACAGCAGCCATGCCACGAAAAGCGTCGCGGCGATCATCGCCGCCGCGCCCAGCAGCCAGGCCAGCGCCGCCAGCGCGAAATACATCGCCCGAAGCCCGCGGTTGAAGTTCCAGGCGGCGCGAATGTTCAACTCTCCGGCGCGCAGGGCACGCGGCGCGGCCTCGGGGTGGGCGGCATCCTGCGGCACCGCCGCCATCATCACCGCGCAGTAGCCGAAGACGCGGTGGGCCCAGACGAACTTCAGAAAGGCGAGCGACAGCAGCAGCGTAACCGGCAGCAGCTTGATCTGCCACAGGGCGGCCGGCATCTCGACCGCGGCGATATGCTCGGCCACGCCCTGCAGCGGTTCGGTATTGCCCAGCAGCGCCAGCACCCCGCCGATCGCCAAGAGGCAGGTCGAGGCGAAGAAGGAGGTGCCCTGCCGCAGGCTGCCGAGGATCTGCGAATCGAAGATCCGGTTGTCCCGTTGCAGGAACTCCGCCATCCAGGCGCGGCGGTACTGCGACATCAGGACCGTGACGCTGGGCGCGCGGCCCGGATGCTCGATCCGCCAGCCGGTGGCGAAGAAGGCCAGCCAGAGCAGCGCCAGCGCGGCGGCATCGAGCGGCGTCAGAAGATGCAGGTTCTCGAGCGGGCTCATGCCGGCAGATTAGGCCGTGCCGAAGCGCTTGGGCAGGGGGCACGCGCGATCCGCGGCATCGCCGGGCAAGCCGGCCACAGCGGCGCCGCGCCCGCGGCGGGCCGGGTTCCCGTGGCGCCGCCCTGCCCCTATGCTGGAGCACGAGCTAGAAGGACGACCTTGCGCATGCATGGGCTGACCGCGATGATTCTGTGCTGCGTTCTGGCGGCGGCGCTGCCGCTGGCCGCGTCGGCGCAGGCGCCCGCATCAGGCTCCGCCCCGCTGCAAACGCAGGGCTGGGAGGCCGTGGGCCGGCTCGACATCGACGGCAAGCGGTTCTGCACCGGGTCGCTCATCGCCCGCGACGTGGTCCTGACGGCGGCGCATTGCCTTTACGACCGCGACAGCGGCGCCCGCGTCGCGCCCGAGCGTATCACCTTCCGTGCCGGTCTGCGCGACGGCGCCGCGCTGGCCGAACGCAGCGCCGTCGTGGCCGTGCATCCGCCGCGCTACGTCTTCGGCGGCGCCGGGGCGACGCGGGCCAGCCCCTACGATCTTGCCCTGCTGAAGCTTTCGGCGCCCGTGGGCATCGAGGTGCAGCCCTTCGCGGTGATGCGCGGCGCGGCGACGGGCGACAGCGTGGGCATCGTCTCCTACGCGCGCGGGCGGTCCGAGGCGGCCTCCCTGCAGGAGGTCTGCGCCGTTCTGGGGCGCGAGGAAGAGCTTGTCGTGCTGTCCTGCGAGGTCGATTTCGGCGCCTCGGGCGCACCGGTCTTCCGCCTCGACGGCGAAACGCCGCGCCTCGTCTCCATCGTCTCGGCCAAGGCCGAGATGGAGGGGCAGCCGGTCGCCGTCGGCGTCGCGCTGGACGAGACGCTGCAGGCGTTGATGGTGCAGCTGTCGCCGGCCGATCCGGGCACCCTCGTCGCCGGCCTGCCCGCGCCGCAATCGCCCACGGACGGGGCGCAGGACGCGGCCGCGCCGCTGCCCGAGGGGCTGGTCAGCAGCTTTCGCAGCCTCGCGCCGGCCTCTGTCAGGGTGCTGCGCGCCGGCGAGCGCAGCGATACCGGGGCCCGCTGGGTTCGCCCCTGAAATGCGCGCCCGGGCCTCTTGACCCGCCGACAGCCCATTCCCAAATCTGCCTCGCCGGGGTGCCCGACAGGGGTTCCGGCAGGAAACGCGGCCTGTCCCGGCAGGGAAGGCCGGCATTGTTATCGCTTGCACGAGGATGACCCAGATGCGCAATTTCGACTTCGCCCCGCTCTACCGCGCCACCGTCGGCTTCGACCAGGTCGCTGACCTGATGGACCGCGTGATGGCCAAGGAGACCGGGCAGACGAACTACCCCCCCTACAACATCGAGAAGACCGGCGAGAGCGCCTGGCGCATCTCGATCGCCGTGGCCGGCTTCTCGGCCGACGACCTGAGCGTCGAGGTGCGTGAGAACGCGCTGATCATCTCTGCCCAGCTCGCCGAGGATCAGACCGGCCGGACCTTCCTGCACCGCGGCATCGCCACGCGCGCCTTCGACCGCCGCTTCGCCCTGGCCGAGCATGTGCGCGTCACCGACGCCAGCCATGTCGACGGCATGCTGCACATCGATCTCGTGCGCGAGGTGCCCGAGGCGCTGAAGCCGCGCCGGATCGAGATCGCCAGCAAGGCCGGGACCAAGCGCCAGCTTGTCGAGAACGACGGCTGAGGCCCCTCGCCGTCACCTGACGCAAAGGGCGCGGATCACCTCCGCGCCCTTTTTCGTGCCTCAGAAGCTGAGGGTATAGTTGTCGCCGACGTCCGGCTTCTGGCCCGAGACCTGCGCCTTGGCGATCTCGTAGAGGAACTTGGCCCCGCCGACCGAGGCCCAGACCTCTGCCGCCGCCATCTTGAACTGCATCAGCGTGATGTCGGGATCGCGCTCGCCATGGTCGAACCAGCTGGCGACCACGGCATTCCAGATCTCGTCCAGCTTCTGGGGGTCGTGCTCGACCTGCAGCATGCCGCGGATATGGGTATAGAGGCCCTGCTTCTCGCTGGAGCCGATGAAGATCGCCTCCTGCGGGCCAAGCTTGCTCTCGGCAGCCAGCTCGGTCCCGGCATGGGTGACGAACCAGAGGCTGCCGCCTTCCTTGTCGGGGTAATGCGCCATCGGCACGAGGCGGCCGGAGGCGGTGGTGCCCAGCATGCCGGCCTGAAAATCGCCGAGACGGTCCCAGAATTCTGTGACGTGATCGGACATTGGATCGATCCTTTCGGAGTGGGGCGGGCAGCGCCCGCTTCTGGCACCGAACGGTCGGCCGGGGCCGGGCGTTCCACGCGCCCGCCTCGGGCCTCGCGCGCTACTGCGCTGTGTCGCAGGCCTGCAGGGCCGCGGGAGAAAGGCGCATCGCCCGTGACCATGTCTCGGTCGTGCCCGAGGCGACGGCCACGACCTCTCCGTCCAGCGTCAGCACCGGCGCGCCGGAGGCGCCGTGGGTCAACGGGCAGTCGAGGATCAGCGCCTCGTCCTCCACCTGCAGCACGGTGCAGGCGACCTCCGTCTGCACCTCCTTTCGCGGGCGGCCATAGCCGGTGACGCGCAGCAGATCGCCCACCCGCGGCGGCGCTTCCGCCACGGGTAGCGCCTCGGGCGCCTCCCCCGGCAGGCAGAGGGCCGCGGTATCTGGACCCAGCGTCACGGCGCGCCCGGGCACGAGGCGTTCGGCATAATCCGCCCTATCGTAGCCGAACAGCAGCGTCAGGCGCGGCAGGGACAGCGGGGTCAGGCAGTGGCCGGCGGTGACGGCCACGCTGGGCGCCACGGCGAAGGCAGTGCAGTGCCAGCGCACGTCCCAGCCGCTCCAGTTCGCGCGGGCGATGCCGTCCAGCGGCGCTGGCACCGGCACGCCCTGCGCCAGTGCCCCGGCGGGGGCGAGCGCGGCGGCCAGCGCCAGCGCCCGCAGGATCAATGCGCCTGCGCCCAGCTGCGCCCCTGCCCCGCGTCCACCTCGAGGTGCACGTCCAGCTTCACCGCCGGATCGGCGGCGCCTTCCATCACGCCGCGCGCGGCAGCGATCAGCGGCTCTGCCTCGGTCTCGTCCACCTCGAACAGGAGTTCGTCGTGCACCTGCAGCAGCATCCGCGCCGAGGGGACGGAGGCCGTCGCCGCCTCCATCCGGATCATCGCGCGGCGGATGATGTCGGCGGCGGTGCCCTGGATCGGCGCGTTGATCGCGGCGCGGCGGGCGAAGCCTGCGGTCGGCCCCTTGGCGGCGATCTCGGGGGTGTTGATGCGGCGCCCGAAGAGCGTCTCGACGAAGAGGTTCTTCTTCGCGAAGGCGATGGTCTCGTCCATATAGGCGCGAATGCCGGGGAAGCGTTCGAAGTAGCGGTCGATGAAGCGCTGCGCCTGCTCGCGCGGGATGCGCAGGTTCCGGGCAAGGCCGAAGCCCGAGATGCCGTAGATCACGCCGAAGTTGATCGCCTTGGCCTGGCGCCGCACCTCGGAGGTCATCTGGTCGAGCGGCACGTCGAACATCTCCGAGGCGGTCAGCGCGTGGATATCCACCCCCTCGCGGAAGGCCTGCTTCAGCTCCTCGATCCCGGCGATATGGGCGAGGATGCGCAGCTCGATCTGGGAGTAGTCGAGGCTGACCAGAACCCGCCCCTCGGGCGCGACGAAAGCCTCGCGGATGCGGCGCCCTTCCTCGGTCCGGACGGGGATGTTCTGCAGGTTCGGATCGGTCGAGGCGAGGCGTCCGGTGTTCGCCCCGGCGATGGAGTAGCTGGTATGCACCCGCCCCGTCTCGGGGTTGATCGCCTGCTGCAGCGCGTCGGTATAGGTCGATTTCAGCTTCGAGACCTGCCGCCAGTCCAGCACGCGGGCCGGCAGCTCGTGCAGCGTCGCCAGATCCTCGAGCACATCGGCCCCGGTGGACCAGGCGCCGGTCTTGCCCTTGGAGGGTTTCTTGCCCTCGGGCAGGGTCAGGCCCAGCTCGTCGAACATGATCTCGCCCAGCTGCTTGGGCGAGCCGACGTTGAACTTGCGCCCCGCCAGCCCCTCGATCTCTTCCTCGAGGGCGGCCATCTTCTGCGCGAAGGCGCCCGACATGCGGCTGAGGACGTCGCGGTCGACCTCGACCCCCGCCATCTCCATCCGCGCGAGCACGGGGACGAGGGGACGTTCCAGCGTCTCGTAGACGGTGGTCACATGCTTGACGTGCAGCTGCGGCTTGAGATGCTTCCACAGCCGCAGGGTAATGTCGGCATCCTCGGCGGCGTAGCGGGTGGCGGCCGTGATCTCGACCCTGTCGAAGGTGATCTGCGACTTGCCCGTGCCGATCAGCTGCTTGATCGGGATCGGCTGGTGGCCGAGGTAGCGTTCCGACAGCTCGTCCATGCCATGGTTGTGCAGCCCGGCGTTCAGCGCGTAGCTGATCAGCAGCGTGTCATCCAGCGGCGCGACCTCGATGCCGAGGCGGGCCATGACCTTGCCGTCGAACTTGGCGTTATGGGCGATCTTCAGGATCGAGGGATCCTCGAGCATCGGCTTGAGAAGGGCCAGCGCCTCCTCCATCGGCATCTGCCCATCGGCCAGGGCATTGCCGCCGAAAAGATCGCCCTCCCCCTCGCCCTTGTGCTGCAGCGGGATGTAGCAGGCCTGCCCCGGCTCCACGCAAAGCGAGAGGCCGCAGATCTCGGCCCGCATCTCGTCGAGGCCATTGGTCTCGGTGTCCCAGGCGACGTAACCGGCCTCGTAGATGCGATCGATCCAGACCTGCAGGGCCGCCGCGTCGCGCACACATTCGTAGGCATCGGGGTCGATCGGCGCGGCCTCCTGCGCCTGGACCGGGGCACCGGCGTCGGGGCGATCCTCGATCACCGACGCCTCGGCGCCCAGCTTCTCGGCGACGCGGCGGGTGATGGTGCGGAATTCCATCTCCGACAGGAAGGCGAGCAGCGCCTCGGGATCGGGATCGCGCACCTCCAGTTCGTCCAGCGTGAAGTCCAGCGGCGTGTTACAGTCCAGCGCGACCAGCCGCTTCGACAGGCGGATCTGCTCGGCATGCTCGATCAGGGTCTGGCGCCGCTTGGGCTGCTTGATCTCCTCGGCGCGCGAGAGCAGCGACTCCAGATCGCCAAACTCGTTGATCAGCAGCGCCGCCGTCTTGACGCCGATGCCCGGCGCGCCCGGCACGTTATCGACGGAATCGCCGGCCAGCGCCTGCACATCGACGACGCGGTCGGGCGCGACGCCGAACTTGGCCATCACGCCCTCGCGGTCGATGCGGACGTTCTTCATCGGGTCGAGCATCTCGACCCCGTCGCCGACCAGCTGCATCAGGTCCTTGTCCGAGGACAGGATCGTCACCCGCCCGCCGGCCTCGCGCGCCTGACAGGACAGCGTGGCGATGATGTCGTCGGCCTCGAAACCGGCCAGCTCCTTGCAGGCGATGTTGAAGGCCTCGGTCGCGCGGCGGGTCAGCGGGATCTGCGGGCGCAGGTCCTCGGGCATCGCCTCGCGGTTCGCCTTGTACTGGTCGTACATGTCGTTGCGGAAGGTGTGCGAGCCCTTGTCGAAGACCACCGCGACATGGGTCGGCGCATCCGGGCCGGTGTTCCCGTCCACGTAGCGCTGCAGCATGTTGACGAAGCCCGAGACCGCGCCGACGGGCAGGCCGTCGGACTTGCGCGTCAGGGGCGGCAGCGCGTGGTAGGCGCGGAAGATGAAGGCAGAGCCGTCGATCAGGTGAAGGTGACAGCCTTTGCCGAACTGGGTCATTCGCTCGTCTCCGCCATGGCGCCGCATAGAGGGCGGTCATGCCATGTTCCGCCCCGTTCTGCCAGCCGCCCGGGCCGCCGCGATGGGGCGTATGCGGAAGGGGGCACCGGGCCGCGCCATGCGGCCCGGTGCGCGAGGGGTCAGCCGCGGCGGCGCAGCACCAGCCCGGTCAGGCCGAGCGCGCCCAGCAGCAGCGGCAGCGAGGCCGGCACCGGCACGGGGGCCGGCGCATCGCCGATGGTCAGCGTGACGGTGTCGTTCATCGTCGAGCCGCTGTAGCTGCCACGGAACAGGCCCAGCGAGTCGAAGCTGGCATCCGCGAGCACGGTCGTGCCCGAGATCGCGCCGCCGGTGCTGCCAGCCAGAACGCCGATGCTGCGGGACGAGAGCGACAGCTGCGCCCCGGTGAAGGTATCGGCAGGCTGGGTGAAGCGGGTGAAGCCACCGCCGCCAAAGGCGCCGAGACCGGTGAAGCCGCTGTAGAAGTCGAAGGCGGGCGTCGCCGTCGGCGGGGTCCGGCTATAGGCGCCGAAGGTCAGGCTGCCGTTACGCGGGGTGGTGCCGGCATTGGCGATCTGCGTCGAGGAGACGCGCATCCCGGTCAGATCGAGGCTGCCGCTGTAGGAGAAGACGACGCTGCCGTCCTGCTCGTAGGCATTGACGACGATCGAGGCGGCGGCACTGCCGGCGAGGGCGGTGGCCGCGACGGCACCGAGAAGAAGAGTCTTGAGGGTCATGGAGCAGGTCCTTGCGACGTGACGATGGACGCTGCGTTTCACCCCAGTCTAACGCTGGCGTGACCGCTGCGTGAATACGTCAAGACAGCGGCCCGATTATGGCAACACTATGGCAGGGACCGGATCTTCGGCGCCGCGGGGGAAACCGCAGGCGCCCGCCGCGTCAGGCTTGGCCCGACCGATCTTCGTCCCGGGTCAGATCGTCCAGCCCCGCCTCGCCCTTCTCGGCGAAGGAGCGGTGGACGAAGCGCCGGTCGCAATAGCCGCATTCGACGAAGCCGGTGTCATGCGGGATCACCAGCCAGACGCGGGGATGTCCCAGCCCGGGGCCGGAGCCGTCGCAGGCCACGCGCCAATCGTCGGTGATGGTGGTTTCGGGCGCGGGAAGCGTCATTGCGGGATCCTGATGCAAGGTTCGGGCGCCATCATAGCCTCTTGACGGCCTGAGGCAAGTTGACCTGCCGCGCCGGAACCGGCCATGTCTGCTTAGGTTGCCCGCGACGCAGAAGAGGAGTCCCCGCTTGGACGAGATCGACCCGGCCGCCCGAGAGGTTCTGTCCAAGCTGGATCAATGGGCCGACGGCTTCTTCCGGCTGCTTCCCAACATCGCCGTCGCGCTCGTGGTGCTGCTGCTTTTCGTGCTGCTCTCGCGCGTCGTGCGGCGGCTGGCGCTGCGGGCCGGGCACCGCCGCGGCCGCGAGAACCTGGGCGAGGTCGGCGGCAGCCTGCTGTCCTGGACGGTGCGGATCGTGGGGCTGATGCTGGCGGTGACCATCGTCGCCCCCTCGATCACGCCGGCCGATCTTTTATCCGGGCTCGGCATCGGCTCCGTTGCCGTGGGCTTTGCCTTCAAGGACATCCTGCAGAACCTGCTGGCGGGCATCCTGATCCTGATCCGCCAGCCCTTCGAGATCGGCGACCAGATCGTCTCGGGCGGGCACGAGGGCACGGTCGAGAAGATCGAGACCCGCGCCACCCTGATCCGCACCTACGACGGGCGCCGCGTCGTGATCCCGAATTCGGACATCTATACCGACGCGGTCATCGTCAACACCGCCTTCGCCCAGCGCCGGACCGAGCATGACGTGATGATCGGCAGCGATTCCGACTGGGCCGAGGCGGTGCGGCTGATGGTGAAGGCCACCGCCGGATGCGAGGGGGTCGCGGCCGACCCCGCGCCCGAGGCCCTGCCATGGGAGATCGGCGAAAGCGGCAACATCATCAAGCTGCGCTGGTGGACCGATTCGCGCCGCGCCTCGGTGGTGCATGTGAACGCGCGGGTGATCCATGCGGTCTACATTGCGCTGACCGAGGCGGGGATCGAGCTGCCCTACCCCAAGCAGGTCGTCATCTTCGCCGGCGAGGGGGCCGGCAACCCCCTCGCGCCGCCGCAGCAGGATTAGGCCCGGATCGGGCCGATCGCCTCGCCGCCAAGGATGTGCAGGTGGAAATGCGGCACTTCCTGCCCGCCGTCCGCGCCGGTGTTCGCGACGACGCGGTAGCCGCCCTCCAGCCCCGCCTGCTCGCAGACCTGGCCCAGCGCGCGGGTGAAGCCCAGGATCTCGTCGTCCGAGGCCTCGCGCGCGAAATGGCCGTAATCGACGTAAGGCCCCTTGGGGATCACGAGGATATGCACCGTCGCCTTGGGAGCGACGTCCTCGAAGGCGAGGGCCCAGTCGTCCTCGTGCACGGTCTTGTTCGGAATTTCGCCGCGCAGGATGCGCGCGAAGATGTTCTGGTCGTCGTAGCGGTCGGTCACGCTGGCCTCCGGTCAATCCTCGAACAGGTCCGGTGTGTCGACGATCCGCGCCGCGACGTCCAGCGGGATCGACAGTGCCCGGGCCAGGGCTTGTGCCTGCTCGCCGGCGGGGTCGGTCTGCCGCAGCACCTCGTGCCGGCCAAGGCCCGCCGCGCGCAGCTGCCGCGCCTCCTGCGCCAGCTCCTGCCGCAACGAGGGCAGAAGCGGCGCCACCTCGAGCGCCTCGGCGCCGCCGCAGCCCATCGGCGCCAGCCCCAGCCGCTGCGCATGCGCCGCGAGGTAGTCGTCCGAGATCTCGCATTGCATCTCGAGCAGCGCGGTATCGCAGCCGTCGGCGGCGAAATCGCGCATCACCTCGATCCGCGAGGGATCGAGGCAGATCGCCAGCCGGTCCGTTTCCAGCACGTCGAAGATCAGCCGCAGCACGGCGCGGCGATGGCGAGAGCGTTTCTCCATCCCCCGCTCGATCCCGCCAAGGTCGGGCAGCGGCGCGGCCTCGTCGTCGAAGACATGGCCCAGCGCCGGCACCCCCGCGTGCTGCGCGAGCCTATCGACAAGCCGCCGGGCCGGGGCCCATTTCTTGCAGGTGACGATCAGCAGGCGGCGGCCCGCGCCGATGCCGGCATCCCAGATGCGCGGGGCGTAGCGCGTGCCCTCGCGCCCGCGCCGCGCGAGGTAGTCGATCTGCCGCGGCCCGTCGCCCGAGACGGCGACCTCGCTGCCCTCCCCGGACCAGAGCGACCAGAGCTCGCCCCGCAGCCGCGCCGCATGGGCGCTCACCTTGCGGGCAAAGAAGGCGTCCTGCCGCAGCAGCAGGCCGCGGTGATCGTCGTGAAAGGTGACCGGCATGCCGTAGTCGTTGAACATCAGAAAGGTCGGCGGGCGGCCCGATATCTGCGCCCGCGGCACCAGATGCGCGACCAGTGTCTGGAAGAAGGTCTCGTCCGGGATCCAGCTTCGGCGGAAGAAGCGCGGCAGGTCGGGACGCGCGGCGATCAGCACGCGCAGCGCCATCACCGTCTCGCGGCGCAGGCACCACCACTGGCTGCCGATCATCACCCGCAGCCCCTCGGGCAATGGCCGCGACAGGCGCAGCGCCCGCTGCAGACCCAGCGCGGCATAGAACGCCCGCCTCTGACGCCGCTCGTTGAAGGGGTGGCGGTAGATCAGACGTTCCTCGCGGATGCCGGTGCGGATCCAGCCGCCGGTCAGAAAATCGGTGCATTCGATCCAGTCGGTCTGCGCCGCCTCGAGCCGGGCCCGGACGAAGCCCGCGGGCTTGATCGGCAGGCAGTCGCCGGACAGCAGGTAGAAATGCCCGGCCTCGGGAAAGGCGGCGACGGCGGTCTCCAGCGCCTCGAGCGTGGCGGCGACAAGGCTCCAGTCGCCCCAGCCGCAGGCGATGCGGCGGCGGGTCGGCACGATGCCCGGCACGTCCCGCACCCCTTCGCGGACCTGCGCTCAGGCCGCCGCCGGGGCGCGCCCGTCCAGATGCAGGACCACGCCGTCACCCCCGGCCGCCAGCGCCCGCGCCTGCGCGATCACCGTGGCGGGATCCTTGTGGCACAGCAAAAGGAAGGCGATCCGTCCCAAGGGCCGATCCGTCGGTTTGAAGCTAACTCGTCCCTTGATAGCGCAGAGGGTCGCGAGATAAACCTATGCGATAGCTTCAATTCACCACGACGCGCAGCGGCCGGCCGGCCCCCGAGGAGGCGATTGATGGGTTTTCCGGGCGTCTGGATGACCGAAAGCGAGAGCCTGCTTTACCGGGTGGTGCCGAAATGCGCCTGCTCCAGCATCGGGCAGGTCATGTATCATTCGGACTACGGGCAGTTCTACGACGGGGACATTCACGACACCCGCCAGGGCCTGCACAAATGGGCGCAGGAGGACAGCCGGGGCCCGATCAAGGCGGCAGTGGCGGGGGGCCACCCCCTCGCCTTCACCTGCGTGCGCAATCCCTATACCCGCGTCCTGTCGGCCTTCTTCGACAAGATCTGCGGCATCCAGCGCAACGGGTCCCGCTACAGGGGCAACATGGTGCCCACGGCAACAGAGATCTACGGCTTCGAGGTCGGCAGCCCCGAGGATGGCTTTGCCTTCGACCAGATCGCCAGCTTTCGCCGGTTCCTGCTTTTCGCGCGGGACACCATCCTCTGGGGCAAGCCGATGCGGCCGGACATCCACTGGTCCTCCGTCTCGGGGCACCTGTCGACCTTCGTCCGCAACGGCGGCCGCTTCGACCACATCGTCTGGACCGAGCACTTCGAGGAGGGGATGGGCGAGGTTCTGGCCCGGGCCCGGCTGCGCCACCCGGTCGATCTGGGCACGATGCCGCGCTTCAACGAAAGTGCGGATCACGGCCCGAAGCGCGCCCATCCGGTCGAGGCCTTTTTCGACGACCTCTCGCGCCACCTGATGTGGGAGATCTACCGCAACGACTTCGAGCTTTTCGGCTACGACTTCGACGATCCCGGCAATCCGGCCCCGATCCGCGAGATCGACCTCGATCTTGTGCACGGCGCGCTGGCCGAGTGATGGACCGCCCGCCGAAATAGGATATGGGGCAGGCCATGCCGATACACCTGCCCCCCGCCCTGAAGCATCGCCTTGCCACCCGGGTGGAGCTGCGCGCCCTGCCGCCGCTCCTGATCGCGGCCGGTGGCATCTGGCTGTTCATCGCCCTCGCCGGAGAGATCGCCGAGGGCGAGACCCGCGGCTTCGACGAGATGCTGCTGCTGGCCCTGCGCACCGCCGGTGACCCCTCCAACCCGATCGGCGGGCACCGGCTGCAGAACGCGATGCGCGACATCACCGCGCTCGGCTCGGGCGTCGTGCTGGTCGGGGCCGTGGTGGCCGTGGCCGGGTTCCTCGCCCTCGCGCGGCGCGGGGCGACGGCGCTGTACCTGGTCATGGCGACGGGGTCGGGCATGGCCGTCAGCGCGCTGGCCAAGCGGCTGGTCGACAGGCCGCGCCCCGACCTCGTGCCGCACGAGGTGCTGGTCTCCAGCCCCTCCTTCCCCTCGGGTCATTCGATGAGCGCGGCGGTGGTCTACCTGACGCTGGCCGTGCTGCTGGCCCGCGCGCTCGAAAGCCGGGCACAGAAGGCCTATGTCATCGCGCTGGCGGCGCTTCTTGCCGGCGCCGTGGGCCTGAGCCGCGTTTACCTCGGGGTGCACTGGCCGACGGACGTGCTGGCCGGCTGGGCCGGCGGCGCGGCCTGGGCGCTTGGCGCCGCGAGCCTCGCGCATTGGCTGGGCCGCCGCGGCCGGATCGAGCCCGACCGCGACGGCACGGCGGACTAAAGGAGGCCCGCCCGCTGCATCAGCGCCCGAAGATCGGTCTCGGGGCGGGCGCCGAAATGGCCGATCACCTCGGCCGCGGCGATGCAGCCCATGCGCCCGCAAGCCTCGAGGCTGGCGCCCTGCGACAGGCCGAACAGCAGGCCCGCGGCGAACTGGTCGCCCGCGCCGGTCGCGTCCACCGGGGTGACGGTATGGACCGGCACCTCGATCCGCTCCTCGCCGCGGATCAGCACGACCGGGTTGCCCGAGCGGGTGCAGACCGCCAGACGGCACTCCTGCGCCGCGCGGGCCAGCGCCTCGTCGATGCCGCAGTCGTAGAGTGCCGACCACTCCGCCTCGTTGCCGATGACGAAGTCGAGCTCGCGCACGAGGCGCTGGAAATCCGCACGGTGACGTGTGGCGCAGAAGGGATCGGACAGGGCGATGCCCGCCTGACCGCCGCCCTCGCGGCACAGGCGCGCGGCGCGTTCGAAGGCCGCCTTGCCCTTGTCCTTGTCGTAAAGATACCCCTCGAGGAAGAGGACGCCCGCCTCACCGGCCACGGCGTCCGAGACATCCTCTTCGCCCAGCTCCGAGGAGATGCCGAGGTAGGTGTTCATCGACCGCTCGCCATCGGGCGAGACGAAGATCATCGAGCGCGAGGTCGGAAGCTCGCCGCCCGCGACGGGGCGGTTCGGGAACTCCATCCCCTGCTCTTCCATCTCCTGCGCGTAGAAACGGCCCAGCGCGTCGTCGTTCACCCGGCCGATGAAGGCGCCCTTCAGCCCGAGGTTGCCAAGCCCCGCGATGGTATTGGCGACCGATCCGCCGGCGGCCTGCTGCCGCTCCTTCATCGCGGCATAGAGCGTCTCGCCCCGCTCGCGCTCGACAAGCTGCATGATGCCCTTCTCGATCCCCATCAGGTCGAGAAAGCTGTCGTCCCCGCGCGCGAAGACATCCACGACGGCATTGCCGATGCCGACAACCTGGTACTTCTTCAAAGCCACTTCTCCTCGTATCCGCAGTGCTCCCGTATCAGGCACGCGGGACATTTCGGTTTCCTTGCCACGCAGGTGTAGCGCCCGTGCAGGATCAGCCAGTGATGCGCCCGCAGCTGGTACTGCGCAGGGATGCGATCCTCGACCGCGCGCTCGACCGCGACGACATCCTTGCCCGGCGCGATGCCGGTGCGGTTTGCAACGCGGAAGATATGCGTATCGACCGCCTGCGCCGGCACGCCGAAGGCCGCGTTCAGCACGACATTCGCCGTCTTTCGCCCGACGCCGGGCAGCGAGACCAGCGCCTCGCGGCTGCTCGGGACCTCGCCGCCGAAGTCGTCGACGAGGATGCGCGCCATCTTCATGATGTTGCGCGCCTTGGTCGGGTAGAGGCCGACGGTCTTGATATGCGCGATCAGCCCCTCCTCGCCGAGGTCGAGCATCTTCTGCGGCGTATCGGCGACGGGGAACAGGCTGCGCGTCGCCTTGTTCACGCCGGCATCGGTGGCCTGCGCCGAGAGCGCCACGGCCACCAGAAGCGTATAGGCGTTCACATGCTCGAGCTCGCCCTGCGGATCGGGCTCCGCCTCTTCGAAGAGGGCAAAGATCTCGGCGATCGTCTGGTAGGGCAGCGGAGCGGTCATGGCTGTCGTCTAGGGGCGGGCGGTCATCGGTGCAAGGCGCAGGTTCCGGGTCGCATGGCGGTGCAAGGCGGGTAGATTGGGCACATGGATCAGGACAGCAGATACCACTACGGCGTCATCGCCCGCGCCATCGCGGTGATCGACGCAGAGCCGGGCCTCGGGCTCGAGGCCCTTTCGGCGCGGATGGGCATGTCGCCCGCGCATTTCCAGCGCGTCTTCAGCGCCTGGGTCGGCGTCTCGCCCAAGCGCTACCAGCAGTACCTCGCGCTCGGGCAGGCCAAGACGCTTCTGGCGCAGCGGCGCACCACGCTTGAGGCGGCGGATGGCAGCGGGCTCTCCGGCACGGGCCGGCTGCACGACCTCTTCCTGCGGTGGGAGGCGATGAGCCCCGGCCTCTGGGCCGCGAAGGGCGAGGGGCTGACGGTGCGCTGGGGCGCCTTCGACAGCCCCTTCGGCCCCGCAGTGGCGATGGGCACGGAGGCCGGTCTCTGCGGCCTCGGCTTCGCCGCCGAACTGGGGCTAGAGGCGACGCGGGAGGAGCTGATGGCCCGCTGGCCGAAGGCCCGCTTCATCGAAGACCCGGCCGCCGTGGCCCCCTGGGTGGAGGCCGCCTTCACCGGGCGCGGCGAGGCGCGGCTGGCGCTGATCGGCGCACCCTTCGCGCTGAAGGTCTGGGAGGCGCTGCTGACGATCCCCTCGGGCATGGTCACCACCTATTCCGACGTCGCCCGCGCGGCGGGCAACCCCGCCGCCGTCCGTCCGGCGGGCACGGCCATCGGCCGCAACCCGGTGGGCTGGCTGATCCCTTGCCACCGGGCCCTGCGCAAGTCCGGCGCGCTGGGCGGCTACCACTGGGGGCTGCCGGTCAAGCGGGCGATGCTGGCCTGGGAAGCGGCGCGCAGCGAGGCCCGGGACGATGGCATGGAACTGGCGGAACCCTGCGCGGAACAAGGGTATCAAGGCCGCGTTATTGCCTAGCAACAGGGGGTGCGCCAGATGGGATCCTGATCCCGCGCGACCGATCGCGCCCCATAGTGAAACGGACAGGACCATGATCGCCTTCAAGACCCCCCTCGCCCTCGTCACCGCCTCGGCCCTTGGCCTCGCCGCCTGTACGCCGGTGCAGCCGACCGCCAACAACCCCGACCCCAACAGCAACGCCCGCCGCGGCGCGCTGGTCGGTGCCGGTCTGGGTGCCGCCGTCGGCGCGCTGACGGGTGACGACAGCAGCGAGCGCCTGCGCAACGCCGCCATCGGTGCCGCCGTCGCCGGCGGTGTCGGCGCGGCCGCGGGCAACCGTCTGGACCAGCAGGAAGCCGAGCTGCGCAACCAGCTGGGCAACAACGTCGGCATCGTCAACAACGGCGAGCAGCTGGTCGTGACCCTGCCGCAGGACATCCTCTTCGCGACCGACAGCGCCACGCTGACCGGCAGCCTGACGAGCGACCTGCGCACCATCGCCACCTCGATCAACAACTACCCGAACACCACGGTGAACGTGATCGGACATACCGACGGCGACGGCTCCGCCGCCTACAACCTGGACCTCTCGCAGCGCCGCGCCCAGTCGGTGGCGAACGTGCTGACCGGCGCCGGCGTCACGCCCAGCCGCATTCGCGTCATCGGCCGGGGTGAAGACCAGGCGATCGCCTCGAACCTGACCCCCGAGGGCAAGCGCCAGAACCGCCGCGTCGAGATCATCATCACGCCGAACGCCTGATAGGCTCCCGTCTCGACGAAAGGGGCCGCCTCGCACCTGCGAGGCGGCCCCTTTTTCTTGCTGACTGTGGGCCCGCCTGCCCTGCCGAGCGATAGCCGCGAACAGCAAAAGGCCCGCCGCGATCCCTCGCGGCGGGCCTTTCTAATACTCTGGCCGAAAGGCTCAGTGCATCCGGTCGCGCACCGTCTGGATCGAGCTTTCGATCATCCGGTCGCGCCGCTCGGGCGTCATCTGCTGGATCAGCACCTCGCGTGCGGCGGCCACGGCCACCGTCACGGCGCGGTTCTGGACCTCCTGCACGGCGGCCGCCTGCGCGCTTTCGATCTGCTCGGTGGCGCCGGCCAGCCGGCGCTCGACGGAGGCACGGATGTCCTCCTTCGACTGCTCAGCCGCGCGGCTCGCCTCGGTCCGGGCGTTCTCGACGATGCGGTCGGCCTGGGCCTGCACGTCCTTCTGCTTGCGCTCGTAAGAGGCCAGCAGCGCCTGCGCCTCGTCCCGCAGGGACCGCGCCTCGTCCAGATCCTTGCGGATCTGGTCCGACCGCTTGTCCAGCATCCCGCCGACCTGGCTGGGCACCTTGAAGTAGGCGAGCACGGCAAGGAACAGCAGGAAGGCCAGCGTGACGACGAAGTCGGTGTTGTAGAGCGAGAAGAAGGCGTCGTGCCCGCCCCCGTCATGGACGGCGGCATCCTCGATCACCACCTCCTGCGCGGCGGCCGGAAGGGCCACCAGCAGCGCGACCGGCAGGACGGCCAGCTTGCGGATCATGGCGGTCATGCGCGTGCTCCCATCTTGTCGTCGACGGCCTGATCGACGGCAGAGCCATCGGCCTCGCCGCCAAGCGCGGTGACGATCTCGCGCGCGACGTCGCGGGCGACGATGCTGACGTTCTCGGTCGCGCCGGCCTTGATCTCGGCGATCGCGGCTTCGCTCTCGGCGGTTTTCTCGGCGATGCGGGCATCGGCCTTGGCCATTTCCGCATCCAGCTCGACCTGGATCTCGGCCTTGGCCTCGGCGACGATGGCATTGGCCTCGGTGCGGGCATCGGCCAGCGCCTTGTCGTAGGCCTTTTCCGCGTCGGCGGCCCGGCCGCGCAGCTCTTCGGCGGCGGCGAGGTCATTGGTGATCGTGCCCGACCGTTCGGCCAGCACGGCACCGATGCGCGGCAGCGCGAACCGCGACAGGATGAAGTAGATCGCGACCAGCGCGATCACCAGCCAGAAGATCAGGTTCGGGTAATAGTTGAAATCGAGCTGCGGCATGCCGGCGCCCGTCTGGTCATGGGCGAGGGTATGCGCGCCGAGATCCGCTGCACCCTCAGGCGTCACCACGGCATCCGCTTCGATGGCGTCAGGCTCCAAGATCCGGCTCCTTCAGGATATGGGACAGGCGGCGCGAAGACCCGCGCCGCCCGAAATAGGCCGAAGTGTCCGTCCGGATCAGACGGCGAACATCAGCAGCAGGGCGACCAGGAACGAGAAGATCCCGAGGGCTTCCGCGAAGGCCAGGCCGATGAACAGCGTGGCGGTCTGGGCCGCAGCGGCCGAGGGGTTGCGCAGCGCGCCGCCCAGGTAGTTCGCCGCGACGTTGCCCACGCCGATGGCCGAGAGGCCCGAGCCGATGCCCGCGAGACCGGCGCCGATGAACTGGCCGAGGTTTGCGATATCGCCTTCCATGATGGTGCTCCTTGGTGGAAATGGCTGGAATTGTTGATGGGTCGGGTGCGCCGCCACGGATCAGTGCGACGGGTGCAGCGCGTCCTTGAGGTAGATGCAGGTCAGGATCGCGAAGACGTAGGCCTGGATGCCGGCAACCAGCACCTCGAGACCGTAGATCGCGGTGATCGCCAGGATCGACAGCGGCGAGACCGCTGCGATGGCGGCGAAACCGGCGAAAACCTTGATCATGGCATGGCCGGCGACGATGTTGCCCGCCAGACGAATGGAGTGGCTGACCGGCCGCACGAAGTAGGAGATCAGCTCGATCACGGCGATGACCGGGCGCAGCACCAGCGGCGCCTCGGACATCCAGAACAGGCCGAGGAACTTGGTCCCGTGCTTGACGAAGCCGATGATCGTCACGGCGAAGAAGACGCCGAAGCCGAGGACGGCGGTCACCGCGATATGCGAAGTGGAGGCGAAGCTCATCGGGATCAGCCCGAGGAAGTTCGCGAAAAGGATGAAGCAGAAGAGCGTCATGATCCAGGGGAAGTAGCGCAGCGCTTCCTTGCCCGCGACGTCCTCGACCATCTTGTGGGTGAAGCCGTAGAGAAGCTCGGCCATGGACTGGCTGCGGCTCGGCACGGTGGCCCGGCCGCGGGCGCCGTAGACCAGCAGCAGCGCGACGGCGAGGACGGTCAGCGCCATCCAGAAGGTCGCGTTGGTGATGGTGTACCAATGCACGGGATCGCCGTTCTCGCCGAAGAGCGGGCGCACGATGAACTGGTCGAGCGGGTGAAAGACCAGCCCGCCGACTTCTTCGCCGTGAATCGCCTCGGCGCCGTGCAGTTCTTCTTCCATCCTCAGCTCCCCTCGCCGCCGTCTTCACCCGGCGGTGTCTTCGCCTGCAGCTCCCGCGCCGATCGCAGCATGACGTTCACGCCAGCCGCGAGGCCCAGGAAAATGAACAGCACCAGAAACAGCGGCATGGTCCCGAAGAGGATGTCCAGCCCGTACCCGATGCAGAAACCGATCACGAGACCGGCCACCAATTCCACGACCATGCGCCAGGCCAGTGACCCCTGCGAATAGCCCTTGTCCGTATGCGGAACCTGCTGCGGCGTTCCCTGCGCGTCCCGGATGCGTTTCTCCAGCGCCTTCAGGCGTCCGGCGTCGTCATCGGGTTGCGGGTCTGGCACCGCGGCGGTCCTCATATCGGCTGCGGAAGGTGCTACTGGGCAGGCGGGTCCGAGTCAAGCTGGGGTTAACCCCATATGCGCTTGGCCTAACCCTCTGGCAACACTCACGATTCAGGTTGCCATCATGGCGCGCGCAGGTACGGCGCCGGCTGCCTCGCACCTCCGGGACATTCAACCGGACGGTTGACGTTGCCCGCGCGGGATGCGCTTTACCGCCTCATGTCCCAAAGGCTCGACATGGTTTTCGCGGCTCTGGCCGATCCGACGCGGCGGGCGATCCTGGCCCTGCTGCTCGAGGACGACATGGCCGTGACGGATGTCGCCGGGGCCTTCACCATCTCTCTCGCGGCGGTGTCGAAGCACCTCGGCGTGCTCGCCGGCGCCGGCCTCATCAGCCAGGAGCGGCGCGGAAGGCTGCGCTGGTGCCGGCTCGAGCCCGACGCCCTGCGCGAAGCCAGCGCCTGGATGCTGGGCTTCGGGTTGATCGAGGCGGTCGACCTCGACGCCTTCGAGCGTTTTCTCGATCAGGAGGCGCTGGCAGGCCAGGCGCCTGAAGAGGCCAATTAGCCCCAGCCCTTCGAGGCCTCCTTCAGGGCCTTGAGCACCGCCTGCACCTTGGCGCTGCGGTGCAGGTCCACGTGGGTCACCAGCCAAAACTGCGACCCCCAGTCCTCGCGCGGGGGGAGTACCTCGTGCAGGCTGTCGTCGGCGGCCGCCTCGTCCGAGGCGACGAAGCCGATGCCGGCGCCGGCCATGATTGCCGCCCGCTCGCTGCGGTGGTCATGGACGCGGAAGACGATGTTCTCGGCCGGGACCGTGTCCTGCAGCCAGCGGTGGAACGGCGCGCGGGGGCCGTTCTCATCGGCGCAGACGAAGCGGTGCTGCTGCAGATCGCTCAACCCCTCGGGCAGGCCGTGGCGCTGCA
Source organism: Pseudoroseicyclus aestuarii (assembly GCF_003217255.1). Classification (GTDB taxonomy): domain Bacteria; phylum Pseudomonadota; class Alphaproteobacteria; order Rhodobacterales; family Rhodobacteraceae; genus Pseudoroseicyclus; species Pseudoroseicyclus aestuarii. The sequence continues at coordinate 168,345 of NZ_QJTE01000003.1, read as the reverse complement.
CGTAGGCGTCAGAGGCGACCATCGAGACGCTCTGGGTGAAGAGTGGCTGCACCACGTTGTCGGGCTGGCTGGGCGCGGCGCCGGCGCGGATCGCGACATGCGCCTCGCCGTATTCAAGGCGGAACAGCCGCCCGCCGGTCAGGTAGCGCACGCTCAGCCCCGGATGCGCGGCCTGCAGCTCCACGAGGATCGGGGTGACGCGGTGCGTCAGCGCCTCGATCGAGGTGACGACAAGCTCGCCGTCGATCCCGTCGCGCCCGCCGCGCAGCCGCCCGGCAAGCTGGGCGAACTGGTGGTCGGTGCTTTGCGCGACCGTCAGAAGGTCGCGCCCGGCCTCGGTCGGGGTATAGCCGCGGGCATGGCGCTGGAACAGCTTCACCCCCAGCCGCGTCTCGAGCGCGTCGACATGGCGGATCACCGTCGCGTGGTGCACCCCGAGCGCCTCTGCCGCGCCCGAGACGGTGCCCAGCCGCGCGACCTGAAACGCGGTCCTGATCTCGTCCCAGCTATCCATGCGCGGTCCTCTCGGTTGCACCCGCAAGGGATAACGGCCCGCAAAGGCAAGGGAAAGCCCCGGATGCCCCGCGCCTCTTGACGCCGGGCGCCCGATGGGGGTATCAGCCCGGCCTAACCCCGAAGGCCCCCGGCTTTCGGTCCCCGCCCTTTTGGGGATCGCCGTCCGTCAGCGCGTTGCGCCCACGGGCGCCGTTCCGCGTTGGGCCGTTGTTGCGACCCGCTTGGTCCGGCCCCAGTTTGGGGCACAGGGCCGGACGGCCCGGATGGAAAGGACCGCGATGTTCGACTCTCTCTCCGACCGCCTCTCCGGCGTCTTCGACCGCCTGACCAAGCAAGGCGCGCTGTCGGACGACGACGTCAAGACCGCCCTGCGCGAGGTGCGCACCGCCCTGCTCGAGGCCGACGTCTCGCTGTCGGTGGCGCGCGACTTCGTCAAGTCGGTGCAGGACAAGGCGACCGGCCAAGCGGTGACGAAATCGGTCACCCCCGGCCAGCAGGTCGTGAAGATCGTCCATGACGAGCTGGTCGCCACGCTGCAGGGTGACAGCGATCCCGGCAAGCTGAAGATCGACAACCCGCCCGCGCCGATCCTGATGGTCGGCCTGCAGGGCTCGGGCAAGACGACGACGACGGCGAAGCTGGCCAAGCGGCTCAAGGACCGCGAGGGCAAGCGCGTGCTCATGGCCTCGCTCGACACCAACCGCCCCGCGGCGATGGAGCAGCTGGCGATCCTCGGCACGCAGATCGGCGTCGACACGCTGCCGATCATCAAGGGCGAGACGCCGGTCCAGATCGCCAAGCGCGCCAAGACGCAGGCGGCGATGGGCGGCTACGACGTCTACATGCTGGATACTGCCGGGCGGCTGCATATCGACGCCGAGCTGATCCAGCAGGCGGCCGAGGTGCGCGATGTCGCCAACCCGCGCGAGACGCTGCTGGTGGTCGACGGCCTGACCGGCCAGGACGCGGTCAACGTCGCGACAGAGTTCGACGACAAGATCGGCGTCACGGGCGTGGTGCTCACGCGGATGGACGGCGACGGGCGCGGCGGTGCCGCCCTGTCGATGCGCAAGGTCACCGGCAAGCCGATCCGCTTCGTCGGCCTCGGCGAGAAGATGGACGCCATCGAGACCTTCGAGGCCGAGCGCATCGCGGGCCGCATCCTCGGGATGGGCGATATCGTCAGCCTCGTCGAGAAGGCGCAGCAGACGATCGAGGCCGAGCAGGCCGAGCGCATGATGAAGCGGTTCCAGAAGGGCCGCTTCAACATGAACGACCTGAAGATGCAGCTCGAGCAGATGCTCAAGATGGGCGGCATGGAAAGCCTGATGGGCATGATGCCCGGCATGGGCAAGATGTCCAAGCAGGCCAGCGCCGCCGGCATCGACGACACCATGGTCAAGCGGCAGATCGCGCTGATCCAGTCGATGACCAAGAAGGAGCGCGCCAATCCCGAGCTTCTGCAGGCCAGCCGCAAGAAGCGCATCGCCGCCGGCGCCGGCCTCGAGGTGCAGGAGCTGAACAAGCTTCTCAAGCAGCAGAAGCAGATGGCCGACGTGATGAAGAAGCTCGGCAAGGGCGGGATGCTCAAGCAGGCCATGAAGGGCATGTTCGGCAAGAACGCCCCCGGCATGGGCGATGTGCCCGACGTGAACGATCCCGCGGCGATGCAGCAGGCGGCCAAGATGATGGGCCAGCAGATGCCCCGCGGCATGGGCGGGATGCCCGGCATGGGCGGCGGCGGGTTGCCGCGCGGCCTCTCCGGCTTTGGGAAAAAGAAATGATCCTGCCCGACCCGATCGAGACGGAGCGTCTGATCCTGCGCCTGCCGCGCGAGGGTGATTTTGACGCCACCGCCGCCTTCATGGCGAGTGAGCGGGCGCAGTTCGTCAGCAACTCTCCCGAGCGGGGCGAGGCCTGGAAATACCTTCTGGCCCAGGCCGGGCACTGGGTGATCAAGGGCTACGGCAACTGGACCGTCGAAGAGCGGTCGACCGGCGCCACCATCGGACGGGTCGGCGTGCTGAACAACTTCGACTGGCCCGAGCCCGAGCTGGGCTGGAGCCTGTTCGAGGGCGCCGAAGGCAAGGGCTATGCCTACGAGGCCGCGATTGCCGCGCGCCGCGATGCCGCGACGCGCCTCGGCCTTGGGCCGCTGATGAGCATGATCGACCCGGCCAACGCCCGCTCCCTGACGCTCGCCCGCCGCCTTGGCGCCAGCTACGAGCGCGATCATACGCTGTTTGGCAAGACGGTGCAGATCTGGCGCCATCCCGCACTCGAGGAGACCGCGGCATGAGCGGGCCGGGCAACAGCACCGACGCCGCCGAGCGCGCGGCTGCACTCCTCAAGGAGCACCGCGAGAGCATCGACCGGCTCGACGCGATCCTCGTCTACACGCTGGGCGAGCGGTTCAAGCATACGCAGGCCGTGGGCCGGCTCAAGGCAGAGCACGACCTGCCGCCCGCCGACCCGGCACGCGAGGCCGCGCAGATCGCGCGGCTGACGGAATTGGCGGAGGCGGCCGACCTCGACCCCGAATTCGCCAAGAAATTCCTGGGCTTCATCATCCGGGAAGTCATCAAGCATCACGAGATGCACAAATCCTGAGGGACCTCCCCTCACCGCCATCAGACAGGAGATACAGTCATGGCCATGAAAATCCGGCTCGCCCGCGGCGGCTCCAAGAAGCGCCCGCACTACTCGATCGTCGCCACCGACAGCCGCATGCCGCGCGACGGCCGCTTCCTCGAGAAGCTGGGCACCTACAACCCGCTGCTCCCGAAGGACAGCGAGGACCGCGTGAAGATGGACGTCGAGAAGGTCCAGGAATGGATCGCCAAGGGCGCCCAGCCGACCGATCGCGTGGCCCGCATGCTCGAGGCCGCCGGCGTCCGCGAGAAGACCGAGCGCAACAACCCGAACAAGGCGAAGCCCGGCAAGGCCGCGCAGGAGCGTGCCGAGAAGAAGGCCGCGCGCGCCGCTGCCCCGGCCGAGGAAGCCGCGGCCGAAGCCGCCGCCGAGTAATCGCACTGGCGCCGGCGGCGCGGGGCACCCTGCCCCCGCCGCCGGCGCCGCCACGGACAAGCCGATGGGACGGGACATGGACGACAGCCATATCGCGGTGGGATCGCTCTCGGGCGCCTACGGGGTGCAGGGCGAAGTGCGTCTCAAGTCCTTCTGCGCCGAGCCTGAGGCCATCGCCGACTACCTCCCGCTGACGACCGAGGGCGGGCGCCTTTTCGAGCAGATCGTGATCACCGGGCGCACCGCCAATGCGCTGACCGCGCGCGTCTCGGGCATCACCACCAAGGAAGAGGCCGATGCCCTGCGCGGCACCCTGCTGCTGGCCGAGCGCAGCCGCCTTCCCGCCCTTCCGGACGACGAATACTACCACAGCGATCTCATCGGCCTGTCGGTCTTCGACACCGGCGGCACGGCCCTGGGCCGGGTGACGGCGGTGCACGACCACGGCGCCGGCGACCTGCTGGAAATCCGCCCCGAGGGGGCAAGCGCGACGGTCCTGCTGCCCTTCACCCGCGAAGCGGTGCCGACTGTCGATCTGGGCACGGGCCGCATCGTCGCCGATCCGCCCGAGGGGCTGTTCTAGCCTGCCGCTCGCACGCGTGACCTTTGCGCCACGGCCGCGGCGGCAGCAGCAGCGCCGCGGAACCGCGCCCGCACGACAGGGTTTGCCTTTCCAAGACCCGGGCCACCACGGCCAAGGAAAACGAAAGGTCCGATCATGATCGAATGGATTCTCATCCTTCTCGCCATTGCCGCCGTTGCCGGCCTGCTTGGCATGAACAGCGTCTCGGGCATCGCCCTGACCGGCGCGAAATGGCTGGCGATCATCGTCGTCATCCTCTTCCTGCTCGTGCTCTTCGGGGTCATCGGCCTCGCGTCCTGACGCCGCTTGCCGCTGACCCGTCGCCCGCGCTAGAGCGGCGCGATGAGCCAAGATGACAGCACCGACACACCCCGATCGGCCGGACGCCTGCGCGCCCGGCCGATTGCACGTCCGAAGGAGCTGATGACCGACAGCCCCGACCTGGCCCGCGCCTGGTCGGCGAGTGTCGTGACCCTCCTTCCCGAGGCCTTTCCGGGCGTTCTGGGCGAAAGCCTGACGGGACGCGCGCTGAAGGACGGCCTCTGGCAGCTTCACCTGCATGACCTGCGGCCCTTCGGCGAGGGGCGGCACAGGAATGTCGACGACACGCCCGCGGGCGGCGGCGCCGGCATGGTGCTGCGGCCCGACGTGCTGTCGCGCGCCCTCGACGCCGCGCTCGAAACGGCGCCGCAAGGAGCGGCGCGGCTGATGCTCTCGCCGCGCGGGCGGCCCTTTACGCAAGCCATGGCGCGGCAGCTTGCCGCCGGGCCCGGCGCGGTCCTCGTCTGCGGGCGGTTCGAGGGCGTGGACCAGCGCGTGATCGACGGCTACGGCCTGACCGAGGTCAGCCTTGGCGACTTTGTCTTGACAGGAGGCGAGATTGCGGCGCAGGCCTTGATCGACGCCTGTGTGCGCCTTATACCGCGCGTGCTGGGGAATCACGAATCCGTCGAAGAGGAATCCTTTTCGCACGGACTTCTTGAGCATCCGCAATATACCAAGCCCGCCGTCTGGAACGGTCTCGCAATCCCCGACATTCTTCTGTCGGGCCACCACGCGAAGATCACGGAATGGCGCCGGGACATGGCCGAAAGGCTGACAAAGGAACGCAGGCCTGATCTCTGGCGGGCTTATCGCGCAACGCGCGGTGGGGACCCGGACGAAGACCGAGAGCTCTGAGGCGGCACCACATCTTCGCGGGCCAACCGCGGGCACAAGTTAGGAGTGACAGGCATGGACCTGATCGCACAGATCGAGGCGGAGCAAATCGCCTCGCTGGGGAAAGAGATCCCCGACTTCAAGCCGGGCGACACCGTCCGCGTCGGCTACAAGGTGACGGAAGGCACGCGCACCCGCGTGCAGAACTACGAAGGCGTCTGCATCAGCCGCAAGAACGGCCACGGCATCGCCGGCAGCTTCACCGTCCGCAAGATTTCCTTCGGCGAGGGCGTCGAGCGCGTCTTCCCGCTGTTCTCGACCAACATCGAGGCGATCACCGTGGTCCGCCGCGGCAAGGTCCGTCGCGCCAAGCTGTACTTCCTGCGCTCGCGTCGCGGCAAATCCGCCCGTATCGTCGAAGACACCAACTACAAGCCCAAGGCCGACAAGGCCGGGGCCCAGGCCTGAGGATCAGTGCGATGAAAGCGGAAATCCATCCCGACTACCACGTCGTCGACGTCAAGCTGACCGATGGCTCCACCGTCCAGATGAAGTCGACCTGGGGCAAGGAGGGCGACACGCTGACGCTCGACATCGATCCCAGCTCGCACCCGGCCTGGACCGGCGGCTCCTCGCGCCTGATGGACACCGGCGGCCGCGTGTCGAAGTTCAAGAACAAGTACGCCGGCCTCAGCTTCTAAGCTGCGCCCCGCGCCAGACGATCATCGACGAAACGCCGCCCCTCGGGGCGGCGTTTCGCGTTTCAGGATATGCGCCGCAGTCGGCAGGCGCGGAAACGAAAAAACGGCGGCCCCGCCAAGGGCCGCCGTTCTGCTGTTCAGTCTCTGACGCTGCAGGCGATCAGGAGGCGGCGCCGCCGCCCCCGCTGCGCCGCCGGCGATTACCGCCGCCACCGCCAGGCTTTCCGGCACGGGCGCCCTGCCCCGCCGGACGACCCTGACCGCCCGCGCGCTGGCCGCCACCACCGGGGCCGCCGCGGCCCTTGCCGCCGCGACCGCGACCGCCGCCGCCGTTCGGCTTGCTCTCGCCGCCGCCTTCCCAGCGGGCGCCGGAGGCCACGGGGATCGGCCCCTTCAGCAGCTTCTCGATATCCTTGAGCTCGCCCATCTCGTCGGGGGCGCAAAGCGCGACGGCTTTGCCGCTGGCGCCGGCACGGGCGGTCCGGCCGATGCGGTGCACATAGGCATCCGCGACGTTCGGAAGCTCGTAGTTGTAGACGTGGCGCACGGCGGGAATGTCGAGGCCGCGGGCCGCGACATCCGTGGCGACCAGCACCCGCACGTCACCCGACTTGAAGGCGTCGAGGGCGCGGGTCCGCTGGCCCTGGCTCTTGTTGCCGTGGATCGAGGCCACCGAGAAGCCCATCTTGTCGAGGGTACGCGACAGCTTCTCCATCCCGTGCTTGGTGCGGCCGAAGACCACCGCCAGCTCGTCGCGGTGCTGCCCGAGCAGTTCCGCCAGCAGGTCGGTCTTGGCCGTCTTGGCGACGAAGTGGACCGACTGGTCGATCTTCTCGGCGGCCTGCCCCGGAGGGTTCACCTGCACCTTGGCCGGGCTGTTGAGGTAGGTGCCGGCCAGCTCTTCCATCTGCTTGGGCATCGTGGCCGAGAACAGCATCGTCTGCCGCTCGGCCGGGAGCAGGGCCGCGATCTTGCGCAGCGCGTGGATGAAGCCGAGGTCGAGCATCTGGTCGGCCTCGTCCAGCACGAGGAATTCGGTCGAGGAGAGGTCCACCGTGCCGCGGTCGAGGTGGTCGATCAGCCGGCCCGGCGTCGCCACGAGGACGTGCACGCCCTTCTCGATCCGGCGGACCTGCCCGGTCATGCCGGCACCGCCGACGATCAGCATCGTCTTGATATGGGTGCCGCGCGTATAGGCCTTGAGGTTGTCCTCGATCTGGGCGGCCAGCTCGCGCGTCGGCGCGAGGACGAGGGCCGAGGCCCCCTTGGGTGCGGGCTTCTCGCCCGACTTCATCAGCGCGTCGATCATCGGCAGGCCGAAGGCGGCGGTCTTGCCGCTGCCGGTCTGCGCGAGGCCCATGACGTCGCGCCCGTTCATCGCGTGCGGGATCGCCTGCGCCTGGATCGGGGTCGGATCGGTGATGCCCTGATCCTTGAGCGCAGCGATGAGGCGGGGCGAGAGCCCCAGCATGTCGAAATCCATGAATATCCTTCTGCGGCGCCACGAGGGGCAGCCGCCTGCGGGGAAACGACCGACACTGACGGCGAGGCCCCCATGGCCCCGGCACCGACCGGTCGTGGCCTCCCCCGCGTGAATTGGGAAGCATCGGAGGGGCGGCGCGATCGCTGTCAGCGGATCCTGTCTGCGCCCGGCGGCCCACGCGTGGCCGATCCCGTCCTGCCCCCCAGATGGCGGTGACGGGGCCCCGCGTCAAGCGGTTCTGCTGCAACAGCCGCGCACCGATGCCGATGACGGGGCCGTGATCGGCGGTGCACCGCTTTCCCTGCCGCAGGCCCCCGCCTATGGTGCCGCGACTTGGACACAGCGGAACGGCCGGAAGATTATGGCGCATATCATCGTCGTGGGTAACGAGAAGGGCGGCGCGGGGAAATCCACCGTTTCGATGCATCTCGCGACGGCGCTTGCGCGCATGGGGCACAAGATCGGCACGCTGGACCTCGACCTGCGGCAGAAAAGCCTCGGGCGCTACATCGACAACCGGCGCCGCTTTCTCGAGGCGGAGGGGCTGTCGCTGGCGACACCAGCCCATGTCGATCTGCCCGAGATCGACGCCACCGCGCTCGAGCCCGGGGAGAACCCCTCGGACCACCGCCTCTCGGCGGCCGTCGCCGCGCTGGAGCCGGACAGCGATTTCATCCTGATCGATTGCCCCGGCAGCCACACGCGCCTGAGCCAGGTCGCCCATTCGCTGGCCGATACGCTGGTCACGCCGCTGAACGACAGCTTCGTCGACTTCGACCTGCTGGCGCGGATAGACACCGACGGCGAGGCGATCCTCGGCCCCTCGGTCTATTCCGAGATGGTCTGGAACGCGCGGCAGCTGCGGTCGCAGGCGGGTCTGCCGCCGATCGACTGGATCGTGGTGCGCAACCGCCTTGGCGCGCAGGCCATGGTCAACAAGCAGAAGATGGAAAGCGCGCTGGACCGGCTGTCGCGGCGCATCGGCTTTCGCACCGCGCCCGGCTTCAACGAGCGGGTCATTTTCCGCGAGCTTTTCCCGCGCGGCCTGACCCTACTGGACCTGCGCGACGTCGGGGTCGAGCGGCTGAACATCTCGAACGTCGCCGCCCGGCAGGAGCTGCGCGATCTGGTGCGCGCGCTGGACCTGCCGGGGGTCGAGGTCAGCTTCTAGGCCAGATCAGGCCCCGACGATGCTGCCGCCGTTCGGGTGCAGCGTCTGGCCGGTGAAGTAGCTGCCGTCCGAGGAGGCGAGGAAGAGGTAGGCAGTCGCCACCTCCCAGGGCTGTCCCGGACGGCCCAGCTTGGTCTTCTTGCCGAAGTCGGCCACCTGCTCTTCTGACATCGAGCCGGGGATGAAGGGCGTCCAGATCGGTCCCGGCGCGACCGCGTTCACCCGCACGCCCTTGTCCGCCAGCGCGCTGGCCATCGACCGCGACAGCGCGAGCGTGGCGCCGCGCGTCGTCGAATAGGTCACGAGGGAATCGTTGCCTTTGAAGGCATTGACCGAGGTCGTGTATACGACCGAGGCGCCCTCTTTCAGGTGCGGCAGCGCGGCCTGCGTGGTGAAGAGCGGATGCATGACGTTGCTGTCGACCATGCGGCGCAGGCGCTCTTCGCTGACATCCGTCAGCCCCTCGTCCACCCATTGCTGCGCGGCGTTGATCACCAGCACGTCGAGGCTGCCGAAGCGGTCGACGGTCTGCGCGATGGCATCCTCGGCATTGGACTTCACACCGAGATCGCCGGGGATCAGCAGCGCCTCGGAGCCCTCCTTCTCGACCATCTCCTTCGTCGCCTCGGCATCGCGATGCTCGTCGTAGTAGGCGATGGCGATCTTCGCCCCTTCGCGCGCGAAAAGGACGGAGACGGCGCGACCGATGCCGCTGTCGCCGCCGGTGATCAGCGCGACCTTGCCCTTCAGCTTGCCGACGCCAGGATGGCGCGGCAGGTAGTCGGGCTGCGGATCCATCTTCCATTCGTCCGCGGGCATCTTGTCCTGATGCTGCGGCTTGATCTCGTCACTCATGGCGTCCTCGTGGTGCTGCCCTGCCGGCCTAGCGGCTTCGGCAGTCAACAGCGCGCCGCGCGGGCAGTTCCGCGGCGGTACGGCGCCGCACATCCCGGGCCGCGCCGTCAGGCGCTGAGCGCCTCGCGCAGGTCCGCCTCGACGAGGGGTTTCTCGACGTAGCCGGCGCCCGAGAGGCCTTGCGACAGGCTCGGCGGGCCGTAGCCGGTCGCGAAGACGACGCGCACACCCATGCGCGACAGCTCCTCCGCCAGATCGAAGGTGCGGTCGCCGTTGCCGAGGTTCACGTCGAGCAGCGCATGGCTGAAGCGCTTCTGCCGCACCATGGCGCGCGCCTGCTCCAGGTCATGGGCGGTCACGACTTCGGAAAAGCCGAACTCTTCGAGAAGCTGGCTTGTCTCCAACGAGTCGATGACCTCGTCCTCGACGTAAAGAATGCTGCCGGCCATGGGATCCGTGTCGCCTGTTCAAGGGTCATGGGTGCGGGGCGCCGGGCGCCGCCTCGCCGCTGTATCTTAGGGTATAAGTGGAATTTTGGAACACAACTTAAAGGACAGGTTGGAAAACTGGCCGGAACCCGCGCATCCCGCGGGGTCTTCTTCCAAGGTGCAGCGGTTGCGCAGGGAGATGCGAGTATGAAATCGAGTTACGATATCGTCGTCATCGGCGCCGGCTCGGCCGGCGTGGCCCTGTCCCGCACCGCGGCCGCGCGCGGGCTGAGCGTCCTGACGGTCGAGCGGGCCCAGGTCGGCGGCACCTGCGTCAACCGCGGCTGCGTCCCGAAGAAGCTGATGTGGACCGTGGCCGATGCGGTCAGCGCCGCGCGCGGCCTTGCCGGCACCGGGGTGCTGACGCAGCCGCCGCAGGTCGAGATGGCCCGCCTCTGCGCGCTGCGCGCCGAGAAGATCGAAAGCCTGCGCGACATCTACGAGCGGCGGCTGGACGGGTGCGGCGCCGAGCTTCGGCGCGGCGAGGCCCGGGTGATCGAGCCCGGCGTCGTCGAGGTCGAGGGGCAGCGCGTGGAGGCGGCGCATATCGTGCTGGCTACCGGCGGCCATCCCGTCCTCCCGGATATCCCCGGCGCCGAGCTGGCGGATGTCAGCCACGACGTCCTGCAATGGACCGCCCTGCCCGCCTCGATCCTCGTGGTGGGCGGCGGATACATCGGCTGCGAGCTTGCAGCGATTCATGCCGCACTTGGCGCGCAGGTGACCGTCGTCACCGATACCGACCGGGTGCTGACCGAGTTCTCCGCCCCCGCGGCCAAGACCGGGCAGACCAACATGGAAGCGCAGGGCATCGACGTCCGCACCGGCCTCAAGCCCGTCCGCATCGAGGCGGCGACGGGCGGCTACCGCGTGACCCTGACGGATGGCGCCGTTCTGACGGTCGAGAAGGTGGTGATGGCGGTGGGGCGCAAGCCCACGCTCGACTTGCTGGGCGAGATGAAGGAGGGCGCCACCCTGGGCAAGAACGACGCGCTCGCCGTCAACGACCGGTTCGAGACCTCGATCCCCGGCCTCTATGCCATCGGCGATTGCGCCGACCGCCTGCCGCTGACGCCTGTCGCCGTCTCCGACGGGGAATGTATGGGCAAGCAGCTGGCGGGCGAGGATGCGCAGCCCATCGATCTGGCGCATGTCGCGACCTCTGCCTTCGTCATCCCGCCGGTGGCCGAAGTCGGCTTCCCGCCGAAGCGCGAGACGATAGCCGAAGACTCGGTCTCGCCGCTGAGCGCCGCGGTGCGCGATCCGGCGCCGCAGGATTACTGGGCCGTCGCGGGCGCGGAGGGGCGGGTCGAGGCCGTCTCGCTGGTGGGCGACGGCGCGCATGAGGCGATCGGCTGGGCCGCGCAATGCGTGCTCTCCCGTCCGCCCCGCGACGGGATGTCCCGCGCCCTCGCCGTGCATCCCAGCATGTCCGAAGAGCCGATGGGCTAGCCCCGCAGGCCCGCGGCGAAACCGGCGATATCGGCCATCGTTTCTCGTGCCTCGGGCATCGCCTCGGGCCAGAGCGTCCACATGTGCATCAGGCCCCGGCGCAGGCGCAGCTGCACGGGCACGCCGGCGAGGCCGAGCGCCCGCGCTAGCAGGAGCGTGTCGTCCAGCAGCACCTCCTCGGTGGAGGCGGTCAGCCAAACGGGCGGCAGGCCCGTGAGATCCGCAAGTAGCGGCGAGACCTGCGGATCGGCGGGATCGCGGCCCGCGAAGGCCATCTGCCCGAGACTCGCGTCGTCCTCGTCGCTGTTCATCGCATCATGCGGCGTGTTGCGGGCGCGCGTGACGCTTTGCCCCGTGCGGTCGGTATTGGAAGAGACTAGCGCCAGGCCAAGCACGCGCCCCCCGCGCGCCAGAGCGGCGTTCAGCGCCAGATGCCCGCCCGCGCTGTCGCCGCACAGCAGCACCGGCCCCTCCAGCGCGTCGAGGACCGAGAGCGCATCCTCCAGCATCGCCGGCCAGGGATTCTCGGGCGCGAGGCGGTAGTCGGGCACGAAGACCGCCGCGCCCAGCGCCTGCGCGAGGGCATCGGCCGTGGCGGCATGGGTGCGCGCACTGCCGAAGACGTAGCCGCCGCCGTGCAGCCAGACCGCCGCGACAGGGCCCGCGCCGTAGACACGCCCGTCGATGCCGATCCGCCGCGCCTCGCCCTCCGGCCCCGGCCCGGCGAGGCGGGCGAAGGTGCTGCGCATCGCCTCGGGGCTGCCGCTGACGGGATTGTCCTCGATCCGCTGCAGAACCTCGTCGGGGGTGCGGGGCGGCAGGCTCATCCCGCGATCCAGCGCGCCACGAGGACGCCGACGAGGGCCGAGACGCCTGTCAGCGCGATGCCCCAGGACAGATCGACCGCCACCTGTTGCAGCGACCAGCGCGTCAGCGTCGCGTAATTGGTGAATTCGTAGGTGCCATAGGCGGCGGCGCCGAGAATCGCGCCGTTCAGCAACGCCCGGCCCGGCGCGTCGGCCTGCAGCGCCGGCCAAGAGACCAGCCAGCAGATCGCCGCGACATAGGCGAGGTAGAAGCCCACCGCCGGGCCCATCCGGATCGGCTCGGCCAGCCAATCGCCGATATGCCTTTGGAACAGCGGCTGCATCACCTGCCGCAGCATCAGCGCATCGGCGGCAAGGAAAACCGCCGCGGTGACGACGTAGAGAATGGCAGCTTGCATCGGGGTCTCCTGTCCGGCCTGCCTGAGACTACGGGCAGGCCGGAGGCGCGGATCACTTCTCGTCCGGCTCGGCTGCCTCATCCTCGGCCGTGGCGGTATAGACGGCACCGCCGCCGTCGCCGCTCGAGGTGAAGCTGGCCTTCGCCGCCGGCTCCTGCTCGCCAGTCTCGGCCTCATCGGCCTCGTCCTCGGGGTCCGCGGTCAGGCCCTCTTCGGGAACGAAGCAGGTGACGCTCTGCCAGCCGATCTGCGTGCTCTCCTGCTCCAGATCGTGGCAGGTGACGGGGCTGCGCGTGGTGTCGATGCGGCGGCGCCAGTTGCCCTTGGGCAGGCCGAATTCCAGATCGTCCCCGGCATTGAGGATGATCAGGATCTCGCGCACGGTCTCGTCCGGCACGACGCGCAGGCCAAGGCACGACAAATCGCCGTTCTGCCAGTCCTCGGGCGTCATCTCGCGCCCCTCGGGGTGCAGCCAGACGACAGAGGGCGCGCCATCGACGGCGGCGCTGTCGGGCGCCTCGGCGAAGCGAAGCTGCGGCAGGCCGCCGCGCGCCCGGCGGAAGGCCATGAGGTCGGCGACGGCCTGCGTCAGCTCGTCGTCGGCATTGGCCCAGTCCAGCCAGGTGATCTCGTTGTCCTGGCAATAAGCGTTGTTGTTGCCGTCCTGCGTCTGGCCCAGCTCGTCACCGGCGAGGATCATCGGCACGCCCTGGCTGGTCAGCAGCGTGGCGAGCATCGCCTTGACCCGGCGCATCCGCGCCTCGCGGATGCGGGTGTCGTCGCTCGGCCCCTCGGCGCCCATGTTGTCGCTGAGGTTGTTGGAATGGCCGTCGCGCCCGTCCTCGCCATTCGCGTCGTTATGCTTGTCGTTGTAAGAGACGGTGTCCCACAGCGTGAAGCCGTCATGCGCGGCGATGAAGTTGACGCTGCTGGTCGCCGGGCGGTGCGAGTGGTTGAACTGGATCGGGCTGCCCACCAGCCGCTGCGAGATCCGCGGCACGAGGCCCTGATCACGCCGCCAAAAGCCGCGCACGTCGTCGCGGAACTTGTCGTTCCACTCGCGGAAGGGCCAGGGAAAGCCGCCGACCTGGTAGCCGCCCTCGCCCACATCCCAGGGCTCTGCGATCAGCTTGATCTTCGAGAGCACGGGATCCTGACGGATCGCGGCGAAGAAACTGCCCTGCCGCTCGAAACCCATGGCCTCGCGCCCGAGGGTGGAGGCGAGATCGAAGCGGAAGCCGTCGACGTGCATGACCTGCACCCAGTGGCGCAGGCTGTCGAGGACCATGCGCAGCACCATCGGATGCTCGACGTTCAGCGTGTTGCCGGTGCCGGTGGTGTCGAAGCTGTGGCGCCGGTTCTCGGGGCTGAGCAGGTAGTAGTTCGCGTTGTCGATACCGCGGAAGGACAGCGTCGGGCCGTTCTCGTTGCCCTCGCAGGTGTGGTTGTAGACCACGTCGAGGATCACCTCGATCCCGGCGGCGTGGAAGCGTTTCACCGCCTGCTTCACTTCCCGGTAGGTGCCGGTGCGCAGGTAGGGCCTGTGCGGGGCGAAGAACGAGAGGGTGTTGTAGCCCCAGTAGTTCGACAGCCCCTTGTCCGCGAGATGCCCGTCGTTCGCGAAGGCATGAACCGGCAGAAGCTCGATCGTAGAGACGCCGATCCGCGTCAGGTGGTCGATCACCGCGTCGGAGCCGAGGCCCTGAAAGGTGCCGCGCTCGTCCTCGGGCACGTCGGGGTGCTGCATCGTCAGGCCCTTGACGTGGGCCTCGTAGATCAGCGTGTCCATCCAGCGATGGCGCAGCACGTCGTCCGCCTCCCAGTCGAAGTCGGAATCGACGACGACGCCCTTCGGCACGAAGGGGGCGCTGTCACGGGTGTCGTAGCTCAGGTCGCCGTCGCCCAGCGTGTAGCCGAAGATCTCGGGGCCCCACTTCAGGTCGCCGCGCAATTCGCGGGCATAGGGGTCCAGCAGCAGCTTGTTGGGATTGAAGCGGTGACCTTCCTCGGGCTTGTAGGGGCCGTGCACCCGGTAGCCGTAAACCTGCCCCGGCGCGACGTCCGGCAGGTATCCGTGCCAGACGCCGCCTTCCATCAGCGGCAGCTCGAGGCGGTGCAGCTCCTTGCGACCGGTATCGTCGAAGAGGCACAGCTCCACCTTCTCGGCGTTCTCGGAGAACAGCGCGAAATTGGTGCCGTAGCCGTCGTATTCGGCGCCCATGGAATCGGATCGCGCGGCGCTGTTGTCGAAGGCGGGCGCGGCAGAGGGTGCTTCGTTCTTCATGCGAGTATGTCGATCTCCGTTGCGCAGCGGGGTGGTCCCTGCGCGGACAGTGGAAGGGACGGCCGCGCGCCACAGGGGGCCGCCGGTCGCTTCAGCAGGCGAACCCGCCGCAAGGCGGCGGGTTCCAAGGCGTTACAGCACGGCCTGATCACTCACGGCCGGGGCCCAGCGGATCGCGACGGGCGCATCGGCATCGCGGTCGGCGGTAGGCCAATGCAGTGCGGCGCCGCGCGGCGCCGCACCGCCGCCGAGGGCAATGTCGACCGTCAGGACGCCCTCGCGCCCCTCGCGGATCAGCCGCAGGCCATCGGCGCTCGGCGCTTCGACCCGCACGCCGGCAGTCTCGAACATCCCGGCAAAGCGCCGCCGCAGGTCAAGCAGCGCCATGGTCAGGCGGCACTTGCGCCCGGCGAAATCGTCGCGCTCGGCCAAGTGCTGCATCTGCTCCCAATCCACGGCGAGGCGGTTGTCGGGATCGGTCAGGTGGTAGGCGCCGCCCTCGCAGCCCTGGTAGATGTCGGGAATGCCCGGCATCGCGCATTTCAGCGCCACCTGGGCGAGGCTGAGGATCTGCCCCCGCGCGATCAGCTCGCGCGCCGCCTGCGGCAGGGCGCGGTGCCAATCCTCGACCAGCGTGGCGGTCAGCGCTTGGGCCGCGGCCTCGGCCTCCTCGTCCGGATGGGTCCAGGTGGTGACCTCCTTTGCCTCGCGCATCGCCTTCTCGACGTGCTGCGCCAGGCGCGGGCCGATATCCTCGCGCGGTTCCCAGATCGCGAGCAGGACCTGCAGGATGTACCAGCGCAGGTTGGGATCGACCTCTTCGCTGGGCGCGACCTCGAGGCTGCGATCCCAGAGGTCGAGAAAGGCCTCGGGCAAGTGGCTGATCGCCACGAGGCGCATGCGCGCATCCTCGGCCCGCTTGGTGTCGTGGGTCGAGGTCAGCGTCAGCCCGGCATTGCCGCGCGTCTCGAGCCAGGAGCCGAACTCCTCGACCGTCAGGTAGGCCTCGTCCGGTTCTGCCCCGACCTCGTTGGCGGCGAGGTAGCGGTTCCAGCGGAAGCCGGCGGTATCCTCCTGCGCCTTGGCGATCAGCGCGCCGGTGACCTGCTGGAAGCGGGTCTGCAAGCGGCGCGCGGCGTCGTTCTCGGGGGTCACGATCAACCCGGTCAGCCGCTGCACGACATCGTCGCTGCGCAGGTCCTGCGCCGCCTCCTCGGCGACGTGCTTCATCAGGTCGGTATCGGGCTGATTGGGCGTGCCGGCATCGAAATAGGTGCGGTAGCGCGGGAACTGCACGAGAAGGCCGATGATCGCCTCGCGCAGGGCCTCGTCGCCGACCTCCTGGTCGCCCTCGGGCGTCTGCGTTGCCTCGCGGGCGAGGTCGATCAGCTGGTGCAATTCCGCCGCCAGCTCCTGCCGCAGCACTTCGCCCTTGGCCTGGGAAAGCGCCTCCTCGAACCGCCCTTCTCGGCCCGTCTCGCGCCGCCAGGCGCCGTCGAGCCGGCCCAGCCCGGCGGCATCCGTCAGGATGCGGGCGATGGCGCGCGCGGCCTCGTAGCCTGTCGTCCCTTCGACCGGCCAGTCGGGCAGCGCCTCGTCACCGACGACGATCTTCTCGATCCAGAGGGGGATGTCGCCGATCTTGGCGCGCAGCTGATTGAGGTAGGCGGTGGGATCGGCGAGGCCGTCGATGTGGTCGACCCGCACGCCCTGAACCAGCCCCTCGTCGATCAGATCGAAGAGCAGCCGGTGCATGTCCTCGAAGACCGCCGGATCCTCGACCCGCATGCCGATCAGGCTGGTGACGTTGAAGAAGCGGCGGTGGGTGACGCCGTCGCGCTCGTATTCCCAGCGGGTCAGGCGCCAGGCCTGCGCGGCATGCACCTCGCGCAGCGTCTCGGCGTCCTGCCAGCGATCCTCGGACGGCAGGCCCTCGGGCGCCAGCGGCACCTTGAGCGCGCCGTCAATCGACAGGACAGGGCCATCCGCCTCCTCTTCGATCCGCACGCGCCCCTCTTCGAGGACGGTATCGAATTCCGCCGTCAGCATCGGCAGCACCAGCCGGCCCTTGCCCCAGTCGATGTCGAAATGCCGGGCATAGCGGCTGGCCTCGCCATGGCGCAGCACGTCGCGCAGCCAGGGGTTTTCCAGCACGAAGGCGGTGTGGTTGGGCACGATATCGAGGATTACGCCGATCCCCATGCCCTCGGCCGCGCGCGACAGGCTTGCGAAGCCGGCGCGCCCGCCGATGGTAGGGTCGATCTCAGCCGGGTCGGTCACGTCGTAGCCATGGGTCGAGCCGCTCGTCGCGGTGAAGACCGGCGAGAGGTAGAGGTGGCTGATGCCGAGGTCGCGCAGATGCGGCAGGAGCCCCTCCGCACGCTTGAAGTCCATGCCTTCGCGCAGTTGCAGGCGGTAGGTCGAGGTGGGGAGGGTCATCAGGAATACTTCACGGCAAAAGCAAAGGGGTCGCTGGCGATGTCATGCACCACGTGATCGGCGCCCGATACATCGGGAGCCTGATCGGGCGTGGTGCCGATGTTCAGCCAGCATTCGATCTGTCCGGCCTCGAAGGGCCAGATCGCATGGACGGACCTGTCGGAGGTGCGCGTCACCTGCGCCGCGCCCGCGCGGCCCGAGGCGATCAGCGGCACGACCTTCTCGCGGCGCAGGGCCAGAAGCTGCCGCGTCATCGCGCGCCAGCGGTCCTGCCGCGCGGGATCGCCCTTGAAGGGGCGGCAGGCCTCCATCGTCTCGGCGGCATTGGGATCGGGCATCTTGTCCTCGGAGCCCGGGGGGAAGCCGAATTCCTTCATCCGCCCCTCGCGCGTCATCCGCGCCAGCTCTCCGTCGTGGTCGCAGAAGAACATGAAGGGCGCCTCTTCGCCGACCTCTTCGCCCATGAAGAGCATGGGGATGAAGGGCAGGCAGAGCAGCAGCGCATGCACGGTCTTGGCCCGATCCTCCCCGGCGAGGGTGATCAGACGCTCGCCCATGAGGCGATTGCCGACCTGGTCGTGGTTCTGGTTGGCGTTGACAAAGCAGGTCCAGGGCAGATGGCCCGAGGGCTCGCCCCGCAGGTGGTCGGTGCCGGGCCGCGGCTTGCCCTGCCAGACCTGCCCTTCGGCCATGCAGGTGACCAGATCGCCCACCGGGTCGTGGGCGTAGTCGCTGTAATAGTCGTTGCTCTCGCCGGTCAGCGAGACGTGGACCGAATGGTGCCAGTCGTCGTTCCAGGTGCCGTCGATCACGCCGTTCTCGAAGTAGCCGACGATGTTGCGCTCGTCCTCGGTGATCAGGTGGATCGGGCGCGGCAGGCCGGCCTCGCGCACGCGCTGCGCCAGCTCGACGATGAAGGTGGGCTGCACTGTGTCCTGGATCTGGTGGATGGCGTCGAAGCGCAGCCCGTCGATGTTGAACTCGACCAGCCAGTAGAGCGCGCTGTCCATGAAGAAGTCGCGCACCGCCGGCTTGTCGAAGGCGATGGCGGCGCCCCAGGGGGTCATCCGGCCTTCGTCGAAGAACTCCGGCGCGATGGCGTGGATATAGGCGCCGTCTGGGCCGAAGTGGTTGTAGACGACGTCGAGAAAGACGCTGATCCCGGCGGCATGGGCGGCCTCGACAAGGTCGTGCAGCTCGTCCGGGGTGCCATAGGCGGGGTGCGGCGCGTAGTTCAGCACGCCGTCGTAGCCCCAGCCGCGGTTCCCCCGCCACTGGGCGATCGGCATGATCTCGACCGCGGTGATCCCGGTCTCGGCCAGATCCGCCATGCGCGCGGCGGCGGCCTTGAAGGTGCCCTCGGGCGTGAAGGTGCCCAGGTGCAGCTCGTAGACCACCGTTTCGGCCCAAGGCCGGCCGGCCCAGCTGTCGCGGCCCGCGCGCGGCGCGGCATCGACGAGGACCGAGGGCGCATGCACGTCGCCATCCTGCCGGCGCGAGGCCGGGTCGGGATAGCTTTGCCCGCCGATGGCGAATTTGTAGCTTTGGCCGGCTTTCGCGGTGACCGACGCGCGCCAGAAGCCGTCGTCGCCCTTGGTCATCTCGTGCCGGGCACCATCCAGATCGAGGGCGACGCTATCTTGCCCCGGTGCCCAGAGGCCGAAATCCCATGCGCCGTCGTCGCCCGGATGCGCACCCCAGCGACTGCCGATGCGCCGCGCGGCGGGAGACCCGCCAGTCGTCTCGTTAACCATGAATGACCCTTTGCCCCATAATGCCAAAACCACAGGCCGGGCCGGGTGGTTCCAGCGCGCAATCGCACCAATGCAATTTCCGGGCGATGCCGCGGGGAACGGCGGCGGAGGCTGGGGGTTCGTCCCGCGAGACGGGCAAGGAGCCCGACGATTTCCTCGAAGGAGAGAACGCATGGATCTGGGCATCAAGGGCAAGCGCGCGCTGATCACCGGCGGCACCGGCGGCATGGGCCTCGAGACGGCCAAGCTGCTCAAGGCGGAAGGCGCGACGATCGTGCTGAGCGACATGGATCAGGAGGCGCTGGACAAGGCCGCCGAGGAGCTGGGCGGGGTCGAGGCGCTGATCGCCGCCGACCTGACCAAGCCGGCGGAGTTCGACCGGCTGGCGGAGCGGATGAAGGCCCTCGGGGGCACCGATATCCTCGTGCACACCACCGGCATCACCGGCGCCAAGGGCGACCCGCTGGAGATGAAGGACGAGGACTGGGAAGAGGCCTGGACCATCGACTTCATGTCCGCCGTGCGCCTGAGCCGCGTTCTGGTGCCGCAGATGGTCGACAAGGGCTGGGGACGCTGCGTCTTCGTCACCTCGGAGAACGCGGTGCAGCCCTACCCCGACGAGATGGTCTACAACGTCGCCAAGGCGGCGCTGCTGAACTTCGTCAAGGGCGTCTCGATGCCCTATTCGGCCAAGGGCGTGCTGATCAACGCCGTCTCCCCGGCCTTCATCGAGAGCCCGATGACCGACGGCATGATGGAGAAGCGCGCCGAGAAGAGCGGCGAGTCCAAGGAGGAGACGATCCAGAGTTTCCTCAAGGAAGAGCGTCCCTTCATGAAGCAGGGCCGCCGCGGCAAGGTCGAGGAGGTCGCGCCGGTGATCGCGCTGCTCTGCTCGGATCTCGCCAGCTTTACCGTGGGCTCGGCCTACCGGGTGGACGGCGGCTCCGTCGGGGCGATGAACATCTAGGGCCGCGCGGGCGGCAGGCGAGGCGGGGGGCCAGCCCCCCGCACCCCCCGGAGTATTTGCAGAAACATGAAGGGGCGCGGCCGGATGGGCGCGCCCCTTGTTTTGGTGGTGGACCTGTCCGGTCAGGCGGCGCGGTCCCAGGCGCGCAGCTTGGCGCAGCCGTCGAGGTAGGTCTCGACGCTGGCGGCATCGGTGAGCGGCGTCACGCCGCTGCCCGAGGTCTCCATGCCGCCGGCCTGCGCCAGAGGCGCGGCGCCGCCGCTGAGAGCGGTCAGCTTCATGTAAGCCCAGGCGTCCGCCATGAAGGTTTTCGCGGCATGCATCTTGGCAAGCTGTGCGGCCCCTTCGTCCGAGGCGATCACGGCGATGAAGTCGTAGAGCACGGCGGGCGCGCCATCGATCTTCTGGTTCGCCGGGATCTGCTTGCCGCCGGCGGTGGTCACGCCGCCGACCTTGGGGGCGATAATCTCGACCATGGCGCCGCGCGCCTTGGCGCCGGCTTGCAGCGCCTCGATCAGCGCGTCCTCCGCGCCGTCGGTCAGAAGCAGGCCGATCTTGCGGCCCTTGATGCAATCGGGGCCGTTCTTGAGGATCGAGAGCTTGTCCGAAGGCTTCACCGCGAAGGGTTCGCGCGCCATCTCATGCGCGGCGGGAAGCGCCATGCCGAGGCCATCTGCGACGGTCTGCGCCAGATCCGCATCGACGTTGACGAGATGGGCCAGCATCCGCTCACGGATCACCGGCGTCTCGACCTTCGACAGCTCGAAGGTGAAGGCATCGGCGATATGGCCCTGCTCGATCTCGGTCTGGGAGATGTAGAACTGCCGAGCCTGGCTGTAGTGATCGGCGAAGAGCTCGGCCCGGACGCGCCGCTTCTCGCCCGACATCGCCTCGGGGTAGCTGGTGAAGCCCTTCGCGCTTTCACGCGGGCCGCCCTGCGCGCCGCCCCAGCCGTTCGGCTCGTAGTTGGCCCGGCCCTTGGGATTATGCATCGCCATGTGGCCGTCTTGCTGGAAGTGGTGGAAGGGGCAGCGCGGCGCGTTCACCGGAATATGGGTGAAGTTGGTCGATCCCAGCCGCTTGAGCTGCGTGTCGAGGTAGCTGAAGTTCCGGCCCTGCAGCAGCGGGTCGTTGGTGAAGTCGATGCCGGGCACGATGTTGCCGGTCTGGAAGGCGACCTGCTCCGTCTCGGCGAAGAAGTTGTCGACGTTGCGGTTGAGGGTCATCGTGCCGACGATGCGGACGGGCACGTCCTCTTCCGGGATCAGCTTGGTCGCGTCGAGCACGTCGTAGGGCTGGGCATCGGCGAAGGCGTCGTCGAAGACCTGCACGCCCAGATCCCACTGCGGGTAGTCGCCCGCCTCGATCGCCGCCCACATGTCGCGGCGGTGGAAGTCGGGATCGGCGCCGTTTGTCTTGACCGCCTCGTCCCAGAGCACCGATTGCAGGCCCTGCTTCGGCTTCCAGTGGAACTTGACGTAGGAAGATTTGCCCTCGGCGTTCACCAGCCGGAAGGTATGGACGCCGAAGCCTTCCATGAAGCGGAAGCTGCGCGGGATCGTCCGGTCGGACATGATCCAAAGCGCCATGTGCATCGCCTCGGGCATCAGCGACATGAAGTCCCAGAAATTGTCATGCGCCGTCTGCGCCTGAGGGAACCCGCGATCCGGCTCTGCCTTGGCGGCATGGATCAGGTCGGGGAACTTGATCGCGTCCTGGATGAAGAAGACCGGGATGTTGTTGCCGACGAGGTCCCAGTTGCCCTGCTTGGTGTAGAACTTGACGGCGAAGCCGCGCACGTCGCGCGCAAGATCGGCCGAGCCCTTGTTGCCCGCCACGGTCGAGAAGCGGACGAAGACGTCGGTCTTCTCGCCCACCTCGGTCAGGATCTGCGCCGCGGTGATGTCGGACAGATCGTCGGTCAGCTCGAAGGTGCCATGGGCGCCGAAGCCGCGGGCATGGACCACGCGCTCGGGGATACGCTCGTGGTCGAAGTGGAAGATCTTCTCGCGCAGGGCGAAGTCTTCCATCAGCACAGGGCCGCGCGGCCCGGCCTTGAGGGAATTCTGGTCGTCCGAGACGGGGATGCCGTTGGCCGTGGTCATCACGGGGGTGTCGCCGCCTGCGGTCTGGTGGATCTCGCCGCCCTTGGGGGTGCCGGAATCTTTGGGGGCCATGTCGCTACCTGCCTGTAAGGAAAAGGGGGGCTGGGCCCTTCCTGCGTGAAGAACCCGCCCCCCCGTTTCCCTGTTCCCCTGCCGGGCCGGGGAACGCGGCGTTGGTACGCTAGCGTCAGTTCATCTCGCTGGGATGGGCGCCTTGCCGCGCATCGGCGTCGAGGCCGGCCAGCGCCTCCATGTCCTCTTCCGGCAGGGTGAAGGCCAGAACCTCGCGCGCCTGCTCCAGCCGCTCGGGCTTGGTCGAGCGGGTGATGACGCCGTTGCCCAGCTGCATGTTCCAGCGCAGCAGCACCTGCGCCGGCGTCTTGCCATGCTTTTCGGCGATCTGCATGACAGTGGGCGCGTCGAAGAGCGTGCCGCCGCCGAGCGGAGAGTAGCTTTGCGTGACGATCTCGCGGCCCTCGTGTGCCCGGCGCATCTCGGCCTGCTGCAGCTGCGGATGCAGCTCGATCTGGTTCAGCACCGGCACCTCGCCGGTCTCGGAGACCACGCGGTCGATATGGTCGGCGGTGAAGTTCGACACGCCGATGGAGCGGACGCGTCCGGATTTCTTCAGCTCGATCATCGCCTTCCAGGTATCGACATAGGCGTCGCGGTCCGGGCAGGGCCAGTGGATCAGGTAAAGATCCAGCACGTCGAGGCCCAGCCGCTCCATCGTGCCGTCGAAGGCCTTGAGCGTGCTGTCGTAGCCCTGGTCGTCGTTCCAGAGCTTCGAGGTGACGAAAAGCTCGTCGCGGGCGACGCCGCCGCGGCGGATGCCCTCGCCCATTTCGGTCTCGTTGCCGTAGATCTTGGCCCCGTCGATCAGGCGGGTGCCCTGCTTGATGGCGGCTTCGACGATGCCAGCAGTCTCATCGCCGGGCACCTGCCAGACGCCGATGCCGAAGTGCGGGATGGCATGGCCGTCATGGAATTTCAGGGTCGGTTCGGTCATTGGCTCGTGTCCTCTTGCTTTTCGTTGGGCAGGAAGCCTAGGCCGATGCCGCCGCCCGGAAAGCCCTAGCCGTCGCAGCCGGCCTCCAGCGCCTCGAGCAGGCGCAGCCCGCTGCGCTGGCTGGAAGGCCCGCCATCGTGCAAGAGCGCAGCGGCATGATCACGCCGCGCGCCCTCGGTCCCGGCGCAGAGCGCAGGCCCGCTGTCAGCGGGCAAGCGCGCGCAGCCGGCGGCGCAGATCGTCATCGTCAGCAGGAGCCATGTCCAGCGCATCGTCGATCCTTTCGCGGGTGTCGCGGTAGCCCTGCGCGGCGCGCGCCTCGGCCCTTGCGGCGGCGTCGCTGCGGCCCTTGTGGTAGGCGCCGCCGAGGCTGGCGGCCCAGAGGGCCGCGAGGACGGCGGCGGCAAGCAGCGTCCCCCTCATGGCCGGGTGCGGCGCAGCAGCAGGACGAAGGCGCCCAGCGCGGCCAGCACCAGCACCGCCGCCAGCGCGTATTGCATCGGCCCGTCGCCCTGCGCCATCGCCGCCACGCCGCCAAGGACGCCGCCCGCGCCGGTCAGAACCGTCGGATCGCGGGCCGCATCGCGCAGCGTGGCGTCCAGCCTTTCCTTCCCGCCGCCGTGCCGGCCGGCGGGCGCAATCTCGGAGGCAGGGGGCGAGGCCGGCGCCGCCTCGTCCTGCGCCCAGATCAGCGCCTGGGCCCGCACCTCGGCGACGCGGCGCGACCAGCCCCGGCCGAAGCGCGGCCAGTGCCGCAGCCGGCGCAGGAAGGCGAGGCGGCGGTCGCAGAGAGCCTCGACCAGACGCGCCGGAGGATGCGTGGCCACGGCGGCGAGGGTCCGCGCGCCGACGACGCCATCGACCTCCTGCGCGGGCATGCCTGCGGCCTGCTGCAGCCAGCGCGCGGCCCGCGCCGGCCCGCTGTTCACTGCCGCGTCGAAGAGGGCATAGCCCAGCCCCGGCGGCAGCACATCCGCCTGCACCGCGTCCCAGTACTGCCGGCGATAGATGGCGCGCAGCTCTGCCCCCGTCAGGGCGCGCACGTCGCGCGGTGCCTGCCCCTGAAGCCGCCGCCAGGCGTCGTAGGTGGCCTGCGTCACGCCGCGCATCGTCGCGCCGCCGGGATCGGCGGGGTCATTGGCATAGCCGCCCTCATGCGCGAGGACGAGCGGCAGCGCACGGTCGAAACGGGTGGTCATCAAGGCCTCCTTCGCCGAAATCGGGCCGGCGGATGATGCCAGTGGGCCGTGGCGAAGGCGTAAGAGCGCCGTGCGCGGCAAGCCTTTGGCGCGCAACGCGTTGCGCGGGGCGACGGGCTTCTTCGGCTATCGGGAGGCTAGCGGCTCTGCCTCAGCGACGGCAGAGTGGCGAACGCCGAGCGAAAGAAACTTGAAGCTACAGTTTTACGGGTTGTGAGGGGTTGCCGCGGCACGCGATCCCGACCCAACTGCCGAGCAGTTCGACACCGAACGGAGCTTGCGCGCAGATCAGGCGAAGGTCCACCACGAGTGACGAAGCGGTCGTTCAGTGGGTAATCAGGAATGCGATAAGAAGGAACCCTGCCGACACCGCGAGGCTTATCAGCCAGGTCCTCACATCCCCGAGTTTTCCGTAAGATTCCCTATGGCACCGCAGGATGAACTTCCAGGCATGGATGGCCCGCTCGACGAACCCTCTCAGCCATGCGTTATTCCCAGTGCGATCGATCATGAGGGAAAGATATCTCGGCTAGGAAGGTTCGCAATGGGTTCGCTTCCGACCTTCGCCGCAAGGCGCACGAACGACGGGTTTCTTCGGCTATCGGGAGGTTATAGGCTCTGCCTTAGCGGCGGCAGAGTGGCGAACGCCGAGCGAAAGCGACTCGATGCTACGGTTTTCTGGGTTGTGACAGTGTGCTGTGGCGAGCAATCCCGACCCAGCCGCCGAGCATTTCCGACCTAGACCGGACCTTGGACGCAGGACATGGGAAGGTCTCCCATGCGGACTTTGCGGCCATTTACCAAGGCGTTTGGCCACCCGGCTCCAAGAAGCGGCCACTGACCTCAGCTTCCAGGGCGTATTTGGCCGGCAACCTTGCGCCTTCTTCCGGTGTCATCTCGCCGTAGCCCCCCGTAAGATCGGTCTTGACGAAGCCCGGGCTGACCGAGTTCACCTTGATACCTTCGGCCTGCAGCTCCTCATGCAGCTGGATCGTCAGCATATTCAACGCTGCCTTCGACGCGTTGTAGCCGATGAAGCGCTGAGAGTAGTAGGGCGCCTCGGGGTCCGCGTTTTCCGCAAGTGAGCCCATCGAGCTCGAGAGGTTTACGATTGTCGCCCCGGGCGCGGCACGCAGCAGAGGCAGCATGGCCTGCGTCACTGCGAGCGTCCCGATGAAGTTGACCTCCATGACCCGGCGCACGGCCTCCACCGAGGCCTTGCCGGGCGCCGCGTCGCCGAAATCGAAGATGCCGGCGTTGTTGACGAGGATGTCCAGGCGGCCGAAGCGGGACTCTATCGTGGCCGCCGCGGCTGCGATGGCCTCGGCGGAGTCGAGATCGAGATGAAGGCTTTCGGCGGCAACCCCTTCATTGGTCAGCAGGGCTGCGGCGGCGTCGCCCCGCGCTCTGTCGCGGCTGCCGATCAGGACGTGAACGCCGGCCCCGGCGAGCTTGCGGGCAATTTCGAAACCGATCCCCTTGTTGGCGCCGGTCACGAGGGCAATGCGTGTCGGTGTCATAAGTCTTTCCTTCTTTTACGGTTATCCAGATTATATGAAGGATCATTCAGATATTGGATTCGCATATGCCGCCGCAGCCGCCTAAGGCCCTGAAGCCCCGGAAAACACCGTCTCAGTCGCGATCCCGCGTCACCGTGGATGCGATCTTCGAGGCGACGATTCAGGTTTTGCTGTCACAGGGGATGGCCGGATTGACGACCACAGGCGTGGCCGAACGGGCCGGTGTTTCGGTCGGCACGATGTACCAGTACTTCCCCAACAAGCAGGCGCTCGTCTACGCGCTGAACGAACGCTTCCTGACGACGCTGGCCGAGCAGGTGGAGGCCACCTGCGCCCGCATGCAGGGGCGTCCGTTTGAAGAGGCGGCCGAGGCGCTGATCGACACCTACTGGGCCGCCAAGACTGAGCGTCCCGAGTTGACGCGAGCGCTCTATCGCTCGGTTGCGGAATTGGAGACTGACGCGCTCCTCCATGCTTTCGCCGCGCGCGTAGACAAGGCGACCACGGAAATTTTCTGTCAGACCTCTGACTTTCGGTCGCCGGATGCAGGTGAGGTGAACCTGCTTCTGACCACCGTCATCTACGGCTCCGTCCGCAATGCTTTCGAACGCGGGCTTGGACAGGAAGAGATCTCGGGTCTGAAGTCCGGGCTCAAAGCTATGTGCCGCGCCTATCTGGTAGCCGTTGGAAAATGAACGGCCGCCAGCTTTGGGCTCGCTCCCGACCTTCGCTGCAATGCGCACGAGCGGCAGCTTTTCTTTGGCATAAGCGATTTGGGTCAGCGACCTGACAGGAAGGTCAGTTTTGCCTGACACCCCACACAGGGAAAATGGCGGACTGGGGAGGATTCGAACCCCCGACCCCTTGATTCGTAGTCAAGTACTCTATCCAACTGAGCTACCAGTCCGCGCTAGAGTGGGGCGGATTTAGCCGGGGGTGCGATCGGGCGCAAGGGGAAATCCCGGCGCCGTCGCGGAAGTTTCGCCCCGCCCTGCCGGCAGGGCCTATTGCGCCTCGATCATCGCGCCCTGCGGAGCCGCGGCGACCGTGGCATCCCCGCGCGGCAGCCAGATGACGAAACAGGTTCCCTCCGGCCCGCTGCCGGCAAGGTCGAGACGCCCGCCATGCCCGCGCACCAATTCGGCCGCGATGGCGAGGCCGAGGCCCGAGCCGCCCTTGGCCACCCCGCCCGAGAAGGCCTGGAACAGGTTCTCGCGCGCCCGCGGCGGCATGCCGGGGCCTGTATCCGTGACGGCAATGCGCCAGTGATCCTCGCATTCGGTGCCGGAGACGGAGACCTCGCCCTCCTCGCCGGTCGCCGAGAGCGCCTGGCGCGCGTTGCGCACGAGGTTGGAGAGCACGCGGTACAGCTGCTCCTGATCGGCACGGATCACCAGCCCGCTGGGGACATCCTCCGAGAAGGAGATCGCCTCCTCGCCGGCGGCCAGACGCTCTGCGTCGAGCACGTCCGAGACCAGCCGGGCCAGCGCGAAGCGCGTCAGGTTGGGCGGCGGCTCCTCGGCGCGGCCAAAGGCCAGCACCGATTCGCACAGCGAGACGGCGCGGGTGATGCTGCCCACCAGCTTTGGCGCGAGGCGGGCGACGGTGGGATCGTCGACCCCCTCGATCCGGTCCGCGAAAAGCTGGGCCGAGGTCAGGATGTTGCGCAAATCGTGGCTGACCTTGGCGACCGCCCCGCCCAGCTGCGCCAGCCGCCCCTTCTGCTTGAGCGCATTGGTCAGCTGGGTTTCCAGAAGCTGCAGCGTGGTCTCCGCCTCGTGCAGCTCGCGCAGGGTGGCGCGGGGTTCGATGATGCGGCGAGTATCCTCCGGCTCAACGGTATAGTGCCGCATCTGCCCGACCAGCCGTCGGATCGGGCGCACCATGAAGCGTTGGACCGCGAGGAAGAGCAGCGTCGCCGTGATGCCCGAGATCGCCGCCGAGACGGCGAGGATGCGCAGCCCGTACTCGATCATCTCGCGGCGCAGCGGCCCGGTCTCCATCGTCACCTCGATCAGCAACCCGCCCTGCCGGACCGGATCGCCGATCACCCGGATCACCCGGTTCTCCGGATCGGCCAGCAGTTCGATTGCCTCGCGGATCAGCGACAGGCCGGTCTCCTCGCGCAGGTCGTAGGTGGCGAAGAGCGGCTCGGGAATCGGAGAGGAGAGCGCAAGCTGGCGCACCTCGTCGCGGCGCAGCACCACGTTGAAGACGCCGGCGTTTTCCAGAAGCTCCTGCTCGAGCCCGGGGTCGAGCGCATCCGAAGCCTCGACCGCGAGCGAGGCAATCTGCGCCCGCTCAAGACGGGACAGCAGGTAATTCTCGCGGTAGCGCGCAAGAGAGGGCGCGAGGATGAATACCTCTGCCAGCACCACCAAGATGGTGGTGAGGATCAGGAATCGTCCCGACAGGGTGTTCAGCATCGATCAAGCCTAACGTCTGGCGCCGCGGGTTACGATCGCCTGCGCTGGACCGTCCGCACCGCCGCCTTCACCCATCTGTTACCGAACAGTTTCGGAGAGAAATAGTTGCCAGCGGCCTTCTTTCCGATCTCGCCCAGCGTCGGATAGGGCAGCACCGTGCCGCTGATCTTGGTCAGCTTCGTGCCGGCCGAGACGGCAAGGGACCACATCCCGATCAGCTCGCCCGCATGCGGGCCGACGATGCCGGCGCCGACGCAGCGCCCGCGCACCACCATCAGCTTCATCATGCCCTCGGTCCGCCCCTCGGCGCGGGCGCGGTCGTTCTGCTCCATCGGGACGCGGATCACCGTCAGCTTGTCGCCGTGACGCTTCCGGGCCTCCTCTTCCGTCAGGCCGACCTGCGCCAGCTCGGGGTCGGTGTAGGTCACATGCGGGATATGCCCGTCCTTGACCTTCGAGGGCAACCCCAGCGCGAGGGCGCGCGTCACGGCGCCGCCGTGATAGCCGGCGACATGGGTGAACATCAGCCCGCCCGCCGCATCGCCGATGGCATAGACGCGGGGGTTGGAGGTGCTGCGCAGGCTGTCGTCCACGTCGATGCCCCGCCCCTCCGCCGCGACCTTGCCGGCCTCGAGGTCCAGCCCCTCCTTCACCACCTCGCGCCCCACGGCGACCAGCAGGTGAGAGCCCTCGAAGGCGCCGAGGCTGGTCTGCACAGTGATCGCGCCCTGCGTCCCCTCGACCCGCGTGACCTTGGCATCCTCGACGATCCGCACGCCCTCGTCCCGCAGGGCCTGCAGCACGACGGCGGCAAGCTTCGGGTCGTCCTTGGCCATGGCCTTTGCGCCGTCGATCACCGTCACCTCGCAGCCGAGGCGGCGGTGCGCCTGCGCCATTTCGATCCCGATCGGCCCGCCGCCGACGATCAGCAGGTGGTGCGGCGCCTCGCGCAGGTCCCAGAGCGTCTCGTTGGTCAGGTAGGGCACCGCCTCCAGCCCCTCGATCGGCGGCACGAGGGGGCGGGAGCCTGTCGCCAGCACGATGCGCTTGGCCTTGATGCGGTAGGGACCGGCCTCGACCTCGTCCTCGCCGGTGAAGCGCGCAGCCTCGCGGATGACCCGCACGCCAAGCCCCTCGAACCGCTCCTGCGAATCGTCCGGCGCGATGCGGGTGATGACGGATTGCACGTGCTCCATCGCGGCGGCGTAATCGACCTGCGGCGCGCTGCCCGCGATGCCCGGGGCGCCGGAGCGAATCGTCTGGGCCTGGCTGGCCAGGGCGATCAGCGCCTTGGACGGCACGCAGCCGCGGTTGAGGCAGTCGCCGCCCATCTCGCCCTTCTCGATCAGCACCACGCGGGCACCCATCTGCGCGCAGCCCGAGGCGACGGTCAGCCCGCCCGATCCGGCGCCAATCACGCAGATATCCGTCTCGATCCGTTCCATCACGGCTCCTTTCGTCCTCGTGCCAGGCGCAGGGCCAGGGGCAGCGCGGCCAGCACTGCCACCCCGAGAAGCGGCAAGAGGATCCGCGGCTCGAACAGCAGGCCAAGGTCCGGGCGGCCTCCGGCGGCGAAGACGGCGCCGAGCCCCGCCCCGACCGAGGTATAGACCAGCGCCCCCGGCGCGATGCCGACCAGCGTGGTGACGACGTAGGCCGCCAGTGGCGCCCCGACCAGAGCGGGCAGCAGGTTGGCGACGAAGAAGGGCACTGCCGGCAGCAGCCGCATCAGCAGCAGGGTCGACCACATTGTCTCGTCGATCCCGCGCTTGAGGCGGCGGATCCAGCCCTCGCTCTCGTCGATGCGCTGCGCGAGGTGCCGTCCGAGCCCGGCCCGCACTGCAAGGAACAGCAGCGTAGCGCCCAGCGTCGCGCCGCCGATGTTGTAAAGCACGCCCGGAAAGGTGCCGAAGAGGAACCCGCCGGTCAGCGTCATCACCGTGCCGCCCGGCAGCGACAGCGCCACGACAAGGACATAGGCCAGCACGAAAAGCGCGGCGGTCGCGGCATAATGCGCATCGCGAAAGGCCAGCAGCGCCTCGCGATTCTCTGCAAGCGTGTCGAAGCTGAGGCGGTCGCCGAACAGCACGAAACCGGCAGTCGCCGCAGCCAGAATCGCCACGAGGGGCGCGTAGCGCAGCAGGCGCCGGGGGGAACTGTCATCTGGCATGGTCAGGCTCCTTTGCCGCCGCGGTCCCCGCATGACAGGGCGAAGGCGCAGCATGGCCCCTGCGCGCCGCCCTGTCGCGCCCAATCCGGCCGTCTTCGGGCAGGCTTCCGCGTTGACAGGCGGGCACGAGGCCACTAAGGCACGGGCTTCGAACATTCCCCGGGCCCGTTCTGCGGCCCGATGACCGACCGACGACGGAGAAAAGCGCGATGAAACGCACGTTCCAGCCCTCTAACCGTGTCCGCAAGGCGCGCCACGGTTTCCGCGCGCGCATGGCCACCAAGGCCGGCCGGAAGATCCTGAACGCGCGCCGCGCCCGCGGCCGCAAGGTTCTCAGCGCCTGATCCCAGCCGTGCGGGCACCGGACCCTTCGGTGCGCCCCCTCGGCGAGGCCAAGGCCGCCCCTGCGGCCCCGGCGCCCGAGGTTCTGTGCCAGCGCTCCGATTTCCTGCGCGCCTCGCGCGGGAAGCGAGCCGGCACCCACGGTTTTCACCTGCAGGCCCGCGAACGCGGGCCGGACGAGCCGGCCGGAGCAATCCGCGTCGGCTTTACCTGTTCCAAGAAGGTCGGGAATGCGGTGGCCCGTAACCGGGCCAAGCGGCGCCTGCGCGAGATCGCGCGCCTCACCCTGCCCGCGCATGGAACGCCGGGCTGGGACTACGTCCTTGTCGGGCGTCCCGAGGTGACGGGGTCAATGGATTTCGCGCAGATGCAGCAGGATCTCGTGGCGGCCCTGCGGCGCGTGCACCGGGCCGAGGCCCCGTGACGCCGCTCGCCTGGGTCTTTTCCCTGCCGGTCAGGGCTTACCGCGTGACAGCCTCCCCGTGGATGGGCCATGCCTGCCGCTATACACCCACCTGTTCGGCCTATGCGCTCGAGGCGCTGGAGCGGCATGGCGGCATCAGGGGCGGCTGGCTGACCCTGCGCCGCCTCTTCCGCTGCCACCCCCTCGGCGGCAGCGGGATCGACAACGTCCCGGACTGACCGGGCTCGCCGTCACTCCGCGGCTTCGATGACGCCGCAGGCCAGACGGTCGCCCGACCCGGCCTCTTCCATGTAGCTGTCGCCCTCTGCGTGGAACATCACGGCGCTGCCGTCCTCGTCCATCATGTCAGCCTCGCCGCCGTCGCCGAGGCTCAGCTGCGGCACGAAGAAATCCGCCGTGGCGGTGCCATCGGCGGCGGCATGCAGGATCGGCAGGTCGCCGGCGTGATAGCCGCCATCCGACAGGAAGCCATGGCCATTGCCGCCGGGCGCGAAGTGATCGCCGGCGGAGGTGAAGTCTCCCTCGCAGGCGCCGGTTTCGTGGATATGGAAGCCATGCGGCCCCTCGGGCAGGCCCGTGGCACGCGCCTCAACCAGAACGCCGTTCGGCCCTTGGGTAAAGTTGACGGTCCCGTGTTCGGTCCCGTCCTGCGCCATCAGGGTCGCGGTGGCATCCTGCGCGGTGGCGGCGACGGGCAGCAGAAGCGCCGCCGTGGCGGCCAGTGCAAAGCGTGTCATGTCTCGTCCTCCTCGGGCTTCGGCCGGTGCATAGGCGCACCGACCTGGCTTGATGGCGAAACACCTCCCGCGTGGCCCTGTTCCCTCTGGCCCGCCTGCATGCGATAGGGAATCGGGTCCGCAGGAAGGGGTTCCAGGCCATGCTCGACGATGCAGAAGACGACATCCATCCGCTGTTCAACGGCGCCCCCAAGACGACGGAGTTCCGCAAGCTGCGCAAGCGCATCATCGCGGGCGTGCGCGAGGCGGTGGAGCATTACGCCATGGTCCGCCCCGGCGACCGCTGGCTGGTCTGCCTCTCGGGCGGCAAGGACAGCTACACCCTCCTCGCCGCACTGACCGAGCTGCAGTGGCGCGGCCTGCTGCCGATCGAGGTGCTGGCCTGCAACCTCGATCAGGGGCAGCCCGGCTTCCCTGCCACCGTCCTGCCGGAGTTCCTCGCCCAGCGCGGCGTGCCGCACCGGATCGAGTACCAGGACACCTATTCCATCGTCATGGACAAGGTGCCCGAAGGGCGGACGATGTGCGCGCTCTGCTCGCGCCTGCGCCGGGGCAATCTCTACCGCGTCGCCCGTGAAGAGGGGTGCAGCGCCGTGGTGCTGGGCCATCACCGCGACGACATCCTAGAGACCTTCTTCATGAACCTGTTCCACGGCGGCAAGCTGGCAACGATGCCGCCGAAGCTGGTCAACGACGAGGGCGACCTCTTCGTGCTGCGCCCCCTCGCCCATGTCTCCGAGGCCGACTGCGACCGCTTCGCCCGGGCCATGGGCTACCCGATCATCCCCTGCGATCTCTGCGGCAGCCAGGACGGGCTGCAGCGCCAGCAGGTCAAGCAATTGCTCGACCAGTGGGAGGCCAATCACCCGGGCCGCCGGCAAAAGATGTTCCGCGCCCTGATGAACGCCCGGCCCAGCCATCTCCTTGATCCGGCTTTGTTCTCCTTCCGCGACCTCGCCATTCGAAGCGAAGATACCGAAAATCCATCGGAAAATTCGCCGCTCGGTTAACACTAGCGGCGAGCGACTGGCTTAGACCGCCATGCGGAAGGGGCGCCATCCGGCGTCCCCGCAAGGTGCTCGTGACCGGTATGCAGAAGATATCGCCAGCTCGTGCGATCCCCCGGCTCGTCCGCCTCGTCCGGCATCCGGCGGGGCAGCAGCTGGTCCTGCCCCTCGCCCTGCTTGCCGCGGCCGTGCTGACGATGGTCGTCTCGGGGCTGCCGGACCTGCAGCCGGTGCGCCTTGCGCTCTTCGGGCTGGCGCTGTGCCTCGCGCTCTGCGCCGGCCTCGCCCTGCTGCGCCCCCAGCCCGCACGCGACGCCACCACCGGCCTGCACCTGCGCCAGGACATCGTGCGCGCGCTCGAGCGGAACCTGGCCCGGGGACGACGACCCTCCTGCGGCGGCGCCCTCGTCGTCGAGATCGACCGCTTTCGCGCGCTGGAGGAGATCCACGACCACGAGGTCCAGCAGGCCCTGCTGCGCATCATCGCGCGCCGCCTGTCGCAGGAGATGCGGATCGGCGATGCCGTCGGGCGCCTTGACGGCGCCTGCTTCGCGGTCGCGCTCTCCCCCGGCTCCCGCCTCACGCTCGAGACGGCGGCCCAGCTTTGCGGCCGACTGCAGCGCAGCCTGAGCGAGCCGGTCTCGATCGGTACGCTGCGCCTGCATCCGACCGTCTCCATCGGCTTCGCCCTGGCCGAGCGCATCACGATCCTCGGCGGGGAAAGCCTGCTGCAGGCCGCGATCCTGGCGCAGATCGAAGCCTCGCGGCACGGCCCCGGCGCGGTGCGCAGCTTCTCCGAGACGATGCGGCGCCGGATCCGGGCGCGCGGCACCCTGGCCGAGGATATTCCCGCGGCGATGGGGCGGGGCGAGATCATGCCCTTCTTCCAGCCGCAGATCGAGGTCGGCAGCGGCCGGATCAGCGGCTTCGAGGCGCTGGCCCGCTGGGATCACCCACAGCGCGGCCTGATCCCGCCCGCCGAATTCCTGCCGGCCGTGCAGCAGGCCGGCCAGATCCACCGCCTGGGCGAGCTCATGGTGCAGGAGTCGCTCAACACCCTGCGGATATGGGACAACAGCGGCTACGCGGTGCCCCATGTCAGCGTGAACTTCTCGCACGAAGAGTTGAGCGACCCGGCCCTCGTCGAGCGTATCGCGCTCGAGCTGAACCGCTTCGACATGACGCCGCAGCGGCTGGTGGTGGAGGTGCTGGAGACCGTCATCGCCAACCGGGAGGAGGACGTCGTTGTTCGCAATCTCGCCGGCCTGGCGCGGCTGGGCTGCTGCCTCGACCTCGACGATTTCGGCACCGGCCATGCCGCCATCACCTCGATCCGCCGCCTCTCGATCCAGCGGATAAAGATCGACCGCAGCTTCGTCAGCGGCATCGCCACGGATCCCGAACAGCGCAAGCTTGTCTCCGCCATCCTGCTCATGGCGAAGCAACTCGACCTCGACACCCTGGCCGAGGGCGTGGAGACCGCCGAGCAGCAGCGCATCCTCGAGGATCTCGGCTGCGGCCACCTGCAGGGCTTCGGCATCGCGCGCCCGATGCCGCGAGAGGCCGCGGCGCGCTGGCTCGAGGCGGCCGGCGTGCCACGGCCAGGGCCACAGGACGCGCCGGCGGCAGGGCGGCGCAGCACGGGCTGAAGCCCGCCGAGGCGGTGCAGGCGGCACCGGCCGCACCCTGACGCGCAGCCTCGCCGTGCCCCGCTGCGCCCCGATCGGGAAGGGGCCGCTCGGTGGCCCGCCCGCGCCTTCGGGGAGGCAAGGCGCGGCGCCTGAAAGGACCCGCAGCACCGCAAGAGGCCCCCGCAGAGTCTGCGGTGCCCGGGCTGCGCGGCGGCGGGCGCTCCGGGATTTTGCTTGACCTTCCCTGCCTGCGGCTATTGAAGGCGGGCTGACCTTTTGCAGCCGGCGGGAGTGCACGCGCATGGAAGACCAGACGCGGAACATCATCTCGGCGACATTGCTGAGCCTCGTGGTAATCGTCGGGTGGTTCCTGCTGTTCCCGCCCGAGGCGCAGGCGCCGCAACCCGATACCGACGAGGTCGCGACCGAAGGCACGACGACCGGCTCCGAGACCGGGCTTGCCGGCACCGCCGAGATCGCCGAGGTCACGGGCGCCGAAGAGCAGGTCGCCATCGACGCGCCGCGGATCGAGATCGAGACGCCCAGCCTGAACGGCAGCCTCTCGCTGCGTGGCGGCCGGATCGACGACCTGTCGCTGACGCGCTACCACGAAACGCTCGACCCCACCTCTCCGCTGGTGCGCCTGCTCTCGCCGATCGGCAGCGATGCGCCCTATTACGCGCTCTGGGGCTGGACCGCCCCGGCCGGGGACGAGGCCCCCTCCCTTCCGGGGCCCGACACGCTGTGGCAGGCCGAGACCGAGGGCAGCCTGACCCCCGAGACGCCCGTCACGCTGGTCTGGGACAACGGCGAGGGGCTGATCTTCCGCCGCACCATCAGCGTCGACGAGAACTACATGTTCGACGTCGCCCAGTCGGTCGAGAACACCACCGACACCCCCGTGACCCTGGCCCCCTACGGCTTCGTCGCGCGGCACGGCCAGCCCGACACGCAGAACTTCTTCATCCTGCACGAGGGCGTGGTCCGGATGACGGACGGCACCCTCGAAGAGATCAAGTACAAGAACATGGACGACCTCGACCCGGATCCCTCCGGGCGTGGCCGCGCCGAGGCGCTGCAGGTCGCCGAGAACGGCTGGACCGGCTTCACCGACAAGTACTGGATGACCACGCTGATCCCGACGCAGGGCGCACCCTTCCGCTCGGTCGTGCGCTTCAACGAGGGCACGCAGGTCTACCAGACGGACACCGTGCTGCCCGCGCAGGAGATCGCGCCGGGCGCCAGCCTTGCCACCGACACCCGTCTCTTCGCTGGCGCCAAGGAATGGGAAGCGATCCGAGACTACCAGAACGAGGGCGGCATTCCCGGCTTCGTCGACTCCATCGACTGGGGCTGGTTCTTCTTCCTGACCAAGCCGATCTTCTGGCTGCTGCATTTCCTGCATGGCTTCATCGGCAACATGGGCTGGTCGATCCTCGTCCTGACGCTGATCCTCAAGGCCCTCGTCTTCCCGCTGTCCTACAAGTCCTACGTCTCCATGGCGCGGATGAAGGAACTTCAGCCCGAGATGGAGAAGCTCAAGGAGCGCGCGGGCGACGACAAGCAGGCCCTGCAGCAGGGCATGATGAAGCTCTACCGCGACAACAAGGTGAACCCGGCTTCGGGTTGCCTGCCGATGCTGCTGCAGATCCCGATCTTCTTCTCGCTCTACAAGGTGATCTTCGTCACGCTCGAGCTGCGCCATGCGCCCTGGATCGGCTGGATTCACGACCTCTCGGCCCCCGATCCGACCTCGATCCTGAACCTCTTCGGCCTGCTGCCCTATGCCGCCCCCGGCCCGGACAGCATCCTCGCCATCATCAGCCTCGGCGTGCTGCCGATCCTGCTGGGCGCGTCGATGTGGCTGCAGCAAAAGCTGAACCCGGCCCCGACCGATCCGACGCAGCGCATGGTCTTCGCCTGGATGCCGCTGATCTTCATGTTCATGCTGGGCCACTTCGCCAGCGGGCTGGTGCTGTACTGGATCGCCAACAACACGATCACCTTCGTGCAGCAGTACCTGATCATGCGCAGCCACGGCGCCAAGCCGGACGTCTTCGGCAACATCCGCTCGACCTTCCGCCGCAAGCAGGCGACCGAGAAGTGACCGCGCGGCTGGCCCGGATCGTGCGCCAACCGGTCAAGGCCCTCGGCACCGCGGGGCTGAAGGCGGCGCCGGGCGGCGACGCCATGGTGGCGGCATGAGCACCCTGCCCTTCCCCGTCGCCGAAGAGCCGGATCACGCCAGCCTCGAGGCCGGGCGCAAGCTCTTCGCCGGGCCGATGGATTTCGTGAAGGGCGTCGTCGCGATGGACGGCCTGCCGCCCGCCGACCGGCTGGAGGTCTGCTTTGCCGGCCGCTCGAACGTCGGGAAATCCTCGCTCATCAATGCGCTGACCGGGCGCAAGGCGCTGGCCCGCGCGTCGAACACGCCGGGCCGGACGCAGGAGATCAACTACTTCGACGCCGGCGGCAGGCTCTACCTCGTGGACCTGCCCGGCTACGGCTTCGCCAATGCGCCGGTGAAGGTCGTGGAGAAATGGCAGCGGCTGCTGAAATCCTACCTTGCCGGGCGGCAGACCCTGCGCCGCGCTTTCGTCCTGATCGACGCGCGGCACGGCCCCAAGGCGGTGGATGCCGAGATTCTGGGCCTGCTCGACAAGTCGGCGGTTCCGTTCCAGGCTGTGCTGACGAAGACGGACAAGGTGAAGGCCTCGGACCTCGAGGCGGTGCTGACACGCACGCGCGAGGCGCTGTCGAAGCATCCGGCGGCCTACCCCGAGCTTGTCCTGACCAGCAGTGAAACGGGCGCCGGCCTGCCGGTGCTGCGCGCGATCGTGGCGCAGATGGAGTGACCGGAGGTGAAGACCCAGCTTATGGAACGTGACTGGCTGACCACCGCGCGAACCCTCTCCGAGGCGCTGCCCTACATGCAGCGCTACTCGGGCGCGATCATCGTCGTCAAATTCGGCGGCAACGCCATGGGCGACGTGCAGGACATGGCCGAATTTGCCCGCGACATCGTGTTGATGCGGCAGGTGGGCATGAACCCGGTCGTGGTCCATGGCGGCGGGCCGATGATCAACCAGATGCTGGGCACGCTGGGCATCGAAAGCCGCTTCGTCCGCGGCAAGCGCGTCACCGACAAGGCCACGGTCGAGGTCGTGGAGATGGTGCTGACCGGCCTTGTCAACAAGCGCATCGTGCAGGCGATCATGGACGAGGGCGGGCGCGCCGTCGGCCTGTCGGGCAAGGACGATGACCTGATGGTCGCCGAGGCCGACGATCCGGAGCTGGGCTTCGTCGGGCGGCCGATCGAGATGAACGTGCAGGTGCTGCGCGATCTCTTCAGCGCCGGCATCATCCCGGTGATCGCCCCCGTCGCCACCGGCATGGACCCGAACGAGACCTTCAACGTCAACGGCGACACCGCCGCAGGGGCCATCGCCGCCGCGCTGCAGGCCGACCGGCTGCTGCTGCTGACCGATGTCTCGGGCGTGAAGAACGCGGATGGCGAGGTCGTGACCCAGATGACGCCCGAGCAGGTGCGCGCGATGATCGACGACGGCACGATCTCGGGCGGGATGATCCCCAAGGTCGAGACCGCCCTGCAGGCCGTGGAAAAGGGCGTGCGCGCCGCTGTCATCCTCGACGGGCGGCTGCCCAGCGCCACCCTGCTGGAGCTTTTCACCGAACATGGCGCGGGCTCGATCATCCGCGCGACGGAGCCGCGGGTAAAGCCGCGCGAGGACTGATGCCGCGCCTGATCCTGATGCGTCACGCCAAGGCCGCCTGGCCCGAGGACTGCCAGGATCATGACCGCCCGCTGGCGGAGCGGGGGCGCGAGGACGCGCCGCGCCTCGGCGCATGGCTTTCCGCGCAGGACCTGGTGCCGGACGAGGTCCTGTGCTCGGATGCCCTTCGCACGCGCGAGACGGCGCAGGGCGCGCTGTCGCAGTGTCCCGGCGCCGCGGCGCCGAAGCTGATGCCGCAGCTTTACGACGCGCCCGCCGGCACCCTTCTGGCTGCATTGCAGCAGGCCGAGGGCGACTGCACCCTCCTCTGCGCGCATAACCCCGGCACAGGGCAGTTGGCGCGCCTGCTGGCGCAGGTGCCGCCGGATCATCCGCGGTTCCTCGACTACCCCACGGCCGCGACGACGGTCCTCGAGTTTGCCGGCGCATGGCGCGATCTGGCGCCGGGCCGCGCGCGGGTCCTGGCCTTTGCCGTTCCGGCCGACCTCTGAGACGCCCCAGCCGCGCAAGCGTGATTCAACCGGCCCCGCGCGCAGTTGCGGGTCCTGCGCCCCTTGTCTAGTTTGAACCGGCACGAGGGCATGCATAATCAGAAGAGGGCTTTGCCAATGGCGCCGACGACCCGCCGCATCGGACTGCGCATGGCCGCGCTGGCCGGGTTTGCCGCGCTGACCGCCCCGGCGCTGGTCCTGCCGGCCGCGGCGCAGATCACCACGACCAAGCAGTACGAGGACGGCGGCGTCTACGAGGGGCAGTTCCTGAACGGCCGCCAGCACGGCACCGGCACCTATACCCTGCCCAACGGCTACCGCTACGAGGGCGAGTGGTTCGAGGGCGAGATCCGCGGCACCGGCACCGCGACCTTCCCCAACGGCTCGGTCTACGAGGGGGAATTCGCCCGCGGCAAGCCCGAGGGCATCGGCACCATCACCTTCGCCGACGGCGGCACCTACGAGGGCGAGTGGGAGGACGGCACGATCACCGGCCGCGGCACCGCCACCTATGCCAACGGCACTCGCTACGAGGGCGAATTCCGCAACGCCATGCATCACGGCACCGGCCGGATGGAGGGGCCCGACGGCTACGTCTACGACGGCGATTGGGTCAATGGCGTCAAGGAAGGCAAGGGCCGCATCACCTATGCCGACGGCTCCACCTACGAGGGGACGCTTTCGGGCGGAGAGCGCGAGGGCACCGGCACGCTGACCATGGCCGATGGTCTGACCTACGAGGGCGACTGGACCGAGGGCCGGATCGAGGGCGAAGGCAGGCTGACCCAGGCCAACGGCGATGTCTACGAGGGCGCGCTGGTCGATGGCCGCCGCGAGGGCCAGGGCCGCGTGACCTATGCCAATGGCGATCTCTACGAGGGCGGCTTCGCGGATGACCTGCGCGAGGGCACCGGCACCTTCACCGGCACCGACGGCTACGTCTACACCGGCGACTGGACCGAGGGCCGGATCGAGGGCGAAGGCGAGGTGACCTATCCCGACGGCTCCGTCTACGTCGGCCAGTTCGAGGACGGGCTGGCCAATGGCACCGGCACGATCACCTATTCCGATGGCTCGACCTACGAGGGCGAGTGGTCCGACGGCGTGATCGAGGGCGAGGGCACCGCGACCTATGCCAACGGGCTGACCTATGTCGGAGAGTTCCGCAACGCGCAGAACGACGGCTTTGGCCGGATGACCTACTCGGACGGCTACGTCTACGAGGGCGAGTGGTCCGAGGGCCAGCGCGAGGGGCAAGGCACCGCCACCTATGCCGACGGCACGACCTACGAGGGCGGCTTCTCCGAGGGGCAGCGCGACGGCACCGGCACCATCACCATGCCCGACGGGTTCACCTATACCGGCGAATGGTCGGACGGAGAGATCGAGGGCGCGGGCGTTGCGACCTATGCCAACGGCGATGTCTACGAGGGCAACTTCTCGGGTGGCCGGCGCGAGGGTCAGGGCACGATGCGCTACGCCACCGGCGAGGTGGAGACCGGCGACTGGCGCGACGGCGCCTTCGTCACCAGCGACGACACGCTCGGGTCCGGACAACTCGTCGACGAAGACGAGGGCGCGGACGAGGGCGCCCCGGCCGAAGCCGTCAGCGATGCCGTCGACACGCCGGAGACGCCGGGCGGCTGACCTGCGCCGTCAGACCCCCTCCCCCGCGTCGAGGCGGGCGAGAACATCCGCCGCCTCCCCCAGAATCTGGCGCCGCGTGTCCTCGTCCCGCTTGTCCCAGCCGCGGTAGATCATGCCCATGCGCGGGTTCTTCTCGAACCGCTCGCGATGCCGGTCGAGGAAGTGCCAGTAAAGCAGGTTGAAGGGGCAGGCCTTCGGCCCGGTCTTCACCTTCGGGGAATAGGCGCAGCCGGCGCAGTAATCGCTCATCCGGTCGATATAGGCGCCGGCGCTGACATAAGGCTTAGAGGCGACGATGCCGCCGTCGGCCCATTGGCTCATGCCGATGACATTGGCGCTCATCACCCATTCATAGGCATCGGCGAAGGCGCCCATGAACCAGTCCTGCACCTGCGCGGGCTGCACCCCGGCCAGCAGGGCGAAATTACCCAGCACCATCAGCCGCTGGATGTGGTGGGCATAGGCGCCCTCCTCCACCTCCTGCACGACGGTCTTCAGGCAGGCCATCTGCGTGGCGCCGCCCCAGTACAGCTGCGGCAGGTCGCGCTCGTGCCGCAGGATGTTGCGCTGCGCGTAGTCCGGCCCCTGCAGGAAATAGATGCCGCGGATATATTCGCGCCAGCCGATGATCTGGCGAATGAACCCCTCGACCGCGTTCAGCGGCGCCCGGCCCACGCGCCACTCGGCCTCGGCCGCGCGACAGACCGTCAGCGGGTCCAGAAGGCCCGCGTTAAGGTAGAGGCCGATCAGCGCGTGGTAGAGGTGCG
The DNA here is from genome assembly GCF_003217255.1 of Pseudoroseicyclus aestuarii. Lineage (GTDB taxonomy): Bacteria > Pseudomonadota > Alphaproteobacteria > Rhodobacterales > Rhodobacteraceae > Pseudoroseicyclus > Pseudoroseicyclus aestuarii. Next base: position 127,012 of record NZ_QJTE01000003.1, on the reverse strand, counting down.
GCTGCCCCGCGACCATGGCATCCTGGTAGTCCCCGAACAGCGGCAACCCCTCGCGCAGCCAGCGATTCAGATGCGCCTGCGCGCCGGCTGCCGTCACGGCGAAGCCGAAGGGCCGGGCAGAGCCGAAGTGATCGGCGAAGCGCGCCTCGACCAGCGTCAGGACCTCTTCCGTCACCGCGTCCGGCGCCGGATCGTCCCGCCCCGGCACCAGCAACGCGCCGGGCGGCGGCTTGCGGTTCTCCTTGTCGTAGTTCCACTGCCCGCCGGCGGGCTGGTCGCCCTCCATCAGCAGGCCGGTGCGGCGCCGCATCTCGCGGTAGAACCACTCCATCCGCAATTCCTTGCGGCCCTCGGCCCAGGCTTCGAACACGCCGCCAGGGCACAGGAACCGGTCGTCGGGCAGCTGCTGGACCGGGATCGGCAAGGCGCCCAGCGCCTCGATCAGGCGCCATTCGCCGGGCTGGGTGGCAATCACCTCCTGCGCGCCATGCGCCTCGGCGCGGCGCAGAAGCTCTGTGCCGATGGCATGGCTGTTCTCGGGATCGTCCAGCGCGGTATAGGCGACGGTCCAGCCCTGCGCCCGCAGCTCTTCGGCGAAATGGCGCATGGCCGCGAAGAGGAAGGCGATCTTCTTGGGGTGGTGGCGCACGTAGGTCGCCTCGGCCTGCACCTCGGCCATGACGACGACGTCCCGCGCCCGGTCCGCCGCGCGCAGGGCCGAGAGGCCGGGGCTGAGCTGGTCGCCCAGCACGAGGATCAGCCGCGGCGCTACCACGGGATCGCCGCCCCGTGCCGATCGAAAAACCCGCCGCTTTGCTCGGGGGTCAGCCTGTCGATCAGCGCCAGAAGGTCGCGCGCCGCCTCCTCTGCCGGGATCATCGGGTGGCGACCGGCATAGGCGCGGGTGAAGGGCGTCTCGACGGTGCCCGGATGCAGCGCCACGCAGATCGCCTGCGGGTGGCTGCGCGCCAGTTCGACCGAGGCGCCGCGCAGCACCATGTTCGCGGCGGCCTTCGAGGCGCGGTAGCCGTGCCAGCCGCCCAGCCCGTTGTCGGTGATGGAGCCGACGCGCGCCGTCAGCACCGCCACGACGGAGCGGGCGCCCTTCGGCAAGAGCGGCGCGATCCGCGCGAGGGCCAGCGCCGGGCCGATGGCGTTGACCGCGAAGAGGCGGGCCATGGACTCGGCCTCGACCTGCGCCAGCGCCTTTTCCGGCGCGGCACCCTCGGGGGCGAGGATGCCGGTGGCGACGATGGCGAGATCGACCTCGCCGACCCCGGAGAGCAGGGCGTCGAGGCTGCCAGCCTCCTCGATCCGCAGGCCGTCGTCCTGCCGCGACAGGGCGGTCACGCTGTCCCCCCTCGCCCGCAGCGCCGTGGTCAGCGCGGCACCGATGCCGCCCGATGCGCCGAGGACCAGCGCCCTCATTCCGCGTAGATCATCTTTCGCGTCATGCCGCCGTCCACCGTCACCACCTGCCCGGTGACGAAGCCGTCCGGCTGCGCGAGATAGCGCACCGCCTCGAGCACGTCCTCGGGTCGTCCGGCGCGGCCCACGGGATGCTGGGCGTGATCCTCATGGCTCAACTCCTCGGCGCCGGAGGTGACGATCCAGCCGGGGGCGATGGTGTTGACGCGAATCTCGGGGCCCAGGCTGATCGCCAGCGCATGGCCCATCGCCACGAGCCCGCCCTTCGCGGCGGCATAGGCCTCGCTGTCGGGCTCCGACATCATGGCGCGGGTCGAGGCCATGTTGACGATGGCCCCCTCGCGCGGGCGCAGCAGCGGCACGCAGGCGCGCGTCATCAGGAAGGCGCCGGTCAGGTGCGAATCGAGCATCGCGCGCCACGCCTCCAGCGACAGATCCTCGACCGGCCCGAGGTGCGGCCCGGCCAGCCCGGCGTTGTTCACCAGCAGATCGAGGCCGTCCCAGCCCAGCGCGGCCATACCAGCCTTGACCGATGCCTCGTCGCCGACGTCGCAGGCCACGCGCTGCACCGGTTCTGGCAGCGCTGCCAGCGCCGCCTCGTCCCTGTCGAAGGCGGCGACCTGCCAGCCATCCGCCAAAAGCCCGGTGCAAAGCACCTGGCCGATACCGCCGGCGCCGCCGGTCACGATTGCCGTCTTCTTCATCATGACCGGCAATCTAGTGCGTCCGGCGCAGCGTCCAGTGGCGTGCTCCGCCCCACGCGCGGCCTCATCGGCGGGCCGCGCGCAGGTCCTGCCCGGCCTGAAGCCGGGCGATGCAGCGCGGCACATCCGAGGGCGGCATCGGACGGGCGATCAGGTAGCCCTGGGCCGCCGTGCAGCCCGACTGGCGCAGCGCCTCGAGCTGCCGGGCAGTCTCGACCCCCTCGGCGACCACCGCCTTGCCCAGCTTGCGCCCCAGCCCGACGATCGCTTCGACCAGCACGCGGCCATCGGGGCGGTCCATGGTGGCGATGAAGCTGCGATCGATCTTCAGCTTCCCGCAGGGCAAATCCTTGAGGTAGCTGAGGGCGCTGTATCCGGTGCCGAAATCGTCGATGGCCAGCGTGATTCCCCGGTCCCGCAGCCCCTCCAGCAGGCTGCGGGTGGCGTCGTGACGATGGTCGATCAGCAGGCTCTCGGTGATCTCGAGCTCGACCATCTCGCCGGTGATCCCGTCGGCGGCGAAGGCACGGTCGAGCGTCTGCAGGATGCCGTCGCGCCGGGCCTCGATGGTCGAGATGTTCAGCCCGACGCGCAGCGGCAGCCCCGCGTCCCGCCACCGGGCAAGCTGGCGGCAGGCCTGCGTCATCACCCAGGCGCCAAGATCGTGGATCAGGCCCGTCGCCTCGGCCATGGGCACGAAGGCGCCGGGCAGCAGGACGCCGCGCTCGGGGTGGCGCCAGCGCACCAGCGCCTCGACCGTGGTCACGCCGCCCCCGCCGAGGTCGAGCTGCGGCTGGTAGACCAGCTCCAGCTCTCCGCGCTGCAGGGCAAGGCGCAGCTCCTCCTCGCTGCGGCGCAGGGCCTGCGCCTCGGCCTCCATCTCGGGCTCGAAGAAGGCGAAGCTGCCGCGTTCGGCGCGCTTGGCACGGTACAGCGCGATGTCGGCCCGGTTCAGCAGCTCGTTGAAGGCGCGCCCGTCGGCGGGGTAGACGGCGACCCCCATGCTCATCGAGGGCCTGATCTCGGTTCCGTCCAGCACGAAGGGCTGCTGCACCGCCCGCTTCAGCCGCCGCGTCACCGCCTTGAGGCGCGCGACATCGCCCGCATGCGGCAGGATGGCGACGAATTCGTCGCCACTGAGCCGGGCGAAGGTATCGTCGCGCCGCAGGACCCCCTGCACCCGGCGCGCCAGCTCCTGCAGCAGGGCATCGCCGGCCGGATGACCCAGCGCGTCGTTGATCTGCTTGAAGCGGTCCACATCGGCGAGGATCACCCCCATGCGATCCCCGCTGCGATCGGTCTGCGCCGCGGCAGAGGCAAAGCGGTCGCGCACCAGCGTCCGGTTCGGCAGGCCGGTCAGCGGATCGAAGAGGGCAAGCGTGCGATACCGCTCCTCGCTGCGGCGCAGGGCCGTCTCGGCCTGTGCCCGTGCGAATTCCACGAGCGCCACGCGCAGCACCTCGGCGGCGCGCAGATCCTCGGGCGTCCAGGTATGGCTGCGGCCGCGCACGGTATGCCGCCAGGTCGCGAAGCTCTTGCGGGGGCTGATGCGCCCCTCCGCCTCGGCCTTTTCCTCCGGGGCGCCGGCCCAGAGCTCCGTCACGCTCACCTCCGAGCGGAAGAGCATGTTGTAGCCCGGCGGGTCGCCCCGCATGGCCAGCGCCAGGACGCCGCCGACGGCCCGGCCCGGATCGACCAGCCCCGGGAAATCCTTCGCGAGGGCTGCGGATTGCGCGATCAGCGGCTCGCCCCGCGCCTTCAGCTCGAGCGCGAGGGTGGTGCATTCCCCCGCCGTCGGGGTGACGCCGAACAGCTGGTAGGTGGTGCCGTCGAAAAGCGCGACACCGTCGATCTTGATGACCGAATCGATTGCCCCCGCCAGCGGCTCCAGCGCGGTCTGGTAATCGTGGGCCTCCTCGATCAGCGCGACGAGACGCTCGTACTGCTCCTGCGCCCGGCTCAACTGTTCACGGTTCTGCCGCTCCTTGTGGAGGCTGATCGCCGCGCCGACGTATTGCGCGAAGAGTTCGGCCGCCGAGCGGCGGCGGAAATCGACGTGGTGGGGCGTCCGGTGGTGACAGGCGATCAACCCCCAGAGCTTGTCGCCATCGAGGATCGAGATCGACATGCTCGCCTTGACCTGCATGTTGCTCAGGTACTCCAGATGGACGGGCGAGACCGCGCGCGAGACGGCGGCAGAGAGGTCGATCGGCGGCGCCCCCTCGGGCCGCAGCGGCGCGATCCTCGCATCCACGTCGGGGATGATTCGCAGCAGGTTCCGCGCATAGAGGGCGCGGGCCTGCGCTGGGATGTCCTGCGCCGGAAACCGGTGCCCCAGAAAGCTCGGCAGCGCGCCGTCCCGCGACTCGGCGATGACCTCTCCGCTGGCATCCTCGGCGAAGCGGTAGACCAGCACCCGGTCGAAGCCCGTCATCTTGCGGACGGCGTCCGCGGCCGCTTCAGCGATTTCGGTCAGGGTCCGGTCGCCGCGGACCTGTTCCACATGCGGCTGGATCAGGTCCGCCATGGATTTGTTGGGCGCCTCGAGCGCAGGCTCGATCTCGATCAGGATGCGGTCGGTCTGGCGATGCAGCGCCATGTCGAAGGCGCGCCCGCCGCCGAAGGGGTGCAGGCCGAACAACCGCGCGATCTGGATCGAGGGATCCAGCCCCTCGATGCTCTCGCGCAGGAGCTGCATCGTCGCGCCATCGACATGCTGGTCCAGCGGCCGGTCCAGAAGCTGTTCGGGCGGCACCCCGATGATGTCCCGCGTGTTGGACGAGACCTGCCTGACCTTCCACCCCGCATCGAGCGCGATCAGGCAGGCGAAATGCTGGACCGCGCCGATCCACTCCAATGCCTCGGTATCGCAGCAGGAGAGGTCGCCCTTCTGCTGGATATTGTCCTTTGCCATACCGCTTTCTCGCCTCTTCGAAGGTCATGACAGGCCGCCCATCGCGCCTCCGGAGAAAGGGTTCGCCGACCGCGCCTGCCCCGACGCTGGCCCCGTCGCGGCTGACCGAAGGCTGATGGCGCGGGGTTAAGACAAGATTAATCCGCGGGGGCGCCGTAGGCGCGGCGGCAGCGCGACCGCCTCGGGCACTTTGCCGTATTTCACCGGCGCCTCGGGCAAATCGCCCCTTTTCATCGTGCAGGCGGAGGCTATAGTCCGGCCTCATGACGCGCATGCCGATCATATCCCAGGCCACCCCGGCCCTGCCGCTGCGCCTTCTCGGTCTTCTCCTTACCCGCCTCTGAGCGTGCCTGTCGGCGCGACCGCTCAGAGGGGGACAGCGCGCCACATCGCACATCAAGGAAAGACCACATGACCGATATCCCGACAGCCGAGGCGCGCCCTGCCGCCGACCCCGAGACCGCCGCCAAGGGCGACCGCGTCCTGATCTTCGACACCACCCTGCGCGACGGCGAACAATCACCCGGCGCCACCATGAGCCATGCTGAAAAGCTCGAGATCGCCGAGATGCTGGACGACATGGGCGTCGACATCATCGAGGCCGGGTTTCCCATCGCCTCCGAGGGTGACTTCAACGCCGTTTCCGAGATCGCGCGCCGCAGCCGCAGCGCGACGATCTGCGGGCTGGCGCGCGCGAACCTCAAGGACATCGACCGCTGCTGGGAGGCGGTGAAGCACGCCCGCTCCCCGCGCATCCACACCTTCATCGGCACCTCGCCGCTGCACCGGGCGATCCCGAACCTCGACCAGGACCAGATGGCCGAGCGTATCCACGAGACGGTGACGCACGCGCGCAACCTCTGCGACAACGTGCAGTGGTCGCCGATGGATGCGACCCGGACGGAATGGGACTACCTCTGCCGCGTGGTCGAGATCGCGATCAAGGCCGGCGCCACGACGATCAACGTGCCCGACACCGTGGGCTACACCGCCCCGGTCGAAAGCGCCGAGCTGATCCGCCGCCTGATCGAGGTCGTGCCCGGCGCCGAGGACGTGGTCTTCGCCACCCACTGCCACAACGATTTGGGCCTGGCGACTGCCAACAGCCTGGCCGCCGTTGCGGGCGGCGCGCGGCAGGTCGAATGCACGATCAACGGGCTGGGCGAACGCGCGGGCAATACCGCGCTGGAAGAGATCGTCATGGCGCTCAAGGTGCGCTCGGACATCATGCCCTGGACCACCGGCGTCGACAGCCGCAAGATCATGGGAATCTCGCGCCGCGTGGCGACCGTCTCGGGCTTTCCGGTGCAGTTCAACAAGGCGATCGTCGGCAAGAACGCCTTCGCGCATGAAAGCGGCATCCACCAGGACGGCATGCTGAAGAACGCCGAGACCTTCGAGATCATGCGCCCCGAGGATGTCGGCCTGACCGCGACCTCGCTGGTCATGGGCAAACATTCGGGCCGCGCCGCCCTGCGCGCCAAGCTCAAGGAGCTGGGGTTCGAACTGGCCGACAACCAGCTGGCCGATCTCTTCGTGCGGTTCAAGGCGCTCGCCGACCGCAAGAAGGAGGTCTACGACGAGGATCTGCTGGCGCTGGTGCAGCAGGGCGAGGATGTCGAGGACCGGCTGCGGCTGACCGATCTGCGCGTGACCTGCGGCACCGGCGGCCCGGCCGAGGCCTCGGCGAAGCTGGTTTTCGACGGCACCGAGCACGATGTGACCACCACCGGCGACGGGCCGGTCGATGCCGCCTTCAACGCGGTGAAGCAGGCGATGCCGCATGGTGCGCGGCTGGCCCTCTACCAGGTCAGCGCGATCACCGAGGGCACCGACGCGCAGGCCACGGTGACCGTGCGGCTGGAAGAGGACGGGCGCATCGCCACCGGCCAGGCCGCCGATACCGACACCGTTCTGGCCAGCACCCGCGCCTATGTGAACGCGCTCAACCGGCTGCTGATGCGGCGCGAGAAGACCAAGCCGGGCGAGGATACCAAAGGCGTCAGCTACAAGGACGCCGGCTGATCGCCCAACCCGTCCCGCCGTGAGAGAAGGGGCCGCGCCTGTCGCGGCCCCTTCTGCGTCAGACGAAGAGTCCCGCGCCGAAATCCGCAGCCGTCAGATCCTCGAGTGCGACGTCCTTGAGGTAGATGACATCGCCCGCCTCGCCCCCGGCGGCGGCGAGGTCGATCTTCACCGCCCAGCCCTGGTCGCTGCTATTTGCCATGATGAGGTCGACCTGGCCGGAGAGGTTGCCGAAGTCGAGCCGGTCCAGACCGGCCTCGTAGTCGTGGACGTAGTCCTTGCCCGAGCCTGCGCCGAAGACGAAGACATCCGCCGCGCCATCCGCGCCATAGGACCCGCCCCAGAGGTGGTCGGTGCCCGCCCCGCCCGCCAGCCGATCCGCGCCGGCGCCGCCGACCAGATGATCGGTGCCCGCACCGCCCGAAAGGCTGTCGGACCCAGTCTGGCCGAACAGCTTGTCGGCCCCGGCGCCGCCCGAGATCACGTCGTCGCCGTCCTTGCCGTAGACGGTATCGTCGCCGGCCTGTGCGTCGATGATGTCGCCCCAGCGCGAGCCGTAGGTCACCTCTGCCTCGTCGGAGCCGCCCTTTTCCTTCGTCGACTTGAACTGCCCGCCCTCGATGGCCTCGTTCCGCGAGGTCGAGGACTCCAGTTCGTAGACGCGGACGTAATCGATGCTCAGCCCGTCGGTCAGGTCGGTGGTCGCATCCGGGTCTGCGGCCCAGCCGCCGACGGCGAGATTGCAGACGAGGTACATCGCCTCGTCCACGGTATTCTCGCTCTCGCGGATCAACGCGCCGTCGTAGTACCAGCGGATCACCGTCTCGTCCCAATACAGCCCGTAGGTGTGGAACCCCTCCCCGGCGCCGGTTTGGGTGACGTATTGCGCATCCGGGCTGCCCTCGGCCCAGAGGTTGGTGTGCAGGGTATCGGCGCTTTCGCCCAGCACCTCGAAGACGTCGATCTCGGCGGACCAGTCGCCGTCCTCCGGCAGCAGCCAGAAGGCGCTCCACAGGCCGGTCTGCGCCGGTACGTCTGCCCCCATCTCGAAATAGCCCGAGGTTGTGGCAAAGCTCATCTCGGTCGCGATCATGCCCGAGCTGTAGGGCTGGCCTTCCGCCAGCTGCTGCTGCTCGGCGTCCAGCGCGCTCGCCGTCAGGGTCAGGCTGCCGCCGCCGAGCGAGAAGGCATCGGGAAAGGCATCCATGTCGGGGTCGACATAATACTGAAGCTCTCCGTTCGCCTCGATATAGCGCAGGTCGTCGAGGTGCGGAGAGAAGGAGGTCGACCAGATCCCGCCCCGCCCGTGCCCAGCCCAGAAGGATACGGTGCTGCCGTTGAACTCGTCGTTGAAAGTCAGGACGTAGTCCTGCCCCTCAATCGTTAGGCGGTTGATAGAGCCGCCCGTTTCCGCTGTCTCGAGCGACACCTGCGCCTCATCCGGCTCCGCCGTCGCGGCTGCATCGGTCTTGGTCTTCTTGTCGGCCCCCTTGCCGCCGCGACCCTCTTTCGTCGAGTCTATGTCCTTCAGGGGTTTGGGCATCGTGCCATCCTCTATCCGCGCCTCACATGGCGGCGGGTATAGAGGTTGGCTGCGTCAGCCCGCAGAGGATTGGACCGGGGTCCTTAACAGGGTCTTGACGGGGCGGGGCGCCGGACGCCCCGCCCCCGGACATCGATTACTCCTCGGGGCCGACCTGGATCACGCGCTTACCAAAGGCTTCACCCTTCAGCAGGCCGACGAAGGCTTCGGGCGCCTGCTCGAGCCCCTCGATCACCTCCTCGCGGTAGGCGATGCGGCCCTCTTCGACCCAGCCCGTCATCTCGCGCGCGAAATCGCCGTAGAGGTGGCCGAAGTCGTCGAAGACGATGAAACCGCGCATGGTCAGGCGCTGGCGCAGGATCAGCCCCATCAGCCAACCCATGCGGTCCGGCCCATCGGGCAGCGCGGTCGCGTTGTACTGCGAGATCAGCCCGCAGACCGGCACCCGCGCGGCGGTGTTCAGCCGCGGCGCCACGGCGTCGAGGACCTTGCCGCCGACATTCTCGAAGTAGACGTCGATGCCATCCGGCGTCGCCTTCTCGAGCTGCGCCTCGAAGTCGCCCGCCTTGTAATCCACGCAGGCGTCGAAGCCGAGCACCTCGACCGCGTGGCGGCACTTCTCCGGCCCGCCGGCGATGCCGACGGCGCGGGCGCCGCGAATCTTCGCGATCTGGCCGACGGTGCCGCCCACGGGGCCGGTCGCGCCGGCCACCACGACCGTCTCGCCCGGCTGCGGGTTGCCGATCTCGCCCAGCCCCGACCAGGCGGTGAAGCCGGGCATGCCCAGCACGCCCAGCGCCCAGCTGGGCTTGGTCGGCGCGGCGCCGAGGTTGCGCATCATGGTCCCGTCGGAGACCGCGTAATCCTGCCAACCGGTAAAGCCGAGCACCCAGTCGCCGGGGGCGAAGCCCTCGACGTCCGAGGTGACGACGCGGCTGACGGTGCCGCCGACCATGACCTGCCCGATCTCGACAGGGGCGGCATAGGATTTCGCATCGCTCATCCGCCCCCGCATGTAGGGATCGAGCGAGAGGTAGACGGTGCGCAGCAGCATCTCGCCCTTGCCTGTTTCGGGCGCCTTTTCGGTCTCGAGGCGCAGGGTGTTCTCGTCGGGCTCGCCCTTCGGACGCTGGTTGAGGACGAAGCGGCGGTTTGTCTCTGGGGATTGCGGCATCGGATGATCCTTCGCTCTGGCACGGGCGGTGCCCGCTGGATGCCCCGATCTGGGCAGCCGGGGCCTGCCCTGCCAGTCCCGTGAAACGGTGACGCGGCGGCGCGGGCTTCGTCCCTCTGGCGAGAACATGCCGACAGGGTCCCGCTTTCGCCCTTTCGCGCAGGTGGTGCGCTGCCTATAACGCGCGATGTCGCGCCCCCATAGAGGGGGAGACGCGGCCAATAGCACTTGGATGAACGGGACTAGTAGATGTTCGGACTTGGCAGCCTGTTTTCGTCGGACATGGCGATCGACCTCGGCACCGCGAACACCCTGGTCTACGTCAAGGGACGCGGCATCGTCCTGAGCGAGCCCTCGGTCGTGGCCTACCACGTCAAGGACGGCCAGAAGAAGGTGCTCGCCGTGGGCGAGGATGCCAAGCTGATGCTGGGCCGCACCCCCGGCAGCATCGAGGCGATCCGCCCGATGCGCGAAGGCGTGATCGCCGATTTCGACGTCGCCGAAGAGATGATCAAGTACTTCATCCGCAAGGTTCACAAGCGGACGACCTTCTCCAAGCCGAAGATCATCGTCTGCGTCCCGCATGGCGCGACCCCGGTGGAGAAGCGCGCGATCCGGCAGTCGGTCCTGTCTGCCGGCGCCCGCCGCGCCGGGCTGATCGCCGAACCCATCGCCGCCGCCATCGGGGCCGGCATGCCGATCACCGATCCCACCGGCTCCATGGTGGTGGACATCGGCGGCGGCACGACCGAGGTCGCGGTGCTGAGCCTCGGGGATATCGTCTACGCCCGCTCCGTCCGCGTCGGCGGCGACCGCATGGACGAGGCGATCGTCAGCTACCTGCGGCGCCAGCACAACCTGCTGGTCGGCGAGGCCACGGCCGAGCGGATCAAGACGACCATCGGCACCGCCCGCATGCCCGACGACGGGCGCGGCATGTCGATCAACATCCGCGGCCGCGACCTTCTGAACGGCGTGCCGAAGGAAACCGAGATCAGCCAGGCCCAGGTCGCCGAGGCGCTGGCAGAGCCGGTGCAGGCGATCTGCGAGGCGGTGATGACCGCGCTCGAGGCGACGCCGCCGGATCTCGCCGCCGACATCGTCGACCGCGGCGTGATGCTGACGGGCGGCGGCGCGCTTCTGGGCCAGCTCGATCTGGCGCTGCGCGAGCAGACCGGCCTCGCCGTCTCGGTGGCGGACGAATCGCTCAGCTGCGTCGCGCTCGGCACCGGCAAGGCGCTCGAATACGAAAAGCAGCTGCAGCACGTCATCGACTACGAAAGCTGATCTTTCATCAGAGGGACCCGGCCCCTGGCACGAAGCGGCAGCAGCAGCGAAGACTATGTCCGCCCGGTCCGGAGGCTTCTGGTCGGGGTGCTCCTGATCGTGCTCTTCGGCCTGTTCCTGCTGTGGCGGATCGATTCGCCGCGGGTGGAGCGGCTGCGCGCCAGCGTCGTCGATCAGGTGGTGCCACGGCTGGAGTTCCTCTCGGCGCCGGTCACCGGCGCGGCGAACATGATCGCCGATTTTCAAAGCTACAGCGCCCTGCACGAGCAGAACCAGCAGCTGCGCCGCGAGCTGCAGCAGATGCGCGCCTGGCGCGAGGCGGCGCTGCAGCTTGAGCAGGAGAACGCCAAGCTGCTGGATCTGAACAACGTCCGCCTCGATCCGCAGCTGACCTATGTCACCGGCGTGGTCATGGCCGATAGCGGATCGCCCTTCCGGCAGTCGGTGCTGCTGAACGTGGGCCGGCGCGACGGCATCGTCAACGGCTGGGCGGCGATGGACGGCATCGGCCTCGTGGGGCGGATCTCGGGCGTCGGGCGGACGACTGCGCGGGTGCTGATGCTCACCGACAGCTCCAGCCGGGTGCCGGTGACGATCCAGCCCTCGGGGCAGCGGGCGATCCTGGCGGGCGATAACACGATCTACCCGCTCATCGACTTTCTCGAGAACCCCGACGAGGTGCGGCCCGGCGACCGCGTCGTCACCTCGGGCGACGGGGCGCTGTTCCCGCCAGACCTTCTGGTCGGGCAGGTCACGCTCGGCTCGGACCGGCGGATGCGGCTGCGCCTCGCCGCCGATTACGAGCGGCTAGAGTTCCTGCGCGTGCTGCGCAGCCACGAGACCGAGGGCATCGCCGATCCCGGCGACCTTGTGGTCCCGCCGGAGCCGGAGCCCGAGCTCTTCGGGCCCTTCCTGCCGGCGGCGCCGCCCTCCCGCCCCGAGGGATCGGCCCAGGCAGGGGCCGAGGGTGGCTGAGGTGCCCGCCCCCCGCCTCTGGCTGGGCCGGGCGATCTGGCTGGCACTTGCCCTGACACTGGTCTTCCTGCGCCTGCTGCCGCTGGAGACCGTGCCGCGGGCCTGGACCGGCCCCGACCTGCTGCTGGCCGTCACGCTGGCCTGGACCGTCCGCCAGCCGCGGCTGGTGCCGGTCCTGATGATCGCCGGGGTCTTCCTGCTGTGCGACCTGCTCTTCGACCGGCCGCCGGGTCTCGAGGCGGGCCTCGTCGTCATGGCGACCGAGGTGCTGCGCCGCCGCAGCGCCGTGCTGCGCAACGCGCCGCTGCTGGCGGAATGGGCCGCCGTCTCGGCCTGCGTGCTGGCGGTGACACTGGCTGCGCGGGTAATCGCCGGACTGGCCGTTCTTCCGGTAGCGCCCCTCGGGCTGGACCTGATACAAGCGGCAGCGACCATCCTCGCCTATCCGCTGGTCGCCGGCATCGCCCACCTCGTCTTCGGCATCACCCGGCGCCCCTGGGGCGAAGCGGCAGGAGTGCGCACATGAAGCGTCCCATCAAGGACCAACCGCAGGTCAGCTCCCGCATCTCGCGGCGGGCGCTGATCATGGGTGCGGCGCAGTTCGGGATGGTCGGCGTGCTGGGCTGGCGCATGCGGTCGATGCAGGTCGAACATGCCGACCTCTACCGCAACCTCGCCGAGGAGAACCGCGTCAACCTGCGGCTGATCGCCCCCTCGCGCGGGCTGATCTACGACCGCGCGGGCGTGCCGCTGGCGGTGAACGAGCAGGTCTACCGCATCAACATCGTCCCCGAGGAAGCCGGCGACATCGACGACACGCTGCGCCGCCTGACCGATCTGGTGGAGATCCCCGAAGAGGATATCGCCCGCACCCGCGAGGAATGCGAGCGGCAGAAGATGCGCGGCGCCGCCTTCGTGCCCGTCACCATCGTCGAGCGCGTGGCCTGGGACGACGTCGCCCGCGTCACCGTCAACGCCCCTGCCCTGCCCGGAATCTCGGCCGAGGTCGGGCTGTCGCGGCTTTACCCGCAGGGCGCCGATTCGGCGCATGTCGTCGGCTACGTCGGCCCGGTCAGCGACTACGACCTGCGCAACATCCCCGATCCCGACCCGCTGCTCGAAATCCCGCGCTTCCAGATCGGCAAGACCGGCGTCGAGGCCAAGTTCGAGGAGATGCTGCGCGGCGAGGCCGGGACCAAGCAGCTCGAGGTCAATGCCGCGGGCCGCGTCATGCGCGAGCTGGGCCGCGAAGAGGGCGTGCCCGGCGCCGACCTGCAGCTGACCATCGACACGCGCCTGCAGCGCTACACCGAGGCCCGCCTCGAAGGGGAAAGCGCCGCGGTGGTCGTCATCGACCTCGAAAGCGGCGATCTGCGCGCCGTCGCCAGCGCGCCGACCTTCGATCCCAACCTCTTCGTGCGTGGCATCTCCGTCGCCGACTGGACCGGGCTGAACGAGAATATCTACCGCCCGCTTTCGGCCAAGACGGTGCAGGGCGCCTATCCGCCTGGCTCGACCTTCAAGATGGTGGTGGCGCTGGCCGCGCTCGAGGCCGGCGTCGTCTCGCCCGACGAGACGGTCTATTGCCCCGGCTACACCGAGGTCGGCGGCACCCGCTTCCACTGCTGGAAAAGCTGGGGCCACGGCAACGTCGACATGCACCGCAGCCTGCAGGAAAGCTGCGACTGCTACTATTACGAGATCGGCCAGCGCGTCGGCATCGACCGGATCGCCGCGATGGCGCGCAAGCTGGGCGTCGGCATCCGCCACGATGTCCCGATGTCCGCCGAAAGCGTCGGCATCGCCCCCGACCGCGCCTGGAAGCGCGAGCGCTACGACGAGGACTGGCGCATCGGCGATACCGTCAACGCCAGCATCGGCCAGGGCTACGTTCTGGCCACGCCGCTGCAGCTGGCCGTGATGTGCGCCCGCGTCGCCACCGGGCGCGACATCCGGCCGCGTCTGGTGCAATCCGTGAACGGCATCCCCGAGCCCTCGGGCGCCGGCGAGAGCCTCGGCCTGAACGAGAACTTCCTGCGCCGCGTCCGCGCCGGCATGCACGACGTCAGCAACAACCCGCATGGCACCGGCTACGGCAGCCGCACGCTGCTGGACGAGGCGATCCTCGCGGGCAAGTCCGGAACCAGCCAGGTCCGCCGCATCACCCCCGAGGAGCGCGCCCGCGGCGTCACCTCGAACGAGGACCTGCCCTGGGAGCGGCGCGATCACGCGCTCTGGGTGAACTTCGCGCCCTACGACAAGCCGCGCTTCGCCGTGGCCTGCGTGGTCGAGCATGGCGGCGGCGGCAGCTCCGTCGCCGCGCCGATCGCCCGCGACGTGACGCTGCAGGCGCTCTACGACGGGCCGCCCCCGCTCGAGGCCTATCCCTCGAACCAGCGCGGCCGCATTGCCGAGCTGCAGAGCCGCATCGCCGGGCAGACCGCCCGCGCCGCCGCGCAGCGCAGCGACAGGGCCTGAGGCGCCATGGCCGTCAGCTATCTCGAGCAGAACGTCCGGCGGGTGCCGCAGGGCCTGAAGAAGATCCTCTACCTGAACTGGGCGGTGATCCTGCTGCTGACGGCGATCGCCTGCTTCGGCTTCCTGATGCTCTATTCCGTCGCCGGCGGCTCGGCCGAGCCCTGGATGGACGCGCAGATCGAACGCTTCGCCGTCGGCATGGTGGCGATGGTGGTGATCGCGATGGTGCCGATCTGGTTCTGGCGCAACATGGCGGCGCTCGGCTACATCGTCTCGCTTCTGCTGCTCGTCGCGGTAGAGCTTTTCGGCTCCGTCGGGATGGGGGCCCAGCGCTGGATCGACCTGGGGTTCATGCGGCTGCAACCCTCCGAGCTGATGAAGATCGGCCTCGTGATGTTTCTGGCCGCCTATTACGACTGGCTGCCGCTGCGCCGCGTCTCGCATCCGGTCTGGGTGGCGCTGCCGCTGGCCTTCATCGCCGCGCCGACGCTTCTGACGCTGGCCCAGCCCGACCTCGGCACCGCGCTGCTGCTGGTGATCGGCGGCACCGCGATCATGTTCTTCGCCGGGGTCCACTGGGCCTACTTCGCCACTGCCATCGCGGCGGGCGTCGGAACGGTCTATGCCGTCTTCGCCAGCCGCGGCACGCCCTGGCAGCTGCTGAAGGACTACCAGTACCGCCGGATCGACACCTTCCTCGACCCGGCCAGCGATCCGATGAACACCGGCTACCACATCACACAGGCCAAGATCGCCCTCGGCTCCGGCGGGCTGACCGGGCGCGGCTTCATGCAGGGCACGCAGAGCCGGCTGAACTTCCTCCCCGAGAAGCACACCGACTTCATCTTCACGACCCTGGCCGAGGAGTTCGGCTTCGTCGGCGCGATCACCCTGCTGACGCTCTACGCGCTAGTGATCTTCTTCTGCGTCGCCTCAGCGCTGCAGAACCGCGACCGCTTCGCCTCGCTCGTCACGCTGGGGATCGCCACGACCTTCTTCCTGTTCTTCGCGGTGAACATGTCGATGGTCATGGGGCTGGCGCCGGTCGTCGGCGTGCCGCTGCCGCTGGTCAGCTACGGCGGCTCGGCCATGGTGGTGCTGCTGCTCGCCTTCGGGGTGATGCAGAGCGCGCATGTGCATAGGCCCAGGTGATATGGCCCAGGTAACGCGGCCCCGCATCCTTCTGGCGGCTGGTCCCGATGATCGCGCCACCTACGCAGAGGCCCTGCCCCCCGCGCTGGCCGAGGCCGGGGTCGAGGCCGATCTTCTGCCCGAGGCCGCGCCCGGGACGGTCGATTACATCGTCCTCGCCGATGCCGGCACGATCACCGACTTCACCCCCTATACCCGCGCCCGCGCCGTCCTCAGCCTCTGGGCGGGGGTCGAGAAGATCGCTCCGAACCCGACGTTGACCCAGCCCCTGACCCGCATGGTCGATCCGGGGCTTGAGCGCGGCATGGTCGAATACGTCGCAGGCCACGTGCTGCGCCACCACCTCGGGATGGATGCGCATATCACGAACGCCGCGCGGCGCTGGGATCCGGCGCCGCCGAAGCTGGCCTCCGACCGGAAAGTGACCGTGCTCGGCCTCGGCGCGCTGGGCGGCGCCTGCGCCGCGGCTCTGGCCGCGCTCGGCTTCGAGGTCACGGGGTGGAGCGCGCGGCCCAAGGCGCTGAAGGGCATCCGCTGCCTGTCAGGCCCGGACGCGCTGGAACAGGCGCTGGATGGCGCAGAGATCGCTGTCCTGCTGCTGCCGCTGACGCCGCAGACCGAGGGGCTGATCGACGCCGGCCGCCTCGCCCGCCTCGCTCCCGGCGCGGCGCTGATCAACCCCGGCCGTGGCGCGCTGATCGACGATGCCGCGCTGCTCGGCGCGCTCGACGGGGCCCTGGGCCACGCCACGCTCGACGTCTTCCGGCAGGAGCCGCTGCCGCCGGACCATTCCTTCTGGGCGCATCCCAAGGTCACGGTGACGCCGCATATCGCCTCGGCCACGCGGCCCGGCACCGCCGCCCGCGTCATCGCCGAGAACATCCGCCGCGCCGAGGCCGGAGAGCCACTGCTGCACCTCGTGGACCGCGCCCGCGGTTACTGACGCCGCAGCCGGCACCCTGCCGGGCCCCTGTTCAGCGGTCTCCGCCGTCCCGCGCCGCGCGCGCCTTCGCGTGCGCGGCGCCCGGCCCGACGGGAGGAGGGGCCGCGATGCGGCCCTGACGACGGGAGGGGGCGCCCCCCAGCCAGGTCGGGCGCGGTCAGATCAGGCGCGGCGGCTTGCGCTCTGCCGGTGCCTCGGGGGCCGGGCCGTCGGCCTTGCGGGCGCGGGAGAAGCGCAGGCCGACCCGCATGAACCGCTGCGCCAGATCGCTGCGCGAGGCGAGGAAGGTCACGTCGAGCACGCCCTCGGGCAGGCCGGTGAAGGCCATGGCCTCGCCCACGGCCGCCGCCAGCGGCTGCTCCGCCCCCGGCGCGGGATCGAGGATCGCCAGCAGGAGCCCCTCGCCGCCGTCCTCGTAGACCGCGCGGGCCAGCACCGCGCCCTGCGCCAGCGCGCCGGTGGTGCCCAGCGCCTGCTCGAGCGCGATCTGCAGCACCTCGGGGATCTCGCCGGGGCCGCGCAGCTCGGTCGGGCGCGCCTCGGCGCGCTCGGGCGCCTGCGCCAGCGTGGTCACCAGCCATTCCAGCGTCTCGGGCGCGATCAGCGCCTCGGGCTCGGCCCGCCCGTTCAGCGCGAGGCCGATCCCCGCCTCGGCCAGCATCGTCGCCAGCGTCCGCCCCGGCATGGCGGCATGGTCCGCGCCCGCCCCGACATGGGTCGAGAGCGCCTCTTCGGTATCGAAGGCCAGCGCATAGGCCTGGCCATCGGCCTCGCCCAGCACCGGCTCTATGCTCTCGCCGCCGGCCTCCGCTTCCAGCAGCAGGAACAGGTCGGCATCGGCCAGACGGCCAAGGAAGGCCAGCCGCGCGGCCTCGTCTCCCTGGTCGGCGGCAGCGGCGGCATGCAGCCGCGACAGCTCGGTCTCAATCGTCATCCATCACCTCGCGCACGCGCCGCCGCAGCTCGGGCAGCACCTCTTCTTCGAACCAGGGGTTCCGTTTCAGCCAGCCGGTGTTGCGCCAGGACGGGTGCGGCAGCGCGAAGACGCCGGGCGGGTTGTCGCGCCAGTTCCGCACCCGCTGCGTCACCGGCGCCTTGCCGCCCAGGTGCCAGGCCTGCGCCGCGCCGCCGATCAGCAGCGTCAGCCGAACCTCGGTCAGCTCCTCCATGATCGCGTCCCGCCATGTGCGGGCGCAGACGGGCGGCGGCGGCAGGTCGCTGCCCGCCGCGTCGTAGCCCGGAAAGCAGAAGGCCATCGGCACGATGGCCACCCGGCTGCGATCGTAGAAGGTCGCCTCGTCCATGCCCAGCCAATCCCGCAGCCGCGTGCCGGAGCGATCCCAGAAGGGCGTCCCGGCCTCGTGCACCCGCAGCCCCGGCGCTTGGCTGGCGATCAGCAGCCGCGCGCCGGGCCGGAACCAGATCACCGGGCGCGGGCTGTGCCGCGTCGCCGTGGCGGCGAAGCGGTCGGCGCAGATGCGGCAGGCGGCGAGGTCTTGCAGGAGGGCGTCCATCGAGGCAGGCAGGTAGGCCCGCATCGCCCCGGCGGCAAGCCCGGCGGAGCGGTTGCGAGGCGGCGGCCTATCGCTTATCCGGTGCTGACCATCAGCAGGAGCAGCCGGCCCATGTATCGCGTCTGGAACTTCATCACCACCTACTCGCTGCTGCTGATCGCCGGCACGCTGATCGCCCTGCTCTGGGCGAATATCGACGCCACCAGCTATCACCACTTCGTCGACTTCCCGCTGATCGATCACTTCCCGATCGGCCATGCGCATTACGACGAGAGCGGCGCCGTGACCTACCGGACGCTGACGGTGCACTACCTGATCAACGACGGGCTGATGGCCTTCTTCTTCGCCATCGCCGCGAAGGAGGTCTGGGAGGCCATCATCCTCAAGGACGGCAGCCTGCGCGGCAAGAAGGCGGCGACGCCGCTGGTCGGCACGCTGGGCGGCATGATCGGCCCGATCGCCGTCTATCTGGGTGTCGCGGCGATCTTCGGCTCCACCACCTTCGATGCCGTCAGCCGCGGCTGGGCGATCCCGACCGCCACCGACATCGCCTTCTCCTACCTCGTCGGCCGCATGGTCTTCGGCGTCGGGCACCCGGCGATCCGCTTCCTGCTGCTGCTCGCCATCGCCGACGATGCCGCGGGGCTGATCATCCTCGCCGTCTTCTACCCCTCGGGCGATCTGCAGCCGCTCTGGCTGCTGCTGTCCTTCGGCGCGGCACTGGGCGTCTTCGCGCTGTTCAACGCGCTGCCCCGCCGCCTGGACCGCCACAAGCCCGAGCGCCCGAATTCCACCTGGGTGCGCGAAAAGCTGTCCTTCTGGCCCTACCTGCTGGCGGGCTGCGCCTCCTGGTACGGGTTCCAGCAGGCGGGCATCCACCCGGCGCTGGGCCTGCTGCCCATCGTGCCGACGGTCCCCCATGCGGACCGCGCCTTCGGTATCTTCAGCCATGCCGAGAGCATGCTGACCGACCTGCTGAACGACATCGAGCACAAGCTGAGCCACCCGGTCGAGGTCATCCTGTTCTTCTTCGGCCTCGTGAACGCTGGGGTGGAGTTCAACTCCATCGGCTCGCCGACCTGGCTGGTCGTGGGCGCCCTGCTGGTGGGCAAGCCGGTCGGCATCCTGTTCTTCGGCTGGCTCGCCGCCGGGCCGATGAAGCTGGGCCTGCCGGAGGGCATGCGCACCGTCGATCTCCTCGTGATCGGCTGCGTTGCCTCCATCGGCTTTACCGTGTCGCTGTTCATTGCCTCGGTCGCCTTCGACAGCAGCGCGATGCTGGGCGATATCCCGGTGCAGGACGCGGCGAAGATGGGTGCGCTCTTCAGCTTCGCCGGCGCCATCCTCGCCTTCATCGCGGGCAAGCTCGCGCGGGTCGAGAAGCAGCACGGCTGACGCTCCGGATGGCCCCCGGCGCGATCCGCCCGGGGCCGTTCACCCAAGGTTCACCAACTTTGGTCTAAGGTCGCCCCCTCAGGCGGGGCGGACTGGTCGCCCCTCGGGGCGGCCGGCGGGGCACCGATGCTGGAATTCAGCAATGTCAGCAAATCGTTCTGGACCGGAACGCAGCGCAAGATCATCCTCGACCGGGCCTCCTTCCGGGTCGATCTCGGCCGCTCGCTCGGGATCCTCGCGCCCAACGGCACCGGCAAGACGACGCTGATCAACCTGATGGCGGGCCTCGAGAAGCCGGACGAGGGGCGGATCGACCGCCGGGCCCGCGTCTCCTTCCCGCTCGGCTTCATGGGCGGCCTCGTGCCGCGCCATACCGCGCGCGAGAACTGCCGCTACATCGCCCGCCTCTACAGCATGGATCCCGACTACGTCGAAGCCTTCTGCCGCTGGATCTGCGGCATTGCGGAGTATTTCGACAGGCCGGTCGGCGTCTACAGCCAGGGCATGCGGGCGCGCTTCAGCTTCGCGCTGATGCTGGCGCTGGATTTCGACATCTACCTCATCGACGAAGGGATGCCGCAGACCACCGACGCCGGCTTCAACCGCCGCGCGTCGCAGATCCTGCGCGAGCGGCTGGAGAGCACGACCGTGGTGATCGTCTCGCACCAAGCGAAGGTGCTGGAACGCTATGCCCGCAGCGCTGCCGTCCTGCGCTTCGGACGGCTGCACCTCTTCGACAGCCTGGCAGAGGACAAGGCGCTTTATGACTACGATGCCTAGCCTGATGCGATACCGACTGCAGCGGGGGGGCCCCCTGCACCGCGCCGCCGCGGGCGCGGCCATCCGCGTGGAGGCGCCGCCCGAGCCGGATTCCGGGTCCGCGCCGCCGCCCGCCCTACCGGAGCCCGCGCCGCCCACCCCGCCGCAGGAGATCGAGCCCCCCGCGCGCGAGGGGTTGTCGGGCCGCCAGCTGCGCGGCGCGCGGCGCGAGGCGCAGCGGCGGGGCCTTGCCGTGACCTCGGACCTCGACGCGGTGCGGCAGCTGCGCGCCCAGGGGGTCGAGATCGGGGCGCGGCGCGGGCAGACGCAGCCCGCGACCCAGCCCGCCGCTCCAGCCGGTGCGCCCCCCCTGCCCGAAGGGCCGCCGGACCCGGTGCCGGTCGACGGGCCGCCGCCCGGCCCCGGCGCGCCCCCCGAGGCGCCTCGGGCAGCGCCTGCAGGCGTGCTTCCGGGGGCCGCGCCGAACCCGGTGACAGCGGCCGATGTCTCGACCATCCAGCAGGAGCTCGCACAGCGTCGCCGGCGGCGCAGCCTGATGCTGGCCGCGCGGCTGGCGGTCATGGTGCTGCTGCCCACCATGGTGACCGGCTGGTACTTCTTCGCCGTGGCGACGCCGATGTATGCCACGACCTCGGAATTCGTGATCCAGAAGGCCGAGGCCTCGAATGCCGCCGCCGGACTGGGCGGGCTGTTCCAGGGCACCTCCATGGCCACCCAGCAGGACAGCATCACGGTGCAGTCCTACCTCTCCTCGCGCGCCGCGATGCTGCGGCTGGACCGCGAGGAAGGGTTCCGCGCCCATTTCGCCCAGCCCTTCATCGACCCGCTGAAGCGCCTGCCGCCGCAGGCCAGCGACGAAGAGACCTTCGCGCGCTACCGCAGCTCCGTGCGGCTGTCCTACGATCCCACCGAGGGCATCGTCAGGATGGAGGTCATCGCCGCCGAACCCGAGGTTTCGGCCCGCTTCTCGGGCGCGCTGATCGGCTATGCCGAGGAGCAGGTCGACCAGCTGACCCAGCGCCTGCGCGCCGACCAGATGGACGGCGCCCGCGCCAGCTACCGCGAGGCCGAGGCCCGGCGCGCCGACGCGCTGGACGAATGGCTGCGCATCCAGGGCGCGGTCCAGCAGATCGACCCCGTGGGCGAGACAGCCGCCCGCACGCAGCAGATCGGCGCCCTGCAGACCGAACGTCAGCAGCTGGAGCTGCGCCTGCAGTCGCGCCTCTCCGTCGCCGAGCCCAATGCGGCGCAGGTCGGGGCCCTGCGGGGCCGGATCGACGGAATCACCGCGCTGATCGCCGACCTGCGGCGCGAGATGACCGAAGAGACCGAGGCCGGCGTCTCTCTGGCGCAGCGCAACACCGAGCTACGGCTCGCCGAAGAGAACTACACCTTCCAGACCGTGATGGTGCAGCAGGCGCTGCAGCAGATGGAAAGCGCCCGCACCGAGGCGAATCGCCAGGTCCGCTACCTCAGCGTCGGGGTGGAGCCGCTGCCGCCCGACCGCCCGACCTATCCGCGCGCCGCGCAGAACACGGCGCTCGCCCTCGCGATCTTCGCCGGCATCTACCTGATGCTGTCGCTCACCGCCTCCATCCTGCGCGAACAGATGAGCGCCTGAGGTGACGCCACGCCCGCTGCCGATTTTCGGCGTTCCGCTCTTGATCGTCCCGGGCAAGCTGGATAGACAGCGCCGCACTGCTGGGGCGTAGCCAAGTGGTAAGGCATCGGTTTTTGGTACCGTGTATCGTAGGTTCGAATCCTACCGCCCCAGCCAGTTCTTTTCCGACACTGTCATGATGCCGCGCCGGCGCCAGTCGCCGGGCGCCCTGCGTCGTCCGCGAAAGCTGCGCAGAGGGCGGACAGGATACGCTGCACCTCCGGATCCTCGATGCGGTAGTAGATCGCCCGGCCCTCGCGCCGGGTCGTCACCATGCCCGCCGCGCGCAGCCGCGCCAGGTGCTGGCTCAGCGCCGATTGCCCCAGGCCGACCGCTGCCTGCAGCGCACCGACCGTCCGCTCGCCCCTCGACAGCTCGCACATGATCAGCAGACGTCTGGCATTGGCTAGGTGCGACAGGCGGCTGGCCACGCGGTCGGCCCGCTTTGCGAGCATCTCGACGGGGATCTCTTCGAGGGCCATGCGCGCGCCTTGACTGCATTAGAACCTCCTAATACGTAGGACGTCGAGGGCGCCGCCGCAACAGGCGCCGCAGCGGGAGGCGCCGATGGAGCTGCATCAGGTCACGAGTTTCACCCCCCTTGCCTCTCTGGGCGGCGGCATCCTGATCGGCTTGAGCGCGGTGATGGTCATGGCGCTGCTGGGCCGCATCGCCGGGATCGCCGGGATTACCTCCGGCATGATGGGCCGGCTGGTGCCGATGCCCGGCGCGGCGCAGGACTGGGGCTGGCGGCTTGCCTTTCTCGCCGGGCTGATCGCGGCGCCGGTGGTCCTGATGCTGGCCGGGAATGGCGTGCCGCAGACGGTGCCCGCCTCGCTTCCGGGCATGGCGGCAGCGGGGCTTCTGGTCGGGCTGGGCACGGCGCTGGGATCGGGCTGCACCTCTGGGCACGGCGTCTGCGGGCTGGCCCGGCTATCGCGCCGATCCGCGGCGGCAGTCGCGCTTTTCATGGCCGCGGCTTTCGCGACCGTTTTCGTCCTCCGCCACGGGTTGGGCGCCGCGTGATGCGCGCGGTGGCGGGCCTTTTGAGCGGGCTGATCTTCGGCCTGGGCCTCGTCATCTCCGGCATGTCGGACCCGGCCAAGGTGCTGAACTTCCTCGACCTCGCGGGGCATTGGGACCCCAGCCTGGCCTTCGTGATGGGCGGCGCCACGGTGACCGCCTTTGCCGGATACCGCCTGGCCTGGCGGCGCCCCGCCCCGCTGCTCGGGGCGCGCTACGACCTGCCGGCCTCCACCCGCATCGACCGCCCGCTGGTCGCCGGATCGCTGCTTTTCGGCATCGGCTGGGGCATCGGCGGCTTCTGCCCCGGCCCCGCCTGGACCGCCTTGCCGCTGCTGGATCCCGGCACGCTGGCCTTTCTCCCGGCGATGCTCCTCGGCCTCTGGCTTGGCACGAGGATCAAGCGCCCCCTTGCTTCACGACCGAAGGACACGACAGGATGACCGACAGCCGGACCGAGCAGCCCCTGATGCGGCACTCCCCCTCCACCGGATCGGGGAGCCCCGATGTCTGGGGCATCCACGACCCTGCTACCGGCTCGGTCCAGTATGTCTGCGCCGATCCCGCGACGCGGCAGGCGGCGCTGATCGACGTGGTCTGGAACTTCGACCTGCGCGCCTGCCGCTTCTCGACCCGCAGCATGGAGCAGGTGCTGGACCTGGTGCGCGCGCAGGGGCTGGAGGTGGCCTGGATCCTCGACACCCATCCCCATGCCGATCACGTCACCGCCTCGGCCCTGCTGAAGGAGCGGACGGGCGCCACCACGGCGATCGGCGCCCGCACCGCCGAGATCGCTACCCTCTGGGCCGGCTTCTACAACCTGCCCGGCGCCTTCGACCCGGCCCGCGACTACGACCGCCTGCTCGAGGATGACGCCGTGCTGCCGCTGGGCGACTGCAGCCTGAGGGTGATGTTCTCGCCGGGTCACACGCTGGGGTCGATCAGCTACCTCTGCGGCGACGCCGGATTCATCCACGACACGCTGATGCAGCCCGACGCCGGCACCGCGCGGGCCGACTTTCCGGGCGGGGACAGCGCGGCGCTGTGGGATTCGATCCAGGCCATTCTCGCCCTGCCCGAGCAGACGCGCCTTTTCATCGGCCACGACTACGGCACGAAGACCCGCAGCACCCCCGAATGGGAGGCGACGGTGGCGCGGCACCGGGCCGAGAACACGCATGTCCGCAACGGCACCCAGCGCGAGGCATGGATTGCCCGGCGCGACAGCCGCGATGCCGGGCTGGCCCTGCCGACCAACATGCTCGCGGCGTTGCAGATCAACCTGCGCGGCGGTCGCCTTCCCCCTGTCGAGGAGGACGGCGAGGCCTATCTCAAGTTTCCGGTGAACCGTTTCTGAAAGGACAGCCCATGGGCATGACGCTGAAGGACCTCGTGGCCGAGGCGCGCACGCAGGTCGGAACGATCGAGCCGGCCGAGGCGCAGGCCGATGCCAGCGCCGGCGGGTTGATCCTCGACGTGCGCGAGCCGTCGGAGCTGGCGCAGAACGGCGCAGTCGCCGGCGCGCTGAACCTGCCGCGCGGCATCCTCGAGACGCGGGCCGATGCGACGCTGGACACGGCGGAGCCGCGGCTGACCGGGCAGCAGGGCAAGGGCACGGTCCATGTCCTCTGCGCCGCCGGCGGACGGGCCGCCCTTGCGGCGGCGACGCTGCGGCGCATGGGCTACGAGGCGGATGTGATCGCGGGCGGGCTGAACGGCTGGAAGGCCGCCGATCTGCCGGTCGAGATGCCCGGCTAGGCCTCGGGCGCGTCGACGAGAAAGTGGATCTCCGGCCCCGGCCGGTAGGGCGAGGGGCGGACGCGCCCCGCCACAGAGAAGACGCGGGCAAGCATGTCCTCGGTCAGAACCTCGTCCGGCGTGCCGGCGGCAATGTGCCGGCCCTTCTGCAGCACGACGATGCGGTCGCAGAAGGTCGCGGCATGATTGAGGTCGTGCAGCGCCACCACGCTGGTCAGCCGCAGGTCGCGCACCAGCCGCAGGATGGCGATCTGATGCTCGATATCGAGGTGGTTCGTCGGCTCGTCGAGGAACAGCACCGAGGGCTTCTGCGCCAGGGCGCGGGCGATCTGGATGCGCTGGCGCTCGCCCCCCGAGAGGGTGCGCCAGATGCGGGTCGCGGCATGCTGCATGCCGACCCCGGCGAGGGCCTGCGCCACGGCCTCTTCGTCGGCAGCGGTCCAGCCGGCCAGCGCGCCGCGATGCGGCGTGCGGCCCAGCCGCACGACGTCGCGGGCGGTGACATTGGCCTCGGTGGTGGACTGCTGCTGGACCAGCGCGACCCGCAGGGCCATGTCCCGGCGCGACAGCCGCGCGATGTCCTGCCCGTCGATCTCGACCCGTCCGGCCCCGGGCCTGCGCAGCCCGGCCAGCAGCCGCAGGAGCGAGGATTTGCCCGAACCGTTCGGCCCGATCAGGCCGAGGGTCTCGCCCGGCTCGGCCCGCAACGACACGTCCTGCAGGATCTGGCGCCCGCCGGCCTGCCAGGAGAGGCTTTCCGCCACCACGCTCACATCCGGTTCCTCGCGCGGTAGAGCAGGACCGAGAAGAAGGGCACGCCGACCAGCGCCGTGACCACGCCGATCGGCAGCGTCTGCTGAGGCAGGATCACGCGCGAGACGATGTCGGCGGTGACCATGAAGACGGCGCCCAGCACCACGCAGGCCGGCAGCAGCCTCAGGTGCAGCGGCCCGACAAGGAACCGCGCGACATGCGGCACCACGAGGCCGACGAAACCGATGGCGCCCACCATGCTGACGATGGTGGCGGTCATCAGCGCCGTCACGCCGAACAGGACGATCCGCACCCGCCCGACGGAGACGCCCATAGAGGCCGCCTCCTCGTCGCCGAAGGCGAAGGCATCGAGGGTGCGCGCGTACCAGATGCAGACCACCAGCGAGAGGGCGATCACCGCCAGCAGCAGCTGGAACTCGGGCCAGCGCACCCCGCCGAAGCTGCCCAGTAGCCAGAACATCACGTCCCGCGCCTGCTGCGCATTGGCCGAGGTCATCACGATGTAGGAGGTCAGCGCGTTGAACAGCTGCGAGGCGGCGACCCCGGCAAGGATCGTCTGGTTCGGCCCGCTCACCGTGCCGTTCGACAGCAGCGCGACGAAGCCGAAGGCGGCGAAGGCCCCGGCAAAGGCCCCGAAGGAGAGCGAGACGGCGCCGGCCCCGATGCCCAGCACGATCACCGCGACCGCCCCCGTCGAGGCGCCCGCCGAGACGCCCAGCACGAAGGGCTCTGCCAGCGGGTTGCGCAGCAGCGATTGCAGGATCGCGCCGCAGATCGCCAGCCCGGCCCCGCAGAGCGCCGCGACCAGCGCCCGGCTGAGGCGCAGGTTCCAGACCACGCTTTCCTCGATCCGGTCCAGCGGCGCCGCGGTCAGGTCGAGGTTGTTGGTCACCGCGAGGAAGACCGTCCGCAGCGGGATGTTGAAATCGCCGATCCCCGCCGCGGCGGCGACGCAGAAGCCAAGCGCCAGCACCCCGCCGCCCAGCAGCGCGAGCAGCCCCAGAGGCTCTCCCGGCGCCAGGCGGTGCAGCATCAGCGCGGCAGCTCGATCGTCTCGAGCTGCGCGGCCAGTTCCTCGGCGCCGTAGATCGTGCGGATGCTGGGGTTCATCGCGGCGCCGTTCATCACCGCGATCCGGCCGCTTTGCACGGCCTCCATCTGGCTGACCGAGGGGTCGGAGGTCATGAAGTCGATCTTGGTCTCGGCCCGGTCGAGGTCCCAGCGCTCTCGGTCGAGCTCGGCGACGACGAAGACGGTGGGATCGGCGGCCATGATCCCCTCCCAGCCGACGGTCGGCCAATCCGCCTCGGAGCGGATCGCGTTGGTCCCGCCCATGAGGTCGGCGATATAGCCCGAAGGGCCGTTCGCCCCGCCGAGATAGGCGTCATCCGCCGGCGAGGGGCTGGAGAACCAGAACAGGAAGCTCAGGCCCTCGGTCTTGGCGAACTGGTCCCTCAGGGCCGCCTCGCGGGCACGGAAATCGGCGATCAGGGCTTCGCCGCGCTCGGGCACGCCGAAGATCAGGGCCAGATCCTCGATCTCCTGGTACATCTGGTCCATCGTCCAGAGCGCATCGCGGCTGCCGTAGATATCGCCGGTGTCCTGCCGGGTCGAGCAGGCACTGGGCGAGACATAGGTCGGGATGCCCAGATCCTCGAAATCGTCCCGCCGGGCGACGTTGCTGTCCGGCCCCAGCAGCAAGGGCAGCGAGGCAGCGACGAAATCGGGACGCGTCGCGAGCATGGATTCGAGCGTCGGCATCTCGACCGTCAGCAACGGCACCTCGGCATTGGCCTCCGCGAGCTCGGGCAGGACGTTCGTCGGCCAGAAGGCGGTCGCGGCCATGCGGTCCTGAAGACCCAGCAGCAGCAGGATCTCGGCGCTGTTCTGGCCCAGCCCGATGGCGTTTTGCGGCGCGGCCTCGATGGTGACGGTCCGGCCGCAGTTCTCGATGGTCAGCGGGTACTCCGCCGATTGCGCCGCGGCGCCGGCCGCCCAGAGGGCGGCGATGCCGCCAGCCGCAAGACCCATGGTAAACGCGCGCATGTCCCGCCCCGCTGGTAGGTAGTCGATTGGGGGCCTGATAGGACAGGATTGCGCGCGGACACAATAGCGTTTTTGTCAGGAATAGTCTCCGCCCGGGTCAACTGGCCTGGCTGAAGCGCTCGGACACCGCCTCGAACCCCGGATCGATGCGCGAGCACAAGAGCCGCGCGTGGCGCAGGTCCCCCAGCGTGAGCCGGCTGCCGCGAAGATCGGCCAGCCCCGGCAGCTCCGCCATGGCGGCCAGGGCGCGCTCGGCCACCTCTCCGGCGACCTCGGCATGGTCCGACTGCCCAAGATCGACGGCGCCGTCGCACATCAGCTGCTCGATCACGCTGCCGATGGCCCTTTGCCGGTCGGTCATCGCGTGGCCCCGCGCCGTCGCCAGGCGCCCGGCCCCGACCGCCTCAAGCCAGGCGGAGGTCGCGGTGGCGTTCTGCGCGTAGCCCTGCGGGACGCGGCTGATCGAGGAGGGGCCGAGGCCGATCAGCACCGGCGCCTCGTCGGTGGTATAGCCCTGGAAGTTGCGGCGCAGCCGGCCCTCCCGCGCCGCGCGGGCCATGGAATCCTCGGGCCGGGCGAAGTGGTCGATGCCGACGGGCCCGTAGCCCGCGTCGGTCAGGATGCGCGCCGCGCCCGCGGCCAAGGCCAGCCGCGCCTCGGGATCGGGCAGCGCGCTCTGGCGGATCAGCTTCTGCCGCCGCGCCATCCAGGGCACATGGGCATAGCCGTAAAGCGCGATCCTCTCGGGCGCGAGGTCGATCACCGCGCGCAGCGTCCGCTCCAGCGAGGCCGGAGTCTGGTAGGGCAGGCCGTAGAGCAGGTCGAAGTTGATGCTGCGCACGCCGATGGCGCGCAGCGCCGCGACCGTGCGGGCCGTCTGCTCCAGCCCCTGCTGCCGGCCGATCGCCGCCTGCACCCTGCCCTCGAAATCCTGCACCCCGATCGAGGCCCGGCGCAGCCCCAGACGGCCCAGCGCCGCGATGCGCGCCTCGTCGCAATCGGTGGGATCGACCTCGGCCAAGACCTCCGTCCCCTCGTCCAGCGCGAAGGCGCCGCGCAGCATGGCGGACATTCTGTCGATCCGGTCCGGGGACAGCAGCGTCGGCGTGCCGCCGCCAAGGTGCAGTGTCTCGATGCGCAGGTGCCGCGGCAGGGCGGCGCGAACCTGCGCGATCTCCGCCTTGAGGTGATCAAGGTAGCGGTCAACCGGGGCGTCGGTCTGCGTGCCCTGCGTCCGGCAGGCGCAGAACCAGCACAGGCGCCGGCAGAAGGGCACATGCACGTAAAGCGAGATGCCGGCGCCCGCGTGGACGGCGCCGAGCCACTGGGCGTAGCGCTCCGGGCCCACCGCGTCCGAGAAACGGTTGGCCGGGGGATAGCTGGTGTAGCGGGGCACCCGGTCCGTCAGGAGCGCGGCGCGAAGGGCATCATGTGTCATGAGGGGAACGCATAGCTTCGCGGCACGCCGTCGCATTGATCGAGATCAAGCGCGGGCATAGAGCGGCGGCATGACACGTCACGATCCGATCCAGAGCTGCGACAGCTGCCCGATCCGCGCCAATGCCGTCTGCGCCGACTGCGCGCCGGACGAGATCGCTGTGCTCGACCGGGCCAAGACCTACCGCACCGTCCCCGCGGGCGGGCGGCTGGCCGAAGCGGGCGAGCCGCTGACCTATTTCTCCTCCATCGTCTCGGGCTGCGCGACGATGTCCCGCACGCTCGAGGACGGGCGCCGGCAGACGGTCGGGCTGTTGCTGCCCTCGGATTACATCGGCCGGCCGGGCCGCAGCACCTCGGCCTATGACGTGGAGGCGGTCAGCGAGGTGACCCTGTGCCGCTTCGAATGCGCCACCTTCGAGCGGCTGCTGCGCGAGACGCCGCATCTGGCGACGCGGCTTCTGACGATGACGCTGGACGAGCTGGACGCCGCCCGCGACTGGGCCGTGGTGCTGGGCCGGATGACGGCGCGCGAACGCGTCGCCGCCTTCCTCGTCAGCTTGGCACGGCGGCAGGCGCGGCTCTCGCACCAGGCAGAGCCGACGCGGGCCATCGCGCTGGCCCTGCCGTTGTCGCGCGAGGCCATCGCCGATCACCTCGGCCTGACGATCGAGACGACGAGCCGGCAGTTCACCGCCCTGCGCAAGGCCGGCGCGATCGAGACGCCGAGCACGCGGCTGGTGCAGATCCCCGATTTCGAGCGCCTCGCCCTCGAAGCGGGCGAGGATGACGACGGCGGAATGATCGCCTGAGCCCCGCCGCGGGGGGGGGGCGCCGCAGCCGCGCCATGCGGCATCTGGTCAACGATCATGCCCTCGCGCCACGGGTTGCCTATCCTGCGGGCATAGAGCCACAAGGCCCCCCTGTTGCCGATCCGATGCAGCTGCTGGCGTGCCCCCGGCCCCCGGCGCGGCGATGCGGCGGAAGAACCCTTTCTTTGCAGCGCCTTCGCCCTGACCCGCCCTTGTCGGAGGGGCGGCGGAACACCATATCTAGCGTTCCGCAAGCCAAGAATTTGCTACACGTGGTGTTTTTCTCTCTGGCCGAGCCCCGCCCGGTTGGGGCACACAGTGGGCCGGAACGTGGGGGTCCCGGACCGACTCGTGCAGCAGATCGTTGACTGCGAGAGCCTTCGCCCACCGACCGGACCAACAAGGCAAGGGGACAGAGCCATGACCATCACCGTCTATTCCAAGCCGGCCTGCGTGCAGTGCACCGCGACCACCCGCGCGCTGGATGCCAAGGGCCTGGACTACAAGGTCGTCGACGTGACCGAGGACGAGGCCGCCCTCGCCCATGTGACCGAGCTGGGCTACCGGCAGGCGCCGGTCGTGGTGGCCGGCGAATCGCACTGGGCCGGTTTTCGCCCGGACATGATCGGCACGCTGGCCTGATCCCATGCGGCTCGCCTTCTACTCCACCGCCAGCGGCAATACGGCCCGCTTCGTGGAGCGGCTGGGCGAGCCTGCGGTGCGGATCACGGCGGGCGATGCGCCCGCGATGACCGCGCCCTTCGTCCTGATCACCCCGACCTACGCGGACGGGGAAGGTCGGGGCGCGGTGCCCAAGCCGGTGATCCGGTTCCTGAACGATCCGGGCACCCGCGCGAACCTCATCGGCGTCATCGCCGGCGGGAACAGGAATTTCGGAGAGATGTTCGCCCGCGCGGGCGACGTGATTGCGCAAAAATGCGGGGTTCCCTGCCTCTACCGGTTCGAACTGGCCGGGACGGCAGGCGACGTGACCCGCGTGCAGCAGGGATTGGAACGGCTATGGCAGGCACGGACACACTCGAACGCGGTGGCATGACCGAGGTCAAACCGGCACGCGAGACGCTGGATTACCACGCGCTGAACGCGATGCTGAACCTCTACGACGCCGAGGGGCAGATCAACTTCGAGGCGGACCGCCGCGCGGCGCGCGCCTACTTCCTGCAGCACGTGAACCAGAACACCGTGTTCTTTCACTCGCTCAAGGAAAAGCTCGGCTACCTCGTCGAAGAAGGCTACTACGACGCCAAGGTGCTCGAGGCCTATTCGCCGGCCTTCATCAATGCGATCTGGGACGCGGCCTTCGACAAGAAGTTCCGCTTTCCGACCTTCCTCGGCGCCTTCAAGTACTACACCAGCTACACGCTGAAGACGAACGACGGGAAGCGCTATCTCGAGCGCTACGAGGACCGCGTCTGCATGGTCTCTCTCGCCCTCGCGCAGGGCGACGAGGATCTGGCCATGCGGCTGATGGACGAGATCATCTCGGGCCGGTTCCAGCCCGCGACGCCGACCTTCCTCAATGCCGGCAAGATGCAGCGCGGAGAGCTGATCTCCTGCTTCCTGCTGCGCATCGAAGACAACATGGAAAGCATCGGCCGCTCGATCAACTCGGCGCTGCAGCTGTCGAAGCGCGGCGGCGGCGTGGCCCTGATGCTGACCAACATCCGTGAGCATGGCGCGCCCATCAAGGGCATCGAGAACCAGTCCTCGGGCGTGATCCCGGTGATGAAGCTGCTCGAAGACAGCTTCTCCTACGCCAACCAGCTCGGCGCCCGTCAGGGCGCGGGCGCGGTCTACCTGAACGCGCACCACCCCGACATCCTGCGCTTCCTCGACACCAAGCGCGAGAACGCGGACGAGAAGATCCGCATCAAGACGCTGAGCCTCGGCGTGGTGATCCCCGACATCACCTTCGAGCTCGCGAAGAAGAACGAGGACATGTACCTCTTCTCGCCGCACGACGTGCAGAAGGTCTACGGCAAGCCCTTCTCCGAGATCTCGGTCACCGAGAAATACAGCGAGATGGTCGACAACCCGAAGATCCGGAAGAAGAAGATCAAGGCCCGCCGCTTCTTCGAGATCATCGCCGAGATCCAGTTCGAAAGCGGCTACCCCTACATCATGTTCGAGGACACGGTGAACCGCGCCAACCCGGTGGCGGGGCGGATCACCATGTCCAACCTCTGCTCCGAGATCCTGCAGGTGAACGAGGCCTCCGAGTTCAGCGAGGACCTCGGCTACAAGCACCTCGGCACCGACATCTCCTGCAACCTCGGCTCGATGAACATCGCCAAGGCGATGGACGGCGGCGATCTGTCGGCCTCGGTCGGGACGGCGGTGCGGGCGCTGACGGCGGTCTCGGACATGTCGGCGATCGACTCTGTGCCTTCCGTCCGGCGCGGCAACGACGAAAGCCATGCCATCGGCCTGGGCCAGATGAACCTGCACGGCTACCTCGCGCGAGAGCGGGTGCATTACGGCAGCCCCGAGGGGGTGGAGTTCACCTCCGTCTACTTCGCCGCGGTGCTGTTCCACGCGCTCGACGCCTCGAACAAGATCGCGCGCGAGCGCGGGCACAGCTTCGCCGGCTTCGAGAAATCGAAATACGCCGACGGCTCCTTCTTCGACAAATACGTCGAGCAGGACTGGCTGCCGACCCAGGACGGTGTGCGCGCGCTCTTCGACAAGGCCGGGATCACGCTGCCGACGCGGCAGGACTGGGCCGCGCTGCGCGAGCGGGTGATCGCGGACGGCCTGTATAACCGCAACCTGCAGGCGGTGCCGCCGACCGGCTCGATCAGCTACATCAACAACGCCACCTCCTCGATCCACCCGATCGCCTCGAAGATCGAGATCCGGAAAGAGGGCAAGATCGGCCGCGTCTACTACCCCGCGCCCTTCATGACGAACGAGAACCTCGAGTACTACAAGGACGCCTACGAGATCGGCGCCGAGAAGATCATCGACACCTATGCCGCCGCGACCGAGCACGTGGACCAGGGCCTGTCGCTGACGCTGTTCTTCCGCGACACGGCGACCACGCGCGACATCAACCGCGCGCAGATCTACGCCTGGAAGAAGGGCATCAAGACGATCTACTACATCCGCCTGCGCCAGATGGCCCTCGAGGGGACCGAGGTGCAGGGCTGCGTGTCCTGCACGCTGTGACCGGGAGGGGCGGGCTGAACCCCGCCCTACCCTGACCGCCACAGGCGAGCCCCGGCCCGCCACCCGTAGGGCGGGCTTCAGCCCGCCGCCCTGTCATTCGAAGGACCGCTGCCCATGAAGGACTTCGCCCGCCACACCCCCGCCGCCCGCGGCATCAACTGGAACCGCGTGCAGGACGACAAGGACCTCGAGGTCTGGAACCGCCTGACCGCGAACTTCTGGCTGCCCGAGAAGGTGCCGCTGTCGAACGATGTGCAGTCCTGGGCGACGCTGACCGACCAGGAGCGCGAGCTGACGATCCGCGTCTTCGCCGGCCTGACGCTGCTGGACACGGTGCAGGGCTCTGTCGGCGCGCCGGCGATGCTGGCCGATGCCGTCACCCCGCATGAAGAGGCGGTGCTGACCAATATTGCCTTCATGGAATCGGTCCACGCCAAGAGCTATTCTTCGATCTTCTCGACGCTCTGCTCGACCACCGAGATCGACGCCGCCTTCCGCTGGGCCGAGGAGAACCCGCATCTTCAGGCCAAGGCCTCGAAGATCCTTGCCGATTACGCGCCCGGCGCCGATCCGCTGAAGAAGAAGATCGCCTCGACCTTCCTCGAGAGCTTCCTCTTCTACTCGGGCTTCTACCTGCCGATGCACTGGTCCAGCCGGGCCAAGCTGACCAATACCGCCGACCTGATCCGCCTGATCATCCGCGACGAGGCGGTGCACGGCTACTACATCGGCTACAAGTTCCAGCGCGCGCTCGAGCGCGAGAGCGCGGCGCGCCAGGCCGAGATCAAGGACTATGCCTTCGGCCTGATGTTCGAGCTCTACGAGATCGAAGAGCATTACACCGCAGAGCTTTACGACGGTCTCGGCATGACCGAGGACGTGAAGAAATTCCTGCATTACAACGCCAACAAGGCGCTGATGAACCTCGGCTTCGAATCGCTGTTCCCGGACAGCGTGACCGATGTGAACCCGGCCATCCTCTCGGCCCTCTCGCCCAATGCGGACGAGAACCACGATTTCTTCTCGGGCTCCGGCTCCTCCTACGTGATCGGCAAATCGGTCGCGACCGAGGACGAAGACTGGGATTTCTGACGCGGCCCCCAGCGGGGGACGCCTTGCGGAAAAGAACAGAGGCGCGCCGCGGCAGCGGCGCGCCTCTTCGATTTGGCGGCTCGGCCCGGCGTCTCAGCCGCGCTCGTTGAAATGCCCGTAGATCGCCTCGGCCAGGGTTTCTGAAATACCGGGCGCAGCCTTCAGGTCCGACAGGCCGGCGCGGCTGACGGCCTTGGCGCTGCCGAAATGCTGCAGCAGGGCGCGCTTGCGGGTGGCGCCGACGCCCGGGATCTCGTCCAGCGGATTGGCGGACATCGACTTGGCCCGCTTCGCGCGGTGGGTGCCGATGACGAAGCGGTGCGCCTCGTCCCGCATCCGCTGCACGAAGTAGAGCACGGGATCGTTGTGCGGCAGCGCGAAGGGCCGCTTGCCGGTGCGGTAGAACTCTTCCTTGCCGGCATCGCGGTCCTCGCCCTTGGCGACGCCGACCATGGCGATATCCTCGACCCCCAGATCGCGCATGATCTCGGCCACCGCGCTGACCTGCCCTGCCCCGCCGTCGATGATCAGCAGGTCCGGCCAGGCGGGACTCTCGCGGTCCGGATCCTCCTTGAGCAGGCGGGCGAAGCGGCGGTTCAGCACCTCCTTCATCATCGCGAAGTCGTCGCCGGCGGTATAGCCTTCGCCCTTGATGTTGAACTTGCGGTACTGGCTTTTTTCGAAGCCTTCGGGCCCGGCGACGATCATCGCGCCGACGGCATTGGTGCCCATGATGTGGCTGTTGTCGTAGACCTCGACCCGGCGCGGCGGCTCCTCGAGATCCAGCGCCTCGGCGAGGCCGCGCAGCAGCTTGGCCTGGGTCGCGCTCTCGCTCATCTTGCGGGCGAGGCTCTCCTTGGCATTGCGCAACGCGCCGCCGACCAGCTCTGCCTTCTCGCCGCGCTGCGGGACGGAAACGGCGACCTTGCGGCCCAGCGTGTCGCTCAGCGCCTGTTCCATCAGCTCGGGGTTATCGAGGCCGTGGCTCAGCAGCAGCAGCGGCGCAGGCTCGCGGCTTGAGTAGAACTGGCCGATGAAGGCCTCCATCACCTCGGACGGGTCCTCGTCGCCGGCAATGCGGGGGTAGTAGTCGTGGTTGCCCCAGTTCTGGTGCGCCCGGATGAAGAAGACCTGCACGCAGGCCTGCCCGCCTTCCATGTGCAGCGCGATGATGTCGGCCTCGGCCACGCCCTGCGGGTTGATCCCTTGGGCCGACTGCACGTTGGTCAGGGCGCGGATGCGGTCGCGCAGGGCGGCGGCGCGCTCGAACTCCATCGCCTCGGCGGCCTCCTCCATCTGCTTGGCCAGCGCGCCCTGCACCTCGGTCGAACGGCCCTTGAGGAAGCGTTCGGCATCCGAGACGCTGGAGGCGTAATCCGCTTCCGAGATCATGCCCGTGCAGGGGCCCGAGCAGCGCTTGATCTGGTACAGCAGGCACGGCCGTGTCCGGCTTTCGAACATCGAATCGGTGCAGTTGCGCAGCAGGAAGGCCTTCTGCAGCTGGTTCAGCGTCCGGTTCACCGCCCCGGCGCCGGCGAAGGGGCCGTAGTAGTCGCCCGTTTCCTTCTTGGCGCCGCGGTGCTTCTTGATTTGCGGAAAGGCGTGGTCCTTCGTCACCAGGATATTGGGGAAGGATTTGTCGTCGCGCAGCAGCACGTTGTAGCGCGGCTTGAGCTGCTTGATCAGGTTCTGCTCGAGCAGCAGGGCCTCGGTCTCTGTCCGCGTCGTCAGGAACATCATCGAGGCCGTCTCGCGGATCATCCTGGCGATGCGCGCCGAATGTTGCGGGCTGGGCCGGCTGTAGTTCGAGACCCGCGCCTTGAGATTGCGCGCCTTGCCCACGTAGAGGACGCGGCTTTCGGCATCGAGCATCCGGTAAACGCCGGGCGATCCGTCCAGCGTCCGCAGATAGGACTGGATCAGCGCATATCCGGTGGGCTGTTTCTCGGTCGTGTCCTGCATGGCTGTCATCTCGTGATTCCGCCTGTCGGCTGCACCCTCGGGGGGGCGGGATCAAGGGGAAGTCTGTCCACGGTTTCTGTGGATAACTCCGTGGGAAAACTTCCGGGAACCCCCCGGCACCCCTGTCTTCACTGGCCCAAAGCTATTTGCTCGTATTTTAGGCGCCTCCGCAAGGTGCTGTTAAACATGAGTAATTTTTCTTTGGTACGGCAAGTACCTTGTATCGTTTACATTTCGTTTACCGTTGCCAGCCCCAGTGCGTAACTTTCTTCGCCCCTAAGCTGTTACGGCCGGATCGGGGGTACCTTGACGGTCGTGTCGGGTGCC
Source organism: Pseudoroseicyclus aestuarii (assembly GCF_003217255.1). Lineage (GTDB taxonomy): Bacteria > Pseudomonadota > Alphaproteobacteria > Rhodobacterales > Rhodobacteraceae > Pseudoroseicyclus > Pseudoroseicyclus aestuarii. The sequence continues at coordinate 90,620 of NZ_QJTE01000003.1, read as the reverse complement.
GCCGCCGTCCAATACAGGCCGCCGCCGGTGCGCAGAGGGGCGCTATCCCCGACAGGACGTGCACCGCGGCGCGCGCGCATCATGCCAGCACGATGACACCGTAAAGGACGTAGAGCGCGGTCAGCGCCGCGCCCGAGACATGGCCGATCTGGCGCCGCAGAAAGACGAAGGGTGCCAGCAAGAGCGAGGCGCCGATCATCACCCAGATATCGAAGTGCAGCACCGCCGCCTCAACCGGAATCGGCCCGACGAGGCTGGCGATGCCGATGATCGCCAGCAGGTTGAACATGTTCGAGCCGATGACATTGCCCATGGCGACATCCGCCTGCCGCTTGATCGCGGCGATGCCGGTCGTCGCCAGTTCGGGCAGGGAGGTGCCGATCGCGACCAGCGTCAGGCCAATCGCCGTCTCGCCGATGCCGAAGGCGCGGGCGATGCCGCTGGCGCCGCTGACCAGCAGGTCCGCGCCCAGCGGCAGGCCGATGATGCCGAGCACGAGGTAGAGCGCGATGCGCCAGCCCGGCATGGCCGGATCGGCGCCCTCCAGATCCTCCTCGGCGGGCGCTGCGGCGGCGGCGCGGCGCGCCCGGCGCGCGCCCAGCGCGGCATGGGTCAGCATCGCCGCCAGCGCGGCCAGCAGGATCAGCCCCGACCACCAGGTGAAGACGCCGAAGAAGGCCAGCACGGTGAAGAGGGCGGTGGCCGCGATCATCTGCAGGTAGCTGGCCCGCGTGTCATCGGCACTGGGCGGCAGCGTCGCGATCAGCGCCGGCAGGCCCAGCACCAGCAGGATATTGGCGGTGTTCGATCCGACGACATTGCCCATCGCGATGCCGGGCGTATCGTTCAGGATCGCATCGACCGAGACCAGAAGTTCCGGCGCCGAGGTGCCGAAGGCCACAACGGTCAGCGAGACGATCAGCGCCGGGATGCCCAGCCGCAGCGCCAGGTTCACCGCGCCCTTCACCAGCGCATCCCCCGCCAGCAGCAGCAGAACGAGGCCGCAGAATACCAGTATCCAGTCCATTCAGTCCTTCCCGCAGGGGCAGGGCCCGCTGCCGATCCGCGGCCTTCCGCAGGCCGGGCAGTGTTTCGATGTGGAGGCCCTCTTGTCCAGCGGCTTGCCGCGCCAAGGCTTCAGCAGGCGCAGCTTGCCGAACATGCCCAGCACCATGATCGCCACCAGGAACAGCAGGATGACCTTGACCAGCATCGCCTAGAGCCCGAAGCGGGCGAAGGCGGCGCGATCCTCGACGGCGCCCAGCGCCTCGGCGCCCATGGCCATGCCGAAGCGCTGCATCAGGCTGCGCTTGGGGCCATAGCGCCGCAGCCGCACCTTGTCGCCAAAGCGTTGCTTCATCATCGGGACGAGGTGCCCGATGCCGTCGGCCAGCCCCTGCTCGACAGCGCGCTCGCCGATCCAGACATCGCCGGTGAAGAGATCCGGGTTGTCGGCCAGCTTGGCGCCGCGCCGCGATGTGACGTGGTCGATGAAGTAGCCGTGCAGCTGCTCGAGCCAGCGCTCGAGCCGCGCGACATCCTCGGGCTTTTCGGGGCGGAAGGGGTCGAGCAGGCTTTTCGAATTGCCGGCGGTATGGACTCGCCGCTCGATCCCGGCCTTCTCCAGAAGCTCGGTCGCACCGAAGCCGGCGGAAATCACGCCGATGCTGCCCAGCATGGAGCCGCGGTCGGCGTAGATCTCGTCCGCCGCGGTGGCGAGCCAGTATCCGCCCGAGGCTGCGACATCCTCGACAAAGGCGATGACGGGAATGCCCTTCTCCTCCGACAGGCGGCGGATGCGCGCGGCGATCAACGCCGATTGCACAGGCGAGCCGCCGGGAGAGTTGATCTCCAGCGCGACGGCCTTTGGCTTGCCCTTCAAAAAGGCCCGCTCGATCATGTCGCGGGTGCCGGCGTCGGACAGGCCCCGGGCACCGATACCGATGGCCCCCTGCAGACGCAGGACAGAGACGGTGGGCGGGGCGTTCCAGAACGGCAGGGCAGGCAGGCGCATGGGTCCGATTTAGGCGGGGCCAGCCTGCATACAAGGCCCCGCCACCCTTGCGGGATCAGTCCCGCAAGCGCCAGCCGCTACGGAAGATCCACCAGATCACGCTCAGGCAGACCGCGGTGAAGATCGCGATGGCGATCAGGCTCACGCCCACCGGCACATCTGCATAGCCGAAGAAGGACCAGCGGAAGCCCGAGATCAGGTAGAACACCGGGTTCAGCCGGGTCACCCCCTCCCAGAAAGGAGGCAGCATGTTGGCCGAGTAGAAGCTGCCGCCAAGGAAGACGAGCGGCGTGATCACCAGCACCGGGATCATGCTGAGCTGGTCGAAGTTCTGCGCCCAGATCCCGATGATGAAGCCCAGCAGCGCGAAGCAGACACAGGTCATCAGAAGGAAGGCGACCATCGAGATCGGGTGCAGGATCTGGAAATCGACGAAGAAGGTCGCCGTGATCAGGATGATCGTCCCGATCGCCAGCGCCTTTGTCGCCGCCGCCCCCACGTAGCCCGCGACCACTTCGATGAAGGTCACGGGGGCCGAGAGGATCTCGTAGATCGTGCCCTGGAACTTGGGGAAGTAGATGCCCACCGATCCGTTCTGGATCGACTGTGTCATCACCGACAGCATGATCAGCCCCGGCACGATGAAGGCGCCATAGGGCACCCCCTCGACCTGGTCGATGCGCCCGCCGATGGCGGTGCCGAAGACCACGAAGTAGAGCGAGGTCGAGATCACGGGCGCGATCAGCGACTGCTGGTAGGTGCGGAAGAAGCGCCGCATCTCGGCCTTGTAGATGGTCAGGACCGCTTGCAGGTTCATTGCGCCGCCTCCCTCTCGTTGTCGTCATCCGGCCCATGCACCAGGCTGACGAAGATTTCCTCGAGGCTGGATTGATGCGTCGACAGATCGCTCATCACCAGCCCGGCCTCGGCGAGCGCCGACAGGAGGCGCGTGATGCCCGTCCGCTCGGCGCTGCTGTCGTAGCTGTAGATCAGGCTGTGGCCGTCCTCGGACAGCTCGATCCCGCGTCCCTCGAGCGCGGGCGGCAGCGCGGCGATCGGCTCGCTCAGCTCGATCCGCAGTTCTTTGTGGCCCATGCGGCGCATCAGGGCGGCCTTGTCCTCGGTCAACAGGATGCGCCCCGCCGAAATGACCGAGATGCGGTCGGCCATCTCCTCGGCCTCTTCGATGTAGTGCGTGGTCAGGATCACGGTCACGCCCTGCTCGCGCAGTTCGCGCACCACGTCCCACATGCCCTTGCGCAGTTCCACGTCGACGCCGGCGGTCGGCTCGTCGAGGAACAGCACCCGCGGCTCGTGTGCCAGCGCCTTGGCGATCAGCACCCGGCGCTTCATGCCGCCCGACAGCTCGCGCACCTGGTTGTCGCGCTTGTCCCAGAGCGAAAGCTGCTTGAGCACCTTCTCGACATGCGCGGGATCGGGCGCCTTGCCGAACATGCCGCGGCTGAAGGCGACGGTGTCCTTCACCTTGGTGAAGGGCTCGACCACCAGCTCCTGCGGCACGAGGCCGATCATGCTGCGGGCGCGGCGGAAGTCGCGCCGGATGTCGTAGCCACCGACGGTCACGCTGCCCGAGGTGGGCCGCGTGATGCCGCAGATGGTCGAGATCAGGGTCGTCTTGCCGGCCCCGTTCGGGCCGAGCAGCGCGAGGATCTCGCCCTCGCGGGCGTCGAAATCGAGGTTGTCGAGGGCGGTGAAGCCACCGCTGTATGTCTTCGTCAGGCCTTGCACCTGAACGATCGGAGAAGTCTGAGGGGCCATGGTGCCTTGCCTTTGGGGCGCCGGGAGGGCCTCTCGGGCCCGCTCGGGGTGCCTGCCTGCGTGCCTCGGGGCACCTAGAGGTGCAGCAGCGGCTATTCAAGACGTGATGCGGCCGCGCAGGGCTGCTGTGCAGCCGCGACAGCGGGCGTTTCGCGCTGTATCCTTCCCGCAGGGAGGAGGACCGAGCACGATGGACAAGCCCGGGCCCGGCAGGATCGCCGTCATCGGCGCCGACGGTTTCGTCGGGCGCCGCACCGTGGCCGAGGCGCGCGCCGCGGGGCATGCGGTGCTCGCCTGCATCGGGGCGCAGGCCCCCGAAGGCTGGGCCGGAGATCCCGGCATCACCCTCGTCGCGCGCGGCACCACACCCCTGCCCTTGCCCGGATGCGATGCGCTGATCCATGCCGCCCCGCCCGGGCCCGAGGCAGGCCTTGGCCCGCTGCGGGCGGCGCTGGACGCGGGCGCGGCAAAGGGGGCGCGACTGGTGCTGCTGGGCTCGCTGGTGGTGCTCGCCTCCGGCCTCGCGCCGGGCCGGGTGATCGACGAATCCGCGCCGCTCGAAAGCCGGCCCGAAAGGCGCAGCGCGCATACCCGCGCAAGGCTGGCGCAGGAGGCCGAGGCCCGGCAGGCCGCGGAGCGTGGCGGCGTGCCGCTGCGAATCCTGCGGGCGGGCGCGATCTACGGCCCCGGTCACCTCTGGAACGATCACCTCGGCATCGGCGCGCGCGGGCTGCTGCTGGGGCCGCGCCACGACGGGGAGCTGCCGCTGGCCTGGGTCGGCCATGTCGCGCAGGCGCTGGTCTTGGCCGCCACCCGGCCGATGGCGGCGGCGGTCGAGGTGATCCACGTCGTCGACGACGATCTGCCGACGCGGGCGCGGTTCCTCGCGGCGCTGGCCCTGCCGCCGAGGCGGCTGCCGATGCCATGGCGCATTCCGCCCGCCGCCGCGCGGGCGCTGCGCCCGCTGCGGCGGGGACAGGGCGAGCTCCTGCGTCCGGCGGAGCTGCGGGCGCGGCTGATGCCGCTGCGCTACGACAACAGCCGGCTGCACGCGCTCGGCTGGCAGCCGCAGATCAGTTTCGAGGCGGCGATGGCGCAGGCGCAGCGGGACTGAGCGGCCCCCTTGAACGGCCAACGGCGCCCCGAGGGGCGCCGCTGGACCGAAGGAACGAGGGTGACTGGGGGATCAGTGGCCGGTGGCGCGGGTGACGACGCCGACGGTCCGGCTCATGATGGCCAGATCGGTCCGCAGCGACAGGCCCTCGGCATAGGCGGTATCGAAGAGCGCCCGCTCGGCGAAGCTGCTGTCGTTGCGATCGGAGACCTGCCACAGGCCGGTCACACCGGGGCGCAGGTCGTAATAGGCCTCGCCGGGGTAGAGCGAGCGCTGCGAGGGCATCATCGGCCGCGGGCCGACGATGGACATGTCGCCCAGGAGCACGTTCAGGAACTGCGGCAGCTCGTCGACCGAGCTGCGGCGCAGCAGGCGGCCCAGCCGCGTGATCCGCGGATCGTTGCGCAGCTTCTGGTGATGGTCCCATTCGGCCCGTGCCTCGGGATCGGAGGCCAGATGCGCCTCGAGCACTTCCTCGGCATGGGGGACCATGGTGCGCAGCTTGTACATGCGGAACAGGCGGCCGCCCCGACCCACCCGCTTCTGGATGAAGAAGGGCGAATGCCCATCGGTCGACAGGATCGGCAGCAGCACCAGCATGATCGCGAAGACCGGCACCGCCACAATCAGGACAAGAATGATGTCCAGAATACGCTTGCCCACGGAACTGTAGGCATCGGAGGCGTCGCCTTCGGTGCGCGGCCGGATCTCACCGCCCCCCTGGCAATAGGCCAGAAGGTCGGAGACAGCCGCATTGGCCAGCGGGCGGTCGGTTCGAGCAGTCATCTAAACGTTCCTTAACTTCACGCGCCGCGCACTGCGGCCCGAGCCCTCTTAAAAGTCGGCAGTCCCGGTTCCCGAGACCGCCTTGATCTGCCCCATGTCGCTGACTAGCGCCGGCTTCGCGGCCCGGTCAACTCGCGAAGCGCCATCTTGTGGTCACGATGTGCCCCCGCCTTGCCGCTTCACCGCCCAGCAACGCACACCAGTATGACATCGTTTCAACATTTTTCGGATTTGTGCCGTGGTCGCCCAGGGCCCCCTCTGCCCCATACAAGGCGGCCCTATTAGTCTGTTATTAATCGGATTTCGCTACATTGCCCCTCTGTGCAGGACGAAAACCGGACGACAGGACGGTGTCATACTGCGCGAGCGGCAGGCCGAATAAGGCCACCTTTGGCGCGAAATTGGACGGAATGAGGCAACCGTGTGTCGCTGCACCGCGGCATAGGAGGAACACCGCTCAAAGGCGATTTTCCCGGCGGATTGTTTCCCGCAGCGGCAATCGGTGGACGGTTGCCCGTCCTGAGCCCCGCCCAGAGCGGCGAATCGAGCGCCCCCCTCCTGCTGCGCCTGCATCCCCGCCCGGCCGCATAGCGTCGCGCCCGTGCTGGACAGAAGGCCCGCCCGCGCTTAGATCGGGCCGATGGCGAAAGACAGCACCTCAGACAACTACAAGGTCGTGGCCGAGAACCGGCGCGCGCGCTTCGACTATGCCATCGAGGAGGACGTCGAGGCCGGCATCGTTCTTGCCGGCTCCGAGGTGAAGTCCCTGCGCGAGGGGCAGGCCGGCATCGCCGAGAGCTATGCCTCGGTCGAGAACGGGGAGCTGTGGCTGACCAACAGCTATATCGCCCCCTACGAGCCCGCGCGCACCTGGGGCCACGAGGAACGGCGCCGCCGCAAGCTGCTGGTCAGCAAGCGGCAGCTGTCGCGGATGTGGAACGCCACCCAGCGTGAGGGGATGACCCTCGTGCCGCTGGTGCTCTATTTCAACGACCGCGGGATGGTGAAGATCAAGATCGCCACCGCCAAGGGCAAGAAGGTCGCCGACAAGCGCGCGACCGAGGCCAAGCGCGACTGGAACCGCCAGAAGCAGCGCCTTCTCAAGGAGCACGGCTGACCCGTGCGTCAGCTTGCGGCCCGCCCGCTCCAAGGATACCCAAGCGCGACTAGCCCCTTACCGGAAGGCCCCGCATGGCGAGCTCGGAGACGCTGGACGATCCGCAGACCCTCGTATCGACTCACTGGCTGATGGACAGGATCGAGGATCCGGGCCTTAGGATTCTCGACGCCTCCTGGTATCTGCCGGACATGGGCCGCGACGCGCGGGCGGAGTTTGCCGCCAGCCATATCCCGGGCGCCCGCTTCTTCGACATCGACGACGTCTCGGACCACCGCTCCGACCTGCCGCACATGATGCCCCCGGTCGAGAAATACGTCAGCCGCATGCGCGCGCTGGGGATTGGCGACGGGATGCAGGTGGTGGTCTACGACGGGATGGGCCTGTTCTCGGCCGCGCGGGTCTGGTGGATGATGCGCCACATGGGGCACCGCGCCGTCGCCGTCCTCGACGGTGGCCTGCCGAAATGGACCGCCGAGGGGCGGCCCGTGACCGATGCCCAGACCTCCGTCACACCGCGCCACCTGATCGCCCGCCGCGAGCCGGCCCTGCTGGCCGAGGTCACCGATGTCGCCCGCGCCGCCAAGCTGGGCGACAGCGTCATCGTCGATGCCCGCCCGCCCGAGCGGTTCCGCGGCGAGGTGACGGAGCCGCGGCCCGGCGTCCGCTCCGGCCATATCCCGCGCGCCCGCAACCTCTTCTTCCGCGAAGTGCTGCAGCCCGACGGCACGATGAAGCCCGCGCCCGAGCTGCGGCGCGCCTTCGAGGCGGCAGGGGTCGATCTGGACCGCCCGGTAATCACCAGCTGCGGCTCGGGCGTGACGGCGGCAATCCTGTCGCTGGCGCTCGAGAGGATCGGCAAGACCGACCACGCGCTTTACGACGGCTCCTGGTCTGAATGGGGCACCTTCACGGACCTGCCGGTCGAAACCGGCCCCGCGTCCACGCAAAGCCGGGGAGAGGCCTGAATGTTCGACCGCCTGCAAGAGCCCGCCAGCGACAAGATCATCGCCCTGATGGCAGAATACCGCGCCGATCCGCGCGCGCAGAAGCTGGACCTCGGCGTCGGGGTCTACCGCGACGAAAGCGGCGCCACGCCGATCATGGGTGCCGTCCGGGCCGCCGGCGCGCGCCTGCAGGACAGCGAGACGACCAAGGCCTATACCGGCCTTGCCGGCGATCCGGCCTTCCTTCAGGCCATCTCGCGGCTGGTGCTGGGCGACAGCGTGCCGCTGGACCGCACCGCCGCGGCCGCGGCGCCCGGCGGAACCGGCGCGCTGCATCAGGCCTTCGCGCTGATCCGCAGCGCCGCGCCGGACTGCACGCTCTGGCTGCCCGATCCGACATGGCCGAACCACCTGTCGCTGATCGCGCACCAGGGGCTGACCCATGCCACCTACCGCTACTTCGACGCCGCCACCGGCGCCGTCGACATGGCCGGGCTGATGGAGGATTTGCAGCAGGCCGCGCCGGGCGACGTGGTGCTGCTGCACGGCTGCTGCCACAACCCGACGGGCGCCGATCCTATGCCCTCCGAATGGGACGAGATCGCGGCGATGCTGCGCGCCCGGCAACTGATCCCGCTGGTCGACCTGGCCTACCAGGGCTTCGGCGACGGGATCGAGGCGGATGCCTCCGCCGTGCGCATGCTCGCCTCGACGCTGGACGAGGTGCTGATCGCCGCCAGCGGATCGAAGAGCTTCGGCCTCTATCGCGACCGGGTCGGCGCGCTGCTGGCTGTGGCCCGCGATCCTGCCGAGGCGGAGCGGACGGGAAAGGTGCTGACCGCGCTGAACCGCGTCACCTATTCCTTCCCGCCCGATCACGGGGCGCGGCTGGTGCAGACGGTGCTGGACGATCCCGCGCTGCGCGCCGACTGGGAAGAGGAGCTGGGGCGGATGCGCCTGCGCATCCTCGCCCTGCGCGAGGCGCTGGCGGCAGAGCTGCGGCGGCTGACGAATTCGGACCGCTTCGACTTCCTGCTGCGCCATCGCGGCATGTTCTCGCGCCTGCCGGCCGAGCCCGCCCAGGTCGCCCGCCTGCGCGAGGAGCACGGCATCTACATGACCGGCGACGGCCGCATCAACATCGCCGGTCTGGGCGAGGCGGCGGTCCCCCTTCTGGCCCGGGCGATCGTTGAAACCGGCCTCTGACCCGCCCCACTCCATCGCTCATCCCGCTCTGACGCGCCGCGTCGCGAAACTTTTACCGGTTTCCGCCGTTTGCCCGTCAAGAGAGCCTTGGCGCCTTCGCCCCCTCGCCCGTCGTCCCCGCCCCGGGGCACGCCCGGCAGGACCGGAGCTTGGCCCCCCAAGCGGCTCAGCGGATCAACGATGGAGGCCCAGATGGCCAACGACACGACAGAGAAGATGGAGCAGCGCGCCAAGCAAGCCGCTGATGATGCTCGTCACGGTGCCGCCGAAATGGCCGATGCCGCACGCGAGCGTGTCGGCGAGATGGCCTCCGAGGCGCGCCAGAAGGCCTGGGACTACGGCCGCGACACGAAGAACGACGTGGCTTCCGAGACCTCGAAGGTCGCCGAAGCGCTGCGCAAGGCCGCTGACGACCTGCATGCCGGCTCTCCGCAGGAGAAGCTGATCGCCCGCGCCGCCGACGGCATCGCCGACGGCGCCGAAGCGCTGCGGGAGATGGAGCTGGACGAGATCGCCCACGAGGTGAACGATTTCGCCCGTCGCAACCCGATCGGCTTCCTCGGCGGTGCGGCGCTGCTCGGCTTTGCTGCCGCGCGTTTCGTGAAATCCTCGGCGCGCCGAGCCGATTACGACCGTCACGACGACGTCGACCGCCCCGCCCCGAGCGAGCGGCATTTCGACAGCGCGGCCCCCGGTGCACCGACCTCGCCCGCCAGCCCCGCCGCGCGCCCTGCCGCGACGACGCCCGGCACGGCGACCCCCGGTGGGACCGGCACCAAGGCGCCCGGTGGCTTCGATCAGGCCAGCACCGGCGGCACGGGCCGCACCAGCTCCGTCAAGGACTGACCCATGGCCGAGACAACGACAGAGCCTCACAAGAGCACGACCTCCCTGCTGGGCGACGTGATGACGCACGTCAGCCACCTCGTCCGCGGTGAGATCGACCTCGCCAAGGCCGAGGCCAAGCGCAGCGCCACCCGCGCCGCAGCCGGCATCGCCATGCTGGTGATCGGCGTGGTCCTGTCGCTCGTGGCCCTCAACGTTCTCGCCGCTGCGCTCGTCGCCGCGATCGCCGTCTGGTTCACGCTGAGCACCGGCTGGGCCTCACTGATCGTCGGTGTCGTCCTGCTGATCGTGGTGGCCATTCTGGTCAGCGTCGGCATCGGGCGCCTGAAGTCCGCCTTCCAGACCCCGCAGCGCAGCGTGAACAGCATCAAGGACGACGCCAGAGTCGTCAAAGGAGCACTGAAATGACCTACGATACCCGTTCCCCCGAAGAGATCGAACGCGAGATCGCCACGGAGCGGTCGCAGCTTCGCAGCACCATCGACGACCTGCAGGAGCGTTTCTCGCTGGACGGCGTGATGCGCAACGTCACCGACAGCGTGACCGAGAACAGCACCGAGATCGGTCTGGCCGTCACACGCGTCGTGCAGCGCAACCCGCTGGCCTTCGGTCTTGCGGCTGGCGGTCTGGCCTGGCTCGCGATCAGCAATGCCCGCGCCTCGGACGACGAGCGTCTTGCCGGCTACGAGGGCGGCTACGGCGCCCGCGGCCCGATCGGCGATCCCTACCTCGACCGCAAGTACGGCACCAACAAGCTGAACGAGCCGCGCGACCCGATCCCCGCAGGCCGCCCCGGCCCGAACGCCGGTATGCGCACCAGCTACGTCGGCGACGATGGCGAGGCCTCGATCTGGGCCCGTACCCGCGCCCGTGTCAGCAACGCCGCAGGTAGCCTGCGCGACCGCGCCGGTCATGCCGCCGACGATGTCCGCGACCGCGCTGGCCGCGCCTCGGACAGCGCCAAGGCCGGTTATGCCGAGGCCCGCGACGGTGCCGAAGGCTACTACGCCCGCGCCAGCCGCTCGGCCCGCAGCCGTGCCGACAGCGCCCGCGTCAGCGCCCGCCAGCTGCGTGACCGCCTGCACGAGGGCACGCATGACCTGAGCGAAGAGGCCCGCAAGCGCGTGATCGCCGCCCGCACCTCGGCCTACGAGGCGCAGGTGAAGGCCGAGTACTACGCCCGCCGCAGCCGCGAGACGGCCTCGGGCTTCTACAACGACCAGCCTCTGGTCGTCGGCGCCATCGCCATGGCCATCGGCGCCGCGGCCGGCAGCGTGCTGCCCCGCAGCCAGCGCGAGGACGCCTACTTCGGCGCCTATAGCGACGAGCTGATGGATGAGGCCTACCGCATCTGGGAAGAAGAGCGCGCCAAGCTGGGCGACGTCGCCAGCGCCACAGCCGAAGAGGCCAAGCATCAGGCGCATGATCTGGCCAAGACGATGGAGGCCGACCTCAAGGACGCCGCCTCCGACGTCGAAGGCAAGGCCCGCGAGGCGGTGAACGAGACCGCCAAGACGGCCGAGAGCGAAGCCAAGAAGAAAGACATCGGCGGCAGCGCCACCTGATCTTCTTCTACGCTTGCACGATCAAGGGCGTCCCTTCGGGGGCGCCCTTTTTGCGTGGCCCGGCGGCTGTGGGACGTCCTGCAGCCCCCCCCGGCATCCCGCTGCCGCGCCTATCGCCAAAGCAAAAGGGCGCCCGGAGGCGCCCTTCGCAACTTCAGTATGGGGCCTGTCAGCCCTTGGCGAACTCGGGATAGGCCTCCATGCCGAGGTCGGCCATGTCGAGGCCCATGACTTCGTCCTCTTCCGAGACCCGGATGCCCATCAGCGCGCGCAGCACGACCCAGACGATCAGCGAGACCACGAAGACGAAGACGCCGACGATCACGATGGAGATGAACTGACCCCACAGCGTCGCGTCGGGGTTCGACAGGCAGACGGCCAGCGTGCCCCAGATGCCGCAGAAGAGGTGCACCGGGATGGCGCCGACGACGTCGTCGATCTTCAGCTTGTCCAGCATCGGCACCGCGAAGACCACGATCACGCCGCCGATCATGCCGATCAGCGTGGCGCCGCCCAGCGTCGGGAACAGCGGCTCGGCCGTGATCGAGACGAGGCCGGCGAGGGCACCGTTCAGCACCATGGTCAGGTCGGGCTTGCCGTACATGATCTGCGACACGATCAGCGCCGCGATGGCACCACCCGCCGCAGCGGCGTTGGTGTTGGCGAAGATGCGGCTGACGTCGGCGACATCGCCCACGGTGCCCATCGCCAGCTGCGAGCCGCCGTTAAAGCCGAACCAGCCCAGCCACAGGATGAAGGTGCCGAGCGTCGCCAGCGTCAGGTTCGAGCCGACGAAGGGCATGACCCGGCCGTCGCGGTACTTGCCGATGCGCGGGCCCAGGATGATGGCCCCCGCAAGCGCCGCCCAGCCACCGACCGAGTGCACGACCGTCGAGCCGGCGAAGTCGAGGAAGCCGAACTGCGTGTCGAGGAAGCCACCGCCCCATTTCCAGCTGGCCTGGATCGGGTAGATCAGCGCCGTCAGGACGATGGTGAAGATCAGGAACGGCCAAAGCTTGATGCGCTCGGCCAGCGTGCCCGAGACGATCGAGGCGGTGGTCGCGCAGAACATCAGCTGGAAGAAGAAGTCCGAGCCGGTGGAGGCATAGCCGTAGTCGTCCGCCGCATCGCGGCCCACGCCCACGCCCTCAAGAACCGCCACGCCGAAGGCGCCGAGATAACCGCCGGTCTCGTCCGCGCCGATCGACCAGTTCCCCAGCGGATACATCAGGTTGTAGCCGATCAGGTAGTAGAAGATCGCCGCGAGGCTGAAGAGCGCGATGTTCTTCATGCACTGCATGGCGACGTTCTTCGACCGCACGAGGCCCGCCTCGAGCATGGCAAAGCCCGCGGCCATCCACATCACGAGGAAGCCGCCGATCAGGAAGAGCAGCGAGTTGAAGATGAAGACGCTGTCGGTCGAGGCGGCGGTGCCGATCTCCGAGGGGTTTTCCTCGGGGGCGACGGCCTCCACCGCGTCGCCCGCGGCATCGGCTGCGGCTTCGCCGGTGGCCTCAATCGCGTCGCCGGTGTCTTCGACGGTCTCTTCGACCGCCTCGCTGGTGTCCTGAGCCATGAGCGGGGTTCCCGTCACGGCGAAGCTGACCCCGAGCGTCAGCATCAGCGCCGCGATCAGGAGTTTGAATGGGTTCATGCGTTGCACTGTTTCGTGTCCCTCTTGCGCCCGCGCTTACAGAGCGTCGTCGTTGATTTCGCCGGTACGCACCCGCAGGGCGCTTTCGACATCGAGGACGAAGACCTTGCCGTCGCCGATCTTCTCGGTCTTTGCCGTGGTGCCGATGGTGCTGACGACCTGTTCGGCCAAGGCATCGGGCACCACGATCTCGAGCTTCACCTTCGGCACGAAGTTCACGGCGTATTCGGCGCCGCGATAGATCTCGGTGTGACCGGACTGAGAGCCGAAGCCCTTGATCTCCGTCACCATCATGCCGCGCACCCCGATGGAGGTGAGCGCCTCGCGCACCTCCTCGAGCTTGAACGGCTTGATCGTTGCGATGATGAGTTTCACGTCGTCCCCCTTGTGGCCGCAGTTCCAGAGGCATGGCCGCTGCCGCACCCCGTCCTTGCCGATGCAAGCCAAGGGCGTTCCCGCACAACAAGCCTCTGCCCCGGCGACAGCTGCCAAAAGCGCAGACAATTGCACAATTTTTGCACAGAAAGGCGTTCACGCTTAATTCATAAGCAGCGTGAGAAGGCGAAACTTCGCTTGCCGGGGCGCTCTACAAGCCGGGGCGGCTGCGCTATGGTCGCGACAAAAGAGGCCGGCGCCAACCGGCCGCAGCTTGGACGGGCAGCGCGATGAGTTCAGACCGAGGCAGGAAATCCACCCTGGTGGCAGAGCGCCGTTATGCCGGCGGCGAGAGCGGCTCCGGCGGCTCGGGCGGGGGCAAGCCACCCCGCAAGCCCCGGCGGGACAAGGCCCCGCGCCGGCGTCCGCAGCGCAAGCGGCCCACCGGGCCGCTGGGATGGCTATCGGCCCTCATCGGCGGCACGCTGCGGATGGTGATCCGCGTCGTCTGGGGCATCGGCTGGCGCTTTGGCCTCGCCTGCGCGATCATCATCGGCCTCGGCGTCGGCTATTATGCCGCGCAGCTTCCGCCCGTCTCCGACCTCGTCGATGGCCGGGCCCGCGGCTCCGTCACGCTGCTGGACCGCGACGATGCGACCTTCGCCTGGCGCGGAGAGCAGTTCGGCGGGATGATCCGCGCCTCCGAGGTCTCGCCCAACCTGCGCAACGCCGTCGTCGCCACCGAGGACCGGCGCTTCTACATGCACCCGGGCGTCGATCCCATCGGCATCGCCAGCGCGATCAAGATCAACGTCTCCGAGGGGCGCAGCCCGCTCTCCGGCAACGGCGGCTCCACCATCACGCAGCAGACCGCCAAGCTGCTGTGCCTGGGCCGGCCCTACGTCGAATCGGAGTGGGAGAGCGAGACCGCCTACGAGGCCGACTGCCGCCGCACCACCCTGTGGCGCAAGGCGCAGGAGGCCGTCTACGCGATGGCGATGGAGCTGCGCTACACCAAGGAAGAGATCCTGACGATCTACCTCAACCGCGCCTACCTCGGCAGCGGCACCCGCGGCTTCGAGGCGGCGGCGCAGCAGTACTTCGGCCATGGCGCCGAGGCCGTCAGCCCCGCCGAGGGCGCGATGCTGGCCGGCCTTCTCAAGGCGCCGACGACCTATGCGCCGACCAACAACCTCGCGCGCAGCCAGGGGCGCGCCAACATCATCGTCGGGTTGATGGAGGCGCAGGACTTCCTCACCCCCGCCGAAGCGGAAGAGGCGCGCGCCAATCCCGCCCAGCTCAGCCAGGCGGCCTCGGCCCGCACGGGCGGCTATTTCGCCGACTGGGTGATGGACAGCGGGCCGGAGTTCTTCACCCGCGACACCACCGAGGACGTGATCATCCGCACCACGCTGGACCAGCGCATCCAGAAGGCCGCCGAGGACGCGCTGACCGATGTCTTCGAGACGCGAATCGCCGAAGGATCCGAGGCGCAGGCCGCCATCGTGGTGATGAGCGCGGATGGCGCGGTGCGCGGCATGGTCGGCGGGCGCAACGTGCGCGCCTCGGGCGTGTTCAACCGCGCAACGCAGGCGCTGCGGCAGACCGGATCGGCCTTCAAGCCCTTCGTCTATGCCGCCGCGCTCGATCTGGGGATGCGGCCCTTCGACCTCGTGGACGACAGCCCGCTGACGATCAACATCCCCGGCTCCGGCTCCTACACGCCCGACAACTACGACCACGAGTTCAAGGGCATGGTCACGCTGACCCAGGCCCTTGCCGAAAGCCGGAACATCCCGGCGATCCGCATCTCGGAGCATGTCGGGCGCGAGAACGTGCGCACCGTCGCCTCGCAGTTCGGCATCCAGAGCGATCTGGCCGCCGGCCCGGCGCTGGCCCTCGGCGCCTCGGCCTCGACCCTGCTCGAGATGACGGGCGCCTATGCCGGCATCCTGAACGGCGGCAGCTCGGTCACGCCCTACGGCCTCGTGGACCTGCGCCTGCAGGGCGAGGAGCAGCCGCTGATGGGCACCGGCGGCGGCATGGGCGAGCGGGTGATCCGCGAAGAGGCCGCCGAGGAACTGATCTGGATGATGTCGCGCGTCGTGGCCGAAGGCACCGGCACGCGCGCCCGGATCGACGGCTGGGAGGTGGCGGGCAAGACCGGCACCACCAACGGCGCGCGCGACGCCTGGTTCGTGGGCTTTGCCGGCAATTACGTCGCCGGCGTCTGGATGGGCTACGACGACAACACGCCCCTGACCGGCGTCACGGGCGGCGGCCTGCCCGCCGATATCTGGCACGAGACCATGGTGCGCGTGCTCGAGGGGCAGCAGGTGACCCCGCTGCCGATGCGCACGCCCGGCGCCGGCTCGGGCGAGATGATCGCCTCGGGCGACATCCAGACCGGCCCGCTGCCCGCCACCGACCAACTGATCCAGAGCACCCTGGACGAAATCCTGAACGGCGCCGCCGACTGACGGCAGGCGCCGTCCTTAAGGGCCTGTTCAGCATGCGGGCGCATGTGTAACAAAAGGCCCTGCAAGCCCGCCAAAGGCGGGCCGGGCAGCTTGCGGGAGGATCACGCAGCCATGCGCGACGCGGCAGCAATCGGCGCCAGGGAACTGCGCGCCGTCCGGGCGGAAAGCCGGTACCTCTACTGGAGTGTGGCGGCCTTCAGCTTTGCCGTGAACCTGCTGATGCTGACCGGCCCCTTCTACATGCTGAACGTCTATGACCGCGTGCTGGGATCGCGCAGCGTCGAGACGCTGATCGCGCTGACCGTGCTGGTCGTGTTCCTTTACGCGATGATGGGCCTTCTGGACCTGATCCGCGGCCGGGTGATGTCGCGCATCGCCGCCCGATTCCAGGCACGGCTTGACCGGCGGGTCTTCTCGGCGGCGCTGCGCGCCTCCTCGGGCGGCGGGGCGGAATCCTCGGCCACCGCGCAGCGCGACCTCGAGACGGTGCAGCGGCTGCTGTCCTCGCCGGCGCTGATGTCGGCCTTCGACCTGCCCTTCGCGCCGCTGTTCTTCTTCGGCATCTTCCTGTTCCACCCCGCGCTCGGCATCCTCGGCCTCGTCGGGGCGGCGATCCTTGTGGCGCTGGCCATCGGCAACCAGTTGATGTCGAAGGGCGCGCTTGAGCAGGCCAGCCGCAGCAGCTTCGCCTCCGAACAGCTGGGCAGCCAGATCCGCATCGGCTCTGACATGGTGCAGGCGCTGGGGATGCGCGGCGCCGCCTTCAGCCGCTGGCAGCAGGCGCGCGGCGCCTCGCTCGACAGCACCATCGCCGCGACCGACACCACCGGCTCCTTCACCTCGATCATCAAGGCCTTCCGCCTGCTGCTGCAGTCGGGGATGCTGGGCCTCGGCGCGCTGCTGGTGCTGGAAGGGCAGATGACCGCCGGCGCGATGATCGCGGGTTCGATCCTGCTGGGCCGCGCCCTTGCGCCGATCGAGCAGATCGTCGGGCAATGGGCCCTGTTCCAGCGCGCCCGCGAGGGTTGGGGCCGTCTCGCCCGCCTGCTGGGCGAGCAGCCCCCCGAAGAGGCGCGCACCGCCCTGCCCCGCCCCGCCGCCAGGCTGAGCGTCGAGCAGCTGACCATCGTGCCGCCCGGCCAGCAGCAGGCCTCGCTCCGGCTGGTCAGCTTCCTGCTCTCGCCCGGCGAGGCGATGGGCGTGATCGGCCCCTCGGGCGCCGGCAAGACCACGCTCGCCCGCGCGCTGACGGGGCTGTGGCGCCCCGCGGGCGGCAAGGTGCGGCTCGATGGCGCCGCGCTCGACCAGTACGAGCCGGACGTGCTGGGCAGCTACATCGGCTACCTGCCGCAGCAGGTCGCGCTTTTCGACGGCACGATCCGCGACAACATCGCTCGCATGGCGAGCGAGCCCGACGACGAAGAGGTCGTGCGTGCCGCGCAGGCCGCCGATGCGCATGACATGATCCTCAAGCTGCCCGACGGCTACGACACCCGCGTCACCGCCGCAGGCGGGCGCCTGTCGGGCGGGCAGGTGCAGCGCGTCGGGCTGGCGCGGGCCCTTTACGGCAAGCCGGTCCTGCTGGTGCTGGACGAGCCGAACTCCAACCTCGACAACGACGGCAGCAAGGCGCTGAATCAGGCGATCCGGTCCTTCAAGGCCGAGGGCAACTGCGTGATCATCATGGCGCACCGCCCCTCTGCGATCCAGGAATGTGACCTTCTGCTGATGCTCGAACAGGGCGCCCGCCGCGCCTTCGGCCCCAAGGACGAGGTGCTGCGCGAAATGGTCCGCAATCACGAACAGATCGCGGGCGGCTCTGCCGCCGGGGGCGTGACATGAGCGCGCGCGAGGGTCGCGGCCAGAACCGCAAGCCCGCCGGCCTTCCGGCGAAACGCGGCGGCGCCGGCACCCCGGCCCGCCGCGGCAGCGCGCGCCCGCCCGCCACCGTGACCTCGCAGCAGGCCACCGGAGAGGCCGAGGACACGAGCCGCCGCTGGTCCGCCAAGGGCCCGGTGACCGCAGGCCTTCTGGGCCTTTTGCTGCTGGTCGGCGGCTTCGGCGGCTGGGCCGCCCTGTCCGAGATCACCGGCGCCGTCATCGCCTCGGGCCGGATCGAGGTGGAGCGTAACCGTCAGGTCGTGCAGCACCCCGACGGCGGCGTCGTCGAGGAGGTCCTCGTGACCGAGGGCGATACCGTCGCGGCCGGGGACCTTCTGATCCGCCTCGAGGGAGAGGCGCTGCGCAGCGAGCTTGCCGTCGTCGAGGGCCAGCTCCTCGAGGTGCTGGCCCGCCGCGGCCGCCTCGAGGCGGAGCGCGACGATGCCGATGAGATCGTCTTCCCGGCCCTTCTGCTGGAGACCGAGAACCCTGTCGCGGCCGAGTTGATGGAGGGTCAGCGCCGGCTCTTCGAGGCGCGGCAGGAAAGCGAGGCCCAGCAGGGCGAGCAACTGGCCCGCCAGAGCGAGCAGATCGGCAACCAGATCGAGGGCTTCGAATCGCAGCAGCAGGCGATCGCGACGCAGCTCGACCTGCTGGAGGACGAGCGCAGCGACCAGCAAAGCCTGCTCGACCGCGGGCTGGCGCAGGCGGCCCGCGTCTCGGCCCTGCAGCGCGAGGCGGCGAACCTCTCGGGCACCGCCGGAGAGCTTACCGCCTCGGCGGCGGAGGCCCGCAGCCGCATCACCGAGATCGAGATCCAGCGCCTGCGCCTGGGATCCGAGCGGCGCGAACAGGCGATCAGCATGCTGCGCGACCTGCAGTTCAACGAGATCGAGCTGAGCGAGCGGCGCCGCACCCTGATGAGCCAGATCGAGCGGCTGGACATCCGCGCCCCCGTCGCCGGCGCCGTCTATGGCCTGCAGGTCTTTGGCTCGCAATCCGTCGTCTCGCCAGCAGAGCCGGTGCTCTACATCGTGCCGCAGGACCGGCCGTTGGTGATCACCGCGCAGGTGGCGCCGACCGACATCGACCAGATCCGGGTCGATCAGGTCGTCTCCCTGCGCTTCTCCGCCTTCGACCAGCGCACCACGCCCGAGCTTTTCGGCCATGTGACGCAGATCTCGGCCGATGCCTTCACCGAAGAGGGCAGCCGCGTCAGCTACTACCGCGCCGAGATCGCCCTCGACGAGGGGCAGATCGAGCGGATGCCCGAGAGCTTCACCCTGATCCCCGGCATGCCGGTCGAGGCCTTCCTGCGGACCGACAGCCGCTCTCCGCTGGCCTACCTGATCAAGCCCTTCACCGACTATTTCGCCAAGGCCTTCCGCGAGACCTGAGGGCAGGGCGCCGGCCCCTTCCGCCCCCCGACCTTTGCCGTTAGCCTCCGCGCGAACGCCAAACACAGGAGGGCAGCATGGCCCTGGACATCGACGCGAAACTGGCCGAGCTGGGCCTGAGCCTGCCGGAAACCACCGCCCCCGCCGCGAACTACGTGCCCCACGTGAAGGCCGGCGACACGCTCTACGTCTCGGGCCAGATCTCGGCCGGCCCCGAGGGGCTGGTGACCGGTGTGCTGGGCGACGACCTCGATGTCGAAGGCGGCGCCGCTGCCGCGCGGCTTTGCGGCCTCAGCCTGCTGGCGCAGGTGAAGTCGGCCCTCGGCGGCGACTGGTCGCGCCTCGAGCAGGTGGTCAAGCTGACGATCTTCGTCGCCTCCGCCCCCGGATTCACCGACCAGCCCAAGGTCGGCAACGGCTGCTCCGACCTGCTGGTCGAGGTGCTGGGCGATGCCGGGCGCCACGCCCGTTCTGCCGTCGGCGTGGCGGCGCTGCCGCTGGGCGTCGCGGTCGAGGTCGAAGGCATCTTCCGGGTCAAGTGATGCAGGCGCCCGCCCTGCCCGAGGGCTTCCTGACCCGCCCCGTGGCGCATCGCGCGCTGCACGGGCCGGGGCTGCCGGAAAACTCCCTCGCCGCGGCGCGCGCCGCCGTGGCCGGGGGATACGGCATCGAGATCGACCTGCAGCCCTCCTCTGACGGGGTGCCGATGGTCTTTCACGACGAGACGCTGGACCGGATAACCGCGTCCAGCGGCCCGGTCAGCGCCCGCAGCGCCGAGGCGCTGCAGGCCCTGACGCTGAAGGGCGGCGAGGAGGGGATCCCGACCCTCGCGCAGATGCTGGAGGTGGTGGCCGGGCGCGTGCCGCTGCTGGTCGAGATCAAGGACCGGGACGGCGCGCTCGGCCCCGATATCGGCCCGCTGGAAGAGGCGGCGGCCAAGGTGCTGGCCGGTTACGACGGCCCGCTCGCGGTGATGTCCTTCAACCCGCACTCTGTCCTGCGCATGGCGCAGCTGCTGCCGGGCACCCCGCGCGGCATCACCAGCTGCGCCTATACCGGCGACTACTGGCAGGGCATCCCGCAGGACCGGCTGGAGGGGCTGCGCGCCATCTCGGGCTATGCGCCCGCCGGATGCAGCTTCGTCAGCCACGAGTGGCGCGACCTTGCCAGCCCGCGCATCGCCGCGCTGCGCGAGGCCGGCGCCGCGATCCTGTGCTGGACGCTGCGCGATGCGGCGGATGATGCGGAAGCCCGCACCATCGCCGACAATGTCACGTTCGAGGGATACGCGGCGTAAGCGCGCTTGACTGTCGCCGCGAAGGGGCCACCTTCGCGGCGATGACCGACACCGTCGAGATCGCCGTTCACGGCAGCCTCTCCGAGATACCGCCCGAGGACTGGGACGCCTGCGCCTGCCCCGAGGCGGCTGATGGCGGACGGCCCATCGACCCCTTCACCACCCACCGCTTCCTCAGCGCCATCGAGGAGTCGGGCAGCACCGGACGCCGCAGCGGCTGGCAGCCGCAGTACCTCGTGGCGCGGCAGGACGGGCTGGTGATCGGCGTGGCGCCGCTTTACGCCAAGGGCCACAGCCAGGGCGAATACGTCTTCGATCACAGCTGGGCCCATGCCTTCGAGAGCGCGGGCGGCGACTACTACCCCAAGCTGCAGATCGCCGTGCCCTTTACCCCGGTCACTGGCCGGCGCTTCCTGACCCGCCCGGGACACGAGGTCGCGGGCATGGGCGCGCTGGTGCAGGGCGCCGTGCAGCTGACCGCGAACAACGGTCTCAGCTCGCTCCACGCCACCTTCTGCACCGAGGCCGAGGCGCTGGCCGGCGCCGAGATGGGCCTGCTGCACCGCGCCGGCCAGCAGTACCACTGGCACGACGAAGGCTATGGCGACTTCGACGGCTTCCTCGCCGCGCTGTCCTCGCGCAAGCGGAAGACGATCCGCAAGGAGCGCGAGGGCGCGGCGGATTTCGGTGGCCGCATCCTGTGCCTGACCGGCGACGATTTGGAGCCGCGGCACTGGGACGCGATGTGGGCCTTCTACCAGGACACCGGGCGGCGCAAATGGGGGACGCCCTACCTCAGCCGGGCCTTCTTCGACATCGCCGCCGAGCGGCTGAAGGACGACGTGCTGATGATCCTCGCCGAGGCTGAGGACGGCGCGCTGATCGCGGGTGCGCTGAACCTGATCGGGCGCGACACGCTCTATGGCCGCTACTGGGGCCAGACCCGCCACGTCCCCTTCCTGCATTTCGAGCTGTGCTATTACCGCGCCATCGACTGGGCGCTGGCGCATGGGCTGACCCGGGTCGAGGCCGGCGCGCAGGGCGAGCACAAGCTGGCGCGCGGCTACCTGCCCACCGTGACCCATTCGCTGCACTGGATCGCCGAGCCGCAGTTCCGCGACGCGGTCGAGCGCTTCGTCGAGGCCGAGCGCGCCGCCGTCACCGAGGAGGTCGAGGTGCTGACCAGCTACGGCCCCTTCCGCAAGGTGCAGATGGACGACCAGGACTGATCCGGCGCCTGCCCGGGCGTTGATCCCCGTCCCGGATTGGTCCACTTCATGAGATGTCGTCCGGGAGAGCCGGGCGGCGCATGTAGAGCGGCGGGCACCGGGCACGGCAAGCGCGGCTCGCTTGAGCGATTAACGAGGCGGCCGAGGACCAGATGGACCAGATACTGAACACGCAGATCGCGAACGGCACCACGATTGGCGATCTTCTGACCCTGCAATTCCTGGCTTCGATCCTCGGCAATGTGCTGACGGCGATCCTGATCCTGGTGGTCGGCTTCATCCTTGCCGGCTGGGTCAAGCGCCGCATCCAGGGCATCAGCGACCGGGACGCCCGCCTCGACAAGACGCTTTTCACCTTCCTGGGCGGCATCGTCTGGTACGTGATCATCGGCCTTGCGCTGCTGATCGTGCTGAACACCTTCGGCGTGCAGACGACCTCCATCGTGGCGATGGTCGGTGCTGCCGGCCTTGCCGTCGGCCTCGCGCTGCAGGGCACGCTGTCGAACGTCGCGGCGGGGGTGATGATCATCCTCTTCCGCCCCTTCAAGATGGGCGATTTCGTCGTGGTCGACGGGCAGATGGGCACCGTGAAGAACATCACGCTGAACTTCACCGAGCTGGCGAGCCTGCAGAACATCCAGATCATCGTCCCGAACTCGAACGTCTGGGGCAATGTGATGACCAGCTACTCGGCCTATCCCGACCGCCGCGTGCAATGGGAGTTCGGCGTCGCCTACGGCAGCGACCTGCAGCTGGCGCGCGACACGATCCTGAACACGATCATGGCCGACCCGCGGGCGCGGGCCCAGCCCGAGCCCTTCATCCAGGTCACCGCGCTCAACGATTTCTCGGTCGATTTCATGGTGCGCGTCTGGTGCGCCAACGACGATGCCTGGGGCTTCCAGACCGACTGCACCCGCGCGGTGAAGGAGGCGCTGGACAAGGCCGGGATCGAGATCCCCTTCCCCACGCGCACGCTCTTCGCCCAGCCGGTGGGCGACGCGGCGCCGCAGCCGCTTTCGGCCAGCCACCCGCTGGGCGCCGCCGAGCGGCGCAGCAGCGACAGCTGACCCCGGCTTGAGGGGGGAGCCGGGCGGCGCGGGCATCGAGCCCCCGCCGCCCGGCCCGCGCCTGTGGCGCGGCGCCGGCCTCAGGCCTCGGCGCCCATCGCCTCAAGCATGCTCTCGCCGCCTGAGATGTCGCAGGTGCCGGGGCTGTCGCCCTCGTTCAGGATGGTCACCACGCCGTCCTCGGCCAGCAGGGCATAGCGCTGCGAGCGGTTGAAAAGGCCGGCGGCGGGGGCGGTGAACTCTCGCCCCATGGCGCGGGCGAAATCACCCGAGGGATCGGCCAGCATCGTCAGGCCCGCCGCCGCGGCGCCCGTCGCCTCGGCCCAGGCGGCCACAACGAAGGGGTCGTTGACGGAAACGCAGATGATCTCGCCCACCCCGGCCTCGCGCAGGGCGGGGGCGCTGCGGATGAAGCTGGGCACATGGGCGGTGCTGCAGGTGCCGGTGAAGGCGCCGGGCAGGCCGAAGAGGACGACCTTGCGCGCCGAGATCAGCGCCGCCAGCGAGACCGTCTCGGGCCCATCCTGGCCCAGCCGCATCAGCGGAACCTCGGGAAGCCGGTCGCCGGGTTGAAGTGTCATGTCGCCCTCGTGCATTGCGTGATCCTGCCGGGATAGTATCCTGCCGCGCAGCCGAAAGAAGGGCCTTCAATGGAACATGTCGTCGTCGTCGGGGCAGGACAGGCCGGCGCAGCCCTCGTGGCGAAGCTGCGCGGCGAAGGCTTCGCCGGGCGCATCACCCTGATCGGCGCCGAAGCTGTTCCGCCCTACCAGCGTCCGCCCCTCTCCAAGGCCTACCTGCTGGGCGAGATGGAGGAAGAGCGGCTCTACCTGCGGCCCGAGCGCTACTACGCCGAGGCTGGCATCGACCTGCACCTCGGCCAGCGCGCCGAGGCCATCGATGCGGGCGCGCGCGAGGTGCTGCTGCAGGACGGCAGCCGGATCGGCTACGACAGGCTCGCGCTGACCACCGGCGGGGCGCCGCGGCGGCTGCCGGAGGCGATGGGCGGCGGGCTCGAGGGGGTTCTGGCTATGCGCGATCTGGCGGATGCCGATGCGCTGGCGCCGCGGCTGACCCCCGGCGCACGGGTGCTGGTGATCGGCGGCGGCTACATCGGCCTCGAGGCGGCAGCGGTCTGCGCGCGCAAGGGGCTGCAGGTCACGCTGATCGAGGCGGGGGAGCGTATCCTGGGCCGCGTCGCGGCGCCGGTGACGGCGGATTACTTCCGCGCCCTGCACCGCGCCCATGGCGTCGATATCCGCGAGGGCACGGGCCTTGCCCGCCTGACCGGTGAGACCCGCGTGACGGGGGCCGAACTGGCCGACGGCACCCGGCTCGAGGCGGATTTCGCCGTCGTCGGCATCGGCATCGATCCCGGGACGCATCTGGCCGAGACTGCGGGCCTCGCGCTGGAGAACGGCATCCGTTGCGACATCCATTGCCGCACCAGCGACGAGGCGATCTGGGCCGCCGGGGACTGCGCCTCGCATCCCTTCTACGCCGACCGCATCCGGCTCGAGAGTGTCGGCGGCGCCATCGCCATGGCCGAGCATGCGGCGCTGAACATCCTCGGCCGGGGGGTGGAGTACAAGCCGAAGCCCTGGTTCTGGTCGGATCAATACGACGTCAAGCTGCAGATCGCGGGGCTGAACCACGGCTGGACGGCGGTGCATGTCCGCCCCGGCCCCAGCGCGCGGCAGCAGAGCCACTGGTACTACAGGGGAGAGCGGCTGATCGCCGTCGATGCGCTGAACGACAGCCGCGCCTACATGGTCGGCAAGCGGCTGATCGAGGCCAGCATCTCGCCGCGGCCCGGGACCGCCTGCGATCCTTCGGTCGACCTCAAGGCGCTGCTGAGCACATGAGGATCATCGGCGGAGAGAACCGCGGGCTGACGCTGGCCTCGGTCGGCAAGGGCGATCCGGGCGCGCATCTGCGCCCCACCACCGACCGGGTGCGCGAATCCATCTTCAACATGCTGCTGGGCGGGCGCTATGGCGATCCGGTAACCGGGGCTCGGGTGCTTGACCTCTTTGCCGGGACCGGCGCGCTGGGCCTCGAGGCGCTGTCGCGCGGCGCGGCAAGCGCTGTCTTCATCGACAGCGGGCGCCCGGCGCAGAAGCTCCTGCGCGAGAACATCGCCAAGACCGGCCGGCAAGACCAGAGCGCCTGCCTCTCGGTCGATATCCGGCGCCTGCCCCCGGCCCCGGCCCCGGCAGAGCTGATCTTCCTCGATCCGCCCTACGGCGCAGGGCTGGGCCCATCGGCACTGGCCGCGGCGCAAGCCGGCGGCTGGATCGCGCTGGGCGCTCTTATCCTCTGCGAGGAGGCGGAGGTGGTGACCCCGCCGGGCGGCCTGACCCTGCTCGACACGCGGCGCTACGGCGATACCGTTCTGACGGTGCTGCGGGCAGAGGGCTGAGGCATGACCCTATCGCCCGAGATCGAACGGCCCGAGGATCAGCCGATCCGCACAGGGCTGCGCCTCGCCGATTTCCCGCATGGCGCCGCGCGGGCAAGGCTGATGCGGCGGGCGCAGCCGCGCGGGGCGCAGGCGCTCGCACCGCTGGTCACGATGGCGATCTTTCTCCTGGGCGGCGCGCTCTGGATCGGCCTTTTCGGGATGGACCTGCTGAGCCTGCCGGTGCTGTCGGCCATCGCCCTCGCCCTTGTCGCGCAGGCCGGCGGCATCGGCGTCCTGCGCCTGCAGGCGGCACAGCTGGCGTCGCGGATCAAGGAGGCTCCCTATCGCCAGGTCGAGGAGACGATCACCATCGGCCCCGAGGGGATAAACCGCGAGGGCCGGCTGATCCCCTGGCGGCTGATCACGGATGTGGTCGAGATGCCGGGCCACACCCTCGCCCTCCTCTCTCCGCTCGAGACGATACCCCTGCCCCACGCGGGGCTCGAGGATGGCGTGACGCCGGAGGCTCTGAGGGAGCGGATCGCCCGATGGCGCGCGGCCTCGTAGATCCGGGGCGTGCCGCCGCAGACACAGCCGCCCTCGGACCCGCCCTGACCTCGAGGCGTCAGCCCCAGGTCGGGTGGAAGCGCCCGCCGGGCGAGAGGGTGAAGACCTCCGCGCCCTGGGCGGTGATGCCGATGGAATGCTCGAACTGCGCCGAAAGCGACTTGTCGCGGGTCACGGCGGTCCAGTCGTCGGCGAGGACCTTGGTGTCGGGGCGGCCCAGGTTCACCATCGGCTCGATGGTGAAGAACATCCCCTCTTCCAGCGTCGGGCCGGTGCCGGGGCGGCCGTAGTGCAGCACGTTCGGCGGGGCGTGGAACACGCGGCCCAGCCCGTGGCCGCAGAAATCGCGCACCACCGACATGCCCTGCTCCTCGACGTAGGTCTGAATGGCCGCGCCGATGTCGCCGAAGGTATTGCCGGGCCGCGCCGCCTCGATCCCCAGCATCAGGGAATCGTGGGTAACCTGCAGCAGCCGCTCGGCCTTCCGGCCCAGCTTGCCAGCGACATACATGCGGCTGGTATCGCCGTACCAGCCATCGACGATCACCGTGACGTCGATATTCAGGATATCGCCGTCCTTCAGCTTCTTGTCGCCGGGAATGCCGTGGCAGACGACGTGGTTCACGCTGATGCAGGAGGCGTGCTGATAGCCCTTGTAGCCGATGGTGGCGCTGGTGGCGCCCGCACCCTCGACCATTTTGGTGATCAGGCGGTCGATCTCGGCGGTGCGCTGGCCCACGGTCACATGCTCGGCGATGTCGTCGAGGATCTGCGCGGCGAGGCGCCCCGCCTTGTTCATCCCCGCGAAATCAGCGGCCTCGTGGATCCGGATACCGTCCCGGGTCAGTCGTCCCTTGCGCTCGTCCACCGTGCTGTCCACCGTGCCTTCCTTTCGTCCATGGCTTCACATAGGCTTTGTGACGGTATGAATCCACCCCGCCGGGACGGCCCGTGCCGCCTCGAAGGGGCCGCGCGGCCAGCGCCGCGGCCCAACCGCCACGAGGCCCGAGATGCCCAATCCCACAGCCGCCATGCTCGTCATCGGCGACGAGATCCTGTCGGGCCGCACCCGCGACAAGAACTTTCACCACCTCGCGCAGGAGCTGACGCTGCGCGGCATCGACCTGCGCGAGGTGCGCTTCATCTCGGACGAGAGCACGGCCATCGCCGATGCCGTCTGGAAGCTGTCCGGGCGCTACGCCCATGTCTTCACCTCGGGCGGCATCGGGCCGACGCATGACGACATCACCGCCGAGGCGGTGGCGGCGGCGCTGGACCTGCCGATCACCGAGCGCGCCGATGCGCTCGAGATCCTCGAGCGGCACTACACCGCCCGTGGCCAGAGCCTGAACGACGCGCGGCGCCGGATGGCCCGCATCCCCGAAGGCGCGACGCTGATCGACAACCCGATCAGCGCGGCGCCCGGATTCTCGATCCGCAACATCCACGTCATGGCCGGCGTGCCGTCGATCTTCGAGGCGATGCTCGCGGGGCTACTGCCGGGGCTGACCGGCGGGCGCCCGCTGCTGTCGCAGACCCTGCGCGTGGATCGCGGCGAGGGCGATATCGCGGGCGTGCTGACCGATCTGGCGGCGGAGTTTTCCGATCTCTCCGTCGGCTCCTACCCCTTCGAGAAAGACGGCGGCCATGGCGTGAACGTCGTTGTGCGCGGCCCGGACGGCGCCCGCGTGGACGAGGCGATCGTCCGGCTCTCGACGCTGCTGGCGCCGTGACGGAGGGCGGCGTGGCGCCCGATCCCGCGGCGCTGGCCAGCGCCATGGCAGCGACATGGCCGCCCGCCCGCGCCTGGTCGCAGGGCCCCGTCCTGCTGCGCGAGGGGCTGGGCGGCGGCAGCCGCACCAGCGCCGCCACCTCCCATGGTCCCGTCGCGCCCGATGACATTGCCGCCGCCGAGGCCGCGATGAGGCGCATGGGCCAGGTCCCGCTGTTCATGATCCGCGCGAGCCGGCCCGAGGATGCCGCCCTCGACGATCTTCTGGCGCAGCGCGAATACAGGACGGCCGATCCCACGGTGATCCTCGCCGCGCGGGTTGCCGGAATGGCGCAGGAGGCGGGCGCGGCCTGTGCCTGGCCGCCCCCGGCAGAGGCCGAAGCGCTTTGGCTGGCAGGCGGCATCGACGCGGGCCGGCAAGCCGTCATGGCCCGCGCCGCGGGCCCCAAGACCGTACTGCTGGCCCCGCAGGAGGGGCGGCTTGCCGCGACCGGCTTCGTCGCCTGCGCGGAGGGCATCGCCGTGCTCCACGCGCTCGAGGTGCGGCGGGACTGCCGCCGCCGGGGCTTTGGCCGGGCGATCCTGGCCGGGGCCGCGGGCTGGGCGCGGGACCGGGGCGCGGCGTGGCTGGCGATGGCGGTGACGCGCGCGAACGCGGGCGCGCTGGCGCTCTACCGCTCGGCTGGCCTGGCCGAGGTGGGCGGCTACCACTACCGCCGCGCAGACGCGTGAAGGCGCGCCTCCTGATCCTGCTCTGGGCTCTCACCCCTGCCCCCGCCACCGCGCAGGGGCTGGACCTGCCGTCCGGCGCGACCCGCGTGATCGAGGAGGCGGAGGAGGCCGCCAGCCTCGCCCTGCCGACCGCACCGGCCGAGGGCGCGGCCCCGCCGGCGCAGGCCCTGACGGGCAGCCTGTCGCGGCAGGTCTGGCGCATCCCCGGCACCCGCACCACCGCCCAGCTCATGGCGCCGCTGCGCCAGCAGGTCGAGGCCGCGGGATGGGAGATCCTGCTCGACTGCGGGACCGAGGGCTGCGGCGGCTTCGACTTCCGCTTCGGCATCGATGCGGTGCCGCCGCCGGAGATGTTCGTCAACCTCGGCGATTTCCGCTTCCTCTCCGCCCGGCGCGGGGACCGCGGGCTGACGCTGCTGGCCAGCCGCAGCGAGACGGCGGGCTACCTGCAGATCCTGCGCCTGTCGCCCGCGGAGGCGCGGCCCGAACCGGCGGCACAGGCCGTGGTGGAGGCAGAGGCACCCGCCGGAATCGGTGCCGCGCTTGAGGCGGCGGGGCATGCCGTGCTCTCCGGCATCGAGTTCGCCTCTGGCGCCACGGCCCTGCCGACCGGAGACTACCCGGCGCTGGAGGCGCTGGCGGAGTGGATGGCGGACAATCCCGAGGCCCGCATCGCGCTGGTCGGCCATACGGACGCCACCGGCGCGCTCGACGGCAACATCGCCCTCTCGCGCGCCCGCGCCGCGGCGGTGATGCAGGCGCTCGAGGGGCTGGGCGTAGGGGCCGCGCGGATGCAGGCGCAGGGGATGGGCTGGCTCTCTCCCCTCGCCAGCAATGCCGTGCCCGCGGGACGCGAGGCCAATCGCCGGGTCGAGGCAGTGCTGCTGCCCTAGTGCGGGGCCCGGCAGGCGCCGTGATCGGCGAAAGCGTCGAGTACGCGGCAATTCCCGGCCTCGCCCGCGTCGTCGATGGCCGCGATGCGCGCCAGCTCCGCCTCCAGCCGCTGCAGCCGGGCGATCCGCTCTCGCAGGGCCTCCAGATGCTCGGCGGCGATCCGATGCGCGCCGTCGCAGGGCGCCCCCTCGCGCCCCTGCAGGGCGATCAGCGCCCGCACCGAATCGAGCGGCAGGCCAAGGTCGCGCGCATGCTTGATGAAGGCGAGGCGGCGCAGCCCCTCCTCGTCGTAGCGGCGCTGGCCGCCCTCGGTGCGCGCCGGCTCCTCGATCAGCCCCTGCCCTTCGTACCAGCGGATCGTCTGCACCTTGAGGCCGGTCCGCGCCGCAAGCTCTCCGATGGAAAACATGATGTGGCTCCCTTGACCCTCTAGCGACTAGAGAGACTAGGTTCTCTCCGCCAGGCAAGCAAGGAGAGCGCCATGAGCGGCGGCGGCCACCATCATTCGCACGGGCATGACCACGGGCAAGGACACGGCCACGGCCATGCCCACCACCACATCGACCCCGCCGCGGGCGACTGGCGTGTCGCGGGGGCCATCGGGGTGAACCTGCTGCTGACGGTGGCGCAGGTGGTGGGTGGCCTCGTCTCGGGCAGCCTCGCGCTGATCGCGGATGCGCTGCACAACCTCAGCCACGCGCTCTCTCTGGTGATCGCCT
Organism: Pseudoroseicyclus aestuarii; assembly: GCF_003217255.1. Taxonomy (GTDB): domain Bacteria; phylum Pseudomonadota; class Alphaproteobacteria; order Rhodobacterales; family Rhodobacteraceae; genus Pseudoroseicyclus; species Pseudoroseicyclus aestuarii. The sequence continues at coordinate 60,815 of NZ_QJTE01000003.1, read as the reverse complement.
TCGTCGCCCGCAAGATCGCGCGGCGCCCGGCCGATGCGGTGATGACCTTCGGCTATGGCCGGGCCGAAGTCGTCGCCGCGCTGGTGAACTACACCACGCTGATCATCCTCGGCCTCTACCTCGGATACGAAGCGCTCTGGCGGCTGGCCGAGCCCGAGCCGGTGCGCGGCTGGATCGTGATCTGGGTCGCCGCCCTCGCGCTGGTGGTGGATCTGGCGACTGCGCTGCTGACCTTTTCCATGTCGAAGGGCAGCGCGAACATCCGCGCCGCCTTCCTGCACAACCTCGCCGATGCCGCCGGCTCCGTCGCGGTGATCATCGCCGGGGCGGGCGTGTTGCTGTTCGGCTGGACGATCCTCGACCCGCTGCTGACGCTGGTGATCGCGGGCTATATCCTGTGGATGTCGGTTTCGGAGATCGGCGGCGTGATCCGCGTGCTGATGCTCGGCGCGCCCGCGGGGCTGGACACGCAGGAGGTGCTGGCGGCGCTGCGCGGCATCGAGGGCGTCGCGGACCTGCACCATGTCCACCTGTGGGAGATGCAGGAGAATACCCCCGCCCTCGAAAGCCACGTGGTCCTCGAGCCGGGGCGCTGGGATCAGGCCGATGCGATCAAGGCGCGGATCAAGGCCGCGCTGGCCGAGCGCTTCGGCATCGGCCACGTCACGCTCGAGATGGAATGCGCCCGCCACGCCTGCGAGGACGCGCAGCTGATCGGCGATGCCTGAGCCCTAGAACGGCTTGGCCACCATCAGCCACCAGGACAGGAGCAGCGTCAGCACCTGCAGCGCGGCCAGCACGGTCGCCCTGCTCTTGGCGCCGCTTGCCAGCGCCCTGCGGCTGCGGGCGCCGGCCACAGCGTGCAGCACCACCAGCATCAGCCCGACCCAGGCAAAGCCCGCGCCGGCCCAGTTGCCCATCATCACCATGACGAGGCCCAGCAGGCCGACGAGGCCGGTCATGCCCATCGCGCCACCGTAGACGCCCCGTTGCAGCGGGCTTGGACCGGTGGCCGGAACCGGCTTCGGCGCGACCAGCACCAGCGCGGCCCAGCCCAATGTCAGGATCATCGCCAGAAAGGCGAAGCCGCCATGGGCCCCCAGCATCGCAGTATACATCGGCCATCGTCCTCTTCGTCGTGCCCTTTTGCCCGCAGGTTCTGCGGCGCGGGGCGGGGGATGACAAGCTGCCGCCGCCGGTCACCAGGTGCCGGGGCCCTTTTCCGCAAAGGCACCCACCAGAAAATCGATGAAAGCCCGCACCTTGGGCTGCGTGAAGCGCCCCGGCGGGTAGACCGCGTAGATGCCCTGCATCTCGTGCGGCAGATCCGGGATCGCCTCCTCCACGAGGCCCTTGGCCATGGCGTCGGCGTAGAGGAAGTTGGGCAGGTAGGCGATGCCGAGCCCGCCGATGCAGGCGTTCAGAAGGCTCTGCCCATCGTTCACCGTCAGCCAGCCGGCGGTGCGCACCTGCCGCTTCTCGCCCGAGGGGGCGGTCAGCTTCCAGACCGCGCCGTTCGAGGCGTTGGAGTAATGCAGCAGCTTGTGCTCGTTCAAATCGTCGATGCGCTGCGGGCGGCCGTACCGTTCGAAATAGGAGGGCGCGGCGATCATCCGCTTGCTGGTTTCGGTCAGCTTGCGGGCGCGCAGCGAGGAATCCTCGAGCTCGCCGATCCGCACCGCCATGTCGAAGCCTTCCGAGATCAGCTCCACGTAGCGGTTGTTCAGTACCATGTTCACGGTGATCTCGGGGTACTCGCTCAGGAAGTCGCCCAGCACCGGCGAGAGGTGATTGACGCCGAAATCCGTCGCGACCGAGATGCGCAGAAGGCCCGAGGGCGCCGATTGCATCGAGGTGACGAGGGCATCGGCCTCGCCGGCGTCGTTCAGGACACGGCGGGCGCGGTCGTAGTAGGCCAGCCCGATCTCGGTCGGGCTGACGCGCCGCGTCGTGCGGTTCAGCAGCCGCGCGCCCAGCCGCGCCTCGAGCGCGCTGACGTGTTTGGAGACCGCCGACTTGGAGATCCCCATCTTCTTGGCCGCATCGGTGAACCCGCCCTGGTCCACCACGGTCGCGAAGGCCTCCATTTCGGTCAGCCGGTCCATCGCATCACCTTTCGTGGATAATGGAGAGATTGTGTCGCGCCGGATCTGGGCACCAAGGCGGCTTAGCAGCGGTAATATCGCGGTCAGTCTGAGACAGGCGCCGGGATGGAAACGGAGGCCCGCTAATCCTTGCGTGAATTGTCTGTTTCCCGGCAATGCCGGCGAAACGCCCGGGCAAGCATGGCGATTTCGCCACGAAGTCGCTCAAGTTCGGCCCAGATCTCGCCCTCGCTCGCCTCTCCCATCACAAGCGTCAGGCGGGCCAGCACCCTGTCGCCCGCGGGATCGGTGAAGGCGATGCTCTGGACCCCGTCGCTGATCGCCTCTGCCGGGACGGGCAGCCGCACCCGCCAGCGGCCCGGCGCCTCTTCGGCCAGGCTCAGCTCCGGCAGGGACTGCCCCCGCAGGCGCGCCTCGATCGGCGGGGCGGGCCCCGGCGGACCGGACAGCAGCCCCTCCCACAGCCCGTCGCGCAGCCGCGTGGGGACGAGGGTCAGATCCCCCGTCACAGCGGCGCGCGGGGATAGCGCGCCAGCGACAGGTCTCGCAGCACCATGCGGGTCATCGCGGGGCGGTCGAGGATCAGGTCGATCCAGGCCTCGTACACGGGCCGGGGCAGAAGGGACAGCTCGGCCAGGTCGAACTCCACCTGCTGGGTACCCGCGGCCAGCGGCAGCTGGCGCTGCAGCACCTCCGGCCCCTGCCGAAGGTTCAGCCGCGCGACGGCATGGCCCACCGGCTCTACCTGAAGCTGCACCCGAAGGCCGATGATATGCCGCCCCTCAAGCCCCGCGCAGGCCGCCTCGGGCAGCGCCAGCACAAGGCTGACGAAGCCCGCGGCGCTGGCATAGACATCGAGCGTCAGCGCGAGGGGCGGGGCGTGACCACCTTGCGTCAACATGATCTCGGGCGCCTCGTCGGGGTCGTCGTGAAACAGCGCGACGCCGGGGCTGCCATCGGCGCAGGCCAGCGCGGTGCCGCTGGCGACGCCTTCGACCTGCCGCTGCGCCAGCGGCAGCAGCAGCGCCTCGGGCCGCCAGACCCAGTCGGTGCCGGGCTGCGCGGGCGGCAGCGCCGGGGCGATCCGGCGGGCGGCCACATGCTCCAGCCGGTCGAGCGCGGCGCGCATCGTGCGCGCCGCCTGCCTCTGCGCTATCAGCCCGGGCAGGGGCATGCGCGCGGCCCGCTGCGCCGCCGCCTGCCAGCGCCTCAGATCGCGCCGCTGGCCGAGCCTGCCGATGATCCCGCCGCGCGCCATGCGCCGATCCCTGCCCTGCGCCCCGCAACCTGGGGCTGCATCCCCTTCGTGCCATTCAGCCGGCGCCGCCGCAACCGAAGCCGCAGCTTCGCGTTATGCGGCGAGCCTAAAACTGTAAGGAGCCGGGCATGTCATCCTCGCATACCACGACCGACCACGACACGATCCGCCGCTGGGCCGAAGAGCGGGACGGCCATCCCGCCCGCGTCGAGGGCACCGGCGAGGGCGGCGTACTGCGCATCGACTTCGGCCCCGAGGAGGAGAACCTGCAGAAGATCAGCTGGGACGATTTCTTCCGCGTCTTCGAGGACAGCGACCTCGCCTTCCTCTACCAGGACAAGACGCAGGACGGCAGCACCAGCCGCTTCAACAAGTTCGTCAGCCGCGACACGGCGGACTGACCCACCTCAATCCGGGATGCGGGTCATCACCGGGACCGGCGCATGGGCCAGGCGCATCCACCGCTCCCGCGGAGCCTCGTTGAGCGGCCTGTAACCCAGCCGTTCGATCCGCGCCTCGGTTTGAACGTTGTGGCCGATCTCGCCGGACCAGCGCGAGATGGAGGGATCGGCGGCCCAGACATTCGCGAAGACCCGGCCCGGCACTGCGGGAAGGGGACCATCCTCGGCCCGGGCCGTGAAGACGCGGCGCCCATCGACGAACCAGTCGATGCGATCCTCGCGCCATTCGAAGGCGTAGTCATGCATCCCTTCCGAGGCGTCGAAGCCGAGGTCGATGCGGTGGTCGGTCAGCGCCCCGTCGACGAACCAGGCGATGTTGAGCTGCGTGGTGTCCCGCCCGAGGATCTCGATGTCGATCTCGTCGTGGCGCGTTCCGTAAGACTCGCCGGTATAGGTGAAGAAGCCAGTGATCACGCCCTCGCCGCGGGCCGCCTGGAACCGCGCCTCGTAGCGGCCGTAATGCGTCGGCTCGTCGCGCTTGATCGAGGCGCCGGCATAGGCGTTTGGGCACCTGGGATGCGGATCGAGGCTAAGCGTCAGGCCGTCGTCGATCGACACCTGCCAGGACCGCCAGTCGGTGGCGAAAGTGGTGGAGTTGAAGTCGTAGTTGCTGACCGACCAGCCCCGCATGTGCATGGATTCGAAAGACGTTTCGAAGGCCTCGCTCGCGGCGGCGGCGGACGGAATCGCAAAGGGCAGCGCGGCCAGTGCCGCAATGATCCCCAAGGGTTTCATGTCAATCTCTCCTGCCGCCCGGCATAGGCGGCACTGCTAGAAGCCAATCGTGGTTTTCAGGGCAGCCCAGGCGGCTGCCGCGACGCACCTAGCATCGAGGAGGAATGGATCGGTGTTTTAACTGCATTTATGGTAATGCCCCCGTTAACGGGGGCATCCATCCTGGCGGGGCATGGCGCGGCGACGCAGGTCGCCTGTCTCCTCCGCGAGAGGGCCGTCAGGCCAGGCTGCCCAGCGCCAGCCAGCCGATGTAGAGGCCGTAGGCCGCCAGAAGCACCGCCCCCTCGCCCCGCGTCGCGCGCCAGCCGCTCACGCAGACCGCCACCAGCGCCACTGTCGCCGCCAGCATCACCCAGATGTCGAGGGCCGCGATCTGCGGCGGCACCGGGATCGGCCGGACGAGAGCCGTGATCCCGAGGATGCCGAGGATGTTGTAGAGGTTCGATCCGACGACGTTGCCGAAGGCGATCTCGCCCTGGCGGCGCAGGGCGGCGACGACAGTGGTCACCAGCTCCGGCAGGGAGGTGCCGATGGCGACCACGGTCAGCCCGATCACCTCGTCCGGTACGCCCCAGAGCGCGGCCAGCGTGATCGAGGCATCGACCAGCAGGCGCGCGCCCAGCACGGTCAGCGCGATCCCTCCGACAGCCCAGAGCGCGGCGATGGACAGCCGCATGGCCGGTTGCTCGGGCGCCGCCTCGGCCGCAGAAAGACCCCGCTCCGAGCGGTAGGCATAGAGAAGGTAGAGGATCAGCCCTACCACCAGCACCGCGCCCGCGGGCCGCGACAACGCCCCCCAGAGCACCACCCCGAGGCAGGCCAGCGTGGCCAGGGCCAGCGCCGGCCCGTCGCGCAGGAAGGCGCGCCGTTCGACCGCGAAGGGGCTGAGCAGCGCCGCAAGCCCCAGGATCAGCAGGATGTTGGCGGTGTTGGAGCCGATGACATTGCCGAAGGCGATGCCGGGGCTACCCGACAGGGCGGCCTGCAGCGAGGTGACGAGTTCGGGGGTCGAGGTGCCGAAGCCGACGACGGTCAGCCCGACGAGCAGCGGCGAGACGCCGAGGCGCGAAGCGAGCGCGGAGGCACCGCGCACGAGGGCCTCGCCCCCCGCGACGAGCAGGACGAGGCCTGCCGCAAGAGCGATCCAGAGCATGAAAAGGGGTCCAGGGCCGACGAATGGAGACAGAGACGCCGACATCGCGAGGCGGTCGGCGCGCTCGCCAGAGGGGCCCGGAGCCGGATTGCAAATAGGCGCCCGGGCCGGCGCCGCAAGAGCTGCCCGGCACCGGATGGCAAAGTTTTCGCAGGCAAAAGATCCGCGTCAGTGCGCGGCGGCGTAAATCCCGTCGATCACCCGCGCCAGCACCGTCAGCCGCTCGGTGTCGGGGTCGAAACCCTCGCCTTCGGCCAGCCGCCGCGCCCAGTCCACCGCCGCGCGACCGCCCCAGTCGTCGGGCGGCGAGACGAGCGGGCGTGCCGCCGTCCCCTCGAACCGCGAGGCGGAGAAGTTGTAGAAGGACCCCGCCTCGTTGCGCACCTCGGCGCCGGCCTTCGTGCCGTAAAGTTGCGCCTCGATCACCGCCTCGCGCCCGGCGGGCAACGTCCAGGAGCAGGCGATGCGGATCGCCGTGCCGGACGGCGCGCGCAGGCTGGCGACGCAGTAATCCTCGACGCCATCGGGCCCGACAGGTCCGCCGCCGGAGAACAGGCTTGCCGAGGTGCAGGTCAGGTCGTCCGCGCCCAGCAGCCAGAGCGCCTGATCGACGAGGTGAACGCCCAGATCGATCAGGCAGCCGCCGCCCGACTGCGCCTTGTCGTAGAACCACGGCTTGTCCGGGCCATAGGCGTTGTGGAAGGTGAAGTCGGCGGCGAAGACATCGCCCAGCGCGCCCTCCTCCACCTGCGCCATGAGTGCGCCAAAGGCGGCGGTGTGGCGGTAGGACAGGTCAGCCGCCAGCAGGAGGTCCGCCCGGCGCGCGGCCTCGACCGCCTGCGCCGCCTCGGCGGCATTGCGGCCCAGCGGCTTCTGGCAGAAGACCGCCGCCCCCGCCTCCAGCGCCTGAAGCACCTGCGGCACGTGCAGGGCCGAGGGGGTGGCGATCACCACGCCATCGGGGCGGGCGGCAAGCACATCCTCCATCGTCGCGCCCCGCGCGGCATCGGGCGCAAGCTCCGCCGCCGTCTCCACCGCCTCGGGCGAGGGGTCGGCAAGGGCGACGATCTCGGCATGGCCGCTCTCGGCGATGGCCTGCATCCGGTGCCGGCCGATCCAGCCGAGCCCGAGGAAACCGATGCGCGGGCGGGTCATCGGGCCTCTCCTTCAACGCCGCCAAAGCGGATCAGCGCCTTGACGAAGCCCTCGGGCTTGTCGCGGGTGGCATCGAGCGCCGCGTCCAGCTGCTCGGGCGCGAAATCGTGGGTGAAGAGCGGCGCGGGGTCGATCCGCCCCTCGGCCCAGGCCGTCACGGCATCCTCCATGCCCTGCCGCACCACCGCCGGGTCGCGCTCATGCGCGTTGACCGCGTCGAAGCCGCGCCAGTTCCACAGCTGCATGTTCACCTGCCGCGGGCCGTCCTGGTGGTAGCCGGCGATCACCAGCCGCCCGCCTTCCGCCGTCAGCTCTGCCGCGAGATCGAGCGGCCACTGCTTGCCCACCGCCTCGATCACCACATCGGCAAAGCGGCCATCCGTCAGGCCGCGCAGCGCCTCGATGATCTCCCAGTGGTCGTGCATCGGCACGGTCTCGGCGGCGCCCATCCGGCGGGCGAGGGCAAGGCTTTCCTCGCGGCGCGATATGGCGATCACCCGCGCCCCGGCCTGCGCGCAAAGCTGCGTCAGCAGCGCGCCGAGAAAGCCGATGCCGATGATCACGACGGTCTGGCCCGGCCGCACCTGCGCCCGGCGGAAGATGTTCATCGCGCAGCCCAGCGGCTCTGCCGGCACCGGCTGCCCGGCCAGTGCCTCGGGCAGGGCCACCGTCAGCGCCGGATCGGCGATGTCGTGACTGGCGAAGCTATGCATGCCCTGAAAGGCGACGCGGCTGCCGACGGGGAAACCCTCTGCCCCCTCGCCCAGCGCCTCGACGATACCCCAGCCCTCATGGCCCAGCGCGCCCGGCTCCAGCGGGAACTGCTGCCATTCGGGCCCCGACCATGGCCCGAGGTTCGAGGCGCAGACGCCGCAGCCCTCAAGGCGCACGCGCATCTGGCCGGGGCCGGGCCGCGGCAGATCAGCCTCGATCAGCCGCACCGCTCCGGGCGCGGTGACCTCCACGGCGGTCATGGCGCCTTGGGGCGCAGTCGCATCGGGTCCGGGCATCGCGGCTTCCTTCTGTTCCGTCTGTCGACGCGGCGGAAGATGAAGCACGCGCCGCCGGCTGCAAGCCCCGCAAGCCGCGCACCCCGGCCCGCCCCGACGGAAAGCGGCCATACATCCGGAGGAAGCGGACGAATACGTACCCTCGCCCGGAGCGGGATCAGCAGCGGGAACCTATTGCAACTTCAACCTGTTCGACCTGTGGATGATCCTGACAGATTGGAAGACGGCGTTCATGCCGACGACACTCATCACAGGCGGCGCGGGCTTCATTGGCCGCTACGTGGCGGAAGAGCTTTTGGCCGCTGGACACAACGTTCGCATTCTCGACAGTCTCATCGACCAGGTCCACGGCGGCCATGAGCCTGCTCTGCCCGAGGGGGCGGTGCTGGTGCGCGGCGACATCTGCGACAAGGATGCCGTGGCAGAGGCCCTTGAGGGCTGCGACGGCGTCGTCCATCTGGCCGCCGAGGTCGGGGTCGGGCAATCGATGTACGAGATCGCCCGCTACGTCGGCACCAACGATCTGGGCACCGCCGTCCTTCTGGAGGCGATCGCGCAGCACCCCGTGAAGCGCATCGTCGTCGCCAGCTCCATGAGCGTCTATGGCGAGGGGCTGTACCGCGCCGCCGACGGCAGCTTGCGGGAAAAGGTGCGCCGCAGTCCCGCCGCGATCCGCGCCGCCGACTGGCAACCCAAGGATGCGCAGGGCACCCCGCTGGAGCCCATCGCGACGACCGAGGACAAGCGCGTCGACCTCGCCTCGATCTACGCGTTGACCAAGTACCAGCAGGAGCAGGCCGTCCTGATCTTCGGCGAGGCCTATGACATCCCCGCCGTCGCGCTGCGGTTGTGGAACGTCTACGGCGCGGGGCAAGCCCTTTCGAACCCCTATACCGGGGTTCTGGCGAACTTCGCCTCGCGCATCGCGAACGACCAGCGGCCGACGATCTTCGAGGACGGTGAGCAGAAGCGGGACTTCGTCCATGTGCGCGACGTCGCCGCCGCCTTCCGCCTTGCGATGGAGTCGGATCGCGCTGCCGGATCGGTCATCAACATCGGCTCGGGCCACGTCTATACCGTCACGCAGGTCGCGACGCTGCTGACCGAAGCCATGGGCCGCCCGGACCTGACGCCCGAGATCCTGAACAAGGCGCGGACCGGCGACATCCGCAACAACTTCCCCGATATCAGCCGCGCGCGCGATCTGCTGGGCTACGCCCCGCAGCACCGGCTGGAGGACTCGCTCGGCCCCTTCGTCGCCTGGGTCGCGGGGCAGGCCCATACCGACAAGGGCGACGAGATGCGCCGCCAGCTAGAGGCACGGGGACTGGTATCGTGACCACCCCCTTCGGCTTCGTCGAATGGTTCCGCCCCGGCGAATACGAGCGGGTCAAGCGCGAAATCCCGAAGCTCAAGGCCAGCGGCGCCGCATGGGTCCGCACGCACCTGAGCTGGGCCGAATACCTCGCCCCCGGCGGTCCGGAGTGGAACGACTGGCTGTTTCCGAAGCTGGCCGAGCATTTCGAGGTCCTACCTTGCGTGCACTACACGCCGCCCTCGCTATCGCGGACGGGCCGGACCTCCGGCGCGCCGAAGGTCCTCAAGGACTACGCCGATTTTATCGATCTCGTGCTGACCCGGCACGGCGAACATTTCAAATTCGTCGAGCTTTGGAACGAACCCAACAACCTGCTGGACTGGGACTGGCGCGAGGACACCGGCTTCGAGCTGTTCTGCGAGATGATCACCAATGCTGCGCATTGGGCAGACCAGCGCGGCTGGCGCCCGGTGCTGGGCGGCCCCGCGCCCTTCGACGCCTACTGGCTGAACCTGATGGGCGAGCGCGGGCTGCTTCAACTTATGCATGCCGTGGGGTTTCACGGCTTTCCCGGCACATGGGACAGCGAAGAAGGCAGCTGGAAGGGCTGGGACGCCCATCTGGCCGAGATGCGCGAGATCCTGGATCGCCACGCGCCGAAGGCCGAGATCTGGATCACCGAGACCGGCTATTCCACCTGGCGCCACGACGGGATCGAGCAGGCGCGACGCTTTGCCCAGGCGCTCGATGCGTCGGCGGAGCGGATGTACTGGTACGGCTGGCAGGACCTGACGCAGGACACCGCCGTGCAGGAAGGCCCGCTCTTTGACCTCCGGCACTATCACCTTGGCGCCACGACGGCGGAGGGCCAGCCCAAGCTGCTGGCCCGGCTTCTGGCGGACGGCGGGCCCGAGCGGGTGCGCGAGGTCACGGGTCTTGCCGCGCCCCGGATCGGCGACGCGACCAAGCCCGTCGCGATCACCGGCGGCGCGGGCTTCATCGGCTCCAACCTTGCCGAGAGCTTTCTTGCCGAGGGGCGCGAGGTCGTGATCATCGACAACCTCTCGCGCTCGGGCGTGGAAGAAAACCTCGAATGGCTGATCGAGCGGCATGGCAGCCGCGTCCATCCCGCGCCCGTGGACATGCGGGACGCCTCGACACTCTCGGCCGCTGTCGCCGATGCCGAGGCGGTGGTGCATCTTGCCGCGCAGACCGCCGTGACCACCAGCCTGACCGCGCCCCTAGAGGATTTCGAGGTCAACGCCCGCGGCACGCTCAACCTGCTCGAGGCGCTGCGCGCCACTGGGCGGCAGGTGCCGCTGATCTTCGCCAGCACGAACAAGGTCTATGGCAGCCTCGCCGACCTGACGGTCGAGGACACCGCCGAGGGCTGCGCCCCGCATGACAATGCATTGGCCGCGCATGGCGTCGACGAAAGCCGCCCGCTGGATTTCGCCACGCCCTACGGATGCTCCAAGGGTGTCGCGGATCAATACGTGCTGGATTACGCGAAAAGCTACGGCCTGCCGACGGCGGTGCTGCGCATGTCCTGCATCTACGGCCCCCGCCAGTTCGGGACCGAGGATCAGGGCTGGGTCGCGCATTTCCTGATCCGCGCGCTGAAGGGCGAGGCGATCACCCTCTACGGCAGCGGCCATCAGGTGCGCGACGTGCTCGAGGTTTCGGACGCCGTCGCCGCCTATCGCGCGGTGCTGGGCGACATCGACCGGCTGAAGGGCCGCGCCTTCAACCTTGGCGGCGGCCCGGCCAATGCCGTCAGCCTGCGCGGCGTCCTGAAAGAGATCGGGCGCGTCACGTACCGCGAGGTGGACGTGCGCTACGACACCTGGCGGCAGGGCGATCAGCCTTGGTTTGTCGCCGATACCCGCCTTCTGCAGGCCGAGACCGGCTGGCAGCCGCAGGTCGGCTGGAAGGACGGGCTGCACCGGCTGGCGGCATGGCTGGCGGAGCACCGGGTCCCGCAGGCCCACGGCGCAAGGCTTTCGGCATGACACGGGTACTGATGACCCTCGACGCCGTGGGCGGCGTCTGGCGCTACGCGCTGGACCTTGCGCAGGGCCTGCGGGCCGAGGGGCTGGAGATCGCCTTCGCCGGTCTCGGCCCCGCGCCGTCGCCCGCGCAGGCCGAGGCGGCGCGGCGGATCGGCACGCTCGACTGGGGCGAGGCGCCGCTGGACTGGCTGGCCAAGGGCCCCGAGGCGCTGGCGCCCGTCGGGCCCTGGCTTTCGGCGCTGGCGGAGCGTCGCGGCGCGGATCTCGTGCATCTGAACTACCCCAGCCAGGGCGCGGAGCTGGAGGTCGCGATGCCGGTCGTCGCCGCCTCGCACTCCTGCCTCGCCACATGGTTCGCCGCCGTGCGCGGCAGCGCCGTGCCGGATGACATGGCCTGGCAGGCCGAGTTGACGGGCGCCGGGCTGCGCGCCGCCGATGCCGCACTCGTCCCCTCTGCCGCCCATGCAAAGGCGATGGGCGCGGTGTACGAGGGCCTGCCGCGCATAGCCGTCGTGCATAACGCCAGCCTTGCGCCTGAGGGCGGCGGAACGGGCGAGGATTACGTCTTTGCCGCCGCGCGCTGGTGGGATGCGGGCAAGAATGCCGCCGTCCTCGATGCCGCCGCCGAGGACAGCCTCTGGCCGGTGACCATGGCGGGCGCAACGGAAGGCCCCGACGGCAGCCATGCCGCGATCCATTACGCCGGTGCCCCCGGCCCGCTGGAACACGGGCAGGCGATGGGGCTGCTGCGGCAGGCGGGCCTTTTCGTCTCTCCCTCGCTCTACGAGCCCTTCGGTCTTGCCGCGCTCGAGGCGGCGCGGGCGCAGCGGCCGCTCCTGCTGGCGGACATCCCGACCTACCGGGAACTTTGGGACGGCGCCGCCGCCTTCTTCGATCCCGTCGATCCCCCGGCCCTGCGCGGGGCGATCAACGCGCTGGCCGCCGATGCCCCGCGCCGCGCCGCCCTTGGCCGCGCCGCGCGCGAGCGGGCGCGACGCTATTCGTTGCAGGCGCAGGTGGCGGCGGTGCTCGATCTGTACCGGACCCTCGGGGTCAGGGCGGGACAGGCCGCGGCATGATAATCGTCTTCTACACCCATTCGCTGGTCTCAGACTGGAACCACGGCAACGCGCATTTCCTGCGCGGCGTGATGCGCGATCTGGTGCGGCGCGGGCACGAGGTGCTGGCGCTGGAGCCCGCGCAAAGCTGGAGCCGTGAGAACCTGATCGCGGATCGCGGCCCGCAGGCGATCGACGCCTTCGCCGCCGTCTATCCCGAGCTGCGCTGGCAGATTTACCCCGAGGATTTCGACCACGAGGCGGCGCTCGACGATGCGGATCTCGTGGTGGTTCACGAATGGACCGACCCCGCCCTCGTCGCGCGCCTTGGCCGGGCGCGGGCGCGGGGCGCGCCCTTCCAGCTGCTGTTCCACGACACCCATCACCGCGCCGTCAGCGCCAGCGACGAGATCGCCGGTTTCGATCTGTCGGGCTACGACGGTGTTCTGGCCTTCGGCGAGGCGCTGCGCGAACGCTACCTCGACGCCGGCTGGGCGGGTCAGGTCTTTACCTGGCACGAGGCCGCGGACGAGACGGTGTTCCACCCCCTGCCCGATGTCGCGACGACCGGCGATCTGGTCTGGATCGGCAACTGGGGCGACGGCGAGCGCAGCGAGGAGCTGATGCAGTTCCTCGTGGAGCCGGTGCAGCACCTTGGCCTGACGGCCGAGATCCACGGCGTGCGCTACCCCGATCACGCCCTGGATCGCCTCGCCCGCGCGGGCATCGCCTACCGCGGCTCCATCGCCAATACGGACGCGCCCGCCGCCTTCGCCCGGCACCGGGTGACGGTGCATGTCCCGCGCCGGCCCTACGTCGAGGCGCTGCCCGGCATCCCCACCATCCGCCCCTTCGAGGCGCTGGCCTGCGGCATCCCGCTGGTCTCCGCCCCCTGGGACGATGCCGAGGGGCTGTTCCGGCCCGGCGTGGATTTCCTCTTTGCCCGCGACGGGGCCGAGATGGAGCAGCGCCTGCGCGATGTGCTGTCGGACGAGGGGCTGCGCGGCAGCCTGATCGCCCATGGCCGCGAGACGATCCTGGCGCGGCACACCTGCCGGCACCGGGTCGACGAGCTTCTGGCAATCAGCGCCGCCCTGCGCGGCGAGACGAGAGAGGCCGCCGAATGACCAGTATCGCCTTTTACGGATCGAGCCTGCTGTCCTCCTACTGGAACGGCGCGGCGACCTATTACCGGGGCATGCTGCGCGCGCTCGCCGGGCATGGCTACGACATCACCTTCTACGAGCCCGACGTGCACGACCGCGGCGCCAACCGCGACATGGAGGTGCCCGACTGGGCCCGCGTCGTGGTCTGGGAGGGCACGCATGACGCCCTGCGCTGTGTCGCGGCAGAGGCCGGAAAGGCCGACATCGTCGTCAAGGCCAGCGGCGTCGGCTACGAGGACGACATGATCCTCGACGAGGTGATGAAGGCCGCGCGCCCCGGTGCGCTGCGCCTGTTCTGGGACGTCGATGCCCCCGCCACGCTGGCCGAGATGCAGGCCGATCCCGACAGCCCCCTGCGCGCCGCCTTGCCCGATCTCGACATGGTGCTGACCTACGGCGGCGGCGATCCTGTGGTGCAGGCCTATACCGCCCTCGGCGCGCGGACCTGCGTTCCGATCTACAACGCCTGTGATCCCGACACGCATCACCCCGTCCCCGCCGAAGCCCGCTTCGCCGGGGATCTGGGGTTCCTCGGCAATCGCTTGCCAGACCGCGAGGCGCGGGTGGAGGAGTTCTTCTTCGGCCCCGCCCGGATGCTGCCTGACATGCGCTTTTTGATCGGCGGCTCGGGCTGGGATCACGTGCCCAGGAACGTCACCCGCCTGGGCCATGTCGGCACGCGCGACCACAACGCCTTCAACCGCAGCCCGCGCATGGTGCTGAACATCGCCCGCGACAGCATGGCGGCGACCGGCTTTTCCCCCGCCACCCGCGTCTTCGAGGCGGCGGGCGCCGGCGCCTGCCTGATCACCGACTACTGGGAGGGGATCGAGCAGTTCCTCGAGCCGGGGGAGGAAGTGCTGGTCGCCCGCAGCGGCGCCGAGGTGGCGCAGCTTCTGCGCGAAATTCGGCCCGAGCAGGCCGAGGCCATCGGCCAGGCCGCCCGCAAGCGCATTCTCGCCGGGCATACCTACGACAAGCGGGCCGAGCAGGTAGATGCCCTCTTCCGCGCGCATATGGCGAAGGAAACGGCATGAGCGGCGAGATCGTCATCCTCGGCCTCTCGCTCTCCTCCTCCTGGGGAAACGGCCATGCCACGACTTTCCGCGCGCTGATCCGCGGGCTGGCGGCAGAGGGGCAGCGGGTGCTGTTCCTGGAACGCGACGTGCCCTGGTATGCCAGCCAGCGCGACCTGCCCGATCCCGACTTCTGCGAGCTGCGGCTGTACCACAGCCTCGACGAGGTCTTCGGGACCTACGGCGAGAGGCTTCGCGACGCGGCGGCGGTGATCGTCGGCAGCTACGTCCCCGAGGGGCAGGCGCTGATCGACCGGCTGCACGAGGCGGCGCAGGCGGGCCGCATCGCCCAGCCCTTCTGCTTTTACGACATCGACACGCCCGTCACGCTCGAGCATCTGCGCGCGGGGCGCGAGGATCACCTCGCGCGGCGGCAGGTGCCCTTCTTCGACACCTATTTCTCCTTTTCCGGCGGGCGCGTGCTGGATGTGCTGCGGCGCGACTTCGGCGCCCGCGATCCGCGCCCGCTTTACTGCGCCGTGGACGAGGCGCGCTATGCGCCGATGGACCTGCCCGCGACATGGGACCTCGGTTACCTCGGCACCTATTCGCCCGACCGCCAGCCGCCGCTGGAGCAGCTGCTGATCGAGCCTGCGCGACGCCTGCCGCAGATGCGCTTCGTCGTCGCCGGGCCGCAGTACCCCGATGACATCGACTGGCCCGAGAATGTCGAGCGGATCGACCACCTGCCGCCCAGCGAGCACGCGGCCTTCTACGGCGCCCAGCGCTTCACGCTCAACGTCACCCGCTCCGCGATGAAGGCGCTCGGCTGGTCGCCCTCCGTCCGCCTGTTCGAGGCCGCGGCCTGCGGCACGCCCATCGTCTCGGACCGCTGGGAGGGGCTGGGCGAGGTGCTGCCCGAGGGCGAGGCCATCCTCGTGGCGGACAGCACCGAGGATGTCGTCACCGCCCTGACCACGATGACGCCCCCGCAGCGGCAGCGGCAGGCCGATGCCGCCCGCGCCCGCGTGCAGGCGGCTCATACGGGCCGCGCCCGCGCGCGGCAGCTGATCGCCGATCTCGCCGAAGCGCCGGCGCACCGGCTGCAAGGAACAGGCTCATGACCCCCACCCTCCCCCTGCGGACCGTGCTCGTCGCGGGCGGCGCCGGCTTCATCGGCAGCCACCTCTGCGAGGCGCTTCTGGCCGGCGGGGCGCGGGTGATCTGCCTCGACAGCTTCCTGACCGGACGGCGCGAGACGGTGCAGCCCCTGCTCAACAACCGCGGCTTCTCGGTGGTGCAGGCCGAGGTGACAGAGCCTCTTCCCGACCTCGGGCGGCTCGACGAGATCTACAACCTCGCGAGCCCCGCCAGCCCGCCGCGCTACCAGGCCGATCCGGTGCATACGATGATGACCAATGTGATCGGCACCCGGAACCTGCTGGCGCTGGCCCGCGCGCAGGGCGCGCGTTACCTGCAGGCCTCGACCAGCGAGGTCTACGGCGACCCCGAGCAGCACCCACAGCCCGAGGACTACTGGGGCCACGTCAACTGCACCGGCCCCCGCGCCTGCTACGACGAGGGCAAGCGCGCCGCCGAGGCCCTGTGCTGGGATCATGCCCGCATGGGCACCGATGTCCGCGTCGCGCGCATCTTCAACACCTATGGCCCGCAGATGGACCCCGAGGACGGGCGCATCGTGTCGAACCTGATCGTCCAGGCGCTGACGGGGCGTCCGCTGACGATCTATGGCAGCGGCACGCAGACCCGCAGCTTCTGCTACGTCACCGACATGGTGGCGGGGCTGATGGCGCTGATGGCCGTGGATCCGCGCCCCGAGGGGCCGGTGAACCTCGGCAATCCCTTCGAGTTCACGATCCTCGAGCTGGCCGAGCAGGTGCAGGCCCTGATCCCCGGCGCCCTGCCGCACCAGACGCTGCCCCTGCCGCAGGACGATCCCAAGATGCGGCGCCCCGACATCGCCCGGGCGCAGGCGCTGCTGGGCTGGTCGCCCGAGGTGCCGCTGGCCCAAGGCCTCAAGGCGACCGCGGACTGGTTCGCCCGGCATCTCGGCATCGAGCCCGCCGAGGCGGCGAAAGGACGGATATGACTTCGGATAACGACACCCTTGCCCGCCGCATCGCGGATCTGGGCCCCTGGTTTCACAACCTGCGCATCGGCGGGCAGCAGACCGCGCCGGAGCACTTCCTCGGCGACTACCCGCAGTTCAAGTGGGAGGGCTTCGCCCACGTCGTGCCTGCGGATCTGTCCGGCAAGACGGTCCTCGACATCGGCTGCAACGCCGGCTTCTACGCGATGGAGATGGCGCGCCGCGGCGCCGCCCGCGTGGTCGGCATCGACAGCGACCCGCATTACCTCGCGCAGGCGCGTTTCGCCGCCCAGACCGAGGGGCTCGAGATCGAGTTCCGCGAGCTCGACGTCTACCATGTCGCCGAACTGGGCGAGCGCTTCGATCTCGTGATCTTCATGGGGGTGCTCTACCACCTGCGCCACCCGCTTCTGGCGCTCGACCTGCTGCACGAGCATGTCGTGGGCGAGCATCTGCTGTTCCAGTCGATGCAGCGCGGCTCGGCCGAGGATTACGAGACGCGGGCCGATTACGACTTCGACGATCAGGCGATCTTCGACGATGCCGCCTGGCCCCGGCTGCATTTCATCGAAAAGCGCTACTCCAAGGATCCGACGAACTGGTTCGTGCCGAACCGCGCGGCCATGGACGCGATGCTGCGCAGCGCCGGCTTCGTGATCGAGGCGCATCCAGAGCGCGAGGTCTACCTCTGCCGCCGCGGCCCCCGCGGCGAGGCCGTGTCGCCGCCGCCCCGCATCGCGCGCTAAGCACCCCCCGGCAGGAAGGCGCCCGCTCCCGCGAGATGCCGCCGAGCGCGCGAAGGCCCCGGGAACAGCGCCGGGCCGACACTCGTTATAGGTGCAATGGCCGCGGGGCGCCGCGCGGGACCGTTAGGCGGCCCGCAGCCCCCCTCCATCTCACGTCGCACAAGGAAAGGAGACGCCGCATGGCCCTCTTCACCAAAGACATCCAGACGATGGACGACCTCTATACCCACGCGCTGCAGGACATCTACTACGCCGAGCAGCAGATCGTGAAAGCGCTGCCGAAGATGATCGGCAAGACCACCAGCCCGGCGCTTAAGACGGCCTTCGAAAGCCACCTCGAGGAATCGAAGACCCATGTCAGCCGGCTCGAGCAGGCCTTCGAGCTGCTGGGCCAGAAAGCGAAGGGCGCAACCTGCCCCGCGATCGACGGCATCATCAAGGAAGCGAACGAGGTCGCGGGCGATATCGGCGATCCCAAGGTCCTCGACGCCGCTCTCGCCTTCGCCGCCCAGGGCGTAGAGCACTACGAGATCACCCGCTACGGCAGCCTGATCGCCTGGAGTCGCGAGCTGAACCATCCCGAGGTCGCCGCCCTCCTCCAGCAGACCCTGGCCGAAGAGAAGGCCGCGGATCAGAAGCTGACCGACCTCGCCGAGAACGGCCTCAACAAGGCCGCCTGATCTCTCGACCCGCACTACAAAAAGGGCCCGGCGCTGCGCCGGGCCCTTTCCCTAGTCCCCCGAGATGCGCCGCACCGCCTCGGCCAGCAGGCGCCGTTCCTCTGCTGCGGCGCCCTCGATGGCGAAAGCCGGGCCGGGGTCCAGCCCCGGATCCTCGGCGCCCGTCTGCACCGGCACCTCCAGCCGCTCGAGGATGGCCTCGCGCCCCTCTCCGGCGATGACCAGCGCGAGGGCCTGGCGCAGCGCGATCAGCCGGCCTTCCACCGTCTCGTCCATGATGCGCCCCCTCCTGCTTCTTCTCTTTGAAAATATCCCCGCCGGAGGCCCCCGCTTGTCCCGCGCGGGCCGCCCGGCGGAAGGCGCCTATTGGTCCATGTAGACGTGGCGCTCGGCGGTGGCGCCCGGGTGGGTCACCGCGCCCTTGCGGGCCGAGCCCACCAGCTGGCTGTACTTCCACAGCGCGCCGGACTGGTACTCGGTCTCGCGCGGGCCGGGCCATGCGGCGCGGCGGGCGTCCATCTCCTCGGGGGTGACATCGACGCTGATCTCGCCCTTCACCGCGTCGATGGTGATGACGTCGCCCGTCTTCACCAGCGCGATCGGCCCGCCATGCGCGGCCTCGGGGCCGACATGGCCGACGCAGAAGCCGCGGGTGGCGCCGGAGAAGCGGCCGTCGGTGATCAGCGCGACCTTCTTGCCCATGCCCTGCCCCGACAGGGCGGCGGTGGTCGAGAGCATCTCGCGCATGCCGGGGCCGCCGGCGGGACCCTCGTTGCGGATCACGATGACCTCGCCTTCCTCGTAGCCGCGCTTCTGCACCGCCTCGAAGGCCTCTTCCTCGCATTCGAAGACGCGGGCGGGGCCGGTGAAGACACGCTCTTCCTCGGCCATGCCGGCGACCTTCACGATGGCGCCGTCGGGGGCGAGGTTGCCCTGCAGGCCGACGACGCCGCCGGTGGCGGAGATCGGGTTGGCGACGGTGTGGATCACGCGGCCATCGGCCTCGCGCTCGATGCGGTCCAGCTCCTCGCCCAGGCTCATGCTGCTGGCGGTCATGCAGTTCTCGTGCAGCAGGCCCGCCTTGCGCAGTTCCTTCATCACGACGGGCACGCCGCCGGCCTCGTGCAGGTCCTTGGCGACATATTCGCCGCCCGGACGCAGGTTCACGAAATAGGGCGTGTCGTGGAAGATCGCGCAGACGTCGAGCAGGTCGAAATCGATCCCCGCCTCATGCGCGATGGCCGGCAGGTGCAGGCCGGCATTGGTCGATCCGCCGGTGCAGGCCACGACCCGCGCCGCGTTCTCGAGGCTTTGCCGCGTGACGACGTCGCGGGCGCGGATGTTCTTCTCGATCAGCGTCATCACGGCCTGCCCCGAGAAATCGCCGTACTGGTCGCGGCTCTCGTAGGGCGCCGGCGCGCCGGAGGAGTTCAGCAGCGCCAGACCGATCGCCTCGGAGACGCAGGCCATGGTGTTCGCGGTGTACTGGCCGCCGCAGGCGCCCGCCGACGGGCAGGCGACGCGCTCGAGAATCGCGAGCTCGGCGTCGGACATGTTGCCGGCGGCATGCTGGCCCACCGCCTCGAAGACGTCCTGCACGACGACGTCCCTGCCGTTCAGCTTGCCCGGCAGGATCGAGCCGCCGTAGATGAAGACGGAAGGCACGTTCAGCCGCACCATCGCCATCATCATGCCCGGCAGCGACTTGTCGCAGCCGGCAAGGCCGACGAGCGCATCGTAGCAATGCCCGCGCATCGTCAGCTCGACCGTGTCGGCGATGGCATCGCGGCTGGCGAGAGAAGAGCGCATGCCCTCGTGGCCCATCGCGATGCCGTCGGTGACGGTGATGGTCGTGAACTCGCGCGGGGTGCCGCCGCCCTTCTTGACGCCCATCTTCGCCGATTGCGCCTGACGGCTCAGGGCGATGTTGCAGGGCGCGGCCTCGTTCCAGCAGGTGGCGACGCCGACGAAGGGCTGGTGGATCTCCTCCTCCGAGATGCCCATCGCGTAGTAGTAGCTGCGGTGCGGCGCCCGCGACGGCCCTTCGGTGACGTGGCGGCTGGGCAGTTTTGTCTTGTCGAAGCGGGTGTTCTGCACGGGCTGGCTCTCCTCGGGGTCTTGGCTGATCCGTCCTAGGCCCGCGCTGCCGCATGGGCAAGAGCGGCGGGCGGTGCCCCATTGCGTTGCGTTTCGCACGCGCGCAGCCTATCTCGGGGGCTGTCTCGCGACCCCATAGATCGGAACGGCCGCCGCCATGAACTGGATCACGAATTACGTCCGCCCGCGCATCACCTCGATGTTCGCCCGCCGCGACGTGCCCGAGAACCTGTGGACCAAGTGCGACGAGTGCGGAACCATGCTGTTCCACCGCGAGCTGGCCGAGAACCTGAACGTCTGCTCGAACTGCGGGCATCACATGTATATCGCGCCGCGCGCGCGCTTCACCTCGCTCTTCGACGGCGGCACCTTCACAGAGGTCAAGGTGCCCGAGCCGGTGGTCGATCCGCTGAGCTTCCGCGACACGAAGAAATACTCCGACCGCATCCGCGACGCCCGCAAGAAGACCGGCGAGAAGGAGGCGATGCTCGTCGCCACCGGAGAGCTGGGGCGCATGCCGCTGGTCGCCGCCGCGCAGGACTTCAACTTCATGGCCGGCTCGATGGGCATGTACGTCGGCAATGCCATCGTCGCCGCCGCGGAGACGGCGGTAAAGCGCAAGGCGCCGCTGGTGCTGTTTTCCGCCGCGGGCGGCGCGCGCATGCAGGAAGGCATCCTGAGCCTGATGCAGATGCCGCGCACCACCGTCGCGGTCGAGATGCTGCGCGAGGCGGGCCTGCCCTATATCGTCGTGCTGACGCATCCGACGACGGGCGGCGTCACCGCCTCCTACGCGATGCTGGGCGACGTGCAGATCGCCGAGCCGAACGCCCTGATCTGCTTTGCCGGGCCGCGCGTGATCGAGCAGACCATCCACGAAAAGCTACCCGAGGGGTTCCAGCGCGCCGAGTACCTGCTGGATCACGGCATGCTCGACCGGGTGACGCCGCGCGGCAAGCAGCGGGACGAGCTGATCGACATCCTGCGGATGCTCATGGGCCTGCCGCCGGCGATCAAGGCCGACCTGCCGCCCCCCGCCACGCCCGAGCCGCAGGGCGATCCGGTGACGTTGAGCGAGCCCGCCGCCGAGGAAACCGCCGGCCTGCCCGCCGAGGCGCCGAAGCCCGCCGAACCGGCCCCTGCCGAAGCCCCGGCCAAGGCGGCGGAGACGCCTGCCAAGCCCGCCGCCAAGGAGGCTGACAAGGACGCCGGCAAGACCAGGGCACCGTCCAAGAAATGACGGCCCCGGCGCCCGCAGCGCCCGCCTCCTCGGACAGGCTCTCGTCGGACAGGGTCCTGACGCGCCTGATGGGCCTGCACCCCAAGGTCATCGACCTCGTGCTGGACCGCGTCTGGCACCTGCTGGACCGTCTGGACCACCCCGAGCGGCGGCTGCCGCCGGTGATCCACATCGCCGGCACCAACGGCAAGGGCAGCACGCAGGCGATGATCCGCGCCGGGCTCGAGGCGCAGGGCGGTCGGGTCCATGCCTATACCTCGCCGCACCTCGCGCGGTTTCACGAACGCATCCGCCTTGCCGGTCGCCTGATCGACGAGGGCGCGCTCTCGGCACTGCTGGAGCGCTGCGAGGCCGCGAATGGCGGCGCGCCGATCACCTATTTCGAGATCACGACCTGCGCCGCCCTTCTCGCCTTTGCCGAGACGCCGGCAGACTGGTGCCTGCTCGAGGTGGGGCTGGGCGGGCGGCTCGACGCGACCAACGTGGTAGAGAGGCCGGCGCTGACGGTGATCACGCCCGTCGACCTCGACCACCAGCAGTACCTTGGCGAGACGCTGGCCGAGATCGCGGGCGAGAAGGCCGGCATCCTCAAGCGCGGGGTGCCCTGCGTCGTCGGCCCGCAGCACGAGGACGCGCTCGCCGTGATCGAGGCGCGGGCCGAACGGCTGGGCGCGCCGCTTCTGGCCCGTGGCCAGCACTGGCACGCCTGGGAAGAGCGCGGGCGCCTTGTCTTTCAAGACGAGCGCGGGCTGCTGGATCTGCCGCTGCCCGTGCTGCCCGGACCGCACCAGATCCTGAACGCCGGGGCCGCGCTGGCCGCGCTGCGCCACCTCGGGGCGGGGGAAGAGGCCTGCGAGGCCGCGGTCACCCGCGCCGAATGGCCCGCCCGGATGCAGCGCCTGCGCTTGGGCCCGCTGGCCGAGGCCGCGCCGCGCGCCGAGCTCTGGCTCGACGGTGGGCACAATCCGGCGGCGGGCGCGGCGCTGGCCCGCACGCTCGAGGCCCTGCCCCCGCGCGAGACGCATCTTGTCTGCGGCATGCTGAACACCAAGGATATCGCCGGCTACCTGCGCCCGCTCGCGAGCCAGGCGCACAGCCTGACCGCGGTGTCGATCCCCGGCGAGGCCAATACCATCCCCGCCGCCGAAACCGCCGGGGCCGCCCGCGGCGTCGGGCTGCCAGCGCAGGAGGCCGAGACCGTGGCAGAAGCCGTCGAGAGCATCGTCCGCCAGACGCCCGAGGCGCGCATCCTGATCTGTGGATCGCTCTACCTTGCGGGCGCCATCCTGCGGGAGGGCAACGCATGAGGGCCCTGATCGCCGCCCTCACGCTCGCCGCCGCGCCCGCGCAGGCCGAGAGGCTGCATTTCTGCTGGGTGGGCGAGGCCGGCTTCACGATGACCGGCAGCATGGTGGTGCCGGACGATCGCCTTGATGGCGGCATCGTCACCGAAGAGGACGTCACCGCCTTCGCCATCGTCGGCTACCGGGACGGACGGCAGGTCGGCAAGTGGAGCCTGCGGGAGATGGAGCCTGAGACCAGCTGGGTGCTGACCTTCGACAGCGAGGCCATGGAGTTCGTCATGCCGGGCACCAGCGAATCGCAGGCCTGGAACGCCAACGGCGCGGTGAACGACTGCGGCAATCCCGGCTTCGGCTTCAACGCCGGCAACGGCGGGCAGGATGTCTGCGTCGACGGGGTCTTCGAATACGACAGCACGATCGAGCCGACCACGCCGCTCCCGGCCTCGCGCGCGGCGGTCGATCCGCTGTGCTGCGGGCGCGAGTTGATCGGCTAGCCGCCCCAGCCTTCGCCCTGCATCTCGCGCAGGCGCGAGGCGGTGCGGGCGAACTCGAAGGCACCCTCGCCCTCCTTGTAGAGCGAATCGGGCACATCGGCGGCCGAGAGGATCAGCCGCGTCTTCGCCTCGTAAAGCGTGTCGATCAGCGTCACGAAGCGCTTCGCCTCGTTGAAGTTGTCGCGGCTGAGGCGCGGCACGTTCTCGAGGATCAGCACCCGCACCGCCTCGGCCAGCGCGAGGTAATCCGCGGCCCCCAAGGGCCGGCCGCAGAGATCCCAGAAATCCGCCCGCGCCACCCCGGCGGCCAGACCGGGCAAGGGAACGGCGCGGGTGCCGACCTTGAGCACCGCGGGCTCCATCGCCGCGCCGCCCGTCAGCTCGTCCCAGAGCTTCGCGATGGCGGCGCGCGCCTCGGCATTGGCGGGGGTGAAGTAGCGGCCCGACTGCGCCAGCACGCCGCTGCGCCAATCCTCGTCCGAGGCAAGCTCCAGCACCTGAAGCCGCTCCTCGATCCTGGCGATGAAGGGGGTGAAGAGCTGCCGGTTCAGACCGTCCTCGTAGAGATCCTGCGGCGGCCGGTTCGAGGTGGTGACAACGGTCACGCCCAGATCGTGCAGCTTGTCGAAGAGGCGGCCCAGAATCATCGCATCCGCGATATCGGTCACCTGCATCTCGTCGAAGGCCAGAAGGCGCAGCCCCTCGCCCATCTCTTCGGCCACCGGGGTCAGCGCATCGTCGAGGCCCTTCTCGCGCGCCGCCGTCAGGCCTTTCTGCACCGCCTGCATGAAGGCGTGGAAATGCCAGCGCTGCTTCGGCGCCTCGACCGAGGCGACGAGCATGTCCATCAGCATCGACTTGCCGCGCCCGACCCCGCCCCAAAGGTAAAGACCCTGCGCGGCCTCGGGCTTGCGCCGGCCCAGAAACCCGCGCCTCACCGGCTGCTCCAGCGCCGCGCGCACCCGCTCGAGCGCCGGCAGCACCGATTCCTGCGCCGGATCGCGCGTCAGCCGGCCATCGGCCACCCGCGCCTCGTAGTCTTGCTGTATCGTCATCCGCCCGGCTTAGCCGCGCCGGGACGTGGCGCCAAGCGGCTAGCCGTGGTCCCGCGCGCCGAAGATGGCAGAGCCGACGCGGACATGGGTGGCGCCGTGCGCCACTGCCGTCTCGAAGTCCCCGCTCATGCCCATCGACAGGCCATCCAGCCCGTTGCGCGCGGCAATCTCGGCCAGCATGGCGAAATGCGGCGCCGGGTCTTCCTCTGCCGGGGGGATGCACATGAGGCCGACGACGGGCAGGTCCATGCCGCGACAGTCGCCGATGAATGCGTCGGTATCCTCCGGCAGCACGCCGGCCTTCTGCGGCTCTGCCCCGGTGTTGACCTGCACGAAGAGGTCGGGCGACTGCCCCCGCTCCTGAGCCAGCCGGGCCAGTGCCGTGGCCAGCTTCGGCCGGTCGAGCGAATGGATGGCCGCGGCCATCTCGACCGCGGCGCGGGCCTTGTTGGTCTGCAGCGGGCCGATCAGGTGAAGCGCCACGTCCGGATAGCGCGGCAG
Source organism: Pseudoroseicyclus aestuarii (assembly GCF_003217255.1). GTDB lineage: Bacteria > Pseudomonadota > Alphaproteobacteria > Rhodobacterales > Rhodobacteraceae > Pseudoroseicyclus > Pseudoroseicyclus aestuarii. The sequence continues at coordinate 36,141 of NZ_QJTE01000003.1, read as the reverse complement.
GAGGGGGGACCAGCGATCCTGCGCCTCCTGAACCCGATTCTCGCCAAAGAGGCGATGCCCCTGCTCCAGCACGCCCAGGACCCGCTCCTCTGGTTGCACCTTGGAGACCGCGATCAGGGCGACGGCATCCTCGGGGCGTCCGGCAGCCCGTGTCGCGGCAGCCAGACGTTCACTTATGTCGTTCAAGGGCATTGGATTTTTTCCAAATGGACAATGGATCGGGGCGCCGAGGGGGCTGTGTGTCCATGCTGCATCATTTCATCGCGGCTCCGGTTCCACGGGGCCAAATAACTTGTGCGTGCGTACCTCGGCAGGCGATGAACCTGCCAATGCTAGCGCGCCTGGCATACGTGGGAATGCAAACACGAGGGAACCAACATGAAACGCATCCTCCTCGCTTCGGCTTCGATCGTCGCCTTCGCCGGCGCCGCCGCTGCTGAAGTCGACATCTCCGGTTCGGCCGCCATCGGCTGGAACGACGATTTCAAAGAAATCGACACCGGCGAAGAAGGGTTCTACAACGACTTCGACTTCGACTTCAACTTCACCCAGGAGCTGGACAACGGCCTGACCGCCGCCGTCCGCATCGGCTTCGAGTACGTCGACTCCGACACCGGCACGATCGACAACGGCCACGACGACTTCGGCTCGTTCACCGACGACAACTTCCTGCTGTCGCTGACCGCCGACATGGGCGCCATGTACTTCGGCGACACCTCCTTCGCCGCCGAGACCTACTGGAACGGCGTCACCAACATGGCCGCCGATGACTTCTCCGAAGCGGACGGCGAAGTCGTTCTGCGCGGTGAGTTCACCTGGAACGACATCACCTTCGGCACCAGCTGGCTGATCCACAACGACCAGGTTGCCGGCGAGAGCGCCACCGGCGTTGGCCTCGGCACCGGCAACATCGACCAGGGCTCCATCGGTGCCCAGGGCGAATTCGGTGGCTTCACCTTCTCGGCCGCCTACCAGGAAGAAGCTGACGAGAGCTACGGCGCCGGCTACAACGGCGACTTCGTCGAAGACGAAGTCTTCGGTCTGGCCGTCGGCACCACCTTCCGCGGCTTCGACGTGACCCTGGCCTATGCCGATCACGACGGCGAAGGCTCCTCCACCGGCCTCGAGGCGACCTTCCCGGTCGGCCCCGTGTCGCTGACCGCCTTCTACGTCCTGAACGACGAAGACGGCGCCGCTGACTACGACGACAACTACGGTCTCGAAGTTGCCTACGCCTCCGGTCCGTTCGCTCTCTCCGCTCGCTACCACGACGGTGCCGACGAAGAGATGGGCGTCGAGGGTTCCTACACCATCGGCAACGGCCTGATGGCCTACGCCGGCTACGTCGACGAAGGCGATGCCGCCGACGGCAGCGACCAGTCGTCCTACTACTACGTCGCCGGTGAGCTGGACCTCGGCAACGGCGCCTCGCTGCTGCTGTCCTACGCCGACGTCGACGACGTCGCGACCGCCGACACCGACCTCGACGAGATCGGCGTCAACGACTACCTGCTCGGCACCACCCTGCAGGTCTCCTTCGACTTCTAAGTCGAGGCGGATTGCACGATCCATGCGAGGGGGCGGCCATTGGCCGCCCCCTTTGCTTTGCGGCAGGGGCACCTTGTGACGCGCCCGCCCCTTCGCTACAGATCGGGCGCGATTTCACGCCGAAAGGGGCCTACATGCCGTCGATGCCGCGCAGCCTGCGCCTGACCGCCATCCTTGCGCTGTGCCTAGGTCTTGCCGCCTGCGGCGGGCGCAATCCGGCAGGCGGCCCCTCTGCCGAAGCCGTCGCCGTTAACCGCTACCTCTGGACGGCCTCGCTGGATGTGCTGGACTTCCTGCCGGTGCAAAACGTCGATCCCTTCACCGGGGTGATCACCACCGGCTACGGCACCCCGCCGGGCGGCAGCCAGCCCTACCGCGCCGTGATCCACGTCAGCGACCCGGCGCTCGATGCCCGCGCGCTCAGCGTCGCGCTGGCCACGCCCGCGGGCCCCGTCGCCCGCGACACGCAGATCGCGGTCGAGAACGCGATCCTGTCGCGCGCGCGGCAGCTTCGCATCGCCGACGGCTACTGAACCGCCGGGCCGGGCCACCTGCCGGTGGCCCTTGCCTCACCTGTGAAGTAGGACCCCATCCGGGCCGCCCCGCCAGGCCGGTCGGCCCGCAGCCGCAGCCGGGAGACCCACGCATGTCGCGTTACGACGCCGCCACCATCGAAGCGAAATGGCAGACCGCCTGGGACGAGGCCGGGCTGTTCCGCGCCGCCCGCGGCGAGAGCAAGCCGAAGTACTACGTCCTCGAGATGTTTCCCTACCCCTCGGGGCGCATCCACATGGGCCACGTGCGCAACTACACGATGGGCGACGTCATCGCCCGGCACAAGCTGGCCACAGGCCATGCCGTGCTGCACCCGATGGGCTGGGACGCCTTCGGGATGCCGGCCGAGAATGCGGCCATGGCCAATGGTGGCCACCCCAAGGACTGGACCTATTCCAACATCGACCAGATGCGCGCGCAGATGAAGCCGCTGGGCTGGTCGCTGGACTGGAGCCGCGAATTCGCGACCTGCGATCCCGAGTACTACGGCCAGCAGCAGGCGCTGTTCCTCGACATGCTCGAGAAGGGCCTGGTCTACCGCAAGAACGCGGTGGTGAACTGGGATCCCGTCGACATGACCGTCCTCGCCAACGAGCAGGTCGAGAACGGGCGCGGCTGGCGCTCCGGCGCGGAGGTCGAGCGGCGGGAGCTGACGCAGTGGTTCTTCCGCATCAGCGCCATGGCCGAGGACCTGCTGGAGTCGCTGGACGGCCTCGACGACTGGCCGGCCAAGGTCAAGCTTATGCAGGCGAACTGGATCGGCCGGTCGCGCGGGCTCGAGATGGCCTTCGAGGTCATCGACCCGCCCGCGGGGCACGAGCGGATCGAGGTCTATACCACCCGGCCCGACACGCTGATGGGCGCCAGCTTCGTCGCCATCTCGCCCGATCACCCGCTGGCCCGCCAGCTTGAGGCGGGCAATGCGGAGGTGGCCGCCTTCTGCGCCGAGGCGCGGCGCGGCGGCACCACCGAAGAGGCGCTGGAGACCGGCGAGAAGCTGGGCTTCGATACCGGGCTGACGGTCAAGCACCCGCTAGACGCGGGCTGGGACCTGCCGGTCTGGATCGCGAACTTCGTCTTGATGGACTACGGCACCGGCGCCATCTTCGGCTGCCCGGCGCATGACCCGCGCGATCTGGAGTTCGCGCGCAAGTACGAGCTGCCCGTCACCTCGACCTTCGCGCCCGCCCATGCCGAAGAGCATCAGCCCCCCGAGGAGGGCGGGCCCGCCTACGTCCCGCCCAAGACCGAGGAGGTGCGCTACCTGCGCGCCTATGCGGGCGCCGAGGCGCAGACCGGCGCCGACGCCATCGACGCCGCCATCGCCTATTGCGAGAGCCACGGCATCGGCACCGGCGTCACCCGCTTTCGCCTGCGGGACTGGGGCCTGTCGCGGCAGCGCTACTGGGGCTGCCCGATCCCCGTCGTCCATTGCGAGGCCTGCGGCACGGTCCCGGAAAAGAAAGAGAACCTGCCCGTCCGCCTGCCGGACGACGTCTCCTTCGACGTGCCGGGCAACCCGCTGGACCGGCACCCGACCTGGCGCGACGTGCCCTGCCCCGCCTGCGGCAAGCCCGCCAAGCGCGAGACGGACACGATGGACACCTTCGTCGATTCGTCTTGGTACTTCGCCCGCTTCACCGCGCCGCGCGCCACGACCCCGACCGAGGCGGAGGACATCGATTACTGGATGAACGTCGATCAATACATCGGCGGCATCGAGCATGCGATCCTGCACCTGCTCTACTCGCGCTACTTCATGCGGGCGATGAACGAGACCGGCCATGTCCCCGCCAGCGCGCGCGAGCCCTTCGATGCGCTCTTCACGCAGGGCATGGTGACGCATGCGATCTACCAGACCCGGCGGACGCAGGATGGCCGGATCCAGTACCACTATCCCGAGGAGGTGGAGCTGCGCGAGGGCCGGGCCTTCCTCAAGGACGGCGGGCAAGAGATCGAGATCGTCCCCTCGGCCAAGATGTCAAAGTCGAAGAACAACGTCGTCGATCCCAATGCCATCGTGCAGCAGTTCGGCGCCGATGCCGCGCGCTGGTTCGTGCTGTCCGACAGCCCGCCCGAGCGTGACGTGGAATGGACCGCCGCGGGCGCCGAGGCCGCGGCCCGTCACCTCGCCCGCGTCTGGCGCATTGCCGAAGAGGCCGCCGAGGCCACCGGCGAGGGCAGCAAGGACGAGGACGAGGCGCTGATGCGCGCCCTGCACCGCACCATCCGCGACGTGACGCTGGGCGTGGAAAGCTTCGGCTTCAACGCGGCCATCGCCCGGCTCTATGCCTTTACCGGCCAGCTGCAGAAGTCCGGCGCGGGCGCCGAGGCGCGGCGCGAGGCCGCGCGCGTGCTGGCGCAGCTCATGGCGCCGATGACGCCGCACCTGTCGGAAGAGATCTGGCATATGCTGGACGGCAAGGGCTTTGTCACCACCGCCGCCTGGCCGGTGGCGCAGGAGGAATGGCTGGTCGAGGACAGCGTGACCCTGCCGATCCAGATCAACGGCAAGCGCAAGTCCGAGATCACCGTGCCCAAGGACATGGCGAAGGACGCGATCGAGGCGCTGGTTCTGGAAGAGCCCGCCGTGCAGAAGGCGCTGGACGGCGGCAGCCCGAAGAAGCTGATCGTCGTGCCCGGCCGTATCGTCAATGTCGTCGTCTAGGGCGCTGATCCTCGCCGCGGCGCTGGTCGCGGGCTGCGGCTTTCAGCCGGTGCTGGCCCCCGGCGGGGCCGGCGCCGCGCTGCGCGGGCAGACCACGGTCGAAGTGCCGGCGGATGTGCTCGGCTACCGGCTGCGGCAGCACATGCTGGACCGGCTGGGCCGGGGCGAGGCGGCGCGTTTCGCACTGTCCATCGACAGCCGCAGCACGATCGAAAGCGGCGCCGTGACAGGGGACAACGCAACCACGCGCTACCGCCTTGTCGGCACCGCCGACTATGTCCTGCGCGATGCCGCCGGCGCGGTGCTGGCGCAGGGCAACGTGGAAAGCTTCACCGGCTATTCCGCCACCGGCAGCACGGTGGCCTCTGCCGCCGCCCGCACGGATGCCGAATCGCGGCTGGCGGTGGCGCTGGCGGACCTGATCCTCGCCCGCCTCTATGCAGCGGCGCCCGCGTCATGAAGCTGTCGACCCGCGATGCCGCCGCCTGGATCAAGCGGCCCGATGCCAAGGCCGCCGGCGCGCTGCTGTACGGCGGCGACGCGATGCGCGTCTCGGACAAGCGGCGCGCGCTCGTGCTGGCGATGACCGGCCCCGAGGCCGAGGCCGAGATGCGGCTGACCCGGCTGACGGCGGCGGACCTGCGCAGCGATCCCTCGCAACTCGAGGATGCGATGCGGGCGCAGGGCTTCTTCCCCGGCCCGCGCGCCGTCACGGTCGACGGTGCGACGGACGGTCTCGCCGATCTGATCGGCAGCGCGCTTTCGGGCTGGCAGCCCGGCGACGCGCAGCTGGTGGTGACCGCCGGCAGCCTTCCCGCCCGCTCGGCCCTGCGCAAGCTGTTCGAGGGGCAGCGCGCCGCTGTCGCCATCGCGCTTTACGACGACCCGCCCAGCGGCGAGGAGATCGGCGAGATGCTTCAGGCCGCGGGGCTGAACAGCATCGCCTCCGAGGCGCGGGCGGCCCTGGGCGGGCTGTCGAAGTCGCTCGATCCGGGGGATTTCCGGCAGACCATCGAGAAGCTGGGCCTCTACATGCATGGCGAGGCCGCGCCCGTCACGCCAGAGGACATCGCCGCCGTCGCCCCCCGCTCGGCCGAGGCCGAGATGGACGACCTTTTGACCACGGTGGCCGATTCGCAGGTCGACGGCATCGCACCGCTGCTGGCCCGCCTTTACGCGCAGGGCGTGCAGCCGGTGACGTTGTGCATCATGGCGCTGCGCCACTTCCGCGCGCTGCATGCCGCGGCCAGCGATCCCGGCGGCGCTGCCTCGGGCGTGGCCAAGCTGCGGCCGCCGGTCTTCGGGCCAAGGCGCGACGTGATGATTCGGCAGGCCGGGCGCTGGCGGCGCGAGCGGCTGGAGCAGGCCATCGCCGTGCTGCTGGACACCGACCTGTCGCTGCGCATGGCGCGCCCGGTGCCGCCGCAGGCGCTGGTTGAACGCGCCCTGATCCGCCTCGCGATGCTGCAGCGCGGCCCCGCCCGCTAAGGCAGCCGGCCTCCCCACAGGTCCGATCGAACGAGATCCTGCCAGCAGGCGCAGGCGCCGCGTCATGCTCGCCGAGCACGGCCCGCGGGACGCAAACCGCTGGCCGGAAACGAAAAAGGGCGACCCCGAGGGGCCGCCCTTTCCGCGTCAAAGACGCCGAGAGACTTACGCGTCGTCTTCTTCGGTGTCGGTGTCGTCGTCGTTGTCGTCCGACGAAGCGGCCAGAGCGACCAGACCGGCAACGGCGACGAGCGGAACGATGTAGCTCCAGCTGGAACGCTGCACGGGGGCGGCGGGCTCGGCCACGACGACCGGGGGCTCGACGACTTCAACGGCCAGGCCGCCGGCCATGGCGGAGGTGCCGATGAGCGAGGTGGCCAGAGCGGCCGAAATCAGAGTCTTCGTGAGGCGCATGTCTCTACTCCAGTTGATAACAAAGCGTTACAGGGGTCATAGCGCGGGTCCCAAGGGCAGACAAGCCGCATGGTTGACCGCCCCCCCGGCTTGGGCACTTCACGGCCGGGTGCTACGCAAATATGCAACAGTCGGCGTGACGTACTGGCGCGATGTCAGGATGGTTCCGTCCTGATCCAGCCAATAGAGGTTCTGGAAGGCGACGCTCTCGCCCTCGCAGCTTTCGCTGAACTTGCGCGCGGTGACCGTCCGGCCCAGCAATTCCACCGCCTCGTTGCCAGCAGGGGCGATGACGCAGTCGAACTCGGCCCGGATGATCTGGTCCAGATCGCTCAGCCGGTCGTGCACGCGCAGCGCGCGTCCGCCGCCGGCGTTCAGCGCGGCGCGCACCTGCCCGGTATCGGCGCCCATCAGATCATCCAGAAGGCCGCGCGTCGCGACGAGGATCCCGTCCTCGTATGCGAGGGAATAGCCCGACTGGCCGATGAATGTTTCCCGGTCGCCGTTGTCCTGCACCTTCACGGCCGCCTCGACGATGCCGAGCGTCCGCGCCTCGACCGCGAGAAGCGATTCGGGATCGGGAGCCTGCCCCTCGGGCACGCCCGGAAGGGTGGCGGCCGCCTCGCCGGAGGCGACCTCGAGCGGGCCTCGCCCGACGAGCAGCGGGCCGACCCGCCCGGCGATCTGTCCGAACAGGCCCGGCGCTTCGCCCTGGCCGCAGGCCGCGAGGGTGGTCAGGGCCAGCAGGGCGGGAATCGTGATACGCGTCATCATCATCTCCAGAACCGGCCCATGCCGTCGTTCAGATCGGACAGGTGCCCGTCGCGGACCTCGTCGTAGAGACGCCCGTCGATTCGCACACGAGAGCCGCCGTCCCGCGTCAGCGAGGCGAAGCTGGTGTCCACTTCGCGCCGGCTCGGCGTGCCGATGACCCAGTCGAGCGGGATCGTCAGGCGCAGGCCCTTGTCGAAGGAGCCTTCGCCGAACTGCTCGGCCGAGATGTCGGTGCGGGTGACATAGCCGCCCAGGCGCCAGCCGTTCTCGAACTCGCGCTCGACGGTGAAGGTCGCGCCCCAGTCCCCGGCGAGGTAGCGGCCCGCATCGACCTGCGTGTAGAAGCCATTGCCGATGTCGTAGTAGGCCGAGGCATGGCCGGTCACGACGTCGTAGTCGCGGAAGGCAAGGCCGCCGTCGAATTCTCGCTGGCGGGCGTAGTTCACCTCGAGCCCGAGGCCGAGCCGGCTGTCGACCGGCTTCCACAGGATCTCGCCCGAGACGCCGCCGTACATCCGCTCGAAGTAGCCGATCGTCGCGCGGCTGTAGAGGTTGCGGCCGGGGCGGCCGTAATGGGCCAGCGTCAGCTCGGTGATCGCGGTGGTGCCGCGGTCGGAATAGACAGCCGTATCGGTGCGCACCGGGTAGACCGGGGCGCTGTCGACATCGACCCCGCCGACCTCACCGTCGCTGTCGTTGCTGGTGTAAAGGCGCTGGCGCAGTTCGAAGGAGGCGAAGAGATTGGGCGTGAACTCGTAGCTTGCCGTCAGCTTCAGGCCCGCCGACAGCTTCACCGGGTTCGTCGCGTCGAAGAAGCTGAGGCCGGTGTAGGGGCTGATCCCCCAGTCGAAGCGGTCGTCGGTGCGCGGCAGCTGCGTCAGCCCGGCGGCAGTCCCCGCGTCCCGCAGGTGGAGCCGCTCTGCGATCGCCTGCGTCGCGCCGGCCTCGTTCTCCAGCGCCTCGATGTCGCTGCGGCTGAGGGTGACGGCGGAGAGCGGGATGCCAAGGCGCATCGGCTCGAGCGTGAAGGTCTCGACCGACGGCGGCAGGCCCTGCGTCAGCAGCCGGGCGATGCGGCCCATGGCCTGCGCTTCGGCCCGGTAGCGCTGGTTGGTGTAGCGTAGCCGCACGCTGCGCTCGGTCAGCTGGATGGAGTCGAGGTCGACGCCTTCGGTGCGCAGGGCACGCTGCAGCGTCTCGCCGATCTCGACCTCGCTGATGGTCGCGCCGGACCAGCTGCGCGCGGCATCGGCATCGGCGCCGCGCACCGCGACCGGCGTCGGCGCCGGGTCGAGGCCGCCGTCGAAGGGGCGGTTGGTCGGGTTCAGCGTCACCGCGCCGCGCAGCGCCAGCTCACTGCCGTAAAGGTAGGAGGCGCTGAGGTGGATGGTCGGCACCGGGCGATAGGTCACGCCGAAGTTGAAGGGAGAGGATCGGTCGATCAGCCCCAGCGCCGTCTCCTGCTCGTAGGCGTCCGAGGAATACTCCAACTTGAACACCAGCTTCTCGGTCGGAACGTATTCCACCCCGCCGAAGAGAGCCGCATCGCCGTGGAAGTACTGGTCGAAGTCCAGGCTGCCACCCTCGCCGAAGTCGATGATGTCGCGCTCGTCGAAGTCGTCGCTGATCAGGCCCAGCGGGTTGTCGAAGCCGCCGTCGCTGCCGAAGCGCCCCCAGCCCAGGCCCACCGTGGCGCGGATGGAATCGCCGAAGGTCTTGGTCGCCGTGACGTATTCCGCCCCGTAGGCGCCAGTGCCAAGGAAATCCTGCAGGCCGACGGCGATCGCCGGCATCACGTCGCCCTCGTCGGTGATCCGGTAGCGCAGGTCGAAACTGCGGTCGTAATAGGTGCCTGAGCCGGGCGCCGGCTGGCCCGGCAGGTTGTACCCCTCGAGCCGCGAGTAGCGGAAGGTCGCGGAGAAGCGCTCCGTCGCCTGGAAGGTCAGTTGGTTGCGTTGCTGACCGTCGAACCAGGACACGATCGCCGCGATCTCGCCCTCGTCGGCGCTGATCGCGCTGGGCATCTCGATCAGGCCGGGCGTGCCGTACTGGCTATAGGTCACGGCGCGGTCCTGCGCCGCCAGCGGCGCGCCGCACGACAGGGCAAGACATGCTGTACAGCTCAGCAGGCGCGGTCTGAGGGACATCGGTTCCGGAGGCTCCTTTAAATCTCGGGCCACCCTAGTCGGAAGGAGGGCCCGAAGGAAAGCAGGTCTGCCGGTCTGCAGCGGCATCCGGCTGCCCCCGCAGCAGCCAGTCCGCCGCCGCCCTGCCCGCCAGAAGCCCGGTCGCCATGCAGGCGGTCAGAAGGTAGCCGCCGGTCGGCGCCTCCCAGTCCAGCATCTCGCCCGCGGCGAAGGTGCCGGGCCGCGCCTTCAGCATCAGCGCCTCGTCCAGCGCCGCGAAGCGCAGGCCCCCGGCGGTCGAGATCGCCTCGTCCAGCGGGCGCGGCCCCTCCAGCGGCACCGGCAATGCCTTGATCAGGGAGGCCAGTGCCGGCGCCTCGGGCGGCAGCGGGCGCGCCAGTTCCTGCAGCAGGGCGATGGCGGCGGGCGGCAGGCCGGCCTTGCGCAGCCGCTGGCCCGTGCTGTCGCCGCGGCGCCCGGCCTCCAGCCGCCGGGCCAGCGCCTCGGGCGCGAGATCGGGCGCCAGGTCGATACGCAGCGGCGCCCCCTCCCGCAGCGCGGCGGAGACGGCGTAGATGGCGCCCCCTTCCAGCCCGCTGCGCGAAATCACCAGCTCGCCCCGCGCCTGCACGGTGCCCGCCTGCAGCACGACGTTCTTCAGGGGCGCGCCGAAGTGCCGCGCCATATGGGCCGACCAGGGCCGCAGGAAGCCCATGTTGGCCGGCTTGAACGGCGCCGCATCCGCCCCGAAGCGCGCCGCCCAGGCGCCGTCCGATCCCAGCCTGCGCCAGCTTGCCCCGCCCAGCGCCAGCACGGTGACGGCGGGGCGCAGCGCCAGCGCCCCCTCGGGCGTGTCGAAAAGCACCGCCTCCCCGTCCCAGCCGGTCCAGCGCCAACGCGTGTGCAGCGTGACCCCGGCGCCCCGCAGCCGCGCCATCCAGGCCCGCAGGAGGGGCGAGGCCTTCATCGCGCGCGGAAAGACCCGGCCGGAGGTGCCGGTGAAGACTGGCTGTCCCAGCGCCTCGGCCCAGGCCATGGCCTGAACGGGGCCGAAACGGTCCAGCGCCGCCCGCAGTGCCTCGGGCGCATCGCCATAGGCGCCGAGGAAGCGTACCGCATCCTCCTCCTTGGTCAGGTTCAGGCCGGATTTGCCGGCCATCAGCAGCTTGCGCCCGAAGGTCGGCATCGCCTCGGCCACCGTGACCGCCAGCCCCTGCTCCGCCAGCGCCTCAGCGGCCATGAGCCCCGCCGGCCCGCCGCCAATCACCAGCGCCTCGCGGGCCGCGTTTTCTGCCTGCTGTGCCACTACACGCTCTTTCCGCGGGCCCCATATCGCGGGGCATGTCAGTCGATGAACACGGGGCCGAGGAAATCCCGGCCTGCGCGCTCTGCGGCCGGCCGATCCCGCCCGGCGTGCCGCAGAGTCTGCACCATCTGGTGCCCAAGCTGAAGGGCGGCACCCATGGGCCGACCGTCCTGCTGCATGCGATCTGCCACCGCGAGATCCACGCCACCCTGACCGAGGCAGAGCTGGCGCGCGCCTATGCCACGCCAGAGGCGCTGCGTGCGCACCCTCGCCTCGCGAAATTCGCCGCCTGGGTGGCGAAGCGCCCGCCCGAGTTCAACAGCAAGGTCCCCGGCGCCCGCCGCACCCGCGGCAAGCGCCGCTAGGCGCCGGGCGGGACGGCCGCCCCTGCGGCCCCGGCGACGGGGGGCTCGATGCCCCCCGCCGCCGGTCCCCCTCGGGCCGGGCAAGGGAACCGCCCTTCGCAGCGCCGGTTGACGTGGCTGAACCGCAGCATCCGGAGCCACCCCATGTCCAGAACCACAGCCTTCGTCCTTGGCGGCAGCGCCGGCGTCGGTCGCGCCGTCACCGAGGCGCTGGTGCGCGCCGGCTACCACGTCGGCGTCATCGCCCGCGGGCAGGAGCGTCTCGACGCGCTCGAGGCCGAGTTTCCCGGGCGGGTGGCGACCGCCGCCGCCGATGTCGCCGATGCCGAGGCGCTGGGTCTTGCCGTCGAAGGCCTCGTGAACCGCATCGGGCGTCCCGGGGTCTGGGTGAACTCCGCGATGATCACCAGCTTCTCTCCCTTCGAGGAGATGGCCGTCGAGGAATTCGACCGCATCGTCTCCGTTACCTTCCTGGGGCAGGTCAACGGCACCCGCCTCGCGCTGCGCTGGATGGGCGAGGGGCGGATCGTCTCGGTCGGCTCCGGCCTGACGCAGCGCTCCGTGCCGCTGCAATCGGCCTATTGCGCCTCAAAGCACGCCATCGACGGCTTCCTCTCGGCGGTGCGCTCCGAGCTGATCCATGAGGGCCGGCCGATCACCATCAGCCAGGTGCTGCTGCCGGCGGTGAACACGCCGCAATTCGACTGGGCGCTGAACCGGCTGACGGAGAAGCCGCAGCCCGCCCCGCCGATCTACCAGCCCGAGGTCGCGGCCCGCGGCGTGATGCGCGCCATCCGCACCGGCGCGCGCGAGATCTGGGTCGGCACTTCGGTGCTCAAGCTGATGCTGGGCCAGGCGGTCGCGCCGGGCTGGATGGATCGCAAGATGGCCCGCATGGGCTGGTCGATGCAGTACTCCGGCCGGCCCGAGCCGGGCGGGCGGCCCAACAACCTCGATGCGCCGGTCGATTTCCCCGAACGCGGGCCGGGCAGCTTCTACCCTGCCCGCGCCCATGGCAGCTTCGACCATCGCGCCAAGGCGCGCGGCCCCATCGTCAACGGCGACAGCCTGCGCAGCGCCGCCGTCGCCGCGGTGCCGCTGGTGGGTCTGGCCGCCGGCCTTCTGGCCTTCACAGCCGCCAAATCGCTCCGGTCAGAGGGGGGAGCCCCCCATCGACCGCTCCGCTCGCGTATTCCGGGGCGCCGGAAGCCGCTTCAGGCGCCCTATGTGGCGCGTCCTCCGAGAAGTTGAAGACGGCGCGCCAGCGCCCTGCCCCGGTGGTGATCGTCAGCCGCAGCACCTGATCCGTAGCCTCGACCTCGAGCGCATCTGGCACCTCCCATCCATGCGCGCGCCGCGCCGCCAGCGCGGCGCGCGTCGCGTGCAGGACGCTGTCCTCGTCCCCCTCCTGCGCGGCCCGGCTATGGCCGGCCTGCCAGCGCATCGGCAGCCATGACGTTCCGGTGGTAAAGCCCCAGCCGCCGCTGCCATCATCCTCGAGCCAGGGGATCGGCACCCGCGCCCCCTCGCGCCCCGGCCCGTCGGGCCAGTAGAGCCTGTCGTAGTAATCCCCGTTCTCGCTCTTTTCGAGGTGCGGCTGCGGCAGGCCCAGCTCCTCGCCCTGGTAGAGGATCAGCGCCCCGGGCAGCACCGCCCGCAGAAGGGCGAGGAACTTCGCCCCGCGTGGCCCGCCATCGCCCAGCGAAGAGGCCGAGCGCGGCTGATCATGGCTTGAGAACCACCAGGGCAGGCGGAACTGCCCCTGCATCGCGTCGATCAGCGCGGCCAGCGCCTGCGGATCGCGCCCCTTCTCGACCGGATCGGTGGTATAGCAGGCATTCAGGCGGTGCGGCTCGGAAAACGACAGCGCCAGCTCGACAGAGTTGTTGCCGGCGGTGCTCTCGCCCATCAGCCACAGGTGCTCTCCGGCCCAGTCGCGCAGGTTCTCGGCATAGGCGGCGCCGTCGCCGGGCAGGATGTCGTAGACGTGGTCCTGGTAGGTATAGGGGTTGAAGGCATCGCCCGAGACGCGGGCCTTCACCTCGGGGCTGGCGGGGGGATTGTCCTCCATCCCGTCGAAGAGGAAGGAGGTCACGGCATCGAAGCGAAAGCCGTCGACGCCCCGGTCCACCCAAAATTTCAGTGTCTTGCGATGCTCTTCCTTCACCCGCGGGTGGCGCAGGTCCAGCGAGGGCTGGCAGGCGAGGAACTGGTGGAAGTAGTACTGCCGCCGCTTGTGGTTCCACATCCAGCCGGGCTCTCCGAACTGCGAAAGCCAGTTGTTGGGCGCCGTGCCATCAGGCTTCGGATCGCGCCAGACGTAGTATTCGGCGCAATCCTCGTCGCCCGCGATCGCACGCTCGAACCAGGGATGCTCGCAGCTGGTGTGGTTCAGCACCTGATCGATCAGCACCTTGAGGCCCAGCTCATGCGCCCGCGCCAGCAGCCGGTCGAAATCCTCGAGCGTGCCGAGCCTTTCATCGACGGCGCGGTAATCGGTGATGTCGTAGCCCCCGTCGTCCCAGGGCGAGGGGTAGAAGGGTCCGATCCAGATCGCGTCGACGCCCAGCGCCGCGATCGCCTCCAGCCCCTCGGTCACGCCGTTCAGATCGCCGATCCCGCTGCCCGTCGTGTCGCGAAAGGAGCGCGGGTAGATCTGGTAGATCGTCGGCGCGGGGGCCAGCGGGCATCCTGTCATGAATCGTCCAATTCTCTTGCATCACCGCCGGGGCTACGAAGCACGGCCCGCATCGGATCGCCGCCTCACGCCGAGGTGCGCGGCACCCGCCGCCCCTCGTCCCCGCCTCCGGCTGCTCTACCTGTCCTGCCATGCTGCTTACAGTCCGCGACCTGAAGAAAACCTATCCCGGCGCCGAGGGGCCCGCCCCCGTCCTGCGGGGCGTCGATCTCGATCTCGCCGCGGGCGAAAGCCTCGCCCTGACCGGAGAGTCGGGCAGCGGGAAATCGACGCTGCTGCACCTCGTCGGCGGGCTGGACCGGCCCGATGGCGGGCAGATCGCGCTGGACGGGGAGGAGCTTTCAGTGCTCGACGATGCAGGACGCGCGCGGCTGCGGCGCGGGACGGTCGGCGTGATCTTCCAGCAGTTCAACCTCATCCCCTCGCTCGACGTGGCGGCGAACATCGCCTTCCAGGCCCGCCTCGCCGGGCGGCACGATGCCGCCCGCGACGCCCAGTTGGCCGAGGCGCTGGGCCTTGCGCCGCATCTGGCGAAGTACCCCGAGCAGCTGTCGGGCGGGCAGCAGCAGCGCGTGGCCATCGCCCGTACGCTTTCGGCGGCGCCGCGCCTCGTGCTGGCGGACGAGCCGACCGGCAACCTCGACGAGGCGACGGCGGCCCATGTGCTGGAGGCGATGCTCGCGCTGGTCACGGGCAGCGGCGCCGCGCTGCTGATGGTGACCCACAGCCAGGCGCTGGCGGCGCGGCTGGACCGGCGGCTGCACCTGACGGGCGGACGGCTGGCGTGAACCGCGCCGTCCTCTCTGCCCTTCTGTCGCATTGGCGCCGCGCGCCGCTGCAATTGCTGACGCTGGTGCTGGGTCTCGCGCTGGCCACCGGCCTCTGGACCGGGGTGCAGGCGATCAACACCGAGGCGCGGTCAAGCTACGATGCCGCCGCCGCCACGCTTGGCGAAGGCGCCTACGATCAGCTCGTGCCCGAAGATGGCGGCAGCATCGCGCAGGAGACCTACGTCGCGCTGCGCCGCGCCGGCTGGCAGGTCAGCCCTGTCGTCGAGGGGCGGCTGGCCGGCCAGCGGCTCGTCGGGATCGACCCGCTGACGGCCCCCGGCGCTCTGGCACCCGTGCAGGTGGACGGCGCGGATATCGCCGCCTTCCTAGGCGCCGGAGAGATCTTCGGCCGCCCCGAGGTGCTGGAGGCGCTGCCCGAGACGGGTGCCCGGCTGGTCCCCGATCCGGGTGCGGCGCCGGGCACCGCGCTGACCGACATCGGTCTTGCCCAGCGCCTGCTGGACCGCGATGGGCAGATCGACCGCCTTGTCGTCGCGCCGGGCCAGCCGCTGGGCCGGCCGCCGCTGGCCGAGGTGGCGCCCGCCCTCGTCCTGCGCCCGGCGCAGGACGGATCGGACATCGGGCGCCTGACCGACAGTTTTCACCTGAACCTGACGGCCTTCGGGCTGCTCGCCTTCGCCGTGGGCATCTTCATCGTGCACGGCGCCGTGGGCCTGTCCTTCGAGCAGCGGCGCCCGATGCTGCGCACCCTGCGCGCGCTGGGGGTGCCGCTGCGGCGGCTGCTGGCGCTGATGGGGGCCGAGCTTCTGGGCCTCGCGCTGGTCGCGGGCATCCTGGGCGTGGGGCTGGGCTGGCTGATGGCGGCGCTGCTTCTGCCGAATGTGGCGGCGACGCTGCGCGGGCTTTACGGGGCCGAGGTGGCGGGCACGCTGGCGCTGCGGCCCGGCTGGCTGCTGTCGGGGCTGGCGGTGGCGCTGATCGGCACGGCGCTTGCCTCGGCCTCGGCTTTTGCGCGGCTGGCGCGGATGCCGCTTCTGTCCGGCGGGCAGCCGCGGGCCTGGGCCATGGGCGCGGCGGGCGGGCGGACCGTGCAGACGCTGGCGGCGCTGGCGCTGTTGGGCGCGGCGGGGGCGCTGGCGCTTTGGGGAAAGGGGCTGATCGCTGGCTTTGCTTGCCTTGCCGCGCTGCTGCTGGGCGGCGCGCTGGCGCTGCCGCTGCTGCTGGGCCTCGTGCTGGGCGCCGGGGAGCGGGCGGCGAAGGGCCCGCTGGCGCAGTGGTTCTGGGCCGACAGCCGCCAGCAACTGCCGGGCCTCAGCCTTGCGCTGATGGCGCTGCTGCTGGCGATGGCGGCGAATGTGGGCGTCTCGACCATGGTCTCGTCGTTTCGGCTGACCTTCACCGCCTTTCTCGACCAGCGCCTCGCGGCGGAGCTCTACGTTCAGGCCGCAGACCCCGCGCAGGCCGAAAGGATCGAGGCGATCGCCGCCCCCGCCACGCGGGAGATCCTGCCGCTGGCCAGCGTCGACAGAGAGCTTGAGGGTGCGCCGGGCCAGGTCCAGATGGCGCGCGATGCGCAGACCTACCGCGACAACTGGCAGTTCCTGCGCGCGGTCCCCGGCGTCTGGGACAGGCTCGCGGCGGGCCAAGGCCTGCTGGTGAACGAGCAGCTGTTCCGCCGCGCGGATCTGGACCTGGGCGATGCGCTGGAGGTCGCGCCGGGGCGGGCGCTGCCGGTCATCGGCGTCTACGGCGATTACGGCAACCCCTCGGGCGAGGCGATCCTCGGCGAAGAGGCCTTCCGCCGCCTCTACCCCGACGCCCTGCCGCTGCGCTTCGGCCTGCGCCTGCCCCCCGATCAGGTGCCGGCGCTGCGCGCGGCGCTCGAGGAGGCCGGGGTGCCGCAGGCGGCGATGACCGACCAGGCCGCGCTCAAGGCCTTTTCGCTGGGCGTCTTCGAGCGGACCTTCTCCGTCACCGCGGCGCTGAACGTGCTGACGCTGGGGGTCGCGGGATTTGCCATCCTGATGAGCCTGCTGACGCTCGCCGCGATGCGGCTGCCGCAGCTTGCCCCCGTCTGGGCACTGGGGCTGACGCGGGCGCGGCTGGGCCGGCTCGAGTTGATCCGCGCCGTCCTTCTGGCGGCGCTGACGGCGCTGGCCGCCCTGCCGCTGGGGCTGGCGCTGGCCTGGATCCTGCTTGCGGTCGTCAACGTGGAGGCCTTCGGCTGGCGGCTGCCGATGACGCTGTTCCCTTGGGACTACGCGCGGCTGGGCTTGCTGGCGCTGCTGGCGGCGCTGCTGGCGGCCGCCTGGCCCGCCTGGCGGCTGGCACGGACCCCGCCGGCGGCCCTGCTGAAGGTCTTTGCCGGTGAACGCTAGATACGAAAATGGCGGCCCCGAGGGGCCGCCATTCCTGTTCCGATACGGGCGGGCCCAGAGGCCCGCGCGATCAGAAGCGGTAGGCCGCGCGGACCTGAACCATGTCGGTATCGAGGTCGATGTCGGTGTTCTCGACTTCGTCGAACTGGTTGCGGGTGTATTCCGCGCCGACCGAGAAGCGGTCGGTGACGAGGTAGTCGGCGCCGATGCCGTAGGTGACGCCGGTTTCCGAGATGTCACCGATCGCGGTGTTATCCAGCGAGACCTGAGCCGCACCAACGGTCAGGTAGGGCAGGAAGCGGCCGGCGTCGTAGCCCATCTTGGCGCGCAGGCGCGTCAGGTCGGCATCTTCGTCGAGACCGTCGACGTCGACGGTGTTGTAGTCCAGCTCGCCGCCGAGGACGAAGCGGCCGAAGTCGCGCTGGTAGCCGGCGAAGGCGCCGTAGGCGTCGAAGTCGGCGTCGAGGTCAGCGACGGCGCCATCGGTTTCGGCATTGCCCTGGCCGTACTGCAGACCGGCGTAGAAGCCGGACCAGTCGGCGACGGTTGCGACGGGCGCCGGGGTGGCGACGACGGTCGGCTCGGGCTGGACGGTGGGGGTGGCCATGCCGCCGGCGAAGGCTGCGGTGGCGGTCAGCGGCAGAGCGATAAGTGCTGCGACAGATTTCATCGTTTCTTCTCCTTTTGGATCGACAAGGAGGCATTTATGAAACCAGGCGGAAGGTTAAAGAGGCCGGCGGTTCCGGGGGCTGTTGATGTTGCATGAAAGCCTCCACGCAGGCCGCGGATCAGGCGTGACGCAGGGGCAGATCCTGCTGCACGCCGGAAAATGTCTTGCCGCAGTCTTGACCCTGGCCGGCCCTGCCTCGGCGCAGGGATTCGCCGGCCTGGGCACCGAGGCCGAGGGCTTTGCCCTGCCCGATCCCGCCGTGCCGCCCGCCTTTCCCGCCGATCACGGGGCGCATCCGGCCTTTCGCATCGAATGGTGGTACCTCACCGCCAACCTCGAGGGTCCGGATGGCAGGCCCTACGGGCTGCAATGGACACTGTTCCGCTCTGCCCTCGCGCCAGAGGCGGGCTCGGGCTGGTCGGCGCCGCAGGTCTGGCTGGGTCATGCCGCCGTCACGACACCCGAGGCGCAGCACGTCGCCCAGCGCCTCGCGCGCGGCGGGATCGGACAGGCCGGGGTGCAGGCCGATCCCTTCGAGGCCTGGATCGACGACTG
Organism: Pseudoroseicyclus aestuarii; assembly: GCF_003217255.1. Taxonomy (GTDB): domain Bacteria; phylum Pseudomonadota; class Alphaproteobacteria; order Rhodobacterales; family Rhodobacteraceae; genus Pseudoroseicyclus; species Pseudoroseicyclus aestuarii. The sequence goes on along the minus strand of NZ_QJTE01000003.1, from coordinate 17,805 downwards.
GCAGATGGCCGGCGACAGCTTCGACGCCCTGACCCTCTCGGCCTCGGGGGAGGCGTTCTCCTACGCCATGACGCTCGAGGCGGAGGGACCGCTGGTGCTGCACGGGCAGGAGGGCCTCTCGGTCAAATCGCCCTCGGGGCAGTCGAGCTACTACTACTCGCAGCCCTTTTTCGAGATCGAGGGCACCCTGGAGCTGCCCGAGGGGACGGTGCCCGTGACCGGGGAGGCCTGGTTCGACCACGAATGGTCGAGCCAGCCGCTGGCCGAGGACCAGCAGGGCTGGGACTGGTTCTCGCTGAGCTTCGAGGGCGGCGCGCGGCTGATGGGCTTTCGCCTGCGCGGCGCGGAGGATTACACCTCGGCCACCTGGATCGCGGCGGACGGCACGCCGACGGCCTATGCCGGCGAGAGCTTCGCCGCGGAGCCGCTGGCGCAGGAGGGGGCCGAGCCGCCGGTGCGCTGGCGCGTGACCCTGCCCGAGCAGGGCGTCGACGTGACGGTCGAGGCACTGAACCCAGGGGCCTGGATGGCCGTCACCCCGCCCTACTGGGAGGGGCCGGTGACGGTGAGCGGCAGCATGGCGGGGCGCGGGTACCTCGAGATGACGGGCTACGAGGCCCCCTGATGCCGGGCAAGGGGGCGCTGCCCCCTGAGGCCTGCGGCCTCACCCCCGGGATATTTCGGAAGAGAAGACGGCAGTGGCCCCGCGTGGGCCGCGCAGGGCGCGCTTGTAATCCGAGGGGGTGGTGCCGGCGAGCTTGCGGAAGCACTTGTTGAAGGCCGAGACGGAGCCGAAGCCGCTGTCCATCGCCACCTCGAGCACGGAATGGCCGTCCTCCATCAGGAGCGCCTGCGCATAGGAGACGCGCAGCAGGCTGACGTAATCGTTCAGCGTCATGCCAGTCGACTTGCGGAACACGCTCATCGCGTACTTGGGATGGATATCGGCCGAGAGGGCGATGTCCTGGGAATGGATGTCCTCGCGGAAATTCTCGGCGATGTAGTCGCAGATGCGGCGCACCGAATCGAAGCTGGCCGTCTCGGCCTGGTGGGCCGCCTCCGCTTCGGGGCGGGCCTGGTGCAGGCTGTGCGGCTGGTAGGCGATCCGCTCGAGCCGGAGCAACAGCTCCTCGATGGCATGGCCGGTCAGCTCTGGCCTGTCGCCGGAAAGCCAGGCGCCGAGGCGGGTGAAGAGCGGATCGTCCTCGGGCGCGGGCGCGGCGGTGCACAGGGTCGCGCCCTGCATCAGCTGGCGCTGCAGCGGCGCGGCGAAGCGCAGGCGGAAGAACCAGACGAGCGGCAGGTGGATCGCGTGGTAGTAGGTATCCTCGGCGGTATCGACGACCCGGTGCGGCAGGCCGCCCCAGAACAGGGCCAGCGCGCCGGGGCCCAGCGTCACCTCGTAGCCCTTCATGCTGTAGCTGAGGCTGCCGCGGAAGACGTAGTTCACCTCGACCTGGGCATGCCAATGCGCGCTGGCCATGATGCCGGGCTGCTCGCAGCTGACGACGAGCGCATTGGGCAGCTTCTCGACCGTGCTGAGATCGGGGTTCCAGTAGCGCTTCGTGCCCATCTTACCTTTCGCGCGATCCGCCCGCCCATCGGCAGAGACGGGCGCGGGGTGCCGGCTAGAGTAGGCAGAGCCCGAAAACCGGGCAACATGAAAACGGGAGGAGACGGATCATGAGGATCACGCGGATGGCCCTTGCGGCCGGTGTGACGGCCCTTTCGGGCGCGGCAACAGCGCAGGAGGACCTGTCGGGAGAGGTCACGATCTGGAGCTGGAACGTCGCGGCCTCGGCCCTCGAGGCGGTGGTGCCCGGCTTCAACGAAGAGTACCCGGACGTCACCGTCACGGTGCAGGATCTGGGCAATGGCCAGGTCTTCGACCGGATGCTGGCCGGCTGCGCCGCCGGGGGATCGGGGCTGCCGGACATCGTCACCGTCGAGAACCACGAGAGCGAGATCTTCTGGGCGCAGTTCCCGGATTGCTTCACCGACCTCGCGGCGCTGGGCTACGACGACGAGACCGCGAACGAATTTCCGGACTTCAAGCGCACCGAGCTCGAGGTGGACGGCACCCGCTACGCGATGCCCTGGGACAGCGGCCCGGTCGCGATGTTCTACCGCCGCGACTACTACGAGGCCGCCGGCGTCGATCCCGAGAGCATCGAGACCTGGGACGATTTCATCGAGGCCGGCCGCGCGGTGCAGGAGGCCAACGAGGGCGTCATCATGGCGCAGGCCGACCTGAACGGCGATACCGAGTGGTTCCGCATGATCGCCAACGAGCAGGGCTGCGGCTACTTCTCGGACGACGCGCAGGAGATCACCGTGGCGCAGCCGGGCTGCGTGGCGGCGCTCGACGCGATGAAGGCGATCTACGACGCGGACCTGATGACGGCGGCGAACTGGGACGAGAAGATCCAGGCCAACAACGCCGGCACCGTCGCGACGCAGATGTACGGCGGCTGGTACGAGGGCTCGATCCGCACCAATGTCCCCGAGGACCAGTCCGGCGAATGGGGCGTCTACCGCATGCCGGGCGTCGAGGCGGATGGCGCGCGCGCCGCGAACCTCGGCGGCTCGGCCCTCGCGATCTCGGAAACCTCCGAGGACAAGGAGGCGGCCTTCGCCTTTGTCGACTACGCCCTGGGCACCGCCGAGGGGCAGGTGACGATGCTGCGGGAATACGGCCTCGTGCCCTCGCTGCTGTCGGCCGAGGACGATCCCTACGTGCAGGAGCCGCTGGCCTTCTGGGGTGACGAGCCGGTCTGGGAAGTGATCCTCGCGACGCTGCCGGACATCGCCCCCTCGCGCGGGACCTCCTTCTTCGGCGATGCCGACCAGATCGTGCAGCAGGCACAGACCCAGTACCTGAACGGCGGCTTCGGGACCGCGCAGGAGGCGCTGGACTATGCCGCGAACCAGATCGAGCTGGTGACCGGGCTGCCCGTCGCCCAGTGACGACGGCGGGTGCCGGGCCAGAGGGGCCGGCACCCACACCGACGCGGCGCAGGCCGCGGCCCGAGGGGAGGCGGGCGAGACGCGATGAAACAAAGAACCGGCACGGCCTACGGCTTTCTGTCGCCCTACCTGATCGTCTTCGCGGCGTTCTGGATATGGCCGATCCTCTATTCCTTCTACCTGTCGTTCCTCTTCACGCGGCGCCAGCCTTGGACCTGGAACCCCCGCGTGACCTGGGGCCGGCTGGTGCAGGATCCCGAATTCTTCAACGCCCTGAAGAACACGCTGCTGATCCTCGTCGTGCAGGTGCCGGTGATGATCGCGCTGGCGGTGCTTCTGGCGGTGCTGCTGAACAGCACGCTGCTGAAGGCGCGCGGGATCATGCGCTTTGCCTTCTTCGCCCCCGTCGTCGTCGGCGAGGTCGCCTATGCCGCCGTCTTCCGGCTGATGTTCAACGCGGATTTCGGCGTCATCAACAAGCTGATCGAAGGCGTCGGTCTGCCCGCCGTGTCGTGGTTCTCGGACCCGACGGCGGCGATGGCGCTGATCATCATGGCGGTGACCTGGCGCTGGGCCGGCTACAACGCGATCATCATCCTCTCGGGCCTGCAGTCGATCCCCGACGACGTCTACGAGGCGGCGACGCTGGACCGCGTGTCACCCGTGAAACAATTCTTCTACATCACGCTGCCGCTGCTGCGCCCGATCATCGTCTTTTGCGTGGTGCTGTCGGTGATCGGCACGATGCAGCTTTTCGCCGAGCCCTTCCTGATCACCAACCGCGGCGGCCCCGGCGGCGCGACCGAAACGCTGGGCCTGTTCCTGTATCGGCAGGGCTTCACCGTGCTGAACTTCGGCTATGCCTCGGCGGTGGCCTATACGATCGCGGCGCTGGCCGTTGTGATCTCTTTGCTCAACCTCTGGCTCGGGAGGGACGCGACATGACCGCAGGGACCGGATCGCGCACCGCGACGCGGCGCCGGCGGATGACCCTGCTGCACCTCGTGATGGTGCCGCTGGCGATCGTCTGGCTTTTTCCGCTGTGGATGATGGTCGTCTTCTCGACCATGCCCGACAGCGGCATCTTCAGCCCCGAGATCCAGCTGATCCCCTCGACCCACTTCATCGAGAACTTCCGCGCGCTCGAGGCCGACACGGGCTTTCTGCGGACGCTCTTCAACTCGGTCTTCGTGGCGGTGATCTATACCGTGCTGTCGGTGATGCTGACCTCGATGGCCGGCTGGGCGCTGGTGCGCTACCGCTTCCGCGGGCGGGGCGTGGTGCTGGGGGTGATCCTTGCGACGCTGACGCTGCCCTACTTCGTGGTCGTCATCCCGCAGTTCATCATGGTCGCCCGCGACTTCGGCCTGTCGAACACCTGGATCGCGCTGATCGTGCCGCCGCTGTTCAACAGCCTGGGCGTCCTTTTCATGCGGCAGAGCTTCTCGCTGATGCCGCAGGATCTCTTCGATGCGGCGCAGGTCGAGGGCGTGAGCGAGTGGAAGATCTTCACCCGCGTCGCGATGCCGATGGCGCGGCCGACCATCGCGGCGCTGTCGATCATCCTCTTCCTGGCCTCCTGGAACAACTACCTCTGGCCGCTTCTGGTCGCCTCGGACCCGTCGATGATGACGGCGCCGGTGGCCCTTGGCAGCCTGATCGGCTTCACCCGCGTCAGCTGGGGCGGGATCATGACCGGCGCCGTGCTGCTGACCGTGCCGATGCTGGTCGTCTTCGTGGCGCTGCAGCGTCACTTCATGTCCGGCATCACCGCCGGCGCCGTCAAATAAGGGAAAGGGGCCGAGCATGGCTGGCGTCAGCTTGAGCGACGTGAAGAAACGATTCGGCGCGGCGGAGGTGATCCACGGCGTCGACCTGACGGTAGAGGACGGCGAGTTCGTCGTCTTCGTCGGCCCCTCGGGCTGCGGGAAATCGACGCTGCTGCGGATGATCGCGGGGCTCGAGGATATCTCGGGCGGCGAGGTGCGCATCGGCGAGCGCGTCGTGAACGATGTCGAGGCCTCGGACAGGGGCACGGCGATGGTCTTCCAGACCTACGCGCTCTACCCGCACATGACGGTCGCGCAGAACATGTCCTTCGGGCTGCGGATGACCGGCAACGACAAGGCCGACACCGAGGCGCGGGTAAGCCGCGCCGCCGAGGTCCTGCAGATCGAGCCGCTGATGGACCGCCGGCCCAAGGCGCTGTCCGGCGGGCAGCGCCAGCGTGTCGCCATCGGCCGCGCCATCGTGCGCGATCCCTCCGTCTTCCTCTTCGATGAGCCGCTGTCGAACCTCGACGCAGAGCTGCGGGTGCAGATGCGGGTCGAGATCGCCCGCCTGCACGGCGAGCTTGGCACCACGATGATCTACGTCACCCACGACCAGACCGAGGCGATGACGCTGGCCGACCGCATCGTCGTGCTGCGCGCTGGCCGGGTGGAACAAGTGGGCCGCCCGCTGGAGCTCTACCACGACCCGGCGAACCAGTTCGTCGCCGGCTTCATCGGCTCGCCCCGGATGAACTTCCTGCCAGGCACAGTCGTCTCGCGCGGCGATGGGCGGGTGCGCCTGCGGCTGGAGCGGGGCGGCGAGATCGAGCTGCCCCTCGAAACGCTACCGCGCGAGGGCGCGGCGGTCACCCTCGGCATCCGGCCCGAGCATTTCGTCCCCGCCGGTCAGGGCGATTGCGACATCACCCTCGAGGTCGAGGTGATCGAGCATCTCGGCGCCACCAGCTTCGTCTATTCCGGCACCCGCTCGGGCGCGCAGATCATCGCCCAGCGCCCCGAGACGCCCGAAAGTGCCGAGGCCTCCGAACACGCGGGCGAGAGGCTGACCGTCGCCATTCCCGCCGCCCGCGCCTTTCTCTTCGACGACAGCGGCGCGCGCCTGCGCTGACCGCCCCCCTACCACAGGACCCCCAATGCGCCTTCGCTCCCTGAACACCGCCGATTGGACATTCGTCCCCGGTTTCGATCCCGCCCGCACCACCGAGCCGCTGGAGGGCACATCGGTCGAGCTGCCGCATAGCGCGGTCGAGCTGCCGCTAAGCTACTTCGACGAGACCGCCTACCAGCAGCCCTTCACCTACCAGATCAACCTGCCCTGGGAGGATCGCTTCGAGGGGCAGGAGGTCGCGCTGCAGTTCGACGGCGCCATGGCCGATGCCGAGGTCTGGGTGAACGGCGAGAAGATCGCCGCGCATCGTGACGGCTACACCCCCTTCGAGGCGCGGCTGACCCCGCATCTGTCGAAGGAGGGCACCCGCGTCACGGTAAAGATCGACGGCAGCGAGAACCCCGAGATCCCGCCCTTCGGCGGGCGCATCGACTACCTGACCTATGCCGGGATCTACCGCGACGTCTGGCTGAAGGTGGTGCCCAAGGTCGCGATCCAGCGGGTCGCCATCCGCACGCCCGATGCGCTGGCCGAAGCCAAGTCCCTGCGCGCCACCGTGCACCTCTCGGCCCCCGATGCCGCGCCCGAGGGCACCCTGACCGCCCGCCTTGTGGACGCCGAGGGCCGCACCCTGGCCGAGGCCGAGACCCCCGTGACCGGCGAGACCGCCGAGATCGCGATGGAGGGGCTGACCGGCATCACCCTCTGGTCCTGCGAGACGCCGGCGCTCTACACCCTCGAGCTGTCGCTGGGCGAGGACAGCCTCTCCACCCGCTTCGGCTTTCGCACGGTGGAGTTCACGCCCCACGGGTTCGAGCTGAACGGCAAGCCGCTGAAGCTGACCGGCCTGAACCGGCACCAGGCCTTCCCCTACTCGGGCTACGCGCAGGGGCGGAAAAGCCAGGAACGGGACGCGGAGCTGCTGCAGGAGCTGGGCTGCAACCTCGCCCGCACCTCGCATTACCCGCAGTCCTCCTACTTCCTCGACCGGTGCGACGAGATCGGCCTGCTGGTTTTCGAGGAGATCCCCGGCTGGCAGCACATCGGCGGCGAGGGCTGGAAGGCCGAGAGCGTGGAAAACGTGCGCCGGATGATCCGCCGCGATTTCAACCACCCCTCGATCATCATCTGGGGCGTCAGGATCAACGAAAGCCTCGACGATCACGACTTCTACACCGCGACCAATGCCGCCGCCCATGAAGAGGACGACACCCGCCAGACCGGCGGCGTCCGCTTCCGCGCGGAATCGGAGTTCCTCGAAGACGTCTACACGATGAACGATTTCATCCTGGGCGATTTCGAGAACCCGATGTCGAACCGCCCGCGCACCGCGCTGCGCCCGGTCCCGGAGACGACGGGCCTGAAAGAGCCGGTCCCCTACATCGTGACCGAATACAACGGCCACATGTTCCCGACCAAGTCGGGCGATCCGGAGCAGCGGCAGGTCGAACACGTGACCCGGCACCTCGACGTGCTGAACGCAATGCACGGCGATCCGCAGATCTCGGGCTGCATCGGCTGGTGCTTCTACGACTACAACACGCACAAGGACTTCGGCTCGGGCGACCGCATCTGCCACCACGGCGTCGCCACCATGTGGCGAGAGCCGAAGTTCGCCGCCCATGCCTATGCCAGCCAGCAAGACCCCGAGACCCGCGTGGTGATGGAGCCGGTGACTTACTGGACCCGCGGCGACCGCAACATCGGGGATTTCCTGCCCCTCATGGTGCTGACCAACTGCGACGAGGTCGAGTTCCGCTATGGCAGCCTGTCCAAGCGCGTCGGTCCCGATCACGCGCGCTATCCGCATCTGCCGCATCCCCCCGTCATCATCGACCACCGCCACTTCACCCCCGAAGAGCTGGGGCGCTGGGGCGCCGCCTGGTCCGAGGGCGAGGTGATCGGCTACCGCGGCGGGGCCGAGGTGGCGCGCCGCCGCTTCGCCGCCGATCCGCTGCCGACGACGCTGGAGGTCGCGCCCGACGCGGCGGTGCTGGAGGCCGAAGCCCGCGACGAGGTGCGGGTGATCGTCCGGGCGCTGGACCAGCAGGGCAACCGCCTGCCCTTCCTCAACGATGTCGCGCGGTTCGAAGTCAGCGGCCCCGCGCAGATCATCGGCCCGGACTGGGCCGCCTTCGAGGGAGGGACGACCGGCCTCTGGCTGCGCGCCACGGGTGGCACCGGGCCGGTCACGCTGACGGTGCAGTCGCAGCGCTTCGCGCCCGTGACAGTGGAGGTTCAGGCACAATGACCGGTCCGATCAGATGGGGCATCATCGGCCCCGGCGCCATCGCCCAGAACTTCGCCGACGGGGTGGCCGAGGCGCCTGATGCCACGCTGCAGGCCATCGCCAGCCGCAGCGCCGAGCGGCGGGCCGAGTTCGGGAATCGCAACGCCGTACCCACCCGCCACGACAGCTACGAGGCGCTGGTCGCGGACGCTGAGGTTGACGCCGTCTACATCGCGACGCCCCATCCCTTCCACGCCGAGCAGGGGCTGCTCGCGATCCGCGCCGGCAAGCCGCTGGTGATCGAGAAGCCGCTGGGCCTGAACGCCGCCGAGGCCGTGGCCCTGGTCGAGGCGGCCCAGCAGGAGGGCGTGCTGCTGATGGAGGGGTTCATGTACCTCCTGCATCCGCAGATCGCCCGGATGATCGAGATGATCGAGGGTGGCGCCATCGGCACGGTCCGGCACATCCGCGCCAGCTTCGGCTTCGCCGCGACGCGCGATCCCGAAAGCCGGCTCTTCAGCCGCGCCCTCGCCGGGGGCGGCATCCTCGACGTCGGCGGCTACCCCGTCTCCGCCGCGCGGCTGATCGCCGGCATCGGCACCGGCGGCTTCGCCGATCCGCTGGTGGTGAAGGGGGCCGGCGTCCTTGGGCCCACCGGGGTCGACGAGGTCGCGCATGGCCTGCTGACCTTCCAAGGCGGCATCACCGCCGAGATCGCCTGCGCCGTCACCCGGACCATGGAGAATTCGATCACCGTGGAGGGGACGGAGGGCAGCCTGACCCTGCCCGACCCCTGGGTGCCGGGCCGCAATGCCGGCCCCTCGGACGCCGTGATCCGGCTGGTGAAGAACGGCGAGACGACGGAGGAGTGGGTGAAACACCCCGCCCATCTCTTCATGCACGAAGCGCAGGCCGTCAGCCGCGCGCTTCTGGGGGGCCTAAGCGAGGTGCCCTACCCCGCGATGTCGCCGAAGGGCTCGATCGGCAATGCCGCCGTGCTGGACCAATGGCGGGCCGAGCTGGGCTATGCCACCTTCGCCGAAGAGCCGGGCGCCCTCCGCCGCCTGCCCCGTACCCTGCCCGCCGGGCTGCCACAGGTGCCGCAGGTCACGCTGCCGGGCCTGGACCGGCCCATGAGCCAGCTGGTCATGGGCTGCGACAACCGCGACACCCCGGCCGAAGGGGCGGTGGTCTGGGATGCCTGGATGGAGGCCGGCGGCAATGCCTTCGACAGTGCCTTCGTCTACGGCGGCGGGCGGCACGAGGCCGTGCTGGGGCAATGGATCGCCTCGCGCGGCGTGGCGGAGGAGATCACCGTGATCTCCAAGGGCGCCCATTCCCCCTATTGCACGCCGCGCGCGCTGCTGGCGCAGTTCGAGATCTCGATGGGCCGGCTGCAGCTGAACCATGTGCCGATCTACATCCTGCACCGCGACAACCCGGAGGTGCCGGTCGGCGAATTCGTCGAGGCGGTGAACGGGCTGATCGCCCAGGGCCGCGTCGGCATCTGGGGCGGCAGCAACTGGACCCCGGCCCGGCTGGCCGAGGCGCAGGACTACGCCGAGGCTAAGGGCCTGCAGGGCCCGAGCATCCTGAACAACAACCTCAGCCTCGCGGTGATGGAACGGCCGGTCTGGCCGGGCTGCGTCACCTCGAACGACGCGCGGACACTGGCCTTCCTCAAGGAGCGGCAGGTCGTGCACCTGAGCTGGTCCAGCCAGGCGCGCGGCTATTTCCTGCCCGAGGCGCTGCGGGATCGCCTGCCAGAGGATACCCGCCCCGAAGCCTGCTTCGGCAGCGCGGCCAATGCCGAGCGCCGCCGCAGGGCCGAGGCGCTGGCAGGTGCGCGCGGCGTCAGCGCCCACAACATCGCCACGGCCTGGGTCCTGAGCCAGCCTTTCCCCTCGCTGGCGCTGATCGGCCCGCGCAGCGCGGGCGAGATCGCCTCGACCCTGCCGGGCGTGGGGCTGACACTCGATCCCGGCACGGTGGCCTGGCTCAACCTCGAAACGGATGCGGCGCCGGCCGAGCTGGCCTGAGGCTGCGCCAGCAGCCTCCGTAAGAACACAGCAGGGCGCGCCAATGGCGCGCCCTTCCGCTTGGTCCCCCGGCTCAGGTGGCGGCGGCGCGATCCGCCTCGGTCACCGCCTCGGGCAGATCGTCGAAACTGCCGTAGTTCATGTCGTAGAGGCGGGAATAGAGGCCGCCCAACGCCATGAGCTGGTCGTGGTTGCCCTCTTCGATCTTCACGCCGTTCTGCAGCACGATGATGCGGTCGGCGTTGCGGATCGTCGCCAGACGGTGCGCGATGACAAGGCCCGTGCGCCCCTTGAGCAGGGTCTGCAGCGCCTTCTGGATCTGCATCTCGGTATAGCTGTCGATATTGGCCGTCGCCTCGTCCAGCACGAGGATCTTGGCATCCGCCACCAGCGCCCGCGCAAAGCTGAGAAGTTGCCGCTGCCCGAGGCTCAGGTTGCTGCCCCGCTCGTCCAGCATGGACTGGTAGCCCTGCGGCAGCGCCATGACGAAGTCATGCGCGCCGACCGCCTTCGTCGCCTCGATCACCGCCTCGTCGCTGGCGCCATGGGTCGAATAACGGATGTTCTCCATCACCGTGCCGGTGAAGAGATAGGGCTCTTGCAGCACCATCGCGATGTGCTGGCCAAGGCTGTCCTGCGTCACATCGCGCACGTCGCGCCCGCCGACGAGGACCGCCCCCTCCTGCACGTCGTAGAAACGGTGGATCAGCGACATGGAGCTCGACTTGCCCGAGCCCGTCGGCCCGACCAGCGCGACCGTCTCGCCCGAGTTCACGCGGAAGCTGACGTTCTTGAGGACGGGATGCGCGGGGTTGTAGCCGAAGCTGACGTCCCTGAATTCGACGCTGCCGTCGTCCGCGTCCGTCAGCGGCGTCGCGTCCGGCGCGTCCTCGACATCCACGTCGACGTCCAGCACCTCGGTCAGCCGGTGGCCCGAGGCCATGGCCCGCTGCATCACCGAATACTGCATCGTCAGCGAGCGGATCGGGTCGAAGAACCGCTGGATGTAGAAGAGGAAAGCGACCATCACGCCGACGTCCAGCGTGCCGCCCAGTACCCTTTGCCCGCCGGCCACGATCACCAGCGCCATGGCAATGCCGGTCAGGGTGTCGACGATCGGCACCATGACCTGCGCCAGCCGCGAGGCGCGGATATGGGCGGTGTAGTTCGCATCCGCCAGCTCCTTGTAGAGCGTCGCGTTCAGCGGGCCGCGGTCCATGCCCTGCACCGCGCGCACGCCGTGGATCGCCTCGGCCAGCGCGCCATTGGTGACGGAGTTCGCCTCATGCGCGGCCATGAAGGCGGCGCGCGCCTTCGACAGCCAGAGCACCCGGACGAAGAACAGCACCGGCAGCACGCAGAGCACCAGCAGGCCAAGCTGCCAGTCCAGCGCCAGCATGACGACGACGATGCCGACAAGCAGCAGCATGTCCCCGACCGACAGGACGGAGGTCTCGAGAAACTCCTGCATGGAGTTCACGTCGCCCTGCAGGCGGGACATCAGGCGCCCGACCTCGGTCTTGTCCATGAAGGACAGGGACACGCGCTGCAGGTGGCTGAACATCCGGCGGCGGATGTCGAAAAGCACGTTCTCGGCCATGCGGCCGGTCACCGCCTCCTGCAGGTAGGAGGCACCGTAGTTCACCGCGACGACCAGGGCGAAGCCCGCGCAGGCAAGGCCCAGCACGCCCATGTCGATGCCGGTGCCGACATCGCCGCCGGCACCGCCCATGCCGTGGTCGATCGCCCAGCGGATGATCAGCGGGATCACCAGCTGGCACAGGGTGAACACGACGACCGAGGCGACCGAGATGACAAGCTGCCGCCGGTAGGGCGAGACGAAGTCCCAGATGCGGCGGATCACCTTGCCGTCGAAGGCGCGGCCGAAGATCTCTTCCTCGATCCGGTCGCTGCCGACGACGGCGCGCAGGCGCGGGCGCCCGTCGAGGTGCGGATCGCGGGGTTCGCCGGTGCGGGTCGGGCTCATCGCGCGGTCTCCATCTCGTCCAGGACATCGCCCTCGGGGCGCATCTGCAGGTCGTGCAGCGCGCGGTAGCGCCCGCCCTTGGCCAGCAGCTCATCGTGGGTGCCCTCTTCGACGATGCGACCGTCCTCGAGGAAGAGGATCCGGTCGGCATGCATCAGGCTGTTCAGGCGGTGCGCCACGATCAGGGTCACCCGCTCGGCCGAGTACTGGCGCAGGGCGCTGCGGATGCGGCTTTCGGTGCCGGCGTCGATGGCCGCGGTGCTGTCGTCGAAGATCATCACCGCCGGCTCCATCATCAGCGTGCGCGCGATGGACAGGCGCTGGCGCTGCCCGCCCGAAAGCGAGACGCCGCGTTCGCCCACGACCGTGTCGTAGCCCTGCGGCAGGCCGAGGACGTAGTCGTGCAGCTGCGCGCTTTCCGCGACGCCGCGGATGCGCCGGTCATGCGCCTCTGGATCGCCGTAGACGATGTTGTTCTCGATCGATGTGGTGAAGAGGAAGCTGTCCTGCTGCACCACCGCCACCGCGTGCCGCACCGACGACAGCGAGACGTCGCGAATGTCCTGCCCGTCGATGCGGATGCTGCCCTCGGTCGTGTCGTAATAGCGCGGGATCAGGTGCATCAGCGTCGACTTGCCGCTGCCCGGCGGGCCGACGATGCCGATGGTCTCGCCCTTATGCGCGGTGAAGCTGACGCCGCTGATCGCCCTGTGCCCCTCGGCGCCTTGGTATTCGAAGCCGACGCCCTCCAGCGTCAGGGTGCCCTCCGTTACCTTGAGGTCGGGGGCATCCGGCGCCTCATCGACCTCGAGCGGCATGTCCAGCAGCGCGAAGAGACGCGCGCCGCAGGTCGAGGCGCGGGCGTAGCTGTTCACCATCAGGCCCAGCTGGCGCACCGGCATCTGCAGGATGGTCATGAAGGTCAGGAAGGTCGCCAGCGTGCCGACCGTGATCTCGCCCGCCGCGACCTGGCGGCCGCCGAAGTAGAGCACGAGACCCATCGCGAGGAAGAAGGCGAAGGTCATCGCGCTGGTATCGCGCACCCGCACCGTCACCCGCTGGTGGCTGAGGTGCAGCGCCTCGGTCGAGGCCTCGTCGAACTTCGTCAGCTCGTGATCGGCGGCGGAAAAGGCGCGCACGACGCGGATGCCGCCGAGGTTCTCTTCCATCACGCGGCTGAGCACGCCCAGCCGTTCCTGCAGGATCAGCCAGGTCTTGCGCAGGGTCAGCTGCATGACGGAGCTGCGCCAGGCCGCGAAGGGCACGAAGCTGAGCGCCAGCAGCCCCAGCACGATGTCGGTCGACAGCAGAAGCCAGGCGCCGATGCCGATCAGCAGCGTCAGCAGGATCGTGCGGATCACCCCGGTCGAGAAGAACATCCGCACCCCTTCGAGGTCGAGCATGCCGACGGTGATCAGGTCGCCCGAATGGGTCCGGTCGTGGAAGCTGAAGGGAAGGCGCTGGATCTTCGAGTAGATCTGCAGCCGCAGCTCATGGGCAAGGCCGTGCCCCACCGCCTCGGCGCTGTAGTTCTGCAGGAGGGTGAAGAGCCCGCGCGCAACGCTGACGGCAAAGAGCGCAAGGGCGATGCGCCAGAGCGTGCCCTGATCGCCGGTCTCGTTCGCGACGGCCTGCGTGGCATCGACGGCGCGGCCCAGAAGCACCGGGATCGACAGCTGCGCCGCGACGGCGGCCACGGTGGCCAGGACCGACAGCGTCACGAGGCCGGGGCTCGCCTTCGTCATCCGCAGGATCCGCTTGAGCGCGTCGATCCCCTGCTGCGTGTCGACCGCGCGGGTCCGCTGGAAGATGCGCGCCTGCTCGGCGGCTTGGTCCGTCTCGGCCATGGGAACTGTCGCCGCAGGCCCGCCGGGCTGCGGCCTCCGTTTGCTGCGGGCGGCGCCGTGGCGCGGGCCCGTGACGTTGCGTATGGCCCCGGACTTACCGAGGCTCGGCAGGAGGGACAAGCGCCGCACGCGGCTTTTTGCCGCGATCCGGGCGCCTCTGCCCGCGAAATGGGCCCGATTGCAGCGCTGCAAGGTGGACAGGGCGGCTTTCCGGCGGTTACCTCTGCAGGTCTGCAGGCCGGCGCATCTGGCACCCGGCCCTTGGCACCTGCTTGGGAGGATTACGATGGACAGACGCGCATTCTTGACGAAATCGGCGATTGCCGGCACCGGCCTCGCCGGGGCCTCGGCGCTGGCCGCACCGGCCGTGGCGCAGGGCAACCAGACCTGGCGCATGGTCACCACCTGGCCGAAGAACTTCCCCGGCCTCGGCGTCGGCGCGCAGCGCCTGGCCGACCGGATCACCGCCGCCTCCGGCGGGCGGCTGACGATCCAGGTCTATGCCGCGGGCGAGCTGGTGCCGGCGCTGCAGTCGCTGGACACGGTGATCGATGGCGGCGCCGAGATGTGCCACTCGGCGGCCTACTACTGGCAGAACAAGTCGACCGCGCTGTCCTTCTTCACCGGCGTTCCCTACGGCATGACCAGCACGGAGCTGTCGGCCTGGATGCGCCACATGGGCGGGCAGGAGCTGTGGGACGAGGTCTATGACCAGTTCGGCCTTCAGAGCTTCCTGTCGGGCAACACGGGCGTACAGGCGGGCGGCTGGTTCCGCGAGGAGCTGACCGGCCTGTCGGACGTGCAGGGCCTGCGCTTCCGCACCCCCGGCCTCGGCGGCCAGGTCTGGGAAAAGCTCGGCGCCACCGTCACCAACGTCGCCGCGGGCGAGATCTTCCAGGCGCTGCAGTCGGGCACGCTGGACGCGGCCGAATTCGTCGGCCCCTACAACGACCTCGCGCTCGGCTTCTACCAGGTGGCCAAGAACTACTACATGCCGTCCTTCATCGAGCCCGGCCTCGCGACCGAGCTGACGGTGGACAAGGCCAAGTACCAGGAGCTGCCCGAGGATCTGCAGGCGATCATCCGCGATTGCAGCCAAGCGGAATACGACATGGTCACCGCCGACTTCGCGGCGAACGATCCGCGCGCCCTGCGCACCCTGCAGGAGGAGCACGGCGTGACGGTGCGCCAGTTCCCGGACGAGATCCTCGAGGCCGGCGCAACCGCCGCGCAGGAGGTGATCACCGAGCTGCGCGAAGGCGGCGACGACCTGACCAAGCGCACGGTCGAAAGCTTCGTCGAGTCGCTGAACCTGATGCGCTCGCGCAGCCAGACGATGGACGATCCCTTTATGCGCGCGCGCGAGCAGTACTTCTCGCTCTGATCCCGGGGCGCCCGACAAGAGAAAGGCCCGGACCGCGATGGTCCGGGCCTTTTTTCATGCGCGGGGCGGGCAGGTCAGCCGCCCTGCGGCAGCCAGGTGACGATCTGCGGAAAGATGAAGAGGATCGCGATGGCCAGCGCCTGCAGGGCGACGAAGGGAATGATCCCGCGGTAGATCGCGGAGGTCGGCAGGCTCGCCGGGGCGACGCCGCGCAGGTAGAACAGCGCAAAGCCGAAAGGCGGCGTCAGGAAGCTGGTCTGCAGGTTCACCCCGACCAGCACGCCCAGCCAGACAGGATCGACATCCAGCGCCAGCAGGATCGGCGCAGTGATCGGGATCACGATGAAGATGATCTCGAAAGTGTCGAGGATGAAGCCCAGCACGAACATCAGCAGCATCACCGCCAGCACCGGCACCAGCGTCCCGCCCGGCAGGTTCGACAGCAGTCCGTGCACGAGGTTGTCGCCGCCCATCAGGCGGAAGACGATCGAGAACACCGAGGCGCCGAAGAGGATGATGAAGACCATCGAGGTGATCGTCGCCGTGGCCGTCACCACCTCCTGCAGAATGCGCGGCGAGAGGCGCCAGCGCAGCGCCGCGAGGATCAGCGCGCCGACCGCCCCGACCGAGGCCGCCTCTGTCGGCGTCGCGATGCCGCCGAGGATCGAGCCCAGGACCGCGAGGATCAGCGCCAGCGGCGGGATCAGCGCGACGACCACCTCGCGCAGCAGGTGCTTGCGCTCTTCGGGGGGAACGGGCGTCGCCGGGCAGCTTTCGGGATCGGTCACCGCCTTGAACACGATCCAGGCAGAGTAGAGGCCCACCAGCATGACGCCCGGCAGCAAAGCCCCGGCGAAGAGATCGCCGACAGAGACCGGCGTGGGGGCGAAATTGCCCTTCTCCATCTGCACCTGCGCATTAATCCCCGAGAGCATGTCGCCCATGAAGATCAGCACGGTCGAGGGCGGGATGATCTGCCCCAGCGTCCCCGAGGCGCAGATGACCCCCGTCGCCAGCTCCGGCTTGTAGCCGGCGCGCAGCATCGCGGGCAGAGAGATCAGGCCCATGGTCACCACGGTGGCGCCTACGACCCCCGTCGAGGCCGCGAGCATCGCGCCGACGATCACCACCGACAGGCCCAGTCCGCCGCGCAGGTTGCCGAAGAGCTTCGACATCGTCAGCAAGAGCTGCTCGGCGATCCGCGATCGCTCCAGCATGACGCCCATGAAGATGAAGAGCGGCACTGCGACCAGCACCTCGTTCGTCATGTAGCCGATATAGCGGTTCGGCAGGCTGCCGAAGTTCGAGAGGTCAAAGACCCCGAGGCTCCAGCCCACGAGGCCGAATAGCAGCGAGACGCCGGCCAGTGTAAAGGCGACGGGGAACCCCAGCATCAGGAAGCCGATGATGCCGAAGAACATCAGGCCCGACAGGACCTCTCCAAGCAGGACGGGATCCATCTCAGCGCGCCCCCTCGCCAAGGGGCTCCGTGACCACGCCGGGTCCCGGTGCCTCCTGCGGATACCGCAGGGCCAAAGGCAGGCGATGCTCCTCGCCCCGCAGCACGAGGATCGAACGGGCGATGATCGCCAGCCCCTGCAGCGCGAGCAGAACGCCAAAGCCGATGATGAAGCTCTTCAACACGAAAAGCCCGGGCAGTCCCCCGACATTGGCCGAGCCTTCCCAGTAACTCCAGGAGCGGCGCACGAAGGGCCATCCGTAGGACAGGACGATCCAGGCGAAGGGCAGCAGGAAGACCAGGGTGCCGATCATGTCGATGACGGCCTTCCGGCGCGGGCTGGCCGGGCGGTAGAAGATATCGACCCGCACGTGGTCGTCGCGCATCAGGGCGTAGCCCGCGACGGCGGTGAACATGGCGCCGTTGAGCCAGATGTAGAGATCCTGCATCCAGAGGTAGCTGACGGAGAAGACGTAGCGCTGCACCACGACCGTGAAGCAGATCACGACGATGGCGAGGGCGAACCACGAGGCAATGCGCCCGACGATGATATTGATCGCTGCGCTGCCCCTGACGATGGCGGCCAAAACGCCCATGCCTGCCTCTCCGTTCTGATTGTTGCGCGCAGATGCCATGAATGCGCAGGCCGGACAATCCCGGAGCGCTTGCGGAAGGCTGCGAAAACGATGAGCGGGTCGCGGCGAGGCCTGGATTGCGTCCGATCAAGGGTGAGAGCGAAGCCCTCATTCTCTCGGGCTGAGGTCAGGGCCGCTCGCCTCGACGCTCTACTCAGCGCATGAGGGGCTCAGGTGCTGTAAACCGCAACGGACGGTTCACGGCCACGACGCGCGAACGCCCCCGCTTATAGCGGGGTTAGTTTCGTTTGGTGATTTTGATGATTTGGTTGCGGGAGTAGGATTTGAACCTACGACCTTCAGGTTATGAGCCTGACGAGCTACCGGACTGCTCCATCCCGCGCCAGGGGTGTCAT
>NZ_QJTE01000002.1:844181-906490 GCF_003217255.1 Pseudoroseicyclus aestuarii | reverse complement strand
CTCCGCCGCTCCGTCCGTCCCGCCCGTCTGGCGCCCCGTGGCGCCTCAGCGCCGCCGGTGAAAGGGGTTCTACGGTTAGTGACGGATCCCCGCAAGTGGTTTTTTCGGCCGAAGATCGATTTTCTGCACTGTGCAAGAAAATCACGCATCCGCCGGTCTCTGGCGCCATTATCCTGCGCAGAGCTGCGATTTCGCGACATGGAGACCCCTGCCCCGCGCCGCTTCAACCTGTCGGCCACCGAATTCAGATCGTCAGAGGGGCTCTCAAGACCCCAGATCCGCCGAATCCGCGCTGGCTGACTCGATAGAAGGGCGCTTCTTCCCTTGGGTCAAGTGTTTTTGGCTGGCGACTCGACCCATAAGGGGAATCGCAAACAGTAGGGGATGCTCCCCTACCCCCTGCGGCGCAGCAGCAGGACGAGCGCGACCACCGACAGGATCGCCAGCACGAACCAGGTCAGCGCATAGGTCAGGTGGGTGTTGCGGAAGTCGACCACGGTCAGCCCCGGAACGGGGGCCTCCGCCCCGGCCTCTGCCGGTCCTTCCATATCGAGGAAGTAGGGCGCCACCTCGTTGAGGCCCTGCACCTCTGCCATCGCGCCGGTGTCACGCGAGTACCAGCGCCCCTCCTCCGGGGCATTGGACCGCAGGAAGGCGCCGCCCGGCTGGCTGAGCCGCAGGAGGCCTTCCACGGTCACCTCTCCACTCGGCGCTTCGGGAAGCCCCTCTGCGGCACGATCGTCGGCCACGAAGCCGCGGTTCACCAGAAGGCTCCAGCCATCCGCGGTCTCGAGAGGTGTCATCACCCAGTAGCCGCGGCCAAGGACGGTGACGGCCAGGACCGGCAGGCTCTGGCCCGCGTAGGTCCCGCTCACCTCGATACGGCGGTACTCATCTGCCTCTTCGCTCAAGCCGGACCAGTCCTGCGGCCCGGGGGCCGCGACGGGCGCGGCGGCCAGACGCGCCTCGACCCGGTCGATCAGGTCGGTCTTCCAGGCGAGGCGCTGCAGCTGCCAGACACCCAGCGCGACGAAGAGGGCACAAAAAAGCCCCGCGCCGACGAGCGGCGCGAGGCGTCTGAAGGAATGGCTGCGGGCGGGCCGGTCTGGACCCCGGTTCTCCGCCCGCCCCGGCATCAGCTGCCGAAGCCCGTCAGCTCGTGGTTCATCTGCGGCATCATGTTGGTGTTCAGGTGATACATGACCCAGAGCGAGCCCGAGAGCAGGATCGCCACGATGATCAGCGTGAAGATCAGCGACATCGCGGTCCAGCCCTCGTCCGAGTGGCTGTTCATGTGCAGGAAGTAGATCATGTGAACCACGATCTGCACGACGGCAAAGCCCATGACCGTCAGCGCCGTGGCGAGGGAGGAGTCGAAGCCGCCCGTCATCACCAGGTAGAAGGGCACAGCCGTCAGGACCGCCGCGAGGACGAAGCCGGTCAGGTAGCTGCGGTAGCTCCCGTGGTCGGGCCCGTCGTGCGCATGCTCGTCGTGGTGATGGGTCGCCGTTTCCTTGCTCATTGGATCATCCCCAGCAGATAGACGAAGGTGAAGACGCCGATCCAGATCACGTCCAGGAAGTGCCAGAACATCGACAGGCAGCTCAGGCGGCGCTTGTTCGCCTCGATCAGGCCATAGCGCGAAACCTGCACCATCAGCGTGATCAGCCAGAGCGAGCCGAAGGCGACGTGCAGCCCGTGCGTGCCGACCAGGACGAAGAAGGCCGAGAGGAAGCCCGAACGCTGCGGCCCCGCGCCCTCGTGGATCAGGTGGTAGAACTCGTACATCTCGACGCAAAGGAAGGCCGCGCCGAAGATCAGCGTGATGCCGAGCCATGTCAGCACCTCGCCCTTGCGGCCCTTGACCATGCCCAGCATCGCGAAGCCGTAGGTGATCGAGGAGAACAGCAGGAGCGCCGTGTTGATCGCCACCAGTTCGAGGTCGAAGAGGTCCTGCGGCCCGGGGCCGGCGGCATAGCTGCCGCCGAGCACGCCGTAGACCGCGAAGAGCACCGCGAACATCAGGCAGTCGCTCATCAGGTAGACCCAGAAGCCGAGGCTGGTCGAGGCCCCCTCGGGGTGATGATGCGGGTCGGTGTCCCAGAAGCTGGGCGTTGTCGGCTCGGCCATGCTCATCGTCAAACCCCTGCCGCGTCGAGCGCGCGGTTCCTGGCTGTCTCCACCCGCGCCACGGCATCGGCGGGGATGTGGAAGTCACGGTTGTAGTTGAAGGTGTGGTAGATCGCGGCGCCGATCAGCCCGGCGAAGGACAGCACGGCGAGCCACCAGATGTACCAGACCATGGCCATGCCGCAGACCGTCGCCAGCCCCGCCAGCACCACACCGGTGCCGGTGCCGCTGGGCATGTGGATCGGCAGGTAGGGCGCAGCGGGCCGCGTCTGGCCATGGGCCTTCATCTCCCACCAGGTGTCGATGCCGTGGGTCACCGGCGTGAAGGCGAAGTTGTAGGCCGGCGGCGGCGAAGACGTCGCCCATTCCAGCGTGCGCCCGTCCCAGGGATCGCCGGTCACATCGCGGTAGGCCTTACGGTGCCAGATGGACACGCCGATCTGCACGAAGAAGGCGGCGATGCCGATGGCGACCAGCACGGCGCCGAAGGCGGCGATGCCGAACCAGATCTGCAGCGAGGGATCGTCGAAGACCCGCATCCGGCGCGTCACGCCCATCAGGCCCAGCACGTAGAGCGGCGCGAAGGCGACCCAGAAGCCGACGACCCAGAACCAGAAGGACACGAGGCCCCAGAACCGGTTGAGCGTGTAGCCGAAGGCCTTCGGGTACCAGTAGTTGATCGCCGCGAACATGCCGAAGAGCACGCCGCCGATGATCACGTTGTGGAAGTGCGCGACCAGGAACAGCGAGTTGTGCAGGACGAAGTCCGCCGGCGGCACCGCCAGCAGCACGCCCGTCATGCCGCCGATCACGAAGGTCAGCATGAAGGCGACGGTCCACATCATCGGCAGCTCGAACCGGATGCGGCCGCGGTACATCGTGAAGAGCCAGTTGAAGATCTTGGCCCCCGTCGGCACCGAAATCACCATGGTCGTGATCCCGAAGAAGGAGTTCACCGAGGCGCCCGAACCCATCGTGAAGAAATGGTGCAGCCAGACGACGTAGCTGAGGATGGTGATGCAGACGGTCGCATAGACCATCGAGGTATAGCCGAAGAGGCGCTTGCCGCAGAAGGTCGCGGTGACTTCCGAGAAGACGCCGAAGAGCGGCAGGATCAGGATGTAGACCTCCGGGTGGCCCCAGATCCAGATGAGGTTGATATACATCATCGGATTGCCGCCGAGGTCGTTGGTGAAGAAGTTCGTGCCGACGTAGCGGTCGAGCGTCAGCAGGATCAGCGTCATCGTCAGCACCGGGAAGGAGGCGACGATCAGCACGTTGGTGCAAAGCGAGGTCCAGGTGAAGATCGGCATCCGCATCATGGTCATGCCCGGCGCGCGCATCTTCACGATGGTCACCAGCAGGTTGATGCCCGAGAGCGTCGTGCCCACCCCGGCGACCTGTAGGCCCCAGATGTAATAGTCGACCCCGACGTAGGGGCTGTAGCCGATCCCCGAGAGCGGCGGGAAGGCCAGCCAGCCGGTCTGCGCGAATTCACCCACGAAGAGCGAGGCCATGATGATCACCGCGCCGCCGACCGTCATCCAGAACGAGAAGTTGTTCAGGAACGGAAAGCTCACGTCCCGCGCGCCGATCTGCAGCGGCACGACGTAGTTCATCAGGCCGGTGACGAAGGGCATCGCCACGAAGAAGATCATGATCACGCCATGCGCGGTGAAGATCTGGTCGTAGTGATGCGAGTTCAGGTAGCCGTCGTTCCCCCCGAAGGCCATGACCTGCTGCAGCCGCATCATGATGGCGTCGGCAAAGCCGCGCACCAGCATGACGGTGCCGAGGATCATGTACATGATGCCGATCTTCTTGTGATCGACGGTCGTGAACCACTCGTGCCAGAGATAGCCCCAAAGGCGGAACTTGGTCAGCAGCGCCAGCAGGCCGATGCCGCCCAGCGCCACGACGATGGCGGTGACCACCACGATCGGCTCGTGCGGGATCGCCTGCCAGGTCAGACGGCCCAGCAGAAAGGAGGTCTCGGGAACGGCGGGCAGGCCCGCGAGGTCTTCTACAGCCATTTGCGTGTTCCTCAGAGCGTTTCGTCGGCGGCCATGCCACCGGTGGTGTCGGCTTCGGCGCGCTCGTTAGTCGGCGGCATCAGCCATGTCAGGGCGCGGCTGCCCTCGATCAGCGAGAGCGGGCCGGCGGGCGCGTCAACGGCCCGGCCGCGCAGGCGGGTCAGGTCGATCGGCGCGGCGCTCGGCTCATCGGCGCTGGCGAACATCAGCGCGGTATCCTCGGGCGTGCAGAAGCCGGTCACCTGGAACGGCTCCCATCCCAGAACGGGCGCACGGCTGCCGCGGCGCTGGTACTTGTCGTAGGTCAGCGAGGCGACGTTCATCGTGCCGGCAAGGCCGGTCCCGCCCTCGGCATCGATGGCCATCATCTCGGCCATGCAGATCTTGCCTTCCTCGACGCACATGTTGACCGCGCGGTCGAAGAGGTAGGGCTCCACCCCGGCGTAGGTCGCGGGCGGAACGGCGATGCTCGGCTCCTCGAGCTGCAGGTAGGACAGGCGGTCGAGGCGGTCCTCGCCGGACTGCGTCTCGGCGACCCACTCCTCGAAGCCGGCCTCGTCCACGGCGGTGGCATCGAAGCGCATCTGCGAGAAGCCCGCGCCAGAGTAGTGCGAGGCCATGCCCTGGAAGGTGCCGGCGCTATTGAAGACGCCGTAAAGCGAGGTCTCCATCCCCGGCATCGCATAGACCATCCCGGCCATGGCGGGGATGTAGAAGGCATTCATCACCGAAGACGAGGTCAGCGAGAAGAGCACGGGCCGGTCGACCGGCACCACCAGCTCGTTCACCGCGGCGACGCCCTGCTCGGGGTAGATGAACAGCCATTTCCAGTCGAGCGCGACGACCTGCACCTCGAGCGGGTCGACATCCTCGGGCACCTCGGTCTCGGCGTCGATGCGCGAGATCGGGCGATAGGGATCAAGAAGGTGCGTGCCGACCCAGGTCAGGGCGCCCAGCGCGATGATGATCATCAGCGGCAGCGCCCAGATCACCAGCTCGAGCTTGGTCGAGTGGTCCCAGTCGGGCGAATAGCTCGCCCGCTCGTTCGAGGCGCGGTAGCGCAGCGCGAAGTAGATCGTCAGCGCCATCACCGGCAGGATGATGATCAGCATCAGAAGGGTCGAGATCACCAGAAGGTCGCGCTGCTGCGCGGCGACATATCCCGAAGGCGCCAGCACCTCGAGCTTGCAGGCGCCCAGCATCAGCACCGGGACGATCCAGAAGAGGCGAGACAGCACTCGGCGCATGGGAGACCTCGTCATGAGCGGCTAAGGGGGCCGGAGACCGGCGGCACGCACCTACTATCGCCGCGCGTCCAAATCCGACATAGGACAATTTGTCACCTGCCGCATTCGGCGCCTTGGTGGCATGAAGCCGCGAGGCCCTGCGCCTGCGCCCCGGCCGGGGCGGCAGCGGGGCAACCGCGATGGCCGACAGGAGCGTTCATGACCAGTACCGCCGATCACGCCGCGCCGGACGGGCGCAACGCCAGCGCCGGCGGGGACGACATCCACCACGTTTCGCCCTCGGACATCGCCGTGGGCGTGGTCATCGGGCGGACGTCGGAATTCTTCGACTTCTTCGTCTTCGCCATCGCCTCGGTCATCGTCTTTCCGCAGCGGCTGTTTCCCTTCGCCGATCCCTATACGGCGACGATTTATTCCTTCTGCATCTTCGCGCTGGCCTTCCTCGCCCGCCCCGTCGGCACCGCGATCTTCCTGGCCATCGACCGTCTGCACGGCCGCGTCGCCAAGCTGACCATCGCGCTCTTCGTGCTGGGCACCTCGACCGTGGCGATGGGCCTCGTGCCCTCCTACGACACCGCCGGATGGCTGGCCATCGCCAGCCTCTGCATCCTGCGAATCGGTCAGGGCATCGCGCTTGGCGGGTCCTGGGACGGTCTCGCCTCGCTGCTGGCGCTGACGGCCCCGAAAGACAAGCGCGGGTTCTACGCCATGGTGCCGCAGCTTGGCGCGCCCATCGGCCTGATCGTCGCGACGCTTCTCTTCGCCTTCCTCGTTGGCAGCCTGCCGGCGGTCGACTTCCTCGACTGGGGCTGGCGCTATCCCTTCTTCGTCGCCTTCGCGATCAACGTCGTGGCGCTCTTCGCGCGCCTCAGGATCGTCGCGACCGAGGAATACGAGGCCCTGTTCCAGCAGCGCGAGCTGCAGCCCAGCCGCCTGCGCGAGACGATCCGCGTGAACATCCGCACGCTGATCCTCGGCATCTTCGTGCCGCTCTCGGCCTTTGCGCTGTTCCACATGACCAGCGTCTTCCCGCTGTCCTGGGTCTTTCTCTACACCGACGAAGAGGTCACCGGCTTCCTGATGATCGAGGCGCTCGGCGCGGGCTTCGGGCTGCTGGCCGTCGTAGCCTCGGGCTACCTCGCGGACCGGATCGGGCGGCGCCGGGTGCTGACGATCAGCGCCTGGGGCGTCGCGGGTTTCGCCATTCTGGCGCCGCTGCTGCTCTCTGGCGACGCGGCTGGCGAGACGATCTACATGGTGGTCGGCTTCATCATCCTCGGGCTGGGCTTCGGCCAGTCCTCGGGGGCCGTCGCCTCGCTCTTCGAGACGCAAAGCCGCTACACCGCCTCTGCCGTAGTCTCGGATCTCTCCTGGCTCTTCGGGGCGGGCTTTGCGCCACTGACCGCGCTGCTGCTGACGCATTGGTTCGGCCTGCCTGCCGCTGGCCTCTACCTGCTGTCGGGCGCGATCTGCACCTTGATCGCCTTGTGGTTCTTCGGCCGGATGATGTCGCACCTCGAGGGCTGAGGCCCGCCCAGGGAATGACGAAAGGGGCGCCCCGACCGGGCGCCCCTTTTGCGTTGCAGGACCGATCCGCGATCCTCAGACGTCGACTGTCACCTGCCCCAGCGGATGCGAGCAGCAGGCGAGGATCCAGCCCTCGGCGATGTCGTCTTCGGTGATGCCGCCGTTGTGGACCATATGCACCTCGCCCGAGAGCTTCTTGATCCGGCAGGTGCCGCAGACCCCGAAAGTGCAGCCCGAGGGGATGTTCAGCCCGGCGTTGCGCGTCGCGGCAAGGACGGTGTCGGTCTCGGCGCAGCGGGTGGTGACACCCGAGGCGGCGAAAGTGATCTCGGCCTGTGCGCCTTCCTCGGGCACCACGTCCTCGGGCAGCGGCACTTCTTCGGCGGGGGCAGAGAAGCTTTCCTGGTGGAAGTGCTCGAGGTCGAAGCCAAGGCCGGACAGGGCCTCTCGCACCGCGGTGATGAAGGGTTCCGGCCCGCAGCAGAAAACCTCGCGCTCAAGGTAGTCGGGCGCCATGAGGCCCAGCATCAGCTGGTTGAAGCGGCCCTGGTAGCCGGTCCAGGGATGATAGCGATCCGGCTGCTCGATCACCCACTTGAGATCGATCCCCGGCACCCGGCTGGCCATATGCTCCAGCCGCTCGCGGAAGATGATATGCGAGGGGCGCTGCGCGCAGTTGACGAAGACGATGTCCGGCTCGGTCCCCAGATCGAACATGAAGGTCGTCATCGACATCATCGGCGTGATGCCCGACCCGGCCGAGATGAAAAGGTACTTCTCCGCCGGATGGTCGAGGCAGGTGAACCGCCCCGTTGGCGCCGTCGCCCGCAGCTGCATCCCCGGCTCGAGATTGTCGAGAAGCCAGCGCGTCGCATAGCTTCCGGGCTGCGCCTTGGCGGTGATCGACAGCGCCCGCGGCCGCGAGGGAGAGGAGCTGATCGTCCAGGTCCGCCAGACCGGGCCGCCAGGGACCGGCACCTCGATCGTCACGAACTGGCCGGGGTTGAAATCGAAGAGGGCGCCTGACGGGGCCCGGAAGGAGAAGGTGGCGGTATCGGGCACCTCGGGGATCACCGAGACGCATTCCAGCGGTTCGGATCCGTCCCAGATCCGCCCGCTCCGCAGCGGCGACACGTCCTGCACCGCCCTACTCTGCCGCCAGCGCAGCCTGCGGCGCCAGCCTTTCGGTCATGGTGCGGCAGTACCAGTCGGTGAACTGGATCACGCCGCTTTCCTGCACGGCGGAATAGGGCCCCGGCTCGTAGGCCGGCGAATCGATGCCCTGCTGGTTGTCCTCGACCACGCGGCGATCCTCGTCGTTGGTACCGATCCAGACCTCCGTCAGCCGCTTGAGGTCGTAGTCCCGCCCCTCGACCGCATCCTCGTGCACCAACCACTTGGTGGAGACCTCGGTCTGGCGCGGGCCGATGGGCGTGACGCGGAAGACGATGGAATGATCCGCCAGGTGGTGATTCCAGGTCGAGGGGTAGAGAAACTGCATC
Source organism: Pseudoroseicyclus aestuarii (assembly GCF_003217255.1). Lineage (GTDB taxonomy): Bacteria > Pseudomonadota > Alphaproteobacteria > Rhodobacterales > Rhodobacteraceae > Pseudoroseicyclus > Pseudoroseicyclus aestuarii. Next base: position 898,051 of record NZ_QJTE01000002.1, on the reverse strand, counting down.
AGCACCCCCGCCTCGTCCGAGGGCAGCCCGGCGAGCCGCCGCTGCACCGCGATCTCGCCATCCATGGTATAGCTCTTGGCCCCCGGCTTCAGCGGCATCCGCGCCAATCGGTAGGCGCCGTCCTCCGACAGGTGGAAGCGAGAGCGCAGGCCCGCCCCTTCCCAATGGTCGAAATGCGCCGCCAGCGCGGGCGGCATCTCGCCCCCCTCGCCGATTCCCGTGACGGACGGATCGTCAGGATAGGTGCGGCAGAGGCCGGGGTGATTGCCGCCGCAGTGATAGCACTCGCGGTTGTTCTCCCAGACCAGCTTCCAGTTGCCCTCCTCGACGATGGTCGATTCATGCGCGATCTTCGCCTCGGCCAGGTTGTGCGGCGCGAGGTAGGGCTGCGCCAGCGCTGCGAACTCGTCGAAATCGGGCGGCACATCGGCGAGGCAGATGTAGATCAGCCCCGACATCTCGCGGCAATGCACGGGCTTGAGGCCATGGGCCGAGGCGTCGAAGTCCGGCCCCATGTCCCGCGCCCAGAGCAGCCTTCCGTCCAGCTCGTAGGTCCATTGGTGGTAGGGGCAGACCAGCTTGGGCGCGACACCCTTGGCCGCCTTGCAGATCACCGACCCGCGGTGGCGGCAGGTGTTGTGAAAGGCCCGGATCACGCCATCCGCGCCCCGCACGATCACCACGCGGTAGTCGCCCACCTGATACGTGACATAGGCGCCGGTCTTCGGCAGCTCGCAGGAGGGCGCGGTGAACAGCCAGTCGCGGTACCAGATGGCCTCGAGATCCTGCCGGAAGATCGCCTCGTCGCCGTAAAAGGGCTGTTCCAGCGCGTGACCGGGGATGCGGCGCGAGAGGAGCGTCTGGATGTCTGTCGGCATGGCACCGTCCCTTTTGCCGCGCGGCGGCGGCCCTGCAGGCTGCGGGGACAGGGGACGCCGGGCAGGCACGGGGACAGGGCCGCGGCTGCTGCCGGCGCCCGACCGCCACCCGCGGTTAGACGTCTCGTGCAAGGCCGGGGTCCGGGCTGGGGGGCGGCAGGCACGGCATGGGGCGGGCCCTCTTGCCCCCTGCCGCGCCCGCCGCCCCGTCACCGGTGCGGGGGCAGCGCCGGCCTCTCCCCGGCTGCCCGACCTGCGGGCCGACGGCCCGCGCTTGCAGGGTCAGGTTAGATCCGGCGGGGCCGCCCGGTCGTCCTGATTGCGACTTGGCGCCGAACGTCTCCGACGCGGGGGCAGGCGATTGCGGGCGCCGGGCGGCGCCCGCAACGTTCAGGCGGGCGTCTTCTCGATCCGCACCGGCACCGCCTTGGAGCCGGGAGTCTTCGACAGCCCGTCATGCAGATCGAGCGGCACCAGCACGTTGCACTCGGGGTAGTAGGACCCCACGGTGCCCTCCGGCAGGTTGAACCGGATCACCTCCAGCCCGCCAAGCCGCCGCTCCACCCCGTCGCCCGAATCGCCGACGAGGGCGACGCGGTCGCCATGCGACAGCCCCTGCCGCGCCATGTCGGATTCGTTCATCAACAGGACGTCGCGCGTGCCCTCGATCCCGCGGAAGCGGTCCGAATAGCCGTAGATCGTCGTGTTGAACTGGTCGTTCGAGCGCATGGTCAGCAGGGTGAACCGCCCCTCCTCCGGATCGAAGGACAGGGCGTTCAGCTTGCCCGGACGGGTGAACTCGGCCCTGCCGCTCTCGGTGTTCCAGACCCGGCGATGGGCGGCATTGCCGCGCCAGAAGCCGCCGGGCGTGTTCAGCCTGCCGTTGAAGTCGCGGAAATCGTCGGGATAGGTCTGCTCGATCAGGTCGCGCACCAGCGCATAGTCCCGCGTCCAGGCGCGCCAGGGCCGCTTGGGGTGCTCGGGCGTGATCGCCTGCCCCAGCCCGGCGACGATCGCCATCTCGGACTTCAGGTAGTCCGAGGCCGGCTTCTGCTTGCCCTGCGATCCGTGGATCATCGAGAAGCTGTCCTCGACCGAGATGTACTGGTTGCCGGTCGCCTGCTCGTCCTTCTCGCTGCGCGACAGGCAGGGCAGGATATAGGCCGTCTTGCCCGGGAACAGATGCGTGCGGTTCAGCTTGGTCGAGATCATGACCGTGACGTCCTGCCCCGCCCAGGCGCCCTCGAGCCGGTCGCGCTCGGGCAGCGCGCGCAGCAGGTTGCCGCCAAGGCAGAGCGTCGCGCGGATGCGCCCCTCCAGCAGGCCCTGCGCGGCATCGACGATATGGGTGCCGTCCTTCTCGGGCGGCTCGAAATCGAAAAGCGCGCGCAGCTTGTCGAAGGGCACGAGCTTGGTCTTCTCGGCGATGCCGACGGTACGCTGACCCTGCACGTTGGAATGGCCGCGCACCGGGCAGCAGCCCGCCCCCTCGCGCCCGATATTGCCGCGCAGCAGCAGGAAGTTGACCAGCATCCCGATGTTGTCGGAGCCATGGGCATGCTGCGTCAGCCCCATGCCGTAGACGCCGATCACCCGCTCGGCCTCCATGTAGACCTGCGCGGCATCGCGCAGGGCGCCCTCGGTCAAGCCGCACTCGCCAGTGATCGCGCCCCAGTCGGCGGCGCGCGCCTGCTCGATGAACTCGCGGTAGCCGGTCGCGTGCTCTTCGAGGAAGGCCCAGTCGATGACGGCGGGCTTGCCGGCGGCGATGGCGGCATCATCGGCCTCGACCACGGCCTTGCACATGCCGAGGATGGCGGCGATGTCGGTGCCGCCCTTCAGCTGGTGGTACTGGTCCGAGATCACCGTCTCGCGGCCCGTGGCCATGTCGATCGGGTTCTGCGGGTCGACGAAGGAGACGAGGCCCTGCTCCTTTACCGGGTTGAAGGTGACGATCTTCGCGCCGCGGTCCTTGGCCTCCTTCAGGGGATGCAGGAAGCGGGGCGAATTGGTCCCCGGGTTCTGCCCGAAGAAGAAGTAGCAGTCGGTCTTTTCCAGATCCTCCCACAGCACCGTCCCGACGGAAGAGCCGATGACCTTCTTGAGGCCGACGCTCGTCGTCTCGTGGCACATGTTGGAGGACTGCGGCAGGTTGTTGTTCCCGTAAAGCCGCGCCATCAGCGCCCAGAGATAGGACGCCTCGAGCCCCGCGTGGCCCGAGGAATAGAACACCACGTCGTCGCGCGGCAGATCGGCCAGCGCGGCGCCGATCCCCTGGAACGCCTCTTCCCAGGAGACGGCGACATAGCGGCCGGTATCGTGATCGAAGCGCAGCGGATGCGTCAGCCGGCCCGTCATCTCGAGCTCATGGTCGGTCCAGGACTTCAGATCCTCGACCGTGTGATCGTTCCAGAACTCCGGCCGGCAGCGGTCGCGCGTCGATTCCCAGAGCGTCGCCTTGGCGCCGTTCTCGCAGAACTCGAAGGGGTGATAATTCGCCGGCTTGGGCCAGGCGCAGGAGGAGCACATGAAGCCGCCGGGCTTGTTCTGCCGGCGCAGCGTCTCGAGCGCGGCGGGATCGGGATGGGACGTGGCACGGACCGCGTTGATCCCGCGCATCGAGCCCCAGCCCCCGGCGGGCCCGCTTTTCTTCGGCAGATCGGGGTGGCTGTCAGAGTCTGGCATGGCGGCTGCTCCTATGGATCGCGCGGATCATGATAGGATGCGCGCAGCGGTCGCCAAGGCGCAAGCGCGCGATGCCGCACAGTTGACAGCCGCGCTCCTCCGGCGCGACAGAAGGAGCATGTACCAGAGCCCCCCCTCCCCCGGCACACGGCGCCCCCTGCCGCAGGAAGTCGCGGTCGCGATCACCTGCAACGGCACGACGCAGGCCGTGATGATGGCGACCCCGCAGGACCTGGCCGATTTCGCCCATGGCTTCGCCCTGTCAGAGGGGCTGATCCGCTACCTCGGCGATGTCGAGGAGTTTGAACTGGTCGAGCATCCCAAGGGGATCGAGGCGCGATTCTGGCTGGCCCCGGCGCAGGCCAAGGCCCTCGGCGCGCGGCGCCGCATCATGGCCGGGCCGGTGGGCTGCGGTCTTTGCGGCATCGACAGCCTCGACGAGGCGATGCGCGAGGTGCCCGCCGTCAAGGACGAGGCGCTGCGACTGAGCGGAGAGGAGATCGCCTCCGCGCCCGAGGCGCTGCGCGCCTTTCAGCCGCTGCACGACGCCAGCCGGGGCGTCCATGCCGCCGGTTTCCTGCAGCCCGGCGCCGGCGTCACCCTCGCGCGCGAGGATGTCGGCCGGCACAATGCCCTCGACAAGCTGACGGGGGCGCTCCTGCTCGCGGGCACCGCGCCCTCGGGCGGCGCCGTGGTCATCACCAGCCGCGTCTCGATCGACCTCGTGCAGAAGGTGGCGCTGGCGGGATCACCGATGCTGATCGCCGTCTCGACACCCACGCAGGCCGCCGTCGACGCGGCGGAGGGGGCCGGGCTGACGCTGATCGCCCGGGTGCGCGGCGGTGGTTTCGAGGTCTTCTCCCATCGCTACCGCGTCGGCTGAGGTGGCGCGGGACCGCATCGGCGGCGTGATCCTTGCCGGGGGCGCCGCGCGACGCATGGGCGGCGGCGACAAGGGGCTGATGCTGCTGGGGGGCAAGCCGCTGCTGGCGCATGTGCAGGCCCGCCTCGCGCCGCAGGTCGCGGCCTTGGCCCTCAGCGCCAATGGCGATGCCGCGCGCTTCGCCGCCTTCGGCCTGCCGGTGATCGCCGATCCGCTGCCCGGCAGCCTCGGCCCCCTTGCCGGGGTGCTCGCCGGTCTGAACTGGGCGCAGGCTCAGGGGTTTGAGGCCATCGCTACGGCGCCGGTCGATACGCCCTTCCTGCCCGCGGATCTCGTGGAGCGCCTATTGGCCGCCGGGCGCGACGGGCCGAGCCATGCCGGGACAGCGGAGCGTAGTCACCACACGCTCGCGCTCTGGCCGGTTAGCCTGCGCGATCCGCTGATGCGGGCGCTGCAGCGGGGCCAGCGCCGCCTCGGCGCCTTCGCCGCCGATCACGCCAGCACCCCCGCCCTCTTCGAGGAGGAGGCGCCCTTCGCCAATATCAACACCCCCGCCGATCTGGCCGAGGCCCAGCACAGGCTCCGTCCCCGGGCCTGACGGCAGGCGGGAGAGCCTGCCAAGAAGTCTGGTAATGCTGCGCGCGCCGGCCTTGGCGATCAGTCCGCCTTGTCGGCCTTGCTGTAGTACAACTTGCCGATCTCGATCGGCTTGCGATCGACCTCGCGGCGATGGCGGTTGGTATCGCGCAGGGAATAGACGCAGCCGCAGTATTCCTGCTGGTAGAATTCCTCGCGCTTCGAGATCTCGATCATCCGGTTCGAACCGCCGCCCTTGCGCCAGTTGAAATCCCAGTAGTCCAGACCGTCGTAGGGCGCGACGGCGCGGGCCCCGCTGCCGTTGATCTGGTTCATGTCCTTCCAGCGCGAGATGCCGAGCGAGGAGGTCATGACCGGAAAGCCGTTCTCATGCGCGTAAAGCGCGGTCCGCTCGAACCGCATGTCGAAACACATGGTGCAGCGGATGCCGCGCTCCGGCTCCCACTCCATCCCCTTGGCGCGGGCGAACCAGTTGTCCGTGTCGTAGTCGCAATCGACGAAGGGCACGCCGTGCTTCTCGGCGAAGCGGACGTTCTCTTCCTTGCGCAGCAGGTACTCCTGCTGCGGGTGGATATTGGGGTTGTAGAAGAAGATGGTGTAGTCGATCCCGCTTGCCGTCATCGCCTCCATCACCTCGCCCGAGCAGGGCGCACAGCACGAATGGAGAAGCACCTTCCGGTGCCCATCGGGCGGGGTCAGGACGGGGCGGTCGGTCGTGGTCGCGGGATCGGTCATGCCCGATCCGATACCACGGTCGGGATCGAAGAAAAAGCGGCGAGGAGGGTGTGGCGGCCGCGCGCGCGGGTACTTCTCCGGCCAGGACCGAGGGCCGGTTCAGCGTTCCGCGATCATGTAGGAAGACTTGGTAGCGGAGGAGGGACTTGAACCCCCGACACGCGGATTATGATTCCGCTGCTCTAACCAACTGAGCTACTCCGCCAAGCCGCGGCTGACTTAGGCGAGGCGCGGCGGGCGGTCAAGTACGTTCCGCTCTTCCGTCTCGTTGCGTCATCCGGCATCACGGGCGCGGAAGGAGACCCCATATGGCAACCGAAGCCCTGCTGCGCCGCTTTACCCAGGCGCTGGGACCGGCGCATGTGCTGACCGGCGGTGACACCGCGCCCTGGGCGCGGGACTGGACCGGCGCCTATCAGGGGGAACCCGCCGCCGTGCTGCGCCCCGCCGATACGGCGCAGGTCTCGGCAGTGCTGGCCATCGCGCATGAGGCCGGCACCCCCATCGTGCCCGCCGGCGGGCGCACCGGGCTTACGGGCGCCACCCATGCGCCGGGCGCCGTCGTCCTGTCGCTGGACCGGCTGAGCCGCATCCGCGAGATCCGCCGCGAGGGCCGCGTCGCCGTGGTCGAAGCGGGCGTCGTGCTGAGCCACCTGCACGAGGCCGCCGAGGCGGAGGACCTGTCCTTTCCGCTGACGCTGGGCGCGCGCGGCTCGGCCACCATCGGCGGGCTTCTGTCCACCAACGCCGGCGGGCCGAACGTGCTGCGACACGGCAATGCCCGCGACCTCTGCCTCGGGATCGAGGCGGTGATGGCCGACGGGCGGGTCTGCGACCTGATGGGTGCGCTGCACAAGGACAATTCCGGCTATCACCTGCGCGATTTGCTGATCGGCGCCGAGGGGACGCTGGGCGTGATCACCGCCGCCACGCTCAAGCTGGCGCCGCGCCCGCGCGCCCATGCCACGGCGATGGTCGCCCTGCCCGCCCTGCCGCCCGCGCTGCGGGTCCTGAACGCGGTGCAGGACGCCACCGGCGGCGCGGTCGAAGCCTTCGAGCTGATGCCCCGCAGCTATATCGAGGCTTGGGCCGCCCATACCGGCGGGCGCCGTCCCTTCGAGGGCGACTGGCCGGTGACCATCATGATCGAGGTCGCCACCACCTCGGACGTCGATGCGGCCCCCGGCCCGCAGGGGCAGTCCCCGCTTGCTGAAAGGCTGGAGACGGTGCTTGCCGCATTGCTCGAGGACGGCACGCTCGGCGACGCGGTGATCGCCCAGAACGAGGCGCAGCGGGCCGAGATCTGGGCCCGCCGCGAGGCCGCGGCCGAGGTGACCTTCGCCCGCCGCCCCTTCGTCGATACCGACGTCGCGCTGCCGCTCGACCTCGTGGCCGACTACCTGGAGCGTATCGGCCCGGCGCTGCAGGCCATCGATCCCGGCGTGGGCGAGCTGGTCGTGGCACACCTCGGCGACGGCAATATCCATTACACCGCCTACCCGACCCGCGACGACGCGGCGCTGAAGGACGCGCTGCGCGAGGCCATCGACGCGCTTGCCACCCGGATGGGCGGCAGCTTCTCGGCCGAGCATGGCGTCGGCCTGTCCAAGCGCGCCTCCATGGCGCGGCACAAGGATCCGGCGGCCCTCGCGGCGATGCACGGCATCAAGGCGGCGCTCGATCCCAAGGGCATCCTCAATCCCGGAAAGGTTCTGCCATGATCGCCTCGCTGCGCCTGCTCTGGCGCGAGCCGCTCTTGCGCATGCTCTGCGGCACCATCGTCCTGCAGGGCGTGATGGGCGCCTCGATTTTTCCCTTCCAGTCGCTGATGGCGATCCGGCGCTTCGGCTTTTCCGACCAGGCCTTCGCTCTGATCCTGACCGCGCTGCTGGTCTCGAGCGTCAGCCTCTCGATCCTGATCGGCATCCGCACCGATCAGCACCCCGAGCGGCGGCGTATGGCGCTGGCCGCCTCCGCCGCGATGGCGGCGGGCGCCGGCCTCGTCCTGCTGCTGCGCACGCCCTGGGCCTTCGTCGCGGCGCATGTGCTGCTGCTGCCGCTGGCGGGCACGATGATGGGGCAGGTCTTCGCGACGGCGCGCCTGGCGCTTGCGCCGCATCCGCAGCGCCTGCGCGAAGGGCCATGGCGACGATCCGCGCGGTCTTCGCCCTGCCCTTCATCGCGGTGCTGCCGCTCTGGGGTGCGGCGCTCTCTGCCGGGATGCCGCTGACCGGTATCTATGCCGGCGTCGTCGCCGCCGGCCTGCTGCAACTCGCCTGGGTCTGGCGCCGCTGGCCTCGGGACGACGAAGCGCCCTGGCAGGAGGTGAAATCAGGCCTGCCCTTCACCGCCGCCCTGTCAGAGATCCTCGCCCCTTCGGTGCTGCTGCGGGTGCTGCTTGTCGGGGCGATCAACTCGGGCGCCGCGGTCTCGGGCGCGGTGCTGGGGCTGATCCTGACGCAGGCGGGGCGGCCCGACGCCGACCTCGGCCTCTTCTTCGGCGGCTCGGTCGGGCTCGAGGTCGTGGTGATGATGTCCGTGGGCGCCTTCACGCCCTACCTGCGGCGGCTGCACCTCGTGGGAATCGGCGCCCTCTTCTACGCCGCCTACCTCGCGCTTCTGCCGCTGGCTGCCCCATCGGCCTGGCTCTGGGCGCTGGTGCCGCTGCAGGCGATCGGCGGCGGGCTGATCTTCGCCCTCTCGATCGCCTACCTGCAGGATCTGCTCGCCCTGCGCGCCGGCGCCGGCGCGGCCCTCCTGTCGGTCGAGCGGGCGGGGGCCGAGGGCATGGCCGCGGGCCTTTTCGGCCTCGGCACCGCGATGGCCGGCTACGGCCTTGTCGCGGCCCTGGGGGCGGCTCTGGTGGTCACGGGCATGGGCTGGCTGCTGGGGCTCGACCGGCGCCGCGACAAGCGTCAGTCGAAGAACCCCGGCCCGGCCTGAGCCAGCAGCCGCTCGGCCATGGCGCGGCCGATCTCGGCCCCGTCCTCGGCCGCGCCGGTCTCGTCGCCCGTCAGCACCTCGGAGCCGTCGGTGCGCAGGATCTCGCCCCGCAGGCGAAGCTGGCCACCCGAAAGCTCTGCCAGCCCGGCGATCGGCGTCTGGCACGATCCGTCCAGCGCCTCGAGATAGGCGCGTTCGGCCGCGATGCTCAGATGCGTCGGGCCATGGCGCAAAGGCTCCAGCAGCGCGCCGGTCCTTGCGTCCTCCGCCCGCCGCTCGATGCAGATCGCGCCCTGCGCGACGGCGGGCAGCATGTCCTCGGGCGCGATGGCGCGCGCCGGCACCTCGGTCATCTTCAGCCGCGACAGGCCTGCGGCGGCAAGGAAGGTCGCATCCGCCACGCCGTCCGACAGCTTCAGCAGGCGCGTCTGCAGGTTGCCGCGGAACTCCACGACCCTGAGGTCGGGCCGACGCGCCAGAAGCTGCGCCCGCCGCCGCAGGCTTGAGGTGCCGACCGTCGCGCCCTCGGGCAGGTCGCGAATGCCCCCATGCACGAGGCTGACGAAGGCGTCGCGCGGGTCCTCCCGCTCGAGGAAGCAGTCCAGCGCCAGCCCCTCGGGCTGCCGCGTCGGCATGTCCTTGGTCGAATGGACCGCGATGTCGATGCCGCCCGAGAGCAGCGCCTCCTCGATCTCCTTGGTGAACATCCCCTTGCCGCCCAGCTGGCTCAGCGGGCGGTCCACCACGCGGTCGCCGGTGGTCCGGATGATCACGATCTCGAAGGCCTCGAAGGGCAGGTCCCAGGCCACGGCGAGGCGCGCCTGCGCCTCCTCCGCCTGTGCAAGCGCAAGCGGCGAGCCGCGGGTACCGATCTTCAGAGGGCTTTGGGGGTCGGGCATCTGCATGGCGCCGCCTTTACGCCCCGCGCGCGGGCGCGGCAACCGGACGGCTTGACGCGCCCCGCCCCGAAGGACAGGGAGGCGCCATGAAACCGATCCTGCGCGCCCTCGCCGGCGAGACCCTGCCCACCCCGCCGATCTGGATGATGCGCCAGGCCGGGCGGTACCTGCCGGAATACCGGGCCACCCGCGCGAAGGCCGGCGACTTCCTGTCGCTGTGCTACACGCCCGAACTGGCGGCAGAGGTGACGCTGCAGCCGATTCGCCGCTACGGCTTCGATGCCGCGATCCTCTTCGCCGATATCCTCTTGGTGCCGCAGGCGCTGGGGGCGGATCTCTGGTTCGTCACCGGCGAGGGGCCGCGCCTTTCGACCACCACGACGCCGGATCAGGTCGCCGCGCTCAAGCCCGCCGGGGCGATCCACGACCACCTCGCCCCGGTCTACCAGACGCTCCGGACGGTGAAGCCCGAGCTTCCCGCGGATTGCACCCTGATCGGCTTCGCCGGGGCACCATGGACCGTGGCGACCTACATGATCGCCGGGCGCGGCACCCCCGATCAGGGCCCCGCCCATGCCCTCAAGGCCGAGGCGCCGGAGGTCTTCGACGCGTTGATGGAGCGGCTGACCGAGGCGACGATCGAGTACCTCTCGGCGCAGATCGAGGCCGGGGCCGAGGTGGTGAAGCTCTTCGACAGCTGGGCCGGCAGCCTTCAGGGCGATGATTTCGATCGCTACGCCCTCGCCCCCGCCGCCCGGATCACGCAGGCGCTGAAGGCGCGCCATCCGCAGGTCCCCGTCATCGCCTTCCCGCGCGGCGCCGGCACCCGCTTCCCGCAGGCGGCCGAGGCGATCGGCGCCGCGGGCATCGCCATCGACGAGGGCGTGACTGCCGCATGGGCCGCCGAACACCTGCAGCCGCTGGCCTGCGTCCAGGGCAACCTGCCCAACCACCTCCTCGTCACGGGCGGAGAAGAACTGACCCGCCAGGCGCAGGAGATCACCCGCGCCCTGAGAGGCGGGCCGCATATCTTCAACCTCGGGCATGGCATCACCCCCGATGCCGATCCCGAGAACGTCACCCGGATGATCGAGGCCGTGCGCAGCGCCTGACGCGCCCCTTCATGTTTCCGAAAAATACTCGCGGGGAGAGGCCGCGCCAGCGGCCGGGGGCGGCAGCCCCCCTCCCCCGCGTCAACCCGCGCGTCGCAGAAGCGCCCGCGCCATGACGTCCCGCATCGGCACGGGCCTGCGCCCGATCAGCTCCTCGAGCGTCGTATCGTTGCTGGCAAAGGCCCCGTTTCCGGCCGCGATGTAGAAGCCCAGCACCATCGACACCGCCGCCTCCGACACGCCAGAGGCGCGCAACCCCTCGCGCAGCACCGTCTCGGCCACCGTCTCGCGCCGGACCTCCCGCCCCAGAAGATCCGAGGCGATCCCGCAAAGCCCGCCGAGGTCCAGCGCCTCCGCGCCCACCAGCGGCGGGGTCGGCCCCTCGAAACGCCCTTCGTCGGCGAGCACGGCGGCGGCGGCCTCGGCGAGATCGGCATGGGCGGTCCAGGAGACCGGCCCGTCCTCCGGCGCCGTCAGCCGCCCGGTCCGCGGCGCATCGCCCAGGAAATCCACGCCGCTCGAGGCATAGACGCCGTTGCGAAGGGCACACCAGGCAAGGCCGCTCGACTGCAGCATCGATTCGGTTGCCGCGTGATCCCGCATCGGGGGAAAAGCAGAGGCCGCGCCGGCCCCCATGTGGCTGGTGTAAAGGACGCGCCGGGCGCCGGCCTCCTTCGCCGCATGGATCGCGGCGCGGTGCTGCGCCAGCGGATCGCCCCCGAAAGCGGCGGCATTGGACGAGACGATCAGCACCTGCTCCGCGCCCTCGAAGGCGGCGGAGAGGCTGCCGGGGTTGTCGAAATCGCCATGCCGCACCGTCACGCCCAGCGCCTGCAGATCGGCGGCCTGCTCCGGCTCGCGGCAGGTGGCGACGATGCGTGCCGGCTCCATGCGCGCGGCAAGGGCCCTGACGGTGGCGCGGCCAAGATGGCCGCTGGCTCCGGTGACGATGATCATGGCGCGCTCCTGTCTCGCGGGGGCGGCGCCTGCCGCGCCCTCAGGCTGGCAGGTAACCGCCTCTCCCGCCCGATCAAGGCGCCTCGGGGCGTCAGTTGAAGCGGTTGTCCCGCGGGAAGCCGCGGGGCGCCATGCGGCCGGCGCCGGCGCGCGGGCCGGACCAGTCGGTCAGATCCGGCTCGGTCCGGGTGCGGCCGCCGGCGTCATGCCAGCTCAGGCCCTTGGCGCTGTCGAAGGTCGTCGCATCGCTCAGGCCGCCGTCCTTGTAGCGCTGCAGGCGCACGCCCTTGCCGCGCTGCATCTCGGGCAGCTCGGAGACCGGGAAGACCAGCATCTTGCGATTGTCGCCGACCACGGCGATCCGGTCGCCGGCGATGCGGTGCACGATCTTCAGGGCGCCGGGCGCCTTTACGTTCAGCACCTGCTTGCCGGCCTTGGTCTGGGCCAGCACCTCGTCCTCGGAGACGACGAAGCCGTCCCCGAGGCTCGAGGCCAGCAGCAGCTTGGTGTCGGGGCGGTGCAGCAGCACCGCGACGATCTGTGTCTCGTTCGCCATGTCGACCATCAGGCGCAGCGGCTCTCCCATGCCGCGCCCGCCGGGCAGGTTGGCGCAGGAGACCGTCCAGACACGCCCGTTCGAGCCGAAGACCAGCAGCCTGTCCGTCGTCTCGGCATGCAGCACGAAGCGGCCCTTGTCGCCGTCGCGGTACTTCAGCTCCTGATCCAGCGGGATGTGGTTCTTCATCGCGCGGATCCAGCCCATCTCGGACAGGACGAGCGTGATCGGCTCGCGCTCGATCATCGCCTCGATCGGCACGTCCGGCAGCTCCGTCCCCTCGGCAAAGCCGGTGCGGCGGGCGCCGCCGGGGGCGTCGCGGCCGAAGGCCTTGCGCGTCTCGCGGAGCTGGTCGGAGATCGCCTTCCACTGGCGATCCTCGCTGGCCAGCAGGTCCTCGAGGTCGGCACGCTCCCTCATCAGGGCATCCTGCTCGCGCTTGAGCTCCATCTCCTCGAGCCGGCGCAGAGAGCGCAGGCGCATGTTCAGGATCGCCTCGACCTGAACCTCGCTCAGCTCGCCCGGCCCCTCGGCGGGCGAGACATAGGCGGCCTCGGTCATCGCGCGGGGATGATCCAGCGACCAGTCCTCGCGCATCAGCGCGGCTTTGGGATCCTCGTCGTAGCGGATGATGTCGATGACCCGGTCGAGGTTGAGGAAGGCGGTGATCAGGCCCTCCAGCACCTCGAGGCGGTGATCGATCTTTTCCATCCGGTGCTGGCTGCGCCGCAGCAGCACGTCGCGCCGGTGGTCGAGGAAAGCGCGCAGCACCTCGCGCAGGCTGCAGACCTTCGGCGTCAGCCCGTCGATCAGCACGTTCATGTTCAGCCCGAAGCGGATCTCGAGATCGGTGGACCGGAAGAGCATGCCCATCAGCATCTCGGGCTCGACCGTGCGCGACTTCGGCTCGAGCACGATGCGAACGTCGGCGGCGCTCTCGTCGCGGACATCGGCCAGCAGCGGCACCTTGCGGGTCTGGATGACCTCGGCGAGGCGCTCGATCAGCTTGGATTTCGCGACCTGGTAGGGGATCTCGGTGACGACGATCTGCCAGAGGCCCCGGCCAAGGTCCTCTCTTTCCCAGCGCGCGCGCAGGCGGAAGCTGCCGCGCCCGGTGCGGTAGCTTTCGAGGATGCTCTCGCGCGGCTCGACCAGCACGCCGCCGGTGGGGAAATCGGGGCCGGGCACCAGCTCCACCAGCTTCTCGTCGGTGGCGTTCGGCGACTTGATCAGGTGCAGGCAGGCCTCGACCAGCTCGTGCAGGTTATGCGGCGGGATATTCGTCGCCATGCCCACGGCGATGCCGCTGGCGCCATTGGCCAGAAGGTTCGGGATCGCCGCCGGCAGAACCACCGGCTCGCTAAGCGTGCCGTCGTAGTTCGGGCGGAAATCCACCGCATCCTCGGCCAGCCCTTCCATCAGGGCCTCGGCCATTGGTGTCAGCCTGGCTTCAGTGTACCGCGCGGCGGCCGGATTGTCGCCGTCGATATTGCCGAAGTTGCCCTGCCCGTCGACCAGCGGATAGCGGACGTTGAAGTCCTGCGCGAGCCGCGCCATCGCGTCGTAGATCGCGGCATCGCCGTGCGGGTGGTAGTTCCCCATCACGTCGCCGCTGATCTTCGCCGACTTCCGGAAACCGCCCGTCGAAGTCAGGCGAAGCTCCCGCATGGCATAGAGAATCCGGCGATGCACCGGCTTGAGCCCGTCGCGGGCATCGGGCAGCGCGCGGTTCATGATCGTCGAGAGCGCGTAGCTGAGATAGCGCTCGCCGATGGCGCGGCGCAGCGGCTCCGACAGGTCGGGAAGGGCGGCGGGATCGAGATCGTCGGGCGTATCGGGCATCGGCCTTCCATAAGACCGGGAACCGCCAGCGTAAAGCTGCCGTTGGACAGGCAACCTAGGCAGCGGGATCCCGCCGCCAGCCCGATCTTTTCCCCTCAGGGAGCCCGAAAATGAAGACCTATATCCCCGCCACCTTTCTGCTGCTGGCCGGCCTGTTCTGGCAAATGTCCGGCGGCGAGGATTTCGAACCGCAAGTGACCGCCGCCCAGGCCCGCGAGGAGCTGGGCGTCAACATTCCGGACATCGGCACGCTGGCCGCCGCGCTGGCCGCGCCCGAGGGACGCGGCACCGGCGCCGCCACCGACGCCGGGACCGCCGCCGTGGTGCAGGCCGCCTACCAGCCCGAGGCGCCCAGCAGCGCCGAGGCCGTGGCCGAAGCCGAGGCCGCCGCGCCCGCCGAAGAGCAGCTGACCGCCCCCGCCGAGGCCGAGGCGACCGAGGCCGCGCCGCTGCCGCTGGTCGAGATCGCCGGATCGCGCGTCAACATGCGCGAGGGGCCGAGCACCGGCTACCCCGTTCTCGCCACGCTCGACGGCGGCACGCAGATGCGCGTCCTCGACAGCGAGTCCGGCTGGGTGCGCGTGGAGGTCGTCGGCAGCGGTGCCACCGGCTGGATGGCCGAACGCCTGACCGCCCCGCTCGAGGGTTGACGGAGGATGGGGGCCAGCCCCCGCTCGGCTGCGCCTCGCCCCCCCGGGATATTTGAGAAAGAGAAGATGAACAGGGCGGCCCGGGCGGGTCGCCTTTCGCTTGTCCGGGCGGCGCCCATGCGGCATGGCCGAGACATGGTGGACCGCGTGATCCTGATGACCGGCTGCTCCTCCGGGATCGGCCATGCCGCAGCGCATGAGATGCGGCGCGCGGGCTGGCGGGTCTTTGCCAGCTGCCGGCAGGAAGCCGATTGCGCGCGTCTGCGGAGCGAGGGCTTCGAGGCGCCGCGCCTCGATTACGCCGACGAGGGCAGCATCGCCGAAGCCCTCGCCGCCGTGCTCAAGGCCAGCGGCGGGCGGCTCGATGCGCTCTATAACAATGGCGCCTTCGCCTGTCCCGGCGCCGTCGAGGATCTGCCCACCGAGGCCCTGCGGGCGATCTTCGAGACGAACCTTTTCGGCTGGCATGCCCTGACCCGGCAGGTGATCCCAGTGATGCGGGCGCAGGGGCACGGGCGGATCGTCAACTGCTCCTCGGTGCTGGGCTATGTCGCGGCACCCTGGCGCGGCGCCTATACCGCGTCGAAATACGCGCTGGAGGGGCTGACGGACACGCTGCGCCTCGAGATGCGGGGCCAGCCCATCGACGTGGTGCTGCTGCAGCCTGGCCCGATCGGCAGCCGCATGCGCGCAAACGCGATCCCGCAGTTCGAGCGCTGGATCGACTGGCGCGGCAGCGCGCGGGCGCGGGACTACGAGGGGCTGCTGCACCGGCTTTACGAGGGCGGCGCCGACCGCTGGGAGCTGCCTGCCGAGGCCGCGGCGCAGGTCCTGCGCCGGGCGCTGGAGGCGCGCCGCCCGCGCGCCCGCTACCGCGTGACCCTGCCCGCCAAGGCCGCCGCCCTGATGCGGCGCGCGCTGCCCGATGCGGCGCTGGACCGGGTCCTCTCGGGAAGCTGAGGCCAAGGCCGCTTTTGCCGGGCCCCCGCGGCTGCTAGAGGGGGTGAAAAGGGAGTGAGGCCATGGCTGGCGATCCGCTGTTCATCCTTGTCGTTCTCTCGGTGGCCGCGGTCGCGGTGATCCTGCTGTTCGGCATCGGCAGCTTCGGCCGCGGCGGCGAGTACAACCGCCGCAACGCCAACAAGATCATGCGCCTGCGCATCGTCGCCCAGGCCATCGCCGTGGGGCTGATCCTGCTTCTGGTCGCGCTGCGGCAGAACGGCTGACGACCCGGTCGCCGTCACGCGCGGTCGCCGCGCCCTTTGCCCGTCACGAGGCGATAGAGGTAGGCGCCAACGATCAGCACGACGAGCAGCGTGGTCACCGGGTTGAGCCAGGCCTGCACGCGCTCGTACTGCGCCTCGAGCAGGTAGCCGGCGGCAAAGAGCGCGCCGACCCAGATCGTGCTTCCGGCGGTCGTATAGACGAAGAAGGCCGGCAGCGACATGCCCTGCAGCCCGGCGGGGACGGAGATCAGCGTGCGGATCGTCGGCACCATGCGTCCGAAGAAGACGGCGAGCCTGCCATGCCGGTCGAACCAGGCCAGCGTCCGCTCGACATCCGCGCGGCTGAGGGTCAGCCAGCGGCCGTGCCGGTCGATAAGCCGCAGCAGCCGCTCGCGGCCGAAGCGGCGCCCGATCTCGTACCAGATCCAGGCGCCGAGGACCGAGCCGACGACCCCGGCGACAAAGGCCAGTACGGCGCTTTGCGTGCCGCTGGCGGCGTTGTAGCCGGCCAGGGGCATCACGAGCTCCGACGGAATGGGCGGAAAGACATTCTCGAGGAACATCAGGGCGCCGACGCCAAGGGCGCCGCCGGCCGCGATCCAGTTTGCGATGAAGTCGAACATGATGACCTCTTTAATTAAGCTGCCGAAGGGGGCTGTCTAGGCCAAGGGACGGGCGTTTGCCGGCGGGGCGGTCCCGCCGGGGGGGACAGGCGTGACCGGGATGCGGGCCGAGAGCCACCAGAACCGCGCCATCAGCAGCACCGCGGCACAGGCCAGCCCGACGACGAGGCCGAACCAGACCCCAGGCGCGCCGTGCCCCAGCGGGAAGCCCAGAAGGTAGCCCACCGGCAGGCCGATGCCCCAGTAGCTGATGCTGGCCAGCACCATCGGCACGGCGGTGTCCTGGATGCCGCGCAGCAGGCCCAGCGCCAGCGCCTGCATCCCGTCGACCACCTGGAACAGGGCGGCCACGGCCAGCAGCGTCACGCCGGCGGCCATGACCAGCGGGGCCGCAGGCTCCGCCCGGTCGAGAAAGCCCATGATCAGCAGCTCTGGCGCCGCCAGGAACAGCGCGGCGCTGGCCAGCGCGAAGACGAGGCACATCAGGATCGCGATGCGGGCGCCGCTGCGCAGGCCCGCCGGATCGCCCCGTCCCAGCGCCCGGCCCGCGCGGACCGTCGCCGCTTGGCTGAGACCGACCTGCAGCATGAAGGCGGCGCCGGTCAGCAGCATGGCGACGCCATGGGCGGCCAGCGGCACCGCACCGATCCAGCCCACCATGATGGCCGAAGCGCTGAAGAGCCCGGCCTCGGCGAAGCTGGTCAGGCCGATCGGCGCGCCCAGCCGCAGCACGCGGCCCAGCACCGGCCAGTCGGGCCGCCAGAGGCGGCGGAAGAGGTCGAACTGCGGCAACCGCCGGATCGCGTAGAGCGCCAGCAGCGCCGCCTGCACCACCCCGACCGAGAGCGAGGCGATCGCTGCGCCGCGCACGCCCAGCTCGGGCGCGCCCCAGTTGCCGAAGATCAGCGCGTAGTTCGCCACGGCATTCACCGCCGCGCCCGCGAGCGTGGCCCAAAGGACGATCCCCGCCCGCTCCACCGCCGAGAGAAGGGATTTCAGCACCACCACGACCAGCGCCGGCACCAGCGCGAAGCCGTTGATCCGCAGGTAGTCCTGCGCCAGGGCCGAGACGTCGGCCTCTTGCCCCATGGCCAGGAACATCCGTTCGGAGATCATCAACGGCGGGATGAAGATCGCGGCATAGGCCAGGCTCAGCCACAGCGCCATGCGGGTCACGCGGCGGACCTGCTGCTCGTCCCCGGACTCGGCGGCCTCGGCGACCAGCGGCATCACCGCCCAGGCAAAGCCCGAGCCGACGAGGAAGATCAGGAAGTAGACCGAATTGGCCAGCGTAACGGCGGCCAGCGCGGTGACGTCGTACCAGCCCAGCATGACCGTGTCGGTGATCCCGACCGCCATCTGCGCCAGGTTCGAGCCGATCAGCGGCACCGCCAGCACCATCAGCGTGGCGATCTGGCCGCGCAACCCGCGGGCCGGCGGCGGAAGGGGGGACTGGGGGGCGGCGCTGGTCATGGGCCGGCCCTAAACGCAGTCTGACGCCGCGTCCAGAGCGGGCCGTGACGCCGTGCCCGCCCCCTCAAAGCGGCGTGATGCGCCCCTGGTCCATCCGCAGCTGCCGGTCCATCCGCGCCGCGAGGTCGAGGTTGTGCGTGGCGATCAACGCAGCGAGGCCGGTGCCGCGCACGAGGTCCATCAGCGCGGCAAAGACCCGCTCCGAGGTTTCGGGATCGAGGTTGCCGGTCGGCTCGTCGGCCAGCAGCAGCGCCGGGGCATTGGCCAGCGCGCGGCACAGGGCGACGCGCTGCTGCTCTCCGCCCGAAAGGGCCGCGGGGCGGTGATCGCCGCGCGCCTCGATGCCCACGCGGCCCAGAAGATCGCGCGCCCGCGCCTCGGCCTGGGCCCTCGGGGTGCCGTTCGCAAGCTGCGGCAGCACGACGTTCTCCAGCGCTGTGAACTCGGGCAGCAGGTGGTGGAACTGGTAGACGAAGCCGACCTCGGACCGGCGCACGGCGGTGCGCTGGCGGTCCGAGAGGCCCGTCGCATCGCGCCCGCCAATCGCCACCGCGCCCGCGTCGGGCTTGTCCAGCAGGCCGGCGATATGCAGCAGCGTCGATTTCCCGGCGCCCGAGGGCGCGACGAGGGCGACGACCTCGCCCCGCCGGACGGTCAGATCGGCGCCGCGCAGCACCGCGATCTCGTTCGGCTGGCCGGCGTTGTAGACCTTGGTCAGCCCGCCCAGCGCCAGGGCATGTGCCTCGTCATTCATAGCGCAGCGCCTCGACCGGGTTCATCCGCGCCGCGCGGCGGGCGGGAAAGATGGTGACGATCCAGGACAGCCCCAGGCTCAGCGCCACGGCCGAGAGGACATCGCCCAGCTCCAGCTTGGCGGGCAGCGCGTAGATGCCGCGGATCGACGGATCCCAGACGCCGCCGCCCGAGAGGTAGTTCACGGCGGCGAAGATCGGGTCGATCCAGATCGCGAAGGCGCAGCCAAGGATCAGCCCCAGCAGGGTGCCCAGCGTGCCGATCCCCGCGCCGCAGATAAAGAAGATGCGCAGGATCGCCCCCTCGGTCAGGCCCATGGTGCGCAGGATGCCGATGTCGCGTCCCTTGTTCTTCACCAGCATGATCAAGCCCGAGATGATGTTCATGCTGGCGATCAGCACGAGGATCGAGAGGATGACGAACATCACGTTGTCCTCGACCGTCAGCGCCTGCAGGAAGCTGCCCGCGCTGTCGCGCCAGGTCCAGGTGAAGGCACCCTCGCCCGCGGCATCGCGGATCAGCGGGGCCAGCTGGTCGACCGCCTCGGGGTCCTCGACCATGACCTCGATCTCGTCCGCGACGCCGTCGCGGTTGAAGAAGTACTGCGCATCCTCAAGCGGCATGTAGATGCGCGTCTGGTCGATGTCGTAGCGCCCGGCGGTGAAGATATAGGCCACCGGATAGGCCGAGACGCGCGGGCTGGTGCCGGCGGGCGTGCGCGCCCCGTTGGGCGAGGTCAGCCGCACCGTGTCGCCGATGTCGATGTCGAGCGCGTTCGCCACGCCGCTGCCGATGGCGATGCCGCCCGGAGCATCCTCGCCGGCGCGGGCGCCGAAATCGGCAAAGTCCCCTTCGGCAATGTCCGAATTGGCGATGCGCGGCACGCCGGACAGCGCCTCGGGCGTGATTCCGAAGACCTCCGTGAAGGCGTTGCGGTCCTGCCAGCTGGCCATGACCTGGCTGCGCACGAGGGGCGCTGCGCGGATCACGCCGGGCACCTCCTCGATCCGCTCGGTCATCGGGCCGTAGTCCGTGATCAGCCGCGTCACCCGGTCGGTGCCGGGGATCATCGTGTTCTGATAGACCGTCACATGGGCATTGGCGCCGACGATCGTGTTGACGAACTCGTCGCGAAAGCCCGAGCGGACGGCCAGCGTGGCGATCAGCGCGAAGACGGCAAGGGTAATGCCGACGAGGCTGATCCAGGTCATCACGCTGACCCCGCCCTCGGCGCGGCGGGCGCGGATGTAGCGCCAGGCGATCATCCATTCGAAACCGGCGAAGGGGGGCGTGGCCATGCGCGCTCCGTTCATGAAACTCGCGCCTGCATGCGGCGGCGGCCCGGCGGGGTCAAGTCACGCGCCGGTGGGCGGCGGTGGCCCGCCGCGCCAGAGTGCTGGCGGCAGCGCGGCGACCCGTGAAGAGCCGCCGCGCGCGCCCTCAGTAGTTGTTGCCCTCGCGGTCCGAGACGAAGGCCGAGAGGTCCTGCCCCGCGGCAGCCGCCTTGCCCTCGGCCGCCCAGAGCAGGCCGCGGCGCAGCATCTCGCGCGGGGGGTCATTGTCGATCACATCGCGATGGTGGCCCAGCGCGTTGTAATAGACGCGGCCCAGACCCCAGCGGCGGATCCAGGCGACCGGCATCGTCACCGGCCCGTTGGCCGCGTGGTACCACGGCACGACGGGAAAGCTCGTGGTCGCCAGCACCTCGTTGGCCGGATCGACGTGCAGGTAATACTGCTCGGTCTCGACCTCGAAATCCTCGATTCCCTGGGTCAGCCCGTGGCTGCCGGCGATCTCGACCCTGTGGCGCACGCCGTCGCCGCCCGGGTGCATGACCCAGTTGCCGCCCGTCATCGCCTGCCACAGGGTGTTCTCGCGGAAGGCGTCGCACATGCCGCCGTGACAGCCGGCAAGGCCGGTGCCGCGGGCCACGGCCTCCGAGACGTTCTGCGCGCGCTCCTTCGTCAGCTCGGACATGGTCCAGACCGGAACGATCAGGTCCAGTGCCTGCAGGCGCTCGGCATCGTCGAAGGCCTCAAGGCTGTCGGTAACCTCGGCCTCCACGCCCTCGGCGGTCAGCATCTCGTGGAACAAGGCGGCGACCTGGTCGGGCTGATGCCCCTCCCAGCCGCCCCAGGTGATCAGTGCTTTCATATGGGTCTCCTTCCCGGCGCGGAGGGTGCGCCGGGGGCGCGGCAGGGTCAACGCCAGCTTGACCCCGCGCCAGGCCTTCGGCAGTCACGCAGCCGGAGCCAGTCCAGCGCCCGCGCGGACCAGCCAGCGGATGCAGCGCGCCGCGGCGCCACCATGCCCCCGAAAGGATGCAGCATGACCCAGACTCCTCCCACCATCCGGCGCGAGCGCCACGAGTTGAAGCGGCGCCACCTGACCGTGACGCAGGTCCAGCGCCTGAGCCCCGCGATGATCCGCGTGACGCTGCAGGGCGCGGAAATGGCGGATTTCCCCTCTCCGGCCTTCGACGATCACTGCAAGCTGGTGCTGCCGCAGGCTGCGGGCGAGCCTGTGCTGCGGGAATACACGCCCCGCCGCGTCGACCGCGCCGCCGGGCGGCTGGTGCTGGATTTCGTCGATCACGACGGCGGCCCGGCGGCAGACTGGGCGCGCATGGCCGGGCCGGGTGATGCGCTGACGGTGGCAGGTCCGCGCGGATCGCAGGTGATCGAGGGGGAGGTCGGGAGCTGGCTGCTGATCGGGGACGAGACCGCCCTGCCCGCCATCGGCCGCTTCATCGAAGAGGCCGCCGCGGGCACGAAGGTCACCGCCCTCGTCGCCGTTACCGGCCCCGAGGACGAGCAGCTGTTCGACACGAAGGCCGATCTGGACCTGCGCTGGCTGCATCGCCCGCTGGAGGCGGCCGCCGATCCCGCGCCGCTGCTGGCGGCAACCGGGACGCTGGCCCCCGAAGAG
Source organism: Pseudoroseicyclus aestuarii (assembly GCF_003217255.1). Taxonomy (GTDB): domain Bacteria; phylum Pseudomonadota; class Alphaproteobacteria; order Rhodobacterales; family Rhodobacteraceae; genus Pseudoroseicyclus; species Pseudoroseicyclus aestuarii. Next base: position 876,311 of record NZ_QJTE01000002.1, on the reverse strand, counting down.
GGGCGTTTCGCCTGGATCGCCGCGGAGGCCGGCGTGGCCCGCGCCCTGCGCGAGGCGCTGCTCGAGGCCGGGCAGCCGCTGCAATGGATGAAGGCCGCCGGCTACTGGACGCAGGGCAAGGCCGACACCTCGGACAAGGCCATCGGCGCGGGGTAGGAAGCGGCCGTTCGTCCTCGGCCGCCCGGGGCTCTGTCTTCCCAATGGTTTAGTCGCCCGCCTTGCCCGGCAACCAACCCGCGCGACAGACAGCGCCGACGATCAGGTCGTGGCCTTTCTGAACGCGGCCGTCGCCAGCCCCATGAGAACCAGCGCCGCCCCTCCCAGGCGCGATAGGGCCGGCAGCACGAAGGGTGACGCGAAACGGCGCCGCAAGCTGTCCCCCAGAAGCGCGAAGGCCAGGGCATTGGCGGCTGCAAGGCCGACGATTGTCGCGATCAGGATCGCGAATTGCGGGACGAGCGGCGCGCCAGCGACGATGAACTGCGGCACGAAGGCTATGAAGAACACGATCGACTTCGGGTTCAGCGCCGTCACGGTCAGGGCGTGGCCGAAAACCTTCAATGGCTCCCCGTCTTGGAGATCCTGGGCCGCGCCCAGACGTGCATCGGGGGCGCTGCGGAAAAGCTTGACCCCGAGATACACGAGGTAGACCGCCCCGAGCCATTTCAGAATGGTAAACAAGGCCGCAGAGGCGAGGACCAGCGCGCCCAACCCGGCGAGCGAGGCCGTCATCGCGATCAGGTCGCCCAATGCGACACCCGCGACAGTGGCAAGGGCGACGCGCCTGCCCTGGCTCAGCGCATAGCTGAGAACCAGCAGGACCGTCGGCCCCGGTATGAGCAGAAGCGCGATCGAGGCTGCGGTGAATGCGAGCCAGATGTCGATGTCCATGGTGGCCTCCCCGGGAGTGATCCCGGTAAGCCAGCCACGAGATGCATGACCGGTAAAGCCCTCTAGCGGGCAGCCTCCGCCCCGGGGGCGCATCCCGGCGGCTGCAGACGGCGGCCTTAGCCGCGCCGATGGTCACAAATAAAGGGCGCGGCCTGACGGCTGCGCCCCTTCGTCGTGCAAGGATGAATTCGGGTCAGTGACCCGCGTAGATCGCGGCGAGGCGCGTCACGGCCTCTTCCACCGTCATCTCCTCGCTCTCGCCGGTGCGGCGCGAGGTCAGCTCCACCTTGCCGGCGGCGATGCCGCGGGGGCCGACAGTGATGCGCCAGGGCAGGCCGATCAGGTCCATCGTCGCGAACTTGGCCCCCGCCCGCTCGTCGCGGTCGTCGTAAAGCGGCTCCAGCCCCTTGGCGGCGACCTGCGCCTCGATCTCGGCGCAGGCGGCGTCGCAGGCGGCGTCGCCCTGCCGCAGGTTGACGATGCCGACGTGGAAGGGCGTCACGCCCTCGGGCCAGATGATGCCCTTGTCGTCGTGGCTGGCCTCGATAATCGCGCCCAGCAGACGGCTGACGCCGATGCCGTGGCTGCCCATGTGTACCGGCACCCGCTCACCCTTCTCGTTGGCGACCATGGCGCCGAGGGGTTCGGAATACTTGGTGCCGAAGTAGAAGATCTGCCCGACCTCGATGCCGCGGCTGGTGCGGCGCCGCTCCTCGGGGACCTCGGCGAAGACGCCCTCGTCATGCGTCTCGTCGGTGCGGGCATAGGGCGTGGTCCACTCGGAGCGGATCGAGGCAAGCTGCGCCGCATCGTCGTAATCCACCGCGCGATCTGCCAGCTTCAGGTCGAGGATGGCGCTGTCGTAGAAGACCTCGCTCTCGCCCGTTTCGGCCAGCACGAGGAACTCATGCGTGTCCTCGCCGCCGATGGGGCCCGAATCGGCGCGCATCGGGATCGCCTGCAGGCCCATCCGCTCGTAGGTGCGCAGGTAGCTGACCATGTGCCGATCGTAGGCCACCATCGCCGCCTCGTAGTCGAGGTCGAAGTTGTAGCCGTCCTTCATCAGGAACTCGCGCCCGCGCATGACGCCGAAGCGGGGCCGCATCTCGTCGCGGAACTTCCACTGAATGTGGTACAGCGTCAGCGGCAGGTCCTTGTAGGACGAGACGTAGCTGCGGAAGATGTCGGTGATCATCTCCTCGTTGGTCGGACCATAGAGCATCTCGCGACCCTGCCGGTCCTTGATGCGCAGCATCTCCTCGCCGTAGGCGTCGTAGCGGCCCGATTCCCGCCAGAGATCGGCGCCCTGCAGCGTCGGCATCAGAAGCGGGACATGGCCCGCGCGCTCCTGCTCCTCGTTGACGATGCGCTCGATGTTGCGCAGCACCTTCAGGCCCAGCGGCAGCCAGGAATAGATGCCCGCGCTGGCCTGCTTGATCATCCCGGCGCGCAGCATCAGCCTGTGCGAGGCGATCTGCGCCTCGGCCGGCGTCTCCTTGAGCACGGGCAGGAAGTAGCGGGAGAGGCGCATGGATGCACTCCGGGTCAGGGGCTGAAAGGTCCGCACCGTCGTATGGCAGCCCGGCATGGCTGACAAGCGACGGCGCGCCACCCGACCTTTGCATGGCCCTTGCGCAGAGGGCCGGATCCGATGACATAGGCCGGTGCAGCAAAGGGAGGTCGCGGTGGCACTTTCGGCCCGTCAACAGGCCTTGATCTGGACGCTCGCGGCGGCGGTCTTCCTCGTCCTGCTGTGGCTGCTGGGCGATGTCATCCTGCCCTTCCTGATCGGGGCGGGCGTGGCCTATATCCTTGATCCCGTGGCCGACAGGCTGCAACGGCTGGGGCTGTCGCGCGGGCTCGCCGTGGCGCTGATCACCTGCATTGCGCTGGTGGCGATCCTCGTCGCGGTGCCGCTGCTGGTCTCGACCCTCGCCAGCCAGGCCCGGCAGCTGGGCGAGACCGCCCTGCCCCAGCTTTTCGACACCGTGCGCGACTGGATCGAGACGAACTACCCGCAGGTCGGCGATGCCGACTGGATCCGCGAACAGCTGGGCCGCATCGGCGAGGCCGTGCAGGCCCGCGCCGGCGAGATCATCAACGGGGTGCTCAGTTCGGCCGCCGGGGTGATGAACATCGTCCTGCTCTTCGTCATCGTTCCGGTCGTCTCGGTCTACCTGCTGCTCGACTGGGACAACATGGTCGCGCGCATCGACGACCTTCTGCCGCGCGATCACCGCCCCACCCTGCGCCGCCTCGGGCGCGAGATCGACGCGACCCTCGCCTCCTTCATCCGTGGGCAGGGCCTCGTCTGCCTGATCCTCGGCACCTACTACGCCGTCGCCCTCGGCATCATCGGGCTGAACTTCGGCATCTTCATCGGGGCGCTTGCCGGCCTCGTGACCTTCATTCCCTACCTCGGCGCGGTCATCGGCTTCACCCTCTCGATCGGGCTGGCGCTGTTCCAGTTCTGGGGCGAGTGGTGGTACATCCTCGGCGTCTACGCGGTCTTCCAGAGCGGCCAGTTCGTCGAGGGCAACATCCTGACGCCGAAGCTCGTCGGCTCCAGCGTCGGGCTGCACCCGGTCTGGCTGCTGCTGGCGCTGGCAGTCTTCGGGGCGCTCTTCGGCTTCGTCGGGCTGCTGGTCGCGGTGCCGGTCTCGGCGGCGCTGGGGGTGCTCGCCCGCTTCGGGGTGGAGCGCTACAAGGAAAGCCAGCTTTACCGCGGCTCCAGCGGCACGCCGGCGCGCGGCACGGTCGATCCCTCGATGACCGGCGGCAGCGGCACCAACATCGATCTCGACGCACGCGCGGGGGGCGAATGGCCCGGCAGCTGACCCTGCCCCTGCCGCCCAAGGTGGCCTTCGGCGCGGACGACTTCTTCGTCTCCTCGGCCAATGCCGCCGCCCATGCGATGCTGCTGGGCCCGGCGCCCTGGCCGGAGGGGAAGCTGGCGCTCGTCGGCCCCTCGGGCAGCGGCAAGAGCCACCTCGCCCGCGTCTGGCAGACCGAATGCGACGCCCGCATCATCGACGCCAAGGACCGCTCGGCCCTCGACCAGCAGCCCGAGGCGGGCGCCCGGCTGGTGGTCGAGGGGGTCGAGCATCTGCCCCGCGCGGCGGAAGAGCCGCTGTTTCACCTGCACAACCGCCTCGCCCGCGTCGGCGGCCAGCTTCTGCTGACATCGGACCGGGCGCCCAGCCGCTGGAACATCGCCCTGCCGGATCTCGCCAGCCGGCTGCAGGCGACCTCGGTGGTGCGGATCGAGGATCCGGACGACCGCCTGCTCGAGGCGGTGCTGGCCAAGCATTTCTCGGACCGGCAGATCCCGATCGGGCCGGACCTGCTGCCCTATCTTCTGTGGCGGATGGAGCGCAGCTTTGCCGCCGCCGCCGAGATCGTCGCCCAGCTCGACGACCGCGCCCTGGGCGAGCGGCGGCCCGTCACCCGAGCGCTGGCCCGCCGCATCCTCGAAGAGCGGGACGGCTGACGCGGCGGGTCTCTGGACACTCCGCCAGCCAATTTCGATACTGCCCCTGCGGCAGTCACGAAGCCGTTGCAAGACGGCAGAACAAGGGGACCGATGGCACAAGCAGACTTCCTTTCGGACCCGTTCCCCGCCCCGCAGGCGCCCGAGGGCGACATGACCGGCCCCGCCCGCTTCGTGAACCGCGAGCTTAGCTGGCTGGGCTTCAACTTCCGCGTCCTCGAAGAGGCGGAGAACACGCGCGTGCCGCTGCTGGAGCGGCTGCGCTTCCTGTCGATCAGCGCCAGCAACCTCGACGAGTTCTACACCGTGCGCGTCGCCGGCCTGCGAGAGCTGGCGCAGGCCGGCAATACCACGCCCGCCGCCGACGGCCTGACCCCGGCCGAGCAGCTGCGCGAGATCGACGTCGAGGCGCGGGCGCTTATGCACCGCCAGCAGGGTGTCTTCACCGCGCTGATCGACGAATTGGCAGAGGCCGGCATCGACGTGCTGGGTCGCGACGACGTGACGGAGGCCGACCAGCAGTTTCTGGACGACTATTTCCTGAACCACGTCTTTCCCGTGCTCTCGCCGCTGGCGATCGACCCGGCGCACCCCTTCCCCTTCATCCCGAACGAGGGGCTGGCCCTCGCCCTGCAGCTGGAACGCATCTCGGACCGGCGCGGGCTGCAGGCGCTCTTGCCGGTGCCGAACCAGATCGACCGCTTCGTCGCCCTGCCCTCCGAGATGGGCCAGCGCTACCTGCCGCTGGAAGAGCTGCTGCTCATGTTCCTCTCGCGGCTTTTCCCGGGCTACCGGATGAAGGGCCACTGCACCTTCCGCGTCCTGCGCGACAGCGACCTCGAGGTCGAGGAAGAGGCCGAGGATCTGGTGCGCGAATTCGAGACCGCGCTGAAGCGTCGCCGCCGGGGCGAGGTCGTGCGGATGAAGCTCTCTGTCGGCGCGCCAGAGGCGCTGAAATCGACCATCATGGGCGAGCTGCACATCACCGACTGGGAGGTGGTCGAGGTCGACGGCCTAATCGGCATCGGCGATCTCAGCGAGCTGGTGACAGACCAGCGGCCAGAGCTTCTCTGGCCGCCCTTCAGCCCGCGCGTGCCCGAACGGGTGCAGGACCACGACGGCGACATGTTCGCCGCGATCCGGCAGAAGGACATGCTGCTGCACCACCCCTACGAGACCTTCGACATGGTGGTCCGCTTCCTGCGGCAGGCGGCGCAGGACCCCGATGTCGTGGCGATCAAGCAGACGCTCTACCGCACCTCGCGCAACTCGCCCATCGTCGAGGCGCTCTGCGATGCCGCGGAAGAGGGCAAGTCCGTCACCGCGCTGGTGGAGCTGAAGGCCCGCTTCGACGAGGCCGCGAACATCCGCCAGTCCCGCCGGCTGGAGCGGTCGGGCGCGCATGTCGTCTACGGCTTCACCCAGTACAAGACGCATGCCAAGATCAGCACCGTGGTGCGCCGCGAAGGCGACCGGCTGGTGACCTACACGCATTACGGCACGGGCAACTACCATCCGATCACCGCCAAGATTTACACCGACTTGTCGTTCTTCACCTGCGATCCGGCGCTGGGGCGCGATGCGACGAAGGTCTTCAATTACATCGGCGGCTATGCCCAGCCCGAGGGGCTGGAGAACCTCGCCATCTCGCCGCTGTCGCTGAAATCCGAGCTTTTCGAGATGATCGACGCCGAGATCGCCCATGCCCGCGCCGGCCGCAGGGGCGAGATCTGGGCCAAGATGAACAGCCTGATCGAGGCCGAGACCATCGACAAGCTTTACGAGGCCAGCCGGGCGGGCGTGAAGATCACCCTCGTCATCCGCGGCATCTGCGGGCTGCGCCCCGGCGTTCAGGGGCTGAGCGAGACGATCCGCGTCAAATCCATCGTCGGGCGTTTCCTCGAACACAGCCGCATTGTCTGCTTCGGTAATGGCCAGGGCCTGCCCTCGCGCAAGGCGCGGGTCTTCATCAGCTCCGCCGACTGGATGGGCCGCAACCTGACCCGCCGGGTCGAGACGCTGGTCGAGATCGAGAACGCCACCGTCAAGGCGCAGATCGTCGAGCAGATCATGGCCGCCAATCTCGCCGACGTGGCGCAAAGCTGGGTCATGGGGCCGGACGGCCGCTTCACCCGCGCCGATCTGCCGGAGGACGGGCGCCCCTTCTCGGCGCACCGCTTCTTCATGGAGAACCCCTCCCTCTCGGGGCGCGGCAGCGCGGGCGCCAACGACGTGCCGCAGCTGACCCACGGCGACGACTAGCCGGGCACGCAGGCCCCGAACGAAAAACGGCCGGCACCCCGAGGGGGCCGGCCGTTTGTCTTCGGGTCGGGGCGGGGCCTAGCGGCCCTCGTCCTCCTCGTCGTCGTCACTGCCGCCGGCGGGCAGGTTGAAGAGGCTGTCCGCATTGGCGTAGTCGCGCTCGGTCTCCTCCTCCTCGTCGTCCTGCGCCGGCGCCTCGTCACGAGGCTGGGCCTCGTCGTCATTGCCCGACAGGGTGAACCCCTCGAGGCCGGAGATGGAGGAAGGCACGCGCGGCTCCGCCGGCATGCCGAGGCTCTGCTCGGTCGAGACCAGCTTGCGCCGCTCGTCGTCGGACATCGCGGTGCCTTCGCGCATCTTGCGCTCGTTCGCCTTCTGCACCGCCTGGTCCAGCTCGGACTGTTTGCACAGGCCCAGGGCGACCGGGTCGATCGGATCGAGGTTGGCGATGTTCCAATGCGTGCGCTCGCGGATCGCCTGGATCGTCGGCTTGGTCGTGCCCACCAGCTTGGAGATCTGCGCATCGGCCAGCTCGGGATGGAATTTGACCAGCCAGAGGATCGAGGCCGGGCGGTCCTGCCGCTTGGACAGCGGGGTGTAGCGCGGGCCGCGCCGCTTTTCCTCGCCGACGGAAGAGGGGTTGAACTTGAGCTTCAGCTTGTGCCGGGGGTCCTTCTCGGCACGGTCGATCTCGTCCTGCGTCAGCTGGTTGTTGGCCACGGGGTCGAAGCCCTTGACCCCCGTCGCGACATCGCCGTCGGCGATGCCCTGGATCTCCAGCTCGTGCATGCCGACGAAATCGCCGATCTGCTTGAAGCTCATCGTCGTGTTGTCGACCAGCCAGACGGCGGTCGCGCGCGCCATGATCGGTTTATCGGCCATCGCTACCTCTCAAGCAATATCTCTCCCCGGCCCCGCCGGGGCGGATCGCCGTGGCGATCCCGGTTCACGCTGTCGGGGAACTCAAAACCCCATATAGGGGTCGGGAGGCGGCAGGAAAAGCCACAAATTCGCGCGCCCTCTCGGCCTGCGGGGCAAAACCCGCCCCGAAGGCGGCGCGTCAGTCGTCTTCGCCGAAGCGCGCCGCGACCAGCGCCTCGATCGCCTCGGCGAGCGGCTGCGCCTGCGGCCCGCTGGTGACGACGTCGATCGTGCTGCCCTTGCCCGCGCCCAGCATCAGGAGGCCCATGATGCTGTCGCCGGTGCTGGACATGCCGTCGCGGCTGATCACAGCCTCGGCCTCGTAATCCTCGCACAGCTCGACCAGCTTGGCCGAGGCGCGGGCGTGAAGGCCCTTCACGTTGACGATGGTCAGGGTGCGGTGCGTGGCCTGCGCGGATTTCATGAGCCGGTCTGCTGCTCCATCGCGGGGTCGACGATCAGGCTGTCGATGTACTTGCGCCCCGCCGTCAGCGCCGCGCGCACCGCCTCGGGGACAGCCTTGCGCCGGCATTTCGCCAGCTTGATCAGCATCGGCAGGTTGGCCCCGTAAAGAATACGCCTGTTCGAGAGGGAACAGGCGCGTAGGGAAAGGTTCGAGGGGGAGCCGCCGAACATGTCGGTCACGATCACCACGCCGTCACCGGAATCGACGGCATCGGCGGCAGCGCAGATCTCGATCTGCTTGGCGGCACGGTCGTCCTCGGGGCGGATGGTGATGGCGCGCATGCCGGGCTGCTGGCCGACGACATGCTCGACCGCGAGAAGGTATTCCCGCGCCAGGCCGCCATGCGCCACGATGACGATACCGATCACGATGCCTGTCCCTGACCTGCGGCCGCCGCGCCCGGTGTCCCGGCCTGGCGTTCCAGCTCTCTGTGACGTTTAGACACCTGCCATCCTTCCTCTGCAAGGGTCTTGGCCAACCGTTCCACCAAGGCGACGGAGCGGTGTTGCCCGCCGGTACATCCGAAGCCGACGGTGAGATGCGTCTTCCCCTCGTCGCGATAGGCCGGGAGCAGTGGAACCAGAAGATCGCACAGCCTGGTGAAGAAGCCGTCAAAGCGCGGATCGGCGGCAACATGCTCTGCGACGGCGGGATCGCGCCCATCCAGCGGGCGCAGCTCGGGCACCCAATGCGGGTTCGACAGGAACCGCACGTCAAAGACCAGATCGACGCCGCGCGGCAGGCCGCGCTTGTAGGAGAAGCTCTGCAACGTCACCGACAGGCCCGGCCCGCCGCCGGGGGCGAAGAAGCGCTCCACCTCGGCGCGCAGCTCGTGCGGGGTCAGCGCGGAGCTGTCGATCAGCACGTCGGCGCGGCCGCGGATCGGCACCATCATCTCGCGCTCGCGCTGGATGCCGGCCAGCGGCACCTCCCCCGGGGCGAGGGGGTGGCGGCGCCGGGTCTCGGAATAGCGGCGCACCAGCGTGCTCTCGTCGCTGTCGAGGTAGAGCACCTGCTCGGCGATCTGCGGCATGGAGGCGAGGCGGTCGATCGCGGCCAGCATCGCGTCGATGCTGAAATCGCGGTTGCGCACGTCGACCCCCAGCGCGATCGGCCGCGACAGCCGCAGCCCGTCGATCAGCTTGGGCAGAAGCGACAGCGGCAGGTTCGAGATCACCTCGAACCCCAGATCCTCGAGCGTGTTGATCGCCGTCGTCCGCCCGGCGCCCGAGGGGCCGGTGACCAGCACCACGCGCTGGCGTCCGTCGTCCGTGCCGGCCCGGGCCGGCCCTTCCGTGTGCGCTGTCATGGGCTGGGATCCACCTGGCTCAATCACTCCGTCCCGCTTTCAGATACTGCAGGATCGCAGCGGCGAAATGGGCCGTCTCGACCTTGTGAAGGAACGGGATTTCGATTCCAAGAAGGGAAATGCTGCGGCGCGGCGGCAAGCGCTCCGTTTCGATGCTGTCCAGCGTCACGGCCAGCGCGACGCGTGCCTCAGGCACCGCCCTGGCCGCCAGCAGGCCGACGCCGCGTGCCTCGATCAGCCCCTGCAGCCGCGGCGGGCAGCGGGCGGTCAGGGCGCCGCCCTCGACGCCGAGCAGCGTGCGGTCGTCGGCGACAAGGTCGCAGCCCCAGCCCAGCAGCGCCAGCCCCAGCGCCGACTTCCCGCTGCCCGAGGCGCCGCCGATCAGCACCGCCCGCCCCTGCCAGGCGGCGCAGGTGGCATGCAGGATCAGAGGCTGCGCGGCGCCCGCCGTGTCAGAGGGGAAGGCCGACGACAAAACGCGCGCCAAGAGGATCGGAGGTGGGATCGGCCTCGGTCGGGCGGATGTTCTCGGCCCAGATCACGCCGCCATGCGCCTCGACGATCTGCTTCGAGATGGCGAGGCCGAGGCCGGAGTTGTCGCCGAACTGATCCTGCGGCCGCTCGGAGTAGAACCGCTGGAAGATCTTGGCCAGCGCGTCCTCGGGGATGCCGGGGCCGGTATCCTCGACCACGACGAGCACGCGGTTCGCCCGGCGCCGCGCCCAGATGCGGATCGCATCGCCATCGTCGCAGAAGGAGATCGCGTTGGAGATCAGGTTGACGAAAACCTGCGCGAGCCGCCCCTCGAGGCCCTGGATATGGACCGGCGTGCCCGGCAGGTCGGCGATGAACTCGATCCCCTTGCCGGCGGCCTCCTCGCCGAGGTGATCGGAGAGGTTGTTCAACATCTTGAGCAGATCGAATCGCTCTTCCTCTTCCTTCACGAGGTCGGCGTCCAGCCGCGAGGCGCTGGAGATATCGGTCACCAGCCGGTCGAGGCGCCGCACGTCATGCTCGATCACGTCGAGAAGCTTGTCGCGGTGATCCTCGCGCTTGACCATGCGCAGCGATCCGATGGCCGAGCGCAGGCTGGCGAGCGGATTCTTGATTTCATGCGCGACATCTGCGGCGAATTGCTCGTTGCTGTCGATCCGGTGATACAGCGCCGCGACCATGCCGCGCAGCGCCGCCGAGAGGCGACCGATCTCGTCCGGGCGCGCGGTCAGATCGGGAATGCGAACGCGCGAGGGCGCCATCTTCCGGGCATTGCGGTCGCGCCCGCTTTCGGCGGCCGCGGCGAGATCCGAGATCGGGTTGGTTATGGTCGAGGCCAGCATCAGGCTGAATACGACCGAGACGATCACGCCGATCATCAGCACCTGCAGCACGCGCTCGTGTTCCTGGCGCAGGAGCGAATCGAAGAACTGCGCCTCGCCGATCAGGGCCAGCGTGTACCCCGTCAACTCGTCCTCCGGACCAAGAAGCGGCGATGCAGCGGTCAACAGGGTGGAGCCGTCCAACGACTCGCTGATCTCGGTGGCAATATCTCCGTCGGACCGCACACGCTGCGCCAGAACCCGCGTCAGGACGCCGCGATAATCGTCCTCGGACAGTATCTGCGGATGTTCCTCGGCCCAGGGTCGCAGTCCCGACACGGCCGTGCCCAAGGCGTCGAGGACATCCGAAAGCGGGGTCGCCCGCTCTCGTGGCATTCGGACCGGCGCCGGCGTGATCTCGGGCAGGACCCGGGTCGTGACGGCCCCCTCGGGATCGTAGAGCCAAACCTCCACCCCATCGGGGATGGCAAGCTGTTGCAGCACATCGGCAGGGCCGAGCGCCGGGTTGGCCTCTTGACCGTCCTGAACCAGCCGGCCCATGAAAACGCCCAGGTAGGACAGGCTGGCCACGCGCTGCTCGACAAGGTCGTTCCGCGAGGGGGCCAGATGCAGCAGCGCGCTCATGATGAGCAGAAGCGCGACGAGGTTGTAGGTGACGATTTTGCGGGCCATGGGCGAGCGCCTCAGGGCCCAGATGCCGCGGCGCCGCTCTCCCTGCTCGGCCGCGGCGGGAGCGGTGCCGCCGACCCAGTCGTCGCCGATCAGCACGTCGCCACCGGCGGAACTGCCCTGTTCGCTGTTGCCGACCTTCTTCAGAAAGCCGCGGGCCGCACGGCGGACCGACCCCAGATCGCGTACATCGATATCCGAGTCGGACGTCATTCCGGTACCGTTGCTATCGTTACTCCTCGTTGTAACGATAGCCGATGCCGTAAAGGGTTTCGATAGCGGAGAAGTCGTCGTCTACACTTCTCATCTTTTTCCGAAGCCGCTTGATGTGGCTGTCGATCGTCCGATCGTCGACGTAGACCTGGTCGTCGTAGGCGACGTCCATCAGCTGATCGCGGCTCTTGACGAAGCCGGGACGCTGCGCAAGTGCCTGAAGCAGAAGGAATTCCGTCACCGTCAGCGAGACGTCGGTATTCTTCCACTTCACCGCGTGGCGCAGCGGGTCCATGCTCAGGTGGCCGCGGACCATCACCTTGCTCTCTTCGGTGACCTCGACGGTGTCGCCGGCGATTGCCTCCTGCCTGCGCAGCAGGGCACGGATCCGCTCAACCAGAAGGCGTTGACTGAACGGCTTCTTCACGTAGTCATCCGCACCCATCCGCAGGCCGAGCACCTCGTCGATCTCGTCGTCCTTCGAGGTCAGGAAGATCACCGGGATCGACGCCTTCTGCCGCAGGCGCTGCAGAAGATCCATGCCGTCCATGCGCGGCATCTTGATGTCGAGGACCGCCATGTCGGGCATGCGCTTGTTGAAGGCCTCGAGCGCCTGCTGGCCGTCGCTGTAGGTCTCGACCTCGAAGCCCTCGGCCTCGAGCGTCATCGACACGGAGGTGAGGATGTTGCGGTCGTCATCGACCAGCGCGACTCTGCTCATCGCAGCCTCTCCAATACCTGTTGACCGGCACGGGCCGGCTTTGAAGGCCAGTCCTCGCCCCTTTTCGGCCACCAAGCAAGAGCAAGCGGCGAATCGGCGCCTCAAGCCAGCCATATTCGACGAGAATTGCTTTGCCTTTGGCTAAAATGTCTCACCCGGCAAGAACAGAAATCATGGTTGCGCAAACATTTAGCCGGTTGCGCTAACAGGCTTCTCGCCCTTGCCAGACGGCCTCTATGCTCCGTGAACGCAGGACCAGGAGGCCAGATCATGCTGCAGACCGCGCCGGAGGACACTCTTACCGACATCGCCCCTCTTCCGAAGAGGGCGTGCCACAATCTGGACGAGGCCCAGCTGATCGAGGTCGCGCTGCGCGCCGGGGAGGGCCACCTGGGGCCGGGGGGCGTGCTGGACGTCCGCACCGGAGCCCATACCGGCCGCAGCCCCCGGGACAAGTTCGTCGTCCGCAGCGCCAGCACCGAGCAGGGCATCTGGTGGGACACCACCGCCCCAATGGCGCCGGAGGCCTGGCAGCGCCTGCACGGCGACATGATGGACTACCTCGCGGGGCGCGAGCCGCAGGTGCAGGACCTGCTGGCCGGCGCCGACGCGCAAGCGCAGCTGAAGGTCCGCGTGGTCACCGAACTTGCCTGGCACGCCCTCTTCATCCGCCACCTGCTGCGCCGGCCCGACGCCGAGGCCCTGGCCCGCTTCGCGCCCGACTGGACTGTGGTGAACTGCCCCGGCTTCACCGCCGATCCGGCCCGCCACGGCTGCCGCAGCGGCACGGTGATCGCGCTGAACTTCGATGCGCGCTGCGTGCTGATCGCCGGCACGCATTACGCCGGCGAGACCAAGAAGGCCGTCTTCACGCTGCTGAACTACCTGCTGCCCGAGCGGGGGGTGCTGCCGATGCATTGCTCGGCCAACCATGCGCCGGAGGACCCCGAGGACGTCGCCATCTTCTTCGGCCTCTCGGGGACCGGCAAGACGACGCTTTCGGCGGCGCCCGACCGCACCCTGATCGGCGACGACGAGCACGGCTGGTCCGATCGCGGCATCTTCAACATCGAGGGCGGCTGCTACGCCAAGACCATCTCCCTCTCGCCCGAGGCGGAGCCCGAGATCCACGCCACCACCCGCCGCTTCGGCACCGTGATCGAGAATATGATCCGCGACCCCGAGACGCAGGCGCTGGATTTCGAGGATGATTCCATCACGGCGAACATGCGCTGCGCCTACCCGCTCGAGGCGATCGCCAGCGCCAGCGCCACCGGCCTTGGCGGGCATCCGCGCAACGTCGTGATGCTGACCTGCGACGCCTTCGGCGTGCTGCCGCCCATCGCCCGGCTGACCCCGGCGCAGGCGGTCTACCATTTCCTTTCAGGCTTCACCTCGAAGGTCGCGGGCACCGAGCAGGGCGTGACCGAGCCGCAGCCCACCTTTTCGACCTGCTTCGGCGCGCCCTTCATGCCCCGCCGCCCCGAAGTCTATGGCGCCATGCTGCGCGAAAAGATCGAGGCGCATGGCCCGGACCTGTGGCTGGTCAACACCGGCTGGACCGGCGGCCCCCATGGCACCGGCCACAGGATGCCGATCGCGGCCACGCGGGCCCTGCTGGCCGCCGCGCTTGACGGGCGGCTCGCGCAGGGCGCCTTCCGCAGCGATCCGGTCTTCGGCTTCGCGGTGCCGCTGGAGGCGCCGGGCGTCGATGCTGCGCTCCTGACGCCGCGCGACACATGGGCCGACGGCGCCGCCTTCGACGCGCAGGCGCAAAAGCTCGCCCAGCTGTTCGCGAAGAACTTCGAGCGTTTTGCGCCCCATGTGGACGAGGCGGTGCGTGCCGCGGCGATCGGCTAGCCCGTGCCCGCGCCTAGCCGGCGGGCACCGGCACTTCGCCGCTGTAGTCGTAAAAGCCGCGGCCGCTCTTGCGGCCCAGCCAGCCGGCATCGACATGGGCGCGCAGCAGCGGGCTGGGACGATACTTGGGATCGCCCGTCTCGCGCTGCAGCACCTCCATGATCGAGAGGCACGTGTCGAGGCCGATGAGGTCGGCCAGCGCCAGCGGCCCCATCGGCTGGTTCGCCCCGAGGGTCATCGCCGCGTCGATGGCGGCCACGTCCCCCACCCCGTCGTGCAGGGCGAAAACGGCCTCGTTGACCATGGGGATCAGGATGCGGTTGACGATGAAGGCCGGGTGATCGCGCGCCTCGACCGGCGTCTTGCCGAGCCGCCGCACGAAGGCCAGCGCCGCCTCGACGACGGCCCCATCCGTGGCGAGGCCACGGATCACCTCGACCAGGGCCATCGCCGGGACCGGGTTCATGAAATGCACGCCAAGCATCCGCTGCGGCCGGTCCGTCGCCGCGGCCAGCCGCGTGATCGAAATCGAGGAGGTATTGGTCGCGAGGATCGTCTGCGGCCCCAGATGCGGCACCAGCTGGCGGAAGATGTCCAGCTTCAACGCCTCGCGCTCCGTCGCCGCCTCGATCACCAGATCGCTGCCGCCGATCGCCGAGAGGTCCGGCGCATAGGCGATGCGCCCCAGCGCCTCGTCCCGCTCCTGCTGCGACAGCGCCCCCTTGGCGACGCGGCGGTCCAGAAGACGCGCGATGATGCGCGGCGCGGCCTCCAGCGCGCCGGCGCTGGCGTCGGTCAGATGCACCTCCAGCCCGGCCAAGGCGCTGACCAGGGCGATGCCCGATCCCATCTGCCCGGCCCCGACGATGCCCACCGTCTCAATTGTCATACCCAGCCCCCTCGCCTGCCCGGCGCAGTCTAGGCGCGGTTTAGGCATTCCGAAACCCCGCCGCGGCATACTGGCCGCAACGTCGAAGGGATCTGGACAATGAAGCACGAGCACTTGGGCCAGGAGCCGTACTACGGCGCCTGCGTCTACGGTCAGTCGAAGCTGTTGTTCCGCGGCCCGCGCCGCTCTCTCAAGGCGTCCTATACCGCCTTTGTCGGCAGCACCGAGACCTTCGGCAGGATGGTGGAAACCCCCTTCCCCGCGCTGGTCGAGCAGGCGACGGGGCATCGCGCGCTGAACCTCGGCTGCATGAACGCGGGCATCGACGCCTTCCTGCATGATCCGCAGATCCTGACGCTCTGCCGCGCGGCCGACCAGGTGGTGCTGCAGGTCATGGACGCGGCGAACATGTCGAATCGATTCTACCGGGTCCACCCGCGCCGGAACGACCGCTTCCTGCGGCCCTCGAGCGTGCTCGAGGCGCTTTATCCCGAGACCGATTTTTCCGAGATCTGTTTCACGTGGCACCTGCTGGAGGTGCTTCACGCGACCTGCAGAACCCGCTTCGAGGCTGTGCGCGAAGAGCTGCAATGCGCCTGGCGGGCCCGTATCCAGACGCTGCTCGACCGGCTGGAGACGCCGCCGCATCTCCTGAGCCTGACGGCGCCGGCACCAGAGCGCGCAGAGGCCGCCTCCGGACTGCCGAAGCAGCGGCCCCTCTTCGTCACCAGCGCGATGGTCGAGGCGCTGCGCCCGCGCGTCCGCGACATCGTCACGGTCGAGGTCGCGCCCGAGCCGGTGGACCACCTCCTCGCCCTCGCAGGCGCCCCGCCGCCGCGCTTGGGCGGCGCCAGCCTGCCCGGGCCGACAGGGCATGAGCAGATCGCGCGGGCCCTCGCCCTGGCGCTGGAGAGCGCACCACGCTGACCCGCCTGAAACGCAAAGGGCCCCGCCGAAGCGGGGCCCTGAGGATGCCGTAACGAAGGGGGGAGGATCAGTCCTCCAGCGCCTCTTCCGCCTCGAGACGGGCGCGGTCGGCGGCGCCCTTGGCGCTCTCGTCGCGGTCAACCAGTTCGATGATCGCCATCGGCGCCATGTCGCCGTAGCGGAAGCCGGCCTTCAGCACGCGGACGTAGCCGCCCGAACGCTCAGCGTAGCGCGGGCCGAGGATCTCGAACAGCTTGGCGACGTGCTGGTCCTGCTTGAGCTGCGCGGCAGCCTGGCGGCGCGCGTGCAGATCGCCGCGCTTGCCAAGGGTGATCAGCTTCTCGACCACGCGCTTGAGGTCCTTCGCCTTGGGCAGGGTCGTCTTGATCTGCTCGTGCTCGATCAGGCTGCCGGCCATGTTGGCGAAGAGCGCCTTGCGGTGCTCGTGGGTGCGGTTGAGACGGCGGTATCCGCTTCCGTGACGCATTGTCTAACTCCTTCAGCTTTTATGCTTTGTCCGGCCACCGATGCGTGTCAGCGGCTCTCCTTGGGGCATCATTGCCCGGGTCGTTTCAGGTCCGAGGGGCGGGCCGAAGCCCGCCCTTTTTTAGAACTGGTCTTCGAACTTCTTGGCGAGATCCTCGATGTTGTCGGGCGGCCAGTCCTCGACTTCCATGCCGAGGTGCAGGCCCATGCCGGACAGCACTTCCTTGATCTCGTTCAGCGACTTGCGGCCGAAGTTCGGGGTGCGCAGCATCTCGGCTTCGGTCTTCTGGATCAGGTCGCCGATGTAGACGATGTTGTCGTTCTTCAGGCAGTTCGCCGAGCGGACCGAAAGCTCCAGCTCGTCGACCTTCTTCAGAAGCAGCGGGTTGAACTCCAGCCCCTCGTCCATCGAGGCACCGGCGCCATTGTCCGGCTCTTCGAAGTTGACGAAGACCTGCAGCTGGTCCTGCAGGATGCGCGCGGCATAGGCTACGGCGTCCTCGGGGGTGATGCTGCCGTCGGTCGAGACCTTCATCGTCAGCTTGTCGTAGTCCAGAACCTGCCCCTCGCGGGTGGGCTGAACATCATAGCTGACCTTCTTGACCGGCGAATAGATCGCATCGATCGCGATCAGGCCGATCGGCGCGTCTTCCGGCTTGTTCTTGTCGGCCGCGACATAGCCCTTACCGGTGTTGACCGTCAGCTCCATGTAGAGCGAGGCACCATCGTCGAGGTGGCAGATCACGTGATCGCGGTTCAGGACCTCGATCCCGGCGCTCTCGCTGATGTCGCCCGCGGTGACGGCGCCCGGGCCGGTGGCCTGAACGGAGAGGCGCTTGGGCCCCTCGACTTCCATCTTCAGGGAGACGCCCTTGAGGTTGAGGACGATGTCTGTCACGTCCTCGCGCACGCCGGCAACCGACGAGAACTCGTGCAGGACGTTGTCGATCTGCACGGAGGTGATCGCGGCCCCCTGCAGCGACGACAGCAGGACGCGCCGCAGCGCGTTGCCCAGCGTCAGACCGAAGCCACGCTCGAGCGGTTCGGCGACCACGGTCGCCTCGCGCTGAGGATCGCTGCCCGGACGCACGTCAAGCTGCGTCGGCTTGATCAGCTCGGCCCAGTTCTTGTGGATCATGCATTCCCTCCATTCCTGTCCGCTCTCCTGCACCAGAGCGCGGACTCCCGAGGTTTCAAAATGACGAACCGGGGCCGCGCCAATGGACGCAGCCCCGGCAAAAACCGGAAATCAGACGCGGCGGCGCTTCGGCGGACGGCAGCCGTTGTGCGCGATCGGCGTCACGTCGCGGATGGACGTGATGTTGAAGCCGGCGGCAGCCAGGGCGCGCAGCGCGCTCTCGCGGCCCGAACCGGGGCCCTGCACCTCGACCTCGAGGGTCTTGACGCCATGCTCCTGGGCCTTGCGGCCCGCATCTTCGGCGGCGAGCTGGGCGGCATAGGGCGTCGACTTGCGGCTGCCCTTGAAGCCCATCGTACCGGCAGACGACCAGGAGATCGCGTTGCCCTGCACGTCGGAGATCAGGATTTTCGTGTTGTTGAAGGACGAGTTCACATGCGCCACACCGGCGGCGATGTTCTTCGAGACCTTTTTCTTGCCACCACGGGCGCGAGTATCGCGTGCCATAATCTAGCGCTCCCTTATTTCTTCTTGCCGGCAATGGCCTTCGCGGGGCCTTTGCGGGTGCGAGCGTTGGTATGGGTGCGCTGGCCGTGGACCGGCAGGTTGCGGCGATGGCGCAGCCCGCGGTAGGAGCCGAGGTCCATCATCCGCTTGATGTTCATCTGCGTCTCGCGGCGCAGGTCGCCCTCGACGGTCAGGTTGTTGTCGATGTACTCGCGGATCGCCAGCACTTCGGCGTCGCTCAGGTCCGAGACCCGGCGGCTGTGATCAATGCCAGCGGCATCGGCGATCTGGCGGGCGGTCGAATCACCGATGCCGGTGATGTAGGTCAGGGCGATGGGAACCCGCTTCGCAGTCGGGAGGTTCACGCCGGCAATACGTGCCACGGTGGTATCCTTTCGTTGCGGCTCCGTCGCGCCAGAGCCTTTTTTCACAACTTAAGCCCGCGCCGATGGGTGCGGGCCTGTCGTTCAGGTGATCCGCGCGGCGGCTGCCGCACGACCGAATCCTTAAGATGGGGCTGGATATTGTCGCGGGCGCCCCGCGTCAAGACCCAAGCGCGTTTCCGCCTGCCGCCGGGTGGCGGCAAAGGCGGTCACACCTTTTCGGGCTCTTTCAGCACGGCGGCGATCTCGTCGCCGACGGTCCCGATCTCGGCCAGCGCGTCGATCGAGCGCAGGGTGCCCTTCACGTGGTAATAACCGACAAGCGGCGAGGTCTGCTTGTAGTAGGTCAGCAGCCGCGTGCGCAGGCTTTCGGCATTGTCGTCGGCGCGGCGCTTGAACTCCGTCCCGCCGCAGGTCGTGCAATGACCGTCCGTCGGGATCGGCCGCGTCACGTCGTGATAGACGTCGCCGCATTGCGCGCAGGTGGCGCGCCCGGTGATCCGGCCGACGAGAACCTCGTCCTCGACCCGCATCTCGATCACGTGGTCGATACGCTGTCCCATGTCCTCGAGCAGCGCCTCGAGGGCGTCGGCCTGCGCGAGGGTGCGCGGGAAGCCGTCGAAGATCGCGCCGGCGCCCTTCAGAGCCGAGAGGTGCTCGCGGATCAGGCCGATGACGATCTCGTCAGTGACGAGATGCCCTTGGTCCATGACCTCGGCGACCTTGTTGCCCATCTCGGTGCCGCTGGTGCGCGCGGCCCGCAGCATGTCGCCGGTCGAGAGCTGCACCATGCCCCGCTCCTCGACGAGGCGCCGTGCCTGGGTCCCCTTCCCCGCTCCCGGCGGGCCCAGAAGAATGATGTTCATCGCCGCGCCGGCCCCCTAGTCCGCTGCTTGCCCTTGCCCGCCGCGCCGCGCTTGCCGCGCAGCTGCGACTTCTCGATCAGACCCTCGTACTGATGCGCGAGCAGGTGGCTTTGGACCTGCTGGATCGTGTCCATGCCGACCGAGACGACGATCAGGATCGAGGTGCCGCCGAAGTAGATCGGGATCGCCATCGCGTTGCGCAGGATCTCGGGCAGAAGCGCCACCAGCGCGAGATAGGCCGACCCCAGGACGAGGATGCGGTTCAACACGTAGTCGAGGTATTCCGCCGTCCGCTTGCCCGGACGGATGCCGGGAATGAAGCCGTTCTGGTTCTTGAGGTTGTCGGCGACATCCTCGGATTTGAAGGCGACTTCCTTGGTGTAGAAATAAGTGAAGAAGACGATCATCGCGCCGAAGAACAGCACGTAGAGCGGCTGCCCGCGACCGAAGAGCGCCAGCAGCGTCGACAGCACCGGGCCCGTCGTCTCGCCCGAGAAGGTCGAGATCGTGGTCGGCAGCAACAGGAGGGCGCTGGCGAAGATCGCCGGGATCACGCCGGCCGGGTTCACCTTCATCGGCAGATGCGAGGAGCCGCCGTCGTACATCTTCATGCCCACCTGGCGGCGGGGATACTGGATGTGGATCTTGCGCAGGCTGCGCTCCATGAAGACCACGAAGGTCAGCACCGCGATCACCAGCAGGATCACCCCGATGATGGTCGCAGGCCCGATGGCGCCGGAGCGGCCTTGGCTGAGGAACTGCGCCGCGGCGGCCGGAAGCTCGGCCACGATGCCGACGAAGATGATCAGGCTGATGCCGTTGCCGATGCCGCGGGCGGTGATCTGCTCGCCCAGCCACATCAGGAACATGGTGCCGCCGACCAGCGTGATCATGCAGGAAATGCGGAAGAACCAGCCGGGATCGGCCACGAGGTTGCCCGCCTCGAGGCTGGCGGCAAGGCCGTAGGCCTGGAAGGTCGCCAGCAGCACGGTGCCGTAGCGCGTGTACTGGTTAATCTTCTTGCGGCCGGCGTCGCCCTCTTTCTTCAGCTGCTTGAGCGGCTCGTACATCGAAGCCATGAGCTGCACGATGATCGAGGCCGAGATATAGGGCATGATGCCGAGGGCGAAGATGCCCATCCGCCCCAGCGCGCCGCCGGTGAACATCGACAGCACGCCGCCGAGGCCCGAGGCCGCCCCTTCCATGAACTCCCGGAGAGAGGCGCCGTCGATCCCGGGAACCGGGATGTAGGTGCCAAGCCGGTAGACCATCAGAAGACCGATGGTGAAGAGGATGCGCTGCCGAAGCTCGGTCGCCTTGCCGAAGGCGCCCCAGCTCATGTTGGACGCCATCTGTTCTGCTGCTGATGCCATAGCCGGCTCTCTGTCATGTCAGCGCCGCCGGACCGTGTCCGGCCGGCGGCGCGAGGAAGAACACCTAACGATCTAAGCGGCGCAGGCTACGAGAGCAAGCGATCGCCTCAGATGGCTCACTCGGCCGCGGCCGCCTCGGGGGCGCCGGTGACGGTCAGGCTGCCGCCGGCCTTCTCGACCGCCTCGACAGCGCCCTTCGAGGCGCCGGTGACGGTGATCGAGGCCTTGGCAGTGAAGTCACCCTTGGCCAGAACGCGGATGCCGTCGCGCTTGCGGCGCACGAGGCCGCTGTCGACCAGCTCGTTCTCGGTGATCTCGCTGCCCAGCTTGCCGGCGTCGATGAACTTCTGGATCAGGCCCAGGTTCACGACGGCGAATTCCTTGCGGTTCGGCTTGTTGAAGCCGCGCTTGGGCAGACGCTGGTAGAGCGGCATCTGGCCGCCCTCGTAGCCCTTGATCGCGACGCCCGAGCGGGACTTCTGACCCTTGATACCACGGCCGCCCATCTTGCCCTTGCCGGAGCCGGGGCCACGGCCAACGCGCATCGCCTTCTTGGTGGCGCCGGGATTGTCGCGCAGTTCGTTCAGTTTCATGTCGCTTCTCCTTGCCGGATGCGGCCCCCAGCGACGGGAGCGGCCGAACACGGCTTTGCAGGTGGTTGAGTCGCCCCGGACGGGGCCACCGGCGGCAGATACACGCTTGCCGCGCGCCGTGCAAGCGATCCGGCCCCCTCGGCCTGCCGCTGCGTCGATGCCATTTGATGCGCGCCCCATCATGCCTAGGTCATGGGCAGAGGGCACCGCTCCCCGGCAACGATGACAGAGGAACGCAGAATGAAGGCGATCAAGCTACAGGCGCCCGGCGGGCTGGACCGTCTGGCGGTGACCGAGATGGAGGATCCGGGCGATCCCGGCCCCGGCGAGATCAGGGTTCGTATCCACGCCAGCTCTCTCAACTTCCATGACTACGGCGTGGTCTCGGGCACCATGCCGGCGGAGGACGGGCGCATCCCGATGTCCGACGGCGCCGGCGTCGTCGAGGCCGTGGGCGAGGGCGTGACCGAATTCGCCGCGGGCGACAATGTCGTCTCCTGTTTCTTCCCCAAGTGGGAAAGCGGGGAGCCGAAGGTCAGCGACTTCTCCGAGACGCCCGGCGACGGCATCGACGGCTATGCGCGCGAGCTCGTCGTGCGCCCCGCCAGCTGGTTCACCAAGGCCCCCGAGGGCTGGAGCCACGAAGAGGCCGCGACGCTGACCTGCGCCAGTCTGACCGCCTGGCGCGCGCTGGTAGTCGATGCCGGGATCAAGCCCGGCGACGACGTGCTGGTCCTGGGCACCGGCGGCGTGTCGATCTACGCGCTGCAGATCGCCCGGGCCATGGGTGCCCGTGTCTTCGCGACCTCCTCCTCGGACGAGAAGCTCGCCCGCCTGACGGAGATGGGCGCCGCGGGCGTCGTGAACTACAAGACGGACGAGAACTGGGGCAAGACCATCGCCGGCATGACCGGCGGACGCGGCGTCGATATCGTCGTCGAGGTCGGCGGCCCCGCGACATTGCGCAACTCGATCCACGCCTGCCGGATCGGCGGCCACATGGCCCTGATCGGCGTCCTTACCGGCGTGAAGGGCGAGGTGCCGACAGTGAACCTCATGCGCAAGCAGCAGGTGCTGCAGGGTCTTGTCGTCGGCAGCCGCAGCCACCAGCAGGACATGGTCCGCGCGATGGAGGCCACGGGCCTGCGTCCCGTGCTCGACCGCAGTTTCGCGCTGGATGAGATCGCCGATGCCTTCCGGCACGAGGAATCCGGGGCCCACTTCGGCAAGATCACCCTCAGCTTCTAGGCCCCTGCCCCGCCTTGGAAACGAAAAAGGCCCCGGAGCGATGCTCCGGGGCCTTTCTCTTGTTCGGTGCGAAGGGGCGGCTTAGCCGCGCTCTTCGATGATCTCGACCAGATGCGGGATCTTGGCGACCATGCCACGGACCGAGGGGGTATCCTCAAGCTCGCGAGTCTTGTGCATCTTGTTCAGGCCCAGGCCGATCAGCGTCTTGCGCTGGACCTCGGGGCGGCGGATCGGCGAGCCGATCTGCTTCACGACGATCGTTGCCATGCCTTACGCCTCCTCAGCCACTTGGGTGGACTCGGAGGCCGCTTCGTCCCGCTTGGGCAGGATGTCGGCGACCTTCTTGCCACGACGCTGGGCAACCGACCGCGGGCTCTGCTCGGCCCGGAGACCGTCGAGCGTGGCGCGGATCATGTTGTAGGGGTTCTGCGAGCCGAGGCTCTTCGCCACGACGTCATGCAGGCCCAGCATCTCGAAGACGGCACGCATCGGGCCACCGGCGATGATGCCGGTACCGGCGGGCGCGGTCCGCATGACGACGCGACCGGCGCCGTGGCGGCCGTAGACGTCGTGATGCAGGGTCCGCCCCTCGCGCAGGGGGACGCGGATCAGGCTGCGACGCGCCTGCTCCGTGGCCTTGCGGATGGCCTCGGGGACCTCCTTGGCCTTGCCCTTGCCGAAGCCGACGCGGCCCTTCTGGTCACCCACGACCACGAGAGCGGCAAAGCCGAAGCGCTTGCCCCCTTTCACGGTCTTGGACACCCGGTTGATCGCGACGAGGCGGTCGGCGAATTCGGGGTTCTCGTCGCGGTCGCGACGGCGATTATCACGCTCTGCCATATCCGTCTCCTCAGATCTTCAGCCCGGCATCACGTGCCGCATCGGCCAGGGCCTTGATGCTGCCGTGATACAGGAAGCCGCCGCGGTCGAAGTAGGCGGCCTCGATGCCGGCCTTCTTCGCCCGCTCGGCGATGGTGGCGCCGACCTTCGCGGCCGCCTCGACATTGTTCTTGCCGAGGATGCCGAGGTCCTTCTCGAGGGTCGAGGCCGAAGCCAGGGTCACCCCGTTCAGGTCGTCGATCAGCTGCACGCTGATGTTCTTGTTGCTGCGGTGAACCGACAGGCGCGGACGCCCCGCGTTCACCTTGCGCAGCTTGCTCCGGACGCGCTGACGGCGCTTCAGGAACAGGTCCCTTTTGCTGATAGCCATTTATCGCGTCCTTACTTCTTCTTGCCTTCCTTACGGAAGATGAATTCGCCCTGATAGCGGATGCCCTTGCCCTTGTAGGGTTCGGGACGCCGCCAATCGCGGATGTCGGACGCGACCTGGCCGACACGCTGCTGATCGATACCCTCGATCACAACTTCGGTCGGACGCGGCGCGGTGATGGTGATCCCATCAGGCACCGTGAAGTCCACGTCGTGGCTGTAGCCGAGCGCCAGCTTCAGGGTGTTGCCCTGCATCTGCGCCCGGTAACCCACGCCCTGGATTTCCAGCGTCTTCTTGAAGCCCTCGGTGACGCCCGTCACGCAGTTCTCGATCTGCGTGCGGGACATGCCCCACTGCTGACGCGACCGCTTGGACAGGCCGCGCGGCGTCACCTTGATGCCGTCGTCTTCGACGGTCAGGGTCACATCGTCGGTCGCCGTGAAGCTGCGGGTGCCTTTCGGCCCCTTCACGTCGAGGGTCTGGCCCTTGACCTCTGCGGTGACGCCAGAGGGGAGAGCAACCGGTCTTTTTCCGATACGAGACATTCTGGCCTCCTCAGAATACGGTGCAGAGCACTTCGCCACCGACGTTGGCGGCGCGGGCACTCTGGTCCGACATCACGCCCTTGGGGGTCGAAACGATCGACACGCCAAGGCCCTGACGCGGGCTGGGAAGGTCGGACGCGCTCATGTAGACGCGGCGGCCGGGCTTGGACACGCGCTTCACCTCACGGATGACGGGCGTGCCTTCGTAGTAGCGCAGGGCGATTTCGAGGGTCGGGTGGCCGTTCTTGTCGGCGCCCTTCTCGTAACCACGGATGTAGCCTTCGTCGGCGAGCACATCCAGAACCCAGGCCCGCAGCTTGGAGGCGGGCGTGGACACGTTCTGCTTGCCGCGCAGCTGCGCGTTGCGGATACGGGTCAGCATATCCCCGATGGGATCGTTCATCTCTAACCCTCCCTTACCAGCTCGACTTGACCATGCCGGGGATTTCCCCGTTGGAACCGAGGTTCCGAAGCATGATCCGGCTCAGCTTGAGCTTGCGATAGTAGGCGTGCGGACGCCCCGTAAGCTGGCAGCGGTTGTGCAGGCGCGTCGGCGAGGAGTTGCGCGGCAGCTCGGCGAGCTTGAGGTTCGCCTTGAAGCGCTCTTCCACGGACAGCGACTTGTCGTTCGCGGTTTCTTTCAGCGCGGCACGCTTGGCGGCATACTGCTCGACCAGGCGCTGACGCTTCTTCTCGCGTTCGATCATGGATTTCTTGGCCATATCTTTTCCCTTCCCGCGATCAGCTGTTGAACGGCATGTTGAAATGCTTCAGCAGCGCCTTCGCTTCCGCGTCGGTCTTCGCGGTGGTGCAGATGACGATGTCCATCCCCCAGACTTCATCGACCTTGTCGAAGTTGATCTCGGGGAAAACGATGTGCTCTTTCAGACCCGTGGCGTAGTTGCCGCGGCCGTCGAAGCTCTTGCCCGAGACGCCGCGGAAGTCGCGGATACGGGGCATGGCCACGGTGATCAGGCGGTCCAGGAATTCGTACATCCGGTCGCCGCGCAGCGTGACCTTGGCGCCCAGGGGCATCTGCTCACGGACGCGGAAGCCGGCGATGGACTTCTTAGCCAGCGTGACGACGGCCTTCTGACCGGCGATCGTGGTCAGGTCGTCCTGAGCCGACTTGGCCTTCTTGGAGTCGCGCACGGCTTCGGAGCCGCAGCCGATGTTCAGCACGATCTTGTCGAGACGCGGGATCTGCATCTCGTTCTTGTAGCCGAACTCTTCCTTGAGCGCGCCTTTGACGCGGTCCCGGAATTCCGTCCGCAGACGGGGGGTATAGGTGGCGGTGTCCAGCATCAGATCACGTCCCCTGTCGTCTTGGCAAAGCGGACCTTCTTGCCGTCTTCCACGCGGAAGCCGACACGGGTTGCCTTGCCGTTGGCATCGACGATGGCCAGGTTCGACAGGTCGATCGGCATCGCCTTCGACTGGCGGCCGCCCTGGTTCGACTGGCTTTGCTTCATGTGGCGGATGGCGATGTTCAGCCCTTCGACCACGGCCTTGCCGGCCTTGGGATCGACGGTCTGGATCTCGCCCTGCTTGCCCTTGTCCTTGCCGGCAAGCACGACGACCTTATCGCCCTTCTTCAGCTTCGCAGCCATCAGAGCACCTCCGGCGCGAGCGAAATGATCTTCATGAAGCTCTTGCCCCGAAGCTCGCGCACGACCGGGCCAAAGATACGGGTGCCAACCGGCTCACCGTTGTTGTTGAGGATCACGGCGGCATTGCGATCGAAGCGGATGGCGGTGCCATCCTCACGGCGCACTTCCTTGGCGGTGCGCACGACGACGGCCTTGCGGACATCGCCCTTCTTCACGCGGCCCCGCGGGATCGCTTCCTTCACCGACACCACGATGATGTCGCCGACGGAAGCGTACCGGCGGTGCGAGCCGCCGAGGACCTTGATGCACTGAACTCGGCGAGCGCCAGAGTTGTCAGCGACATCCAGATTAGTCTGCATCTGGATCATGGGTTACTCCCGACCTTTGGGGGCTGTTCTCATTATGACCCCCAGGGTTTCGTAAAACCGGATGTGACCGCCATCAGGCGGTGGCGATCACTTCCCAGCGTTTCGTCTTGGACTTGGGCGCGCATTCCTGAATGCTCACCTTGTCGCCGACATTGAAGGACCCGACCTCGTCGTGGGCGTGGTACTTCTTCGATTTCCGGATCGTCTTCTTCAGCACCGGGTGCGTGAAGCGACGCTCGACCGAGACCGTGAGGGTCTGCGGGTTCTTGTTCGAGGTGACGGTGCCCTGAAGGATACGCTTCGGCATGATCAGGCCTCCGTGCTGGCGTCAGAGCCGGTGGCGGCTTCGGCCGCCTTCTGGCTCAGGATGGTTTTCACCCGGGCGACGTCACGACGGACGATGCGCATGCGGGCGGTGTTCTCGAGCTGGCCGGTGGCCTGCTGGAAGCGCAGGTTGAACGCTTCCTTCTTGAGATCGACGAGCTGCTCGCGCAGCTGGTCGGGGGATTTATCGCGCAGATCATTGGCGGCGAGCGCCATGGCCTGTTCCTTTCTGCAACATCACCGGAGGGCCCCCGCCCGTTGCTGCGGGGTCACCCTGATTCCCGATGGAGATGGGATGAGCGCGCCTAATAGCGGCTGAGGCCGCGCATGGCAAGGCGTCGCAGGGGAATGGCCGCAATTCGCCTCGAATTCGGGCTGTCTGCGGCCCCTGCCCGGAAAGCAAAGGCCCCGCCGGATGGTCCGGCGGGGCCTTCGAAGATCATCTGCGGGACTGAGTTACCAGTCTTCGCGGACCACGGTCCGGGTCTTGATCGGCAGCTTCATCGCGGCCAGGCGCAGGGCCTCGCGCGCGACCTCTTCGCTGACGCCATCGATCTCGAACATGATCCGGCCGGGCTTGACCTTGGCGGCCCAGAAATCGACCGAACCCTTACCCTTACCCATCCGGACCTCGGTGGGCTTGGACGAGACGGGCACGTCCGGGAAGATACGGATCCAGACACGACCCTGACGCTTCATGTGGCGGGTCAGAGCGCGGCGGGCGGCCTCGATCTGACGCGCCGTGATGCGCTCGGGCTGGGTGGCCTTCAGGCCATAGGTGCCGAAGTCCAGGTTGAAGCCGCCCTTGGCCTCACCGTGGATGCGGCCCTTGTGCTGCTTGCGGAATTTCGTGCGTTTCGGTTGAAGCATCGTTCAATCTCCTTACCGGTCGCCGCGCCGGCCACCGGCGCCACGCGGCACGGGGCCTTCCTGCAGCTCGGCCTGCTTGCGCTCGCGCGCCTGGGGATCGTGCTCCATGATCTCGCCTTTGAAGATCCAGACCTTGATCCCGATGATGCCGTAGGGCGTCATCGCCTCGCTCAGGGCGTAATCGATGTCGGCACGCAGGGTGTGCAGGGGCACGCGGCCCTCGCGGTACCATTCGGTCCGGGCAATCTCGGCGCCGCCGAGGCGGCCCGCGAGGTTGATCCGGATACCCAGGGCACCCATGCGCATCGAGTTCTGCACGGCCCGCTTCATCGCACGGCGGAAGCCGACACGACGCTCGAGCTGCTGGGCGATGCTCTCACCCACCAGAGCGGCGTCGAGCTCGGGCTTGCGCACCTCGACGATGTTGAGGTGCAGCTCGCTCGAGGTCAGGTTCGATAGCTTGCGACGCAGCGTCTCGATGTCCGCGCCCTTCTTGCCGATGATGACACCGGGGCGGGCAGCGTGGATCGTGACGCGGCACTTGCGGTGCGGACGCTCGATGATCACGCGGCTGATGCCGGCGGCCTTGCACTCTTTCTTGATGAATTCCTTGATGGCGAGATCTTCGAGAAGAAGATCGCCATAGTCCTTCGTGTCGGCGTACCAGCGGCTGTCCCAGGTCCGGTTGACCTGAAGCCGCATGCCGACGGGATTGACCTTGTTACCCATCAGACTTGCTCCTCGTTTTGCCGGACCTTGATGGTGATCTCCGAGAACGGCTTGACGATGCGGCCGAAACGACCACGAGCCCGCGGACGGCCCCGCTTCATCACCAGGTTCTTGCCGACCCAGGCCTCGGCGACGACAAGCTCGTCGACGTCGAGGTTGTGGTTGTTCTCGGCATTCGCGATCGCCGATTGCAGGCACTTCTTCACGTCGATCGCGATCCGCTTCTTCGAGAAGGTGAGATCGTTCAGAGCGGTCTCGACCTTCTTGCCGCGGATCAAGGCGGCGACGAGGTTCAGTTTCTGCGGGCTGGTACGAAGCATCCGGATCTTGGCCATCGCTTCGTTATCGGCCACGCGGCGCGGGTTCTTTTCCTTGCTCATGGCTTATTTCCGCTTCGCTTTCTTGTCGGCCGCATGACCGTAGTAGGTCCGGGTCGGCGCGTACTCGCCGAACTTCTGGCCGATCATCTCTTCGGAGACGAGCACGGGGACGTGCTTGTGACCGTTGTAGACGCCGAAGGTGAGGCCGACGAACTGCGGCAGGATGGTGCTGCGGCGCGACCAGATCTTGATCACTTCCTTGCGCCCGCTCTCTCGCGTCGCCTCGGCCTTCTTCAGGACGTAGGCGTCGACGAACGGGCCTTTCCAAACGGAACGAGCCATATCAGCGGCCTTTCTTGCGGGCGTGGCGCGAGCGGAGAATCATCTTCGACGACGCCTTGTTCTTGTCACGGGTACGGCGACCCTTGGTGTCCTTGCCCCAGGGCGTGACCGGGGTCCGGCCGCCGGAGGTGCGACCCTCACCACCACCATGCGGGTGGTCGATCGGGTTCATCGCGACACCGCGGACGCTGGGCCGCTTGCCGAAGTGGCGGGTGCGGCCGGCCTTGCCGAGGTTCTGGTTGCTGTGGTCGGCGTTCGACACGGCACCGATGGTGGCCATGCACTCCTGCCGGACCATGCGCAGCTCGCCCGAGGACAGGCGGATCTGGGCATAGCCGCCGTCGCGACCGACGAACTGGGCATAGGTGCCCGCGGCGCGCGCGATCTGGCCGCCCTTGCCGGGCTTCAGCTCGATGTTGTGGACGATCGTCCCGATCGGCATGCCCGAGAAGGGCATCGCGTTGCCGGGCTTGATGTCGGCGCGCTTGGCGGCCACGACCTTGTCGCCGATGGCGATGCGCTGCGGCGCCAGGATGTAGGCCTGCTCGCCATCTTCATAGGCGATCAGCGCGATGAAGGCGGTGCGGTTGGGATCGTATTCGATCCGCGCGACCACGCCCGAGACGTCGAACTTCGTGCGCTTGAAATCGACGATGCGGTAGAGGCGCTTTGCCCCGCCGCCACGACGCCGAGAGGTGATCCGTCCGGTGTTGTTCCGGCCGCCATGCTTGCTCAGACCCTCGGTGAGGGACTTGACAGGGCGTCCTTTCCAAAGCTCCGAACGGTCGATCAGCACCAGCCCGCGCTGGCCAGGCGTCGTCGGCTTGTACGACTTGAGTGCCATGCTTTCTGTCTTCCGTTGCTTTGCGGGCGCGACCTCGTGCCGGCCCGGTTCTTCCAAAGGGCCCCGAAGGTCCCCGACGAAAACCGCGGCCCCGGAACTCGTCCGGGGCCGCAGCGATGGGCTTCGTTATTAAAGACCCGTGGTCACGTCAATGGTGTTGCCCTCGACGAGGGTGACATAGGCCTTCTTCACGTCCGACCGGGTGCCCGGCTGGCCGCGGAACCGCTTGGTCTTGCCCTTGGTGATGACGGTGTTAACCGCCTTCACCTTGACGCCGAACAGCGCCTCGACGGCTTCCTTGATCTGCGGCTTGTTCGCATCCGAGGCCACCTCGAAGACGACGGCATTGGCCTCGGAGGCCATGGTCGCCTTTTCGGTGATGATCGGCTTGCGGATCACGTCGTAGTGCTCGGGCTTCGCGCTCATTTCAGTCGGGCCTCCAGGGCTTCGACACCGGCGCGGGTCACGACGAGCGTGCCGGAGCGCAGGATGTCGTAGACGTTGGCACCCATGGAGGGGAGCACGTCCAGGTTGGCGATGTTGCGCGCGGCCTGAACGAAGCCCTCGTTGGTCTGGGCTCCGTCGATGACCAGCGCCTTCTTCCAGCCGAGCGAGGTGATCTGCTTGGCCAGGGCCGAGGTCTTGCCCTCCGAGGCGGTGTCCTCGAGGATCACCAGCTCGCCGGCTTTGGCCTTGGCGGACAGCGCGTGGCGCAGGCCCAGCTTGCGGAACTTCTTCGGCAGGTCGTGCTCGTGGCTCCGCGGGGTCGGGCCCTTGTAGGTACCACCGTGACGGAAGATCGGCGCCTTCTTGGAGCCGTGGCGAGCGCCGCCGGTTCCCTTCTGACGGTAGATCTTCTTGGTCGAGTAGCTCACCTCGGACCGGCCCAGCGTCGAGTGCGTGCCCTGCTGGGCCCGCGCACGCTGCCAGCGCACGACGCGGTGAAGGATGTCGGCACGCGGCTCCAGGCCGAAGATCTCGTCGTCGAGATCAACGGAACCGGCAGTCGCGCCATCCAGCTTGAGGACGTCAGCCTTCATTTTTCTCGCCTCCGTTCTCGCCGTTGTCGGCCTGTTGCGCCTCTTCGGCCTCGGCCTCTTCGATCGCGGCCTGTTCGGCTTCGGCCGCGGCCTTCGCGGCGGCTTCTTCCTCGGCAGCGGCCTGGGCGGCAGCCTCTTCGGCGGCGCGCTTGGCTTCCTCGGCGTGGCTCTTCAGCGCCGCCGGGAACACGACGTGCTCGGCCAGCGGCTTCTTCACGGCGTCCTTGACGGTGACCCAGCCACCCTTGGATCCGGGCACGGCGCCCTTCACCATGATCAGGCCGCGGTCGATGTCGGTGCGGACGACCTGCAGGTTCTGCGTGGTCACGCGGGCAGCGCCCATGTGGCCGGCCATCTTCTTGCCCTTGAACACCTTGCCGGGGTCCTGACACTGGCCGGTCGAGCCGTGCGAACGGTGGCTGATCGACACACCGTGCGTGGCGCGCAGGCCGCCGAAGTTGTGCCGCTTCATGGCACCGGCGAAGCCCTTACCGATCGAGGTGCCGGACACGTCGACGTATTGGCCTTCGAAGTAGTGGGCGGCGATGATCTCCTCGCCCACTTCGATCAGGTTCTCGGGCGCGACGCGGAATTCGGCCAGCTTGCGCTTGGGCTCGATCTTCACCGCGGAATACATGCCCCGCAGGGGCTGCGTCACGCGCTTGGCCTTGGCGCGGCCGGACCCGAGCTGAACGGCGGAATAGCCATCCTTCTCGACCGTGCGCTGGGCCACGACCTGGCAGCCGTCAAGCTGCAGGACAGTCACGGGAACCTGCTTCCCGTCTTCCAGAAACAAGCGGGTCATGCCCACCTTCTTAGCGATCACTCCGGAGCGCAGCATCTCTATCGCCCTCCTCAGACCTTGATCTCGACATCCACGCCGGCGGCGAGGTCGAGCTTCATCAGCGCGTCCACCGTCTGCGGGGTCGGGTCCACGATGTCGAGCAGACGCTTGTGCGTGCGGATCTCGAACTGGTCGCGGGATTTCTTGTCGATGTGAGGTCCACGCAGAACGGTGAACTTCTCGATCTTGTTCGGCAGCGGGATCGGGCCGCGGACCGAGGCGCCGGTGCGCTTGGCGGTCTGCACGATCTCATGCGTCGACGCGTCCAGGACGCGGTAGTCGAACGCCTTGAGACGGATCCGGATATTCTGGCTTTGCGAGGCCATTGACGTTTCCCTTCAAGGGTTGGGGTCCCAGAGGTGGACGGGCGGAATTGCCCCGCCCACGTAAGCCCCGTCTTCAAACCGTAAGGCGGGCCCGAAGGCCCGCCCCGTGACACAGAGCGCGGCCTTGGCCGCGCCCTACCGGTTCATCACTCGATGATCTTGGCGACGACGCCGGCGCCGACGGTGCGGCCGCCTTCACGGATGGCGAA
>NZ_QJTE01000002.1:0-844083 GCF_003217255.1 Pseudoroseicyclus aestuarii | reverse complement strand
CAGAGCGCGGCCTTGGCCGCGCCCTACCGGTTCATCACTCGATGATCTTGGCGACGACGCCGGCGCCGACGGTGCGGCCGCCTTCACGGATGGCGAAGCGCAGGCCGTCTTCCATCGCGATCGGGGCGATCAGCTCGACGTTGAACTTCAGGTTGTCGCCGGGCATCACCATCTCGGTGCCCTCGGGCAGGACCACCGTGCCGGTCACGTCCGTCGTGCGGAAGTAGAACTGCGGGCGGTAGTTCGCGAAGAACGGCGTGTGACGGCCGCCTTCTTCCTTGGTCAGGATGTAGGCCTCGGCCTCGAACTTGGTGTGCGGCTTGACCGAGCCGGGCTTGCACAGCACCTGGCCGCGCTCGACGCCCTCACGGTCGACACCGCGCAGCAGCGCGCCGATGTTGTCGCCGGCTTCACCGCGGTCCAGCAGCTTGCGGAACATCTCGACGCCCGTGCAGGTCGTCTTCTTGGTGTCGCGGATGCCGACGATCTCGATCTCGTCGCCGACGTTGATGACACCGCGCTCGACGCGGCCGGTCACGACGGTGCCGCGGCCGGAGATCGAGAAGACGTCCTCGATCGGCATCAGGAAGGGCTGGTCGACGGGACGCGCCGGGGTCGGGATGTACTCGTCCACGGCATCCATCAGCGCCTTGATCGACTTCTCGCCGATCTCCTCGTCGCGGCCCTCGAGGGCGGCCAGGGCCGAACCCTTGACGATCGGGATGTCGTCGCCCGGGTAGTCGTAGGAGCTCAGCAGCTCACGGACTTCCATCTCGACGAGCTCCAGCAGCTCCTCGTCATCCACCTGGTCGACCTTGTTGAGGTAGACGACCATGTAGGGGATGCCGACCTGACGGCCGAGCAGGATGTGCTCGCGCGTCTGCGGCATCGGGCCGTCGGCGGCGTTCACGACCAGGATCGCGCCGTCCATCTGGGCGGCACCGGTGATCATGTTCTTCACGTAGTCGGCGTGGCCGGGGCAGTCGACGTGGGCATAGTGCCGGCTGCCGGTCTCGTACTCGACGTGGGCGGTCGAGATGGTGATCCCGCGCGCCTTTTCCTCGGGGGCCGCATCGATCTGGTCGTAGGCCTGGAAGTCGCCGAAGTACTTCGTGATGGCGGCGGTCAGGGTGGTCTTGCCGTGATCGACGTGACCGATGGTCCCGATGTTCACGTGCGGTTTGTTGCGTTCGAACTTGGCCTTGGCCATGGTCTCATCCTTTTGTCTTCGGGCGCTGCGTGGTTTCCACGCACCCTACAGGGTGGGTAGGGTGCGCGCCGGGGCGCGCACCGCTCTTAGGCGAATTTCTTCTGAATCTCTTCCGAGATGTTCTGCGGCACCGGCTCGTAATGGTCGAACTGCATCGTGAACTGCGCACGGCCCGAGGTCATCGAGCGGAGCGTGTTGATGTAGCCGAACATGTTGGCCAGCGGAACGAAGGCCTCGATCGCGATCGCGTTGCCGCGGCTGTCCTGGCCCTGCACCTGGCCACGACGGCTGGTGAGGTCCCCGATCACGCCACCGGTATACTCTTCCGGCGTCGTCACCTCGACCTTCATGATCGGCTCGAGCAGCTGCGCGCCGGCCTTGCGAAGGCCCTCCCGCATCGCCATCCGCGACGCGATCTCGAAGGCCAGGACCGAGGAGTCCACGTCGTGGAACTTGCCGTCGATCAGCGCGACCTTGAAGTCGATCACCGGGAAGCCGGCGAGCGGACCGGAGTCCATGACCGACTTGATGCCCTTCTCGACGCCCGGGATGTATTCCTTGGGCACCGAGCCGCCGACGATCTTGCTCTCGAAGGAGTAGCCTTCGCCCGGCTCTGTCGGGCTGATGACCAGCTTGACCTCGGCGAACTGACCCGAACCACCCGACTGCTTCTTGTGGGTGTAGGTATGCTCGATCTCGTGACCGATGGTCTCCCGATAGGCCACCTGCGGCGCACCGATGTTCGCCTCGACCTTGAACTCCCGCTTGAGGCGGTCGACCAGGATGTCGAGGTGAAGTTCGCCCATGCCCTTCATGATCGTCTGGCCCGACTCGAGGTCGGTCTCGACGCGGAAGGACGGGTCCTCGGCAGCCAGACGCTGCAGGCCGGCGGACATCTTCTCCTGGTCGGCCTTGGTCTTGGGCTCGACCGCGATCTCGATGACCGGATCGGGGAAGGTCATCGTCTCGAGCACGACCTGCTTGTTCGGATCGCAGAGCGTGTCGCCGGTGGTGGTCTCTTTCAGACCGGCCAGCGCGATGATGTCGCCCGAACCCGCCCATTCGATCTCTTCACGAGAGTTCGAATGCATCATCATCATCCGGCCAATGCGCTCACGGCGCCCCTTGGTCGAGTTGATGATCGAGTCGCCCTTGCTCAGGACACCCGAGTAAACGCGGGTGAAGGTCAGGCTGCCGACGAAGGGGTCGTTCATGATCTTGAACGCGAGGCCCGCGAAGGGCTCCTCGTCACCGGCGCGACGCTCGATGTTCCGGGTCTCGGTCTCGTCATCCGGCGAGAAGCCCATGTAGGGCGGAACGTCCAGCGGGCTGGGCAGGTAGTCGATCACGAAGTTCAGCAGCGGCTGAACGCCCTTGTTCTTGAAGGCGGAACCGGCGGCGACGGGAACGAAGCTCAGGTTCAGCGTGCCCTTGCGGATCAGGTCGCGCAGGGTGTCGGTGTCCGGCTCCTGCCCCTCGAGGTAGGCCTCCATGGCGGTGTCGTCCTGCTCGACGGCATTCTCCACCAGGGTGGCGCGCCACTCGTCGGCGAGGTCCTTCAGCTCGGCACGGATCGGCTGGCGCACCCAGGAGGCGCCCAGGTCTTCACCCTGCCAGACCCACTCTTCCATCGTCACGAGGTTGATGATGCCCTCGAGGTGGTCCTCGGCGCCGATCGGCAGCGCGATCGGAACCGGGTTCGCACCGGTACGCTCGCGGATCATCTTCACGCAGTTGAAGAAGTCGGCGCCGATCTTGTCCATCTTGTTGACGAAGACGATCCGCGGGACCTTGTAGCGGTCGGCTTGACGCCAGACAGTCTCGGTCTGCGGCTCGACGCCGGCGTTGGCGTCCAGCAGGCAGATCGCACCGTCGAGAACGGCGAGCGAACGCTCGACTTCAATCGTGAAGTCGACGTGGCCGGGGGTGTCGATGATGTTGAAGCGGTACTTCGTATCGGACGTGCCCTCGACGGTCGGGTCTTCCTGACGCTGCCAGAAGGTGGTCGTCGCAGCGGAGGTAATGGTGATTCCCCGCTCCTGCTCCTGCTCCATCCAGTCCATGGTGGCTGCGCCATCGTGGACTTCACCGATCTTGTGCGACCGGCCGGTGTAGAACAGGATCCGCTCCGTGGTCGTGGTCTTGCCGGCATCGATGTGGGCCATGATGCCGAAGTTGCGGTATCGCTGAAGGGGATAATCGCGAGCCATGCTGGCCTCCTTTTCCGCTTACCAGCGGTAGTGGCTGAACGCGCGGTTCGCGTCGGCCATCTTGTGAGTGTCTTCGCGCTTCTTCACGGCGGTGCCGCGACCGTTGACGGCATCGGCCAGCTCACCGGCCAGACGCTCTTCCATCGTGTTCTCGTTGCGCTTCTTGCTGGCATCGATCAGCCAGCGGATCGCAAGCGCCTCGCGGCGCTCGGGGCGCACCTCGACGGGGACCTGGTAGGTCGCGCCGCCGACCCGGCGGGAGCGGACCTCGACGCTCGGCTTGATGTTGTCCAGCGCCTCGTGGAACACCTCGACGGGCTCGCGCTTGATGCGGCCCTCGACGCGGTCGAATGCGTTGTAGACGATCCGTTCGGCGACGGCTTTCTTGCCGTCCACCATCAGGTTGTTCATGAACTTCGAGACGACCTTGTCGCCGAACTTGGCGTCGGGCAGGATCTCTCGTTTCTCGGCGGCGTGACGACGCGACATCTATCGGTTCCCTTACTTCGGACGCTTGGCGCCGTACTTCGACCGGCGTTGCTTACGGTTCTTGACGCCCTGCGTGTCGAGCACACCGCGCAGGATGTGGTAGCGGACGCCCGGAAGGTCCTTCACCCGGCCGCCGCGGATCAGCACGACGCTGTGTTCCTGCAGGTTGTGGCTTTCGCCCGGGATGTAGGAGATGACCTCGTAGCCATTGGTCAGGCGCACCTTGGCGACCTTCCGCATGGCCGAGTTCGGCTTCTTCGGCGTCGTGGTGTAGACGCGCGTGCAGACGCCGCGCTTCTGAGGGCAGCTCTCGAGGTGCTGCGACTTCGACTTGATGACTTTGGGCTGCCGCGGCTTGCGGATCAGCTGCTGGATTGTCGGCATTGGGCGTTGATCCCCACTTCCATTCTCGTTCGCGGACCGCTCGGACCCGCCGGTTTCCTTGGCGCGCTCCACGCGTCCGTAAAGCACAAAAACCCGCGAACGAACCCTGTGCGGATCCGATGCGGTGGGCCTTCAGAGGATCGGGGCGTCTTTCGGCCCGGATCGTGACCACTTCAGCTCTGATATCAGGGCGAAGACGAAGGTGCCCCCAGCCCGAGTGGAAGTCCTATACGGAGAGTCGCGCGGGGTGTCAACATGGCGGTAACCCC
Organism: Pseudoroseicyclus aestuarii; assembly: GCF_003217255.1. Lineage (GTDB taxonomy): Bacteria > Pseudomonadota > Alphaproteobacteria > Rhodobacterales > Rhodobacteraceae > Pseudoroseicyclus > Pseudoroseicyclus aestuarii. The sequence continues at coordinate 839,521 of NZ_QJTE01000002.1, read as the reverse complement.
TGCGGAAGGCCCCTGCCCGCGTCAGGGCTGCGGCGGCTCGGCCGCCTGCGCCACGGCCGCCGCGCCTGTCTTGCGCCCGCGGTAGAGCGTAAAGAGGCCGCTCGCCACGATCAGCGCCGCCCCCACGAGGGTCAGCGCATCGGGCCATTCGCCGAAGACCAGAAGGCCCAGGATCAGGGCCGCGACGAGGCTGGTGTAGCGGAAGGGAGCGACGGCCCCGATCTCGCCCACGCGCATCGCCGAGACGGCGGTGATGAACCCCGAGACGATGCAGAGCCCGGCCAGCGCGATGAACAGCAAGGGCGGCGCCGAGACCGGCTGCCAGCCCTCGATCCCGCTGCCGACCCCGGCAAAGACCGTCAGCCCGGCCGAGACAGCCAGCGCGGCGAGAACCGAGGGCAGGACAGGCGACATCGCCCGGGCACAGAGGTCGCGCACCGTGACGCAGGCCAGCGCGCCGAGCGCGAAAATGGCGTAGCCGCCGAGGGCATTGGCGCCAGGCCTGACGATCAGCAGCACTCCGGCAAAGCCGATCAGGATCGCGTTGATCCGGCGCCAGCCCACCCGCTCGTTCAGCACCAGCGCGGCGCCCAGCGTGATGGTCAGCGGCGCGGTCTGCACGATGGCGGTCAGCGTCGCCTGCGGCATGTGCTGCAGCGCGGTGAAGAAACACCATGTGCCAAGGGCTTCGCAGAGGGTCCGGGCCAGCATCAGCGTCCGGTCCCGCCCCGTGGGCCAGGACCCGAGCTGCCCCATCCGCCAAGCGATCAGCCCGAGGATCAGGGTCGCGCAGCAGCCGCGGATGAAGATGGACTGGAACAGCGGCAGGTCGCGCAGGGCCAGCTTGATCAGCGTGTCGTTCGTCGTGAACGACAGCATCGAGATCACCATCAGAAGCGCGCCGCGCGTATTGTCGTTCAGGCCAGCCATGGCCCGCGCCTAGCAGCCGCCGGGGATGGACGCCAGAGGCCCCGTGGGCCTAGGCTGACGCATGGTGAGAGATGCGGCGCAGCGCCACCTCGTCTTTGCCGCGATGCGCGACGAGGGCGCCTTCGTGCTCGAATGGGTGTGCTGGTACCGGATGCTCGGCTTCGAGATCCTGATCGCGGTGAACGACTGCACCGACCATTCGCCCCAGCTGCTCGAGGCTTTCGCCAAGGCCGGCTGGCTGGAGTGGCTGGAGCACAGCCCCCTGCCCCACCGCGGCGCCAAGGTCACCGCGATGCGCGCCGCGCGGGCGCATCCCGCGGTGGCGCGCGCCGACTGGCTGCTGACCTGCGATGCCGACGAGCTTCTGGTGCTGCACGAGGCCGAGGATATCGCTGGGTTCCTCGCCCGCAGCGGCGGCGGCTTCGACGGGATGGCGCTGCACTGGCGGGTCTTCGGCACCGACGGCCAGCGGCGCTGGCAGGACCGGCCGATGCACCGCAGCTTCCTGCGCTGCGGCCCGCCGGGTTTCGCGCCCAATGTCTCGTTCAAGTCGCTGGTCCGCGATCCGCTCTCCTTCCCGCGCTGGGACGATCATGCACCGCATGGCCGCGCCGGCCCGCCGCCGCTCTGGGTCGATTGCGAGGGGCGCGCGCTGGAGGGGTTCGCCGCACAGGACCGCCCGGTGCGGCAGACAGCGCCGGGGCGCATCACGCACCGGCTGGCGCAGATGAACCACTACGCCCTGCGCTGGGAGGAGAGCTACGCGCTCAAGCGCGGCACGCTGAGCGCGACGGGAATGAAGGACCGCTACGGGACGCGCTACTTCCGCATCCGCGACAGGGTGGACTGCCTCGACGACAGCGCCCTGCGCCATGCCGCGCGCTTCGACGCGATGCGCGCCGAGGCCATGGCCCTGCCGCATGTCGCCAGGCTTCATCACCTGTGCTGCGCCGATTACGCGGCGCGGCTGTGCCGCAGCCAAGGGGAGGATCCGACCGGGGACGCCCGCTGGCGGCACCACATGGCCGCCTCCGCCGGCTGAGGGCGCTAGCGCAGGATCTCGAAGCCCATGGGGGCGGTGCGGTCCAGATCGACCTCGTAGGTGTCGACGGAATCGACCTGGGCCGCCTCGGGCCCTTCGTGCAGGCGGGCCAGCATGGACTCGACCTGCGGCACCGGGCCGCGCAGCAGCGCCAGCACGCTGCCGTCGCTCTCGTTGCGGACCCAGCCGGCCAGGCCGAGCGCGCTGGCCGTCTCGCGCGTCCAGGCGCGGAACGAGACGCCCTGCACCCGCCCAAAGACCCGTGCCTTCAGGGCTTTCTCATCGCTCATCCCCGGTCCTCCTTCCCAAAGAAAAAGGGCCCCGCCGATCGCCCGGCGGGGCCCGTCATCATGCCGCTGACGCGGTCAGTCGCGGCTTTCCGGGGTCTCGACGATCATCGAGTCGTAACCCTCCTGATCGCCCGCCTGAGAGTCGAAGCTCTCCTGCGGGGCGGCCAGGGCCGCGGCCTGCTCGGCCTGCTCGCGCTTGGCCTCGATCACGACGTTGTCGCGATCGGCCGCGATCTTGCGCGCCCGGCTGGTCGCACCGCCGGTGCCGGCGGGGATCAGGCGACCGACGATCACGTTCTCCTTCAGGCCGACAAGCTTGTCGCGCTTGCCCTGCACCGAAGCCTCGGTCAGCACCCGGGTCGTCTCCTGGAAGGAGGCGGCCGAGATGAAGCTGCGGGTCTGCAGCGAGGCCTTGGTGATGCCCAGAAGGACCGGCATGCCGCTCGCGATGCGGCCTTTCTTCGCTTCGGCCTTGGCGTTGGCCTCGTCGAACTCGGCCTTGTCGACATGCTCGCCCTTGAGAAGGGTCGTCTCGCCGCTGTCGAGGATCTCGATCTTCTGCAGCATCTGGCGAACGATCACCTCGATGTGCTTGTCGTTGATCTTCACGCCCTGCAGTCGGTAGACGTCCTGAACCTCGGCGACCATGTAATCGGCCAGAGCTTCGACACCCATGATGGCGAGAATATCATGCGGCGCAGGATTGCCGTCCATGATGTAATCGCCCTTCTGCACGAAGTCGCCTTCCTGCACCGGGATATGCTTGCCCTTGGGGACCATGTACTCGACCTTGTCGCGCCCCTCTTCCGAGGGCTCGATCGCGATGCGGCGCTTGTTCTTGTAGTCCTTGCCGAAGCGCACGTAGCCGTCGATCTCGGCGATGATCGCGTGGTCCTTGGGACGGCGGGCTTCGAAGAGTTCGGCCACACGCGGCAGACCACCGGTGATGTCCTTCGTCTTCGCGCCTTCCCGCGGAATACGCGCCACCACGTCGCCGGCGGCGACGTCCTGGCCATCCTCGACCGAGAGGATCGCATCCACCGACATCTGGTAGCTGACCGGGTTGCCCGCTTCGTTGCGGACCGGCTCGCCATCCTCGCCGAGGATCAGGATCTCGGGCTTGAGCTCGTTGCCCTTGGGCACCGAACGCCAGTCCGTCACGATGCGCTGGGTCATGCCCGTCGCATCGTCCGTCTCCTCGCGCACGGCGATGCCGTTCACCAGGTCGACGAAGCGCGCCTTGCCGTCCCGCTCGGCGATGATCGGCAGGGTATAGGGATCCCATTCGAACAGCTTGTCGCCGCGCTGCACGTCCTGATCCTCGCGGACGTGGATCTTGGTGCCGTAGCCGACCTTGTGGGTGGCCCGCTCCTCGCCCTCGTCGTTGATGATGACGACCTGCATGTTCCGGCCCATGACGATCTGCTCGCCCGCCGCGTTCTCGAGAAGCTGCGGGTTCTTGAACAGGATCTTGCCGGCCTGACCGGCCTCGAGGAAGGACTGCTGGCCACCCTGCGCAACGCCGCCGATGTGGAAGGTCCGCATCGTCAGCTGGGTGCCCGGCTCGCCGATCGACTGCGCGGCGATGATGCCGACAGCCTCGCCCTGGTTGACCATGGTGCCGCGGGCAAGGTCGCGCCCGTAGCACATGGCGCAGACGCCGTCCTCGGCCTCACAGGTCAGGGGGGAACGGATGCGGACCGACTGCAGGTTCGCATTCTCGATGATGTCGGCACGCCGCTCGTCGATCAGCTCGCCATGGGCGACGATGACCTCGTCGGTGCCCGGCATCATCACGTCCTCGGCCGCGACACGGCCCAGCACGCGCTCGCCCAGCGTCGCCACCACTTCGCCGTCGTTGATGGCGTTCGAGGTGGTGATCGCCTTGTCGGTGCCGCAGTCATGCTCGCGCACGATGCAGTCCTGCGCCACGTCGACGAGACGACGGGTCAGGTAGCCCGAGTTGGCGGTCTTCAGGGCGGTATCCGACAGACCCTTCCGGGCACCGTGGGTGGAGTTGAAGTACTCCAGCACGGTCAGACCTTCCTTGAAGTTCGAGATGATCGGCGTCTCGATGATCTCGCCCGAGGGCTTGGCCATCAGGCCGCGCATCCCGCCCAGCTGCTTCATCTGGGTGACAGAGCCACGCGCACCGGAGTGCGCCATCATGTAGACGCTGTTCGGCTCCTGCTCGGACCCGTCCTCGTCGTGCTGGGTGGCCGAGATCGTGGACATCATCGCATCGGTGACGCGGTCGTTCGCCTTGGACCAGGCGTCGACGACCTTGTTGTACTTTTCGCCCTGAGTGATCAGGCCGTCCATGTACTGCTGCTCGAAGTCCTTGACCTGGTCGCGGGTCTCTTCGACCAGCGTCCACTTCGTCTCGGGGATGACCATGTCATCCTTGCCGAAGCTGATGCCGGCCTTGAAGGCTTCGCGGAAGCCCATGGTCATGATCTGGTCGCAGAAGATGACCGACTCTTTCTGGCCGCAGTAGCGGTAGACGGTGTCGATGACCTGCTGCACCTCCTTCTTACGCAGAAGGCGGTTCACCAGCTCGAAGGGAGCCTTGGCGTTCAGCGGCAGGAGCGCGCCCAGCCGCAGGCGGCCCGGCGTCGTCTCGACCCGCTCGACGACCTCGTTGCCCTCGCTGTCGATCTGCTTGATGCGCGCCGTGATCCGGGCGTGCATGTGCAGCGCGCCGGCGGTCAGCGCCTGCTCGACCTCTTCGACGGAGCCGTAGGCATTCCCCTCGCCCAGCATGCCTTCACGCATGATGGTCGTGTAGTAGAGGCCAAGGATCATGTCCTGCGACGGCACGATGATCGGCGCGCCGTTGGCGGGCGACAGCACGTTGTTCGTGGACATCATCAGGACGCGCGCCTCGAGCTGGGCTTCCAGCGAGAGGGGCACGTGAACGGCCATCTGGTCGCCGTCGAAGTCGGCGTTGAAGGCCGAGCAGACCAGCGGGTGAAGCTGGATGGCCTTGCCCTCGATCAGCTGCGGCTCGAAGGCCTGGATGCCGAGGCGGTGCAGCGTCGGGGCGCGGTTGAGCATCACGGGATGCTCGCGGATCACCTCGTCGAGGATGTCCCAGACTTCCGGACGCTCCTTCTCGACCAGCTTCTTGGCCTGCTTGACGGTGCTCGACAGACCCTTCGCCTCGAGACGCGAGTAGATGAAGGGCTTGAACAGCTCGAGCGCCATCTTCTTGGGCAAGCCGCACTGGTGCAGCTTCAGCTCGGGGCCGGTCACGATGACCGAACGGCCCGAGAAGTCGACCCGCTTGCCGAGAAGGTTCTGGCGGAAGCGGCCCTGCTTGCCCTTGAGCATGTCGGACAGCGACTTCAGCGGACGCTTGTTGGCGCCCGTGATGACTCGGCCGCGGCGACCGTTGTCGAACAGCGCGTCGACCGATTCCTGCAGCATCCGCTTTTCGTTGCGGACGATGATGTCGGGCGCGCGCAGCTCGATCAGCCGCTTGAGGCGGTTGTTCCGGTTGATCACCCGGCGATAGAGGTCGTTCAGGTCAGAGGTCGCGAAGCGGCCACCGTCCAGCGGCACCAGCGGGCGCAGCTCGGGCGGGATGACCGGAATCACGGTCATGATCATCCACTCGGGACGGTTGCCGGACTCGAGGAAGCTTTCGACGATCTTCAGACGCTTGATGATCTTCTTGGGCTTCAGCTCGCCGGTGGCCTCCTTGAGGTCGGCGCGCAGCTGGTCGGCCTCGCCCTCGAGGTCGATGGCGGCCAGCATTTCGCGGATGGCCTCGGCACCGATGTTCGCCTGGAACGCGTCGGAGCCGTACTGGTCCTGCGCGTCCATGTACTGCTCTTCGGTCATCAGCTGGCCGTAGGTCAGGTCGGTCAGGCCCGGCTCGATCACCACGTAGTTCTCGAAGTACAGGATCCGCTCCAGATCGCGCAGCGTCATGTCGAGCATGAGGCCGATCCGGCTGGGAAGCGACTTGAGGAACCAGATGTGGGCGACGGGGGCGGCAAGCTCGATATGGCCCATCCGCTCGCGGCGCACCTTTTGCAGGGTGACCTCGACGCCGCACTTCTCGCAGACGACGCCGCGATACTTCATGCGCTTGTACTTGCCGCAGAGGCACTCGTAGTCCTTGATCGGGCCGAAGATGCGCGCACAGAACAGGCCGTCACGCTCGGGCTTGAACGTGCGGTAGTTGATGGTTTCCGGCTTCTTGATCTCGCCGTAGGACCAGCTGAGGATCCGCTCCGGCGACGCCAGAGAGACCTTGATCTCGTCGAAGGCCTTCGTCGGGGTCAGCGGATTGAACGGGTTGTTCGTCAGTTCCTGGTTCATCGTGAATCCTTTGAATTCGATCGGGATGCGAAGGGCGGGTGCGCGGGGTCCGCGCACCCGACGACGGCGTGAGTCGTTATTCCTCCGCCTCCGAATCCAGGAGTTCCATGTTGAGGCCGAGGCCGCGCACTTCCTTGACGAGGACGTTGAACGATTCCGGCACACCGGCTTCGTAGTTGTCCTCGCCCTTGACGATGCTCTCGTAGACCTTGGTCCGTCCGGCCACGTCGTCCGACTTCACGGTCAGCATTTCCTGCAGCGTGTAGGCGGCGCCGTAAGCCTCGAGGGCCCAGACCTCCATCTCGCCGAAGCGCTGGCCACCGAACTGCGCCTTACCGCCCAGCGGCTGCTGGGTGACGAGGCTGTAGGGCCCGGTCGAGCGCGCGTGGATCTTGTCGTCCACGAGATGGTGCAGCTTGAGCAGGTACTTCATGCCCACGGTCACCTGCCGGCTGAACTTCTCGCCGGTGCGCCCGTCGAAGAGGTCGGACTGGCCGCTCTCGTCGAAGCCTGCCTTGCGCAGCATCTCGTTGACGTCGGGCTCCTTGGCGCCGTCGAAGACCGGCGTCGCGATCGGAACACCGCGGGTGACGGCCTCGGCGGCGTCCAGAAGACGCCCCTCGTCCATCTCGCCGATGCCCTCCTCGTAGGCCTCTTCGCCGTAGGCGATGCGCATCGCCTCGCGCACCGGGGTCAGGTCGCCGGACCGCTTGTAGTCCTGCAGCGCCTGATCGATCTGGATGCCCAGACCGCGGCTGGCCCAACCCATGTGGGTCTCGAGGATCTGCCCGACGTTCATGCGCGACGGCACACCCAGCGGGTTCAGACAGAAGTCCACGGGCGTTCCGTCAGCGAGGAACGGCATGTCCTCCTGCGGCACGACGCGGGACACGACACCCTTGTTGCCGTGACGGCCGGCCATCTTGTCGCCCGGCTGCAGCTTGCGCTTCACCGCGACGAAGACCTTGACCATCTTCATGACGCCCGGCGGCAGGTCGTCGCCACGACGGACCTTCTCGACCTTGTCCTCGAAGCGCGCATCGAGAGTCCGCTTCTGGATCTCGTACTGCTCGTTCAGGGCCTCCATGATCTTGGCGTCGTCCTCGTCCGCGAGGGCGAGCTGCCACCACTGACCGCGGCTGAGGCTTTCGAGGACCTCTTCCGTGATCTGGCTGTTCGCCTTGACGCCGCGCGGGCCCTTCACCGCCTGCTTGCCCAGGATCAGGTCCTTGAGGCGCGCATAGATGTTGCGGTCCAGGATCGCGAGCTCGTCGTCACGGTCGCGGGCGAGGCGCTCGACCTCGTCGCGCTCGATCTGCAGGGCGCGCTCGTCCTTCTCGACGCCGTGCCGGTTGAAGACCCGCACTTCGACGATGGTGCCCGCGTCGCCCGGCGGAAGCCGCAGCGAGGTATCGCGCACGTCCGAGGCCTTTTCACCGAAGATGGCGCGCAGAAGCTTTTCTTCCGGCGTCATCGGGCTTTCGCCCTTGGGGGTGATCTTGCCCACGAGGATATCGCCCGGCCCGACCTCGGCGCCGATGTAGACGATGCCGGCCTCGTCGAGGTTGCGCAGGGCTTCCTCGCCGACGTTCGGGATATCGCGCGTGATCTCCTCCGGTCCGAGCTTGGTGTCACGGGCCGCGACCTCGAACTCCTCGATGTGGATCGAGGTGTAGACGTCGTCCTTCACGATCCGCTCGGAGATGAGGATGGAGTCCTCGTAGTTGTAGCCGTTCCACGGCATGAAGGCGACGATGACGTTCTTGCCGAGCGCCAGTTCCCCCATGTCGGTGGAGGGGCCGTCGGCGATCACCTCGTTCTTCACGACCGTATCGCCCACCTTCACCAGCGGACGCTGGTTGATGCAGGTGTTCTGGTTCGACCGCTGGAACTTGCGCATCCGGTAGATGTCGACGCCGGGATCACCGACCTCGAGATCCTCGGTGGCACGCACGACGATCCGCTCGGCATCGATCTGGTCGATGATGCCGGCGCGGCGCGCCATGACGGAGGCGCCGGAATCCTCGGCGACCTTCGCTTCCATGCCGGTGCCGACGAGCGGCGCCTCGGCCTGAAGAAGCGGCACGGCCTGACGCTGCATGTTCGAGCCCATGAGGGCGCGGTTGGCGTCGTCGTTCTCGAGGAACGGGATCAGCGCCGCGGCCACGGAGACCAGCTGCTTGGGCGAGACGTCGATCAGATCGACGCTTTCGATCGGGGCGAGCGTGTAGTCGCCCTTCTGCCGGGTGTTCACCATCTCGTTGGTGAACTTGCCGTTCTCGTCCAGCGTCGCGTTCGCCTGGGCGACCGTGTGCCGCATCTCTTCGGTGGCGGACATGTAGTGGACTTCATCGGTCACCTGCCCGTCCGTCACGACGCGGTAGGGGGTCTCGATGAAGCCGTACTTGTTCACCCGCGCGAAGGTCGCGAGGCTGTTGATCAGGCCGATGTTCGGGCCTTCCGGCGTTTCGATCGGGCACATGCGGCCGTAGTGCGTCGGGTGCACGTCGCGCACCTCGAAGCCGGCGCGCTCGCGCGTCAGACCGCCCGGGCCAAGCGCCGAGAGACGACGCTTGTGCGTCACCTCGGACAGCGGGTTGGTCTGGTCCATGAACTGCGACAGCTGCGAGGAGCCGAAGAATTCACGCACCGCCGCCGCCGCGGGCTTCGCGTTGATCAGGTCCTGCGGCATGACCGTGTCGATCTCGACCGAGGACATGCGCTCCTTGATGGCGCGCTCCATCCGCAGCAGGCCGACGCGGTACTGGTTTTCCATCAGCTCGCCGACGGACCGGACCCGGCGGTTGCCGAGGTGGTCGATGTCGTCGATCTCGCCCTTGCCATCACGCAGCTCGACCAGAGCCTTGATGCAGGAGATGATGTCTTCCTTGCGCAGCGTGCGCTGCGTGTCCTCGGCGTCGAGGTCGAGACGCATGTTCATCTTGACCCGGCCCACGGCCGACAGGTCGTAGCGCTCGGCGTCGAAGAACAGGCTGTCGAAGAGGTTGCTGGCGGCATCGACGGTCGGCGGCTCGCCCGGCCGCATCACCTTGTAGATCTCCATCAGCGCGGACTCGCGGTTCCACGCCTTGTTGTCGGCGATCACGGTGTTGCGGATGTAGGGACCGACGTTGATGTTGTCGATGTCGAGGACCGGGATCTCGGTCACGCCGGCATCCATCAGCTCGACGACGGTGCCGCCGGTGATCTCGCCTTCCTTGTTCCGCTCGATCGTCAGCTCGTCACCGGCCTCGACGTAGATCGCGCCGGTGTCCTCGTTGATGATGTCGCGGGCGACGAACTTGCCGGCGATCTGCTCGAAGGGCACCATCAGGTGGGTGATCTTGCCCTCGTCGATCATCTTCTTGACCGCGCGCGGGGTGACCTTCTCGCCGGCCTTAGCGATGACTTCGCCGGTGTCGGCGTCGATCAGGTCATGCTGCGGCCGGGTGCCGCGCACGCGCTCGGGGAAGAACCGGGTCTTCCAGCCGTTGTCGGCCTTCTCGTAGCTGTAGTCGACCGTGTCGTAGTAGGCATTCATGATGCCTTCCTGATCGAGACCCAGCGCATAGAGCAGGTTCGTCACCGGCAGCTTCCGGCGGCGGTCGATGCGCGCGAAGACGAGGTCCTTGGCGTCGAACTCGAAGTCCAGCCAGGAGCCGCGGTAGGGAATGATCCGGCAGGCGAACAGCAGCTTGCCCGAGCTGTGCGTCTTGCCCTTGTCGTGGTCGAAGAACACGCCGGGGCTGCGGTGCATCTGGGAGACGATGACCCGCTCGGTGCCGTTGACGATGAAGGTGCCGTTCGGCGTCATCAGGGGCATGTCGCCCATGAAGACGTCCTGCTCCTTGATGTCCTTGACCGAGCGCGCGCCGGTATCCTCGTCGGTATCGAAGACGATCAGGCGCAGGGTGACCTTCAGCGGGGCGCTGTAGGTCATGTCGCGCTGCATGCACTCTTCGACGTCGTACTTCGGCCGCTCGAGCTCGTAGCGGACGAACTCGAGGGTCGCGTTCTCGTTGAAGTCCTTGATCGGGAAGACCGACTGGAACGTCCCCTTCAGGCCCTCGCCGTCGGTCGGCTGCTCGCCGTCGCCCGAGCGCAGGAAGAGATCGTAGGAGGCTTTCTGAACCTCGATGAGGTTCGGCATCTCAAGCACTTCACGGATCTTGCCGTAGTACTTGCGCAGGCGTTTGTGGCCGCGGAACGATTGAGCCATGTGGATGTTCACCTTTCCGGTCTGTCGCAGGCAGCGGGCCGTCGGGGTACGGCGCGCCGCCTTGGCGAACGGGGAAGTCCAGTCCATTCTTGCCCCTCGTCCCACCGAGAGGCACCCGACCGGAAAACCTGCCCGAGACGGGGGCATCGCAATGCCCCCTTCCAAGACGGGTTCGGTCGGGCCCGCTGATACGCGGACCCGACCCTGTCATGCAAGCTCCGCGCGAAGGCGGAAGGCAAGAGCCTTAGGCCAGTTCGACCTTGGCGCCAGCGGCTTCGAGCTTGGTCTTGATTTCTTCGGCTTCGTCCTTGGACGCGCCTTCCTTGACCTTGCCGCCGGCCTCGACCAGCTCCTTGGCTTCTTTGAGGCCCAAGCCGGTGATGCCGCGGACTTCTTTGATCACGTTGATCTTCTGAGCGCCGGCGTCCTTCAGGACGACGTCGAACTCGGTCTGCTCTTCGGCAGCCTCGGCGTCGCCACCGGCCGGGCCGGCCATCATGACGGCGCCGCCGGCGGCGGGCTCGATGCCGTACTCATCCTTGAGGATGGTCTTCAGTTCCTGCGCCTCGAGGAGGGTCAGGCCAACGATTTGTTCGGCGAGTGCTTTGAGATCGGCCATTTTCATGTTTCCGTTCGTTGATGTGTATTCTCACGCCGGGGCTTTCAAGCCCCGGAAGCGGTCAGGTGCCTTACGCAGCCTTCTCTTCGATGGTGGAGAGAATGCTCGCGATGTTCGAAGCAGGCGCGCCAATGGCCCCGGCGATGTTCGACGCGGGCGCACCGATGCAGCCGACGATGGAAGCGATAAGCTCCTCGCGCGACGGCATGGCGGCCACGGCTTTCACACCGGCCGGATCCAGAGCCGAGTCGCCCATCGCACCGCCAAGAACAACGAGCTTCTCGTTCTTCTTGGCGTAGTCGTCGACCACCTTCGCCGCAGCGACGGGGTCTTCCGAATAGGACAACACGGTCATGCCCGTGAGGTAGTTGGCGATGCTGGCGCAAGGCTTTCCCTCGAGGGCGATCTTGGCGAGCTTGTTCTTGGCAACGCGCACGGATCCGCCTGCTTCACGCATTTGCGCGCGCAGATCCTGCATTTCGGCGACCGTCATGCCTTCGTAGTGGGCAACCACCACGACGCCAGAGCTTTCGAAGATCTGGCCGAGTTCATCGACCACTTTCTCTTTCTGGGCTCTATCCACGGTTTACTCCAAGTTTGGGGTTTCCCCCGGCTCACATATGGCCCCCGAAGGGGCCGTTCGGGTCCGTATCAGGGTCCCGAGGGTCAGATCGCCCGAAGGACCGGCTTGCACCGATCGAACGGAATCCGTCTCGTTCCCCATCTCAGGAAGGACTTGCGGGGCCTGGGCCCCTGCCCTCCGTCTCGGACAGGACGGGTTTCCCCGCCACTCGCCCCGGCGAACCGGAGCGAATTTCGTGGGGCGGGCCATGGGGCCCGCCCCGAATTCATCAGGCCGCGGCGTTGCCGGCGGCAGAGGCCACGTCGACGCTGACGCCCGGGCCCATGGTCGAGCTGACGGAGACCTTCTTCATGTAGGTCCCCTTGGCGCCCGTGGGCTTCGCGCGGCTCACCGCCTCGACGAAGGCACGGATGTTCTCTTCGAGCTTGGCGGCATCGAAGGAGGCCTTGCCGACACCGGCGTGGATCACGCCGGCTTTCTCGACGCGGAACTGCACCTGGCCGCCCTTGGCGTCCTTGACAGCCTGCGCGACGTCCATCGTCACCGTGCCGACACGCGGGTTCGGCATCAGGTTGCGCGGGCCGAGGATTTTACCCAGCCGGCCGACGACCGACATCATGTCGGGGGTCGCGATGCAGCGATCGAAGTCGATCGTGCCGCCCTGGATGGTTTCCATCAGGTCCTCGGCGCCGACGATGTCGGCCCCGGCGGCCTTCGCCTCATCGGCCTTCTCGCCACGAGCGAAGACGGCCACGCGGGTCGTCTTGCCGGTGCCGTTGGGCAGCGTGACCGAGCCGCGGACCATCTGGTCGGCGTGGCGCGGATCGACGCCCAGGTTCAGCGCGACCTCGATGGTCTCGTCGAACTTGGCCTTGGCGTTGGACTTGATCAGGGCAACGGCTTCGGACAGGTCGAGATTGTCCTTGCCGGCCACGGCTTCGCGCTGAGCGCGCGTACGCTTTCCGAGCTTGGCCATGATTTACCCTTTCACCTCGATACCGATCGAGCGGGCCGATCCGATCACGGTCTGCATCGCGCCCTCGACGGAGGTCGCGTTCAGATCCTTCATCTTCGACTCGGCGATCTCGCGCACCTGCGCCAGCGTCACCGTGCCGGCGGTCGACTTGCCCGGGGCTTCCGAACCGCGGGGGCGGTTACGCTTGCCCTGCGGCTTCAGGCCAGCGGCCTTCTTCAGATAGAACGACGCCGGCGGCGTCTTGATTTCCATCGTGAAGGACTTGTCCTGATAGTAGGTGATCACGGTGGGGCAAGGGGCGCCCTGCTCCATCTCCTGCGTGCGGGCGTTGAACGCCTTGCAGAATTCCATGATGTTGATGCCGCGCTGACCCAGTGCAGGACCGACCGGCGGCGAGGGGTTCGCCGCGCCGGCCTTGATCTGCAGTTTCAGCGTGCCCATGACCTTCTTTGCCATGTCGCCGTCTCCTGTCTTGCGGGGACCTGCCCCGCCTTACGCCAACACCGGAAGCGGCGCGCCGCCCCGGCCCTTCGTCGCGTGGTCCGGCGTGGCGGCCGCGGCCACCCTGCCTCCCACGAACCCGCCCCGGAGAACCGGGCCGGGCCGCACCTCAGGCCTGCTTGGAGACCTGGGTGAATTCCAGCTCGACCGGGGTCGCCCGGCCGAAGATCGAGACCGTCACCTTGAGGCGCTGGTTGTCCTCGTCGACTTCCTCGACCATGCCGTCGAAATCCTCGAACGGCCCGTCGTTGACCTTGACCCGCTCGCCGATGTCGAAGTGGATCAGGACCTTCGGCGTTTCCTGACCTTCCTCGACGCGGCCGAGGATCGACTTCACCTCGGCGTCGCGCATCGGCATCGGGCGGCCCTGCGGGCCGAGGAACCCGGTGACGCGGTTGATCGAGGTGATCAGGTGATAGCCCTCGTCCGACATCTCCATGTGCACCAGCACGTAGCCGGGCATGAAGCGCCGCTCGGTCGTCACCTTCTTGCCGCGACGGACCTCAATGACCTCTTCGGTCGGGACCAGAACCTCGTCGATCTGATCCTCGAGCCCCTGCTCGCCAACCTTGGCGCGGATCTGCTCGGCGATCTTCTTCTCGAAGTTCGAGAGGACCGAGACCGAGTACCAGCGTGCAGCCATGGTGTCGTTAACCTTCGTCAGCAGTAGACCCGGTGGGGGCCTGTCATTCCATTCGCGCGGGAACCGCGCCTTCCGGGAAAAGCGAAGCGGCGCACCGATTCGGGCCGCCGCCTGCATTGCCTGGGTAGATCGCTGCCTCCTATAGCGCCAGCGCCGCGGGCGCAAGGCCCCCGGGCAGCGCAAGGCGCAGGCCCGGTCAGCTTCCGAAGGTCTCGAGAACCGCGGTCAGCCCGGTGCGGATGCCAAGATCCACCAGCGAGAAGAAGATCGCGGCGATCGTCGCCAGCAGAAAGACCATGATCGTGGTCAGCACCACCTCGCGCCGGGTCGGCCAGACGACCTTGGCGATCTCGGCTCGGGTCTGCTGGATGAACTGGACGGGATTGGCCATGAAGCCCCTCGTGGCGATGTCGCGGGTCGCCCGCACATACGGCGGGCGAGGCCGCTGTTCAAGGCCTCAGACCAGTTGCGTCGCCTGGTAGACGGCCAGCGTGCAGATCAGCACCCCGACGAGGACCATGAGGGCGCGTGGCTGGATCACCCGGACCACCACGCCGGCAAGGGGCGCGGCGGCCAGCCCGCCAAGGATCAGCCCCGCCACCGCCCAGGCGTGACGGTCCAGGCCGGTGCCGTCCCAGTGTCCGGTCACGATCGCCAGCAGGAAGGTGATCGACACGGCGACCGTGAGCACGAACTCGGCCGTGTTGACCGTGCCGATCACCTCGCGCGGGGCGCCGCCCGCGCCGATCAGCCCGGTCGTCACCACCGGCCCCCAACCGCCGCCGCCCACGGCGTCGACGAAGCCGCCCGCCCCGCCCAGCACCGCGACGAGGGGCGCGCGGGGTTCGACCCTGCGCCGGAGGGGGCGCCAGGCCCGCCACAGGATATAAAGACCCATGATGCCGAGATAGGCGGTGATCCAGGGCCGCAGCACACTGCCGTCGAAGCTGGTCAGAACGTAGGTCCCGGCCACGCCGCAAATCACGCCGATGGGCATCAGCTGAAGCAGCAGCCGCCAGTTGACGTTCCGGTTCCAGATATGGCTGCCGGCAGAGGCGCCGGTGGTGAAGACCTCAGCCGCATGGGTGCTGGCAGAGGCGACGGCCGGCGGCACGCCAAAGGACAGCAGGACCGAGGAGGACACGACGCCGTAGGCCATGCCGAGGGCGCCGTCGACGATCTGCGCGAGAAAGCCGACAAGGATGAAAAGCAGAAAACCGTCAGGCATGACAGCCTCCGAGAAGCACGGCGCGAGGCGGCCGCGCTATTACCTATAAACCCGGTAGGAAATACAGGTTAGAGAAATCGCGTGGACCAGCTACTGGCGCGACCGGGACGCCTGCGCCACGGGCAATCGCCTGTTTAACGAGCGAAAGAGGTTCGGGGCTGGCCCGCTGCCTCGCCCAGCGACATGCCTTCCAGAAGCAGCGCGGTGGTGCTGCGGACGGCCTCGAGGATCGGGCGGATGGCGCAGGTCTCGAGCGACTCGCAATCGGCGCAGCGCCCCGGCGCGGTCTGGCTGGCGCAGGGCGCGAGCGCCAGAGGCCCCTCGACCGCCCGCAGCACGTCGGCAAAGGAGATGCGCGCCGCCGCGCGCGCCAGGGCATAGCCGCCCGAGGGGCCGCGCCGCGCCGTCAGCAGGCCCTGTACCTTCAGCTGCGCCAGGATCTGTTCAAGGAACTTGCGGGGGATCGCCTCGGCCTCGGCGATCTCGGCAACGGTCGCCGGCCCGCCCTTGCGGGCGAGGTGGATCGTGGCATGAAGCGCGTAGCGGGCTTTCTGGGACAGCATCACCGGCGTCCGTGACGCCCGCATCGTGCGGCCGTATTCAGGTGAGTGGCCTGGCAGGGGCAGGGGGACTCGAACCCACGACCCTCGGTTTTGGAGACCGATGCTCTACCAACTGAGCTATACCCCTAGGCCGAGGCACCGCTTAAGGCCAATCGCCGGCGGGATCAAGCACTCCTGCGCCCAAATGGGGCGCCGCCGGGGCAGAGCGCCGCGTCAGGCGAGGCACGGCGGAACAGCGCCCGCTCCGCCGCGTTCCTGCACTGACATTCAATTCGAAAAGGAGGCGCATCATGGCCCTCAATAGCCTCAAAGACGTCTATCTCGATCAGATGCAGGACTGCTACAGCGCGCTGAGCCAGTCTCTGCAGGCCACCACCGACCTCGGCCGCGCCGCCAAGGACAAGGATCTGTCCGAGGCGCTGATCGCCGGCTCGAACGGGATCTCGCAGGGCATGGACAAGATCGCCAGCCTCTGCAGCGACCACGGCGTCGATCCCAACGGCGAGAAGTGCAAGGGAATGGAGGGTCTTGTGAAAGAGGCCTACGCCCATGGTATCGAATCGGACTTCGGCGATGACGACGCGCGCGATGCGATGATCATCACGCAGTACCAGCGCATGTGCCATTACGCGATCGCGGCCTACGGCTGCCTGCGCGCCTTTGCCAACCGTCTCGACCTCGACGGCGATGCGGATGTGCTGCAGCAGTGCCTCGACCAGACCTACGAAGGTGATCGCCACATGACCGCGATCGCCCGCGGCCACGTCAACGCCGACGCGGTCTGATCCAGACCTCTCGTACGGCCCGAAGCGGCGCCCCTTAGCGGGGGCGCCGTTTTGTTTTGCGGTGGACGTGAATGACGCCCGTCGCCAGCAACAGCCCGACGAGAAGGCCCGAGAGCACGCCGAGGCCGAGGGTGAAGACCCAGAAGGCATGGGGCCAGTCGGTGCCGGGCATGCCGCCGATATTGATGCCCATCAGCCCCGTCAAAAAGCCCAGCGGCAGGAAGACCGCCGAAAGCACCGAGAGGATGTAGAGGTTCCGGTTCAGCCGGGCATCCGACAGGCTTTCGTTCTCGTCCTTGAGCACCACCAGACGCTCCCGCAGGCTCTCGATCAGCTCCACGTGGCGGCGCAGGTTGTCCTCGGCTTCCTGCAGTTCGAGCCGGTCGTCCTCCGACAACAGCGGCCCCGGCAGCGTGGTAAGCCGCGCCACCGCATCCCGCTGCGGCACGAGAAAGCGGCGAAAATCCACGACGGCGGCGCGGGCATCGGTGATCCGCGGCCCGAGGTCGCGCGCCTGCTCGCGCAGCAGGCGGTCCTCCATCGTGTCGCCCTCGTCGTCCATCGTCAGAACCTCGGCGCCGATCCGGTCCGTCAGCCCCTCGACCAGCAGTGCCAGGAAACGGCCCGCCGTCTGGGGGCCGGTGCCGGCGTCGCAGTCCGCGCGCATCGCCTCGACGCTGCGCAGCGGCCTGCGCGAGAGCGTGACGATGCGGGCCGGGTCGACCCAGAGACGCAGGCTGATCATGTCCTCGGGATCGGCCCCGGGATTGAGATTCACGCCGCGCAGGTTCAGCAGAACACCATCGGCGAAGGCGGCCATGCGCGGGCGGGTCTCGCCGGCGCTCAGCGCGTCGCGCACGGCCTCGGGCAGGTAGGGCAGCGTCTCGTCGATCCAGTCGGCGCTGCGCGGGTCGTCCGCCTGCAGGTGCACCCAGGCGCAGTCGCTGGCCTGCAGCGCCCCCGCGATCTTGTCGGCCGGCAGGGGGCCCTGCCCCTCCGCCCCGTTCAGCCTGACGGCGAAATGGATGAAATCGGTCATCGGCCTGATCTAGCCCCCCTGCCCGGCACAGCCAAGCGCCGCCCGGACACGAAAAAGGGCCACCCCAACGGGCGGCCCTTCAAGATGGACAGGAGAGCGCGGCCTTGGCCGCGCCCTACCGGTTCATCACTCGATGATCTTGGCGACGACGCCGGCGCCGACGGTGCGGCCGCCTTCACGGATGGCGAAGCGCAGGCCGTCTTCCATCGCGATCGGGGCGATCAGCTCGACGTTGAACTTCAGGTTGTCGCCGGGCATCACCATCTCGGTGCCCTCGGGCAGGACCACCGTGCCGGTCACGTCCGTCGTGCGGAAGTAGAACTGCGGGCGGTAGTTCGCGAAGAACGGCGTGTGACGGCCGCCTTCTTCCTTGGTCAGGATGTAGGCCTCGGCCTCGAACTTGGTGTGCGGCTTGACCGAGCCGGGCTTGCACAGCACCTGGCCGCGCTCGACGCCCTCACGGTCGACACCGCGCAGCAGCGCGCCGATGTTGTCGCCGGCTTCACCGCGGTCCAGCAGCTTGCGGAACATCTCGACGCCCGTGCAGGTCGTCTTCTTGGTGTCGCGGATGCCGACGATCTCGATCTCGTCGCCGACGTTGATGACACCGCGCTCGACGCGGCCGGTCACGACGGTGCCGCGGCCGGAGATCGAGAAGACGTCCTCGATCGGCATCAGGAAGGGCTGGTCGACGGGACGCGCCGGGGTCGGGATGTACTCGTCCACGGCATCCATCAGCGCCTTGATCGACTTCTCGCCGATCTCCTCGTCGCGGCCCTCGAGGGCGGCCAGGGCCGAACCCTTGACGATCGGGATGTCGTCGCCCGGGTAGTCGTAGGAGCTCAGCAGCTCGCGGACTTCCATCTCGACGAGCTCCAGCAGCTCCTCGTCATCCACCTGGTCGACCTTGTTGAGGTAGACGACCATGTAGGGGATGCCGACCTGACGGCCGAGCAGGATGTGCTCGCGCGTCTGCGGCATCGGGCCGTCGGCGGCGTTCACGACCAGGATCGCGCCGTCCATCTGGGCGGCACCGGTGATCATGTTCTTCACGTAGTCGGCGTGGCCGGGGCAGTCGACGTGGGCATAGTGCCGGCTGCCGGTCTCGTACTCGACGTGGGCGGTCGAGATGGTGATCCCGCGCGCCTTTTCCTCGGGGGCCGCATCGATCTGGTCGTAGGCCTGGAAGTCGCCGAAGTACTTCGTGATGGCGGCAGTCAGGGTGGTCTTGCCGTGATCGACGTGACCGATGGTCCCGATGTTCACGTGCGGTTTGTTGCGTTCGAATTTTGCCTTGGCCATATCGGCGTCGCGCCTCGCAGGTTGGGGGGCCTTCGGCCCGGATCTACGTCGCGGGCGGATGTATTGACCGCCGCGCGGGAAATCAAGCGGTCTGCTGCGGCAGGACGGGCCGCCTTGCCCTCGCCTGCCGCAGGACCGGCGAGGGTGGACAGCAGCGGGGCCTCGTCTAAAGTGCGGCCGAGGCGATTGTCATTTCGGCAAAAGCCGTCGCCACCGGCCCGCGCTGCGGATCCGGCACCCAAGCTGGAAGGGGGCATCTGCACCTATGGACGGGATCTACTGCGGGCCGCCGCCCGACCCGGCAGCGCTCTGGTCCAGCTGGAACCTCGACCCCGTGCTGCTGCTGGCCCTGGCAGGTCTGACAGTGCTCGTCCGGCACCGGCCGGCGGGGCTGGTGGCGGTGGCGGTGCTGATCCTCGCCTTCGTCTCGCCGCTCTGCGCGCTGTCCTCGGCGCTGTTCTCGGCCCGCGTCGTGCATCACGTGCTGCTGGTCGCCGGGGCGGCGCCGCTGCTGGCGCTGGCGTGGCCGGCACGGGGCGCCCCCGCCCTCGCCCTGCCCTTCGCCGTCTCGACGCTGATTCTCTGGGCCTGGCATCACCCGGCGGCCTACGACCTCGCGCTGTCGAACGTCGCCGTCTACTGGGCGATGCAGCTGACGCTGTTGGGCAGCGCGGTCTGGTTCTGGCGCGCCGTGCTGGCCGAGGGGGCCGCGCCCGTGGACCGGCTGGTGATCGTCGTCGCGAGCTTTGCCCAGATGGGAATGCTGGGCGCCCTGCTGACCTTCGCGCCCGCGCCGCTTTACGCCGCCCATGCGGTCGCGCCGCTGGCCTGGGGCCTGGCGCCGCTGCAGGACCAGCAACTGGGCGGGCTGATCATGTGGGTGCCGGCGGGTCTTCCCTATGCCGCCGCGGCCATCCTGCTGGCGCGGCGCGGCTGGACACGGCTGGCGGGGGGTGCAGCGTGATCGACTGGATCGTTGCGACCGTTCCGATCTTCAAGGCCGTCCATATCGCGGGGCTGCTGATCTGGTGCGGCGGGCTGCTGGTGCTGCCCTTGATGCTGGCGCGGCACGGCCCGTCGATCATGGCGGACGACTACCGGCTGATCCGCCGCGCGAGCCACGTGACCTATACCAACGTCGTCACCCCCGCCGCGGTCATCGCCGTCATCGCCGGCACATGGCTGATCTTCCTTCGGCAGGTCTTCGAGCCCTGGCTCTTCGCCAAGCTGGCCTTCGTCGCGCTGCTGGTCGTGGTGCACGCCTGGATCGGCCATATCCTGGTCAAGGTCGCCGAGATCCCCGAGGAGCACAAACCGCCGCATCCGGCGCTGCCGATCACCGCGGCGCTGATCGCCATGGTCTCGATCCTCGCCTTCGTGCTGGCCAAGCCCGACCTCGGCTGGATCACCTTCCCCGATTGGCTGCTGGAGCCGCGCGGCGGTCAGTTGCCCTTCGCCGTCCCCAGTCGGTAATCGAAGACGAGCTTGCCCCCGTGCCATCCCGTGAACCCCACAACGCCCACGCAGAGCGCCGAGAGCAGGATGCCGTAGGGCAGCACCGCCTCTTCGTAGCCGTAGAGGCGCAGGCCCCAGTTGCAGCCCAGCAAGGCCAGCAGAGTGACCGCGATGACGAAATGCGTCCAGGCCGGGGCCCGCGCGCGGATGCCCGGCACGAGGAGGAGTTCGGCCGTGCCGGAAAAGCCCGCGAGCATCCCGAAGAGGAACCCGGTGCCCGCCGCCCAGAGCGCGGCGCGCGCCCAGAAGGCATCGCCGCTCCACCAGTACAGGGCATCGGCGCCCAGCGCGCAGAAGGTCAGCGCGACGGGGAAGGCGACGCTCATCGCGTGGATCGGGTGGCCCAGCACGGCGATGCGCGATTCGGTCTCGTCGAAGCCCGGCTCTTCGCTGATCGGATCGACAAGCTCGTGATCGCCGTGGTCGGTCTGCTCCATCGTCATGGTCCTGCCCTCCGTCCGGGCCTGGCTGCCCTGCTGCTTCTTACCGCAACCGCCGGCTGCGAGGGAGCGCTTTCTACCGTCGATCCCGCTGGCCCGGCCGCGCGGACCATCGCCACGCTCTGGTGGGTGATGCTCGCCGGCGCGGCGGCGATCTTCGCGCTGGTCATGGTGCTGCTCGCCCTGCCCTTCCTGCGCCGCGGCAAGGATGCCCCCGAGGCGCGCGGCATCAAGGTCTGGATCATCGGCCTGGGCCTGGCCTTCCCGATGGCAGTTCTGGCGGCGCTGCTGGCCTATGGCCTGACCGTCGGCGAACGCCTCCTTCCGCGCGCCGAGGACGGCGCCATCAGGGTTGAGGCCGAGGGGCGCCAGTCCGGCTGGACCTTCCGCTACGCCGATCAGCCGGGCCGCAGCACCTCGGGCGTGCTGCATATCCCCGCCGGGCGCCCCGTCGACGTCGACATCACCACGGGCGATGTCATCCACAGCTTCTGGGTGCCGCGCCTCGCCGGAAAGCTCGACGCGATCCCCGGCTACGTGAACACCCTGCGGATCGAGGCCGACGCCCCCGGCGACTATGCCGGCGTCAGCGCCGAGTTCAGCGGCATCGGCTACGCCGGCCTCACCTTTACCGTCACCGCCCATGACGAGGCCGGCTGGCAGGCCTTCCTTGGAGACGATCCGCAATGAACGCACTGCAGCGTCACCGCAGGCTGACGACGATCTGGGCCTCGGACCCCGGGCTGCGGGGCTGGTTCACCACCGTGAACCATACCGACCTTGGCCGGATGTTCCTGATGGCCTCGTTCTTCTTCTTCATCGTCGCGGGCATCCTCGCGATGCTGATCCGCGCGCAGCTGGCCACGCCGCATTCCGCCTTCGCGGGGCCGGAGATCTACAACCAGATCTTCACCATGCACGGCGTCATCATGATGTTCCTCTTCGCCATCCCCACCTTCGAGGGGCTGGTGGTCTACCTGCTGCCGAAGATCCTCGGGACGCGCGACCTCGCCTTCCCGCGCCTCACCGCCTACGGCTTCTGGTGCTACATCTTCGGCGGCACGATGATGCTGGTCTCGATGCTGCTGGGGATCGCGCCGGACGGCGGCTGGTTCATGTATCCGCCGCTGACCGGCCCGCTCTACTCGCCCGGCATCAACACCGACTTCTGGCTGATCGGCATCACCTTCGTGGAAATTTCGGCCATCGCCGCGGCGGTCGAAATCACCGTCTCGATCCTGAAGTACCGCGCGCCCGGCATGTCGCTGGACAAGATGCCGATCTTCGCCTGGTACGCGCTGGTCACGGCGTTGATGATCCTGACGGGCTTTCCGCCTCTGATCCTCGGCTCCGTCCTGCTGGAGGTGGAGCGCGCCTTCGGCTTCCCCTTCTTCCAGGCCGACCTCGGCGGCGACAGCCTGCTGTGGCAGCACCTCTTCTGGCTCTTCGGGCATCCGGAGGTCTACATCATCTTCCTGCCGGCGGCGGGCGTGATCTCGACCGTTCTGCCGGTGATGTGCCGCACGACGCTGCTCGGCTACGGCTGGATCGTGGCGGCGGCGGTGGCCCTGGCGTTCCTGTCCTTCGGGCTCTGGGTGCACCACATGTTCACCACCGGCATCCCGCACATGGGCCTCGCCTTCTTCTCGGCCGCCTCGACGCTGGTGGCGGTGCCGACGGGGGTGCAGATCTTCGCCTGGATCGGCACCATGTGGCGCGGCCGGCCCGAGCTGAGGATGCCGATGCTGCACCTGCTGGGCTTCTTCGTCACCTTCGTGATCGGCGGGCTCACCGGCGTCATGGTCGCCGTCGTGCCCTTCGACTGGCAGGCGCATGACACCGCCTTCATCACGGCGCATCTGCACTACGTGCTTTTCGGCGGCTTCGTCTTCCCGGTGCTGGCGGGCCTTTACTACTGGATGCCGCATGTCACGGGGCGCAAACGCTTCTTCCGGCTGGGAGAGTTCGCCTTCGGCATGATCTTCGTCGGCTTCCACGTGACCTTCCTCGCGATGCACTGGGTCGGCCTTCTGGGCCAGCGCCGCCGCATCCCGACCTACGCGCCGGAGGACGGCTGGACCGCGGTCAACCTGATCTCCTCTGTGGGCAGCTTCGTGATGGCGATCGGCATCGCGATGGTGCTGATCGACGTCATCCTGAATGTGGTCACGGCGGTGCGCGGCACGCGCAATCCCTGGGGTGCAGGCACGCTGGAATGGGCGATGATCCAGCCCGCCCCGGCCTACAACTTCGCCAGCCTGCCCCATGTGACCGAGCGCGATCCGCTTTACGGCACGCCGGACATGGCCCTGCGTCTGGCCAGGGGCGAGGGCTACCTCGGCGAGCCCCGCCGGGACTGGCGCGAGACGGTGACCGTCGACATCGCCAGCGGCAGGCCCGATTTCCACGTCATCTACCCCGCCAACACGCGGCTGCCGATCGTCATGTCGGCGGTGACGGGGCTGTTCTTCCTGTCGCTCCTGCTCAAGGCCTACTGGATCACGCCCTTCGCCATGGCAGGCGTCGCAGTGCTGGCCTGGCGCTGGGTCTGGAGCCTTGGGCGCAAGGAGGACATCGGCCCGCAGGCTATCGGGCAGGACATCACCGTGCCGCATGCGGCGCAGGTCGCCCGCGCGCCGGGATGGTGGGGGTCGGTCTTCCTGCTGACGGCGAATGCCACCTTCTTCGGCTCGCTCCTCTTCGGCTTCGCCTTTCTCTGGACCGTCGCGCCGGGCTGGCCGCCGACCGAATGGCTGCCCGCCTCGCTTTGGGAGCTGGGGCTTGGGCTGCTGGGCGCCGCCCTCGCCCCTGCGGCGATGCACGGGGCGTCGCGCGCCCTGCGGCGCGGCGGCCGGCCAAGGCTGGGCCTCGCGCTGGCTTTCGGCGGCACCGGCATGCTCGCGGTCTCGGTCGGCGCGATGATGCTGCACACGCCGCCGCCGGTGGAGCACGCCTACAACGCGACGCTCTTCGTGCTGGGCGGCTACGCAATGTTTCACGTGACGCTCGGCGCGCTGATGATCGGCTTTCTCGCCGCGCGGGTGCGGCGCGGCTATGCCTCGGCGGCGCGGCAGTCGGAGTTTCCGATCGTCACGCTCTGGATCGACTACCTCGCGGCCGTCGGCGCGCTGGCGCTGCTGGCCGGGCACCTGCCGGGGCTTCTGGCATGAGGGACGTGATCCGCATCCTGATCGCCCCGCTGGTCTGGCTGGCCGCCTTCAGCGCGGTGTACGGGCTGCACGGGCTGATCTGCGGGCATGGGATCACCGGCACGGCGCTGGGGCTGCCCCTGCCCCGGCTGCTCTTGCTGGCGGCCTATGCGCTGGCGATTCTGCTGCAACTCGCGCTGCTCGCGGCGCTCTATCACCCAAGGGTCTCCGCGACCGAGGGGTTCACCCGCTTCGTCAGCCGCGCCACCGGCTGGGCCGGGCTGGTGGCGGCGGTCTGGACGCTGCTGCCGGTCGCGGTGACCAGCTACTGCGGCTGAAGCCTCAGCGCCACTTGGCCATCGGCGGCAGGCTCATCAGTACCGCATCGGGGTCATGACCGGTGGCCAGCCCGAACTTGGTGCCCCGGTCGTAGACGAGGTTGTATTCGGCATAGAGCCCCCGGTGGATCAGCTGCGCCTCCTTCTCGGCCTCGCCCCAGTCCATGCCGCGCCGCCGCTCGATCAGCGGCAGGTAGGCGGGCAAAAAGGCGCGACCGATGTCCTGCGTCAGGGCGAAATCCTCGGCCCAGTCGCCGGTGCAGTGATCGTCCATGAAGACGCCGCCGACCCCCCGCGCCCGCCCGCGATGCGGGATGAAGAAATACTCGTCCGCCCAGTCCTTGAGCCGGGGGTAATGCCCCTCGCCATGCGGATCGAGATGCCGCTTCAGCTCGGCATGGAAGTGCGCGGTATCCTCCTCGTAGGGCAGGCAGGGGTTCAGGTCGGCGCCGCCGCCGAACCACCAGGCGGCGGGGGTCCAGAACATCCGCGTGTTCATGTGCACCGCCGGCACATGCGGGTTCTGCATATGCGCCACGAGGCTGATGCCGCTGGCCCAGAAGCGCGGATCTTCCTCGACCCCCGGCACGCCGCGCGCCGCCATCGAGGCGATGGCCCGCTCGCCCAGTTTGCCGTGCACGGTCGAGACGTTGACGCCGACCTTCTCGAAGACCCGGCCGCCGCGCATGATGCAGGCAAGGCCGCCGCCGGCGTCCTCTCCGTCCGTGCCGGTGCGGCGGGTGGGCGTGCGCTCGAAGCGGCCGGCGGGGCGCTCGGCGCCGGGGCCGCTGTGCTGGCTGTCCTCGACCGCCTCGAAGGCTGTGGTGATCTCGTCGCGCAGGTGGCCGAACCACTCTGCCGCGGTCTGCTTCTCGGTCTCCATCGCGCCGCTGTGCATGATACCGACCCCGTGCTATTGAATATCTGCGCGATCTAGCATCGCTTGGACTCTCCCGCCACATCCGCTGCCCGGAGTCCGCCGATGCGCCTCGTCGCCCTCATCCCCCTTGCCGCGCTGCCGCTGCTGGCCGCCTGCGCCACGCCGCAGGACAGCTGCATCTCCTCGGTCACGCGGCAGGGCCGCGTCCTCGAATCGCTGGTCAACGAGACGCGCGGCAACCTCGCCCGCGGCTATGCCATCGACGAGCGGCAGGAGGTGCGCAACCAGCGCCGTCTCTGCCGCGCCCGCAACAGCGAGGGAGAGATCGTCAGCGGCTTCTGCAACCGCCCCGTCGTCACCACCCGGCGCGAGGCCGAGGCGATCAACCTCGAGGAGGAGCGCGCCGTTCTCGAGCAGCTCCTGCTGCGCCAGGAGCAGCAGCGTGCCGCCGAGGCCGCGGCGATCGCGCAATGCCGTGCCCGCTACCCGCAGGCGTGAGGCAGGAAAAAGGGCGGCCCCTTGCGGTGGCCGCCCCGACACTCGTTAAGACTAACTCTCGGGATCAGGCGGCGCGGCGCCGCGCGACAAATCCCGCAAGACCCAGACCGGCCAGAAGCAGCGGCAGAGAGGCCGGCAGCGGCACCGGCGAGGCTTCGGGCAAATCGCCCTCGAAGGGCTGCAGATGCACCTGCCCGCCCAGCTGGGCCGAGGCCGCGAA
This sequence comes from Pseudoroseicyclus aestuarii, assembly GCF_003217255.1. GTDB lineage: Bacteria > Pseudomonadota > Alphaproteobacteria > Rhodobacterales > Rhodobacteraceae > Pseudoroseicyclus > Pseudoroseicyclus aestuarii. The sequence continues at coordinate 813,432 of NZ_QJTE01000002.1, read as the reverse complement.
GATCGAGCCTTCGATCGCCGTGTTGTTCTTCAGCACCGCCTTGGGCGCGAGGATGGAGCCGATCATCTGGCGCTGCAGATCGACGGTCACGGCCTCGTAGAAGTTCCAGATGATGCGCTTGCCGTTTGGGGGCAGCAGGCCATTGATGTTGTCGTTGATGGTCACGTTGGTGCCGCCGACGTTCATCACCAGCGTGTCGGTCGCGCCGAGCGCCAGCTGCATCTGCCCGATGTGCCCACCGAGATCCGCGATGTCGAAATTCGCCACGCTCAGCCCGCCGCCGGTCGCGGTCAGGTTGAAGGTATTGCCGCCGCCGGTGATGGTGGGGGTGATCGTGCCGTCGAGATCCGACAGATCACCCGACAGGCAGGTCAGCGTGGCCGCGACGTCCTGCGGGAAGAGGTCGGCGAAGCCGGCGGTGCCGGCAAGGCCCTGGCTCACGCGGACGCCGGGCTGACCGGGGCGGGCGCGGTTGTTGATGAGCGTCGCGGGCGAGAGGGCGCCGCCGATCAGCACCTCCGCCGTATTGGCATCGGCGAACTGCAGCTCCCTGTTAGCGACATTGCCGCCAATCACCATGGTCGTGCCGCCGGTGCCGATGCGGGCGGGACCTCCGGTCACGTCACCGACGACAGTCAGCGCGGCGTAGTCCGACGCCGGCAGTTTGCCGGGCCTGCCGTCAGGGAGGGCGGGAGGATTTGCGAAATCCGCCTTGCCGCTGGTGGTGGTCAGGTTGCCGCCGACATAGGCGCGACCGTAGTTATCATGGTTGGCATCCAGATCGCCCGTGGTGATGATGCTGAACTGGTTAAGCAGCTCTGCCCCGCTGAGGGTGGCGGCACAGGCCGCCTGTCCGGCAAGACCGACGCCTGCGGCGGCAATGGCAAAGAGGTAATGCTTCATGGCTAAGGACTTCCAACTAGGGCCGCCACATGCGGCACCCTTGCCTTATGTCCGCCATATTATCGGCACAAGCTTACCCTGGGTAAAGTCGTAATTTTCCGACCAATCCCCTGCCGGATCGCTCAGGCGTCTCCCCAGTGGAAACGGCGCCTCGATTCTGCCGCCCGAATGACCGGGTCCAGCCGAATCGCTGTCAGTGCGCCGGCACCAATGCGGCATCGAGAAGGCTGCGCCCGCCGTCGACCGTGATCACCTGCCCCGTCACGAAGGCCGCCGCACCCGAGGCGAGGTATTGCACCGCGTCCGAAACCTCGCCCGGGCTGGCGATCCGGCCGAGCGGCGTGCAGCCGACGATGCTGCTGCGCATCGCGTCGTCCTCCTGCAGCGCGCTTTCGAGGCTGGCGCTGAGGACGCTGCCGAAGGCGACGGCATTGACGCGGATGTGCTTGGGCGCCAGCGCCACGGCAAGGCTGCGGGTCATCTGCTCGAGCGCGGCGCAGCTGATCGAATAGCCCAGCAGCCGCGGATGGGTCAGCCGCGCGGCGATGGACGAGAGGTTGACGATGCAGCCGACCTCCGCGTCCTCGGCATCCTCGCGCGCATGGGCCAGCTTGATCATCCGCCGCGCGGTGGCCTGGCTCAGCCGCAGCGCCGTGGTCATGTTCTGCGCCATCAGCGCATCGACCGTCTCGTCCTCCGGATCCAGCGGATCGGTCGGCATCATTTGCCGGCTGGCGTTCACGAGGATGTCGATCCGGTCGAAGGCATCAACGGTAAAGGACAGCAGGTTGGTGACAGTCAGCCTTTCGCGCAGGTCCCCGGCAAAGTGGCGCACCGGGGCCTCGGCCTCGCGCAGGGGGCCGGCCTCGCGCTCCAGCGCCTCCTCGTCGCGGTCGACGAGGACGACATTCGCCCCCGCCTCGAGGAGGGCGCGCGCGATGGCAAGGCCGACGCCATGGGCGGCGCCGGTGACGATGGCGGTCTTGCCGGCAACGGAAAAGGACATCTGCAAACTCCGGGGGGATGGCGCCGGGGCGGCCCGGGCGGGGATCAGGCGCGCTTGTTCGGCCGCGCCGCGTGCAGGATCTTGAAGCCTGCGTCTGCGCCGATCTCCGTCACGTCACGGAACCGGTCCTTCAACTCCGCCTCGTAGGGCAGATGGCGGTTGGCGACAAGCCAGAGCTGGCCAGAGCCGGTCAGCATCCGCGCCGCCGCCGCGATGAACCCGCGCCCAAGCGACGGATCGCCGACCCGGCCCTGGTGAAAGGGCGGGTTCATGACGATGCCGTTGTAGACCTCCTCCGGCTTGAAGCCGAGCGCGTCGTGCCAGTGAAAACGGGCGCGGTCGTCGGTGACGTTCAGCCGCGCGCAATCAAGGGCATCGGCCTCGGCCTCCACGAGGTCGAGGCTGTTGACCCCCTGCCGCTCCAGCACTGCGCGGGACAGGTAGCCCCAGCCCGCGCCCAGATCGGCCATCCGCGTCGGCAACTTGGCCGGCAGCGCCTGCGCCAGAAGGACCGAGCCCTTATCCGGCCCATCGGCCGAGAAGACGCCCGCCGCCGTGACGAAGCCCTCCGGGCCCGCCTGCGGCTCGGGCGCGGCCCAGTCCTCGAAGCCGGCGCCGCCCTCGAACCAGAACAGTCGGCCATGCGCCTTGGCGACATTCTGCACGGCATCGCCGCGCCGCGCCCGCACTTCCTTGAACAGGCTGTCGGTGCCATCGGTGCGCTGACCGTCGACGATGACCAGCGGCGCCGTGGCGGCGGCCTCGGCGATCAGCGCGCGCGCCAGCGGCTTGGACCGGGGCACGATCACCATCGCGGCGGCTGCGGGCCCGGCCTTGCGCGACACCGCGTAGCCGCGCCCCTTCCAGCTGGCATGATCGGGGTAGAAGCCGGTGACGATGCGCACCCGCTCCTTCGGCAGGTCCGCCAGCAGCCAGTCCGCGGGGGGCCGCAGGACGGTGATCTCGCCCTCGGGCAGCAGCAGGGTTCCGTCGCGCAGCGCGGTCGTCAGTCTCGGATCAGCCATGGGTGCGGCGCAGGCGCGCCTATTCCTTTTCCATCGTGCATTGCAGCGGGTGCTGGTGACGCTGGGCGAATTCCATCACCTGCGCCACCTTGGTCTCGGCGATCTCGTAGGAGAAGACGCCGACCACCGCCACGCCCTTCTTGTGGACCGTCAGCATGATCTCGAAGGCCTGGGCATGGCTCAGGCCGAAGAACCGCTCTAGCACATGCACGACGAATTCCATCGGCGTGTAGTCGTCGTTCAGGATCAGCACCTTGTAGAGCGGCGGACGCTTGGTCTTGACCCGCGTCTCGACCTTGACGCCGGCATCGCCGTCATCACCGTCCTGGCCCGCCATCATGATCGTTGGCCGTGTCATCAGCATCGCCGGTCCTCGAATCGGAGGTTCGTCGCAATCGCGCCGGGGCAGGCCCGCAGGCGCCCCGCTGGCCTTTCGTCGGCCGGGCCCCTTATATAACCGCCGCTCCGGCCATGAAAAGACCGGGGCCCGAACCAAAGCGCCCGAGGATGGCCGACATGTCTAAACATCGCTGGACCGTGGGCTTCGACGCCGACGACACCCTCTGGCAGAACGAACGGTTCTTTCACCTGACGCAGGCCCGCTTCGCGGAGCTTCTGGCCGATTACGCCGCGCCCGAGCACCTCGAGCAGCGCCTCGTCGCGGCCGAGATGCGCAACGTCGGGCACTACGGCTTCGGCGTGAAGGGATTCGTGCTGTCGATGATCGAGACCGCGATCGAGGTGACGGACCAGAAGGTCCCCGCCAGCGTCATCGCAGAGCTGATCGCCGCCGGGCAGGAGATGCTGCGCTACGAGATCGAGCTGATGCCCCACGCCCGCGAGGCGGTGGAGGCGCTGGCCCCTCGCGCCGATCTGGTGCTGATCACCAAGGGCGACCTGATCGACCAGGAGCGCAAGCTGGCGCAGTCGGGGCTGGGCGAGATGTTCGGCACGGTCGAGATCGTCAGCCAGAAGACCCGCGACACCTATACCCGCATCTTCGCGAAGGCCGACACGCCGCGCGCGATGATGGTGGGCAATTCGCTGAAGTCCGACGTGATCCCGGCGATCGAGGCGGGGGCCTGGGGCGTCCATGTGCCGACCTATCCTGTCTGGCACCTCGAACAGGCCGATCCGCCGCGCGGGAACCCGCGCTTTCACGAGATCCCCGATCTGTCGCATCTGCCGGCCCTGTTCGAGAGCCTCGACTGAGTCGCCTCTGTCCGGTTCCGCCCGGCCCGGGCACAAGGGCGCGGGCGGCTCTGGCCGATCTTGCGGCAGGTTCCCGCCCAGACCCCAAATCTGCGCGTAGCACTTCCGCCACGTCCGCGAGGCCCTTGAAATTTTGGTGTTCTCGCACCCGCATCTGCATGCTAGCGTTGCCCTCAATCACGCGTGACCGGCATCGCATCGGTCGCCACAGGCAGAGCAGAGGCAAGCTATGATGACCCGTCGTCCGCGCTGGACGGCCCCGAGCGGGCTGTTGCTGAGCATCATCCTGATCCTGTCGCTGCTGGCCGCGCAGGCGGTCCGCGCCGCGCCCTTCGCCTCGATCGTGATGGATGCCCGCACCGGCGAGGTGCTTCAGGCCGAGAATGCCGAGACGCGCCTGCACCCGGCCTCGCTCACCAAGATGATGACGCTCTACATCGCCTTCACCGCGATCCAGCGCGGCGAGATCAGCCTCGATACCGAGGTTACCGTCGCGGCCGAGGCGGCGGCCATGCCCCCCTCGAAGCTGGGGCTGCGCACGGGCCAGACGATCCGCATGCGCTACCTGATCCGCTCTGCCGCGGTGAAATCGGCCAACGACAGCGCCACGCAGATCGGCATCGCCATCTCCGGCAGCCAAGAAGCCTTCGCCCAGCGGATGAACGCGGTGGCCCAGGCGATGGGCATGCGCAACACGACCTTCGTCAACATGAACGGCCTGACCGCCGAGGGGCACCTCTCGACCGCGCATGATATGGCGATTCTCGGGCGCCACGTGATCTACGATTTCCCGCAGTATTATAACCTCTTCTCGCGGACGACGGCCGATGCCGGCGTGGCGCAGGTCTACAACACGAACCGCCGCCTGCTGAACGGCTACGAGGGCGCGGACGGGATCAAGACCGGCTATACCAATGCCGCCGGCTACAACCTCGTCGCCTCGGCCCAGCGCGGGCAGGTCCGGATCATCACCGCCGTCTTCGGCGCCACCTCGAACAACGACCGCTATCGCCGGATCACCGACCTGCTCGATCTCGGCTTCTCGCGCGCGCCCAGCAGCGCCACGGTCAACCGCCCCGACAGCGTCTACGTCTCCTCAACCGCCACCGGCGCGCCGGGATCGGCGGCCCGGACGATTCGCGTCAGCGGTCTGATCCAGTCCAGCCCGCGCCCGCCCTCGCGCCCCGGCGCCACGCGCGTCGCCTCCTCCGGCGCCAGCGGCGTGGAGGCCGCGCTGGCCGCCGCCATGGTCGTCTCGGCCGAGGCAGAGCCCGCGCCCCCGCCCGAGGAGCGTCCCGCCGTCGCCGCCGCCATCGCCACGGCCAGCGATATCGCCCCCGCCGCGGCGGAGCTGCCGCCGGTGCGCCCGGCCGAGATCATCATGACCGCCGCCGATATCGCCCCCGTCGACAGCCGCGACACCCAGGCTGTGCCCGAAGTGGTCACCCGCCTCTCGACCTCCGGTGGCGGCATGTGGGGCATCAACGTCGGCCGCTTCACCACCCGCGACCGGGCCGAGCGCGCGCTGATCCAGGTCGTGCTGAACGAGGCCTCGGCCCTCGAGGGCGGCATCCGCCGGGTCGACCAGCGCTCGGGCGGCTTCGATGCGCAGGTCATGGGCCTGTCGAACGATGCCGCCGACCTCGCCTGCCGCCGCCTGCAGGCCCGCGGCTCCATGTGTTTCATGATCGGTCCGAGCTGACGGGCAACGCCCTCGCCGGACTGTCCAAGGGACGGGGTCTTCCCCGTCCCTTTTTTCATGCGCCTCGCTGGCGCAGGACAGGGCTCGCCGCTAGCCTGCCTCCATGACAGACCTGCCTCATCCCCCCGCCCCCGCCGCCCTGCGCACTGAAGATGGCCGCCCGCTTCAGCTGCACCGCATCTTCTGCGTCGGCCGGAACTACGCCGATCATGCGCGCGAGATGGGGCACGACCCCGAGGCGGAGCCGCCCTTCTTCTTCATGAAGCCGGCCAGCGCCGCCGTGCCCTCGGACCTGACCCTGCCCTTCCCCGCCGCGACGGGGCAGCTCGAGCACGAGGCAGAGCTCGCGGTGCTGCTGGGCGCCGGCGGCGCCGATATCGAACCCGCGCAGGCCGAGGCGCTGATCTGGGGCTGCGCCGCGGCCAACGACCTGACGCGCCGCGACCTGCAGGCGCAGGCAAAGGCCGCGCGCCGCCCCTGGGACATGGCCAAGGGCTTCGACGCCTCCTGCATCCTCGGCCCGCTGCGCGAGGGGCCGATGCCGGGACCAGAGGCCCGCATCACCTGCGATGTCGATGGGATCCCGCGGCAGGAGGGGGCGCTGGGGCAGATGATCTGGCCCGTGTCCCATGTCATCGCGCATCTGTCGCGGCTGGTGACGCTGCAACCGGGCGACCTGATCCTGACAGGCACGCCCGCCGGCGTCGGCCCCATCGCGCCCGGCCAGTCCTGCCGCGTCACCATCGAGGGACTCGAGGAGGCGACCGTCACTTACGCCTGACGGGCCCCCTCTTCTCTTTGAAAATATCCCCGCCGGAGGCCCCGGCCTCAGCCGGAGCCGCGCGGGGCCGAAGGGCGGCTAGTGACCGCCGCCCAGCGCCCCCGGCTGCACGTCATAATCGACGGCCACGCCATAGACCGGATCGTCGTCGCTCTCGACGACAAGCTGCCCCGCCCGGCGCAGCAGCGCATGGCAATCCTGGGACAGGTGCCGCAGCTGCAGCCGCTTGCCGGCGGTCTCGTAACGGGCGGCCATGGCCTCGATCGCGGCGAGGGCGGATTGGTCGGCGACGCGGCTATGCTCGAAATCGACGATCACCAGGCTCGGATCGCTCTCGACCTGGAACAGCTCCGAGAAACCGTCGGTGGAGCCGAAGAAGAGCGGGCCCTGCACCTTGTAGACCTTGGCCCCCTCGGGCGTGCGATAGGTGCGCGCGCCGATCCGCGTGGCGTTCTGCCAGGCATAGGCCAGGGCCGAGACGATGACCCCGATCACCACGGCGGTGGCGAGATCGGTCAGCACGGTGACGATGGTCACCAGCACGATCACGATGGCATCGACCCGCGGCACCCGCCGCATCACGCGGAAGGTGTTCCAGGCGAAGGTGCCGATCACCACCATGAACATCACGCCCACCAGCGCGGCCAGCGGGATCTGCGCGATCAGCGGCGCAGCGAAGAGGATGAAGCACAGAAGGAAGATCGCCGCACTCGCGGCGGCGACGCGGGTGCGCCCGCCAGAGGAGACGTTGATCATCGACTGGCCGATCATCGCGCAGCCGCCCATGGCGCCGAAGACGCCGCAGGTCAGGTTCGCAAGACCCTGCGCCACGCATTCCTGGCTGGCGCCGCCGCGCTTGCCGGTGATCTCGCCCACCAGGTTCAGCGTCAGCAGGCTTTCCAGCAGGCCGATGGCGGCGAGGATGACCGAGTAGGGCAGGATGATCCACAGCGTCTCGAGGGTGAAGGGCACCATCGGGATATGCAGCTGCGGCAGCCCGCCAGAGATATCGGCAAGATCGCCGACCCGCGGCACCGGCAGGCCGAGCGCGATGACGATCAGCGCGGTCACGAGGATGCCGGCCAGCGGCGCGGGGATCGCCTTCGTGACCTTCGGCGTGCCCCAGATGATCAGCATGGTCAGCGCCGTCAGCGCCAGCATCAGGATCAGCGGCAGCCCGGAGAGCCAGCCCTCGCCCGCCGGATCGTGGAACTGCTCGAGCTGGGCAAGGCCGATGACGATGGCCAGCCCGTTGACGAAGCCCAGCATCACCGGATGCGGCACGAGGCGGATGAACTTGCCCAGCCGGAACACCCCCGCCAGCACCTGGATCAGCCCCATCAGCAGCACGGCGGCAAAGAGGTACTCGACCCCGTGCTGCGCGACGAGGCTGACCATCACCACCGCCAGCGCGCCCGTCGCACCCGAGATCATGCCGGGCCGGCCGCCGATCACGGCGGTGATCAGCCCGACGAGGAAGGCGGCGTAAAGGCCGACCAGCGGGTTCACCCCGGCGACGAAGGAGAAGGCGACCGCCTCTGGCACCAGCGCCAGCGCGACGGTCAGACCCGACAGAAGCTCAGTCTTCCATTGGCCGGCGGAATGCGGAAAGGCGGGCGCGTTCGGCGAGGAGACGGCACCGGCGAGAGCGGCTAGCGGAGATCGGGTCATCGGTCTCTTCATGTTCGGAAATGCGGCCTCCTGCTACAGCAGCAGCTGCCCGGACGGAACCCCTAATGCCCCGCCTCGTCCCGCCCCGCCGCTGCAAGGGGCTTTTCGCGCGCCGCGCCCTCGCCTAGTGTCGCCCGCGGCGCAGCAGCGAGGGCCGGCCGGTGGACCAGACAGCAGCACGGCTCGGGGTGATCGGCGGCTCCGGCCTCTACGGGATGGAGGCCCTCGAGGGCGCCGCCTGGCAGTCGGTGACGACGCCCTGGGGCGAACCCTCGGACGCGATCCTGACCGGACAGCTGGACGGCATGCCCATCGCCTTCCTGCCCCGCCACGGGCGCGGGCATGTCCACGCCCCCGGCGACATCCCCTACCGCGCCAATATCGCGGCGATGAAGGCGCTCGGCGTGACCGACCTCGTCTCCGTCTCTGCCGTCGGCTCCTTTCGCGATGCGCTGGCGCCGGGCGATTTCGTCGTCGTCGACCAGTTCATCGACCGCACCAAGGGCCGGCCCGCCAGCTTCTTCGGCGCGGGCTGCGTCGCCCATGTCTCGCTGGCCGAGCCGGTCTGCGCCCGGCTCTCGGATGCGGCAGAGGCCGCGGCCCGCGCCACCGGCAAGACGGTGCATCGCGGCGGCACCTATCTTGCGATGGAGGGGCCGCAGTTCTCGACCCGCGCCGAAAGCCTGATGTACCGCGCCTGGGGCTGCGACGTGATCGGCATGACCGCGATGCCCGAGGCGCGCCTCGCCCGCGAGGCCGAGATCTGCTACGCGCTCGTCGCGATGGTCACCGATTACGACAGCTGGCACGAGGGGCACGGCGCGGTGGATATCGCGGCGATCAAATCCGTCCTCGCCGGCAACACGCAGGCCGCGGGCGCGCTGATCGCCGGCCTGCCGCAGCGGCTGGCGCAGCGCCCCCAGCCCTGCCCCGAAGGCTGCGACCGCGCCCTCGATCATGCGCTGATGACCGCGCCCGAGCGCCGCGATCCGGCGCTGCTCGCGCGGCTGGATACCATTGCCGGGCGCCTGCTCTAGCCGCACCCGGCGGCAACACCACCGAAAAGGACTGCTCCTTGGCCGATCTCAAAGACTATATCCGCACGATCCCCGACTTCCCGGTGCCGGGCATCCAGTTCCGGGACGTCACCACGCTGTTCGCCCATCGCGACGGCTTTCGCCTGATGCTGGACCAGCTCGTCGAGGCCATCGGCGATCTGGAGATCGACTGCATCGCCGGGATCGAGGCGCGCGGCTTCGTCCTTGGCGGGGCGCTGGCCGACCGGCTGGGCACCGGCTTCGTGCCGATACGCAAGAAGGGCAAGCTGCCCGGCAAGACCATCGAGGAAAGCTACCAGCTGGAATACGGCGAGGCGGTGGTCGAGCTGCACGAGGACGCGCTCAGCAAGGGCGAGCGGGTGGTGCTGATCGACGACCTTCTGGCGACGGGCGGCACCGCCGCCGCCGGCCTGCGGCTGATCGACCGGCTTGGCGCGACGACCGTGGCCTGCGTCTTCGTCATCGACCTGCCCGACCTCGGCGGCCGCAAGCTGCTGGAAGAGCTGGGCCAGAGCGTGCGCTGCCTCGTCGCCTACGAGGGCGAGTAGGCTAGCGGGCGCGCAGCACGGCCCCGGGGTTCAGGATACCCCGAGGGTCGAGCGCATCCTTCACGCTGCGCATCAGCGCCAGCTTCACCGGATCGGCATAGCGTTCGAGGTCATCGACCTTGAACCGCCCGATCCCGTGCTCGGCGCTGATCGAGCCGCCAAGCGCGGCGACGAGGTCGTGCACTGCCCGCGTGACCTGCGCGCGCACACCGTCATAGGCGCCGCGATCCTCGCCCTTCGGCGGGAAGACGTTCCAATGCAGGTTGCCGTCGCCCAGATGGCCGAAGGCATTGACGCGCAGCGGCGCGATGGCTTCCATCGCCTCAAGCCCTTGGCGGTGAAACTCCGGGATGGCGGAGAGCGGCAGGGCGATGTCGTGGCTGGCGATGGCGCCGATGGCCCGGTTCGCCTCGGGGATCGTCTCGCGCAGGGACCAGAGCGCATCCGCCTGCGCCGCGCTTTGCGCGATCACGCCGTCATCCGACAGCCCGGCCTCCGCAGCTTCGGCGAACAGCGCCTCGAGCGCGGCAGCAGGCTCCTGCCCCTCGGACAGCCCCAGCTCGATCAGCACCATCCAGTCGGGCATCGGGTCGAGCGGCTGCTGCCCGGCCATGCCGGTCTCGGTCAGGAAGTCCCATCCCGCGCGCGAGATCAACTCGAACCCCGAGACGCCCTCGCCCACCCGCGCGCGCAGGCGGCCCAGCAGCTCAAGCGCCGCCTCGGGCGAGGGCACCGAGAGCAGCGCGGTGCCGCTGGCCGCCGGGCGCGGCGCCAGCTTCAGCGCGGCGGCGGTGATGATGCCGAGCGTGCCTTCCGAGCCGATGAAGAGATCGCGCAGATCGTAGCCGGTGTTGTCCTTCCACAGCCGCGTCAGCCCATGCCAGATGCGGCCATCGGCGGTCACCACCTCTAGCCCCAGGCATTGCGCCCGCGCGGTGCCGTAGCGCAGCACGTTCAGCCCGCCGGCATTGGTGGCCAGAAGCCCGCCGATCCGGGCCGAGCCCTCGGAGGCGAGTGAGAGGCCGAACAGCCGACCCTCCGCAACCGCAGCGGCCTGCACATCGGCAAGGATCGCCCCCGCCTCGGCCACCAGCACGTTCTCGGTTGGGTAAACGCTGCGGACCCCGTCCATCTTCTCGAGCGAGAGGATCAGCGGATCGCCCGGCCCGATACCGCCGCCGACAAGGCCGGTGCCGCCGCCGTAAGGCACCACGGCGACCCGCGCCTCATGCGCGCGCGACAGGATCAGGGCCACCTCCTCGGCGCTGCGCGGCAGGGCGAGGGTGCCGCCGCTGCCGGTCAGCCGTCCGCGCCGCTCTTCGAGGTAGCGCGCCTCGACCGGGCGCAGCCGCCCCTCGGGCAGATCGGTGGCCAGGGCCTCGGCGAAGTCGCCGCTGGCGGGGGTGTACTCCTGCGGCATCTGGCCTCCCTCAGCCGGTGTCCGTCCGGCCGCGCCTGTCGCTGCGCAGGTTCGAGTATAGCACGTGATTGCGCCAGCGCCCGGCGATCTGAAGATAGCTCTGGGCCACGCCTTCGTACTTGTAGCCGCAGCTTTCCAGCAGGCGGCGCGAGGGCAGGTTTTCCGGCAGGCAGCCCGCCTCGATCCGGCTGAGGTCGTGGACGGTGAAGGCGTAATGCACCAGCGCCTGGATCGCCTCGCGCATGTAGCCCTGCCGGACGAAGGGCTGGCCGGTCCAGTAGCCGGTGGTGCCCGACTGCGCCGGCCCGCGGCGGATATTGTCCAGCGTGATCGCGCCCAGCAGCACGTCGTCCGCGCGCCGGATCAGGAGCAGCGGCACCGCGGTGCCCTGCTGGATCGAGCGCTGCGCCCAGTAGACGCGGTTGGTGAAGGCACGGCGCGACAGGTGATCGGGCGCCCAGGTCGGCTCCCAGGGCTGCAGGAAGCTGGCCGAATCGCGGCGCAGATCGGCCCAGGCCAGCCAGTCGCCATGCTCGGGCGGGCGCAGGGTCAGACGCTCGGTCTCGAGCCGCACCTTGCGCCGGGACCGAAGCATCAGGCGGCGAGCCTTTCCTTCAGCTCGTCCAGCATCGGCGCCTTCTCCGCCGGGCCGTACAGCGCGAGGGCGGCGCCGGCGCCGGAGGCGGTGCGTTCAGCAAAGGCGCGCACGTCCGCGACGGTGACTGCGTCGATCTTGGCAACGACTTCCTCGATGGGCGGCACACGGTCCCAGATCGCCAGCATCCGCGCCAGCCGCTCGGCCCGGTTCGAGGGCCGCTCGAGGCCCATCAGCATCCCGGCCTTCATCTGCGCGCGGGCACGCTGCACCTCGGCCTCGGACATGTCGGTCGCGGCGCGTTTCAGCTCGTCGATGGTGGTGCGGGCCAGATCGCCGATATCGGCGGCGGAGGTGCCGGCATAGATCGTCGTCATGCCGGTGTCCTCGTAGGCGCCGGTCTGGGCGAAAATCGTGTAGCACAGCCCGCGCTCTTCGCGCAGCTCCTGGAACAGGCGCGAGGACATGCCGCCGCCAAGGGCATTGGCATAGACCTGCGCGTGATAAATCTCGGGCGAGCGGTAGTTCGGCGCCTCGAGCGCGAGGGTGAAATGCACCTGCTCGAGCGTCTTGATCTCGCGCCGCTCACCGCCCGCGAACTGGCCGGGCCAGACCGGGCCGGTCTTCTCGCGCGGGCCCATGTCACCGAACAGCGCCTCGGCCTGCCGCACGATGGCATCGTGGTCGACAGCGCCGGCGGCGGCCAGGACCATGCTGCCGGGGCCGTAGTGCTGGGCGACAAAGGCCGTCAGGTCGTCGCGGCTGAAACCGGCGACCTTCTCGGCGGGGCCCAGGATCGACCGGCCGAGCGGCTGGTTCGGATAGGCGACTTCCTGCAGCCAGTCGAAGACGATGTCGTCCGGCGTATCGAGGGCCTGGCCGATCTCCTGCAGGATCACGCCGCGCTCGCTCTCGATCTCGGCGGCGGCGAAGGCGGGATTGCGCAGGATGTCCCCGATCACGTCGAGGGCCAGCGGCACGTCCTGCTGCAGCACCCGCGCGTAATAGGCCGTCGCCTCGCGGCTGGTATAGGCGTTCATGTAGCCGCCCACGTCCTCGATCGCCTCGGCGATGGCGCGGGCGCTGCGGCGTCCGGTGCCCTTGAAGGCCATGTGCTCAAGGAAATGCGCGACGCCGTTCTGCGCCTCGGTCTCGTGGCGGCCGCCGGCATTGATCCAGACCCCGACAGAGGCGGATTTCAGGCCGGGCATATGCTCCGTCGCGATGCGGAAGCCGTTGGGCAATGTGTGCAGTCGGACGGTCATGGTCTGGTCACGCGGCGGCAGTCTTTTCCCGGATGGCGGATTTGAGGGCCTCGAGGTCGCCGGCGACGCGGGTGACCCGTTCCGGCCGGTCATACAGGTCCGCCATCCGAAGGGGAAGGGGCGGGCGCTGGCCCATCGCCTGCTCGACCGCATCCGGGAACTTCGCCGGGTGGGCGGTGGCGAGCGTCACCATCGGCACCGGCCCGAGGAAGGGCTGCGCGACATGCACGCCGACGGCGGTATGCGGGCAGATCACCTCGCCCGTCTCGGCATGGGTGCGGCGGATCGCCTCCAGCGTCTCCTCCTCCGAGGCGCGGCCCGAGACGAAGCGGTCGCGCAGCGCGCCGATGGCGCCCTGGCTGACGGCAAAGCCCCCCTGCCCCTTCAACTCCTCCATCAGCTGCGCCACGGCGGCGCCGTCGCGGCCATAGGCATCCCAGAGCGCCCGCTCGAAGTTCGAGCTGACCTGGATATCCATCGAGGGGCTGATCGTCGGGGCGACGCCTTCCTTGCGGTAGTCGCCTTCCGTCAGGGTGCGGTGCAGGATGTCGTTGCGGTTCGTCGCCACCACCAGCCGCTCGATCGGCAGGCCCATGTCGCGCGCGATGGCGCCGGCATAGATGTCGCCGAAGTTGCCGGTGGGTACGGTGAAGCTGACGGGGCGGTGCGGCGCACCAAGGGCCACGGCAGAGGTGAAGAAGTAGACGACCTGCGCCAGCACCCTGCCCCAGTTGATCGAGTTCACCGCCGTCAGGCCGATCTCGTCGCGGAAGGCCTCGTCGGCGAACATCTCCTTCAGCGCCGCCTGGCAGTCGTCGAAGGTGCCGTCGACCGCGAGGGCGTGGACGTTCGCCTCGGTCGGCGTGGTCATCTGCCGACGCTGCACCTCGCTCACACGGCCATGCGGGTAGAGGATCATCACGTCGACGTTCGGCAGCCCGCGAAAGGCCTCGATCGCGGCGCTGCCGGTATCGCCGCTGGTGGCCCCGACGATGGTGATGCGCTGGCCCGACCGCTCCAGCGCCGCCTGGAACAGCTGGCCGATCAGCTGCATGGCGAAATCCTTGAAGGCCAGCGTGGGGCCGTGGAACAGCTCCAGCAGGAAGTGATCCGGCGCAAGCTGCACCAAGGGCGCCCTCGCGGCATGGCCGATCTGGGCATAGGCCCTGTCGATCAGCGCCCGGAACTCCGCATCGTCGAAGCTGCCCTCGACGAAGGGGCGCATGATGCGGAAGGCGGCTTCCTCGTAGGGCAGGCCCGCCAGCGCGGCGATCTCGTCCTTTGACATCCGCGGCAGGGCCTCGGGGACGTAAAGACCGCCGTCGCGGGCGAGGCCGGTCAGCATCGCATCGGCAAAGCCCAGCGCGGGGGCGCGGCCGCGGGTCGAGACGTAGCGCATGGTCACTCCTTCGGGCCGGCGCGCAGGGCGCGGTAGCCAAGATAGAGGCTCATCGCGGCCCAGAGCAGGGCCAGCATGAACCAGGTGATCGCGTAATGCAGGTGATCGTTGGGGATGGCGGCGGTGTTCACAGGCAGGACGCGCGTCCCGACATCCGGCGCCACCTGCCGCGCGACGACCAGCACCGGCTCGGTCCCGAGCGCCTCGGCCATGCGGGGCACGTCGCGGGCGAACCAGATGTTGTCGTCGCTGGGATCGGGGGTCCAGCCATCAGCCTCCTGCGGCCAGTGCAGGGTGCCGGCGATGCTGACGGTTCCGGTGCGCGGGCTGTCCTTGGCGTCCAGCGGCACGAAGCCGAGGTCGACCAGCACGCGCCGGGCCCCGGTCTCGAGCACCGCGATCACGCGGTAGCCGGCGCCGCCGTCCGAGGTCAGGACCGGCGCCTCCTCTCCGGTCAGGCGCCCCGTGACGGTCACCGGGCGGTAGCGATCCGCCTCGGGATCAGGATCGGGAATCGTGTCGAGCGGGACGGGATCGGCCGCCATGCGGCTCTCGATCTGCGAGAGGATCCCTTGCTTCCACGCCAGCCGCTGCACCTGCCACAGGCCCAGCACCAGCAGCGCCGCGCATCCCAGAACGCCGATGAGAAGCGGAAAGATCAGGCGACGGATCAAGGACAGGGCCTCTGGAACGGAAAGGCGCGCGGGGCTTCCCCCGCGCGCCGGTTCGGATCGGGAAGGGGCGGGTTCAGCTGCCCCAGATGTAGATGGAGGCGAAGAGGAACAGCCAGACGACATCGACGAAGTGCCAGTACCAGGCCGCAGCCTCGAAGCCGACGTGCTGCTCGCGGCTCATCTGGCCGGCGCGAATGCGCAGCAGGCAGACCAGCAGGAAGATCGTGCCGATGACGACGTGGACGCCGTGAAAGCCCGTCGCCATGAAGAAGATCGCGCCGTAGACGTTGCCCGAGAAGCTGAAGGCCGCCTCGGCGTATTCGCGGATCTGGAAGGCGGTGAAGAGCACGCCCAGACCGACGGCGAGGATCAGGCCCCACTTCGTGTCTTCGCGGTTGTCCTCTTCGGCCAGCGCATGGTGGGCCCAGGTGCAGGCCGCGCCCGAGCACAGCAGGATCAGCGTGTTGATCAGCGGCAGGTGCCAGGGGTCGAAGGGAATCACGCCCTCAGGCGGCCAGACGCCGTCCTGGATCGGGCTCATCGGGCCCATCGGGTAAAGCGCGTTCTTGAAGAAGGCCCAGAACCAGGCCGCGAAGAACATCACCTCCGACATGATGAAAAGGATGAAGCCGTAGCGCAGGCCGATGCGGACGACGGGCGTATGATCGCCCTCGCGACTTTCGAAGACCATGTCGGCGAACCAAGCGTACATGGTGTAAAGAACGGCGGCGAGGCCGATCAGGAACATCCAGGGCCCGTGGTCGTGCATCCAGAGCGTCGCGCCGAATAGCATGAAGAAGGCGCCGACGGCCGCCAGGAACGGCCAGACCGAGGGGTGCAGGATGTGGTAGTCGTGATTCTTAGCGTGCGCCATTCGCGGGTCCTCGAAAGATCCTGATCCTCAGTTGACGTCTATGGCCGCAGCGGCGGGATCTGTCAAAGCCGCTTGCCGCGTATCCTCGGGCATCTCGATTTCGTAGAAGGTGTAGCTCAGCGTGATCGTGTGGACGTATTTCGCCTCGCGGTCGTTCACGATCTCCGGGTCGACGTAGAAGCTGACGGGCATCTGCACCGTCTCGCCCGGCTGAAGCACCTGCTCGGTAAAGCAGAAGCACTGGATCTTGTCGAAATACCCGCCCGCCGAATAGGGCGTGACGTTGTAGCTGGCGCGGCCGGCGACCGGGTGGTCGGTCGGATTGTGCGCCTCGTAGAAGGCCAGGCCGGTCTCGCCGATCCGCAGCTCCGTCTCGATCTGCTCGGGCTTGAAGGACCAGGGCATGCCGGGTTCGATATTGGCGTCGAAGCGGACCTTGATCGTCCGGTCCAGCACCGTGTCGCTGGCCTCGGCCACCTGCCCGGTGGTCCCCGAAAAGCCGGTGACCTTGCAGAACCACGAGTAGAAGGGCACCGCGACCCAGGCCATCGCGCCCATGAAGACGACGACCCCTACCATGGTCAGGGCGGTGCGCCGCATCTTGCGGTCACGCTCCTTCTGGGCCGGCGTCACCATGGCTGCCCCTCCTGCTCGGGGATGATCTGCGGCCGCGCGACATGATCGAAGCTTTCGAGCTCGGCGATGTCGCCGAGGCTGAGGATCTTGACGATCGTCAGCACGAAGACCAGCGCGACGAGGCCGATCAGGATCAGCCCCAGCCCGCGGTTCAGGCCCCGGCGGCGTCCGTGCAGTTCGTGTTCGACCTGCAGGGCCATCAGGCGGCCCCCGCCAGGCGCAGGACCCAGTCCCAGCCGCCGTAGCCGAAGGGCTGCAGCAGCGCCTCGGCCAGCAGGGCAGCGAACTGCAGGAAGGTATAGGAGAGCGAGACCTTGAAGGCGCGCTTCTCGGCGGCATAGCCATCGGCCTCGGCCTGCGCCTCGTTGCGGCGCCAGACGGCGAGGCAGGCCGAGAGGAACTGCCAGTTCACGTAAGCGGCGACGGCAAGGAAGATCGGCCCGCCGACGGAGCTGACAGCAAGGCCCAGCGCCACAGGCACCAGCAGCACGGCGTAGATGGCGATCTGGTTGCGCGTGGCGCGGCGGCCCCGCACCTCGGTCAGCATCGGCACGCCGGCATCGCCGTAGTCGCTGCGCACGAAGAGGGCGAGAGCCCAGAAATGCGGCGGCGTCCACATGAAGACCAGAAGCACCATGAGCACCGGCTCGATCGCGATGCCGCCGGTGGCGACAGACCAGCCGATCAGCGGCGGCAGGGCGCCCGAGAGGCCGCCGATGACGATGTTCTGCGGCGTCGAGCGCTTGAGCCACATCGTGTAGACGACGACGTAGAAGAAGATGGTGAAGGCCAGCAGCGCCGCCGGCACCGGCCCCGCGGCGAGGCCCAGCAGGATGACGGCGAAGCCCGAGAGGGCGAGACCCAGCGCCAGCGCCGCCTCGGGCGTGACGCGGCCCGAGGGGATCGGGCGGTTCCGCGTGCGCTTCATCACTGCGTCGATATCGGCGTCCCACCACATGTTCAGCGCGCCGGAGGCGCCGCCGCCCACCGCGATGCAGAGGATCGCCACGAAGGCGATGAAGGGGTTCACCGCCACCGGCGCGGCCACGAGGCCGACCAGCGCGCAGAAGACCACCAGCGACATCACCTTGGGCTTGAGCAGGGCGAAGAAGTCGCGCAGCTCGGGGTCATGCGGCGATGCGGCCCCGCGGGCGGGGCCGGTCAGGCTGGCATCGGTGATGCTGGCATCGGTCATCGCGTCTCTCCCAGTGGCGGCTCCTCCCCCTGCCCGGCCCCGCGATGGCGGGGCGCCGGGCCGGCGGCGATCAGGCGCCGAATTCCTCGCGGGCGTAGGCCAGCCACTCCTCGTAGACCTCGGGGCTGACCACCTTCACCGTGATCGGCATGTAGGCGTGGTTCACGCCGCAGAGCTCGGAGCATTGCCCGAAGTACACGCCTTCCTCGTCGGCCTGAAACCACAGCTGCGCGAGGCGGCCGGGAACGGCGTCCTGCTTCACCCCGAAGGCCGGGATGGTCCAGGAGTGGATCACGTCTGCGCCGGTGACCTGCATCACGACGCGCGCGCCGACCGGCACGACCACGGCGGTGTCGGTGGCCAGCTTGAACTCGTCCTCGGTATAGCCGGCTTCCTGCAGCTCGGCGCGAATCTCGTCGTTCAGGTTCCCCTGCCCGGCGCCGATCATGTAGCTTTGGAAGGCGATCTGCTCGTCGGGATACTCGTAGCCCCAGTACCACTGGTAGCCGGTGACCTTGATGTTGACGTCGCCCTCGGGAATTTCCTGCTGCTCGAAGAGGACCGGCAGGGAGAAGGCGCCGATGAAGATCAGGATCACGATCGGCACGATCGTCCAGGTGATCTCCAGCGGGGAATTATGCGTGAAGGTCGAGGGCGTGGGATTCGCGCGCTTGTTGTAGCGCAGGATCAGCCAGGCCAGCAGGCCGGTCACCAGCAGCACGATGCCGGCCATGATGATCGTCAGCATGCCGTCCAGGCGGTGCACGTCGCGGGCCAGGTTGGTGGCCGCGGGCTGAAAGCCGACGCCGCCCTGGGTCGGGGTGCCGATGATCGGCAGCTCTCCCAGCATCTCCTGGGCGGATGCGGCAGTACCGGCAAGGGCGGCCACTCCGCTCAGGATGCAGGTGGCGGCGCGATGCAGGGGCTTGGTCAGATGCATGTCGGAACCTACGTTAGCTGGCGCCTCTGGCGGCAAGCGTATGCGGGCCGTGGCCCTGTCGTTGACAGGTCTATTCACATATCCTGCCCAGCAGAACAAGAAGTCCGGTTACCGCAATGGCAGGCTTTTGACAGGTCCCGTTGCCACCGAGAGGAGATCAGCCATGCCAGCCGCCCCCCAGACGACCGCCTCCGAGGCGCCGTTCCGCCCCTTCGAGACGCATCTCGACCGGGGCGCCGCGCTGCGCCACCTGCAGGCCGCCACAGCCGGCGCCGACGACGGAGAGCTGTTCCTCGAGCGGCGGCGCGGCGAGTCGCTGGTCTTCGACGACGGACGCCTGCGCACCGCCAGCTACGACGCAACCGAGGGCTTTGGCCTGCGCGCCGTGCGCGGAGAGACCGCCGGCTATGCCCATGCCACGCAGCTCGACGAGGCCGGGCTGGCGCGCGCCGTGGCCACGACGCGGCTGGCGGTCGGCGCGGGCGGCGGCACATTGGCGCTGCCCCCGGCCCGCAGCAACCACCGCCTTTACACCGATGCCGATCCGATCACCGGCGCCGCCTTCCCCGCCAAGGTCGAGCTGCTGCGCGAGATCGATGCCGTCGCCCGCGGGATGGACCCCCGTGTCGTTCAGGTCACGGTCGGCCTTGCCGCCAGCCACCAGGAGATCGCGATCCTGCGGCCCGAGGATGCGCTGTTCGAGGATGTGCGCCCGATGGCGCGGCTGAACCTGTCGGTCATCGTCGAACAGGACGGGCGGCGCGAAAGCGGCAGCATGGGCGGCGGCGGGCGCTATGGCCTCGACGGGTTGATGGCGCGCGACTTCTGGGAGCCGGCGCTGCGCGAGGCGCTGCGCATCGCGCTGGTGAACCTGCGCGCGGAGCCGGCGCCCGCGGGCGTGATGGACGTGGTCCTCGGGCCCGGCTGGCCCGGCATCCTGCTGCACGAGGCGGTGGGCCACGGCCTCGAGGGGGACTTCAACCGCAAGGGCGCCAGCGCCTTTGCCGGGCTGATGGGCCAGCAGGTCGCCGCGAAGGGGGTGACGGTGCTCGACGACGGGACGATCCCCGATCGCCGCGGCTCCATCTCGATCGACGACGAGGGCACGCCCTCGCACAGGACCACGCTGATCGAGGACGGCGTCCTTGTCGGCTACATGCAGGACCGGCAGAGCGCGCGGCTGATGGGGGTGGAGCCGACCGGCAATGGCCGCCGCGAGAGCCACGCCCATGCGCCGATGACGCGAATGACCAATACCTACATGCTGGCCGGGCAGGACGATCCGGCCGGGATGCTGGCGGATGTGAAGGACGGGCTCTACGCCGTCGGCTTCGGCGGCGGGCAGGTCGACATCACCAACGGCAAGTTCGTCTTCTCCTGCACCGAGGCCTATCGCGTCAGGGACGGCAAGGTCGGGGCGCCGGTCAAGGGCGCCACGCTGATCGGCGACGGCGCGACCGCGCTGCAGAAGATCCGCGCCATCGGCAACGACATGGCGCTGGATCCGGGCATCGGCAATTGCGGCAAGGCCGGGCAATGGGTGCCCGTGGGGGTCGGCCAGCCCTCGCTGCTGATCGGCGGGCTGACGGTGGGCGGCGCGGGCTGAGGGGCATTAACGGCCCCTTAACCATGGCGATTCTACCTCTGGTCGTGCAACAGGCGAGGCGTGGTCATGGCCGGGGAAACCCCTTCTTCCGCTCACCCCCCACTCCCACCCACCACGGAAGTCGACAGGCTCGCCCGCCTGCGCCTGTTGCGCTCTCGCCGGGTCGGACCGGCCACCTACTGGCGCCTTCTGGCGGAGCATGGCAGTGCCTCCGCCGCGCTCGAGGCGCTGCCGCAGGTGGCCCGGGCCGCCGGGGTCGAGGATTATCGCCCCTGCCCCGAGGGCCCGGCCCTGGCAGAGATCGAAGCCGGGCGCCGGGCCGGGGCGCGACTGATCCTCGCGGGCGATCCGGACTGGCCCGCCGGGCTGGACGATCTTGCCGACAGGCCGCCGATGCTCTGGGTCGCGGGGCGCGGGGCGCTTCTGTCGCGGCCCATGCTCTCCCTTGTCGGCGCGCGCGGCGCCTCCTCCCTCGGGCTGCGCATGGCCCGCAGGCTGGCGGCGGAACTGAGCGAGGCCGGCTGGGTCGTGGTCTCGGGCCTAGCCCGCGGCGTGGATGCCGCCGCGCACGAGGCCGCGCTGGAGGGCGGGACGATCGCAGTCATGGCCGGCGGGGTGGACCACATCTACCCCTCCGAAAATACCGAGCTGGCGCGGAAGATCCTCGATGCGCGCGGGGTGCGCCTGTCGGAGCAGCCGATGGGGCTGGTGCCGCAGGCGCGGCATTTCCCCTCGCGCAACCGGATCATCGCGGGGCTTTCCCGCGCGGTGGTGGTGGTCGAGGCCGCAGCCCGCTCCGGCAGCCTGATCACCGCCCGCGCCGCGCTGGACGCGGGGCGCGAGGTGCTGGCGGTGCCGGGCCATCCCTTCGACGCCCGCGCCTCGGGCTGCAACATGCTGATCCGCGACGGCGCCACGCTGATTCGCAGCGCCTCCGACGTGCTGGAGGCGCTGGGGCCGCTGGCGCCGATGCAGCCGCAGCTCGCCCTGCCCGTGAAGGACATGCCCGCCGTGCAGGACGCGGGACCGCACCCGGCCCCCACCCTGCCCCGCGCTTCCTCCGCCGAGGCGCCCGATAGCACCCGCACTCCGCTCTCGCTCCGTGCGACACCGGAGGCGCCGCGCTACGCGCCGCCACCGGCGCAGACAGAGGCGACGCCGCTGGAGGCCCCGGAGCCAGCGCAGAGCGGGTCCAAACGGGGCGGGTCCAGCGCCCTGCGGCAGGCGGCCCGGCTTCACAGCAAGATCCTGTCGCGCCTCGGTCCCTCTCCGGTGGCTGAAGACCAGCTGATCCGCGACCTGGGCGCCTCGGCGCGGGAGGTGACGCCGGCGCTGGTCGATCTCGAACTCGAGGGGCAGATCCTGCGCCAGCCCGGCGGGCTGCTGTCGCGGCACGACTGACGCGCGCCAGTGCGCTGGGGGCTGGAGGTCCAGAGAGCCGAGCAGGCGGCCGGAACCGCTCGGCCTCCGCGGAATGGGGGGCACCGAGACTGCACCCTCTGGCCTCGGTCCTCGGCCGGCGCCGCCGGAAAAGGCAGCGGGGCGCCCGTGTCGCATTGCCCCCGGGCGAAGATGCCGGGCCGCATCGGCTCGGCGCGCCGCCGAGACGAAAGACGTACAGCGACACCGGGGCTGGCGCCCCTCGCAGGGCGCTCCGCCCCGGCATCGCGGGCCGGTCGAAGCCCGCCCCTGCCCTCTTTTCGGACCCGAAGCCGCGACTTGCCGGGACTTGCCCCCGTTGACGCGCCGCCCCGGACCTTTCATTGACATCGCCCGAGGCGTCGCCACATGGTGCCGGCCCGCCACGGCCCCCGCGGTCATACTCAAACCCTGAAGGTTGCGCATGCCAGTCGTCGTCGTCGAATCTCCGGCCAAGGCCAAGACGATCAACAGCTATCTCGGCGCCGATTACACGGTGCTTGCCTCCTACGGGCATGTCCGCGACCTGCCGCCGAAGGACGGATCGGTCGATACCGATCACGACTTCGACATGAGCTGGGAGATCGCCGCAGACAGCCGCAAGCACGTCAAGGCGATCGCCGATGCGCTGAAGGCCGATCCGAACCTGATCCTCGCCACCGACCCCGACCGCGAGGGCGAGGCGATCAGCTGGCACCTGCAGCAGGCCCTGACGGACCGCAAGGCGCTGAAAAAGGACACGCCGGTCAGCCGCGTCGTGTTCAACGCGATCACCAAGACCGCCGTGACCGAGGCGATGAAGAAGCCCCGGCAGGTCGATGGCCCGCTGGTCGAGGCCTATCTCGCCCGCCGCGCGCTGGACTACCTTGTCGGCTTCAACCTCTCGCCGGTGCTTTGGCGCAAGCTGCCCGGCGCGAAGTCCGCCGGCCGGGTACAATCGGTGACCCTGCGCCTGATCGTCGAGCGCGAGATGGAGATCGAGGCCTTCCGCCCGGTCGAATACTGGTCGCTCAAGGCTCAGTTCGAGAATGCCCGCGGCCAGACTTACGAGGCACGGCTGACGAAGCTGGCCGGGCGCAAGGTCGAACGCTTCACCATCGAGGATGCGACGCAGGCCGAGATGGCGGTGCGCGCGGTGGAAAGCCGCGCCTTCACCGTCTCGAGCGTCGAGCGCAAGCCGGGCACCCGCAATCCCGCCGCGCCCTTCATGACCTCGACCCTGCAGCAGGAAGCCAGCCGCAAGTTCGGCATGGGCGCGCGGCAGACGATGAGCACGGCGCAGCGCCTCTACGAGGCCGGGCTGATCACCTACATGCGGACCGACGGCATCGACATGGCGCCCGAGGCGGTGATGGCCGCGCGCGACGCGATCAAGGATCGCTTCGGCGAGGACTACGTCCCCAAAAGCCCGCGCATGTACAAGAACAAGGCCAAGAACGCGCAGGAAGCGCACGAGTGTATCCGGCCCACCGACATGAGCCGCGCGACCGAGTCGCTGCGCATCTCGGAGCCCGATCAGCGCAAGCTCTACGACCTGATCTGGAAGCGCACGCTCGCCAGCCAGATGGAGGCCGCGCGCCTCGAGCGGACCACGGTCGAGATCGAGAGCGGCGACGGCGAGGTCGGCCTGCGCGCCACCGGCCAGCGCATCGCCTTCGACGGCTTCCTGCGCATCTACGTCGAGGGGCGCGATGACGTCGATCTCGACGACGACGACGCGCTGCTGCCGCAGATCGAAGAGGGCGAAGCGGCAAAGTTCGCCGGCGACGGCCTGCAAGAGGCCTTCGCGAAGGCCGTCGAGGGCGCCGATGTGCCCGCGCCGCAGGTGCAGCCGGGGCAGATGCAGGCGCATCCCCATGCCGTGCTTGCCGGCAATGGCGGCGCGCTGGCGCTGCAGCACCACACCCAGCCGCCGCCGCGCTACACCGAGGCGACGCTGGTCAAGCGGATGGAAGAGCTCGGCATCGGCCGCCCCTCGACCTATGCCTCGATCGTCACGACGATCCAGGATCGCGGCTATGTCGAGAAGGACAAGAACCGGCTGATCCCGCAGGACAAGGGGCGGCTGGTGACGGCCTTCCTGAACTCCTACTTCAGCCGCTACGTGCAGTACGACTTCACCGCCGACCTCGAGGATCAACTCGACCACATCAGCGCCGGCGACGCGGACTACAAGGAGGTGCTGCGGCGCTTCTGGCGGGACTTCTCCGCCGCCCTCGCCGAGACGAGCGAGCTGCGCATCACCGACGTGCTCGAGAAGATCAACGATGTGCTCAGCCCGCATCTCTTCCCCGATCCGGGCGACGGCAGCGATCCGCGCCTGTGCCCGCATTGCGGCGAGGGGCGGCTGTCGATGCGCACCGCGCGCTCGGGCGGTGCCTTCATCGGCTGCTCGAACTACCCCGAGTGCCGCTATACCCGCCCCTTCGGCCCCCCGGGGATGGAGGATGACAGCGCCATCGGCCCCGATGGCCGGCTGCTGGGCTACGACGACGACGAGGCGATCAGCCTGCGCGACGGCCGCTTCGGCCCCTATGTCCAGCGCGGCGAACCGACCGAGGACCAGCCCAAGCCGCCGCGCGCCAGCGTGCCGAAGGGCTGGCCGCTCGAGACCATGGACCTCGAGAAGGCCCTGCGCCTTCTGAACCTGCCGCGCGAGATCGGGACCCATCCCGAGGACGGCGAGAAGGTCGAGGCCGGGATCGGCCGCTACGGCCCCTACGTGAAACACGGCCGGATCTACGCGAACCTTCCCGACGTGGACGAGGTCTTCGAGGTCGGCATGAACCGCGCGGTGGAGCTTCTGGCGCAGAAGGCGGCCAGCCGCGGCGGACGCGGCCAGGCAGCCAAGCCGCTCAAGGAGCTGGGCGAGCATCCCTCGGGCGGCGCCATCGCGGTGATGCCGGGCCGCTATGGGCCTTACGTCAAGTGGGAGAAGGTGAACGCCACCCTCCCCAAGGAGACGGAGCCCGAGACCGTGACGCTGGAGCAGGCGATCGCGCTGGTCGACGAGAAGGCGGCCAAGGGCGGCAAGACCCGCAAGAAGGCCGCGCCGAAGAAGACCGCCGCGAAGACGGCCACTGCGAAGAAGGCCCCCGCCAAGAAGGCGCCGGCAAAGAAGGCTGCCACGACGAAGACCGCCAAGAGCAAGGCGGCCTCGGCGAAACCCGCCGAAGGCGAGGAAGCGCAGGCCGCGCCGAAGAAGACAGCGACCCGGCGCAGCAAGGCGGCGAAGCCGGCAGAGGACGAGACTGGCCAGTCTTGACAGCCCGGCGGGCGGTTCCCATCGTAGTATCGTTTTCGTGATGGAAACGGTGCGGCCCGGGGCCGTCGCGGCGCGCGGGCCTCGCTTCGCCTCTTCCGGTGCCTAGACGACAGCGCGCAAGAGCGCTCAATTTTGCCAAGGACGACGCATGGCTGACACTCTATCCGTGAGCGGCATGAACAAGGAGCAGGCGCTGGCCGGCTTCTCGCGCTCGCGCATCGCGATGGTGCTGACGGATCCCGCGCAGGACGACAATCCGATCGTCTACGTCAACGAGGCCTTCGAGCGGATGACCGGCTACTCGCGCAGCGCCGCGGTCGGCCGGAACTGCCGCTTTCTGCAGGGCGAGGACACCGACCCCGCGGTCGTCGCGCGGCTGCGCGCGGCGGTGGAGGCCTGCGAGGAGATCTCGGTCGAGATCCTGAACTACCGCGCCGACGGCAAGCCCTTCTGGAACCGTCTCGTCCTCTCGCCGATCACCGAAGAGGGCGACGATTGCGCGATGTTCGTCGGCCTTCAGATCCCGGTGCCCGAGACCCGCGAGGGGCCGGGCGACGTGCTGGACCGTCACCTGCGCGAGATCCAGCACCGGGTGAAGAACCACCTGTCGATGATCGTCGGCATGATCCGCATGCAGGCCCGGCAGGCCGAGGGGCGCGACGACTTCGGCGCCCTCGCCCGGCGCGTCGAAAGCCTGCAGCTGCTGTATGAAGAGATGACACTAGCCGGGAGCGACCGCTCCGGCGACAGCCTCTCGCTGGGCAGCTACCTCTCGCGCATCGCCAATGCCATCGCCCATATCGACGGCCGCCCCGGCGTGAGGGTCAACCTCGACATCGCGGAGATGAGGGCCCCCCTGCACACCGCGACGCAGCTGGGCCTCGTGCTCTCCGAGGCGCTGACCAACGCGCTGCAGCATGCCTTCCAGGAGCGTGACAGCGGGTTGATCACCGTCAGCATCGAACCGCTCGAGGGGGACGGGCTGCGGATGATCGTCGCGGACGACGGCCAGGGCATGCCCGAGGGCGAGACATGGCCGCGCCCCGGCTCTCTGGGCGGGCGCATCGTCGAGAATCTGGCCAGCGGCATGGGTGGCAGCATCACCGTCGAACCCAACGATCCCGGCACACGCGTGGTGCTGGAGATCCCGACCGTCACCGCGCAGGCGAGGGACTGAGGCGGTGGATGACGCGGTGAAGGACCTTCCGGTGCGGCGCAGCGAAGACGCCTCCGCGGGGCGCTACATCATCGACTTGCCCGGCGGCGCCAAGGCAGAGCTGACCTGGACGGCGCGGGATACATCGCAGGGATCCCTGCGCATCGCCACCCACACCGGCGTGCCCGAGGCCTTTGGCGGGCGCGGCATCGCCGGCCGCCTCGTCTCAGCCCTGGTCGAGGATGCGCGGGCGCAGGGCTTTCGCATTGTGCCGGCCTGCAGCTACGTCGCCCTCTGGGCGCGGCGGCACCCGGAGACGCAGGAGCTTTTTGCGGGCTAGAGGTTGTTGACGGCGAAGACGCAGCCGTCGCCGATCAGCACCGGCGGCGTCACGCACAGGCCCCGCGCGACGCGCCAGGCAGCAAGCACCTTGGGCACGTAGCCCCGCGTCTCGGGCCAGTCGGGCACGCCCCCCGCATCGCGCAGAGAGCCTTCGCCGGCGTTGTAGCCCGCCAGCGCGAGGATCGGGTCGCCGTCGAAATGGCCGAGCAGCCAGTCAAGATAGGCGGTCCCGCCGCGGATGTTGTCGGGCGCGATCAGGCTGTTGGCGACGCCGAAACGGGCCGCGGTGGCGGGCATCAGCTGCATCAGCCCTTGGGCCCCGGCACCGCTGACCGCGCGGGACTGGCCCGCGCTTTCCACCGCGATCACCGACAGGACGAGGGCCGGCGAGACCCGTGTGCCGATGGTGGCGCGCATGATGTCGACGCCATGGGCGCGCGCGATCTCCTGCAGCATCTGCAGCCGTGGCTCCGGGGCGCCCTGCCCCGCCGGCGCAGCGTCGAGCGCGCGCAGCGCCACCTCCAGCCGTCCGGGCCCGCTGCCCGAGAGCTGCGGCGAGATCGCGCTCCAGAACCAGGCGAAGCCGCCGGCCCCGCGCGGGGCCGCGCCGCCGTCAGAGACGGGCGCAGCGGGAGAGGCGGGTGCCGCGGGCGCGCGAGGCGCGATCTGCACCGTGATTCGCCGCGACGAGCCCGCCGAGGGCGGCGTCACGCTGCGAAAGGTGAAGTCCCCGCCGCCGGGCTCGGACCGCGCCACCGGCGCGGCTGCCGAGGCGAGCAAGGGCGCCAGGACGCAAGCCGCCAAGATGCCCCTCCTGCTTCTGCTCATACCCCTGTCCGTGCCACCGCCCTTGCCGCGCCCAGAGCATCGCGCAGCCACCATGCCCGGTCCAGAGGCGCGACTCCCTTGTGCGCCATTGACTTCGCCTGACGTGCAATAGCGCGCAACAGACAGTGTGAGGCAACGATCCGGAAACAACCTGTCACTTTACGGAACCTATATTTTACAATGACTTAGACCGTAAACGCCCGCAGGGGCAGGCTACAAAAATGCGCGAATGGCGCCCAAATCGCGCCACAGTCCCACCCCTATATGGGGCCCGAGAAATTCTGTCTTTCAGACGGTCATCAGTCCGGCCGGGATGGCAGTAACGCGCAGGACAGCGCTGAACCGAGACCGGCCACGAGGAGTCACGCCTATGCTGAACTACATCAAGACCTTCTGCAACGACGAGGACGGTGCTGTCACCGTCGACTGGGTCGTGCTGACGGCCGCCGTCGTCGGCCTTGGAATCGCCGTCGCCGGCTCTATCCAGAGCGGGGCCGAGGAGATGGCCAAGGATATCAAGACCGAGCTGGAGACCAACACCGTCCAAGGCAACGCCAACCTCGACCAGCAGTAACGGCGGCGCCTGCCCCGAGGGCGCGGGTCAGGCTTTTCGGGTCGCCTTGAAAGCCGCTTTGAAAAAGCGGCCTCCGGTGACCTCGATTCCGGCCTTTCAGGCCAGACCACCCGCAGAACGCGGCGTAGAGAAAGCCCTGTAGTGTGATGAACCTGATCGGCCGCTTTGCAAGACGACAGGATGGCGCCGTGACCGTCGACTGGGTCGTCCTCAGCGCAGCCGTGATCGCTCTTGCCGTCGGCGTGGCACTGGCCGTCGAGAAGACCGCCCTCCGGCAAACAGACGGCCTGCCCGAGAAGGTGAGGTCGCTTCTCGACGGGATGGAGGGCGACGGCCCCTCCGGTTAGTAACTGGTATGAGGGTCCGACGATGCGTCTCATTTTCGCGCTAGTGCTCGCAGTGGGGCTGGGATTGGCCGGCTTCGCGGTCCTCATGGTCCAGCGGCATTTCCAGGAGCAGGAGGCGGCGATCGCGCTCGAGCGGGCCGAGGCGGCCCAGCGCTCTCCCACGGTTGCCGTCGTCGCCGTGACCCGCGACATGGCCTATGGCGAGGTGCTGACCCCCGAGGACGTGATGCTGATCGACTACGTCGAGACGGCGATGCCCGAGGGGACCTTCGCCTCGCTCGAGGCGCTGTTCCCCGAGGATGCGCAGGGCAGTCGAAGCCTGCTGCGCCCGATCTACGCCAAGGAGCCCGTGCTCGCCGGCAAGGTCACCGCCCCGGGCGCGAGCGCCGGGATCGCCACCCGCCTTGCCCCCGGCATGCGGGCCTTCGCGATCAGCGTTGATGCGACCTCCGGCGTCTCGGGCTTCCTGCACCCGGGCGATCAGGTCGACGTCTACTGGACGGGCGCGATCGAGACCGGGATCGGCAGCCGCGAGGACGTGACCAAGCTGATCGAGACGAACCTGCCGATCGTCGCCGTCGACCAGACGGCAGAGCAATCCCGCAACGAGGCGGCGGTGGCCCGCACCGTCACGGTCGAGGTGACGCCGCAGCAGGTCGCCAACCTCGCGCAGGCGCAATCCTCGGGGTCGCTGTCGCTCTCGCTGGTCGGCATGCAGGACGACACCGTCGCCTACGCGCTGGAGGTCGACCAGCGCCGCCTTCTGGGCCTGCCCGAACCTCTCGTCGCGCCGGAGCCCGAGCCCCAGGTCGTCACGCAGGCCGCCCCCGCGCCCGAGGTCTGCACGGTGCGCACGCGGCGCGCCTCCGAGGTCGTAGAGGTGCAGATTCCCTGCACCGACTGACGCAGCGGAAGCGATCCTTGCCGCGGCCATGTTGCCGCTTCTCCACAGACCGGGTGGCCCTCGGGTCGAAAGCGTTGCAACAGCGACCGCCGCGGGGCAGGATTTCCGCAACGACGGGATCAATCCCGCGGCATGGCCCGCATTGGCGGGCACGAGGAAAGCAGGCCAGATGATCAACCGCCGCACCCTTCGGGCCGGCCTCATGGGCGTCGCGCTCTGCATCGCGGCCGCCCCGGGACTGGTCCAGGCACAGTCCCTGCGAGTGCTGCAGGGCAACAACGCGCGTCCGCTCGATGTGCCGATGAACCGTGCCGTCGTCGTCGAGAGCGACAGGCCCTTCGCCGAGCTCTCGATAGCCAATCCGAACATCGCCGATATCTCGTCGCTCTCGGATCGCACGATCTACGTGCTGGGCAAGACGCCCGGCCGGACGACGCTGACGATCCTGGGCGCCGACGGCAACCTGCTTTCCAACGTCGATGTGCACGTCACGCCCGATATCGAGGAGTTCAAGGAGCGGCTGGCCCAGATCCTGCCCGGCGAGCCGATCGAGGTGCGCACCGCGAACGACGGCATCGTGCTCTCCGGCACCGTCAGCTCGATCTCCCGGCTCGACCGCGCGCTGGAGCTGGCGCAGCGCTATGCCCCCGAGAGCGTGTCGAACCTGATGAGCGTCGGCGGCACGCAGCAGGTGATGTTGCGCGTCCGCTTCGCGGAGATGTCGCGCAGCGTCAGCCAGTCGCTCTCTTCCTCTCTCGCCCTGGGCGGAACGGCCCTCGGCGGCGATCTCGGCCTCTCGGCGGGCACCAACACGCTCAGCTCGAACGCCGGGCGCACCGGCGCGCTGTCGGGCGCGCTACCCGCCAGCGGGACCAGCAATGGCTCGACCCTCTTCGGCTTCAATGCCGGCGGGGTGGAGATCGGCCTGCTGCTCGAGGCGCTGGAAAGCCGCGGCGTGGTCCGAACCCTGGCCGAGCCGAACCTGACCGCCCTCTCGGGCCAGGAGGCGAGCTTCCTGGCGGGGGGCGAATACCCCGTGCCGATCAGCCAGGAGGACGGCGCCGTCAGCGTCGACTACAAGCCCTTCGGGGTCGAGCTGACCTTCATTCCGACCGTGGTGGACGGCGATCTCATCAACCTCGAGCTTCGCGCCGCCGTCAGCTCCATCGACTCATCGAACGGCTTCACCTCGGGCAGCTTCACCATCGACGCCTTCCGCCGGCGCGAGACCTCGACCACGGTCGAGATGCGCGACGGCGAGAGCTTCGCGATCGCGGGGCTGCTGCAGGACGACTTCAGCGACCTCAGCGGACAGGTGCCCTGGCTGGGCGATGTGCCCGTGCTGGGCGCGCTGTTCCGCAGCGCCTCCTACGAGCGGCGGCAGACGGAGCTGGTGATCATCATCACGCCGCATCTCGTGACCCCCACGCGGGGCGAGGCGCTGGCCCTGCCGACCGACCGCGTGCGCCCGCCCTCCGAGCGCGACCTCTTCCTCTTCGGGCGGACCGAGGCCCCCGCCGCCGGCGCCGCAGGCGAGATCGCGCGGCAGGATTTTTCCGGCTCCTACGGCTACGTCCTGGATTGAGGCAGACCATGCACGCCCTTCGCCTCCTGCCCCTCTGCCTCCTGCCCCTCGCCGGCTGCGCCGAGGGGGTTGGCGATCCTGCGCCCGGGGCCGGCTTCGGCAGCGCCGTGATGACCAACGTCGCGGTGCAAAGCGGACAGGCCGGCCCGCTGGGCACGCTGCAGCAGAGATTCGCCGCCGAGGCGCCGACGACGATCACCTTCGCCTTCAACTCTGCCGCGCTGGATGCGCAGGCGCAGGCCGTGCTGGCGCAGCAGGCCCGCTGGATCCGCCAGTTCCCGGAGGCGCATTTCCGCGTCTACGGTCACACCGATCTCGTCGGCAGCCCTGCCTACAACCAGGCACTGGGCCTGCGCCGCGCGCAGGCCGCCGTCGCCTATCTGATCGGCCAGGGTGTCGGCCGCACCCAGCTCGAGGCCGTCGCCTCCTTCGGCGAGACGCGCCCCCTGATCGCCACGACCGCGCCCGAGCGCGCCAACCGCCGCACCGTGACCGAGATCGACGGCTTCATGGCCGGCCATCCGAACGTCCTGAACGGCAAGTACGCCGCCGTCATCATGCGCGACTACATCCAGAGCGCGCAGGCCGAACCGCGGCTGGGGGTCGAGACCGGGGCTATCTCCGCGGCGAGCGCCAGCACCCCCTGACCCCGCGGATAGTCTCTGCCATTCGCACAAAAACAGGGTTTCGGCCCCAATGTCGTCACCATTTGGGGCGAAGACCCTCTCAGCGGCGAGACCCCTTAAACGTTTGCTTTCGTTTTGCCGCGGTACGTAGGTCGCGGCCCTCGGGCTGACCGGTGCAGGTTTCGAGATGGGGAAGGTCATGACCAGCAGCGCTGCGGTGCAACCTCAAGAAGATCCCATCATCGCCTGCACCATCAGCCGGAATGTCCAGGACTTCGAGCTGTTGATCGAGGACATGGAGGCGATCCTGGGCGAGACCTGGGGCGACCTCGGCTTCGAGGAGGCGCTCGCCTACCTGCAGCAGCCCGAGGCCGAGAGCCTCGAGTTCGTGGCGGTCGCGCTGAACTCCGGCGACGAGTCGAATCTGCCGCTGATCCTTGAGATCATCGCCGCCGCCCGCAGTCACGGCATCAAGGTGATCCTGATCGCCGACGAGGTCTCGCCCGCCTCCCTGCACCGGCTGCTGCGCGAGGGCGGCAACGAATTCGTGCCCTACCCCCTGCCCGAGGGCGAGCTTGCCCAGGCCATCGACCGGCTGCGCGGGCGCGGCGATACCGCCACGCCTCCCCTGCCCGAGATGCGCAACCCGATGAAGCCGCGGCAGGACCGGGCCGGCGCGGTTCTGGCGGTGCAGTCGATGGCCGGCGGAACCGGCGCCACGACCCTTGCCGTGAACCTCGCCTGGGAATTGACCGGCCTCGACAAGAAGAACCGCGCGAGGGTCTGCCTTCTGGATCTCGACCTGCAGCGCGGCAGCGTCGCCACCTACCTCGACCTGTCCCGCCGCGACGCGGTGATCGAGGTGCTGGCCGATACAGAGGTCGTCGACAGCGACAGCTTCCTGCAGGCGATGCAGGTCTGCCAAGACAGGCTGCACGTGCTGACCTCGCCCGGAGAGCTGGTGCCGCTGGACCTCGTCTCCGCCCAGGACGTGGCCCGGCTGATCGAGCTGGCGCGGGCCGAGTTCGACTACGTCATCATCGACATGCCCGGCCCCATCGTCGACTGGACCGAGGCCGTGCTCGAGGCCGCGCATGTCTGCTTCGCCACGCTCGAGATCGACATGCGCTCGGCCCAGAACACGCTGCGGGTCAAGCGCGCGCTGCAGGCCGAGGATCTGCCCTACGACAAGATTCGCTACGTCCTGAACCGCGCCCCCGGCTTTGCCGACCTCAACGGCAAGTCGCGCATCAAACGGCTCGAGGAAAGCCTTTCCATATCGATCGAGGTCCGGCTGCCGGACGGCGGCAAGATGGTCGCGCAGACCTGCGACCAGGGGCTGCCCCTCGCTTCGGGCCAGCCCCGCAACGCCCTGCGCAAGGAGATCGCCCGCCTCGCCCGCTCGATCGAGGATCTCGTCGCGACCGAGGACAAGGCCGAGCCCACCCGGAAGGCGAGGTAGCCGCGATGTCGATGTTCTCGAAGTACAAGCGGCCTGCGGAGAGCCAAGAGCAGGAGCCGGAAGCCGAGGCAGGGCCCGTCGTGCCGTCGCACCCCCAGCCCCAGCCCGGCCCGCCCGCCAGGCCCAAAGCCGCCGCGCCCCGCACGCCGCGCGCCGCGCCGATCGAGGCGCCGCAGCCCGCCCCGCGCCCCGAGAGCGCCGGCAAGATGCTGCGCCGCGACAGCGCCGCCCGCAAACCGGCCGAGGCCTCGCCCGCCGACCGTGGCAAACGCCGCCGCGAGCGCCTCGCCGACATCAAGCTGGACCTGCACAGGGCGCTGCTGGACAACCTGAACCTTGCCGCGCTGGAGCGGGCCAGCGAGAGCGACCTCAAGGCCGAGATCGCCGCGATCACCGACGAGACGCTGCAGGAGAAGGAGATCGTCCTGAACCGCGAAGAGCGGCAGGCCCTGAACCAGGATCTCTACGACGAGGTGACGGGGCTCGGCCCGCTCGAGCCGCTGCTCAAGGACGACAGCGTCAACGACATCCTGGTGAACGGCCCGCACCAGGTCTTCGTCGAACGGAACGGGCGTCTCGAAATCTCGGACATCTCCTTCAAGGACGAGCGGCACCTGCTGCGGATCATCGACAAGATCGTCTCGGCCGTCGGACGGCGCGTGGACGAATCGAACCCCTACGTCGACGCGCGCCTGGCCGACGGCAGCCGCTTCAACGCCATGGTCAGCCCGATCGCCGTCGATGGCAGCATGGTTTCTATCCGCAAGTTCAAGAAGGAAAAGCTCGGCATCGAGGATCTCGTGCGCTACGGCGCCTTTACCGAGGCGATGGCCACCTACCTCGAGGCGGCGGTGGCGACGCGGCTCAATATCATCGTCTCGGGCGGCACCGGCTCGGGCAAGACCACCGCGCTCAATGCCCTGTCGAGCTTCATCGACGACAGCGAGCGGATCCTGACGATCGAGGACACGGCCGAGCTGCAGTTGCAGCAGACCCATGTCGGCCGGATGGAGAGCCGCCCCGCCAACGTCGAGGGGCGCGGGGCGATCTCGCAGCGGGACTGCCTGCGCAACGCGCTGCGGATGCGCCCCGATCGCATCATCGTCGGCGAGACCCGCGGCGAGGAGGTGATCGACATGCTGCAGGCGATGAACACCGGCCACGACGGCTCGATGACCACGATCCACGCGAACTCGGCCAGGGACGGCATCAGCCGGCTCGAGAACATGGTCGCGATGGCCGGCATCGACATGCCGACCAAGGCGCTCCGCAGCCAGATCGCCTCGGCGGTGCATGTCATCGTGCAGGTCAGCCGCCTGCAGGACGGCAGCCGGCGCATGACCTCGATCACCGAGATCACCGGCATGGAGGGCGACGTGATCTCGATGCAGGAGGTCTTCCGCTACCAGCGCGACGGGCTGACGCCGGACAACAAGATCATTGGCCACTTCACCGCCACCGGCGTGCGCAGCCATTTCTCCGAGCGCTTCCGCCTCTGGGGCCACGATCTGCCGGGATCGGTTTACGAGCCCTCCGAGCGATAGCGCGGCATGTCCCTCGAGCTTCTCATCTACGGTCTCGTCTTCCTGGCCGTCCTGGTCATCGTCGAAGGGCTTTACCTGACGATCTTCGGGCGCTCGATCAGCCTGAACAACCGCGTCAACCGGCGGCTGGCCCTGCTGGAGAAGGGCGGCCCGCGCGAAGAGGTCCTCGATCAGCTGCGCAAGGAGATGTCGCAGCACCTCAAGGCGCGCTCGATCCCGCTCTACTCGCTCCTGTCGACGAAGGCGCAGAAGGCGAACATCGCCTTCTCGCCGCGCCAGCTGGTCATGGTCATGGCCGGCGTCAGCCTGCTGGGCTTTCTCGCGCTTTCCGCGGCGACGCAGGCGACGCTGCCGATACGCATCTTCGCCGCCATCGCCCTTGGCGTCGGCGGCGTCTACGTCTGGATCGACAACAAGGCCAAGAAACGCCTCGCGCTGCTCGAGGAGCAGCTGCCCGAGGGGGTGGAGCTGATGGTCCGCTCGCTGCGCGTCGGCCACCCGCTGTCCTCCGCGGTCGCCATCGTCGCGCGCGAGGTCGCCGATCCGCTGGGCACCGAGATGGGCGTGATCTCGGACGAGGCCGCCTACGGGCGCGATCTGTCCGAATCGCTCAAGGCGCTGGCCGAACGGCTCGAGCTGCAGGACCTGCGGTTCCTCGCCGTCGCGGTCACCATCCAGCAGCAGTCCGGCGGCAACCTGGCCGAGATCCTGGACGGGCTGGCCCGGGTGATCCGCGCCCGCTTCCGCCTGTTCCGCCGGGTCAGGGCCATCACCTCGGAGGCCAAGTTCTCCGGCGCCTTCCTCTCGGCCTTTCCGATCGTCGCGCTCATCGGCATCAACGTGGCCCAGCCGGGGTACTACGACGCGGTGATGGGCACCTCGATCTTCGTTCCCGCCTGTATCGTGGTCGTGGTCTTCCTCGTCTCGAACCTCGTCGTGATGCGCGCCCTCGTGAACATCAAGGTCTGAGCCGGCATGATCCAGAACATCGAAGCCCGCCTTGTCGACCTGTTCGGCCCCTTCGGCCCGCTGCTGGCGATCGGCGGGATCGGCCTGCTGCTGATCTGCGTCACGCTGCCGCCGCTCCTGATCAAGCGCAAGGATCCGCTCGACAAGCTCAAGGAGCAGGCGCGCCAGCAGGAGGACGCCCGTTCCGACGCCGAGGCCAAGGAGCTGCGCCGCCCCACCCAGACCATGCACCTCGAAAGGTTCGCGACCTTTCTCGAGCCCAAGGACGAAGAGGAATACACCGCCGCACGGCTGCAGATGCTTCAGGCCGGCTACAGCGGCCGCAACGCGGTCCGCATCTTCCACGGCTGCCAGTTCGTCCTGGGCATCACCGCGCTGACCATCGGGGCCGGCTACGCGCTGATCCAGAGCGCGGCCTCCGATACCACGCTGCAGTCCACGATCATGACCGTGCTGATCCCCGGCGCGGTCGGCTACCTGCTGCCGAGATACTGGATCATGCGCCGCCGCGCCGAACGGCAGGCGGCCATCGTCAACGCCTTTCCCGACAGCCTCGACATGCTGCTGGTCTGCGTCGAGGCCGGGCAAAGCCTCGACCAGGCGATCATCCGCGTCGCACGCGAGATGCGCAGCGGCTTTCCCGCGCTTGCCGAGGAATACGAGATGGTCGCCTACGAGATGCGTGCCGGCAAGGACAAGACGCTGGTGCTGCGCGACATGGCCGAGCGCTGCGGCGTGCCCGATATCTCGAGCTTCGTGACGGTGCTGATCCAGTCCTCGCAATTCGGCACCTCCATCGCCGAGGCGCTGCGCGTCTTCTCCGCCGAGATGCGCGACAAGAGGGTCATGCGGGCCGAGGAGAAGGCCAATACCCTGCCCACCAAGATGACGCTGGCGACGATGATGCTGACGCTGCCGCCGCTGCTGATCATCCTGATCGGCCCCTCGATCTACGATATCTACTTGACGCTGGGCGACGGCGCGGCGCCTTAGGGGGCCATGCGCATCGCCCTTTCGCTTGCCCTTTGCCTGCTCTTCCTGGTCGGATGCGGCCAGCGCGAAGAGGGGCTCGGCCGCGCCGCGGGGGGCATCTACGCGCCGGGTTACGCGCCGCGGGGCGCCCGCGGCGCGGCGCCGGCGGATGACCTGACGGTTGGCCATCGCCTGATGGCCGCCGGCGAATACGAGCTGGCGCTGCGCGCCTATGGCCGGGCCGGCGCGCAGCAGGGGATGAGCGCAGAGATCGAGGCGGCGCTCGGCTCGGCCAACCTGCGGCTGGGGCGCCTGGGTCAGGCCGAAAGCCACCTGCGACGCGCGGTGGAGGCCGATCCCGCCTATGACGAGGCCTGGAACAACCTCGGGGTGCTGCTGATGGAGCGCGGCGCGGTGCCCGAGGCCTACGAGGTCTTCCGCCGCGCCTTCGCCGCCGCTGATGGCGGCAGCGAAACCATCCGCGACAACCTGCGGCTGGCCCTCGCCAAGCTCGACGATCCCGGCTACGCTGACACCAACGGAGCCGAAGAGTTCCGGCTGGTGCGCCGGGGCGCAGAGGATGTCCCGGAGCCGCTCTAGCGATTCGAGCAGACGAGGACGCGTCCGATGCGCCATCCCTTCGCCCTCCCGCTCTGCCTCGCCTTGGCCCTGGGGCTCGGGGCCTGCTCCCGTTCGCCCGACCGCCAGGTCGAGGCCGCGCTGGGAGAGTTGAACGTCATCGACGAGAGCGGGCTGAACGAGGTGATGCTGGGCGCCAGCGATCCCGCCGATGCCGTTGCCTATTTCCAGCGCGCCACCGCCGGGGCCCCGGACCGGATCGACCTGCAGCGCGGGCTGGGCAAGGCGCTGATCCGCGCCGGCCGCCCGGCCGAGGCCGTCGGCATCTGGCAGGGGATCACCGCCCGCCCCGAGGCCACCGACGAGGATCGCGTCGCGCTGGCCGGTGCGCTGATCCGCACGAATTCCTGGACCCAGGCCGAGGCGGTGCTGAACGCCATCCCCCCCACCTACGAGACCTACGAGCGCTACCGCCTCGAGGCGATCGTCGCCGATGCGAATTCGGACTGGGCGCGGGCCGACAGCTTCTACGAGGTGGCGGCCGGCCTGACGACCACCCCCGCCAGCGTGCTGAACAACTGGGGTTATTCGAAGCTGACGCGCGGCGCCTACGGCGATGCCCAGCGCCTGTTCACCGAGGCGCTGCGGCACGAGCCGGGCCTGTTTACCGCCAAGAACAACCTCGTCCTGGCGCGCGGGGCGCAGCGGCAATACGACCTGCCCGTAATCCCCATGTCGCAGACCGAGCGGGCGCAGCTGCTCTACACGCTGGCGCTGACGGCGATCAAGCAGGGCGACGTCTCCATCGGGCGCAGCCTGCTGGAGGATGCGGTGACCACGCATCCGCGCCACTTCGAGGAAGCCGCCCGTGCGCTCGACGCGCTGCAGGGCGGCGCGGCGGCGCTCTAGGCGATGACGGCGGCGGATGCGACGCTTTTGCTGCTGGCCGTGCTGCCCATTTGCCTCTGGGTGGCCTGGTCCGACCTTGCCTTCATGCTGATCCCGAATGCCGCCGTCGCGGCGCTGGTCCTGATCTACCTTTGCCTGGGGCTGGTGCTGCTGCCCCCCGATGTCTGGGCCTGGCGCTGGATCAACCTGCCCGTGACGCTGCTGCTGTCCCTGGGCCTTTACGCTACGGGACAGATGGGCGCCGGCGACGCCAAGTTCCTCGCCGCCGCCGCGCCCTTTGTCTGGTGGGGCGACTGGCCGCTGGTCTGCCTGCTTCTGTCGGGCACGATGCTGCTGTGCTGGGCGCTGCACCGGATCGCCGGGCGCACCCCGCTGCGCCGCCTCGTCCCCGGCTGGCGCAGTTGGAGCGTTGGCAACCGCTTTCCGCTGGGCGTCCCGCTGGCGCTGACGCTGGCCCTCTACCTGCTGCTGGTCGCCATGGGCGATTGACGCCGCGGCGCGGCTGACGCCGGGCGCGCAATGTCCACCCTGTCGCCATAATTGCCTTGCAGATCGGGCACTTGTTCTTCCACCCGAGGCCTAAAGTACCGATGCCAGCAGAGATCGAAGCCCCCCTCGTGCCCCGCTCTCTCGAGGCGGTGCAGCTGCCGACGGTGATGATCCGCGACATCCTGCTGAAGACGATGTTCCGCGGCACGCTCTCGCTGGTATCGGATCTGGCCCGCGCCCTGTGCCTGCCGATCGCCGTCACGCAGGAGCTTGTCGACCTGTGCCGCGCCCAGCGGCTGATCGAGGCCATGGGCCTGCAGACCGCCGGCGAGAGCCGGGGCGAAATGCCCTACCAGCTGACCGAGGCCGGGAAGGCCCGGGCCCTCGATGCGCTGGCGCAGTCCGAGTATTACGGCGCCCTGCCCGTCCCGATGGAGGCTTATGCCGCGCAGGTGCGGCGGCAGTCGATCCGCGGCAACCGCGTCACGCGCGCGGCGCTGAGCCGGGCCATGGGCGACATGATTGTCCCGGATGCGCTGCTCGACCGGCTGGGCCCGGCGGTCGGCGCGGGACGGTCGATCCTGATGTACGGCCCGCCCGGCAACGGCAAGAGCACCATCGCCCAGGCGATCCGCCGGGCGCTGGGGGACGAGATCTACGTGCCGCGCGCCGTCGCCCACAACGGTCAGGTGATCGCCGTCTTCGACCCCACCGTACACAGCCCCGTCGAGGCGCTGGAGGAAAGCCCGGGGGCGCTGCGGCAGAGCGTGCGCTTCGATGCCCGCTACGTCCTGTGCAGGCGCCCGGCAGTGACCACCGGGGGCGAGCTGTCGCTCGACATGCTCGATCTGGTGCATAATTCCGCGGCGCGAACCTATCAGGCCTCCCTGCAGATGAAGGCCACCGGCGGGATCTTCATCGTCGACGACCTCGGCCGGCAGGCAGAGCCGCCGCAAGCGCTGATCAACCGCTGGATCGTGCCGCTGGAAGAGAACAAGGACATCCTGACCCTGCAATCGGGCGAGAAGATCGAGGTGCCCTTCGACACGCTGGTGATCTTCTCGACCAACTTCCACCCGAACGCGCTCTTCGATCAGGCCGCGCTGCGGCGCATCTTCTTCAAGATCAGGATCGGCGGCCCCAGCCAGCAGGACCTGCTGAAGATCTTCACGCTCGCCGGAAAGAGGGCCGGCATGACGCTCGACGAGCCGAGCCTGCTGCACCTGCTGCGCTGCAAGTATCCCGCGATCGGCAATGCCTATGCCAATTACCAGCCCATCTTCCTGGTCGATCAGATCAAGGCGATCTGCGATTTCGAGGGGCTGCCTTACCGGATGACGCCGGATCTCGTGGACCGGGCCTGGGCCAACATGGTCATCGAGGACGAGGACATCGCGCGCTGATGTGCCGCGCCGCGTCCGGCCTTCTCCAAGCATAGTGCAACTGTGATCACACCGCGAAATGGTGTGATCACAAATGTCGGTTTTCCGCGCATTCGCTGTTCTTCGTGGTTCAGCCCGCGCCACAGCTATGGTTTGGTGCCACAAAGGACTCGACCAGCGGGGACGACGATGAACATTCACGAATACCAGGCCAAGGCGCTTCTGCGCAGCTACGGCGCACCGGTCAGCGACGGGCGCGCGGTGACGCGGGCGGAAGAGGCCAAGACCGCGGCGGGCGAGCTCGACGGACCGCTCTGGGTGGTCAAGGCGCAGATCCACGCCGGTGGCCGCGGCAAGGGCCACTTCAAGGAGGCCGATGCCGGCGAGAAGGGCGGCGTCCGACTGGCCAAGTCGGTCGAAGAGGCCGAGACCGAGGCCCGCAAGATGCTTGGCCGCACGCTGGTCACGCATCAGACCGGGCCCGAGGGCAAGATGGTCAACCGCATCTACATCGAGGACGGCTCGGACATCGAGACCGAGATGTACCTCGCGCTGCTCGTCGATCGCGCCAGCAGCCGCATCTCGATCGTCTCCTCGACCGAGGGCGGCATGGACATCGAGGAGGTCGCCGCCTCCACGCCCGAGCGCATCCTGTCGTTCAGCATCGATCCCGCCGCCGGGTACCAGCCCTACCACGGCCGCCGCGTCGCCTTCTCGCTTGGCCTCAAGGGCCAGCAGGTCAAGCAGATGGTCGCCCTTCTGGGCAACCTCTACCGCGCCTTCATCGAGCGCGACATGGAGATGCTCGAGATCAACCCGCTGATCGTGACCGACAAGGGCGATCTGAAGGTCCTCGATGCCAAGGTCGGCTTCGACGACAACGCCCTTTATCGCCAGCACGACGTCGCCGCCTTGCGAGACGAGACGGAAGAGGACGCGAAAGAGCTTCAGGCCAGCAAGTACGACCTGAACTACATCGCCCTCGACGGCGAGATCGGCTGCATGGTCAACGGCGCGGGCCTTGCCATGGCGACGATGGACATCATCAAGCTCAAGGGCGCCGAGCCCGCGAACTTCCTCGATGTCGGCGGCGGCGCCACCAAGGAGAAGGTGACCGAGGCCTTCAAGATCATCACCTCGGACAAGAACGTCAAAGGCATCCTCGTCAACATCTTCGGCGGGATCATGCGCTGCGACGTCATCGCCGAGGGCGTGGTCGCCGCGGTCAAGGAAGTCGGCCTGCAGGTGCCGCTGGTCGTCCGCCTCGAGGGGACGAACGTCGAGAAGGGCAAGGAGATCATCAACACCTCCGGCCTCGACGTCATCGCCGCCGACGACCTGTCGGATGCCGCCGAGAAGATCGTCAAGGCCGTGAAGGGCTGAGGCATTCATTCCGCCGGCCCAGCCGGCACCGGACCGCCCCGGCGGTCCACCGACCTTAACGACAAGGACCCATCGATGGCCATTCTCGTCGACGAAAACACCAAGGTGATCTGCCAGGGCTTCACCGGCTCTCAGGGCACCTTCCACTCCGAACAGGCGATTGCCTACGGCACGCAGATGGTCGGCGGCGTCACGCCCGGCAAGGGCGGGCAGACGCACCTTGACCTGCCGGTCTTCGACAGCTGCCACGAGGCGGTCGCGACGACCGGCGCCAATGCCTCCGTCATCTACGTCCCGCCGCCCTTCGCCGCCGATTCGATCCTCGAGGCGATCGACGCCGAGATCGAGCTGGTGATCTGCATCACCGAGGGCATCCCGGTGCTCGACATGATGAAGGTCAAGCGCGCGCTCGAAGGGTCGAAGACCCGGCTGATCGGGCCGAACTGCCCCGGCGTGATCACCCCCGGCGCCTGCAAGATCGGCATCATGCCCGGCCATATCCACAAGCGCGGCTCCGTCGGCGTCGTGTCCCGTTCGGGCACGCTGACCTACGAGGCGGTCAAGCAGACCTCCGATTCCGGTCTCGGCCAGTCCACGGCCGTCGGCATCGGCGGCGACCCGATCAAGGGCACCGAGCATATCGAGGTGCTCGAGATGTTCCTCGCCGACCCCGAGACGCAGAGCATGATCATGATCGGCGAAATCGGCGGCACCGCCGAGGAAGAGGCCGCCCAGTTCCTCAAGGACGAGGCGAAGAAGGGCCGCTCCAAGCCCTGCGCCGGCTTCATCGCCGGGCGTACCGCGCCTCCGGGCCGCCGCATGGGCCATGCCGGGGCGATCGTCTCGGGCGGCCAGGGCGACGCCGAGAGCAAGATCGAAGCCATGCGCAGCGCCGGCATCGTCGTCGCCGACAGCCCGGCCAGCCTGGGCGAGGCCGTGCTCAAGGCCATCGGCTGATCCAAGACGCGGGCGGGGGCTTCGGCCCCCACCTGCATTCGGGGCCGCAAGCCCCTATCTATAAGACCGACCCTATCCCGTCAGTGCCCCGAAGGATCGAGGATCCTGCCATGACCGAGCAAAGCCCCAACGACGTCTTCCATGCCTCGAGCTTCCTGCAGGGCACCAACGCGGAGTATATCGAGCAGCTTCATGCCCGTTACGCCCGCGATCCCGGCAGCGTCGACGCCGAATGGCGCGCCTTCTTCGAAGGGCTGGGCGACGGCGCGCAGGAGGCCGAGGCCGAGGCCGATGGTCCCTCCTGGGGCCGCGCCGACTGGCCGCCGACCCCCTCGGACGAGCTGATCGCCGCGCTCGACGGGCAGTGGCCCGCCGTCGCCGCCCCCGAGAAGGGCAAGGGCGGCAAGGAGCTGGAAGGCAAGATCCGCGACAAGGCCGCGCAGATCGGCGCCGCGCTGAGCGAGGAGAAGGTCCGCGCCGCCGTCGTCGACAGCCTGCGCGCGCTGATGATCATCCGCGCCTACCGCATCCGCGGCCACCTCGCCGCGAACCTCGACCCGCTGGGCATGCGCAACGCGGATGTCGACCAGCCCGAGCTCGACCCCGCCTCCTACGGGTTCGAAGAGGCGGACATGGACCGCCCGATCTTCATCGACAATGTCCTCGGCCTCGAGATTGCCTCGATGCGCGAGATCCTCGCCATGGTGAAGCGGACCTACTGCGGCACCTTCGCGCTGCAGTACATGCACATCTCGGACCCCGAGCAGGCCGCATGGCTGAAGGAGCGGATCGAGGGCTACGGCAAGGAGATCGCCTTCACCACCGAGGGCCGCCGCGCCATCCTGAACAAGCTGGTCGAGGCCGAAGGCTTCGAGAAGTTCCTGCACGTCAAGTACATGGGCACCAAGCGCTTCGGCCTCGACGGCGGCGAGAGCCTGATCCCGGCGATGGAGCAGATCGTCAAGCGCGGCGGCGCCCTGGGCGGCAAGGAGGTCGTGATCGGCATGCCGCACCGCGGGCGCCTGTCGGTGCTGGCCAACGTCATGCAGAAGCCCTACCGCGCCATCTTCAACGAATTCCAGGGCGGCAGCTTCAAGCCCGAGGATGTCGACGGCTCCGGCGACGTGAAGTACCACCTCGGCGCCAGCTCCGACCGGCAGTTCGACGACAACATCGTCCACCTGTCGCTGACGGCGAACCCCAGCCACCTCGAGGCCGTCGATCCGGTGGTGCTGGGCAAGGCGCGGGCGAAGCAGTTCCAGCGCGGCGACAGCGACCGCACCAGCGTCATTCCCGTGCTGCTGCACGGCGACGCGGCCTTCGCCGGTCAGGGCGTCGTGGCCGAATGCTTTGGCCTGTCGGGGCTGACCGGGCACCGCACCGGCGGCACGATCCATATCGTGGTGAACAACCAGATCGGCTTCACCACCGCGCCCAGCTTCTCGCGCAGCTCGCCCTACCCCACCGACATCGCCCTGATGGTCGAGGCGCCGATCTTCCACGTCAACGGCGACGATCCCGAGGCCGTGGTGCATGCCGCCAAGGTGGCGACCGAGTTCCGGCAGAAGTTCCACAAGGACGTCGTGATCGACATCTTCTGCTACCGCCGGTTCGGTCACAACGAGGGCGACGAGCCCATGTTCACCAACCCGGTGATGTACAAGCACATCAAGAAGCAGAAGACGACGCTGACCCTCTATACCGACCGTCTGGTCGCCGACGGGCTGATCCCCGAGGGCGAGATCGAGGACATGAAGGCCAGCTTCCAGGCCAAGCTCAACGACGAGTTCGAGGCCGGGAAGACCTACAAGCCGAACAAGGCCGACTGGCTCGACGGCCGCTGGAGCCACCTCGAGCGGCGCGATCACGAAAGCTACCAGCGCGGCCAGACCGCCATCGCCCCCGAGACGCTCGAAGAGGTCGGTCGTGCGCTGACCACCGCGCCCGAGGGTTTCAACCTGCACCGCACGGTGGGCCGCCTTCTCGATACCAAGAAGACGATGTTCGAGACGGGCAAGGGCTTCGACTGGGCCACGGCCGAGGCGCTGGCCTTCGGCAGCCTGCTGACCGAGGGCTACCCGGTGCGGCTGTCGGGCCAGGATTCAATCCGCGGCACCTTCAGCCAGCGGCACTCCGCCCTCGTCGACCAGGAGACCGAAGAGCGGTTCTACCCGCTCAACGCCATCCGCGAGGGGCAGTCGCGCTACGAGGCCATCGACTCGATGCTCTCGGAATACGCGGTGCTCGGCTTCGAATACGGCTACTCGCTGGCCGAACCCAACGCGCTGGTGATGTGGGAGGCGCAGTTCGGTGACTTCGCCAACGGCGCGCAGATCATGTTCGACCAGTTCATCTCCTCTGGCGAGGCGAAGTGGCTGCGGATGTCCGGCCTCGTGATGCTGCTGCCGCATGGCTACGAGGGTCAGGGCCCCGAGCACTCCTCCGCCCGGCTCGAGCGGTTCCTGCAGATGTGCGCCCAGGACAACTGGATCATCGCCAACTGCTCGACCCCGGCGAACTACTTCCACATCCTGCGCCGCCAGCTGCACCGCGATTTCCGCAAGCCGCTGGTGATGATGACGCCGAAGTCGCTGCTGCGGCACAAGATGGCGATCTCGGATGTCGAGGATTTCACCACCGGAAGCTCATTCCACCGGGTGCTCTGGGACGATGCCGAGCAGGGCCATTCGGATCTGACGCTGAAGCCGGACGACCAGATCCGCCGCGTCGTCATGTGCTCGGGCAAGGTCTACTAC
Organism: Pseudoroseicyclus aestuarii; assembly: GCF_003217255.1. Taxonomy (GTDB): domain Bacteria; phylum Pseudomonadota; class Alphaproteobacteria; order Rhodobacterales; family Rhodobacteraceae; genus Pseudoroseicyclus; species Pseudoroseicyclus aestuarii. The sequence goes on along the minus strand of NZ_QJTE01000002.1, from coordinate 768,474 downwards.
GACCTGCTCGAGGCGCGGGACGAGGCCGGGGCGGACGATGTCTACCTGCTGCGGATCGAGCAGTTCTACCCCTTCCCGGCGATGAGCCTCGTGAAGGAGCTGGAGCGGTTCAAGGGCGCAGAGATGGTCTGGTGCCAGGAAGAGCCCAAGAACATGGGGGCCTGGAGCTTCATCGAGCCCAACCTTGAATGGGTGCTGACGCGCATCGACGCCCGCAGCAGCCGCCCCGACTACGCCGGCCGCCCGGCCGCCGCCTCGCCCGCCACGGGCCTTGCCAGCCAGCACAAGGCGCAGCAGCAGCAGCTTGTCGCCGACGCCCTGAAGATCGAAGGAAACTGAGATGACCGAAGTCCGCGTTCCCACCCTGGGCGAAAGCGTCAGCGAAGCCACCGTCGCCACCTGGTTCAAGAAGCCCGGTGACAAGGTTGCGGTCGACGAGATGCTCTGCGAGCTCGAGACCGACAAGGTCACCGTCGAGGTGCCCGCCCCCGCCGCCGGCACCCTGAGCGAGATCGTCGCGAACGAGGGCGAGACCGTCGGCGTCGACGCGCTTCTGGCGCAGATCTCCGAAGGCGCCGCCGAGCCCGCGACCGAGGCCAAGGCCCCCTCCGAGGAGGCGCCCAAGGACAAGGGCGAGATGACCGAGACCGAGGAGGCCCCGGCAGAGCAGAAGCAGGGCGAGAAGTCCGGCGAGGACGCGCCCTCGGCCAAGAAGATGATGGCCGAGAACGACCTCAAGGACGGCGACGTCACCGGCACCGGCAAGGATGGCCGGGTGATGAAGGAGGATGTCCTCAAGGCGCTGAACACGCCCAAGGAGGCCCCCGCAACGAAGTCCGCCCCGCGCGCGCCCGTCGCCGCCGAGGAGGCCGACCTCGAGGAGCGGGTGAAGATGACCCGCCTGCGCCAGACCATCGCCCGCCGCCTCAAGGAGGCGCAGAACACCGCCGCCATGCTGACCACCTACAACGAGGTGGACATGACCGCGGTCATGGACCTGCGGAAGGAATACAAGGACCTCTTCGAGAAGAAGCACGGCGTGAAGCTGGGCTTCATGTCCTTCTTCACCAAGGCCTGCATTCACGCGCTGAACGAGGTGCCGGACGTCAACGCCGAGATCGACGGCGACAGCGTCATCTACAAGAACTACGTCAACATGGGCGTCGCGGTCGGCACGCCAAACGGCCTTGTTGTGCCGGTGCTCCGCCGCGCGGATCTCATGGGCTTTGCCGAGATCGAGAAATCGATCGCCGAAATGGGCAAGAAGGCCCGCGACGGCAAGCTCAGCATGAAGGACATGCAGGGCGGCAGCTTCACCATCTCGAACGGCGGCGTCTACGGCAGCCTGATGTCCTCGCCCATCCTGAACCCGCCGCAGTCGGGCATTCTTGGCATGCACAAGATCCAGGAGCGTCCGATGGTCGTCGGCGGCCAGATCGTGATCCGGCCGATGATGTACCTCGCGCTCAGCTACGATCACCGCATCGTCGACGGCAAGGGCGCCGTGACCTTCCTCGTGCGCGTGAAAGAGGCGCTCGAGGACCCGCGCCGGCTGCTGATGGACCTGTAAGGGCGCCTGCCGGACAGGCATCCTGCGGAACCGGACGCCCTGTCCGGCCGTAGGGTGCCTGACCGCTTTGCACCATCCGGAGAGACGCCATGCAAATCCTGATCCAGATCGACACCCCGGACTTCGACGCCTGGAAGACCGCCTGGGACGACGACTACGAGGACCGGATGCAGGCCGGGCTCAGCCAGATGCAGATCTGGCGCGATGCCGACAAGGGCTCCACCGTGCTGGTGCTGCTGGACGCCAATGATCGCAAGAAGGCGGAAGCCTGGCTGTCGAAGGAGCGCGGCTTCGGCGGCGCGATGACCGCCACCTTCCTGCGCACCGCATGATCCCCGAGGTCCAGGTCCTGGCCCTCGCCGGGCTGCTGCAGGCGGTGCAATACGTGCTCGTCTCGGTCGCCGCGAACCGCGAGCTGGGGCCGGCCAAGACCCTCTCGCCGCGCGACCCGCAGCGGCTTGGCAAGCCGCTGGAGGAGCAGGCCAGCGTCGGCACCGGACGGCTGTTCCGGGCGCTGAACAACCACTTCGAGGGGCTGATCCTCTTCACCATCGCCGTCGTCGCGCTCGTGCTGTCGGACAAGACGATGGGTCTCACCGCCGCGCTGGCCTGGGTCTACCTCGGCGCGCGCATCCTCTACATGCCCGCCTATTACTTTGGCTGGGTGCCCTGGCGATCGCTGATCTGGGGCGTCGGCTGGCTCGCTACCGTCCTGATGATCATCCTCGCCCTTCTCTGACAGGAGTTTTCCCCATGGCTTCCTACGACCTCATCGTCATCGGCGCCGGCCCCGGCGGCTACGTCTGCGCCATCAAGGCCGCGCAGCTGGGCCTCAAGACCGCCGTCGTCGAAGGGCGAGAGACGCTGGGCGGCACCTGCCTGAACGTCGGCTGCATCCCCTCCAAGGCGCTTCTGCATGCGACCGAGATGCTGGCCGAGACGCAGCACAACTTCGCCAAGATGGGCCTGACCGCCGAGACCTCGGTCGATTGGCAGAAGATGCTGTCCTACAAGGACGAGAGCATCGGCCAGAACACCGGCGGCGTCGAATTCCTGTTCAAGAAGAACAAGATCGACTGGCTCAAGGGCTGGGGCTCCATCCCCGAGGCCGGCAAGGTCAAGGTCGGCGACGAGGTGCACGAGGCGAAGAACATCGTCATCGCCTCCGGCTCCGAGCCGAGCAGCCTCAAGGGCGTGGAGATCGACGAGAAAACCGTCGTCAGCTCGACCGGCGCGCTGACGCTTGGGTCGATCCCCGAGAAGATGGTCGTGATCGGCGCCGGGGTGATCGGGCTCGAGCTTGGCTCCGTCTACCGCCGTCTCGGGTCCGAGGTAACGGTGATCGAATACCTCGATCATATCACCCCCGGCCTCGACGCCGAGCTGGCGCGCAATTTCCAGAAGATCCTGACCAAGCAGGGCATCCAGTTCGTCCTTGGCGCCGCCGTGCAGGGCGTCGAACTCGCGGATGGCCGCGCCACTGTCACCTACGAGGCGCGCAAGGATGGTGAGACGGCGAGTATCGAGGCCGATGCCGTCCTCGTCTCTACCGGCCGCCGCCCCTTCACCGATGGCCTCGGCCTTGCGGACCTCGGGGTCAAGATGACCGACCGCGGCCAGATCGAGGTCGATGCGCATTTCGCCACCAGTGTCGCCGGGGTCTATGCCATCGGCGATGCCGTCCCCGGCCCGATGCTGGCGCACAAGGCCGAGGACGAGGGTATTGCCGTGGCCGAGATTCTCGCCGGCCAGGCGGGCCATGTGAACTACGAGGTGATTCCCGCGGTGGTCTATACCCACCCCGAGGTCGCCTCGGTCGGCGCCAGCGAGGAGACGCTGAAGGAGCAGGGCCGCGCCTACAAGGTCGGCAAGTTTCCCTTCATGGGCAACGCGCGCGCCAAGGCCAATTTCCAAGCCGAGGGCTTCGTGAAGATCCTCGTCGACAAGGAGACGGACCGCATCCTCGGCGCCCATATCATCGGCCCGATGGCCGGCGATCTGATCCACGAGGTCTGCGTGGCGATGGAATTCGGCGCCGCGGCCGAGGATCTCGCCCGCACCTGCCACGCCCACCCGACCTATTCCGAGGCGGTGCGCGAGGCCGCCCTCGCCTGCGGTGACGGCGCCATCCACGCCTGAGCCACCGCTCCTAGACCGCATCTTCGACGACCGGCCGCCCCCCGCGGCCGGTCGTTTGCGTTTTATGCCCTCCGCGTCCGGCGAGAAGGGCGGCGATTTACCTCGTGTTAGAGACCTGCGTCGTACCCCGTGACGAAGCGCTGGCGGCCAGTCCGCCCGCACCGTCTTTCCCGGAGTGCAGGATCGCCGCCCATGACAGACGACGCACGGAGCTTCGCGCTTCCCCCAGTACCGTCCCATGACGACTGCAATGCCCTGGCGCAATTTCTGGCCGCCAGCGGCGCCGCAGAGGGCACGCAAATCGACGCCTCGGCCGTGCATCGCTGCGGCGCGCTGGCCGCGCAGCTTCTGGTGACAGGCGCCGAACAGGCCCGCGCCGGCGGCCATGATTTCGCGATCCAGGCCGCCTCGGACGGCTTCATCGCCAGCATTCGCGATCTCGGCCTGACCGAGCACCTCCCCATCGAAGGAGCCTGAGGGAATGACGATCAGCGTTCTTGCCATCGACGATTCCCGCACCATCCGCGAGCTGCTGCGCCAGTGCCTCGAAGGGGCCGGCTTCGCCGTCGAGACGGCGGAAGACGGGGTCGACGGGGTCGACAGGTTCAATGGCAGCTCCCCGGATGTCGTCATCACCGACATCAACATGCCGAACATGGACGGCTTCGGCGTGATCGAGTCGATCCGCGGCGGCGGCCGCAATCGCACGGTCCCGATCCTCGTCCTCACCACCGAAAGCGCCGCTGATCTCAAGACCCGCGCGCGGGAATCCGGGGCCACCGGCTGGATCGTGAAGCCCTTCGACGATCAGTCCCTGATCTCGGTGCTGCGCCGCGTCACCGGCGCCTGAGGAGGAACGGCGATGAGCACGATCCGCGACACCTTCTTCGACGAATGCGAGGACCTTCTCGAGGCCATGGCCGAGGGCCTCGCCGCCATGTCCGACGGCACCGCCGACGGCGAGACCGTGAATGCGGTCTTCCGCGCCGTCCACTCCATCAAGGGCGGCGCCGGTGCCTTCAAGCTCGAGCTTCTGGTCAGCTTTGCCCATACCTTCGAGACGGTTCTCGACCAGGTCCGCTCCGGCTTCCTGACCGCCGAGGGCGAGCTGATGAAGGTGCTGGAGCGGTCGGGCGACATGCTCGGCGATCTGGTGGCCTCCGCCCGCGACGAGGAAGAGGCCGACGAGGCTGCCGTCGCCGCGGCCTGCGAGACGCTGGAGGCCTTTCTCGGCGAGGTCGAGGACGAGGAGGAAGAGACGGATTTCGTCTTCTCCGCCGTCACCATCGACCTCGACGATGCGCCCGAGGCGCCGAAGGAGGGCAGCTTCCGGATCCTCTTCGCGCCCAAGGCCGACCTCTATGCCAATGGGCACGAGCCCCTGGCCCTGCTCCGCGCCCTCAAGGAGATGGGCGAGATCGAGGTGACCGCTGGGTGGGATGCCCTGCCCGATCCCGCCGGTCCCGACTGGGACCAGCCCGCTCTGACATGGACCGTGCAACTGACGACCACGGCCGATGCCGACGAGATCGCCTCGGTCTTCGAATTCGTCGAGGGCCTCTGCGACCTGCAGATCGAAGCCGACTCCGACGCGCCGGAGGCATCCGCCGCCCAGCCCGAGGAGGCGGCACCGGGTCCAGTCGCCGCCGGGTCAGCCCCCGAGGCGCCCCCGGTCGAAAGCCCCGCGCCCCCTCCCTCCGCGCCCGCGCCGGCCGCCACGGCTGAAAGCGCCAAGCCCGACAGCAAATCCTCCGAGAGCAAGGCCCCGCAGGCCGCCTCGGGCCCGCGCGCGACGCTGCGCGTGGACCTCGACCGCGTCGACCGGCTGATCAACACGGTCGGAGAGCTGATCATCAACCAGGCGATGATCGCGCAGCGGCTCAAGGAAGCCGACCTGCCGCCGAACGCCGACCTGATGGGCGATCTCGACGACTACAAGATCCTCGCCCGCGACATCCAGGAAGGCGTGATGGCGATCCGGGCACAGCCGGTCAAGCCGCTGTTCCAGCGCATGAGCCGCATCGTCCGCGAGGCCTCGGACGCCACCGGCAAGGAGGTGCGGCTGGTGACGGAGGGCGAGAACACGGAGGTCGACAAGACCCTGATCGAAAGGCTCAGCGATCCGCTGACCCATATGATCCGCAACGCGATCGACCACGGCATCGAGAAGCCGCAGAAGCGGATCGAGGCCGGCAAGGATCCCGTGGGCACGGTCAGGCTCGCCGCCTTTCACCGCTCCGGCAACGTGCTGATCGAGATCGGCGACGACGGCGCTGGCGTGAACCGGCCGCGCGTGAAGCAGATCGCGATCGACAAGAACCTGATCCCCGCCGATGCCGAGCTGACCGAGACCGAGATCGACAACCTGCTGTTCCGCCCCGGTTTCTCGACCGCCGCCGAGGTGACGAACCTGTCCGGGCGCGGCGTCGGGATGGACGTGGTCAAGACCGCGATCAACCAGCTCGGGGGCCGCATCTCCATCGCCTCCAAGCCCGGCGAGGGGTCTGTCTTCTCCTGCGCGATGCCGCTCACGCTTGCCGTGCTCGACGGGATGGTGGTGACGGTGGGCACGCAGACCATGGTCGTGCCGATCGCCTCGGTGCTCGAGACCATCCGCCCCCGCCCCGAAGAGATCCACAAGGTCGGAGTCTCGGGCCAGGTCCTGTCGATCCGCGGCACCTACGTGCCGATCATCGATCTGGCCGTGAGCCTGGGCCATGACTGCGGCCGGGACCGGCACCTGCGTGATCTCGTGCTTCTGCTGGTCCAGACCGAGGGGCACGAACAGGTCGCCCTGGCGGTCGATCACATCTCGGACCAGCGCCAGGTCGTGATCAAGAGCCTGCAGGGCAATTACGGCGCGATCGAAGGCATCTCCGCCGCGACCATCCTCGGCGATGGGAAGATCGCGCTGATCATCGACACAGACGCCGTCGCCGCATCGGCCGGACCCTTCCGGCTGTCCGACGCACGCCCGACCGAGGAGCTTTTCGAATGAGCGACCCCAAAGCCACCGCCGTCTCCAGCACCGGCGCCGTCGAGTTCGTCAGCTTCGTGGCCGGCGGCCAGAATTTCTGTATCCAGATCACGCAGATCCGCGAGATTCGCCGCTGGGCCCCGGTGACCATGCTGCCGCATTCGCCGAACTACGTGCTCGGCGTCATCAACCTGCGGGGGGCGGTGATTCCCATCGTCGATCTCGCCTGCCGCCTCGGCTTTCCGCAGACCGAGGCCTCCGAGCGGCATGTCATCATCATGACCTCGCTCGGCGAGCGGGTGATCGGCCTCCTGGTCGATTCCGTCTCGGAGGTGATCAGCGCCAGCTCCGACATGCGGCGCGAGACGCCGCAGGTGCCGCAGGACGAAAGCCGCCGCTACATCTCGGGCCTCATCGCCCAGGACGAGGGCATGACCCGCATCGTCGACATTGAGGCGCTGATGCCCCCCGTCCCCGGAGCCGCGGCATGACCGCCCCGGCGCAAACCACGGCGGCCCCGCCGCCCACGGGCGACTTCGCCTTCGACGATGCGGACTTCAACGCCATCGCCCGGATCGCGCAGGAGGAATTCGGCCTGCACCTCGTGCCGTCGAAGAAATCGCTGGTCTACTCGCGCCTGTCCAAGCGGCTGCGCGAGAACGCGATGAAGGATTTCGGCAGCTACCTGCGGTTTCTCGAAAGCGACGGAGGGGGCGAGGAGCGCTCGGCCCTTCTCAGCGCGCTGACCACCAACGTCACGAACTTCTTCCGCGAGCAGCATCACTTCGACATGCTCGCGAACGAGGTCCTGCCGCCGCTGATCCAGCGGGCGCGGGCGGGCGGGCGCGTGCGCCTCTGGTCCTCGGCCTGTTCCAGCGGGCAGGAGGTCTGGTCGATGGCGGCCACCCTCCACAAGCTCTGCCCGGAGGCAGCCTCGCTCGACATTCGCATCCTGGCGACCGACATCGACCCGGTCATCCTGCAGAAGGCGAAGGCCGCGCGCTATGCCGAGCGGGACGTGGCGGCGATCCCCGAGGCGATGCGCAGCGCAATGCTGACCAAGGTCGCGGGCGCGGCCGAGGAGGTGGAAATCCGCCCCGAGCTGCGCGCACTCATCAGCTTCGGCACGCTCAACCTGATCTCGCCCTGGCCCTTCTCGGGCAAGTTCGACGTGATCTTCTGCCGTAACGTGGCGATCTATTTCGACAAGGCGACGCAGGCCCTGCTCTGGCATCGCTTCGCCAGCCTGCTGCCCCCCGGCGCACATCTGATGATCGGTCATTCCGAGAGGGTCGCCGGGCCGGCGGAAACGCTCTTCGCCTCGGTCGGCGTCACGGCCTACCGCCGCAACGAGACGGCCTGCCCGCCGATCCCCTCTTTCCCCTCCCCCGCAGCCAAGGCCGCCGCGCCGAGGGCCGCCACCACCCGCCGCTCCTAGGAGACACGAAGATGAGCCTCAAGGACTCGCTCACCGTCATGGTCGTGGACGACATGTCCACCAGCCGCGGCATCGTTACCAACTGCCTCGAAGAGATGGGCGTGTGGAAGATCAGGACCGAGAACGACGGCAAGGCCGCGTTCCAGTCCCTGGCCGCGCAGCCCGTGCACCTAGTCCTGTCGGATCTCAACATGCCGGGTCTCGACGGCCTGGGCCTGCTCAAGGCCCTGCGCGAGAACAAGTCGACCGCCAAGATCGGCTTCATCCTGGTCACCGGAAGTCCGAATCCGCAGCTGATCCAGAAGGCCGCGGCGCTCGGCCTGAACAACATGATCAAGAAGCCCTTCACCACAGAATCGATGAAGAAGAGCATCGAACAGGTCGTGGGCCGGCTGTGACGGAGCGTCCGGGACACGAGCCCCTGCTGCGAGAGGTTCTCGGCCTCGCGGCAGGCGAGACGCTGCGCCTGCGCCAGCTTCTAAACGGGGTCGAGGGAAGCCTCTTTCCGCCCGCGGCGGAGGCCGTGCCGAAGGCTGGCCGCATGGCCACGGGAGGCAACGGCAGCACGCTGCAGGCGATCGACCTCGTTCAGCAGTCGATGGACGATCTCGCGGCCTTTCTCGCCGGCCTGTCCGGCGCGCTCGAGGGCGACGAAAGGCTCGATCTGCGTCCTGCCCTCTCAAGCCTGAGGCTACGCGAGATGCGAGCCGCCCTCGATCCCGCGCAACGCGGCGCCGCGCCCCCGCAGGGCCCGGCGCGGCCGGAGCTGTTCTAGCCCCGCGCAATCTGCGGCCCCGCCCGGGGCCGTCTTAGTCATTTCTCAACGTCGCGGGCCCATGCTGCTGCGACATCTCTCCCCCGAGCCTCTTGGGGGTCCAGCACGAGGATTTGCGATGATCAGGAAGTTCGACCGAATTGCGATCGGCATCAAGATGCCTGCGATGATCGCCGTCCTGTGTCTGATGGTCAGCGCGAGCGTCGCGACCTTGGGGTTCATCGAATTTCGCCGCGCGGTGCAGATGGATACCGAGCGGACCTACCGGCTCATCGCTCACGACTTCACGGTCAAGCTGAACCAGTGGCTCGATTCCCTCAGTGCCAGCGCGGTCGTGCAATCCGACGCCTCGTCGACACGGGCCGCCATGCTGCAGTTCCAGCTTGCCCTGGACAACAGCGATGACGCGTTTCGCAACTCCCTGATCCAGGACTTCGCCAGCGGCGATGCCGAAACGCGGCTGAGGCGGCTGCAGCCGGAGGATCCGTCGCCCTATGGCGCCGTGCATGCCCGGTTCCACCCCAATTTCGTCGAGCTGGCCGAGGCCTACGATCTCTATGATGTCTTCCTGATCTCGCCCGAGGGCCGGATCGTCTACAGCAGCTACAAGGAGAGCGACTACCTCGGTGACCTGCGCACCGGGCAGCTCGCCTCCTCCGGCCTCGCGGAGGCCTTTGAGAGGGCCGCTTCCGCGCCGCCCGACACCACGATCCTGACCGATATGGCGCCCTACGGCCCCAGCGACGGCGCGCCGGCGATGTTCATGGCCGCGCCGATCCATTACAGCAATGGCGACCTGGGCGGCGTGCTGGCCTATCAGATTCCGACCGGACCGCTCTACACGCAGGGCCAGTCCGCGGCCGGTCTCGGCACCACCGGCCTGATCCTGGTCGCGGGGGAAGACGGACTTGCCCGCAGCGGCACGGAGGGCGCCGGCGGCCTTTCCGCCCTGCAGCAGCTGCCGGATCACGCGCAGGTGCAGGCGATCGAGACGGGTGACAGCTACTGGACCTTCGACGGAATCGGCCTCGGCGGCGCGCCCGTCGCCACGCTGAGCCAGCCGATCAGCCTGATGGGGCTCGACTGGGGTCTCATCATCCAGCAGGATCTCGAGGAGCTTCTGGCCCCGGTCCAGCGCGAAATGCTGATCGAGGCCGCGGTCGCCATCGTCAGCACCATCCTGGCCTGCGCCATCGGCTGGTATCTCTCGCGCACCATGACGGTACCGATGCAGAAGCTGACCGAAACGATGCGGCGCGTCGCCGAGGGCGACTACGACGTCAATCCGCGCGCCGCCGACCGTGGCGACGAAATCGGTCAAGTGGCGACGGCGCTGCTCAAGTACCGCGATGTCCTTCGCGAAAACGAGAAGATCGAGGCCCGGCGCGAGGCGAAGATGGCCGAGCAGCGGCGGATCGTCGAAGCGCTCAGCGTCGGCCTCGAGTCGCTGGCGGGCGGCAACCTCGCCCAGCCGATCGAGGAGCCTTTCCCCGAGGAATACGAGGCCCTGCGAAAGAACTACAACCGCGCGGTCGGCGGCCTCTCCGAGGTCATCAGCGAGGTGGTGCGCAACGCCGGCGGGATCGGCAACCACGCGGGCGAGATCAGCTCGGCCTCCGACGACCTGTCGCGCCGCACCGAGAGCCAGGCCGCGACGCTGGAGGAGACCGCCGCCGCCCTCGACGAGCTGACGCAGAGCGTGAAGACCGCGGCAGAGCGTGCCTCGGAGGTCGAGAAGATCGTGAGCGACACCCGAGAAGAGGCCGTGCGTCAGGGGGCCGTCGTGCAGCAGGCTGTGGAGTCGATGAACGCGATCGAGCGCAGCTCGGACGAGATCGGCCAGATCATCGGCGTCATCGACGACATCGCCTTCCAGACCAACCTGCTGGCGCTGAACGCCGGCGTCGAGGCGGCCCGGGCCGGCGAGGCCGGTCGCGGCTTCGCGGTCGTCGCCTCGGAAGTGCGGGCCCTCGCCCAGCGCAGCTCGGATGCCGCCAAGGAGATCAAGACCCTGATCAGCGACAGCGCGCGCCAGGTTCAGGACGGCGTGGGGCTCGTCGGCAAGGCGGGCTCGGCCCTGACCGATGTCGTCGATCGGGTCGAGGGAATCGTCGGCCTCGTCTCCGACATCGCGCGCGGCGCCAAGGAGCAGTCCACCGGCCTCGACGAGATCAACACCGGCGTCATCCACCTCGACCAGGTCACGCAGCAGAACGCGGCCATGGTCGAGGAATCGACCGCCGCGAGCCACGCGATGCGCGGCGAGGCGGATGATCTGAAACAGCTGGTTGCCCGCTTCACCCTGCCGTCCGGCGCCGGGGGCGGCAAGACATCCGCGGCTCTGGCCTCGGCGCCCGGCACGCGAGTCGCCGCGACCGCGCCGTCGAAGGCCGGCAGTTTCGTCAGCAGCCGTGCCAAGCCTGAGCTTCGGCTGGTCGACGCCCCCACCTCGTCGGGATCGGCGGGCGGCGCAGGCTCTGGCGGGGGCGCGAAGAAAAGCGCCGCCGCGGGCGCCGGGTCGGACGACGCCGTCTGGGAACAGTTCTAGGAAGTGAGGCGCCTGTAGGATGGATGTGCTTCTGGCCCATTCCCTTCCCGTTCGTCGCGGCCGGCTCGAGGCCCGGCTGAAGTCCGGCGATGGGCTGCACCTCGTGGCGACGGCCCGGGACCTGACGGAGACCTGGGACGCCGCAGAACACCTGCGACCCGATGTCGTCGTCATTTCCGCCGAATTGGCCGCCGCGGAGGAGTTCGACTGCCTCGGCGCCCTCCTCGACGCGGAAGGTATCGGGTGCCTGGTGCTGGCCGCGGCGGCCGACGGCGCCTCGGCCGGGGCGACGGTTCGGTCGCGGCCGGGGCTGGCGCTGCTGCGGACGGAGCCGGAAGCCGAGGAGTTCTTCGACCTGATCCGCCGGCAGCGCCGGACCCGCCCGATCAAGGCAGCTCGCGTCAAGCCGACGACTAAGCAGGTGGAGCCTGCGCAGGCCTTCGATCCGCAGAAGCTGATCCTGATCGGTTCTTCCACCGGCGGCGTCGATGCCCTGCTGAAGCTGCTGACGCAGTTTCCGGCCGACTGCCCTCCGGTCGTGGTCCTGCAGCACACCGGCGCCGCTTTTGCCGCCAGCCTGATCCGCCTGCTCGACAGCCAGATCCCGCCGCGCGTCGTCGCCGCGACCGATGGCATGCCGGTGCAAGGCGGCCATGTCTACATGGCCCCGGGCGGCGGCGAGCACCTTGAACTGGCGCGGGGAACGCCGCCGCGCCTCTGCCTTCGGCAGGGTCCGCCGATCTCCGGTCACGTCCCTTCGGTGGATGCGCTCTTCACCTCGGCACGGCCTCTGGCGCAGCATTGCGTCGCCGCGATCCTGACCGGCATGGGCCGCGACGGCGCCGAAGGGCTTCTGGCCCTGCGGCAGGGCGGCGCCCGAACCATCGCGCAGGACGAGGCCTCAGCCGTGGTCTACGGCATGCCGCGTGTCGCCTGGGAGATCGGCGCCGCGGAGGAGCAGCTGCCGCTGTCGCAGATCGGGTCGCGCCTTCTGAAGGCCTGCCGCGCATGACCCGCAACACGACACTGCCGTGCCTTTGCCAAGGGGCGGCTGGCCGCCGCGGCGGCCCCGTGCATCAGGCGCTCCAGTCCAGCGAGAGGGCCCTGCGATGAGAAGTGTCACCGTGATCCAGGGCGATTACGCGACCTCCTGCGACAGCGAGGTGCAGATGAACACGATCCTTGGCTCCTGCGTCGCGGTCTGCCTTTACGACCGTGTCGCGGGGGTCGGCGGGATGAACCACTACCTCCTGCCCGGCGATACCCGCACCTCCAACGGGACGGCGCGCTACGGGGTCCACCTGATGGAACTGATGATCAACGCGCTGCTCAAGAACGGCGCCCGTCGCTCCAATTTCGAGGCCAAGCTCTTTGGCGGCGCGCATGTCACCGTCACCGGCAGCTTCGAGAACATCGGCGACCGCAACGTCCGGTTCGGCCGCGACTTCCTGTCGCGAGAGGGCATTCCCATTCGCGGTGAGAGCGTCGGCGGCGCCGCCGCGCGGCGCCTTCGCTTCATTCCGACGACGGGAGAGGTCCGGCAGATGCTGGTGCCGATCCAGCAGGCCCCGCCGGTCACCCCCGCCCCGCCGAAGCCGGCCGCGCCGGCCCCGGATATCACGCTGTTCTGACGGCACCGGCCCGCGGCTGCCCGCCCCGGGCCGCGGCGCAGGGCGGGCAGCGGGCCCGGCGGCATGGTGCCCTCAGCCGGGCTGCGCGCCGGGGGCCTCGTCGCCTGCCGAGGAGTCGCGGTCGGCCTCGGCGCCCCCTGTCGCCCCGTCCTGTGCCAGATGCAGCGTCTGGGTGCGGCCGGCCTTCGTCTCGCCGAAGTACAGCGTCTGGTGCGGGAAGGGGATCTCTATGCCGCGCTCGTCGAAGATGCGCTTGACGATCTCGTTGTAGGCCCGCCCGACGCCCCACTGCTTGCCCGGCAGGGTCTTGATCCGGCACTTCAGCACGACGGCGCTGTCGCCGAAGGCATCAAGGCCGAACCATTCCAGCTCGCTGGTCAGGAAGGGGCCGTTCTCCGGGTCCTTCTGCAGCTCGTCGAAGGCATCGAAGAGCGCCTGCTTCGCCTCGCCCACGTCCTCGCGGTAGGCCACGCCCATGTCGAGCACGTAGTAGGAGAAATCGCGCGTGTAGTTCGACACCAGGTCGACCGAGCTGAAGGGGATCAGGTGATAGAGGCCCTGCAGGTCGCGCAGGCTGACCGAGCGGACGGTCAGCTTCTCGACCACGCCGGTGATGCCGCCGGCGGTGACGACGTCACCGACGTTGATGGCATTCTCGAACTGGATGAAGATGCCGGTGATGATGTCCTGCACCAGCTTCTGTGCCCCGAAGCCGATGGCGAGGCCCAGCACACCGGCCGAGGCCAGCAGCGGCGCGATGTCGAGGCCGATCTGCGACAGGGCGAACATCAGCGTCAGCACCACGATGGCGATGGTCGCGGCGTTGCGCAGCAGCGTCAGCAGGGTCTGCTCGCGCGCCGTCGGGACAGAGCCGAAATCCGGGTTCAGCCGGTAGTCGACCCAGGAGCTGAGACCGAGCCAGAGCACGAAGCTGGCGAGGATGATCGCCCCCACGCTCAGCACCCCGGCCGAGAGGCGCAGGCCGACGCGGCTTTGCAGCCAGCCGCTGGTATCGACGATCGACAGCGTATCCAGCACGACGGCAACCACGACGACGGCGATCAGCACGCGCAGCACCATGAGCACCCGCGGCACGAAGCCGTTCAGCCGCCGCTCGAGCAGGGGCAGCCGCGCCTTCACGTGATCGGGCAGGTAAAGCCCGCGGGCGATCGCCCGGCCCAGCAGGCCGGAGACGATCAGACCGACGACCACCACCAGCACCACCCGCCCGGAGGCGCCGATGGCCTGGGCTACCGCGCCCGGCGGGCGGGTGAGGATCGTCACGCCGATGAAGGCGAGCCAAGCCAGCGCCAGCCAATGCCAGTTCAGCGCCAGCGTCGCGAAGGCGCCCGAGCGCGAGGGCCGGTAGGAAGGCGCCTCGTCCTCCGGGGCGGGCGGCCCTTCGAAGCTGGCGGTGCCCGGGGTCTGAGACAGCGGCCGCATCACCGGCTCTTCCTCGGCCGAGGCGTCCTCTGCCTCGCCCTCCGGCCCCTCGGCCAGCGGATCGGCGACGACGGGCTCCGCGCCCGGGGGAACGGGGGTGCGCCCCTGCTCCAGCAGCCAGCCCGCGACCGCGCGCCGGTGGCGCAGCACGGAGAGGCTGACGACCAGCAGGACGATCATCGAGATCAGCGCCGAGAGACTGCGCCCCGCCGCGAGAGAGGTATTGGCATTGAGGACCGGCACCAGCAGCAGCTGGCCATAGCCGGTCAGGGTCACCACCATGGCCAGCAGGCGGTAGATCAGCTGTGCCGGGCGATCCGCCAGCGGCAGCGGCCGCATGTCCCCGGTGGCGGGCGAAAGCACGAGCCGCAGCACCACCTTGATCCCCTCGACCACCAGGAAGGCGTTCAGGTACAGCACCTGCCGCAGCCCGATCTCGCCGTAATCGCCGAACCCGACGAGCATCGCGGCATAGCCCAGCGCCCAGGCCGCCAGCACCGTCACGAGATCGACTGTCTCGGCCCCGAGGAAGATCAGTATCCGGCGCCCCCAGCTGGCGCTGCGCGCCCTCGCCCCCAGCCGCCGGTAAAGCGGCAGGGCCGACCGCCGCAGCAGCACGAAGACCGCCACGGTTACGGCGATCACCACCACCAGATCGCCCAGCAATTCCGCCACCAGCCCGACGTCCCAGTTGCCCAGGCCAGTGAAGGCGTCGGGGATGCTGCGCAGCGTCGCCCAGAGGCCCTGCGCCTGGGCTGCCACGCCTTCAGCCACCCCTTGCGTGACGACGGCTAGCTGCCGCGCCAGCGAGAGGACCGGCACCTCCTCGTCCGGAGCCGCGGCGGCCTCGGCGGTGTCCGCGCCGGCCTGCTGCAACTCTGCGATTAGCTTCTCGCGCGCGGCATCGTCCTGCAGCACCGACAGCAGCGCCGCCATCGGATCGGCGGGGGCCTGCGGGTCTGCGGCCTCGCTCTGCTGGGCGGATGGCGCCAGGACGGACTGCGCCCAGGCGCCCTGCGCGATGGGCAGCAGGAGCGCGAGCAGCAGGAGGGCACGGGCGACTGGTTTCACATCGGTCCTCGTTCGGTGCGGATGCAGCCCGCCTCCTAGGGGCGCGCCGCCGGCCTGGCAACACGGGCCGCGACCCCGTGCTATCACCATAGCGACAGCGGCGCCAAAGGCGGCGCGGCACGGGCATCCTCCCGTCGCTCGCAACGGGAGCCCTGCGCCATCTCGTTGCATCGACAGGCGGTGTGCTTCGTTGAGCAAGGGCTGGGTGAGGTGGGCCCAACGTCCTACCCAGTCTGCATGAGCAGACCCACCCGTTCAGGATACAAGACCGAGACCTGGCCGCCCCACACCGAAGCGCTGAAGCAGCCTGGCTCCCCGAAGCCGGCAAGACAGCGCCCGTCTGCGTGGCAGAGGCAATGCCTCTGACGAGAGAAGCCGGCGTATCTGGTGCTGTCCAAGAGAAGATGGTGGAGCCTAGGGGGATCGAACCCCTGACCTCTTGCATGCCATGCAAGCGCTCTCCCAGCTGAGCTAAGGCCCCATCCGTGATGCGGGTTCCTAGAGAGAGCGCCGGGGGAGATCAAGCGTAAAAAACCGATCTGCGCCGGGTGACGGAGCGTGAGGCAGGCATCAGGCCCCGCCCAACGAAAAAGGGCGCCCGAAGGCGCCCCGTTCCAGATGCCGGCGGTCTGCCGCGGCTCAGTCCTCGTCCTCGGACTTCACGTCGGGCAAATCGTCGATCGAGACGTCGTCGCCGTCCTCGTCGTCGTCGAGGACCTCGTCGCCGAGATCGACATCCTCGTCCTCGTCGTCGTCGTCCAGCAGCAGTTCCTCGTCATCCTCCTTCGAGGCGCGCATCTTCTTGGTCTGCGAATCCTCGGCATCGGCGACCATGGTGCGGTTCTTGCCCTGGTCGTAGGTCACCGTCTCCCCGGTGTAGGGGCTGATGATCGGATTGTTGTTGAGGTCGTAGAAGCGCTTGCCGGTCGTCGGGCAGACACGCTTGGTTCCCCATTCTTCCTTGGGCATGACAGTCCTTCCAGAAAGCTCGTTCAAGTCCCGGTGCGGCCGCGCCGCAGTGGCCCTGCGGCAGGGCCGTGCGGCGGCGGCAAAATGCGGCGCCGAAGCGGGCCGCGGGCGGCCGCTCTTGCGGCGGATCGCGGTCCCCTGCCATAAGCCGGGGGAAGAGTCAAAGGCCGAAGGGCCGGACCAGGGGCAGGACGGGGGCAGAACGGGCCGATGCGCAAGCCAGCCACCGAGATGGAAGAGCACGTGCTGCCCGGCCCGCCGCCGATTCACGTCACGCTGCGCCGCTCTGCCCGGGCCAGCCGCATCTCGCTGCGCGTGGCCCGGCGCGACGGGCGGGTCACCCTGACGCTGCCGCCGCGGGCGCGCCGGGCGCAGGCCCTGGCCTTCCTGGCCGAGCGCGAGGCATGGCTGCGCGGGCACCTCGAGGCGGTGCCGCCGGTGCAGGCGGTGCGGCTGGGCGGCACCCTGCCCTATCGCGGCGGCACGCTGACCCTCGCCCCTGCCCCGGTCCGCCGCGCGGCACTCGAGGGGGACCACCTGCTCCTGCCGGAGGAGCCCGCGCGGGCCGGCGCCCGCGCCATGGCCTTCCTCAAGACGCAGGCGCGCGACATGCTGGTGCCGATGGTGGCGCACCATGCCGGGGCGCTGGGGCTGCCGCATGGCCGCGTAACGCTGCGCGACACCCGCTCGCGCTGGGGGTCCTGCACGGCGCGGGGGGACATCATGCTCAGCTGGCGGCTGGTCATGGCGCCCGAGGCGGTGGCCGATTACGTCGCCGCGCACGAGGTCGCGCATCTGGCGCGGATGGATCATTCGCCGGAGTTCTGGGCCGTGGTGGCGCGGCTGGTACCGGACTACGACCGGCACCGCCGCTGGCTGCGCCAGCATGGCGAGGCGCTGCACCGGGTGGATTTCTCGGCGTGACCGGCAGCACCCCGCCCGTCGCCCCGATCTCTCCGGCCCGCGCCTCTGATCCCACCGGCGCCGCCCACGACCGGGTCTATCGCCAGCTGCGCACTCGCATCCTGCATGGAGAGATCCTGCCGGGCGAGGCGCTGACCCTGCGCGGCATCGGCCGCGACTACGGCGTGTCGATGACCCCCGCGCGCGAGGCGGTGCGCCGGCTGGTGGCCGAGGGGGCGCTGACGCTCTCCTCCTCGGGGCGGGTCGCCACGCCCGAGCTTTCGGACGACCGGATCGAGGAGCTGGCCAGCCTGCGGGCCATGCTCGAGCCGGAACTGGCGAGCCGCGCCCTGCCCCGCGCGCATTTCGCGCTGATCGACCGGCTGGAGGGGATCAACCACGGCGTCAGCCAGATGATCGCGCGGCATGATGCCTCGGGCTACATCCGCATGAACCTTGAATTTCACCGCGCGCTCTACCTGCGCGCCCAGGCGCCCGCGATCCTTGCGGTGACCGAGACGGTCTGGCTGCAGTTGGGTCCGACCATGCGCGCCCTCTACGGCCGCCTGCGCCGGACGGAGCCGCCCTGGCATCACAAGCTGATCCTCGCCGCGCTGAAGGCCGGTGACGAGCCGGGGCTGCGGCTCGCCGTCCGCACCGACGTCACGCAGGGCCTGCGCATGCTCAAGGGCTGAGCGCGCCTAGAGCGAGATCTCGGCCAGCAGCCGCGCGCGATCGACACCCTCGGCCTCTTCGCGAAGAACCACTTCGCCGGACTTCAGCGCCACGAAGCGATCCGCCGCCGCGACGGCGAAATCGAAGAACTGCTCGACCAGGACGATGGCCATCTCGCCCTCGGCCCGCAGGGTGGCGATGACGCGCCCGATATCCTTGATGATCGAGGGCTGGATGCCCTCCGTCGGCTCGTCCAGCAGCAGCACCTTGGGCCGGGTGACCAGCGCCCGCGCGATGGCAAGCTGCTGCTGCTGCCCGCCCGAGAGGTCGCCGCCGCGGCGGTGGCGCATCTCGGCCAGCACGGGGAAGAGGTCATAGATGCGGTCCGGCACCCGGCGCCCGCCGCGCGGCAGGCAGGCAAAGCCGCTCTCGATGTTCTCGGTGACCGTCAGGCGAGGAAAGATCTCGCGCCCCTGCGGGACATAGGCGATGCCGGCACGCGCGGCGCGGGCCGCCGTCGGGTGGCCCAGATCGCGCCCCTCCAGCACGATGCGTCCGCCGGTGAAGGGATGGCGCCCGGCGATGGCCTTCATCAGGGAGGTCTTGCCGACCCCGTTCATCCCCATCACCGCCGTGACGCTGCCCGCGACGGCATCGAGGTCGACGCCATGCAGCACCTCGCTTTGCCCGTAGCGCAGGCTCAGATCGCGCACCTCCAGCATCTCAGCGCCCCAGGTAGACGTCGATGACGTCCTGGTTCTGCGTGACGTGATCGAGCGATCCCTCGGCCAGCACGCGCCCCTCGTGCAGCACCGTGACCCGGCAATCCAGGCGACGAACGAAATCCATGTCATGCTCCACGACGACGACGGCATGCCGCCGGGCAAGCCGCTTGAGAAGATCGGTGGTATGCTCGCGCTCCGCCGGGGTCATCCCGGCGGCAGGCTCGTCCACCAGCAGCAGCCGCGGCTCCTGCGCCAGCAGCATCCCGATCTCGAGCCATTGCTTCTGGCCATGGCTCAACTCTCCGGCCAGCCGGTCCAGCTGCGCCGCAAGGCCCACCTCCTCGGCGAAATCGAGCAGCCGCCCCTCGTCGGCGGGCAGGCCGAAAAGGACCGAAAAGGGCCCGCGCCGGTCCTTCAGCGCCATGGCGAGGTTCTCGCGCACCGTCTGATCCTCGAAGACCGTGGGCTTCTGGAACTTGCGCCCGATGCCGAGCCGCGCGATGGCGCTTTCGCTTTGCCCGAGGATGTTGCGATTGGTCTCGCCCCAGAGGACCCTGCCGCTGTCGGGCCGGGTCTTGCCGGTCACGATGTCCATGAAGGTCGTCTTGCCCGCGCCGTTGGGCCCGATCACCGCGCGCAGCTCGGGCTCGCCGATGGCGAAGGACAGCCCGTTGATGGCCTGAAAGCCGTCGAAGCTGACCGAGATGCCGTCCACTTCCAGAAGCGTCATTCCGCGCCCTCCTCGGGCCGCTTGGCGCCCGTGTCGGGGCCATAGGCCGCGCGGCGGGCCGGGCCGCGCCGCCGCTGGGTCCAGAGGTCCACCAGCCCGCCCAGCCCCTTGGGCGCGAGCAGCGTGACCAGCACGAAGCTGACGCCCAGCAGCACCAGCCACCATTCGGTCCAGCGGATCTCGTAGACGCCGAGGTCCAGATCCGGCGCCCCGCCAGAGGTGAACCAGTTTGACACGAGGCTGACCGCGATGGCGCCGATCGCCGCGCCATACAGCCGCCCGCGCCCGCCGATGGCCACCCAGACGGCAAGGTAGATCGAGGCGATGGGTGCCACCTCGCCCGGGTTGATGATGCCCGCCTGCGGATAATAGAGCGCCCCGGCGATGCCGGTGACCACGGCGGTGAGGGTGAAGGCGAACAGCTTGAACGATTCGACGTGGTAGCCGAGGAAGCGCACCCGCGCCTCGTCGTCGCGTACCGCCCGCAGCACGCTGCCCATGCGGCCCGAGACGACCCAGGCGAACAGCAGGTAGCCCAGTGCCAGCGCGAGGGCCGAGGCCCAGAAGAAGGCGATGGAGATCTGCGCCTGCGAGGCGGCGGGAAAGCCGGGGATGTTCTGCAGACCCGACAAGCCGTTGTTGCCGCGCAGGCCGGTGTCGTTCTGAAAGAGGTACAGCGACAGCGCCAGCGTCATCGCCTGCGTCAGGATCGACAGGTAGACGCCGGTGACGCGGCTGCGAAAGGCGAGCCAGCCGAAGACCAGCGCCAGCAGGCCCGGCACCAGCACCACCATGGCCAGCTGCAGGGGCAGCGAATGGGCAAAGCTCCAGATCAGCGGGATGTCGGAGCTTCCGACCACGCCGAAGATCTGCCCGCCGATCCCCTCGCGCAGCTCGCCCGGCGTCGGCGGCAGGGCGCTGGCAGCAAGGTTGGAGGCGACGATGGCCTCGGTCCGCGCCCACATCAGCCACATGCCGATGGCGTAGCCCCCCAGCCCGAAGAAGGCCATGTGGCCGAGGCTGAGGATGCCGGTATAGCCCCAGACCACGTCCATCGCGACCGCCGCCAGCGCCAAGCACAGCGTCTTGCCCAGCAGCTTCACGAAGGAGGTGGAGATCATGTCCGCCCCCGCCAGCACGGTCACCAGCACCGCGAAGGCGGCCAGCGCCACAAGGAAGACCATGGTCGAGGTGCGGCGGACCGGCGGGCGGCCGGACCGCAGGGGAAGGGCGGCGTCGGTCATGCGCTCAACCCTCCGCCGCGCGGCCACGCAGCGCGACGATGCCGCGCGGCCGGACCTGGATGAAGAGGATGATGAAGAGGATCATGTAGGTCTGCGCCGCCAGCGTGTTCGAGGGGTTGAAGCCCTCGATCACCTTCTGCAGCACGCCGATCAGCCCGGCCCCCGCGAGAGTGCCCCAGACATTGCCAACCCCGCCCACGACCACGGTCATGAAGCTTTGCACGATGTAGTTCGCCCCCATCTCGGAGGTCACCTGCGCGTAAAGGCCGATGGCCACGCCCGCGATCCCCGCGATGCCGGAGCCGAGGCCGAAGGTCAGCATGTTGATGCGGTCCGGGTCGATCCCCATGGAGCTCGCCATGCCGGGGTTCTGCGTCACCGCCCGCACCTCGAGGCCCAGCCGGGTGCGGTTCAGGATGAAGAGCAGCAGCCCGAGGAAGACGAGGGCGAGGACGAAAATCGCGATGCGGATGTAGCTGATCGAGACCAGCTCGTTCACCACCCATTGCCCCGACAGCCAGTCCGGCGAGGTCAGCGGCCGCGCCTGCGTGCCGAAGATATTCTTGGCCAGCTGCTGCAGCGCGATGGAGATGCCGAAGGTCGCGAGCAGCGTCTCGAGCGGGCGGTGATAGAGATGCCGGATCACCAGCCGCTCCATCGCGATTCCCGCCGCGGCGGTGACCGCGAAGGCCAGCGGCAGCGCGATGATCAGCGACAGGGTGTAATCGGGCACGAACTGCTGCACGAGATAGCCGGTATAGGCGCCCATCATGATGAATTCGCCATGGGCCATGTTGATGACGCCCATCACCCCGAAGGTGATGGCAAGGCCAATGGCGGCAAGGAAGTAGATCGAGGCGAGGCTCAGCGCGTCCAGCGCGAGATCGGCGGTGCGGTTCAGCACCACCTGCGTCTCGACCGAACCCAGCGCCGCGCGGGCGGCCTCGATGACCTGCGGGTCGCCTTCGGTATAGCTGGCCTCGAAGCGATGCGCGGCCACGGCGGCCTCTATCTGCTCGGGCGTGACGAAGGGCTCAACCAGCCCCTCGGCGGCCAGCCGGTCATAAGCCTCGCGCCGGGCGGCATCGGTGTCCATCGCCGCCAGCGGCAGGCCGGCGACCGTCTCGCCTTCGGCATTGGCGAGGATCGCGTCGCGGATCGCGGCGGGGGTGACCAGCGGCGGGGCAAGCCCCTCCTCCACCAGCCGGGCATAGGCCTCGTCCCGCGGCAGCCTCAGCGGCAGCGCGCCCGGCTCTTCCGCCTCCGCCGCCGGCACGATGCGGTCGCGCGTCGCGAGGATATCCGAAAGTGCCGCGCGCGCATCGGGCGTGATGGAGCCGGCCATCGCCTCGATCGCGGCGACGCGCTCCTCCGTCGTCTCGCCGTAGCGGGCGGTCAGGATGTTCAGCAGCCGCAGCTTCTCGTCCCGGATCAGCGGGCTTTCCTCCGCCTCGATCGAGGCGGCGAGCGGCTCGATCTGGTCGGCATCGGGGCGCCGCGCGATGGCCTCCAGCGCCCGGCGGCGGGTGGAGGCATCGGGGTCGGACAGCCGGAACTGCACCAGCGCCGCGCCGATCACCCGGCGCACGCCGCCATTGGGCCGCACCTCGCTCAGCGCCCCCGATGGCGCCTCGCCCACCGCCGCGCCATCGGCGATGTCACGCAGGACGGTCATGCCGCCCTCCTCTTCGCCGGCGATGTAGAACAACCCGTCGCCTTCGTTCAGCACGACTTCGCGGTTCTGCCAAGCGTCGAGGAAAAGGGGCGCGCCCGGCACGCCCGCCTCCAGCAGGTCCTCGATGACCACGCCCACGCTGCGGCGGCCCGGATCGGCCACCTCTTCTGCATGGCTCTGAAGGATATCCTGCAGCGTCTCCTGCGCCGCGGCGGGCGCGGCGACCGCGGTCAGGAGGATGGCGAAGAAAAGGCGCAGCATCGGTCTGTCCTGCAAGAGGGGTCCGGGGCCGCGATTGCGCGCCCCCGGGAGGATCGCCCTAGTAGTTCGAGGTGATCTGGACGCAGGTCTCGGTCTCGGTGTCGTACATGCCGCACTCGAGCTCTTGCCAGTCGCTCTCGAGGACCGCGCTTTCCGGCAGGTAGTCGGTCCATGCATCGCCCGGCACGGGATCGGTCTCGGAGATGATGTCGAACTGCCCGTCCTCGCGGATCTCTCCGATCAGCACCGGCTTGGACAGGTGATGGTTCGTGCCCATCACGGCCGTGCCGCCGGTCAGGTTCGGGTACTCCTGCCCCCACATCGCCTCGCGCACGGCGTCGACATCGGTGGTGCCGGCCTCCTCGACCGCGTTCACCCACATGTTGAAGCCGATGTAATGGGCCTCCATCGGGTCGTTGGTCACGCGGCTGTCGTCACCGATGAAGTCGTGCCAAGCGGCGATGAACTCCTCGTTCTCGGGGGTGTCGGCGGACTGGAAGTAGTTCCAAGCCGCGAGGTGCCCGACGAGGTTCGAGGTATCGAGGCCCGAAAGCTCTTCCTCGCCGACCGAGAAGGCGACGACGGGGATGTCATCGGCGCTCACGTCCTGAGCGGCCAACTCCTTGTAGAAGCCGACGTTGGCATCGCCGTTGATGGTCGAGATCACGCCCACGAGGCTGCCGTCCGAGCCCAGCTCGATCACGTCAGAGACGATGGTCGACCAGTCCGACTGGCCGAAGGGCGTGTAATTGACGAAGATGTCCTCTTCCGCGATCCCGTTGTCCATCAGGTAGGATTCGAGGATGTTGTTGGTCGTGCGCGGGTAGACGTAGTCGGTGCCCAGCAGCGCGAACTTCTCGATCCCCAGCTCCTCGAGGAAGTAGTCGACCGCCGGGATCGCCTGCTGGTTCGGCGCGGCGCCGGTGTAGAAGACGTTGCGAGAGCTCTCCTCGCCCTCGTACTGCACCGGGTAGAACATCAGACCGTTCAGCTCTTCGAGGACCGGCAGCACGGATTTGCGGCTGACAGAGGTCCATGCGCCGAACATCACGTCGACCTCGTCCTCGGTCAGCAGCTGACGGCCCAGCTCGGCGAAACGCGGCCAGTCCGAGGCGGGGTCGACCACCACGGCCTCCAGATCGCAGCCCAGCAGCCCGCCGGCCTCGTTCTGCTGCTCGATGAGCATCAGCATCGCGTCCTTCAGCGTCGTCTCCGAGATCGCCATGGTACCGGACAGCGAATGCAGCACGCCCACCTTGATCGGGCAGTCGGCCTCCTGCGCGGCGGCCGGAAGGCCCGCAAGGACGAGGGCAGTGGTCAAAGAAAGAGTGCGTAGTGTCATCGTGCTTCCTTGATGCAGAGGCGGTATCCCGGCCCCGGGGCCGCAGCAGCCGGGGACAGGGACAGCAGCCTGGCGGCGCGGATCGGGGGCGTGCGTGTTGCGCACGCAGCGATGACAGGCTGCGACCGGGCGCCGGGACTGTCAGCGGTGCGCAACCGCCGAACGGGCGCCATGACAGCATCTGCACAAGTTTTAAGCGGAATTATTGACACACGCATGAGGCGTGATCGGGCAAGAGATGTGACACTGATCGAGAAGGATCGCGCCGCCGGATGCGCCAAGGCAAGTCAGGACGGGTCGCTGGGACCGGGCCCTTTCATCGAGACGAGACAGTATATCGGGCCGGTCACCACCGCCGACCCGTATGGCAGAGATCGAAAGCCGAAGGTACTAGAGCTCGATGCCCTCTGGCGCCTCCTGCTCGGGCGCCTCCCGCTCGTCCCAGGGCACCCACTCGGGCGCATCCTCGCTGCGGCGGATGACGATATCGCCATCCTCGGTCAGCTCGGGCAGATCGTAGTTCGCGATGTCGTCGACACGGCTCAGCACCCGCATGAGCGCCGGCCCCATCTCGCTGATCAGGGCCTGAAGATGCGGCCGCGCCTCCTCGGCCAGCCCCTCCATGCCCTCGAGCGCGGGCCGCATCTGGTTCATCATGCCCTGGAAGAACATCTGCGCGCCCTGCCCCATCAGGTCGAAATCGTCCCCCTCCTCCTGCGCGGCGGCAGGCGTGGCGGCAAGGGCGATCAGCAGGGCGAGGGCAGCGTGTTTCATGGGCATGATCTAGGGGCAGGACCCGCCAGGAAAAGCCCGCCCCCTTCTTGTCTTTGAAAATATCCCGGGGGAGGCCGCGCGCCAGCGCGGGCGGGGGCAGCGCCCCCTGCCCGGCCCGGCCTCAGTGCCCGAGGATCTGGCTCAGGAACAGCTTGGTGCGCTCGGACCGCGGGTTGCGGAAGAACTCGTGCGGCTCGTTCTGCTCGACGATCTGGCCCTGGTCCATGAAGATCACCCGGTTCGCGACCGCTTGGGCAAAGCCCATCTCGTGCGTGACGCAGAGCATCGTCATCCCCTCCTCGGCGAGCTCGATCATCGTGTCGAGCACCTCCTTGATCATCTCGGGATCGAGGGCCGAGGTCGGCTCGTCGAAGAGCATGATGCGCGGGCGCATGCAGAGCGACCGGGCGATCGCCACGCGCTGCTGCTGGCCACCCGAGAGCTGGCCGGGATACTTGTCCGCCTGCTCGGGGATCTTGACCTTGCGCAGGAAATGCATGGCCGTCTCCTCGGCCTCCTTGCGGGGGGTCTTGCGCACCCAGATCGGCGCCAGCGTGCAGTTCTCGAGGATCGTCAGATGCGGAAAGAGGTTGAAGTGCTGGAAGCACATCCCGACCTCGGAGCGGATCTTGTCGACGTTCTTGAGGTCGGAGTTCAGCTCGGTCCCGTCGACGATGATGTCGCCGGACTGGTGCTCTTCCAGCCGGTTGATGCAGCGGATCAGCGTCGACTTGCCCGAGCCGGAGGGGCCGCAGATCACTATCCGCTCGCCCCGGTGCACGGTGAGGTCGATGTCGCGCAGCACGTGGAAGCTGCCGTACCACTTGTTCATGCCGGCAATGCGGATCGCGACCTCGTCGGAAATCTGCATCTTGGCGGGATCACCGTGCAGCGCCGCATCGGCGGGCGCGTCGGGATGAAGGGCTTGATCGGTCATGAGCGGTATCCTTGTCAGTGGCCGCGCTCGAGCTTGCGCTCGAGGTACATCGCGTAGCGCGACATGCTGAAGCAGATCACGAAGAAGAGGGCGCCGACGAAGATGTAGGGCTCCCAGTAGATGCCCTTCCAGGCGGTGGTCTGGCGGATCATGTCGGTCACGCCCTTGAGCGGGTCGCGCAGCCCGATGAAGACCACCAGCGTGGTATCCTTGAAGAGCCCGATGAAGGTCGAGACGATGCCGGGGATCGAGATCTTCAGCGCCTGCGGCAGGATGATCAGCCGCTGCGCCTTCCAGTAATCGAGGCCCAGCGCATCGGCCGCCTCGTACTGCCCGCGCGGCAGGGCCGCGAGGGCGCCGCGGATCACCTCGGCGATATAGGCCGCGGCGAAGAGCGTCACCATGATGATGACCCGCAGGATGATGTCGAAATCCGAGTTCGGCGGCAGGAAGTAGTTCAGCAGCAGGGATGCCGTGAAGAGCAGCGTGATCAGCGGCACGCCGCGGATGAACTCGATGAAGCCGACGCAGAGGTAGTGGATCAGCGGCAGGTCGCTGCGCCGCCCCAGCGACAGAAGCAGCCCCAGCGGCAGCGACAGCGACACGCCGGTCACGCCCAACACGAAGGACAGGAGGAACCCGCCGAAGGCCGCCGATCCGACCGGGCGCAATGCGAGGGGGACGAGGCCCTGCAGGTCCTGCGCCGCATCCCCGGCCAGCAGGCCCCACCACAGCACGGGCACCAGCACCGCGACCGCGGTGGCCACGATGGCGCCGAAGCGCGGCAGAACCAGCCGCAGCGCGCCCCAGCCCAGGGCGAAGCCGACAAGCACCATGACAGGCAGCCAGATCGTCCCGCCCCAGAGCAGCCAGTAGGCCAGCGCCGGGTAAAGCGCCGAGAAGATCAGAAGCTTGCGCGGCAGCGACAGGTAGAGGACCGGCGCGATGGCGACCAGAAGCAGCACGAAGGCCAGCGTCGGGCGCCAGAAGATGTCCTGCGGGTACATGCCGAAGATGTACTGCGGCCAGCGCTCGCGGATCATCGCCCAGCAGGCGCCGGTGACGCCCTCGCCGTAGCGCTCGATCACGATGTCCCGGCATTCGCGCAAGGAGTCGGCGTTCCAGACGCCGCGCAGCATCCACGGCAGGATGCTGGCGACCAGCCAGATCGCCGCCGCGGCGCCGAGGATCGTCAGGATCGTGTTGAACCAGCCCGAGAACAGGTTCTCGCGCAGCCAGAGCGGCACGCCGCGCTGGCGGGCCGGCGGCTCTGCCTCGGGGAGCATGCTCTTGCGGACGAAGGGGACGGTCTGGGCGTGAACATCGCTCATCTCAGCGCTCCTTCAGGCGGACGCGGGAATTGAAGACGTTCATCCCCGAGGAGATGAGCAGGCTGATGATCAGGTAGATCGCCATGAGCAGCAGCATGCATTCGAGGCCGCGCCCGGTCTGGTTCAGCGTGATGCCTCCCAGCGTGCCGCGCAGGTCGAGGTAGCTGGCCGCCAGCGCCAGAGAGGAGTTCTTGGTCAGGTTCAGGTACTGCGAGATCAGCGGCGGGACGATCACCCGCAATGCCTGCGGCAGGATCACCAGCCGCATCGTCCATCCCGGCCGCAGGCCAAGGGCGAAGGCGGCCTCGCTCTGCCCGCGTGAGACGGCCAAGATGCCGGCCCGCACGATCTCGGCGATGAAGGCACCGGTGTAGAGCGCCAGCGCCAGCGTCAGCGCGACGAAGCCGTTCGAAAGCTGGATGCCGCCGCTGAAGTTGAAGCTCGTGATCTCGGGGACCTGGATGTAAAAGCCCATCGCCCAGAGCGCCAGGATCACCGGCACGAAGAGGATCAGCAGGCTCTGCCACCAGGTGGTGGGCCGCTTGCCCGTCTCCGCCTGGATACGGGTGGCGCGGCGCCCGAGATAGCGCACCGCCAGGATCGAGGCGATCAGGATCAGCGCCAGGATCAGGAAGCCGCCCGAGAAGTTGACGAAGCCCAGATCGATGCCGCCCGGCCCGCGCGAGAGCAGCGGCGTCGGCATCGTGGTGTAGCGGTTGGTCACGGCGAAACTGCCGAGGAACATCGAGGCATCGGCGGATTGGCCCGCCTCAACCATCGCCGGCGTCAGCCTGTAGGCATTGGGCGCGGGCGTGGCCTCCTTCAGCACGGCGAACAGCATCAGGATCCACAACAGCACCGGGATGTTGCGGAAGACCTCGACGTAGACGGTCATCAGCCGTCCGACGAGCCAGTTGTTCGACAGGCGCAGCACGCCCACCAAAACCCCGACGATGGTCGCCAGGATACAGCCGACCAGCGCCACGAGCAGCGTGTTCAGCAAGCCGACGACCAAGGCGCGCCAATGGGTGTTGTCGGCGCTGTACTGGATCAGCGAGGGGGTGATCTCGTAACCGGCGCGGCGACCGAGAAAGTCGAAGTCCAGCGTCCGTCCAAGCTGCGCGAGGTTAGTGAAGAGGTTGTGCAGCAGCCAGCCGATGCCGGCCATGACCAGCAGCAGGACGACGATCTGGATGGTGATGGAGCGATAGCGGCTGTCGTACAGCAACATCGAGGGCCGGAACACCGGGCCGATTTGGGATGGGCTCGCGGCCATGGCAGACCCCTTGTCGCAAAGTGCCTGGATACAAGGCATCGCGGCACTGCCGAGGCGGCGCGCCAGCGAAGCCGGTCTGGGGCGTCCGGGCGCGCGCGTGGCGCGCCCGGTGCGTCAGGTTAGCGGAAGGGCGGCGCGTAGAGCAGGCCGCCGTCGGTCCACTGCGCATTCAGCCCGCGTGCGAGGCCGATCGGGGTCGATTCGCCGAGGAACTCCTCGAAGATCTCGCCGTAGTTGCCGGTGGCGCTGATGACGTTCACGGCCCAGTCGTTGTCGAGGCCCATCATCTGGCCGAGGTCGCCCTCGACGCCCAGAAGGCGGCGCACTTCGGGGTTCTCGTTGTCGGCGCTCGCCATCTCTTCGACGTTGTCGGAGGTGACGCCCAGCTCTTCGGCGGCGATCAGAGCGTTCAGCGTCCAGGCGACGATGTCGGTCCAGTCGCTGTCGTTCTCGCGCGTGGCAGGGCCAAGCGGCTCTTTGGAGATGATCTCGGGCAGGATGATGTAGTCATCCGGGTTCGGGAAGGAGGCGCGCGTCGCGGCCAGGCCCGAGGCATCCGTGGTGTAGGCATCGCAGCTGCCGGCGAGGAAGGCCTGCTCGAGCTCGGCGTTGGTCTCGCCGCTCTGGGCGGTGAAGGACATGCCGTTGGTGGCGAAGTAATCCGCGAGGTTCAGCTCGGTCGTGGTGCCGGACTGGATGCAGATCGTGGCGCCGTCAAGCTCGGTCGCGGAGCCCACGCCCATGTCGCTGCGGACCATGAAGCCCTGGCCGTCGTAGTAGTTCACGCCGGCGAAATCCATCGCCAGGTCGACGTCGCGGCTGTAGGTCCAGGTCGTGTTGCGCGACAGCATGTCGATCCGGCCCGAGGTCAGCAGGTCGAAGCGGTCGGTGCTGGTGGTCGGCACGTAGGAGACGGCCGAGGCATCGCCCAGAACCGCCGCCGCGACGGCCTTGCACAGCGCCACGTCGAAGCCGGTCCATTCGTTGTCGGCGCCCTGTTCGGCAAAGCCGGTGAGGCCGGTGTTCACGCCGCAGACCAGCTCGCCCCGGTCCTGGACCGTCTCGAGCGTGGATTGGGCGGACGCCCCGGTCGCGGCCAGACCGGTCACGGTCAGCGCGCCGAAGAGTGCGGAATACTTCATGGAAACCTCTTCCTGAGTTCGATGGTCCCGACCCCCTGTCTGGGGGCCATGTTTATTATGGTGCGCCCGTTTCGGGCGAGTGCTTCGGGGATCTTGCTGCCCCCGTGCCAAGACAGGTTGCGCGAATAATCGCCAACAGGTCAAGACATGTGCAACTCATCCCGCTGGCCGAAGCAAGCGGGAGGGTTCGCCTTCAGGACGAACTACAATCTGTGATTGGGCAAATGCTCAGTCGATGAGCAGATAAAACCGGGCCGCGTCCAGAAATGCGGCGCGGCGATAGGCCGTGGTCGCCGCGGCCTCCTCGTCATCGCCCCATTGAGCGATCTGCCAGTCCTCGTCGACGCGCGACAACTCCCAGGCCTGACTTGGCGTCAGGCGCTGCTCCGTGACCGCGAAGGCCAGCACGAGAGAGCCCGAGAGGGCCACGAGATCGTGGAAGGCGGCCAGCCGGAACGAATCCATCGCCTCGACCCGGGCGGCGAGGGCACGAAGCGCGCCGGCGTCCTGCGCCACGGGCATCAGGCCCTGCGCCAGCTGCAGCCGCGCCCCGAGGGCCTGGGCGGACCACTCGAGCAGCGGGTCCCAGGCCTCGGTCTGACGCTGCACCAGCCCCTCGGGCGCCTCGGCGCGGTAGCACAGAAGATCGGTCTCGCCGTAGCCGGCCAGCATCTCGGCCACGGCGCCGTGCTGCGGCGCGACGCGGTCGATGGCGGAATTGGCGGTGCGGGTCGCGGGCATGGTCGCGGGTTCGATCCGCTCGCCCTGCGCCTGCCACTCCTCGGCGACAAGGGCCGCGGTGGCCTCACTCGGCAGGACCAGCGGCGCCTTGGCCGGCGTGCGCACCCCGCGGCCGTCCAGAACGACGGTCCAGCCGCCCTCGGCCTCGACGACCTTCGCCTCGGTCCAGAACCGTTTCGGAGCCCATTCGGCCATCGCGTTCTCCTCAGTCGCCGGGAGTGAAGGGGTCTTCGGGGGCGTATTTCACCTGCCAGCCGACATAGTCCCAGGTGCGGACCATGTGCTCGGGCAGCGGCGCGGTGATCTTGATCTGCGCATGCGTCACTGGATGCTCGATCGACAGGAAGCGCGCGTGCAGGTGCATCTTGCGGCTCAGCTCGCCGCCCAGCGAGGCGCCCCAGCCCTCGCCCAGGTTCTCTTGGCCCGATCCGCCGTACTTGCCGTCGCCGATGATCGGATGGCCCATCTCGGCCATATGGGCGCGCAGCTGGTGCGTGCGGCCGGTGATCGGCTCGAGCGCGACCCAGGCCGCGCGGCGGCCCAGCCATTCCATGACCGAGTAATCGGTGACGGCGCGCTTGGCGCCGTAGGTCTTGTCCAGATCGTCGGGATGGACGGCGCGCATCTTCTCGCCCTCGCCGCCCTTGCCGTGGCCCGGCGCCTTGACCAGCGCGTATTTCACGGTGCCGTTCAGGGGCTGCGGCACGCCCCCGACGGCGGCCCAGTAGATCTTGCGCGCCTCGCGGTGGCGCAGGTTCTCGGTCAGGGCGCGGGCGATCACACGGGTGCGCGCCAGAAGCAGCACGCCCGAGGTATCGCGGTCGAGGCGGTGCACCAGCCGCGGCTTGTCCTCGTAGCCGAAGCGCAGCGCCTCGGCGAGGCCGTCGACATGCCGCGTCACGCCACTGCCGCCCTGCGTGGCGAGGCCCGGCGGCTTGTTGATGGCGATGATGTGCTCGTCCCTGTAAAGGACGGCGGCCTTCATCATCTCCTCGTCGGCGCGGGAGATG
Source organism: Pseudoroseicyclus aestuarii (assembly GCF_003217255.1). GTDB lineage: Bacteria > Pseudomonadota > Alphaproteobacteria > Rhodobacterales > Rhodobacteraceae > Pseudoroseicyclus > Pseudoroseicyclus aestuarii. The sequence continues at coordinate 737,147 of NZ_QJTE01000002.1, read as the reverse complement.
CGATAGGCCTCGGCCGGGCGGTCGGCGATGTCGTCGGGCACGGGCGGGATGCGCACGCTCTGCCCCACCTCGAGGCGGGTCGCGGGTTTCACCCGCCCGCCGTCGACGCGGATCTCGCCCTTGCGGCACATCTTCTCGATGCGCGTCTGCGGCAGGTGCGGATGCAGCCGGCGCAGCCAGCGGTCCAGCCGTTGATCGCCCTCGTCCGGGCCGACCTTGCGCGTTTCGACACCGCTCATGGCAGGGCCCTCCCAATCCAGAGGCCGGCACCGCAGGCCAGCAGGCCCAGCCCGACCGAGGCCGCGACATAGCCGCCGGCGGCGGCCAGCCGGCCGTCTTCCAGCAGCCGCAGCGTATCGAGCGAAAAGGCCGAAAACGTGGTGAAGCCGCCCAGCAGCCCCGTGACCAGACCCGGCCCCCAATGCGCCAGCCCGCGCGCGTCGAGCTGCACGAAGAGAAGCCCGATCGCGAAGCTGCCGATCAGGTTCACCGCCAGCGTACCCAGCGGAAAGGCCAGTAGCTGGCCCGCGCCGTAGCGCAGGCAGGCGCCGATACCGCCGCCGATGGCGATCTGGAGAAGGGACAGGGTCATGGGGGCGCATGTCGGGCGCCGGGCGCGGGAAGTCAATCGCCGGAGTGGGGGTTTCGCACCCCCACACCCCCGCGGGATATTTCCAAAGAGAAGAAGGGGGCGCGGTTCAGAACGGGGCGGCGGCGCGAAACCGCATGCCGCGGCCCCCGTCGGGATGGCGCAGTTGCAGCACCTCGGAATGCAGCATCAGGCGCTCGTGCGCCCGCGCGGGGCCTGTCGCGTAGAAGGGATCGCCGAGAATCGGGTGGCCGAGCGCCAGCATGTGCACCCGCAGCTGGTGCGAGCGGCCGGTGCGCGGCATGAGCCGGACCCGGCTTTCGCCGCCGCCCTTTCGCAGCAGGCGCCAGTCGGTCTGCGCCGGGCGCCCTTCGTCGTGGTCGACCTTCTGGCGCGGGCGGTTCGGCCAGTCGACGATCAGCGGCAGGTCGACGGTGCCGGTCTTCTCGGCCATCTCGCCCCAGAGGCGGGCGACATAGGTCTTCTTCGTCTGCCGCTTCTCGAACTGCAGGCCGAGGTGGCGCTGCGCATGGGGCGTCAGGGCAAAGACCATGACGCCCGAGGTGTCCCGGTCCAGCCGGTGCACCAGTAGCGCCGTCGGATAGGCCGCCAGGATGCGGGCCATCAGGCAATCGGCGAGATGCGGGCCCTTTCCGGGCACCGAGAGGAGGCCGGAGGGCTTGTTGACCACGAGGATCTCGTGGTCCTCGTGCAGCACCTCGAGCGGGCCACGCGGCGGGTCGTAGACGTCATCCATGCCCCTGCCCTAGCGCATCGCGGCGCCGGGGGCATCCCCGGCCGGGCGGCTAGGCGACCGCCGCGACCATCGGGCCCAGGGCGGCGAAGCAGAAGGACAGGGCCAGCAGCGCCGGCAGCAGAATTTCGAGGTGGCGGGTCATCGCGATCTCCCGGGGCGCGGGCGGAGGTGCCGGCCCTTCCCTGCCCGGATCGCATGGCCGCGGGCGCCGCGCCTTGACCCAGATCAAGGCGCGGCAGAGCCCCTCAGGCAAGGCGGCCGAAGACCTGCCGCAGGATCGCGTTCAGAGCGGCGGCATCGCGCGCATCGAAGGCGGCGGGACGGTCGCTGTCGATGTCGAGAACGCCGATCAGCCGGCCGCTGCCGGTGAAGACCGGCAGCACGATCTCGGAGCGGGTGCTGCTGGAGCAGGCGATATGGCCGGGGAAAGCCTCCACGTCCTCGACGATCTGCACCTCGCCGGTGCGGGCGGCGGCGCCGCAGACGCCGCGCGCGAAGGGGATCGTCAGGCAGCCGTGGCCGCCCTGATAGGGGCCGATCTTCAGAAGCTCCGGCGCGGTGACGCGGTAGAAGCCGGTCCAGTCGAAGCGGTCGTCGGCATGGTGCAGCTCGCAGGCGAGGGTCGCCATGAGCGCGACCTCATCGTCCTCTCCCTCGGCGAGGGCGGCGATGCGCGCGGCAAGCTCGGCGCCGTGCAGCGGCGTGACGGTATCGTGATTCATCTGCAATCCATCCTGCAATGGCCCCGAAGGCGCCACCAAGCGGTCATGCAGGCGCCCATCTGCCGGGGTTAAACAGGTGCAGGGTCGAAAGACCATACCGGCGCCGCACCACATTGCCCCCACAGGGTGCGGCGCCGGCGCTTCGGCCCCCGCCGGTTCAGCTCCGCCCCCCGCCCCGTCAGTTCAGTTGCGCCTGCCGCGAATAGGCGCCGTCCTCGAAGGGGCCGAACATCCCCTGCAGATCGGGGTGATCCACCGGCTCTCCGGAATAGTCGGCCATCAGGTTCTGCTCGGAGACATAGGCGACGTAGTAGCTTTCGTCCGTCTCGGCGAGGAGGTGATAAAAGGGCTGCTCGCGCTTGGGGCGGCTGTCCTCGGGGATCGAATCGTACCACTCTTCCGAGTTCGAGAAGGTCGGATCCACGTCGAAGACCACGCCTCGGAAGGGGTGGCGCCGATGACGGACCACCTGTCCGATGTTGTACTTGGCCCGGGTCTGCAACATGTCATCGCCTCCTTTGTGCCAGATAGAAGGCCCGGCGGACAAAAGTCCACCACGGGGCGGCCGCAATGGCCCGAAACAGACAGTCGTTCCCTGCCGGACAGTCGCCGCGGCGGCGCAAGCCCGCCGCCTGCGGGCATCGGGCGTTTTCATGCGCCGCCGGATCGGGTAGAACCACGGCAAAAGAAAACGTCGCGAGGGGCAGATGAGCAGTTACCTCCGCGCGGTCATGCTGTTGCTGATCCTTGCCGGGTGCGGGCCGCGAAACTTCGCCGCCCCGCGAGAGCTGGACAACGCCTGCAGCATCGTCGCGCAGCATCCCGAATACCTGCGCGCCTTCCGGGCGACGGAGCGCCGCTGGGGCGTTCCGGTGCCGGTGCAGATGTCCATGCTGTACCAGGAAAGCAAGTTCATCGGCGATGCCCGTCCGCCGCACCGCTGGACGCTGGGGGTGATCCCCGTGGGGCGGCAATCCAGCGCCTTCGGCTATGCCCAGGCCCTCGACGGCACCTGGGAGGAGTATCAGGAGCGCGAGGGCGGCCGCCGCCACCGGCGCGACAACATCTTCCACGCGACGAACTTCATGGGCTGGTACATGACACAGACCCAGGCCGAGCTGGGGATCCCGCTGGGCGATACCTACAACCAGTACCTCGCCTACCACGAGGGGCGCGCCGGCTATGCCCGCGGCAGCTACCGCGCCAAGGCCTGGCTGGTGCAGGTGAGCGGCGCCCTGGCGGAGCGGACGCGGCTTTACGATTCGCAGCTGCGGGCCTGCAACCGCCGCTGAGGGTACCGGCCGCGCTGGACGCGGCCGGCCACCGGATCAGTTCTGCCAGTCGTTCATCTCGGCCCGGATGTTGAACTCACGGTCGGAGATGCCGACACCGGTCGTCATGTCGTTCAGAACCACCGTCGTCTCGCCGCCGCCGTTGTCGGTGACGACCCATTGCCGCAGCTCGACCGGATCGGCCGTGAAGACCATGCGGATATTGCCGTATTCGGGATGGGCCGGATCCTGCGCCGTGACGCTGGTCGTCGTCCCGTCAGAGCTATGGCCCGTGACCATGCCCGAGCGCGACAGATCGACGTTCCGCTCGAGGATGATGCTCAGCGGGGTCTGGCTGAGGGGGTAGCGCTCGGGCGGCTGGTTCGAGCGGGCGTCGAAGACTGCGACCTGCCCGCCACCGGCGATCATCATCGACTCGTCCCCCTGATACTCGAAGCGCACGCGGCCGGGGCGCTTGATGTAGAGCGTGCCGGTCTGCAGCGTGCCGTCGGCGTTGATCTGGGTGAAGCCGCTCTGCGCGGTCTGAAGCTGGTTGAGATAGCCCGAGATCTGCCCCAGCGACAGCTGCTGCGCCGCCGCCGGCAGCGCCGCAAGCGTCAGCGCGGCGGCGAGGATCGCGCGCGAGGCGCGCACCGGGAATACTGTCATGGATCGGCTCCTTGGTTCGTGTCGGTCGGGTTGCGCCTGATGCGGCGGCCTGCTGCGTCAGATGGGGTCATCGCGCCGCCGCCGCCACCGAAAAGCGATAACGCCGCCCTCACGTGCCGCCACGCTGCCGATGTCAGCCGATAACCGACGTGAATCTGCGCCGGGAACCGCCGGCGGGGGCAGGCTCTTGTGCAGGTGAAGCGGGGCCGCCGAGCGTCCCTGCCCCGACCTACCAGCCGATACGGAGACACCCATGCCCGAAGCATTCATCAGCGGAGAAGACGCCCAGACCCGCCACAAGATGGTGGACCTTCTGAACGCCAGCCTCTCCGAGACCATCGCCCTCACCCTTGCCGTCAAGCAGGCCCACTGGAACCTCAAGGGCCAGGGCTTCATCGGCGTGCACGAGCTGCTCGACGACGTTGCCGAGCGCCTGCGCGAGAGCACCGACACCATCGCCGAGCGCGCCGTGATCCTTGGCGGCCTTGCCAAGGGCACCGCCGAGGTGGTCGCCGAAGGCGCCAAGATGGAGGCCTATCCGACCGAGATCACCGCCATCGAGGAGCACGTCGAGGCGCTCAAGGACCGTTTCCTGAGCGTGGGCGAAGTGGTGCGCAAGGCGATCGAGGCCGCCGACGAGGCGGGCGACGACGATACCGCCGATCTCTTCACCGAGGTCAGCCGCCAGATCGACAAGGATGCCTGGTTCATCGGCGCCAACAGCCCGAAGTCCAAGTAAGCCCGAAGCGCCGGGGGCCAGCCCCCGGACCCCCGGAGTATTTCCGGAAACATGAAGGGGCGGCGCCGGACCGGTGCCGCCCCTTCATGTATTTCCGCCGGGCCTCGGCCTAGTGCACCGCGAGCTAGTGGTGCACCTCGGGCACCAGCACCTCGCGCTTGCCGACGTGGTTGGCGGGGCTGACGACGCCCTGATCCTCCATCTGCTCCACGAGGCGGGCGGCCTTGTTGTAGCCGATGCCCAGCTTGCGCTGGATGTAGGAGGTCGAGCACTTGCGGTCCTTGGCGACGATATGGACGGCGGTGTCGTAGAGCGCGGCCTCCGAATCGCCCGAGGCCGAGGAGGCGCCGGAGCTGCCGCCGCCCGAGAGGCCGAGCACCGCGTCGATGTCCGAGGCGCTGTCGTCGTCGGGGCCCTGCACGACCTGGCCGACGTATTCCGGCGGGCCGAAGCTTTTCAGGTAGCTGACGATCTCCTCGACCTCCTCGTCCGAGCAGAAGGGGCCGTGCACGCGGGTGATGCGGCTGCCGCCGGCCATGTAGAGCATGTCGCCCATGCCCAGAAGCTGCTCGGCCCCCTGCTCGCCCAGGATGGTGCGGCTGTCGATCTTGGAGGTGACCTGGAAGCTGATCCGGGTCGGGAAGTTCGCCTTGATCGTGCCGGTGATCACATCGACCGAGGGGCGCTGAGTCGCCATGATGAGGTGGATGCCCGAGGCCCGCGCCATCTGCGCGAGGCGCTGGATGCAGGCCTCGATCTCCTTGCCCGCGACCATCATCAGGTCGGCCATCTCGTCGACGATGACGACGATGTAGGGCATCTTCTCGGGCGTGATCTCCTCGGTCTCGTAGATCGGATCGCCCGTCTCCTCGTCGAAGCCGGTCTGCACGGTGCGGTCGAAGGTCTCGCCCCGCTCGAGCGCGTCCTTCACCTTGCCGTTGTAGCCGTCGATGTTGCGCACGCCCATCTTCGACATCTTGCGGTAGCGTTCCTCCATCTCGCCGACGACCCACTTGAGGGCGACGACCGCCTTCTTGGGATCGGTGACGACCGGCGAGAGCAGGTGCGGGATGCCGTCGTAGACCGAGAGCTCCAGCATCTTGGGATCGATCATGATCAGCCGGCACTCGGAGGGCTTGAGCTTGTAGAGAAGGCTCAGGATCATCGTGTTGATCGCCACCGACTTGCCCGAGCCGGTGGTGCCCGCGATCAGCAGGTGCGGCATCTTGGCGAGGTTGGCGATGATCGGCTCTCCGCCGATGTCCTTGCCCAGGGCGAGGGGCAGCTGCGCCTTGCCGTCGCCGAACTGGCGCGCGGCGAGGATCTCGCGCAGCACGACCATCTCGCGGCTGGCATTGGGAAGCTCGATCCCGATCACCGAGCGGCCCGGCACGGTCGAGACGCGCGCCGAGAGCGCCGACATCGAGCGGGCGATGTCATCGGCAAGGCCGATCACGCGGCTCGCCTTGAGGCCCGGCGCCGGCTCGAGCTCGTACATGGTGACGACGGGACCGGGGCGGACCGAGACGATCTCTCCCTTCACGCCGTAGTCGTCGAGCACGGATTCGAGCATGCGCGCGTTTTCTTCCAGCGCCTCGTCGGACAGGTGATGCCGCTCGATCCGGGCGGGATCCATCAGCAGGTTCAGCGGCGGATGCTCGTACTCTTCCTCGCGCTCGGCCATCGGCAGGTCGGGCTGCGCCTCGGCCTGGGCGCGGCTGGAGAGGGCCTGCGGCTTTTTCGGCGGGTGCTGGACGACCTTCCGGGCCTCGGGCACCGGGATGCGGGGCGCCGGGGCGGCAGGGGAGGGGGGGCCTTCGCGCTGGACGCGGGGCGCTTCGGGCATCGCGGCGGGGGCGGAGGGTTCGGGGAAGGCCTCCTCCGCGTCGAAGCCGGCGTCATCCATGGCGTCCATGGCGTCCATCTCGTCCAGCGGATCCTGCGCCTCGGGCTCCGGCAGGTCCATCTCCTCGGGCTCAACCTCGGCGAAGGGGGCGGTGCTGGCCGGGCCGCGGGTCAGGGGCGGCGTCTCGCGCAGCAGCGGCTCCGCCGGGGCGGGGCGCGGGGCGAGGTTCAGGAGCAGGGGCCGCGGGCCGCAGCCACGGGTCAGCGCCGGCTCGATCCGGCCGTCACGCATCGCCGGGGCCTGCGGCCCCTTGGCGCGGGCGCGGACGGCATCGGTGATGCGCGCGCGGATGCGGTCGTCGTCGGGCGCCTCGTCCCAATCGGCGGCAGGCGCATCGACAAGCTCGGGCTCGGGCATGGCGGCCTGGTCGCGGCGCAGGAGCTGCGGCATCCGGCTGAGGAAGCCGCCCTGCGGCGCCGGCTCGGGCGCGCGGGCGGGGGCCGCGAGGGTCCGCTCGACCGGGCGGCCGACGGTGCCGCCGCCGATCGCGGGCGGCATCCGGCGCTGCGGCGCAGGCTCGGCCCGGGGCGCGGCCATGGCCTCGGGCGCCTCCTGCGGCGCGCTGCGCGGGCGCAGGATCGAGGCGATGCGCTGCGCCGTGCCGGCGGGGGCCTCGGGCTGCGGGGCGGGCGCGGGCTCCTCCCAATCGCCATCGTCGACCAGCGCCTCGGGCTGGTAGCTGCGGCGGGCACGGGTGCGGGGCTGCGCCTCGGGCGCCTCGGCATAGGCCGTGGGCGCGGCGGCCCGGCGTTCGGCGCGCGCCTCGCGGCTGTCCTGCATCCGCTGCGACAGGCGGAGCTGCGCCGCGCTCCCGGCCTTCATCGAGACCTGCGCCCCCTGCCCCAGCGCCCGAAGCAGCAGGTCGTAGCCCATGACGAGGCCCAGAAGGCCCAGCCGCAGCCCCAGCCCGATCTCGGCGGCGGTGAAGCCCGAGACGAAAGCCAGCGCCAGCAGCACCACCGCCGCCAGCACGAGGCCCAGCAGCACCGTGGTCACGCCCACGCCGAAGGGCAGCAGCGTCAGCAGAAGGCCGAGGACGGTGTCGCCGAAGAGCCCGCCAAGGCCGAAGCTGTGCGGCCAGTCCGACGGGGTGCCCAGCGTCGCGAAGAAGACAGAGGCCAGCGCCACGGCGATGGGCGCGAAGACGGCGCGCGAGACGGCGCGATCCTCGCCCCGGTGCAGCAGCATGCGGATGCCCCAGGCCAGCAGCACCAGCGGCACCGCCCAGGCGCCGCGCCCGACGATCATCATCACCGGCTGCGCGATGGAGGCGCCGGGCCGGCCGAGCCAGTTCTGCACCGGCGCATCCGAGGCGAGCATCCAGTTCGGATCCTCGGCCGAATAGCTGCCCAGCAGCATCGCCGCCGCCATGGCCAGCGCCAGCAGCGCCAGCCCCAGCAGTTCCTTGCCCCGTTTCTCGAGGGCGGCCTGTGTGGTGCTGTCGAACAGCGGTTCGCGTCCGCGTGTCTGATAGGCCATCGCCGTCCTTCCCTAAGTCACATCGTACAGGCAGCCGCGCAGGGCCGTGAGCCCCCGCGCGAGCGCCTCCTGCGGGGCCACCATGGCGACCCGCAGATACCCCGCGCCGGGGTTCGTTCCGTCCACCTCCCGCCCGAGGTAGGCGCCCGGAAGCGCCCGCACCCCGGTCTCGCGGAAAAGCTGCCGCGCCGCGGCCTCGCCGTCCTCGACCGGCAGCCAGAGGAAGAAGCCGCCCTGCGGCAGGGCAAAGCCCGGCACGTTGCCCAGCACCTCCTGCGCGAGGGCGTATTTGGCGGCGTAGAGCCGGCGGCTCTCTTCGACATGGGCCTCGTCGGCCCAGACAGCCTCGGCGGCGCGCTGCAGCGGCAGCGGCAGGGGCGCGCCGGCATAGGCGCGCAGCTGCCGCAGCAGGGCCGAGGAGCGGGGGCCCGCAGCGGCGAAGCCCGAGCGCAGGCCCGGCAGGTTCGACCGCTTCGAAAGCGAGTTGAAGACCACCACCCGCTCGGGATCGGCGCCGACTTCGGCCGCAACCTCCAGCGCGCCGGGGGGCGGTGTCTCGTGCCAGATCTCGGAATAGCACTCGTCTGAGAAGACGATGAAATCATGCCGCTCGGCCAGCGCGAGAAGATCGCGCCAGTAGTCCCGCCCGGCCACCGCGCCCTGCGGGTTCGAGGGCGAGCAGATATAGGCGATGGCGGTACGGTCCAGAACCTCGGCCGGCAGGGCGGCGTAATCGGGCAGGAAGCCCGTCTGCGCCGTCGCGGGGACATAGACCGGCTCTGCCCCGACCGAGAGGGCGGCCACGGCATAGACCTGGTAGAAGGGGTTCGGGATCAGCACCACGGGCCGCTTGCCGCCCTTCGTCTCGGGGCACAGCGCCATCGCGGCGTTGTACAGGCCCTCGCGCGTGCCGTTCAGCGGCAGGATGCGATCCTCGGTCACCGTCACGCCGTAGCGGCGCGCGATCCAGGCGGTGATCGCCACCTGAAGCTCGGGCGTGCCGTCGTTGGGCGGGTACTGTGCGAAGCCGGCGGACTGGGCGGCGATGATCTCGGGCACGAAGGCGGGAAAGGGATGCGTCGGCTCGCCGATCGTCAGGGCAAGCGGCTCTCCCCCCGGGGCGATATCGCCCAGGAGCCTCCGCAACCGCGGAAAGGCGTAATCCGGTAGGTCCGAGAACCGCTCGGGGGTCATCATCTGCTGTGCCTCGATGCCGGGATCATGAGCGCCCCGGCTTGCCCCGGACTGTGCCCCGCGCAGGTCCGCATGTCCAGCGAAGCCGGGGCCTTTCGCGGCCCCCTGCCCTCTTGCCTGTGTCTTTCGGGTCGCCGAATCGGCGCCCCGTCAGGGCAGGGTTTCGGTCAGCACGGGCTCTGCCGCCGCGGCGAGGCGCATGAGCTGCCCGTCCTGCCCGGCGGCCCCGTTCAGCAGGATACCGCAGGCCCGCCCGCCCGCCGGCAGCGCGATGGAGGGAAGGCCCATCATGTTCGCCAGCCGCGTGTTGCGCAGGGTCTTGAGGTTGGCGGTGCGGAACAGCTCTGCATCGTTTTCCACCGCCGCGGCCTGCGGCGGCAGCAGCGCGGCGCCGGGGCAGATCACGGCATCATAGCCCGCGGCCATCGCCGCCCAGTCGCGCCGCATCACGCCAAGCTCGGCCCAGCCGGCAATCCAGTCGGCGGCGGAAACGTCCCGCCCGGCGGAGACGCGGGACAGGATCGGCGGGTACATCGCCTCGGGATCGGCCTCGATCCGCCCGCGCCACCAGGCCCAGGCCTCGGCGGTATAAAGCGGGCCGGCCATCTCGTAGGCGCGCTCCAGCGGGGCGAAGCCGGCGCGATGGATCACCGCGCCCGCCGCCTCCAGCGCCGCGAGGGCCTTGTCGAAGGCACTGGCGACCTGCGGCTCCACGTCTTCCATGACCACCGTTTCCATGACCAGCAGCCGCGCGCCCTTCAGGCTGGCGCCGCGCAGGTCCGGGTTCGGCCCGCCGACGGAGGCGAGGAAGCCCGCGCCATCGGCAAGGCTGCGCGCCAGCGGCCCGGCGGTGTCGAACCGGTCGCAGAGCGGCACCGCCCCCTCCAGCGGCAGCAGCCCATGCGTCGGCTTGATCCCGACGAGACCGTTCCAGACCGAGGGCACGCGGATCGACCCGCCGGTGTCCGATCCCACGGCGACGGGCGCCAGCCCGAAGGCCACAGAGGCCGCCGCCCCAGAGGACGAGCCGCCGGGCACCGCGCCGTCGATCAGCGCATTGGGCGGGGTCGCGGTCATCGGGTTCAGCCCCAGGCCGGAAAAGGCGATCTCGGTCATATGCGTCTTGCCGAGGCAGACGAGGCCGGCCGCCGTCGCGCGGCGCAGCAGCGCGGCGTCGCGCTCGGGCACGCGGCCGCGCATGAGCGGCGTCCCCGCCTCCGTCGCCGTGCCGGCGGTGTCGAAAAGATCCTTCCAGGAGACCGGCACACCGTCGAGCGGGCCGCGCCGCGTTCCAGCCTTCGCGCGGGCGGCGGCGGCGGCGGCCTCGGCGCGGGCACGCTCGGGCGTGGTGCGGGCATAGATGCGCCCCGCCTCGGGATGCGCCTCGATCGCGGCGAGAAAGGCCTCCGCCAGATCGCGCGGATCGATCCGCCCGGCCGCGATGCCCCGCCCCAGCGCCGCCGCGCCCTGTGTCAGCCAATCGGTCATAGCCCGTCCTTCCCCGTCCGAAGGCACCCTAGGAGCGCGCGCCGCCGTGGGCAATGCGCTCTGCCGCATGGACAATTCGCCCCGCCGCGCCCTATCTGGAGGGCATGAGCACAGGCAGCGACATCCTGATCGTCGGCGGCGGGCTGACCGGCCCCGTCCTCGCCCTCGCCGCGCGGCAGGCCGGGCTTCGCCCGGTGCTGATCGACGCGCAGCCCCCCGCCGTGCAGGAGGCGCCGGGCTTCGACGGGCGCGCCTATGCGCTGGCCGCCGCCTCGGTGCGGATGCTGCGCCGGCTGGGGATATGGCAGGCGCTGGAGGGCGGCGCCCAGCCGATGGTCGAGATCAAGGTCTCGGACGGCCGCGCCGGCGAAGGGGCCGCCCCGCTCTACCTGCTGTTCGACAGTTCCGAGGTCGAGGATCTGGCAGGCCCCTCGGGCTGGATGGTGGAGGACCGGCACCTGCGCCCTGCCCTCTCGGCGGCGCTCGAGGCGGCGGGCATCCCGCGCCACGCGCCGCAGACCGTCACCGCGCAGGAGGTCCGCGCCGGGCGCGCCAGCGTGACGCTGGCCAGTGGCACCAGTTTGGACGGCGCGCTGATCGTGGGCTGCGACGGGCGCCGCAGCGGCACCGCCACCCGCGCCGGGATCACGCGCGGCGGCTGGGATTACGAGCAGACCGCCATCGTCTGCGCCGTCCGTCACGAGCGCCCGCACGAGGGCGTGGCGCATCAGTTCTTCATGCCCGGCGGGCCGCTGGCGATCCTGCCGCTGCAGGGCAACCGCTCTTCCATCGTCTGGAGCGAGCACCGCCCGAGGGCCGAGGCGCTGCTGGCGATGGACGACGCGACATTCCTTGACGCGCTGCGCCCGGCCTTCGGCAGCTTTCTGGGAGAGATTTCGCTTGAGGGGGATCGCTTCGGCTACCCGCTTGGGCTCTCGCTGGCCGACAGTTTCGCCGCGCCGCGCGTGGCGCTGGTGGGCGATGCGGCGCACGGGCTGCACCCGATCGCGGGACAGGGGCTGAATGCGGGCCTGCGCGATGTCGCGGCCCTTGCCGCCGTGCTGGAAGAGGCGCGGCGCCGGGGCGAGGACATTGGCGCGCTTCCGGTGCTCGAGCGTTATGCTCGCTGGCGCCGCAGCGATACCGCGATGTTGGCGGGGACCACGGATCTGACCAATCGCCTGTTTTCGAACGACAATGCGCTGCTGCGCGGGCTGCGCGACCTCGGCCTCGGCGCGGTCTCCTCGCTGCCGCCGCTCAGGCGCGCGCTGATCCGCGAGGCGGCGGGCATCTCGGGCGATCTGCCGCCCTTGATGCGCTAGTCCTCGATCTGGCGGGCCTCGTCGACCAGCATCACCGGGATGCCGCTGCGGATCGGATAGGCGAGGCCGGCGGCCCGGCTGACCAGCTCCTGCCGCTCCGCGTCGTAGCTGAGCGGGCCCTGGCTTTGCGGGCAGACCAGCGCCTCGAGCATGTGCCGCTCGAAGGGTTGGGCCTGCGGCGCGGTCTCGGTCTTCTGTTCGGTCATTGCATCATCCCTTCGTCATCGCCGCCGCGCAGCCCGTATTCGATCAGCGCCACCAGCGTCTCGCGCCGCGTCACGAGCGAGGGCGCCTCGAGCAGGGCCTGCCGATCCTCGGGCGAGAAGGGGCACAGCATCGACAGCGAGTTGATCAGCATCTCGTCGTCGGCATCGCGCAGGCTGTCCCAATCGGTCGAGAGCCCGCGCTGGTCGAAGAACTTCTCGAGCAGGGTCATGAAGCGCGCCCGCTCCAGACCGGGATCGTGCTCTTCCGGACCGCGATCGGCATCGAACCCCTCCCAAGAGGCCTCGGCCCGGCGGTAGGGGGTGAAGCCTTCGCTCTCGCTGGCGATGCGGAACCGCGAGATCCCCAGAAGGGTGATCATGTAGCGACCGTCCTCGGTCTCGGACAGGCCGGTCAGCCGGCCAGCGCAGCCGATGCGGTGCAGCGGCCCGGCGCTGCCCTTGTCGCCGGGCAGCGGCTGGATCATCCCGATCAGCCGATCCTGCGTCTTGAGCACGTCGTCCACCATGCACAGGTAGCGCGGCTCGAAGATATGCAGCGGCAGCCTCGCCCGCGGTAGCAGGAGCGCGCCCGGCAGCGGGAACAGGGGAATGTGGTCGGGCAGATCTATCTGGGGCGCCATGCGATCTGACATAGACCTGCCCCCCGCTTAGGCAACTGCCGCGGTGCGGCGGGGCAGGCCCTCATCCCGCGGCTCAGGCGAAGATCATCGAGGACAGGCGACGCCGCCCGGACTGCACCACAGGGTCCTTCGCCGGCAGGGCGTCGAAGATGGTGAAGAGCTGCGTCTTGGCGGCGCCCTCGTTCCAGTCGCGGTCGCGGCGGAACAGCTCCAGCAGCTGATCCACGGCCTCGGCGACCTTGCCCTGCGCATGCAGCGCGGTGGCCAGGTCGTAGCGCGCCTGGTGATCGGCGGGATCGGCCTCGAGCCGCGCCTCGAGATCGGCGACGGGGCCGGCGCCAGCGGCCTGCCGCGCCAGCGCGATCTGGGCATGGGCGGCATCGAGTTCCGGCGAATGGGCGATCTCGGCGGGGGCGCCGTTCAGCACCGCTTCGGCCTGGTCGATGTCGTTCAGCGCGAGATAGGCCTTCACCAGCCCGGCATAGGCGGCGGCATTGGCCGGCTCTTCCTGCAGGACGGCGGCGAAGGTCTCGGCGGCGCCGGCGGCATCGCCCTCTTCGAGCATCTGATCGGCCGCCTCGATGGCCTGCGCGAGGCCCTCGTCCTCGGCCCCGGCCTCGGGGCTCATCGCGGCCAGCTTCTGCACGAATTCCTGCACCTGGCTCGGCGGCAGCGCACCCTGGAAGGCATCGACGGGCTGGCCCTGGAAGAAGGCATAGACCGTCGGGATCGACTGCACCTGAAGCTGCGCGGCATAGGCCTGGTTGGCGTCGACGTCGATCTTGACCAGCTTGACCTTGCCGCCCTGCTTGGCGACCGCATCCTCGAGCGCCGGGCCGAGCGTCTTGCAGGGGCCGCACCAGGTGGCCCAGAAATCGACGATCACCGGCACCTTCTGCGAGGCTTCGATGACCTCCTGCATGAAGGTGGCGTCGGTGGCATCCACGATGGTGCCGGCGGGGGCCTGGGCGCCCTGCCCTGCGGTCTGGCTGTCCTTCATGCCGAACATGGCGCGTTCCTTTCGTCCCTTGGCTTGGCCGCAATATGTGACGCCTGCGCCGCCGCGCCAAGGGGGCCGGGCAGCTGGGCCCGCAGCTTTACCCTTCGTCGCGGCGCGCCTAGCCTGCCGCGACAAGGAGAGGAGGCCTCGATGACCCGCACCGTTCTGTGCTTCGGCGACAGCAACACCCATGGCACCATGCCAATGGAGACCCTGACATCCTCCCGGCGCCACGCCCCCGAAGACCGCTGGCCCCGGGCCGCCGAGGCCGCGCTCGGCGCGGGCTGGCAGGTGATCGAGGAGGGGCTGCCCGGCCGCACGGCGCAGTTCCCCGACCCGGTGATGGGCGATCACATGGACGGCCGCATGGGCCTGCGCATCGCGCTGGCCAGCCACCGGCCCGTGGACGTGCTGGCGATCATGCTGGGCACCAACGACACGAAGGCGATGTTCGGCGCCGATGCGAGGCGCGTGGCCGCCGGTCTCGCGGGGCTTCTGGCCATGGCCAATGACGTGATGGTGCAGGAGGCGCACGGCGGCTTTCGCGTGCTGCTGATCTGCCCGCCGCCCGTGCTCGAGCAGGGGCCCATCGCGCGGCAGTTCGCCGGGGCACGCGAGACATCGCTGGCCCTTCCGCCGCTGCTGCGGGACTTGGCCGCGACCTGGGGCGCGGGCTTTCTCGACGCGGGCAGCGTGATCGAGGTCAGCCCCGTCGATGGCGTGCATTTCGACGCCGAGGCGCAGCGTAGCCTAGGCCGCGCGGTGGCCGGGGCGATAGAGGCGCTCTAGCCACGAAAAAGGGGGGCAAGGTTTCCCTTGCCCCCCGATCTCTCAGCCGATCCGTGGGATCAGTTGAAGTTGTAGACGACCGACAGGCCGAACTGGTTGTCGGTGTCGTCGAAGCCCGGCAGCGGATCGGTGTTGTACTCGGTCAGGACGCTGGCACGCAGGGCCAGGGCGTCGGTCATCGAGTAGTTCACGCCGAAGTCGTTGGTGACGTAGGTGTTGCTGTCCGAGTACAGGATCTCGGTGTCGTTGGTCATCGCAACGGTCTCGTTGATCCGGTAGAAGAAGTCGGAGCTGACGTTCAGCGCGGCTTCCTCTTCCTCGTCGCCGTTCTGGTTCTTGGTCCAGCGGTAGCCGGGGCCAGCCTGCACGGCCCACTGCACGTCGGCCGAGCTGAACACGCGGTAGCCGAGGCCGGCGCCGACGAAGTAGTCTTCTTCGTAGCTGTCGAACTCGTCGTAGACCGCGATCGCCTTGACGAAGCCATAGACCTGCGGGGTCAGGTCGCGGGTGTAGTCGTAGCTGGCGACGAGCGAGTTGTCGGAGGTGTTGTTGTTCACTTCGGAGTAGGTGTAGCTCAGCTGCACCTTGTGGCCGTTCAGGCCGTCATAGTAGCCGAAGGAGGCGCCGACACCGGCGTCCTGGTTGTCGGTGTTGCCGTTGGTCAGCGTGGCGCGACCGGCGACCGAACCGGTGAAGCCGGTCGGCATGCCACCGTCGGCGGCATAGGTGTAGGTCTCACGCTCGAAGTCGTCTTCGATATCGTCCTGCAGGTCTTCGATCTGGTCCTCGGCGAGGTCCTCGTTCGAGAAGACCGGGGACTGAGCCATGGCCGCGCCGGCCACGAAGCTGGAGATCGTCGCGAGGACGAAGATGTTCTTGGCTTTCATTCTATGTACCCTTTCGAATGGTGCTGCTTGCCAGCTGCCGCTGACCCGTATCTGGACTTTCAAACGTCCGCGGCGAGGCTTCCGTTCGCATGGGGCGTAGCGATGCGGCGCGATGTGGTCAATTTTACAACACTCACGCAAGCGAGAGGTCGCCGAGCCAAGAAACGTTTACATTGCGCGCCACTGAACGCGACGCCTGCTCAGGGCATCATTCCACCCCCTTGACAATCCTGAATCGTCTTGGAGGATCGGTCAGCGACCCCGAAAAATACGATGATACAGGGCCTCGGGCAGCAGCCGCGTGGCCCGCAGGGCAGTGGCCATGGCCAGGGGAAAGCTGCGCTGGAAGCCGCCGGCATTCAAATGCTCGAAATAAAGCTGCGCCGCCTCCTCGGCATCCATGATGCCCGGCATGGCGAAATCGTTCTTATCGGTCAGCCGGGTGCGCACGAATCCCGGGTTCACCAGCTGCACCTCGACCGGCGTGCGCCGCAGGTCGTAGTGCAGGCTCTCGGCCAGCGACATCACCGCCGCCTTCGAGGCGCCGTAGCCGATCGCCCCCGGCAGCCCCCTGTAGCCCGCGATGGACCCCGTCAGCGCGATATGCCCAGAGCCCCGGCGCAGCATGCCCGGCAGAACGGCACCGACGGTGCGCAGCGCGCCGGTGAAATTGACGTCGGCCATCTGCTCGGCCTGGGCGGCGTCCCAGTCGGTCGCGGCCATCGGCCAATAGAGCCCGGCCAGGAACACCATGCCGTCGATCTCGCCAAGGCCCCGCGCGACCTCCTCGACGGCGGCGCGGTCGGCAACATCGACGGGGCGGATCTCCGAGGGGCCGCGCAGCTCTGCCGCCAGATCGTCGAGGCGGTCGCGGGTGCGCGCCGAAAGGATGACATGCGCGCCGGCGCCGCTGATGCGCTTGGCCAATGCGCGGCCCAGCCCCTCGCTCGCCCCGACGATCCAGTACCGCTTGCCCGTCCAGTCGCGCACGACCCACTCCCCTCAAGATGCTTCAGGGACTAACCTAGCGCTAGTCAGCCGGTTCCCCCGGGGCCCGTTCCGCTGACCTCCCCGCGCGGCGGCGCGGGGCGCGGGCGAAAGCGCGCCCCGCGAAGCCACAGGCGCAGGGCCTGCCAGTGGATCAGCGCCAGCACCCGGCGCGAGCCGAAGGGGCGGCGCAGCAGCGACCAGGCCAGGCGGCGGGTGGTCAGCGGCTTCAGCGGCCCCTCCAGCGTGGCGGTCATGCCGCCGCCCTCCGCGCGGGCATAGGCGATGACGATCCGCACCTGCCCGGGCGTGATGTCGAAGCCGAAGGTATAGGTCCCGTCCAGCGGCTGGAACGGCGAGACATGCAGGAGCTTGCGGGCCTCGATCCGGTCCCCGGGGCCGATCGCGGCCCAGCCGTCCCGGCGGCACAGGTAGGAATGGCGGTCGCCGTAGGTATTCGTGACCTCGGCGATCACGGCGCGCAGGGCGCCTGCGCCGTCGCGCGCCAGCCAAAAGCTGACCGGGTTGAAGACATGGCCCCAGACCCGCGGCTGTGCCAGAAGCTCCAGCCGCAGCCCGGCGGGCGCACCGTGATCGCGCAGCACCGCCCGCGCCCAGGGCGCCCCCTGCCCCTGCCCCGGCAGGCCGCCGTGATCGGCGTCATGCAGCGCGACGGGCGCGGGACGGTTGCGGGCGAAAAGGCGCGGGCCGGTCAAACGGGCCTCGGGGTCCAACAGCAGGTAATCGACGCTGTAGCGAAAGGCGTGACGCCCCGGCCCCTCCGCCGCGCCGGGGGTCCGGCCATGCCAGGTCACGGCCCGAAGCAGGCGCGGGGCGGTCACTCCGCCGCCAGCGGCGCCGCGGCTCTGCGCGCGGCGATGCCATCGGCCACAGCATGGGCGCTGGCCAGCCCGTCCTCGTGGAAACCGTAGCGCATCCAGGCGCCGCAGAACCAGGTCGCGCCCTGCCCGTTCATCGCCGCCGCCTCGCGCTGCGCGGAAAGCGCGGCACTGTCGAAGACCGGGTGCCGCAGCACGGCGCGGTCCCAGACCAGCTCGGGCCGGATCGGGCGCTGGCTGTTGAGGGTGACGAAGAGCGGCTCCGTCAGCCAGGGCTGGAGCGCGTTCATCCAGTAGGTCAGGCCGATCCGCGGACTGCTCTGCGCGCCCTCCTGCGAATAGACCCAGGACGACCAGACCGCCCGCCGCCGCGGCATCACCGAAGGGTCGGAATGCAGCACCATGTCGTTGGGCCGGTAGCGGATCGCGCCCAGCACCCGCCGCTCCTGCGGTGTTGGATCGGAGAGCAGGGCCAGGGTGTCGTCGGAATGGGTGGCGAAGACGACCTCGTCGAAGGTTTCGCGCGCGCCGCGCATCGTCACCTCGGCGCCGCCCGGCCCGCGGCGGACGGATGCAACCGGGCAGCCGGTGCGGATGCTCGTGCCCTGCGCCCGCAGCGCCGCCTCGAGGCGGGCGACGTAGCTGCGGCTGCCGCCCGTCACGGTGTACCACTGGTGCTGGCCGCGCAGGCTCATCAGCCCGTGGTTCTGCAGGAACCGGATCAGCGCCTGCGCCGGAAACTCGAGCATCCCCTCGAGCGGGGCCGACCAGATCGCCCCGGTCAGCGGCAGCAGGTAGTGATCGCGGAACCGCGCCCCGAGGCCGAGCCGCGCGATCAGCTCGCCCGTGGTCATCGCGGGATCGGAGGCGGCTTTCGCGGCCATGGCGTTGAACCGCAGGATATCGCGCAGCATCCACAGGAACCGGGGATCGGCCATGTTGCGCGGCTGCGCCAGCAGCGCGCCGAGGCCGGCGAGGCCGTATTCGATCTGCCCGCCGCCGATCGAGGCGCCGAAGCTCATCCCGGCGGGCTCGACCGGCACCTCGAGCGCGTCGAAAAGCGCGCAAAGGTGCGGGTATGTGACGCGGTTGAAGACGATGAAGCCGGTATCCACGGGCTGATCGCCGCGCGGGCCCGCCATCCGCGTGCGGGCATGACCGCCCAGCCTGTCCTCGGCCTCGATCAGCGTCACCTCGTGCTGCCGGCCAAGCAGCCAGGCCGCCCCCAGCCCCGAGATGCCCGAGCCGATGACGGCGATCCGCCTGCGCGTGATAGTCATGTCGTCTCCCGGCAACCCATGGTCAGTGCTACGGACGGACCCCGCCCGTGGTTCACAGGGGCAGGTGATCCGGCCCGCAAAGACCCGCGTATCCTGTCCATGACTGCACTGGCCATGACAATCGCCATTCCGGAAACGCCCCGGATCATGCCGCGCCTTGGCGCCGGTGACCGCCTGACCTATGGTCCACGGCAAGGGATCGGAGACCGGATCATCGAACATCAGAGCATGTCAGCCGCCGACTGGACGCAGGAGCTTGCCGCGATCCGGGACACGGCCGACGAGGCGGCCTTCGCCCGGCTCTTCGCGCATTTCGCCCCCCGCGTGAAAGGTTTCCTGATCCGCGGCGGCGCCACTGCAGACCTCG
The DNA here is from genome assembly GCF_003217255.1 of Pseudoroseicyclus aestuarii. Classification (GTDB taxonomy): domain Bacteria; phylum Pseudomonadota; class Alphaproteobacteria; order Rhodobacterales; family Rhodobacteraceae; genus Pseudoroseicyclus; species Pseudoroseicyclus aestuarii. The sequence continues at coordinate 718,015 of NZ_QJTE01000002.1, read as the reverse complement.
CCGAGGACCTGATGCAGGACGTCATGGCGACGGTCTGGCGCAAGGCGGCGCTCTACCAGCCGGGGCGCGCCAGCGTGGCGACATGGATCTTCACCATCGCCCGCAACCGACGGATCGACGGCATTCGCCGCGCCCGCCGCCCCGAGCCCGAGGATCTGCCATGGGGACCAGAGCCCGAGGCCGAGCAGGCCGAGGTCCTCGCGCTGCGCGAGGAGACGGCGCAGCTTGCGCAGGCCCTCTCTGGCCTGCCACGGGTCCAGCGCGACCTGATCGAGCAGGCCTATTTCGGCGAGCTCACGCATAGCCAGATCGCCGCCGAGACCGGCATCCCGCTCGGCACGATCAAGTCCCGCCTGCGGCTGGCGCTGGAGCGCCTGAGAAAAGAGATGTCATGACCGGCTTCGCGCAACCCAAGCACCACCCGACCGAATCCCTTCTGATGGCCCATGCCGCCGGCGCCCTGCCCGAGGCGCTGGATCTCGCCGTGGCCACGCATCTGGCCTTTTGCGACATTTGCCGCGCCGACGCCGCCGCGCACGAGGCGCTGGGCGGCGCCCTGCTCGACGCCGCGCCGGAGGGCGGGCTCTCTCGTCCCGCCGAGGGAAGCCTCGCCCGGACGCTGGCCCGCGCCCACGCCATGCCGGCAGAGCCGGAACAGGCGCCGCGCCCTAGCCCCGACGCGCTGCCGCAGCCGCTGTCGGACTGGATCGGGCCGAATTTTTCGGACATCCGCTGGCGGCGGATCGGCGGCGGCGTCGCGCAGGCGCCCATTCGCACCAGAAGCGGCGGCAGCGCCTACCTGCTGCGGATCCCCGGCGGTGTCGCGGTGCCAGATCACGGCCACAGGGGTACAGAGCTGACGCTGGTCCTGTCGGGCGCCTTCAGCGACAAGGTCAGCCGCTTCGGCCCCGGCGACATCGAGGTCGCGGATCCCGCGCTTGAACATACGCCCACAGCAGAGCCGGGGCCGCCCTGCATCTGCCTTGCCGCGACCGACGCCCGGCTGCGCTTCAACAGCTTTCTGCCGCGCGTCGCACAGCGTCTGTTCGGCATCTGAGATTGCCGCGACGGCCTGCGCGCCCCACTTGGCCCGTCATAGCCAGGAGGAAAGCGACATGGGCCAATTGATCAACGGCGTCTGGGACGACAGCTGGTACGACACCAAGAGCAACGGCGGCGCCTTCAAGCGCACCACCACGCAGTTCCGCAACTGGGTCACCGCCGACGGCAGTGCCGGCCCCTCGGGCGAGGGCGGCTTCAAGGCGGAGAGCGGGCGCTACCATCTCTATGTCAGCTATGCCTGCCCCTGGGCCCATCGCGCGCTGATCTTCCGCGCCCTCAAGGGGCTGACGGAGCACATCGAGGTCTCCGTCGTCTCGCCCGACATGCTGGGCGAGGGCTGGACCTTCGACACCGCGTTCCCCGGCACCACCGGTGACCGGCAGTTCGACCTGCCCTTCCTGCGCGACGTCTACCTCAAGGCGGCGCCGGAGATGTCGGGCCGCGTGACGGTGCCGATCCTCTGGGACAAGGAGCGCGGCACCATCGTCTCGAACGAGAGCGCCGAGATCATCCGCATGCTCAATTCCGCCTTCGACGGCGTGACCGGGGATACCCAGGACTTCTGGCCAGAGGATCTGCGCGAGGCGATCGAGCCGGTGAACGCGCGCATCTACGACACCGTGAACAACGGCGTCTACAAGTCCGGCTTCGCCACCACTCAGGAGGCCTACGAAGAGGCCGTCCATCCGCTGTTCGACAGCCTCGACTGGCTGGAAGAGCGTCTGTCGGGCCAGCGCTACCTGATGGGGGACCGCGTGACCGAGGCCGACTGGCGGCTGTTCACCACGCTGATCCGCTTCGACATGGTCTATCACGGCCACTTCAAGTGTAACCGGCGCAAGCTGATCGAGTACCCGAGCCTCTGGGCCTATACGCGCGAACTCTACCAATGGCCGGGCGTCGCCGAGACGGTGCATTTCGACCACATCACGCGGCATTACCACTACAGCCACGACATGATTAACCCGCACCGGATCGTGCCCATCGGACCCGATCTGGACCTGATGGCGCCGCATGGGCGCGAGGCGCTGCCGGCGGCCTAGGCCTGCGCAGGCGCGGCATTGGGCGGGGCTCCGGACAGGGGCCCCGCTTGGCTTTTAGGCCTGTGGCATGGCGGCTTTAGACAACTGCAGGCGTGGCGGCTGGCCTGCAAAGGCATGACGCGGGCGGCGCCAGACGAGTTGGCGGAGCGCAGGGCCGGGGCCGGGCAAGATGAGTATTTAGAGAAACATGAAGCAGGGGGGCGCGGCGGCGCCCTCGGTTCCGCCCAAGGGGCGGCGGGGCGACGCGCCTCGCTTGCCTGCTGCTGGTGCTGGGCTGAGCCCCCTCAGGCGACCAGCGCTTCGGCCTTTTTCAGATCGACGCTGACGAGCTGGCTGACGCCCTGCTCGCCCATGGTCACGCCGAAGAGGCGGTCCATCCGGCTCATTGTCACCGCGTGGTGGGTGATGATCAAAAAGCGCGTGTCGGCGCTGCGGGTCATCTCGTCGAGCAGGTCGCAAAAGCGGGTGACATTGGCATCGTCCAGCGGGGCGTCGACCTCGTCCAGCACGCAGATCGGCGCCGGGTTCGCGAGGAAGACGGCGAAAATCAGCGCCAGCGCGGTCAGCGTCTGCTCGCCGCCCGAGAGCAGCGAAAGCACCTGCAGCTTCTTGCCCGGCGGCTGGCACAGAAGCTCCAGCCCCGCCTCGAGCGGATCGGCGCTTTCGACCAGCTCCAGCCGCGCCTCGCCGCCCCCGAAGAGATGGGTGAAGAGGCGCGAGAAATTGGCGTTCACCTCCTCGAAGGCATCGAGAAGCCGCTGCCGCCCCTCGCTGTTGAGGCTGGCGATGCCCTGCCGCAGCGTGGCGATGGCATTCTCGAGGTCGGCTTTCTCGCGGATCAGGGTCTCGTGCTCGCCCGCGATCTCCTGCGCGTCCTCCTCGGCCCGCAGGTTGACGGAGCCGAGCGCATCGCGCTGCCGGCGCAGGCCCGCGGCCTCGGTTTCGAGCGCGGGGATGGCGGGAACCTCGGCCTCTTCCGCCTCGAAGGCGGCGAGGATGGCCTCGGGCGCCATCTCCAGCGCCTCGTCGCTGCGCTGGGCGGCCTCCTCCACGGCGCTGCGGGCGGCATCGGCGCGGGCCTCGGCGCGGGCGCGGGCCTCGCGCGCGGCGCCGGCCTGACGCTCTGCCTCGCGCTCGGCCTCGAGAGCGTCGCGCAGGCGAGCCTCGGCGCCGGCCAGCGCCTCGGCGCCCGCGCCGCGCCGCGCCTTTGCCTCTGCCAGACGCTGGCCGAGGCCCTCGCGCTGCTCGGCGATCTCGCCGGGGACGCGCTGGGCGCGGTCGAGATCGCGGCGGGCAGAGACCTCGCGCTCGGTCAGCTCCTCGATCCGGCCGGAGGCGCCGGAGAGGCGCTTGTCCCAGCCCGCGAGCTCCTGCGCTATCGCGGCCTCGCGGGCGGTCCGGGCCTCGCCCTCGCGGCGCAGCTCGCCCTCGGCACTGCGGCGGGACATGGTCTCGATCCGCGCGGCCTCGACCGTGCGGCGCAGCCCCTCGACCGCCTCGCGCGCGGCCCCGAGATCGGGCAGCTCTGCCAGCGCGGCTTCGGCCTCGGCCCTGGCGGTGCGGGCGGCGCGGGCCTCTTCGGCGTGGCGCGCCTCGGCCAGCTGCGCGGTCTCGAGCCGGCCCTGCGCCAATGTCAGGTCACTTTCGGCGCGGGAGAGCGCGCGGGCGGCCTCGGCCACAGCGGCATCGGCCTCGCGACGGGCGCGGCGGGCGCTGGCATCGGCCTCGGCCTGCTGCTTGAGGCGCTGCGACAGGGTCTCATGCGCGCTGCGGGCCTGATCGGCCTGCGCCTCGGCGCGCGTCACGTCGTCCTTCAGCGCGGCAAGCTTGTTCAACTGCTGCAGGCGCAGGGCGGCGGCACTGGGGGCATCGCCCGCCGAGGCGCGGTAGCCGTCCCAGCGCCAGAGATCGCCCGCCTCGCTGACGAGGCGCTGGCCGGGTTGCAGCAGGGCCTGCAACCGCGCCCCCTCTTCGGGCGAGACCACGCCGATCTGCGCCAGGCGCCGGGCCAGCACCGGCGGCGCGTTGACCACCTGTCCCAGCACGCGCGCCCCGCCGGGCAGCGGCTGCGGCGCCTCGTAATCGGGCAGCGCGTCCCAGCCGAAGGCGCCCTCGCCCGCGATCTCGGGCGCCTGCAGATCCTCGCCCAGCGCGGCGCCCAAGGCGGCCTCGTAGCCCGCATGCACCTCGAGCCGGTCGAGAAGCTGCGTGCCGGCGCCGGCCTCGCGCTCCACCAGCCGCGACAGGGCGGCGGCCTCGGCCTTGAGCGCGCTGGCCTCGCCCTCCGCGGCAGAGCGGGCAGAGCGGGCCTCGGCCTCTTCGCCTTGCGTCTGGGCGCGCGCGGCCTCTGCCGCCTCGAGCGCGGTCTCTGCCTGCGCGAGGGCTTCCTGCGCCTCCTCCTGCCGGGTGCCGGCCTGCGCCATCGCGGCCTCGGCGCCGGTGGCGGCGTCCTGCGCGGCGCGGGCGGCCTCGCGCGCCTTCTCGGCGGCGGCCTCCTCGCGCGCGAGGGTCTTGGCCGCATCCTGCACAAGGCGCTGGCCCGACTGGTGGCGCGCGGAGAGGCGGGCGACCTCCTCGGTGCCCTCCGAAAGCTCCGCCTCGCGGGCCTCGAGGTTCCGCGCGGCCTCGACGGCCTGCTCCTGCGCCTCGGCGAGGCGCGCCTCGTGGCCCTCGCCGGCGGCGCGCAGCGTCTCGCCCTCGGCGCGCAGGCGGGTCATCACCTCGTCCGCATCGCGGGTCAGCGCCTCTTCGCGGGCGCGGTCGCGGGTGATCTGGTCGAGCCGCCCGGTCACGGCGCGGATCGTGCCCTCGGCTCGGCGCGCGCGCTCGTCCAGGGTGCCTTCCTCGGTCTCCAGCCGCGCCAGAAGGGCGGTGGCGACGGCATCCTCCTCGCGCAGCGGCGGCAAGGCGGTCTCGGCCTCGGTCCGGGCCGAGAGGGCGGCGCGCGCGGCCCCTTCGGCGCGAGAGGTTTCGGCGGCTTGCTCGCGCAGCAACGCCTCGGCCTCGGCCAGGGCGATCCCGGCCTCGTGCCAGCGCCGCCAGAGCAGCAGCGCCTCGGCCCGGCGCAGGGCGGCGCCGATCTCGCGGTAGCGCGCCGCCGCCCGCGCCTGCCGCGCGAGCGAGGCTAGCTGCGAGGCCAGTGCGCCGACGGTATCGTCTAGGCGGGCGAGGTTGCCTTCGGCCTGCCGCAGCTTCAGCTCCGCCTCGTGGCGGCGCTGGTACAGGCCCGAGATGCCGGCCGCCTCTTCCAGGATGCGGCGCCGCTGCGCGGGCTTGGCGTTGATCAGCTCAGCGATCTGTCCCTGCCGCACCAGCGCCTGGCTATGCGCGCCCGTCGAGGCATCGGCAAAGAGCATCTGGACGTCGCGGGCCCGCGCCTCCTTGGCGCCGACACGGTAGGCGCTGCCGGCATCGCGGGTGATGCGGCGCACCACGTCCAGCGTATCGGCATCGTTGAAGGCGGCGGGGGCGAGGCGGTCGGTATTGTCGATGACCAGCGTCACCTCGGCATGGTGCCGCGCCGGGCGCGTCGCGGCGCCGGCGAAGATCACGTCCTCCATCCCGCCGCCGCGCATCGCCGTGGGGCGGCTTTCGCCCATCACCCAGCGCAGCGCCTCGAGCAGGTTGGACTTGCCGCAGCCATTGGGCCCGACGACGCCCGTCAGACCCGGCGCGATGACCAGTTCCGTCGGATCGACGAAGCTCTTGAAGCCGCTCAGCCTGAGGCGGGTGAATCGCATGCCTGACATCTGCCCTTTTGCACCAAGAGTGCCGGAGAGGGCGGCGCAGAGTCAATCTTGACCGCGCAGCATCTGGAGGCACCGAAACAGATGCCCCCAAGATATGGTCACTCTGCCGCGTGGTCCCTCGCGCGGTCGAGGGTCTCGACCTCGGCCTGCCGCGGGACCAGCCCGGACCGGTACAGGTAGTCGCGGGTGATCGGCACGGCATCCAGCCGCTTGCTGATCTGGAATTGGAAGACGTCCTGCCTGTTGAAGCGGAAGCTCTGCTCCGAGGCGACGAGGTAGAATTTCCACATCCGCACGAAGGTCTCGTCGTTGATCTCGCGCGCCTCGTCCAGCCGCGCGGTGAAGCGATCGTACCAGTGCCGCAGGGTCAGGGCGTAGTGCAGGCGCAGGCATTCGAGGTCGGTCAGCCACAGGCCATTGTTCTCGATCACCGGCGCCACCTCGGACAGCGAGGGGATGTATCCGCCGGGGAAGATGTACTTGGCGATCCAGGGGTTGGTCGATCCCGGCGGGCCGGCCCAGCCGATCGTATGGACCAGAGCGACGCCATCCTCGGCCAGCAGGTCGTGCACGGCGCGGAAGTAGGGGTCGAACTGCGGCAGGCCGACATGTTCGAACATGCCCACGGACACGATGCGGTCGAAGGTCTCGGTCACCGCGCGGTAATCCTGCAGGCGGAACTCCACCCGGTCCTCGAGGCCCTCCTCGCGCGCCCGGCGCTGCGCGACCTTCAGCTGCTCTTCGGACAGCGTGACGCCGGTGACCTGCACGCCGTAATCGCGCGCCAGCGTCAGGGCCATGCCGCCCCAGCCGCAGCCGATGTCCAGCACCCGCAGTCCGGGCTCCAGCCGCAGCTTGCGGGCGATGTGATGCTTCTTCTGCAGCTGCGCCTGCTCGAGCCCGTCGCCGGGATCGCGGAAATAGGCGCAGGAATACTGCCGGTCCTCGTCGAGAAAGAGGTCATAGAGCCGCGGCGGCAGGTCGTAGTGATGCGCCACGTTGCGGCGCGAGGAGGCGGCGATGTTGCGCTGGTCGAGCCCGCGCCGGGCCTTGCGCAGCCAGCGCCCCGGCAGGTTCCACCAGCTGCGCCGCCCGCCGCCGAAGTTGCGCAGCACCAGCTCCAGCAGGCCGTGCAGATCGTCCCCGTCGACGGTCAGGCTGCCCTCCATGTAGGCCTCGCCCAGCGCGAGGTCGGGGTTCAGGGCCAGCCGCCTGAGCGTCGCGTCGTCGTGGATGCGCAGGGTGACCTGCGGCGCCGTCCCGTCCCCGTAGGATCGGGCGGTGCCGTCAGGCAGATGCAGGGTCAGCGCGCCCTTCCGCATCCACTGGCGGAGCATCTGGTTGATCGCCTCTGACCACATGGCTCTCCCCTTGGTGATGGGTCCCGAGGAAAAGTTAACGATTCGGTGAGGCAGGTCAAATTTTACGGGTCGGAGGGCCGCGGAAGGCGGCGGCGCGGGCCTTGACCCTCCCTCCACGCTGCCCGCACAGTCGCCGCGCCTCTTCCAGGCCGCTTGATACCACCCGAACCCGGAGGCCCCATGCCCGCCAAGATCCCCGCAACCGCTGTCTCTGGCGGCGGCATGAGCGCGCCCGAGGCAGCAGGCTACACCATAGCCCCGGCGCGCCCCCGCGACCCCGGCCCGCTGGCGCTGCTGCAGGCCAGCCAGGCCCTGATGCGCCGGCTCTACAAGCCGGAAGAGAACAACTTCCTGCAGATCGAGGAGCTGGAGGGTCCGGACATCCGCTTCTTCGCGGCCCATGACGCGGCGGGCACCCCGCTGGGCTGCTGCGCCCTGCAGGTCAAGGCGGGCTACGGAGAGGTCAAAAGCCTCTTCACCGCCGAAGAGGCCCGCGGGCGCGGCGTCGCGCTCGCCCTGCTGCGGAGGGTCGAGGAGGCCGCCCGCGCCGAGGGTCTGCCGCTCCTCCGGCTGGAGACGGGCGAGGCGCTGGAGGCGGCCTGCCGCCTGTACGAGCGGCAGGGCTTCACCCGCTGCGGCGTCTTCGGCAGCTATGCCGACAACGGCGTCAGCGTCTTCATGGAAAAGCGGTTGCCCGCCTAGCCTTCTTCGCGCTTCTGCGCCGCTTCCTTCAGCTTGCGCACCAGGTCGGCCTTGGCGTCGTTGCGCTTGCCGAACGGGTTCTTGTCGCCCCCGGGCGCGTTGTGTTCCTTGTGGCGGGGCTGGCCCTTGGGCCCCTTGGTCCCGCCCGACTTGCTGTAATCCATGATGCGGCCTCCTGCCGAGACACGCGCGCAACCCGCGCGGCGATATGCCCCTGATGCACCGTCTCGCCGCCAGCGCCAATCCCGTATCCGACGGCAGCGCGCCCGACTGGTCCCGGCCGGGCGCACGCCCCCGCGCTGCGCGGGGCCAAGGCCCTCGCCCAAGCCCGGCAGACGCTCGAGACACGGTGGGAAGGTCCAAAGAACACCCCTTCATGTTTCCCCAAATACTCCCGCCGGAGGCGCAGGGTGCAGCAGGCCCGGACGTCGCCCTTTCGCTGCACCGCCCATCCCCCCTCGCCCCAGCGCCGGCCGGTGCCCCGATCAACCCTCCGAGGCGGTCGGGCGCCGCCTCTGGACCCCGCGGTCCAAATCGGCGCAGGATCGGATCGAGCGCTGGCGCAGGAGGCCCCGATGACCCCCGGATTCGAGACGATGGAATGGCTGAACGAGCCGCCCGAGCACCGGGTCGAGGGCAGCAGCCTGATCCTGACCACCGGTGAGAAGACCGACTTCTGGCAGCGCAGCTACTACGGCCTCGAAGAGGCCTCGGGGCACTTCCTCTATCACGCGCTGCATGCCGATTTCGCGGTCGAGCTGACCTTCGACGCCGATTACAGCGCGCTCTACGACCAGGCCGGGATCATGCTGCGCAGCGGACCGCTGCACTGGATCAAGGCCGGGGTGGAGTATACCGACGGGGCCCGCGCGCTCTCGGTCGTAGTCACGCAGACCGCCTCGGACTGGTCGAAGACGCCGCTTACCGATGCCGGCCCCGTCACGCTGCGCCTGACCCGCTGGCAGGATGCCGTGAAGATCGAGCATGTGACGGAAGGCGGCGCCGAGATGATCCGCCTGTGCAGCTTTCCCGAGGGGCGGGTCGAGGTCGGGCCGATGGCCTGCTCGCCCAAGCGGGGGGGGCTGACGGCCCGCTTCGACGGCTTCACCCTGCAGCCGGACCCGCCGCGCGAGATCCACTGATGGATGCCGCCGCCCCCGGCGAGGCGGGGCTGGAGGCGCGGCTCGTGAAGATCGTCCGGGCCTGCCCCGAATTGATGGCCGCCTTCCGCGCCGCCCGCGCGCTGGACCTGCCGGACTGGTGGATCGTCTCGGGCGCGCTTTACGGCGCGGTCTGGAACCAACTGACGGGGCGCCCGGCCCTGCAGGGCGTCAAGGACATCGACCTGTTCTATTTCGACCCCGACACCAGCTGGGAAGCCGAGGATCGGGTGATCCGCCGCGCCGCCCCCTGCTTTGCCGCCCAGCCGCCGGTGGAGGTCCGCAACCAGGCGCGGGTGCACCTCTGGTTCGAGGATCACTTCGGCCATGCCCGCGCGCCGCTGACCTCGGCCCGCGACGGCATCGACCACTTCGCCTCGGCCACCCATTGCATCGGGATGCGCCTGCGCGCGGACGAGGGGTTCGACATCTACGCCCCCTACGGGCTGGCCGATATCTTTGCCCTGCGCGTCCTGCCGAACACGCTCCTGCCGAACCGCGCCACGCACGAGGGCAAGGCCGCCCGGCACAAGGCGCTGTGGCCCGAGCTGACCGTGATCCCCTGGCCGCCGGAGGATGCGCCCCGCTGCCTCGGCCCCGTGGATCCGGCCCTGCCGCAGGCGCTGGCGCTGATCCACCGCAGCTTCGCCTACATGGAGGGGCGGATCGACCCGCCTTCTTCCGTGCACCGCCTGACCCTCGCCGCGCTGCAGGGGCAAGCGCAAGACGGCGAGGTCTGGGGCATCGGCACGCCGCTGCGCGCCTGCGCGATCTTCACGCCGCAGGAGGATGCGCTCTACCTCGGCAAGATCGCCGTCGATGCGGCCGCGCGCGGCGCGGGCCTTGCCCGCCGCCTGATCGAGGCGGCAGCCGAGCGGGCCAAGGCCCTCTCCCTGCCCCGCCTGCGCCTGCAGTCGCGGGTGGAGCTGACCGCCAACCACGCCGCCTTCGCCGCCATGGGCTTCAACGAGGTGGCGCGTAGGGCCCACCCGGGCTACGGCGCGCCGACCTCCATCACCTTCGAGAAGGCGCTACCTGAAGCCTGACGGGACGGTGGATTGCCAGCGCCGCGACCTTCAGGGGCCGACCCGGTCCCTCGCCCTACGAAAGAGCCTCCGCGACCCTGAGCAGCATCTCGGCCGCGTCCGGCGATGCCGCGTTTCGGGCGATCACCTCCGTTTCATGCACGCAGCGATGCGCCTTCGTCAGCGTGTCCTGACCGGCCTCGGTAAGCTGCGTCCGCTGGATGCGGCCATGCTCTGCATCCGGGCTCCGCTCGATCAGGCCGGCGCGTTCCAGTTTCACCAGCATCGACTGCATGGTCTGCGGCGTGACGAAAGCCCGGCGCGCCAGCCGCGCGTTCGAGGCGCCCGGCTCGGCGTCGAGGCTGCACAGCACGTTGTACTGCGGGGCCGTCAGCCCGAGTTCCTTCAACTGCCGGTCCATGCGCAGGCGCAGGGCCTGCTGCGCCCGCTTGATGGCGTATCCCAGGGACTGGTGCGCGTCGAAAACGGTGTCGGGCGAGGGCATATCGGTGCTTGTCATATCAGCAGGCTTATACTATATCAGTTGCCTGATAATAGAACTCCGCCAGACGAAAGACAATCTACATGCCCCACCTCATCGGACCCAACTTCATCGGCATTCAGGTCGCGGACCTCGACGCCGCCCGCGCCTTCTATACCGAGGTCGTCGGCCTGACCCCGGCCGCCTTCGCGCCTCCGGGCGCCGTGGTGTTCGACACCCAGCCGATCCCCTTTGCCGTGCGCACCCCCGTCGTCGACCTCGACGCCGCGCGCCCGCTCGGTCACGGGATCGCCCTGTGGTTCGGCTGCGACGACGCCGAGGCGCTGCATGACCACCTCGCGGCGCGGGGCGTCACGATTGCCTTCGCGCCCAAGGACGGCCCCTTCGGCCGCTACTTCGCCTTCGAGGACCCCTTCGGCTACACCATCACTGCGCATACTGCCCCGCAGGCCGGCTGAGCGATGGCCTGCTGGATCGGCATCGCCTCGGCGGATCATGTCCGTGGGGGTGTCGCGGGGGGCTTTGCGCAATTGGGCCACGGCAGGCAGGATGCCATCCGGGCGCTGCGCAGGGGCGACTGGCTCGCCTACTATGCGCCGCGCGAGGGCATGGGGACCGGCGCGCCGGTGCAGACCTTCACGGCGATCGGGCGCGTCACCTCGGATGCGCCCTACCATGCCGCGCAGGCGATGGGCTTCCATCCCTACCGGGTGGATGTCGATTACGTCGCCGAGGCTCGGCCCGCCGCCATTCGTCCGCTTCTGGAGGGTCTCGACCTCACGCGCGGCCATAAGGAACACTGGGGACTGCTGCTGCGCGGACCCAAGCGCCGGATCACCCCGGACGACATGCGGCGGATCGCTGCGGCCATGGGCGTTCCGCCCGGTGCATTGGACCGGGCCGACTGACCGCTTTTTCCGCAGAGCAGACACGCGCAAGCCTCGCGCCGGAGGCAGGCTGAGCCACCGCCCTTCCGTTCCCGCAGCGGCGCCGGTAGCTCTGGCACCGACCCCCAGCGGAGCGCGCCGCCGATGATACGCCATCTCTTCCTGATCCTGTGCTACCAGCTTGCCGGCGAGGCGATCTCGCAGGGGCTGGGGCTGCCGCTGCCCGGCCCGGTGCTGGGCATGGCGTTGCTGACGGCGAGCTTTCTGGCCATGCCGCGCCTCTACACCCGGATCGAGGGGACGGCGCGCGGCGTGCTGGCGCATCTGTCGCTGCTCTTCGTGCCGGTGGGCGTGGGCGTGATCCGCTACCTCGACCTGCTGCAGCGCGAGGGGCTGGCCATCGCGCTGGTGCTGCTCGCCTCCACCGCGCTGGCCATCGCCGCCGCCGCGCTGGTTTTCGTCTGGGTGCTGCGGCTGACCGGCGGGCAGGAGCAGCTGCGATGATCCCCGATATCTGGAGCTACCTGTCGCACGGCCCGCTTCTGTGGCTGGGGCTGACGCTGGGCGCCTACCTCGTGGGCGACGCGATCTTCACCGCCACCGGGCGCAACCCGCTGGCCAACCCGGTGCTGCTGGCGATCGGCATCCTTGCCGCCGTGCTGCTGACGACGGGCACCGACTACGACACCTATTTCGAGGGCGCGCAGTTCGTGCATTTCCTGCTGGGGCCGGCGACGGTCTGCCTCGCCGTGCCGCTTTACGCCAATATCGCCCATGTCCGCCGCACCGCCCTGCCGATGGCGGCGGCGCTGCTGGCGGGCGCGCTGGTGGCCATGGTCTCGGCGCTAGGGCTGGCGCGGCTTTTCGGGCTGGACGGGGCGGTGCTGACGGCGCTGACGGCGAAAAGCGTCACCGCCCCCGTGGCCATCGGCATCGCCGAGCGGATCGGCGGCCCGCCGACGCTGACGGCGGCGCTGGTGCTGATCACCGGGGTGACCGGCGGGATCATCGTCACGCCGCTGCTGAACGCGCTGCGGGTGCGCGACTGGCGCGCGCGCGGCTTTGCCGCCGGGGTCGCCGCCCATGGCATCGGCACCGCCCGCGCGCTGCAGGTGCACCAGACCGCCGGCGCCTTTGCCGGCATCGGCATGGCGCTGAACGCGATGCTGACCTCCCTGCTGGCGCCCTGGGTGCTGGCCCTTTTCCGATAGGAGAAACGGAAGGCGGCCCGCCGCGTCCGGTGACGGAGATGGTCGAGCATCCCGCCCGCTCTGGCGCAAAGGCGCAGAAGGGGGGCACTGAGCCCCCCCACCTCAGCCGAGCGAAGCCCCCTGGGTCATCCGTCCTGCGCCGCGAGAAAGCGCTCGACCTCGTCGCGGTCGGGTATGGAAGCTGCCGCGCCGCGCCGCGTCGCCGTGAGCGCGCCGCAGGCCGAGGCAAAGCGGAGCGCCGCCTCCACCCCCTGCCCCTCGTCGAGGGCGACGGATAGCGCGCCGCAGAAGGCATCGCCGGCGGCGACCGAATCCACGCCCGTGACCCGGAACGGCGCGATCTCGCCCGATCCGGCTTCCGCGGCATAGGCGAGGCCCTTCTCGCCCAGCTTGACCACGGCAAGCCCCGGGCCAAGCGCCCGAAGCTCCTGCGCGGCGCGGCGGGCCTCATCGAGGGTCGTCGGGCGCCAGCCCAGCAGGGCGGCGGCCTCGCTCTCGTTCGGGGTCACCACGTCGGCCAGCGGCAGCAGCGCGCGGGTCGCCTCGGCATCGCCGACCGGCGCAGGATCGAGGATCACGCGGATCTCCCTCTCGCGGGCCATGCTCGCCGCCCGCCGCACCGCGGCCAGCGGCACCTCTAGCTGCAGGACAAGCGTGTCCACGCCCTCAAGGAAAGCCGCGCCCGGCCCTTCGTCGGGCCAGGCCATGTTGGCGCCGCCGACGACGGTGATCGCGTTCTGCCCGGCCGCGTCGATCTGGATCAGCGCAAGGCCGCTACCGCCCGGAAAATCCCGCAGGTCCCCCAGCGGGGCACCGTTCGCCTCGAGCTCGCGCCGGATCTGCGCGGCATTGGCGTCCGTTCCGACCGCGGCGGCGAAGCGCACGGGGCCCTTCGCCAGCCGGGCCGCGGCGACGGCCTGGTTCGCCCCCTTGCCGCCAAGGGCCGCGTCGAAGCCCAGGGCGTGGATCGTCTCGCCCGGGGCCGGCAGCGTCGCGACATGGGCAGCAAGGTCGAGGTTGACCGAGCCGAAGACCGCGACCGTCATTCCGGAAGCGCCGCGATCCTGTCCCGGTAGCGCTGCGTGCCCTCGGCGATGCGGTCGAGCACCGGCGAGAGGCCCCAGAACCGCTCGAAGATGTCGCCGGGATGCACCCGGCTGTCCGGGCAGGCGATCACGCCCTCGCGCTGCAGGTAGTGCTTGGCCATCTTCGGATAGCCCATCGGCTCGGTCTGCGCGGCCAACACGAGGAAGGTCGCCAGATCCTCGGCGAACTCGGGGTGCTCGGCGCCGTGATCGCGCAGCCAGCGGTAGAGGTCCGGGTGGATGTTCGTGAAGACACCGCAGAACCCGGTGGAGCCCGCCTGCATCGCCGGCCAGGCAATGGCGGCATTGGCGTTGCAGATGCCCAGCGGCGTGTCCTTGACCAGCGCGACCCGGCGCGTGACCGTCTCGAGATCGCAGGAGACGTCCTTGAGCAGCGCGAAGCGGCCGGTCTGGGCGCAGTAAAGCAGCTCTTCGTCGGAGAGCAGCCGGCGGAAGGGCGCGGGGCATTCGTAAAGGCCCAGCGTCAGGTCCTTCGGCAGGGCCTCGAGCAAGGCGTCGACCGCGGCCTTGAAGACCTCGGGCCCGTCATCCATGCCGGCAAGGCGGTTGGTCACGAGGACCACGCCGTCGACGCCGGTCTCGGCGATGGCGCAAAGCTCGCGCGCCTGCGCCTCGGGCGTGTCAGAGATATGGCCGGAGGCGACGACGGGAACGCGGCCGTTCACCTTCTCGACGGTGAAGCGGGCCAGCGCCACGCTTTCCTCGGGGCTGAGGAACTGCATCTCCGAGGACTGGCAGACGGCGAAGAGCGCCGTGGCGCCGCGCTCGATGTACCATTCGATCAGGCGCTCGTAGCTGGCCCAGTCGATCTTGTTCTCTTGATCGAAGGGCGTCAGCATCACGGGGATGATCCCGTCGACTTTGATGGTCATCGTGCGGACTCCTTGTTCTTCAGTGTCTGCGGATTGACGACGTAGGGCTGCAGCTCGGCCGGATCGCCGTGCAGCCAGGTCAGGATGTTGCTCACGCAGCGGCCCGTGACGCGGGCCTCGGCCATGCGGTCCATGCCCGAGACATGCGGCGAGAGGATCACGTTGGGCATCTCGCGCAGGCGGCTGGCCCCGGGCAGCGGCTCGACCTCGAAGACGTCGAGGCCGGCGCCGCCAAGATGACCGGATTCCAGCGCGCGCAGCAGCGCCGCCTCGTCGATCAGCGGCCCGCGCGAGGTGTTCACCACGATCGCGCCGGGCTTCATCTTGGCGAAGGTGTCGTCGTTCAGCATGTGCCGCGTCTGCGGGGTCGAGGGCGCATGGACCGAGATCAGGTCCGCCCGCGTCAGCAGCGTGCCCAGATCCACGGCCTCGACGCCGGCGGCCTTGGCGGTGGCCGCATCCAGCGCGGGATCGGCGACGAGCACCTCCATCCCCTGCCCCTTCAGCCGGCGCGCCATGGCGCCGCCGATCCGGCCAAGGCCGATCAGCCCGGCGGTCCGGCCCCAGAGACCGGGGTGGAAGCCGTCGAAGCTCCAGCTGCCCGATTTCACCATCGCGTCGCGGCGGCCCAGCCCGCAGGCCAGCGACAGCGCCATGGCATGGGCGTATTCGGCGACGCTCTCGTGGTTCTCGCCGAAGGCCATGGCGACGGGGATCCCGGCCGCCGTCGCGGCGGGCACGTCGACCTTGTCGTAGCCCACGCCCCAGCGGGCGATGATCGACAGGTCGGCGGCAGCCTCGATCACGGCGGGCGTATAGGGCTCGCCCCCGGCGATGGTCGCGACCACGTCCTGCGCCAGCATCTCGCGCAGCTTGGCCTCGTCCGGCAGGCGGCCGGTCTCGTTGACCTCGACGGTGTAGCCCGCCTCGCGCAGCGGGTCGAAGAGCGTGTCCTCGTTGGTGAACTGCTCGGTCAGGACGAGCACTTTCTTTTGCGGCATCAGACTCACTCGGTCAGGTTGGGAAGGAAGGTCACCAGCTCGGGGAACAGGATCAGAAGCGAGATCGCGACGATCTGTGCGACGAGGAAGGGCAGGATCGCCTTGAACATGCGGCCGATCGGGATCTCTCCGATCTGCGCCGCCACGAAGAGGCATATCCCCACCGGCGGCGTCATCAGGCTGAGCGTGCCCGACAGCAGGAAGATCATCGCGAACTGCATCTCGTCGATCCCGAGGGCGCGGGCCATCGGCAGGAAGATCGGCGCGAGCAGAAGGACCTGCACGCCGGGCTCGAGGAAGAAGCCCGCGATCAGCAGCACGGCGAGGATGAAGAACAGGAAGATCGTGGGATTGCCGGCAAAGCCATCCGCCAGATCGCGCAGCCCGTTCACCGCGCCGGTGACGGTCAGCACGTAGGACAGCACCGAGGCGCCCGCGACCACGAGATACAGCACCGAAGTGGTGCGCATCGAATGGCGCAGCGCGTCGAGGATCGACCGCCCGCCCAGCGTGCGCAGCACGAAGACGCCAAGGAACATCGCGTAGACGCAGGCCACGCCGCCCGCTTCGGTCGCGGTGAAGGCGCCCGAGAGCGTGCCCACGACGATGAAGAGCGGCACGGTGAAGACCAGCAGGCTTTCGAAGGCCAGCTTGCCGCCGCTTTTCTCGACGGCCTGAATCTCGCCCTTGGGCAGGCCCTTGCCGGTCATGCCGGTCAGGAAGACGACGACGGCACAGGCAAGGCCCATCAGCAGGCCGGGCACGATGCCGGCGATGAAGAGGTTGATGATCGAGACCTGCGCGACGGAGGCATAGACGATCATGATCACCGAGGGCGGGATGATCGGCCCGATCATCGAGCTGGCGACGGTGACGGCGGCGGAGAATTCGCGGGTATAGCCCTGCTTGGGCATCCCGTTGATGAAGATCTTGCCCAGCGCCGCGGTATCCGCGATCGCGGTGCCCGAGATGCCGGCGAAGAAGACCGAGGCCATGATGTTGGCATAGGCCGCGCCGCCGCGGATCTTGCGGGTCAGCCGCGCCGCGAAGGTGATCAGCGTCTCGGTGATGCCGCCGCGGTTCATGATCTCGCCCGCGAAGATGTAGAAGGGCGCGGCGAGCAGCGAGAAGTTGTCGAGAGAGCTGAAGAACCGCGTCGGGATCAGCACCATCGGGAACCCGGCCCACCAGGCCGAGGCGGCGCCGGTCAGGCCCAGCGCGACGGCGATGGGTGCCCCGACGAGCACGAGGAAGAAGAAGGAGGCGAAGACGGCGGCGGGGCTCATGGCGTTGTGACCTCCTCGATCCGCGATGGGGGCGGCTGGACGAAGGTCGCGATGGCCTGAAGCGCGATCATCGCGTAGCCGACCACGACCGAGGCATAGGGAATCCACATCGGGATGCGCATGGAGGGCGAGACCTGCCCGGTATCCAGCAGGAACGGCAGCCCCAGCACCACGACGACGGCGGCCAGCGTCAGCGTCGCCACCAGCGACACGACCGAGGCGGCAAGACGGAAGCCCTTCGAGGGCACGAGGTCGATCAGGTCGATCACCATCTGCTCGCCCCGCCGGAACGAGGCGCCGGCGACGATGTAGACGGCCCAGACGATGGCGTAGCGCATGAACTCCTCGCTCCAGCCGATGGGGGCGGAGAAGGCGTAGCGCGCGATGACGGAGGCGGTGTTCACCGCGATGATCGCGCCGAGAAGCGCCGCCGCGATCCATTCGGTCGCCAGCGCCAGCCGGTCGCAAAAGCGGAGCACGGGCGCCATCGGCCCGTCGCTGCGGAAGAGTCTCATGGGATTGCCCCCGTTAAGATGCCGGCCCCTCGCGGGGGCCGGCATCGGCCATCGGGATCACTCGGAGGGGTAAAGCTCGGCTTCGACCTCGTCGACGGCGGCGATGAAGCCTTCGACGTAGTCCGCGCCAAGTTCGCCGGAGAGGAAATCAATCACCGGCGCCTGCGTCCGCTCGCGGAAGGCGGCCTTCTGCTCGGCGTCGTTGACGTAGACTTCGACGCCCATGTCGCGGATGCGCTGGGTATCGTCGAGATAGCCCTGCCCCTTGCCGGCCAGCATGATCGAGGAATAGAGCTGCACGCCGTCAAGCACCGCGCGGCGGCTCTGGTCGTTCAGGCCGTCGATGAAATCGGGGTTCGCATAGGCGAAGACCGCCGAGAAGATGTGCTCGTCGAGGGACATGTAGTCGATGACCTCGGCCCAGCCGCCGTTGATGACCGTGGAGGGCGGGTTCTCGCCGCCGTCGACCACGCCCTGCCGGATCGCCATGGCGCTTTCCGGGAAGGGGATCGGCGTCGGCGCGGCGCCGAGGCTCTCCATCAGCGAGATCATCACCGGGCTCTCCATCGAGCGCAGCTTGAGGCCCTGGACGTCATCGGGGCCCTCGATCGGACGCTCGTTGTTGACGAAGTTGCGGAAGCCGTCGGCGGCGTAGCCGACGATGCGCAGGCCCGCCGTGTCCTCGACGTCGGCGACGAACTCGTCCATCACCTCGGCCTCGTTCATGAAGGTCATGGCCGAGCGGACGGAGCTGAAGAGGTAGGGCGTCGAGAAGACCTGGACCTTCGGGTAGAAGGATGCCAGCGCGCCATCGGTCGTGGCGGTCATCTGGAAGATGCCGTTGCGCACGTTCTCCAGCAGCTCGCGGTCGCCGCCAACGCCGCCATGCAGCAGCTGGACGTCGATGTCGCCGCCGGAGTGGAACTCGACGTATTGCTCGAAGGCCTGCATCGCCCGGGTCTCGGGGTTGTCGGCCTCGGGCAGCGTCGTGGCGAAGCGCAGGGTCTCGGCCTGTGCCGCACCGCCGAACGCGGCGGCGGCCATCGCCGTGACGAGCGTCATTCTCATCTTGGACATCGTTCCTCCCTTTCCTCTCCGAGTGCATTAATTTGCACACATGTCGCTAACATGTCAGTTGAAGGTTTGCAAGTTGCCAAAAGTTTAGTCACTGTTTCTTGCATGAATGATACCGACCAGACGACCGCGCTTGATCCCGACCGCCCGGGGGATGCGCACCTGCTGCGGCAGACGGCCTATGACCGGATCGAGGTGCTGCTGGACCGCGGCGAGCTTGCGCCGGGCCGCCTCGTGTCGCAGCGCGAGCTGGTGCAGATGACCGGCTCAAGCCTCGGCTCGATCCGCGAGGCGATTCCCCGGCTCGAGGCCGAGGGCCTTCTGCAGACCCTGCCCAAGCGCGGCCTGATGATCCCCAGCCTCGATGTCTCTTTCGTGCGCGACGCCTATGGCCTGCGCCGGCGGCTGGAGCTCGGCGCGGTAGAGGCGGCCTACCGGAACCTCCCCCGCGAGACCCTGCTCCACTGGCTGACCCGCCACGAGGCGCTGACGAGCGAGGTCCGCGATGACCGCTCAGAGGTGAAGTCGAAGGAGGTGCAGGACCTCGACTGGGCGATGCACAAGCAGATGATCGCGGCCGATCACAACGGGCTCGTGGACAACGTCTACCGCACGACAGCGATCAAGATCCGCATGGCCGTGCAGTCCCGCATCAAGGTCACGCCCTTCAACGCCGAGCGGGTGATCCGTGAGCATCTTGCCTTCCTGCGGCCCCTGGCCGAGGGCGATCTGGTCGAGGCGCGCGCCGCCCTCGCCCGCCATGTCGACAATTCCCTGACCCTCGCGCTGGGCGGCACGCTGGACGACCAGCGCCCCGGTTGACCGCCAGCCGCGCGCGGCTCAGGCGGTCAGGCTGGCCTCGGGGTCGAACTCCTCCGGGATGCGGTTCTCGCCGGACAGGACGAGGTCGGCCAGCAGCTCTCCGGCCAGCGGCGCGAGGGCGAGGCCGATCTTGAAGCCGCCATTGGCGATCCAGGCGTTCTGCCGGAAAGGGTGCGGCCCCAGCATCGGCGCGCGGGTCCGCGCCCTGGGGCGGATGCCGGCCCAGCGCTCGATCACCGGCGCCTCGGCCAGCGCCGGGACCAGCGCGCGGGCGCGGGCGATCACGGCATTCAGTTGATCGTCGGGGCCTTCCACCTCCCACTCCCGCTCGGAGGTGGAGCCGATCGCCACCGTGCCGTCGCCATGCGGCACGACATGCAGGCCCGGCGCCGAAAGCTGCGGCAGCGCGGCGGCATCGTGCTGCAGCAGGGCGGCCTGCCCCTTGATGCCGCGCCCGACCTCGCGCCCCGCAAGGGCGTTCAACTCCTCGAGCCCGGCGGCCCCGGTGGCCCAGATGACGGCGCCTTCGGGATGCCCCTCGGGCACGACCTCTCCGCCCAGCGCCTCGAGCGCGGCCCTGAGCGCGGCGCAGGCAGCGCGCGGGGCGATGCGGGCCGACAGCGTGTCGTGGATCACCATGCCGCCCTCCGGCCCCCAGCCGCCGCCGGGCGCGGGGATGACGCGCCACTCGGCCCGGCCCTGCCAGAGGCTGGCGGCAGCGTCGGTCCGCCCCTCGGCCCGCGCGAGGGCGGCCTCCCCCTCGACCGGCTGAAGCCGGCCCGTCCGGGCATAGCCCGGGTCGCGCCCCGAGAGACGGGCGATGTCGGCCCAGTACTCCTCGGCCATCAGAAGCGCGTCGAGCTGGAAGGTCTTGAGCGCGTCCCAGCGGTCCTCGTCCGGGGCATGGGGCGCCAGCGCGCCGACGATGCCGCCGGAGGCGCCCGCCGCGACGCCGCCGGGATCGATCACCCGCACATGGGCGCCGCCCCGTCCGCAGGCCACAGCCGCGGCAAGGCCGAAGATCCCCGCCCCCATCACCGTCACGTCCGCCGTTGCCATCGCCCGCCCGCCTCTGCAGTGTCGCGCCGATCCCTACAGGACCCTTTGCCATGACGACAGATGCGCTCGACTGGACCGAGGAGGGCACGCCCGTCTCGCGCCGTTTCGACGATCCCTACTTCTCGCTCGCCTCGGGGCTGGAAGAGACGCGGCACGTCTTCTTCGGCGGCAACGACCTGCCCGCGCGGCTGCGGGCGGGGTTCCGCATCGCGGAGCTGGGCTTCGGCACGGGCCTGAACCTTCTGGCGCTGAACGCGCTGCGCGGCGATCTGCCGCTGCGCTTCACCAGCTTCGAGGCCTTTCCCCTGACGCGGGAGGATGCAGGCCGCGCGCTGGCGGCCTTCCCCGACCTCGATGCCGCGCCGCTGCTGGCGGCCTGGGACCGGCTGGGGCAAGGCGCGGTGGAGGTCTGGCCGGGGCTGGAGGTCGATCTGATCCTCGGCGATGCGCGGCAGACCCTGCCCGCCTGGGACGGGCTGGCGGATGCCTGGTTCCTCGACGGTTTTTCCCCGGCCAAGAACCCCGAGCTATGGGGCGCTGAGTTGCTGGAGGCAGTCGCCGCCCATACCGCGCCGGGCGGGACGCTGGCCACCTATACCGCCGCCGGTCACGTGCGCCGCGCGCTCGAGGCGGCGGGGCTGGCGGTGGAGCGGCGCAGCGGATACGGGCGCAAGCGCCACATGACCGCAGCCCGAAAGCCCGACTGATGCGCAACGACATCCGCCTCGGCGTGATCTTCATGATCGCCGCCACCTTCGTCTTCGCCATGCAGGACGGGCTGTCGCAGCACCTGGGCCGCAACTACAACGTCCTGATGGTCGTGATGGTGCGCTACTGGTTCTTCGCCGCCTTCGTCATCGCCATCGCCAAGCGGCAGTCGGGCAGCATCCGCGCCGCCGCGCGCACGCCGCAGCCGGTCCTGCAGGCCTTTCGCGGGCTGCTGCTGGCCGGCGAGATCTGCATTATGGTGCTGGGCTTCGTCGCCCTCGGGCTGGTCGAGAGCCATGCGATCTTCGCCTGCTACCCGCTGATCATCAGCGCCCTCTCCGGCCCGATCCTGGGCGAGGTCGTGGGCTGGCGGCGCTGGACGGCGGCGGGCATCGGCTTTGTCGGGGTGCTGGTGATCCTGCAGCCGGGCTTCGGCGTCTTCGCCCCAGAGGCGGTCTTCCCGCTGGCGGCAGCCTTCTGCTTCGCACTCTACGGCCTGCTGAACCGCTACGTCGCGCGGCGCGACAGCAGCGCGACGAGCTTTTTCTGGACCGGCACGGTGGGCGCCGTGGCGATGACCGCGGTGGGCCTGTGGCATTGGGAGCCGATGACGGGCACCGACTGGGCCCTGATGGGCTGCCTTTGCGTCTCGGGCGCGCTGGGCCACTGGCTGCTGATCAAGACCTACGAGGTCGCGGAGGCGAGCGCCGTGCAGCCCTTCGCCTACCTGCAGCTGGTTTTCGCGGCCTCGCTCGGCATCACCGTCTTCGGCGAGACGCTGGAGCCGCATGTCGCCATCGGCGCCGCCATCGTCGTCAGCGCCGGGCTCTTCACCCTGTTCCGGGCAAGGCGCCGCGCGAAGGCGGCCTAACGCGGCGGACGCGGTTCGGGGCGCGGCGCCCCCGGCAGGGGATCGGCACTGCGAGCGGCGGCGGTGGGGACACCGGCGACCGCCGCGACCGGCGAGGCGGGGCGCGGCACGGGCCGGATGAAGGGTGGCCGCCCTTCCAGAAGCTCGGTGAAGCGGACGGGACCGGCCTGCCCGCTCAGCCGGGCGCGGTAGACCGGGATCGATTCCGTCACGCGCATCACGTAGTTCCGCGTCTCGGTGAAGGGGATGCTCTCGATCCAGTCGACGATATCGGCCTGCCCCCGGCGCGGATCGCCGCGCTGCGCCATCCACTGCGAGGGGCGCGAGGGGCCGGCATTGTAGCCGGCGGCGATCATCACCGGGCTTTCGCCGAACTCCTCCTCGAGACCGGCAAGGTAGCGGCTGCCCAGCGTGGCGTTGTATTCCCAGTCCGAGGTCAGCCGGCCGCGGGAATAGGCCAGCCCCAACCCGCGAGAGACCTCTTCGGCGGTGCCGGGCATCAGCTGCATCAGGCCAAGCGCGCCGACGGGACTGCCGATCACCGGGTTGAACTCGCTCTCGCGCCGGGCAATCGACAGGGCGAGCGCCGGCTCGACCGGCAGCTCCATGTCCTTCAGACCGTGCAGCGGAAAGTAGAACTCCGGCAGGGTGATCCCGCGCGCGGCGCCCTGCTTGCCGACGATCAGCGCGAAGAAGGGCTCTCCCTCCTCGGCCACCATGGCGCCGAGCTGCGCGAGGCCGGTGCGATCCAGATCCTGCGCGAGGGCGACGGTGAACTGCACCGCCGCGCCCCGGTCGCCGCCCTGAAGCGACAGCCGCAGCGCCTGCGCGCGCGGATCGGCGAGGAAGGCAGCCTCGCGCCAATCTGGAAAGGCCTCCTGCCCGGTCAGGGCCGGGTCCAGCGACAGGCCCAGACGTTCGGCGGCGAGAAGGCCGTAGAAGGCGGTCTGCTGCTGCGCTGCCCGGGCGAAGGCCAGCGCCGCATCGTCGGGCTGGCCCAGCGCCTCGAGCGCGCGGCCGGTCCAGTAGCCGGCGCGGGCGATGGAGATCGGGCTTTCCACATCCGCCTCGAGCGCGCGGAAATGCTGCAGCGCGATGCCGGGGCTGTTGAGGTGGCGCAGCGCGATGTAGCCCGACAGCCATTCGAGATCCGCCCACTGGCTGCCCGAGGTCAGGTGGTGGCTGCTGGCCAGATCATAGGCCTCCTGCGGGCGGCCGTCGCGCATGGTCCAGCGCGCGAGCGCGGCGCGCCAGCTGGCCCAGCGGAAGGGATCGCCCAGCCCATCGGCACTGGCGGTGCGGGTGCCGAGGATGGCGATGGCATTGGTGTAATCGCCCCGGCTGGCGAAGCGGTTGAAGCGGTCGTAGGCAAGGCCCGGCTCCTCGCGCAGCGCCTCGGGGACGGCAGCGAGCCGCGTCTCGACGTCGGCGGCATCGCGGATCAGGGCGATCCGCGCCTCGGCCAGCAGGCTCTGATCCTCGGGCAGGCGGTCGAGCAGACGGCCGGCATCGGTGACCCGCCAGCGCCAGAGCATCGCGTCGACCCGCGCCACGTGGAAGGGCGCGAGCACCGCACCGTAGGGGCCGATCAGCGCGTCGAAGCCGTCGTCGTCGAGGCCAAGCGACATCCAGGCCTGGATCAGCACCGATTCCGCCTCGGCGAAGCGGCCGGCGTCCATAAGCGCCTCGGCCAGCGCGGCGACGCCCTCGCCGGTCAGCGGATCCTCGTTGCCGAAGAAGGCGATGACCTGCGCGGGATCGGCCCAGCCGGGGATCGCGCGCTCGCCCTCCGACCGAATGGCATCAAGGCCGGGCCAATCGGCATGGTCGGACAGGAAGGCGGCGTATTCGGCGAAATCCCCGTCGCCGGCGCGCAGCCGTTCCCATGTGACGAGGTCGGTCTGCACGCCCTGCGCGGCCAGCGCATAGGCGCGGTCCCAGCTGCCGGCCTCCATCGCGGCGACGACATCGGCATGCCCCTGCGCGAGGGCGGCGCCGGGCGAGAGGGTGAGGATCAGGGCAAGGACGGCGGCTTTCATCGGGCCGGGACCGTAACGGGGCGCGGGGGCGATGCAACTCACGAACTTGGCAAGGCGGCGGATTGCGGCTAGGACAGCCGCGCAATTTCCCCGCAGCAGGACGCCCCACATGATCCAGGGATCGCTCGTCGCCCTCGTCACGCCCTTCACCGGGGGTCAGCTGGATCGCAGCGCGCTGAAACGGCTGGTGGACTGGCACATCGAGCAGGGCACCACCGGCCTCGTGCCCGCCGGCACCACCGGCGAAAGCCCGACCCTGACCCACGAGGAGCATGACGCCGTCGTGGCCGAGGTGGTGCGCCATGCCGCGGGTCGGGTGCCGGTGATCGCCGGCGCCGGGTCGAACAACACCGCCGAGACGGTGCGCCTGATCGAGGCCGCGAAAAGCGCCGGTGCCGATGGTGCGATGGTCGTCACGCCCTATTACAACAAGCCGACGCAGGCGGGCCTGGTGGCCCATTACACCGCCGCCGCCGAGGCCGGGCTGCCGGTGCTGATCTACAACATCCCCGGCCGCTCTGCCGTCGACATGAGCGTCGCGACCATGGCCGAGCTGGCGAAGCTGCCCGGCATCTTCGGCGTCAAGGACGCGACCGGCGATCTGGCGCGGGTGGCGCGGCAGCGGATCGCCTGCGGGACGGACTTCGTCCAGATCTCGGGCGAGGATGCGACCGCCGTCGGCTTCAACGCGATGGGCGGGCGGGGCTGCATCAGCGTCACCGCCAACGTGGCCCCGGCGCTTTGCGCGCGGATGCAGGCGGCGAGCCTGACGGGCGACTACGCCGAGGCGCTGCGCCTGCAGGACCTGCTGATGCCGCTGCACGAGGCGATCTTCACCGAGCCCGGTCTGGTGGGGGCGAAGTACGGCCTCTCGCTGCTGGGCCTGTGCAGCGCCGATGTCCGCTCGCCCCTCGCGCTGCCCAGCGCGCCGGTGCGCACCGCGATCGAGGCGGCGATGCGCGGCGCCGGGCTGCTGGACTAATCCTCGGGCTGGGCGTCCTCGCGGTCGCCCAGCGTATCCTCGACCCAGAGCTTCTGGACGAGGATCATCGCGACCAGCAGCAGCGGCGTCGCCAGAAGCACGCCGATCAAGCCGAAGAGCACCCCGAACAGCGCCACCGCCACGATGGTCAGGGCCGGCGGGATCGCCGTGGTGCGCTGCTGCACCAGCGGCATGATGACGTTCCCCTCGATCTGCTGCACCGTGAGGTACAGCAGCCCGACCCAGACGACCGTGCCCATCCCCTCGCTCAGCGCGACGAGGATGGCGGGCACCACGCTGATGATCGGCCCGACGAAGGGCACGAAGTTCAGCAGGCCCGCGATCAATGCCAGCGTCAGCGGCAGCGGCACGCCCAGCAGCCACAGGCCGAGGAAGACGAGCGCCGCCACCGCCAGCATGTCGACCAGCTGCCCCAGCAGCCAGTACCAGAGCCCGCGGCCGATATCGTGGC
Organism: Pseudoroseicyclus aestuarii; assembly: GCF_003217255.1. GTDB lineage: Bacteria > Pseudomonadota > Alphaproteobacteria > Rhodobacterales > Rhodobacteraceae > Pseudoroseicyclus > Pseudoroseicyclus aestuarii. The sequence continues at coordinate 692,506 of NZ_QJTE01000002.1, read as the reverse complement.
AGATCTGGTCCGCGCGCGGACGGTGCTGCGGCGGCACCAGCTTCACCATCCCGCGCCGATAGAACTCCGGCTTCGTCGCCAGGAAGATCGACAGCGTCAGCACGACCACGATGTTGGCCCCCGCCCCGCCAAGGGTCACGAGCGTGCCGCCGATGGCGCCCATGACGTTCATGCCGCCGCCCTCGCCCGAGCCCTCCATCCGGCGGACCAGCATCCCGCCCATGCGGCTGTCGCGCAGACGCTCTTCCAGCCCGGTCACCGCCTCGGGGATCCGGGTCCAGAGTTCCTCGAACTGGGTCAGGATGCGCATGCCCTGCATCATCGCAAAGCCGCCCAGCGCCGCGACGATCAGCAGCACCACCAGCGCCAGCGCGAGGTTGACCGGCATCCCGGTCCATCCCGCCAGCGCCTGCGCGGGGTGGCGCAGGCCGACCGCGATCAGCACCGCGAAGAAGACCAGCAGCAGCACGAAAGAGACCTGCCACAGCGCCAGCGCGAGGACGGTCACGGAAACGAGGGCCGCCGCGGCGCGCAGATCCCGGCTGATCATGTCGCTGCCTCTCCACGTTGCAACAGGTCCCTCTCCCATGCGCCCCGCGTCCCGCCGAAGCAAGGGCAAGCCCTGCCACCCGGCCCCTCGGTGCGCCCGTAACCGTGCGAAGGTCAGCAATCACGGGCGATTTCGGCCATTGATCGCGCGGGGCATGGCGGGATAGGCTCCGTGGACCCGGCGGGGGGCCGGGCCATTCTGGAGGAGATCGACATGCCCCGTCTGATTACAGCCCTGGCCGCCACGGCCACCGCCTTTGCTGCGCTGCCCGCCGTGGCGCAGGACGACGTCGACCGCTCGGACTGGCCGTCCAGCTTCACCGTCGGCACCGCCAGCCAGGGCGGCACCTACTTCGCCTATGGCTCCGGCTGGGCGAACCTCGTCGCCGAAGAGCTGGGCCTGTCCGGCGGCGCCGAAGTCACCGGCGGCCCGATGCAGAACATGGCGCTGGTGCATACCGGCGACGCCGCCTTCGGCCTGACCACCATGGGCCCGGCCCGCGAGTCGATGGAAGGCACCAACCCCATCGCGCCCGGCCTGCAGATGACCAATGCCTGCGCCATCTTCCCGATGTACCAGACGCCCTTCTCGGTGACGGCGCTCAGCTCCTCGGGGATCTCCTCGATCGAGGATATCCCGGACGGCGCGCGCATCGGCTTCGGCCCTGCCGGCTCCACCTCGGACACCTACTTCCCGCAGATGCTGACCGACCTGGGCGTCGATTACGACCGCCGCAACGGCAGCTGGGACGACCTTGGCGGCCAGCTTCAGGACGGTCTGATCGACGTCGTGGCCTTCGCCGCCGGCGTGCCGATCCCGGCGGTCAGCCAGCTCGAGGTGCAGACCGACATCAACATCGTCGAGTTCACCGAGGACGAGCAGGCGACGCTGATGGAGAACTTCCCCGTCTCGGAGTTCACCATTCCCGCCGACACCTATTCGACCCTGTCCGAGGACGCGCGCTCGGTCGCGATGTGGAACTTCGCCATCGCCAACTGCGACCTGCCCGACAGCTTCGTGCATGCCGTGGTCGATACCGTGATGTCGGATAACGCGCGCATGGTGAACATCCACCGCGCCGCCGAGACGACGACGATCGACAACTGGGACAAGAACACCGTTCTGCCCTGGCATCCCGGCGCCGCCGCCTGGTTCAACGAGAACGGCGCCGAGATCGGCGACGACATGATCCACAGCGCCGCCCAGTAAGGCGCCCGACACACCACCGCGTCCGGCCCCGCGCCGGGCGCGCCCTCCCTCCCCCTTCCCTGACAGCAAGAGACCCGGATGCCCGAGCCGACGCGCCCGACCGATGACCCGATCCGCACCGAGCCGGAGCTTCCGGCAAGCGGGCTTGCCGAAGGGGGCGGCGTGATCGCCGAAGGCACCGACGAGGAGCCGATCGAAAGCAACCGCCGCCTGTTCACCGGCTGGCCGGCGCTGGCGATCGGCGGCTTCGCCGCGCTCTACGCCTTTTTCCACATGGCGGCGCTGAACGGGCTGTCGATCTCGGCCTGGACCGGCATCAGCCTGCCGCTGCTGCCCAGCCTGCCGATGGAGACCTGGAATTTCCGCATCGTGCACATCGCCGGCGCGCTGACGCTGGGCTTTCTAATGTTCGCCCCGCACCAGAGCTTTGCCGAGGGGCGCGCGGACCAGCGCCGCATCGTCAGCCTGCTGGGCTGGCTGCTGATGATCCCGGCGGTCTGGTCGCTGGGCGTCGCGGGTTGGTTCGCCATCCGCATCTCGGGCGGCGAGATGTGGAACGGCGTCGATGCCACGCTCAAGACCCAGGAAATCTGGATGTTCGGCATCCCGCTGCTGGTCGCCACCGCCGGCGGCATCGCCGTGTCCTGGTTCGAGCGGCGCGAGCGTGACCGCTTCTCGATCCCCGATTTCACGCTGGTTGTCTGCGGCTTTGCCGTCGCGACCTACCTGATCACCCTTTACGGCACGCTCATGCGCAACTCGACCGGCACGCCCTTCGCGCCGATCGGCATCTCGATCGCCGCCCTCGCCGGGACCGCGCTGATCATGGAGATGACGCGCCGGGTCGCGGGCCTCGCGCTGATCGTGATCTCGGGCGTGTTCCTGGCCTATGTCTTCGTCGGGCGCTGGCTGCCCGGCTTCCTCGAGGCGCCGGCGGTGACCTGGGAGCGGTTCTTCAGCCAGGTCTATACTGATGCGGGCATCCTCGGGCCAACGACGGCGGTCTCCTCGACCTACATCATCCTCTTCATCATCTTCGCGGCCTTCCTGCAGGCCTCGAAGGTCGGCGACTACTTCATCAACTTCGCCTTCGCCTGCGCCGGGCGCGCGCGCGGCGGCCCGGCCAAGGTGGCGATCTTCGCCTCCGGCCTGATGGGCATGATCAACGGCACTTCGGCGGGCAACGTCGTGGCGACCGGATCGCTGACCATCCCGCTGATGAAGAAGGTCGGCTACAAGCGCACCACCGCCGGCGCGGTGGAAGCCGCGGCCTCCACCGGCGGGCAGATCATGCCCCCGATCATGGGCGCCGGCGCCTTCATCATGGCCGAGATCACCGGCATCCCCTATACCGAGATCGCCCTCGCCGCCGTCATCCCGGCCGTCCTCTACTTCGTCTCGGTCACCTTCATGGTCGATTTCGAGGCGGCGAAGCTGGGCATGCGGGGCATGCGCGAGGACGAGCTGCCCAAGTTCGCCAAGCTGGTGCGCCGGGTCTACCTGTTCCTGCCCATCGTGATCCTGATCTACGCGCTCTTCGCCGGCTACTCGGTGATCCGCGCGGGCACGCTGGCGACGCTGGCCGCCGTGGTGGTCAGCTGGATCTCCCCGACCTCGCGCAGCCTTACGCTTACCGCCGGCATCGTCGCGGTGCTGGTGCTGGGCGGTCTGCTGTCTTCGACCGTCGGGAGCCTCTCGGCGCTCTTCGGCATCCTGGTGCTGCTGGCGGTGGCCGCCGCTGCCGTCTGGCTGCTGGTCAATCGGCGCGGCACGGGGATGAACATCGAAGGCGTCGTGCGCGCCTTCAACATCGCGGGCGTCATGTCGGTGCAGATCATCGCGGTCTGCGCATGCGCCGGCATCATCGTCGGCGTGATCTCCCTCACCGGGGTCGGGGCGCGCTTCTCGGGGCTGCTGCTCGGGATCGCCGATACCTCGCAGCTGCTGGCGCTGTTCTTCGCCATGTGCATCTCGATCCTGCTGGGGATGGGGATGCCGACCACGGCGGCCTATGCGGTGGCGGCCTCGGTCGTGGCGCCGGGCCTCGTGCAGCTGGGCATCCCGGCCCTGACGGCGCATTTCTTCATCTTCTACTTCGCGGTGCTCTCGGCGATCACCCCGCCGGTGGCGCTGGCCAGCTATGCCGCCGCCGGCATCTCTGGCGCCAACCCGATGGCGACCTCGGGGGCCTCCTTCAAGATCGGCATCGCCGCCTTCGTCGTGCCCTTCATGTTCTTCTACAACAACGCGCTGCTGATGCAGGGCGACTGGCTGGAGATCGCGCGCGCCTGCCTGACGGCCTGCGTCGGGGTCTACCTGCTCTCGGCTGGCGTGCAGGGCTGGATCGCCGGCGGGCGCGCGAACTGGCTGGTGCGGGCGGTGCTGATCGTCGCGGCGCTCTTCATGATCGAGGGCGGGCTGCTGACCGACCTGATCGGTGTCGCCGTCGCGGTCGCCGGCGTGGTGCTGGCCAAGGCCATGGGGCCGGGCGCGCTGCCCGCCGCCGGGCGCGGCGCGGACTGAGAGGCAGGAGGGGGCGCTGCCCCCTCGGCCCTGCCGGGCCTCACCCCCGGGATATTTTCAAAGAGAAGAAAGGGGGCGGCGCCGTGAGGTGGCCGCCCCCTTTCGCGGGTGCCCGGCAGCCGGTCAGCGGCTCGTGCCACTGCGGTCGGGCCGGCTGTACTGGATCAGGTCCCAGCGGTTGCCGAAGGGGTCGGTCCAGACGACGACCCGCCCGTAGGGCTCGTCCCTGGGCGGGGCCTCGAATTCCGCCCCGGCCGCTTTCAGGCGCTGGTAATCGCGCGCGAAATCCTCGGTCTCGAGGAACAGCCAGACGCGTCCGCCGCCCTGGTTGCCGATGGCCGCGGACTGCCTGTCCGAGGCGGCGCGGGCGAGGAGGAGGTCGGTCTCCGCGCCCGGCGGCGCGATCCGGACCCAGCGCTTGCCGTTGCCGAGGTCGGTATCCTCTCGGCATTCGAAGCCGATGCGGCTGAAAAACGCGAGCGCGGCGTCGTAGTCCGGGACCAGCAGGGAGACCTGCGCGATGCGGGCGTGCATGGATCGGGCCGGTCTAGCCGGCGGGCATCCGTGTCTCGACAAGCTCGGCCCAGAAGGAGGCGCCAGCGGGGATCGCCTCGTCGTTGAACTCGTAGGCCGGGTGGTGAACCATCGCGCTATCGCCGTTGCCGATCTGGATATAGGCGCCGGGCACCGCCTCCAGCATGTAGGAGAAATCCTCGGAGGCCATGACGGGCGGCGTGTTCTCGTCGACATCCCCGGCGACGCGGCGCGCGGCCTCGGCGGCGTAGAGCGTCTCGGTCTCGTGGTTGACCGTCGCCGGGTAGCCCGGCTGCCAGTCGATCTCGGCCACCGCGCCGAGGGCCTCGGCGGTCTGCGAGACGACGGCCTTCAGCCGCGCCTCGCCAAGGGCTCGAAGCTCTTCGGAGAAGGTCCGGATCGTGCCGCGCAGCACCACCGCGTCGGGGATGATGTTGTAGGCATCGGTGGCGCTGCGGAAGCTGGTGACGGAGATGACGATGGAGCCCAGAGGATCCGCGTTGCGCGATACGATGGTCTGCAGGTTCATCACGATGGAGGAGGCGGCGACGACGGGATCGACCGCCATCTCGGGGTTGGCGGCATGGCCGCCCTTGCCGCGCACCGTGATCTCGTATTCGTCGGTCGAGGCGAAGCTGGGGCCGGGGCGGATGTGGAAGGTGCCCAGCGGCAGGCCCGGCATGTTGTGCATGCCGTAGACCTCCTTGATGCCGAAGCGGGTCATCATCCCGTCCTCGACCATGGCGAGGGCCCCGGCCCCGCCCTCTTCGGCGGGCTGGAAGATCACCGCGACGCTGCCGTCGAAGTTGCGCGTCTCGGCGAGGTACTGCGCGGCGCCCAGCAGCATCGCGGTATGGCCGTCGTGGCCGCAGGCATGCATCACGCCCGGCACGGTGGAGGCATGGGGCAGGCCCGTCGCCTCTTCGATCGGCAGGGCATCCATGTCGGCGCGCAGGCCGACGACATGGCCGCGGCTGTCGCTGCGGCCCCGGATCACGCCGACGACGCCGGTGCGGCCCAGGCCCTCGACCACCTCGTCGCAGCCGAAGGCGCGGAGCTTCTCGGCGACGAAGGCCGCGGTGCGATGCACCTCGTACATCAGTTCCGGGTTGGCGTGGAGCTCGCGGCGCCAGCCGGCGATATCGGCCTGCATCTCGGCGAGACGGTTCTTGATCGGCATCACGGCCTCCTGCTGCCCTTGGCCGCGCAGCTTAGGCCCGGGCGGGGGCGGAGGGAAAGGGGGGGCGCTGCCCCCGGCCGCTGGCGCGGCCTCCCCCGGGATACTTGCAAAGAGAAGAAGAAGAGGCGCGTCAGGCGAGGAGGCCCCGGCGCGCGAGGTTTGCCATCAGGGCCATGAGGCCGAAGTGCCATTCCGGCGCCTCGGTCGAGAGGGCGACGGTGTTCTCCAGCCGCCCGAGGCCCGACGCCTCGATCGTCACGCGGTCGCCGATCTGGTGGGTGAATCCCTCGCCCGGGGCGCCGCGATCCTGCGTCGGCGCGAAGAGCGTGCCGAGAAACAGCATGAACCCGTCGGGATACTGGTGGTGGCGGCCGATGGTCTGATCGACGAGGTCCTGCGGGTCGCGGCTGATCTGGGCCATGGCGCTGCGCCCCTCGAGGCGGAAGCCCTCGGGCCCTTGAACCGTCAGCGTCAGTTCCGCCCGGCGCACGTCCTCCATGCCGAAGCTCTGGTCGAAGAGGCGCAGCATCGGGCCAATGGCGCAGGAGGCGTTGTTGTCCTTGGCCTTGCCCAGCAGCAGCGCGCTGCGCCCCTCGACGTCGCGCAGGTTCACGTCGTTGCCCAGCGTCGCGCCCACCGCGCGGCCATTGGGCGAGACGGCGAGCACCACCTCGGGCTCGGGGTTGTTCCAGCGGCTGGCGGGGTGCAGCCCGACCGCCGCGCCATGGCCCACCGAGGACAGGACCGGCGCCTTGGTGAAGACCTCGGCATCGGGGCCGATCCCGACCTCGAGGTACTGGCTCCAGAGGCCCTCCTCGATCAGCCGCGCCTTGACCGCTGCCGCCTCCTCCGATCCGGGGCGCAGGTCGCGCAGGGAGCCGCCGACGGCCTCGGCCAAGGTGGCGCGCAGGTCGTGGGCGCGCGCGGGATCGCCGCCCGCCCGCTCCTCGATCACGCGCTCGATCATCGAGCCGGCGAAGGTGACGCCGCAGGCCTTGATCACCTGCAGATCGCAGGGCGCGAGGAGGTGCAGCGCATCGGGGGCCGGCGCGCCCAGCGCCTCGAGCGGGCCGATATCCTCGCCCCTCGCCTCGCGCAGCCAGCCCGCCGGATCATCCAGCGCGCAGAGCGCGCTGAGCGTCGGCACCGCGCGGCAGGTCACGTCGATCAGCCGCCCGCCCCGCGGGGTGACGACCGAGGGCCCCTGCAACTCCGGCCGCCACACCCTTCCCGCGCGCAGCCCCTCCCCGTTTTCAACCATGACACGTCTCCCCTTCCGTGGCGTTTCCCGATTGTGACCGCTAGAGACGCTCTTGTCATCCGGGCGGCTTCCATTCGTAGTGCGCCTGTTACAACCGGCCTGCACGTCACGGCCGACCGACTTCAGGAGCCGACGTCATGACACGCCACCAGCCCCTATTGATCCCCGCCGCCATCCTCGCGCTGAGCTTGCCCGCCGCCCTGCCCGCCCTCGCGCAGGAGCAGGGCACGGTCCGCATCGGCGAGATGCAGGAGCCGACCGTTCTCGATCCGACCGTGGATGCCACGGCCTCCATCGACGAGATGCTGACGCAGAACCTCTATGAATCGCTCACCACGGTGAACGAGGCCGGCGAGGTGCTGCCGCAGCTGGCCGAGAGCTGGGAGATCTCGGACGACGGGCTGACCTATACCTTCACCCTGACCCAGGATGCCGCCTTCCACGATGGCACACCCTTCGATGCCGAGGCGGTCCGCTTTTCCTTCGAGCGGGCGATGGCGGAGGGCAGCACCAACCCCTCTTCCGACATCTGGGAGCCGATCGAGAGCGTGACGGTGACGGACCCGCGCACCATCGAGGTGACGCTGTCGCGGCCCGACGCCTTCTTCCTGTTCAACCTCGCGCAGGGCGATGCCTCCATCGTCTCACCCGCCAGCGCCGAGACCAACGTGACCGAGCCGGTGGGCACCGGCCCCTTCCGCTTCGTCTCCTGGACCCGCGGCGACCGGCTGGTGCTCGAGAAGAACCCCGATCACCGCGACGCCGGCGAAGTGACGATCCCCGGGGTGGAGTTCCGCTTCATCACCGATGCCTCGGCCATGGCCGCGGCGCTGCTGGCCGGAGAGCTGGATCGCGCCGGCCTCGGCGCGCCGGAGCTTCTGGCCCAGTTCGAGAACGACGACCGTTTCACCGTCGAGATCGGCACCACCGAGGGCGAAGTGATCCTGGCGCTGAACAACGGCCGCGCGCCCTTCGACGACATCCGCGCCCGCGAGGCGGTGAACCGCGCCATCGACCGCGAGGAGATCATCGCCGGCGCGATGGACGGCACCGCCACCCCGATCGGCAGCTTCTACCCGCCGCATGGCCCCGCCTATGTCGATCTGACCGGCACCTGGCCGCACGACACCGAGACCGCCGCCGCGCTGTTTCAGGAGGTCGGCGTGACGGAGCTGTCGCTGACCGTGCCGCCCTTCCCCTATGCCACCCGCTCGGCCGAGATCATCCAGGCAGAGCTGGCGCAAGCCGGCGTCGCGGTTTCGGTCGAGACCGTCGAATGGGGCTACTGGCTGGAAGAGGTCTATTCCAACCGCAACTACGACATGACGATCATCGCCCATACCAGCCCGAACGACATGGGCAACTTCGCCCGCGGGCCGGAGTATTTCTACGGCTTCCAGAGCGACGAGTTCGACGCGCTGTGGGACCGGATCTCGGCCGAGACCGATGCCGAGGCGCGCAATGCCCTGCTTGAGGAGGGCCAGCGCTACCTGGCCGAGAATGCGGTCATGGCCTTCCTGTTCCAGCTGCCCGAGCTTGCGGTGCAGCGCAGCGACCTCGAGGGGTTCTGGACGGCGGCGCCGGTGCTGTACCAGCCGCTCAAGGAGGTGCACTGGGCGGAATGACGCCCGCACCTGATGCCAAGAGCATCGGTCGCAGGCGCGGGGCTGCACCCGCCGCGCCTGCACCGGCCTTCGAAAGCTCTCGATGACCCGCTTCCTGATCCGCCGCGCCGCCGGTTTCGTGCTGACGCTCCTGGCCGTCTCCGTCGTCGTCTTCGCGGTGATGTCGATGCTGCCGGGCGATCCGGCGCTGAGCATCCTCGGGATCGAGGCCTCGCCCGAAGCGCTGGCGGCGATGCGCAGCCAGCTGGGCCTCGATGCGCCCGCGCCCGCGCGCTACGCCGCCTGGGCCCTCGGCGCGCTGAAGGGCGACTTCGGCACCAGCTACGCCTTTCGCGTCCCCGTCGGCGGGCTGATCGCCGAGCGGCTGCCGCTGACGCTGTCGCTGGCGCTGGGGGCCATGGCGGTGACGCTGGTGCTGGCGCCCGGCCTCGGCATGGCAGCCGCAGCCCGTCACGGCGGGCCGGGCGATTGGGCGGTCATGGTGCTCAGCCAGATCGGCATCGCGGTGCCGGCATTCTGGATGTCGATCCTGCTGATCCTGCTTTTCGCGGTGCGGCTGGGCTGGCTGCCCTCGGGCGGGTTTCCGGGCTGGGATCAGCCGCTGGCGGCGCTGCGCGCGCTGGTGCTGCCGGTGATCGCGCTGGCGCTGGTGCAATCGGCGGTGCTGGCGCGGGTCACGCGGTCCGCGGCGCTCGAGGTGATGCGCCTCGATTTCGTGCGCACGGCGCGCGCCACGGGCCTGCCGCGCCGGCGCATCCTCTGGCGCCACGTGCTGCCCAATGCGCTGATCCCGATCGTGACGATCATCGGCATGCAGTTCGCCGCCATCGTCACCGGCACCGTGGTGATCGAGAGCGTCTTCTCGCTGCCGGGCCTCGGGCGGCTGCTGCTGCAATCCATCGCCAACCGCGACCTGATCACCGTGCAGGCGCTGGTCCTGCTGTTTGCCGCCATCGTGGTGACGGCGAATTTCCTCGTCGACCTGGCCTATGTCGCCATCGATCCGCGCCTTACGGGGCGGCAGTCATGAGGCACCGCGCGAGCCTAATCCTCGGCGCGGTGCTGGTGGGGCTGATGGCAGCGGCGGGCCTTGTCTCACTGGCCTGGACGCCCTGGCCGCTGGCCGAGATCGACGTGCTGAACAAGCTGGCCGCCCCGAGCGCGGCGCATCCGCTGGGCACCGACGGGCTGGGGCGCGACCTGCTGTCGCGGCTGATGGCGGGGGCGGCCAATTCGCTCTCCGTCGCCGCGGGCGCCGTGCTGCTGGGCGGGGGGATCGGCACGGGGCTCGGGCTGCTGGCCAGTGCCTGGGGCGGCCGCGTCGAAGAGGCGTTGATGCGGCTCTGCGATCTCAGCTTCGCCTTCCCTGCCCTGCTCTTCGCGATCATGCTGGCGGCGGCCTTCGGCCCCTCGCTTCTCAACACCGGCCTCGCCATCGCTTTCATAAACGTGCCCATCTTCGCCCGCGTCGCGCGCGGCGCGGCAAACCAGGTCTGGGTGCGCGACTTCGTCCTCGCCGGGCGGGCCGCGGGGCGCGGGCGCGCCGCGATCAGCCGCGATCACATCGTGCCGAACATCGCGGCCCCGCTGATCGTGCAGGCCACCATCGAGATCGCGACCGCGATCCTCGCCGAGGCGGCGCTCAGCTACCTTGGCCTCGGGGCGCAGCCCCCCGCCGCCTCCTGGGGGCGGATGCTGGCCGAGGCGCAGACGCTGCTCTGGGTGGCGCCGATGCAGGCGGTCTGGCCGGGGCTGTGCATCACCGCCGCCGTCCTCGGCTTCGGCCTTTTGGGCGACGGGCTGCGCGACTGGGCCGACCCGCGGCTTGTCAGGCGGCAGGCATGATCCGGGTCGAGGGTCTCAGCGCCGCCCTGCCGCAGGGCCAGGCCCTGCGCGACGTAAGCCTGTCGGTGGCGCGGGGCGAGCGGCTGGGCCTCGTCGGGGAAAGCGGCAGCGGCAAGTCGATGCTGGGCCTCGCGCTGATGGGCATGGTGCCGGATGCGGCGCAGCTCTCCGGGCGGATCGCGCTGGACGGGCAGGATATGACGGGCGCGACCGAGGCCGCCTGGCAGCCCCTGCGCGCGCGCAAGGTGGCGATGATCTTCCAAGAGCCGATGACCGCGCTCGATCCGCTCGTCCGCATCGGCGAGACGGTGATGGAGCCGCTGATCCTGCACCTGAAGATGCGCCGCCGCGATGCCCGTGCCCGGGCGCTTGACCTGCTGGCCGAGACCGGCCTGACCGAGCCCGAGGCGAAGATGCGGCAGTATCCCCACCAGCTTTCGGGCGGGCAGCGCCAGCGGGTGCTGATCGCGCTGGCGCTGGCCTGCGATCCGGGGGTGCTGATCGCGGATGAGCCGACAACCGCGCTCGACGCGCAGATCGCGCTGCGGATCACCGATCTTCTCGTGCGGCTCTCGCGCGATCGCGGCATGGCGCTGATCTTCATCAGCCATGATCTCGCCGCCGTCGCCCGCGCGACAGAGCGGCTGGCGGTGATGTACGGCGGCGATCTGGTCGAGACCGGCGCCACGGCCGAGGTGCTGGCAAATCCGCGCCACCCCTATACGCAGGGGCTGATCGCGGCGCGCCCGCGCCCCGATCCCGCGATGATCCGCAAGCGGCTGCCGGTGATCCCCGGCACCGTGCCCACGCTGGGTGACCTGCCGCGCGGCTGCCGCTTTGCCGGGCGCTGCGCCGCCGAGCTGCCGCGCTGCGCCGGAACGCGCCCCGCGCCATGGCCCACCGCCAGCGGGCAGGCCGCCTGCCACCTGCTGGAGCCCGCGCCATGACCGCGCCGCTGCTGATCGCGGAAGGTCTGCGCAAGACCTACCCCCGCCCGCGCCGCCGCCTGCTGCGGGCCGAGCCGCCGCTGGTCGCGCTTGAGGACGCCAGCTTCGCCATCGCGCCGGGCGAGACGCTGGGCATCGTCGGCGAAAGCGGGTCGGGCAAGACGACGCTGGCGCGGCTGGTCATGGGCTTCGAACGGCCCGATGCGGGTTGCGTCCGCCTCGATGGGCAGGACATCCATGCCCTGCCGCCGCGCGCGCTGCAGCGCCTGCGGCCGCGCTTCCAGATGATCTTTCAGGACCCCTACGGCTCTCTCGACCCGCGCCGTCAGGTCGGCTGGTCCATCGCAGAGCCGCTGCGCGCCGCCGGTATCACCGGGCGGACTTCCCTGCGCGACCGCGTGGCCGAGGCGCTGGAGCAGGTCGGCCTTTCGGCCGCTGATGCCGCCCGCTACCCGCACGAGTTCTCGGGCGGTCAGCGCCAGCGCATCGCCATCGCCCGCGCCGTGGTCACCCGCCCCGCCCTTCTCGTCGCGGACGAGGCTGTCAGCGCGCTCGACGTTTCGGTCCGGGCGCAGATCCTGAACCTGCTGATGGACCTGCAGGAGGCGATGGGACTGGGCCTGCTGTTCATCGGCCACGACATGGCGGTCATCGCCGCGCTCTGCGACAGCATCCTCGTGATGCAGGAGGGGCGCGTGGTCGAGGCCGGGCCGACGGCGCGGCTGATCACCGCGCCCGCGCACCCCTATACCCGCGCGCTGATGGACGCCGCGCGCGGCGAGACACTGACACGAGGAGCCGCCCCATGAGGGTTCTGCACCTGACCGACCTGCACCTCTCCGCAGGGGACGACCCCGGCCTCGATGCCGATACCGGGGCGAGCATGGACCGCGCGCTCGAAGCGATGCGCCGGATCGACCCGGCGCCGGATTTCGCCGTGCTCAGCGGCGATCTGACCAACCGCGGGGACGAGGGCAGCTATGCCCTGCTGGCCGAGAGGCTGGAGGGGATCGGCGTGCCGCTGATCCTCGCCCTTGGCAACCACGACAAGCGGCCGGCCTTCCGCGCGGTCTTCACTGGCTATCCCGGCGGCGGCGAGGATCCGCTGGACTACGACATGGTGCTGGCGGGGCACCATGTCATCACGCTCGACACCTCGGAGCCGGGGCGCACGGGCGGCACGCTGGAGGACGCCCAGCTCGAGGGGTTGGAGGCCACGCTTGCCCGCCACCCCGAGCTGCCGAAGCTGCTGGTGCTGCACCACATGCCGAAGCTCGATCCGCGCCGCCCGGCGGACTGGACCTCTCTCGATGCCGCGACCTCGGACCGGCTGGCGGCCCTGCTGGCCCCGCACGAGGTCACGGCGATCCTCTCGGGGCATGTCCATGCCAACCGCGTGGCGCTGTGGCATGGCATCCCCGTGGTCATCACCATGGGCCAGCACGCCACCATCGACCCGCTGGAGCGGGAGGCCCTGCGCATCGTGCCCGGCACCGGCCTTGCCCTCTGCGATCTGCTGCCGCACGGCCTGTCGGTCACCTATATCCCCCTGCACCCGGCCGAGACGATGCGCCTGATCCCGCGCGAGCGTTTGCAGGCCCTGCGATGACCGGCGCGGCCGCGCATCCGCGCCTCGTCCCGCTGGGCGGCATGATGAACTTCCGCGACCTCGGCGGCATCCCCCTGCAGGGCGGCGGGCAGACCGCGCGGGGCCGCGTCTTCCGCGCCGATGCGCCGCACCGGATGACGGAAGGCGACCTCGCGGCGGTCGAGGCGCTCACCCTCGCCTGCGTCATCGACCTGCGCGGCGCGGAGGAGGCCGCCGAGGCGCCCGGCCCGCTGCGCGATGCGCTTGGCGCCGGCTGGCACAACGTGCCGCTTCTGGCCGCGCTCGACCCGGCAAGCTGGGGCGGCGCCGCCTCGGACGACGTGCTGCTGTCGCTGTACCTGCACGTCCTGACGGACCGACAGGAGGCGCTGGCAGAGGTGCTGCGCCTGATCGCCGAGGCGCCGCCCGAAGGCGCGGTGCTGTTCCATTGCACCGCCGGCAAGGACCGCACCGGCGTCGTCGCCGCGCTGCTGCTGGCGCTGGCCGGCGCACCGGAGGAGGAGATCGTGGCCGATTACAGCGCCACCGCCCCGCTGATCGCGCCGCTGGTGGCCGAGATCCTCGACCGCATCCGCGCGAGGGGGCGCGCGCCCGAGGCCCATGCGCCGCTGCTGGAAAGCCGCCCCGAGACGATGCGCCGCTTTCTTGCCGCCCTACGCGAGGAGTTCGGCGGGGCCGAGGCCTATCTCTCCTCGATCGGCCTGACCGGCGCCGAACGCGCGGGCCTGCGCGCGCGCCTCGTGCCCTCGTCCTCCTGATCGACCGGGACAGGGGCGGATCGCGCGCTAGGTGCTCCGCCCTGACCCCGCGATGAGAGGTGCCGCCGGTGATCCCGCTATTCGAACACTCCTTCTACTTCATGCGCCACGGCCGGACCGATGCCAATGCGCGCGACATCGTCTGCGGCCAGCTCGACCTGCCGCTGGACGAGGAGGGCCGTGCCCAGGCCACGCGCAGCGCCGCACGGCTGATGGATTACCCCATCGCCGCCATCTGGTGCTCTCCGCTCAAGCGGGCCCGCGCCACCGCCGAGGCGGCCGCGGCCGTGCTGAACCTCGAGATCCGCGAAGTGCCCGACCTGATGGAGCGGGACTGGGGCAAGCTGGACGGCACGGACCGCGCCGATCTGGACCGTGACGCGACCCCGCCCGGCGGCGAGAGCCCCGAGGATTTCCGCACCCGCACCCTGCGCGGGCTGGGACAGGTCGAGGGGCCGCATCCGGTGCTGATCGTCGCCCATGCCGGCACATCCCGCGTGATCCAGGGCGAGCTGACGGGCGGCGATTTCGACCGCCCGCTGAACACCGAGGTCCGGCACTGGATCAAGGACGAGGACCGCTGGACCTGCCGGACCCTGATCCCGGGCAGCTGACCGAGCATCCGGCCCCGCGCCTGAAGATCGCGGGGTCAGCCGCAGCGCCTCTGGACAGGCGGGCCGCGGCTTCCTAATTAGCATGCTAATTATGAGCAAGCTAACACATACCCAGCCGCAGCCGGCCCTCTTCATCTCGGTGATGCGGCTCAGCCGTGCCCTGCGGCAGCACTTCGACCGCGAAGCGCGGGCGAACGGGCTGACCTTTTCGCGGGCCCGCGCGCTGTCACTGGTGGGCCGCCTGCCCGGCTCTACCCAGACCGAGCTTGCGCGGCAGATGGAGATCGAGCCGCCCTCGATGAAGCGGCTTCTCGACGGGCTGGAGCAGAGCGGCTTCGTCACCCGCTGCCCGGTCGAGGGCAATCGCCGTGCCAATGGCGTCTTCCTGACGCCCCGCGCCGAAGAGCAGTTCGCCGGGCTCCTCGGCTTCATCAACACCCTGTCGGAAGAGCTGCTGGCCGATGCCGATCCCGCGGACATCGCCGCCGCGCAGCGCCTCTTCGACCATGTCCTGACGCGGTTCTCGGAATGACGCCGCCGCCCGAAGCCCCTGCCACGGGCCCTGCCGCCGCTCCGCCCGCGCCACCTGCGCCGCCGCCGCTGCCGCGCGCCGCCCTCTATGTCGCGGCCGGCGTGCTGATCGCGCTGGCGCAGGCACTGGGAAGCGGGCTGATCCTGACCAACACCCAGGTTCTGGGCGGCGCGCTGCACACGACCTCGATCGAGACGACATGGCTGATCGCGGCCTTCATGGCGCCGCGCGCCTCGCTCGCGCTGCTGCTGATCAAGCTGCGCACCCAGTTCGGGCTGCGCCGCTTCGCCGAGGTCAGCGTGGTGGCCTATGTCGCGGCGCTGCTCGCCAGCTTCTGGATGACGGACCTGCCCTCGGCCATCGCGCTGCAGTTTTTGGCCGGCATCGCCGCCGCGCCGATGTCCTCGCTCGCCTTTCTCTACACGCTCGAGGCCTTTCCCCCGGCGCTGAAGATGAAGGTCGCGCTGCCGCTGGTGCTGACGCTGATCACCATCGGCACGCCGCTGGCGCGGATGATCTCGCCCTGGCTGGAGACGGCCGGCAATCCGCATGTCTTCACGCTGCTGAACCTCGGGCTGGCGCTGCTTTGCACCGCCTTCGTCACCCGCCTGCCGCTGAACCCGATGCCGCGCGCCAAGGTGATCAGCCTGACCGACCTCATCAGCTACGCCTTCCTCGCCCTCGGCCTCGGCGGGCTGACCGTCGTCTTCGTCACCGGCACCGGCTACTGGTGGGCCGAGGCGCCCTGGATCGGCGTGCTCACCGCCGTCTCCATCGCCGCGCTGGCCATCGCCGTTGTGATCGAGCTGCAGCGCGAGGCGCCGCTCATCGACGTGCGCTGGATCGCCTCGCCCGCCATCCTGCACCTTGCCGCGGCGCTGTTGCTGTTCCGCATCCTTCTGGCCGAGCAAAGCGCCGGCGCGCCGGGGCTGTTCCTGCAGCTTGGCCTCGGGACCGAGCAGTTGCAGCCGCTCTTCATCGTGATCTGCGCCGCCACGCTGGCCGGCGGGGCGGCCTGCGCGCTGGTGATCGCGCCGGGGCGCGAGGGGCCGATCCACCTCGTGGCGCTGGCGCTGATCGCCTGGGCGGCCTGGGCCGACAGCCACGCCAGCGTCCTGACCCGGCCCGAGCAGATGTTCCTGACGCAGGGCACCATCGCCTTCGCCTCGGCGCTGTTCCTGCCGCCGGCGATGATGGCGGGGCTGATGTCTGCTCTGGCCCGCGGTCCGAGCTACATCCTGAGCTTCATCGTGGTCTTCCTGACCACGCAAAGCCTCGGCGGTGTCGCCGGCTCGGCCCTGTTCCGCAGCTTTGTCACGCTGCGCGAGCAGGCGCATCTGGCCTGGCTGAGGGACGGCCTCGACGCCGCCAATCCGCTGGTGGGGCAGACCCTTGCGGGCCGCGCGGCGGGCTATGCCGGGCAGATCGCCGATCCGGCGCTGCGGCAGGGGCAGGCCGCTGCCGACCTCGCCCGCAGCCTGGCCTCGCAGGCCTGGGTCGCGGCCTACAACGACGCCTTTCGCGCCATCGCGGTGGCCGCTGCCGCCGCCTTCCTCATCCTCTTTTTGCAAGTCGCGCTGAAGGCGGTGCGGGCCCGTGGGGCCGCCGCCGCAGCGCCTGAATCCGCGTGACCGTCATGAAAAAGCATATTCCCGCCCTCGCCGCCGTGATCCTCGGGCTGATCGGCATCGCCGCCACCCTTCTGGCCTTCGGGCTGCCGCCCTTCACCTCCTCGGTCGAGACGACGACCAACGCCTATGTGCGCGGCCATGTCGTCACCCTCTCGCCGCAGGTGGCAGGGCATGTGACCGAGGTCACGGTGCGGGACTTCCAACGGGTCGAGGCCGGCGAGGTGCTGGCGCGGATCGACGACCGCAGCCTGCGCCAGCAACTGGCGCAGGCGCAAAGCCAGCTCGACGCCGCCCGCGCCGCGCAGGAGAACGCCGACCAGAGCCAGGCCTCGGGCGAGGCGGCGCTCAGGGCGCGGCAGGCGGCGCTGACCTCGGCGCAGGCGGCGCTGCAGACGGCGCAGACCAGCGCCGATCGCGCGACCGAGCTGCAGGGCCGGGGCATCGTCTCGACCAGCAGCCTAGACCAGTCGCAGCTGGCGCTGGACCAGGCCAATGCGGGCGTCGCGCAGGCGCAAAGCCAGCTCGAGGTGGCCGAGCAGGACCTGAAATCCGTCGGCAGCAACCGCGAGAGCCTCGCCGCGCAGGTGCAGGCCGCCGAGGCGGCGGTGGAGCTGGCGCGCATCGCGCTGGACAACGCCACCATCCGCGCGCCGCAGGCGGGGCAGCTGGGACAGGTCGGCGTGCAGGCCGGGCAATACGTCACCCCCGGCAGCAGCCTCATGGCGCTGGTGCCGCACGACGTCTGGGTCGTCGCGAACTACAAGGAGACGCAGCTTCACGGCATGCAGCCGGGCCAGCGCGTCACCTTCAGCGTCGACGCAATGGACGGGCAGGTCTTCACCGGCCATATCTCCGGCTTCTCGCCCGCCACGGCCTCGGAGTTCAGCGCGCTCGGCAGCAGCGCCTCGGGCAACTTCACCAAGATCGCGCAGCGCCTGCCGGTGCGCATCGCCATCGACCCCGGCCAGCCCGAGGCCGAGGCGCTGGCGCCGGGCCTCTCGGTCGTCGTGCACACCGACACCGCCCAGGCGCCCGACCCGGACTGGCAGCCCGCGCCGCAGCCGGTCACGGAAGAGACCCTGGCCGAGGCCGGCCCGGAGCCCGAAGCGGACTAAGCGCCCGGCCTCACTGGCCCTGGAACGGCAGGTTGAAGGTGCGCTGCGCGCCGGGCGGCGGCGGCGGGAAGGGCTGGGCCCTTTGCACCATCTGCAGGCCCGCCCGGTCCAGCTGCGCCGAGCCCGAGCTGCGGGCGATCCCGAGGCTGGAGACAGCCCCGTTCGCGGCGATGGTGAAGGTGATCACCGCCGTCCCCCGCGCCGAGACCCGCCCGCGCGGCGCGCGGGCCAGCTGCCGCTGCACGATCCCGGGATAGTTCGAGGCGGCGGCATTGCCCTCCGCCCCGGCGGAAGAGGCCCCGCTGGCGGCGGCTTGCCCCGCGTCCTGCCCGCTTTGCTGTCCGCGCCGCGCATCGCTTTGCGCATTGCCCTGGTGCGACGGTTCAGATTGGGCCGGCGCGGTCGCGGCCTGCCGCACGGGCTGCGGCTCTGGCTCCGGCGCAGGCTCGGGGGCGAGGTCCTGCGGGCGTTCCGGCGGGCGCGGGGCGGCGCGCACCAGCGTCGCAGGCTCCTCCTCCGGCTGCGCCTCGATGCGCTCGGGCACCACGGGGGCGGCGGCATGTTGCGGCGCAGGCTCCGGGGCAGCGAGCGGCGTTTCGGCGGGCTCCGGTTCCGGCGCGGCCTCGACCGGCGTCTCGGCGAGGTCGGGCGCGGGACTGGCGGCGACTGGCGCGGCGGTGGCGACACTCTCGGCGCGGGGGACGGCGCTGGTCGGCGCGGCCTCTTGGGGCGTCACCGGCTCGGCCGGGGCGGGGACCTCGGGCTCTAGCGCCTCCGCCGTCTTGGCGGGCGGGACCTCGGGCACCTCGGCGGGCGGCGTCTCGGCAGGTTCGGCGGGCGCCTCGCGCGTCTCTTCCGGCTGCGGGCTGTCGGAGACCTCCGCGGCGTCCACCGGGCTTTCGGTGCCGGCGGTCAGGTCGTCAAAGCTGTTGCCCAGCGCGATGGCCCCCGGCTCTCCGCCGCCCTGCATCTGCACCGGCTCTTCCCAGGGCGCCAGCGCGAGCGCGCCGCCATGCACCGCCAGCGACAGCACCAGCGCCGTGCCTGCGACGAGGCGGGCCTTGCCGGTTCGGGTCATTCCAGCGCCTGCCGCGTGACCAGCGCCACGGTGCCGGCCCCTGCTTCGCGCAGCGCGGCGGCGACCTCGACCAGCCGC
Organism: Pseudoroseicyclus aestuarii; assembly: GCF_003217255.1. Taxonomy (GTDB): domain Bacteria; phylum Pseudomonadota; class Alphaproteobacteria; order Rhodobacterales; family Rhodobacteraceae; genus Pseudoroseicyclus; species Pseudoroseicyclus aestuarii. The sequence goes on along the minus strand of NZ_QJTE01000002.1, from coordinate 673,417 downwards.
TGCGCCGGCACATCGGCATCCGGCACCAGCCTGACCCGCGCCAGATCGGCCTCCGTCCTCTCGGCGACATAGCCCTCGACCGTGACCGGCGCACCGCGATAGCTCAGCGCGCCCGCGGCATCGAGCACCAGCGCATCGGGCGGCGGCGCCGACTCCATGTCGCTGGTATCGACCAGCGTCAGTTCGGGATCGAGCGGCGGCGCCAGCTGCCCGGCAATCAGGAAGAAGATCAGCATCAGGAAGACGATGTTGATCAGCGCGATGGTCGGATCGGACTCGCGCCGCGGCCTTGCGGGGGCCAGCCCGGCCCCGGTCATTGCAGCACCGTCACGGCAAGGTCCGGCACCCGGCGCAGCACGACCAGCAGGTCGGCCAGCCGCTGCGCAGAGGTGCCGCCCCGCAGCGAGACGATCACCGGCGCATCGCCCCCGAGCCGCCCCGGCAGCGCCTCCAGCGCGACCGGCTGGCCGTTCAGGACGAGGTCCTCGCCGCCCAGCTGCACGAAAAGCGGCGCGGTGCCGGCGCGCGTCCCGCCGCCGCCCGTCGCGGCGGTCAGGTCGATCTCGGCATAGCGGGAGAAGGTCGATGACAGCATGAAAAAGAGCAGCAGAAGGAAGATCACGTCGATCAGCGAGGTGACCGAAAGCCGCCGCCGCCTGCGCGGCAGGGCAAGGCCGTAGACGTCAGGCTGCACGGGCCTGCACGTCCGTGGTGCTGTCCCGCATCGGCAGGCCGGGGCGCAGCACCGTCTGCAGTGCGCGGTCGGCCAGCGCCCGCTCGCCCGCGACCCGCGCCTCGAGCCAGGACAGGATGACGCTGGTCGGCATCGCGACGGCAAGACCCACCGCCGTGGTCATCAGCGCGACCCAGATGCCGCCCGCCAGGATCGAGGGATCGACGCTGGCGCCCGCGCCTTGCAGCGCCTGGAAGGCGTCGATCATGCCCAGAACGGTCCCGAAAAGGCCCAGCAGCGGCGCGAGCTGCGCGATGACGTCGAGAACGCGAAAGCCGCCCTCCAGCCGGGTCAGCCTTGCGGAGGCCTCGGCATAGAGACGCGGCGCAAGGGCGGCGGCATCGGCGCCGCCCTCAAGCGCCGTCATCCCGCCCTGGACGACCGGGCGCAGGTGGCTGCTGCTGCCCGAGAGCGCGCGGGTCGCGCCGGCGCGGTCCCCGCCGTCCCATGCGGCGAGGGCCTCCTGCAGGTGGCGGTGACGGCCGACGCGCAGGCTGCGGAACTGCCACAGCTTGAACAGCGTGACGGCCAGCGTCAGCACCGACATCAGCACGAGGATCGCGACCACCGGGCCGCCGAGGTCATACAGGCCTTGCAGCCGCTCCATCACCGCGCCCGGCATCAGCCGATCAGCCCGATCTCGGTGCGGCTGGACAGGGCGAGGCCCGCCATGCAGGCGCCCGGCTCGAGCCCCGCGCCGTCGCAGGACGACACGCCGTTGATCAGCACCTGCCCGGCATCGGCGCAATCGAGACCGGCAAGGTCGAACTGACGCACCCGCGGACGATCCTGCGGCAGCTCGCGGAAATCGAAGAGCGTGAGACGCTCGACCGCGCCGTCGCCGGTCAGCACCACCGTCTCGAGCGCGAGGGAGGACAGATCGGCGCCAAGATCGTTGCGTACAAGGAACGTCAGGCGGCAGCTGCCCTCGACCGCGTCGGCGGCATTCAGCTCGACCGAGAGGGCGGGCTCGGGCGCGGCATCCTCGGTGTCCTGCGCGGCGGCGGGAAGGGCGAGGGCCGTCGCGAGGGCGGCCAGAAGGCTGGCGGCCAGCCGGAAGCGGCCGGGGCGGGTAACGGTCATGGCGTCTCCTTGGGCGAGCGGTCGCAGCCGCGCCAGACCGCGATACCCTTCCCGACCAAAAGCGTCAAGTTTCCGCCCCGGACCACGCGCCCCCGGTCCGGCCGAGGGCGCGCCTAGCGGAATCAGCCTTCGAGAAGGGTGCGGATCTTGCCCTCGGCGACCGCGTAATCCTCCTGGTACTGGATCGGCTCGACGAAGCGCCCCTCCTCGTCGAAGAGCAGCACGAGGGCCGAGTGGTCCATCGTGTAGTCCCCGCCCTCGAGCGGGACCTTGCGGGCATAGATGCGGAAGGCCTTCGCCGCGGCGTCGACCTCTTCCTGCGTGCCGGTGACGCCGGTCACGCCCGGCGCCCAGGAGACGTAGTCCTCCAGCACCTCGGGCGTGTCGCGGTCGGGATCGATCGACACGAAGAAGACCCGCAGGTCCTGGTCGAGGTCCGAGACGTCCTCCTGCCAGGCGGCGATATCGCCCAGCGTGGTCGGGCAGACCTCGGGGCAGTGGGTGAAGCCGAAGAAGACAGCCGTGGGCTGCCCCTCCAGCGTCGCTTGGGTGAAGGGCTCTCCCTCGGTGGTGACGAGGCTGTAGTCCCCCTGCCCCAGCGGCGCGCCAAGCTGCGCGCTGGTGCCGCGGCCCGATCCGAACTGCAGCCAGAGAACCCCGGCCACCGCGAGGGCGACGAGGGTCCAGAGCGCGATCCCGACAAGGCGCATGGTGCTTCTGGTCATGGTGGTCTCCTGCTGATGATGAGGCGCCGCGGGCTGATCCCGCGGCGCCCGCCCGCGTCAGTGGTCCGAATGGTCCATGTGGTCCGAGTGATCGGCATGGCCCGAGTGGTCGCCGTGATCGCCGTGATCCATGCCGCCGGAGCCGGCATTGGGCGCGCGCACCGGCATCTCGATGCTCACCTCGCCAGCCTGCTCGAAGGTCAGGGTGACGTTCAGCGTCGCGCCTTCCTCGACCGGCGCCTCGAGGTCCATGAACATCAGGTGGTAGCCGCCGGGGCGAAGCTCCACCGTCTCGCCCGCCGGGATCACGAGGCCGTCGTCCAGCGCGCGCATGGTCATCACGTCGCCGTCCATCGACATCTCGTGGACCTCGGCGCGGTCGCTGGCATCCGAGGTGACGGCGGTCAGGCGATCGTCCGCCTCGCCGTCGTTGGTGATCGTCAGGTAGCCGCCGCCGACGGGCTGGTTCGGCAGGGTGGCGCGGGCGAAGGGCGCGGCGATGGTCAGATCGCCGACCTGGACCGCGGCCTCCTGCGCGTCTCCGGCGTCGTGGTGATCGTGGTGGCCGGCCTCTGCGCCGTGATCGCCGTGGTCGCCGTGCCCGCCGTGGTCGTGGTGATGTCCGTCCTGCGCCTCGGCCTGAGTCAGCGTCACCTTGGGCGCCGAGCCTTCGCCCCCCTCCGCCTCGCCGCCGGTGGCGGTCCAGGCCTCGGTCGCCTCGTCGCAGAACTGCACGACGGGGAAGTAGACCACCTCACCGACCTCGTGGGTGCCGGCGAAGCTGCCGCGGATGCTGAACTCGTCGTACCAGGCATCCTCGAGGCTGCCGCCGGACCATGTGATCTCGCGCGGGCCCTCGGTCATCGTGGTGCCGTGGTTGTCGTAGGGCTCGGCATAGGGGCCGGTCTCGATCTCCAGGTCCCAGCCGGGCTTGGGCATCGGCTTGGCGGCATAGAAGCCCTCGGGCAGGGTCACGCGCACCGTGTCGGTGGCCGCGCCCTCGCAGCCATGCGGCACGCGGAAGGTCGCGACGTAGCTGCCGCTGGCGGCGGTCTCGGCCTGCGTCAGGGTGACATGGGCCCCGGCACTGCCGGCGGTCAGGAGGGCGGCGCCGAGGGCGCTGCCGCGAAGAAGGGTCTTGAGGGTCATGGTCTGTCTCTTGCGAAGGAGTCGCCGGCGCGCCCTCCCTTGGGCGGGCGGGGTCGCACTCGGCCTGCATTTCGGTGGAGGTGATCCCGTGCGGGATCAGCGAAATGCGGCAGCCGGCGGATCGCGGGCCGATGGCGCGCGCGGCCCGGCGGCGCGCGGCGCAGCCTCGTCCCCGGGCGAGAGATAGGCGGCGTGATGGACCGGCGCGGGCAGCGGAAGCTGGACCGGCGCGGGCTGATCCGCCGCCTGGGCATGCACGGCCCAGGCGCAGGGGTGGCTTTCGTGCCGATGCGGCGGCGCCGGCCTCAGGCTGCCATCGGGCGCCTGCACAACCTCCAGCGGTCCCTCGCCGGTGCACAGGACGATGGAGGGGCCGTTCGGCCCTGCCGTCGCCATGGTCCCAAGGGGCAGCAGCGACAGCAGAAGGAACGGAAGCAGCAGGAGCCAGGCCAGCGCCCGCCCCGCATCTTGCCCACCGGCGCCCTGACGCCCGCGGCGGATATGCATCCCGGCCCTCATCCTGACCGCAGTCCTATCCTGCCCGCCGCGCGCTGGGAAGGCGCGGGGTGCCGCCTGGGGCGTTTTGCCTCGCCCCCTCCCGGCAGCCTGTGCGGGCCGCCGCACGGCTGTACGCAGGGCCCGCTCTCCAGTATCCCCCCGGGTGCCGGAGACCCTGACAGGAGACGACGCCATGCCCGCAGCCGAGACCTTTCGACAGGCCCACGCAGACTGGCGCGAGGCCCGCATGGAGAAGCTGACCGCCGAGACCGGCTGGCTGAACCTGCTGGGCCGCTGGTGGGTCACGCCCGGCACCTGGACCATCGGCAGCGCGCCGGGCAGCGACATCCGCCTGCCCGAGGGGCCGGAGCTGCTGGGCCGGCTGGTGCTGGAGACGCCCGACAGCGGCAGCTTCCTTTCGGCAGAGGGGGCGGAGATCCCGATCGACCGCGCCTCGGGCCGGACCTCATGGCAGGCGGGCCGCTTCGCGCTGGAGATCGCGGCGCTGAACGACTGGCGCGCCCTGCGCGTGCGCGACAGGCACTCGGCCGCCGCCGAGGCGCTGGCCCCGATCCCCCACTTCCCGCTCGACCCCGCGCTGCGCATCACCGCAAGCTGGGAGGCGCTGCCGCAGGCCCTGGCCCTGACGCAGGACACCGTCGTGGGCCTGCCGATACGGGTTCAGGCGACCCATGTCGCGCGGTTGGAGCTGCAGGGCGAAAGCCTCGCGCTGCTGGCGACCCATGGCACCGCGGAAAGGCCGCAGTTCGTGTTCCGCGACCTGACCTCGAAGGACGACACCTATGCCCCGATGCGCTTCGTCTTCGGCGAGGAGGTGACGGACGGCAGCGTCGTCATCGACTTCAACCGCGCCATCAACCCGCCCTCCGCCTTCACCCCCCACGCCCTCTGCCCCCTGCCCCCGCGCGAGAATCTGCTGTTCACTCGCATCGAGGCGGGGGAGCGGCGGTTGTCGCGGTGAGCGCCTGGGGGGGGGAGGTGCCACGTCTGACCCTCGGGGCCGGCCGTTCTCGCCAGTGGGCTGATGCTGCCGTTCAGGCAGTGCGTGGGGAAGGTTGAATCTGAGCCCAGACATACATCTTTTTGCGTTGTAGCGAATGGCGGCTTTAGACTAGAAGCGCAGAATGAAGCTTACGAGCTAAATTACTGATTATGACCAGAGTTGGCCACGTCTCTTTTCGGAAGAGGCAGGACGGTTGCGGTCGGTATTTGGCGATGCGTGTATCAACATCCATCATGTCGGCAGCACTGCGGTTGAGGGTTTGGCTGCTAAACCTGAAATCGATATTCTAGTGGTGGTTTCCAACGCCTGCAGTTTGGATAATTGGCAGGCTGAGCTGACTGGCCTGGGCTATAGGCGCGGTAACGACCTGATGGAGGGCCATCATTTCTTCAAACGCGATGTTGGTGGGATAAGAACCCACAAGCTTCACGTCTGCGTTTCGGGCCATTCACAGATTACTAGAATGCTTGGGATACGCGACCATTTGCGTAGCAATTCTGGTGATAGCCGGGCATATGCAGAACTCAAACTACGCCTTGAGAAAGAAAACAGTACCGGCATTGCTGAATACCTAGCAGGCAAGGCCCCATTCCTAGACGAACTATATCGGAAGGACCCAAAAAAAGGATAGCCGACATTGGCGCAAACGCAGCGAAAAGGCGCTTTGCCCGAAAATCCGATCTCTACGCCAATCGCCCGAGCGGCCAACGCCCCCCCTACCCCTTCACCGCCCCCGCGATCAGCGCCGTGACGATCATCCGCTGCAGCGCCACGAAGACCGCGACGGCGGGGAGGACCGCGATCAGGCAGGCCGCCGCCAGGAGCTGCGTGGTCGAGGCGCTGATCGAGCCGGCGAAGTTGAAGATCGCGACCGAGATCGGCCAGTCGGCGTCCCGCTCAAGCAGGATGAAGGGGATCAGGAACTGCGACCAGTTCATCACCATCGCAAGGATGAAGGCCGAGGCGATGCCCGACCGCGCCAGCGGCAGCGTGATCAGCGCCAGCGTCCGGGGGCGCGAGGCGCCGTCCATGCTCGCGGCCTCCTCCAGCTCCTTCGGGATGGCGTCGAAGGCGATCTTCAGCAGCCAGACGGCCAGCGGCATCCCCAGCGCGCCGTAGACCGCGATCACCGAGAGGTCGCGGTTCAGCAGGCCCAGCGCCGACATCCAGCGGTAAAGCGGCACCAGCAGCACCAGCGGCGAGATCATCTGTACCGCGAGCAGGCCCAGCAGCACCGCCGCCTTGCCGCGGAAGTCGATGCGGGAACAGGCGTAGGCGGCAGGGATCGCCAGAGCGACGGCCAGCGCCGCCCCCGCGGTCGAGAGCTTCAGCCCGTTCCAGAGGTAGATCAGGAAGGCCGGGTCCGAGAGGATCGTGCGGAAATTGTCCAGCGTCGGCGCCTCGGGGATGAAGCGGGCGGCGCCGCGGTAAACCTCGGCCGGGGTGCGGATCGCGAGGCTGACCAGCCAGGCGAAGGGCACGGCGAAGAAGACTGCCAGCACCCCCAGCAGCAGGTAGCTAGCCAGATCGCCAAGGCGCGCGCGGCTCATGCCTCGCCCCGCCCGCCAGCCGCGAGGACCGCCAGCGTCATCCCCATGCCGATCACGAAAAGCAGCAGCGCCAGCACCGCCCCGCCGGCAAGGTCGAGGTTGTAGAACACCGTGTTGAAGGTGAAGAGCGACAGCACCTCCGTCGCGCGGCCCGGCCCACCCCCGGTCAGCGCGAGGATGGAATCAAAGGTGTTGAGCGTCTGCACCGACACGAGCACCGTGTTCACCGCGATGGCCCGGCGCAGGAGCGGAAGCGTGATCGCGGTGAAGACGCGCCATGGCCCGGCGCCGTCCAGCGCGGCCACCTCGTAAAGGGTCGGGTCGATCCCCCGCCGCGCCGCGTAGAAGACGATCATCGAAAAGGCCGTGCCCTGCCAGAGGTTGGCGATCACGGCAGAGACCAGCGCCATGCGCGGGTCCGACAGCCAGGCCACCGGCCCGGCGCCGACATAGGCCAGCAGGCTGTTGAGTGTTCCGTAGGGCGCCTCGTCGAAGAGCATCGACCAGATCAGCCCGTTGGCGATGCCCGGCACCACCCAGGCCGCCAGCACCAGCGTCCGGAAGGCCGCCATGCCATGCAGGCCCCGCCGCTCTCCGCGGGCGATGGTCAGGGCGATCAGCAGGCCCAGAAGTTGCAACGCCACCACGTTCACCGCGACGAAAAGCAGCGTCGTGCCAAGGACCTGCGGCAGCGCCGGGTCGGTCAGGATCGCGCGCAGCGCCTGTGTGGAAAAGCCCGAGGCTGGGCGCACCAGCGTCGCGTCGCTGACCGCCAGCCGCGCCACGTCGAGCACCGGCACGGCGTAGAAGGCGGCCAGCACGAGGACCGCGGGCAGGAGCCAGGGCGCGGGATGCGCGGCCCCCGGCCCGCGGTCGGGCGCGGGCCTCACTGGCGGTCGTAGGCGGCCTGAACCGCCGCGGCGGCGGCATCGAGCGCCTCTTCGGGCTCGGCGGTGCCCGAGAGGACATTGCCCAGCATGATCTGGATCTGGTTCGAGATCTCGGGGTAGATCGCCGCCCCGGGCCGGGCCACGCCGTTCTCCAGCGCCTCGGCGAAGAGGTCGTATTCGGCGCCGTCGTAGGCGTCGTACTGGTCATAGATCGCGGCAGAGGTGGGCAGCAGCCCCTGCGCCGCATTGCCGGGACCGGCGTAGATCTCCTTGACGATCTCACCGCAAAGCCTGCGCTTTTCCTCATCCTCGGAGAGGGCGGCGATGGTCCAGCCGCCGGTGCCGGTGGCGCGCTGATCGGGCGCCGGGCCGGGCAGCTCCGAGACCGCCCAATTGGCGAACTGCTCTTCGGGCAGCGTGGCGCGCAGCTGGCCGTACTGCCAATTGCCGCCGACGAACATGGAGGCCGTGCCGGCGGCAGCGGCGGCGGTGAAGGCGTCGTAATCGTCGATCGCCGTCACCCGCCGGGGCGAGGCGCCGCTTTCGACCAGATTCTGGTAGTAGGCGATGGCCGCGAGCATCTTTTCGCGGTTCTCGCCCTCGGCGAAGACCGGCGCGCCGTCGGCGTCCACAAGCTCCCCGCCCTGCGCCCAGAAATTCGCGAGCCAGTCGAAGGCGGTCCCCTCCCAGCGGCCGCCGTTGAAGAGCAGCCCCTCGCGCCCGGCCTCGACCGCCGCAAGCCCGGCCTCCTGCGCCTCCGCCCAGGTCTGCGGCGCCTCGGGCACGACGGAGGTGTCGCGGTAGAGGACGCGCAGGTCGGTGAACCACCACCAGGCCAGCACCTCGCCCGCCTCGTTCGTCACCGCCTCGCGCACGTAGGGAAAGAGATCGGCGACGTCGTCTTCGGAAAAGACCATGTCCATCGGCTGCAGCACGCCCGTGTCCTTGAAGAGGGCGAGCCGGCTGGAATCGATCATCGCGCAATCGGGGCCGCGCCCGGCCTGCGTCTGCTGCAGCAGGCGCGCCTGCTCCTGCCCGATGTTGCCGGTCTGAAGCTGGGTCTCGATCTTCCAGTCAGGCCGCGCCTCGATGAAGTCCGAGAAGAGATCCTCGAAAGCCTCGCTGGTTGCCGGGTCCGAGGAATAGAGGTCGTAGGCCGTCAGCCGGAAGGTCAGCGTATTGGGCGCATCCGCCAGCCCGACGCGGTTGCGCGTGACCAGATCCTGCGCCGCCGCGGGCAGGGGCACAAGGGCGGGGGCGGCGGCCAGCGCGGCCATGAGAAGGGTCGGTTTCATCGGCTCTCTCCTGTCGGGATCTCGAAAACGCTCGTCATCATCGCGCGGAACGCCTGCATGGGAAGTACGGGGGACGCGGCCTCGGGGATCATACCGGGCCGGAAATATCCGCCCGTCAAGCGGGTCAGCAGGGACGCGTCCCGCGTGATGATGTGGACCGGGACGTCTGGCGGCGCGCCCTGCCCGGTCAGCAGCGGCGCGGGCTGGTGATCGCCCAGCAGGATGAAGAGCGCGTCCTCATCCTGCCGGGCGATGTATTGCCCGGCCACCTCGAGCGCGTAGTCGAGCGATGCGGAATACTGCGCGCGGATCGTCTCGGGGTCGGACCAGACCTCGCGCGGGGTGCCGCCGTCGCGCTGCGTGCCGTCGAAGATGCGCCCCTCGCCGATCGCCTCCCAGGGGACGAGGCGCGGCAGCGGCGTCCAGGGCGCGTGCGAGGTCAGCAGCGCCATCTCCACCATGTCCGGCCCCGGCGCGCGCAGGAGCCGGTCCATCGCGGTCCAGGTGTACTGGTCGGGCATCGTCACCCAGTCGAAGGGCTGCCCGCGATAGCCCAGCCCCGCGGCATCGAGCGTGGTGTCGTAGCCGAACCAGCCCGCCTCGGGCCAGTCGAGGGTGATGGCCGGCATCGCCGCCCCCGTGCGCCAGCCCGCGCGGCCGAAGAGCCTGTTCAGCGAGGCGCGGTCCGAGGTCATCAGCCGGTCGTAGCGGATCTGGCTGTCCACCCAGAGACCGGAAAGCAGCGTGCCATGGCTCAGCCAGCTTTGCCCGCCCCGCGTCGGCGCCGCCATCCATGCGCTGCTGACGTGCCAGCCGGCCCCGGCCAGCCCATTCTCTACCGCCTCAAGCCGCGGGATGGAGGTCCGGGCGAAGTCCGGATCGTCCAGCCAGGACCGGCCGTAGGATTCCACGAAGGCGAGGATCACGTCGCGCTCGCCCAGCGCGGCGAAGCGGGGCGCCGGGACCGGCTCCTCCCGCAAAGCCTCGGTAAAGGCCTCGAGGTCGGCGACGCCGCGGGTCATGCCCTCGATCTGGGACAGGACCACGGGCGTAGCGGCGAAGGGGCGCCAGCCCGGCAGGATCGCCGCAGCCGCCAGCGCGAGGGCGGGCATCGCCAGCACCCCGCCGCGCCCGCCCGGCCCGAGCCGCCGCAACGGCGCGAGGCAGGCCCAGAGAAGCGCGCCGAGGGCCGCCAGCGCCAGCAGGGTCGCGCCGATGGCGGCCAGCGCCTCGCCCCGCCCAACGCTCGAGGCCAGAAGCGCCCAGCCAGAGACCAGCAGGTGCATGTCGAGAAGCGGATTGAACGGCCGACTGAAGGCCGCATAGGTGCCGAGGTTGGACACCCGCAGCAGGACCAGCGCGAGGGCCAGCGCCACCGCCAGCGCCCGCAGCCAGCGCCCCGGCGCGAGGGCCAGCGCCAGCAGCACCACCGGCAGCTCCCATGTCGGGCGCAGGAACCGCCCGAGCGTCAGGCCGGCGGGGTGGGAGGGCATGACGATGACGAGGTGCAGCAGCATCACGCCCAGCGCCAGCAGCGCCGCCCGGCGGACGCCCCGGCCCGTCACCCCGGCCTCCGGCCGTCCGCGCGCCGCCGGGGCGGCGGCGCCTGCCGCAGCAGCAGCGGCAGGCCCGGCGCGGCGGCGATCATCATCGCGATGCCGAAGGTGATGCCCGCGGCGATGCCGGCGCTCGCGCTTGCCCCGGCCACGGGAAACAGCGCCGCCGCCGCCCCCTCGCGCCAGCCCCAGCCGGCGATGCCGAGGGGGATGACCATGGCGGTCAGGATCAGCGGCACCAGCACCAGCGCCGCCAGCGGCGAGAGCGGCACGCCCACGGCGCGGGCGCAGGCCGCGAAGGCGATGACGTTCAGAAGCGCCGCGACGATCGACAGGCCGGCATGGGCCGCGCGCAGCCGCGCGTCCGGCAGGCAGCGCGCGATCAGCGCCGCGATCCGCCCGCCCCGCAGCAGCAGCACCGCCAGCGCCGCACCGCCCGCCCCGGCAAGCCCCGCAAGCGCGAGGCCGCGCACCAGCCCCGGCGGCCAGTCGAGCGCGCCGGGCGCAAGCGCGGCCCAGCCCAGCCCAGCGAGGCCGACGGCGAGGAGGCCAAGCTGCCCGGCCGCCCGCTCAAGCACCACCGCCTGGGCCGCACGCTTCAGCCCCTCCTCGCCCGCGCGGGACCGCACCGCGCGGGCGCCGTCCCCCACCACGCCGCCCGGCACCGTCAGGTTCACGAGCTGCGCGACGAGGTATTCGGCCAGCGCCCACCGGGCCGAGAAGGCGATCCCCAGCGATCCCGCCACAAGGCGCCAGCGCAGGGCCATCAGCACCGTCTGGGCCAGAAGCGCGGCGACCGCGACCCCGATCCAGACCGGCTCGGCGGCGGCGAGCCGCGCCCCGACATCGGCGCTGCCGAAGGCGACGAGCAGCAGCACCAGAAGCACGAGGGCGACAAGGGGCTTGATCGCGGCCCTCATGCGCGGCGCGCCAGCCAGCGGATATCGACGCCAAAGGACCAGGCCACCAGCAGCGCCGCCACGGGCGCGACGAGGCCCGCGAGGCCTGCCGGAAAGACCGGCGCGGCAAGGGCCAGCAGCGCGGCGATCTGCACGACGCAGACGGTCTTGCGGCGCAGGCTCTCGGGCAGCGGCTGGCCGAGCCAGGGCCAGCGCCAGGCGGCGGCGACGAAGGCATAGCGCGCCCCGCCCAGCACCAGAAGCTCGGCCCCCGCCACGCCGCGCAGCAGGAGCACCATCGCGAGGATCGCCGCGAGGGCGGAGTCGACCTCCATGTCGTAGCGCGCCCCGAAGGCCGAGCTCAGGCCCTGCCGCCGCGCCAGCCAGCCGTCGACCGCATCGAGAGAGAGGGCCAGCGCGGCGAGCGCCGTGGGCGCCCAGCCCGCCCATCCGGTTTGCGGCGCGGGGACAAAAGCGCTCGCGGCGATGGCGGCGACCAGCGCGAGGCGCAGCGTCGTGACCGCATTGGCCCCGCCGAGCCTCTCGTGGCGGTGGCCCCGCGCGAGGCCGGGAACCGCCAGCCCCAGCCCGAGGGCCAGCACCGCAAGGGAAGCCGGCATCCCGGCGGGGGAGATCGTCCAGGCCAGCACGAGCGTCGGGATGGCGAGGCACAGGCCGAGGCCGATCAACCGGTGCGCCGCCCCCTGCCCCGCGCGTGCGGTCGGCAGCGCCCTCATGCCGCCCACACCGCGGCCCGGCGCCCACCGCGGCGCAGACAGGCCGCAGGGGCGGGACGGCAGGATAGCGGGTCTGCGCGGCGATGCTCCATCAATGGCATGATAGAGCGACAGGGCAGGATTCAAAGGAGCGCCCCGAGACGCCCCGGAAGGCGCCCCGTGGCGCGCCCCCTCAGGAGGCGGGCGCGAAGTGGGCGGACAGCTCGGCGATATGCGGCGAGTTAATGCCGCAGCATCCGCCGATCAGGCTTGCCCCCGCCGCGACCCAGCGATCCGCCCAGTCGAGGTAGCCGGTCGGCGTCAGATCGTCCCGCACCTTGGATAGCACCTCGTTCGCCGCCCCGTCCTCGTCCTGCGAGACGAGGGCATTGGCATAGACGCCGATCGGCACGGGCGCATCGCCCAGCGCCGCCCGGGCCGCGAGGATCGCGGGCTCCATCACCTCGGGCATGGAGCAGTTGAAGAGCAGGCCCTCGACGCCAAGCTCGCGGGCCAGCACCGCGGCCTCTTCCACGCTTTCGCCCGAGCGCAGGACGGGGGCGCGGTTCTCGGCGCCCACGCCGTCCTTGAGCGTGAAGGACAGCCACAGCGGCTTGCCGGTGCCGGCGGTCGCCTCGGCGATGGTGCGCGCCTCGTCCAGCGAGCTGAGCGTCTCGCCCAGCCAGAGGTCGACGTCCGCTGCCATGGAGCTCACCAGCGTCTGGAGGATCGGTGCGGCGACCTCCCGCGAGAAGTTCTCCGGCTGGTAGGAGCCGCAGACCGGCGGCAGGCAGCCGGCGACGCGGGCGCCGGGATGATCGGCCGCGGCGGCCTTGGCCAGCTGCGCGGCGCGGGCGGCAAGGGCCTGCCCCTCGGCGGCGAAGCGCGCCTCGCCCAGGTGGAAGGGCACGACGGCGTAGCTGTTGGTGGTGATCACCTGCGCCCCGGCTTCGAGGAAGGCGCGATGCGCGGCGTCGACCGCCTCGGGCGCCTCGATCAGCGCGAGCGCGGACCATTCGGGCTGGCGCAGCACCGCGCCGCAGCGCTGCAGCTCGCGGCTCATGCCGCCGTCGAGAAGGGTGATGCGGGTCATGATGCCTCCGTTTGGCTTGGCGCGCGGTCATCGCGGTCCGGGGCGAGAAGGTCAAGCGCAAGCCGGGCCATGGCCGTGGCGCCGGTGGGGATCGATCTCTCGTCCGGCTGGTAGTCTGAATTGTGCAGGCGGTCGTCTCGGCCCGGCTGGCCCGAGCCGACGTGGAACTGCAGGGTCGGCAGGATTTCGGAGAACCAGGCGAAATCCTCGGACCCGAAGTCCTCGCCCGGCACGATATGCGGCGGGGCGCTGAACTGAGCGGCAAAGCTGCGCTCGGCCTGCGCCAGCAGCCCCCCATCGTTCACCAGCGGCGGCACGCCCCGCACGTAGCTCACCTGCGCCTCGAGGCCCTGTGCCCGCGCAACGCTGCCGCAGATCTCGCGGAAGGCCGCCTCGGCCATGTCGCGCGTCGCCGCCGTGCGGCAGCGGACAGTGCCGATGAAGCTGCAGGTATCGGGGATGATGTTCTCGGTGAAACCGCCAGAGATCTGCCCGACGGTCAGCACCAGCGGATCGGCCGGCCTCATCCGGCGCGAGACGATCGTCTGAAGCTGCGTGATCATGTAGGCGGCGCCGACGATCGGGTCGGCGGCCTGGTCAGGCCGGGCGGCATGCCCCGACTTGCCGGTGACGGTCACGCTGAACTCATCGCTCGAGGCGGTGCCCGATCCACGGACCAGCCGCAGCTCTCCGGCCGCGAGGTCCGGCTGGTTGTGGAACGACACGGCCATGTCCGCGCCCTGCGCCACGCCATCGGCGATCATCGCGGCGGCCCCGCTGTCCAGCGTCTCCTCGGCGGGCTGGAAGACGAGGCGCACCCGCCCCGCCAGATGCGGCGCGATACGAACGAGGGCCTCGGCCGCGCCGAGAAGGGCCGATGTGTGGATGTCGTGGCCGCAGGCATGCATCTGCCCCGGCGTGGTCGAGGCATAGTCCAGCCCGGTCCGCTCCTCGATCGGCAGCGCGTCCATGTCGGCCCGCAGGATCAGGCAGGGACCCGGCGCGCCGCCCTCGATCTCGGCGACGACGCCGGTTCGCCCCACGCCGGACTGCACCGAAAGGCCCAGCGCCTCGAGGCCCTGCGCGACGACCCCGGCGGTACGATGCGTGTCGAAGCCGGTCTCGGGGTGGGCATGCAGGTCGCGGCGCAGGGCGACCAGCCGCGGCGTCGCGGCCTCGATCACCTGCTCGATCACCCGCGAGGGGTCGTTGGCAGCGGGCATGCGGGACGAATCGTCGGTCATCGGCTGTCACCTTTGGTGTCGTGCAATCGGCTGTGCATTTGTTATACACTCGTACAACTACTGTGAAGACGCATCGGATGGAGCCTGCATGGACCACTCTACGATCACCGGGGTCTACCTTAGCGAGACTCTCGACCTCGACGGCCTTTACGGCGATCTGCTGCGCGCGCAGGCGCCCGACATCACGGTGCTGCGCCCCGAAGAGGTGACGGACCCCGAGGCGATCTCCTTCGCGCTGTGCTGGCTGCCCGGCGCGGCGGCCTTCGATCCCTACCCGAACCTCAAGGTCGCCATGTCCATCGGCGCCGGCGTCGATGCGCTGCTGGCCCACCCCGGCCTGCGCGATGGCATGCGGGTGGCCCGCGTGCGCGATCCGCATCAGGCCGACCTGATGGCGGGCTTCGCGGTGCACGAGGTGCTGCATGACGAGCGCGGCTTCGGCCGCATGGCCGATTGCGCCCGCCGCGCCGAATGGCGGCCAGAGCCGATGCGCGCCCCCGAGGCCGCGACCGTCGCGGTCCTTGGCAACGGGACGATGGGCCGGGCCGTCGCGCGCGGCTGCGCCGCGCTCGGCTTCGACGTGCGGATCGCCTGCCGCAGCATCCCGGACGAGCCGATGGAGGGCGTCACCTACTGCGCCGGCGATGCGGGCATCGCCGAGGCGGCCGAGGGCGCCGATTACCTGATCAACGTGCTGCCGCTGACCGAGGCCACGCGGGACGTGCTGAACGCGGGTCTCTTCGCCCGCCTCGCGCCCGGCGCGCGGCTGATCCAGATCGGCCGGGGCGAGCACCTCGTCGAGGCCGACCTGACCGCGGCGCTGGACGGCGGGCAGCTGGCCGGCGCGACGCTCGACGTCTTCCGCGAGGAGCCGCTTCCGAAGGATCACCCCTTCTGGCAAGACGACCGGCTGCGCATCACGCCGCATGTGGCCAGCGACTCGATCCCCGAGATCGTCGTGGCGCAGGCGATCGAGACCGCCCGCGCGCTGCGCGACGGCACCCCCCTGACCTATGCCGTGGACCCCGCCCGCGGCTACTGACCCAAAAAGAAGGAGAGACCCCATGCCGATGAGCGATGCGGAACGCAAAACGCGCGAAGACCTTGCAGCCTGCTACCGGCTGGCCGCGCATTTCCGGCTGACCGACCTGATCTATACCCATATCACCGCCCGAGTGCCGGGCGAGGAGGGGCATTTCCTGATCAACCCCTACGGCCTGCGCTGGGAAGAGATCACCGCCTCCTCGCTGGTCAAGATCGACGTGGACGGCAACAAGGTCGAGGACAGCCCGCATGGCGTGAACCCCGCCGGTTTCACCATCCATTCGGCGATCCACCGCGCCAGCCACGAGGCAGCCTGGATCATGCACACCCATTCGCGGGCCGGCGTCGCCGTCTCGACGCTGGAGGAGGGGCTGCTGCCGCTCAACCAGATCGCGCTGCAGTTCTACGGCCAGATCTCCTACCACGACTACGAGGGCATCGCCCTCGACCTGAGCGAGCGGGACCGGCTGGTCGCCAGCCTCGGCGGCAACCCGGCACTGGTGCTGCGCAACCACGGGCTGCTGGCCACCGGGCCGACGGCGGCGGCGATGTTCAACACGATGTTCTACCTCGAGCGGGCCTGCGAGATTCAGGTCGCGACCCTCTCGATGGGACAGCCGCTGCGACAGGTGCCCGAGGACCTCGCCCGGCACGTCGCCGACCAGTACAAGGGCAGCATGGGCGAGGATGACGACGTGGCGCTGGAATGGGCCGCGCATCTGCGCCTGCTCGAGGACCTGCACCCGGACTACAGAGCCTGATCCGGTCCCGGGGCCGCCGGAGCATCCGGCGGCCCCGAGTTTCAGCCGTGCTGCGGAACCCGCGTCTCCATCCAGCGCAGGACGCCGATCAGCACCGCGCTCAGGCACAGGTAGACCGCGACGAGGAAGAGCAGCGGCTCGTAGGTCAGGAAGGTCGCCTGCCGGACCCGGGTGATGACGGCGTAAAGGTCGGTCACCGTGATCGTCGCGAGCAGCGGCGTCGACTTCAGTTGCAGGATAATCTCGCCCGACAGCGTCGGCAGCGCCCGGTACAGCGCGCGCGGGAACCAGACCCGGCGGAAGACCTTGCCGCGCGACATGCCGAAGGCACGCGCGGCCTCGAGCTCGCCATAGGGGACGCCCGCGAAGGCGCCGCGCATCACCTCGCCCTGGTAAGCGGCGAAGGAGATCGTGAGCGCGAAGAGGCCATAGGGCCAGGCCTGCCGCAGGTAGGGCCAGAGCCATGTCTCCCGCAGTTCGGGGAACTGCGCGAAGAGGGACCCGAGGCCGAAGTAGATCAGCCAGAGCTGAAGCAGCAGCGGCGTGCCGCGGATCACCGTGCAGAAGCCCAGCGCCAGCCAGCGCAGGGGGCGCGGGCCGATGACCTGCGCCACCCCCAGAGGCAGCGCGATCAGGAAGCCGAAGACGACGCTGGCGCCCAGCATCGCCAGCGTCATGCCCAGCCCGGCCCAGAGCCGCGGCAGGTAGGCCGGCAGCCAGCTCCAGTCCATCATCAGGACCATCGCGACGAGACCGGCAAGGGCGACAAGCGCCATGGCGATGCGGTGCGGCATCATCAGGCCGCGGACACCGCGGGCAAGGATGCGGGCGGGCGAGGCGGGGGTGGGCCGTGCGGGGATGTCGATATCGGGCATGATCAGCGCACCTCCGCGAGGCCGCGCCGGGCCCGTTTCTCGAACAGGCGCAGCCCGAGGTTCGAGACCAGCGTCAGCAGCAGGTAAAGCGCGCCGGCGGCGAGGAAGAACAGGAAATAGGCCCGCGTGGCCGAGGCCGCCTGCCGCGTCACCAGCGTCAGCTCCGAAAAGCCGATGACAGCGAGGAGGGCGGTGTCCTTGGTCGCGATCATCCACAGGTTCGCCATGCCCGGGATCGCATGCGGCGTCGCCGCCGGCAGCGTCACGCGGCGCAGCACCTTGAGCGGCGCCATGCCGAAGGCCTGCGCCGCCTCGATCTGGCCATGCGGCACGGCGCGGATCGCGCCGCGGATCACCTCGGTCGCGTAGCCGCCTTGAACGAGGCCGATCACCAGGATGCCCGCGGTCAGCCCGTCGATGTCGAAGCCGGAATAGCCCATCGCCTGCATCGCCCGGTTCGCGAGGTCGGTGCCGACGTAGTAGAACAGCAGCATCAGCACCAGTTCGGGGACGGCGCGGATAACGATGGTGTAGATCTCGGCTAGGTCGCGCGTCACCCGCCCGCCGTAAAGCTTGGCGACCGCGCCGCAAATCCCGATGGCCAGCCCCAGCAGGTAGCCGCCCGCGGCAAGCTGGATCGAGACGAGGAACCCCTCCAGAAGCGCGCCGCCCCAGCCCGGGGAGTCGAGGGCGAGCAGGCTGAAATCTATGCCGTCGAGCATCGAAACCTCATTGCCGTGGGACGAAGGGCCGGGCCCCGGTCAGGGGGCCCGGCAGACGGATCATTCGCCGTAGATGTCGAGGTCGCCGAAGTAGGGCGCGCTGATCTCTTCGTAGGTCCCGTCGGAGCGGATCTCGGCGATGGCGGCGTTCACCGTCTCGAGAAGCTCGGTGTCGTCCTTGCGCAGGCCGATGCCGACGCCGCGGCCCAGCACGTCGGGGTCGTTCTCGACCGCGCCGCGATACTCGCAGCAGGCCTGACCGGCCTCGCTGTCGATGAAGGGCTGCATCGCCAGCGTGTCGCCGACGACGGCGTCGATGCGCCCGGCGGCCAGATCCTGAAGCTCTTCGTCAAGGGTCTGGTAGATGCGCACGTCGGCGGCCGTCTCGGCGAAGTACTGCGCGACGTAGTTCTCCTGGATGGAGCCGGACTGCGCGCCGAGATAGGCGCCCGTGACGCCCTCGGGCGTCGGCTGCACGTCGGTCGAGGCCAGCGCGACGACGCCGGTGGGGGTGTCGTAGTACTTGTCCGAGAAGGCGATCTGCTCGGCCCGCTCGGGCGTGATGCCCATGGAGCCGATGATCATGTCGATCTTGCCGGTGTTCAGGGCCGGGATGATCCCCTCCCAGGCGACGGGGGTGACGACGCATTCGGCGCCGATCCGGTCGCAGACCGCGTTCATGAAGTCGATCTCCCAGCCGCTCCAGGCGCCCGAGGCATCGGGGGCGTAGAAGGGCGGATAGGGCTCAGCCGAGATGCCGACGTTGTAGGTCTGGGCCATGGCGGGACCGGCCAGCGCGGCGGCGGCGGTCAGCGAGAGGGCGAGGGTCTTGATCATGAAGTCTCCTTCTCCGTGGTGAGGGATGCGGTCGCAGGGGCGCCGGGCGGCAAAAGCCGTCAGGCGACCGAGCGGATGAACTGTTGCAGGTGGGGCGAGCGGGGGGCGCCGAAGATCTGCTCGGGCGGGCCCTCCTCCTCGATCCGGCCGTCGCGCAGGAAGATCACGTGGGTTGCGACGTCGCGGGCGAAGGCCATCTCGTGGGTCACGAGGATCATCGTCCGCTTCTCGCTGGCGAGGTCGCGGATCACCGAGAGCACCTCGTTCACCAGCTCGGGATCGAGGGCGGAGGTTGGCTCGTCGAAAAGCATCGCGGTCGGCTCCACCGCGAGGACGCGGGCGATGGCGCAGCGCTGCTGCTGCCCGCCAGACAGCTGCGCCGGCCAGGCGTCGCGCTTGTCGCCAAGGCCCACACGCTCGAGCACGGCGATGGCGCGGGCCTCGGCCTCGGCGCGCTTCACGCCCAGGACGTGGATCGGCACCTCTGTCACGTTGCCCAGAACGGTGCGGTGCGGCCAGAGGTTGAAGGACTGGAACACCATGCCGAGGTGCGCGCGGATGCGCTGCACCTGCTTGCGGTTCGCGGGCTCCATCTCGCCGCGGACGGAGCGCATCTCGTAGGCCTCGCCCTTGATGCTGATGCGCCCGGCGCTCGGCGTCTCGAGCAGGTTGATGCAGCGCAGCATCGTCGACTTGCCGGAGCCGGAGCCGCCGATCACCGCCACGACATCGCCGGGCCGGGCGGTCAGGGAGACCCCCTTGAGCACCTCGACGGTGCCGAAGCGCTTGTGAAGATCCTCCACCTGGATGGCTGGCTGGTCGGTCATTGCCTCTCCCGCAGCAGTCGCACCGTCCAAGCGGCGCGCCTCTTGTTTTTTTTCGTCTGTTATACGACTGTATAAAGAACGAGGCCGACAAAGCAAATCAGCCGGGAATATCTACCCGTCCGCCCCAGGAGAGAAAAGCGCGATGGTCAATAAACCGGCACAGCGCCCCCAGAATGAGCAACTGCACAGCCCAAAGGCCGTCACGCCGACGCGCAAGAGCTTTCAGCGCCTCGCGGATGCCGACCGGCGCCGCGCGCTTCTGGAGGCGACGCTGGACTGCATCGGCGAGGCCGGGGCAAGCGGCGCCAGCGCGCGCCGCATCGCCGAGCGTGCCGGCGTGACCGCCGGGCTGATCCGTCACCACTTCGGCTCCATGGACGAGATGGTGCGCCAGGCCTACGCCCACCTGATGACGCAGCTCACCTCCGAGGCGGCAGAGGCCGCACGGGCCGGCGGCGACAGCCCAGAGGCGGCCCTCGCCCGCTTTGTCGCGGCCAACGTGATGCAGCCGAACCTCTCGCCCCGGAAGGTGTCGCTCTGGGCGACCTTCATCGGACGGGTCGACGGGGAGGCGGGCTATTCCGTCATCCACCGCGACAGCTACCGCGAGTTCCTCGAGGTGCTGACGCGGCTGATCCACCCAGTCCTCGTCAAGCACGGCCGCCCGAGCAGCCCCGAGGCCTGCCGCAGCCTCGCCATCGCCCTGAACGGGCTGATCGACGGGCTCTGGCTGGAAGGATCGCTCGACCACGGCCTTTACGACCCGCACCGCCTGCCGGGCATCGCCCTCAGCGCCGCCGAGGGGCTGCTGCGGCTGCCCGACACCGCCCTGCTGCGCCACCTGACCGACCTGCCGCCGCAGGACTGACCGACCCCAGAAAGGACCCGCCATGCGCTATGCCGCGATCACCGACCGTCTTTACGACCTTGGCGGCGACAAATGGGCCGTTCACAACGCCGCCCGCGCCCGCACCGAGGCCGGCGAGACCGTCACCGACCTGACCATCGGAGAGCCGGACATCACGCCCGATCCCGCGCTGGTCGAGACCTGCATCACCGCACTGCGCGCCGGGCGCACCCGATATTCCAACGGTCAGGGAGAGCCGGGGCTGGTCGATGCGCTGGTCGAGCGCTACCGCCCGCGCCACCCGGAGATCACGGCGGACAACGTGCTGTGTTTTCCCGGCACGCAGACGGCCCTTTATGCCGTCTTCACCGCGCTGACCGGGTCCGGCGACGGCGTGCTGATCGGCGATCCCTATTACGCCACCTACGAGGGCGTGGTGCAGGCCACCGGCGCCCACGTCCAGCCGGTGCCGCTGCGGATCGAGGCCGGCTTCGAGATGCGGCCCGAGGATCTGCGCGCCGCCGTCACCCCGGACAGCCGCGTCTTGCTGCTGAACACGCCGCACAATCCCACCGGCGCGGTGCTGCGCCGCGAGACGCTCGAGGCGCTGGGCGACATCTGCATCGAGAACGACCTCTGGATCGTCTGCGACGAGGTCTACGAGGCGCTGATCTTCGAGGGCAGCTTTGCCTCCCCCCTCGAGATCGCGCGCCTGCGCGAACGCACGGTCGTCGTCTCCTCGATCTCCAAAAGCCATGCCGCCACCGGCTTCCGCAGCGGCTGGTCGATCGGCCCGGCGGCGTTTTCGCGCCGGCTGCTGCCCATCTCGGAGGTGATGCTCTTCGGCAACCAGCCCTTCATCGCCGACATGACCGAGGCGGCGCTGCGCGGGGCCTACCCGACCTCGGCCCTCCTGCGAGAGGCGCTGGGCCGCCGTGCGCGGCTGGTGCACGAGCGGGTGCAGGCGATCCCGGCGCTGTCCTCGGCGATGCCGGCGGGCGGCATGTTCACGATGATCGACGTGGCGCAGACCGGGATGGACGGCGAGGCCTTCGCCTGGCGCCTGCTGGAAGAGCACGGCATCGCCGTCATGCCCGGCAGCGCCTTCGGCGAGGGCGGCGGCAGCCTGATCCGGGTGGCGTTGACCGTGCCGGACGATGTGCTGCTCGAGGCGGTCGAGAGCATGGCGATCCTGTCGCGGGCCGCAGCGCCCACAGAAACGGGAGCCGCGTGATGAGTTTTCCGATTTCGGAGGCCCAGCCGATCGAGCATGCCGCCGCCCTGCCGGCGGAATGCGATGTCGTCGTGGTCGGCGGCGGGGTGATCGGCGTGACCGCCGCGCTCTTCCTGCGCCGCAAGGGGCTGCGCGTCACCCTGCTGGAAAAGGGCCGCATCGCGGGCGAGCAATCCTCGCGCAACTGGGGCTGGATCCGGCAGCAGGGCCGCGACCCGGACGAGCTGCCGATCTCGACCGAGGCGATCGCGCTGTGGAAACAGCTCTCCGCGGAGTGCGGCGAGGATATCGGCCTCGCGCCCGGCGGGACGACCTACATCGCCCATAGCCAGGCCGAGCTGGCAGAGTTCGAGGACTGGCTGCCCCATGCCAAGGCGCAGGGCGTGGATACCACCATGCTGAGTGCCGCCGAGACCGAGGCGCTGATCCCCGGCATGACGGGCAAGCCGCTGGGCGCGATGCGCACCCCCTCGGACATGCGCGGCGAGCCATGGAAGGCCGTGCCCGCCCTCGCCCGCCTTGCCGCCCGCGAAGGCGTGCTGATCCGCGAGGGCTGCGCGGTGCGGGGCCTCGAGGTCGAGGCCGGGCGCATCGCCGGCGTCGCGACAGAGGCCGGGCGCCTGCGCGCGCCGCAGGTGCTGGTGGCCGGCGGCGCCTGGTCCTCGCTGCTGCTGCGGCAGGCCGGCATCCGCATCCCGCAGCTGGCCGTGCGCGGCACCGTCGCGGCGACCGGGCCGCTGCCCGAGATCCACGCCGGTGCCGCCACGGATGCCCGCATCGCCTTTCGCCGCCGGCAGGACGGCGGCTACACGCTAGGCCCCGCGGGCTTTCACGAGGCCTACATGGGCCGCGACCTGCTGCGCCACATGCGCGCCTACCTCGCCACCTGGCGGACCGATCCCTTCGGCACGCGGCCTCGCCTTGCGGCCCCCGCCGGGTTCCCCGACGCCTGGCGCACCCCGCGCCGCTTCGGCCCCGACGAGGTCACACCCTTCGAGCGGATGCGCGTGCTGAACCCGGCGCCGAACGCCCGCGCCGCGGCGGCGATGCAGCGCAACTTCGCCGCGCTCTTCCCGCAGCTTGGCCCGATCACGCTGCGCGCGGCCTGGGCCGGGATGATCGACGCGATGCCCGACGTGGTGCCCATCGCCTCGCGCTGCGAGGCGCTGGAGGGGCTGACCATCGGCACGGGCATGTCGGCGCATGGCTTCGGCATCGGGCCGGGCTTCGGGCGGGTGCTGGCGGACCTCGTCGCAGGGGACCCGCCGGGTCACGATCTGTCGCGCTTCCGCTTCTCGCGCTTCACCGACGGCAGCCCGATCCGGCCCGGCCCGGCGCTCTAGCCCCCCGGGCTGCGGCGGGCGTGGCGGCAGCGCATGCCCGCCGCATTGGTCTTTGTCGTTCCAATGCGCTATAGGGTCGCGATTGAAACAACAGAGAGCCTTGCCAATGATGAAACGAGCCCTTTCCGTCGCGGTCCTGGCGGCCGCTGCGCCCAGCGTCGCTGCCGCAGAGTGCGGTGAAGTCAGCATCACCGAGATGAGCTTCTCCTCCGCCATCATCACGACGGAGATCGCGTCGTTCCTCATGCAGAACGGCTACGGCTGCGAGGTCACGCGGGTGCCCTCGGACACGATCCCGGCCCTGACCTCGCTGTCCGAGAACGGCGATCCGGACATCGTCACCGAGCTTTGGGTGAACTCCGCCGGGGCCGTCTACGACCGGCTGAAGGCCGACGGCGTGATCACCGATCTCGCCGAGGTGCTCGAGCCGGGCGGCATCGAAGCCTGGTGGATCCCGACCTACCTCGCCGAAGAGCACCCCGAGCTGACGACGATCCAGGGGATCATCGACAACCCGGATCTGGTCGGCAACCGCTTCAACAACTGCCCCTCGGGCGGCTGGGTCTGCTCGACCATCAACCGCAACATCGCGCGCGCCTACGGCCTTGAAGAGGCCGGGATCGAGGTCTTCGATCACGGCAGCGGCGAGACGCTGGCCGCCTCGCTGGCCGCCGCCTACGAGAACGAGGAGCCCTGGTTCGGCTACTACTGGGAGCCGACCGCTCTGATGGGCCGCCTCGACATGACCATGGTCGATATCGGCGGGGTCGATCTCGAGGCGCATGAGGGCAACCTCGACGAGAATGTCGCCGACCCGCAGCCCAGCGCCTATCCCCCGAGCCTGGTCTATACCGTCGCGACCACCGAGTTCGTCGAAGCGAACCCCGAGGTCGCCGAGATGATCGGCAACGTCAGCTTCGGCACCGACGAGATGAGCGCCCTGCTCGCCTGGCGCGACGAGAACAACGCGACCACCGAAGAGGCCGCGGTGCACTTCCTGACGACCAACACCGACACCTGGTCGCAGTGGCTGAACGAGGATGCGCGCACCCGTCTGGCCGCCGTTCTGGGCCAGTAAGCCGCCGGGGCGCCGTAGGTGCCCGGACCTTGACGACACGACCCGCGACCGGCCCCCTGCGGCCGGTCGCGGCATATCGAAGGGTTGCCCGGCTAGGCGGCGAAGAGGCCGTCGAAGTCCCGAAAACCCTTGATCTCGATCGGATTACCCGAAGGGTCGAAGAAGAACATCGTCCGCTGCTCCCCCGGCTCTCCCTCGAAGCGGACGACCGGCGGGATGTCGAAGGCCACGCCCGCCTCCTGCAGCCGGTCTGCCAGCGCAAGCCAGTCCTCCAGCCGCAGGACGGCGCCGATATGCGGCATCATCACCATGTGATCGCCCACCTTCCCCGTCCGCGTCGTCGCGAAGGGCGTGCCGAGGTGCAGCGAGAGCTGGTGCGAGAAGAAGTCGAAATCGACCCATGTCTCGGCAGAGCGGCCCTCGCGGCAGCCCAGAACGCCGCCGTAGAAGGCGCACGCCTCGTCGAGATCGGTGACATGGATGGCAAGGTGAAAGAGCGACTGCATGGCGGTCTCCGGCCCGGGTGCATGTGACCCGCGATGGTAGGGCGACGCCCGGCGCAGGGCGATAGCCAAGGCCGGGCGCTCACCGCCCCAGCGACGCCTCCCAGGCCGAGAGGAAGTCGCGCTGCTTCAGCGCGTCTAGGTAGGTCAGCAGACCGGGTGTCAGCCTGATCGGCAGGAAGGTTCCGCTGCGGGCCCGCATCTCGGGGCCGATGGGCGGCGGGATCGCCTGCTCCGGGCTGAGGGGAATGAGCGGCGTCTGCTCCGCGATGATGCCCTGCCCTTCGCGCGAGAGCAGGAAGGCGATGAAGAGCGCCGCCACCTCTGGCTGGCGCGCGGCCGCGGGGACGAAGGCGGTCCGCGTCATCACGAGGTTGTAGTCGTCGAAGAAATGCAGGCCGAGATGCGGCTCTGCCTCGATCTGCGCCGCCGCGTAGGAGCCGATGGTATTGAAGGCGAAGGCCAGTTCCCCCCGCGCCGTCGCCTCGACCATCTGCGAGGTGCAGCAGTAGGTCTTGAGGTCGGCGCGGCCGAGAACCTCGAAGAGGCGCAGCATCTGCGGACCCTGAAGGCCGTCCTGCGAGGCGAAGAGGTAGCCGATGCCGGATTGCGCGATGTCGTAGGTCCCGATGCGGCCGCGGAAGCGGTCCTCGTTCTCGCGGACGAAGGTCGCGAGATCGCGGTGGGACGCGGGCAGCTCCTCTCGCGAGATCGCGCGGGTGTCGTAGACGATCACCGCCGGCTCGAAGGTGAAGCCGAAAAGCTCGGACCGCCAGACGGCCCAGGAGGGGGACTCGGTCTGGAACGGCAGCTGGAGGCGCCGGGCGAGACCGCGATTGACCAGATCGACCTGCAGATCCATGGCCGAGGAAATGACGAGGTCCGGCCCCGGCCCCTCTGCCTCCCGCAGCATCGCGCGGTAAAGATCGAGGGTCTGGTATTCTACGTAGTCGACCTCGACGCCGGGGGTGCGGGCCTCGAAGGCCTCGATCAGGGGGCGCATCGCCGCGGTATCGGTCGCGCTGTGGATCACCAGCGCCTCCGCCCGCGCCGCGCCGCCGCCGGAGACCAGCGGCCAGAGCGCCAGCAGGAGAACGGCCAGAAGCCGCTTGAAGATCAGTGTCACGCAGAGTCCTCCCAAGGGGGAACGCCCGAGCCGCAGCTCTGCCCCGTGGCCATCCGTCACCGCCTTCACGATCGACAGCCCGAGGCCCGAGCCGGTGGAGTTCTGGGACAGGGAGGTGAACCGCTCGGTCGCCCGCGGCAGGTCCGCCTCCGCGATGCCGGGACCGGCGTCCTCGACGCTCAGCACCAGCGCCTCGTTCGATGCGACGAGCGAGATCGTTATCGTGTTGTCTGGCGGGCCGTGGCGAACGGCATTCTCGATCAGGTTGCGCAGCGCCTCGCGGATCGAGACCGCGTCGCCGAGGACAATGTCCCCGCCCGGCTCGATCCCCTCGTCGACGAAGGAGAGCGAGATATGCCGCATGCGGCTGTCGCGCAGCGTCTGGGCAAGGGTGTCGCGCACCAGCGGCTTCAGGGCCAGCGGCTGCAGGCTCGACCTGTCGGAGCGGTGGATGACCATGGCATTGGCCAGAAGCTGGTTCGTCAGCCGCACCGTGCGCGTCGCCTGACGGTCCGCCTTGACCAGCCGGCTGCGCATCTGCTCGGGCGTTTCCGCATCGACGGCCAGCGACAGGTGCCCCTGCAGCGCCGAGAGCGAGGTGCGCGTCTGGTGGGCCACGTCGGCGATGAAGGTTTCGGTCAGCGCGCGGCTGCGGCTGAGGCGGGCGATGAAGCCGTTGATCGCATCGAACAGGCCCCGGATCTCGCGCGGCGGCGCCCCCCCGACCGCGCCGAGGTCGGCCGGCTCTCGCTGCGCGAGATCGGCAGCCACCTGCCGCAGCGGCGCCAGAGAGGTGCGGATCGCGACCCAGACGAAGCCCAGCCCGATGAGAGACAGCCCCGCCAGCCCGATCAGCCCGGCCACGAAGAAGGAGCGCTGCTCCGCGTCGCGCGCCTCGACGGTCTGGCCGACCTGCACCGCCACCCATTGCCGCCCCTCCGCGGTGGTGAGCTGCCGCGCCTGCAGCACGAAGCGGAAGACCGTGCCGGAAAAGGCCTGTTCGAAGAAGACGGGGGCGCCGGAGGGGGCGAGGCCCGGAGGCACGGGAAGCCCCTCCGTACCGGTCAGGGTCGGCCCGCCCGGCAGGAAGACCCGGTACTGCACCCGGTCGATGGGGTTGAGCGACAGGATCTCCATCGCCGAGTTCGGCAGATCGACCGTCGCCCCCTCGGGGCCGGCGGAGATGCGTTCGAGGATCGACAGCGCCGTGCCCGCCAGAAGCAGGTCCTGCGGCCGGTTCGCGGCGGCCCGCGCGTAGGTCCACAAAAGGGCCGAGATCAGCAGCAGCAGGATCGCGAATCCCGTGGCCATCGTCACCAGCAGCCGGCGCTGGAGCGAATGGCCGCCGCCCTCAGTCATCTTCGGCCAGATAGGCGATGTAGCCCAGGCCGCGCGCCGTCTTGATCACCAGCGGCGTGCCCTCGAGCTTGCGCCTGAGCCGCGTCACCAGCTGCTCGACGGCATTGAGGCTGGGCGCGTCCTCGAAGGTATAAAGCCTGTCGGCGACATCCTCCTTGGTCAGCATCCGGCCCATGTTGTCGATCATGATCTCCAGCAGCTGGATCTCCCGCGCGCGCATCCCGGTGTCGCGTCCATGGATCTTGGCCTGCTTGGCGGCGCGGTCGAAGACCAGCGGCCCGGCGGTGAAGACATTGCTGGCGTTGCCCGCGCGGCGGCGGGCCAGCACGCGGCAGCGGGCCGACAACTCGCGGAAATCGACGGGCTTGATCATGTAGTCGTCGGCCCCGGCATCGAGGCCGATCACCCGGTCGTCGATCTGGCTGCGCGCGGTCAGGATGATGACCGGCGTCTCGTCGAGGCGGTTGCGCAGGCTGCGCAGCACCTCGTAGCCGCTGCGCCCCGGCAGGTTCACGTCCAGCAGGACGATGTCGAACTTGAAGTGACGCAGAAGCTCGTTCGCCTCGTTGCCGTCGCGTTCGCGGTCAACGGAATGTCCCTCGGCCCGCAGCCGATCGATGATCGTCTCCGCCAGGTCGTCGTTGTCTTCCACGAGCAGCATCCGCATGGCCAAGATCTAGCAGCCCCGCCCTTCTCCGGGAAGCGACGGCATTCCGCGACAAGGCCGTGTCAGCGTCGTGTCAGTTTCGCGTCAGGGTCCGCTCAGCCTGCGTGGTGATACAGGCGCCAGCCGGGTGGAGGACCCGGTCTCGACATATTGGGAGGACATCCATGTCATTCGCACGTCTCGGCGCGACCACCCTCGTTGCCGCTACCGCCTTCGCCATGCCTGCCTTCGCGCAGAGCGAGATCGACTCTCCCGAATGCGTCGCCCCGGCCAACCCCGGCGGCGGCTTCGACCTGACCTGCCGCGTGGTGCAGACCGGGCTCGAGCCGCATGTGAGCGAGCCGATCCAGGTGACCTTCATGCCCGGCGGCATCGGCGCCGTGGCCTATAACCTGTTCAACACCACCCGCACCGACGACGGCTCGGCCATCGTCGCCTTCTCGACCGGCTCGCTTCTGAACATCGTCACCGGCAAGTACGGCGCCTTCGACGAGACCGACGTGCGCTGGGTCGGCACCGCCGGCGCCGATTTCGGCGCCATCGTCGTGCGCGCCGACAGCGAGTACGAGGATCTGAGCCAGCTGATGGACGATTTCTCGTCCGACCCGTCTTCGGTCGTCGTGGGCGCCGGCGGCTCTGTCGGCTCGCAGGACTGGATGAAGGGCGCGCTGCTCCTGCGCGAGGCCGACGCCTCGCCGATGGACATGCGCTACGTCGCCTTCGACGGCGGCGGCGATGCCATCGCGGCGCTGCTCGGCGGCTCCATCGAGGTCTACATGGGCGATGTCGGCGAGATGGTCCCGCACCTCGAGTCCGGCCAGATGCGCATCCTTGGCGTGATGTCGCCCGAGCGTCTCGAGGCGCCCTTCGCCGAGATCCCGACCGCGATGGAGCAGGGCTACGACGTCGAATGGACGATCCTGCGCGGCTTCTACATGGGCGGCGAGGTTTCGGACGCGGACTACCAGGCCTGGGTCGATGCCTTCGAGGCGGCCTATGCCACCGAGGAGTTCGCCGCCGTTCAGGCCGAGCGTGGCCTGCTGCCGCTCAACATGGCGGGCGACGAGCTTCAGGCCTCCATCGAGGAGCGCGTGCAGAACCTGCGCGAGATCGCGACCGAGGTCGGCCTGCTCTCCAACTGATAGCACGCCTGGCCCGGCCCCTCTTTCGCAGAGGCGGCCGGGCCTTTTTTCGTCCCACCCCATCGATACGAGGAGACCGCTCATGGTCGATCGCATTTTTGCCGGGGTGCTTCTGATCGTGACGCTGGCCTACGCGGTCATCGCATTCACCGCCATCAAAGCCCCCTTCCAATACGATCCGCTCGGCCCGGAAAGCTGGCCGCAGATCCTGTCGCTGGTCGCCATGGCCTGCCTTCTCGTGATCCTGTGGAGGCCCGACGCGACGGAGATGGGCGTGGCGTGCAAGACCTGGTTCCGCCTGGGCGCCACGGTCCTCATGCTCTGCGCCTATTCCGAGCTTTACGAGCCGCTGGGCTTCGTGCTGGCGACGATCCTCTTCGGCACCGCGCTCTGCGCCATGCTCGGGGCGGGCCTTGTCCGGTCCATCGTCTTCGGATTCGCCGCCGGTATCGGCGGCTACCTGCTGTGCGTGACGCTGCTCGATCTGAACCTGCCCGAGGGTGAGTTGATCGAAGCGATCATGGATGCCACCGCCCAGGAAGGAGCCTCCTGATGGATGCCGTCTTCACCGGCCTTGCGACCGGCTTTGGTGTCGCCCTCGACCCGTTCAACCTGTTCCTCGTTCTGGCGGGCTGCTTCGCCGGCACGCTGATCGGCGCCCTGCCCGGCCTCGGGCCGATCAACGGCGTCGCGATCCTGCTGCCTATCGCCTACGGGCTGGGCTTCGGCCCCGAATCCGCGCTGATCCTGCTGGCGGGCATCTACTACGGCGCCGAATACGGCGGGCGCATCTCCTCGATCCTGCTGAACGTGCCGGGAGACGCGGGAGCGGTGATGACCACGCTCGACGGCAACCCCATGGCCCGGAAGGGCGAGGCGGGGCGCGCCCTCTCGCTCTCGGCGGTGGCCTCCTTCGTCGGCGGCACCTTCGCGGTGATCCTGATGTCGCTCTTCGCGCCGCTGCTGGCCAGTTTCGCGGTCACCTTCTCGCCCGCGAACTACGTCGCGCTGATGGTCTTCGCCTTCGCCTCGCTCGCCTCGCTCGTGGGCAAGAGCACGGTGAAGACGCTGCTGGGCGCCGTGATCGGCCTGATGCTGGCGACCATCGGCATCGACGCCAATACCGGCGTGCCGCGCTTCACCTTCGGGATTCCCGACATCCTCGCGGGCATCGACTTCCTGATCGTCGTCGTCGGCCTCTTCGGCATGGCCGAGCTTCTGACGCTGGTCGAGCATCAGGTCTCGGGCAAGCTCAAGTCCCTGCCCGTCGACAAGAGCTTCGTGCGCATGGCCGATCTCGCCAAGTGCAAGTGGACCATCGTGCGCTCCTCGATCCTCGGCTTCTTCATCGGCATCCTGCCCGGCACCGGCGCCTCCGTCGCCTCGGCCGTGGCCTATGGCACGGAAAAGCGGATCTCGGACTCCGAGAAGACCTTCGGCACCGGCGACGTGCGCGGCCTTGCCGCGCCCGAGGCCGCCAACAACGCCGCCGCCGGCGGTGCGATGGTGCCGATGCTGACGCTGGGCATCCCCGGCTCGGGCACCACGGCGATCCTTCTGGGCGCGCTGCTGATGTTCAACATCCAGCCCGGTCCGATGATGTTCACCCAGCGGCCCGACGTGGCCTGGGGCCTGATCGCCTCGATGTACATCGGCAACGTCGCGCTGCTGGTCATCAACCTGCCGCTGGTGGGCCTCTTCGCCCGGATGCTGACGATCCCGCAGCACTACCTGACGCCGCTGATCGCGATCCTCG
This sequence comes from Pseudoroseicyclus aestuarii, assembly GCF_003217255.1. Lineage (GTDB taxonomy): Bacteria > Pseudomonadota > Alphaproteobacteria > Rhodobacterales > Rhodobacteraceae > Pseudoroseicyclus > Pseudoroseicyclus aestuarii. The sequence continues at coordinate 642,841 of NZ_QJTE01000002.1, read as the reverse complement.
CCTTCATCGGGATCTACACGATCGTCGGCAATCCCTTCGACCTGCTGCTGATCACCGGCCTGGGCGTCTTCGGATGGATCCTGCGCAAGCTGGACTTCAGCCTCGCGCCGGTGATCCTCGGCTTCGTGCTTGGCAGCCTGTTCGAGAACAACCTGCGCCGGGCGCTGTCGATCTCGGGCGGGGACTGGGGCATCCTGCTGCAGGACTACAAGAGCATCGTGCTCTACGCCCTCGCGCTGATCGTCGTGGTGGCGCCGATCTGGCTCTCCCGCCGGGCGCGCGCCATGGAAGGCGATGCGGACCCCAGGGGCTGACCCATGGCCCGGGACCTGACCCGATACGCGGCCACGCTGGCCGCGGCCCTTGCGGGGGCGGCTCTGGCCGCCCTCCTCGGCGTTCCGGCCGGCGCGCTGATCGGCAGCACGCTGGCCGTCGCCGCCCTCGCCGCGGCGGGCCCCGCCGTCGGCCTGCCGACACGGCTTCGGGACGTCGCCTTCGCGACCATCGGCGTCTCCCTCGGCTCGGGCGTGGACGAGGGGCTCTTCGGCCAGCTCGGCACATGGGCCGTCAGCCTCGTGATCCTGACGGCCTCGCTCGTCGCCACGATCCTTACGGGCCGCGTCCTGCTGACCCGCTGGTTCGGCCTCGATCGCGAGACCGCGGTCCTCGCCAGCTCTCCGGGCACGATGTCCAATGCCATCGCCATCGCCAGCGAGGGCCGCGGCGATCCGACCGCGGTGATGTTCCTGCAGCTGATGCGCCTGCTGTTCCTCGTCCTCGCCATTCCGCCGCTGGCCGTCGTGCTCGACGGATCGGCCACAGCGGGCGGGACGGCGGCTCCTGCCATGGCGCTGGTCCCCTTCGCCCTGCTCCTCGCCCTCGCGACGGTGCTGGGCCTGCTCGGCGGCCGCGCCGGCATCCCCGCCGCGAGCCTGCTTGCCGGGATGATCCTGAGCGCGAGCGGCCATGCGACCGGGCTGGTCCATGGCCTCGCCCCGGGCTGGGCCATCGCCGGCGCCTTCGCCGTGACGGGGGCCGTCCTCGGCGCCCGGATGAGCCGCGTGACCATGGCGCAGGCAAGGCGCTACGCCCTTGCCGGGGTCTGCGTGGTCGCGACCTCGCTCGTGATCTCGCTCGCCGCCGCGCTCGTCGCGCAGGCTGTCACGGGCCTGCCCCTCTCGCAGGTCTGGATCGCCTATGCGCCCGGCGGGGTGGAGGCCATGGCCGCGATCGGCCTGTCCCTCGGCTTCGATCCCGCCTTCGTGGCCGTGCACCATTTCGCACGCATCTTCGCGCTTCTCCTCATCGTCCCGATGGCACTGCGCCTCTAGGCGCACGCTGCTCGCAGGCTGTGCGGGGGCAGGCCGCGCCATGGCTTCCGTGCTTACGGATGTCGCGCGAGGGGCTGCCCTGCGCGACAGGAGCCAGCGCGCCGGTCGAGCAATCAAAGAGCGGTGAAAGGATGACCTCCGGACGCAGCCGGGTCAGGGGGCGTCGCAAAAGGCCTTGTGGCGGAGACGAAGGGATTCGAACCCTCGAGACGGTTTCCCGCCTACTCCCTTAGCAGGGGAGCGCCTTCGACCACTCGGCCACGTCTCCGCCGACCCGTCTAGAGAGGTGGTCCCAGAGAAACAAGGCCAAAATCCTGCGCGTCGTCGTTACGTCGCGCCTGCCTGACGAGCGGCGCAAGGGGCGCACCGAGATGGCAGGGCGAGCGGGAACGGCCGGCGCCCTGGGAGCACCGGCAGTGAGCGAAACCACCGAACAAATGCAGGCGCGGAGGCGGCGGGACTTCGGAACCGGGGGTGCCGAAGCTGGTCGCGTGCCGCGCTAGATGTCCCGCCCCTGCGCGGCGCTCATCGCCGCCAGGATCAGCGCGGCGGAGGCGGCGCCGGGGTCTATGTGGCCGAGGGCGCGGTCGCCCAGCTTGGCCGCGCGGCCGCGTCTGGCCCACATCGCCTCGGTCGCGTCGCGGCCCGCCTGAGCGGCCTGTGCCGCGGCGGCGAGGCAAGCCTCGGCGCCGCCCCCGTCCCGCAGCGCGTCCTCCGCGGCTTCGGCGGCGGGCGCCCAGGCGTCGAGCATCGTCTTGTCGCCGGGACGGGCGCCGCCGCGCTCGGCGATGCCCTCGGCCATGGCGCGGATCCAGGCGGTGAGCGAAGCCGCGTCCAGATCGCCGCGATGGGCGACGGCGCGCCCGGCGTGGCGCAGGCCGGTGGCATAGAGCGGCCCGGCCGAGGCGCCGACGGCATCGAGGAAGGCCTGCGCCGCGGCGTCGCAAAGCACGTTCGGCGCAGCGTCCTGCGGCAGCGCATCGAGCGCCCGCGCCACGGCACGAAAGCCCGTCTCCATCGTCACGCCGTGATCGCCGTCGCCCAGTGCCCCGTCGAGCGCCGACAGCACGTCGGCCTCGGCGATGACCCGCTCTCCGGCGGCCAGAAGCATGGTGCGGAAGAGGGCGGCGGAGATCTCTCCGCCGGTCTCAAGCGGCCCCTGGGGCGCCTCGGATCGCATCTCGGGCCGCTGCCGAACGGGCCGCGCGGCGGGCGCGGAGGTGGGGGCCGCGGGCAGGCCGACCTGAAGCGCGGGCGTGCGGCAGGGATGGGCGATCAGCGGCTCGAGTTCATCGTCCAGTTTCAGGACCGAGAGAGATGCGCCGGCCATCTCCAGCGCGGTGACGTAGTTGCCCACCCAGCAGCAGGCCTGCGCCACGCCCAGCGCCTCCAGCCGCCCGGCAACATGGCGGTGCAGGATGTAAAGCTCCATCAGGCTGGTGGAGCCGAGGCCGTTGACCAGCACCGCGACGCGGTCGCCCTGCCCCAAGGCCAGCTCCTGAATGATCGGCGCCAGCAGTCTCTCGGCCACGGCATCGGCCGTCTCGAGCTGCGTCCGCTCGATCCCCGGCTCGCCATGGATGCCCATGCCGATCTCCATCTCGTCCGCGCCGATGGTGAAATTCGGCCGCCGCGTCTGCGGCAGGGAGCAGGCGCCCAGCGCGACGCCCATCGAGCGGGTGCGGGCATTGGCATGGGCGGCGAGGCGCGCGACCTCATCGAGGTCATGGCCCAGATCGGCGGCGGCCCCAGCCGCCTTGAACACGAAGAAACCGCCCGCGATGCCGCGCCGCTCACCCTCGCGCCCGATGGGGGCCGAGGCGGCGTCGTCGGTGACCAGCAGGCTGCGCGCCGCGATCCCCTCCTCCTCGAGCATCTCGGCGGCCATGCCGAAGTTCATCACGTCGCCCGAGTAATTGCCGTAGAGCATCAGCACCCCGGCGCCGCCATCGGCGGCCCGCACCGCATCGGCCACCTGCGCGGGACTGGGCGAGGCGAAGACATTGCCGATTGCCGCCGCATCGGCGAGGCCGCGCCCGACGTAGCCGACGAAGGCCGGCTCGTGGCCCGAGCCGCCGCCGACGACGATGCCGACCTTGCCCTCGCGCGGGCCGTCCACCGCCGCGACGGCGCGCAGGGTCTCTCCGTCCCGGCGCAGAAGGTCGGGATGGGCGGCGAGCAGCCCCTCGATCATCTCGTCGATCACCGCCTCGGGCGCGTTGATCAGCTTCTTGGTGCGTGTCTCTTCGGTCATGGCTGGCCCTCCCCTGCCGCCGCGGCCTGCCTCAGACTTTCAGGTCCGAGGCGCCGCTGTCGATATGCGGCGCCCAGAAGGCGACGCTTTCGGCGATCTGCGCGATCACCTGTCGATCGTTCGGCTCCCGCTCCTTGAACGACAGCTCGAGGCAGATCTCGTTGTCCCCCGCGCCGCCGTCGGCCAGCGCCGCCAGCAGCGGATCAGGCTGGATCGCGCCCTTGGCGTTGTAGTCAGCCGTGAAGGGACGATGCCCGGACTTGTCCATCATCGACTGCTTGATGTGGATGATGGGAGAGACCTTGGGCACCGCGCGCGCCCAGGCATAGGGGTCGGTGTCACTCGGGTTCGGGCTGGTGACGTCGCCGTGGTCGATATCGGCCATCATCCACATCGGCACCGCCATCTCGGCCGCCGTCAGCCGCTCTTGCAGGGCCATCGCCGCCTCGATCGTCTCGCCGAACTCGCGCCCGACACTCATCGGCTCCCAGAAGACCGAAGTCAGGCCGGCGGCCTTCGCATGCTCTGCAACCTCGGCCCAGCAGTCGATGGCGCAGTCGATCCGCTCCTCGCGCCGGGCGGGATCGTCGTAATCGGCGTAGGTCAGGATCGCGAATTGCGTCCCGACCGAGGTGCCGCCGAGATCGGCGGTGATATCGGCAAAGGTCTTGAACCAATCCACGTAGTAGCGCCGCACGTCCCGGTCCGGGTGGCCGAAGTGGTTGAGCCGCCCGTAGGGCCCCGTCATGCCGGAGGTCACGCGCACCCCGGTCCGGGCCTGCGCCCGGCCCATCTGCCGCGTCAGCCGGCGGATCACCGGCGCTGGCCAGGAGGGGTTGATGAACTCATGCGTCAGCTGCAGGTCGCGGATGCGCACCTCGCGGGCGACGGTCTCGATCAGCTCGCCCGGATCGGCGAAGCGGTTCACCAGCGGGTTGGTGTTCAGCGACAGGGTCAGGGCCATCAGGCGGCCCCCCGCGCGGGCGCGGGCTGCGGAAACTCGGCCTCGAACCAGCGGGCGAATGCCTCCTGCTCGGCCTCGGTCATGTGCAGACGGTGCTTGGACCGGCGCCAGAGCACATCCTCCGGGCGCTGCGCCCATTCATGCGCCACGAGATAGCGCACCTCGGCCTCGTAGAGGGTGCCGCCGAAGTGCCGGCCCAGCCCCTCGAGCGATCCGGCCTCCCCGGCGATGGCATGGACCCGCGCCCCGTAAAGGCGGCCATAGTGCCGCCGCAGCTCGCGCGTCATCCAGGGATATGCTTCGCGCATCTCCTGGAAGAAGGCGGTGTAATCGGCGTTCTCGATCTCGCCGCCCGGCAGCGGGGCCTTCTCGGTCCAGTCCGGGCCCATCTGCGGGAAGACGCCCTTGAGCTTGTGCATCCCCCGCTCGGCCAGCTCGCGGTAGGTGGTGATCTTGCCGCCAAAGACGTTCAGCAAGGGCGCCCCGCCCGTCTCGTCGAGGTCGAAGACATAGTCGCGCGTCACGGCCGAGGGGTTGCCCTGCCCGTCGTCGAAGAGCGGTCGCACCCCGGCAAAGCTGGTCAGCACGTCGTCCTGTGTCAGCTGCTCCTTGAAGTAGCGGTTCACGGCGGCCAGCAGGTAGTCGATCTCGCCCTGGTCGGGCTGCACCTCTTCGGCGCGGCCTTCGTAGGGGGTGTCGGTGGTGCCGATCAGCGCCTTGTCGCCCTCGTAGGGGTTGATGAAGATCACCCGCTTGTCGTGGTTCTGCACGAGGTAGGCCTGCTGACCCTCCCAGAACTTCGGCACGACGATATGGCTGCCCTTCACGAGGCGGATGTTGCGCGCGGAATTGCCGCCCGCGACATTGGTGATGACCTGGCTGACCCAGGGGCCGGCGGCATTGGCGATGCAGCGCGCGCGAAAGCGCCGCTCTTTGCCGGTGATGCTGTTGCGGGTTATCACGGTCCAGGCGCCGTCCTCGCGCCGGGCGCTGACGCATTCGGTGCGGGTGAGCACCTCGGCGCCCTTCTCGGCGGCGCCCAGCGCGTTCAGCACCACGAGCCGCGCGTCATCGACCCAGCAGTCCGAATATTCGAAGCCCCGGCGATAGCTGTCCTTCAGCGGCGCGCCCTCGGGTGCCCGCCGCAGGTCCAGCGTGCGGGTGCCCGGCAGCTGCTTCCGGCCCCCGAGATTGTCGTAGAGGAACAGCCCCAGCCGGACGAGCCAGGCGGGCCGGTCCTGCGGGCTGTGCGGCAGCACGAAGCGCATCGGCCAGATGATGTGCGGCGCGTTGTTCATCAGCACCTCGCGCTCGATCAGCGCCTCGCGGACAAGTCGGAACTCGTAGTATTCGAGGTAGCGCAACCCGCCATGGACCAGCTTGCCCGAGCGCGAGGAGGTCCCCTCGGCCAGATCGTCCTTTTCGCACAGGACGACCGAGAGGCCGCGGCCCGCGGCGTCGCGGGCGATGCCGGCGCCGTTGATGCCGCCGCCGATCACGAAAAGATCAAGGTCGGTGTCGCTCATGTCAGCTCTCCTGCTGCTGTGCCGGGGCGGGCGTCTGGCGGCGATGCTCCGCAAGGTCGTGCCAGACCGGGGTCAGCGCCTGCCGCGCGGTGCGGTAGGGTTCGAATAGGCGGGTGTAGGTGTCCTGCAGCGCCGTGTCCGGCGGCTCGGGCGCGCCGAGAAGCGGGGCGACCCAGTCGTCGATGCAGGCCTGCATGTCGGGATAGGCGCCGATCGCGACGGCGGCCATCATCGCCGCGCCCGCCGCGCCGGCCTCTTCCCGGGACGAGACGCGGACCTGCGCGCCGGTGGCGGCGGCGATGACGCCGCGCAGCGCGCGCGAGCGGGCGGCACCGCCGGTCAGCCGCAATTCCTCCGGCAGCGGGCCCATCGCGGCGTAGCAATCGCGGGTGGCAAGGCCCAGCCCCTCGGCCACGGCGCGCAGCAGGTCGGGATAACGGTGCTGCGCCTCAAGCCCGATCACCCCGGCCCGCGCCTCGGCATCGGTGAAGGGCCCGCGCTCGCCGGCCTGCGAGATGTAGGGATGATAAAGCAGCTGCCCCGGCGCGGTCTCGGCCAGCCAGCCGTCGATCCGCGCGACCAGCTCGGCGCGCGGCACCTCCTGCCCGAAGCTGGCCAGCAGGTCGCCCGCCAGCGCCAGCGCCCAGTCGATGTTCAGCGTCGCGGCCATGTTGGTCTGCACCTGCGTAACCACGCCCGGCACCGGCAGCGCGATGACGTAGCCCGTCCCCGCATCGTTCAGCACCACGTCCTCGGCCCGCACGGCGCGCATGTGCACCCCGGTCGAGCCGATGGTCGAGCAGGCGATGCCCGCCTCGCCGGTATGAACGCCGGCGCCGAGCGCCGTCATCACCATGTCGACATAGCCCAGGCAGACGGGCGTTCCGGCGCGCAGGCCGGTCTCCTCGGCGGCGGCCTCGGTCAGCGGATGGGTCTCTTCCGTGCCCTCGACGATTTGCGGCAGCAGGTGGCGGTAGCGCTCCAGCCCCAGCGCCGCGATCACCGCATCGTCGTAGGCGCGCTTTCGGAAATCACCGAAGGTGAAGCTGGCCTCGGACGGATCGGTCGCGCGCTGACCGGTCAGCTTGAGATAGAGCCAGTCCTTGCAGTGCAGCGCGGCCTCGGCCCGGTCCAGCATCTGGGGCGCCACCTCGGCCATATGGGCCAGCTGCGCGCCCTGCTGGCAGGTGTTCAGCCCGGTGCCGGTGGCGGCGAAGCGCGACGTCTCACCCGCGCCGGCGGCAAGGCGGCGCACCGTCGGCGCCGCCCGCGCATCGAGCCAGATCCAGGCCTCGCCCACCGGGCGATCCTGCGCCCCCACAAGCCAGGTCCCGTCGCCCTGCCCCGTCACTGCGACGGCAGCGCAGCGCGCGGCAAGCCGGGGCAGCTTGCCGCCCAGCCGACGCAGCGCCTCGGCGCAATCGGCCCAGGTGCGGTCCATGGATTGGGTGACGCTGCCGCCCGGCCCGCTGTCGTAGCTGTTCGGCACGGCGGACTCGGCCAGCTGCCTGCCGCGCAGGTCGAAGGCCACCGCCTTCACGACCGAGGTGCCGGCGTCGATCCCGATCAGGATCTCGCCCCCGGCCTCCGCCGCCTCTTGCATCGTGTTGTCCATCCTCGGCTCCTCCCCAAGCCGCGCACCCTGTCGGGCGCGGGTCAGCCGGCGTGATCCTCGGCCAGCGCCTGCGCCGTGCGCTCGTCTATGATCAGCCCGGTCACCAGCCCGCTGCGCAGGACCGAGCGGATGCCGCGCAGCTTCTCGATTCCGCCCGCGATGGCGACGAGGCGGCGGCCGCCCAGGCTGCCGACCGGCGGCGAGACGGTGCGCGCGCTCAGCGCGCTGTCGACCACGCGCCCGGCCTCGTCGAAGAAATGGCCCAGCACCTCGCCGACGCCGCCCAGCCGCCGCACCTCGGCGATCTCCTCGAGGTCGATCATCCGCGAGGCGACGAGCTGCGCGTCGGGCTGGGCGGTGCCGATGCCCACCACCATCAGCGGCGCCTCCGCGGCCATGCGCATCACCTCGGCCACGCCGCGCTGCGCCAGCAGCACGTCGCGATCGGCGGGCGAATTGGCGAAGAAGGGGACAGGGATGACATGCGCCTCGGCGCCGGTCTTCTCGGCCAGCCGGTGCATCACATCATGCGGATTGGCGGCGTAGTTCCGCGTCAGCCCGCCCATGAGCGAGACGAAGCGCGCCTCGGGCGCCGCGAGGCGCGGCAGCGCGCGGATCGCGGCGGACAGCGTGCGGCCATGGCCGACGCCGATCGGCCCCGCCCCCCCGGCGCCGATCTCGCGCTGCAGGAAGGCAGCGCCGGCGGTGCCCAGCGCCCGCAGCGGCAGCCCCTCTTCGCTGAGGTCGGGGACCACCTCGACCTGCGCCAGCGCGAAAATCTCGGACAGCCGCGCCTCGAGCGCGGCGCATTCGGCCACGGCGCCGTCGATCCGCACCTTGACCGCGCCGCTCTGGTTGGCCCGCGCCACGAGGCGATGCGCCTTGACGCTGGACACGCCCAGCCGCTGCGCGACCTGGGCCTGCGTCAGCCCGCCGGCGTAATGCAACCAGGCCGCGCGGATGGCGAGGCTATCGTCGGGCTGCTGCGGCACTGCCGTCGGTGACATGATCCCGCCCCGCATTGGTGAAGTAAATTTCGATATCAGAAATATCTTTCATCGTCAGCCGGAAGAAGTCAACAAGATCACATGAGTATCCCGGACACTGCTGACCCTCGCCCGAGGAGGCGCCGAGAGAATCTTGCTCTCGTCATCTATATTACAAGGCGATCCGGCAAGGTATGGCGGGGTTAGGCCGTCATTTTCGACAAAGAGGGCGATTGACAGGCCGGCGCTTTGGTAACATGACTTGGTAAGTTGCTATCACAGTCCTAGCACAAGGGATGTGACAGCGGATGCAGGCATCGGCCGTGACGGGGGGAGATCGTCGCACCGGTGCAGTGGGAGGATATCGTCATGACACAGCGCCCCCTCCGGGCTCGCCCCGTCGCAAGGCCGCACAGCCGGCCTGCCTGCCCGGCGCAGCCCCTTCGCTGAAAGGCCCGACCGAATGACCCAGCACGCCGATATCCCCACCGCCCGGCCCGCGCGTTCCGGCCTGCGCATCGGCATCGGTGCCGTGGCGCTGATCGCGCTTCTGGCCGCCATGGCCCTTGACACCACCGTGGTCCGCGACGGCTCCGATCTGGACCTGCAGGCGCAGGGCTTCTCGCCCGAGGCCTACGGGGCCGAGACCTTTCCTGTGATCCAGGCCAGCGTGCAGGAGCGCGCGGTCGAGGCGCCGACCCTGGCCGAGGCGATCGCGACCGACAAGGCCGCCGCCGGCGAGGAGTACGGCGTGCCCGGCGGCATCGGCCCGGTCTTCCCCGTCAGCTTCACCGGCACCGTGCTCGAAGGCAGCGCGGGCATCTACGCGGTCGCGGTCGATGGCGTGCCCGATGACGTGACGATCCGCGTCCAGACCGGCCCCGCGATCAACGGCACCGACCTGCGCGACAGCACCGGCGAGATCACCTTCGGCCAGTTCACCAACCAGATCGAGTACCAGGACGCCGGCGCCGCGATCAACGACGCGATGAAGGAGCAGGTGCTCGCCCCGCTCGACACCTCGGACCTGACCGGCAGCACCATCGCGGTCACTGGCGTGTTCAAGATGATCAATCCCGCGAACTGGCTGGTCACGCCGGTCGAGATGGCCGTGCAATGACTGCCCCTTCGCAAGAGACCGGCAGGGGCGAGGTCGTCCTTTCGGCCCGCAACGTCGGCAAGTCCTACGGCCAGATCCAGGCGCTGAAAGGCGTGAACTTCGACATTCGCCGCGGGCAGGTGACGACGCTCTTCGGCGAGAACGGGGCGGGCAAGTCCACGCTGATGAAGATCCTCTCGGGCGTCATCTCTCCCTCCTCGGGCGAGATCGTGCTGGACGGGCAGACCCTCCGCTTCGCCTCGGCCAAGGAGGCGACGGCGCGCGGCATCTCGATCATCCATCAGGAGCTGAGCCTCGCGCCGAACATGTCGGTGCGCGACAACGTCTTCATGGGGCGCGAGATCACCCGCGGCGGCGCCGTCGACTACGCCGAAGAGGCGCGCCAGACCCGCGCCCTGATGGAAGAGCTGGAAGAGGACATCGACCCCGCCACCCCGGTCGAGGATCTGCGCCTCGGCCAGCAGCAGATCGTCGAGATCGCGCGCGCCCTCTCGGTCAACAGCCGCATCCTGATCATGGACGAGCCGACCTCGGCCCTCTCGGCCTCTGAGGTGGAGGTGCTGTTCAAGGTGATCCGCGACCTGACCGCGCGCGGCGTCGCCATCGTCTATATCTCGCACCACCTCGAAGAGGCGCTGACGATCACCGATCACGCCGTGGTCCTGCGCGACGGCGCGATGACCGCCAGCGCCCCGCGCGAGGAGATCGACCTCGACTGGATCGTGCGCAACATGGTGGGCGAGAACTTCGACCTCGGCTCCCCGCCCACCGGCTACGAGATGGGCGACGCCGCCCTCAGCCTGCGCGGGCTCTCGGTGCCGTCGGCCAATGGCACGCGGCTGGCGGTCGAGGATCTGTCGCTGGACCTTCGGGCCGGCGAGATCGTCTGCATCTACGGGCTGATGGGCGCGGGGCGAACCGAGCTTCTGGAATGCGTCGCGGGGCGCACCGCCCCGCAGTCCGGCGCCATCGTCTTCGAGGGCGAGGACATGCGCCGCCTCTCCATCGCCGAGCGGATCGCCCGCGGCCTCGTCCTCGTGCCCGAGGACCGGCAGCGCGACGGCCTCGTGCAGACGATGAGCGTCGGGCAGAACCTCTCGCTCGCCTCCATCGGCGCTTTCACCCGCGGTCTCTTCACCTCGCGCCGGACGGAGCGCGGGCTGGTCGACGCCTCCATTCGCGACGTGACGATCAAGACGGACGGCGGCGGCGCGGCCATCGGATCGCTCTCGGGCGGCAACCAGCAGAAGGTGGTGATCGGCAAGATGCTGGCCACCCACCCGCGCGTGGTCCTGCTGGACGAGCCCAGCCGCGGCATCGACATCGGCGCCAAGGCCGAGGTTTTCCGCCTGCTGGCAGAGCGCGCGAAGGCCGGCATCGGCGTCATCTACTCCACCTCGGAGGTCGGCGAATGCCTGTCGATCGCGCACCGCATCGTGGTGATGCGGCGCGGCCGGATCGCCGCAGAGTTCGGCGCCGACGTCACCAAGGAAGAGATCATGGCCGCCTCGGGCGAGCAGGTAGCGGCATGACCCATACAACAAGCGGAGCACCCCAATGAGCGACCAAAGCACCGCCCCCGCCCGCAAGGGCCTGTTCTCGGGCGGCTTCGATCTGGGCCGACTGCTGCTGGAAGGGCGCGCCTTCTTCGCGCTGATCGCGATCATCCTCTTCTTCAGCTACCAGTCGCCCTACTACTTCACGACCGGCAACCTGCTGATCATGTCCAGCCATGTCGCCATCTTCGGCCTGCTGGCGCTGGGGATGCTGCTGGTGATCCTGACGGGCGGCATCGACCTCTCCGTCGGCTCGACCCTCGGGCTGGCCGGTGTGGTCGCCGGCGCGCTCATGCAGGGGGTCGAGATCCAGGCGATGGGCCTGACGCTCTATCCCTCGGTCTGGGTCGTGGTGGTGCTGACGCTGGGCCTCGGCGCGCTGGTCGGGCTGGTCAACGGCGTGCTGATCGCGATCTTCAAGGTGCCCGCCTTCGTCGCCACGCTCGGCCTGCTTTACGTCGCGCGCGGCATCGCGCTGTTGATGACCAACGGGCTGACCTACAACAACCTCGGCGGCCGCGAGGAGCTGGGCAATACCGGCTTCGCCTGGCTTGGCTTCAACCGCCTCTGGGGCGTGCCGATCGGCGTTCTGGTGCTGGCCGCCGTCGCCATCCTCTGCTCGCTGGTGCTGACGCGCACTGCCTTCGGGCGCTGGGTGTATTCCACCGGCGGCAATGCCCGCGCGGCAGAGCTGTCGGGCGTGCCGGTCAAGCTGACGACCATCGCAGTCTACATGGCCTCGGGCGTCTGCGCCGCCATCGCCGGGCTTGTCCTGTCCTCGCAGCTGACCTCGGCCGGGCCGACCGCCGGCACCACCTACGAGCTGACGGCGATTGCCGCCGTGGTGATCGGCGGCGCCGCCCTGACCGGCGGGCGCGGCAACGTGCGCGGCACGATGCTGGGCGCCTTCGTCATCGGCTTTTTGTCGGACGGCCTCGTGATCATCGGCGTCAGCTCCTACTGGCAGACCGTCTTCACCGGCGCCGTCATCGTCCTCGCCGTGCTGCTGAACTCGATCCAGTACGGCGGCCGCGGCAGCCGCGCGCCGCGCAAAGCTTCCCCGCCGAAGGCCGCCTGAGGCCCAAGGCGCGGAGACCCCCGCCGCATCGTCGGCAGACCACGAAACATTGGGAGGAGACACCATGTTCAAGACCACGAGACGCGCCCTGCTGGCCGGTATCGCCGCAGCCCCGCTCTTTGCCGGCGCCGCCATGGCGCAGGACGGCGGGCTGATCAGCATCATCGTCAACGATCCCTCGAACCCCTACTGGTTCACCGAAGGCGAGGTCGCCCGCACCACCGCCGAAGAGATGGGCTATACCGCCACCGTCGGCGCCCATACCGGCGACACCAATACCGAGAGCAATCTGATCGACACCGCGATCACCAACCAGTCGGCGGCGATCATCCTCGATCCGGCGAATGCCGACGGCTCCATCGGCGCGGTGCGCAAGGCCGTGGACGCGGGCATCCCGGTGATCATCGTCAATGCCGAGATCAACGAAAGCGGCCTCGCGCAGGCGCAGCTCGTCTCGAACAACGCGCAGGGCGCCGCCCTCGGCGCCGTGCAGTGGACGCAGGAGATGGGCGACGGCGGCCAGTACGTCGAGCTCTTCGGCGCGCCGTCGGACAACAACGCGCAGACCCGTTCCAACGGCTACGAGACGGTGCTCAGCCAGTATCCGCAGTTCGAGAAGGTCGCCGAAGAGGTTGCCAACTGGGACCGCACGCAGGGCTACAACAAGATGCAGTCCATGCTGCAGGCCAACCCCGACATCTCGGGCGTGATCTCCGGCAATGACGAGATGGCCCTCGGCGCCATCGCCGCGCTGAAGGAAGCCGGCCAGCTCGACGGCGTCGTCGTCGGCGGCTTCGACGGCTCGTCCGACGCGGTGGACTCGGTGCGGGCCGGCGAGATGGCCTATACCGTGCTGCAGCCGGTCGCCATCTTCGCAGAAGAGGCCGTGCGCCAGGCCGACAGCGTGATCCGCACCGGCGAGACCGGCGTCGACGCGGAAAAGCAGCTCTTCGACTGCCTGCTGATCACTGCCGACAACGTCGATCAGTACACCGCCGCCTTCACCCTGTCGCAGTAAGGGCGCAACCGCGCCGGCGCGGGGCTTGACCCTGCGCCGGCGCCTCCGCCGGCATGGCCCGCCGCATCACGGGCTTTGCCATCGCCGCCTGTCCGGGCCACAATGGCGCGCCCGCAGCAAGAACCGATGCCATGAAACAGCCCACCGCCATGCCCGCCGCCGTCCAGCGCCTGATGACCGAAGAGGTGCCGGCGGACAGCCGCCAGGCGCGTCAGCTCAGCCGCCGCCAGATGATCGCCGAGACGGTGATGACCGAGGGCGCGATGCGGATCGAGGATCTGACCGACCGCTTCGGGATCAGCCTGATGACCGTGCACCGCGACCTCGACGAGCTTGTCGGACGCGGGCTTCTGCGCAAGACGCGCGGCGTCGTCTCTGCCGCCGCGACCAGCCTGATCGAATCGAGCGACGTCTACCGCTCCAGCCGGCAAGAGGCCGAGAAGCGCGCCATCGCCCTGGCCGCCATGGCCTATGTCGAACCCGGGCAGGCGATCTTCTTCGACGATTCCACCACCGTGCTGGCCATGGCGCCGCACCTGCAGGACAAGGCGCCGCTGACGGTCATCACCAATTCGCTGACCCTGATGACGCAGCTGCGCGGCTTGCCCGAGCTGTCGCTGCTGGGCCTTGGCGGGCAGTACCATGCCTGGGCTAATGCCTTCATGGGCCGGATGACCACCGCCGAGATCGCGCGGCTGCGCGCCGACACGCTGTTCCTGTCGATGGCGGCGGTGACCGACGACATCGTCTTTCACCAGTCGCCCGAGATGGTCGAGACCAAGCGCGCGATGTTCGACAGCGCCGCCCGGCGCATCCTGCTGATCGATCACACCAAGTTCGAGCGGCGCGCCCTGCACGGCTTCGCCCCGCTGCTGGAATTCGACCGCGTCATCGTCGACGACGGCATCGACCCCGAGCACCTAGAGCGGCTGCGCGGCAAAGGGATCGCGGTGGATGTGGCGCCCGTCGCCGCCGCCATGGCAGCGCGCTGACGGTCGCCCGGCCCGGTCTCAGGCCGTGTACTTCTCGTCCAGCGCGTCGATGGCGGCGACATTGCCGGCGGAGCGTCCCTCGGGGTCGAACTCCTGCGCCAGAAAGGCCTCGGCCACGGATTTGGCCAGCTCGCTGCCGATCACCCGCGCGCCCATGGTGATGACCTGCGCGTTGTTCGACAGGGCCGCGCGCTCTGCCGAATAGGTATCATGCGTCTGCGCGGCGCGGATGCCCGGCACCTTGTTGGCCGAGAGCGCGACGCCGATGCCGGTGCCGCAGCACAGGATCGCCCGGTCATAGCTGCCGTCCAGGATGCCCTGGCAGACCCGGTCGGCGAGGTTGGCGTAAAGCTCGGACTGGCCCTCGGGCGGCAGCGAGAGGTCGCTGACCTCCAGCCCCTCTCGGCCCCCCAGATGCTCGGCCAGAGCCTGTGCCAGCCCCTTGCCGGCGCTGTCTCCCGCGATGGCGAGTTTCATGATGTCGTCTCCTCCTGCAAGGCCGCCGCGCAGCGCGAGAGGATGTCGAGGTAGCCCTCGACCGCCCAGGCCGCGCGGCCGATGAAAAGCCCGTCGATGGACGGGCGGGTGATGAGATCGGTGCAATTGCCGGCGTTGACGCTGCCGCCGTAGAGGCAGGGCACCTTGTGTCCCAGGGCCTGCCGCGCCACCTCGGCGATGGCCTCGTGGCGCGCGGCGGCATAGCCCGGATCGGCGGGCACACCGGCATCGCCGATCGCCCAGACCGGCTCGTAGGCCAGCAGGATCCGCGCGCCGCGCTGGTCTTCGTCCAGCAGCGCCAGCGCGCTCTCGACCTGTCGGCGCAGCACCGCGTCGGCCTCGCCCGCGTCCTTTTCCTCTGCCGTCTCGCCGATGCAGATCAGCGGCGTCAGCCCCTCCGCGACGGCGGCCGCGACCTTGAGGCCCACGGTCTCGTCGGTCTCGCCGAAGTGGTGCCGCCGCTCGGAATGGCCCAGCTCGACGAGATCCAGCCCGCAATCGACCAGCATCGAAGCCGAGATCTCTCCGGTCCAGGCGCCCGCCGCGGCCCAGTGCATGTTCTGCGCCCCGACGAGGGTGTCGCTGCCGTCCAGCCGCGCCGCCACCTCGCGCGCGGTGGTGAAGGGCGGCACGACAAAGCGCTGGATGCCCGCGGGCGTCGGCTCTGCCTTCAGCCTGTCGGCAAAGCGCAGCGCCTCGGCGAGGGTCTTGTTCATCTTCCAGCTAGTCCCGATCCAGACCTGCCGCCGCGTGCTTTCCATGCCTTCCCTCAGCCCCTGCCCTTTCGATGTTATGATAAGTCTAAGCTATGATAGGCCGACTTCAATCATAAAAGTGATAGAATCTCCGCGCGCGATACCACCGCCCGGACCGGGACTGACTCACCAGCGCGTGATCGTCATTCGCAGGCCATTGCCCTTCGGTGCCGACGGAACATATGGTGAACCATGCCGCTGGACCTGAACACAAAGCTCGCGATCCTCTCGGACGCCGCCCGCTACGACGCCTCCTGCGCCTCGTCGGGGACGTCGAAGCGCGATTCCAAAGACGGGAAGGGCCTCGGCTCCACCGAAGGCATGGGGATCTGCCACGCCTATGCGCCGGACGGGCGCTGCATCAGCCTTCTCAAGATCCTGCTGACGAACTTCTGCATCTTCGACTGCGCCTATTGCGTGAACCGCGTCTCCTCGAACACGCAGCGCGCCCGCTTCACCGTCGAGGAGGTCGTCTCCCTCACGCTGGAGTTCTACCGCCGCAACTACATCGAGGGGCTGTTCCTCTCCTCCGGCATCATCCGCTCGCCCGATGCGACGATGGAAGAGATGGTGCGCATCGCCCGCACCCTGCGCACGCGCGAGAATTTCCGCGGCTACATCCACCTCAAGACGATCCCCGACGCCTCGCCCGAGCTGATCGCCGAGGCCGGCCTCTACGCCGACCGCCTGTCGATCAACGTGGAGCTTCCGACTGACGCCGCCGTCGCCGCCTATGCCCCCGAGAAGAAACCCGAGAGCATCCGCGGCACCATGGGGCAGGTGCGGCAGGGCCGCGCCGCCGCGAAGGAGCGGAGCCATACGGGCAAGCGCCCGCCGAAATTCGCGCCCGCCGGCCAGTCGACGCAGATGATCGTCGGCGCGGATGATTCCACGGACGCGGTGATTCTGAACCAGTCGACGCGGCTCTACGACGACTACGGGCTGCGGCGGGTCTACTACTCCGCCTTCTCGCCGATCCCGGACAGCAGCGCCAAGCTGCCGCTGGTCCAGCCGCCGCTGCTGCGCGAGCATCGCCTGTATCAGGCGGACTGGCTGATGCGCTTCTACGGCTTCGAGGCCGGCGAGATCACCGGGACAGAGGCGAACCTCGACCTCGAGGTCGATCCGAAACTCGCCTGGGCCCTGCGCCACCGCGACCGCTTTCCCGTCGACGTGAACCGCGCCGAGCGCGAGGTGCTGCTGCGCGTCCCCGGCTTCGGCACCAAGACGGTGGGGCGGATCATCGCCACGCGGCGGCATCGCCGACTGCGCTGGGACGATCTGGTGCGGATCGGCGCGACGATGAAGACGGCGAAGCCCTTCATCACCTGCCTCGATTACAGCCCCGGCGGCCTGACGGACAGCGCCGGCCTGCGCGCCCGCTTCGCGCCGCAGCCGCAGCAGCTTCAGCTGCTGTAGCGGGAACGGGCGCGCGCGCAGGCGCGTTCAGCGGCCATGCCCCATGTCTCCCTCCCCAAGATCGGCACCGACACGGCCTGGCGCGACGCCGCGCGCGGGCTGATTGCGGCGCAGGAGCCGCCCGAGCGGGTCAGCTGGAGCCGGGGCGAAGAGGCGATGCCCGGCCTCTTCGACGGCGCCCCGGCCGAGGCGCCCGCCGCCGCCAGCCCGCTGACCGTGCCACGCGATTTCGTGGCGCTGGCGAACAAGGTCGTCTGGCATTCCGATCCCGAACGCTTCGCCCGGCTCTATACCTTTCTCTGGCGGCTGAAGGACAACAAGGGGCTGATCGAGGATCGCGGCGACCCGGCCCTCGCCAAGCTGCGCGAGATGGAGAAGGCGATCCGCCGCGACGTGCACAAGACCCATGCCTTCGTCCGCTTCCGCGAGGTGCCGACGAACGGACCCCGCCGCCGCTTCGGCGCCTGGTTCGAGCCCGAGCATTACTCGCTCGAGGCCTCGGCCCCCTTCTTCGCGCGGCGCTTTGCCGACATGGACTGGATGATCGCGACGCCGGACCTGACCGCGAGCTTCGAGGATGGCAGCCTGTCCCTGTCGGACGGACTCCCGCGCCCCGACCTGCCAGAGGACGCGGCGGAAGAGCTCTGGGGCACCTATTTCCGCAACATCTTCAACCCGGCCCGGCTCAAGGTCTCGGCCATGACCTCCGAGATGCCGAAGAAGTACTGGGCCAACCTGCCCGAGGCGAAGCATATCCCCGAGATGATCGCCGGCGCCCCGGCCCGCGCCCGCGCGATGCAGGAGGCCGCGCCGACGCTGCCGCCCCTGCGTTCTCAGAAAATCCTCGACCGGCTGCATGGAAAGGGCGGAGACACCGCGATGGATTGGGACGCGCTGCGGCAGAAGGCCGAGGAGGAAAGCCGCGACGGGCGCGAAGGCTACGGCCGCCTCGTGCTGGGCGAGGGCCCGCATGACGCGCGGCTGATGGTCGTGGGCGAGCAGCCGGGCGACGTGGAGGACCAGCAGGGCCGCCCCTTCGTCGGCCCGGCGGGCCAGATGTTCGACCGCATCGCCGCCGAGGCCGGGCTCGACCGCTCTGCCGCCTATGTCACCAATGCCGTGAAGCGCTTCAAGTTCGTGCAGCGCGGCAAGCGGCGGCTGCACCAGACGCCCTCCACCGGCGATATCGAGCATGCGCGCTGGTGGCTGGACCAGGAGATCCGGCTGCTGCGCCCGGCGATGATCCTGTCGATGGGCGGCACCGCGGCAGAGACGCTGACCGGCAAGCGCGCCGGCATCCTCAAGCGGCGCGGCCATGTCGAAGAGGGGCGCGACGGCGTTCCGGTCTTCCTGACGGTCCACCCCTCCTACCTGCTGCGCCTGCCCGATGCCAAGGCGCAGGAAGAGGGGACGGAGGCCTTCCGCGCCGACCTCGCCGCGGCGCGTGCCTATCTGGACAGCCTCGCGGCCTAGAGCGGCAGCAGCATCGCGGCCACAGCCGCCATCGCCGCGATCCCCGTCAGCGCCAGCGCCCCCGCCCCCAGCACGCGCAGCCCGGACGACAGCACGCTGCGCAGGTTCACCGACAGGCCCAGCGCCGCCATGGCGACAAGTGTCAGCGCCTCCGACGCGCGGGCGCTGAGGGCGACCAGCCCCTCGGGCAGCAGGCCGAGCGAGCGCAGGCCCATCAGCGCGAGGAACCCAAGCACGAAGGGCGGCACCAGCTGCGTGATCGGCAGGCGCGCCGGCTCTGCCTCTCCGCGCAGCCGCCCGGCGGTCAGGCCCAGCAGCAGGATGACGGGGCCGAGCATCAGCACGCGCATCAGCTTGACCAGCGTGCCTGTCTGCACCGCCAGCGCGCCCGCCGGCGCCGCCGCGGCCAGCACCTGCGGCACTGCATAGACCGTCAGCCCCGCCAGCACCCCCGTCTGCGCCTGGCTCAGCCCCACCAGCGCCGCGACCAGCGGCAGCGCCACGACCACCACAACCCCCAGCGCGGCGGTAAAGGCGATGGAGGCAGCGACATCGTCCGCCTCGGCGCCGATGGCGGGGGCGGCAGCGACGATGGCGGAATTGCCGCAGATCGCATTGCCGCAGGCCACGAGGATCGCCAGCCGCGGCGCAAGGCCCAGCGCCCGCCCGATGCCATAGCCGAGGCCCAGCGCGGCGCAGGTGATCGCCACCACCGTCAGCGGCAGCGCCCAGCCCGCCGCCGCGATGGCCGAGAGGCTGACCGAGGCGCCCAGCAGCACGATCGCCACCTCGAGCACCGGCTTGGCGGCGAAATCCACGCCCGCCTCCACCCGTTCGGGCAGACCCATGGCGGTATGCAGCGCGGTGCCCAGCAGGATCGCCAGCACCAGCCCCTCGATCCAGGCGCCGCCGAACAGCGCCAGCTCCGCCCGCTCGAGCGCGAGGGCAGCAAGGGCGATCAGCAGCGACAGGGCAAGGCCCGGCAGGATGCGGGCGAGCGGGGCGGGCATGGACAGGGATCCTTTCGGCTGCCGGAGACCATGCGCCTATGGGCCTTGAAGGTAAATCGAATAGTTCTTGACATATCGTTCGGCTAAGATGAACGGTCTGTCATGACCCTCGACCAGCTTCGCATCTTCGTCGCCGTGGCGGAGCGGCAGCACCTGACCCGCGCCGCGCAGGTGCTGAACATGACGCCCTCGGCTGCCAGCGCCGCGATCCGCGCGTTCGAAGATCGCTCGAACGCCCGCCTCTTCGATCGCGTCGGCCGCGGGATCGAGTTGACGCGCGCCGGCCGCGCCTTTCTGCCCGAGGCCCGCGCCGTGCTGGCGGCGGCCCACCACGCCGAGGCCGCGCTGGCCGAGCATGGCGCCGGCGGGGCGCTGCGCGGCACGGTCGAGATCCACGCCAGCCAGACCATCGCCAACCACTGGCTGCCGCCGCGGCTGATGCGGCTGCATGCCGCGCAGCCGGGGCTGGACCTGCGGCTGACCCTCGGCAACACGGCGCAGGTGACGCAGGCGGTGCGCGAGGGCCGGGCAGAGCTGGGCTTCATCGAGGGTCTCGTCGCGGCCCCCGCCCTTCTGGCCGAGGTGATCGCGACGGACGAGCTGGTGGTCCTCGTCGCGCCGGATCACCCCTGGGCCGGGACGCCGCCGAAGCTGGCCGATCTTGCGCAGGGCGCGGCCTGGATCATGCGCGAGGAAGGCTCCGGCACGCGGTCGGAATTCGAGGCCGCCCTCGCGGCTCTTGGGGTCGCGCCGCGCGATCTGCGGATCGGGCTGGTGCTGCCCTCGAACGAGGCGGTGCTCAACGCGGTGCAGGGGCCGGCTGCCGCGGCCCTTTCAAGCAGTGTCGCCGGGCCGCTGATCGCCACCGGCGCGCTGCGCCGCGTCGACCTGCCGCTGCCGCCGCGCGCCTTCACCATGCTGCGGCATGGCCAGCGCCAGCCCGGCCGCGCCCTCAGCGCGGTGATCGAGGCGATGCGCCCCGCGGCGCCGGGTTAATCGAGGTCCAGCCGCATCGTCACCATGTCGCCGCTGCGCGACATCTCCTCGTAGCCGGCCGAGACATAGGCGGCATGGGCGGGCAGGTTGTCGGCCTCGACCTTCAGGGTCACGGTCAGGGCGCGCAGGGCGCGCGCGGCCTCTTCGACCAGGGCGGCGACCTGCTCGCCCGCGCCGCCGCGCGCCTCTTCGGCGACGAAGACATAGGCCAGGTGGCGCTGCTCGGGGCCGATGCCGGGGCGCAGGGCGAAGAAGCCGACCTCCTGCCCCTGCGCGTCCAGCAGGTAGAAGGACTCGTCGTCCAGATCGCCCAGCCACTTCTCCTGCCATTCGAGCGGATCGAAGGGGAACTTGGCGCTGGGATTGACCAGCCGCAGCTCCGCCTCGTCGGTCAGAAGGCGGGACAGCGGCGCAAGGTCACGCTCCCGGTTGCGGCGCAGGCTGAGGTCGGTCATCGGCGGGGCTCCCTTCCCCGCCATGACTGCAACAGGCCCGACCGCGCCGCAACCGCCCTCAGGTGTTGAAGAGGAAGTGCATCACGTCGCCGTCCTTGACGGTATAGCCCTTCCCTTCGGAGCGCATCTTGCCGGCCTCTTTCGCCGGCCCCTCGCCGCCCAGGGTGACGAAATCACCGTAGGCGATGGTCTCGGCGCGGATGAAGCCCTTCTCGAAATCGCCGTGGATCACGCCGGCGGCCTGCGGCGCCATCGTGCCCGCCGGGATCGTCCAGGCGCGCGCCTCCTTGGGACCCACGGTGAAGTAGGTCTCGAGGTGCAGCAGCGCGTAGCCAGCGCGGATCAGCCGGTCGAGGCCCGGCTCCTCCAGCCCCATCTCGGACAGGAACATCGCCTGCTCTTCAGGGTCGAGCTGGGCGATCTCTTCCTCGATCTGGGCCGAGATCACGACATGGGCATTGCCCTCGGCGGCGGCCATCTCGGCCACGCGGGCGGACTGGCTGTTGCCGGACTCGGCCGCGGCCTCCTCGACGTTGCAGACGTAGAGGACGGGCTTGGAGGTCAGCAGCTGCAGGCCGCGCCAGGTCTTGCGGTCGTCCTCGGAGATCTCGACCGTGCGGGCCGGGCGTCCGTCGGAGAGCGCCTCCTGCGCCGCGCGCAGCAGGCGGTCCTGATCGACCGCCTCCTTGTCGCCGCCGCGGATCTTGCGGGACAGGCCGGCGATGCGTTTTTCCACCGACTCGAGGTCAGCCAGCATCAGCTCCGTCTCGACGGTCTGGGCATCCTCGACCGGGTCCACGCGCCCCTCGACATGGGTCACGTCGCCGTCCTCGAAACAGCGCAGCACATGGGCGATGGCATCGGTCTCGCGGATGTTCGCGAGGAACTGGTTGCCAAGGCCCTCGCCCCGGCTCGCGCCCTTCACGAGGCCCGCGATATCGACGAAGGTCATCCGCGTCGGGATGATCTGCTTCGATCCGGCGATCTTCGCCAGCGCGTCCAGCCGGCTGTCCGGCACCGCGACATCGCCGACGTTCGGCTCGATCGTGCAGAACGGAAAATTCGCGGCCTGCGCGGCCGCCGTCTTCGTCAGCGCGTTGAACAGCGTCGATTTGCCGACATTCGGCAGCCCGACGATTCCCATGCGAAAGCCCATAGCGCCCTCCTGAAAAGCCGCTGCGTCCTATCCCCGCCCCTGCCCCGGCGCAAGCCTTGCGGGAACCCCGCCGCGCCGCAGCCGGTTGAGGAGGATGAGTTACCGCTTCGCCCCGACCGACCCCAGCCTCGCCGAGGGTGCCCGCCGCATCGCCCGCGAAGAGCTGTCCGCAGCCGTCGCGGGGCTGGAGGCGCCGACTGATCCCCATGCCGCGGTGCACGAGGCGCGCAAAGCGGTGAAGAAGACGCGGGGTCTGCTGCGCCTGATCCGCGGAGGCTTTTCGGACTACAAGGCGCAGAACGACCATCTGCGCGAGGCAGGACGCCTGCTGTCCAGCCAGCGCGACCGCGCCGTCCTGCTCGAAACCTTCGAGCGTGTCTCGGCGGCCCATGCCGACCGGCTGGACCGCCGTAGGTTGACGCCCCTGCGCCGGCAGCTGACCGAGGATCGCGAGGCCGCAGATGGCACCGCCGATATCGAGGAGCGGATCGACCGCTTCCGCGGCGCCCTTCAGGACATCCACGACAGTGCCGCGCACTGGCACATCAAGCCGAAGGGCTGGTCCGCCATCGAGCCGGGGCTGGCGCGGTCCTACGAGCGGGCGCAAACCGCCATGCGCCAGGCCGAGCGCAGCCGCGACGCCGAGGCGCTGCACGACTGGCGCAAGCGCGTGAAGGACCACTGGTACCACACGCGGCTTCTGTCCCTCCTCTGGCCCGAGGGGATGAAGAGCCACCGCAAGGCCGCCAGAACCCTGGCCGACCTGCTGGGTCAGCACCACGACCTCGACGCCTTCGAGCCGCGCCTGCGGCAGGCCGAGTTGGCCGATGGCCCGAAGCAGGCCCTGATGCAGGCGGTCTGGGACGAGCGCGCCCTGATCGAGGAGCGCGCATTTGCCCTAGGCCCGCGCCTTCTGGCCGAAAGCCCCGAGGCTCTCGCCGCTCGTTGGAAGCGGCTGTGGAAGCTGCGCGACAGGTCCGCCGAGACGGCTTGACGCTGCGCCTCAGCCCTCGCGGGTCAGCGCCGCCTCGATCAGCTCGGCCGTGGGCGCGACGCCGTAAAGCGCGATGAAGCCGCCGAAGCGCGGCCCTTCACTGGCGCCCAGCAGCACCTCGTAAAGCGCCTTGAACCAGTCGCGCAGCGGCTCGAACCCGTGCTCCTTGCCGACGGCGAAGACCATGGATTGCAGCGCCTCGGGGTCCGGCGCCTCGTCCCAGCCCCGCAGGCGCTGCGCCAGATCCTCAAGCGCGGCACGCTCCTTCTCGTCGGGCTGGCGCACTGTCCGCGTCGGCTTCACCCGGTCATTGTAATAGCGCACGGCTCGCGCGGCGGCGCCGTCCAGCCCCGGATGCGTCTCGGGCGAGGCCTCGGGCGCATAGCGGCGGATGAAGCCCCAGAGCGTTTCCTTGTCCTCGGCCCCCGCCACGGTGGCGAGGTTCAGCAGCATCTGGAACGGCACGACCATGTCGCTTGCCGGGACGTTGCCGCGGTGGATGTGCCAGGCCGGGTTGGCCAGACGCGCCTTCTCGTCCTGCCCCTCGAAGGCGCGGACTTGCTGGTGGTATTCGTCTACCATCTTCGGGATCACGTCGAAATGCAGCCGCTTGGCGGTCTTGGGCTTGAGGTACATGAAGTAGCTCAAGGAGTCGGTGCCCGCGTAGGTCAGCCATTCGTCCATCGTCAGGCCGTTGCCCTTGGACTTGCTGATCTTCTGCCCGAGATCGTCAAGGAACAACTCGTAGGTAAAGTGGTTCGGCGCCCGCCCACCAAGGATGCGGCACATCTTGTCGTAAAGCGGCGTATTGGCGGCGTGGTCCTTGCCGTACATCTCGAAATCGACGCCCAGCGCGGCCCAGCGGGCGCTGAAGTCCGGCTTCCACTGCAGCTTCACGTTGCCGCCCGTGACCGGAAGGGTCCATTCGCGCCCCTCCTCGTCGTCGAAAGTGACGGTCGCCTCCTTCGGGTCGACATGTTTGATCGGCACGTAAAGGACGCGCCCCGTCTCGGGGTGGATCGGCAGGAAGCAGGAGTAGCTCTGCTGCCGCTCCTCGCGCAGGCTGGCGAGCATGACCTGCATGATCTCGTCGTATTTCTCGGCCGCGCGGCGCAGCGTCTCGTCGAAGCGGCCCGAGCGGTAGAACTCCGTCGCGCTGACGAATTCGTACTCGAAGCCGAATTCGTCCAGGAACCGGCGCAGCATCGCGTTGTTGTGCCCGCCAAAGCTGTCGTGGGTGCCGAAGGGATCGGGCACATCCGTCAGCGGGCGCTGCAGGTTCTCCTGCATCATCTGCTGGTTCGGCACGTTCTCGGGCACCTTGCGCATGCCGTCCATGTCGTCCGAGAAGCAGATCAGCCGCGTCGGGATCTCCGAGATCACCTCGAAGGCGCGGCGGATCATCGTGGTGCGCAGCACCTCGCCGAAGGTGCCCATATGCGGCAGCCCCGAGGGGCCGTAGCCCGTCTCGAACAGCACGTGGCCCTTTTCCGGCGGGGCCTTGTCGTAGCGCTTGAGCAGCGCGCGCGCCTCCTCGAAGGGCCAGGCCTTGCTCGTCATCGCCACGTCGCGCAGATCGGCCATCGTGCAGCACTCCTTCAAAAACCGCGGACTTCTAGGCCCCGGCGCGGCCGCGCGTCAATCCGGCAGGCCCGCGCCGCGGCTTGCCGGGCGGGCCCGCTGCCCGTAAACCCGGGTAAGATCGCGCAGACCGGGAGACGCGCCATGAACGACACGGCCTCGCTGACCGCCCAGGACGCGCTCTGCGCGCTGATGATCGCCGTCTCGGCCGCGGACGAGACGATCCGCACCGCCGAGCTCGTGCGCATCACCACCATCGTCAATCACCTGCCGGTCTTCGCCGATTACGACGCCGATCACATGCGCCCCGTCGCCGACCTCGTCTTCGACCTGCTCGAGCAGGAAGATGGCCTCGACGCGCTCTTCGGCCTGATCCGCGAGGCGCTGCCCGAACGGCTCTTCGAGACAGCCTATGCGCTCTCCTGCGATGTCGCGGCCTCCGACGGCACCGTCACCGAGGGCGAGGGCCGCATGCTCGAGGAAATCCGCTACGAGCTCGAGATCGACCGCCTGCATGCCGCCGCCATCGAACGCGGCGCGCGCGCCCGCCACATGACGCTGTAAGCCGCGCCCCCTCTTCTCTTGGCAAATATCCCGGGGGTAGGGCCGCAGGCCCCAGGGGGCAGCGCCCCCTGCGCGGCGCGCCCCGCGCCGCCTAGAAAGACTCTCCCGCGACCCGCCCCGATCGCGGGGGCCGGATCGCCCGCGTCTTGCCGCTCAGCCGCGCGCCCTGCGTCAGCACCCAAGGCGCCCGCGCCACCACGCCCGCCAGCGGCGCGCTGATCGAGGGGTGCATCGTCAAGGCAGAAAACAGCGCCGCCGCACGGATGCGCCCCGCGAACTGCCGCCGCCAGGCCCGCTCATAGGCCGCGCCCGCCGCCGCCAGCGCCGCCGGATCCTCCAGCGCCGCCCCCTCCAGCGCGCGCGCGAGCATCCAGCCCGATTGCACGGCCATGGCGATGCCCTCGGCCACGACGGGATGCGCCTCCCCGGCAAGGTTGCCGACGCGGAAAATGCCCTCCTCGAACCCCGGGCGCAGGCCCGGGCGGATCGGTCCGGCGGCCAGCCAGGGCCCGATCCGCTGCGCGCCCTCCAGCACCTCGGCGACGCCGCGGCATTCGGCGATCAGGTGCCGTTCAAGCGTCTCTCCCGCGGCCTCGCCGGGCCGGCGCACCTCTGCCAGCACGTCCCGCCTGATGCAGCAGGAGACCGACATCCGCCCCGCATCGGCCCAGACCATTCCGCCGAAGCCGCCGCGAAAGGCGAGCAGCGGCATCAGGTCGGGCGCCAGCCGCGCCGCGTGGAAATGCGCCTTGAACCCCATCAGGTCGCCCGGCGCGTGCTGCTTGGGCAGGTGGCTGGGCAGGCCGCCCCGCTCCCAGCTGCCATGGGCGGCGACGATCAGCGGGGCGCGCAGCGCGGCACCCGAGGCGGTCGTGACCACGCCCATCGTGCCCTCCCGCGCGATGCGCTCCGCCCGCTCGGGCTGCAGGACCTGAACCCCCAGCGCCCGGGCGCGGTCCAGAAGCATCTCGTCCAGCACGTCGCGGCCCAGCGCACGGCCATAGCCCTGCCCGCCCGGCATCGGCGCCTCGACGGTGCGGCGCCCGGCAAAAAGGGCCAGCCGCCGCACCTCCGGCCCAGCCTGCGCGGCCCAATCCGCGCCAATGCCCAGATCCGCGAGGACCGGCAGGCTGGTGGCCGACAGGAACTCGCCGCAGACCTTGCGGCGCGGGAAGGCCGCCTTCTCGATCAGCACCACCTCCCGGCCCTGTGCTGCAAGCGCGATGGCCGCCGCGCCGCCCGAAGGGCCGCCGCCGATGACGATGGCGTCAGCCATGCAGCCCCCTTCCGGCGAAGCCTTGGGTAAAGGCGCCGCGCCGCCCCTCGGCCAGCGGCGTGCCGGGCCAGAGGTCCGACATCTCCTGCCCGCGAAAGCCGGCCTCGACGCTGACACGGGCATCGTGGCGGGTGACGCCATTGGCCCCGATCAGGCCCAGCAGCGCGCTGGGCCAGAGGGCGAGGCGGCTGCGCAGCGGCTCGGTCGCGACGAAAAGATCACTGGCGCCGGCCACAGCATGCAGCAGCCGGGTCAGCTCCGGCCCCTCGAAATGATGCAGGAAGAGGTTGGTAACGATCAGGTCGTGCCGCCCGCCCGCGTCCAGGTAGTCGAAGACATCCGCCGCCACGACGTCTACCTGCCAGCCCAGCGCGGCCAAGGGGTCCAGCGCCGCCGAGGTCACCACCGGCTGCCGGTCGGTAAGGACAAGCGTCCCGCCCTCGGGCGCGCGGCCCAGCCGGCGCAGCAGCCGCAGCGCCCCGGTACCGTCGCCGCAGCCGAGGTCGGCGATGCGGCGCGGCGGCGTGGCGGCATGGGCGCGCACGAGGTCCGCCCCGATTTTCCCTTGCGCCATCAGCGCGTTGATCCGCCGCAGGTCCCGGCGCGAGGCCCGCGCGGCCGGATCGGAGGGCGGCAGATCGTCCAGCCTCTCGGGTGTCAGCCTGCGGGCGGCGAGGCTGGCCATCAGGCGGCCATGTGGAAGGTCATGGTCTCGGCCGTCAGCCCCGGCCCGAAGGCCATGCCGCAGCCGGCCTCCCCTGCGCGACCGTCCCGAAGCATCGCTGCAAGCACGAACATCACCGTGGCAGAGGACATGTTGCCATTCTCGCGCAGCACCCGGCGCGAGGGGTCCAGCGCCGTCTTCGGCAGGTCCAGCACCCGCTCCACCGCGTCCAGCACCGACCGCCCGCCCGGATGCACCGCCCAGAGCGCGATCTGATCGGGCTCGCGCCCGCCGAGAAAGGCCTCCCGGTTCTCACCCAGCACCTGCCGCACCGCGCCCGGCACCTGCCCCGACAGCACCATGTCGAAGCCGTCGTCGCGCACGGACCATGTCATCAACTCGCGCCCCGCGCGGGCCAGCAACGCGTGGAAGCCGTCCAGCGCGATGCCCTGCGGCTCTGCCGTCACCAGCGCGGCGGAGGCGCCGTCACCCCAGATGCTGAAGGTCAGCAGTTGCTCGAGGTCGCGGGTTTCCTTCAGATGCAGCGTGCAAAGCTCGCAGTTCACGACGAGGACGCGGGCCTTGGGCTCGGACCGGACGACGTGATGGGCGTATTTCAGCGCGTTGATCGCGGCATAGCACCCCATGAAGCCGATCAGCGTCCGCTCGACCGAGGGGTTCAGCCCGGCGCGATGCACGATCTCCAGATCGAGGCCCGGCGCCGCCATGCCGGTGCAGCTGGCGACGACGAGGTGGGTGATCCCCGCAGCCCCGGCGCCAAGGTCCAGCGCCTCGATGGCCCGCATCGCCAGATCGCCGGCATGTCGCTCATAGAAATCCATCCGTGCGCTGGTCGCGGGAAAGGCGCCGCGCGGGAAGAAGCCGTCCACATCCACTGTGGGTCCCTCGGGGTCGGGGCTGGGGTGGATGCAGGAATAGCGCCGCTCGATGCCCGAGCGGGCGGCCATCTTCAGGTAGGTCGCCTGCTCGCGCGGGGTGGCACGCAGATTGGCCGCGGCGAAGGCCAGGAAATAGTCGTGCACCTGGTGATCGGGCACGGCTGTGGCGATGCGGTTGATATGGGCTTGGACCAACGGACGTCTCCTTGGGGCATCCGAGGGCCGGCGTGCCAAGGGACAAATGCAAACGATTTTCGCGGGGCAAACGTTCCCCCACTACCCGTCCACGCCGCCCTTAGAGGCCCGCCGTCAGTCGCCGCCGCGCAGGTCGCTGTCGTCCTCCAGCAACGCGGCGGGCGGGTCGGCCGGCAGATCGACGAGGCTCGCGCCCTGCGCCGCATCCTCGATCTCGGCGGCGCGCTGCGAGAAGGCGAAGCCCCAGCGCTGGAGCAGCCGCTGCTGCATCCACTTGGCCCGCCCGTTCCAGCCGCGCGCGCCCTCGGGGATCTCGTCCCCCGCCTCGTAGGCTGCCTGCCGCCGCTCGGGATCGCCGCTGAAGATGGCAAAGGCCAGGTCGACGCCGTCGCGTGTCCGCTCGTAGCCCGCCAGCGCGCTGACGAAGTTCAGCGTGCCGGTCTTGGCCTGCACGATGCCCGGCGGGGTGGCCAGCGCCTCTCCCTGCCCGTCGATCAGCGTGATGTACTTCAGAAGCGGGCGCAGGTCGCGCTTGGCCCGATCCGTCGCAAGGATCGTGACCATCTGCGCCGCGCTGATGCGCGAGGCCTGGCCAAGGCCCGAATGATCGACGAAGCGCGCCTCGGCCCCGAAGACCTCTCGCAGCCAGTCGTTCATCATCCCGGCCGAGGCCGCCTGCCCCTGCGGCACCCCGGCGCGCGCGGCGCTGGCGGCAAGGCCGATGCATTCCGCCGTGAGGTTGGTGGAATAGAGCAGCATCTCCTCGAGCATCGGGGCAAGCGGCTGGGACATATGCTCGGCCAGCGTGGCGCCCTCGGGCGCGGTGTCCTGCACCTGCGGCTCGGGCAGGTCGAGGCCCTGCGCCAGCGCCAGTACCCGCAGCACCTCGCCCGCGTAGAGCGCGGGGTTGCGCACCGGCAGCCAGCGCGATCCGCCGGTGCCCAGCGCGCCGGAGGCCACGGTCCATGTATCGACCCCCTCGACGTCCCGGTAGGTATAGACCGGGGTGCTGCGGTCGGCGACGGTCATCCGGCTGCTGCGCACCTCGGGGCGGTACTGGCTGGCGCGGGCGTCCATCGTCACGCGCCAATCGCCGCCCTGCCGCGCCCATTCGAAATGCACGCGGTTGAAATTGAGGTTCAGCCCCGAGACGGCGGGGTTGTAGCCAAGGTGCGGCAGCTGCTGGGGATCGATCTCGCGCCGGCCCTCGATCGCGCCGCCCCAGACGCGGAAGGCGCCCTGCACCTGCGCCACGCCCGCATCGCGCAGCGCCTGCGCCATCGCGCCCAGATCGTCCGTCGTCAGCGTCGGATCGCCGCCGCCCGAAAGCACGAGATCCCCTTCGAGCACGCCGCCATTGATCGGACCGGTGCCGATCAGCCGGGTGGCGAAGCGGTGATCCGCGCCCAGCGCGTCGATGGCGTAAAGCGTCGTCAGCGCCTTGGTCACGCTGGCGGGCGGCAGGCGCAGGGTATCGGCATGGGCGTCGAGGATGCGGCCCGTGTTGCTGTCGGCCACGGCGACCGAGGTCGCGCCCGACAGCCGCGCCTCCTCGATGATGCCGGCCAGCGACAGCCGCGCCTGCGGGCGCAGATCCGTGACGACAGGGCCGGTGGAAATCGCGGGCGCCGCGCCGCTGCGCGCCATGGGGCGCAGGCTGCGCAGCGGGCCCTCGGCCAGGGCCGCGCCGGCGATGCTGCCGATGCCCCCCGCCAGTAACGCCCGCCGGGTGATCCTGCTGCCTGCCGCCACTCTGCCTGCCCTTTCGGTCTTGGTCTTGCGGCGCAGGTTAGTCAGCCGCATCACCGGCGGCAACGGCCAGTGGCTTCACGGCCTCGGGACCGCGGCTGCGAGCGATGGCCTCGCGCGCGCGAATCTCGGTCGAGGAGGCGGGGTTCAGCGGCAGGTTCAGATAGGCCCAGGCCGGCGGCGCGGCGCGGACCAGACGCTCTGCCGCATGGGCGGGCAGGCGCGCGCCGCGATAGACCCGCGCCGCCCGGCTGAGCCTGGCCGAGAGCCGCGTGCCCGGCCGGGCGAAGACGCAGGCCGGCACCGTATCCATGATCTGCCGCCAGTCCTGCCAGCGGTGCAGCTGCACGAGGTTGTCCGAGCCCATCATCCAGACGAAATCGACGCCGGGATACAGCTGCTGCAGCCGCCGCAGCGTCTGCGCGGTGTAGCGCGTGCCGATCCGCGCCTCGATATCCGTGACGGCGACCCGCGGGTGGCGCATGACCGCGCGCGCCGCGGCGATGCGCTCCTCCATGGGCGCCGGCCCCCGCGGCTTGAGCGGGTTGCCCGGGCTGACCAGCCACCAGACCCGGTCCAGCCGCAGGCGCTGCAGCGCCGCGAGCGTGATCTGCACGTGCCCCTCGTGCGCCGGATCGAAGGATCCGCCCAGCAGCCCCACCGACTGCCCCGCACGCGCCACGGGAAACCCCCTGCGCATGGCTCAACCCCGCCGGCGGGCTGCGCAAGCGCCCCGCGTCAGGGTCACGTTTTCGTCATGCAAACCGCGCGAGGTCCGGGCCAGGCGGTCGCGGCAAGGCGCGCCGCCGGGTCTGCGGGCATGAAGAATGCGGGATCTGCCTGTCATCACGAGCCTCTTTTGCGCAGGCCACCCTGCACCAGCGCGCCGGCGCCGGCCAGTCCCGGCGTGCGACTGCAGCGATGCACGCGGGCCGCGAATCGTCTTGAGTCGTTTTCGGGGCTATCCTAGCCTTTCCGGGCGTCGATCATCCTGACGGTCCCGTAAAAGACGGCAAACGACTGAAGATCAGCACTGACCGAGCCACGCCGCTGCATGGTGCGAGCGGAAATGACCCCCACAGACCGAAGAGACAGACCGACATGACCACCGGCACCGTCAAATGGTTCAACACCACGAAGGGCTACGGCTTCATCGCCCCCGAGGGCGGCAAGAAAGACGTGTTCGTCCATATCTCCGCCGTCGAACGCTCTGGCCTGACCGGCCTGCGCGACAACCAGAAGGTGGAGTTCGAGATCCAGGCAGGCCGCGACGGCCGCGAATCCGCCGTGGACCTCAAGCCGCTGGACTGAGCCCGCTCCGGCAGGCGCCGCGCGAGCCGCGGCGCCTGCTTGGCCCCGGTCAGAGGCCCTCGCGCGCCTCGTCCACCAGCGCTTCCACCGAGGGACCGATGGCCTCGACGATCAGGGTGACGCCCTCGGCATTGGGGTGGATTCCGTCGTCCTGCATGTAGCGCTGCCGCGCATCGTCCAGATCGCCGCCCGCCGTCAGCGGCGCGAAGAACGAGGGGTAGTAGAGCACCTCGTACTCCTGCGCGAGATCGGCATAGACCGCGTTGAAGCGCGCCTGATACTCCGCGCCGTAGTTCGCCGTCGCCTCGATCCCGACCAGCAGCACAGGCAGATCCCGCTCGGCCGCACCGCCAAGGATGGCCGAGAGGTTCGCACGCACCTCCGCCGGATCAAGGCCCCGCAGGAAGTCGTTGCCGCCCAGATTGACCATCAGCGCATCGACATCCTCGGTCAGCGTCCAGTCCAGCCGCGCAAGGCCGCCCGCCGTGGTGTCGCCCGAGACGCCGGCGTTCACGAGGTCCGCATCGGCGCCGCGCGCATCGAGCCAGTCCTGCAGCACCGGCACGAAGCCCGCGTCCTGCGGCAGGCCGTATCCCGCCGTCAGGCTGTCGCCCAGCGCCGCCACCGTCACCTGCTGCGCCGACGCCGCGAGCGGCGCCCCGAGCAGCAGCGCCAGACCGGCCAGCTTGCTGCGCAGGGCGGGCGCCCCATATCCCGGAAGGCGCGCCAGAAGGACACTGCCGATGACAGACAGCCCCCCCGCGACCGCCCGCCAAGAGACCGCGCTCCGACTGGATGAGGTCGCATTGTCGCTGGACGGCAATGCCGGGCCGGTGGACATCCTGCATGCCGTCACCCTCGAGGTGCCGGTGGGGCAGACGCTGGGGCTGGTGGGGCCGAGCGGATCGGGCAAATCGTCTCTCCTCATGCTCATGGGCGGGCTCGAACGCGCGAGTGCCGGCCAGATCACGGCGCTGGGCCACGATCTGACGGCGCTGGACGAGGACGCGCTGGCCCGCTTCCGCCGGGACAATATGGGGGTGGTCTTCCAGTCCTTCCACCTGATCCCGACACTCACCGCGCTTGAAAACGTCGCGACCCCGCTTGAACTGGCCGGGGTGGCGGATGCGGGCACCCGCGCCCGGGCCGAGCTCGAGGCCGTGGGCCTTGCGCATCGCGGCGGGCATTATCCCGGCCAGCTCTCTGGCGGAGAGCAGCAGCGCGTCGCTTTGGCCCGCGCCGCCGCGCCGAGGCCGAAGATCCTGCTCGCCGATGAGCCGACGGGGAACCTCGACGCCGCCTCGGGCGCGGCGATCATGGACCTGCTCTTCGGGCTGCGCGACCGGCACGGCTCGACCCTGGTCATGGTCACCCATGCCGAGGATCTGGCCGCCCGCTGCGACCGCACCGTGCGCCTGCGCGACGGGCGGATCGAGGCGTGAGCCCCGCCTTCACCTTCGCCCGGCGAGAGCTGCGCGGAGGCCTCGCCGGCTTTCGCATCTTCATCGCCTGCCTCGCCCTCGGGGTGGCGGCGATCTGCGCCGTCGGCATGGTGCGCAGCGCCATCGAGGCCGGGCTCGACCGCGAAGCCGGCGCGATCCTCGGCGGCGATGCGCAGGTCTCGCTGACCTACCGCACCGCCCGCGAGGAGGAGCTGGACTGGATGCGCTCCGTCTCCGAGCGGGTCTCGGAAACCGTGGACTTCCGGTCGCTGGCCGTCGCCGGTGATGCCGGCGCCGACCGGGCGCTGACGCAGATACGGGCGGTGGACGCGCTCTACCCCCTCGTCGGGCAGGTCACGCTGGAGCCGGCGATGCTGCTGGCAGAGGCCTTTGCCGGCACAGGCGATCTGCCCGGCCTTGTGATGGAACGCGCGCTGAGCGACCGGCTGGCGCTGGCGCCGGGCGATACCGTCCGGCTGGGCACGCAGGACTTCGTCCTGTCGGCGGTGCTGGCACGCTACCCCGACAACAGCGCGGGCGGCTTCGCCCTCGGCCCGCGGACGCTGGTGCTGCGGGACGACCTCGCTGCATCGGGTCTGCTGGAGGAGGGCACGCTCTTCGATGCCGATTACCGGCTGGACCTGCCCGAGGGCGCGGATCTGCAGGCGCTGGAAGACGAGGCCGAGAGCCGCTTTACCGGCATCCGCTGGCGCGACATCCGCAATGGCGCCGGCGGGATGGAGCGCTTCGTGGACCGCCTTGGCGCCTTTCTCGTGCTGATCGGCCTCTCCGGGCTGGCGGTGGGAGGCGTCGGCATCTCTTCGGCGGTGCGCAGCTATCTTGCGGGGAAGACCGCGACCATTGCCACGCTGCGCACGCTGGGCGCGACGCGCGGCGTGATCTTCGGCACCTATTTCCTGCAGATCGGCGCGATCACCCTGCTGGGCCTCGCGCTGGGGCTGGTCCTTGGCGCCGGGATCCCGCTGGCGCTGGGGCCTGTGATCGATGCCGCGCTGCCGATCCCGGCGGAATTCGCGCTCTACCCCCGTCCGCTGATCGAGGCGGCGCTCTACGGGCTGCTGGTCGCGCTGATCTTCACGCTCTGGCCGCTGGCGCGGGTCGAGCAGATCCGGGCCGCGACCCTGTTGCGCGGGATGGGCGGCGCGGGCGGCGCCCTGCCCCGCGCGCGCTACCTGCTGGCCACGGCGCTGCTGCTGGCGCTGCTGATCGCGCTGGCGATCTGGTTCTCGGGGACATGGCGGCTGACGGTCTGGACCGCGGGCGGCATCGCTGGCGCGCTGGCCGTGCTGGCGCTGGCAGCGCAGGTCATGCGCTGGCTCGCGCGGCTGGCCCGGCCCCTGGCGAAGGGGCGCCCGGCGCTGCGGCTGGCCTTGGCGGCGATCACCGCGCGCGGCGGCGAGACGACGAGCGTGGTGCTGTCGCTGGGCCTGGGCCTGTCGGTGCTGGCGGCGGTGGGGCAGATCGACGGCACCCTGCGCCGCGCGATCACGCAGGAGGTGCCCGCGATCGCGCCCTCCTACTTCTTCGTCGATATCCAGCCGGACCAGATCGAGGGGTTTCGAGCCCGGCTTGCCGATGATCCCGCGGTGACCTCGGTCGATGCCGCCCCGATGCTGCGCGGGGTCGTGACGCAGATCAATGGCCAGCCGGCGCAGGAGGTGACCGACAGCTGGGTGGTGCAGGGCGACCGCGGCCTGACCTATTCCGCCGCCCCGCCCGAGGGGACGACGCTGACGGCGGGGACATGGTGGCCCGAGGACTACGACGGCCCGCCGCTCGTCAGCTTCTCCGCCGAAGAGGCGGGCGAGATCGGCCTTTCGCTGGGCGATACGGTGACCATCGACATCCTGGGCCGCCCGATCACAGCCGAGATCGCCAGCTTCCGCGAGGTGAACTTCGAGACCATGGGCATCGGCTTCGTCATGGCGATGAACCCCGCCGCGCTGGCGGGAGCGCCGCATAGCTGGATCGCCACGGTCTATGCCGAGCAAGAGGCCGAGGGGCGGATCCTGCGCGATCTGGCCGAGGCCTACCCCAACATCACAGCGATCCGCATCCGCGACGCCATCGAGACGGTGTCCCGCGTGGTCGAGGGCATCGCGGGCGCCGCCCGCTACGGCGCGCTGGC
This sequence comes from Pseudoroseicyclus aestuarii, assembly GCF_003217255.1. Classification (GTDB taxonomy): domain Bacteria; phylum Pseudomonadota; class Alphaproteobacteria; order Rhodobacterales; family Rhodobacteraceae; genus Pseudoroseicyclus; species Pseudoroseicyclus aestuarii. The sequence goes on along the minus strand of NZ_QJTE01000002.1, from coordinate 607,815 downwards.
GACGCTGCTGACCGGGGCGCTGGTGCTGATCGGCGCCGCCTCTTCGGGGGTACGGGCGCGCAGGCAGGAGGCGGCTGTGCTCAAGACACTCGGCGCATCGCGCGGGCGTATCCTGTGCAGCTTCGCCCTGCGGGCGGGCCTTCTGGGCGCGGCGGCGGGCCTCGTCGCGCTGGGAGCCGGGATCCTCGGCGGCTGGGCCGTGGCGCGTTTCGTGCTGGAGACGGAGTTCACGGTGATCTGGCCCAATGCGCTGGTGGTCGTGCTTGGCGGGGCGCTGGCGAGCCTGCTGGCGGGGCTGGGCTTTGCGCTGGGGCCGCTGGCGGCGCGGCCGGCGCGGGTGCTGCGGGCGCAGGACTAGGGCGGCGGCGCGGGCGGCTGGACCGTGGCGGCCGTGCAGGCCGCAGGCGCCGGGGGTTTTGCACCCCCGGACCCCCGCAGGATATTTGCAAAGAGAAGACGGGGGCGCGCGCTTGTGATCGGGCGCGGGCCTCATCCGGCTGGTGTTTCGCGCGTTCCTGCGAAAGAAGGGGGGCATGCTGACCAGACGCACCTTCCTTGCCGCAGCGCCCGCCGGGGCCCTGGCGGCCTGCGCCCGCCCGGCGCCCGAGCCCGCGCCGCTGCCCGAGCTGCCGCCGGCCCCGCCGCCGCCCCCGCCGATGCCGGCCCGCTACGGCGCCGTTCTCGACGAGCCCTATCCCGTGCCCGCCGTCCCCGCCGGCGTCGTGCCCGAGGAGCTTTGGCGGCAGGAGGTCGACAACCCCTTCCCCAACGAAGCGCCGGGCACCGTCATCGTCGATCCCGATGCCGGCTTCCTGCACCTCGTGCAGGACAACCCTTCCCGCGCCTGGCGCTATGGCGCCGGTGTCGGGGCCGCCGGCTTCGACTGGGACGGCGAGGCGGTGGTGCAATACGGCCGCGAATGGCCGACCTGGCGCGTGCCGCAGGAGATGATCGAGCGGCGCCCCGAGCTCGAGCCCTATTCCGTCGCCAATGGCGGCATGCCGCCGGGGCCCGAGAACCCGCTGGGCGCGCGGGCGCTGTACCTGTTCAAGAACGGCGAGGACACGCTCTACCGCATCCACGGCGCCTGCGAGCCCGAGTACCTGGGCAAGGCCGTCAGTTCCGGCTGCATCCGCCTGCTCGACCAGGACGCGATCGATATCTACGACCGCGTGCCGCACCACGCCAAGGTCATCGTCCTGCCCTCGCTCAAGCCCGAGGGGCTGGGCGCGGTCTACTAGTTCGCGGCGCGGTACCAGGCGGCGATGGCCGCCCGCTCTGCCGGCTCCATCAGGCTGGCATTGGCGGGCGGCATGGCATGGGTGACGCCGGCCTGCAGGTAGACCTGCCGCGCCTGCGTGGCGATCTGGGCCTCTGTCTCGAGCTCGACGCCGCGGGGCGGCCAGTAGAGGCCGGGCCAGGTCGGCTCGGCCGCGTGGCACATCGCGCAGCGCCCCTGCACGATCTGCGCGACATGCGAGAACCCCTCGGCGCTGGCGAGACGCTGCGCCTGGGGGTTCAGATCGGCGGCGGCCTCTTCCTCGTAGAAGAAGGCCTGAGGGGTCGAGAGCCAGACGATCACCAGGAAGATGATGACGGTCGCGCCCCAGGTCCAGTGCGGGTTGCCCTTGCGTGCATGGTGGGTGTTGAACCAGTGCCGGATCGTCACCCCCATGAGGAACACCAGGCTTCCGATCGCCCAGGTGTTCTGCCCCGCGAAGGCCAGCGGGTAGTGGTTCGACAGCATCAGGAAGATGACCGGCAGCGTCAGGTAATTGTTGTGGGTGCTGCGCTGCTTGGCGATCTTGCCGTAGATCGCGTCCGGCTTTCGCCCCGCCTTGAGGTCGGCGACCACGATCTTCTGGTTCGGGATGATCACCATGAAGACGTTGGCCGACATGATCGTCGCGGTGAAGGCACCAAGGTGCAGCAGCGCCGCCCGGCCCGAGAAGACGCTGGTGTAGAACAGGCTCATGCCCACCAGCACGCCGAAGAGCGCCAGCATCAGCAGCGTCTGGTCGGCATTCACGAACCACTTGCACAGCTGGTTGTAGGCCAGCCAGCCGAAGGCGAGGCTGGCCAGCGAGATCGCGATCCCCTGCCACAGCGCGAGGTCGGCGACCGCCGGGTCGATCAGGAACAGCCGCCCGCCGATGTAGTAGACGAGGATCAGCATCGCAAAGCCCGAGAGCCAGGTCGCGTAGCTTTCCCATTTGAACCAGGTCAGATCGCCCGGCATCCGCTCGGGCGCGATCAGGTATTTCTGGATGTGGTAGAAGCCGCCGCCATGGACCTGCCATTCCTCTCCGTCCGCGCCGGAAGCGAGGTCGCGGTCGCGGTGCAGCCCGAGATCCAGCGCGATGAAGTAGAAGGAGGAGCCGATCCAGGCGATCGCGACGATCACATGGGTCCAGCGGACCGCGAATTCGAGCCAGGCGTAGAGGATCGTCAGGTCGTGCATCAGCTGCCCCGGTAGGTGGTGTAGCCATAGGGCGAGAGGAGCAGCGGCACGTGGTAATGCTGCGCCTCGGTCATCGCGAAGCGGATCGGCACCTCGTCGAGAAAGGCGGGGCCGCTATCCAGCCCCTCAGCCGCCAGCCAATGACCCACGTGAAACACCAGCTCGAACCGCCCCGTCGCGAAATCGGCCTTCGGCAGGATCGGTGTGTCTGTGCGGCCATCGGCATTGGTCGTCACATCGGCCAGGGGCCGCGGGGCGCCGTCCAGGGCGAAAAGCTCGATCCGCAGGCCGGCGGCGGGCTGGCCGCGCGCGGTGTCGAGGACATGGGTTGTCAGGTAGCCGTCGCTCATGCTGCGCCTCGTGCCGGTTGCCATTGGGCAGACTGCGACGGGCTGGCGGCGCGGGCAAGGGTCACAGCGGGCCGTCCAGCGTGGCGGTCACCTGCATGTCGCCGTCCAGCACCAGCACGTCGCGCGCCGCCCGCCCCTCGATCCGGGCCAGATCGGGCAGGCCCATCGCCTCGGCCGGGACGGTGACGGCCATGCGCAGCGCCTCTTCCGGCGAAAGGCCCAGCACGCGCACCAGCCGCGCGACGCTGTCTGCCATGGTCACATGCGCCCCGGCGAGCGAGCCCTCGGCATTGACGAGGCGGCCCTCCGACAGGTGCAGCTCCTGCCCGTAAAGCGTGAAGTGATCCGGTCCGCCCACCGTCGGCATCGCGTCGGAGACGAGGAACATGCGGTCCGGCAGAGGCCGCGCGCGGATCGCGAGGGCCACCATCTCGTCCAGCACGTGGTGACCGTCGGCGATGATGCCGGCATAGGCCTTCGAGGTGATCGCCGCGCCGACGACGCCGGGCGCGCGGTGGGTCATCTGGCTCATGGCGTTGAAGAGATGGGTGAAGCCCACCGCCCCTTCGGCCAAGGCCGCGCGCGCCTCTTCGGCCGTGGCGTCGCTATGGCCGATGAAGACCTTGGCGCCCGTGGCGGCGAGGCGGGCGATCTGCCCTTCGCGCACCGCCTCGGGGGCGAGGGTGATGAGGACGGGCACACCGGCGGCGCGGGTCTTCTCGACCACGGCCAGCGTCGCCTCGTCCAGCGGGCGGATGTGCTGCGGCGCATGGGTGCCCTTGCGGGCCAGCGCGATATGCGGGCCCTCGATATGCAGGCCGATCAGCCCCTCGCGGCCCTTGGCGGCAATGGCAGCCTCGGCGGCTGCCTCCATGACCTCTGGCGCGTCGGTGATGACGGTGGGCAGGATCGCCACGGTGCCGAAGCGGCGATGGGCGGCGGCGATGGCCTCCATCCCCTCGGCGCTGGGATCGCGGTTCAGAAGGACGCCGCCGCCGCCGTTGACCTGAAGATCGACGTAGCCGGGCGTGACGAGACCGGCGAGGGGCCGCGCCCCCTCGGGCGCCGGGGCCACCTCGGCGACGCGGCCATCCTCGAGCCGCAGGGCGAGCCCGGTATGCAGGCGCTGGCCATCGAAAAGGCCCTCGGGGGCGATCCAGTCTGCGGTCATCGGCGGGGTCCTTTCTGGCTGCCGCAAAGGGATGCCCCCGCCGCCGCGCCGATGCAAGACGGCCACTCACCGTTGCGTCAGCCGGCGCGGGCGCCGTTGCCGCGGCGCGCGCGGCAGGCCAGATTGGCCCGCACGCCCCGCGAAAGGTCCCCGATGCTCGACGCCCAAGCCCGCCGCCTGATCGACCCGCCGCTGAACCGGATGGGCCGGGCGCTGGCGCGGGCCGGGGCCACGGCCGACGGGGTGACGCTGGCCGGCCTCGTGCTGGGGCTGCTGGCCGCGCTTCTGGTGGCCCTCGGCGCGGCGCAGTGGGCGCTGCTGCCGCTGGCGGCCTCGCGCCTTGCCGACGGCCTCGACGGGGCGGTGGCGCGGGCGACGCGGCGCAGCGACTACGGCGGATACCTCGATATCGCCTGCGATTTCGCCTTCTACGGCGCGCTGCCGCTGGCCTTCGTGCTGGCCGATCCGGCGACGAACGGCGCGGCGGGGGCCTTCATCCTCGCCTCCTTCTACTTCAACGGCACGACCTTCCTCGGCTACGCCATCCTCGCCGAGCGGCGGGGGATCGAGACCGCGGCGCAGGGGATCAAGTCGCTCTACTTCTCGAACGGGCTGTTGGAGGGGACCGAGACCATCGCCTTCTTCGTGCTCATCTGCCTCTGGCCCGGGGGCTTCGCGCCCTGCGCCTGGGTCTTCGGGGCCTTGTGCTACCTCAGCGGGGCGTTGCGGCTGATCGGCGCGCGGCGGGTGTTCCGGTGAGCGGGCCGCTGATCCTCGGCGCCGGGGGCCGGCTTGGCCGGGCGCTGCGGCAACTGGCGGATAGCGGCGCCTGGGAGGGGGGCGCGGAGGCTCTGTGGCACGGGCGGCAGGGCGATTACGCCTGGGACATGCTGGCCGAGGAGGCGCCCGCCGATCCGCGGCTGGCCCGCTGCCGCGGCGTGATCGTTCTGGCCGGGCGCACCTCGGGCGATCCGCAGGTGCTGGCGCAGAACGCCGCCCTCGCCCGCGCCGCCCTGACCCTCGCGCGGCGCGAGGGGCTGGGGCCGGTGCTGCTGCTCTCGACCGCCGCGGTCTACGGCGGCGGCGAGAGGGCCTGGAGCGAGGACGACGTGCCCGCCCCCTCCGCCGCCTATGGAGAATCGAAGCTGGAGATGGAGCGCGCGGTCGCCGACGCGCCGGGGGCCTGCTGCCTGCGGCTGGCCAATGTCGCGGGGAGCGACGCGCTCTTCGGGGCCATGGCCTCGGGGCCGGTCGTGCTGGACCGCTTCGCGGACGGCACCGCGCCGCAGCGGGCCTATATCGGGCCGCTGACGCTGGCGCAGACACTGACGCGGCTGATCGCGGCACCCGCGCTGCCGCGGGTGCTGAACCTCGCCGCGCCGGGCACGGCGGCAATGGACGCGGTGCTACGCGAGGCGGGGGCGGACTGGTCCTGGCGCCCCGCGCCCGAGACGGCGCTGCGCGCGATGCGGCTGGACACCGGCCTGCTGCAGGGGCTGCTCGCCCCCCCCTTGCCCGAGATTTCGGCCAAGGCGCTGGTGACCGAGGCGCGCGCCGCCGGCTGGAGCCGCGCGGCATGACCGCCTCGAAACGCGCCCTCGACCTTGGCCTGTCGCTGCTGCTGGCAGCTGTCCTCGCGCCGCTTCTGCTGGTGCTGATCGCCCTGCTCTGGGCCACCGAGGGGCGGCCGATCTTCTACATCGCCGAGCGGATGAAGACGCCGCAGCAGCCCTTCGCGCTGGTCAAGCTGCGCACCATGCGCCCCTCCCCCCCGGGGACGGAGGCCGGCGTGACGGGCGGCGACAAGTCCGCCCGCATGTCGCGCCTGCACCGCCTGCTGCGCGCCAGCCGCGCCGACGAGATCCCGCAGCTGTGGAACGTGATCCGCGGCGACATGAGCCTTGTCGGCCCGCGCCCGCCGCTGCGCCTCTATGTCGAGGCCTTCCCCGAGACCTATGCAAGGGTGCTGCGCAGCCGTCCCGGCGTGACCGGCCTCGCCTCGCTGCGCTTTCACGCGCATGAGGAACGCCTGCTCGCCGCCTGCCGCAGCCCCGAGGAGACCGACGCGGTTTACCGGCGCCGCTGCGTGCCGCGCAAGGCGACGCTCGACCTGATCTATGCCAGCCGGCGCAGCCTATGCTTCGACCTCGCGTTGATCGGCGAGACCGCGCGCCGGCCGCTGCAGGGCCTGTTCCGGCGCGGGAGGCGGGGCGAGACCGATCACGAAACGACCCCGTAGCAGGCCCGTTTCGGCGAATTGTGGCCAAGAGGTCACTGGCAGACCGGTTTGGGTTTGGGACAGTTCCCTTATTTCGATAAAGGAATAGTGTCAGCCAGCGTCATCACGACGTCACCGGAACGTTTCAGCCTTGCCCGATAGCGCCCAGTCGCCCTCCCGAAACCGCTTTTCCCGCCTGACGGGGTTCACCCGCCTGCCGCGGCGCGCGAAGCAGGGAATCGTGCTGGCGGTCGACGTGATACTGGTGCCGGCGGCGCTGATCTTCGCCCTCGCGCTGCAGCACAACGGCATGCCGCCGATGCGCAACCTGCTGACGCATTGGCAGTCGATCCCGCTGCTGATGACGATCTCGGGCCTGCTGATCATCACGATGGACATCCACAAGGTCCAGCTGAAGGCCTACGACGGCCGCTCCATGCTGCTGACCGGGCTGCATGCCGTGCTGCTGGGCCTTGCGACCGCGGCCCTCGACGGGCTGGCGGGCTACGGCACGCCCTTTGCCACCTTCGTCAGCTTCACGATGGTCTATTTCCTGATGGTCGCCGGCTGCCGGCACCTGATGCTGCAGATGCTGCTCTCGATCTACCGCGCCGGGCAGCCGCAGAAGCGGGTGCTGATCTACGGCGCCGGGCGGACCGGCCAGCAGCTGGTCGCGGCCCTGCGGACGGAGCCGACCGTGTCGCCGGTGGCCTTCATCGACGATGCCAAGCAGCTGCAGGGCACCATCGTCCACGGGCTGCACGTCTATGCCCCCGTCGCGCTGCAATCGCTGGTGCGCGACCGCTCGGTCGACCGGGTGCTGCTGGCCATGCCCTCGGTCTCGCGCCCGAAGCTGGCACAGCTGTCGCGCCGGCTCGAGGACATGGGCCTCGACGTGCAGACGCTGCCCTCCTTCGCGCAGCTGGCCGGCAACGGCGCGCGGCTGGTCGAGCAGCTGACGCCGGTCCTGCCCGGCCGCTTCCTTGGCCGCGCGCCGCTCGACGACGAATTGCGCGGCGGCTCCGAGAGCTATGCCGGCAAGTCGATCCTCGTCTCCGGTGCCGGCGGCTCCATCGGCTCTGAACTCTGCCGCCAGCTGCTAAGCTGCCGCCCCCGCCGCATCGTCCTGCTGGAGCTGTCGGAATTCGCGCTCTACCAGCTCGAGAGCGAGGTCAGGACGCTGGCCGCCGGCATGGGCGTCGAGATCGTGCCCGTCCTTGGCTCGGTGGTTTCGGCGCCGCTGGTGCGCCAGACCCTGGCCGAGTACGAGGTCGACGTCGTCCTGCACGCCGCCGCCTACAAGCACGTGCCGCTGGTCGAGGCGAACCCCCTCAGCGGCTTTGCCAACAACGTGCTGGGCACGCAGGTCCTCGCCACCGCCGCCGTCGAGGCGGGCGTCGCCCGCTTCACCCTGATCTCGACGGACAAGGCGGTGCGGCCGCGCAACATGATGGGCGCCTCCAAGCGGCTGGCCGAACTCGTGATGCAGGACATGGCCAGCCGCAGCAATCCGGCGCGCGGCGACACCATCTTCTCCATGGTCCGCTTCGGCAACGTGCTCGACAGCTCGGGCTCGGTGCTGCCGCTGTTCCGCGAGCAAATCGCCAAGGGCGGCCCGATCACGCTGACCCACAAGGAAGTCACGCGCTACTTCATGACCATCCCCGAGGCGGCGCGGCTGGTGCTGGTCGCCGGCAGCTTTGCCAGCGGCGGCGAGGTCTTCGTGCTGGACATGGGAGAGCCGGTCTCGATCCACTCCCTCGCCTGCCAGATGATCGAGGCCGCCGGTTACAGCCTGCGCGACGAGAAGAACCCCGCGGGCGACATCGAGATCCGGCTGACCGGCCTGCGCGCCGGCGAGAAGCTGCACGAGGAACTGCTGCTGGGCGCCGGGCAGACCACCACGGCCCACCCCAAGATCATGCTGGCCCGCGAGACCGGGCTGAGCGAGATCGAGGTCGCCGCCAGCCTCAAGGCCCTGCGCAGCGCCGTGGCCGAGCATGACACGCTGGCCCTGCGCGCGATCATCGCCCGCTACATCGAGGGCGGCGACGCCTTCGCCAAGCCGCAGCAGAAAGCCTCCGGAGAGCCGCGCCCCGCCCTGTGACGGGCGCGCGCGTCTTACCCGACGTTAGCGGAAATTCCTGCCGTCCGCCCGAAACTCCGCCCCTGGCCGCTGCGTGACTGTCCCCGGTTGTATCGTCGCTATTGGGCTGCCGGACACGGCGGCGCGGGCTGGCGGTCCCCGTGTGGTTTAACGAGTGTCGGCCCCGGCCCGTGAAAACGGGCGGGGCCGGTTCGGGCCCGTAAGCTCGGGCCCTCTAGGTCTCAGAGCGTCTCCGGCACCGGATCAAGCTGCGAGGACAGCTCCACCGCGGGCTGCTCGGAGGGTTCGGCAGCGCCGCAGATGGGCGTGCCGGCGCTGTCGCGGATCTGGTAGCCCGAGGGCGGGTCGGTTTCCTCGATCGAGAACAGCCAGCAACCGTCCGTGTTCTGGAACACGACCGAGCGCGGCGTCCCCTCGGGCAGCGCCGCGACGACGGCGGCGGGCAGCGGCGGCGGACCCTCGGGCTCGGCGGGCTGAGCCCCCGGCATGGTCGTCATCATCTCGTCGCAGCCGGCAAGCAGCGGCAGGGCGGCAAGGCAAAGAACTTGGGTCAATCTGAACGACATGAGGGGCTCCGGGTATTGTCATCTCTCGGGCTCTGCATGCGGCACCTTGGCGGGCGGGGTCAATCGACTACGTCCCCCGCGCGCCGATGGGCCTGAAAACCGCGGTCCGGGCGCAGCCTCAGCGCCCCGCCCGCAGCCGCCGCTCGACCCCGCGCAGCGCCAGCGACAGGCCCAGCGTCATCGTCAGGTAGATCAGCGCGACGACGTTGTAGGTCTCGAAGTAGCGGAAATTTCCGGCGGCGGTAACCTTGCCCAGCTGCGTGATGTCCGTCACCCCCAGCACCGAGACGAGCGAGCTGTCCTTGACCATGGCGACGAAGTCGTTGCCCATCGGCGGCAGGATCACCCGCATCGCCTGCGGCAGGACGATCAGGCGGAAGCGTTGCGAGGGGCTCAGCCCCAGCGCCTCGGCCGCCTCGACCTGGCCCTCCTCGACCGAGAGGAGCCCCGCCCGGAACACCTCCGCGAGGAAGCTGGCATAGGCGAGGCACAGCGCCAGCACCGCCCGCCACAGGAGCGGGAAGTCGCGAGTGCGCCAGTCCGGCAGGGACAGCGCCTCTGGCAGCGCGTTCCAGCCGGCGACCATGGCGGGGGCCAAGACGAAGGTCACGTAAAGCAGCAGCACAAGGATCGGGATGCCGCGCATCACCTCAACGTAAAGCCGGCAGAGCTGCCGCAGGACGCGGAACCGCGACAGCTGCCCCAGCGCCAGCAGCATCCCCAGCAGCGCCGCGCCCAGAAAGGCGACCACCGTGACGAGCACGGTGATGCCGATGCCGCGCGAGAGGGTGCTCAGCACGCTGGCATAGACCTCGCGCGTGGAGACCTGCCAGAACAGCCAGGCCAGCGTCAGCCCCACGACGACCAGCCACCAGGGAAAGTCCCGGCGGCCGGGATCGCGAGACCGCATGGTGCCCCTATTCGCCCATCTTGTAGTCGAGGAACCAGGTCCGGTTCAGCGCGTCCAGCGTGCCGTCCTCCCGCATCGCGGCGATGGCGGCGTCGATCGGCGCCACGAGGTCCGAGCCTTGCGGGAAGATGAAACCGAAGTCCTCGGTGCCCAGGGGCTCTCCCACCAGCTTGAGCGCGCCGTCCGAGGCATCGACGTAGCCCTGACCCGCCGTGGCATCGGTCAGCACCATGTCCACGTCGCCGGTCCGCAGCGCCTGCACCTGCGCGCCGAAGGTCTCGAGCAGGGTGATGCGCGGATTGGCCTCGTCCCCGTCGAGGACGTCGTAGACGCCGACGTAGAAGGGCGTTGTGCCGGGCTGCGCGCCCATCTGCAGGTCGGCGTCCCCGGCAAAGCTCTCGGCATCGTCAAAGCGGTCCTCGTCCCCGCGCACCAGCATGACCATCTGGCTGGTCATGTACGGGGCCGAGAAATCGACCACCTCGGCGCGGTCCTCGCGGATGGTAATACCGGTCATGCCCAGATCGTACTGCCCCTGCGAGACCGCCGGGATCATCGCGTCCCAGCTGGTGGTGGCGTAGTTCACGGTCAGGTTCAGACGCTCGGCAATCTCCTCCATGGCGTCGTATTCCCAGCCGATGGCCTCGCCGCTGCCCGGTTCGACGAATTGCAGCGGCGGATAGGCGTTCTCGACCGCGACGGTGATCTCCTGCCCCTCGAGGTCAGGCAGATCCTGCGCGAGTGCCGGCGCGGCGGCGATGGCGGCGGCAAGCGTCGTGGCGGCAATGAAGGCGGTGCGTGTCATCTGGCGTCCCCTGATGCTGTCGGCCCGAGCATGGCCAAGCTTTCGCCTTCGGGCAAGGTGGCGGCGGCGTCAGGCGGGCTGCGCGCCCGCGCCGCAGACCGGGCAATCCGCGCGGCGGGCGATGCCAATCACCCGCGTCTCGGCCCAGAGCGCATCGTGGATCGCCAGCCGCCCGGCCAGCGTCTGCCCCGCCCCCGTCAGGTGCTTGATCGCCTCTGCGGCCATCATCGCGCCGATCACCCCCGGCAGCGGCCCCAGCACACCCGCCTCGGCGCAGCTGGGGACCAGCGCGGGATCGGGCACATCCTCGAAGATGCAGGCATAGCAGGGCGCGCCAGCGGCAGGATGGTAGAGCGAGATCTGCCCCTCCCACTGCGTCAGCGCGGCGGCGATCAGCGGCTTGCCCAATTGCACCGCGGTGCGGTTGACGAGGTGCCGCGTGGCGAAGTTGTCCGAGCCGTCGAGGATCAGGTCGTAATCCTCGAAAAGCGCCTCGGCGATCTCCTCGGTCAGGCTGCGGTGATAGGGGCGCAGGGCGACGGCGGGGTTCTGCGCCACCAGCCGGTCATACGCGGCCTGCACCTTGGGGCGGCCAATGTCGGCCTCGTTGAACAGCACCTGCCGCCCGAGGTTCGAGCGGTCGACGGTATCGCCGTCGATCAGCCCCAGCGTGCCCACCCCGCTGGCGGCAAGGTAGAGCGAGGCCGGCGCGCCGAGGCCCCCGGCGCCCACGATCAGCACCCGCGCCTCGCGCAACCGGCGCTGCCCCGGCCCGCCGATCTCGCGCAGGACGATGTGGCGGGCCTGCCGCTCGAGCTCCGCCTCTGTCATCCGGCCCGGGGGCGCGGCTTCGGCCCCCCTTTCGCCGGACGCGGGTTCGGCAGTGCGGCTGCGGCGGCGGACCGCCGCCAGCCCCCGCCCGTAGGCCCAGAACAGCGCGACAAAGCCAAGGATCAGCAGCCAGAGCGCCGGTTCCGACCCCGTCGCCTCGCGCAGCGGGTGGCCCCGCGGCAGTGTCACCTGCACGAGGATCACCGCCGCCAGCAGAACGCCGATCATCGACCAGCGGGCGCGGCGCGGCGCGCCGGTGGCGGCGCCGATGCCCCACATGACCGCCGCCATGACGGCGACGAGGATCATGCCGCCCCGGTGGAGCCGAAGCCGCCGCCGCCGCGCGTGGTCTCGTCCAGCGCCTCGGCCAGTTCGAAGCGGGCGCGCAGCACCGGCGCCAGCACCATCTGCGCGATCCGCATCCCGTGCTCGACGGTGAAGGGCGCCTCGCCGGCGTTCATCACGATCACCCCCAGCGGTCCGCGATAATCGCTGTCGATGGTGCCGGGGGAATTGGGCAGCGTGATCCCGTGCTTGAGCGCGAGGCCCGAGCGCGGGCGCAGCTGCACCTCGTAGCCCTCGGGGATGGCAAGGCGCAGGCCCGTCGGCACCAGCGCCCGCGCGCCCGGCGCGAGGAGCATGCCCGTGCCGCGCTGCGCCTCGGGCAGGTTGGCGCGCAGGTCGGCGCCGGCGGCACCGGCGGTCTGGTACTCGGGCAGCGGCACCTCGGGGTCGGCCCCCTCGTCGCGCAGCAGCTTCAGCAAAATCTCGGTCATGCGGGTCCTTCGGTCAAAGCCTCGGCGATGCGGGCGGCCAGACGTTCGGCCACCGCCTCCTTCGACAGGCGCGGCCAGCCCTCGTCGCCCTGGGCAGTTACCAGCGTCACGGTGTTCTCCGTGCCGCCCATCACGCCCGAGGCGGGCGAGACATCGTTCGCGACGATCCAGTCCGCCTTCTTGCGCGTCAGCTTGGCCCGCGCATGGGCCAGCACATCGTCGGTCTCGGCGGCAAAGCCGACGACAAGGCGCGGGCGCCCCTCGGCCAGGCCCGCCACGTCGGCAAGAATGTCGGGGTTCTGCGCCAGCGCCAGCGAAGGCGCCTCGGCGCCCTTCTTGATCTTGCGGTCCCCTGCCCCCGTCACATGCCAGTCGGCGACGGCGGCGGCGAAGACGGCAGCCTCCACCGGCAGCGCGCCCCTGACAGCGGCCAGCATCTGCGCCGCCGTCTCGACCCGGATCGCCTGCACGCCCGGGGGCGGCGGCACCTCGGCCGGGCCGGTCACGAAGGTGACCTCGGCGCCCAGCGCCACCAGCGCGGCGGCGATGGCCGTGCCCTGCCGCCCGGAGGAGCGGTTGGCGATGTAGCGCACCGGGTCGATCGGCTCATGCGTCGGGCCGGAGGTCACGAGGATGCGCCGCCCGGCGAGGGGCCGCACGGCAGGCCGCAGGACCGCGTCGATGGCCTCGAGGATCGCCGCAGGCTCTGCCATGCGGCCGGGGCCGTATTCGCCGCAGGCCATGGCCCCCTCGTCGGGGCCGACGGAATGAATGCCGTCGCCGCGCAGCAGCGCGAGGTTGCGCTGCGTCGCCGGGTGCTGCCACATCCGCACGTTCATCGCCGGCGCGATCAGCACCGGCGTGTCCGTCGCCAGCAGCACGGTCGAGGCAAGATCGTCCGCCGCCCCGCCCGCCATCTTGGCCATGAGATCGGCCGTCGCTGGGGCCACGACGATCAGGTCGGCGGCGCGAGAGAGCTGGATGTGCCCCATCTCGGCCTCGTCCGTCAGGCTCCACAGATCGTCGTAGACCTTGGTCTCGCAAAGCGCCGAGAGGGACAGCGGCGTCACGAATTCCGCCCCCGCCCGGGTCAGGACGGGGGTCACGCGGTCGCCCCGGCGGCGCAGAAGGCGCACCAACTCGAGGCTCTTGTAGGCGGCGATCCCGCCGCCGACGATCAGGAGGATATGGGCCACGCGCGCTCCGCTACCGACAGCGCCCAAGGATAGGGCGCCGGGGCCAAAGCCGCAATCCGCGCCCGCCTCAGGCGAAGAAGCCGAAGACCTCGCGCGATTGCCCCTCGAGGCTCTTGCGCATCTTGCCAAAGGCCGCGGCCTCGAGCTGGCGCACCCGCTCCTTCGAGAGACCAAGCTCGCCGCCGAGGCTTTCGAGCGTGCGGGGATCCTCGCGCAGCTTGCGCTCGCGGACGATGAACTGCTCGCGCTGGTTCAGCCCCGACAGGGCCGTGCCGAGCCAGTTGCGCAGCATGTCCATGTCATGGCTGATCTGGACCGATTCAGAGGCCTGCTGAGCGTCGTCCTCCAGCGCCTCGATCCATTCGCGCCCATCCTCGTCCGAGGATTGCGTCGCGTTGAGCGAGAAGTCGGAGCCGGAGAGCCGCCCCTCCATCATCTCGACGTCGTGCAGCGGCACGCCGACCTCGGTCGCGATCATCTTGCGCACCGTCGCGCCGTCCAGAGTGCGCCCCTCGGCGGCGGCCTCGCGCTCGATCCGGGCCTGGACCCGGCGCATGTTGAAGAAGAGAGACTTCTGGCTGCTGGTCGATCCGGTGCGGACCATCGACCAATTGCGCATCACGTAGTCCTGAATCGAGGCCTTGATCCACCAGACGGCATAGGTCGAGAAGCGCACGCCGCGATCCGGGTCGAACTTGTCCGCGGCCTTCATCAGGCCGAGGCTCGCCTCCTGCACCAGATCGCTCATCGGCGCGCCGTAGCGGCGGAACTTCGAGGCCATGGAGATCGCGAGCCGCATGTAGGCGGTGATCAGGCGATGCAGCGCCGCCTCGTCGCGGTGATCGCGCCAGGCATAGGCCAGCTCAAGCTCGGTTTCCGCGTCCAGAAGCTCGGCCTTCATCGCGCTGCGTGTCAGTCGCTGATCTGCAAATCCGTCAAGAGCCATGATGTTTTTCCCGAAGCCGTCGACATCCCCTGTCAGTCAAGCGGCGCGGATGGAGCCTCCGCGCGCAGCTGCTACTGACGTTCCACGGCCCTAACGCCGCCGCTTGCCCAAAGGTTCAGCCTCGCCCTTGCTAAACCTCACCTTGGTGCTAGGCGCCGCCGCTTCGGGCCAATCTTGCTATGCCGACAGGCGAGCGACGGAGACGGGGCGACCCGCGTTTCGCAGCGCCGCGGCAGGGCCTATCTACGCCAAGATAAACCGGGCCATCGCCCTGCTCCGCCAGAGTCGTGGCGCGGGATAGCGCGGGCGCGAGGCGTCGCTGGACCTGACCTCGACCCTCGCATTTGTCGCTCTTAGTGAAACGGTCCCGGCCAAGTGAGCCGGTGTATCGCCGCCAAACCCACTGCTGGCGGCACTCCAGCTCTACCCCGCGCCTGTCGCCATCCTCTGGAGCGGGGATGGCAGCTGCTGCGCGCGAAACCGCGTTGACCTGACCCCCTGCCCGCCGCCTAACGTTGCGCCGAAAACCGGAGATCACGCGATGACCTACGACCTTTGGATCGGCGACCGCAGCTTTTCCAGCTGGAGCCTGCGCGGCTGGCTGATGTTCGAGACCTTCGGCCTGCCCGTGCAGCTGCACGAGGCAGGGCTTTATGCAGGAACTCTGGCGCAGGACCTCGCGCCGCTGGCCCCGGCGCGGCTGGTGCCGGTCCTGCGCACCCCCGAGGGCGTGGTGGTCGGCGATACCGCCGCCATGGCCGCCGTTCTGGAAGAGCGGCACCCGGAGCTGCAGCTCTGGCCCGACGATCCCGCCGCCCGCGCCCTTGCCCGCTGGATGGTGGCAGAGATGCACTCGGGCTTTCCCGCCCTGCGCGGCGACTGCCCGATGGATCTGCGCCATGCCTGGAGCGGCTTCGCCGTCTCGGACGCCCTTGCCGCCGACCTCGCGAGGCTGGAGGATCTGTGGTGCCGCGCCCGCGCCCATGCCGGCGCCTCGGGCCCATGGCTCTTCGGCGCCTGGTCGATGGCGGATGTCTTCTACCTGCCCGCCGCCACCCGCATCGCGACCTATGGCTTGCCAGCGGGACCTGAGGCGCAGGCCTATGTCGCCGAGGCGCTGGCCCTGCCCGCCCTGCAAGCCTGGCGGGCGCGCGGGCTTCAGGACCGCTACGAGGCGGAGCCCTATGATCAGGACCTGCCGCAACGCCCCTGGCCCGGCCCGCAGGAGACCGCCGTTAACCAATCCTAAACCACGCCCTCGCCACCCTGCCCGGCAAAGGAGTGCGGGTGCATGGTGGCGCAGGCCTATACTGTGGCCTTCGAAGGGGTCGAGGCGCGGCTGGTCGAGGTGCAATGCGCGGTGACGCCGGGCATGCCCGGCTTCGCCATCGTCGGCCTGCCGGACAAAGCGGTGAGCGAGGCGCGAGAGAGGGTGCGCGCGGCCCTCTCGGCCATGGCGATCGCCCTGCCGAGCAAGCGGATCACAGTGAACCTCTCGCCCGCGGACCTGCCGAAGGAGGGCTCTCACTTCGACCTGCCGATTGCCCTGGCTCTGCTGGCCGCGCTCGACATCCTGCCGCATGATGAGGTGTCCCAGACCGTCGCGCTCGGGGAACTGTCGCTCGAGGGGCGGCTGGTCCCGGTGATCGGCGCGCTCCCGGCGGCCATGGCGGCGGCCGAGGACGACCGGACGCTGCTTTGCCCCGCCGCCTGCGGCGCGGAGGCGGCCTGGGTCACGGCGACGACCGTCCTCGGCGCCCGCAGCCTGGGCGAGGCGATCCGGCATTACACCGGACAGGCGCCGCTGACCCCGGCACAGGCCGGCGTGGTGCAGGGCGAGGCGGGGGTGCGCGATCTGCGCGACGTGCGGGGACAGGAGCGGGCGAAGCGCGCGCTCGAGGTGGCAGCAGCGGGGCATCATCACCTGATGATGGTGGGCCCGCCGGGCTCGGGCAAATCCATGCTCGCCTCGCGCATTCCGGGCATCCTGCCGCCGCTCGCGGCCTCAGAGGCGTTGGAGACCTCGATGATCCATTCGCTCGCCGGGTTGCTGACGGCCGGCGGCATCAGCCGCGCCCGCCCCTTTCGGGAGCCGCATCACACCGCCAGCCGCGCCGCCATCGTCGGCGGCGGACGCGGCGCGCAGCCGGGCGAGATCAGCCTGGCGCATAACGGCGTGCTCTTCCTCGACGAACTGCCGGAGTTCGACGGCCTTATGTAGCAAGCGCACCATAAGGAGAAACGCCCGTGACAGCAGGAAAAATCTATGAACTATTCTAGCCTTATGAGCAGTTCCGACGCATACCTTGAAGTCACTCTGGATCTAAATGATCCGATAGAGATCACCGACTTCGCCGCACTGTTCGCTGGTCTGGGTGCCGAGTTCGAGAGGTATCTTGCGCGCGAGAAGCCAGAGATGGCTGGCGCGGCTCGTATGTACGTTAAAGAGGTTCGGAAGGGCTCTGTGATCGCAGCCCTGTTTGCGGAAATTCCTGACCTTATAGGAATCATGGACGGCGCTCTGATCGTCCTAGGCTTCGGCGCAATATTCAACCGGCGGCTTCGCGACCTTGTACAGGGCAAGCAGCTGGAAGACACAAGTAAGCCACAGCTTAACGACATCACCAAGACTGTTAGGGCCGTAGCCGAAGACAACAATGGCACCATGGCTATCAAGGGACTGCGTTACAAGAACGGGCTGTTCACGACCGAGTTTGAGGCGACGTTTACAGCTAAGGAAGCGCGCCAAGCTCTGGACACCATAGATATCCAAAGGCGAGATCTTGAGAAAACCACGACGTCTGATCATTCTCGCATTCTGATGCGCTTCACGCGCTCTGACGTGGGTAATGCCGCCGTAGGCAAAAGATCAGGTGAGCGCGTTGTCGTTGATGATCTGTCGGAGAATCACAGACCGCTCGTTTACGGCTCTGATCTGGCAGAGGAGCAGATCAAAGATGTCATTCGGAATTCGGACGAAAACATCTACAAGCGAGGATTCATCGTAGATCTGAACCTCGTCTTCTCTGGCTCGCGACCAGTCGCCTACTCCGTTACGCATCTTCACCAAGTTATCGACCTTCTAGACGATTAGAGCCGAAGCTCTTTTGCGCCCACTGCCTCCAGCGACTGGAGTAGGTAGGCCGCGCTGAACTTGCCTCGGGACAGCTTGTTTCGCACGTTCGCTTCCTTGTCCCCGATGCGCTCGGCAAGCTGCGCGTAGGTCACACCCTGGCGCTTTAGCTCGGCCTTGAGAAGGTTCGCCGCCCTCCGCTCCCAGTCCGTCTGACCCGGCATGTACTGTCCTAGCTGCAAATGTACTGTTTGCAGTATTTATGCACTTGTGCATAGTGCGTCAACGTACTACATACGATGCATAGGCATTGGATATAGTACTATGGCACAGCACTTCCTTCTTTCTGCAGCGTCCCGCACCCTTAGCCTTCGTGCTATCTACAAGGCCGGCGAGCAGGCGGCTTACGAGACGTTCTGCAAGATGCGTTGGGCCGAGACCGATGGCGCTCCGATCTGCCCTCGTTGCAGCCATGACGAAGCCTATAGCATCACCACCCGCCGCAAGTTCAAGTGCAAGGCTTGCCACCACCAGTTCAGTGTCACCAGCGGCACGATCTTCGCCAGCCGTAAAATGGACTTTGTAGACCTGCTAGCCGCGATCTGCATCCTCGTGAACGCCTCCAAGGGCGTCAGCATGGTTCAACTCTCCCGCGATTTGGATTGCCAGTACAAGACTGCGTTTGTCCTGGCGCACAAGCTGCGAGAAGCGATGGCGACGGAAGTGCAGACCGGCGTTGTCCTACATGGGCACGTTGAAATCGACGGCGCTTACTTTGGCGGTCACATCCGCCCCGCCAACCTCAAGAGCGAGCGCGTTGATCGCCGCTTGAAGCGTCACCAGACTGGCCAGCGTCGCGTTGTCGTCACGCTCCGCGAGCGCGCGGGCCGCACGTTGCCCTTCGTCGCGATGCACGAAGGCGAGGGCGTCGCGTTCGCTATTGAGAACGTCAGCCACACCGCCACCATGTCGGCCGACGAGGCGTCCCACTGGGACATGCTGCACGCCGGCTGGATGGTCGACCGGGTGAACCACTCGGAAATCTACAGCGACCACGGCAAGCACACGAACATGGTGGAGTCGTTCTTCTCGCGCCTACGCCGTATGGTCGGTGGTCAGCACCACCACGTCAGCGCCCGCTACCTCCATCAGTATGCGAACCACGCCGCTTGGCTTGAAGACAACCGTCGCACCGACAACGGAACGCTGGCGCACATCATGGTGTCGAACTCGATGGGTGCGCCGGTCAGCCGTTCGTGGAAGGGCTACTGGCAGCGGGCGGCCTAATCTGCCGTTGCCCTTAGGCCCAAATTGTTCAGCCGAATTTTCATAGCCTTCATTGAGACGCCAAACTTACGCGCAACTTCTGCGAAATTGTCAGCCTCTCTTTGCCAGACGCGATCTATGGCAGCTTTCGGCATGAGGATATCCGCCGCATATTTGTTGGCTTGAACCTCATGCCCACTCGTAAACGGCTCGGTTGCGTTGTGACGTGCACCAGCCCCGAACAGCCTGTCGGCGTGTCCGTGCTTCAAGAGATCACGGTGCAAAAGGTAGTGTGCTAGTTCGTGAGCAGCGGTAAACCGACGTCTTTGGGGGCTTTCTTCGGAATTGACCGTAATAACGAACTCCCCATTATTACGGTCAATGCGTCCAGAGTTTTCCGGCCCAAGCGGCTGTTCTCTGTACTCGATGCCCAACTCGCGAATTAAACTAATTACATCAACCGGCGGATCTGAAAAAAGGTACCGCTGGACTGTCTTCATCTCGCTTTCACGTGCCATTTTCATCTTCCTCGCCCAGTGCATCAACCAGAGATTGATTATCTACCGCTCTACGCTCTCCTTGCGCTTCAATCCACTCAAGTGCAGCACGACGGGCCGCTGGGGCGGCCAACCTCTCCGCAATCTCCTCGGCGGTTTGCGTTGCAGCTTCCTTTACCTCAGGCCGTATGATCCAAAATCCACCAACCAAAGCCACGACAAGTACGGCTTGCAGGATAGTCACTGAAGCGGCTAAGGCGTTGCTGTCTTGCACTCCACCCTTAGCGTTGAGTAGATACAATATAAGAAGCGCCCAAAAACCATGTAAGAACCAGTTGATCTTTGCCCATGGAAGGTCCTTAAACTTTTCCGGTAATTTCATCACTTTTCCACCCTCATGCCAAGTGACTAGCATGAGGGTAGTGAAGGGCGCCAGAGCTCTCCAAGTGGGCTCGATTTGGTCCCCAAACACCGCTCCATCTGGTCGCATAGCAGGCCTCACACACAAGATCGTGCGCTTCTTGACCACCAACACCGTCTTAACGCCCAACCATCACCCACAGCTTGTACGGCCCGCTCTCGCCGTGATCTTCGCTCCACCCGCGATCCTCAATCAGCCCGCGTAGTGCGCACTGCTTGATGCATGCACCGATGCGCTTGCGCAGCACGGCATAGGTCTCGTCATCAGCCACCAGACCGCGATCCTGGCACCATGCGATGGTGATATCGCGTGATGTAAGGGGCCCGGTCGCTTCGCGGAACTGCTGCAACACAAACCGCGTCACAGTGCCCTTTCTCGCCTTGTGCTTGGTGACATACTCGCCGGGGGCGCGGTGGCCTGCTGTCCCATCGAACAGCCGTATTGCTGCGTCTAGGTGGTCTATGTCCACCGTCAATTTGCGGACCTGATCGTGGTACTGCTCGCGTAGCGAGACCAGCTCGGCGTGTTTGGCAACGAGGCCGGATAGCGTGTTCGGGCGTTCGGGCTTGGGCAGGTTTGACATGCACCCAAGGTACTGCAAACGCGCTGAAAATTCTCCGTTCTAGTTGGTGCGTTTGCTACATAAGACCGGAGTTCGACCGCCAGGTGCTGGAGACGCTGCGCCAACCCATCGAGACGGGCGAGGTGGTGGTGGCGCGGGCCAATGCGCATGTGCGCTACCCCTGCCGTTTCATGCTGGTGGCGGCGGCCAATCCCTGCCGCTGCGGCCACCTCTCCGATCCGGGCCGCGCCTGCCCCCGGGCGCCGGGCTGCGGCGCCGATTACATGAGCCGGATCTCGGGGCCACTGATGGACCGCATCGACCTGCGGGTCGAGGTGCCGCCGGTCTCCTTCACCGACCTCGACCTACCGCCGCCCGACGAGGGCACAGCCCAGATCGCCGCCCGCGTCGCCGCGGCGCGGGCCCTGCAGCAGGCCCGCTACGGCGGCGCGCGCTGCAACGCGGCAGCAGAAGGGCAGGTGCTGGACAAGGTCGCCGCCCCCGATGCCGAGGGGCGGGCGCTGCTGGGCCGGGTGGCTGACCGCTTCGGCCTCTCGGCGCGGGGCTATCACCGGGTGCTGCGGGTCGCACGGACGATTGCCGACCTCGACGGATCGGAGGGCGTGCGCCGCCCCCATGTCGCCGAGGCCGTGAGCTTTCGCCTGACCTCGGGCGAGGGGTCCTAGCGCCGCTTCTCCGCCAGCCGGGCCTCGGCGGCCTCCCAGACGAGGCCGGCGATATTACGCCCCTCGAAGCGCTCCAGCTCCTGCAGGCCGGTGGGCGAGGTCACGTTGATCTCGGTCAGCCAGTCGCCGATCACGTCGATCCCGACGAAGAGCAGGCCCTTCTCGCGCAGGACCGGGCCGATGGCATCGCAGATCTCACGGTCACGCTCGGTCAGGGCGACCTGCTCGGCCTTGCCGCCGACATGCATGTTGGATCGGGTCTCGCCCACGGCCGGGATACGGTTGATCGCGCCCACCGGCTCTCCTTCGACGAGGATGACGCGCTTGTCGCCCTTGGTCACGTCGGGCAGGAACTTCTGCACGATCACCGGCTCGCGGCTGACCTGGGCGAACATCTCGTGCAGGGCGGCGAGGTTGCCGTCCCCCTGCGCCAGCTTGAAGACGCCGGCCCCGCCATTGCCGTAGAGCGGCTTGAGGATCATGTCGCCATGCCTCTCGCGGAAGGCGCGCAGCGCGGCGAGATCGCGGGCGACGGCGGTGGGCGGGGTCAGATCCGGGAACTGCAGGACCAGCAGCTTCTCGGGCGAATTGCGAACCCAGAAGGGGTCGTTCAGCACCAGGGTGCGCGGGCCCACCAGCTCCAGCAGGTGCGAATAGGTGATATAGGCCATGTCGAAAGGCGGATCCTGGCGCATCCAGATCACGTCTACCGTGCTCAGGTCGCGCGTCTCTTCCGCCCCGAGGGTGTAATGATTTCCCGGCTCGCGCCGCAGCTCCAGCGGCCAGCCGCGGGCGACGAGGCGGCCCTCCTGCCAGGCCATCCGGTCGGGCGTGTAGTAGAACAGGGAATGGCCCCGCGCCTGCGCCTCTTCGGCAAGGCGGAACGTGGTATCGGCCTGGATGTCGATCGCGCCGATCGGATCCATCATAATGGCTACGCTGAGCGGCATGGCGACCCTCCCGTCAGGCCGCGGCCTGGCACGACGGGCGTCAGACGGCGGCGACCCCCGCTCCATGCCTCACCGCGCCGGCGGGTGCAATCACGCGCCGGAGGATGGAGAAGCGTCAGACCTCGCCGAAGGCATTCTCGATGATGCGCACCGCGCCCTGCCCATCGACCAGCGCCAGATCGAACCGCATCTCCGTCAACTGCCCGGCCGGCTCGCCCCCGATAAACTCGGAGGCCGAGGCGCAGAGGCGCTGCATCTGCCGCGGGCCGAGCCGCTGGATCGCTGCATCGAAGCTCTTGCCCTGCTTCACCTCAATGAAGACGACGCGGTCGCCCTCGCGGGCGATCAGGTCGATCTCTCCGCCCCTCCCGCGCCAGCGCCGATGGGCGATGCCGCTTCCCCGGCCCTCGTAGTCACGGGCCACGATCTCTTCGGCCGCGGCACCGGCGCAGTAGCTCCGGCGCCCGCGCCGGGCGCGCTGCTGGCGCGCGATCCGCCCGGGCTCAGCGCCCCAACCGCCATCCATCATGTCCAGGGGCATCGCGTCACTCCTTGTCCTGCAGGCCGAGGGCCATCTGGTAAACCTGCCGCCGCGGCAGACCCAGGGCACCGGCAACCGCCGTCGCTGCGTCCTTCATGCGCATCGTCTCCATCGCCTCTTTCAGCGCCGCATGGACATCCGCCTCGGAGGCTTCCTCCTCGGAGGCGCGGTCTATGAGCACGACCACCTCGCCACGGACGGGCGTCTCGATCACGTTGGCAAGGACCTCTGCCGCCGTGCCGCGCCGCACCTCCTCGAAGCGCTTCGTCAACTCGCGGCACAGCACAACGCGCCGCCGCTCTCCCAAGACTTCCACCAAATTACCTAACAAGTCCTGAACGCGCTTCGGGCTTTCATAGAGCACCAGCGTTCCGGGCAGCGCCTTCAGCTCGGCGATCCGGGTCTTTCGCTGCACCTCGGCCGGCGGCAGGAAGCCGACGAAGGAGAAGCAATCCGTCGGCAGGCCCGCCACGGCCAGCGCCGCCAGCACGGCCGAGGCGCCGGGTGCCGCGGCGACCGGCAGGCCCGCCGCGATCGTCTCGCGCGCCAGGGCGTAGCCGGGATCGGCGATCAGCGGCGTTCCGGCCTCGGAGACGTAGGCGACCGAGCCGCCCTGCGACAGGAAGTCGACGATCCGCGCCCGGTCGGAGGCGCCGGAATGATCGTGATAGGCCCAGAGCGGCCGGCCGTTCAGGGCGACGCCGTGGATCTCCATCAGCTTGCGCGCCGTCCGGGTATCCTCGGCGGCGATCGCGCCGGCGCCGGCAAGGATGTCCAGCGCCCGCAACGTGATGTCGCGGGCGTTGCCGATCGGCGTCGCGACAAGGTGCAGTCCGGGCGCAACCGGACGATCTTCGTGATTCATCGCTGGACCCCTCTGCTGCCCACCTTATGATGCGCCCGACCCCGCCGAAGACCAGGCCGATGACCGAACGGAGCACGACCATGCCCTCGACCGACACGCCGCTGCGCCGCATCGCGGCCCGCGCCACCGCCCTTCTCGCCCTGATCTGGCTCGCCGCCTGCGAACCCACGGGCATGTCGGGCGGCGGGCCGCGCATCGATCCCGATGCCCCCGTCCAGGTCGCGCTTCTCGTGCCGAACGGCTCGGGCAACCAGACCGACGCCCTTCTGGCCCGCAATTTCGAGAATGCCGCCCGCCTCGCGATCGCGGACCTGCAGGGCGCGCAGATCGACCTGCGCGTCTATCCGACCGGCGCCAGCGACCAGGGTGCGGCCAATGCCGCGACCCAGGCGATCAACGACGGCGCGAAGATCCTGCTCGGCCCGCTCTACGCCGGCTCGGCCGCGGCGGCCGGCATCGCGGCGGCGCCCAGCGGGACCAACGTCCTCGCCTTCTCGAACAATCCCGACGTCGCCGGCGGAAATGTCTTCATTCTGGGGGCGACCTTCGATTCCGCGGCAGAGCGGCTGGTCGGCTACGGCATGCGTCATGGGCTGACCCGCTACATGATCGTCTACTCGGATGACAATGCCGGGCGCGTCGGGCGCGATGCCATCGCCGGCGCCATCGGCCGTGCCTCGGCCGAGGTCGCGGGCCAGCAGGGCTACCCGCTATCGCAGCAGGGCATCCTCTCGGCGGTGCCGGGCATCACCAACCAGATCGACGCCACCGGCGCCAATGCTGTCTTCACCACCGCCAATGTCGCCGCCGACCTGCCGGCGCTGTCGACGGGCCTCTACGAGCAGGGCGCGCTGGACGGCGCCCGCCTGCTGGGCCTTACCCGCTGGGACGCCGCGCCGCAGGCGCTGTCGCAGCCCGGCCTGCAGGGCGGTCTCTTCGCCCTGCCCGACCAGAGCACCACCGCCGCCTTCGAAAGCCGCTACCAGGCCCGCTACGGTCAGGCGCCGCATCCGCTGGCCGGCCTCGCCTACGACGGCATCGCCGCGATCGGCGCGCTCGTCGCCCGCGGCGACGCCAATGCGCTCAGCCGCGGCGCGCTGACCCAGGGCCAGGGCTTCTCCGGCACCTCGGGAATCTTCCGACTGAACCGCGACGGCACCAATACCCGCGGCCTTGCCGTGGCCGAGATCCGGAACAACCGTGTCAACATCCTCGAACCGGCGCCCCGCAGCTTTGGCGGCGCGGGCTTCTGAGAGCGGCGGGCGCGCCGCCGCCCGCCCCGCCTTCGCCCCCGCCCCGATCCTCGGGACGGGCGCCGCACCCGGTGAGCTGATCTGCCCCGAGGCGGAGATCTTCGATGCCGCCACGGTGTCGGCCGCGCTCGATGCGGCCCTCGGCGCGGCCGCGGAGGGGGGCGAGGATCGCCCCCACCGCCAAGACTCCGTCGCCGCCCGGCGCGCCGCCGTCGCCACGCTCGGCGCGGCACGGGAGCGCGGGCGCGCCGCGATCGAGACGGCCTTCGCCAACAGGCCCTTCGCCGCGCGCCCCGTGACGCGGGCCTATGCGGTGCTGACCGACCATATCATCCTTGCTGCCTTCGACGCCGCCTGCCGGCTGCATCCGGCGCCGAACCCGACCGAGGGAGAGCGGCTGGCCCTGCTGGCCGTCGGCGGCTACGGCCGCGGCGAGATGGCGCCGCAATCGGACGTCGACCTGCTGTTCCTGACGCCCTGGAAGATCACCCCCTGGGCCGAGAGCGTCGTCGAATCGATGCTCTACATCCTGTGGGACCTGAAGCTGAAGGTCGGCCACGCCACCCGCACCACCCGCGATTGCCTGCGCCTCGCCGGCGAGGACATGACGATCCGCACCAGCCTGCTGGAGTGCCGCCACCTCGCCGGAGACGAGCGCCTGTCGCAGAGCCTGCGCGAGACGCTCTGGTCCGAGCTCTTCCGCACCACCGCGCCGCAGTTCATCGAGGCCAAGCTGGCCGAGCGCAGCGCGCGCCACCAGAAGCAGGGCGGCCAGCGCTACGTCGTCGAGCCCAACGTGAAGGAGGGCAAGGGCGGGTTGCGCGACCTGCAGTCGCTCTACTGGATCGGCAAATACGTCTACGGCGTCGACGATGCCGCCGACCTCGTGGCGCGCGGCGTCTTCAGCGACGACGAATACGGCGAATTCCTGCGGGCCGAGGATTTCCTCTGGGCCGTGCGCTGCCATCTGCACCTGATCACCGGGCGCGCCACCGACACGCTGTCCTTCGACCTGCAGGTCGAGGTGGCGGACCGGCTGGGCTATGCCGATCACGGCGGGCGCCGCGCGGTCGAGCACTTCATGCAGGACTACTTCCGCCACGCCACCCGCGTGGGCGAGCTGACGCGCATCTTCCTGGTGGCGCAGGAGGCGACGCACCTGAAGTCCGAGCCGGTGCTGCAGCGCCTTCTGGGCCGCCGCAAGAAGGCGCGCCCGCCCTATGCCATCAAGCACAGCCGCCTGACCGTGGCCGACGAGGAGAGCTTCCTCGCCGAGCCGGTGAACCTTCTGCGCATCTTCGACGAATCGATGCGCACCGGCACGCTGCTGCATCCCGATGCGCTGCGGCTGATCACCGCGAACCTGCAGCTGATCGACGGCAAGATGCGCGAGGACCGCGAGGCGAACCGCATCTTCCTCGACCTGCTGCTGAAGCGGGGCAATCCCGAGCGCGCGCTGCGCCGGATGAACGAGATCGGCGTGCTCGGCGCCTTCATCCCCGAGTTCGCGCCCGTCGTCGCGATGATGCAGTACAACATGTATCATAGCTACACGGTGGACGAGCACATCATTCAGACGATCAGCCAGCTGCACCGGATCGAGACCGGCGCCATGGCCGATGAGCTGCCCGTCGCCACCGAGATCATGAGCCGGGCCAACCGGCGGGTGCTGTTCATCGCGCTGCTGCTGCATGACATCGGCAAGGGACGGCCCGAGGATCACTCTGTCCTCGGGGCGCAGATCGCGCGCCGCGTCTGCCCGCGCCTCGGCCTGTCGAAGAAGGAAACCGAGACGGTCGAATGGCTGGTGCGCTACCACCTGCTGATGTCGGACACCGCGCAGAAGCGCGACATCGCCGATCCGCGCACGGTGCGCGATTTCGCCAAGGCCGTGAAGTCCAAGGAGCGGCTGGACCTGCTGACCGTGGTGACGGTCTGCGACATCCGCGGCGTCGGGCCGACCACCTGGAACAACTGGAAGGCCATGCTGCTGCGCGGCCTCTACCGCGCGACAGAGGCGGCGCTGGACGGCGGGCTCGAGGCGCTGAATCGCGACACCCGCGAGGCCGAGGCCAAGCGCGCCCTGCGCGAGGCGCTGGACGGCTGGAGCCGCGAGGAGATCCGTGCCGAGGTGGCGCGGCATTACGGCCCCTACTGGCAGGGTCTGCCGGCCGGGGTGCACGTGGTGATCGCAAAGATGCTGCGCGATCTCGGCGAATCCGAGATCCGCATGGACCTTGAGCCCGACGAGGGGCGCGATGCCACCCGCGCCGCCTTTGCCGTCGCCGATCATCCGGGGCTCTTCAGCCGCATCTGCGGCGCGCTGGCGCTGGTCGGGGCGAGCATCGTAGATGCGCGCGGCTATACCTCGAAGGACGGCTATTTCTCGGCCGTGTTCTGGATCCAGGACGCCGAGGACAAGCCCTTCGAGGAAAGCCGCTTGCCCCGCCTGCGCAGCATGATCGAGCGCACGCTCAAGGGCGAGGTCGTCGCCCGCGAGGCGATCAAGGACCGCGACAAGATGCGCCGCCGCGAGCGCGGCTTCCAGGTGCCGACCTCCATCGCCTTCGACAACGAGGGCTCGGACATCTTCACCATCATCGAGGTCGACACGCGTGACCGGCCCGGCCTGCTCTACGACCTGACGCGGGTGCTGGCGGCGGCGAATGTCTACATCTCCTCCTCGGTCATCGCGACCTATGGCGAGCAGGCCGTCGACAGCTTCTACGTCAAGGACATGTTCGGGCTGAAATACCATTCCGAGGGCAAGCAGCGCGTGCTAGAGCGCCGCCTGCGCGAGGCGATCGAAGCCGGCGCCGAAAGGGCCGCATCTTGAAACCAATTAAGCTGGTTCAGGGATTCCTGACCGTCGGCCTATGGACCCTGCTCAGCCGGGTATTCGGCTTTGTCCGCGACATCATGATCGCGGCCTACCTCGGCACCGGCCCCGTGGCCGAGGCCTTCTTCATCGCCTTCTCGCTGCCGAACATGTTCCGCCGCTTCTTCGCCGAGGGCGCCTTCAACATGGCCTTCGTGCCGATGTTCTCGAAGAAGCTCGAGCGCGAGGACGAGGATGCGCTGGCCTTCGCGCAGCAGGCCTTCGCCGGCATGGCCTTCCTGCTGACGCTTTTCTCGGTCCTCGGGATCCTGCTGATGCCGCTGCTGGTCACCGCCATGGCGAGCGGGTTCCGGGGCGACGAGCGCTTCGAGTTGGCCGTCAGCTACGGGCGGCTGGCCTTTCCCTACATCCTTTTCATCTCGCTCGCGGCGCTCGTCTCGGGGGTGCTGAACGCGACGGGGCGATTCCTCGCGGCGGCGGCAGCGCCGGTGCTGCTGAACATGGTCTTCATCCTGGCCGTGGTGGTGGGCGCCGCGCTGGGGCGCGATCCGTCGGAAAGCCTTGGCCTCGGCCTCGACCGGGCGCTGGGGCTGCGGGTCGGCGACAGCCTCGCGCTCTCGGTGCCCTTCGCGGGCTTCGTGCAGCTGGCGCTGGTCTGGTGGGCGGCGAAGCGGGCGGGCTTTCACCTGCGCCCCGGCATGCCGCGCCTCTCGCCGGACATGCGGCGGCTGGCACGCATCGCGGCGCCGGCGGCGCTGGCGGGCGGCGTGGTGCAGGTGAACCTGCTGGTCGGGCGGCAGGTCGCCAGCTTCTTCGACGGGGCGGTAGGCTGGCTGAACTACGCCGACCGGCTGTACCAGCTGCCGCTTGGCGTGGTCGGCATCGCGCTGGGGATCGTGCTGCTGCCCGACCTCTCGCGCCGGCTGGGCGCGGGCGACACGATCGGCGGGCGCGATGCCTTCAACCGCGCCTGCGAGCTGTCGCTGGCGCTGACCGTGCCCGCCGCCGTGGCGCTGGTGGTGATCCCGGTGCCGCTGATCTCGGTCCTGTTCGAGCGCGGCAGCTTCGATGCGGGCGACACGGCGGCAACGGCGCTGGCCGTGGCGATCTACGGCCTCGGCCTGCCAGCCTTCGTGCTGCAAAAGGCGCTGCAGCCGCTGTTCTTCGCGCGCGAGGACACGCGCAGCCCCTTCCACTACGCCCTCTGGGCGATGGTGGTGAACCTTGCCGTGGCCCTCGGCCTCGCGCCGCTGATCGGCTGGACCGCGGCGGCGCTGGCCACCACGCTGGCGGGCTGGGCGATGGTCTGGCTGCTCTGGCGGGGCAGCCGCGCGATGGGAGAGGCGGCGCAGACCGACGCCCGCTTCCGCCGCCGGCTGGGGCGGATCTGCCTCGCCTCCGTGCTGATGGGGGGGATCCTTTGGGGGGCCGCCTGGGGCCTCTCGGGGATGCTGCAGGCGGCGGGGGCGCGCTATCTTGCGCTGATGCTGCTGATCGCGGTCGGCATGATCGCCTACTTCGGGATCGGGCACCTTCTGGGGGCCTTCCGGCTGGCGGAGTTCCGCCGCGCGGTGAAGCGCTAGCGCGGCCCCCGGGCCGGGGACGGGGGGCCAGCCCCCCGGGCGCGCAGGCGCGCCTCCCCCCGGGATATTTGGAAAGAGAAGAAGGGGGGCGCGGGTTAGCGGCGCCGGAGGCGGCGCAGGGTCGCGGTCCATCCCCCGGGGATCAGGAAGGGGCAGAGCGCGAGGCCGGAGGCGAAGCCCGCGACCTCGGCGATCCAGCTGGGGTCGCTGCCCAGCACCAGCCCGAAGACCAGCTGGATCGCCAGCAGCACGCCGATCAGCCGGAACGCGGCGAGCTGGTTCTGGCCCATCTGCCCCAGCCGCAGCCATGTCAGGTAGGTGAAACCGCCGATCAGCCCGTAGACCGCCGGGTAGATGCCGATCAGCGGCGGGTTGCCCGGCGCCAGCGCGCCGAAGGCCAGCGCGCCCAGCACGGTCGAGGCGAGCAGGAGCCCGGCCAGCGCCAGCGGATGCAGCACCTCGCCCACGAACTTGCCCAGCGCCAGCAAGAGGGCGGCGCCGAAGAGCATATGGGTGAAGCTGCCATGGACGAAGGCATAGGTAACGAAGCGCATCAGGATGTCCGGTGAGACATCGCGCGCCTGCACCAGCCGGTCCAGCACGCCGGGCGCGAAGCCCCAGTCCTCGACCGCGGCGATGCGCCAGCCGACGCCCATCCGCCCGCCGGCGAGGCCGAAGGCGCCCGCGTCGAGAAGAAGCTCGACCCCGAGTATCGCCAGCGCCACCACCACGATCACCGGCGAGACCGCGTTGAAGGGGTTTGGCAGCGGCGCGTGGTTGGGATCGGGCCGGGGCGTGTAATGCGGGGGCTTCATCTGCGGGCCTTTCGAGCTGGTGCCGTCGGTTGACCTCTGGCGGGGACAGGCCTAAGCGAGTTCCCGCCCCTTTTCCAGAAGGTCCGGCCCCATGTCAGACACGACCCCGAGCGGCGCGAGCGCCCGCTTCACCCCGCGCATCTTCTCCGGCATCAAGCCCTCCGGCGGGCTGACGCTTGGCAATTACCTCGGCGCGATCAAGCGTTTCGTCGAGATGCAGGACGGGGAGCACGAGACGATCTACTGCGTCGTCGACCTGCATGCGATCACCGTCTGGCAGGACCCGGCGGCGCTGCCCGGCATGACCCGCGAGGTCGCCGCCGGCTACCTGGCCGCGGGCGTCGATCCCGACCGCTCGATCCTGTTCAACCAGGCGCGCGTCGGCGCCCATGCAGAGCTGGCCTGGCTGTTCAACACCGTCGCCCGCATGGGCTGGATGAACCGCATGACGCAGTGGAAGGAGAAGGCCGGCAAGAACGCCGAGAAGCAGAGCCTTGGCCTGTTTGCCTATCCCTCGCTGATGGCGGCGGACATCCTGCTGTATCACGCGACGCATGTGCCGGTGGGCGAGGACCAGAAGCAGCACGTGGAGCTGACGCGCGATATCGCGGCCAAGTTCAACCACGACTACGGGTGCGAGTTCTTCCCGATGACCGAGCCGCTGATCGACGGGCCGGGCATGCGCATCATGAACCTGCGCGACGGCACCAAGAAAATGTCCAAGTCCGGCGAGTCGGACATGGAGCGGATCAACATGCTCGACGATGCCGATACCATCGCCAAGAAGTTCAAGAAGGCGCGCACCGATCCCGCCCCCCTGCCCGAGACGGTCGAGGGGCTGGCCGAGCGGCCCGAGGCGCGCAACCTCGTCGAGATCTATGCCGCCCTGTCGAACACCACCCCGGAGGCGGTGATCGCCGAACATGCGGGCGCCGGCTGGGGCACCTTCAAGCCGGCGCTGGCGGATCTGGCTGTCGAGAAGCTCGCCCCGATCAGTGCCGAGATGGCGCGGCTGATGGGCGATCCGGCCGAGATCGACCGGATCATGGCCAAGGGCGCCGACCGGGCCCGCGAGATCGCCGATCCGATCCTCGCGCGGACCACCGAGATCATGGGCCTGCTGCGCTGAAGCGCCGCGGGCCCGGTCAGGGCGCACTTTCGTAAAGGGCCAGCCAGGCCCGCAGCCCCTCGTCTATGCGCTCGCGCTGCTCGGGGGGCAGCCCCTCGACCAGTCGGTGCTGGTTGGCGACATGCTCCGTCACCACCCGCTCGATCAGCGCGAAGCCCTCGGCGGTCAGCGCCACGAGCGATCCCCGCCCGTCCTCGGGATTGACCCGCCGCTCGATCAGGCCCGCAGCCTCGAGCCGGTCGAGCCGGTTCGTCATCGTGCCCGATGTCACCATCGTCCAGGCAATCAACGCCGAGGGGCTGAGCGCATGCGGCGGGCCCGCCCGGCGCAGCGTCGCCAGCACGTTGAAGCTGGCGGCGGTCAGGCCGTGGGCCTTGTAGACCTCTGCCAATGCCTGCGCGAGGTGGTCGCCCAGCCGCTTCAGCCGCCCGAAGGTGCCCATCGGCCCGACGTCCAGGTCCGGACGCTCGCGCCGCCACTGGGCGAGGATGTGATCCACCTGATCCATGCCGGGGGCCTAAAGCGGTACTATCTTGACGTCAAGCTATTCCCATTTATCTTGATGTCGAGATAAATGGAGAGCCGCCATGACCCGCAGGACCGACGCCATCTTGGCCGCATCCGCGCCCGCCGTCTGGGGCAGCACCTACATCGTCACCTCTGAGCTGCTGCCGCCGGGCTATCCCCTGACGGATGCGGCGCTGCGGGCCCTGCCCGCCGGCCTCTTGCTGATGGCCGTCACGCGCAGCCTGCCGCCGCTCGCGTGGCTGGGGCGGTTGGCGATTTTGGGCGCGCTGAACTTCGCGATCTTCTGGGCCGCGCTCTTCGTCGCCGCCTATCGCCTGCCGGGCGGCGTGGCGGCGACGATGGGGGCGGTGCAGCCGCTGATCGTGCTGGGCCTGTCGCATCTCGTGCTGGGATCGCCGCTGACGCTGCGCGGGATCGGCGCGGCGCTGGCCGGGATCGGCGGCGTCGCGCTGCTGGTACTGGGGCCGCGGGCCGACCTCGACCCGCTGGGCATGATGGCCGCGCTGGTGGGGGCCGTCTCGATGGCGGGAGGCGTGGTGCTGACGCGCAAGTGGCGGCCCGAGGTTCCCGCGCTGACCTTCACCGCCTGGCAGCTGACGGCGGGCGGAGTGCTGCTGACGCCGCTGGCCTTGGCGCTGGAGCCGGCGCTGCCGCTGCCCAGCCTGGCAAACCTCGCCGGGTTCCTCTGGCTCGGGTTTGTCGGAGCGGCGCTGAGCTACTTCTTCTGGTTCCGCGGGATCGAGCGGCTCGGCCCCTCTGCCGTCACCGGCTTCGGCTTTCTCAGCCCGCTGACGGCGGTGCTGCTGGGCTGGGCCCTTCTGGGCGAGCGGCTCGGGCCGGTGCAGATGCTGGGCGCCGCCGTGGTGCTGAGCTGCGTCTGGATCGGCAGCCGCGGGGGGCGGGTGCGCGCCCCCGCCGCCCGGCCGACGGCGGGGTAGTCTGGACCTTGCCCCGCCCCTCGCCTAGCCTCCGCCACGCAAGACAGGAGGCCGGGAATGGCGACGGGCAGCGATATCCGCACTTGGTTCGACGGGCAGTGGCACGAGGGCGACATCGCGGTGATGCGCGCCGCCGACCACGGCGCCTGGCTGGGCAGCACGGTCTTCGACGGCGCGCGCTACGCGCATGGTGTGGCGCCCGACCTCGATCTGCATTGCGCCCGCCTCAACCGCTCGGCCGAGGCGATGATGATCCGGCCCAGCGTCACGGCGGAAGAGATGGTGCGCCTCGTGCAGGAGGGCCTCGCCCTCTATCCCGCGGACGCGGCGCTCTACATCCGGCCGATGTACTGGGCGATCGACGCCGGCGCCGGGGCCATCGCGCCCGACCCGCAGGGCGCGACCGGCTTCTGCATCTGCCTCGAGGCGGTGCCGCTGGCGCCCGAGGATGCCACCGTTCGCCTGACCACCACGCGCTTTCACCGCCCCGTGCTGGCCGATGCCGTGCTGGATGCGAAGGCCGGGGCGCTTTACCCCAACAACGCGCGGATGATCATGGAGGCGCGGTCCAAGGGCTTCGACAACGCGCTGGTGGCCGATGCCATGGGCAATGTCGCCGAGACGGCGACGGCCAATGTCTTCATCGTCAAGGACGGCGTCGTCGCCACGCCGATCCCCAACGGCACCTTCCTTGCCGGCATCACCCGCAACCGCCATATCGCCCTGCTGCGACAGGCCGGCGTCACGGTCGAGGAGCGGGTCCTGACCTTCGACGAGGTGCGCGCCGCGGACGAGGTCTTCCTGACCGGGAACATGTCCAAGGTGACGCCCGTCACCGCCTTCGACGAGGTGCAGTACCAGCCCGGCCCGGTGGCGGCGCAGGCGCGGCGGCTGTACTGGGACTGGGCGCTCTCGGGGGCCTGACGGCGCGGATGCCCGTTGCCAGAGCGCGGCTGAAACTCCATCATGCGGCGCGGCGAACAGCCGAGGGGGGCGATCATGCGTAAATTCCTTGTCGTTCTGGACGAGAGCCGCGAGTGCCTGAACGCCATGCGCTTTGCCGCCATGCGCGCCAGCCATACCGGGGCGGGCGTCACCGTCCTGTCGATCATCGAGCCGGACGAGTTCGGCCATTGGGTCGGCGTCGGCGACATCATGCGCGAGGAGGCGCAGGAGCGGATCGAGGTCCATTTCGAGGTCTATGCCAAGTGGATGCGCGACCGGCAGAAGGTCGAGCCCGAGCTGGTGATCCGCGAGGGCGAGCGGGTGCCCGAGATCATGGCCCTGATCCGCGACGATCCCAGCATCGGCGTCCTCGTTCTGGGCGCGGGCGACGGCAACAACGGCCCCGGCCCGCTGGTCACCCAGCTGACGCGGCAATCCGGATCGCTGCCGATCCCGATCACCATCGTGCCCGGCGCCATCTCGAAAGAGCGGCTGGAGGCGATCACCTGACGGTCTCACGCCGGCGCGAGGGCGCAGCCCCGGGGGGCTGACATCGCGCCTAAGCGCCCCATCTGGTGAAGGGTGCAATGACCTCAGGGAGGGAGCGATGATCCGAACGGCCCGCGCCGCAATGGCCGCCCTGGTCCTGACCGCGGCCCCCGCCACCCTCTGGGCGCAGGGGCTGACCCCGACCGAAAACCACATCGTCCCCGATCCCTTCATCGAGGAAGGCGGCTATTTCGACATCCGCTCCGTCATGGCGACGGCGCCGTCCGAGTTGCTGATCCTGCGGGGCGAGCAGGTCATCTCGCGGCAGGCGATTTCCGCCGGGGCGCATCACGACGTGCGCGTGGTGGTCCGCGGCCTGCCGGTGACGCAGGACGTCACCGCCGTCCTCGTGCAGGACGGAGAGATCGTGGCCCGGCGCCGCCTGAACATCGTCGACGAGGATTTCCTCGCCCGGATCGGGCGCGACTGATGCGGCGGGTGCTGGCCCTCATCGCGCTGCTGGCCGCCCTGCCGCTGCAGGCGGCGGCACAGGGTGCGGGCGATCCCGATTACATCATCGCCGGGCCGGTGCATCCGCGCGGCAACGACGTCGTGCTGCAGATCGTCAAGAGCAGCGCGCCGGGCCGGGTGGTGATTGTCGATACGCTGGACGGGCGGGTGATCGGCAGCCGCGCGGTGGAGCCGGGCCTCGACACGCAGCTGCGCATCAACCTGGACCGCAACGCCATGCGCGACGTCTTCGCCGTGCTGCTGCACGACGGGCCGAGCGGAGAGGTGGTCGCCGCGCGGCGGCGCGTCGACATCGCCGCGTCCAACCCCTTTTTCGACAGGTAGCGCCTGCGCGATCTGGAATCGTTCCAGCTTTCTTGACAGGTGGCGGGGCCGGGCGCATATCGAGGGCCTATACGGGAGACGATGTCATGTTCATCCAGACCGAATCCACGCCGAACCCGGCGACGCTGAAGTTCCTTCCGGGAACCGAGGTGCTGGGACAAGGCACCGCAGACTTCCCCGAGGCGGAGGCGGCGCAAGCCTCGCCCCTGGCGCGGCGCATCTTTGCCGTGGGCGGCGTCTCGGGCGTCTTTCTTGGCGCCGATTTCGTCACCGTGACCAAGGCCGACGGCATCGAATGGGATCACATCAAGCCCGCTGTTCTGGGCGCGATCATGGATCACGCGCAGTCGGGTGAGCCCGCCGTCGAGGGCACGCAGGCCTCCAGCGGCCATGCCGCCCATGCCGAGGACGGCGAGGACGCGCAGATCGTCGGCCAGATCAAGGACCTGCTCGATACCCGCGTGCGGCCCGCCGTGGCGCAGGATGGTGGCGACATCACCTTCCACGGCTTCGACCGCGGCGTCGTCTACCTGCACATGCAGGGCGCCTGCGCTGGCTGCCCCTCCTCGACCCTGACGCTGAAGATGGGGATCGAGAACCTGCTGCGGCACTACATCCCCGAGGTGACCGAGGTGCGGCCCGTCGCCGCCTGACCCGGTGCACGCGCCCATCCTCGCCTTCGACTGCTCGGCCGCGCATTGCGCGGCCGCTTTGCTGCATGACGATGGCCCGATCCTGCGGTCCGAAGCCATGGCACGGGGACAGGCCGAGCGGCTGATGCCGCTGCTCGAGGAGGTTCTGGCCGAGGCCGGCCTTTCCTGGGGCGATCTTGGCGCCATTGGCGTGGGCACCGGCCCTGGCAACTTCACCGGCCTGCGGGTCGCCGTCTCGGCGGCGCGGGGGCTGGCGCTGGGCCTTGGCGTGCCTGCCATGGGCGTCACCGGCTTCGAGGCGGCAGCGCTGGACCTGCCCCGCCCTGTCACCATCGCCCTGCCGGCCCCGCGCGATCACCTCTGGGTGCAGCGGCTGACCGAGGCGGGGGCCGAGACGCCGCAGCTTCTGCCCGCCTCCGACGCGCCCGAGGCCCGGCCCGCCCCGCCGCCAGAGGCGCTGGCGCTTGCCGTGGCGCGCATCGCGCAGGGCCGCGCGGGCACGCCGCAGCCGCGCCCGGCGCCCTTCTACATCCGCGCCGCCGATGCCGCCCCGCCGCGCGAGGCGCCGCCGCCGCTGATCGCATGACGCCCCCCGCCCTGCGCCCCGAGGCCCTGGCCGAGACCCATGCCCGCGCCTTCGCCCCCGAGCGCGGCTGGAGCGCCGAGGAATTCGCGCAGCTTCTGGCCGCGCCCGGCGCGATTGCCGCGGGCGATGCGCAGGCCTTCGTGATCGGCCGCGCCGTGCTGGACGAGGCCGAGATCGTGACCCTCGCCACCGATCCGGTGCAGCGCCGGCAGGGCCGCGCAAGCGCCGCGCTGGCCGCCTTCGAAGAGGTTGCGGCCCGCGCCGGGGTCCGCTCGGTCTTTCTCGAGGTGGCCGAGGACAACGCTGCCGCGGGCGCGCTTTACCGGGCGGCGGGCTATGATGCCGCGGGGCGGCGGAGGCGGTACTACGCGCGGCCCGGCGGCGCGGTCGACGCCGTTGTGATGCGCAAGGAGCTGCCGCCCTGCCCCGGCGTCAGCTAGGCGGCAAACGCTCCGGAACGTGGCGCAAACCGTTAAGAAAGCAGTTGACCCTCCGGGGTGCGCGTTGCCTTATTCCGCAATGATGGGGCGGGGATGGCCTGCCCGCGGACGGGGCGGCACAGTCCCGCGGATCAACTGGGAGATCATCATGACGCTGACCACCAAACTTTTCAGTGCCGCGGCCGGTATCGCGCTGAGCGCCGGCGCCGCGCTGGCCGAGCCCGCGATCATCTATGATCTCGGCGGCAAGTTCGACAAATCCTTCAACGAGTCGGCCTTCAACGGCGCGAGCCGCTGGGCCGAGGAAACCGGCGAGAGCTTCGCCGAGGTCGAGCTGCAGTCCGAAGCGCAGCGCGAACAGGCACTTCGCCGCTTTGCCGAGCAGGGGCTGAACCCGATCGTCACGACCGGCTTCTCCTTCGCCTCCGTGCTCGAGCAGGTCGCGCCCGACTACCCCGACACCACCTTCATGATCGTCGACTCGGTCGTCGACCAGCCCAACGTCCGCTCGGTCGTGTTCGACGAGCACACCGGCTCCTACCTCGTGGGCGTGATGGCCGCGATGGCGAGCGAGTCGCATACCGTCGGCTTCGTCGGCGGCATGGACATCCCGCTGATCCGCAAGTTCGCCTGCGGCTACGCGCAGGGCGTCAAGGCGACCGACCCCGAGGCCGAGGTTCTGGCCAACATGGTCGGCACCACCCCCGCCGCCTGGGCCGACCCGGTCCGCGGCTCGGAGCTGGCGCAGGCGCAGATCAGCCAGGGCGCCGACGTGATCTTCGCCGCCGCCGGGGCCAGCGGCATCGGCGTTCTGCAGACCGTCGCCGATGAAGGCGTGATGGGCATCGGCGTCGATTCCAACCAGAACTACCTGCACCCCGACAACATGCTGACCTCGATGGTCAAGCGCGTGGACAACAGCGTCTACGACGCCTTCTCGGCGGGCGAGAGCCTCGAGCCGGGCGTGGTGACGATGGGCATCAGCGACGAGGGCGTCGGCGCCGCGATCGACGAGTACAACGAGGGCCGCGTCACCGACGAGATGCGCACCGCCCTCGACGAGGCGCGCGCCGGCATCGAAGACGGCTCGATCGAGGTGCACGACTACGCCTCCGACGAGACCTGCGACGCGATCAGCTTCTGATCGAGCATCCCTTCGGGGCCGTGCCATTGCGCGCGGCCCCGTTTTTCGTTTCTGCCCGAAAGGCCCGCCATGGCTGACGCCGCGCCCGCGATCGAGTTGAAAGGCATCTCAAAGTCCTTCGGACCGGTGCAGGCGAACAAGGACATCTCGTTCAAGGTGATGCCCGGCACGATCCACGGGATCATCGGCGAGAACGGCGCCGGCAAGTCGACGCTGATGAGCATCCTGTACGGCTTCTACAAGGCCGATGCGGGCGAGATCACCATCCATGGCACGCCGATCGACATTACCGACAGCCAGACCGCGATCCGCGCCGGCATCGGCATGGTGTTCCAGCACTTCAAACTGGTCCCGAACTTCACCGTCCTCGAGAACGTCGTCCTCGGCGCCGAGGATTCCGGCCTGCTGCGTCCCTCGCTCGCCCGCGCCCGGCGCGAGCTGAAGGCCCTGGCCGAGGAATACGAGCTGAACGTCGACCCCGATGCCGTGGTCGAGGATATCGGCGTCGGCATGCAGCAGCGGGTCGAGATCCTGAAGGCGCTGTACCGGCAGGCCGACATCCTGATCCTGGACGAGCCGACGGGCGTGCTGACCCCCGCCGAGGCGGACCACCTGTTCCGCATCCTCGGCAACCTCAAGGACCAGGGAAAGACGGTCATCCTGATCACCCACAAGCTGCGCGAGATCATGGAAGCCACCGATGCCGTCAGCGTCATGCGCCGCGGCGAGATGATCGAGACGGTCACGACCGCCGGCACCAACCCCACCGAGCTCGCCGAGCTGATGGTCGGGCGCACCGTGCTGCTGCAGGTCGACAAGACCCCCGCCACGCCCGGTGCCCCCGTGCTGCAGGTCAGCGACCTGAAGGTCGAGCATGACGGCGTCGCGCGGGTGAAGGGCGTCAGCTTCGAGGTGCGGGCGGGCGAGATCCTCGGCATCGCGGGCGTCGCCGGCAACGGCCAGTCCGAACTGCTCGAGGTGCTGGGCGGCTACCGCCCCGCCACCGGGCGCGCCACGGTGAATGGCGTCGATCTGCCGCTTTCGGGGCGCGGCGCCGATGGCCGGTCGCGCCGCGACGCCGGCATCGCCCATGTGCCCGAGGACCGCCAGTCCGAGGGGCTGGTGATGGAATTCGCCGCTTGGGAGAACGTCGGCTTCGGCTACCACCACACGGACCGCTACAGCCGCGGCACGCTGATGGACCACGCCGCCCTCAAGGCCGATTGCGCCGCCAAGATGGAACGCTTCGACGTGCGGCCGCCGAACCCGAACCTGCTGGCCAAGAACTTTTCCGGCGGCAACCAGCAGAAGATCGTCGTCGCCCGCGAGATGGAGTGCGACCCGGACCTCCTGCTCGTCGGCCAGCCGACCCGCGGCGTCGATATCGGCGCCATCGAATTCATCCACCAGCAGATCGTCGCCCTACGCGACGCCGGCAAGGCCGTGCTTCTGGTCAGCGTCGAGCTGGACGAGATCCTGTCGCTCTCGGACCGCGTCGCCGTCATGTTCGACGGCCGCATCATGGGCGAGCGGCAGGCAAGCGAGACCAACGAGCGCGAGCTGGGCCTGCTGATGGCCGGGATCACCGACACCGATGCCCCGCACAGCGAGGCCGAGATCGAGGCGAACCTCGCCCGCCGCAGCGCAAGCGCCGAGAAGGAGGCCTGATGCAAAAGATGCCGCAATGGGCCGATGTGCTGCTGATCCCGCTGGTCAGCCTGATACTGGCCGCCTTCTTCTCGGCCGTGGTGATCCTCGCCATCGGGGAGAACCCCTGGGAGGCGCTGAAGATCATGGTCGAGGGGGCGCTCGGCTCCACCTACGGCTGGGGCTACACGCTGTATTACGCGACCAACTTCATCTTCACCGGCCTCGCCGTGGCGGTGGCCAACCACGCCAAGATGTTCAACATCGGCGGCGAGGGGCAGGCCGTGATGGGCGGCCTCGGCGTGGCGCTTGTCTGCCTTTACATCCCCTTCCCGCACTGGACGCTGGCGCTGCTGGCCGCCGCGGCGACGGCCGCCGTCTTCGGCGCGGCATGGGCGGCGATCCCGGCGCTGCTGCAGGCCAAGCGCGGCAGCCACATCGTGATCACCACGATCATGTTCAACTTCATCGCTGCCTCCTTGCTGAACTACTTCCTGATCGGCCCGCTCAAGGCCGACGGGATGGAGCCGGCGACGGCCCGCTTCCCCGAGGCCGCGCGTCTGCCGACCTTTCAGGACATGTTCTCGAGCCCCGACAACCCGCTGTTCCGCGGCGCGCCGGCGAACGTCGCCTTCTTCGTCGCGATCCTCGCCTGCATCGCGGTCTGGCTTCTGATCTGGCGCAGCCGCCTCGGTTACGAA
Organism: Pseudoroseicyclus aestuarii; assembly: GCF_003217255.1. Taxonomy (GTDB): domain Bacteria; phylum Pseudomonadota; class Alphaproteobacteria; order Rhodobacterales; family Rhodobacteraceae; genus Pseudoroseicyclus; species Pseudoroseicyclus aestuarii. Next base: position 568,072 of record NZ_QJTE01000002.1, on the reverse strand, counting down.
ATCCGCAGCTTCGGCTGGTCGGAGCCCGCGGCCCGCTACGCCGGGATCAGCCCGGTGCGGATCATCATGCTGACCATGCTGATCTCGGGCGGTCTGGCCGGGATGATGGCGATCAACAACGTGATGGGCGAGGCCGAGCGACTGGTGCTGAACAGCGCCGAGGGCGCGGGCTTCATCGGCATCGCGGTCGCGCTGATGGGCCGCAGCCACCCGCTGGGCGTCTTCCTTGCGGCGGTGCTGTTCGGGTTCCTCTACCAGGGCGGGGCCGAACTGTCGCTTTGGACCGGCATCCCGCGCGACATGGTCGTGGTGATCCAGGCGCTGGTGATCCTGTTCACCGGGGCGCTGGACAACATGGTGCGGATGCCGCTGGAGCGGGTCTTCTCGACCCTGCGCCGCGCGCCCAAGCCCGACAGCAAATCCACCACGGCCCGGACGGCGGAATAGGACAAGGCCCATGGATCTCGCGACCATCCTGCAGGTTCTGGACACCACCGTCCGCCTGGCCACACCGCTGCTCTTCGCCTGCCTCGCCGGGCTCTTCTCGGAGCGGGCGGGCATCGTCGACATCGGGCTCGAGGGGAAGATGCTGGCCGCGGCCTTCCTTTCCGCCGCCATCGCGGCGGTGACGGGCAGCGTCTGGATCGGGCTTTCGGCGGGCATCGTCGGCGCGCTGTCGATGTCGGCGATCCACGGCCTCGCCTCGATCACCTTCCGCGGCAACCAGCTGATCTCGGGGGTAGCGATCAACTTTCTTGCGCAGGGGCTGACGGTGGTCATCGCGCAAAGCTGGTTCAACCAGGGGGGCCGCACCCCGGCGCTGGCGGGCGGCGCGCGCTTCCATTCGATCACCCTGCCCGGCGCCGAGGCCCTGCGCGAGGTGCCGGTGCTCGGCCCGATCTACTACGAGCTGATCTCGGGCCATTCGATCCTCGTCTATGTCGCGCTGCTCTGCGTGCCCCTCAGCTGGTGGGTGCTGCAGCGCACCCGCTTCGGCCTGCGCCTGCGGGCGGTGGGCGAGAACCCCGCCGCCGTCGATACCGCCGGCGTCTCGGTCGAGCGGCTGCGCTATGCGGCGGTGATGATCTGCGGCGTGCTGACCGGTTTCGCCGGCGCCTACCTCGCCACGGGCCTGCAGGCCGGCTTCGTGCGCGACATGACCGCCGGGCGCGGCTACATCGCGCTGGCGGCGCTGATCTTCGCCAAGTGGCGGCCCTGGGCCGCACTCTGGGCGACGCTGCTTTTCGGGTTCCTGCAGGCACTGTCGCTGCGCCCCGACGTGCTGGAGGGGGTGCTGCGCATCGACGTCTCCTCGCAGCTTCTCGATGCCCTTCCCTATATCCTTACGGTGGTGATCCTTGCCGGCTTCGTCGGCCGCGCGATCCCGCCCCGCGCCGGAGGCGAGCCCTATGTCAAGGAACGCTGATGTCGCCGGCCTCGCCGGCCTGATCCGGGCAGAGGCCGGGCCAGAGCCGGTGCGGCTGGGCCTGATCCTCGGCTCCGGCCTTGGACATATCGCCGAGGCGGTCGATGGCGTGCGCATCCCCTACGAGCGGCTGGCGGGCTTTCCCCACGCGGGCGTTTCGGGCCATGTGCCGGTGCTGGCCATCGGCACCCTCGAAGGGCAACGCGTCGCCGTCTTCGGCGGGCGGGCGCATTACTACGAAAGCGGGCGGCCGGATGCGATGCGCCTGCCGCTCGAGGTGCTCAAGGCGCTGGGGGCCGAGGCGCTGATCGCGACCAATGCCGCCGGCAGCCTGCGCCCCGAGATGCCGCCGGGCTCGATCATGTGCCTGTCGGATCACATCAACTTCTCGGGCCTGAACCCGCTGATCGGAGAGCCGACCGAGGCGCGCTTCGTACCGATGACCGATGCCCATGACGAGGGCCTGCGTGCCGGGCTGCGCGCCGCGGCGGATGCGGAGAGCGTCGAGATGGCTGACGGGGTCTATGCTTGGTATTCCGGCCCCAGCTTCGAAACCCCGGCCGAGATCCGGGCGATCCGCAGCCTCGGCGCCGATGCGGTGGGCATGTCGACAGTGCCCGAGGTCATCCTCGCGCGGTTCCTCGGCCTGCGCGCCGCCGCCCTTTCGGCGATCACCAATATGGGCGCGGGCCTTTCGGACGAGGCGATCAGCCATGCCCATACCAAGGCCATGGCCCCGATCGGCGCGGAAAAGCTGGAGACCGTGCTGCGCCGCTTCCTGCGCGACTGGCGCTGAGGATCGCGGCACGCCTGCCGGGGCGACGGGGATGGGCGGGGACGCCACGGGGCCAACACGATTAGCCCTTGCCTTGACCGAAATCCCGCGCCACGCCTCTTTGGCATAATGCAGCTTTATCTTCCCATCGCCGAGGTCTCGATCAACGCCTTTCTCCTTCTGGGGATCGGCGGGCTGGTGGGTGTGCTGTCGGGCATGTTCGGCGTCGGCGGCGGCTTCCTGATCACGCCGCTGCTGTTCTTCGTCGGCATCCCGCCCGCCGTCGCCGTCGCCACATCGACCAACCAGATCGTCGCCTCCTCCTTCTCGGCGCTGCTGGCGCATCTGCGCAGGCGCACGGTCGATATCCCTATGGGCAGCGTCCTGCTAGCAGGTGGCCTCGTGGGATCGGCCCTTGGCGTGGTGCTGTTCAACTGGCTGCGGGCGCGCGGCCAGGTCGATCTGCTGGTGCAGCTGTCCTACGTCTTCTTCCTGGGCGGCGTCGGCATGCTGATGCTGGTCGAAAGCCTGAACGCCCTTTTCCGCGCCCATCGCAAGGGCGGCAAGCGGGGCCGGCGCAAGCGGCACAACTGGGTCCATGCCCTGCCGCTGCGGATGCGGTTCCGGGTCTCGGGCCTCTACATCTCGGTGATCCCGCCGCTGGCGATCGGGATGATGGTGGGCGTTCTCTCGGCCGTCATGGGCGTCGGCGGCGGCTTCATCATGGTGCCGGCGATGATCTACCTGCTGGGCATGCCGACCAAGGTCGTCATCGGCACCTCGCTGTTCCAGATCATCTTCGTCACCGCCTTCACCACGATGCTGCATGCCACAACGAACTACACCGTCGACATGATCCTCGCGCTCTTGCTGATCGTCGGCGGCGTCATCGGCGCGCAACTCGGCACACGGATCGGCGCGAAGCTGAAGGCCGAGCAGCTGCGCATCCTGCTGGCCCTGCTGGTGCTGGGCGTCTGCCTGCAGCTGGCGCTGGGCCTCGTGCTGCGCCCCTCGGAGCTTTACAACGTCGAGGTCGTCGAGACTGCGCGAGAGGTCGCGGAATGAGCCCTCTGGCCCTTCTGCTGGCCGTGCTGCTGCTGGTCCCCCTGTCCGCCGCCGCGCAGGACGAGGCGGCGGGTCCGCGCATCCCGCGCGGCGCCCCCGAAAGCGCGCAGCGCCCGCCAGAGCAGATCGTGCTGGGCCTGTCGCAGGACGAGGTGGCGATCACCGCCACCTTCGACGGGTCGGACCTGCTGATCTTCGGCGCGATCCGCCGGGTGGCCGAGATGGATCTCGACGATCTGGGCGTGATCGTCACCGTCGCCGGCCCCTCGGTCCCCGCGACCGTCTTCCGCAAGGAGCGGCGGCTGGGGATCTGGATCAACAGCAATGCCGTCAACGTCAGTCAGGCCCCCTCCTTCTACGCCGTCGCCGGAACCGCGCCGCTGGACGATATCCTCAGCGCGACCGAGAACCTGCGCCAGTCCGTGACCATCCCGCGGGCGATCCGCGCCATCGGCAACAGCGTCGAGAATTCGGGCGATTACATCGCCGCCCTGATCCGGCTGCGGCAGGACGACGATCTCTACCAGCTTCTCGACGAGGGGGTCGATCTGGCCGAGGGCACGCTGTTCAGCACGCGCATCGCCCTGCCCGCCAATATCGTTGAGGGGAACTACACCGTCCGCATCCTGCTGACCCGCAGCGGCACGGTGGTCGATACCTACAGCACCACCATCGGCGTGCAGAAGGTCGGGCTGGAACGCTGGCTCTTCAACTTCGCGCATGAGCAGGCCTTCTTCTACGGGCTGACCTCGCTGATCCTGGCGATCGCGGCGGGCTGGGCGGCCTCTGCCCTTTTCGGACGGCTGCGGCGTTAAGGCCTGCGGCGTTAAGGCGGGCTTAGCCCCCGCAATGCGAAACAGTTGCCTGTTTGGGAGCGGCCCGGGCCGATGCTAGCCTGCGCCGCAAGCCCCCCATCACGAGGAGAACGCGGTCATGGAGCACCGATGGATCCTCGAGGTCCTCGCGGATCTCGAAACCTATGCCGCGTGCAACGATCTGCCGCGCCTTGCCGCCGAGATCGCGGGCGCCAGCGCGACGGCACAGCGCGAGATCGGCCTGCCGCTGCAGGAGGCGGGCCGGGCGCCGCCACAAGGGGCGCTGCCGCCGCGGGAGTGACGGCGCTGCTGGCCCCTGCCCGCCCCGACCGCTACTGTGCCGGTCATGACAGCGCCGCTTCCGACATTCTCTCCCGATCAGGCCGAGGCCTGGGATCGCGTCAGCGCCCTGCTGTCGGATGCCGGCCTCGATATCGACAACGCCGACCTCCTGACCTCGGAAAAGGACGAGGCGACGCGAACGGCCTCGGTCTTTGCCGTCACGGGCAAGGCGGGCTCGGGCAAGACCATGCTGCTGGCGCAGCTGACCCGCGCCCTGCGCGATGCGGGCGCCGAGATGATCACCGGCGACTGGGAGAGCAAGCGCAAGCGCGAGCGGCGCTCCCTTGCCGTGCTGGCGCCCACGAACAAGGCCGCCAGCGTGCTGCGCACGCGCGGGGTGCCCGCGACGACGATCCACCGCATCCTCTACACCCCGGTCTACGATCCGCAGTACGAGAAGATCGCCGAATGGCTGACCGGCGAGGGGGAGCGGCCCAGCATCGAGGGGCTGGAGGACGCGCTGCTCGACCGCGCGAAGGACAGCTTCGCCAAGCACGAATCGGTGCCGGCGGCGCTGGCCGCCGCGGGTCTGCGCGGATCGGATTTCATCACCGGCTGGAAACGGCGCGAGGATCCGCTCGACATCGGCTTCGTCGACGAAAGCTCGATGCTCGACGCGCGCCAGCTCGAGGATCTGCGCGAGATCTTCCCCACCCTGCTGCTTTTCGGCGATCCCGCGCAGCTGCCCCCGGTGCAATCCTCGGGCGGAATGGTCTTCGAGACCCTGCCCGAGGATCAGCGGATGGAGCTGACGCGCATCCACCGGCAGGATGCCGGCAACCCGATCCTCGACCTGGCCCATGCCCTCGCCGATCCTGACCTCGAGTTCGCCGATTTCGAGCGCATGGTCGAAGAGGCCGCCGCCCGCGACGAGCGCGTGGTCATGGCGCAGCGGGTCGAGGCCGATCTGATGGCGCGCAGCCCGGTCCTTGTCTGGCGCAACGCGACCCGCATCCGGCTGATCCACGCCTTCCGCAATGCCTACGGCGCGCCGGTCGACGACCTGCTGCCCGGAGAGCCGCTGATCTGCGACGGGATCGAGCTGCCGCTGAAGCAGCGCAAGAAGCGGCTGGATCTCGAGGCGCGGGGCCTGATCAAGGGCGCGCAGGCGATCTACATGGGCCCCGGGCGGCGGCCCGGCTTCTCGAAGCTCTGGATGGTCGGCGCCGAGGAGCCGCAGGTCAGCGTCTCGTCCATCGTGCGGATCGAGCAGGAGGGCGATGCAGAGCCCTTCATCCCCTATGCCGCCCGCATGGGCGCGACCTTCCTGCATGGCGCCGCCGTGACGATCCACAAGGCGCAGGGCAGCCAGTGGGACACGGTGCAGGTCTTTGCCCCCGACCTCTTCGTCGCGGCGCGCACCGGGCGGGTCGAGGCCGGGCAGCCGCTGTGGAAGCGCCTTGCCTATGTCGCCGTCACCCGCGCCGAGCGTGAACTGCGCTGGGTCGTGCGCAACCGCCTTGCGCGGCCCTCGGTGCCGCTGGGGGTGGACGATCTGAAGGCGCCCGCCGCCCCGCTGGAGCTGGCGCGTGAAGAGGCGCCGGGCGCGATCTAAAGCACCTGCTCGGGCCGCAGCGTCGGGGCCGGCAGGGCCGGCGCCTCGAAATGATGGGCGATGCTGTTGGCATAGTAGCGCAGCAGCGGGATGCCCTCTTCCGAAAGGGACAGGCTGGACGGCGCAACCAGCCGCCGCCGGCGCAGGATGCGCAGCGCATCGGCCATAACCTCTCCCGTGTCGCGGCGCGGCACCTGAACGCCAAGCCCCGTCAGCCGGTCCAGCGCGGCCCCGACCTCCTCCAGAAGCACCGCCTCGGTCCGGGGCTGCCGCTCCAGCAAAAGCCAGCAGACCAGCGGCACCGGGAGCACCGGCACCGTCTCGGCGACGCGGCGCATCAACTCCTCGGCCAGCGCGGCAGTGGTCTCTCCGCCGTGGCCGGCGCGGAACTGCGCCAGCGACAGGGGCGTGCCGAAGGCGACCGAGGCGGTGCCAAAGCCGGTCAGCCGCCCGGTGACCCGCCGCCAGAGGTAGAAGACCGTTCCCCGCAGCAGCGGCCGGATCGGCGCCCTGAACCGCCGCTGCCCCAGCGCGCCGGCGGCGATCAGGACCCGATCCTCGAGCACCCGGTCGTAGTTGATCGCGACCGGCACGAAGATCACGTCGCGCCGCTCGCTCGCGCCCGAGACGATGTAGTTCAAAAGGCCCAGCCGCGGCTCCGCCTGCCGGCCCGTCAGGCTGAGCCCGCCTTCGGGGAAGAAGGCCTGCGTCACGCCGCCTTCCGTCGCCAGCTGGACGTAGCGCGCCAGCACCCGCCGGTAGAGATGCGTGCGATCCCGGCGGCGGATGAAATAGGCCCCCATCGAGCGGATCATCGCGGAGAGCGGCCAGATCCGCGCCCATTCGCCCACCGCGTAGCTCAGCGCCGATGTGCGCGAGGCCAGCCATGTGACCAGCACGTAATCCATGTTGCTGCGGTGGTTCATCACGAAGATGACCGAGGCCTCGGGGTCGATCCGCTCCAGCCGCTTCATGTCCAGCTCGCCCAGGCGAACGCGGTAGAGCAGGCGCGAGAGCGCCTTGGCCAGCCGGATGCCGAAGGTGAAATAGACCGTCGCGGAAAAGGCCGGCACGATCTCGCGCGCGTAGTCGCGGGCCAGCTCGAAGGCCACGTTTTCGGGCACGCCCTGGCTGCGCGCATGCTCCAGCGCCGCCTCGACGACGGAGGGGTCGTAGATCAGCCGCTGGATCATGTCGTGCCGCCGGGCCAGCTTGAACGGCTCGATGGGGCGTGCCAGACGGCGGTTCAGCCGGGCCACCGCCCGCTCCATCCGCTTGCGGAAGAACCAGCGGACCGACGGGAAGAGGAAGTGCGATGCGAAGGTCACTGCCGCGAAGAGCAGGATCAGGCCGAAGAGCCAAAGCGGCAGGGAAACGGTACGCGACATGCGGCCATCCTGCCAGCAATCGGCGCCGCAGCCCAGAGGATGCGGCCGAAGGGCTTGCCAAAACGGCCCGGTGCCCCAAGATACGCGCGGGGCGCGCTGCCATTGGCGGCGAACGGCGCGGGCAGTCTGCCGCGCCGCGCATCAACGACGGGATATCCGCACCGGCCCATGACTGACATTCCGACCGACACCGACCAGCCCCGCCCCAGCTTCGTCATCAGCCATGATGGCTTGCCAGGCGGTCTCAACGACCTGGGCCAGATGCGGGATCTGCTGGCCGGCGCGCCGCGGACCGCGCGGCCGGTGATCTGCGGCGGCACCCTCGCCCCCTGGCTGCTGGCGCTGTACCACGTGGCGCGGCCTGCCGAGGGCGCCTCCGAGCGCGGCCTGATGGTCAGCCGCATCGGGCACAGCTTCTGCCCGGTCCGCGAGCAGCTGCGCCTCGTGGCCGAGGCGGCGGACTGGGGTGCCCAGGCCATGCCCGGCTGGCGGATGATGACCCTCGCCCCCGATCCGGCCGGCGCGGCGCGCCAGCTCGCGGCCGGTGTGCTCCTCGCCGAGGAATTGAAACGCCGGTGCAAGGCAACGGAATATCGCTCGATGGTCGCAACCATCGATCTGCTCGATGTCGATCATCGTTCCGATCTCATGCTCAATGCGATGCTGCGTCACGTTCTATGCCGCAACGCCGAATTGCAATTCAGCAGCCAGTTGCATGACGTCAGCAATTTTCCCGAAAAGGATGTGCGCCAGATAATGGAGCGGCTTCCCGCCGAAAGGCAGGCGCTGCTGCGCGACGAAGGCCCGCGCCGGGAAACGGTAAGCACCATGGGAAAACCCGCGGACCCGGGCCGCGACGGCAATGCCCTGCAAAAGTATTTCCTCGCCCTGCGCGAGGCGGCAAAACGCCGTGTGAACCTGATGGGGCCGTCCATCGCCTGCGCCCGCGCCGGTGCCACAACGGACGAATGGTCCGAGGTCATTCGCTCGGCTTTCACGCCGATCGTTCGCCCGGCGAACAATTGGAGCGATGGCAATATCGGACAATTTCTCCGGAAATTTAACTGAGGCGGCCTCCGGCCCGGCCCCAATGCCATTCCGTTTTCGCTTGCCCGGCGAACTTTGTTCTGCAATAGCCGTTTCAATTCGTAATGCAGATAGAAGAAACGGGTGAAGATCATGCAAATCGATCTGGACGCACTGTCCCGCCAGGAGCTTGAGACCCTGCGCCGTGACGTCGACAAGGCGCTTTCCACCGCCGCTGATCGCGACCGGAAACGGGCGATTGCCGCGATGGAAAAAGCGGCGGCCGAATACGGTTACAGCGTTTCCGATCTCGCCGGCGGCACGAGCGCGACGCGCAAGAAAACCGGCAGCAAGACGCCGCCGAAGTACCGCAATCCCGAAGATCCCGATCAGACCTGGTCCGGTCGTGGCCGCAAACCGCGCTGGATCGTCGAGGCCGAATCCGCCGGCCGTCCGATTTCGGATTTCGCGATCTAGGCCTCAGCGGCCCAATCGATCGACCAGCTCGTCGTAGCTGTATTCCTCGGCCACGTCCCCGGCCTGCGCCTTGTAGAAGCCGGGGGCGATCGGCAGGCAGCCCACACCGCAAATCTGCCGCGCGATCATCGCGCGGCTGTCGATATACCATAGACGTCCGCCCGGCGTCGCGATCCAGCCGTTCACCCGCATCGCCTGATCCGAGAGCATGTCGATCTCGCTCGGCATCTCGTTGTAATACGGGATCTCGAAAGAGCCATGCGTGTGATAGCTCGCGATGACCGCGATATCCTCGGGAAAGGTCAAGTCGCAGGAATCGATCGTCCCCGGCGCCGCCTCGGTCGCCACGAGCTCCCCGGTTTCATCGTAGCCGATCACACCGCAATACTCGCGCCGCTTGGCGAAACTGTCCTGCTGCATCGGGCGAAACATGTCCTTGACGAAGTCGATCTCCGTCTGTGTCTGCGCCGCCGCGGCCTGCGGCATCGTGATCAGAAGGGCGAAAAACATGGCCTTGCGCATTGGACCTCCTGCAGCAGCTTGCTAGCAAAGATAAACAGGAAACCAGGCGCAAGGCGACAGGCATGACCGTTCACATTTCAGCCGAACCCGGTCAGATCGCCGAAACGGTGCTGCTGCCAGGCGATCCGTTGCGCGCGGAATGGGCCGCCAAGCGCTTCCTGACCGATCCGATCCTCGTCAATCGCACCCGCGGGATGTCGGGCTACACCGGCACCTGGCAGGGGCAGCGCGTCACGATCCAGGGCAGCGGCATGGGCATGGCCTCGCTCTCGATCTACGTGAACGAGCTGATCCGGGACTACGGCGCGAAGACGATCATCCGCATCGGCTCCTGCGGCGGCATGCAGGAGAAGGTGGGCCTGCGCGACCTGATCCTGGCGATGACGGCAACCAGCATCGCGACCCCCTCCAGCGCCATCATGCGAGAGATCAACTTCGCCCCCAGCGCCGATTTCGGCCTGCTGCAGGCAGCATGGCAGGCGGCGCAGCAGATGCCGGGGGCCGTCCACGTCGGCGGCATCTACTCCACCGACACCTTCTACGACGAACGCCGCGACCTGACCGAGCAGCTGATGCGTCACGGCATCCTCGGGGTCGAGATGGAGGCGGCAGAGCTCTATACCCTCGCCGCGCGCCACGGCGCCCGGGCGCTGGCGGTGCTGACGGTCAGCGACCATCTCGTCACCGGCGCTGCCCTCCCCGCCGAGGATCGGGAACGCAGCTTCGAGGCCATGGTCGAGGTCGCGCTGAAGGCCGCCTTCGTCTGAGGGCGCGCCCCTTCATGTTTCTTCAAATACTCGCGGGGGGAGGCGCGCGCAGCGCGCCGGGGGGCGGCAGCCCCCCTCCCCCGCCGGCCCTTACATCTGCCGCTCGACCATCTTGTGCTTGATCTGCGCGATCGCCTTCGAGGGGTTCAGACCCTTGGGGCAGGTCTTGGCGCAATTCATGATCGTATGGCAGCGATACAGCTTGAAGGGATCCTCAAGGTCGTCCAGCCGCTCGCCCGTCGCCTCGTCCCGGCTGTCGACGATCCAGCGCCAGGCATGCAGCAGGGCGGCCGGCCCGAGGAAACGGTCGGCGTTCCACCAGTAGCTCGGGCAGGCGGTGGAGCAGCTGGCGCACATGATGCATTCATACAGCCCGTCCAGCTTGCGCCGGTCCTCGATGGACTGGCGCCATTCCTTCGCCGGCGTGTTCGATGAGGTCTCGAGCCAGGGCTTGATGCTGGCATGCTGGGCGTAGAAGTGCGTCAGGTCCGGGATCAGGTCCTTGACCACGGGCATGTGCGGCAGCGGGTAGATCGTCACGTCGCCCTTCACCTGGTCGAGACCCCAGGTGCAGGCCAGCGTGTTCACCCCGTCGATGTTCATCGCGCAGGACCCGCAGATCCCTTCGCGGCAGGACCGGCGGAAGGTCAGCGTCGGATCGATCTCGTTCTTGATCTTGATCAGCGCGTCCAGGACCATCGGCCCGCATTTGTCCTGGTCGATGAAGTAGGTGTCCATCCGCGGGTTGCCGCCCTCTTCGGGGCTCCAGCGGTAGATCCGCAGCTTGCGAATCCGGCTCGCGCCCTCGGGCTGCGGCCATGTCTTGCCGGTGGTGATGCGGCTGTTCTTCGGAAGTCTCAGTTGAACCATGGATCGGCTCCTTTCCTCACGGGCGCAGGCTGGGGGGCCGGATCGGCGCCCGGCCGGTGCGCTCGAAGACGCAGGAATTGTAGACGGTGGTCGGGTCGCGCCCGCTCAGAAGATCGGCGCTGACGCCGATGGAGACGCCGCTGCGGACGCGGCCGCCGCTGCTGGCGCCGACGGCGACGCTGCCGGTCGGGGCCTGCGCCGCGCGGGCGCGCTGCTCGCAGTAGTCCGCGGCCGAGATCGGATCCATCGGCGCCCGCGCGCAGCCCGCCAGAAGGCAGCCCGCGAGGACGGCGCCGATGGCAGGGCCGCGCATCAGTAGACCCGCTTCTTCGGCGCGATCCGCGCCAGCGGGATGCCGCCCTCGGCCTCCTGCGTCAGCGGATCGAGGTGCACGGGACGGTAGTCCAGCGTCACCTTGTCGCCGTCGACATGCGCGAGCGAGTGCTTGCGCCATTCGGCGTCGTCACGCTCCGGGTGATCCTCATGCGCATGGGCGCCGCGGCTTTCCTTGCGCGCCTCGGCCCCGGCGATGGTCGCCAGCGCGTTGGGCATCAGGTTGGTCAGCTCCAGCGTCTCCATCAGGTCGCTGTTCCAGACCATCGAGCGGTCGGTGACCTTCAGATCGCCCACCTTGCCGGCGATGGCGGTCATCTTCTCGAGGCCTTCGGCCAGCGTCTTGTCGGTGCGGAAGACGGCGGCGTCCTGCTGCATGGTGCGCTGCATCTCGTCGCGCAGGGCGGCGGTCGGTGTGCCGCCGCTGGCGTGACGGAAGTGGTCGAAGCGGTCCAGCGCCTTCTGGAGCGAGGCCTTGGGCACATCCGGCACCGGGGTCGCGGGATCGACGACCTTGCCGGCGCGGATCGCGGCGGCGCGGCCGAAGACCACGAGGTCGATCAGGCTGTTCGAGCCGAGGCGGTTCGCCCCGTGGACCGAGGCGCAGCCGGCCTCGCCCACGGCCATCAGGCCCGGCGCCACGGCATCGGGATCCTCTGCGGTCGGGTTCAGAACCTCGCCCCAGTAGTTCGTCGGGATGCCGCCCATGTTGTAGTGCACGGTCGGCAACACGGGGATCGGCTCTTTCGTGACATCGACGCCGGCAAAAATGCGGGCCGATTCGCTGATGCCGGGCAGACGCTCGTGCAGCGTCTCGGGCGGCAGGTGCGACAGGTTCAGGTGGATGTGGTCGCCGTTCTCGCCGACGCCGCGCCCCTCGCGAATTTCCATCGTCATGCAGCGGCTGACGACGTCGCGGCTGGCGAGATCCTTGTAGGTCGGGGCATAGCGCTCCATGAAGCGCTCCCCGTCCTTGTTCGTCAGGTAGCCGCCCTCGCCGCGGGCGCCCTCGGTGATCAGGCAGCCGGCGCCGTAGATGCCGGTGGGGTGGAACTGCACGAACTCCATGTCCTGCAGCGGAAGGCCGGCGCGGGCGACCATGCCGCCGCCGTCACCGGTGCAGGTATGGGCCGAGGTGGCGCTGAAGTAGGCGCGGCCGTAGCCGCCCGTCGCCAGAACGACCATCTTGGCGGAGAAGACGTGCAGGGTGCCGTCGTCCAGCTTCCAGGCGAGGACGCCCTGGCATTGGCCATCCTCGCTCATCAGCAGGTCGATGGCGAAATACTCGATGTAGAACTCGGCCTTCTGCTTCAGGCTTTGGCCGTAGAGCGTGTGCAGGATGGCGTGGCCGGTCCGGTCGGCGGCGGCGCAGGTGCGCTGCACCGGGGCGCCTTCGCCGAACTCCGTCGTATGGCCGCCGAAGGGCCGCTGGTAGATCTTGCCCTCCTCGGTGCGGCTGAAGGGAACGCCGTAATGCTCCAGCTCGTAGACTGCCTTGGGCGCCTCGCGCGCGAGGTATTCCATCGCGTCGGTATCGCCCAGCCAGTCGGATCCCTTCACCGTGTCGTAAAGGTGCCACTGCCAGTGGTCCGGCCCCATGTTCGACAGCGAGGCGGCGATGCCGCCCTGCGCCGCGACGGTATGGGAGCGGGTCGGGAAGACCTTGGTCACACAGGCCGTGCGCAGCCCCTGCTCGGCCATGCCAAGCGTCGCGCGCAGCCCGGCACCGCCGGCACCGACCACGACGACGTCGAAGGAATGGGTCTCGTATTCATAGGCGGCCATGGGGAACCTCAGGCAGGAAGGACGAGGGGCGCGGCGGGCACGATCAGCGGCCGGACGGCCAGCGCGATCACCGAGAACGCGCCGATGGCGAGCAGCAGGTAGGCCAGGCAGATCGCGCCGATCACCAGCCAGTGACGCGTGGCGCCGCCGGCATAGTCTTCGATCATCACCTGGCTGCCGAGGCGGAAGTGATACATGCCCACGACGAAGGTCAGCAGCGCGACGATCGCCGGGAAGGGCCGGCCGTAGAAGGCCGCGGCCTCCTCGTAGGGCATGCCCAGCGCGAAGCCGAAGCTGAAGACGAAGAAGACCACCAGCGCGACCAGCGCGACGGAGGTGACGGTCAGGCGCCAGTGCCGGGTCGTGCCGGAGCCCGAGGCCCCGAGGCCGGTGGCGCGCTTGCGGTCGGTGATGAAATGCATGGCCAGCCTCAGAGGATGATGATCGTCAGAAGGGTCAGCACCACCGAGCCGCCCAGGCAGGCCCAGCCCAGCATCTCGGCCTTGGGCACCTCGAGCATGGCGAGGTTGTCCCAGATCAGGTGCCGGATGCCGGCGAGCGTGTGGTACCACAGCCCCAGCAGCGAGAGGGTCATCACCAGATCGCCGAACCAGCTTGTGATCACACCGTTCGCGGTGGCGTAGGCCTCGGGCCCCGAGACGAGCGCCGCGAACCACCATGCGATGAGCGCGGTGGTGACGATCAGCGCGTTCCCGGTGATCCGCGTCAGGATCGAGGTCAGCGATGTAAGCTGGATCCGGTAGTATGGCCCCAGCATGTAGGGCGACAGGGGACGGTTGCCCCGGGGAATGTCGGCCATGATCGGCTCCTCCTGCGGCGGGCGGGCGCGGCGCCTGCTGCGGCGCGGGCGCCCTGGCTGGCCCGGTTGGTCGCGACTGTCGCGCCTCAGCCCTGCCGGGGCAAGGGCGAAGGGGCGAAAACGCCATCACTATACGGATGAACTGGCGAATGTGATCACGCGCCGGATCGGTGTGATCACAGCTTTACAGCTGGCCCAGCCGTACCTCGGGATCGTAGGGCCCCTCGACCTCCTTGGTGACGGCCTGTCCGCAGCGCATCACGCCATTGGCCGCATCGAAGGCGTAGGTCGGGTCGCCGTGCAGCACCCAGCCCTTGCTCAGCGCCTCGGTCACCTTGTGGCAGAAGGCGCTCGTGTCGTCGCCGCTCAGGAATCGGTATGCCTTCATCTCATCCTCCGAAGGGCCAGGGCCCGACCCAACCGTGGACCAGACCGATAAGGCCATAGACCACGACAGCCCCCAGGAGCGCCATCATCTCCTTGCGGGGGCCGGCGGGCGGCGGCACCGCCTCGCGCGGGCCGCCAGCCTCGATCAGGGCGATCTCGGCCAGCGCCCAGAGCAGCAGCCCGCCGAACAGCACGACCGAGGCGAGATCCCCGTTCACCAGCAGGTGCGCCACGGCCCAGAGGATCACCGCCGTCAGCTGCGGATGCCGCCAGCGCCGCGCCACCAGGGTCTTCATGCCGGAACAGGCAAAGAGGTAGACGGCCACCAGCACCAGCAGGTTGTTCACCCCCGTCAGCCATGGCGCCGGATACCACAGCTGCGGTGAGGCCCAGCTCTTGTAGCCGAGGGTCATGCAGACGATGCCCAGCACCAGGCAAAGCGACACCAGCCCCTTGCCCGGCTCGCCCAGCTTGGCGCGCGCGTTGGGGGCGAGGCGCTTGAACATATGCGGCAGGCTCCAGAGCAGGAGCCCCAGGACAAGACCGGGCATGATGCCTCCTCGCGCCGCTTTCGGGTCGAGGTCAGCATGACGGGCCCGCCGCGCATTGCAAGCCTCGCGCAACGCGCGCCGCCTTAACCCGGTCTTTGCCGGGCCCGTGGCACAAGGGTCGGCGCGGGCCGCAGGGGAAGACGGCAAGAGGTCCGCCCATTCTGCGGCGCCGCCAGCCGCGCCTTCAGCACGGGGATCCCGTCATGATGTCACGCCAAGCCTGCTGCACCGCCCTCTTCGTCGCCGCCTGCCTGGCCGCGGCGCCGCCCGCCACCGCCGAGACGGCGCGGCAAGGCCGCTGCTCCGACCATCAGGAGATGACCTCACGCCTTGCCGAACGCTACGGCGAAAGCCGCCACGCCGTCGCTTTGGCGCAGGACAATGCGGTGATCGAGATCTTCGCCGCCGACGAGACCGGGACATGGACGATCACCATGACCCGGCCCGGCGGGCAGACCTGCATGATCGCCGCCGGCGTCGCCTTCGAGGAACTCAAGGAGGCGCTTCCGAACACCGACCCGCAGGCCTGACGCCGCTGCCGGGGGCGCTGTCACGCTTGCGTGATCGCGAACCCGAAAGCGCCTTTGCGCGTTGTCCTTTCAACCCGGGGACGTTGCCAGTCGGCGACGTCTGACCCGGACATCAGTCGAAAGGACACAAGATGAAAATCCTTCTCGCTACCGCCGCAACCGCCCTCGCCCTCGGCACCACTGCTTATGCACAGGACGCCGCCACGACCAACGGCCTGGGCGACGTCGAGATCACTGCCGAAGACTTCTTCGCCAGCGACCTGATGGGCATGGACGTCTATGCTGCCCAATCCGTTGCCGAGACCGACGGCATGATCGACGCCGCTCAGCAGGACTGGGACGACATCGGCGAGATCAACGACATCGTCCTGACGCCCGAGGGTGAAGTGGGTGCCGTGATCGTCGGCGTCGGCGGCTTCCTCGGCATCGGCGAAAAGCGCGTTGCCGTCTCCATGGACGAGATCCAGACCTACGAAGACGAGAGCGGCGTCCGCTACATGGTGGTGAACACCACCGCCGAGGCGCTTGAAGCGGCGCCCGCCTTCACCGATCCGGCCGATCCCATGGCCGAGGACGGCACCATGGCGACCGACACGACCACCGGCGGCGAAGGGGCCATGGCCACCGACACCGCAATGGCCGGCGCCGATAATGGCCAGGACGCCGTCCTGACCGGCGAAGACACCACGATGGCCGCCAGCGATGACGCCGTCGCCACCTCCGAGGAAGGTGCGGATGTCATGGCCGAAGACACGACCGCGGTCGGTGACACCGGCATGGCCGAGGATACCGCCATGGCCGACGGCACCGAAGCGCAGACTGGCTCCGACATGATGGTCGAGCGTGAGGGCTATGCCCTGACCGACGCCAGCGAGCTCAGCGTCGACGAGCTGACCGGCGCCACGGTCTATGGCCTCGACGACGAGAACGTCGGCGACATCGGCGATCTGGTGATGTCCGCCGATAACTCCAGCATCGACGAGGCGGTGATCGACGTCGGCGGCTTCCTCGGCATCGGCGAAAAGCCGGTCGCGGTCAGCTTCGACGACCTGCAGATCCTCACCGACGAAGACCGGTCCGACATCCGCGTCTACATCGGTGCCACCGAGGACGAGCTGAAGAACCTGCCCCGGTACGAGCCCGAAGCAGCCGCCGTTGACGGCAGCATGGATGCCGGCGCCGTCACCGACACGGAAGTGACCGAATAAGTCACGCCTCGCCTGCATCAAACGGGCCGTCCCTTCGGGGGCGGCCTTTTTCGTGCCGCCCTGCTTGTTCGTGAGGATGTGCCTTTTCGTGCCGATATGCCGTAGCGGAACCCGCGCAGGCCCCGGCGCGCTTCATCACCGGACTTGCGCGACGGCGCGGCGGCGCCTAGCACCCACGCGACAGCAAAACGGACAGGAGCCTGTGACATGGCCAGACCCAAGATTGCCCTCATCGGAGCCGGCCAGATCGGCGGCACGCTCGCCCATCTCGCCGCGGTCAAGGAGCTGGGCGACATCGTCCTCTTCGACATCGCCGAAGGCACGCCGCAGGGCAAGGCGCTGGACATCGCCGAAAGCGGCCCGGCCGAAGGCTTCGACGCGCAGCTGAAGGGCACCAGCGATTACGCCGATATCGCCGGCGCCGATGTCTGCATCGTCACCGCCGGGGTGCCGCGCAAGCCGGGCATGAGCCGCGACGACCTTCTCGGCATCAACCTCAAGGTCATGAAGGCCGTCGGCGAGGGCATCAAGGCCAATGCCCCCGACGCTTTCGTCATCTGCATCACCAACCCGCTCGACGCGATGGTCTGGGCGCTGCGCGAATACTCCGGCCTGCCGCACGAAAAGGTCTGCGGCATGGCGGGCGTGCTCGATTCCGCGCGCTTCCGCCACTTCCTGTCGCTGGAGTTCAACGTCTCCATGCGCGACGTCACCGCCTTCGTCCTCGGCGGCCACGGCGACACCATGGTGCCGCTGACCCGCTATTCGACCGTCGGCGGCATTCCCCTGCCCGACCTCGTCTCGATGGGCTGGACCACGCAGGACAAGCTCGACGCCATCGTCCAGCGCACCCGCGACGGCGGCGCCGAGATCGTCGGCCTGCTGAAGACCGGCAGCGCCTTCTACGCCCCCGCGACCAGCGCGATCGAGATGGCCGAGGCCTATCTCAAGGACCAGAAGCGCCTCCTGCCCTGCGCCGCCTATGTGAAGGGCGCGCTCGGGCTCGACGGCTTCTACGTCGGCGTGCCCACGGTAATCGGCGCCGGCGGGATCGAGCGCGTCGTGGACATCAAGCTCAACAAGGACGAGCAGGCGATGTTCGACAAGTCGGTCGCCTCGGTGAAGGGCCTCGTCGAGGCCTGCCGCGAGATCGACCAGGGCCTCGCCGGCTGATCGCCCGGCCGGGGCCCCGCCCCCGGCCCCAGCGCGCCGCGACCCGCGGCGCGCCCCCTTCCGGTAGCGGCGGACCATGACCCGAACGAGCCTGCATAACCTGCGCCTGATCGACCCCGAGGCCGGCACCGAAAGTCCGGGCGGCCTGCTGATCGAGGACGGGCGCATCGCCGCCCTCCTCTCCCCCGGCGCGGCGCCCGAGGGCAGCATCGACTGTCGCGGCGCCTGCCTTGCCCCCGGTATCGTGGACCTTGGCGTCAAGGTCTCCGAACCCGGCGAGCGGCACAAGGAAAGCTTCCGCAGCGCCGGCCGCGCCGCCGCCGCCGGCGGCGTGACCACCATCGTCACCCGCCCCGACACCGATCCCGCCATCGACACGCCCGAGACGCTGGAATTCGTCCATCGCCGCGCGCAGGCCGATGCGCCAGTGCGGGTGCTGCCCATGGCCGCCCTCACCAAGGGCCGCGAGGGCCGCGAGATGACGGAGCTGGGCCTGCTTTCGGATGCCGGCGCCGTCGCCTTTTCCGATTGCGACCACGTCGTCACCGATACCCGCGTCTTCTCCCGCGCGCTCGGCTATGCCGCGGCGATGAAGGCGCTGGTGATCGGCCATGTGCAGGAGCCGGGCCTCTCGCGCGGCGCCTGCGCGACCTCGGGCCCCTTCGCCTCACTGCGCGGGCTGCCCTCCGTGACCCCCATGGCCGAGCGCATGGGCCTCGACCGCGACATCGCCCTGATCGAGATGACGGGCGCGCGCTACCATGTTGACCAGATCACCACCGACCGCGCCCTGCCCGCGCTCGAACGGGCCAAGCGCAACGGCCTCGACATCACCGCGGGCGTCGGCATCCATCACCTGACGCTGAACGAGCTCGACGTCGCGGACTACCGCACCTTCTTCAAGCTCAAGCCGCCGCTCCGGTCCGAGGACGACCGCAAGGCCGTGGTCGAGGCGCTGGCCTCCGGGCTGATCGACATCCTCTGCTCGATGCACACGCCCCAGGACGAAGAGAGCAAGCGCCTGCCCTTCGAAGAAGCCGCTTCTGGCGCCGTGGGACTGCAGACGCTGCTCCCCGCCGCCCTGCGCCTCGTCCACGCCGGCGACCTCACCCTGCCGCAGCTCTTCCGCGCGCTGTCGCTGAACCCCTCGCGGCGCCTCGGCCTCGAGACTGGACGCCTCGCGCTCGGCGCGCCCGCCGACCTCGTGCTCTTCGACCCGGATGCGCCCTTCGTCCTCGACCGCTGGACGCTGCTGTCGAAGTCCGTGAACACGCCCTTCGACGGCGCCCGCATGCAGGGCCGCGTCCTCGGCACCTGGGTCGGCGGCAGCCGCGTGCACGGGGGCGAGGCATGACCGCCGCGCTCTGGGCCGTCATCGGCTACCTTCTGGGATCGATCCCCTTCGGCGTGATCCTGATGATCGCCGCCGGCAAGGGCGATCCGCGCAAGTCCGGCTCGGGCAATATCGGCGCCACCAATGTCGCCCGCACCGGCGGGCGCAGCATCGGCCTCGCGACGCTGCTGCTCGACGGCGGCAAGGGCGCGCTGGCGGTCCTCCTGGCGCGGCACTTCGGCGGCGAAGCGGCCAGTTACGCCGCCGCCACGGCCGCCTTCCTCGGGCACTGCTTCCCGGTCTGGCTGCGCTTTCGCGGCGGCAAGGGCGTGGCGACCCATCTCGGCCTGCTGCTGGCGCTGGCATGGCCGGTGGGCCTGCTGGCCTGCGCCACCTGGGCGGCCGGTTTCTTCGCCACGCGCATCAGCTCGCTTTCGGCACTGATCGCCGCCGCCCTCGCCCCGCTCTGGGCGCTGCTGCTCGGCCGGCCCGAGATCGCGCTCCTGGCGCTGATCCTGGCGGTGCTGATCTACATCCGCCACGTCTCGAACATCCGCCGCCTTCTGAACGGCACCGAGCCGCGCGCCGGCAAGGGGCGCTAGCCCCCTTCATGTTTCCTCAAATACTCCGGGGGGTGCGGGGGGCTGGCCCCCCGCTCCGCCGCCGCGGCCCCGCGCGGCGTCAGTAGGAATATTCGCCGTAGATCCGGCTCAGATCGCCGTTCCAATCGCCGTGATAGCGCGCCAGAAGCTCGTCCGCCGGGGTCTGCCCGGTCTCGACGCTCTCCTTCAGGGCCGAAAGGAAATGCGTCTCGTCGGCGATCAGCCCGCCGGCGCCCTCGCGCGCGCGGGCCTTCAAACCCGCCTCGGCGATCTCGACGCTGGCGCGGGCGACTTCGAGCATCTTCACCCCGCCCGCCTCGGCCTCCAGCGCCCGCTCGGAGGCTGCGACGCGCAGCCCCTCGCGCGTGTCCGCGTCCCAGCCCTTCACCAGATCCCAAGCCGCATCCAGCGCCGCGCCGTCGTAAAGCAGCCCGACCCAGTAGGCGGGCAGCGCGCAGAGCCGCCGCCAGGGGCCGCCGTCGGCGCCGCGCATCTCGATGAACTTCTTGACGCGGACCTCCGGGAAGGCCGTCGTCAGGTGATCGGCCCAGTCCGAAAGCGTCGGCAGCTCGCCCGGCAGGGCCGGCAGCTTGCCTTTCATGAAGTCGCGGAACGACTGGCCGGTGGCATCGATGTAGCGCCCCTCGCGGTAGACGAAGTACATCGGCACATCGAGCGCCCAGTCGACGTAAGCCTGGAAGCCCATGCCCTCATCGAAGGCGAAGGGCAGCATCCCGGTCCGGGCATCGTCCAGCCCGCGCCAGATCCGGCTGCGCCAGCTTTTCAGACCGTTCGGCTTGCCGTCGAAGAAGGGCGAATTGGCGAAGAGCGCGGTGGCCACCGGCTGCAGCGCCAGCGACACGCGCAGCTTCTTGACCATGTCCGCCTCGGAGGAGAAATCGAGGTTCACCTGCACCGTGCAGGTGCGCCGCATCATCTGCGTGCCGTGGGTCCCGACCTCGCGCATGTAGCGGTCCATCAGCTTGTAGCGGCCCTTGGGCATCAGCGGGGTCTGATCCTCGGACCAGATCGGCGCGGCGCCAAGGCCGATGAAGCCGGCGCCGATCGCATCGGCGACGTCCTTCACCTCGGCCAGGTGGCCGTTCACCTCATCGCAGGTCTGGTGGATCGTCTCCAGCGGCGCGCCAGACAGCTCCAGCTGGCCGCCGGGCTCGAGGCTGATGTTCGCCCCCTCACGCTCGAGGCCGATCAGGTTGCCCTGCTCGCTCACCGGGGCCCAGCCGTGGCGGTCCCGCAGCCCTTCGAGCATGGAGCGGATCGAGGTGCGCCCCTCGTAGGGCAGCGGCAGCAGCGTGGTCTTGTCGTAGCCGAACTTCTCGTGCTCGGTGCCGATGCGCCAGTCCTCGGCGGGCTTGCAGCCGGCGGCAAGATATTCGGCCAGCTGCTCGGGGCGCTCGATCGCGCCTCCGCCGGTCTGGGGGATGGACATCAGTCTGGCTCCGTCGCTGCTGCACCCGCCGTTTTCGGGTTTGCCACAGGTGCCCATGCGAGGGCCGCAAGTCAATGCAGGCGGCGGCGGTCCCCCGGCGTTCCGTCGCGCGGAACCTGCGGCGCGGCGCGGCGCCCGTCCCAGACGGTGATCATCCCGCGGCCCGCGTCGTTCAGCGCCGCCATCATCTGGCCGTGGCGAAACCCGCGCAGCTGGGCGAAGCCGTCGGGCAGCACCTCGGCGCCCAGCGCCGTGGCCGGCACCTCCAGCCGCGCGCCCTGCCCTTCGAGGATCCAGTGCGGCGGCGTGGCGCCGCGATCCAGCTTCAGCACCTCGACCGAGGCGAGGTCGATGCTGCCGCCGGTCAGCGGCCCCATGTAGGCGATCCGCCCCTCGTCCAGCGTCACCACGCCCGGTCCCGTCCCGCCGCGCGGCACCCGCAGCCGCTGCACCGCCGCCGCCGCCGCGACCAGCCCGGCGGCGCAGACGACAAGCCCCAGCCAGCGCATGGCGCCGAAGCTTTCGGCGGCCCACCAGCCGCCCAGCGCCGCCACGACCAGCGCAACGATCGCCTCGCGCGCCCGCCAGAGGGCGGCGCGCGCCTCGGGCCTCAGGAACTCAGCCATCCGCCGCCTCCGGCACCACGAAAGGCTGGGCGAAAAGAAGGATGGTGAAACGGCCGACCTGCCGGAAGCCGATCGCCTCGTAGGCGCGCGCCGCGGCGGCAGAGCTTGCGAAGAGCGTCGCGCGGCGCACCCCGGCTTCCCGCGCCTCCTCCAGATGCAGTGCGACGGCGCGCCGCGCGAGGCCCCGCCCGCGCAGGGCGGGCGGGGTGTAGACGCCGCCGATCTGCACGATGTCGGGCAGCGCGGCGTTGAAGCCGGTCATCGCCACCGGCTCTCCGTCCTGCAGCAGCACGCGGTGGCTGCCGCCCGCGATCCACTCGGCGACGCCGCGCGCCGCGACCCCTGGCGCGCGCTCGGCCGTCTCGCCCAGCACCTCCTGCTCGTAGGCGGCGCGCCATTGAATCGCCACCTCTCGCTGCGTCTCGTCCAGCGGCACGAGGCGGCTGTCTCCATCGGGAATCACGAGATTCGCAAGATCCAGCGCATACTGCGGCTCGTCGTCGTTCATCCGCAGCGGGCGGGTCCCGGCGTCCAGCGCCTGCGCCAGAGCGGCGACCTGCCCGCTTTCGCCGGTGATGCCGAAGACCTCCTGCCCCGCCAGCGCGCGGGCGGCGGCACCCATGTCGCCGCCGGGCATCTGCGGCATCGCCATGCCGGCCACCGTCAACCCCAGTACGCCGCGCAGCCCCTCCGGCCCCTGCTCCAGCCAGAACCGCGTGGCGCGCGGGTGGTCGGCGATATCGACGACCAGCCCGAACTCATCGAGGTTCGACAGCGGGAACATCGAGGTCAGCACATGCCGCTGCAGGAAATCGCGCAGCGCCGGCACGTCGCCGCGATCCGCCGGCCAGAGCCGGGAGCCAGTCATCACCAGTCCCCCAGCGCGCTCTGCCACAGCGTCATCGCCGCCACGGCGGCGGTATCGGCGCGCAGGATCCGCGGGCCGAGGCTGACGGCCACCGATGCCTCGAGGCCCGCCATGCGCTTGCGCTCGACCTCGGTGAAACCGCCCTCGGGCCCGATCAGGATCGCCCATGGCCCCGGCGCGGCGGCCCGCGCGGGCAGGCCCGAGCCTGCGCCCACCAGCGCCTCGTCGCAGAACATCAGCCGCCGCGCCGGGTCCCAGCCATCCAGCAGGGCCCCCAGCTTCACCGGCTCTGCCACCTGCGGCACATAGGTGCCGCCGCATTGCTCGGCGGCCTCTACGGCATGGGCTTGAAGCCGGTCCGTGCGCACGCGCTCGGCATTGGTGTAATCGGTCAGTACAGGCAGGATGCGCGCGGCGCCCATCTCTGTCGCCTTCTCGACGATGAAATCGGTGCGCGCCTTCTTGATCGGTGCGAACAGCAGCCAGAGATCGGGCGGCGCCATCTGCGGTTTCGTCGCCGCCTCGACGCGCAGCGATCCGCCGCGCTTGCCGGCCTCCTCGATGCGGGCAAGCACCTCGCCGTCGCGACCATTGAAGACGAGGACTTCGGCCCCCGCCCCCAGCCGCATGACGGAGGAGAGGTAATGCGCCTGCGCCCGTTCCAGAGGAACGGTTTGCCCCGGCGCCAGCGGGTGATCTAGATAGAGCCTCGGAACAGCCATGGGGCAGACCATATGACCGGCAGGGGCGCGGCGCCAGAGCATCGGGATCCCGCGCATGGGCGGGTCTCGGATTCCGTCACCGGAAACTGGGTCGATACCGGCGCGCCGCAGTGGGCGCGGCCCTTCCTGCGGCTGTCGCGGGCCGACAGGCCGATCGGCACATGGCTGCTGCTGCTGCCCTGCTGGTGGGGCCTTGCGCTGGCGGCGCTGAGCGCTGGGCGCTTCGGCTGGCAGGGCGCCTGGATCGCGGCGGGCTGCGCGATCGGCGCCTTTCTGATGCGCGGCGCGGGCTGCACCTGGAACGACGTGACCGACCGGCACATCGACGGGCGGGTGGCGCGCACCCGCTCGCGCCCGATCCCCTCGGGCGCCGTCAGCGTGAAGGGCGCGCTGGTGTGGATGGCGGTGCAGGCGCTGGTGGCCTGCGCCATCCTGCTGAGTTTCCGCTGGGCCGCCATTGGCCTTGGCGTGCTGTCGCTGCTGCCCGTCGCCGTCTATCCCTTTGCCAAGCGCTTCACCTGGTGGCCGCAGGTCTTCCTCGGCCTCGCCTTCAACTGGGGCGCGCTGCTGGCATGGGCGGCGCTGACCGGCACGCTGGGCTGGGCGCCGGTGCTGCTGTACCTCGCGGGCATCGCCTGGACGCTGTTCTACGACACGATCTACGCCCATCAAGACACCGAGGACGACGCGCTGATCGGCGTGAAATCCACCGCCCGCCTCTTCGGCGAGAACACAAGGCGCTGGCTGCGCGGGTTCCTCGTGCTGACGGTGCTGCTGATGGGCACCGCCGTCGTCCTTGCGGCGCAGGAGCGGTCGATCCTGTCGCTGCTGGTGGCGCTGGCGGGGCCCTGGGCGCTGGGCTGGCACATGACATGGCAGCTGGCGCGCTTCGACGCGGACGATACGGCCGGTCTGCTGCGACTGTTCCGCTCGAACCGGGATGCCGGGCTGCTGCCTGTGCTGTTTTTCGCCGTCGCCTCGGCGCTGTGATTGTACCTCGGCCTGCGGGCGCCCTAGAAGGGGGCGCCCGAAACAGCCGCAGGTCCCCCAGCCGATGCGTCGCCTGATCCCGCTTTTCGCCTTCGTCCTCGCCGCAGCGCTCTGCGCCGTCTCGGCCCGCGTCGCCGTCGCGGTGGTCGAGGGCGCCTCGACCCGCTCGGTGCGCGAGGCGCTGGCGGAATTCGACTGGACGCGGGTGCAGGCCGACGGGCTGCAGGTGGTGATCGAGGGCGAGGCCCCGAGCGAGGCGGACCGCTTCCGCGCCATCTCCGCCGCCGGCGGCGTGGTCGAGGCGAGCCGGGTGATCGACGCGATGAGCGTCGCCGCCGCCGAGCCGATCGAGGTGCCG
This sequence comes from Pseudoroseicyclus aestuarii, assembly GCF_003217255.1. Classification (GTDB taxonomy): domain Bacteria; phylum Pseudomonadota; class Alphaproteobacteria; order Rhodobacterales; family Rhodobacteraceae; genus Pseudoroseicyclus; species Pseudoroseicyclus aestuarii. The sequence continues at coordinate 543,308 of NZ_QJTE01000002.1, read as the reverse complement.
GACTTCGCCGTCGAGATCCTGCGCAACGATTCCGGCGTCTCGCTGATCGGCCTCGTGCCCGCCAGCACCGACCGCGAGGCGATGACCCGCGCCATCGGCCGCATCGCGGGCGGCGCGACGGTGACCGACCTGCTGGACGAGGCCGACTACCCGCTGCCCGAGGATTGGAACGCCGCGCTGCGCTTCGCCATCGAGACGCTCGAGACGCTGCCGCGGGCCAAGATCTCGGTCGGGGCGGGGCACGTGGCGATCGAGACCATCGCCGACAGCCCCGAGGAACAGCGCGAGCTGATCACCACGCTCGAGGCCGAGGCGCCGGAGGAGGTCGAGCTCGATCTTTCTGTCAGCGCGCCGCGCCCCGTCATCACCCCCTTCACCCTGCGCTTCGTCATGGAAGAGGACGGCACCGCCCATTTCGACGCCTGCTCCGCCGATACCGAAGAGGCGCGCGCGCGCATCGTCGAGGCCGCGATCGAGGCCGGCGTGCCCGGCCCGGCCACCTGCCGGCTGGGCCTTGGCGTGCCCTCGACCCGCTGGGGCGAGGCGGTGGCCCGCGGCATCGCCGCGGTGCAGGCGCTGGGCGGCGGCACGCTGACCTTCTCCGATGCCGACGTCTCGCTCGTCGCGCCGATGGGTACGGCGCCGGCCCTCTTCGACGAGGTCGTGGGCGACCTGACCGGCGATCTGCCCGACCTCTTCGCGCTCGAGGCGGAGCTGCCCGAGACGCCCGAGCCGCAGCCCGAGGGGCCGCCCCAGTTCACCGCCACCCTCCCCGAGGAGGGGCCGCTGCGCCTGCGCGGGCGGATGCCCGATGCCCAGGCCAAGCAGACCGCCGCGCAGCTGGCGCGGGCCGAGTTCGGCGCCGAGATCAGCGACGGCACGCGGCTGGCGCAGGACCTGCCCGGCGACTGGTCCCTGCGGGTGCTGACCGGGCTGAGCGCGCTGGCCGAACTGTCGAACGGGACGCTGACCGTCACGCCCGAGGGCATCGACCTGCGCGGCCAGACCGGCAATGCCGACGCCAGCGACGAGATCGCGGTGATGGTGGCCGACCGCCTCGGCCCCGCGGCGGAGCTGGCGCTGGACGTCACCTATGTCGAGGCGCTCGATCCCATCGCCGGGCTGCCCAGCCCGCAGGAATGCGTGCAGCAGATTCGCTTCGTCAGCCAGGCGCAGAAGATCACCTTCGATCCGGGCAGCGCCTCGATCACCGCGGGCACGCGCCCCGTCGTCGACCAGATCGCCGAGATCCTGCAGCGCTGCCCCAATATCGAACTCGAGGTCGCGGGCTATACCGATTCGCAGGGCTCCGAGGGCGGCAACCAGCGCCTGAGCCAGCGCCGGGCCGATGCGGTGCTGGACACGCTGCGGCAGGCCCGCGTGCCCGTCGCCGCCTTCGAGGCGGTCGGCTACGGCGAGGCCGATCCCATCGCCGACAACGCCACCGAAGAGGGCCGCGAAGCCAACCGCCGGATCGAGTTCAACCTGATCGGCGCCTCAGCCGAGGCGGCGGAGGCCGAGAGCGAAGCAGAGGACGCCGCGCCCGGGGACGCCGAGGCAGAGGCGGAAGACAGCGAGACCGCCGAGGGCGAAGCAGACACCGCGCAGGACGCGGCCGAGGCGCCGGGCCTGCCCCGCGCGCGCCCCGACGACCTCGACGTCTCGGGCGAATGAACGGCACAGGAACAGGACGAGACATGAAGGGACGCGCGGCGTGAACAGGACGGAATTCATCGTGGTGACGGCAGTCATCCTGTTCGTGGCCTTTGCCCTTGGCTGGTTCGCGAACTGGCTGGTCTACCGCTTCACCCGCGTCACCCGGGCCGAGATCGGCGAGCTGGATCGCATGGCGCAGGCCCTGCACGATGCCGAGGAGACGCGCGACGAGGCGCTGATCCAGATGGAAGAGCAGGAAGCGAAGCTCAATGCCCGCAACCAGCAGCTCGAGGCCGAGCTGCGCACCGCGATGGAGGGCCTGCGCGAGGCGCGGTCCGAAACCGAGGAGCTGCGCGACTGGATCGACAAGCATCAGAAGAAGGCCTGATGCCTGCCGCGCGCCGCGTCAGGCGCGCGCCGGTGCCGCACCCCCTGCCCCTTTGCGCGCGAAGGCGGTAGGCTGGGCGGCATGACACAGCAGCTCGATTACTGGACGGCGCGCGCGCTGCTCGACTGGCAGATCGAGATGGGCGTGGACGAGGCGATGCTCGACGCGCCGCTTGACCGCACCACGCTGACCGACGCTGCCCCGCCGCGTCCCGCCGCCCCGCGCTCGGCGCCCGCCGCCCCCGACATGCCCGCGGGCGAGGCCGCGCGCAGCGCGCCGCAGCAGGCCCAGCCTGCCCCGCCGCGGGACGGGCCGGACCCGGTGGAGGCCGCGCGGGCCGCGGCGCAGGGGGCCGGCGATCTGGCCGCGCTCGAGGCGGCGCTGGATGGCTTCACCCTCTGCCCGCTCAGGCGCGGGGCGCGGGCGACGATCTTCGGGCAGGGCAGCCCCGCGGCGCGGGTCATGCTGATCGCCGATCCGCCCGGCGCCGAAGAGGAACGCACCGGCGCCGTCTTCGCCGGCCCCGCCGCCGGGCTGATGGACCGGATGCTGGCGGCCATCGGCCTCTCCTTCGATGCCGAGGACGCCGCCCAGGCTGCCTATGCCGCCGCGATCCTGCCCTGGCGCCCGCCCGGCGACCGCCCGCCCGAGCCGGGCGATCTGGCGATGCTGCGCCCCTTCCTCGAGCGGCAGGTGGCGCTGGTCGATCCGGCGGTGATCGTGCCGATGGGCGCGGCCTGCCATGCGCTGCTGGGCGGCAGTGCCCTGCGTCTGCGCGGCACCTGGGCCGAGGCGCTGGGCCGCCCCGCCCTGCCGATGCTGCCGCCCGCGCGGCTTCTGGACAACCCATCCGGCAAGCGCGACGCCTGGGCCGACCTTCTAGCCCTGAAGGCCCGGCTTGCCCCCTGACGCGCCCTGCCTGGCCCCGCAGCCCTTCTGGAGACAGCCATGACCGACCGCGCCTTCATCCCCGTTCGCATCGCCGTCTTGACGGTCAGCGACACCCGCAGCGCCGCCGACGACCGCTCCGGCGACACGCTGGTCGGGCGGCTTGAGGCGGCGGGCCACCTGCTGGCCGCCCGCGCGATCCTGCCCGACGACCGCACCGCCATCGCCGGCCAGCTTCGGGACTGGATCGCGGATGCGGGGATCGACGTGGTGCTCTCGACCGGGGGGACCGGGCTGACCGGGCGCGACGTCACCGTCGAGGCGCATCGCGACGTCTACGAAAAGGAGATCGACGCCTTCGGCACGGTCTTCACCATGGTTTCGATGGGCAAGATCGGCACCAGCGCGGTGCAGAGCCGCGCCACCGGCGGCGTGGCGCAGGGCACGTACCTTTTCGCGCTGCCCGGCAGCCCCGGCGCCTGCCGCGACGCCTGGGACGAGATCCTGAAAGCGCAGCTCGACTACCGCCACCGCCCCTGCAACTTCGTCGAGATCCTGCCGCGCCTGACCGAGACCGAGCGCCGGAAATAAAGGCGGCGACCCGCGACGGACGCCCGCTCATGCAACGTTGAAGGGCTTTGGCATGGACAAGAACGCCTGCCCCCCGCAGGCTTCTGCCAGGCAAACCCGGACCCGCAAACGATGAAATTTCTAAGCCGATCCCTGACCGGCCTTTTCCTGATGGCCCTGACCCTGGCGCTTCTGGCCTGGGCCGGGGCGATCCTCTGGGGCGCGGCGCAATCGCGCCTGTCGCAGCAGCCGCGCCAATTCGAGCAGCGCGAACCCGTGACGACAGTCAGCACGGTCACAGTCACCCCCGAGACCATCGCCCCGATCCTGACGGTCTACGGGCAGGTGCAGGCGGGCCGGACACTGGACCTGCGCGCCCCCGCCTCGGGCATCGTGACCGAGATCGACGAGGCTTTCGTCGAAGGCGGCGCCGTGAGCGCGGGCCAGAGGCTGCTGATTATCGACCCCGCCACGGCCCAGGCCGAGTTGACGCGCGCGCAGGCCGATCTGTCGGATGCCCAGGCCGAGCAGCGCGATGCCCGCCGCTCCGTCACCCTGTCTGAGGACGAGCTGGCCGCCGCCCGCAGCCAGGCCGAGTTGCGGACCCGCGCGCTGGAGCGGCAGCGGACCCTGGACGATGGCGGCTTTTCGACCGCCGCCGACCTCGAAACGGCAGAGCTGGCCGCCGCCAGCGCCGAGCAGGCCGTGCTGACCGCGCGCGAGGCGGTGAACCAGGCCGAGGCGCGGGTCGATCAGGCCGCTACTGCCCTGACCCGTAGCGAGCTTGCCGTGACCGAGGCGGAGCGGGCGCTGGAGGACACGCGCCTGACCGCGGCCTTCGGCGGCGTTCTCTCGGATGTCGCCGTGGCGCAGGGGGTGCGGGTCAGCCAGAACGAGGCGCTGGCCACGCTGCTCGATCCCGCGCAGCTGGAGGTCTCCTTCCGCATCTCGACCTCTCAATATGCGCAGCTTCTGGGCGAGGGCGGCGACCTCATTGCCGCCGAGGTCACGGCCACCCTGCCCGCGCAGGACCTCGACCTGACCGCCACGGGCCGCATCACCCGCGAAAGCGCCGCGGTGGCCGAGGGGCAGACGGGGCGGCTGATCTATGCCGCGCTGGATGCGGCCCCTTTCCTGCGGCCCGGCGATTTCGTCACCGTCGCGATTCAGGAGCCGCCGCTGGACGGGCTGGCGCGGCTGCCGGCCACAGCGCTCGCCTCGGACGGGACGGTGCTGGTGCTGCGGGACGGGCGGCTGGCGCTGGCCGAGGCGCAGCTGGTGCGGCGGCAGGGCGACGACGTGCTGGTGCGGGCGCCCGACCTCGCCGGGCAGGAGGTCGTCGCCCTGCGCACGCCGCTGCTGGGCGCCGGGCTGCGCGCCGAGCCGGCGCAGAGGTCCGAGGAGGCCGAGACGCAAAGCGCCGAGGCAGCGCCCGAGATGATCGCGCTGTCCCCCGACCGGCGGGACAGGCTGCTGGCCTATATCGAAGAGAACGATGGCCTCCCCGAGGATACCCGCGAAAGGCTGCTGGCGCAGCTGCGCGCGCCCATGGTCCCGGCAGAGACGGTGACACGGATCGAGACAAGGATGGGCGGCTGATGGCCCGGCCTGACGGCCAGCCCGCGGGCGGCCTGCTGTCCTATTTCACCCGCCACGGCACCGCCGCGAACCTCGTGCTGTGCCTGATGGTGGTGGCGGGCCTTTTCGCCCTGCCGCGGATGCGGGCGCAGTTCTTTCCCGACGTGGTGATCGATTCCATCGACGTGCGCGTCTCCTGGGACGGCGCGGGGGCCGAGGATGTCGATGCCGGCATCGTGCAGCTTCTGCAGCCCGCGTTTCAGGCCGTCACCGGGGTGACCGAGACCGACGCCCGCGCCTCGGAAGGCAGCGCCCGCCTGCGGCTGGAGTTCGAGCCGAACTACGACATGGACCGCGCCGAGCGCGACGTGCAGGCCGCCGTCGACGAGGTTTCGGGCCTGCCCGACGGCGTCGACGATCCGGTGGTGCGGCGCGGCGGCTGGTCGGACACGGTGACGGACGTCGTTGTGACCGGCCCGATCGGGGTCGATCAGCTTGCCCGGATCGCCGATGGCATGGTGCAGCAGCTTTTCGCGCAGGGTGTCACCCAGGCCGAGGTCAGCGGCGTCACCGCGCCCGAGACGCTGGTCACCGTGCCCTCGCTGTCGCTGATCCGCTACGACATCGGCCTTTCCGATGTCGCGCAGGCCATCGCGCAGGAAGTCTCTGCCAGCCCGGCGGGCGAAGCGGGCGACGCCCGCATCCGCACCGGCACCGCCCGCCGCGGCGCCGACGAGATCGCCGCCATCGTGCTGCGCCAGGAGGCGGACGGCACGCAGCTGACCGTCGGCGATGTCGCCCGCGTCGAAGAGCAGGGCCCGACCCGCGACGCCGCGCTGTTCGTCGGGGCGGATCCGGCGGTGCGCATCCATGTCAGCCGCTCGGCCACAGGCGATACCATCGCGCTGCAATCCAGCGTCGAGGAGGTCGCGCGGCAGGTCCGCGCCGGCGTGCCGCAGGGCGTCTCGGTCGATCTGGTCGACAGCCGCGCCGAGGAGATCACGGGCCGCCTGCGCCTGCTGCTGGACAATGGGGCGATGGGCCTCGGCCTCGTGGTGCTGCTGCTGTTCCTGTTTCTCAGCGCGCGCACGGCGATCTGGGTGGCGCTGGGGATCCCCGCGGCCATGCTGGGCGGCATCGCGCTGATGTATGCCTTCGGCATGACGCTGAACATCATGTCGCTCTTCGCGCTGATCCTGACGCTGGGGATCGTCGTCGACGATGCCATCGTGGTGGGCGAACATGCCGATTTCCGCGCCCGCCAGCTGGGCGAGGCGCCCGCCACCGCCGCCGAGACGGCGGCGCGGCGGATGTTCCTGCCGGTCTTCTGCTCGACCCTGACGACGGTCATCGCCTTCTTCGGGCTGGTCACGGTCGGCGGGCGCTTCGGCGACCTGATGCAGGCGATCCCGGTCACCGTCATCATCGTGCTGATCGCCTCGCTCGTGGAATGCTTCGTGATCCTGCCCAACCACCTGCGCCATTCGGTCGGGCAGACGGGAAAGCCCTGGTACGACTGGCCCTCGCGGCAGGTGGACCGCGGCTTTTCCTGGGTGCGGGACAGGCTGTTCCGGCCCTTCATCACCGCCGTCGTGGCGCTGCGCTACCCGGTGCTGGCGCTGGCGGTGCTGGGCCTTGCCTCGCAGGTCGCGCTCTACATCAGCGGGGACGTGCAGTGGCGCTTCTTCTCCTCGCCCGAGCAGCGGGTGCTGACCGGCAATTTCGCCATGCTCGACAGCGCGGAGCGGGACGACACCCGCGCGCAGATGATCGCGCTGCAGCAGGCCGCACTCGACCTTGGCGAGGCCTACGAGGCGGAGACCGGGGTGAACCCCGTCGCCTATGTCACCGCGCAGACCGGCGGCACCGCCGGGCGCGGCCTGTCGGGCGTCGACAGCAAGGAGGACTGGCAGCTGGGCGCGATCGAGGTCGAGCTGACCGACAGCGACCAGCGCCCGATGACGGCGAGCGCCTTCGTGACCCGCCTCCAGCAGGAGGTGCAGACCCTGCCGATGACCGAGGTCCTCAGCTTCCGAAGCTGGGGCGCGGGGCCCGGCGGCGATGCCATCGACATCCAGCTGGCCGGCGCAGAGGCGCAGACCCTGAAGGACGCCGCCGAGGCGCTGAAGACCGCGCTCGCTGCCTACCCCGAGGTCTCGGGGCTCGAGGATTCTCTCGCCTACGACATGGAGGAGATGATCCTGACGCTGACGCCGCAGGGACGCGCGCTGGGCTTCACCATCGAGGCTCTGGGACAGGAGCTGCGCCAGCGCCTTGGCGGGATCGAGGCCGCGACCTACCCCGTCGGCACCCGCACCGCCAGCATCCGCGTCGAGCTGCCCGAGGACGAGCTGACGGCCGATTTCCTGGACCGGACGCTGCTGCGGACCGAAGGCGGCGCGACCCTGCCACTGGCCGATATCGTGACCGTCCAGCAGCGCAGCGGCTTTTCCAGCGTGCGGCGCGAGAACGGCGTGGCGCAGATCTCGGTCAACGGCGGGCTCGACGACGAGGACGCCGACCGCGCGAGCGAGATCATGGCCCAGATCGAGGCGCGCGTCCTGCCGCAAATCGAGGCGGACTACGGCGTCACCACGCGCCTGTCGGGCCTGAGCGAGCAGGAGGAGGAGTTCCTGTCCGACGCCCGCACCGGCCTGCTGTTCTGCCTGGGCGGCATCTACCTTGCGCTGTGCTGGATCTTCGGCAGCTGGACCCGCCCCGTCGTGGTGATGAGCGTGATCCCCTTCGGCCTGATCGGGGCGATCTGGGGCCATGCGCTATGGGGGATCCCGATCTCGATGTTCTCGATCGTCGGGATGATCGGCATGGCCGGCATCATCATCAACGATTCCATCGTGCTGGTGACGACGGTGGACGAGTATTCCGAGGCGCGCGGGCTGGGGCCCGCCATCATCGACGCCGCGACGGACCGGCTGCGCCCGGTCTTCCTGACCACGCTGACCACGGTGATCGGCCTTGCGCCGCTGATGTACGAAACCTCGAGCCAAGCGGAATTCCTCAAGCCGACGGTGATCACGCTGGTCTACGGCCTGGGCTTCGGCTTCGTGCTGGTGCTTTGCGTGGTGCCGGCGCTGCTGGCGGTGCAGGCGGATTGGGCCGCGCGGGTGCGGGCGGCGCGGCGGGGCCTGCGGGCGCCGGTGCTGCGCCTGCCGATGGGTCTTGCCGCCGCAGCGGCGCTGGCGCTTTTCGTGCTGCTGATCGTGCCCGCGCTCTGGCCCGCAGCGCCCTGGGCGCTGGCGGCCCTGCCGCAGGGCTTCGGCGCGGCGCTGGGGCTCTACCTCGGGGCACTGGCCCTTATTCTGCTGGCGATCCGGCTGGCGGCGGGACTGGCGGCGCGGCGGGCCTAGCCGGCGGTGCAGCCGTCGATCTGCACCGCGCGCCCGCCGCCCAGCACGGTGATCGTCAGGGCCGAGCGGTCGACCGCCACGCCCGGCTGAGTGGCCGTGAGCGCCGTCACCGCGGTCAGACGCTCACCGCTGCGCCGGCCGGGGACCGGCAGGGCATGGAGCGCGGGATCCGCCGCCTCGACCACAACGACCTCTTCCTCGGCCAGCGCCGGCAGGGTCACCTCGGCGCTCAGCGCGTAATCACTGCCCTCCGGGGACAGGTGGCAGGTGGCGCCGCGCGCCCCCGCCTCGGCGCCGGTCTGCGGCCGGTCCAGCATCGCCGCGAGGATCGCCGGATCGCGCCGCCCCTCGCCCGCCGCAACGTCGATGGAGATGTCCAGCACCACCGGCATGCAGATCGTCTCGCAGACGCCCAGATCGACCTCGCCCCGCAGGCGGATCGGCTGGTCCGGCCGCTCTGGCGTGAGGGCCAGCGGGATCACCACCTGATCGGTATAGACGAGAGAAATCATGCCGTTCTCGCGCAGGACCTCGGGCACCGGCCAGGCCGCCTGCACCGAGGCGAGGTTCTCGCTGCCCTGCCAGTCCAGCAGCGGCGGGATGCCGACGTCGCCGGGCACGCGCCAGTAGGTGTGCCAGCCCGGATCGAGCGTCAGGCGCAGCGCGGCCATGCGGGTCCCGTCCTCGGCCTGCCAGCCCGGCAGCACCGCCAGCGACAGCGGCATCGCGCGCTCTGCAGCGGCAGGACAGGCTAGGCAGATCGTGGCGCAGCAGGCGGTGATGAAGCGATTGAGCATGGCAAGGGACATCCTCCAACGCGCTGCCGATGTTAAGTCACTTCGCGGAGAGACGGCCCTGCGCCGCCCCTTGATCGCGGCGGGAATGCACCACATTTCATCGACATGACCGATATCACCGACCTGAGCGGAAAGCTTCTCATCGCGATGCCCGACATGGGCGATCCGCGCTTCGGCCAGGCGGTGATCTACGTCTGCGCCCATTCCGACGACGGCGCGATGGGGCTGATCGTCAACAAGCCGGCGCCCGAGATCCGCTTCGCCGACCTGCTCGAGCAGCTGGATATCGAGAAGGGCCCCGAGCTGCGCGATATCCGCGTGCACCTCGGCGGGCCGGTCGAGGAGACGCGCGGTTTCGTCCTGCACAGCGCGGACTACGAATCGGAGCAGGGGACGCTGCAGATCGACACCGGCACCTCGATGACCGCGACGCTCGATGTGCTCGAGGCGATTGCCGAGGGGCGCGGGCCGCAGTCCTCTCTGCTGGCACTGGGCTATGCCGGCTGGGGCGCGGGCCAGCTCGAGGCGGAGATCGCGCAGAACGGCTGGCTGATCGCCGAGGCGCCCCATGGCATCGTCTTCGGCCGCGCGAGCGAGCATAAATGGGCCGCCGCGCTCAAGACGCTGGGCGTCGATCCGCTGAATCTTTCGGCCAGCGCGGGTCACGCCTGACCCGATTCGGTCGCTCTCTGTACCGAATGGCACCGGATTTACCACGTCTACAGAAGTGATGTTGCACCGGGTGGCGGAAAGGTTAACACCGCCTCAGAATGCAGGACCGGAGCATGTATTGCGGATGACGAAGCCGATCGCGGAAGTGCGCCGCCCCGAGATCATCGAAGGCGCCCTGAGAGCCATCGCGAAGAACGGGCTGCCCAGCCTGTCCTACGACCTGATCGCGGGCGAGGCGGAGATGTCCCGCCAGTTGATCCGGCACTACTTCCCCAGTCCCGAGGCGATGATGGTCTCGGTCTGCGACCGGCTCGCCGCGCGCTACCGCGAGCTTCTGTCGCAGGGCATCCTCGAGACGCGGCGCGCGCAGCGGCTGGACCTGTTCCTCGACTTCTTCTTCGGCGTGCTCGACGGCCTCGAGAAGCCGGCCGACGAACCCGTCTACGACGCGCTGCTGAGCCTCGCGACCGGGTCCGACAAGATCCGGACGGCGCTGCACGACCAGTTCCAGCTGCTGCAGGAGGTCGTGGCGATGGAGCTGCAGGTCAGCCGGCCGCAGCTGGACCAGCCCGCCTGCACCGAGATCGCCCATCTCTTCGTCTCGCTGCTTTACGGGCATTGGACGATGGTCGGCTCTCTCGGCTTCTCGTCCGAGATGAACCGCACCGCGCGCGAGGCGATCACCCGGCTGATCGACAGCTACGTCGCGCAGCGCGCGCCCGCCACGACCGATGGCCAAACAGCCGAAGACGCGGGCGCCCTGTCGCACTGACCGGCAGCGGCAAGCGGCGACACCGACGCCGCTTGGGCGCCGTTCCGGCGCAAGCCATCTTTAAACATTGACGCTTACGAGGGGTGCATGTCGACGGCACCCGCATCCCCCTCCGCCCGCCTCCTCTGGCTCGACGCGCTGCGCGTGCTGGCCGGGGTCTCGATCATCTGCATGCATGCATCGGCGGCGCCCGACGGAAGCCCCTTCTCCGATGCCACGCCCGCCGGACGCGCGCTGCCCGTGCTGCTGCAGACGCTGTTCTACATGGCCCGGACCGAGCTGTTCCTCGTGATCTCCCTGTTCCTCCTCGCGATGTCGCTGCACCGGCGGCCGCGCGGCTACGGCGCGGTCATCGCCGAGCAGGCGCAGCGGCTGCTGGTGCCCTTCGTCTTCTGGGTCGCGGTCTACGTCTGCGTGAACCTCGCGCTCGGCTATCACCTCGGCTGGGGCCACTACCTGCTGCGTGCGCTGACAAGCCAGGCCGAGATCTGGATCGGCTACCTGCTCCTGGGCGATGTGAAGCAGCACATGCACTTCCTGCCGACGCTCTTCGCGCTGGTCCTCGCCTTTCCGCTCTACCGTATGGCGGTGGCGCGGCCGGCGCTGGGGCTGGTGCTGATCCCGCTGCTGATCCTCAAGCGCCAATTGAACATGGCCGTGTGGGGCGGGATCGAGGATCCGGTCGCCACACAGTACCTGCTGCGGGCAATCCGCATCGCCACCTATACCGGCTACGGCCTCGTCGGCGCCGCCTTCTACGGGATCTTCCTGCGGGTCGGCGCCGGTGGAGAGGGCGGCAGCTGGGATCGGGCCCGCAGTGCGCGGCTGCAGCGCGCGGTGCTGACCTCGCTGGGGCTGCTCGCGCTGGCCTGCCTCTGGATCAAGTTCGGGCAAGCCATGGCGGTCATCCAGTCCGGGACATGGTCGCGGAATTACCCGAACGCCGATTCGGCCCACCTGCTGATGCCAGTGGCCCTGTTCGGGCTGGTGATGCTGGCGCCTCTGCGCTGGCCGGGCTGGATCGGTCGGCTGGCGCCCTACAGTTTCGGCATCTTCCTGGTGCACCCGATGCTGTTGGACCTGTTCCGGCTGATTGCCGAGGGGCGCATCATGACGCCGAGCCTCTACGTGCTTACCAATATCGGCTTCGCCGTCGCGGGAAGCTATGCTCTGGCCCTGGCGCTGTCGCGCGTACCGGCGCTGTCCTGGACCATCGGGCTGGGCCCGCTGCCCTGGGCACGGCGCCGCGCGGGGACAAGGCCCCTTGCGGCCCCGTCAGCCTAGCCCGGCAGCCGCGACAGGGCCCCTTCGACCGCACCGACGATCTCGTCGATCTCGCCCTGCCCGGCGATCAGGGCCGGGGCGAAGAGAATCGTGTTGTTGTAGCCGGGAACGGAGCGGTTGGTCGCGCCAACGATCACGCCCTGTTTCAGGCAATCGGCCACCGCCGCCATCACCTGCCGCTCGTCCAGCGGCTCTTTCGTGCGGCGGTCTGCGACCAGCTCGATCCCCTGGAACAAGCCGATCCCGCGCACATCGCCGATCAGCGGCTGGCGGTCGGCCAGCGCATGCAGCTGCTCACCGAAATAGGCGCCGGTGCGGGCGGAATTGCCGCAAAGATCCTCGCGCTCGATGATGTCCATGTTCGCCAGCGCCGCCGCCGGCCCGCCTGTGCAGCCGCCGAAGGTCGAGATGTCGCGGAAGTAGCCGAGCGGATCGGTGTCGTCCTTGAACATCTCGAAGACCGCCTCGGTCGTCACGCAGGCCGAGATCGCGGCGTAGCCCGAGGCGACGCCCTTCGCCAGCGTCACGATATCGGGCTGCACGCCGAACTGCTCGTAGCCGAACCAGCGGCCGGTGCGGCCCATCCCGCAGACGACCTCGTCGATATGCAGCAGGATCTCGTACTTGCGGCAGATCTCCTGCACCTTCTCCCAGTAGCCCCGGGGCGGGACGATGATGCCGCCGCCCGCGGTGATCGGCTCAAGGCAGAGGGCGCCGACGGTCTCGGGCCCCTCGCGCAGGATGACCTTCTCGATCTCCTCGGCGGCGCGCACCCCGTAGTCCTCACCGGCGAGCCCCTCCTGCGCGCGATACTCAAGGCAATGCGGCACGGCGACGAACTCGGGCACGAAGGGGCCGTATTGCGCGTTGCGCTCCTTCTGGCCGCCGGCCGAGAGGCAGGCGATCGTGGTGCCGTGGTAGTCGCGGTCGCGGTAGAGGATCTTGGACTTGCGCCCGCCATGATGCTTGGCGCTGATCTGGCGCACCATCTTGAAGGCCTTCTCGTTGGCCTCGGATCCGGAGCTGCCGAAGTAGACCCGGCTGAGGCCGGGCATCTTCTCGATCAGGCGCTCGGCAAAGCGGGCGGCGGGCACGGTGCCCTGCGCCCCGGCCCAGTAGTTCATCGTCACCAGCTGGTCGCGCACCGCATCGGCGATCTCGGTCCGGCCGAAGCCGACGTTCACCGTCCAGACGCCGCCCGAGACGGCGTCGAGATGCTCCTTGCCGGTGATGTCCCAGACCCGCATGCCGCGCCCCTCGACCATGATCCGGGGATCGACGGTCTCGTAGGGCTTGTGCTGCAACAGGTGGTGCCAGACATGGGCGCGGTCAGCCTCGATCACCGCGGAAGGGTCGTTCGTCGCTCTGTCGTCCATGCGCGGCCTCCGGCTTTCGCGGGCGGCGCGAGGGGCGCCGCCGATCCGGAAACTCTGCGCCCTGGGCGCGGCGGGTCAAGCCCCGCCGTTGCCCCCTGCCCCTCTCAGGCCGCCGCGGAGCCGCGCGAGACCAGCTGGGTGACGGTCGCCTCCCAGATTTCGGGCAACCGGGCGACACCGGCGCGCATCGCCGGTTCCTGCCCAGTCTTGCCCAGCGTCTCGAGGCGGCGCAGCGCCTCGGTCAGGCGGACCGCGCCGAACAGACCGGCGGCGCCGGCAAGGCGGTGCAGCTCTGCCTGCAGCTGCCGCGCGGGCAGCGATTCGCTCTGCTCGACCAGCCGGGAGAGGCTGCGCCCGCTGTCCTCGATATAGGTCTCGAGCAACTCGCCAGCCCGGTCCTCGCCGAGGTCGGCGTAGAAGGCGTCGCGCACCGCCTGGTCCACAACCTCCGAACGGCAGGTCTCGACCGCGGCCTCCCCGTCCTCGGCCTTGGGCGGTGTCCCGGCGCTGAGGATCAGGTCGCGCAGCGCGGCGCGCGAGAGCGGCTTGGTCAGCACGTGCTGCATCCCGGCCTCGTGAAAGCGGGCGATCTCTTCGGGCATGGCATGGGCGGTCAGCGCCGCGATGGGCACGAAGCGGCAGGGCCCCTCGGTGCCGCGGATCGTCCGCGTGGCCGTCACGCCGTCCATCCGCGGCATGGAGATATCCATCAGGATCAGGTCGAAGCCCCCGCCCTGGGCCGTTGCCACGCCCTCGGCCCCGTCGCAGGCCAGGGTGACCTCGTGCCCCTCCTTGCGCAGCATCTCGGAGACGACGATGCGGTTGATCTCGTTGTCCTCGACCACGAGGATCCGGCGCGCGGGCACCTGCGGATCGGGCTCGCTGGCCGCGACGCTGCCGATCGGCTGCTCGGCCGAGCGCAGGGGCAGGTGCAGGGTGAAGACGCTGCCCGCGCCCTCCTCGCTCTCGGCGCCGATCTTGCCGCCCATGGCCCGCACCAGCCGCCGCACAATCCCGAGGCCCAGCCCGGTGCCGCCCGAGGTCCGGGTGTAGGAGCTGTCGAGCGTGACGAAATCCTCGAAGATCCGCATCAGGTTCTGCTTCGACATGCCGCAACCGGTGTCGATCACCCGCAGCTCCACCTCGCCGGGCAGGCCGCGCTCGGCCTCGATCATCACGGTGCCGCCTTCGGTGAACTTCGCGGCATTGCCGACGAGGTTCAGGACGATCTGCCGCAGGCGGATCGGATCGCCCGTGAAGTACTGCGGCAGCGCCGGGTCGAGCGCGACGGTGATCTCGGTGTCCCGGGCCTGCGCGAGGCTGCGCTGCCCCTCCGCCACCTCGGTCAGCAGCGCCTCAAGGTCGAAGGCCTCCTCGGTGAGGTCGACCTTGCCCGAATCGAGGCGCGAGATGTCGAGCACGTCGTTCACATGGCTCAGCAGCAGCCGGCCCGAGGTCTCGATGATCCGCAGACGGTCGCGCTGGCGGTCGGTCATCTCCTCGTCGCGCATCAGCTCCATCGTGCCCAGAAGGCCGTTCAGCGGGGTGCGCATCTCGTGGCTCATGACGGCGAGAAGGTCGCTCTTGGCCTTGGCGGCGGCCAGCGCCTCGTCGCGGGCATGGGCCATCGCCTCCTTCGCGGCGACCTCGGCGGAGACGTCGCGCACGGCCATGACGAAAAGCATGTCGCAACCCTGGCGCGCGATTCGCAGCCGGCATTCGCCCGGGAATGTCGTGCCGTCCCGGCGCAGACCCAGCATCTGCACGGGCTCTTCCGAGGGCGGGCGTTCGCCGTTCCGCAGCTCTGCATAGGCTTTCGCCACGAGACCCCGGCGTTCGGGCGGCGACAGAAGACCCTGGATCGTCTGGCCCACGGCCTCGTCGCGGGGCCAGCCGTAAAGGCGGCTCGCGGTGGCGTTGAACTCGATGATCCTGCCATGGGAATCGGTCGCGATGATCGCGTCCATGGAAGACGACAGCAGCGCCTCGTAGCGGGACGAGGCCTCGCCCGCCGCATCCGCATTGATCTGGGCACGACGGCCGCTGCGCAGGGTCGAAACCAGAAGCAGCAGCAGAAGGGCGAGCAGCGCGACCCCCCCGAGGCCGACCCGGAGCAGCGTGGCGTCCACCTCGCGCCGGTAGCTTTCGGCCATGACGGTCGAGGCGGTCAGCCCCTGTATCGAAAGGGTACGCATCTCGTCCCGGCTGTCCGCGATCCGTGTCGCCAGACCGGGCAGCACCCGCCGCAGCGCCGCGTCGCTGCCGTCGATCAGCGGAACCCAGGTATCGAGGGTGTCGCGCAAGAGGCCCAGCGCCGTGGCATGCTCTTCGGCGGCTACACCGTCGAAGATCGGCGCCTGCCCCAGCGAGGCGGCCCGGCTGTAGAGGACATCGAACCAGCGACGGATCGCCTCGAAGTCCGCCTCGTCGGGGGCGCGGCCAGGCTCGGCATCGGCGTTGCGCGCGACGATGACCGCGTTCTCCAGACGCAGGAACTCGACCTCCAATTGACTGAGGTTCCACTGCACGTTGTCGGAGCGGACCAGCGATTCGAGGTTCCGCTTGCGCAGCAGGTCCAGCGTCATCGCGCCGAGAACGACGAGGGCCAACGCCGCGGCCGCCACGGTAAGGGCGGGACGCAGCCGTGGCAGCCGGGGCCGGCGTGGGGCCGCCATGCTCAGCCCCCGACCTCGATGCGATCGAGCTGCCAGACCGAGCGGGTGTAGATCGTGTCGTTGCGGTAGGCGGCATCGGAATCGTAGGGGTAGATCACCCAGAGCGGCCCCCGGTCGCGCCGCGACAGGGGCGCGCCGTCGCGGGCGTAGGCGATCAGCGGCGCGTTGTCATCGACCGCCTCGCTGGGCATCTCGACGGAGTAGTCGTTCAGCGCCCGCAGGGTCAGCACCTCGCCCTCGGCGCCGACCGCCTCGAGGATGCGGCGCAGGGGTACGCCGGTGAAGGTGCTGGTGCCCTCGGTCCAGATCGTCCCGGTCTCGAAGCTCTGGGGGTCCATCGCCTCGAGCATCGCAAGATCGAAGGTCGCCGCACCGTCTCCGTTCGTCTGCGCGATGGCGCCCGAGACGGTCAGGATCACCGGCCCCTCGGGCTGAGTCAGATCGGCCATGAGCGGCCCGACGGGCACGGAGGCGAGGATCGCGGCTAGCGCCAGCCGCCGTGCCGAGTTGAACGAATGCAGCATGAGACCCCTCCTTGGGCGGCGAAACGGAAATGTCCGCGGGTCCGGTCCTAGAGCCTCTTTCTCAAGCAAGGTTTAAGCACCCCCTGCCCTAGCCGTTCAGACGCCCTTAAGAGCCAAAGGGATAGGTCCCGGTCTCCGACCGAAAGGACCGGCCATGCGCATCCTGATCGCCGATGACCACGACTTGGTGCGAGAGACCCTCGCCGCCTATCTGACGCAGACCGCCGGCTTCGCCGTCAGCGGCGCCGGGTGCCTGCCCTCCGCGCTGGAGGTTCTGGCTGGCCGCGATCCCGTCGACCTGGCCCTTCTGGACTGGCACATGCCCGGCATGGCCGGCATCGAGCCGCTGAAGCATGCCATGCAGGCGGCGCAGGGCGCGCCCGTGGCCGTCATCTCGGGCGGGGCGACGCGCGAGGTCGCCGCCTCCGTGCTCGCGGCCGGGGCGGCGGGCTTCCTGCCCAAGTCGCTGTCCTCGCGCTCCGTCGTGGCGGCGGTGCATTTCATGATCGCCGGAGAGGTCTTCGTGCCGCGGGGCTTCATGACGCCCGCCGAAGAGGGTGGCACCGGCGATGGCGCCGGCCGCATCGTCCTGACACGTCGCGAGGCCGAGGTCCTGCGCGGCCTCTCCGAGGGCAAGTCGAACAAGGAGATCGCGCGCGACCACGGGCTGCAGGAGGTGACGGTGAAGCTGCACGTCAAGACGCTGTCGCGCAAGCTGGGCGCCCGCAACCGGACCCATGCCGCGATGCTGGGGCGCGACCTCAACCTGCTCTAGGTCGCCTCGCGCCAGAAGACCGGCGTCAGCAGCACGAAGACCGTCAGCATCTCGAGCCGGCCGACGTACATACCCACCGCCAGCAGCCACTTCGCCCCGTCCGGCAGCGGCGCGAAGGTGCCCGCCGGGCCGATGATCGACCCGACGCCGGGGCCGACATTCGCCAGCGCCGTCAGCGCGCCGCTGGTCGCCGTCGCGATGTCGAGGCCCAGCAGCGTCAGCGCCACCGAGAGCAGCGCGAAGGTCAGGAAGAAGAACCCCATGAAGGAGATCACGCCGTCGATGCGGTCCTGCCCCACCGCCCGCCCCTCGTAGCGGATGCGGTCGATCCTGTGCGGCTGGTGGATGCGCGCAATCTCCGCCGAGATGGAGCGCGAGAGCAGGATCCAGCGCATCATCTTGCCCCCGCCCGAGGTCGATCCGGTGCAGCCCCCCATCGCCGTCAGCACGAAGAAGGCGGTGGCCGCGAAGGCGCCCCAGGTCAGGTAATCGGTGGTGGCAAAGCCCGTCGTCGTCACCACCGAGACGACGTTGAAGGCCACCTCGCGCAGCGCCGGCTCCAGCCCGACCTCGCCCGAGATCATGCGCCAGAGGGTCAGCCCGCCGATCACGAAGGCCAGTGTCCGCAGCAACGCCGTCACCTGCTCGCTCCAGGGGCTGCCGCCGCGGGCGATGTGGATGTACCAGGCAAAGGGCAAGCCGCCGGCCAGCATGAAGAGTGTGCCGGACCATTGGAGCCAGGGGCTGGCGAATTGCCCGAAGGACGAATCGGAGGTCGAGAAGCCCCCCGTCGACAGCGTGGTCATCGCATGGACCACCGCCTCAAAGGCGGTCATCCCGCCCAGCGCATAGACCATGGCGCAGACGGCGGTGAGCGAGCAGTAAACCCAGAGCGTCGCGCTGGCAAAGCGGGTGGCGGTGGTCAGCTCGTTCTCGCCGCGCTCGGAGCTTTCGGTGCGAAAGAGCTGCATGCCGCCCACGCGCATCACCGGAAGCAGCGCCATGCCGGTGACGATGAAGCCGACGCCGCCGAACCACTGCAGCTGCGCCCGCCAGAACAGGATGCCCTGCGGCGTATCGTCGAGGCCGGTCATCACCGTCGATCCCGTCGTGGTGATCCCCGAGATCGCCTCGAAGACGGCGTCGGTGAAGCTCATCCCCCAAAGCCAGAGCGGCAGCGCCCCGGCCAGCCCCGCCGTCAGCCAGACGCTCGCCGTCAGCAAAAAGGTGTGCAGAGGCCGCATCGCCTCCAGCCGCGGCGAGGCGCAGAGCCCCGTCAGCAGGCCCGCGCAGAGCGCCAGCATTCCCGCCTCAAGGAAGGGCCCTCGCGTGAGCGGAAAGAGCAGCCCCTCGACCAGCATCAGGCCGCCGGCGGCGCAGAGGATCAGCGCATTGACGAAAAGGACGAAGGTCATCGGTGGCCCCGGACGCGGCGCCGTCGAAAGCGTGGCGCCGCCTGGATCGGTAGTCCGGCCCCGCGACACTGTCCAGCGTGCCCGCGGCGGGGCCGCCTCTCGCCCCTTCCGGCCGCGCCCGTTCGGCCCTAGATGTCGGGGCATGGCCGATCTCTTCGACAGCACGCCGCAGCCCGCCCCCTCCCGCCCCGACGCCTCTGCCGCGGCGCCGCGGCCGCTGGCCGACCGGCTGCGCCCGCGCGCCCTGACCGAAGTGATCGGCCAGGCCCATGTCCTGGGCCCAGAGGCGCCGCTGGGCGCGATGCTGGCCTCGGGGGCGCTGTCCTCGCTGGTCTTCTGGGGGCCGCCGGGGGTGGGCAAGACCACCATCGCCCGCCTGCTGGCCGATGCCACCGACCTGCACTTCGTGCAGATCAGCGCGATCTTCACCGGCGTCCCGGAACTGCGCAAGGTCTTCGAAGCGGCCAAGATGCGCCGCGGCCAGGGCCGCGGCACCCTGCTTTTCGTCGACGAGATCCACCGCTTCAACAAGGCGCAGCAGGACAGCTTCCTGCCGCATATGGAGGACGGCACCATCCTCCTCGTCGGCGCGACGACCGAGAATCCCTCCTTCGAGCTGAACGCCGCGCTCCTGAGCCGCGCGCAGGTCCTGGTGCTGGAGCGGCTGGATCTGGCGGACCTCGAACGCCTCGCCCAGCGCGCCGAGCAGGAGCTGCGGCGCAGCCTGCCGCTCGATGGCTCCGCCCGCGACGCGCTGCTGGAGATGGCCGATGGCGACGGGCGGGCGCTCTTGAACCTGATCGAGCAGGTCGCCGCCTGGAAGCTGGACAAGCCGCTGGGGCGCGAGGCGCTGACAACCCGGCTGACCCGCCGCGCCACGAAATACGACAAGTCCGGCGACGAGCATTACAACCTGATCTCGGCGCTGCACAAATCGGTCCGCGGCTCGGACCCCGATGCCGCCATCTACTGGCTGGCGCGGATGCTGACGGGGGGCGAGGATCCGCGCTACCTGGCGCGGCGCATCCTGCGCATGGCGATCGAGGATATCGGCCTCGCCGATCCGCAGGCCCAGACCCTCTGCCAGCACGCCTGGGAGACCTATGAACGCCTCGGCAGCCCCGAGGGAGAGCTGGCGCTGGGCCAGGCGGTCATCTACCTCGCCCTCGCGCCGAAATCGAATGCCGGCTACGTCGCCTACAAGGCCGCCATGGCCGAGGCGAAGAAATCCGGCTCCGAGCCGCCGCCCAAGCATATTCGCAACGCCCCGACGAAGCTGATGAAGGAGCAGGGCTACGGCGCGGGCTATGCCTACGACCACGACCAGGAAGACGCCTTCTCGGGCCAGAACTACTTCCCCGAGACGATGAAGCGCGGGGTCTATTACCTGCCCGTCGACCGCGGCTTCGAGCGCGACCTGAAGAAACGCGTCGATTTCTTCGCGAACCTGCGCGCCAAGAAGGGCGGCTGACGCCCCCCCCCTTCTTCCCCGCCCCCCTTCTTCTCTTTGCAAATATCCCGGGGGGTCCGGGGGGCTGCCCCCCCGGCCCCTGCCGCGCTCAGGCCGGCTCGGCCAGAAGCCCCCGCCCCTTCAGCAGCGCCTCGACCCCCGGCATCCGCCCGCGGAAGGCCTCATACAGCGCCGCCGCCTCCTCCGAGCCCCCGCGCGAGAGGACATGCGCCTCGAGCTTGGCCGCAAGCTCCGCGTCGAAGGGATCGCCCGCCTCGCGGAAGGCCTCGAAGGCATCGGCATCCATCGTCTCGGACCAGAGGTAGCTGTAGTAGCCGGCGGAATAGCCGTCGCCCGAGAAGACATGCTGGAAATGCGGCGTGGCGTGGCGCATCCGGATCGCATGGGGCATGCCGATGCCGTCGAGGATCTCGGCCTGCCGCTGCATCGGATCGCTGGGCGCAGGCGCATCGTGGAATTCGAGGTCCACGAGCGCGGAGGCGACGTTCTCGACCGTCTGGAACCCCATGTCATGGGTATTGGCCGCCAGCAGCCGCTCCATCATCGCCTCGGGCAGCGGCTCTCCGGTCTCGGCATGGGTGGCGAAGCGCTGCAGAAGCTCGGGCACTTCCAGCCAATGCTCGTAAAGCTGGCTGGGCAGCTCCACGAAGTCGCGCGCGACCGAGGTGCCCGAGATGCTCTCGTAGGTCACGTCGGACAGCATCTGGTGCAGCGCATGGCCGAACTCGTGGAACAGCGTGCGCGCATCGTCGAAGGATAGAAGCGCCGGCTGCCCGGCCTCGGGCGCGGCAAAGTTGCAGACATTGACGACCACGGGGCGGGTCTCGCCCTCGGCCCGGCTTTGCGACCGCGACGCCATGCACCAGGCGCCCGAGCGCTTGGGCGGGCGGGCGAAGTAATCGGCGATGAAGACGGCGATATGCTGCCCCTCGCGCGTCACCTCCCAGGCCTTGCAATGCGGATCCCAAAGGTCCGGCTCGATGGCCCGGAACGAGAGGCCAAACAGCCGCCCGGCGGTCCAGAAGGCCGCCTCGACCATGCGGTCGAGCTGGAAATACGGCTTGAGCACCGCCTCGTTGAGGTCGTGGCGCTGCTGGCGCAGCCGCTCCGCGTAGTAGCGCCAATCCCAGGGTTCGAGCGGGCCGCTCTCGCCATCCTCGGCGAGCATCGCCTCCATCTCGGCGGCATCCTCGAGGGCGGCGGCGCGGGCCGGGGTCCAGATCGCGTGCAGCATCTCGCGCACGGCCTCGGGGCTGCCGGCCATCTGCGGCGCCAGCTTCCAGGCGGCGAAGCTGTCGAAGCCCAGAAGCCGCGCCCGCTCCTCGCGCAGGGCCAGCGTCTCGGCGACGATGCCGCGGTTGTCGGTCTCGCCGGGATGCTCGCCGCGGCTGACCCAGGCCTCGTAGGCGCGGCGCCGCAGGGCGCGGTCGGGCGAGAATTGCAGGAAGGGCACGATGACGCTGCGCGACAGCGTCAGCACGGGCCGCCCCTCGCCCGCCGCGCGCAGGGCGGCGAGGGCGAAATCGGGCAGGCCTGTCAGGTCCTCTGGCGACAGCTCAAGCCGCCAGCCGCTTTCGTCGGCAAGGACGTTCTGCGCGAACTGCGTGCCCAGCACCGAGAGCCGGCCCTTGATCTTTGCCATGCGCGCGGCGTCCTCGCCGGTCAGCTGCGCGCCCTGGCGGACGAAGTTGCGGTGGGTCAGGTGCAGGACGCGGGCCTGCTCCTCCATCAGGCCCAGGCTCTCGCGGTCCTGCCACAGCGCTTCGATCCGCGCGAAAAGCGCGGCATTGCCGATGATCTCTGAGCCGAGGGCCGCGAACTTGGGCTCATACTCGCGCTCGATCGCCTGGCGGGCCGGCGTCTGGTCCGGCACGGCGTAGAAGGCGCCGGTGATCCGCGAGAGGGTGCGATCCGACAGCTCGAGCGCGTGGATCGTGTTCTCGAAGCTCGGCGCCTCGGAATTCTCGGCGATCCGCGCGACTTCGGCGCGCGCCTCGTCCATCGCCGCATCGAAGGCGGGGGCCCAGGCGTCGTCGTCGATCTTGCCCCAGGGGGGCAGGCCGAAGTGGCTGGTCCAGGGGTCTGTCAAAGAGGTCATGCTGCGCTCCGCTGTCTGGCGGAGGGCCGGGGGCCAGCCCCGCCGCCACCGGCCTCAACGCCAGTGGCGGGCCGATGGCGCCCCCCGGAGTATTTAACGAGCCATGAGGGTCAGAGCTTTTCCGTCAGCTCCGGCACCATGGTGAAAAGATCGCCGACAAGGCCGTAATCGGCGACCTGGAAGATCGGCGCCTCTTCGTCCTTGTTGATCGCGACGATCACCTTGCTGTCCTTCATCCCGGCAAGGTGCTGGATCGCACCGGAAATACCGACGGCGACGTAGAGCTCGGGGGCGACGACCTTGCCGGTCTGGCCGACCTGCCAGTCGTTGGGCGCATAGCCCGAATCGACGGCGGCGCGGCTGGCACCGACGGCGGCGCCCAGCTTGTCGGCCAGCGCCTCGATGATCGCGAAATCCTCTTTCGACCCGATGCCCCGCCCGCCGGAGACGACGATCCCGGCCGAAGTCAGCTCGGGCCGGTCAGAGGCGGCGACCTTGTCCTCGACCCATTCGGACAGGGCAGGATCGGTGCCGACCGGCACGCTGTCGATGGCGGCCTCGCCCCCCGTCGGCGCCGCGTCGAAGCCCGAGGTGCGGATCGTCATCACCTTGACCGGATCGCCGGATTTCACCGTCTGGATCGCGTTGCCCGCGTAGATCGGGCGGCGGAAGGTCTCGGCATCGTCGATGCCGATGACGTCGGACAGCACCATGACGTCGAGCAGCGCGGCGACGCGCGGCATGACGTTCTTGGCGTCGGTCGTCGCCGGGGCGGCGATATGGCTGTAGCCCTCGGCAAGGCTGACGATCAGCGCCGCGGTCGGCTCCGCCAGGCGGTGGCCGTAAAGCGGATCCTCGGCCGTCAGCACCTTGGTGACACCCTGGATCGTCGCCGCCTCCTTGGCCGCGCCCTCGACCTCGCCGCCGGCGCAGAGGACCGTGACCTCGCCCAGGCCAGCGACGGCGGAGACCGCCTTGGCCGTGGCATCCATGTTCAGGGCGCCGTCCGTCACTTCGGCAATCAGAAGAACAGCCATCACACCACCCCCAGGTCCTTGAGTTTCTCGACGAGGTCGTCGACCGACCCCAGCATCATCCCGGCCTTGCGGCTTTCGGGTTCAGCCACCGAGACCGTGGTCAGCCGCGGCGTGACATCGACGCCCAGATCGGCGGCGGTCTTCTCTTCGAGCGGCTTCTTCTTGGCCTTCATGATGTTCGGAAGCGAGGCATAGCGCGGCTCGTTCAGGCGCAGGTCGGCGCTGACGATGGCCGGCAGCTTGACCTTCACGGTCTGCAGACCGCCGTCGACCTCGCGGGTGACGGTGGCGGCATCGCCCTCGATCTCGACCTTGCTGGCGAAGGTCGCCTGGCTCCAGCCCAGAAGCGCGGCCAGCATCTGGCCGGTGGCGTTCATGTCGTTGTCGATCGCCTGCTTGCCGCAGAGGACGAGGCCCGGCTGCTCTTCGTCGACCACCGCCTTGAGCAGCTTGGCGACGGCCAGCGGCTCGATGTCCTGGGCGGGGTCCTCGGCGGCGGTGATCAGGATCGCGCGGTCGGCGCCCATGGCGAGGGCGGTCCGCAGCGTTTCCTGCGATTGCTTCACGCCGATCGAGACGACGACGACCTCTTCGGCGGCGCCCTTCTCCTTCAGGCGGATCGCCTCTTCGACGGCGATCTCATCGAAGGGGTTCATGCTCATCTTGACGTTGGCCAGGTCGACGCCGCTGCCGTCAGCCTTGACCCGGACCTTCACGTTGTAGTCGATCACGCGCTTGACCGGTACGAGAACCTTCATGAGCGCTGCCTCCAGAATTCCTTGCGTCCCCTCGAAGTGGTAGCGGCCCGCACCCATGGATGACAGGGCAAAACCGACCCAGCAGAGGGGCGCGACGTCACGAAAAAGGGCGCATCACCGCCTCAGGGCAGTTTCAGCACGATCTTCCCGATGTGGTCCGAGGTCTCGAGCCGGGCATGGGCGGCAGAGGCCTCGGCCAGGGGATATTCGCTGTCGATCAGCGGTGCGACCTGCCCCGCCGCGATCAGCGGCCAGACATGGGCGCGCAGCGCCTCGGCGATCTCGGTCTTGGCCGCCACGCTCTGCGGCCGCAGGGTCGAGCCGGTGAGGGTCGCGCGCTTCATCATCAGCGGCGCGAGGTTCACCTCTGTCCTTGCGCCCTGCAGGAAGGCGATCTGCACCAGCCGCCCGCCTGTCGCCAGCGCCGCGATGTTGCGCTGCACATAGGACCCGCCGACCATGTCGAGGATCACGTCGGCGCCGCCCTCGTCCTGCAGCAGCTGGACGAAATCCTCCTGCCGGTAGTTGATCGCGCGCTCGGCCCCGAGGCGGGTGCAGGCGGCGCATTTCTCGGCGCTGCCGGCGGTGGCGAAGACGCGGGCGCCCAGCGCGGTCGCGATCTGGATCGCCATGGTGCCGATGCCGGAGCTGCCGCCATGGACGAGAAAGCGCTCGCCCCCCTGCAGCCCGCCGCGCATGAAGACGTTGGACCAGACGGTGAAGGCCGTCTCCGGCAGGGCCGCGGCCTGCCGCAGGTCCAGCCCCTCGGGCACCGGCAGGCAATGGCCGGCGGGCGCCACGGCATGGCCGGCGTAACCGCCGCCGGGCAGCAGCGCGCAGACGCTGTCGCCGATGGACCAGCCGGTTACGCCCTCGCCCAGGGCCACGATCTCTCCCGAGGCTTCGAGGCCCGGCAGGTCGCTGGCGCCGGGGGGCATGGGATACTGGCCGGCCCGCTGCATCGCATCGGGGCGGTTGACCCCGGCGTAGGCCACGCGGATCAGCACCTCGCCCTGGCCGGGCTGCGGGATCTCGCGCTCGGCCAGGGTCAGCACCTCTGGCCCGCCGGGGCGGGCGATCTCGATCACCGGCATCATCGTCATGTCCAGCGCCCCGGAAGGCCGCCCGGCTGGCGCGGCGCGCGGATGTTGCGGGTCAGAAGGCCGAGGGCGCCGGTGACGGGGCGCAGCAGGGCGGAGTTCCGCGCCTTGGCCTTCGCGCCCTCGATCTGCATCACCCCGGCGATGCGGCGGTCGATGAAGGCGCGGGTCTCGGCGGCACCGGGGCTGTCGTCGCCCAGCCAGTAGAGCACGGTCGAGGACCAGACCGCAGAGAGCGTCGCCCGCTTGGAGTACCAGTTCACGTCGTCCGAGGTATCGCCCAGCGCGGACCAGATCGTATCGGCGGTGCCCCAGATCAGCGCCGCGCCCTCGCCCGCGTGCTGCGGCAGAGCGAAGAGGGCGGTAGAGCGGCGCACCTCCTCGCGGCCGGGCATCGCATCGAGGCGCAGTTTCAGCGCATGGGCGACGCGGTCGCTGTACTTCATCGCCGCGAAGTCGGCCTCGCGGATGGCGTGGCTCGCCTGCGCATCGCCCTGCCGGTGCAGCAGGGCGGCCAGCCCCGCCGCCCCCTTCGGCACCAGGGCCCGCGCCTCGGGCAGGGGGATGCCGGCATCGCGGGCGGCGGCGCGGAAGGCCGCGTCGGACCAGCCGTCGAAGGGCACATGGGCGCGGATGGCGTCCAGAAGCCGAATGGCGGCGGGATCGGCGGGGATGTCGGACCGTGTCATGCTCGTCCTCCGGAGTGATGCCTGCGGCGCGGGCGCTGCCCGTTGCTGCAGCCTAGACAAGCGGGGAACGGTTTGATAGAGACGCGTGTTCCTGCCTGAGATCGAAACTTCAACTGGAAAGGTGGTGAAAACCACATGCAGGTTAGCGTTCGCGACAACAACGTGGATCAGGCGCTTCGCGCCCTGAAGAAGAAGCTGCAGCGCGAGGGCGTGTTTCGGGAAATGAAGCTGAAGCAGCATTTCGAGAAGCCGTCCGAGAAGAAAGCGCGTGAGAAGGCCGAGGCGATTCGCCGTCAGCGCAAGCTCGCTCGCAAGAAGCTGCAGCGCGAGGGCATGCTTTAAGCTCCGCGCTTCAGACCGGTCCATCGCGACCACTGCATTCGCAGGATGACCCCCGTGGCGCCGCCTCGGGGGTTTTTCGTTGCGCCTGTGTCCGGCGCGGCAGGGGGGCTGTCTGCCCCCCGGCGCCGCCGCTGGCGGCGCCTCCCCCCGAGGATATTTTCAAAGAGAAGAATGAGGGGCGTCAGCCCTCTGCCGCGCTGTCCCAGCCGGAGATCGCCTTGACCTGAAGGAATTCCTCGATCCCCCAGGTCCCGCCCTCTCGCGCGCCGCCAGAGGCCTTCATCCCGCCGAAGGGGCTGCCGGCGCCGCGCGACTGGCCGTTCATCTCGACCATGCCCGAGCGCAGCTGGCGGGCGAGGCGGTTGCGGCGGGCGCCGTCGCTGCTCTGGACGTAGTTGGTCAAGCCGTAGGGGGTGTCGTTGGCGATGGCGACGGCCTCTCCCTCGGTCTCGAAGGGGATGATCGACAGGACCGGGCCGAAGATCTCCTCCCGCGCGATGGTCATCTCGTTCGTCACATCGGCGAAGACCGTGGGCCGGACGAAGAAGCCGCGGTTGACGCCCTCGGGCAGGCCGGGCCCGCCGGCGACGAGGCGCGCGCCCTCGGCGATTCCCGTCTCGATCAGGGCCTGCACCTTGTCCCACTGCGCCTTGTTCACCAGCGGGCCGATATGGGCGCCGGGCGCGGAGGCCGGGGCGGTGCCCGTCGCCTCGGCGGTGCGGGCAGCGACCTCGATGGCCTCGTCGTAGAGGCTACGCTCGACCAGCATGCGCGTCGGGGCGTTGCAGGACTGGCCGGTGTTGTTGAAGCAGGAGCGGGCGCCGCGCTCCACCGCCTCGAGCCCGGCATCGGCGAAGACCAGGTTCGCGCCCTTGCCCCCAAGCTCCAGCGTCACGCGCTTGAGCGTCTCGGCGGCGGTGCGGCTGATCGCGCGGCCGGCGCGGGTCGAGCCGGTGAAGGAGATCATCGCCACGTCCGGATGCGCCGAAAGCTGTGTGCCCACCCCGGCGCCATCGCCGTTCACCAGATTGAAGACGCCCGGCGGGCAGCCGGCGTCATGCACGAACTCGGCAAAGAGCATCGAGGAGAGCGGCGCCTCTTCCGACGGCTTCAGCACCACGGTGCAGCCCGCGAGAAGCGCTGGGATCACCTTGAGCGTGACCTGGTTCATCGGCCAGTTCCAGGGCGTGATCAGGCCGACCACACCGATCGGCTCCAGCGCGATGCGGTCGTCCGGGGCATGGGGGCCGAGCGGGCGGATCCAGTCGATCTTGTCGAAGGCCTCGAGGAAGGCGGTCAGATGCTCGGGCAGGCATTCCGCCTGGCTGGAGCGGGCCATGTCGATCGGCGCCCCCATCTCGAGGCTGATCGCCTGCGCCATCTCTTCCTTGCGCGCCTCGTATTGCGCGAGGATGCCCTCGACCAGGCGCCGCCGCTCGGCCAGCGGGCTGATGGACCAAGAGGCAAAGGCGCGCTGCGCGGCGGCGACGGCGGTATCGGTATCGGCCTGCCCCCCAAGGCTGATGGTGGCGCAGGCCTCTTCGGTGGAGGGATCGATCACCGCGCAATCGCGCGGGGTCTGCGGCGGCACCCAGGCGCCGTCGATGTAGAAGTCTCGTTTGATCATCATCGCGGCATCCCCCGGGCGGTTTCGCGCAGAAGGTGCCATTCCGGCCGGGGCGCTGCAACGGGGTGGCATGCGCAGCCTGCGGGCTTATATGCGGAGGCGCCCCGCATCACGCGAGACGAGATTACCCTAGTGGGAGACCTAGCGATGGCACTGCGCATCAACGACACGATCCCCGACCTGACCGTCGAGACCGACCAGGGCAGCCTGTCCCTGCACGATTACATCGGCGGCAGCTGGGCCATCATCTTCAGCCACCCCAAGGATTTCACCCCCGTCTGCACCACCGAGTTCGGCGCCGTCGCCACGCTGGCCAAGGAATGGGCGGCCCGCGACGCCAAGCCGATCGGCGTCTCGGTCGACAGCGCCGAGGACCACAAGCGCTGGAAGGCCGATATCGAGAAGGCCGGCGGCAGCACGCCCGAGTTTCCGATGGTCGCCGACACCGACCTGAAGATGTCCAAGGCCTTCGACATGCTGCCCGCCGAGGCCTATCTTCCCGATGGCCGTACGCCTGCCGATACCGCGACCGTGCGTTCGGTCTTCATCGTCGGGCCGGACAAGAAGGTGAAGCTGTCGATGACCTACCCGATGACGGTGGGCCGCAACTTCGCCGAGGTGCTGCGTGCCCTCGACGCGCTGCAGCTGACCTCCTCCAAGGGCGTCGCCACCCCCGCCGACTGGACCGTCGGGCAGGACGTGATCGTGCCCGCCACCCTGTCGGACGAGGAAGCGACGGCCAAGTTCGGCGAGCTGGAGCATGTGCTGCCCTACCTGCGCAAGGCCAAGGTTCCGGCCTGACCGATGTCCGACAGGCCGCTGACGCGGCGCCTGATCCGGCTGGGCTTTCGCCTGCGAGGGATGGCCCGCGCCCATGACGAGGCGGCCTGGCCGCACCTGCGCCTTGCGCGCGATGCGGCGGGCGGGGGCGAGATCCTCTGGCGCGGGCGGCGCGCCGGGGGCCTCTCGCCCTTTGCCGATTTCGCGGAGGAGGCCGGCGAGAGCCTTGTGATCTTCGGCTCCGGCCCCTCGCTTCGCGGCCAGGCGGTGGAGCGGGTCGCGGCGCGCGAGGCGATGGTGCTGAACGGCGCACTCAGCCTCGTGCCGCGGCTGGGCGGGGCGCTGGCGGCGGTGATCGAGGACGAGCGCTTTGTCTGGCGCCATCACGCGATGATCGCGCAGCACCTGCCGCGAGACAGCTGGGCGCTGCTTTCGCCGGGCGCGCTGCGGGCGCTGCTCACGCTCGATCCGGCCTGGGCCGAGGACCGGCGCATCCTCCTGCTGGACGATCTGCGCAAGCCGCTGGGCGGCGCCCGGCGCGGTCTGGACGATCCCGCGCTTGCGCCGCACCTGCTACGGCAGGGCCAGGCCGCTCTGTCGCGCGATCCGGCGCGGGGCGTGATCATCAGCGGCACCGTGGCCACCAGCGCGCTGCAATGCGCGCTTGCAACCAGCGCCCGGCGCATCGGTCTGGCCGGCATCGACCTGTCGGATGCGCCGCGCTTTTACGAGACGGGCGGCGCCGCCTTTTCCGGCGTGGCGCAGGCGCAGGGGCGGATTCTGCCGCTCTTCGCCCTCGCGCGGGACGAGGCGGCGAAGCGCGGCATCGCGCTGACCTGCCATTCGCCGGTCTCCGCGCTGCTGGACATCGGCATCCCCTTCGACGACAGGCTGGCGGCATGACCCTGCCGCCCATCCAGATCGCCTATGTCACCGACATGGGCCTGTTTCGCCCCACGCTCCTGTCGATCCTCTCGGCGCTTGAGGCCGCCTCGGGGCCGATTGCCGTGCACCTCTTCGGACACGGGCTGACCGACACCGCCAGGGCCGAGGCGCAGCGCCGGGCAGAGGCGCTGGCGCCGGGGGCGCTGACCGTGCACCAACTCGATCCGGCGCTGCTGGCGCAGGCGCGCAGCCCCAAGGCGCATATCACGCCGGTCGCTCTGGGCCGGATGTTCCTGCCGCGGCTCCTCGAAGGGCGGGTGCTCTACCTCGATGGCGACACCCTCGTGACGGGGGACCTCTCGCCGCTTTTCGCGCTGGATCTTCAAGGCCGCCCAATGGGCGCCGTGCGCGACTACGTGGTGACGCGGCGCGCGGCGCGGCCTGCGCGGGCGGATCGCCTGCAGGGCACGGCGCAGCTCATGGCGCCGCATCCGGCGACGGATTACTTCAATTCCGGGGTCCTGCTGATGGACACCGCAGCCATCAAGGCCACCCCCGGTCTGGCCGAGGCGATGACCGACATGGAGGCCGCGGCGGGCTACGCCACGGTCGATCAGGACAGGCTGAACCTGCTGTTCAAGGGGCAGGTGCATCACCTGAACCCGGCCTGGAACTGCTCCTGGGGGCGCGTCGGGCGCCAGCACCGGCAGATGCGCGGGCTCGACCCCTCGGCGCAGGAAAGCGAGGCCCTGGCCCCGCGGGTCCTGCACTTTCACGGGCCGCACAAGCCATGGGGGCCCCTGCGGCTGGCCGCGCTGCGGCGGGGGCCTGCGGCGGTGCTGCGTTACCGGCGGGCCGAGCGTCGGTTGATGGGCTAGCTGACCACGACCCGCGTGCCAACAGGCACCCGGCTGTAGAGATCCATCGCATGCTCGTTCACCAGGCGGATGCAGCCCGAGGAAAAGCTCTGCCCCATGGTCCAGGGCTGCGGCGTGCCGTGGATGCGGTACATCGTGTCGCGATTGCCCTGGTACATGTAGAGGGCCCGCGCCCCGAGGGGGTTCCACTCGTGCCCGCCCGGCAGGCCGCCGGCATAGGGGCCGTAAACCTCGGGCTCGGCGCGGATCATGTTGCGCGTCGGCGTCCAGCGCGGCCATTCCGCCTTGCGCCCGACCCGCGCCTCGCCCTGAAAATTTCGGCCCGCGGCACCGACGGCGATCAGGTAGCGGATCGCCCGCCCCTCGCCCAGGGTCCAGTAAAGGCGGCGTTCAGCAGTATCGACGTAGATCAGCCCGGCTGGCGCATCGGCATTGATGTCGACCACGCGCGGTCGCCAGCTTTCGGGGATGTCGAAGGGCCGCTGCGACATCACCTGCGCGGCAGCCGGCGCGGCAGCCAGACCGGCGGCGGCGGCCCCGCCGGCCAGAAAGGCGCGACGGCCGATGTTCGATCCTGTCATGGTATCCTGTCCCCTCCCTCGCGTCCGGGCCTGCTCTGCCCAAGGATTCTGCGTCATCCCTTAAGGCAGCTTTAACAGCCCAGGGGTGCGAGGGGCATCACGAATAGGAAACGCCGCGCCGGCCCATCGGCCGCCGCGGCGCTGAACCTTTCGGCCTGGACTTAGTAGGCGAAGGCGCGGGCGCCAATCGGCACCCGGTTGTACAGGTCGATCACGTGGCTGTTGTACATGCGGAAGCAGCCGTTCGAGGCCGACTTGCCGATGCTGGCCGGCGAGGTCGTGCCATGCACGCGGATCGCCGTGTCCCGGTCGCCCTGGTAGAAATAGAGCGCACGGGCGCCCAGCGGGTTCTCGGGGCCGCCGGGCATGCCGTCGGCGTACTGCTCGTAATGCTCGGGGTCGCGCTCGATCATGTCGGGGGTCGGGGTCCAGCTGGGCCATTCGACCTTGCGCTTGATCGTCGCGCTGCCGGACCAGCCCAGACCCTCCTGCCCGACGGCGACGCCGTAGCGGATGGCGCGGTTGCCCGGCAGGGTGAAATACAGGTGGTATTCCTGCGGGACGATGTGGATCTGGTTCGCCGCGAGGCCGCGGGTCGGCACCACGACGGCCTGGTACTGCGGCGGGATCTGGTAGCCGTCCTGCACGGTCGGCGGCAGATCGATGACGGGCTCGGGCTGCGCGGCGGCGGCCTGCCGCTGGGGCGCGGGGGCCGGGGCCCCGGCGAAATCGGTCATCGCCGGCAGGGTCGCGGATTGCGCGCGCAGGACGGCGGGGGCCGCGATCGCGGCGGCTGTCGAAGCGATAAGATGGCGCCGTGTGAACATCGGGTTCCCTCGTCTGACTTGCGCTCAGCAGCGCTTTCGGCGGGCCTGCTGAGGGCCCGTGATCCCGCCACAGCTAAGCCGGGCGCCCGGTCACATCAAGCCCGGAAGCCCCCGCCCTGCCCGCGATCCCCGGCCCTGATGCCCTGATGGCCCCACGTTGCCGTGAGCCATGGCCAAACCCGCGCGCCAAGAGAGCCGGCAGCCGAAGACGAAAAAGGCCCCCGAAGTCTCCTTCGGGGGCCTTTCGGACGGGGAAACCCTGGCCTTACTCGGCCGCGGCTTCTTCCTCGTCCTTCTTCATCTCTTCGCCGGTCTCCTGATCGACGATCTTCATCGACAGGCGCACCTTGCCGCGATCGTCGAAGCCCAGCAGCTTGACCCAGACCTCCTGGCCTTCCTTCAGCACGTCGGAGGGGTGGTTCAGGCGGCGGTTCTCGATCTGGCTGACGTGCACGAGGCCGTCACGCTTGCCGAAGAAGTTCACGAAGGCGCCGAAATCGACCAGCTTGACGACCGTGCCCTTGTAGACCTTGCCCTCTTCCGGCTCTGCCACGATCGAGTAGATCATGTCGTAGGCCTTCTGGATGGCCTCGCCGTTGGCGCTGGCGATCTTGATGACGCCGTCGTCGTTGATGTCGACCTTGGCACCCGAAACCTCGACGATCTCGCGGATGACCTTGCCGCCCGAGCCGATGACTTCGCGGATCTTGTCCTGCGGGATCGTCATCGTCTCGATCCGCGGGGCATGGACCGAGAACTGGCCGACGCCGGAGACCGACTTGTTCATCTCGCCCAGGATGTGCATCCGGCCGGCCTTCGCCTGCTCGAGCGCCTTTTCCATGATCGCGGGCGTGATGCCGGCCACCTTGATGTCCATCTGAAGGCTGGTGATGCCCTCTTCGGTACCGGCGACCTTGAAGTCCATGTCGCCGAGGTGATCCTCGTCGCCCAGGATGTCGGTCAGAACGGCCCAGGAGCCGTCGTCTTCCAGCACCAGGCCCATGGCGACACCGGCGACGGCGGCCTTGAGCGGCACGCCGGCATCCATCATCGCGAGGCTGCCACCGCAGACCGAGGCCATGGAGGAGGAGCCGTTGGATTCCGTGATCTCCGACACCAGGCGAATGGTGTAGGGGAAGTCGGTGTTCGCCGGCAGCACCGCCTGAAGCGCGCGCCAGGCCAGCTTGCCGTGGCCGATCTCGCGGCGGCCGGGGGAGCCGACGCGGCCCACTTCACCCACCGAGTACGGGGGGAAGTTGTAGTGCAGCAGGAAGTTCGACTTCGAGGTGCCTTCCAGCGCGTCGATGAACTGCTCGTCATCGCCGGTGCCCAGCGTGGTCACGACCAGCGCCTGCGTCTCGCCCCGGGTGAACAGGGCCGAGCCATGGGTGCGCGGCAGCAGGCCGGTCTGCACGTCGATCGAGCGGACCTGGTCGAGGGCGCGGCCGTCGATGCGGCGACCGTTCTTGACCACGTCACCGCGCAGCACGGTCGATTCCAGCTTCTTGAGGGCGGCGCCGAGGTTCGGATCGGCCTGCTCCTCTTCGGAGAGCCCCTCGATCAGCTCCTTCTTCAGGGCGGCGACGGCACTCGTCCGCTCCTGCTTGTCGGAGATGGCGTAGGCGTCGCGCATCTTCTGCTCGCCGGCGGATTTCACCTTGTCGTAGAGACCGCTGTAATCCGGCGGGGTGAAATCGAAGGGCTCTTTCGCGCAATCCTCGGCCAGGTCGATGATCAGGTCGATCACCGGCTGGATCTGCTCGTGCGCGAAGGTGACGGCGCCCAGCATCTCGGATTCGGTCAGCTCGTAGGCTTCCGATTCGACCATCATCACGGCGTCCTGCGTGCCGGCGACGATCAGGTCGAGGCGCTGCTCGGGGTTCGTGCGGATGCCGTCCAGATCGTCGATCGTCGGGTTCAGCACGTATTCGCCGCCGGTGTAGCCGACGCGGCAGCCGGCGATCGGGCCCATGAAGGGCACGCCCGAGATCGTCAGCGCGGCCGAGGCGGCGATCATCGCGACGATGTCGGGATCGTTGACCAGATCGTGGCTCAGCACGGTGCACATCACCAGCACTTCATGCTTGAAGCCGGGAACGAAGAGCGGGCGGATCGGGCGGTCGATCAGGCGCGCGGTCAGCGTCTCCTTCTCGGACGGGCGCGCCTCGCGCTTGAAGAAGCCGCCGGGGATCTTGCCGGCCGCGTAGTATTTTTCCTGGTAGTGCACGGTCAGGGGGAAGAAGTCCTGGCCCGGCTTCGGCGCCTTGGCGAAGGTGACGTTGGCCATGACGGAGGTCTCGCCCAGCGTGGCGATGACCGAGCCGTCGGCCTGACGCGCGACCTTACCCGATTCCAGGGTCAGCGTCTCTTCGCCCCACTGGATCGATTTTTTCGTTTCGTTGAACATCATGCGATTCCTATCTGGGACGCTGGCAGAGCCCTCCCTGCCGTCCCTCATTGCGTGGCGGCCGTATTGCCGCCGCCCCTCCATTGTCTCATGCGCCAGGGGCCGGACGCGCCGTTCGAGATGGCGGGGCCATACAGCAAAGCCGGCCCTGAGGGAAGCGGTGCGCTGAGAGGGCCAAAGCGCAGGCGGAACGAAAAAGGGGCCGCCGAAGCGACCCCTTTTCCAAATTCGCAAAGTCCGGCGCTTAGCGGCGCAGGCCCAGGCGCTGGATCAGGCTCTGGTAGCGGGCCTCGTCCTTGCCCTTGACGTAGTCCAGCAGCTTGCGGCGCTGGGCAACCATCTTGAGCAGGCCGCGACGGCCGTGGTTGTCCTTGGCGTGCACCTTGAAGTGCTCGGTCAGGGTGGCGATGCGGCTGGAGAGGATCGCGATCTGCACCTCGGGCGAACCGGTGTCGCCCTCGTGCGTCGCGTAGTCCTTCATCAGCTTGGATTTGTCTTCCGGCGTGATCGACATCGGGATCTCCTTGAAAACAGGGTGGACGGCGCAAGCCGGGATGTCGTCCAGCAAGGCCCTTGAAGGTGTCCGTCCCGGGGTCCGGGTGCGGATGGCCGCCTATAAAGGTTATCGGCCGGGTTGGGAAGGGGTCCCGACCCGGCCGATCACAACCTGCCTCGTGTCATCAGGCCGCCATCTGCACCAGCGACAGATCCAGTGCCGTCACCCCCGAGAGGTAGGCCACGGGCTGCCCATCGGCGAGAAGCGTCAGCCCGTCTTCGCTGGTCAGCGTGTCGAGGACGGTCTCGGCGCCGCCGCGCAGCACCAGCGCATCGGCCGCGGGGTCGAAGTCGGCGATCACCGCGACCTCGTCGCCGGGGGCGATCTCGAAGGTATCGGCGCCGCGTCCGCCCGAAAGCACGTCGCCCGCGCCGCCGATCAGCCGGTCGTCGCCGGAGCCGCCGTTCAGGATGTCGGCCTCGGCCGCGCCGACCTCGACACCGTCGAGCACGTCGTTGCCGGCACCGCCCTGCATCTCGTCCTCGCCGGCATTGCCGGTCAGCACATCGTCGCCCCAGCCGCCGCTGAGCAGGCCGCCGTTGTCGCAGCCCTCGAGAACGTCATTGCCCTCGCCGCCGGTCATGCAGGGCAAGGCTTCGCCCTCGTCGCGCAGCGGCAGAACATCGCCCTCTTCGTCGAGGGCAAGCTCGACCTCGTCCCAGACCTCGTCCCAGAGAGCTTCCTCGTCCAAGTCGGTCTCGGGCTCCTCGTCGTCGTCAAAGGTCCAGTCACCGGCGACGACCGTCTCGTTCGAGGTGACCTCGACCGGCTCCGGCTCATAGACGGCCTCGTCCTCCTCGGGCGGCAGGTCGATCAGCTCTCCCTCGCCCTGCGCGGGCGCCATGTCCACGGCCGTCCCGTCGTCACGCTCGACGGCGCTGCCGCCCTCGTCGTCGTCCTCGTCGCCAGAGACGAAAGCCAGCCCCGCAAGCGACACGCCGATCAGGCCCAGAAATCCCAACATCGCGATGATCCTTTCCTTCTTGGTGTGAGGGACGGCTTCCGGTCCCGAAATTCTTCAAAAGCTAATTACCACAAGTTCGCCCTTCCCCCCTGCCAAACCGGGTACCGCGGTTAGCCAATGGTTAGCGCGGACGGGGCGATCACGGCGGCGGCGTGACTTGGGCGGCGCGGCGCCATAGGCTGCCGCACGCCACGGCGGCGAACCGGGCAGGGCAGGCACGCGCCGTCGCTACGGCACAGGCATGGAGACAAGGTGAAGATCGGCAAGCGCAGCGGCAGGGACGACGGGGCGATCGGGCCGCCGCAGGACGCGGCATCCGCAGGGGCCCGCGCCCCGGCGCAGCCGCGCGGCGCGGCCTGGGCCGGACGGCGGCGGCTGCTGGACCGCCTGCAGGTCAGGCTCGCCGCTCGCGCGCCCGCCGCCACCGGCTTTGCCACCCCGCCCGAGCCGCGCAGCATCGGCAGCCTCGAGCGCGGCAGGGACCTGCTCGCGGGGCGGGCCCTGATCGAGGGGGAGCGGGTGCAGCTCGAAGGCCGCTCGATCTGGGACATCGGGACGGCAGAGGCTTCCGCCGCCGAGGCGCTGCACGATTTTGCCTGGCTCGAGGATCTCGCCGCCCTCGGCGGGGCGCAGGCGCGGGGGCGGGCGCAGGACTGGCTGCAGGGCTGGATCGCCCGCTACGGCGGTGGCCGCGGGCCCGGCTGGGCGCCGCGCATCATGGCGCGGCGGCTGATGCGCTGGATTGACCATGCGCCCTTCGTGCTGCGCGGTTGCACCGAGGACGAGCGGGCGCGCCTCCTGCGCAGCCTGGGCGCGCAGACCGCCTTCCTCGCCCGGCACTGGCAACGGGCCGAGCCCGGCCTGCCCCGGATCGAGGCGCTGGCCGGGCTGATCCATGCCGGCCTGTCGCTGGAGGGGATCGGCGATCCGGCAGAGCCTGCCACGGGCGCGCTGGCGCAGGAGGTGACGCGCCGGATCGACGAGACAGGCGCGATCCACAGCCGCAACCCCGAGGCGCTGCTGGAGATCCTGTCCCTTCTGGGCGGCACCGTGCAGGCGCTGGTCTCCGCCGAGCGGCGCGTGCCGCCGGTGCTGCGCCTCGCGATGGGGCGCATCGCCGCCACCCTGCGGGCGCTGCGCCATGCCGACGGCGGCCTCGCGCGGTTCCACGGCGGCGGGCGCGGCGCCGAGGGCCGCCTCGACCAGGCGCTGGCCGCCTCGGGCAGCCGGGCGCGGCCGGGGCCGGGGCTGCACATGGGTTACGCTCGCCTCGGCGCCGGGCGCACGACGCTGATCCTCGATGCCGCGCCGCCGCCCTCGGGCGCCGGCGGGGCAGAGCCCCATGCCTCGACCCTCGCCTTCGAGCTGACCTCGGGGCGGCGCCCGCTGATCGTCAATTGCGGCGCCGGCGGCGACTTCGGCCCCGACTGGCGGCAGGCCGGACGCGCCACGGCCAGCCACTCCACGCTGGCGCTGCAGGGCTACTCCTCCGCGCGCTTCGGGCAGGCCGGGCGCGGCGGGGCCGAGCGTCTGACCGATGGCCCGCGCACCGTGCCCGTCGAGCCGGAGGCCATCGCGCTGCGCCTCGAGACGGCGCATGACGGCTGGCGCCGCACGCATGGCCTGACCCATGCCCGCATCCTCGATCTGTCGAGCGACGGGCGCAGCCTGACGGGCGAGGACCTGCTGACGACGCTCAGCCCCGGCGACACCCGCCGCTTCGACCAGATGCTTGGCCAGGGCGGCAACAGGGGGCTGGGCTTCTCGATCCATTTCCACCTGCACCCCGATGTCGATGCCGCCGAGGCCGAGGGCGGCAGCGCCGTCGCGCTGGCGCTGCGCAACGGCGAGATCTGGGTCCTGCGCCACGACGGCGCCGCCAGCCTCGCGCTGGAGCGGTCGATGTACCTCGAGGCCGGGCGCCCCGCGCCCCGGCCCACGCAGCAGGTGGTTTTATCCGCCCGCGCGATGGCCTATGCGACGCGCGTGCGCTGGACCCTGTCCAAGGCGCAGGATACGCCGCAGGGCCTGCGCGACGTCGCACGGCCCGAGGACGAGGAGTAGCGCCGCGCCGGCGGCCCGGAGAATGCCATGACCCAGACCGTTCCGATCAAGCGCGCGCTGCTGTCCGTCTCGGACAAGACAGGCCTCGTCGATCTTGCCCGCGCCCTCGACGCCCGCGGGATCGAGCTTGTCTCCACCGGCGGCACCGCCGCCGCGCTGCGCAAGGTCGGCCTGCCGGTGCGCGACGTCTCCGAGATCACCGGCTTCCCCGAGATGATGGACGGCCGCGTCAAGACGCTGCACCCGATGGTGCACGGCGGCCTGCTCGCCCTGCGCGGCGAGGACAGCCACCGCGCCGCGATGGACGAGCATGGCATCGGCGGGATCGATCTGCTGGTCGTCAACCTCTACCCCTTCGAGGCGACGGTGGCCCGCGGCGCCGATTACGACGAGACGGTCGAGAACATCGACATCGGCGGCCCGGCCATGCTGCGCGCCGCGGCCAAGAACCACGCCTGGGTCGCGACCGTCACCGATACCGAGGATTACGACGCCCTCCTCGAGGAGCTGGACGCGAACGAGGGCGCCACGACCTACGCCTTCCGCCAGCGCCTCGCGCAGATCGCCTATGGCCGCACCGCCGCCTACGACGCCGCCGTCAGCACCTGGATGGCCGGCGCCATCGGCGAGGCCGCGCCGCGCCGCCGCAGCGTCTCTGCCACCCTGGCGCAGGGCCTGCGCTACGGCGAGAACCCGCACCAGTCCGCCGCGCTCTATACCGACGGCAGCCGTCCCGGCGTCGCGCAGGCCGCGCAGCACCAGGGCAAGGCGCTGAGCTACAACAACCTCAACGACACCGATGCCGCGGTCGAGCTGGTGGCCGAGTTCGGGCAGGACCGACCTGCCTGCGTCATCGTCAAGCACGCCAATCCCTGCGGCGTGGCGCTGGGCGAGACCGCCGCCGAGGCCTATGCCCGCGCCTTCGACTGCGACCGCACCTCCGCCTTCGGCGGCATCGTCGCGCTGAACCGCCCGCTGGACGCCGAGACCGCGCGCGCCATCACCGGCATCTTCACCGAGGTCGTGATCGCCCCCGGCGCCGACGAAGAAGCGCGCGCCATCTTCGCCGCCAAGAAGAACCTGCGCCTGCTGACACTGGACGCCCTGCCCGACCCGCGCGCCGCCGGCCCGATGCTGCGGCAGATCGCCGGCGGCTACCTGCTGCAGGACCGCGACGCCGGCGCCATCGGCATGGACGACCTGCGCGTCGTGACCCGCCGCCAACCCGGCGAGGCCGAGCTGCGCGACCTGATGTTCGCCTGGACCGTGGCGCGCCACGTGAAGTCCAACGCCATCGTCTACGCCAAGGACATGCAGACCGTCGGCATCGGCGCGGGCCAGATGAGCCGGCTCGACAGTTCGATGATCGCCGCGGTGAAGGCCGAGCGGATGGCCGAGGCGCTGGGCCTGCCGCATACGCCGGCGCAGGGCTCCGTCGTCGCCTCCGACGCCTTCTTCCCCTTCCCCGACGGGCTGCTCGCCGCGGCCGAGGCCGGGGCGCGGGCGGTGATCCAGCCCGGCGGTTCGGTCAAGGACGAGGAGGTCATCGCCGCCGCCGACGGCGCTGGGCTGGCGATGGTCTTCACCGGCATGCGGCACTTCCGGCACTGATGGCGATGCCCCCCGCCCTGCGCATCACGCTGACCGCCGCCTTCTGGGTCTTCCTCGCCGATCAGGCGACGAAATACGTCGTCGTCCACGCCCTCGATCTGTCCGGGCGCATGGCGCTCGACGTGATCCCCGGCTTCATCGGCTTTCGCATGGCCTGGAACCAAGGCGTGAACTTCGGCCTGTTTTCCGGCTTCGACATGCGCTGGGTGCTGATCGGCGTGGCGCTGGCGATCAGCGCCGGGGTGCTGGTCTGGATCGCCCGCGGCGCGGCGACGCGCTGGGTGCAGCTCTCCGCCGGGCTGCTCGTCGGCGGGGCGCTGGGCAATGTCGTCGACCGCCTGCTCTACGGCGCTGTGGCCGATTTCCTGAACGTGACCTGCTGCGGCATCGAGAACCCCTATGCCTTCAACGTCGCCGATATCGCGATCTTCCTCGGCGCCGTCGGGCTGATCCTCTTCGCCGGCGATCCGCCAAAGCCCGGCGGCGCGGCGCCCAAGGGCGGCACCAGGCGCGCCAAGGCGGCCCCCGCCGAAGGCAAGCGCAAGGCCCCCGCGCGGCGGCCCGCCAAGGCCCCCGCCCCAGCCCCCGCACCCGAGGGCAAGACCCCGCGTGACGCCCCCGGCGAAGCGCGCTAGAGAGGCGCCATGAGGACCACGCATATCATCGCGGCGCTCTGCGCCCTTGCCCTCGTCTCCGGCTGCAACCGGACCCGCGGCGGCGGCGGACCCGACGAATTCTCGGTCCTGCCGAGCGATGCCCTGCAGATCCCCGATGTGCTGAGCCTGCCGCAGCCGACGCCGGGCGGGACGAACCGCACCGACCGCACGCCGACCCTCGACGCCGTGGCCCGGCTGGGCGGCAGCCCCTCGGGGTCCGGCATCCCGGCCTCCGACGCCGCGCTGCTCGCCGCCGCCGGCGCGCCCGAGCCGCAGATCCGCGCCACCCTCGCCGGCGAGGCCGCGGCCCGCCAGGGCGGCGCCCGCCCCGGAACCGCGCGCTACTACGGCCGCTTCGCCGCCCAGCGCCTCGATGCCCCGGCCGAGCTCGCCCGCTGGCGCGCCGCCGGCGCCGCCACCCCCTCGGCCCCTCCCCGGGACTGAGCCGCCGTCTTCTCTTTGAAAATATCCCGGGGGAGAGGCCGCAGGCCTCGGGGGCAGCGCCCCCTCCCCCGGTGTCAGCCCGCGCGCCGCTCGTCCCAGAGCGTCAGCGCGAACAGCGCCAGCCCCGCGACACCGAGAACGGCGCCCACGGGTCCGGCCACGGGCAGGCCATAGCCCGCCGCCAGGAAAAGCGACGTCAGCCAGGGCCCCAGCGCATTGCCGACGTTCAGTGCCGCGTGGTTCAGCGCCGCGGCGAGGGTCTGCGCCTCGCGGGCGACCATCATCAGCCGGGTCTGCAGCATGATCGTCAGGCACCCCGCCCCGCCGATCAGCAGCGCCATGACGGCCATGCCCAGCGGGCTGCCGGTCACCGCGGGGTAGATCGCCAGAAGCAGCGTCATCCCGCCCAGAACGCCCCAGGTCGATCCGTTCAGCGACAGATCCGTCGCCCAGCCGGCGACGAAGGTGCCCAGCGTCATCCCGACCCCGAAGAGCGAGAAGTACAGCGGCACGATCCCCGGAGCGACGCCCGTCACCTGCTCGAGCGTCGAGGCGAGGTAGGTGTAGACGGCGAACATGCCGCCAAAGCCGATGGCGCCGAAAAGCAGCGTCAGGATCACCTGCCGGTTCTTCAGCGCGTCCAGCTCCTTCAAGGGGTCCGAGGCGGTGCCGGTGCCGCGCGGCGCGAAGGCGTAGATCATCGCCGCCGTCGCCAGCGCCAGCGCGCCCGCGATGGCGAAGCACCAGCGCCAGCCGATCGTCTGGCCGAGGATATTCGCGCCGGGCACGCCGATGATCGTCGCCACCGTCAGCCCCATCATGATCTTCGAGATCGCGCGCCCGCGCTGGCCCGGCGCCATC
This sequence comes from Pseudoroseicyclus aestuarii, assembly GCF_003217255.1. Taxonomy (GTDB): domain Bacteria; phylum Pseudomonadota; class Alphaproteobacteria; order Rhodobacterales; family Rhodobacteraceae; genus Pseudoroseicyclus; species Pseudoroseicyclus aestuarii. The sequence continues at coordinate 501,934 of NZ_QJTE01000002.1, read as the reverse complement.
ATCCCGGCGGCCAGCAGCGTGGCGATGCCGAAGTAGGCCCCATGCGGCAGCCCGCCGAGGAAGCGCAGCGCCACCAGTGACGCGAAATTCGGCGCAAGACCCGAGGCGAGGTTCGCGGCACCATACAGCAGCATCAGCGCCGCCAGCAGCCGCCGGCGCGGCAGCCGCGCGGCCAGCACCGCGATCAGCGGCGCGCCGATCACCACGCCCAGCGCATAGGCCGCGATGACATAGGCGGCAGAGGCCTCGGTGATGCCGAGCCCTTCCGAGAAATAGGGGACGAGGGCCATGGCGGCGAACTCGGTCGTGCCGATGGTGAAGCCGCCCATGGCCAGCGCGAAAAGGACGATCCGCGTGCCTGCCGGGGCGGCGCTGCGGCCCGTGGGCATGGCGGGGCTGTCTGTCTTGGTCATGCTGTCGATCCTGTCGGCTCCGCGCGAGGGGCGTTGGAGGGGCGCGTCCCCTCCTCCCCGGCGCGCAGCACTCGTCGGGATCGGCGCGAAGTTCAAGGCGGTTTGCCCCGCGGCCGCACCCGGCCGCGGGGCTGGTCAGCCTCAGGCCATCAGGGCGCGCGCGTCCTCGGCTGTCATCGGGGCGGGCCGCTCGCAGGTGGTCGTCATCTCGACGTAGCCGCGCTGCTCGCCTGCCTTGAGGATCGAGGTCATCACGTCGATCGCATGCACCGCGAGATCGAGGCTGCAGCGATGCGGCCGCCCCTCGCGGATCGCGGCGGCCATGTCGGCAAGGCCCGCGGTGCGGTAGTTCGCCTGCTCCTTGGCGGTGCCGACATCCTGGTTCGGCGCGCCGAAGGGATGGTCGGCGCCGTCGAGCACCGCCGCCTCGGGACCCGCCAGCTCGACCTTGCCGCCGAAGAAGTTCGGGTCGGGCACGTAGAGCGAGGCGTTCTCGCCGTAAAGCTCCATGTTGGCATGGCGATGGGCATGGATGTCCCAGCTGGCGCCCAGCGTGACGACCGCGCCGTTCTCGAACTCGAGGATGGCGTGGATGTTGGTCGGCGTCTTCACCGGCAGCACCTCTCCGGTGCGCGCACCGTTGGCGATGGTCCGCTCGCTCCAGGCAGAGCTGGACATTGCCGTCACCGCCTTCACCGGCCCGATCAGCTGGATCAGGTTGGTGACGTAGTAGGGCCCGATATCGAGGACCGGCCCGGCGCCGGGCAGGAAGAAGAAGTCGGGGTTGGGATGCCAATGCTCCATCCCGCGGCTCATGACGTGGCAGGTGCCGCCAAGGATGCGGCCCGTCGTGCCGTCGTCGATCGCCCGGCGCGCGGCCTGATGCGCCCCGCCGAGGAAGGTGTCGGGGGCCGAGCCGATGCGCAGATTCTTGGCATCCGCCAGCTCCTGCAGGGCCTTGGCCTGATCCAGCTCCAGCACCAGCGGCTTTTCGGAATAGGCGTGCTTGCCCGCCTCGAGGATGCGGCGCGTCAGCTCGTAATGCGCCGCCGGCACCGTCAGGTTGACGATGACGTCCACGTCCTGCGCCGCAAGGATGTCCTCGACCGTCTCGGCGCGGACGCCGAACTCCTCGGCTCGCGCCTTCGCGGCCTCGGGGTTGATGTCGGCCACGGCCTTGACGGTGATGTCCTTGAACAGCGGCGCCAGCCGCAGGTAGGCCGCCGAGATATTGCCGCAGCCGATGATGCCTACGCCCAGCGCGCTCATTTCACGTATCCCTTGATGGTTTCCAGCGAGCGGGTCGCCATGCGGCGGTCGTCGCTGGGGTTGTCATGTTCGACCACGACGTGATCGACGCCCGCCTCGCGCAGCGCCGGGAACAGCGCATCCCAGTCCATGATGCCATGGCCCACGTCGGCCCAGCCGTCCTCGTCCTGCGCCTGCCCGTCGGGGGCGATGTCCTTGACATGCGCGGCGGTGATCTTCGGCCCGTAGCGGGTCAGCCAGTCCAGCGGATCGTGCCCGGCGACGCGCACCCAGCCGAGATCGAGCTCGAGCTCGATGCCGTCCGTCTGCGCCAGGATATCCAGCGGCGTGCGCCCGCCGCCGAGATCGGCCAGCTCGAAGTCGTGGTTGTGCCAGCCGAAGACCAGCCCCGCGTCGCGGTAGGGCTGCCCGGCCTTGACCAGACGGGTGGCGAAAGCTTCCCATCCGGCGGCATCCGTCGGGCGGGCATCGGGGGCGAGGTGCGGCACCAGGATCTTCTGGATGCCCAGCCGCTCGGCGATGCCGAGCACGCGCGAGGGGTCGCCCTCGACCATATCGAGCCCGATATGGGCCGAGGTCATGGCAAGCCCGGTGTCCTGCAGCGCCGTTTCCAGCGAATTCACGTCCTCGTAGAGGCCGCCGTAGCCCTCGACCTCGCGGTAGCCGGCCTCGGCCAGCATCGCGAGCGTGGCCTCGATCGGGCCGAACTTGCGCGAGCAGTAAAGTTGATAAGAGACGTGCATCAGAAGTCCTTTCCTCCCTCCGGGACCGCCGTGGTGGCGGTGTAGAGATCGCGCAGGGTAAAGCGCGGCCGCGCGCCCGGATCGCGCGGCGTGAAACCGATGCGGGCGGTCTCGCCCGGCATGATGTGTCCCGCCGCATCCGTCAGCCGGCCGGGCACATCGGCCTCGACCGTCGCGAAGAAGGCGGGGGCGGCATGGGCCGTAACCTCGACCCACCAGACGCCGCCCTCCTCGGCGACGTCGAGCACGGCCTGCGGATCGCGCAGGTCGTAGCTTTTCCAGGGCTCGGGCGCGTGGATGTCACGCCCCTCGCCCCCAGCGGACCGCCAGTCGAAGGCGAGAACTTCGCCTTCGGCCAGCGCGCCCGCCTCGATCCGCAGAACCTCGGCGGCATCGGCGCCGAGGGTGGCGGTCGCCTGCCCCAGCGCGCGCGTCTCGCCGCTCATGCCCAGCGCGCGGGCAGTGACGGTGATCTCCTGCGCCTCGCGGTGGTCGTTAATGCCGACAAGGCGGATCGCCCCGCCCTCCGGCACAGCCGAGACGGTGAGCGGCGCGTAGAAATCCTTTGCCATGTGGTGCAGCAGCTTCCACTCGCCGCCGTAATCCAGCGAGGACCAGGAGCAGACGGGCCATGTGTCGTTGAGCTGCCAGTAGAGCGTGCCCATGCAATGCGGCTTGAGGCTGCGCCAGTGGGTCACGGCGGTCTTGATCGCGATCCCCTGCTGGATCTGCGACAGCCAGACGAAATCCTCGAACTTCTGCGGAAAGCGGAAGTAGCGGAACATCGTCTCGGCGATGCGGGCATTGCCGCCGGCGTTCTTCTGGTGGCTTTCGAAGACCGGCGCCGCGACGTTGAAATCCGCCGGATCGGCAAAGGTGCGGATCGTCGTCATGTTCGGGTAGGACTGGAAGCCGAACTCCGAACAGAAGCGGGGCGAGACGTCGCGGTAGTGGTCGAAATCGCGCCCCTCGTGCCAGACCGACCAGAAGTGCATGTCGCCCGCGCTGTCGTCGTGCCAGGCGTCGCCAAAGCTCATCGGGCCGGGGCTGGGGCTGCTGGGCCACCAGTTGGCGCCCGGATCGGTCTCCTTCAGCGCCCGCTCCACCGCGCGGTTGAGCCGGTCGTAGTTCACGAGGTAGCGGTCGCGGTCCTTCGTGCTTTCGGGGAACCAGCCGAGCGCGCCGATCAGCTCGTTGTCGCCGCACCAGAGCGCGAGGCAGGCATGGTGGTGCAGCCGGGCGACGTTCTCGCGCACCTCCTGCTCGACGTCCGACAGGAACTCGGGCGTCGAGGGGTAGAGATGGCAGGCGAACATGAAGTCCTGCCAGACCATCAGCCCCAGCTCGTCGCAGGCCTCGTAGAAGCTGTCCGCCTCGTAGCGCCCGCCGCCCCAGACGCGGATCATCGTCATGTTGGCATCCGCCGCCGATTGCAGCAGATCGCGCGTCGCGGCATCGGTGATCCGCCCCGCCAGCGCGTCGGCGGGAATCCAGTTGGCGCCCTTGGCGAAGACCGGATGGCCGTTGACGCGGATGCCGAAGGCGGTGCCGGCGGCGTCCTTTTCGGCCACCAGCTCCATCCTGCGCAGGCCGATGCGGCGGTGCGCCTCGGCCTCGCCCACCGTCACGCTCAGATCGTGCAGCACCTGCGGCCCGAGGCCGTTGGGCCACCAGAGCTCCGGCGTCTCGATGTGGAAAGCGGCGCTGGCGGTGCCGCCGGTGACGGTTGCCCGCACCTCCTGCCCGGCAAAGCGCAGAAGGGCCTCCTGCCCCTCGGCATTCTCGGCATGGGCGGTGACATGCAGCGTCACCGCCTCTCCCTGCCAGTCCTGCGAAACGCTCAACCGCTTTACCTGCGGGACATGGCGCGGCTCGAGCACGATGCCGCCGGTGACGCCGAAGGGCGCGAGGGCGATGTTCCAGTCCCAGCCGAAGTCGCACTGCGGCTTGCGCAGCATGTTCCCGTTGGGCAGCGGGCAGTTCCCCTCGTGCCAGGGGATGTAGAAGGGCTGTGCCGCCTGCCGTTCGTTCGCGGCCTCGACCGGGGCGCGGAACCGGATCTCCAGCCGGTTGCTCCCGACCTTCGCCGCGCCCGACAGATCCGCCCGCCAGGTGCGGAACGCATTCGCCGCCTCGAGAACCGGCTGCCCGTTCAGCAGCACCTGCGCCGCGCAATCGAGGCCGGTCAGCACCAAGTCAACCTCGGTCTCATCGAGGTCGAGATCGCGGGTGACGGTCCAGTCGCGGTGGCAGATCCAGCGCAGGTCGTATTCGTTGCGGCCCCAGTAGGGGTCCGGGATCAGCCCGGCCTGCTGCAGGGCGGTGACCCCATCGCCGGGCAGGGCGATGGGACAGGAATAGTCTTCGTCGGCGTCGCTCAGGGTCCAGGCGTCGCCGGTCAGGTCGCGGGTCGTTGCGGGCAAGGTGTCTCTCACAGTCTGTCTTCGGTGCCTGCATCGAACAGGGATGCGCGCGAGGGGTCGAGCCCGATCACCATGGTCTCGCCCGGCTTGACGCGCGACTGGCCGTCCATGCGGATGCGGAAGATCTGCTCGCCCAGCTTCGCCCAGACCAGCGTGTCGGAGCCCATGGGTTCGACCAGATCGACCGTCACCTCGTGCTGGACCGGGGCGCCGGAGACGAGCTCTCCGGTCACCACATGCTCGGGCCGGATGCCGAGGATGGCGGGGCCGCCGGGCTGGCGCGCGGTGAACTCGTAGCCATCCATCGGCATTCTCAGCTCGTCGGTGCTGAACACGCCGTTCTCGAGGTGCCCGTCCATGAAGTTCATCGAAGGCGAGCCGATGAAGTCGGCCACGTAGCGGTTGCGCGGGCGATTGTAGATCTCGTCCGGGCTGCCGAGCTGCATGATCTCGCCGCCCTTCATGATCGCGATCCGGTCGGCCAGCGTCATCGCCTCGACCTGGTCGTGGGTGACGTAGATCATCGTGTTCTGCAGCTGGTTGTGCAGGCGCTTGAGCTCGACCCGCAGGTCGGCGCGCAGCTTGGCGTCGAGGTTGGACAAGGGCTCGTCGAAGAGGAAGACGTCGACGTCGCGCACCAGCGCCCGGCCGATGGCGACACGCTGACGCTGGCCGCCCGACAGGGCGCCCGGCTTGCGGTCCAGCAGCGGCTCGATCTGCAGCACCTCGGCGGCGCGGGCCACCCGCCGCTCGATCTCGTCCTTGGGCACGCGGGCGTTCTTCAGCCCGAAGCTCAGGTTCCCCTTCACCGTCATCTGCGGGTAGAGCGCGTAGGACTGGAACACCATGCCGATGCCCCGGTCAGAGGGTTCGGCCCATGTGACGTTCTTGCCCTTGATCCAGATCTGCCCGTCGCTGACGTCGAGCAGCCCGGCGATGCAGTTCAGAAGCGTGGACTTGCCGCAGCCCGAAGACCCGAGAAGCACGAGGAACTCGCCCTCCGCGATGTCGAGGTTCAGCCCCTGCAGCACCTTCACGGCGCCGAAGGACAGGTCGAGGTCCTGGATGCTGACAGACGGGTTGCCGGTGGCGGTCTGGGACATGTCGTTCATCGGGAGTTATCCTTTCACCGCGCCGGCGGCGATGCCGCGGACGAAGAGCTTGCCGGAGACGAAGTAGACGGTGAGCGGCACGAGGCCGGTCAGCAGCGTGGCGGCCATGTTGACGTTGTATTCCTTCACGCCCTGCACCGAGTTGACGATGTTGTTGAGCTGGACGGTCATCGGGTACTGGTCCGGGCGCGTGTAGATCACGCCGAAGAGGAAGTCGTTCCAGATGCCGGTGACCTGCAGGATCATCGCGACGACGAAGATCGGCAGGCTCATCGGGGCCATGATCCGGAAGAAGATCTGCCAGAATCCCGCGCCGTCGACGCGCGCCGCCTTGAACAGCTCCACCGGGAGCGAGGCGAAGTAGTTCCGGAACAGCAGCACGAGGATCGGCATGCCGAAGACCGTGTGCACCAGCACCAGACCCGAGAGGCTGCCAAAAAGGCCCATGTTCCGCAGGAGCAGCACCACCGGGTAGATCATCACCTGATAGGGGATGAAGGCGCCCATCAGCAGGATGGTGAAGAAAACCTCGGACCCGCGGAATTTCCACATGCTCAGCGCGTAGCCCGAGACGCTGGCCACCGCGATCGACATCAGGACCGAGGGGATCAGGATCTGCACCGAGTTGAAGAAGCCGCGGCTGAGGCCGTCGCAATTGATGCCGGTACAGGCCTGGCTCCAGGCCTTGGCCCATGGCTCGAAGGTCACCTCGAGCGGCGGGCCGAAGACATTGCCCATGCGGATTTCCGGCATCCCCTTCAGCGATGTGACGATCATCACGTAAAGCGGCAGCAGGTAGTAGAGCGAGACGACGATCAGCACGCCGTAGAGCATGATGTTGCGCCGCGAGAGGGCCTTTTTCGGACGCGGTCCGCGGTGATGGTCCGAGGACATCTGCCCGCGCGAGGCATCCATGGCTGCGCCCGTGGCGCCGAGTGTTGCGGGATTAGCCACGCTTCTTGCCTCCGAATTCGAGGTAGGCCCAGGGGATCAGGATGATCACGACGCTCAGCAGCATCATCGAGGAGGCGGCAAAGCCCTGGCCAAGGTTCTGGCTGCCGAACATGGCGCTCATCACGTATTTCGCCGGCACCTCGCTGCTGATGCCCGGCCCGCCGCCGGTCTGCGCGACGACGAGGTCGTAAAGCTTCACGATGCCGCTGGCGATCAGCACCAGCGCGGTGACGAAGACCGGGCGCATCATCGGGATGATGACGCGGATGTAGGTCTTCCAGACCGGGATGCCGTCGACGCGGGAGGCCTTCCAGATGTCCTCGTCGATGCCGCGCAGGCCGGCGAGCATGATGCACATCACGAGGCCCGTGCCCTGCCAGAGGCCGGCGATCAGCAGGCCCCACATGACGATGTTGGGATTGTTCAGCGGGTCGAAGGAAAAGCTTTCCCAGCCCCAGCCGCGCACGATGCCCTGAACGCCGAACTGCGGGTTCAGGATCCACTGCCAGACGAGGCCGGTGACGATGAAGCTGAGCGCGAAGGGATAGAGAAAGATCGAGCGGAAGACGCCCTCGAAGCGGATCTTGCGGTCCAGCAGCGCGGCGAGGGTGAAGCCGATCACCAGCGTGCCGATCATCGAGGCAAAGCCGTAAAGCGCGAGGTTCTGGATCGAGACGATCCATTTTCGCGTCGACCAGAGCCGGTCGTACTGCTCGAGCCCGGCCCAGTCGAGCCGCGGCAGAAGGCCGGAGTCGGTGAAGGAATAGACGATAGTCCAAACCGTCCCGCCCAGAAAGACGACGAGCGCGATCGCGATCATCGGCACGAGCGCGATCTTCGACATCGGGTTGCGCAGCAGCCGGCTTGGGCGTTTGGCGCCCGATGAAGCGGCGGCTCTGTGGCCGGTGGACCCGGCGTCTTCTGCGACGGCCATTGAAACTCCTCCCTCAGGGTGGACCCGGTCGGGTCCGGTCTTTCGCTCCGTCCACGGCGCCGGCCCTAAGCGGGCCACCTTGCGGCTGGGGGCGTGGCCCTCGCTGGCCCCTCCCCGGGCCGGCGGCGAGGCCGGAGCGTGTGGGGACGGCCCGCCACCCATCGGGCGGGCCGTCCGGGCGGCGTCAGTCCGCCTGTTCGATGATCTGGGCGTACTGCTCCTGCACGTCCTCGGGGGTCATCGAGGGGGTGTTCCAGAACTCGGTCATCAGGTCGTTGAGCGAGTTCGTGGTATCCGGCGACAGCAGCGCGGTGCCGGAGGGAACGACGTTGCCGTCGGCCAGAAGCTGAAGACCCTTCTGCGTGCACTCGTTCACGCTGCCGAGGTCGACGTCACCCCGCACCGGGAGCGAGCCCTTGACCGAGTTGAACGCGACCTGAACCTCGGGGTCCAGAAGCAGGGCCGCGAGCTCCTTCTGCGCGGCCTCGACCTCGGGGTCGCTCTGCTGCGGGAAGTAGAAGGCATCGCCGCCGGCATCGAGGATCGCGATGTCGCCGAGGCCCGGCAGGCATTCGTAGTCCTCGCCCGCGACCATGTCGGCCATGGCGAATTCGCCCTGCGCCCAGTCGCCCATGATCTGCGCTGCGGCCTCGCCCTGGATCACGGCGTTGGTCGCCTGGTTCCAGTCCTGCACCGAGACGCCGTCGGCCATTTCGCGCGCTTCGCCGAAGGCCTGGAAGGCCCGGGCATAGTCTTCGCCGCGGGCGACTTCGGCATCCTTGTCCTGGTTCACGGCGAGCCAGGCTTCTTCACCCGCCAGCGCCAGCGCCATCACGCCGAAGGCGCCGTTCTGCTGCCAGGGCTGACCGCCGACGGCCAGCGGCACGATGCCGGCCTCGCGCAGGGCGGGGGCGGTCTCGGTGAAGCTTTCCCAGTTCGTCGGAACCTCGACGCCGGCCTCTTCGAAGGTCGCGTCGTTCAGCCACATCCACTGCCAGGAGTGGATGTTCACCGGGGCGCAGTAGATCCGGCCCTCGTAGGTGCAGGCATCCAGAAGGGAGGGCGGGTTGATCACATCGGCCCAGCCCTGCTCTTCCGCGACATCGGTGAGATCCAGCATCAGGCCGGCCTCGATCAGCTCCTCGGCCTGACGACCGTGGTTGAACTGGAAGGCGCCCGGCGGATCGCCACCGAGGATCCGGCTGACCATGACCGGGCGGGCCACGTCGCCGCCGCCGGCGATCGCGCCGTCGACCCAGGTGTTGTCGGTGCGGTCGTTGAAGGCATTGGCGAATTCCTGAACAGCGCCTGCCTCGCTGCCGCTGGTCCACCAGTGCATGACCTCAAGTTCCACGGCACCGGCAGACCCGGCGGTGACGGCCAAGGCGGACGCGATGGCGGTCCCGCTCAGCCAGCGATTGATCCCTGTCACGATTAGCTCCTCCCTAAATCGTTGTAAAACTTTCTATATCGATTTAGAAAATACCTGCAAGTAATTTTATGCAAGAGTTCTCTGCAACTGCGCAACATCCTTAGTGCAGGTGCAGCATCGCGTTGCGAGGTTTCAGACCCCTGATGAACAAGGCCCGGCCTCCGCAGACCCAGCCCAAACCCACGCCCTCTCGCCGCGGTGCAGCACATCGCGTCGTGACCCCGGCGGCACTGCGCGAGCCGGGCAAGCCGACGCTGAAGACCATCGCGCAACTCTCGGGCCTGGCCGTCGCCACCGTCAGCCGGGCGCTGAACGATGCGCCGGACATCGGCGCGGCGACCAAGGTGCTGGTGCGGCGCATCGCGGACGAGATCGGCTATGTGCCCAACCGCGCCGGGGTTCGCCTGCGCACCGGGCGCACCAGCGTCATCAGCCTCGTGCTTTCGACCGAGCACGACATGATGAACCACACGGCACGGCTGATCTCGGGCATGGCCGAGACGCTGCGCGGCAGCCGCTACCACCTGATCGTCACGCCCTTCTTCCCCTCGGACGACCCGATGAAGCCGATTCGCTACATCGTCGAAAGCGGCTCGGCCGATGCGGTGATCTTCAACCAGACGCAGCCGCGCGATCCCCGTGTCGCCTACCTGATGGAGCGGTCATTCCCCTTCGCCACGCATGGGCGCACCGACTGGGCGGATCGCCACGCCTGGTTCGACTTCGACAATGCGGTGGTCGCGCAGGTGGCGCTGCGGAAGCTGGCCGCGCGGGGGCGCCACGACGTGCTGGTGATCGCCCCGCCCGCGACGCAAAGCTACGGCCGGCACAGCCGCGACAGCGCCCGGGCCGAGGCGGCCTCGCTCGGCCTTACCCTGACTGTCCTGGGGCGGGACAGCGACGAGAGCATCGAGGTGCTGCGCGGCGCGATCGACGAGGCGCTGGCCGAGCGTCCGGGGATCGACGCGATCCTCGCCTTTTCGCCGATGGCCGCCATGGCCGCCGTCGCCGCGGCCGAGGCGCAGGGTCGCCGCCTTGGCGCCGACATCGACATCGCCGGCAAGGAGGCGGTGCCCTTCCTGCAGCTCTTCCGCCCCGAGATGATCGTCCTGCGCGAGGACGTCGGCCGCGCCGGCGCCTTCCTCGCGCAGGCCGCCATCGCGGCGGTGCAATGCCCCGCCGCGAGCCCGATGCAGGAGCTGGAGGTGCCGCAGGGCTAGGCCCTGCCCCCGGCTACTCCTTGCGGCCGGGGATGTGGTGGCGGCGCTGGTCCTGATCCGGCCAGTCGTCCATCAGCGCCAGCGCCTCGTCCGCCGTCTCGACATAGCGGAAGAGGTCGAGGTCCTCGGCGGCGATGGTGCCGCCCTCGACCAGCGCCTGAAGGTTGATGACGTTTTCCCAAAAGGCGCGGCCGAACAGCAGCACCGGCATCACCGGCATCCGCCCGGTCTGGATCAGGGTCAGCGTCTCGAACAGCTCATCGAGCGTGCCGAAGCCGCCGGGAAAGACGCAGATCGCCCGCGCGCGCATCAGGAAATGCATCTTGCGGATGGCGAAGTAGTGAAAGTTGAAGGCCAGCTCGGGCGTGACGTAGAGGTTCGGCGCCTGCTCGTGCGGCAGCACGATGTTCAGCCCGATGGAGCGCCCGCCGACATCGGCGGCGCCGCGGTTGCCGGCCTCCATCACGCCGGGCCCGCCGCCGGTGACGACGACATCCTCGTGCCCGCCGGCCTTCATCGACCGCTCCGTCACCAGCGCGGCGAAGCGGCGCGCCTCGCCGTAATAGCGCGACAGCTCGGCCACGGCGGGATTGGCGGCATCCTCGGCCCGCTCGCGGATGCGGGCGCCGCCGAACAGCACCACCGTCGAGTTGATCCCGGCCTCGTCCAGCGCCAGCTCGGCCTTCAGAAGCTCAAGCTGCAGGCGCATCGGGCGCAGGTCCGTGCGCAGCAGGAAGTCGTCGTCGGCAAAGGCCAGGCGATAGGTCGGCGACCGGGTCTGCGGCGTGTCGGGCACGTCGCTCGCGGTGCGGATATCCTCGACGCTGTCGCGCATCCTGCTGTGACGCCTGTCGTCGGTCATGCGGCCTCCGGGTGCCGTTGCGGGAACGGCGCGCGTTGCGGCGCCGTGAGCTTCGGGGGTATAGCGAAACGCGCCCGACAATGACAGTGCCCGGAGGCCCCATGACCGCACAGACCGACACCGCCGCGCTCGAAACCGCCATCGAGGCCGCCTGGGAGCGCCGCGACGCCCTGAGCCCAACCAGCACCGGCGAGAGCGTCGAGGCGATCGAGGCCACGCTCGAGGCGTTGGACAGCGGCGCCCTGCGCGTCGCCGAACGCGGGACGGACGGCACCTGGACGGTCAACCAATGGGCCAAGAAAGCCGTGCTCCTTGGCTTCCGGATCAAGGACATGGCCCCGCAGGAGGGCGGCCCCCAGGGCGGCGGCTGGTGGGACAAGGTCGACAGCAAGTTCAAGGGCTGGGGCGAGAACCGCTGGCGCGACGCCGGCTTCCGCGCCGTGCCGAACGCCATCGTCCGCCGCAGCGCCTATATCGCCCCCGGCGTGGTGCTGATGCCCAGCTTCGTGAACCTCGGCGCCTATGTGGACAGCGGCACCATGGTCGATACCTGGGCCACCGTCGGCTCCTGCGCGCAGATCGGCAAGAACGTGCACCTTTCGGGCGGCGTCGGCATCGGCGGCGTGCTCGAGCCGCTGCAGGCCGAGCCGACGATCATCGAGGACGGCTGCTTCATCGGCGCCCGCTCCGAGGTGGTCGAGGGCTGCATCGTGCGCGAGGGCTCGGTCCTCGGCATGGGCGTCTACATCGGCAAGTCGACCAAGATCGTCGACCGCGAGAGCGGCGAAGTCTTCTACGGCGAGGTGCCTCCCTACTCCGTTGTCGTCTCCGGCTCCCTGCCCTCGAAGAACGGCGTGAACCTCTACTGCGCGGTCATCGTCAAGCGCGTGGACGAGCGGACCCGCTCCAAGACGGCGGTGAACGAGCTGCTGCGCGACTGATCCCGGACCGCGTCTATTTTGCCACGGGCGTGTTTAGTTCCACTGCTTGGTTAAAAAGTTCGGGAACATTCGAGTGAAAACATGCGTTCTGCTCCCGAAGCGCCCGGATACTCCGGGCTGATAACGACTGCAGGAGAAGAAGATGGGCTGGATTGCCTCGATCATTATCGGCGGGATTGCCGGCTGGCTCGCCGAGCAGTTCATGAAGTCCAACATGGGCATCATCATGAACATCATCCTCGGCATCCTCGGCGCCGCGCTGTTCAACTTCGTGTTTGGCACGCTGCTTGGCCTCTACGCCGCCGAGAGCTGGATCGCGTACCTGATTGCCGGCTTCATCGGCGCCTGTGCGCTGATCGCCATCGTGCGCGCCATCCGCAAGTAGGCACCGCCCGCTTGACCGAGAAAGGGCCGTCCCGGCAGATGCCGGGGCGGCCCTTTTGCCGTCCGGCGCTTGCACCCGGCGGGCGGCGGTGCCAGCAAGCGGGCACAGGACGGACGGAGGCCGCATGAGCGACAAGACGAACAAGCAGCAGGTCTACACGCTTCTCGTCGAGGTCGGGCGCAAGGCCGGCGACGGGCTGCCCAAGGAGGCCAGCGGCGCCGCCCTGATGTGCTATGCCTCCGGCGTGGACGAGGCCGAGGCCGTGCGCGAGACGGTCGCCATCCTCAAGCAGGCCGATCTCGCCCCGCTCGACGTGACGGGCTACGGCACCCTCGAGGAGCGGCTCGAGGAAGGGCACGACATCTCGGACGAGGAACGGGGCCTGATGCAGCGCGCGCTCGACGAAAGCAGCGTGGTGGTCGCCCAGATGACGCCCTTCTTCGACGGAAAGGCCCCGCAATGACCACCGATCCCGTCGCGCTGACCGCCGATCTGATCCGCTGCCCCTCGGTCACACCCGAAGAGGGCGGCGCGCTGACCCTGCTCGAAGGCCTGCTCTCGCAGGCCGGGTTCGAGTGCACGCGCACCGACCGGAACGGCACCCCGAACCTCTATGCCCGCTGGGGCCGCCGCGGCGCCAACCGCAGCTTCGGCTTCAACGGCCATACCGATGTCGTGCCGGTGGGCAACCCGGGCGACTGGTCCGTCGATCCCTTCGGCGCGGTGCAGAAGGACGGCTACCTCTGGGGCCGCGGCGCCACGGACATGAAATCCGGCGTTGCCGCCTTCGCCGCCGCCGCCATCGACTTCGTCACGGATACGCCGCCCGACGGCGCCGTGATCCTGGCGATCACAGGCGACGAGGAGGGGCTGGGCACCGACGGCACCCGCGCCATCCTCGACTGGATGGACGAGGCGGGCGAGGCGATGAGCCACTGCATCGTCGGAGAGCCGACCTGCCCCGAAACCTTCGGCGAGATGATCAAGATCGGTCGCCGCGGCTCACTGACCGCCCGCATCACCGCCACCGGCGTGCAGGGCCATTCGGCCTATCCGCACCGCGCGAAGAACCCGCTGACGGCCATGGTCGCGCTGCTGCACCGGCTCGATACGGCCGAGCTGGACCAGGGCACCGCGCATTTCGACCCCTCGACCCTCGCCGTGGTCACCGTCGATACCGGCAACCCCGCCACCAATGTCATTCCCGCGCAGTCCCGCGCCACCGTCAACATCCGCTTCAACGACCGGCATTCCGGCGCCTCGCTGAGCGATTGGCTGCAGGCCGAGGCGGCGGAGGTGGCCAAGGCGACCGGCGTGCGGCTGGACCTCGACATCACCGTCTCGGGCGAGAGCTTCATCACCCCGCCGGGCGAGCTTTCGGCGCTGGTCTCGGCGGCGGTCGAGGCAGAGACGGGCGCGGCGCCTGTCCTGTCGACCACCGGCGGCACCTCGGACGCGCGCTTCGTCAAGGACCACTGCCCGGTGGTCGAACTGGGGCTGGTCGGCAAGACCATGCATGCCGTCGACGAACGCGTCGAGATCGCGCAGATCCACCGCCTCAAGACGGTCTACGCCCGGATCCTCACGGACTACTTCGCCTGAGCCGCGCCCCCTTCTTCTCTTTCCAAATATCCCGGGGGTGAGGCCCGCCAGGGCCGAGGGGGCAGAGCCCCCTCCCCCGGCTGCGCCTTGCGGTCCGGGCAGGCCCCGAGCCCCCAAGGGCCGTGCCAGACACCGGCATCGCGCGACGAAGCGCCCAATAAGAGGGCTAACCCGCAAGGCTATTGCCCCATTATTAGGCAACAACATCACAGCAGCAAGATTGTAGACAATCTGCGACCGATTTCCCGCACAGCTGCTCATCGACATTGTAGACAATCTACACAGCACGATCCGCCGAGAGAATCTTCGATGACCAGCATGATCAGGCGCGAGACGATGGGGGCCCAGCTGGGCGGCCTTCTGCGCAGCGCCATCCTGTCGGGAGAGTTCGAGCCCGGCGACGCGGTGACGGAGACCGGGCTCGCCCTGCGGTTCGGCGTCAGCCGCGGGCCAATGCGTGAGGCGATGCGCCAGCTGATGGACGAGGGGCTGCTGGTCACCGTGCCCTATACCGGCACGCGGGTGCTGCAGCTGACCTCGACCGATATCGACGACATCTATTCCATGCGCATCTGCCTCGAGATCTTCGCCTTCGAGCAGATCTGGGCGCGCCGGGACCAGGCCTTCCGCGAGGCGCTGCTGGCGCGGCACCACGCCCTCCTGTCGGCGATCGACGCGGGCGACGACATCCGCTCCATCGACGCCGAGCTCGACCTGCACGGCCTGGCCTACGAGACCTGCGCCAACGGCATTCTGCTTACGAGCTGGGGCGCCATCCGTGCCCGGCTGCAGCTGTATTGGGCCGCGCATCACCGCGCCCACGGCATCATGGGCCCCAAGCGCGAAAGCCACGACGACTACGTCCGCCTCGCCCTTGGCGACAGCTGCGAGCAGATGAAGGACGAGATCCGCGACCACATGCGCCGCGGGCTGGGCAAGACGATGGCCTTCGTCGCCTCGATCGAGGCGGAGAAGGCGGAAACCAACAGGAGAATGACATGAAAAGACGGACCCTCATCCTCGCGGCCACCGCCGCGATGGCCCTCGCCCCCATGGCCCGCGCGCAGGACGGCGGCACCATGGCGCAGGTGATGGATTCGGGCGAGCTGCGCATCGGCGTCGCCGCTGCCGAGCCCTGGTTCTACAAGGACCCGATGTCCGAGGAATGGACCGGCGTCGGCGTGGCCATGGGCAGCCGCATGGCCGAGGATCTGGGCGTTCAGATGGTGCCCGTCGAGACCTCCTGGGCCAATGCGGTGGCGGGCCTTCAGGCCAACCAGTTCGACATCATGTTCGTGCTCGACCCGACCGAGGAGCGCCGCCAGGCGCTCGATTTCCCGGAAAACCCGCTGTTCTACTACGCCATGGGCGCGCTGGTGCAGGAGGGGACCGATGTCACGAGCTGGGATGCCCTCGACACGCCCGAGACGCGGATCGGCGTCACGCTCGGCACCTCGCTGGACCGCAACGTCACCGAGATGATGGACGAGGCGCAGATCAGCCGCTTCGCCTCGAACGACGAGGCGATCGCCGCCTTCGCCGCCGGCCGCATCGACGCGGTGGTGCAGTTCCACCCCGCGCTCGTCGTGCAATACGCGCGGCTGCAGATCGGCGAGGTGATCCTGCCCGAGCCGGTCGAACCCGTCGCCACCTCGGCCGGCATGCGCCAGGAGGACAGCACCGAGTTCCTCGACTGGGTGAACACCACCTTCGCCGAGCTTTACGACGCTGGCGTGCCGGACGAGCTCTTCGATGCCTACCTTGCGACCAAGGACATCGACGCCAGCACCATCCCGGGCCTCGTCAAGGAAGACTGGTAAGGCCCCGCGCGGACCGGCCGCCCGCCGCCCGGTCCGCGCCCCTCCCCTGATCCAACGAAAGCCGCCGCATGGAGTATTCCTGGGACTTCGGCCCGGTGCTCGAGCGTTTCGACATGCTCGCGCTGGGGCTGCTCAATACCGTCAAGATCGCGGCCGTCTCGATCGTGCTGGGCGTCCTCGTCGGGCTCGTCCTCGCGATGATGCGCCTCTCGCCGCGCCGCTGGCTGAGCGTCCCGGCGCTGGTCTTCATCGAGTTCTACCGCAACACGCCGCCGATCGTTCACTTCTTCTGGTTCTTCTACGCGCTGCCGGTGATGCTGGCCGTCAGCCTCGATCCCTATGCCGCCGCCGTCCTCGCGCTTTCGACGCAGTCCGGCGCCTTCTATGCCGAGGTGTTCCGGGGCGGCATCGTCTCGATCGAGCGCGGGCAATGGGAAGGCGGGCGCGCGCTCGGCATGACCCATGCCGCGCTGATGCGCCGGGTGATCGTGCCGCAGGCGATCTCGCGCATGGTGCCGCCCTTCATCGAGCGCAGCTTCGAGCTGCTGAAGACGACGGCGCTGGCCTCGACGCTGGCCTATGCCGACCTGCTCTACCAGGCGATGATGGTGAACGCCGAGACCTTCCGCCCGCTCGAGGTCTATACGACCATCGCCTTGATGTACCTCGTGCTTCTGGTCACGGCGAGCCAGCTGGCCCGCCTCGCCGAAGCCCGGCTCACGGCCTACCAGTGAGGAGGCCCGGATGAACTACGTCCCCGACTTCAGCATCGTCACCGACAACTGGATCGTCCTGCTGCGCGGGCTATTGGTCACCATCGAGATCTGGATCCCCTCCATCCTCATCGGGCTGGCCGGCGGCTTTCTCCTGGCGCAGGCGCGGCTCGCGCGCAGCGGCTGGCTGCGCGGCGTCAGCCTCGTCTACGTGGAGCTGTTCCGCGACACGCCGGTGCTGATCCAGCTGATCTGGTTCTTCTACGCCTTCCCGATCCTCGTCGGCCTCCAGCTCAGCCCCTATGCCGCCGCCTTGCTGGCGCTGGTGCTGAACACCTCGGCCTATGCCTCCGAGATCTTTCGCGGCGGCATCCGGTCGATCCACCGCGGGCAGATGGAAGGCGCGCTGGCCATCGGCATGAGCCGGGCGCAGGCGATGCGCCGGGTGATCCTGCCGCAGGTGGTCAAGCGGATGCTGCCGGCCTTCACCAACCGCACCATCGAGGTCGCCAAGATGTCCTCGCTGGCCTCGGTGATCTCGGTGCACGAGCTGATGTACCAGGGCCGGCTGCTGTCCTCGACCTACTACCGCCCCTTCGAGATCCTGACGGCGGTGGCCTTCATCTACTTCGTGCTGATCTACCCCGGCACCTTCCTTGCCGGGCGCCTCGAAAAGCACCTGGCGCGGTCGAACTGACCCGGAAAGGACCCCACAAATGACCGCACATCCCATCCTGGACGTCAGGGGCCTGCACAAGCGCTTCGGCGATCACCACGTGCTCAAGGGCATCGACTTCACCGTCGAGCCGGGCGAGCGCGTCGCGATCATCGGCGGCTCGGGCTCGGGCAAATCCACCTTCCTGCGCTGCCTGAACTTCATGGAGGTGCTGAGCGAGGGCGAGATCCGGCTCGACGGCACGCGCATCGGCCTCGAGCGGAAGGGCACCGTCACCTACCCCGAGAAGCAGCTGTGCCAGGTGCGCGAACGGCTGGGCATGGTGTTCCAGCAGTTCAACCTCTTTCCCCACATGAGCGTTCTCGACAACGTCATGGAGGGGCTGGTGACGGTGAAGGGCCTGCCGAAGCCCGAGGCGCGCCGCATCGCCGAGGCCGAGCTTGCCAAGGTCGGTCTCACGGACAAGCATTCGGCCTGGCCCGGGCGCCTGTCGGGCGGCCAGCAGCAGCGCGTCGCCATCGCCCGCGCGCTGTCGATGCAGCCCGAAATCCTGCTCTTCGACGAGCCGACCTCCTCGCTCGATCCGGAACTGGTGGGCGAGGTGCTGCGCGTCATCAAGCAGCTGGCCGAAGAGAAGCGCACCATGCTTCTCGTCACCCACGAGCTGGGCTTCGCCTACCACTTCGCCACCAAGGTGATCTTCCTCGCCGACGGCGTCTTCCACGAGGTCGGCACCCCCGACGAGGTTCTCAAGACGCCCAGCAAGCCGCGCACGCAGGACTTCCTGCGCCGCTTCGGCGAATTCGCATTCTGACCGACCAAACCCAAGGTAGCACCATGACACCCCTCAGCAGCTCGTCCTCCCAGAGCTACGCGAAAGACCCGCGCAACGACGGCGTGGAGATCTACGTCGATGGCGAATTCTTTGCCCGCGACGAGGCCAAGGTCTCGATCTTCGACGCGGGCTTCGTGCTTGGCGACGGCGTCTGGGAAGGCATCCGCCTGATCGACGGCAAGCTTCTGGCCGTGGACGAGCACATCGACCGCATGTTCGAAGGCGCGCGCTCGATCCAGCTCGACATCGGGTACGATAAGGCCGGCATCGTCGAGGAAATCTGGAAGTGTCTGCGCCACAACGGAATGGAAGACGGCGTCCACATCCGCATCATGATCTCGCGCGGGCGCAAGTCGACGCCGAACCAGGATCCGCGTTTCATCGTCGGCGGCGCGACGATCGTCATCGTCGCCGAATGGAAGCAGCCCAATGCCGAGCTGAAGGAACGCGGCCTCAAGCTGATGACCTCGACCATCCGCTGCTCGACGCCGGATGTCTTCGACCTGCGCCTGAACTCGCACAGCCGGCTGAACTTCATCCAGGCGCTGATCCAGGCGATCAACATGGGCGCGGACGAGGCGCTGATGCTGGACGACCGCGGCTTCGTCGCCTCGTGCAATTCGACGAACTTCTTCGTCATCCGGGGCGAAGAGCTCTGGACCTCGGACGGGATGACCTGTTTCAACGGCATCACCCGCAAGAAAGCCATGAAGGTGTGGAAGGATGCCGGATACACGGTGCGTGAGGCGCCCTTCACCCTGTCCGAGGTCTACTCGGCCGACGAGGCCTTCGTGACCGGCACGCTTGGCGGCATCACCCCCGTGGCCAGCATCGACGGCCGCCCCATCGGCACCGGCAAGCCCGGCCCGATGACCGCGCGGGTGAACGACCTTTACCAGGCCTATACACGGGGCTGATGGGAAGAGTGCCCGCTCGCTTGCGCTCCTCCGGCAGGCGATCGGTCCTGCGACGCCTCGTTGCGCCGTTCCGGCTGCGCACGCTGATCCGGCGCAACGAGATCGCCTATACCGGCCTCGCGGCCCTCGTCGGCATCCTCTCGGGGCTGGCGGTGGTCGCGATGCAGGGGCTGATCCAGCTGATGGGCCTTTGGATCTTCGGCGCGGCGGTGCCGGTCAGCGGCGCGGAGGGGATCGACCCGCTGCGCGCCTTCGCCGGACCGGTCGCGGGCGGCCTTCTCGTGGGGCTGAGCTACCTTGTCGGGCGGCGCTGGTTCCGCCGTGTCGCCGACCCGATCGAGGCCAATGCCGTCGGCGGCGGCAAGGTCGGCGTGCCCGGCAGCCTCTACATCAGCGCGCAGACCCTCCTGTCCAGCGGCTTCGGCGGCTCGGTCGGGATGGAGGCGGCCTATACGCAGATCGCCTCGGGCGGCGCCTCCTGGCTGGGGCAGCGGCTGCGCCTGCGGCGCGAGGACCTGCGCCAGCTTGTCGCCGCCGGGGCCGGGGGCGCCATCGCCGCGGCCTTCGACGCGCCGCTGGCGGGCGCCTTCTACGCCTTCGAGCTGGTGCTGGCGACCTATACTGTGGCGGCGCTGCTGCCGGTGCTGGCCGCCTCGATCGCGGCCACCGCGGTGACCCGGCTGGTGACCGACAGCCATGGCCCCAGCCTGTTCTTCGCCGGGCAGATCCCGGGCGAGGGCTACCTGCCCATCGCGCTTCTGACAGTGCTGGCCGCCGGCGTCGGCATCGGCATCATGCGCTCCGTCGCGCTGATGGAGCGCTTGTTCGGCAAGAGCCCGATCCCCGGCTGGACACAGCCGATGATCGGCGGCCTCGCCGTGGGGCTGCTGGCGCTGGTCTCGTCGCAGGTCCTGTCCTCGGGACACGGCGCGATGCGCCTGGTGATCGAAACGGACATGACGCTCTGGGCGCTGCTGGGCCTCTTCGCCCTCAAGACCCTCGCCTCGATCGTCTCGCTCGGCTCGGGGTTTCGCGGCGGGCTTTTCTTCGCCTCGCTGCTGCTGGGCGCGATCCTCGGCAAGGCCTTCGCCATCGGCTGGATGCTGGCCTTCGGCCTGCAGATCCCCATCGTCGTCTTCGCCGTCGTGGGCATGTGCGCGCTGGCCACCTCGATCATCGGCGCGCCGCTGGCGATGAGCTTTCTCGCGCTCGAAATGACGCAAAGCCTGCCGCTGGCGCTGGCGGTGCTGTTCTCGGCGCTGCTCTCGACCTCCATCGTGCGCCAGTTCTTCGGCTTCAGCTTCTCGACCTGGCGCTTCCATCTGCGCGGCGAGACGATCCGCTCGGCCACAGACGTGGGCTGGATCCGCGATCTGACCGTCGGGCGGCTGATGCGGCGCACCTCGAGCACGATCACCACCACGACCACCATCGCCGAGGCGCGGCGGCGCTTTCCGCTGGGCTCGACCAAGGCGGTGCCGATCCTCGACGAGACCGACAGCTATGCCGGCATGTGCCAGATGACCGACCTGCACTGGGACGAGCTCGACCCCAAGGAGCGGGTCTCCAGCGTCGCCCGCTACACCTCGGCCTGGCTGCGCCCCGAGCAGACCGTGCGCGATGCGATCAATACCTTCGCCCGCAACGAGGCCGACACCATGGCCGTGGTCGGAAGCGACATGACCGTGCTTGGCACGCTGAACGAGCACTACTGCCTGCGGCGCTATGCCGACGAGACGAACCGGCGCCTCTACCCGTCGCGACGCTGAGGGCGGTCCGCCTCACGGGGCGCCGCCGGCCAGCCAGAGGTAAAGCGGAAGGCCGAGGGTGATGTTGAAAGGGAAGGTCACGCCCAGCGACAGCGTAAGGGAAATCCCCGCCTCCGCCTTCGGCAGCGCGATCCGCATGGCGGCAGGCACCGCGATGTAGGAGGCGGAGGCCGCCAGCACCATCAGCAAGAACAGGCTGCCCACCTGCAGCCCGATGGCGGTGCCCAGCGCCCAGCCCAGCATCGCGCCGGCAAGCGGCATCACCAGCCCGAAGCAGAACAGGCCCGGCGTCAGCAGGTGACGATTGGCAGACAGGCTCCAGCCCGCCGAGAGGCCCATGTCCAGCAGGAACAGGCACAGGATGCCGAGGAAGGGCGTGACGACGAAGGGGGCGATCATCTCCATCCCCTCGTCACGGGTGACGGCCCCGATCACGAAGGCCCCCGCAAGCAGCACGATCGAGCCATTGGCGAAAAGCGCGCGGGCCGGGACCTTTCCGACGGTGCCGCGCCCGGGCTGCCGGGCGGCGATCCACAGCGCCGAGAGGATCGCCGGCACCTCCATGCTGGCCGCCACCGCCACCATGTAGCCGTCGAAGGCGATGCCCGACAGCGACAGCAAGCTGCTCGCGGCCACGAAGGTCACGATCGAGATCGACCCGTAGTGCCACGCCACCGCCGCGGCGTTCACCGCGTCCAGCCGGGTCATCAGGCGCAGCAGCACGAAGGCGAGGAAGGGGATCAGGAAGGACAGCAGCAGCCCGGCGAGGATCGCCAGCAGCACCGCGGGGCCAAGACCGTGCTCGGACAGGCTGTGCCCACCTTTGAACCCGATCGCCAGCAGCAGGTAGATCGACATGATTTTCGCCGCGCCCTCCGGGATCGACAGGTCGCTGCGCAGGAACGCGGCCAGAAGGCCGAGCACGAAGAACAGGATCGTGGGCACCATCAGGGTGCCGGCAAGCGTGTCGAGGGCGGCGGACATGGGGGCTCTCCTATCGGGTCCACCCCCGATTGCCGCAGCGCACGCCATAGCTTAAATACTTTCTAGCACCGCCATGGATAGCTTGGGGCTATGGATGAGGCCGACGCTACGCCAGCTCGAATACATCGTCGCGGTCCATCAGCTGGGCAGCTTCAGCCTCGCGGCGGAGATGCTGAACGTCAGCCAGCCCAGCCTCTCGAGCCAGATCGCGGCGGTCGAGGCGGCCTTCGGGCAGCGCCTGTTCAAGCGCGGTCGCGGCGGCGCGCAGGCGACGGCCAAGGGCCTGGACTGCGTCCGCCGCGCAAGGCGCATCCTGGCCGAGGTCGAGACCCTTCGCGGGGCCATGACCTCGGTCCTGCCCTTCGGCGGCAGGCTGCGGCTGGGCGTCCTGCCCTCGATCGGGCCCTATCTGCTGCCGCAGGTGATGCAATCGCTGCACCGCGAGCAGCCGGATCTGCGGGTCCTCGTGCGCGAGGAGAACACCCTCAGCCTCGACGAGGTCATCCGCAACGGTCGCTTCGACGCGATCATCTCGACGCCAGAGGATCACCCCAACACCCGGCAGTTCCCCCTCTTCACCGAGACCCTCTGGGTGGCGGTGGCCCGCGACCATCCCGTCGCCGCGCTGGGCCGGGCCCAGGCGGGCGATCTGGGCGGTCAGCGGCTGCTGACGCTGGACACCGGGCACCGGCTGGCGCGCATCGTCTACGGCCTCGCCGCGGCGAGCGGCGGCATCGTCTCGGGTGACTACGAGGGGACGAGCCTCGATTCCATCCTGCTCATGGCAGCCACCGGCGCCGGCGTCGCGGTGCTGCCCGACCTCTTCGCCCGGCGCCAGGCGATCCACCGCAGCGAGGTGGCCGTGAAGCCGCTGACCATGCCGGAGGCACATCGCGGCATCGGCCTGCTGTTCCCGGATGACCAGGCCCCCGCGACGGGGAGCGAGCGTCTCGCGGCGGTGATGCGCGAGGCGGCACACTCGCTCGGCCTGGCGGTCTCCGGGCCCTGACGCCGGCCTCGCGCCGCACCCTGTCCCGGCTGGACAAGCGCGACCGGCGCCATAGCTGACGGGACCCGGCCGCTGCAGGCCGGGACAGATTTGAAAGGACCGGCATGACCCTTCTTACCGTTGCCGGGGCCAGCGGCCTCGTCGGATCGACCATCACCGCCGAGGCCCTCGCCCGCGGCTATACCGTCCGCGGCACGCTGCGCGACGCCACCGACACCGCCAAGCGCGACAGTCTGATGTCCCTGCCCGGCGCGAAAGAGCGGCTGACGCTCGTCTCCGCCGATACCAGCGACCCGGCCAGCTTCGATGCCGCCTGCGAAGGCGCCGACGCCATCTTCGTCGCCTGCTTCCCGCCGATCTACAAGGCCGCCGACGGCACCCCCGCCACGCAGCTCGACCGCCAGCGCGGCTGGGACGAGATCGTCGCCCCGGTGGTCGATGGCTGCCGCACGGTGCTGCAGGCAGCGGCGCGGCAGGGCGTGGGCACGGTGCTCCTGTGCTCCTCGACCTCCTCGACCAACCCGCCGGAGCCGGTGGAGGTGAAGACCGAGGACAATGCCGTCTCCTCGGGCGAGCAGCAGATGGCGGCGGGCAAGTATACCTCGGCCGAGAAGATTTACATGGAAGAGATGGCGCAGGCGCTGTGCGACGAGGCCGGCATGCGGCTGTGCATCTTCCTGCCGACGATGATGCTGGGCCCGGTGCTCCCGCACCTGCAGGGCAACGAGAGCCTCGGCCTCGTGCGCGGCATGATCGAGGGGCGTCCGCAGCACGAGCGCATCCCCACCGGCTCGATCTCGGCGGCCCATGTCGGCGACGTGGCGAAACTCTTCCTCGCCGGCTACGAACAGCCCGAGGCGCGCGGTCGCTACTTCGCCGTCCGCGACAGCTGGCCCGTCGCCGATTTCTACGCCGAGCTCGGGCGCCTGCTTCCCGACGCGCCCCAGCCCCTGCCGCCCGAGGGCGAGATCGAGGCGCCGACCCGCTTCGACTTCACCCGCCAGCGCAGCCTTGGCGTGACGATGCGCGACATACCCGAGGTGCTGGCCGAGACGGTGGCCTTCCTTCGCGGGAAGCAGGGCTAGACCCTACGGCCCCACTAGGCCCCGCCCTGCGCCGGGCGGGGCCGGCGCGGCCCGTGCCCCGGTGTCACCCGCCGCAGCGCTCGCAAACTGGGGCCTTTGTTGCTAGGCTCACGGCCTTGATCGTCCGGCCAGACGCTCTGCGCGCAACGGATCCTTGTCCGGGACGAGGCGGGGGGTGGCCGGCCCACAAGGACCGGCGACGCGCGCTCGGTCCGGGGAACAACGAACCGACAGGGGATCCATGAACAAGCTACTCCTTTCCTCCGCACTGACCCTTCTCGCCGCCCCTGCCTTCGCCCAGGACGGCGACTGCGGCGAGGTGTCGATCACCGAGATGAACTGGGCCTCGGCCTCGGTTGTGACCAACGTCGCCTCCTTCATCATGACGCAGGGCTACGGCTGCACCGTCTCGACCGTCCCCTCGGACACGGTGCCGGCGATGACCTCGGTCTCCGAGAACGGCGAGCCTGACATCATCACCGAGCTCTGGAGCAATGCCACCGGCCAGATCTACCAGGAGATGAGGGCGGCCGGCACGATCGAGGAGCTTGGCCCCGTGCTCGAGCCGGGCGGCATCGACGCCTGGTGGATCCCGGGATACCTCGCCGAGGAGCACCCCGAGCTGACCACCATCGACGGCATCCTGGCCCATCCGGACTGGGTCGGCGGGCGGTTCCACAACTGCCCCGAGGGCTGGGGCTGCCGCGTCTTCAACGACAACCTGCTGCCGGCCTTCGGGGTCGAGGATGCGGGCATCGAGATCTTCAACCACGGCTCGGGCGAGACGCTCGCCTCCTCCATCGCCGCGGCCTTCGAGAACGAGGAGCCCTGGTTCGGCTACTACTGGGCCCCGACCTCCGTGATCGGCCGCTACGACATGGTCCAGGTCGACATGGGAGAGTACGATCAGGAGGCGCACGAGGCGGCGCAGAACCCCGACGCGGGCGATGTCGGCCGCACCTCCTTCCCGCCCGCGCCGGTGCTGACGGCGGTGACGACCGACTTCGCCGAGGATCATCCCGAACTCGTCGACTTCCTGTCGCAGATGACCTTCCAGACGGACACGATGAACGCGATCCTCAGCTGGATGGACGAGAATTCGGCCTCGGGCGAAGAGGGCGCGGTGCACTTCCTGACCACCTATCAGGACGAATGGTCCGGCTGGCTGAGCGACGAGGCGCGCGAGAACCTCTCGGCGGTGCTGCAGCAGTAAAACGAGACTTCGTAAGGGGGCGGCCGATGGCCTCTCCCTTACGGGCCAGCCGGCAGGCCCGCCGGGATCGGCGCCGCTATCCCTCGCCCCACCGCGCTTCACCTTCGCGTGCCCATGGCTGGCCGGGGCCAGCCGCCGGGACTAGGCTTCGCGCGGAATCGCCAAGGGAGAACCCGATGCTCCGCCTGCCCGCCCTGCCCGCCGCGAGGCGCCTTTCGATCGCCCTGCCGCTTCTCGCCCTGCCCGCCGCGGGCATGGCGGAAACCGGCGACGTCACCGCCTACGACCTCGACAACGGGATGGAGGTCGTGGTGATCGAGGATCATCGCGCCCCGGTCGTGGCCCATATGGTCTATTACAAGGCCGGCTCCGCCGACGAGGTGCCGGGCCTGTCCGGGGTCGCGCACTTCCTCGAACACCTGATGTTCAAGGCGACGGACGAGCTCGAGTCGGGCGAGTTCAGCCGCACCGTCGCCGAGAATGGCGGCACCGACAACGCCTTCACCTCATACGACCAGACGGCCTATTACCAGCGCGTCGCAGCCGACCGCCTGCCCCTGATGATGGAGATGGAGGCCGACCGGATGCGCAACCTCCAGCTCACGCAGGAGGAGGTCGATACCGAGCGGCAGGTGATCCTCGAGGAACGCAGCCAGCGCACCGACAGCAACCCCGGCGCCCTCGCGGGCGAGCAGATGCGCGCCGCCCAGTTCATCGCCAGCCGCTACGGCACCCCCATCATCGGCTGGCGCCACGAGATGGAGGAGCTCAGCCGCGAGGATGCGCTGGACTGGTATCGCACCTATTACAGCCCCAATGACGCGGTGCTGATCGTCGCCGGCGATGTCACGCCCGAGGCCGTGCTCGACCTCGCGCAGGAGTACTACGGCCCGATCGCGGCAGAGCCCGACCTGCCCGAGCGCGTGCGCCCGCAGGAGCCGCCGCAGCGCGCCGAGCGGCGCCTGACCTACGAGGACGAGCGCGTCGCGCGGCCCTATCTGATCCGCAGCTACCTCGCGCCAGAGCGTGACAGCGGCGCGCAGGAAGAGGCCGCCGCCCTGACCTACCTCGCGCAGATCCTCGGCGGGTCCTCCTTTACCAGCGTGCTGAGCGAGGATCTGACCTTCGAAAGCGACATCGCGCTTTTCGCCGGTGCCGGCTATGGCGGCATCTCCCTCGACCCGACGACCTTCTCGCTCTACGTGACCCCGGCCGAGGGCGTGAGCCTGCAGGAGGCCGAGGATGCGATGGACGCCTCGCTGCGCCGCTTCCTCGAAGAGGGGGTCGACGAGACCCAGCTCGAGCGGATCCGCACCCAGGTCCAGGCGAGCGAGATCTATGCCGACGACGATGCCTTCGGCCGCGCCCGCAGCTACGGCGCCGCCCTGACCAGCGGCCTGACGGTCGAGGACGTCGAGGCCTGGCCCGAGGTGCTGGGCGCCGTGACCGCGGAGGACATCATGGAGGCCGCGCGATCCGTCCTGAACCGCGACCAGAGCGTGACGATGTGCGTCGTCGCCGACCGAGAGGAGGATCTGCAATGATCCGCACGATCATCCGCCCCGCCGCCTGCGCGCTCGCGCTGAAGGGCAGCACAGCCCTGCCCGCCGCCGCGCAGGAGGGCGTAGAAAGCGCCATCGACATCCAGGAAGTCACCTCTCCCGGCGGGATCGAGGCCTGGCTCGTCGAGGAGCATTCCCTGCCCTTCACCGCGCTGGAGATCCGCTTCGACGGCGGCGCGGTGCTGGACCCCGAGGGTAAGGAGGGCGCCACCAACCTGATGATGGGCCTTCTCGAGGAAGGCTCGGGCGATATGGACGCGCGGGCCTTCCAGACCACGCGCGAGGGGCTGGCGGCGCAGTTCGGCTTCGACGCCGGCACCGATACCGTCAGCGTCTCGGCCCAGGTGCTGACCGAGAACCGGGGCGAGGCGATGGATCTGCTGCGGCAGGCGCTGATCGATCCCGCGTTCAACGAGACCGCCGTGGAGCGGGTGCGCGCGCAGGTGCAGGCCGGGATCCAGGCCGATGCGGTGAACCCGCAGCGCATCTCCGGCCGGACCTGGTTCGAGGAGGCCTATCCGGGTCACCCCATCGGCCGCCCGCTGTCGGGCACCGAAGAGAGCGTCGCCTCCCTGAGCCGCGCGGACCTTCATGCGGCGCATGAGGCCGCGATGGTGCGGGACCGCATCCATGTCGGCGCCGTGGGCGATATCACGCCCGAGGCGCTGGGCACGCTGCTGGACGACCTGCTGGGCGACCTGCCGCAGGAGGGGCCCGCTCTGCCCGAGGCCGCGGATTACGCGCTCGACGGCGGCACGACGGTCGTCGATTTCCCCTCGCCGCAGTCGGTCGCGCTTTTCGGTCAGCCGGGCATCGCGCGCGACGACGACGACTTCTTCGCTGCCTACGTGCTGAACCACATCCTCGGCGGCGGCGGCTTCGAAAGCCGGCTGATGGACGAGGTGCGCGAGAAGCGCGGGCTGACCTACGGCATCAGCACCTTCCTCAGCGACACCGAGTATTCCGAGCTCTGGCTCGGCTCCGTCGCTTCGGGCAATGCCACCATCGCCGAGGCGCTGGAGGTCACGAAGGCCGAATGGGCCGACATTGCCGAGAACGGCGTGACGGAGGAAGAGCTCGACCAGGCCAAGACCTACATCACGGGCGAATACCCGCTGCGCTTCGACGGGAACGGGCAGATCGCCTCGATCCTCGTCGGCCTGCAGATGATCGACCTGCCGCCGAGCTACGTCCTCGACCGCAATTCCTACATCGAGGCGGTAACGCTTGAGGACGTGAACCGCGTCGCGGCCGAACTCCTGGACCCCGAGGCGCTGCATACCGTCGTCGTCGGCCAGCCCGAGGGGCTGGAGGGGGCCGATCACGAGGCCGCCGATCTGCCCAGCGTCCTGCCCGAGCCGCCCGCCGCCGCGCCGGAGACCGGCGCGAGCCAGACGACCGAGTAGCCGGTCCGCCCCGGCACCCTGCGCCCCCTCGCGCAGCCGTGACCGGGGCCGCCCTCGCGGCAGCGGGCCGGGGGGCGCAAGGCCCCTTGCACCGCCGCCGGACATGCGGAACCCTCTCCCTCGCGGCCCGATCCAACGGTCGCGAGGGAGGACGATCATGACGACAGGCCGTATCATCACGCTGGCCATTTGCCTGCCGCTGGCAGGCGCGGCCTGGGCCCAGACCACGCCCAGGCAGCCGCAGATCGAGACGCGCGGCGCCTTGCCCATCGAGGTCGACGGCCTGACCTTCCGCGACCTCGACCGCAGCGGCGATCTGACCCCCTACGAGGACTGGCGCCTGCCCGACGACCAGCGCGTGGCCGACCTTCTGTCGCGCATGACGCTGGAGGAGAAGGCCGGCGTGATGATGCATGGCACCGCCCCGGCGCAATCCGACGAGAGCGGCACCGACAGCGGCCAGAGCTACGATCTGGAGGCCGCGCGCGCGCTCATCGAGGGTGACAAGGTCAATACCTTCATCACCCGCCTCGCCGGCGAGGCCGCGCATCTGGCCGAGCAGAACAACGCGCTGCAGGAGATCGCGGAAGGCACGCGCCTTGGCATCCCGGCGACGATCAGCACCGATCCACGCAATGCCTTTCAATATACCGAAGGCGCCAGCGTCGCGCCCGGCAGCTTCAGCCAGTGGCCGGAAACGACCGGCCTTGCCGCGCTGGACGATCCGGCGCTGACGCGGGCCTTCGCCGACATGGCGCGGCAGGAATACCGCGCCGTCGGCATCCACCAGGCCCTCTCGCCGCAGGCCGACCTCGCGACCGAGCCGCGCTGGAGCCGGGTGAACGGCACCTTCGGCGAGGACCCGCAGCGCGCCCGCGCCATGGTGAAGGCCTATGTCGCCGGCTTCCAAAACGGCGAAGGCGGGCTGGACGAGGGCAGCGTCATCACCACCGTCAAGCACTGGGTCGGCTACGGCGCCGCGCCCGAGGGCTTCGACAGCCACAATGCCTATGCCCGCACCGCCCAGTTCACCGGCGACAACCTCGGCCTGCACGTCATTCCCTTCGAAGGGGCCTTCGAGGCGCATGTCGGCGCGGTCATGCCCACCTACTCGATCCTCGAGGGGCTGACGGTGAACGGCCAGCCGCTGGAAGAGGTGGCGGCGGGCTACAATGCCCAGCTTCTGACCGACCTGCTGCGCGGCCGGCACCGCTTCGACGGCGTGATCCTGACCGACTGGCTGATCACCCGCGACTGCCGCGGCACCTGCCTGACCGGCTGGCCCGAGGGCGAGAGCCCGCGCATCGACGGCGACTTCGGCATCCCCTGGGGGGTCGAGGAGATGGCCCCCGTCGACCGCTACGCCAAGGCCGTGGAAGCCGGCGTCGACCAGTTTGGCGGCGTCTCGGACAGCGCGCTGCTGGTGCAGGCGGTGGCGCAAGGCAAGATCGAGGAAAGCCGCATCGACGAATCGGTGACCCGCATCCTTGGCCAGAAGTTCGCGCTGGGCCTCTTCGAGGCGCCCTTCGTCGCCCCGGCGCAGGCCGCGCAGATCGTCGGGAGCGACGAGTTCACCGAAGCCGGCCTCGATGCGCAGGCGCGCAGCACCGTCCTTTTGAAGAACGACGGCACCCTGCCGCTCGATCCCGCGCAGCGCAGCGTCTGGCTGCACGGCATCGACGCCGGCGTGGCCGAGGCGGCGGGCTTTACCGTGGTCGATGACCTCGCGCAGGCCGATCTCGCGCTGATCCGCGCCGATGCGCCCTATGAGCATCCCCATGCCGATTTCTTCTTCGGCTCCATCCAGCAGGAGGGGCGGCTGAACTTCGTGCCGGGCGACGCGGGCTACGACGCCTATCTCGAGGCGCAGGAGGCCGGGGTGCCGGCGGTGATGACCGTCACGATGAACCGCCCCGCGGTGCTGGCCGACGTGCAGGAGGCCGCGGCCCTGATGGCCAATTTCGGCCAGTCGGACGAGGCGCTGATGCAGGTGCTGACCGGCGCGGTCGCGCCCGAGGGCAGCCTGCCCTTCGAGCTTCCCGCCTCCATGGCGGCGGTCGAGGCGCAGGCCCCGGACCTGCCCTACGACAGCCGCGCGCCGCTCTATGCCTTCGGCGCGGGCATGAGCTACTGAGGCCCTCGCGCGCCGGTCCGCAGGTATGCGGGCCGGCGCGCCACCCCTTTCGCGGTGGCCCCGCGCCATGCTAGCACTGGTGGCATGACAGCGCTCGACCGCAACATATCAGCATCCCCTGCCGCGATCCGCCAGCTGGACGAGGCGGCGATCAACCGCATCGCCGCCGGCGAGGTGGTCGAACGCCCCGCCTCGGCGGTGAAGGAACTGGTCGAGAATGCCGTCGATGCCGGCGCGCGCCGGATCGAAGTGGTGATCGCCCATGGCGGGCGCAGCCTGATCCGGGTGACCGACGACGGCTGCGGCATCCCCGAGGCGCAGCTGCCCCTCGCCCTCGCGCGGCACGCGACCTCGAAGATCGATGGCACCGACCTTCTGAACATTCGCAGCTTCGGCTTCCGGGGCGAGGCGCTGGCCTCTCTCGGCGCCGTCGGACGGCTGAGCGTGACCAGCCGGGTCGAGGGCGCGGAGGGCGCGCGCATCGGCATGTCCGGCGGCCGGGCCGAGGGCTGCGCGCCCGCCGCGCTCGACTGCGGCACGGTGGTCGAGCTGCGCGACCTCTTCTACGCCACTCCCGCGCGGCTGAAGTTCCTGCGCACCGACAGGGCCGAGGCGCAGGCCGTCGCCGACACGCTGCGCCGCATCGCCATGGCCGAGCCGCGCGTCGGCTTTACCCTGCGCGACGACGAGAGCGGGCGCGTGATCCTGCGTCTCGACCCCGAGCGCGGCGAGGGGCAGGCGCCGCTGGAAGCCCGGCTGCGCGCGATCCTCGGGGCGGAGTTCACCGACAATGCGATCCCGCTCGAGGCCGAGCGCGAGGGGCATGTCCTGACCGGCCTCGCCGCCCTGCCGACCTATTCGCGCGGCGCGGCGGTGCAGCAGTTCGTCTTCGTCAACGGCCGCCCGGTGCGGGACAAGCTGCTGACCGGCGCGCTGAAGGCCGGCTATTCCGACCTGATGCATGCCGGGCGCCATCCCGCCGCCGCGCTCTTCGTGACCTGCGATCCGGCGCGGGTGGATGTGAACGTGCATCCCGCCAAGGCCGAGGTGCGGTTCCGCGATCCGGCCTCGGTCCGATCGCTGATCGTCACCGGGCTGCGGCAGGCGCTGGCCGGGGCGACGCATCGCTCGTCCAGCACCAATGCCTCGGCCGCCTTCGCCGCGATGCGCGCGCCGATGCCCGAGGCGCCGCAGGACCAGCCGCAGCCGCAGACCCCGCGTATCTACCAGATGGACCGCCCCTCGCAGGGAGCGCTGCGGCAAAGCTACGCCGCGCAGGCGCCCGCGCCGCAGCCCGCCGGCTTTGCCGAGACGACCGCGCCCTCGGCCCGGATCGACGAGGCCCCGTCTGCCGAGGCCGACCTGATGCGCCTGCCGCTGGGCGCCGCCCGCGCGCAACTGCACGAGACCTACATCGTCGCCCAGACCGAGGGCGGCATGATCCTCGTCGATGCCCATGCCGCGCATGAGCGGCTGGTCTACGAGCGGCTCAAGGCGCAGACAGCCGAAGCGGGCGTGCCCTCGCAGGCGCTGCTGATCCCCGAGATCGTGGAGCTGGGCGACGAGGCCGCCGTGCTGCTGGAGGCCGCCGAGGACCTCGCCCGGCTGGGCCTCGAGATCGAGGCTTTCGGTCCCGGCGCCGTCGCCGTGCGCGCCACGCCCGCGCCGCTGGGCCAGGTCTCGGCCAAGCCGCTGCTGCGCGACGTGCTGGACGAGCTGGCCGACCAGGGCAGCCATGCCAGCCTTTCGGCGCGGATCGACGCGATCCTCAGCCGCATGGCCTGCCACGGCTCCGTCCGCGCCGGACGGCGGCTGCGCGGCGAGGAGATGAACGCCCTCCTGCGCGAGATGGAGGCGACGCCGAACTCCGGCCAGTGCAACCACGGGCGCCCGACCTGGATCGCGCTGGACCTGCCGGATATCGAGAAGCTCTTCGGCCGGCGCTGAGCAGGCCGGGGCCTCCACCGCCTCCCCAGCCTTGCGGCCCCTTCGGGCCCCCTGTCTTGCCGCCCCTTAGGCCCCCCTGTCTTGCCGCCCCTCCGTGGCCTCTGTCTTGCCGCCCCTCCGGGGCGAGGCTAGGGTGCCGGGACACCATCCGCCGGAGGCCCCCGATGACCCGCATGCCCCTCGTCCTGTCGGCCCTTGCCGCGCTGACCACGCTGTCCGCCTGCGCCGGCCTGCCCGGCTCCGCGCCCTCGCCCACCGCCGGGCCGATCTCGGCCGTGGCCGGAGAGGTCGAGGGCGAGGTCGAGACCTACAGCTTCACCCCCTGCGGCGATGCCGCGACGATCTGCTCTGACGGCGACACCGGCACCCTCGCCACCGTCGGCGGCGAGACGGTGATCACCGGCCTTTACGGAACGCGCGTCTTCCGCCTCTCGCCCGGCGGCAGCGGCACGGTCGAGCTGAACGGCACCGCCTACCCGCTGGCTTGGGGCGTCGACACCGCCGCCGTCATCGCCGCGAACGCCGCAAGCTAGGGCGCCGCGCCGGGCGGCGCGCGGCATTTGCGCCGCCGCCCGCCTGCCCCTATCAATCACGGCAGACGAAGCCCCAGCGGCCAGAGAGATCGACGGCCCGAGGATCGCCCCGCACCGGGGATCGCTCGATAGCGCCACCGGCGCCGGCCCTGCCGCTCTCTGCTCCTGGCCAGACCGCAAGAGGTTCCCATGCGCCATATCCTGACCCTCGCCCTCGCGGCGCTCACCCCCGTCGCCGCCGCGGCCCATCCCGGCCATGTCGCCGAGGCGGGCGATCATACCCATTACGTCGCCGTCGCCGCGCTGGTGCTGGCCGTGCTCGTCGCCGGCGGCACGGCGCTGCGCCATCGGCTGCGCATCCGCCGCGAGGCGCGCAGGGCCTGAGCCCCCGCATGCAACCGCCCGCCTCTCCTGCGCCCGGTCCCCATGCCGGGCGCCCCCTCGGCCACACCGTGCTGCGGCGCAGGCTGAGACCATGAGCCTCTTCGACACCCATGTCGTGGTGGACTGGTCCGCCGCGGGCAGCCGCAGCCCCGCCAAACCCTCGGGCAATGCAATCTGGATTGCCGTGGTGCGCGACGGCCTCGCCTCGGCGCCGGTGTATTTCCGCACCCGGACCGAGGCCAGGACCCACCTGGCGGAGCTTCTTGCCGGGGAAGTCGCGCAGGGCCGCAAGACGCTGGCCTGCTTCGATTTCGCCTTCGGCTATCCGCAGGGAGCGGCCCGAAAGATCACCGGCTCGGACAGCGCGCTCGATCTCTGGGCCTGGCTTCACGAAAAGATCGAGGACAGGCCCGACAACGGCAACAACCGCTTCGCGGTCGCGGGGTGCGTGAACGAACTTTTCGACGGGCTCGGCCCCTTCTGGGGCCGGGAGGCAAGCCACGACATCCCCGGCGTCTCGACCCAAAAGCCAGTCCACAGCGGCGCGGATTACCCTCCGCAAAGACGGTTGACGGATCTCAAGGCGCCCAGCGCAAAGTCGGTCTGGCAGCTCTTCTACAACGGCTCGGTCGGATCGCAGGTGCTGATGGGGCTGCCGGCCCTTCAGGCCCTCCGGCAGGACCCGCGGCTGAAGCCGCATTGCAAGGTCTGGCCCTTCGAAACGGGGCTGAAGGCGCCCAAGGCCGCACTGGTGCTTGCGGAAATCTATCCCGCCTTGGTCAAGGATGCCGTCGCTGCGTCACGCTCAGAGGGCGAGATTCTCGACGCGGCTCAGGTTCGCGTCCTGGCCGATGCCCTTGCCGAAATGGACCGCAAGAACGAACTCGCTCCGCTCTTCGACCCGGCGCCCGAGATGAGCGAAGAAGAGCGGGATCTCGTGGAGACCGAAGAGGCCTGGATCCTCGGCGTGGGCCACGAGGCCGCTCTGAGACAAGCCGCAGAGACATCGCGGCCCAAAGTGCAGGCCGTCCCACGGCCCACCCCCCGCAAGCCCATGCGCCCCTACCTCAAGGACCCCGCCGCCATCGACGAGGCGAGCGTCGCCGCCGTCCGCCGCGAAGCGCGGCTGGAGCGGTTTCCGGACGGCCTCGCCGATCTGGCCCTCCGGCTGATCCAGGCCTGCGGGATGCCCGATATCGCCGACCGCCTGTCCGTCTCGCCCGGCGCGGTAGAGGCGGGGCGCAGGGCGCTGGCGGCAGGCGCCCCGGTGATCTGCGACTGCGAGATGGTCGCCGCCGGGCTGATCCGCCGCGACCTGCGCAGCGAGGTCATCGTCACGCTGAATGATCCGGCGACGGCGCCCATGGCCCGCGCCCTCGGCACCACCCGCTCGGCCGCGGCGACGGAGCTGTGGCAGGACCGCCTCGAAGGTGCCGTGGTCGCCATAGGCGATGCGCCCACCGCGCTGTTCCACCTGCTCGAAGGCCTCGACAAGGGCTGGCCGAAACCGGCGCTGATCCTCGGCTTTCCGGTCGGCTTCGTCGGCGCCGCCGAAAGCAAGGCCGAGCTCTCTGCCGATCCGCGCGGCTGCGATTTCATCACACTGCGCGGACGGCGCGGCGGACCCTCCATGGCCGCCGCCGCCATAGGCGCGCTTGCGAAAGGCCCCGCATGACCCCAACCGCCGCCTGGCTGCATATCGTCGGCATCGGCGAAGAGGGCCTCGACGGCCTGACCCCCGCCACCCGCGCCGTGGTCGAGGCTGCCGAGGTCATCGTCGGCGGAGAGCGTCACCATGACCTCGCCCGCGGCATCGGTGCCGAACGCGTTGCCTGGCCCGGCCCCTTCGACGCGATGATCGGCACGATCCAGGGCCTGAAGGGGCGGCGCGTCGTGGTGCTGGTGACGGGCGATCCCTTGTGGTTCTCGGTCGGGGCGCGCATCGGCCGCGCCATTCCGCCGGCCGAGATCACCTACCACCCGCAGCTTTCGGCCTTTCAGCTCGCTGCCGTGCGGATGGGCTGGAGCCTTGCCGACGTGGAGACGCTCACCGTCCATGGCCGCCCGGTCGAGACGATGATCGCCTTCATCCAGCCCGACGCCCAGCTGCTGATCCTGACGACGGGGGCCGAGACGCCGGCCCGCATCGCCGCCTTCCTGACCGAGCGCGGCTTCGGCCAAAGCCGGATGACAGTGCTGGCCAACATGGGCGGCAGGGAGGAGGCGCGCTTCGACGGCGTGGCTGAACGCTGGGACCACCAGGTCCCGGCCTTCAACACCCTTGCCGTCGACTGCGTCGCGGCGCCCGATGCGGCGCTGATCCCGCGCGTGCCGGGGCTTGAGGACAGCCTGTTCCAGTCCGACGGCACGATGACCAAGCGCGAGGTGCGCGCCGCCACGCTGGCCAAGCTGATGCCGATGCGCGGCGCGCTGCTCTGGGACATCGGCTCGGGCTCCGGCTCCGTCTCGATCGAGTGGATGCGCGCGGCGCGCTATGCCCGCGCCATCGGGATCGAGCCGCGCGCCGACCGCCGCGCCACGGCCGCCGCCAATGCCCTCGCCCTCGGCACGCCCCGGCTGGAACTGGTCGAGGGCGAGGCGCCGGAGGCGCTGGACGCCCTGCCCGCGCCCGATGCGATCTTCATCGGCGGCGGGCTGTCGGAGCCCGTCTTCGAGGCCGCCTGGGCCGCGCTGCGCCCGCTGGGCCGGCTGGTCGCCAATGCCGTGACGCTGGAATCGGAAGCGGCGCTGATGCAGCTCTACGCCCGGTACGGCGGCAGCCTCGCCCATATCGCCGTCGCGCGGGCCGAGCCGGTGGGCCGGCTGACCGGCTGGCGCCCCGCGATGCCGGTGATGCAATGGAGCCTGATCAAGCGATGAGCCGCAGGCCCTGCGGCGTCGCCCCCGGCTCCGCAGGGCCCGACCCGCTCCCCCCCCTGCGCGCCGCCCGGGTGACTAAGGCCGCGCCCACCCTGGCTTGACCCGCCCCGCCCGGCACCCCCGGCTGCCCGCGACAGATCGCGGCCTCTTGCCTTCGCGAGGATGCGGGGACTCTCGTGACCAAGCACCCGGTGAGCATGGATCGCGCCCCCGCCGCCCAGACTCCGCGCGGCGACGTCAAAAATGAAGGCCCAGGCCCCCTCTCATCTTCTCTTCGAAAATATCCCGGGGGAAGCGGCCGCAGGCCGCCGGGGGCAGCGCCCCCCAGCGCCGCCTCAGCCGCCGGTCATCTCGGCGATCAGCGCCCGCGCCTCCGGCGCGTTCCAGTCGGCTTCGCCCTGCAGCCGCGCGACCTCGCGGCCCTCGGGGTCGAGGATCACGGTCACCGGCAGGCCGAGGATGCCCATCTGGCGCGACAGGCCCTGGCGCGGGTCGGTGTAGCGCGGCAGCGCCTCGGCCCCGGCCTCTTCGAGGAAGGCCGCCATGCCGGCGGGATCGTTGCGGCCCACGGCGATGGTGACGACGTCGAAGCCCTCGCCGCCCATCTCGGCGCCCAGCGCGGCGAGATGCGGCATCTCGACCCGGCAGGGGGCGCACCATGTCGCCCAGAAGTTCACCAGGTGCCAGCCCTCGCCCAGATCGGCGAGGGTCATCTCCTGCCCCTCCTCGTTCTGGAAGGGGGCCTCGGTGGTCTCCATCGGCGCCTCGTGCAGCGCGAGCTTGCGCATGTCGCCCGCGAGAAGCGGCTCGAGGCGGGCGGGATCCCAGTCCTGCGCGTTTGCAAGGGTCGTTGCGGCAAGATAGACAGCCGCGGCGGCAATGATGCGCATGAAACCTCCTTCGGGGGGCGTGATCGGCAGGGACGAACCTATGGACCAGGGCAAGGGCGACAAGAGCGGCGCCAACGCGATGTGGGGCGGCCGCTTTGCCGCCGGACCCAGCGCGATCATGGAGGCGATCAACGCCTCGATCGGCTACGACAGGCGCCTCGCGCGGCAGGACATCGAAGGCTCCCGCGCCCATGCCACCATGCTTGGCGACACCGGCATCCTCGGGTCTAAGGATGTCGAGGCGATCCGGGAAGGCCTGCTCACCGTCTTGTCAGAGATCGAGGGCGGCGAGTTCGAATTCTCGGCCGCGCTCGAGGATATCCACATGAACGTCGAGGCGCGGCTGCGCGCTTTAATCGGCGAGGCCGGCGGACGGCTGCACACCGGCCGCAGCCGCAACGACCAGGTCGCGCTGGATGTGCGGATGTTCGTCCGCGACCAGTGCGACGCGGCGGATCAGGCGCTCGAGGCGCTGATCCGCGCGCTGCTGGCGCAGGCCGAGGCCGGGGCCGATTGGGTCATGCCCGGCTTCACCCACCTGCAGGTCGCGCAGCCCGTCACCTGGGGCCACCACATGATGGCCTATGTCGAGATGTTCGCCCGCGACCGCGACCGCTTCGCCGATGCGCGCAGGCGGATGAACCTCTCGCCGCTGGGCGCCGCCGCGCTGGCCGGCACCTCCTTCCCGATCGACCGGCATGCCACCGCCGCGGCGCTGGGCTTCGACGGGCCGATGCACAACAGCCTCGACGCCGTGGCCGACCGCGATTTCGCGCTGGAGTACCTCTCGGCCGCGACGATCTGCGCGCTGCACCTCTCGCGCCTGTCGGAGGAGCTGGTGCTCTGGTCCACCGCGCAGTTCCGCTTCGTCGCCATGCCGGACGCCTGGTCCACCGGCAGCTCGATCATGCCGCAGAAGCGCAATCCCGACGCCGCCGAGCTGATCCGTGCCAAGATCGGCCGGATCATGGGCGCCTCGGTCGCGCTGACGACGGTAATGAAGGGCCTGCCGCTGACCTATGGAAAGGACATGCAGGAGGACAAGGAGCCGATCTTCGACGCCTCCGATTCGCTGATGCTCTCGCTCGCGGCGATGACCGGCATGGTCGCCGAGATGAGCGCCAATCCCGAATCCCTGCGCGCCGCCGCCGCCACCGGCTTTTCCACCGCGACGGATCTGGCCGACTGGCTGGTGCGTGAGCTGGGCCTGCCCTTCCGCGAGGCGCATCACGTCACCGGCAGCCTTGTCGCCAAGGCCGAGGCCAAGGGCGGCGACCTGCCGGACCTGACGCTGGAAGAGATGCAGTCCGTGCACCAGGGCATCACGGCAGGCGTCTTCGACGTTCTGGGGGTCGAGAACTCGGTCGCGAGCCGCACCTCCTACGGCGGCACCGCGCCGTCCGAGGTGCGCCGCCAGATCGCCCGCTGGCGCGAGGTGCTGGGATGATCCGGTTTGCCCTGCCCGCCCTGCTGATCCTCGCGGCCTGCGGCGCCGATGGCCCGCCAGAGGCCGGTGGGCGCGTGCCCTATGGCGCGCCGGCCGTCGAGACGCAGCCCCGGATCGGCGGCGGCACGCTGAGCGTCAGCGGCAGCATGAGGACGGGGGTTCGGCTTTGAGGCCCCGGCGTGGCGCGCCCGCCAGCGGCGCGCAGTGAGTATTTAGACGAAACATGAAGGAGGGGGGCGCGCCCCCTTCCCCGGCGGCGGGAGAGGCTGATGGACCATTTCCTTTACAAGGCCGGGCGCCTCCATGCCGAGGAGGTGCCGCTGGATGAGATCGCGGCCGCGGTCGGAACCCCCGTCTATGTCTATTCGGCGGCAACCTTGCTGCGGCACCTGAAGGTGATGCAGGAGGCGCTGACGGGGCAGCCGCACCTCGTGTGCTTCGCCGTCAAGGCGCTGGGCAATGTCGCGGTCCTGAAGCTGCTGGGCGATGCCGGGGCAGGCATGGATATCGTCTCGGGCGGGGAATACGCGCGGGCCCGCGCCGCCGGCGTGCCGGGCGAGCGGATCGTCTTTTCCGGCGTCGGCAAGACGCGGGACGAGATGCGGATGGCGCTGGAGGGCGGCATCCGGCAGTTCAACCTCGAGAGCGAGCCCGAGATGGAGGCGCTGTCTGAGGTCGCCGCCGGGATGGGGGCCGTGGCGCCGGTGACGATCCGGGTGAACCCGGATGTCGATGCCAAGACCCATGCCAAGATCTCGACCGGCACCTCGGAGACGAAGTTCGGCATCCCGATCGCCCGGGCCTCGCAGGTCTATGCCCGCGCCGCCGCCCTGCCGGGGCTGCGGGTGGTCGGGGTCGACGTGCATATCGGCAGCCAGCTGACCGAGCTGGGGCCCTTCGAGGCGGCCTTTTCCAAGGTCGCGGCGCTGGTCGAGGCGCTGCGCGAGCAGGGCCACGAGATCGCCCGCATCGACCTCGGCGGGGGCCTGGGCATCCCCTATACCCGCAGCAACGAGGCGCCGCCCCTGCCCTTCGACTACGGCGCGCTCGTGCAGCGCACCGTCGGCCATCTGGGCTGCGAGATCGAGGTCGAGCCGGGGCGCCTGATCGCCGGCAACGCCGGGGTCCTCGTCAGCCGGGTGATCTACGACAAGGCCGGCGAGGGGCGCGATTTCCTGATCCTCGACGCCGGGATGAACGACCTGCTGCGCCCGGCGATGTACGACGCGCACCACGACATCGTCCCGCTGGCGGAGCCCGCGCCGGGCGCCGAGGCGCGCAGCTACGACGTGGTCGGCCCGGTCTGCGAGACCGGCGACACCTTTGCCCGCGCCCGCGCCCTGCCGCCGATGGCCGAAGGCGATCTCGTCGCCTTTCGCAGCGCCGGCGCCTATGGCGCGGTCATGGCGGGCGAATACAACGCCCGGCCGCTGATCCCCGAGGTGCTGGTCCAGGGCAATCACTTCGCGGTTATCCGCGCCCGCCCGACCTATGAGGAGATGATCGCCCGCGATAGCATCCCCGCGTGGCTGTGACCGCCGGAGCCGCGCCATCCCCCGCCCGGCCCGCCATGGCGAGGCCCCCCGCGACCGGAGCACCAGTGCCCTGACCGACGAGACCGGCCAGACCGACCAGCCCACCGGGGGCACCGCGCTGCCGCATCTGCGGCGGCCGCTGGCATGGACGCGCGCCGGCATGGTGGCCGAGCGGGCGCTGCGGGCCTTCTGGCCGCTCTGGGTGGTGATCGCGCTGGCCCTGGCGCCGCTGATCGCCGGCTGGCAGGACAGCCTTGCCATCGAACTCGTCTGGAGCTGGCTGGTCGCGGCCCTGCTCGCCGCGCTGGGCGCGCTGGGCTGGGGCCTCTGGCGTTTCCGCTGGCCGAGCCGCGCCGAGGCGCTGGAGCGGCTGGATGCCGCGATGCCGGGGCGGCCCATTGCGGCGCTGGCCGACAGCCAGGCCGTCGGGCGCGGGGACGCCGGATCGGAGGGGCTGTGGCGCGCGCACCTCGAGCGGATGACCCAGCGCACCCGCGCCGCCCGCGCCGTGCCGGGCA
This sequence comes from Pseudoroseicyclus aestuarii, assembly GCF_003217255.1. Classification (GTDB taxonomy): domain Bacteria; phylum Pseudomonadota; class Alphaproteobacteria; order Rhodobacterales; family Rhodobacteraceae; genus Pseudoroseicyclus; species Pseudoroseicyclus aestuarii. The sequence goes on along the minus strand of NZ_QJTE01000002.1, from coordinate 461,387 downwards.
ATCTGCGCCTCAACAGCCGCGATCCTTTCGGCCTTCGCTACATCGCCCTGCTCTTCGTGGTGACGGCCCTGCTCTTCGGCTCTGTCTGGCGGGTGGGCAGCGTCGCCACGATGACGCCCGGAGGCGGCGCGCAGCTGGCCCAGGGCCCGGTCTGGGAGGGCTGGATCGAGCCGCCCGCCTATACCGGCCTGCCCTCGCTCTACCTCGCCGATATCCCGCCGGGCCCGCTCGAGGTGCCGCAGGGCAGCGCCGTGACGCTGCGCCTTTATGGCGAGGTCGGCGCGCTGACCGTGGCCGAGACCGTCTCGGGCCGCACCGAGGATATCGAGCCTGCCAGCGCGGCGGCGCAGGATTTTGCCGTGACGCAGGCCGGGACCCTCTCGATCGACGGGCCGGGCGGTGCCGAATGGGAGATCTCCGTCCTGGCCGACCGCGCGCCCGAGGCGCGGCTGACCGGCCCGATCGAGGTCGATGGCGAGGGGCAGATGAGCCAGCCCTTCGAAGCCGCGGACGATTACGGCGTGACCGGGGGCAGCGCGCGCATCGTGCTGGACCCGGCGCGCGTCGATCGCAGCCACGGCCTTGCGACAGAGCCCGATCCGCGGGAGCCTCTGACCGTCGACCTGCCGATGCCCTTCACCGGCGACAGGACCGAGATCGAGGGCGTGCTGGCCGAGGATTTCTCGCAGCATCCCTTCGCCAACCTGCCCGTGACGATCCAGCTGACCGCCGAGGACGCGGCGGGGCAGAGCGGCACCTCCGAGCAGCGCGAGATCGTGCTGCCGGGGCGCCGCTTCTTCCAGCCGCTCGCCCGCGCGGTGATCGAGCAGCGGCGCGATCTTCTGTGGTCGCGCGGCAATGCGGGGCGCGTCCTCGACCTCTTGCGCGCCGCCAGTTACCGGCCCGAGGAGATTTTCCCCAACCAGACCACCTACCTGCGCCTGCGCGTCAGCCTGCGCCGGCTGGAGGCGCTGGCCGATGCGCCCGGCGGGTTGACCGCCGAGGGGCAGGAGGAAATCGCCCAAGCGCTTTGGGACCTGGCCGTGCAGCTCGAGGACGGGACGCTGGGCGACGCGCGCGAGCGGCTGGAGCGGGCGCAGGAGCGGCTGGCCGAGGCGATGCGCAACGGCGCTTCGCCCGAAGAGGTGCAGGAGCTGATGCAGGAGCTGCGCGAGGCGACGCAGGATTACCTCAGCATGCTGGCCCGGAACGCCGAGCCGGGCGAGGAGATGGCCGACCGGCCGCAATCCGGTCAGGGCGAGGGCATGGAGGTCACCCAGGACGAGCTGCAGGCCCTGATGGACCGCATCCAGCAGCTGATGGAAGAAGGCCGCATGGCCGAGGCGCAGGAGCTGATGGAGCAGCTCAACCAGATGATGGAGAACCTGCAGGTCACGCAGGGCCAGGGCGAAGGCGGCCCCGGCGAGCAATCCATGGAACAGCTGGGCGACACGCTGCGCGAGCAGCAGGATCTCTCGGATCAGGCCTTCCGCGACCTGCAGGAGCAGTTCGGATCCCCCGGCCAGCAGGGACAGGGCGGCAAGGGGCCGCGCGGCGGGCAGGCCGGCGAGCAGCCGGGCGCAGAGACGGGCGAGGCCCCCGGCGATGAGACGGGTCCGGGCAGCCTAGCCGACCAGCAGCAGGCCTTGCGGGACGAACTCGACCGCCAGCGCGGCCAGCTTCCCGGCCTCGACGGCGAGGCGGCCGAGGCGATGCGCGGCGCGCTGGACCGGGCCGAAGAGGCGATGGACGGGGCCGAGCAGGCGCTGCGGCAGGACGATCTTGCCGGCGCCATCGACCGCCAGTCCGAGGCGATGGACGCGCTGCGCGAGGGGATGCGCAACCTCGGGCAGGCCATGGCGGATGCCCGCCGCGACGGTCAGCCCGGCGAGGATGGCGCGGCGGGCCGCGAGACTGGCCGGCTTGAGCCGGCGCAGCGCGACCCGCTGGGCCGCGAGCTTGGCGAGGGCGGGCGATCGGGCACCGAGCAGGGCATGCTCGAGGGGGAGGATGCCGACCGCCGGGCGCAGGAGCTGCTGGGCGAGATCCGCCGCCGCGCCGCCGAGCAGGAGCGCCCCGAGAGCGAGCGGGACTACCTCAGGCGGCTTCTGGACCTGTTCTGAGCGGCGCCTAGGCGCCCTCCGAGAGGCGCGCCATCAGGTCCTGAACGACGGTATCGAGCCGCAGCCGGCCGTGATCGACAGCCTCGGCATAGCCGGCCAGCGGCGCCGAGAGCGCGGGCACGGCGCTGGCGATCCGCGGCGCCTGCACATAGACCAGCGTCAGCAGCGCCAGCCATAGAACCGCCAGACCGAACCCAAGGCGGAACCCCCGGCGCGACCGCGCGGCCCGGCGCCGCGGCTCGTCCGCGGGCCGGGACTCGCGGTCCTCGGCGGAGCGCAGCGAAGAGTTGATCGCCTCGAGATCGGGCAGCAGCGCCTCGTGACCGGGCTGCGCCTCCCGGCGCAGCGCCTGCTGCCGGCGCGGGGCGGCCTCTTCGTGAACCGCCTCCATGCTCGGTTTGATCATCTCGCGCCGCACCTCGGCGGGCTCTTCCGCCTCCGCGGGCTCGATCCCATCCTGCGGCAGGTCCTGCGCGACACGGCGCGGGCGGCGGGGCCGCAGGGCCGGCGCCGAGGTATCCGGCACCTCCTGCCCCGGCGCATCCTGCTCCGGCATCTCGGCTGCGGGCCCCGTCGCGCTGAGCGAATCGGGGATGCCGCGGCCGCTGCGCGGCGGCAGCTCGGCCCCCGGGCGCCCCTCGGGGCCGGTCTCGGCGCGCGGCCGCGCGGGGCGGCGGGGCATCACCTCGGCGCGCGGAACCTCGGGCGCGGCCCGCTGGTCAGAGGAGGCGCCGGCACGGCCGCCGGCCCGAGGCAGAAGCTCGACATGGCCGGGCAGATCGCCCTCCTCCTCGTCCGGATGCTCCGCTTCGGCCTCGTCCTGGTCGTCGAGCGGGGGCCAGGCACCGGCGGCCGCCTCCGCCGCCTCGTCCTCGGCATAGGCCTCGTCGCGGGCGGCCAGCGTGCGCCGCGCATCCTCGTATCCCGCGTCGTCGGGATCGGCGATGCCGGCGCCGTAGGTCTCGACCTCCTCTTCCTCTTCGTGCCCCGGATCGAGCCAATCCGACTCCTCGAAGTCCGGGTCGCCGTCGTGATCCTCCTGCGGCGCGTCAGGCTCCTCCTCCGAAGGGGGCTCTTCCGGCTCCGGCTCCGCCGGGTCCGGCTGATCGGTGCCCGCCTCGGCGGCGCGGACGCGGCGCTCGTGCTCGGCCTCCTCGCGCAGGATCGCGGCGATCTCGGGGGTGACGGTGCTGCGCGGCAACCCGCGGGCCGGCGCCTCGGCGGCAGGCGCAGGTTCGGGTTCGACCTCGGGCTCGGGCGCGACCTCCGGTGCCTCCTCCCAAACCTCTCGGCCATAGGCTTCCTCGGCGGCGCCGGTCATCGCCGCGGCGTCGAGGTCGTCCTGCGGCCCCTCGGCATCGACCATCGGCTGCTCGAGCCAGACGGCGCCGCAGTTCGAACATTCGACATCGCGCCCCTCGGGCGGAATGGCGTCCCGAGGCACCTCGTATTGCGCCCCGCAGGTCGGACAGATCAGACGCATCTCTTGGCCCCACTTCCATCGCGCTGGCGCGATCCAGGCAGGATGCGCAGCGGCTTGCCCGCCACCCTAGCAACGCCCCCCCGCTTCGCCAAGCAACCGGGGCGATGATGGCCTCGGCGGCCGGGCGCCGTTGAAACCCGGCGACACATTCGGCATTAGGACCCGGCAGCAGACAAAGGGGCTGGCGGTGATCGAGCTGAGCGAGGTGGCCTACAGCTATGGCGGCGGAGCGCTGTTCTCTTCGCTCTCGCTGGCGCTGGCGCCCGGATCGTTCCACTTCCTGACCGGCCCCTCCGGCTCGGGCAAGACGACGCTGATGAAGCTGCTCTATGCCGATCTGCGCCCGACCTCCGGCGAGGCCTGGCTTTTCGACCAGCCGGTCAGCGCCATGGGCCGCGAGGAGGTGACGCTGGCGCGGCGCCGGATCGGCGTGGTGCACCAGGACGTGGCCTTCCTCGATCACCTGTCGCTGGCCGAGAACATCGGCCTGCCGCTGACCGTCTCGGGGCGCGGCGCAGAGGCGGCGCAATACGTGCCGGACCTTCTGGCCTGGGTCGGCCTCAGCCACCGCGCCGAGGCCCGCCCGCCCGAGCTGTCAGGCGGAGAGCGGCAGCGCGCCGCCCTTGCGCGCGCTGTGATCGGCGCGCCCGACGTGGTGCTGGCCGACGAGCCGACGGGCAATGTCGACTGGGCCATGTCGCAGCGCCTGCTGACCCTGCTGATCGAGCTGAACCGCATGGGCACCGCCGTCCTCGTGGCGACGCATGATCTGAACCTGATCCGCCAGTCCAAGGCGCAGGGCGTCGTGGCGCGCACTCTGCGCCTGAAGGAGGGCCAGCTGATGGCCGCGGGGGCAGAGCTGTGAGCGGCCTGCCGCCCCGCCTCGCCGCGCTGCTGTCGCTTCTGGCGGGCGATCCGCAGGCCGACCGCGCGGTGCCGCCCACCGGCTTTACCGCCACGCTGACGCTGCTGACGGCAGCGGCGATGACCTTCCTCGCCGTCTTCGCGCTGGCGCTGTCGTTGGCGACGGGGCGGCTCGCTGACCGCTGGGCCGACGAGCTGGCGAATACCGCGACACTGCGCATCTCGGCCCCGGCCGAGCAGATGGCGGCGCAGACCCGCACCGCGCTCGAGGTGCTGGGCCAGACGCCCGGCATCGCCAGCGCCCGCCCGCTGGAGGACGCCGAGGAGGCGGCCCTGCTGGAGCCCTGGTTCGGCCCCGGCCTGCCGCTGGACGCCCTGCCGATCCCCCGGCTGATCGAGATCACCGAGACCGGCGAGGGCTATGATGCCGCCGGCTTGCGCGCCCGCCTTCAGGCCGAGGTGCCGGGCGCCATGCTGGACGATCACACCCGCTGGCGCGAGCCGCTGGTCGCCGCCGCGGGCCGCGTGCGCCTGCTGGGCTGGACCGCGCTGCTGCTGATCGCCGGTTCGATGGCGGCGATGATCACGCTGGCGGCGCAATCGGCACTGGCTGCCAATGCGCAGGTGATCCGCGTGCTGCGGCTGATCGGCGCGCGCGACACCTACATCGCCCGCGCCTTCGTGCGCCGTTTCACGCTGCGCACCCTGATGGGCGCCGCGATCGGCATGGTGCTGGGCGCGCTGGCGCTGGTGCTGCTGCCCGATGCCGGCGATGCCGGCGGCTTTCTGACCGGCCTCGGCCCGCAGGGGGCAGAGTGGCTCTGGCTGCCGCTGCTGCCGCTTCTGGCCGCCGCAACCGCCTTTGCCGCGACCCGCGCCGCGGCCCTTCGCACTTTGGAGCGTCAAGCATGACCAAAGCCATCCGGGGGCTGCGTTCGGCCCTCTACCTCGCGGTGATCTATCCCCTGATGGCGATCTACGGCATCGTCTTCCTGCCCTGGGCGCTGCTCAGCCCGAAGGGCGCCCGCTTCGCCTGCCGCGCCTGGGCGCGCACCGCGATGGCGCTGGCCCGCCCGATGATCGGACTGCGCTGCGAGGTGCGCGGCACGCCGCCAAAGGGCGAGGTGCTGATCGCCGCCAAGCACCAGAGCTTCCTCGACATCCTGATGATCTACGCCGCGCTCGAGCGGCCGCGCTTCATCATGAAGCGAGAGCTGCTCTACACGCCCGTCATCGGCCAATACGCCTGGCGGCTGGGCTGCATCCCGGTGGACCGGGGCCGCCGCGCGCAGGCGGTGAAGAAGATGGTCGACGACGTGGAGGCGGGCCGCCGCGAGCCGGGGCAGCTGGTGATCTACCCGCAGGGCACCCGCATCGCCCCCGGCGCCCGCGCGCCCTACAAGGTCGGCGCCGCCGTGCTCTACCAGGCGATGAATGCCCGCTGCGTGCCCGTAGCCTGCAACGTCGGGCTGTTCTGGCCGCGCAAGGGCATCCTGCGCCATCCCGGCACCGCCGTGGTGGAGTTCCTGCCCGAGATCGAGGCCGGCCTGCCGGTAGCGGAGTTCACGCAAAGGGTGCAGGATGTCATCGAGGCGCGCTCGGACGCGCTGATGGCAGAGGCCGGGTTCGTCCCGCGCGGGGTCCCGCATGAAGACGATTGACGATATCGCCGCGCTCGAGGCGGTCTACGACATAAGGCCTTCCGGGCCCGCGCAGGTGAAGGTGACGGATCGGCTGATCCCGACCTATGCCGCCTGGATCGCCCGCGCGCGCTTCGTCGTGCTGACGACCGTCGGGCCCCAGGGCACGGACGGCAGCCCGCGCGGCGACGACGGCCCCGTGGTGCGCATCGTGGACGAGCAGACGCTCTGGCTGCCGGACTGGCGCGGCAACAACCGCATCGATTCGCTGCGCAACATCGTCCGCGACGGCCGCGTCAGCCTGATGTTCATGGTCCCCGGCAGCGGCAACGTGATGCGGGTGAACGGCACCGCGGTTTTGACCGCCGACCCGGCGGTGACGGAGACCTTCGAGCAGCGCGGCAAGCACCCGCGCAGCGTCATCGTGGTCCGCGTGGCCGAGGTCTATTCGCAATGCGCCCGCGCGCTGATCCGCTCGGGCCTGTGGACCCGCGGCGACGAGAGCGCGGGCCTGCCCAGCGTCGGCGAGATGCTGGCCGAGGTGCAGGCTGATTTCGACGGCCGCGCCTATGATGCGGAGTGGTCGGGCCGGGCGGCGAAGACGATGTGGTAAGGCGCCGCAGGCCGCGGCGCGATCAGTCAGACGAGGAAGGCCCGGCGCCGCGAGGGCGCCGGACAGACGGCGCTCAGGCGGCCAGCCCGTTCTTGCCCATGCCGAGAAACTTCTTCCGGCGGTCGTCGCGCAGGGCCTTGGGCTTGGTCCCCGCCATGGAGCCCAGCGCCTTGAGGATCTCGGCGCCGACGGCGTCGATGGCCTGCTTCGGGTGGCGATGGGCGCCGCCCAGCGGTTCGGGCACGATGGCGTCGCAGAGGCCCAGCGTCTTCAGATCCTGCGCCGTCAGGCGCAGCGCGGCGGCGGCCTCCTGCATCTTGCCGGCATCCTTCCACAGGATCGAGGCGCAGCCTTCGGGCGAGATCACCGAGTAGATCGAATGCTCCAGCATCAGCACGCGGTTTGCGGTGGCAAAGGCCACGGCGCCGCCCGAGCCGCCCTCGCCGATCACCACGGTGACCATTGGCACGCCCAGTTGCAGGCAGCGCTGGGTCGAGCGGGCGATGGCCTCGGACTGGCCGCGCTCCTCGGCGCCCTTGCCGGGATAGGCGCCGGGCGTGTCAACGAGGCTGACCACCGGAAGGCCGAAGCGGTCCGCCAGATCCATCAGGCGGATCGCCTTGCGGTACCCCTCGGGGCGCGCCATGCCGAAGTTGTGCTCGATCCGGCTTTTGGTGTCGTTGCCCTTCTCGTGGCCGATGACCACGACGGGCGTGCCGTCGAGCCGCGCCAGACCGCCCATCACCGCGTGATCGTCGGCAAAGTTCCGGTCACCGGCGAGCGGCGTGTAATCGGTGAAGAGGCGCGCGATGTAGTCGCGGCAATGCGGCCGCTCGGGGTGCCGGGCGACCTGGCATTTGCGCCAGGCGTCGAGGCCGCCGTAGAGCTGCTTGAGCATCTCCTCGGCCTTCTTGTCGAGCGCCTGCGATTCCTTGTCGACATCCGCCTCGGGGTTGCGGCGGGCGAGGGCGCGCAGCTCGGCGGCCTGGCCCTCGATCTCGGCGAGCGGCTTCTCGAAGTCGAGGTAGACGGTCATGCGGGCATCCTGTCGCGATTGGCCTTCGGCCTCATATGCCGCCCCGGCGGCAGTGATGCAACGGGGGCGGCCGGCGCGAAGGCTAGCCGCGCCCGTCGCGGATCAGGAAACTGCCGATGCCGAAGACCACCGCGACGCCCAGCAGGGCCCCGCCGAGGCCGGTCAGGCTCTGCACGTCCTCGGGCGTCATGGTCTCTGGTCCCAGAAGGAAGGGCGCGGCGAAGATCGCGCCCCCGACGACGAGGCCGACAACCGCGAGAAAGCGCAGTGCGCGGCGCTTCGTGCCTTGGGTGTCGCTGCGGGCCATAGGTCTCTCCTTCCACGAGTTTCCGGCCGGCGTCCTAATCGCGGCCCGGACGGCGGTCCAGCGGGCGGGGCCCCGGGCCAGCCGAATTTCGCTTGCACATCCGATGGCTTCAGCCAGTCTCGCAGCCGTAGCGCAGGAGTTCCCGATGATCCCGACCCCTTACCTGTTGTTCCTGGGCGATGCGCCCGATCCGCTCGCCGCGAAGGTGGCGCAGGGCATCCGCGACTGGCGTCCCGAGAATGCCGTCGGGCAATTGAGGATGGAGGGCTGCCGCGCCGACATGCGCCTGCCCGACATGACGCTGGCCGAGGCGCGCGAGGCCGGCGCGAAGACGCTGGTGATCGGCGTCGCCAATCGCGGCGGCGTCATTTCCGAAAGCTGGAAGGCCGTCCTGCGCGAGGCGCTGGCCGAGGGCTTCGACATCGCCTCGGGGCTGCACAACCTGCTGCGGGACGAGCCCGACCTCGTCGCCGCGGCGCAGGAGCATGGGCGCACTCTGCACGACGTTCGGGTGCCCAGCGTGAAGTATCCCATCGCCAGCGGCGAGAAACGCAGCGGCAAGCGCTGCCTCGCCATCGGCACCGATTGCTCGGTCGGCAAGATGTACACGGCCATGGCGATGGATGCCGAGATGCAGCGGCGCGGCCTGCCCTCAAGCTTCCGCGCGACCGGGCAGACCGGCATCCTGATCACCGGCGAGGGCGTGCCGCTGGACGCGGTAATCGCCGATTTCATGGCCGGCAGCATCGAGTGGCTGACGCCGGACAACGATCCCGATCACTGGGACATGATCGAGGGCCAGGGCAGCCTGTTCCACGTCTCCTATTCCGGTGTCACGCTGGCGCTGATCCACGGCGGCCAGCCCGATGCGCTGATCCTGTGCCACGAGCCGACGCGAACGCATATGCGCGGCCTGCCCGGCTACAGCCTGCCCAGCCTCGAGGCGCTGCGCGACACCGGCCTGACGCTGGCGCAGGTGGCGAACGCGGAGTGCCGCGTCGTCGGCATCTCGGTCAACACGCAGCACCTGAGCGAGGCGGAGGCTGAGGCCTATCTTGCCGAGGTCGAAGACCGGATGGGCCTGCCGGCGGTCGATCCCTACCGCCAGGGCGCTGGCCGGCTGGTCGAGGCGCTGGAGGCGCTCTAGCCGATCCGGCGCACCATGGTCGTGGTGCCGCGAAACCCGAGGAGCCAGCCCAGCGGGGCGCTCGACCGGCGGCGCAGCACCACGAAGCCACGCCGCCGGTACAGCGCCAGCGCCCGGTCGTTGCCCTGCACCACCTCGAGCCGCATCTCGCGGTAACCGCGTGCGGCGGCCTCGCCCGCCGCCGCTTCGATCAGGCGAGAGCCGACGCCCTGGCTGCGCGCCTCGGGCGCGACGAAGATCCCGTCGAGCAGGAACCGCTCGTTGTCGGTATCCTCCTGCAGCAGCGACAGCAGCGCCCCGCGCCATAGCGCGCCCCAGAGGCCGTAGACGGCGGCCAGCTCTCGCATCCCGCCGCCGACCAGCGATCCCCGCTGCGTCTTGAAGCCGGCAACCCCCAGCAGCCTGCCCTGCCCGTCGCGGGCGCAGTAGGCATGATCGGGCCGCAGCATCGGGCCGATGAAGCGCAGCGCCCGCTCGCGCGGGCCAAGGCTGCGGCCCAGCTTGGCGCCGAAGGCGTCCCAGTACATCTCGGCGATGCGCATCCGCTCGCTCTCGGCGAAGCCCAATTCGATTCGCATCGCGGGTCAGACCGCCGGTTCGGCCAAAGATGACCTCATCGCTGCCTCTCTCTCGCCATCCCGGAGTGGGACTGAGACTCCTGTCGCAGATCCGCACGAACGGCCTGCCTGTCGTGGCAAAAGGCGCAATGGCGCCCAGTTTAATGGCAAAACGCCATCCAAAGCTGCGATTTACGCCCGAACGGCGCCTCATTCGTTAAGTAATACTGCAAATCGTACAGATGCAGCCCGCTAGGAAATCGCGTCATGTCTTACCAGTTCTTTACCGGCCGCGGTCGCAACGGCGAAAAGGTCATGCTGCCCCAGGCCTTCCGGGAAAAGCTGAAATGGCGTCCCCGCATCGGTGATCAATTTCCGCACTTTATCGGCAGTTCCACCCGCGGCACCATCGATTTCCGCCGCTGGGCCGAGGGCAGCTGGGTCGTGTTCTTCAGCCAGCCGGGCACCTTCAGCTCGGTCTGCACGACGGAAATGGGCATGTTCGTCCGCGACCAGGAATTGTTCGAAGAGCGCGGGATCAAGCTGATCGCCCTCGCCAAGGAAGACCTTGGAGAGCAGCAGTCCTGGCTGCGCGAGATCGAGCGTCTTTACGGCGCTCGCGTCGATTTCCCCTCGGTCGAGGATCCGACGGGCATGCTCTCGACGGCCTTCGGCATGACGACGGATCGCGAGATCGCACCCGAACCGGCGCGAATCACCTTCATCATGGATCCGCATCGCGTCATCCGCATGATCAGCGAGCATCCCCTCGCCATCGGCCGTTCGAGCGACGAGTTCCTGCGCACTATCGACGCGCTGCGCACGCATACCGAGAAGGACTGCTACACGCCCGGCGGCTGGCGCCCCGGTGACGAGGTCCTCGTTCCAGACGAGATCGCCGATGACGATGTCGAGACCCGCTACGGCGAATCGCGGCGCTTCAACGCCTACCTGCGGCTCTTCGACCCCGCGCGGGCCCGTGCGGGCGCGCTCGAAGGTGATGGCAGCAGCGACGAGGCCCAGCTGCAGGACGACTAGTCCGCGCGGCGCCCCGGCGCGGCGCACCCGCATTGCCTCCCGCCGCCCGCGCGGATAGCCTCTGCCGGCCCGAGCCAGCGGATTAGCCCGTGACCGACCAGCCCGACACCCCGACCCCGCCGGAGGCGGCGACACCGGCTGCCCGCGCCTTCGGGCACGGGCTTCGGGACGGTCTGCCCTTCCTGCTGGTGCTGACACCCTTCGCGCTGGTCTTCGGCGTCGCCGCGCGGGAGGCCGGGCTCGACGTGCTGCAGGCGCTGGCATTCTCGGTCGCCGTCGTCGCGGGGGCCGCGCAATTCGCCGCGCTGCACCTGATGCTGGACGAGGCGCCGCTGGCGATCATCCTGCTGACGGCGCTGGCGGTGAACCTGCGGATGGCGATGTACTCCGCCGGCCTCGTGCCCTGGCTGGGGCAGGCGCCGCTCTGGCAGCGGGCCTGCGTCGCCTATCTGACCGTCGATCAGACCTATGCCTGCTCCGTCGCGCGGTTCGAGAAGAACCCGCAGTGGTCCACCCGCACGCGCATCCTCTACTTCCTGGGCTGCGCCACGCCGGTCTGCCCGATCTGGTTCGTGATGACGCTTGTGGGCGCGGTGATCGGCAGTGCCCTGCCCGCCTGGCTGGCGCTGGATTTCGCCATGCCGATCTGCTTTCTCGCGCTGATCGCGCCGATGCTGCGCAGCCTGCCGCATCTCGCCGCCGCCGCCACCTCGATCCTGCTGTCGCTGGGCCTGGCCTTTCTGCCCTACAACACCGGCGTCCTCGTCGCGGCGCTGGTGGCCATGGCCGTCGGCGCGCAGTGCGAGGTCTGGCTGAAGGCCCACGGCCCCCGCCGCGCGAGGGCTGCATGATCCCGACCTGGCTGATCTGGACCGTCATCGCCCTGCTGGGGGTGGGCACGCTGCTGCTGCGGTTCTCGTTCCTGGGGCTGATCGGCCAGCGGCCGCTGCCGGACTGGGCTTTGCGCCACCTGCGCTATACCGCCGTCGCGGTCCTGCCGGGCCTCGTCGCGCCGCTGGTGCTCTGGCCCGAGGCGACGGGCGGGGCGACGGATCCGGCCCGCCTGCTGTCGGCGCTGGCGGTGCTGGGGGTCGGCGTCCTGTCCCGCAGCACGATCGGCGCGATGCTGGCCGGGGCCGCGACGCTCTATGCCGTGCTGATCCTGCTGGCGGTCGTCTAGTCCGCGGCCGCGCCGAGGCGGGCATCCAGCGCCTGCCGCCGCTCCTCGAGCGTGCCGCCATCCTCCTCGCGGGTGATGCGGGTCTCGACGCCGGGAATGCGGGCCATCTGGTCCATCAGCCGGTCGGGGAACAGCGCCGGGCGGATGCCCTCGAAGCCCTCAAGCTGCTGCAGAAGCCGCCCCGTGGCGATGGTGCAGCGGGTGCGCGGCACCGGGCCGGCCTGCTGCGCCAGCGCAAGCGCGGCCTGCGCCGTCTCGGGCGGCACGGCGACGCGCTGCGCGACGACGTAGTACTCGTCGCGGGCATGGAAGCTGACGTAAACCTCGGCCACCTGCTCGGTCACGCCATAGATCAGGTCGTTCCGCTCCGGCAGGGCCGCGGTCTCGAAGCTGCCGGCAGGATCGAAGATCACCCGCTGGTCGGCCTCGATCATCAGCGCGGTATGGGCGCCGTTGTCGCTGCCGCTATTCTTCATCGTGAAAAGGGTCAGCGCCGTCTCGCCGGTCACCGGCGCATAGGCCTGCGCCACCGCCTCGTCCGAGGCCCAGACGCTGGGCGCGGCGCAGCCCTGCAGCGCGAGCGGCACCAGCGGCAGGCCAAGCAGGACGGCACGCCGGTTGGGGCGCGAGGCGGGGCGGGTCAAACCGGCGGTCTCAGGCGTTGATGAGGGCAAGCAGGACCAGCAGGAGAATGATGACGGCCACGGCGCGACCGACCAGCCAGATGAACCCCTCGAAGGTCCGCTCCTGCGGGCGCACATCCATGCTGCCGTGACTATGCTCAGCCATCTGGCTCTCCTGCCTCTTGCCTCTGGCGCCGTCATAGCCCAGCGCCGCGCCGCTGTCACGCCGCCTCCCGCGGGCAGGCGGCACGACATGCGACAAAAGCGGTTCATCCTCTGGGCTTGCCGCGCTACCGCTGAGCGGCAGCAGCAGCAGAGACCGGACCGATGAACCCACTCGATCTCTTCACCCTCGCCGGCGCGGTGTTCCTTTTCGCGCTGATCTCGCGGCGCGGCGAATCGGGCTCGCTAACCGGGCCGATGGTCTTCACCCTTTTCGGGCTGCTGATCGGCGAGGCGGGGCTCGACCTCGTGGCGCTGCCGATCCGGAACGAGGGGATCAACCTGCTGGCCGAGATCACGCTGGTGCTGGCCCTGTTTACCGATGCCGCGCGGATCGACGTGACCCGGCTGACGCGCGAGCATGACCTGCCCTTCCGGATGCTGGGGATCGGCCTGCCGCTGACGATGATCCTCGGCACGCTGGTCGCCTGGTGGCTGTTTCCCGGCCTCGGGCTCTGGCCGGCGGCGGTGCTGGGGGTGATCCTGGCCCCCACCGATGCCGCGCTGGGGCAGGCGGTGGTCAGCAACGACAAGGTGCCGCAGCGCATCCGGCAGGGGCTCAACGTCGAAAGCGGGCTGAACGACGGGCTGGCCTTCCCGGTGCTGCTGATCGTCCTGTCGCTGGCCTTCGAAGCCTCGGAGACGCGCGGTGCGACCGGCTGGGGCCTTTTCGTGCTGCGGCAGGTCGGCTTCGGCCCGCTAGCCGGCCTCGCCGTCGGGCTGATCGGCGCCCGCCTGGTCGAGGCCTGCGCCCGCCGCGGCTGGATGAACGAGACCTTCCTGCAGATCTCGGTGCTCTCGCTGGCGCTGCTGGCCTGGGCGGGGGCCGAGCTGGTCGAGGGCAACGGCTTCATCGCCGCCTTCGCCGCGGGCGCGGCGGTCGCCAGCCGCTCGCGCCGGATCCTCGATGCGATCGAGGATTTCGGCGAGACGGAGGGCCAGCTGCTGAGCCTGATCGTCTTCCTGCTGCTGGGCGCGATCCTGCTGCCGCAGGCCCTTCCGGACCTGTCATGGCGGCACCTCGTCTATGGCGCGCTGTCGCTGACGGTGATCCGCATGCTGCCCGTGGCGCTGTCGCTTGTGGGCACGCGGATGCTGCCCGCGACGGTGGCCTTCCTCGGCTGGTTCGGGCCGCGGGGGCTGGCGTCGATCCTCTACCTGCTGCTGATCCTCGAAGGCGACGCGCTGCCCGAAACCGCCACGGACATCCTGCCCGCGGTCCTCGTGACGGTGCTGCTGAGCGTTGTGCTGCATGGCGCCAGCGCCGCCCCGCTGTCGCGCGCCTATGGCCGCTACATCGCCGCGCGCCCCGACTCCGGCTCCGAGGATCGGCCGGTCTTCCCCTTCCCCACCCGGATCAGGACCGCCCGCGAGGTGGAGAGGCGTGCCGAGTGATCAGGCGAAAGTGCCCGTCACCCGGCCCAGCAGCATGAAGGCGCGGGCGGTGCGGGTATCGGACAGGGCCGCAAGCTCCACGTCCGAAGCCTCGGCCTCGAGCCGGACCAGCGTGCGGTCGAAAAGCCGCAGGAAGTGGTGCGCCGCGTCGCGAAAGATCGTGTCCTCGCGCATGCGGGTGCTGGTGACGGCCAGGACGGTCTTGTCGCGGATACCGCCAAGGGCCGCGACCGCCCGCCCCCGCTCGCCCCGGGCGAACTGGCGCCAGACCTCTGGCCGGGCGCGATCGGGCGCCATGTCGTCCATGTAAAGCCCGTCCTGCCCCAGCAACGTCAGCACGTCCTGGCTGGCCTGGATCATCTGCCGCAAGGCGTGGTCGCGCAGACCGCGGCGCAGCGCGGCGATGCCGGCGCGGTCCTCGGCGCTGTCGGGGAAATTCAGCGCCAGGATCTGCGTGGCGACGGGCAGCGCCGGCTGGTCGAGGTCATCGGGTTCGAAGGCCAGGGCCTGCTGCCCCTCGGCGGGCGCGGGCGCTGGCTCGGGCGAGGGGGCGCGCGGGGAGGCGGCAGGCTCAGGCCGCGCGGCGGAGATCTGCGCCAGCGCCTCAAGCGTGCCGCGCTGCTGCTGCGCGATCTCCGCGAGCCGGCGCTCCAGCGCGGCGGGAAGGGCGGCGGTCTCGACGGCCGAGGGTGCGGCGGCGGGCTGCTTGCCCGACGCACGCTCCAGCCCGCGCAGATCCTGCCGCAGCGCCTCGAGTTGCGCGGACAGGGTCTGCGCCTCCTGCCGGGCCAGACGCTGCGCGTGCAGGCCCTGCCCCGCCAGCCCCAGCAGCCCCGCCGGCACCAGCACCGCGACCAGAGCCGCCGCGCCGAAGCCGGTGACAACCGCCAGCCAGAGGAGCCCGCCGATCAGCCAGACGACCGCCGCGCCCAGCAGCGCCAGCTCGGGCGCCGCCCAGTCGAAGGATGCCAGCCCCTGTCCTTGCGGTCCCGTCATCGCAGGCCCCCGCCCCGGCGCGCTCTCAGCGATAGATCACCGAGAGAACTTCGTAGCTCTTCTCGCCGCCGGGCGTGCGGACCTCGACGCTGTCGCCTTCGTCCTTGCCGATCAGCGCGCGGGCGAGCGGCGACTTGATGTTCAGCCGGCCCTTCTCGATGTCGGCCTCGTATTCGCCGACGATCTGGTAGGTCTTCTCTTCCTCGGTGTCCTCGTCCACGAGCTGCACCGTCGCGCCGAACTTGATCGCGCCGGACATCTTCTTGGGGTCGATGACATCGGCCAGGCCGATCACGCCCTCGAGCTCCTTGATCCGGCCCTCGATGAAGCTCTGCTTTTCCTTGGCGGAGTGATACTCGGCGTTCTCGGACAGATCGCCATGCTCGCGCGCCTCGGAAATGGCCTGGATGATCTGCGGACGCTCGACCGACTTGAGGTGCTTGAGCTCGCCGTCCAGCTTGTCGAAGCCGGCGCGGGTCAGCGGAATCTTTTCCATGGGCTCTGCCTCCCGGCCCCTCGGGCCATCAAAAATCATCGCGCTTCATAAGTCGGTCGGGGCGGGCTGTGTCAAGGGGCGCCCCCGGCGGCTGCGCGGGCCCCCGCGCCCTGCCGGCCCGGAACCCTGCGTCCCGGCAGGCGCCGCGGCAATTGCCCCAGCGCCCCGGCGCTGCTACCGATTCCGTCAGCCCTGCAGCCTTGACGCCAGAGGACACCCGATGACCGAGACAGCCCCGCAGCCCGAGATCGCGCGCGACGCCATGGACTACGACGTGGTCATCGTCGGCGCCGGCCCTGCCGGCCTCTCGGCGGCGATCCGCCTCAAGCAGCTGGACCCCGAGCTGTCGGTGGTGCTGCTCGAGAAGGGATCCGAGGTCGGGGCGCATATCCTCTCGGGCGCGGTCCTCGACCCCGTCGGCCTCGACGCGCTACTGCCCGACTGGCGCGAGCAGGGCGCCCCGGTGACGACGGAGGTCACGCAGGACAAGTTCTACCTCATGGGCGAGGGCGGCGCGATCACGGTGCCGAACTGGCCGATGCCGCGCTTCATGCACAACCACGGCAATTACATCATCAGCCTCGGCAACCTCTGCCGCTGGCTGGCCGAGCAGGCCGAGGCGCTGGGCGTCGAGATCTTTCCCGGCTTTTCCTGCTCCTCCCTCGTTCACGGCGAAAACGGAGAGATCGCGGGCGTCGTGGCGGGCGAATTCGGCCGCAACCCCGACGGCACCCCCGGCCCCGCCTACGAGCCGGGGCTGGAGCTGCGCGGCAAGTACGTGATGCTGGCCGAAGGCGTGCGCGGCTCCCTCTCGAAGCAGGCGATCGCCGAGTTCGGCCTGCAGGAGGGGCACGAGCCGCAGAAATACGGCCTCGGCATGAAGGAAATCTGGGAGATCGACCCGGAGAAGCACCATCTGGGCCGCGCCGTGCACACCATGGGCTGGCCGCTCGCGGGGAACGGCGATGGCGGCGGCTTCATCTACCACGCCGAGGGGAACCAGGTGTACCTCGGGCTCGTCGTCCACCTTGGCTACAAGAACCCCTATCTCTACCCCTTCAGCGAGTTCCAGCGCTGGAAGCATCACCCGATGATCGCCGAGCTTCTGAAGGGCGGAAAGCGCGTCGCCTACGGCGCCCGCGCGATCACCGAGGGCGGCTGGCAGTCGCTGCCCACCGCGGCCTTCCCGGGCGGGATGCTGCTGGGCTGCGCCGCCGGCATGGTCAACCTGCCGCGCATCAAGGGCAACCATAACGCCATGCTCTCGGGCATCGCCGCCGCCGAGGCCGCGCAGGCCGCCATCGCGGCGGGCCGCGCCGGCGACACGCTGGCCGAATACGACACCGCCCTGCGCGAGGGGCCGGTGGGGCGCGACCTTTACCGCGTGCGCAACGTCAAGCCGATGTGGTCGCGCTGGGGCCTCAAGGGCTCTCTGCTGCTGGGCGGACTCGACATGTGGACAAACGCGCTGGCCGGGCTGTCCCTTTTCGGAACGCTCAAGCACGGCAAGACCGATGCCGAGGCGACCGAGCCGGCCGAGAAGCACAAGCCGATCGCCTATTCCAAGCCCGACGGCAGGCTCAGCTTCGACCGGCTGACCGACGTCAGCTTCTCGGGGACCAACCACGCCGAGGATCAGCCCTGCCACCTCGTGCTCAAGGATCCGGCGGTGCCGATCCAGCGCAACCTGCCGCTCTACGCGGAGCCAGCGCAGCGCTACTGCCCGGCCGGCGTCTACGAGGTCGTCGAGGAAGAGGGGAAGGATCCGCGCTTCGTGATCAACTTCCAGAACTGCGTGCACTGCAAGACCTGCGACATCAAGGATCCCAGCCAGAACATCCTCTGGACGGTCCCGCAGGGCGGCGACGGGCCGAACTACCCGAACATGTGACCGCGGCTTTCCGCTGAAACCGGGGCGGGGGCGATTGCGGCCCGCCGCCGCGGTCACTAGCCTTGGGCCCGCATGCAGCCGATGCCGAAAGGGCCGACCTGAATGAGACCGATCCCGGACCTCGCCCGCCGCATCCTCTCGCCCCTCGTCCTTGCAGCCGCCCTCGGCACCCCGGCCCTCGCCGCGCCCGATGCCGCCGATTATCTCAGCGCGCGCAGCGCCGCGGCGGCGCATGACTACGCCGTCGCCGCCGACCGCTTTCTCGCCGTGCTCGAGGCCGATCCCGAGGCCGGGCCGCAGATCACCGAATCCGCCCTCGCCGCGCTTCTCGCCGCGGGCGAGGTCGACCGTGCCCTCGACCTGCCGGACGAGCGGCTCGAAGGCGACAGCCAGATCGCCGGGCTGCTGCGGCAGATCCGCGCCGCTCGGGCGGGCGACTGGGAGGGCCTGCTCTCGGTGATCGATGCCGGCGACGACGACCTGCTCGTCAATGCCCTCTCGCGCGGCTGGGCGCTTTACGGCACGGGCGACGTCGAGGCCGCGCGCGGCAGCTTCGCCGCACTGGCGGAGTCGCCGGGCCTGCTGCCCTTCGCCCTTTACCACGAAGCCCTGATGCTGGCGGCCTCCGGCGATTTCGACGCCGCGGCCGAGATCCTCGACCGACCCGAGGCCGAGGGCCTGCTGCGCAGCCGCCGCGGCGCGCTGGCCTACGCCCAGATCCAGGCGCAGAGCGGCAATGGCCCTCAGGCAGCCGAGCGGCTGCGCGGCCTCTTCCCCGGCGGCCTCGACATCGCCATCGGCGCGCTCGTGGAGCGGATCGAGGCGGGAGAGGACATCGCCTTCGACCTCGTGCAAAGCGCGCAGGACGGCCTGGCCGAGGTGCACTTCTCCTTCGCCGGGGTGCTCGAAGGCGACGCCCCGCCCGAGAGCACGCTGATCTTCGCCCGCGCCGCGCAGGCGCTGAAGCCGGACCATGTCGACGCGCTCCTGCTGCTGGGCAACATCCTGGGGCGGCTGGGCCGCCCGGACCTCGCCGGGGAGAGCTTCGCCGCGGTGCCGCGCAACGATCCCTCCTTCCCGCTGGCCGAGCTTGGCCGGGCCGAGGCGCTTGCCGCCGCCGAGCAGCCGGGCCGTGCCATCGAGGTGCTGCAACAGCTGACCGCCGCCGATCCGGAGCTGACGCAGGCGCAGGTCGCGCTGGGCCAGATGCTCTCGCGGCAGGACGATCTCGCCGGCGCCGAGGCCGCCTATACCCGCGCCATCGAGCAGACGCCCGAGGGCAGCGGCTGGTGGCTCCTCTACGCCCGCGGCATGGCGCGCGAGGCGCAGGGCAACTGGGACGGCGCCGAGGCGGACATGCGCGCCGCGCTCGATGTCACGCCGGATCAGCCGGCGGTGCTGAATTTCCTCGGCTACTCGCTGGTCGAGCGCGGCGAAAGGCTCGACGAGGCGCTGGGCATGATCGAACGCGCCGTGGCCCTGCGGCCCGAGGATGGCGCGATCGTCGATTCCCTCGGCTGGGCGCAGTTCAAGCTGGGCCGCTACGCGGAGGCGGTCGGGAACCTCGAACGCGCCGTCTCGCTGCTGCCGGTAGACCCGATCCTGAACGATCACCTCGGCGATGCCTTCTGGGCCGTCGGGCGCCTGTCCGAGGCGCAGTTCCAGTGGCGCCGCGCGCTCTCCTTCGATCCGGAGCCCGAGGAGGAGCAGCGCATCAGGCAAAAGCTTGAGCGCGGCCTCGACGCGGTGCTGGCCGAAGAGGGCGCAGACCCGCTGCGCAACACCGCGGACGGACAAGAGGCGCCATGACCAAGGATACCGGCGCCGCCCCGGCGAAGGTGAATTTCACCCTCCATGTCACCGGCCGCAGGGCCGGCGGCTACCATACGCTCGACAGCCTCGTCGGCTTCGCCGGTTTCGGCGACCACGTCAGCGCCGTCGCCGCCACCGAAGTGACGCTCGAAATCGGCGGCCCCTTCGCGGCGGGGCTGCCTACGGATTCCGGCAATATCGTCGTGAAGGCGGCGCAGATGCTGCGCGAGGCGCGGGGCGTGACACTCGGCGCAAGGATCAAGCTGACCAAGGCCCTGCCCCATGCCGCCGGCCTCGGCTCCGGCTCGGCCGATGCCGCGGCGGTGCTGCGGGTGTTGGCAAAACTCTGGGGCGTCGCGCCCTTCGCCCCCGGCGATCCCGAGGTCGCGGAGCTCGGCGCCGATGTCCCCGTCTGCCTCCAGGCTCCCCATGCCGCCCGGATGTCGGGTATCGGCGAGGTGCTCTCGCCGGTGCCGCGCCTGCCGCAGATGGGCCTGATCCTGGTGAACCCGAAGATCGAGGTGCCGACGGCAAAGGTCTTCGCGGCCCTCGAAAGCCACGCCAATCCCGCCATGGACGAGATGCCCGAGGGCCTCGATCTCGACGGCTTCTGCGCCTGGCTCGCCGCCCAGCGCAACGATCTCCAGCCCGCCGCCGAGGCGATCGAGCCCGAGATCGCCCGCGTGCTGCAGCGGCTGCGCCGGATCCCGCAGGTCAAGACGGCCTTCATGTCCGGCTCGGGCGCCACCTGTGTCGGCATCACCCGCGACGTGGCCCAGGCCCGCGTCGCCGCGCGCGGGCTGCAGATCGCCGAGATGGGCTGGTGGGTCGCCCCCGCCCCGCTCCTGACCGGAACCGCCCTGGCCTGAAGCCGCCCCCTCTTCTCTTTGGAAATATCCCGGGGGTGCGGGGGCTGGCCCCCGCTCCTGCCGCCGGGCCGGGGCGCAGGGTCAGTGCAGGCGGGCGACCACGTAATCGGCAAGGGACGCGAGCATCGGCTTGACCGGATGCTCGGGCAGCCGCTCCAGCGACTCCTTGGCGCGGGCGATCCAGGCCTTGGCGGCATCGCGCGTCGCGTCGAAGGCGCCGTGCTTGGCCATCAGCGCCTGCGCATGGGCCAGATCCCCCTCTTCCAGCGCGCCGCGTCCCATCGCCCGCTGCCAGAAGGCCCGCTCTTCGTCATCCGCGCGCGCCACGGCCAGCAGCACCGGCATGGTCGGCTTGCCCTCGCGGAAATCGTCGCCGACCGTCTTCCCGATCTCCTCGGTGCCCGCGTAATCGAGCAGGTCGTCGACGATCTGGAAGGCCACGCCCAGCGCGTCGCCATAGGCGCGCAGCGCCTCGACCTGCGCCTCCTCGGCGCCGGCGGCGACCCCGCCGGCCTCGGTCGCGGCAGAGAACAGCGCCGCCGTCTTGCCGCGCACGATCCGCAGGTAGGTCTCTTCCGTCGTCTCGATCCGGCGCGCGGCGGTCAGCTGCAGCACCTCGCCCTCGGCGATGGTGGCGGCGGCATTCGCGAGGATATCGAGCACCCTCAGGGATCCCGTCTCGACCATCAGCTGGAACGAACGGGCGAAGAGGTAATCGCCGACCAGCACCGAAGAGGTGTTGTCCCACAGCAGGTTCGCCGTCGGCCGTCCGCGCCGCTGGCGCGAGTCGTCGACCACGTCGTCGTGCAGAAGCGTGGCGGTATGGATGAACTCGACCGAAGCGGCGAGGCGGTGATGATGCTCGCCCTCGATGCCCATCATCCGCGCCGCGGCCAGCGTCAGCATCGGCCGCAGCCGCTTGCCCCCCGCCTCGACCAGATGCGCCGTCACCTCGGGGATGCGCGGCGCGTGCTCGGAGGCCATGCGCTCGCGGATCAGGGTGTTCACGGCGGCAAGGTCGTCCGCCAGCCACTCGGCCAGCGCCTCGTGCGGCTTCGTGGCAAGATCGAGGCTCATGACGACAGGCTCATGGTGCAGGTCCGTGGACAAGGTCGGCGGCAATCCCTAGCTGGGGGTGATGAAGGAGCTTCTGCGCACCAACGACCCCACCGTGATCGCCTTCGCCACCGCCCTGCTGGACGGCGAGGGTATAGACTGCTTCGTGCTGGACGTAAACACGAGCATCATGGAGGGCTCCATCGGTATCCTGCCGCGCCGCCTCATGGTGCTGGAGCGCGATCTGGCCGATGCGGAACGCGCCATGCGCGACAACGAGGTCGACCTGGGGCGGTGAGCCGCGGGACCGACAGGCCGGAGGTGGACATCACCCGCGACGCCTTTCTCGGCGGGCGGATCACACTGATGCAGCCGCGCGGCGGCTACCGCGCCGGGGCCGACAGCGTGATGCTGGCCGCCGCCGTTCCGGCCCGATCGGGCGAGGCCGTGCTCGAGCTTGGCTGCGGCACCGGCGCCGCGCTGCTGTGCCTTGGGGCGCGGGTGCCGGACCTGCGGCTGACGGGGGTCGAGCTTCAGCCGGGCTACGCCGATCTCGCCCGGCGCAACGCCGCGCTGAACCATATCCCGGCCGAGGTGGTGGAGGCGGACCTGCGCGCCCTGCCGCCGGACCTGAAGCGGCCCTTCGACCATGTCCTCTTCAATCCGCCCTATTACGACCGTCGCCATTCGGTGCCGGTCAGCGATCCGGGGCGCGAGACGGCCTTCGGCGGCGAGACCGTGCTGGCCGACTGGATCGACGCCGCCGCGCGCCGGCTGCGGCGGCGCGGCACCGCGACGCTGATTCTCAGGATCGAGCGTGTGCCGGAGGCGCTGGTCGCGATGGAGGGGCGGCTCGGCTCGCTCGCCCTGCTGCCGCTGGCCTCGCGCGGCGGCCGCCCGCCGGAGCGGGCGATTCTGCGCGGCGTGAAGCTTGGCCGTGCCGCCTTTCGCCTGCATCCGCCGCTGGTGCTGCACGAGGGGGCGCGACACGAGGGGGATCGCGAGGACTATTGCGCCTTCGTGAAGGACATTCTCCGAAATGGGCGAGAATTGCCCATTTAGCCTTCAGACTTTTGCAAGATTTCGCCGTCACCCTGCCCGTCATGCGGTTCCTGTCTCGGACCGCGTGACAGATTTATGAATCTGTGCTGCACTGACTGGGCCCAACCTCGGAGAGGAGCATTCACCATGAGCCTGACTTCCCATCTCGACCAGCTGCGCCGCAAGCACCGCAGCCTGTCCGATGCCGTCGAACACGCGCAGCGGGCCCCGGCGACAAGCGATCTGGAGATCGCGCAGATGAAGAAGCAAAAGCTCCAGCTGAAGGAGGAGATTACCCGCCTCAGCGCGCACTAGCGCAAGGGCGGGTCTCTGCCCATCGCGGCGCCGACACCCCGCGATTCCGTAGGTACTGCGGATCGCCGGCACCGCGACCCGGCCGCCGCAGGCCCAGAAAGGGGCCTCGGCGACCAATGAACCCCGGCTGGCCTCGACATCAGCCGGGACCCCAGCAGCCAAACCTGGTTTCGACCATCGCGCGTAGGCCGGCCCCTAGCCGCTGGTGCAGGCCCGCAGGTCGTGACCACAGAACACGTGAAGCACCGGCGCTCTTCGCCACGCTCTTCAGGTGACGCTCTCCTCCCTGGCGTCCCTGATCGGATTGAGGCGAGGTCTGCGCAGGTGCGGCGTGCAAGGCGGCGGGCCGCTTGCGAGCGGCCCGCTGTTTCAGGCCGCGGATCGCCCGGGGCATGACCGGGGAATCGCGCCGGCACTTCTCTCGGGTGCCGGAACGCGCGAGCGGCCCTCGGGCCGACGGCCCGGCATCACGATCCGATGCAGCCGGCGGCGGCGATCTGGCCCTTCGCGGGCAGAGCCGCTAACAACCGTGGCATTGCACTACAGCCGGAGCTTGCGATGCCCGATGCCCCCCACGACCTGGCCGCGCTGACCGACCGGATGCTGCGTGCCGCGAAGGAGGCCGGCGCCGAGGCCGCTGACGGCATCGCCGTGGCCGGCACCTCCGTCTCGATCGATGTGCGCGGCGGCAGCCTCGAACAGGCGGAACGCGCCGAAGGCACCGAGATCGGCCTGCGCGTCCTGATCGGGCGACGGCAGGCCTGCGTCTCGGCCTCGGACCTGAAGGACGAGACGATCCGCATCATGGCCGAACGCGCCGTCGCCATGGCCCGCGAGGCGCCCGAGGATCCGGGCGCCGGCCTCGCCGACCCCGAACAACTGGCGAGCGACCTGCGCTGGGAGGCGCTGGAGCTTTACGACGCCACGGCAGAGCCCGATCCCGCCGCCCTGCAGGAGGATGCCCTCGCGGCCGAGGCCGCCGCCCGCGCCGTTCCGGGCGTCGCGCAGGTGCAGCAGGCCTCCGCCGGCTACGGGCGCCAGCAGGTGCATTTGGCGGCCAGCAACGGCTTTTCCGGCGGCTATGCCCGCAGCGATCGCGGCACCTCCTGCGTGGCGATCAGCGGCACCGGCACGGGGATGGAGCGGGACTACGACCACGATTCGCGCATCTTCCAATCGGACCTGCGCAGCCCCGAGGAGATCGGCCGCACCGCGGGCGAACGCGCCGCCGCCCGCGCCGGCGCCCGCCGCCCCAAGACCGGCCGCTACCCGGTGCTCTACGACGAGCGGATCTCGTCGTCGCTGATCGGGCACCTGCTGTCGGCGATCAACGGCACCGCCGTGGCCCGCGGCTCCAGCTGGTTGCTGGATGCGCTCGGCCAGCCGGTGCTGCCCGAGGGGATCGACCTGACCAGCGATCCGCACCGCAAGCGGGTCTCCGGCTCGCGCCCCTTCGATGCCGAGGGGCTGCCGACGCAGCGCCGCGCGCTGGTCGAGGATGGCGTGCTGCAGGGCTGGATCCTGGACCTCGCGACGGCGCGCAAGCTCGGCCTGCAAAGCACCGGCAATGCCGTCCGCGGCACCGGCGCGCCGCCCAGCCCCTCGGCAGGGAACGTGACGCTGACGCAAGGCACGCAAAGCCGCGAGGCGCTGATTGCCGGCATGGGCACCGGGCTTCTGGTGACATCCCTGATCGGCTCTACCATCAATCCCAACACGGGCGATTACTCCCGCGGCGCCTCGGGCTTCTGGATCGAGAACGGCCAGATCGCCTACCCGGTGAACGAGGTGACGATCGCCGGCAACCTGCGCGACATGCTGCGCCGCATCGCGCCGGCCAATGACGCGCGACCCTGGTTGGGCCGTGTGGTCCCGTCCCTGCTGGTGGAGGGGATGACGCTTGCAGGCGACTGACGCCGCCGCCGACCGCGACCTGCTGGTCGAGGCGGTGCAGGCCGCCGGCGCCCTCGCCAAGGGGTTCTCGGACCCCGTCGCCTGGGACAAGCCCGGCGCCGCAGGCCCCGTCAGCGAGGCGGACCTTGCCTCGAACGCGCTGCTGCGCGAGCGGCTGACCGCGGCGCGCCCGGATTACGGCTGGCTCTCGGAGGAAAGCGAGGACGATCCCGCGCGGCTGGCCGCCCGCCGCGTCTTCGTCGTCGATCCCATCGACGGCACCCGCGCCTATCTCGCCGGGCAGGCGGATTGGGGCGTCTCGGTCGCCGTGGCCGAGGATGGCGTGCCGCTGGCCGCTGCCGTGGTCATGCCGGTGCGCGGGCTGATCTACGCCGCCGCCCGCGGCTGCGGCGCCACCCTGAACGGCGATGCCATCGCCGTCGGCCTTGAAGAGGACCTCGGCGGCTCGCGCGTGCTGGCCTCGGGGCTGGCGCAGAACCCGGCGCAATGGAAGGGCGGGGTCCGCCCTGCCTTCCGCCGGCACTTCCGCTCCTCTCTCGCCTACCGCATGTGCCTCGTGGCCGAGGGGCGGTTCGATGCAATGATCGCCGTGCGCCCAAGCTGGGAATGGGACATCGCCGCCGGCGCGCTGATCGTCGCCGAGGCGGGCGGCGTGGTGACCGACCGCGGCGGCGCACCGCTGCGCTTCAACGGCGCGAGGCCCCTGCTGAACGGCGTCATCGCCGCCGGAGCGCCGCTGCACCGCCAGCTTGCCGATGCGCTGGTGCCCGAGCAGCCGCCCGTCGCCGCCGCGCCGCCCGCCTGACCTCGCGCCGCATCTTGACCGCCCGGCCTGCGCGCCTACCCTGAGCGCGCATAGCGGCAGAGAAGGGACGACCATGACGCAGCGCCTGCACCTTGTCTTCGGCGGAGAGCTGGTCGATCCCCAGACCAACGTCTTCCGCAACGTCGACGACATCCATGTCGTCGGGATCTTCCCCGACTACGACAGCGCCTACAACGCCTGGAAATCCGAGGCGCAGCGCACCGTGGACAATGCCCACATGCGCTACTTCATCGCCCATCTGCACCGCCTGCGCGACGAAGAGGCGCCCGCCTCCTCCACCGAAGAGCTGGGCCACTAGGGCCCGCCGTGCCGCCTGCGCCGCAGGGCCGCGTCTGGATCCACTGCCCCGACCCGCGCCGACTGGGCGTGGTGGCAGCCCTCGACCGTGCCCTGGCGGGCGCGGCCGAGACCGGGCCGGATGCGCCGCGGCTGCTGGTGACGACGCCGCCGGAGGCACCGCACATGGCCCTGCCCGAGCGGATCGACCGCACCGCCCCGCCGGGCGAGGCGCGCGGCTCGGTGCAGGCCTTCTTGGCGCAATGGCAGCCGGATCTCCTTGTCTGGCTGACCGGTAACCTGCGCGGGGTCCTCTTGGCCGAGGCCGTGCGTCAGGGCCTGCCCTGCATCCTCGCCGAGGCGGCCACCAGCGCCCTCAGCCTCGAGGCGCGGGGATGGCGACCGGGGGCCCGCAAGAGCGCGCTTTCCAGCTTTGGCCGGGCGCTGGCGGTGGACGGCACCGCCGCGGCGCGCCTGCGGCGGGCCGGGATCCCGGCGCAGGCGGTCGAGGTGACCGGCCCGCTCGACGACGGCCCTGCCGCCCTGCCCTGCCGCGAGGACGACCGGCTGGAGATGTCGCGGATGGTCGGCAACCGGCCCTGCTGGCTGGTCAGCGGCGCCAACCTGCGCGAGCTGGACCTGGTGCTGGCGGCGCATCGGCAGGCCTGCAAGCGGGCGCATCGGCTGCTGCTGATCCTCGCCCCGGCCAAAGCCTCCGATACCGCCGCCTTCGACACCCGCCTTCGCGCCAGCGGGCTGCAGACCGCCAGCCGCGAGGCGGGCGAGGAGATCGGCGAGACGACGGAGGTCTACCTCGCCGACGGCCCCGAGGAGCTGGGCCTGTGGTACCGCCTTGCGCCCGTCACCCTGATCGGCGGCACGCTGGGCCGCGGCCCCGAGGCGCCGATGCGCGATCCGCTCGAGGCGGCGGCGCTGGGCTCGGCCATCATTGCCGGCACCCATGCCGGCGCGCATGAGACGGGGTTCCGGCGCCTCGATGCCGCGGGGGCGCTGCGCTGGGTGCGCACGCCCTCGGACCTCGGCTATGCCGTCGAATCGCTGCTGGCGCCGGACCGCGCCGCCACCCTCGCCCGCGCCGGGTGGGAGGCAAGCACCGCGGGCGCCGAGGCGACACAGCGCCTTGCCACGCTGATCGAAGAGACGCTGGCACGATGAGGGCGCCGGGCTTCTGGTATCGCCCACCGGGGCTGGCCTCGGGGGTGCTGGCGCCGCTGGGCGGCCTTTACGGATACGCCACCGCCCGGCGGCTGCGCGCGCGGCCGGGGTACCGTGCGGGGGTGCCGGTGATCTGCCTTGGCAACATCACCATCGGCGGCACCGGCAAGACCCCCTCGGCCATGGATATGCTGATGCGGCTCGCGGCGCGCGGACACAGCCCGCATGTCCTGAGCCGTGGTCATGGCGGGGCGCTCAAGGGGCCGCTTCGGGTCGATCCGGCGCAGCATTCTGCAGCCGATGTCGGGGACGAGCCGCTGCTGCTTTCCGCCTTTGCCCCGGTCTGGATCGGGCCGGACCGCGCCGCCACCGCGCGGGCGGCAGAGGCCGCGGGCGCAGACGTGCTGGTGATGGACGACGGGTTCCAGAACCCCGGCCTCGCGCAGGATCTGCCGATCTGCGTCGTCGATGCCGCGCGCGGTTTCGGCAATGGCCGCGTCATCCCCGCCGGCCCGCTGCGCGAACCCGTCCCGACCGGCCTTGCCCGCGCCCGCCTGCTGCTGTCGATCGGCGACGATGCCGCGCAGGCGCAATTCGCGCAGCGCTGGGGTCAGGCGATCGGGGGCCTGCCACACCTGCGCGCCCGGCTGGAGCCGCTGGCGACCGGCATGCCATGGGGCCAGCTTCGGGTGCTGCCCTTCGCCGGCATCGGCGATCCGGAGAAGTTCTTCGCCACGCTCCGCGGCCTCGGCGCGGACCTGGTCGGGACCGTGCCGCTGGACGATCACCAGCCTCTCTCACCCGCGCTGCTACAACGCCTCAGCGCCGAGGCGCAGGCCAAGGGCGCGCAGCTTGTTACGACGGAGAAGGACGCGGTGCGCCTGCCGCCCGCGATGCGGGCGCAGGTGCTGACGCTGCCGGTGCGCCTGCGGATCGAGGACGCGGCGCCGCTGGACGCCGCGCTCGATACGCTGGGGCTTTAGCCCTCGTTCTCTTCGATCTGCTGATCGATGATCTCCGACAGCTCGTCGAAGGGCATGTTGGCATAGGAGGTGCCGTTGATGATCAGCGTCGGCGTCGCCTCGATCTGATCCTCTTCGGCGTTCTGCTGGAACCAGGCGACCAGCGCCTCGGCCTTGGCGCCATCGGCCATGCAGGCATCCAGCGTCTCTTGGTCGAGACCCGAGACGAGGCCGATCTTGCGCAGGTTCTCGGCGATGGAGGCCGGGTCGCCGCCGGCGATCCAGTCGCGCTGCTGCTCGAACAGGGCATCGGTCACGCCGAAGTAGCGCATCTCGCCGCCGCAGCGCGCTACCATGGAGGCCCAGAGGCCGGGGCGGTCGAAATAGACCTCGCGCATAACGAAGCGGACCTGGCCGCTGTCGATATACTGCTCCTTGAGCTGCTGGTACTGGTTCTCGTGGAAATCGCGGCAATGCGGGCAGGTGTAGGAGAAGTACTCGATCACCTCGACCGGCGCATCGGCATCGCCCTGCGCCATCTCCTCGACCGAGGAGGTGTCGACATCGGCGGCGGCCTCGTCGCCCTCGGCCTCGACCTGCGTCTGGCCGGTGTCTTCCTGCGCGGTGTCCTCGGCCGGCGCGGCATCGGCAGCGGTCTCACCACCCTCGGTTTCGACCTGCGTCTGGGCGGCGTCTTCCGCAGCGGCCTCCTGCGCCTGCGCGGCGCCGGCGGCGGGCGGCAGAAGAGCGGCATCCTCGGCCGGCCGTGTCAGCATCCATGCGCCGCCGGCGGCGAAGGCGGCGGCAAGGGCGATGGCGGGAAGCGGCTTGGTCATGTCAGGTCCTTCTGGTCGATGTCATCGGCGGCCTGTCCCCTGCGGGCGGGCCCATGCTTGGTCAGGACATTGGCGGCGAGCGCCTCAAGAGCAAGTCTCAATTCCGTGTTTTGGGTGCCCTGGGCGATATCCGCCGCCCGCCGCTCCGCCTGCTGCGGCGGCATCGCGGGGGCCTTCTGTGCGCCTGCGAAGGGGGCCTGTGCCTCGGCGAACCCCTCGAAGCCCTCGGGCGCGGTTTGGGTCAGCCGGACATGGGCGATGGCGCGGTAGCCGTAGCAGGCGTTCACCCGCTCCTTGATCTGCTCGAGCTGCATCTGCAGCATCGGCGCCTGCGCGCCGCTGGTCAGCAGCGTCAGCGTCGCGCCCAGCGGCGCCGCCTTGCCGCGCCCGCCGCCGTAGCCGATCTTGACGGGCCGGGCCACGGCGGCCACCGCTTCGCCCGCGATCTCGGGCCAATGGGTCAGAAGGCGCGTCACGGCAAAGCCGCGCGCCTCTCCGGCGCTGCGGATTCGCTTCTCCAGCAGGCTGGAGGCGCGGGCAAAACCGCGTGTGGTGGGACCTCGAGACGGTTTCATGATGCCGTTTATCCTACTAGAGACGGGCGGCAAGCGGCAGGGGGACACAGCGTGAACGAAGCGCAGATCGGCACAGCGCTGCTGGCCTGGTACGATGGCCATGCCCGCCGCCTGCCCTGGCGCGTCCCGCCGGCAGAGCGGCGCGCCGGCGTGCTTCCCGATCCCTACCGCGTCTGGCTCTCCGAAGTGATGCTGCAGCAGACCACCGTCGCCGCCGTCACCGGCTACTTCCACCGCTTCACCGCGCGCTGGCCGACGGTCGAGGCGCTGGCCGCGGCCGAGGATGCCGATGTCATGGCCGAATGGGCCGGCCTCGGCTACTATGCCCGCGCCCGCAACCTGCTGAAATGCGCCCGCACCGTCACCGATCTGGGCGGCTTTCCGGACAAGGCGGAGGGGCTGCGCGCCCTGCCCGGCATCGGCGCCTATACCTCGGCTGCCGTGGCCGCCATTGCCTTCGACCGGGCCGAACCGGTCGTCGACGGCAATGTCGAGCGCGTCATGGCGCGGCTTTACGACATCCACACCCCCCTGCCCGCCGCCAAGCCCGAGCTGACGGCCCGCGCCGCCGCCCTGACGCCGGACAAGCGGCCCGGCGATCACGCGCAGGCGGTGATGGATCTCGGCGCGACGATCTGCACGCCGCGCAGTCCCGCCTGCGGCATCTGCCCGCTCCGCGCCCCCTGCGCGGCCCGCGCCGCGGGCACGCAAGGCGCGCTTCCGAAGAAGACGCCCAAGAAGGCAAAGCCGCTGCGCCTTGGCACCGCCTATGTCGCGCGCCGCGAAGACGGCGCATGGCTGCTCGAGACGCGCCCCGCCAGCGGGCTTCTGGGCGGCATGCTCGGCTTTCCCGGCACCGATTGGTCCGAGGCGCCGCAGCCCGCGCCGCCGCTGTCCGCCGATTGGCGGCCCCTTGGCGCCGAGGCGCGGCATACCTTCACCCATTTCCACCTGGCGCTGCAGATCGAGACGGCGGTGCTGCCGATGGAGGCGCAGCCCGCGCGAGGCACTTGGGTCGCGCGCCATGCCTTCCGCCCGGCCTCCCTGCCCACCGTGATGCGCAAGGTGCACGACCTCGCCCAGGCGGCGTTTACGGATTGTAAATGGATGCTGCCGCAGGACTGAGGGGACAGCCCCCGGGGGTCCCCGATGCCCGACAGCCCCACGCCACCGCCCGCCGCGCTGCCCTTCTGGCTGTCGCTGCTCACCCTGCCGCTGGCCATTCTGGGCGCGGCATGGGGCGGGCTCTGGGTGCTGCTGCTGCCGGCCTTCACATGGCTGCTCTTCGATCTGCTGGATTTCGTCGCGGGGCAAAGCCTCGCCAATCCCGATCCGCAGACGGAAGACGGCGCGCTTCTCTGGCACCGGCTGCTGACCATGCTTTGGTGTCCGATGCAGATCGCGCTGATCTTCGGGATGATCTGGTACGTGACCCGCTCGGGCCTGACGGGATGGGAGGCGGCGGGCCTCTTCTTCGGGATCGGCACCGCCTCCGGCGCCGTCGGCATCGTCCACGCGCACGAGCTGCTGCACCAGCGCAACCGGCTGGAGCGGGCCCTAGCCGACATCCTTTTGGCCTCCTGCCTCTACAGCCATTTCCGGTCAGAGCATCTGCGCGTCCACCACATCTGGGTCGGCACGCCCCGCGATGCCGTCACCGCCCGCTACAACGAAGGGTTTCACCGCTACCTCTGGCGTGTGCTGCGCCGCTGCCCCGCCTCCGCCTGGCGGGCGGAGCGGGCGCTGCTGGCACGGCGCGGGCTGGGCATGCGCAGCGCCCGCAACCCTTTCTGGCTCTATGCCGCGCTGCAAGGCGCGATGCTGCTGGCGGCGCTCCTGCTGGGCGGCTGGCAGGGCCTCGCGCTTTTTGCTTGGCAGGCGCTGGTGGCGATCTGGCAGCTGGAGCTGACGAATTACATCGAACACTACGGGCTGACGCGGAAACACCTCGGGCAGGGCCGCTACGAGCGCGTGCTGCCGCGCCACTCCTGGAACGCGGCGCATCGCGCCTCGAACTGGCTGCTGATCAACCTGCAGCGCCATTCCGACCACCACGTGAAACCGGACCGCCGCTTTCCCCTCCTGCAGACCTACCCCGAGGATCAGGCCCCCCAGCTGCCCTACGGCTACCCGCTGATGGGGGCGCTGGCGATGGTGCCGCCCGCCTGGCGGCGGGTGATGAACCCGCGCGTGCGCGCCTGGCGCAGGCGCTTCTACCCCGAGATCACGGATTGGGCGCCCTACAAGCACGGCACCCTGCCCCTCCCGCAGGGGCCCTGACCGCGCCCCTTCATGTTTCGTCAAATACTCTCGGGGGGAGTCGCCGATAGGCGACGGGGGGCAGACAGCCCCCCTCCCCGGCCCGGCAGATGCGCCTCAGCCGGCCTGCATCTCGGCCCGGATCTGCTGGCGCAGAAGGTCGATCGGCACGCAGACGCCGTCGCGCTTGAACTGCCAGTAGGTCCAGCCGTTGCAGGAGGGCGCGCCTTCCAGATGCGCGCCGACCTGATGGATCGATCCGGTCACGTCGGGACCGGCAAGGGTGCCGTCGGCGCGAACCTTGGCCCTGTGCCGGCCATTCGTGCTCAACAGCTCCTCGCCGGGGCGCAGCATGCCGCGCTCGACCAGCACGCCGAAGGCCACCCGCGGCTCGGCCCGCTTCGAAGTGCTGACCCGCAGCGCCTCGGCGTCATAGCGGCGCACCTTGGCGATGCGCCGTTCCGCCACCTGCCGGTAGCCCGCGTCCCGCTCGATGCCGATCCAGTCGCGGCCCAGCGCCTTGGCGACCGCGCCCGTGGTGCCAGTGCCGAAGAAGGGGTCGAGGACGACGTCGCCGGGGTTGGTGGTGCCCACCAGCACCCGGTGCAGCAGGCTCTCCGGCTTCTGCGTCGGATGCGCCTTCTGGCCGCTCTCGTCCTTTTCACGCTCGCCGCCGGTGCAGATCGGCAGCACCCAGTCGGACCGCATCTGCACGCCCTCGTTCAGCGCCTTCAGCGCGTCGTAGTTGAAGGTGTACTTCGCCCCCTGCCCCCGGCTCGCCCAGATCAGCGTCTCATGCGCATTGGCCAGCCGCTTGCCGCGAAAGTTCGGCATCGGGTTCGACTTGCGCCAGACGACGTCGTTCAGGATCCAGAAGCCCTGGTTCTGCAGCTCGGCGCCGAGGCGGAAGACGTTGTGATAGCTGCCGATCACCCAAAGCGCGCCACCCGGCTTCAGCAGGCGCCGGGCCTCGGTCAGCCAGGCGCGGGTGAAGGCGTCGTAGGCGGCAAAGCTGTCGAAGGCGTCCCAGGCGTCGTCGACGGCATCGACGAGGCTGTTGTCCGGCCGGTGCAGCGCCCCGCGAAGCTGCAGGTTGTAGGGCGGATCGGCAAAGACCAGATCCACCGATGCATCGGGCAGGGCGCGCATCGCCTCGATGCAATCGCCCGCGATAATAGAGTTCACAGGGAGCGTGGGCGCCCCCCTCGTTTTCACTGTCGTCATGTCTCTGCCTCGAATGGGCTTTTGCCGCCCTTATGGGGACAGAAAATGAGTCAGAGGGGATTCGCTGTCAAAAGCTTTTTTGAATCAGGGGTTTATGGATCTGCCTTGATACAAGATGTTGTGTATGGGGGCGAAGCTGCGCCTATGATGCGGCGTCACGCCCAGCTCCAGCAGCGCCTCGCGATGCGCCTTGGTGCCGTAACCGGCATTCCGCTCCCAGCCGTAGCCGGGGTGCTGTTGCGCCAGATCCACCATGATCGCGTCGCGCAGGCACTTGGCCACGATCGAGGCGGCGGCGATCGAGAGCGACACCGCGTCCCCGCCGATGATGGCGCTTGCCGGATAGGGAAAACCGCGCGGGATCATGTTGCCGTCGATCAGCACGTGGTCGGGCGGCACGGCCAGCCCCTCCACCGCGCGCTGCATGGCAAGGTGCGAGGCGCGCAGGATGTTGATCTCGTCGATCTCCGCGACGCTGGCATGGCCGACCGAGATCTCGGCGCAGTCCAGCAGCGCCTCGTGCAGGGCGGCACGCCGCCGCGCCGTCAGCTTCTTGGAATCGTTCAGCCCCGGCGGGATGCGGTCCGGATCGAGGATCACGGCCGCCGCCGTCACCGGCCCGGCCAGGGGGCCGCGCCCCACCTCGTCGACGCCGGCGATGCGAAGCGCGCCGGCCGAGCGGGCGCGGATTTCATGCGAAAGATCGGGCTGGGTCATGCCGGGCTTTTCCGGCCCTGCAGCGGCACATGCAAGGTCCCGGCATAATTCGGGGCGGAGGGATAACCCTCCGCCCCTGAAGACGCGACACCTGGGGCAAAAATGCCGCGCCCTATTGCACGTCCGGGTCTACCGGACGGCAATCCTGTAGCCGCGCGCGCGCAGGCAGTCGGGCTGCCAGCCGCTGACGAAGCGGCCCTCGCTGCGCACGGTCCCGGCGCAGGCAAGCGGCAGATCTGCCACTCCGGCCTGCGACAGGCAGCTGTCATCCAACATCGCGCCGCCGCTCGCCCCGGCGTAGCTGCGCAGGCAGGAGGCCGGCAGTTGCAGCACCCCCGCCGGCGCCGCGGTCCAGTCGCGCAGCTGCTCGGGCGTGACGCCGGCGCCGGCGCCCGCCGATGCGGGGCTGGGCACCGAGGCCAGCGGCGCCTGCGACACATCCGGCACCAGCGCAGAGGAGACCGGCGGCTCGCCGTAGTCGCGCGGTATGCTGGCGGCGGCCGCCTCGGCGGCGCGGCGCGCCTCAATCCGCTGGGCCTGGATCGCCAGCTCCGCCTCGAGCTGCTGCAGGTCCGAGCGCGGCGCGGCCTGCGGCTGCGGGTTCGCGGCATCCCGGCGCTCGTCCAGCGCCTCCTGCCGCTGCTGGTATTCGTTCGCGGCCCAGGCGGCGGCACCGATCACCGCCAGCCCGCCCAGCAGGCGCCGGGCGCTGTCGCTGTCGGCGCTGGCCGGGGCGGCCTGCCCGAAGAGGCTGCCCAGCCCCAGCGCAAGGGACAGGGCGGCGGCGACGAGGGATCGTGTCATGCGTGTCTCTCCTTGATGTGCTGCGGCGGCAGCCTGCGGATCAGGCGCTTCGTGTCGAGCAACAGCTGGGCGAAGCGGCCGCGTCAGGCAATATCCGGCCGCCTGCTATCGGATGACACTGCCGTTCCGCGCAGGAAAACTCGGGAGAATGCGCTCTGATATTGAATGCCGGGGCGCGCCATCTATGGTGATCGTCATGAGCAAGCCCGCCGCCCCCCTTCTGCACCGACTCGCCCCCGCCGGGCTTGCCCTGGGGCTGCTTCTTGCCGCGGCGCCGGCCTCTGCCGCCTGCTACGCCGATTACAAGGCCAAGCAGGACGATCCGCTGCGGCTGCACTACGGCGTTGCCGAGATCAGCGGCGCCTGCGAACGCGGCAATGCCGAGGCGCAGCTGCGCCAGAGGCTTGCGGATGCCGGGTGGAACCTCCTAAACGTGCTGGGCCTGTTCGACGATAGCGGGCTGGAGGAAAGGCGAGACAGTGCGGGAGAGTTCTACCTCCGCTTCTGAGACGCGGGCCACCGGCACCCGCATCGTGACGACGGGCCTTGCCGGGATCGCGGCGCTGCTGGTCGGCGCGGCTGTGCTGCTGTTCGCCAACCTGCCGGACGGCAATGCCTTCAACGCGCGGGTCGAGCGTCTCTTCGTCGAGAACGACGACCTGACGACGCAGGCCGAGATCAAGCTGCTCGAGATCCTCGCCCAGTCCGGCACAGCCTTTTCCGACACGCTCGCCAGCTATCGCTTCGTGATCTTCGTGCTGCTGGTCTTCTCGGCCGCGCTGCTGATCGCCGCCGTGACCTTCCTGCTGATGCTGATCCAGCTCAATCGCCGGATGGGCATGATCGAGCGGCAGGGGATAGAGGTGAACAGCCTGCTGATCAGCCGCGACCAGAACCTGGTTTATCTGAACAATTTCGAGTTCAAGCTGACCGCCGCCGCGATCGAGACCCTCTCGGTGCTGGCCGAAGCGCGTCTCGACGACGAGGTGCTGTCGGGCGCCGAGATCGAGGCCGTGATCTCGGGCCGCAATGCCAGCGACTGCGAAGAGGCGGCGGGCGCCACCCGGATCAAGCGGCTGCGCGACACGCTGGGCAACCAGCTGGTCAGCGAGCTTCTGGTCCGCAACATCGCCAAGCGCGGCTACATGCTGGCGATCGACAAGGCCGTCATCCGGATGGTGTAATGCCAGACGCGCCCGGCGCCCCCGCGAAGAGGCGGGCGTATTCGGCCTCTGCCCGACCGTAGAAGCCGCCGGCCGCCTCCTTGAGGCCGGGCCGGTCGAGGTTCCGGACCATGCCGCGGGTGGACCGAATAAGCTGCATCCCCTCCAGCACGTGCAGCGCCTCAGTCACGCCGGCCCGCCGCGCGCCAAGCATCAGTGCCATGAACTCATGCGTCAGCTGCAGGTCGTCGCCGTCGATCCGGTCCCGGCACATCAGCAACCAGCGCGCCAATCGGGCCGGCAGCCGCCCCTTGCTGAAGGCGAGGGCGGTCTGCGCCGTCTGCACCGACAGCGCATGCACGAAGCGCAGGAAGTGGCTCTGGACCGCGCGATCCTCCAGCGCCTCCAGCAGCGCATCGGCGGCGAGCCGCAGGCCCCGGCCCGGCACCTGCACGATGGTCAGGCTTTGCGGCCGCCCCGCGCCGAGCAGAAGGGCGGTGCCGGTCATCCCGTCGCGGCCGAAGAGACCGGCCTCGACCTGAAGCTCGCCTGGCCCCAGGGCGATGACCGAGGCGATCCCGCTGAGGGGGAAGATCACCTGCGCGATGTCTCGCTGCGGCTCCTCGAGGCGGGCCCCCACCGGCAGGTCGATACCTTCGAGGTGCGGCTCGAGACGCGCGAAGGCGCGCGGCGGAAGACCGTCGAGCAGGTGGTTGGCGATCATTGGGCTGATATCCGATCGGATCTAGCGCGCCCTGCGGGCGGGCATGGGACCATGCCGTCGTCGCCCGGCAGGGTTGTGCCCGAAGCTTAGACCCCGCTCTAGACCCTGCGCAACAGCCGTTCGTATTCCTGCTCGGCCACGCCGTAGAACCCGCCGGCACGCTTCCGCAGCCCCTCGCGGTCGACGATGCGGATCACGCCGCGGCTGGCCCGGATCAGCTGCTCGCCCTCCAGAACGTGCAGCGCCACCGTGACGCCCGCCCGCCGCACGCCGAGCATGATCGACAGGAAATCATGGGTCAGCGCGATCTCGTCGCCATCGACGCGGTCGTGGCACATCAGAAGCCAGCGGGACAGCCGCGCCTCGATCTTCAGCCGCGCATTGGCCAGCGCCGTGTAGGAGGCCTGGATCCACATGCACTGGGCAAAGGAGAGCAGCATGCCGCGCAGTGCCGGGCCCGCCAGCGCCTCGCGGATCACCGCGGCCTCCACCCGGTACCCGCGTCCCGGAACCTGCACCGTCGTCAGATGCGGCGACCGGTCGTCCCCCAGCACGATATTGCAGCCCGACATGCCCTCGCGGCCGAAGAGGCCGGTCTCGGCCTGCTGCCCATCGGCGCGTGTGATGACCGAGCCGACCCCGCTTTCGAGGAAGTAGACATGGGTGATCGGCTCGAAGGGCGATTCGATGATCGTGCCCTGCGGCAGGTCTACGGGTTCGAGGGCGGCAGCGATCCCGCTCTCCTGCACCTCGGGGAGCCGCGCCAGAAGCCGGTTCTCGAAACGCTTGTAGGAAGACTGGTCCATATCAACCTCTTGCCCCGCTGCTGCAGCCCGGACAAGCGGCCCGGCAAGTTCTGTACGAAATGAACAATTCTCTGCGGGAACGACACAAGGGCCGGTCGATCCGGCGTTCGTTTGGTGACCCCGGCAGGACTCGAACCTGCAACCTATCCCTTAGGAGGGGATTGCTCTATCCAGTTGAGCCACGGGGCCACGCCACCCCGTATCTGCCGCGATCTGCGGCGCGGGTCAACGCGCCACCGCGCCCGGCCCGCTTGGACAAGCGCGCGCGGCTTCGCTAAGCGGGGGGAACCCGCATCGTCACGGGACCGCCATCCAGCCGATGAAGACATCCCGATGACACGCCCGCCCCGCCGCCCCCTGACCCTGCGCGACGTCTCCGAAGCGGCGGGCGTCAGCGAGATGACCGTCAGCCGCGTGCTGCGCGACAAGGGCGACGTCAGCGCCGCCACGCGCCAGCGCGTGCGCGACGCGGCCAAGCGGCTGGGCTACGTGCCGAACCGCATCGCCGGATCCCTCGCCGGGGGCCGGGTGAACCTCGTGGCGGTGGTGATCCCCTCGCTCAAGAACATGGTCTTCCCCGAGGTGCTCTCCGGCATCTCCGAGGCGCTCGCCGGCACCGGGCTGCAACCCGTCGTCGGCTTCACCGACTACCTGCCCGAAACGGAAGAGCAGGTGCTCTACGAGATGCTGTCCTGGCGGCCCTCGGGCGTGATCGTCGCGGGGCTCGAACACAGCCCCGCCAGCCGGGCGATGCTGACGCAATCGGGCATCCCCGTGGTCGAGATCATGGATACCGACGGCATCCCGATCGACGCCTGCGTCGGCATCAGCCACCGCCGCGCCGGGCGCGAGATGGCCGAGGCGATCCTGGCCGAGGGCTATCGCCGCATCGCCTTTCTCGGAACCAAGATGCCGCTCGATCACCGGGCGCGCAAAAGGCTCGAGGGTTTCGCCGAACGCCTGTCCGAGGACGGCATCGCCATCGCCGACCGGGAGTTCTATTCCGGCGGCTCGGCCCTCGCCAAGGGGCGCGAGATGACCCAGCGGCTGCTGGAGCGCAGCCCGGACATCGATTTCATCTACTATTCCAACGACATGATCGGCGCCGGCGGGCTGTTGTGGCTGCTGGAGCGCGGCGTCGACGTGCCCGGCCGCATCGGCCTCGCCGGCTTCAACGGAGTAGAGCTTCTGGACGGGCTGCCCAGGCAGCTGGCCACGATGGACGCCTGCCGCCGCGAGATCGGGCGCCGCGCTGCAGAGCTTATCGCCGCGCGGCAGCCGGGGACGGCCATCGTCACGCCGGAACGGCTCGACCTCTCGCCGACGATCGCCTGGGGCGACACCCTGCGCCGCTCGACCCGGCCTGCAAAACAAGGAGATCCTGCCCCGGCCTAGCCTGAAGGGCAAGAACCGGAACGGGACCGACGCTTCGACCGGAGGCGGCCATCGGCGCTCCCGCCTGTGCCGCAGCCCGGCTTCACGCGAATATGGTTAACAGCCGGTTACCGTCCCCTTCATGTTTCCCGAAATACTCCGGGGGGGTCCGGGGGGCTGGCCCCCCGGCGCCGACCGCCGCGGGCCTCACGGAAAAAGGGCGCCCCGAAAGACGCCCCCTCAACTCCGGCATCGGTATCGCCTCAAAGCGATTCGTCGATCCAGCCCTTCAGCGCCGCCTTGGGCGCGGCGCCCGCGCGGTTCGAGACCACTTCGCCGTTCTTGAACAGGAACAGCGCCGGGATGCCGCGGACCCCCATCTGCGCCGGGGTGTTCGGGTTCTCGTCGACATTGACCTTGGCGACCTTCACGGCGCCGCCGTATTCCTCGGACAGCTCCTCGAGGGCCGGGCCGATCATCTTGCAGGGGCCGCACCATTCGGCCCAGAAATCCACCACGACGGGTACGTCGGAGCCGCGCACTTCGCTGTCGAACGTGGCGTCGGTCACTGCTACGGTAGCCATAGGTTTGCCTCCTCGGCGTTTGCCTTGTGCCGAAGACCTATGATCGGCCCCTGCCCCGGTCAACCTCGGGACGGCATATCGGCCAGCGCAGCATCGACCAGCGCCTCCGGCAGCGGCATCAGGACCGGCCCCGCCGTCCACAGAAGCGCCGTCTCGACGCGCCGGCCCGGGTAAAGCTGCCGCAGCATCGCGGCATAGGCCCCCATCTGGCGCAGAAGCCCGGCGGGCACCTGATTCGGCCCCTCGGGCACCAGGCGGTTGGTCTTGAAATCCACCGCCAGGACGCGCGCCTCGCCGACCAGCAGACGGTCGATCACGCCGTGCAGCCGCTGGCCGCCGGCCTCGGGCGGCGCGGCGGTGATCGCCACCTCGGCCAGGGCGCCGGGGCCGAAGGCCTCCGACAGGCCCGGCGCATCGATCAGCCCCAGCGCATCGTGCAGCAGCGCCTCGGCCTCGGGCGGCGCCTCGGCAAGGCTGGCGATCAGGCGGCGGCCCAATGCCGCGCGCTCCTCGGGCGGATAGGCCGGCAGATGCTCGAGCAGCAGGTGCACGAGGCTGCCGCGCGCGCGCGCCTCCTCCCCCTCTTCGTCCTCCGCCGGCCCTCCGGGATCGCCAGCCAGAACCTTGGCGCCGCCCAGATCCGAGGGCGACAGCACCGCCGGCCGCTCCGCCACCACCGGCGGCGGGCCGGGATCGGCGAAGGCGGGCGGCGCGGAGGGCACTGGAACCGGCGCCATCTCGCCATGGGTCCAGCCCAGCGGCTCGTAGCGCAAACCTTCTCCGGCGGCGAAATCCCGCGGCACCGCGCCGACCCGCCCCATCCCATCGGCCACCGCCGCATGCCAACTATCGCCGCCCATGCCCGTCTCGCCCGCGGCGCAAAGGATCAGCCAGCTTTCCGCGCGCGTCATCGCGACGTAAAGGAGCCGCCGCCGCTCGCGCTCCTCGGCCTCGGCCAGCGCGTCGCGCAGAGCCAGCATCGGATCCGGCATCGCGTCCTTGGAGGGCGCCCAGAGCGCCTGCGCCCCATCGAGGTAGACCCGCCCCCGCGCCTGCACCGGCCGCTTGGCGGTATCGGGCAGGATGACGATCGGCGCCTCGAGGCCCTTGGCCCCGTGCACCGACATCACCCGCAGCCGCCCGCCCTGCGCCTCGGCCTGCCGCTTGATCTCCAGCTGGTCGGCCACGACCCATTCCACGAAGCCAGTGAGCGAGGGCACCTCGGCAGTCTCGTATTGCAGCGCCTGGCTCAGCAGCGCGTCCAGCCCGTCCTCGGCCTCGGCCCCCAGCCGCGCCAGCAGGCGGCGGCGCCCGTCGTGGCGCACCAGAAGCCGCTCGATCAGATCGTAGGGCCGCAGGAAATCGGCCTGCCCGCGCAGGTCGTCAAGGATCGCCAGCGTCTCGGGATGCGCCTCCCGCGCGCCGC
This sequence comes from Pseudoroseicyclus aestuarii, assembly GCF_003217255.1. Classification (GTDB taxonomy): domain Bacteria; phylum Pseudomonadota; class Alphaproteobacteria; order Rhodobacterales; family Rhodobacteraceae; genus Pseudoroseicyclus; species Pseudoroseicyclus aestuarii. The sequence goes on along the minus strand of NZ_QJTE01000002.1, from coordinate 421,037 downwards.
GCAGCGCCTGCCAAAGCCGCCCAGGCCGCGGCTGCGCGAGGGCGTAGAGCGCCTGCTCGGACCAGCCCAGCAGCGGCGAGCGCAGCGCCTCGGCCAGCGCAAGGTCGTCGTCCGGCAGCGCGACGAAGCGAAGGAGCGAGAGCACATCGCGCACCGCCAGCTCCGCCCCCACCCGCAGCCGGTCGGCGCCCGCGACCTGCAGCCCGCGCGTCTTGCAGGCGCGGATGATCTCGGCGAACAGCGCGGACCGCCGCTGCACGAGGATCAGCACGTCGCCTTCCGTCACCGGGCGCTGGCGGTAGGTGCCGGTCTGGCCGATCTCCTCGGGGATCGTCTCGCTGTCCTTCATCGCCAGAATCGCATCGGCGATCTGCCCGGCGAGGATCACCGCGTGGTGCCGCTCGCTCACCCTATCGACGGGATCGGTCCAGTCGCCCTCGTCCTTCTCGGGCGGGGTGGCCGGCACCGGCGGCCACAGGTCGACGCGCCCCGGCATCGCCGCCTTGAAGGCTAGGTGCGGCACGGACTGGCCCAGCCCCTCGGCCATCGGCCCGACGAAGGTCTCGTCCACGACCCGCAGCACCGCCTCGGACGAGCGGAAGGAATATTCCAGATCCAGCGTGTTCAGCCCGCCCGCCGGGGCAAGACGCGCGCCGAAGTGGTCGCGCATCCGGTCGAAGCCCTCGGGGTCCGCGCCCTGGAAAGAGTAGATCGACTGCTTCTTGTCGCCGACCACGAAGATCGTGCGCGCCGCCTCGCGCGCCCCTTCGCCGGCGGCGAATTCCTGCGCCAGCCGCTCAATCACCTGCCACTGGCGCGGCGCGGTGTCCTGCGCCTCGTCCACGAGGATATGGTCGATCCCGCCATCGAGGCGGAACAGCACCCAGGCCGCGACCGCGGGATCGGTCAGCAGCGCCTGCGCCTTGCCGATCAGGTCGTCGAAATCCAGCAGGCCGCGCGCCAGCTTCTTGGCCTCGTAGGCCGGCACGAAGGCGCGGGCGAAATCCTGCAGCGCGCGCGACCGCTCCAGCGCCAGAAGGCCGAGGCGGGTCTGCCGCCCCTCCTGCACCCGCGCCATCAGGTCGTCCAGCTCCTCGACCAGCTCGGGATGGGCGATGCGCAGGTCCTTGGTCGGCAGGGTCCCGATCTTGGCGCTGAACGGCTCCTTGGCAGAGGCGCCGGTCAGGAAGACATCCTCGAGCAGTGCCAGATCCGCGAGGCCGGGGTCCGCGGGGAAGCGCACCAGACGCTCGGCCACCTTGGCATCGGTGGCCTTGCCGGTCCGCAGGATCGGGACGGCGCGGGCGATCAGCGCGCGATCCTCCGGCCCGCCGATCCCGGCCAGCAGCTGCTGCGGATCGTCCTGCGCGCCCAGGCCAAGGCTGGCGCGCAGGGCCGCCTCGGCGGCGGGGGCGCCAAAGACCTCGCGGCGGGCCGCGATCTCAGCCAGCAAACCGTCGAGGTCCTCTTCCGTCGCCTGCTCCGCCAGCGCGTCCAGCAGCCGCGCCTCGGGCCCCTCGGCCATCTCCTCGGCCACTTCGGCGCGCAGAAGCTGCGCCTCGCGGTCCTCCATCTCGCGGAAGGCGGGCGAGACCCCGGCCTCGAGCGGGAAGCGGCGCAGGAGGCCGGCGCAGAAGGAGTGGATCGTCTGGATCCGCAGCCCGCCCGGCGTCTCGATCGCGCGGGCGAAAAGCGTGCGGGCGCGCGACAGCTCGGGGCGGGGGGCGCCCAGCTCCTCGAGCGTCGAGGACAGCGCCGCGTCCTCCATCATCGCCCATTGGCCAAGGCGCTTGAACAGCCGGTTCTGCATCTCGGCGGCGGCGGCCTTGGTATAGGTCAGGCACAGGATGTTCTGCGGATCGCAGCCGTCCAGCAACAGCCGCGCCACCCGGTCGGTCAGCACACGCGTCTTGCCCGAGCCGGCATTGGCCGAAAGCCAGGTCGAGGCGGCGGGATCGGCGGCCTCGACCTGCCGCTGGGTCGCGTCGTCGCGGATCATCCGACATCCTCCGGGCTTGCCTTGGTCGTCAGATCCCACTCGCCGCTGCGAGCGAGGTGGTCGTAATCCCCCTCGAACGCCGTCTCGCGCACCGCCATGCGGGCGGAATAGCCGCGCTGCGGCTCCTGCCAGCGGGCGATCAGCTGCGTCAGCTCCTCCCAGACCCGGCCGGGGGGTAGATCGTCCAGCGGCGCTGGCACGACCTTCGGCACGCGGCCCACGCCGATGAAGGCGGCGCCCGCGACGCGCATCGGCCCGGTCTCACCAAAGCCCGCCCGCTCGAGAATCGCCGCCTCGAGCAAAAGCTGCTTTTCGAAGGCGCGCTGCTCCTTGTCCGAGGGCGGGGTGCCGGTCTTGTAGTCATAGATCCAGCCGCCGCTGTCGCCGAGGTCGATGCGGTCGGCCTTGGCCGTCAGGGTGAAGCCGAGGCTCGCGATCTCGGCCCTTCCCTGCTGCTCGAACAGACTCGGCGTGGCGCGGGCCTGCCGCGCGACCTCGCCTGACAGGAAGGCGGGGGCAGAGCGAGCGATCCGCGCATGCCAGAGCCGGCGCTGCACCGGCCAGGGCACCTCCTCGGCCAGCACCGCATCGGCGACCTTCAGCAGCCGGGCCTGCGCATCCGGCGCATCGGGGGGCGTGCCGCCTTCGATGAAGCGCTCGTAGATCGCGTGCAGCACGGTGCCGCGCAGCAGCGCGTCGGGCTGCGGCGTCAGCGGGCCCTGCGGGTAGAGGCGCAGGATATAGCGGGCATAGACGGCATAGGGATCGCGGATCAGCCGGGTGATGCCGGTGACCGGCAGCTGGCTGGGGCGATGCGCGACGGGCGGGCGCGGGCTGGGGCGCGGCGCTGGCGGCACGGCCCTTTCGGGCGCCGAGAGCGCGGCGGCGCGCCCGGCCCAGAGGCTGCCGCGTTCCCGCATCGCCGCCAGCGCCTCGCGCCCGCCCTGGTCCGGCAGGCCGTCCAGCAGGTTGGTCAGCCGGTTCAGCCAGCGCGAGGGCACCGTCGGCGCATCCGAAGACCGCGTCGCGCGGGTCAGCCAGACCTCGGGCGCCGCGACGGATTGCATGAAGTCATGCGCGGAAAGGCCGATCTGCCGCTCGGGCAACAGAAGGCCAGCCTGCCGCCGCAGCGCCCGGTTCAGCCAGGGGTCCGGCGCCGCGGGTTCGGGCCAGGATCCTTCGTTCAGACCCCCGAGGATGGTCAGATCCGCCTGCTCCACCCGCGCCTCGAGCGTGCCGCGGATCAGCACCAGCGGATGGCCGGTGTCGCGGTCGCGCACCTCGCCCTGCCGCAGGACGCCCTCGAGGAGCGTCAGGTAGTCGCCCGCGCCGACATCGCCGCCGGCATCGGCAGCGGCGGCGAAGTCGTCCATCGCGCGGCGGGCGGCGCGGCCGGCCTGCTCGTCCCAGAGCACGGGCGTCGGCCCGGCCCAGAGCGAAGCCTGCTCCAGATGCGCGGCGATGCGCTCCGCCAAGGGAAGCGGGCCGGCATGGGGCGCGCCGCTCTCGAGCGCGCCGGTGAGCCAATCGGCCCAAGGCCCCCAGGCCTCCTTCGCCTCGGCGCCATTGGCCCAGTCGCGGATCGCCGCGGGCGTGGGGGCGCAGCCCTGGCGGCGCAGGTGCAGCTCCAGCGCCTGGGCGTTCAGCAAATGCATGCCGCGATCCGCCCCGGTCCAGGTCAGCGGGTGTTTCAGCAGCGCCAGTAGCGCCGCGGCGCCGGGCTTCGGCCCCAGCATCGCCACCTGCCGCAGGAAGCGGCCGGGCGCCGAAAGCGGCAGCGGCATGCCGGCGCTGTCGTCGGGCGTGATGCCCCAGCGGCCCAGCGCGGCGGCGACCTGCCGCGTCAGCATCCGGTCGGGCGTGATCAGCATCGCGCGACGCCCCTGCTCGATCGCCATGCGCAGGCCGAGGGCGATCGCCTCGGCCTCGGCGCGCGGGCCCTGCGCCTCGACCAGCGTCATGCGCGCCGTCGCCGCGCCCAGATCGCCCAGCGCCGCGCCCTCGGCCCGCCACTGGTCGGTGACCGGCGCGGGACGCAGGGACAGCGATATCAGCCGGTTGCGCGCCGGATCGGCGGGCGGCGCATCGGTCCATGGCGCGACCTGCCCGGCGGTCATCCCCAGCCCGCGCAGCAGCACGGCGAAGCGGTATTGCGGATGATCCTCGGCCGTCAGCGCCTCGTCCAGCCGGTCCCAGACGGCCTGCGGCTGGTCGGCGTCGAAGCCGGGCAGCACCACGGCACCCTGCTCCAGCCGCGCCACCGCCTGCATCAGAAGCTGCGTCGCCCCGCGCGAGCCGGTGGAGCCGGCGACGATCATCGGCCCGGCGGGCGGGTGATCGCGCCAGCCCTGCGCGAGGTGCTCGACGACGAGGCGCTGCCGCGCCTCAAGGTCGGGCGGCTGGTCCGGGCCGAACCAGCCCTGGACCAACCGCAGGAAGCGCAGGCTGCGCTGCCAGTGGCCGGACTGGTCGGTGACGTCCAGCGCCTCGATCGCGTCGGGATCGACGCCCTCGCCCTGCATCTCGTCCATCAGCCGCGCGAGGCTGTCGGCCAGGTCGTAAAGCGCGGCGCGGGGGGCGAGGTCGGGCTCCGCCTCGATCAGCCGGCCGATCAGCTGCGCCAGCTCGAGCCGGCGCCGCAGCGGCGGAACCGGGGGCTGTGCCTCGGCGCCCGGCCCCAAGGGATCGAGCGCGAGGTCGGTGATCAGCCGCAGGCGCGGCAGCAGGGCCGGCGGGCCGGCATCCCAGACCTCGCGCAACCGGCGCTGCATCCGGCGGGTGTTGACCAGCACCGTGACCCGCGCCGCCGCCTCGGGCGGGTGCCCCTCCAGCCGGGCGCGCAGCCCGGCAACGAGCTGCCCCGCGAAATCCGCGCCGGGCGGCAGGTGGAAGAGGCGCGGGGTGTCTTGCGGGGCGAAGAGGCGGGGATCAGTCAAGGATCGGCTCCAGCCGGGCGCGCCAGGAGTCGGCGCCGGAAATCTGCAACATCCTTGGCGCATCGGCGCCGGTTCCGGCCTCCGGCGATGGGTGAAGCGACAGCGTCAGGGCGGTCTCGGGCAGCAGCGCGCCCAGCTTCTGCGGCCATTCGACGAGGCTCAGCGCCGCGTCCATCGCCTCCACCAACCCCAGCTCGTCCAGCTCGGACGGGTCGGAGAGGCGGTAGAGGTCGGCGTGCCAGAGCTCAAGGTCCGGCGTCTCGTAGACCTGCACCAGCGTGAAGGTCGGAGAGGGCACCTCGGCCAGCGGATCGCCCAGCCGCGCGCGGATCAGCGCCCTTGCGAAAAAGGTCTTTCCCGCCCCGATCGGCCCCTCCAGCAGCAGGCAGTCGCCACCCCCGAGGCGCGGCGCGAGGCGGGCGGCAAGGGCCGAGGTCGCGGCCTCGGTCGGCAGCGGAATGGGCGCAGGGCGGAACATGGCCGCATGATCACCGCTGCGGCGGCCGAGGGCAAGGCGGCTGCCCCGCCGCGCGCTCGACGGGCCGCCCACCTGGGGCAGGCCGATGCGCCAACCCGGCGCGCCGCCGGACCTTCCAGCTTTGGCAATGTCAGGGAACATCCGCTCGCGCGCAGGGCGGGGAGGCCACCTGCGACCCGCCCAGGGGCAAGCGGCCCAGCGCAGACGCCGCTGCCAGGCGATACTGCCGCAGCGGCGCGGCTCGACAGGCCAGCCCCGGCCTGCACACCCGCAACCACCGTGCAGCGCGCCGGCATAGTTAATACCGAGCGGGTCGGCGCCAGACCCGGAGGAGCCCGCGCAGCTGCCGCGCGGGTTAGCCGGCAGCCTCAGTGCTTGCCGGCGCCACCGGCGCGCCCGCGGGCGCCGCCGGCGCTTTCGTCGCGAAGGGTCCGGCCATCCCAGTCGCCCGCCACCTCGTCGGTGAAGAGCACCATGGTCTCGCCCCCGGGGAGCGGGCGCAGCTCGCAGCGCAGCGCACGGCCGTCGCGAAGGCGCAGGACCTCGGCCCAGGGCGCGCGATCGCCGAAGGCGCCGACGAAATCGCGCAGGTCAGTCCAGACGTTGGTCGGGGCCGCATGTGATTTCCAGAGCGCGATTTCCTGCGCCAGCGTGACATCCCTGGCCGCGCCGCGATCCTGCCCCCAGCGGGCGGCATAGGCGGCATTGCAGCTGACGCGCTGACCGTTGGGCGAGAAGACGGCGACGGCCTCGGACAGCGTGTCGATCACCGCCTGCGCGGTCTCTAGCTCGGCCCGGAAGTGGCGGGTGAGCGCGATCTCGGCGCTGATATCCTCGAAGAGGAAGGCCAGCGCCCCCTCGGGATGCGGCCGGCCAGAGACCCGCAGGGTCCGCCCGCCCGGAAGGGACCATGTCTCGCGGTAGCTGCCGCTGGCCGCCGCCTCTTCGAGGGCGACGATCTGGTCGCGCCAGCTGGCATAGTTCCGCGGCTCTGGCAGCATGTTCATGTCGCGCAGGCGGTCGAGCACCGTCTGCACCTGCGGCTGCGAGCCGAGAAAGGCGACCGGCAAGCCGGTCAGATCGTGGAAGGCCGGGTTGAACATCACGAGGCGGCGCCGCCGGTCGAAGATGGCCAGACCGATGGAGAGCTGCGCGAAGGTCTGCGTGAGCGTCTGCACGAAGACGTGCCGGGCCTGCTCCGCCTCGGCGAGGGCGGTGACATCGGTGCCGAAATGAATGACCTCGCCGCCGCGGTCGAACCGGGTCACCTCGTAGATCCGCGGCGCCTTGCGCCTTGCCCCGATCTCGAGGCGCAGCGGCTTGTCGCTGCGGCGCCGGCCGGGCGTGGCGGCAACCGGCGGGGCCGCTTCGGCAGAGCCGCGCAACTCGGGGAAGACGCAATCGCGGGGCCAGGCGCCGTCGCCGGCGGAGCGCGGCGCGAGGCTGTCGGCCAGCGCGAGGTAGGCGGCATTGGCCCATGTCACGCGGCCATCGGCCTCCTGCTTCCAGATCAGCTGCGGCGCATCCTCGGCGATGCCGCGCAGCACCCGCAACTCGTCCTGCAGGGCCTCGAAGGCGACGACGTCGACGCCGGAGCCGGCATCCTCGGGCGGCACCAGCGTCAGCCGCACCAGCCCTTCGCGATAGGCGACCTCGAGCGCGCCGCTGCGGCCCAGCCCCTCGATCCTGACCTCTCCGCTGCCGCCAAGACGGTGCAGCCGCGGCAAGAGGTCCGGGAACCGATGCGACAGAAGGGCGGTCAGGGCCGCGAAATCCGAATCCTCGCCTCCTCCGATCCGGTCGAGCAGGCGCCGCGCCGCCGGCGTGGCATCGACCAGCACCTCGCCATCGAAGAGGAAGACGCTGGCGTCATCCCGCGTGGCGCTGCGGCGCCGGGGCCGCCCCAGCCGTCCGATCGCCAGCGCCGTCACCATCGCCGCCAGCAGCGACAGCCCCAGCATCACGAGGGTGGCTTCGGGGCTTAGCCCATGCATGCCGGAGAATCCTGTCATCCTGCGAGCATGGGACTCGCCTGATTAACGAACCCTTAATGCGGCGCGCCGGCCTCCGGGTCCGGCAGGAGCGGCCCGCCGCTGCGCGGCCATGTGACGCGGACGACAGCGCCGCCCGCCGCATCGTTGGAAAACCGCAGCCGCGCGCCCGTCCGCTCGAGCAGGGCCTTGGCGATGAACAGGCCCAGACCCATGCCCTCTTCGCCCGGCGCGGGGGCCTCGATCGGGCGGCGGCGGCTCGAGATGAAGGGATCGCCGATCCGTGGCAGCAGCTGGGCGGGAAAGCCCGGACCGTCGTCGCGGATCTCGATGGTGACGAGGCGGCGGGTCCAGCCAAGCTCCACCTCGACGCCGGTCTCGGCGAAATCGACGGCATTCTGCACGAGGTTGCGCAGGCCGTGCAGGATCTCGGGGCGCCGCCGCATGACCGGCTGCGGCCCCTCGGGCACCGCGAGGTCGACCGCGATGCCGCGCGCCATGTGCGGCTCTGCCGCCTCGCGCAGGATCGCCTCGACCGGGGCGCTCTGCATCTGCAGGTCGTCGCGGCTACCCATGGAGCGCAGGATGTCGCGGCAGCGCATCGCCTGCCCGCGGATCAGCACCGCATCCTCGCGCAGCTCGGGCCGATCCTCGAGCTCGTCCGCCAGTTCGCTGGCGGTCAGGGTGATGGTGGCGAGCGGCGTGCCGAGTTCATGCGCGGCGGCGGCGACGACGGCGCCAAGGTCGGTCAGCGTCTGCGCCCGGCTGAGGGCGAGCTGCGTCGCGGCCAGCGCCTCGTCCATGGCCTTGATCTCGGCGGTGACGCGCCCGGCGTAGAGCGCGGTGAAGGCGACGCCGATCACCAGCGCCAGCCAGAAGCCCAGCCGGGCCAGCGCGGGCAGCAGCACCTCCACGCCGTCGGGGCCGAGGAGCGGCAGGTCGAAGAGCGCCAGCAGCGAGACGAGGGCGATGGCGAGCGCGCCGATCGCCACGGCCCCGCGCGGCGAGAGCAGCGTGGCGGCGATGGTCACCGGCGCCAGCATCAGCAGGGCGAAGGGATTGTTCAGCCCGCCGGTCAGGTAGAGCAGGAGCGCCAGCTGCAGCACGTCGAAGAGCAGCATCGCCAAGGCCTCGGCCCCGGACAGGCGCCGTCCGCCCGGCATCAGCAGGGAGACCGTGGCATTGGCCAGCACCGCGGCGGCGATGGTGGCCCAGACCGCGAGCACGGCGAAGCCCATGCCGAGGATCGGCCCGGCCACGAAGACCGCCAGGGCCTGCCCGCCCAGCGCCGCCCAGCGCAGCAGCAGCAGCGTGCGCAGCGACAGCCGCGTGCCGCCGCCCGGCTGGGGGACCGTCTCTATTCCGGCATCGGCCACGCCTGCCCTCCTGTCGCGGGATATCCCTTGGTAGGCAAGGGCGGCGCGGCAATCAATCGCCCGAGGGCGTTGCGGCGGGGCGCGAGGCCGCTATCTTTGCCGAAAGGAGCTTTGCCATGCCGGACGAGATCGACCTGGGCCCAGACCGCAGCCTGCTTGTGGTCGATGACGACGAGGCCTTTCTGCGGCGCCTCGGGAAGGCGATGGAGAAGCGCGGCTTCGCCGTGGAGATGGCCGGCTCCGTCGCGGCGGGCAAGGCCGCGGCGCTGGCGCGTCCCCCGGCCTACGCGGTGGTCGACCTGCGGCTCGAGGATGGCAACGGCCTTGACGTGGTCGAGGCGCTGCGGGGCCGCCGGCCGGACAGCCGCATCGTGGTGCTGACGGGCTACGGCGCCATCGCGACGGCGGTCGCGGCGGTGAAGATCGGGGCGACCGACTATCTTTCGAAGCCGGCCGATGCGAGCGAGGTGACGAACGCCCTGCTGGCCCGCGGGGCCGATCATCCCGAGCCGCCGGAGAACCCGATGAGCGCGGATCGCGTGAAATGGGAGCATATCCAGCGCGTCTACGAGATGTGCGACCGCAACGTGAGCGAAACGGCGCGGCGGCTGAACATGCATCGGCGGACGCTGCAGCGCATTCTGGCCAAGCGCGGCCCGCGCTGAAGGCGCGGCAGGGGGCGCTGCCCCCGGTCCGGCGGGGCCGGACCTCCCCCGGGATATTTCAAAAGAGAAGAAAGGGGCCCCGCGTGCTGGGCGCCTGAGCGCCTGCTGCTGCGGCCTGCCTGGGAGGGGTGGTGCCGGTGAAGGGACTCGAACCCCCGACCCCATCATTACGAATGACGTGCTCTACCAGCTGAGCTACACCGGCGCTGGGCGGCCTCTTAGCACCGCTCGGGATGGGGCGAAAGCGGCAAATCGCCGCTTTCGACCGAAGCGACCCTAGGTCCGCTTTTCAGGCGCCTCGTCCGCGACCACCTCGGCCTCGGGCACGGGTTCGGCCCTGCCGTCGGTGCGCACCGGGGGCCCGGGCTGCGGCGCCTCGTTCGGGCCCTTGCCGACCAGCAGCGGCAGCATGTCGGCCCCGCCGGGCATGGTCACCTCGCCCTCGGGCGGGCGGGTCCAGGCCAGCGTGTCGAAGGCATGGCAGTTCGGGCAGACGGCATGCCATTCGGCCTGGATGGTGTGGCAGTTCTCGCATGTCCATTGCGGGCCACGGCGGGCGCTGATCGCGCGGGCGAGCCAGGCGCGCACGACGGCATCGTCGGCGCCCCGCCCGCGTTCGATCGCGGCCATCAGCGTCACGCTGCGCACCGTTGGATCGGTCTCGATCAGGTCGCCCAGCGCACGCCGCGCCTCGTTGAAATCCTCGGCGGCGATCAGCAGCTCGGCCTTGAGCATGCGCGTCTCGGGGTGGTCAGGACGCGTCTTGGTCAGCACCTCGAAGCGCTTGAGACGGGTCTTCGCGTCCTCGTTCGGCGCGATGTCGGCGAAGGTGGCGGCGAGGTCGGGGTGCGGCTCGACCTCCCAGGTCTTGCGCAGGACGCGGCCGGCGTAACGGGGATTGCCCGTCTCGATGTAGCCGCGCGCGGCCATGACGGCGGCGGGCACCAGGTCGGGCGACTTGCGGTTCGCCTCGATCGCCTTTTCACGGGCCTCGATGCTCGCGCCTTCCTCGAGGACGCCGCGCGCTTCGCTGAGCGCGAGGACCGCGTCGCGGCGGCGGTGCACGTCGCGCGGCAGGCTGCCGCCGCGCAGCTTGGCCCCCAGCGTTTCGCGGGCGCCGGACCAATCACCGGTCTCGGCCTGCAGGCGCAGCAGGGTATCCTGCGTCTCGCCATGGCGCGGGTTCGCCTCGAAGGCGGTGCGCGCAAGGCGCAGGGCGCCGTCGGTATCACCCTCGGCCAGCTTCTGCTTCATCAGCCCGCGCAGCCCGACGAAGCGGGTGCGGTCGGCCTGCATCAGGCTCTTGTAGGCATCCTCGGCGGTCTTGCGATCACCCGCCTGCTCGGCGCCCTGGGCGATCAGCAGGTTGGTCACCTCGGGGCGGTGCAGGTAGCGCTCGGCGCGGCGCGCCTCGGCCATGGCCTGGGTGCCTTCACCGGCGGCAAGGGCGAGAAGGCCGTTCTCCAGCGCCTCGGTGCCCTTGCGGCGACGCGAGCGGGCGACGTAGCGCGTGAAGGCGGTCTCGTCGCCGGCGATGAAGCGCAGCAGTGCCACCAGCAGGCCCAGCAGCTTGACCGCGATCCAGACGGCGAGGCCGATCAGCAGGATCGCGACGACCACGGCCAGCGGGCTCAGCGTCATCTCGATGCCGCCGAACTGCACCACGGCGCCGCCCGGCATCTCGATCAGCGTGGCGGCGGCCCAGGTGACGAGGGCGACCAGCGCGACGAATACTACTATCTTGATCAGGGACCAGAGCATTTCGCGCGCCTCATTCTTCGTTCAGGGAAGCGGCCAGATCGTCGGCCGCGGCGGTGGCGCCGGCGCGAATCCGCGCCGCCTCGATCCAGCCGCTCATTTCGTCGCGGGCCGCCTGCGGCAGGCCCTCGACCTCGCTCAGCGCATCCTGCAGCCGGCCCTGGCGCAGCGCATCCTGCGCGCGCGACAGGACGGCATCCGCATCGTCGCCCGTGCGCGGGCCGGTCGAGCGGACCTGAAGCTGGCTGCGCAGGAAGGAGCCGACGCGGCTGCCGCCATCCTCGCCCGCCTCGCCGGCAAGACGCGCGGCCGACAGGGCCTCGCGTGCGGCGGGCTCGAAATCCTCTCGCAGGGCGGCGATCATCGGCACGCCGTCCTCGGCATGGTCCGAGAGCCCCTCGGGGATCGCAACCTCGGCCTCGGAGATGGTGTTCAGCGGCTGCGCATAGGCGCTGCCGGTGTCGAGATCGGCGCGCAGCTGTTCCAGCGCGGCGCGGGCGGCGCTGCGGGCGGCGGCGGCCTCGGCGTCCTGCGTCACCTGCTGCGCGGTCTCGCGCGTTTCCTGCAGGCGCTCTTCGGCGGCATCTGCCTGGGCCTGCAGGTCGTCCAGCTGGCTGCGCAGATCGGTCTCGAGGCTTTCGGCGCGGGACTGGAAGTCCTGCCGCAGGGCATCGACCTCGTCCTGCCAGCGAGCGATGGCGGTCTCGGTCAGGGTGCCATCCTCGCTCGGCTCTCCCTCGAGGTCGGTCACACGGGTCTCGAGATCGCCGAGGCGCGCGGTGATCTCGTCGATCTGCGACGACACGCTGGTGCCCAGGTCCGCCAGCGCGGTCTCGGAGGCCTGCTGCGCGGCGTCAACCTGATCGGTCAGGGGCTGAAGATCGGCGGGCGGCGGCAGCTCGGCCAGCTGCTGCTCGATCGCGTCGAGACGGTCCGCCTGCGCCTGCTCGGCCGCGTCGTCGCGGCCAAGGAAGAACCAGGCGATGAAGAAGCCGAGGGCCGCGGCGATGATACCGCCCGCGAGGGCGCCGCCGAAGCCGCCGCCGCGTTGCGGGGCGGGCGCCGGAGAGGCCTCGTGCCGGGGCGCGGCCTCGGGCTTGGCCGCATGCTCGGGCTGGGGGGCGGCCTGCGGCTCTGCCGGCGCGGCGGGGGTCGCGGGTTGCGCCGTGCCCTCGGGGGCCGGCGCGGCACTGGGATGTTCGGCGGTGCCGGGGCCCGTGTTCGGGAAGGTCGCGGGGGGGATCACGCCGCCGCTCTGCGAGGCCGCGGGATCGGCCTTGCGGGTCGCGGCGCTGCTACGGGGGGTGGAAGACCTGCGGCTGGTGCTGCGCGGAGGCTTGCTGCCGCCGGAACTCGTGTTTCTGGCCAAATCCGTGCCTTCCCCTTACCTTACCCTTTGAACCCTAGACTGGCGGCAAGCCGGTCTCAAGCGTGCGATCCCGTCGACCCTCAGGGGGCGAACGCAGCAGCGGCACGAAGGGTTGCAGCGACCAGCCCCTGAAGATCCTTGGCCCCGGCCACCGTGACGCAGCCCTCGGGCAGCGGGCCGAGCGCCTGCGCCACCGCCGCGCTCAGGGCCGCGGCGCGCCAGGGGGCCCTGGCCGCCCGCAGCTCGGGCGCCAGAAGCGCGGCGCTGCGGGGCGAGGCCAGGGGGGCGATGACGGGCGCGGTGCCGGCCAGCAGCGCCCGCCCCTCTGGCGCCAGGGGCTGGGCGAGCTGGTCGTAGGCGACCTGGTCGCGCAGCTGCAGCCCCGCGGCGCGCAGCCTTGCGGCGATATCCCCCCGCGCGACGCGGCCACGCAGGTGCAGGAGCGGATGCGGCGGCGGATCGGACCGCAGCGCCAGCACCAGGGCCTCGGCATCTTCGGCCACCAGCCGCACCGCAAGGCCGATCCCTGCGGCGGCCTGCGCTGTGCGGGCGCCGACGCACCAGGTGGGGGTGCCGGGCGGCAGGGACAGCAGGGCGGCAGCCTCGGCGCCGTGGAGGGAGGTCAGGATCAGCCCCTCGGGGCGCATCGGCGGCAGCGGCAGCGGCGCGATGCGCAGGATCGGCGCGATGGTGGCGGGCCAGGGCTGCCCCGCCGCCGCCTCGAGCGCGGCATGCAGCCGGTCCGCCCCGCCGGCCGGGCGGGTCAGCAGGAGATGCGGCAGGGTCTGGGGAAGGCTGTGGGGCAAGGCGGCATTGTCCGGGGGTGGCGCCGATGTTACCTGCCTGAGCACCAACCGCAACAGGAGCGGCCCTTGCGCAGCCTGACCCTTCTCGGCATCGAATCGAGCTGCGACGACACCGCCGCCGCCGTGGTGCGGCAGGATGGGGACGGGCCCGCGATCCTGTCCTCCGTCGTCATGGGGCAGGCGCAGCTGCATGCGGCCTTCGGCGGCGTCGTCCCCGAGATCGCCGCCCGCGCCCATGCCGAGCGGCTGGATCTTTGCGTCGAGCAGGCGCTGGAGGAGGCCGGACTGGGTCTTCGCGACCTCGACGCGATCGCGGTGACGGCGGGGCCGGGGCTGATCGGCGGCGTCCTCTCGGGCGTGATGACGGCCAAGGGTCTTGCCGCCGCGACCGGGCTGCCGCTGATCGGCGTCAACCACCTCGCGGGCCATGCGCTGACGCCGCGGCTGACGGATGGGCTGGCCTTCCCCTACCTGATGCTGCTGGTCTCTGGCGGGCATTGCCAGTTCCTCGCCGTGCGGGGCGAGGACCGCTTCGAGCGGATCGGCGGCACCATCGATGACGCCCCCGGCGAGGCCTTCGACAAATGCGCGCGGCTGCTGGGGCTGCCGCAGCCCGGCGGCCCCGCGGTCGAAGCCGAGGCGGCGCAGGGCGATCCGGCGCGCTTTCCCCTGCCCCGGCCGCTGCTGGACCGGCCCGGCTGCGACATGTCCTTCTCCGGTCTCAAGACGGCGCTGCTGCGGGCGCGCGACCGGGCCGTGGCCGAGGCCGGCGGTCTGACGCGGCAGGACCGGGCCGACCTTTGCGCCGGTTTCCAGGCCGCCGTGGCCGAGATCCTTGCCGAGAAGAGCCGCCGCGCGCTGAGGGCGATGGCGGAAGAGGGGGCGCTGCCCCCGTCGGGGCAAGCCCCGACTCCCCCGGGATATTTGGAAAGAGAAGAGAGAGGCGCGGCGGGATTCGCCGTGGCCGGGGGCGTGGCGGCCAATGGCGCGGTGCGCGCCGCGCTCGAGGCGGTGGCGGCGGAGCGGGGCCTGTCCCTCGTGGCGCCGCCGCTGGCGCTTTGCACCGACAACGCGGCGATGATCGCCTATGCGGGGCTGGACCGGCTGCGGCGGGGCGACATCGACGGGATGACGCTGGCGGCACGGCCGCGCTGGCCGCTCGACGCGGGGGCGGCGCCGATGCTGGGCGCGGGACGCAAGGGAGCGAAGGCATGAGCATCGCGGTGGCAGGGGCCGGCGCCTTCGGCACGGCATTGGCGGTGGCGCTGGCGCGCGCCGGGCGCGAGGTGACGCTCTGGGCGCGCGATGCCGCGGCGGTGGAGGCGATGCAGGCGGAGCGCACTGCGCCGCGCCTGGCGGGCGTGACCCTGCCCGAGGGCATCCGCCCGACCGGCGATGCCGATGCGCTGGCGCAGGCGCAGAGCGTCCTCCTCGCGGTGCCGGCGCAGGCGACGCGCGGCTTTCTGCAGCAGAACCGCGCGCGGCTGGCGGGCAAGGCCCTCGTCGCCTGCGCCAAGGGGATCGAGCTGGCCAGCCTGACGGGGCAGACCGCCCTCATCGCCGAGGAGATGCCGGATGCCGTGCCGGCGCTGCTGACCGGCCCCTCCTTCGCCGCCGATATCGCGCGCGGGCTGCCGACCGCCCTGACGCTCGCCTGCCGCGAGGCGGAGATCGGGCAGGCGCTGCAGCACGCCCTCTCGACGCCCGAGCTGCGGCTTTACACCACCACCGACTGCACCGGCGCGGAGCTGGGCGGCGCGCTGAAGAACGTGATCGCCATCGCCTGCGGCGCCTGCCTTGGCGCGGGCTACGGGCGCAGCGCCCATGCCGCGCTGATGACCCGCGGCTTTGCCGAGATCACGCGCCTCGCGAGCGCGCTTGGCGCCCGGCCCGAGACGCTGGCGGGGCTGTCGGGCTTTGGCGATCTGGTGCTGACCTGCAGCTCGGAGCAGTCGCGCAACATGGCCATGGGCCTCGCGCTGGGGCGCGGCGAGGACTGGGACCCGGCGATCACCGTCGAGGGCGCCGCCACCGCCGGCGCCGCCGTGCGCCTGGCCGAGAGGCTGGGGCTGGAGCTTCCGGTCTCGACCGTGGTGGCGCGCATGGTGGCGCGCGAGATGACCGCCCCGGAGGCGCTGCGCGCGCTTCTGGACCGACCGCTGAAAGAGGAATGACGATGCGCTACTGGCTGTTCAAATCGGAACCCGACGTCTGGGGCTGGGACCAGCAGGTCGCCCGCGGCGCGGCGGGCGAGCAATGGGACGGCGTGCGGAACTACCAGGCCCGCAACTTCATGCGCGAGATGGCGCTGGGGGATCGCGGCTTCTTCTACCATTCGAACAAGGGCAAGGCCGTCGTCGGCATGGTCGAGGTCTGCGCCACGGCGCATCCCGACAGCACCACCGACGACCCGCGCTGGGAATGCGTGGACATCCGCGCCCTGCAGCCCGCCGTGCGGGAGGTGACGCTGGAGGAGATCAAGGCCGACCCGCGCCTGAAGGACATGGTCCTCGTGAACAACAGCCGCCTCTCGGTGCAGCCGGTCAGCGAGGCCGAATGGCAGGTGATCTGCGACCTCGCGGGCCTCGAGACCTGAGCGGGGCCTGACCGGACACGGCACAGGGGGAGCGGGCGCAACGCCCGCTCCCCCGTCTCACCCGCAGACTCCCACCCGCGGACATCGAGGGCCCGGAGCGCGCATGCGCATCAGGCCGTCCCGAGGGGGTCTAGCACCCGAGGATTAGCACTTCGTCACCGGCGCGCCGGCTCAGCCCTCGACGGCCTCGCGCAGGTCCTGCGGGGCAATGGGCTTGATCAGGATGCGATGCGGGTGGTCCTCGTTGATCCGCTGGATCGTCGGCGGCTCGTTCGAGCCGGTGACGAAGACGACCCGGATCGAGGGCGCCTCGTCATGCACCAGCCGCGCCACCTCGACCCCGTCGATGGCGCCGCCGAGGCGCACGTCCATGAGCACGTAGCGCGGCGCCAGTTCGAGGATCCGCTCGGCCGTGCCCTCGCCCACGTAGAAGGTCTCCAGCACCGAGAGGTCGAAGTCGCGGCACATCCAGGCCAGATCCTCGGCGATCAGCACGTCATCCTCGACGATGACGACGCTGCGATCCCCGGGATCGCGGAGAGGGCTGCCTGTGCCGTTAGCCATAGCGCTTCCGTTCGTCGATATCTGAAGGCATTTCGATGCGGATCAGGGTTCCTGCACCCTCCGCCCCCGGTGAAATGGTGGCCCGCCCCTCGAGCTGGCGGGTCATGGTCCGGATCAGCAGGCTGCCGGTGCTGCCGCCCGGCCCATCGAAGGCGCCGCCGGTCCAGCCGACGCCATCGTCCTCGATCGCAAGCACGAGCCGATCATCGTCATCGCTGCAGGTCAAGACGACACGCCCGCCGCGGTCTTCGGGAAAGGCATGTTCGATCGCGTTCACCACCAGCTCGTTCGACAGAAGGCCCAGCGAGATGGCGACATCGAGGTGCACGACCAGCGGATCGACCCGGACGTCGAGCCGGATGCCGCGTTCGGGCAGGCCGTAGCTTGTCGCCAGGCTGCGGGCCAGCTGGCCGAGGAATTGCGCCAGCTCCACCTCCGAGGGCGCGTGAGAGGCGATCAGCATCTGGTGCACCAGCCCGATGGAGCGGATGCGCCGCTCCATCGCGGCGTAACTTTCGTTCAGCCGGGGATCGTCGATCCGGCGCGCCTCGAACCGCAGCAGCGCGCTGATCTGCTGAAGGTTGTTCTTCACCCGGTGATAGACCTCGCGCAGCAGAAGCGCGCGATCCTCGCTGGCCCGCTGCACCTCGCGCAGGGCGGCGGCCTGCTCGCGTTCGACCCGGTTCTCGACATGCGCCATCCAGAGCACGGCGGCATCGGCCTTCGCGATGAGCAGGATCGCCAGAAGGCTCAGCCGGAAATTCTCGTTGAAGATGCCCGCCTCGGTCAGCCACAGCGCGATCAGGCACAAGATCACTGGCGAGAGGGTCGTCAGCAGCAGGGTGCGCCGGGCGCTGCGGCTGCCGCGCCCCTCGGCCAGCAGCAGGGCGACCCAGCCGTCGTCGGGAAAGGCCAGCAGGAGCGCCACGAAAAGCAGCGCGAAGGCCAGGGCGGTATGCAGCGCCATCGCCGAGAAGACGAAGACCTCGTAGAGCGCCTCGGCATCGAAGAGGTAGCCCAGCAGGGCCACGAGCGCCAGCAGAAGGCCGGCCGTCGCGGCGACCTGAAACGGCACACGCGCCTTGCACCGGCCCACGAGCAAGAGGCACCCCGCCGCCAACAGCGAGAGGATGGCCGTGCCCGGCGCCATCGCGGCGCCCGGCGTCAGCGTGAAGGCGAAGGACCCCAGGTCGCGGCCGGAGGTCACCATCGCGACCAGCTCTGCCACGGCCCAGGCGGCGGCGATGGCGGCGAGTATCATGCTGGCCCGGTCGGTGCTGCGGTGGCGTCCGTCCCGGTGCCGGTACCACCAAAGCAGGAGGCTGAGGCCAAGCACGACCAGCATCCCCGCGGTCGCCGGCACCATGGCGACGAAACCGGGCAGGATGCGGGTGACGCCATCGATCCGGCCGATCCAGCCCAGCAGGATCACCACGCCCCCGATGCCGCAGACCGCGAGCGCCAGCGCAATGGAGGTGCCCCGGGTGCCAAGCCCGGGGACCGCCTGCGGGGATGCCGTGAGCTCTGCCATGATCAACCATAGGGCGAACATGGCATCCGGGACAAGGTGTCCCGAAGAGCCGCGGCCCTAGTAGCGGTAGTGCTCGGGCTTGAAGGGGCCCTCGGGCGTGACGCCGATATAGGCGGCCTGCTCTGGGCTCAGCGTGCTGAGCTTGGCGCCGATCCGGCCCAGGTGCAGGCGCGCGACCTTTTCATCCAGATGCTTGGGCAGGATGTAGACGCCGGGGCGATATTCGTCGCCCTTGGTGAAAAGCTCGATCTGCGCCAGCACCTGGTTGGTGAAGCTGGCCGACATCACGAAAGAGGGATGGCCGGTCGCATTGCCGAGGTTCAGAAGGCGCCCTTCAGAGAGCAGGATGATCCGGTTGCCCGAGGGCATCTCGATCATGTCGACCTGTTCCTTGACGTTCGTCCACTTGTGATTCTTCAGGCTGGCCACCTGAATCTCGTTGTCGAAGTGGCCGATGTTGCCGACGATCGCCATGTCCTTCATCGCGCGCATGTGCTCGATGCGGATGATGTCCTTGTTGCCGGTGGTGGTGATGAAGATGTCGGCGCTGTCCACCACATCCTCGAGAGTCACCACCTCGAAGCCGTCCATCGCCGCCTGCAGCGCGCAGATCGGATCGACCTCGGTCACCTTCACCCGCGCGCCGGCCCCGGCGAGCGAGGCGGCGCTGCCCTTGCCGACATCGCCGTAGCCGCAGACCACGGCGACTTTGCCGGCCATCATCACGTCGGTGGCGCGGCGGATGCCGTCGACGAGGCTTTCCTTGCAGCCGTACTTGTTGTCGAACTTCGACTTGGTCACGCTGTCGTTGACGTTGATCGCCGGGAAGGGCAGCTGGCCCTTCTTGTGCAGATCGTAAAGGCGGTGCACGCCGGTGGTCGTCTCTTCCGAGACGCCGAGGATCGCGTCGCGGGTGCGGGTGAACCAGCCGGGGCTCTGCTCCATCCGCTTGGCGATCTGCGCCTGGATCACCTCTTCCTCTTCCGAGGTCGGCACGCCCAGATCCTCGCCCGCCTCGGCGCGCGCGCCCAGCAGGACGTAAAGCGTCGCATCGCCGCCGTCGTCGAGGATCATGTTCGGCCCGTCTTCGAACTGGAACGAACGGTCGAGGTAATCCCAGTGCTCGGCCAGGCTCTGCCCCTTGATCGCGAAGACCGGCACGCCGCCCTCGGCGATGACCGCGGCGGCGTGATCCTGGGTCGAGAAGATGTTGCAGGAGGCCCAGCGCACATCCGCGCCCAGCGCCACCAGCGTCTCGATCAGCGCGGCGGTCTGGATCGTCATGTGCAGCGATCCGGTGATGCGGGCGCCGGTAAGCGGCTTGGTCTCGCCGTATTCCTCGCGCAGGGCCATCAGGCCCGGCATCTCGGTCTCGGCAATGTCCAGCTCCTTGCGGCCATAGCCAGCAAGCGCGATGTCCTTGACGATATAGTCCTCGGCCATCGGGGCCTCCTTGGTCCTTGTGATCCGCCTCGACTAGCACCGGGGCTGCAACCCGGCAACTGTAGGCGGTGCCGCGCAATGGCTGCAACTTGAAGCTTCTTTTCCGGGGATGGTAGGGAGCGGGCGGCAGATCCGGCGGAGGAACGGGTGACTTTCAGCATGACAGCGGACCGGCCGGCCCGGCACCGCCGCGCGATCGCCTTCTGCGCCGACGCCAACTACCTGCCCTACGCGCTCTTCGCGGCGGCGCAGATCGCCGCCCTCTCGCCCGGGCGGGATTTCGACATCTGCCTCTGCTCCGACGCGGAACTCAGCCTGCCGCCTGCCCTGGCGCCCCTCGGGCTGCGGGCGGTGACCATCGACACCGGCGGCGCCTTCGACGGGCTGCGGCTGGACCGGCGCCGCACCGCCAGCGCCTACCTGCGCCTCGCGCTGCCGCAGGCGCTGCGGGCGGATTACGACCGCATCCTTTATCTCGACGGCGACATCTTCGTGCAGGGCGGCGATTTCGGCGCGCTCCTCGGGCTGGATATCGGCCCGCATGCCGTTGCCGCGGTGCGCGACAACCAGCAATGGCGCACGCCCCGGCGCCTGCCGGAGCAGTTCCGGCGGATGGGGTGGAAGACGGCGCCCTATTTCAACTCGGGCGTCATGCTGATCGACACCGCCCGCTGGCTGGAGGCCGACCTCGGCACCCGCGCCGTCGCCTTCGGACGGCAGCACAAGGACCGCCTCATCGGGCACGACCAGACACTGCTGAACTGCCTGCTGCGCGGCGACTGGGCCGAGATCTCGCCGGTCTGGAACTGGCAATACACCCAGCGCACGCGCCTTTTCGAGGCGATGCGCATGCCGCATGTCGTGCATTTCATCGGCGCGACGAAGCCGTGGAAGGATCCGCAGGGGGCCCTCTCGCCGCGCTTCGCCGCCGCGATGGCCGCCTTCTTTTCAGGCGCGATGCCGGACCAGCCGCGGCCCGCGGTGGGGACTGGGCCGCTGCTGGACCGCGGGCGCCTTGGCAAGATGTGCCTGCGCCATGCCATGGCGGTTCCGGCGACCGCCCGCTACCTTTCGCAGTTTCCCACCGACCTGACGGTGCTGAGGCGCGCCGAGCCCGGGCCCGCAGCCGGGGCGGATTTGTCCCTACCGGCCTGACGTGAAATACCCGCTTCCGGGGACGACAGGAGTGAGCATGTTCCAGAACAGGCCGGCGAACCCCCCCGCATTGCCGCAACTGGCCCTCGGGAGCAGCAAGTTCGGCAAGCCGCGCTTAGGGCGCGCATTGAGTGAGCGCCCCGCTTAACAGACCCCTCCACCGTGACCCCTATCGCGATAAAATCCGGCCGGATCAGATGTTCGAAACAACAAGCTATTCAGACCAGGCGCAGCATGCCTCGGCTATTGTTTTCTGCTGCGACAGGAATTTCTATCCCTACGCCTTGTTCGCGGCGAGCCGCATAGCAGAGCTGGAGGCGGACCGAGACTTCGACATCTGCATTTGCTCTGACGAGCCCCTGGAGATGCCCGAAGGTCTGAAGCCTCACAACATTTGGCTTCTGAAAATTGACTGCGGCACTGTTTTCTCGGGTTTCGATCTGGACGCCCGCCGAAGCCAAGCGACCTATCTTCGCCTGGCTTTGCCAACGGCTCTTGCGGCGGACTACAAGAGAATCCTCTACTTGGATTCCGACGTCTTTCCGCAGCGGGGCGGGTTCAGCGCGCTGTTCACGCTCGATTTGAAGGACGCCGTCTTCGGTGCGGTCCGGGACAATCAGCAATGGCGCCACCTGAAGAGGCAGCCCGAGGATTATGTCCCGCTGAAGCTGGACGCGGCACCCTACTTCAATGCCGGCGTCCTGCTCATTGATACAGAGACATGGCTGGAGGTCGACGCGCTTCAGCATTGCCTGGATACTGGTGCCAAGTATCAGGGCCGACTTAGGCACAAGGACCAGACACTCCTCAATATCGCCTTTCAAGGCCGATGGGCAGAGCTGTCTCCGACTTGGAATTGGCAATACTCATGGAAGTCGCGCCTGCTGGAGGCGATGAAATCCCCGCATCTGGTCCACTTCATCGGGAAGACAAAACCATGGGTCGATCCGGAGCAGATACTTCCGCCGCGCTTTGCGATCTGTTTGAGGGAATTCCTGATGCAGCACATGCCATCGGCCTCCTTGCCCCGGATCCCCCTCGGCGCGGCAGCTCAGCCCCGGCTCATGCGCAGGATGGGCATTCGGCACGCCGTCGACGCCTATAGAAGCGCAGCCTATCTATCCCGCTTCGCGGACGATCTGTCGGTCCTGCGATGACCCGCCCGCCTCGCGCCTGGCAACGCATGCTCTCGGGCCGCCGCCTCGACCTGCTGGACCCCACGCCGATGGATATCGAGGTCGAGGATATCGCCCATGGCCTCGCCTTCGTGGCGCGCTGGAACGGGCAGACGAAAGGCGACTACGCCTATTCGGTGGCCGAGCATTCGCTGCTGGTCGAGGAGATCTTCGCCCGCAGCCAGCCCGAGGCGGGGCCCCGCGACCGCCTGGCCGCTCTGCTGCACGATGCCCCCGAATACGTCATCGGCGACATGATCAGCCCGGTGAAAGCCGCCGTCGGCCCCGACTACAAGGCCCTGGACGAGCGGCTGACAGCCGCCGTGCACATCCGCTTCGGCCTGCCCGCCGCCCTGCCACGCCGCCTGAAGGCGCAGATCAAGCGCGCCGACAAGATCAGCGCGTGGCTCGAGGCGGTGCGCATCGCCGGCTTCACCCCCTCCGAGGCGACGCGGCTATTCGGCGCGCCCTCCGAGGCGATGCAGCAACTGCAGATCCGCCTACGCCCCCCGCGCGAGGCGCGGCAGGATTATGTCGACCGCTGCGCCGCCCTTCTGGCGCTGTGCTAGGCGAGCCGATTGCCGGTTGACCCCGCATCGGGCTTGCGACCAACTCCTGCCGACCTGACCGATTGAGTGGAGCGCCCCGCGATGACCGACCAGACCGCCCCTGCCCGTTGGGATTTCTGGATCGACCGGGGCGGCACCTTCACCGATGTCATCGCCAGCCCGCCCGAAGGGGACCTGCGCGCGCTCAAGCTGCTGTCCGAGAACCCGGGCAACTACGAGGATGCCGCGATCGAGGGGATCCGCCGGCATCTTGGCGGCACCATCGACCCGGGCCGCGTCGGCACCGTGCGCATGGGCACCACCGTCGCCACCAATGCCCTGCTGGAGCGCAAGGGCGACCGCACGCTGCTGCTGATCACCCGCGGCTTTCGCGACGCGCTGCGCCTCGCCTATCAGGACCGGCCCGAGATCTTCGCCAAGGAGATCGTCCTGCCCGAGCAGCTTTACGAGCGGGTCGTCGAGGTCGAGGAGCGGGTCCGCGCCGACGGCAGCACCGAGCGGGCGCTGGATCTCGAAAGCGCGGTGAAGGCCATGCAGGCGGCGAAGGCCGATGGCATCGACGCCGTCGCCATCGTGCTGATGCATGCCTGGTGCGCCCCCGCGCACGAGCAGGCGCTGGCCCAGGCCGCGCGCGAGGTCGGCTTCGGCCAGGTCTCGGTCAGCCACGAGGTCTCGCCCCTGATCAAGCTGGTCGGCCGCGGCGATACCACGGTGGTCGATGCCTACCTGACGCCGATCCTGTCGCGCTACGTCGACCGGGTCGGCGGCGCTCTGGGCGCCACGCCGCCCGAGCAGTCGGGGCCGACGCTGCTTTTCATGATGTCCTCGGGCGGGCTGACGGCGGCGGACCGGTTCCAGGGCCGCGACGCGATCCTCTCGGGCCCCGCGGGCGGCGTCGTCGGCATGGCGCGCACCGGGCAGCTGGCCGGGCACGACCGGGTCATCGGCTTCGACATGGGCGGCACCTCGACCGATGTCGCGCATTTCGACGGCGCCTTCGAGCGGGTCTTCGACACGCAGGTCGCGGGCGTGCGCATGCGGGCGCCGATGGTGCAGGTCCATACCGTCGCCGCCGGCGGCGGGTCGATCCTGCACGCCGATCCGGGCCGCTTTCGCGTCGGCCCAGACAGCGCCGGGGCCCATCCCGGCCCCGCCTGCTACCGCGGCGGCGGTCCGCTGACCGTCACCGATGCCAACGTGATGCTGGGCAAGCTGAACCCCGACTTCTTCCCCGCCATCTTCGGCCCCGGTCAGGACCAGCCGCTCGACCGCGAGACGGTCGCCGAGAAATTCGCCGCGATGGCCGAGGGGCGGGCGCCGGAAGAAGTCGCCGAAGGCTTCCTGCGCATCGCGGTCGAGAACATGGCCAATGCGATCAAGAAGATCTCGGTCCAGCGCGGGCGCGACGTGACGGGCTACCTGCTGAACGCCTTCGGCGGCGCGGGCGGGCAGCACGGCTGCCTCGTCGCCGATGCGCTGGGGATGGAGCGGGTGCTGATCCACCCGCTTTCGGGCCTGCTTTCGGCCTATGGCATCGGCCTCGCCCGCGTGACCGAGACCCGGCAGCAGGGGCTTGAGACGGCCTTCGGCCCCGAGGCCGCCGAGGCGCTGGACCGCACTCTGGACCGGCTGGCCGAGGAGGTCGGCGCCGCCCTCGCCGAGCAGAGCGCGGCAGAGGGGGCGGCCTACACCCGCCGCCTGCACCTGCGCTATCGCGGCACCGACACCGCCCTGCCCGTGGCCTGGAACGGCGACGCGGATGCCGCGCGCGCGGCCTTCGAGACGGCGCATCTGGCGGAGTTCGGCTTCGCCGACCCCGAGGCGCCGCTGATCGTCGAGGCCGCCGAGGTCGAGGGCGAGGCCGCGCAGACCGGCAGCGAGATCGACCCCGAGCATACGCTGGACGAGGGCGAGGCCCCCGTTACCGCCCGCGCCCCCGTCTTCACCGGCGGCGCCTGGCACGAGGCCGCGGTTGTGATGCGCGCCGATCTGACACCGGGCCGCGTCATCGCCGGACCCGCCCTGATCATCGAGCCGAACCAGACCGTCGTGGTCGAGCCCGGCTGGCGCGCCGCGGCCACGGCGCGCGATCATATCCTGATGACGCGCGAGACCGCCGCCAGTCGCGACATGGCCGCCGGGACCGAGGCCGATCCGATCCTGCTCGAGGTCTTCAACAACCTCTTCATGAACATCGCCGAACAGATGGGCGTCGCGCTGCAGAAGACCGCTCGATCGGTCAACATCAAGGAACGGCTCGACTTTTCCTGCGCCGTCTTCGACGCCGACGGCGCGCTGGTGGCCAATGCGCCGCATATGCCGGTGCACCTTGGCAGCATGGACCGCAGCGTCGAGGCGGTGATCCGGCAGAACCGGGGCATGATCCAGCCCGGCGATGTCTACGCGCTGAACGCGCCCTACAACGGCGGCACCCACCTGCCCGACATCACCGTCGTCACCCCCGTCTTCGACGAAGCGGGGGCGGAGATCCTGTTCTGGACCGCCAGCCGCGGACACCACGCCGATGTCGGTGGCCGCGCGCCCGGGTCGATGACGCCCCGCGCCACCACGGTGGACGAGGAAGGGGTGCTGATCGACAACCTGCTGCTGGCGCGTGGCGGCCGCTTCCTCGAGGCCGATCTGCGCCGGGTGCTAACCGAGCACGCCTTCCCCTGCCGCAACCCGGACGAGAACGTCGCCGACCTCAAGGCGCAGGTGGCCGCCAATGCCCGCGGCGCGGCGGAGCTGCGGCGCATGGTGGCGCAATTCGGCCTCGATGTCGTGCGCGCCTACATGGGCCATGTGCAGGACAACGCCGCCGAAGAGGTCGCGCGGGTGCTCGGCCGGCTCGAGGGGGGCAGCTACGACTACCCCACCGATACCGGCCAGGTGATCCGGGTACGGATCGACATCGACAAGGAAACCCGCACCGCCACCGTCGATTTCACCGGCACCTCGGAGGTGCAGCCCAACAACTTCAACGCGCCGGAGCCGGTGACGCGGGCCGCGGTCCTCTACGTCTTCCGCGTGATGGTCGAAAGCGCGATCCCGATGAACGCGGGCTGCCTGCGCCCGATCCGGATCATCGTGCCCGAGGGCTGCATGCTGGCGCCGCAGTATCCCGCCGCCGTCGTCGCCGGCAATGTCGAGACCAGCCAGCATGTCACCAACGCCCTCTTCGGCGCGCTCGGCGCGCTGTCGAATGCCGAGGGGACGATGAACAACCTGACCTTCGGCAACGCGCGCCACCAGTACTACGAGACGATCTGCTCGGGCAGCCCAGCGGGGCGGATGAACGACGGGCGCGTCTTTGCCGGGCAGGCGGGGGTGCATGTGCACATGACCAACTCGCGCCTGACCGACCCCGAGGTGCTGGAATCGAAGTACCCGGTCCTGCTGGAAGAGTTCCGCATCGACGCCGGCTCCGGCGGGGTGGGACAGGCGGCGGGCGGCGACGGCACGACCCGGCGGATCCGCTTTCTCGAGGCGATGGACCTCGCGATCCTCTCGTCGCACCGCAAGAGCCCGCCGCGCGGGCTGGCCGGCGGAGGCGACGGGCGCCTTGGCCTGACCTCGATCCTGCACGCCGGCGGCGCGTCGGAGCGGCTCGCCTCCTGCGACCAGACCACCGTCGCGCCGGGCGATTGCGTGGTGATCGTCACCCCGACGCCGGGCGGCTACGGCCCGGCCGGCGACAGCTGATCGGTACGGCCCCGTGACGGCGCCCGCGCAATCGGCGGCTGTTGTCACGGGGGCCAGAGCGCCGCTCCGACAAGGCATCTCCCGGACGCGGGTCGACCTTAGTGCGCCCGCCCCGTCAGCCCGCTGGGGCGTTACCGCACGATGAATTCCGCATGGAGCGCGCCGGCGGCCCGGATGCTTTTCAGGATGTCGATCATGTCGTAGGGCGCGACGCCCAGCGCGTTCAGCCCGGCCACCACTTCGGAGAGCGAGGCGCCCTCCTGCACCTCGGCAAGGCCGATCCCCGGCTCCTGCTCGATCGCGGCCTCGGTGCGGGGCACGATGACCGTCTGGCCGGGGGCAAAGGGATTGGGCTGCACCACCAGCGGCGCCTCCTCGACCCGCAGGGTCAGGTTGCCCTGGCTGACGGCGACGCGGTCGATCCGCACGTCCTCGCCCATCACGATGGTGCCGGAGCGCTGGTCCACGACCACCCGCGCCCGCACCTCGGGCTCGACCAGGATATTCTCCAGCCGGGCCAGCGCATGGGCGGGCGAGGGCGCGCCGGTGGCGCCGATATCGAGCGAGACGGTGCCGGCATCCGTCATCACCGCGACGGGCGTGCCGAAATTGCCGTTGATCGCCTGCTCGATCCGCGCGGCGGTGGTGAAATCCGGCACCCGCAGCGCCAGCCGCAGCCGCTGCATGGAGGTGAAGTCGAATACCACCTCGCGCTCGACCGTGGCGCCGGCGGGGATCACGCCAGAGGTCGGCACGCCTTGCGTGACACTGGCGGCCTCACCCTCGGCGACGACCCCGCCGGCGATGATCGTGCCTTGGGCGACGGCGTAGATATCGCCGTCAGCCGCATTCAGCGGCGTCATGATCAGCGTCCCCCCGAGCAGGGAGGAGGAATCGCCGATGGCGCTGACGGTGACGTCGATCGGGCTGCCGGCGCGGGCGAAGGGCGGCAGCGAGGCGGTCACCATGACCGCCGCTACGTTGCGCGGCCGGAACTGCTCGCCCGTGACGTTGACGCCCAGCCGCTCGAGGATGTTGGTCATGATCTCTTCGGTGAAGGGACTGTTACGCAGCCCGTCGCCGGTGCCGTTCAGCCCGACGACCAGACCGTAGCCCACGAGATCGTTGGCGCGGACGCCGTCGAATTCGACGAGGTCCTTCAGCCGCACCTGCGCCGCCTGTGCCGGCAGGCCCAGCCCCAGGATCAGCGACAGGGCGGCGACAAGGCGCAGGATCATCGCAGGTACCCCGCGAGGCTCAGCTGCGACAGGCGCGCGGTCACGATGAAATGCTGCTCGAGCCGGGCCTGCGTTGCCTGCAGGTTGCTGGCCGTGTCGTAGGGATCGGCCAGGGCGAGGTCGTTGCGCATCATCGTCAGGGCCGATCCGCGGGCGGCGTGAAAGGCGTTCATCCGCTCGGCCTCGGCCTCGCCCTCGCCCAGCCGGGCGCGCATCTCGGTCAGCGGCTGCGCGGCCGAGATCATCCGCTCCGAAGCCTGTTCGACCAGGGCAAGGCGGGTGGAATCGGGCAGGGCCACGGCCTCGTCTCCGGCGATGACGGCCAGGGCTGCGGCCTTGAGGATCGCGGTCAGGGCCGGATCCTCGGCCCGCGCGTCGATGGTGATGGAGCGGTCCTGACTGACCCGGCGGGTCAGCGGCGCGCCCGGCTCGCCCAGGTAGCCGTCGCCGGTCCGAAAGCCGCCGGCGGGGTCGTCGAACCAGGCATCGACCGCATCGGCCACATCCGTCGCCGTCACCGCCGGGCCGAGCGCGGCGGTGATCGAGGCCAGCATGTCGCCGGCGGAGGCCAGCGCGCTGCGATCCGTGGCGGTGCCGGAGAAGAGCGCCGTGTCGCCGAACCGGCTGTTGAGCGCGGAGACGGTGGCCTCGAAGCCCTGCTGCGCCGCATTGGCGGCCGAGTTCAAGCCGTTGAGCGTGCCCTGCCCCTGCATCGCGGAGAGCTGCTCGAACATGTGCTCGCGGCTGCTATCGATCGTGCCCAGCGCCAGCTGCATGGTCCCGAGCATCTGCTCGGTCTGCTGTGTCGCCGTCTCGAAGCTCTCCGCTAGCCCGATCCCACGATCAAGTTCGGTCACCCGGCCGGCGTCACGGTCGAGATGCGCGGTCAGGTCCTTGACCCTGCCGGTCGACATCTCCTGCGAGAGGGTTTCCAGGCGCTGGCGGATCTGGCCGCCGTTGCGCAGGGTCATGAAGCTGCGGCTCATGTCGCCGATCGAGGTGAGCGTCATCGTCAGATCTCCATCAGCTGGCGGATCATCGAATCCGCGGCGGTCATCACGCGGGCATTGGCGGCATAGGCCTGCTCGATGCGCAGCAGCATCTGCATCTCGCGGTCGCTGTCGACGCCGGAGATCAGCTCCGCCTCGCGCATGGTCTCCCAGCGGGCGGTCGCGAAGCCGAGCTGCTCTTCGGCATCGACGCGGGCGCTGCCGGTGCTGGTCGAGACGCGGGTGGCAAGGCCCGCGGCGCTGGCCGCCAAGCCGCCTGCGGGAGGCGTGCGCTTGGCGGCCAGGGCCCCGATCCAGGCGTCGATCTGGCGGGCCTCGCCGACTGGGCCCGCTGCGGCGGCGTTCAACCCGTCGCGCAGCAGCGTCACATCGCCGCCGGCCGTGCGGTCGACCGCCGCGTTCACGGCGATCCGCCCCGAGAGCCCTGTCACGTCCAGCGGGTCGAGAGGCGAGCCGTTATCCGTCAGAAGACCAGCGCCCCCGGCGGGAATCGTGGGATCGGCGGCCGGGTCGGAGAGGCGGAGGATCAGGTCCTGCGCCACCTCGTCGAGCTGCGCCTGCACCCCGGGCAGCGTCTCGTCCCGCAGCTGGAAGCTGGCGCCCAGCGCGCCGCCAACGAGCTTGCCCACCCCGTCGGCGCTGGCGACCGGCTTGCCATTGATGCTGAGGCCGGAGAGCGTGCCGCCGGCAAGCGACATGTCGGCCGTCACGAGGCCCACGGGCGAAAAACCGATCTGCGCCGCCCTGTCGTCAAGCAGCACCTGCCCGGCCTGGCTGATCACCGCGACGGAGCCGTTATCGCGCGACAGCAGGCGGATCGGGACGATCCCGGCGATCTTGTCGATCACCACCTGCCGCTGGTCCTTGAGCCCGGATTCGTCGAGGCCCGTGTAGCGGGCGCGGGCGATATCGTCGTTCAGCACCTCGACCCTTGCGAGAGCCTCGTTCAGCGTCGTCACCTGGGCGGCGATATCGTCGTCTGCGCGGGCCCGCATCTCGGCCAGCCCGTCGGAGGCCCTGTTCAAGGTGCTCGCGACCTCGCCCAGCCTGTCGGAAACGGCGTTCAGCCGCAGGGTCGAGGCGGGATCGGCCGATGCCGTGGCAAGGGCCTGCTCGAGCGCGGCGATCCGCCCGGCGATGGAGCTGGCATCGCCCGGCGCGCCGACCAGCTGCTCGACCCGTTCCAGCGCCTCGGCGCCGGCCTGCTGGGCGCCCCGTTCGGCATCGGCGAGGCGGCGATCGGCAAGGATGCCGCGATCGACGATGCGGGTGACGCCATCGACCTGCACCCCCGCCCCGCCCTTGCCGATCACCTGCGAGGACAGCGCCACCTCGCGCCGGCCATAGCCGTCGGTATTGGCATTGGCGATGTTGGACGCCACGGTCTGCGCCATGCGCCCCGTCGCGGTTAGACCGCTAAGGGCATTGGCAAGGGTCATCGAGATCGACATCGGCGCAGCCTCCGCGGTTCAGTCTCAGCGCTTGAGGTTGGTGGTTTCCTGCAGCATCTCGTCCACCGTCTGGACGATCTTGGCGTTGGACGAATAGGCCCGCTGCGTCTGAATCAGATCGGTCAGCTCCTTGGCGACATCGGTCGCCGATTCCTGCAGCGCGAAGTTCGCGATGGTCCCGGTCGGCCCGTCGCCCGCGTTCCACAGCAGGAAGCCGCCGCTTTCGCGCGTCACCTCGAAGGCCTGGCCGGTGGCGGAATTCATCGCATTGGCATCGGGGACGTCGACCAGCGGGATCTGGTAGAGGACGCGGGTGATGCCGTTGTCGTACTGGGCGCGCAGGTAGCCGTTGTCGTCGACGTCGACGCCGGTCATGTTGCCGGCCGCATTGCCGTCCTTGCTGATCTGCACCGGGGCGAAAACGTCCGACAGCTGGGTCGTGCCGTTGCCGTCGCCGATCTCGCCGATGTTGATCTGAATCGGGCCGGCATCGGCGGTCACCGTGATGCTGCCGGTCTGCGCGTCATAGGCGCCGCCGACGGTATCGGCCACGCCGGCCAGCGTTCCGCCGAGGTCGCGCACATCGGCGAAGGTCAGGGTGTAGTCGCCGATCACCGCGCCGCCCGAGGCGCTGTCGGCGATGGTCATCGCCCATTCGTTCGTCGCCGGATCGCCCGCGGCAGGGACCGTCGGGGTGAAGGTGATCGTCAGCGCCTCGGGCTTGCCGAGGTTGTCGAAGTACTCCAGCGTCATCTCTTCGGGCAGCCCGTCGCCGGTATCCTCGGTGCCGGTGGCGGGCAGGTTCACGGCGAGGTCGATCTCGGTCGTGGCGCTGCCGGTGAAGGCGGACATGTTGACGCGAACCGGCTCGAGCCCGGCGACCGTGTCGCGCGGGAAATTCTCGAAGGAGCCGTCGAAGTTGGCGGGCCAGCCCAGCAGCATTTTGCCCTGCGGACTTTGCAGGTAGCCGGCATCGTTGATCTCGAAGGAGCCGGTCGAGGTCAGCTGCAGCGGAAGCTGCCCGTCGGTCAGCTGCGCCGGCGTCGCGGCGGTCACCGGCAGGAAGCCGCGGCCCGAGACGGCAAGGTCGGTCGCATTCGAGGTGCCGGTGATCGCGCCCCCTTCGTTCGCCACGCGGAAGGCAGAACTGCTGACGCCGCCGGCGGTATAGCGGCCGGAGCCGGAGGAGCCGTTGACGACCATCTGCGTGAAATCCGTGACCGCGCGCTTGTAGCCCAGGGTCGAGGAGTTCGCGATGTTGTCGGAGATGGTCGCGAGCCGGCCGGCATTCGCCGCGAGGCCGGTCACTCCGGCCCTGAGCGAGGAAGAAATCGTCATAAGGGGGCCCTTCTGGTTTCGAAGACGATGGTTGCTGCCTTGCTAGCCGCCGCCGTTTAAGATGGCGTGAATGCGGGCTAGGCCGCGATCAGAGATCGCTGCGAAGCAGGATGATCTCGATCCTGTCGTTGCGCGGCGCGCTCGCGTCCCCGACGACCGGGGAGCGGTCGGCATGGCCGGTGACGCGGCGCACCCGCTCCCTGTCCAGGCCGTGATCCTCGAGCATCTCGCGCACCCGCAGCGCCCTTTCGGAAGACAGCGGGAAAAGCGGCGGATCGACCCGCATCACGGGCTTCGCGGCCAGATGCGCCTCGACGGCGACACGGTTGCTCACGAGGCCCGAGACCTCGGCGATCATCGCCACCAGCGCCTCGGTCACCGGCATCGGCTCTGCCGTGTCGCCGGCGAAGAGCGGGGCGTCGGGCAGGGCGAAAAGCTCGATGATCAGCCCCTCGTCCGTCAGGCGGGTCACGACGTGGCGCATCGCGTTCTCGCTGACGAAGGTCTCGCCGCCGAAGCCGAGCAGGGCCTCTTCGACCTCGCGCAGGGCGGCAATCTCGGCGGCCTCCATGTCGTCGGCGGCCTTCCCGTCGATGCCCGTGGGGGTCCGGCCGCTGTCGCCGCGATCGGGATTGAAGGGCACCGCCCCGAGCACGCCGGAGTTGCTGCCGGTGCCATCCGCGATCTCGGTCATCTCCGTGTGCATGCTGTCGCCATTCATCACGTTCTCGCCGCCGCCCGAGGTGCGGCTGACGGAAATCGTCGGCGAGAAGTAGTCGGCAAGGCCGCTGCGCTGCTGCTCCGTCGTCGCGTTCAGCAGCCACATCAGCAGAAAGAAGGCCATCATCGCGGTCACGAAGTCCGCATAGGCCACCTTCCAGGCGCCGCCGTGGTGGCCATCGCCGCCCGCGACCTTCTTGCGCTTGATGATGATCGGTCGTTCGCCCACGGTCACACTCCGCTTTCACCCACGGCGTGATCCTGAAGCGGCGGCGTTAAATGACTGTGTAGGAAAACCCGCCCGGTCAGGCGCGGCGGCGCCAAAGCTCGTCGGGTCCGCAGAACTCGACAAGATCATGCCCCGTTTCGCGCATGATGCGGCCAAGGTCCGGGCTGCCCGCGTTGTTCTCGATCGCCCAGAGCGCGACGCGGTGCCTGTCGAAATCAAAGGCCTCGAGCGCCGCCAGCTCTCCCCCCTCGATATCGAGGGATACGAAGTCGGGCGTGCCGATCCCCGCCTCGTCGAAGATCGTCGAGAGGCTGCGCGTTTCGACCTCGATCCGCTCTTCGGCATGGCGCGGATCGGCGCGCACCCGGTCCAGCAGCGCGGCGTCGTAGCTGCCTGCAAGCCCGCTCATCTGGGTGTAGCCGGCGGTGACGGCGACGAAATCGGCCCGCCCCTCGCCGGCGGCGACGGCATAGGGCAGGCAGGGGCAGCGGCGCACCGCCGTCGCGCGGGCAAGCTGCGCCGGCACCGGCTCGACCAGCACGCCGGTCCAGCCGCGCCGCTGCTCGAGGAACAGCGTGTTCGATCCGGTCACGCCGTCATAGCCGCCGATATCGGCGAAGACGCCGGGTTTGCCACCCATGAGACGGTCGACGACCCTGTCCTGCCCGGCTTGGCTGGAATAGGCATAGCCGGGATCGAGCATGCGCCTGATCTCGTGCTGCTGGCGCACCAGCGGCGCGCGGGCCCGGCTGCGATCCTCGGCCAGCCGCGCCTCGATCTGCCGCAGCGCCTCGGCCAGTTCGGCCCGGCCGCGGGCGATCGCCTCGTCGATGCTCATGCCGCACCCTCGCCATCCGGGTCGGTGTAGGATTTCTCCTCGATCAGGGTCGAGCCCAGCGCCTCGTTGATGCGGCGCTTGATCTCGGCGCGGCGGTCGTTGGTGCGGTAAACGCTGCGGGCCAGCGCGACGAAGGTCTCCGAGAAGTCCTGCCGCGCCTCGCAGGCCCGAATATCGTCCTCGACCTGCCAGAGTATTGCGTTGATCTGGTAGAGCTCGTCCCAGAGGGTGCGGATCTCCGGACTGTCCGGCATCGCGTCGCGGGCGATGTCCGACAGGGCCGCACGCTCCTCGCGGACATGGGCCAGCTTCGCAGGCTCCGCGATCCGCTCCTCCTTCAGGCGCAGGATCGTCAGCTTGTCGAGCAATTCGCCGGGCGAGATGGGGGCGAGGATCTCCGTCATGGCCGGCTCTCCGTCAGAGCGGCGAGGCGGCGCGCCACCTCGGCGAAGACGCTGTCCCAGTCGCGCGGCGCGGGCTGGCGGATCAGCGTCATCGAGGGATACCAGGGCGTTGTCTCGCCCTCGTGCCGCCACAGCCAGAAGGCGTCCCAGTGCAGCAGCACCCAGACCGGCACCCCCAGCGAGCCGGCAAGATGCGCCGTCGCGGTGTCCGATGTCACGACGAGGTCCATCTCGCGCATCAGCGCGGCGCAATCGGCGAAGTCCCTGTCGCTCGACCCCGCATCCAGGATGAAGGCGGCGCTGCCGTCGGCGCGAAAGGCCTCCGCCGCCGGCCCCTTGTAGAGCGAGAAAAGCTTGACCCCCGGCAGATCGGCCAGCGGCAAGAAGCGCTCGTGCCCGAAACTGCGGTGGGCATTGCCGCGGTAGGTCAGCGATCCGGTCCAGACGACGCCGACCTTGAGGGCTGCGCCATGCGGGCCGGCGATCGAGCGGGCGCGGCGTACCGCATCCTCGGGGACCGCCATGCGCGCCGGTGCAGGAATATCGTCCTGGGACGCGAAATGATGCGTCGGCAGGTCCATCATGTCGGTCCAGAGATCGAAGCGGGGCCCCTCCGGCGTCAGCTGGCCCACCCAATCGGCGCCATGCACCTGCTGCAGAAGCCGCAGCACCGGCGGGGCGCAATGCAGCAGCACCCGCTCCGGCCCGTATTGCCGAAGCACCGGCAGGAAGCGCGCGAAGGCGATGGTATCGCCGAAGCCCTGTTCGGGCAGCACGGCAATGGTCTTGCCGCGCAGGCCGCCGCCGTCCCATTCGGGTTGCGGCAGACGGCGCGGCGTCAGCTCCTCCGTCTGCCAGCGCACGGCGTAGTTCTCGAAACCCTCGGCGTAGCGGCCCGCGGCAAGCTGCGTCAGCGCGAGCTGAAGCTTCAGCTCCGTCTCCTCCGGGTGCTCGCGGATGAAGCGCGCGAGCGTCGCGATCCCCTCCTCGTATCGCCCGAGGCTGCGCAGCGCCTTGCCCACCATCGCCTTGGTCGCCGCGTCGTCGGGGCTCTGCTCCAGCACCGCGCGGCGATGGGTCAGCGCCTCTTCGCTGCGGCCGCTGTCGGCCAGCGCATTGGCAAAGTTGATCAGCACGGGCAGTGAGGTCGGGGCGAGCGCGAAGGCGCGTTCCTGTGCCCGCAGCGCCTGATCCAGCCGCCCCTCGGCCCGCATCAGGGCGCCGAAGTTCGACCACATCTGCGCGTCGTCCGCGCGCTGCGACAGGTAGGCGGTGTAAAGCGGCTTGGCCTCGCCCGGCTTGCCGCCGCGGTGCAGCGCCAGCGCCCGCTGCCGCAGATCCGCGGGCTGCTCAGCCCTCTGCGCCACGACGCCGGACCGGGCTGAGAAGCGTTTCGGGCCGCCGCGCCTCGGCCGCCTCGAACAGCGAGAAGGTCTGGCTGACGTAGTTCACCGCGCCCGAGATCAGCTCCATGTAGGCCTCGAGATCGGGGGTCACCTCGGTCTCGACGACCTGCACCGGGCGCTCGGGCCCCACCGTCTCGAAGCCGGCATAAAACAGCGGCTCGCCACGCTTGAGGCGGATCGGTTTGTCCGGCTCGTGCCACTCGAAGGCCCACATCAGCGGGCGCGGCCAGACGTTGATCGGAAAGCGCCCGCCGAACAGCGTGCCGGGCAGCGGATCGGGGCGGTAGTGCATGAAGGGCGGCACCTGCGCCATGTAGACGGGCTCGTCCGCGACGAAGACGTAAGGCAGGCTCAGCTGCAGGGTCGGCACGCCCTTGTGCCGCCACTCGGCCTCGTTCGTCAGGTGCAGCTTCTCGCCCAGCTTGCTGGCGCGAATCGCGCTCGCCTCGCCGGCGAGGTTGCGCAGGAAGGGCTTGCCCTTGTCGTCGCGGCCGAAGCCGATGTGGATGTCGAAGGGGCAGCGGATCAGGAAATACCGGCTTTCCAGCGTGATCACCGCCGGGCAGCGCGAGGCGCTCTTGGCGTGGCGGCGGTCCAGCTCGGCCGAGCGCACGCGCTCGGGCGGGGCGTAGATGATGCCGCCCTTCTGCTCGGTCAGGAACCAGCCGACCTGCACCGGCCCGCTGCGCCGCGGATCGCCGGTCGTGTCATCCAGATGTACGGTGAACTGCATCGCGCGCCCCTTGCCTCGGCCGGGGCGACGGTGCCCCGCCCCGGCCCCCTTGTCAAAGCGCCTGCAGACCGTCCCATGTCAGCTTGCAGCCGACCAGCGTCACCATCGTGTACATGAGCGGGTAGAAGACCTCGGGCCGCATCCGCCGGACCAGTGCCGCGCCGGCCAGCGTCGCCAGCGCCGCCAGCGGCATCAGCATCGCCGAGGCGGTAAGGTTGGCGACGTCCAGCTGCCCCAGCGCGGCATAGGGGATCAGCTTGACCATGTTGACGACGGCGAAGAAGACCACGCTGGTGCCGGTGTACAGCCGCGGATCCTGCCGCAGCGGCAGCGTGTAGACCTGGTAGGGCGGCCCGCCCGCATGGGCGACGAAGCTGGTATAGCCGGCAAGGGATCCCCAGACCCCGGCGGCGGCGGCATTGTGCGGCCGTGGCGTCGCGGGGCTGCGCCGCGCCTTGATGGCGCCCTGCGCCCAGCGCGCGACGAAGACCAGCGCGATCACGCCCACGATCAGCCGCACCATCGCGTCCGAGGTCCAGGCCGCCGTGGCCCAGCCGACGGCGATTCCGACCATGGCCGCCGGCAGCATCATCTTCAGCACGCGGCGGTCGAAGGTGCCGCGCCAGCTCCAGAGGCTGACCCAGTCCATGACGATCAGGATCGGCAGGAGGATCCCCGCCGCCTGCACCGGCGGGATCGTCAGCGCCATGACCGGCACGCCCAGCAGCGCCATGGCGCCGCCCAGCCCGCCCTTCGACAGCCCGACCAGCACCACCGCCAGACAGGCCGCTGCCAGGGCCAGCGGGTCCGAGAACACGAAACCTTGCATTGCCTGCGATCCTCCCGCCGGCCTGCCTGCGCTCCGCCCCTGCGGGTGTCAAGTTCGGGAACCCGGGGCGCGGGCCGGGGACTTGTACCCGGAGCAGAACGAAGAGGATCGTGCCATGGACGTGACATTGACGGGCAAGCGGGTGCTGGTGACGGGCGGCACGCAGGGAATCGGCGCCGCCATCGCCGAGGCCGCCGCGAAAAGCGGGGCCGCGGCGGTCACCCTTGTCGGGCGCGATGCCGAGAAGGGCGAGCGCGTCGCCGAGCGGCTGCGCGGCCATGGCTGCGAAGTGAAGGTCGCGCCGGGCGATCTGGCCGAAGCCGAGACGCCGGTGCGGGTCTTCGAAAAGGCGGTGGAGCTGATGGGGGGCGTCGACTGCCTCGTGAACTCTGCCGGCCTGTCGAGCCGGGCCTCCTTCCTCGACGCCGAGCCCGAGCTTTTCGACAAGCTCTTCGCGCTGAACACGCGGGCAGGCTTCTTCCTGATGCAGCAGCTGATCCGGCACCTGAAGGAGCGCGGCGATCCCGGCGCCATCGTCAACGTGCTGTCGATGAACGCCCATTGCGGCGCCCCCGAGCTGGCGGTCTATTCCGGCACCAAGGGCGCCATGGCGACGCTGACGAAGAACGCGGCCAATGCCCATGCCGCCGACCGGATCCGCGCCAATGGCATCATGCTGGGCTGGACCGACACCGCCGGTGAGCGGACCATGCAGGCCGAGACGCTGGGCAAGGGCGAGGGCTGGCTGGAGGAGGCAGAGGCCCGCCAGCCCTTCGGTCGCCTGCTCAAGCCCGAGGATGTCGCGCGTCTCGCGCTCTACCTGCTGTCCGACGCCTCCGGCCTGCAGACCGGAACGCTCGTCGATCTGGAGCAGCGGGTGAGCGGCGCGCCGCCCGCCAATGTCGGCTAGGGGCGCGGCTAGAGGTAGCTGCGCACGAGGCTGCCGGCCAAAAGGCTCCAGCCGTCCGCGACGACGAAGAAGGCCAGCTTGAACGGCAGCGAGACGATCGCCGGCGGCACCATCATCATGCCCATCGACATCAGCACCGCCGCCACCACCAGATCGATGATCAGGAAGGGCAGGAAGATCATGAAGCCGACCTGGAAAGCCCGCGCGATCTCGGAGAGCATGAAGCTGGGCACCAGCACCGAGAGCGGCGCCTCCGGAATCGGCTGAGCGGGGTCGAGGCCGGGGCGCAGGCCAGCCAGCGCCTCGAAGCTGCCCGGGTCGATCCGGTTGGCCATGAAGCCGCGAAAGGGCTCGATCGCGCGCAGGAAGGCCTCGTCGATCTCGATCGCGCCTTCGGTCCAGGGGCGGATGCCCTGCTGCCAGGCGGCGGTCAGCACCGGGTCCATCACGAACCAGGTCAGGAACAGCGCGAGGCTGACCAGCAGCATGTTTGGCGGCGATTGCTGCAGGCCCAGCGCCTGCCGCAGGATGGCCAGCACGGTGACCATGAAGGGAAAGCAGGTGATCATCACCGCCAGTCCCGGCACCAGCCCCAGCAGCGTGACCAGCACCAGAAGCTGCACGCTGCGCTCGGCCAGCGCGCCGCCTTCCGGCAGCGGCAGGTCTAAGGGCGCCCCCTGCGCCCTACCGGGATCGGCCCAGATCAGGACCAGAAGACACGCCAGAACCAGCGTCACCAGAAGCGGCAGGATCGCCGCGAGAAGACGGTGGGCCCGCCCCGGGCGCCGCGCACCCGCGCCGCTGCCCGCGACTTCGCGGTTGAATGCCCCTGCCTCGCCGGCCTGCCGGCGCCCGGGACCGGCCCGCGGGTCGGCCGCAGGCGGATGGAAAGGCCGGGGCCTGCCCATCCTCAGCCCAGGTCGCCGCCCGCGCTGGCGACCTCTGTCAGCCGCACGGCAAGCTGGCCCGGCTCTCCTCCCTCCATCTCCTGCAGCTCGCCGCGCGCGATGAGCCGGCCGCCGACGTAAAGCTCCACCGGGTCCTCGACGCGGCGGTCCAGCGGCAGCACGGCGTTCTCCTCGAGAGAGAGCAGGTCCCGCACGGTCGGCCGCGCCCGGCCTACCATGATCGTCACCTCGATCGGGACGGACCGCAGCGGATGGTCGTCGCCGGCGGCAGTCGTGGGATCATCCATGGCGCTCACTCCTCTCGGCGCGGTGTTGTGCAAGCGGATCCTCGGCAGAGAAGGCCGCACCCGGCGTCGCCTCCGCTTCCGGGACGGCCCCTCCGGGCTGCGCGGCGCCAGAAGGACCCGCCTCCTCGCCGGGCGCCCCACTCGTGCCCGCCGCCAGAGCATCCAGCGCGCCGCGCAGCTCCTCGACGAGCGAGAGGGCATCGAGCATCGTCGCGCTGCCGCCCCGCTCGAGAACGAGCTGGCCCGGCTCCAGCACCGGGTCCGGCTGCAGGCGCAGCGGCAGCGGCGCGCTGCTGGCGACCTGCTCGAAGGCCTCCGTTTCGGTGGGCGCGACGCGCAGGGTGACCGGCAGCCCGGCATCGGCCTCGGCGGCCTCAGCCAGCCTCTCGGCGAGGCGCAGCGCCAGGCCTTGCGCCGCCAGCCCGGGGACCAGGCTTTCCGACAGCGCGGCGAAGAGCGGGCGCAGCGCGGCGAGCAGATGCGCCCGCGCCTCGGCATAGCCGAAGCCCATGTCGTCGAGCGTCTGCACCAGCCGCTCCGTCAGCGCCGCCTGCTCTGCCGCCGCGGCGGCGCGCCCCGCCTCGACACCGGCGGCATGCCCCTCGAGCCAGTCCTCGCCCGGCCCCTCGGGATCGACCCGCGCCAGCGGCTCTGGGCTGTCGTCGAAGCATTCGAGCCATTCCGCGATCGCCATCACGCAACCTCCGTATCTTCATCCTCGACCCAGCTTTGCAGGATCTGCAGGGTCTCCACCTGGCGCTCCTCGATCAGCCGGCGCAGCCGCTCTGCCGGATCGCTCTCCTCCTCGCCGCCGCCCATGTCGCCCATGTCGAAATCGGCCGGCAGCATCGCGAAGCCGCCGGTATCGAGGTCGGGCGCGCCCCCCATATCCCCCGCCTCCGGCAGCGGGAGGGCCGCGGCCTCGGCCGGCGCGGGCAGGCCCTGCCGCCCCGAGGTCAGGATCGGCCGCACCACGAAGAGGCCAAGGACCAGCGCCACCGCCGCCAGCACCCCGAGCTGGATCAGCCGCATCATGTCGAGCGGCGTGCCCGCGCCGGTGGCGACGGCCTCGGTGCCCATCGGCAGGATCGGCTCGAAGGCCATCGAGCGCACCGTGATCACATCGCCGCGCTCCTCGTTCAGGCCGACGGCAGAGGCGACGAGCGCGCTCAACGCGGCAAGCTCCTCCTCGCTGCGGGGGGTGGAGACGAGATCGCCCTCCGGACCCTCGGCCGTCTGGTCGTTGACCAGCACCGCCACGGTCAGGCGGCGCACGGCGCCGGGCCCGCGCAGGACCTCCCGGCTGGTCTCGGAAATCTCGTAGTTCGTCACCTGCCGCGTTTCGCTGGCCTGGTTGGAATTGCCGCCGCCCCCCGCCGCTTCGCCGTCGGGCAGGTTGGAGGCGACGGTGACATCGCCGCCGCTGCCCTGGGTGCTGTCGCTGCTCTCGAGGGTTTCGGTCGAGATGGCGACGCGGCTCTCGGGGTCGATCCGCCGCTCGACGATCTGCTCGGATTCGGTCGCCACCTCGACGCTCAGCTCGACCACGGCATTGCCCGGCCCGACCCGCGCCTCGAGCAGGCGCTCCGCCCGCGCGCGCAGCTCCTCGGTGCGGGAATCGCTGCCCGCGGCCGTGTCCTCCGGCGGCGAGACCAGCCCGTTCTCCGCATCGATGATCGCCACGTCGAGCGGCGCGAGGCCCGGAACGGCAGAGGCCACGAGGTACCGCAGCGCCTCGGCCTGGGCGCCCGAGAGGCCGCTGCCCCCGAGGCTGACGGTGACCGCGGCGGTCGGCCGCTCGTCGCGCGCGAAGGGCCGCGCCGTCGGGCTCGAGATATGCACGCGCGCCGAGCGGATGCCGGGCGTCGACAGGATCGTGCGCGCCAGCTCGCCCTCCTTGGCCCGCCAGTAGGCGGCATCGAACATCTGGCTGGTGGTGCCGAAGCCGGAGAGCTGATCCAGCAGCTCGTAGCCCTGCCCGCCATTGGCCGGCAGCCCCTCCGCGGCAAGGGTCAGCCGCAGCGAGTCGCGCTGGTCCTGCGGCACCCAGATCGAATCGCCGCGCACCTCGTAGGGGAGGCCGCGCTGGTCGAGCGCGCCGACGACTTCCCCGGCGGCGCTGGGTTCGAGCCCGGCGTAAAGCAGGGCGTTTTGCGTCCGCCCCGCGCCTCGCGTCAGGAGCAGGACGGCCGCAAAGACCAGAATCGCGGCCAGACCGGCGGCAACCTTGCGACGCGTGGTCAGACCGGACCAGAGGGACAGGGAGGCGTCCAAATCGGTTCTCCGTAGCTGGCGGACTTCTGCCGCGACGCCCCGCTTATGGCCCGATCGCACTTAACAATTGGTTAGTCGTTCCCGGCTTAACTCTCCTCATCCAGAACGGAGACCCGCCCTGCGCGGGGCAGGAGACCGGAGGAAGTCACAGCATGTCTGCCGCTGCCGATGTGGAGGGCGCCGAGG
The DNA here is from genome assembly GCF_003217255.1 of Pseudoroseicyclus aestuarii. Classification (GTDB taxonomy): domain Bacteria; phylum Pseudomonadota; class Alphaproteobacteria; order Rhodobacterales; family Rhodobacteraceae; genus Pseudoroseicyclus; species Pseudoroseicyclus aestuarii. Next base: position 380,163 of record NZ_QJTE01000002.1, on the reverse strand, counting down.
AAGCGCCGAAGAAGAAGTCGAAACTGCCGCTGATCCTCGGCATCGTCCTGCTGCTCGCCGGGGCGGGCGGCGGGTTCTTCGCCGCCTCGTCCGGGCTGATCGGCGGCGGCGGCGAGGCCGAGGAGCCGGCCGACCAGCTGGAGGCCGAGCCGGCCCCGCTGGCGCCCGCGGTCTTCGTGCCGCTGGACCCGCTGGTCATCAACCTGCCGGCGCGGTCGGGGCGCAATCTCCTGCGCTTCTCGGCCCAGCTCGAAGTGCCGCCGGAGCATGCGGAATCGGTCGAGGCGATACGGCCGCGCATCGTCGACGTGCTGAACGGCTACCTGCGCGCCGTGGAGGTCAGTGACCTTGCCGATCCGGCCGCCCTGGTCCGGCTGCGCGGGCAGATGCTGCGCCGGGTGCAGGTGGTGGCGGGCGAAGGGCGGGTGCGCGACCTGCTCGTGATGGAATTCGTGGTCAACTGAGGGGGGCGGGACGATGTCGCTGATCGCCGACATGCTGCTGGTCGCGGGTGCGCTCGCCGCGGCGCTGTACTGCATGGTGCTGTCGCGGCGGCTGCGCCGCTTCACGGATCTCGAATCGGGGGTCGGCGGCGCCGTGGCGGTCCTTTCCGCGCAGGTCGACGATCTGACCCGCACCGTCGCCCGCGCCCGCGACGCGGCCAGCACGCAGGTCGGCACGCTGAACGCGGCCACGGACCGGGCCGAGGCCGCGGCCAAGCGGCTGGAGCTTCTGGTCGCCTCGCTCCACGACCTGCCGGAGCCGCAGGCCGACCAACCCGAGGCGGAGGCACCGCCGGAGCCCTACTTCATTCGCAACGTCGACCTCGAGGTGACGCCATGACGCAGGATCCCCAGCAGATGCGCCGCGAGCCGCCCGTCTCCGGGCGCCCGGCGGCCGAGCCTCGGTCCAGGGGCAAGGGCAAGGGCGGGGCCGTCAAAACGCGCGCGAAGGGGCGGCCCGCCATCAGGCGCCGCGCCGCGCGCAGCGTGCTGCCGGTGATCGCGGGGCTGCTGCTGTTCTCGGGCGCGCTGCGCCTTTCCGACGGCGTCAGCCGGGCCCTGGCCGCCGATTCGGACCCGCCTCAGGAGGCGCCGGCAGAGACCGCCATCGGCGCCTGCGAGGGCACGCCGGAGCTTCTGGCCGCCTTCGACGCCCGCGAGGAGCGCGTCTCGCGGCGCGAGACGCAGGTAGAGGACAGGATGCAGGCGCTCCGCGTCGCGGAAGGCGAAATCGAGGAGAAGCTCCAGGCCCTGCAAGCCGCGGAGGAGAGGCTGTCGGCCACCCTCGCCCTGTCGGAGACCGCTGCCGAGGACGACCTGACCCGTCTGACGGCGGTCTACGAGAACATGAAGACCGAGGATGCCGCCGCCCTCTTCGAGCAGATGGCCCCCGAGTTCTCCGCAGGCTTCATCGCCCGGATGCAGCCCGAAATCGCGGCGGCGGTGATGAGCCGCCTGGAGGCGGGGACGGCCTATTCGATCAGCGCGATCCTCGCCGGGCGCAATGCCGCCGCGCCGACCGAGTGACGGCTGACGGAACCTTAACCACTCTCTGCGACAAGAGGGCGGGTGCAACGGCAGGGGCGACGCATGACCGGCTTCATCGGCATCGGCATCATCTTCGTGATGGTCTTCGGCGGCTACATGCTGGCCGGGGGAAAAATGGGGATCATCATGAAGGCCATGCCCTTCGAGATGATCATGATCGGCGGCGCCGCGGCCGGCGCCTTCGTCATCTCGAACGACGGCCCGGCGATCAAGCACACGCTGAGGGACCTCAAGAAGGTCTTCAAGGGCCCCCGCTGGTCCCCCGATGACTACCGGGACCTGCTGTGCCTGCTCTTCGAGCTGATCCGCATCGCCCGCGCCAACCCGGTGGCGCTGGAGGAGCATACGGAGAACCCCGCGGAGTCCGCGATCTTCGCGAAGTACCCGAAGATCCAGCACGATCACGAGGCGGTCGAGCTGATCTGCGACACCCTGCGCTCCGCCAGCATGAACTACGACGATCCGCACCAGGTCGAGGACGTCCTGGACAAGCGGATGGAGGCGGCGATGCATCATTCGATGCACACGCCGCATGCGCTGCAGACCGTCGCCGACGGCCTGCCCGCGCTAGGCATCGTCGCCGCCGTGCTGGGCGTGATCAAGACCATGGGCTCGATCGACCAGCCACCCGAGGTGCTGGGCAAGATGATCGGCGGCGCCCTCGTCGGCACCTTCCTTGGCGTCTTTCTCGCCTATGGCCTCGTTGGCCCCTTCGCCTCCAAGCTCAAGACGGTGCTGGAGGAGGAGGCGCAGTTCTACAAGCTGATCCGTGAGGTGCTGGTCGCGAACCTGCACCAGCACAGTCCCAACATCTGCATCGAGGTCGGGCGCCAGAATACCCCGCACCACCATCGCCCCAGCTTCTCGGATCTCGAGAACGCGCTTCGGGCAACGAAGGACGGCGCCGCCGCATGAGGTGGGCCCTGCCCCTCGTGCTGGCGCTCCTCTGCGCCTTGCCGGCTGCCCCCCTTGCGGCGCAGACCGTCTCCTTCCGGTCGGGGCAGCACCCGGATTTCGTGCGCCTCGTCCTGGCGATTCCCGAAGGGGCCGACTGGCGCCTCGGGCGGGACGGCGGTGACTACGTTTTCACCTTGCCCGGCGCGACCTTCGACACCGCGGGCGTCTTCGCCCGCATCCGCCGCGATCGTCTCGCCGCGCTCGAGGCGCGGCCGGGGCGGCTACGCCTGAAGCTGTCCTGCGACACCTGCCATGCCCGCGCCTTTCTCTGGAGGCCCGACCGGCTGGTGATCGACATCCGGGACGGCGAGGCGCCGGCCGGATCGGGTTGGGAAAACCCGATCGCCCCGCCGGCGCAGGACGCGCGCAGCGCCGGCGGCGGGGCCGACCTTGTCCTGCCGCTGCTCTTCGATGATCCGGCGCTACCCGCTGCCAGCCCTCCGCTCGATGCGCCGCAAAGCGACCTGCCGCTCTTGCCAGAGACCGCGGCGGAGCCGGACCTGCTCAACCCTTTCCAGGAGCCCCCCGCGACGCGGCGGGTCCAGGCGGCGCAGTCCCAGATCCTCGACACCCTGTCGCGCGCGGCGGCGCAGGGCCTGCTGACCGTGGACCCCGATGCCATGGCGCGCGCGCGCCGCGACGCCGCCGCCGCAGCGCCCCCGGCCCCGGATCCGGCACCCTCCGCCCCTGCGAGCGCGCCGGATGCGCCGCCTGACGCGGCCCGTCCCCCCTTCGCCGCCAGCAGCCAGCCGCGCCGGCCCGGCCTCGACGTGCGCAGCAGCATCGACAGCGCGACGGGCCGCGCCGCGCCCCCGCAGGAGCGCAGCCGCTGCCTCGACGACGCCCTCTTCGACGTCCGGTCCTGGATCGGCGAGGGCGAGTTCAGCGACGAGATCACCGCCCGCAGCACCCGCCTGACCGACGAGGCGGGAGGGACCGACCCCGGCGCGGCCCTCGCCCTGGCGCGCAGCTATCTGGCCTTCGGCTTCGGGCGAGAGGCCCTTGGCGTCCTCCGGATCGACGACCGCCGCTCGGTCGAGCGGCAGGTGCTCAGCACGATGGCCGCCATCGTCGACGGCGATCCGCTGCCCGGCAGGCCCTTCACGGGCCAGCAGGGCTGCACCGGTCCGGTGGCCCTCTGGCGCGCCCTCGCCGCCGGCAGCATCGTCGAGATGACGCCCTCCGAACGGACCGGCCTGCTGACGGGATTCTCGCTGCTGCCCGAAGCGCTGCGCGGGCACCTCGCCCCGCGCGTCGCGCAGCTGTTCATCGACGCGGATGACCCGCTCTCCGCCGAGGCCGTACTGAGCGAAGCCTTCACCGCCCCGGACGGCCACTCGGTCGAAGCCGAGCTGACGGCGGCCGAGCTGACGCTGCAGTCGCAGGGTCCGCAGGAAGCGATCGAGGATCTGGCGCAGCTCGCCGAGGAGGATGCCCGCATGACGCCGGAGGGGCTGATCCGGCTGATCGAGCTGGAGCTGGCCGAAGGCCGCCCGGTGCCAGAGGACCAGCTGGATCTGGCCCGCGCGATGCGGTTCGAGGCGCGCGGAACCCCGGTGGAGGCCGCCCTCGCCGCGGTCGAAGCACGCGCCCTCATCGCCTCGGGCCGCCACGAGATGGCGCTGTCCCTCCTGCGCGACGAGAGCGGGGAGATGGGCGCGGCGCAGAGGCGGGAGCTGCGCGCAGAGGCGGTCGAGGCGCTGACGGAGACACTGCCGGATGCCGAGTTCATCGACCGGATCTACGCCGGCTTGCCGCCGATCACGGCAGAGGCCGAGAACCGCGTTGCGGAACGCCTCCTGCAGCTGGGCTTCGCGGAGCGGGCCGCCGATCTCGTCTCGGGCGGCGCCCGTGGCGAGGCCATGGCCGCGCGGCGCCTCTTGCGGGCCGAGGCGGCACTCGCGCTGGAGGATCCGGACGAGGTGCTTCGGGCGCTCGGCGGCGTCGCCGGAGAGGCTGCGGCGACCCTGCGGGCCGAGGCGCTGCGGATGCAGGGCGACAGCACTGCCGCGCTGGCCGAGGCGGCGCAGGTCGCCCCCCCGGCCCCCAGGGATCTCTGGCGCGCCGGGGCCTGGGACGGATTGGCCGAAGCGGCAGAGGCGTCCGCCGATGGCGAGGCCGCCGTGGATGCCGAAGCCGCCGCCGAAACCGCTCTGCTGCAGCGCGCCGGCGAGGCCGCGCGCAGGGAGCAGCCGCCCCTGGCCGCAGAAGCAAGCCTGGCCGAGGGGCGCGATCTTCTGGAGCAGGCGGAAGAGGCGCGGCGCCTGGCGGAAGACCTTCTGTCCCGCTTCCCGCTCGAGGATCGGGAAGACCCTGCCACGCCATGATCGCTTACCGAATGTAAACCTTGCCGCGGCAGACTGGGCGGCATGATCCCGCAGCAGAAAGCGCGTCATCATGACACGACAGCCCAGCCGTCGCCGCCTCTCCGGTCGGGGTCGCAGCGCCCTTGCCCGCCCCTCCACCGAAAGCGGGAGGTAGGCGATGCCGGCGCTCTCGGCCCGCATGATGTTCCAGCCGACGATCCTGCTGGCCCTCGCGCTCATGGCGATCATCGCGATGATGATCCTGCCGATGCCCTCGATCGTGCTGGACATCGGCCTCGCCGCCAGCTTCGCGCTCGCGATCCTGATCTTCACGATCACCCTCTTCATCGAGCGGCCGCTGGATTTCTCGGCCTTTCCGACAGTGCTCCTCGCCTCGCTCATGCTGCGGCTGTCGCTGAACGTCAGCTCCACCAAGCTGATCATCGGGCAGGGCCATACCGGGACGGATGCCGCCGGCGAGGTGATCGAGGGCTTCGCCATGTTCGTCATGGGCGGGCAGATCCTGCTCGGCCTCGTGGTCTTCGGCGTGCTGCTGATCGTGAACTTCATGGTCATCAACAAGGGCGCCACCCGCATGGCCGAGGTCGGCGCGCGATTCGCGCTCGACGCGATGCCGGGCAAGCAGCTGGCCATCGACGCCGACATGAGCGCCGGGGCCATCGACCACACCGAGGCCAAGACCCGGCGCGAGCGCGAGCAGGCCGAGACGACCTTCTTCGGCAGCCTCGACGGCGCCTCGAAATTCGTGAAGGGCGACGCGGTCGCGGGCCTGCTGATCACCGCCCTGAACCTCGTCATGGGGCTGATCATCGGCACGCTGGTGCATGGCATGCCGGTCGGCCTCGCCTTCGAGACCTACGCCATCCTGACCGTCGGCGACGGCCTCGTCAGCCAGATCCCCGCGGTCATCATCTCCATCGCCTCGGCGCTGCTGCTGGCCCGAGGCGGCGCAACGGGGTCGACCGATCTCGCCCTGATGGACCAGATGGGCCGGCATCCCGCGGCCCTTGCCACCGTCGCCGCCCTGCTGGCGGCCTTTGCGCTGGTGCCGGGCCTGCCCTTCGTGCCCTTCATGCTCGGGGCGGCGGTCCTCGCCTTTGGCGCTTTCGCCGTCTCGCGCGGGCGCCAGAGACAGGCCGAGGCCGAGGCCGCGCAGCCCCCGGCGGAAGAGGCGCGCCGCACCTCGCTCGGGGACATGCTCGACCTCGACGACATCCATGTCGAATTCGCGCCGGACCTCGTGGACATGGTGCTCGACCCAGGAACCGGCCTCGACGCGCGCATCGCCAACATGCGCAACCATGTCGCGACGCAGTTCGGGGTGCTGCTGCCCGAGATCCGCCTGACCGACGACGCCGGGCTGCCGCCGGGCACCTATGTCGTCAAGATCCAGGGGGTCGAGCAGGAGCGGGACACCCTGCGCCCGAACCGTATCCTTGCCCTTCTCGCCGGCCCGCCGCCAGAAACCCTGGATGGCGAGGACGTGAAGGAGCCGGTCTATGGCGCCCCGGCGCGCTGGATCGCGCCCGACGCGCAGGAAGAGGCTGCGGTCGCGGGCATGACGACGGTCTATCCCGCCGAGGTGCTGGCGACGCACCTGCTCGAGGTGATCAAGCGCAACTTTCCGCGCCTGCTGACCCTGCGGGCACTGCGCCGCCTGCTGGACGAGATGACGAACCTCTCGGACCAGGCCCGCTCCGAGCAGAACCGGAGGATGATCGACGAGCTGATCCCGGACAAGCTGCCGCTCGAGGTCCTGCTGGCCGTGCTCCGCCTGCTGCTGGAAGAGCGGGTGTCGATCCGCAACCTGCCGCTGATCCTCGAGGCCTCGGCCGAGGGGCGCCAGCTGCACCAGACTGTCGAGGGGGTGACGGAGCACGTGCGCCAGCGCCTCGGCTTCCAGCTGGTGGCAGAGCTGAAGCGGCCCGACGGCACGGTGCCGCTGATCCAGCTCGCCCCGGAATGGGAGGACAGCTTCACCGCCTACCAGATCGGCGGCGACCGCGGGCCGGCGGACATCGCCCTGCCGCCGGAGGACTTCAACCGTCTCGCCGCGGCCATCGCCGAGAAGCTCGCCCGCGCCGCCGACCTCGGGCAATTCCCGGCGGTGGTCACGACGATGAAGCGGCGCCGCTTCATCCGCACCGTCATGGCGGCGCGCGGCCTGCCGAACCCTGTGCTGTCCTTCGACGAGCTGGGCGTAGATGCGCGCCCGGCCGTCGTCGGCATGGTCCCGGCCTGAGGCCCGCGGGATGAACGCCGAGCTGTCGCGCGCCCTTCTCGAGCTGGCAGGGCTGACCGAGGCGGGCCTCTGGACCGGGCTGATCGTGTTCCTGCGGATCGCGGCGCTGATGGCGCTGGCCCCCGCCTTCGGCGAGCAGGCGATCCCGCCCAGGGTCCGGCTGGCCCTGGCGCTGGCCTTTACCCTGGTGGTCGCCCCCGCGGCGCCCCTCGGCGCGGTGCCACGTGACGGGCTGCCGCTCCTGGCGCTCGGCGGGGCGGAGCTGCTGACGGGCATCTTTCTGGGCTTGATGCTGCGGCTGTTCGTCATGGTGCTGCAGATGGCCGGCACCATCGCGGCGCAGGCCACGTCCCTGTCGCAGATCTTCGGCGGCACCGCCGGTCTCGATGCGATGCCGGCGATCGGGCATATCCTCGTCGTCGCGGGGCTGGCGCTGGCGACGATCCTGGGCCTTCACCTGCGCCTCGCGGCCTATATGATCGACAGCTACGCGCTGATCCCGCCGGGCCAACTGCCCGATCCGGCGACCATCGGGGCCGCCGGCCTCGACCAGGTCTCGCGCAGCTTCGCCCTCGCCTTCACACTGGCGGCGCCCTTCGTGCTCGCCTCGCTGATCTACAACATCACCCTTGGCGTGATTAACCGCGCCATGCCGCAGCTCATGGTGGCCTTCGTCGGCGCGCCGGCGATCACCTTCGGCTCGCTCGCGCTGCTGTTGCTGGCCGCGCCGCTGATGCTGCCGATCTGGGTGCAGGCGATGCACGCCTTTCTCGCCGCCCCCTTCGCCCCATGAGCGAGGGCGAGGACAGCGGAGACAAGCAGTACGAGCCGACACAGAAGCGGCTGGACGACGCGCGGCGCAAGGGCGAGATCCCACGCTCTGCCGATCTGACGACCGCCGCCGCCTATGCCGGCTTCCTGATCGGCGCGCTGGCCATGGGGCCTGCGGCGCTGAAGGGCCTGGGCCAGGCCCTCTCGGTGCCACTGGACCAGGCCGCCGCGCTTGCGGCGGTGGTCTTCGCGGGCAGCCAGGCGCCGCTTCTGGGCGGGCTCGCCGGGCGGGCCGCGGGCACGGTCTGGCCCTTCTTCGCCCTTCCCGCCGCCCTCGCGCTGCTCTGCGTCATCGCCCAGCGCAGCCTGGTCTTCGCCCCGACGAAGCTCGAGCCGAAGCTGAACCGGATCTCGCCGATCTCGGGGGTCAAGAACAAGTTCGGCCGCGCCGGGCTGTTCGAATTCGCCAAGAGCTTCGCCAAGCTCCTGCTCTACTCCGTCGTGCTCGGCCTTTACCTGTCACGGCAGCTGCCCCGCATCCTCGGCACGATGACCCTCTCCCCCGGCCAGATCGCGGCAGAGCTGGGGCGGCTGTGCCTTGGCCTGCTGTGGATCGTGGTGCTGATCGCCCTGGCGCTGGGGGCCGTGGACTTCCTGTTCCAGCGGGCCGAGCACATGCGCAAACACCGGATGAGCCGCAAGGAGCTGACAGATGAGACCAAGGATGCCGAGGGCGATCCGCATATGAAGCAGCAGCGCCGGCAGAAAGGCATCCAGATCGCGATGAACCAGATGCTGGCCGATGTGCAGACGGCGGACGTCGTCGTCGTCAACCCGACGCATTACGCCGTGGCGCTGCGATGGGACCAGGCCGCCGGTCGGGCCCCGCATGTGGTGGCCAAGGGCGTCGACGCCATCGCCGCCCGAATCCGAGAGGCCGCAACGGAGGCAGGGGTTCCGATCCATTCCGATCCGCCGACGGCGCGGGCGCTGCACGCCGAGCTCGAGATCGGGGACGAGATCGAGCGCAGGCATTTCCGCGCCGTCGCCGCCGCGATCCGCTTCGCCGAGAAGCTGCGCAAGGCAGCGGGCGGCGCGCCATGAGCCGCGCCGATGATCTTGCCGCCCTGAGGCGATTGACCGGCGCCGTCTTCGACGCGGCCCAGGGCCGCATGGCGGCGCTGCGCCGGCGCGATGCCGAGATCGGCCAAGCCCTCGAGACCTTGTCAGAGCAGCTACGGGAGCGGGCGCTGGAGGTGCGGGCCGACGACCTTGCGCATCGCGCGGGCGCCGATCAACGCTGGCAGCACTGGATCGACACGCGCCGCACCAGCCTGAACATGGAGCGCGCGCGCCTGCGGGCCGAGATCGCTGGCCAGGAGACCGAGCTGCGCAAAGCCTTCGGGCGGCGCGAGGCTGCAAAGGATCTCTTTGAGGCCGAGGCCCGCGCAAGGCGGCAGGCCGCGCAGCGGAAAGAGGATCGCTAGGCCCGCGCCGCCTTGCCGGCGCGGCACAGTGGGCCAAGGCTGGCTGGCAGCGGCAGGGCCGCCGCCGCGCCTCAGACGTCCTGCCGCACCAGATCGGTGATCAGAACGCTCGAGGCCTGGGGACCCACGGCCTCCTGCGCGGCAAGGGTCAGCGCCTGCCGCAGGCCCCGCATCGTCGCGGTATCGGTGAAGGTGCCGTCGAAGCCGCCGGTATTGGCGTGGTCGAAGAGCACCTGCAGGAAGGAATCGCGCAGCCGCGGCTCGCGCATCAGCACCTCTTCCTTGCCGCTTTCCGGAACCTCGACGCTCAGCGACAACACGACGAGACCCGAGACATGGCCATCGTCGACCACGGGCACGATGAACTGGTTCTGCAGCCGGACATAGGCCTTGGTGGAGTCGGCGTCGTCCGCCGCCTCTGCATGCGCCGCAGCCTCGTGCACCGCCGCCTCGCCCTGCCCTTCGGCAAGCGGCCCACAGGGCGCCTCGGCCAGGACGGTCTCCGGCTCGGCCGGCTTCAACATCAGGCCGGCGCCGACGCCGCCGCCGGTGCCCACCAGCAGCAGCACGAGGGGGATCAGGATTTTCATCATCGGCGCACCTCTCAGAACGGCAGGACGTTTTCCAGGACTTGCTGCCCGTAGCGCGGCTGCTGCACGTCGCTGATCTGGCCGCGCCCGCCGTAGGAAATCCGGGCGGAGGCGATCTTATCGTAGGTGATCTCGTTCTGGCGGCTGATATCGGCGGGCCGGACGTAGCCCGTCACGATCAGCTCGCGCAGTTCGAAGTTCACCCGCACCTCCTGCCGCCCCTCGATCTGCAGCACGCCATTGGGCAGCACATCGGTCACGGTTGCGGCCACCCGCAGCTCCAGCTGCTCGTTGCGGCGGACGGAGCCGTCGCCGGCGAAGCTGCTGTTGGAGTTCAGCCCGACAGCAGCGTCGAGGGTGGCCCCCTCGGGCAGACGCTCGTTCAGGCGCTGCGGGATCCCGACGAGCGAGGGCACGCCCATGTCCTGGCTGGCCGTGCGCGAGCGGTCCGAGGAATTGGAGATGGAGGCCGAATCGTCGATCTCGATCACCACGGTCATGATGTCGCCGCGCTGCATCGCCCGCCGGTCGCCAAGGAGCGAGCCGCGCCCCCCGTCCCAGAGCGAGGCGACGGAGGGGCCGATCATCGTCGGCGGCACCGCGACCTCCTGCGGCAGCGAGTAGGTCATCATCGCCGTCGCCTCGGCCCCGGCCTGCGGCGGCGTGAAGTCGGGCTCGCGCCCGATGGGCGCGCTGCCGCAGCCGGCAAGGGCGGCCAGGGCGAGGGCTAGAGCAGGAAAGCGCATTCTGTCGCTCCTTCTGTGCGGCAATGGGTCACGGCGTGACATAGGCCCCGCCGTCGGGGCCGATCCGGGCGCGGACCGTCGTGCGCGACGAGATGTTCATCACGTCGAGCATGTCGCCGAGGCCGGCGCGATCCAGCGCCCGCCCCTCGGTGGTGATGGTGATCGCGCCGTTCTCGTAGATCAGCGGCAGGGTCTCGTTGCGCTCCACCACGGCAGGGGCGCCGAGATCGCCAGCGCGGATCGGCCGCCCGGCGTAAAGCGCGACGCGCGCCTCCTGCCCCACGGCCGAGGCCTTGTCGGTGAGGGCACCGGGCACCTCCTGCCCGCGCAGGAGCAGGTCGCCTTCGGCGATGACCTGCCCGGCCGGGATCGTGCGCGCGGCAACCAGCGTATCGGCCATGGCAGGCCCGGCGCAGAGGCAGGCCAGGAGCGCCCGGCGGATCATCGGATCTGCACCATCGCGCCCAGCATCTGGTCGGCGGCGGTGATGACCTTGGAGTTCAGCTCGTAGCCGCGCTGGGCCTGGATCAGCTCGGTCACCTCCTTGACCGCATCGACGGAGCTGTCCTCGAGGTAGCCCTGCCGCAGCGTCCCCAGCCCGTCCTGCCCCGGCGTCGTCACCAGCGAGGGGCCGGAGGCGGGGCTTTCGACGAAGAGGTTCGAGCCGATCGCCTCGAGCCCCTTGGCATTGGTGAAGCCGGCCATGCTGAACTGGCCCAGCAGCTCCGGCTCTACCCTGTCGGTGAAGTAGGCATAGACCTCGCCCTCGGCATTGATCGAGATGTCGCGCGCATCGGCGGGCATGGTGATGTCGGGCGCCACGGCATAGCCGTCGGAGGTCACGATCAACCCGTCGGCGGACAGCTTCAGCGCGCCGTCGCGGGTATAGGCCGGCTGCCCACTGGGCAGCGTCACCTCGAGGTAGCCCTCGCCCTCGATCGCGACATCGAGGTTGCCCCCCGTCTGCGCCAGCGTGCCCTGCGACAGCATCACGGAGACCGCCGTCGGCCGCACGCCGAGGCCCAGCTGCACGCCGGTCGGCAGGACCGTGCCGTCAGAGGCGTTGATCGTGCCGGGCCGCGCCACCTGCTGGTAGTGCAGGTCGGCGAATTCGGCGCGGCGGGCGTTGTAGCCCGTGGTGCTCATGTTGGCGAGGTTGTTGGAAATGACCTCGACCCGGGTCTGCTGCGCGGTCATGCCGGCGGCGGCGATCTGAAGGGCACGCATCGGCGGTCTCCTTTACTTGCTGACGGCGCGGATCAGGCTGCGGATCCGCTCGTCTTCCTTGTCGAGAAAGCCCTGGCCCAGCTCGTAGGCGCGCTGGACCTCGATCATGCGGGCGACCTCGACCACCGGATCGACGTTCGATTCCTCGAGGTACCCTTGGAGCACGGCGGGGTCGGGCACCGCCTCGACCGCGCCGCCGGCGTCGAACATCACGCCGCTGCCGCGGGTCACCGCCAAGGGGTCGAGCGGGCGGAACACCCCCACCTGCCCCACCGGGCGCCCCTCGACCGAGACAGTGCCGTCGGCGCCGATGCCGACAGGCCCCTGCCCCTGCGGGACGAAAAGCGGCGCGCCGCCGGCGTCGAGCACCGGGTAGCCGTCGGGCGTCACCAGATCGCCGTTCTCGTTGGGGCCGAAGTTGCCGGCCCGGGTCAGGCGCTGCCCCTCGGGCGTCTCGATAGCGAAGAACCCCTCGCCCTCGATCGCCAGGTCGAAGGCGCCATCCGTCTGCGTCAGCGCGCCCTGCGAGGTATCGGTCTGGCGCACGCGGGCGGCGGCCATCGACAGTGAGGGCGCGTCATCGCCCAGCCGCGCGACGTATTCCGAGAAGATCACCCCCTCGGCGCGGTAGCCGGTGGTGCCGGCATTGGCGATGTTGTTGGCAAGGACCCGCATCTGGGCCTGCAGGCCGGACTGGCGCGTGAGCGTGGCGTAGGTGCTGTTCTCCATGCGCCTAGACCCCCGCGATCCGCGGCAGCAGCGTGTCCTGGAAGTAGGACACGAGGCTTTCGGTCATGAAACCCATGGTCACCCAGTAGACCGCGGCGATCGCCGCCAGCTTCGGCACGAAGGTCAGCGTCGCCTCCTGGATCGAGGTCAGCGCCTGGAATAGGCCGATGATCAGGCCGACGCCCAGCGCCACGGCCAGCACCGGGATCGAGATGACCACAGCCACCCAGAGGCCCTGACGCAGCACGTCGTAGAATTCGCTCTCGCTCAGCATCAGACCGGCATCCTGAGGATTTCCTGGTAGGCTTCGACGACCTTGTTGCGGAGGGTCACGACCGTCTCGACGGCCAGTTCCGCCTGCGACAGGGCCTGCACCAGCGCATGCGGATCGCCGCTGCCGGTCATCGACTGCATCGCGGTGGCATCGCTTTCGCGCAGGGTGCGCACGAATTCGGCCGCGGCGGCGCCGGCCGGGTTCGCGGCCTCGTCCCGCGGGGGCTGCGGCATCTCGGCCGAGACGCTCTGCCGAGTGCCGCGGTAGGCCTGGGCGACGAGAGATCCGAGTTCCATCCTGGTCCTCCTGACGAAAAAAGGGCTGCGTTACTTGCGAAGGATTTCGAGAAGAGAGGCGCTCATCTGGCGCACCTGGTCGAACATCTTGAGATTGGCCTCGTAGCTGCGCGAGGCCTCGCGGCTGTCCGCGATCTCGACCAGCAGATCGACGTTGGAGCCGTCGTAGTGGCCGCTGCCGTCCGCCATCGGGTGGGCGGGGTCGTAGATCCGGTCCAGCTCCGTCTGGTCGAGGCGCAGGCGGCCAAGGCTGACGGCACCCTCGGGCGCCGCGCGCGACACCTCCTGCTCGAAGGTCGTGGTCTTGCGGTGATAGCCGGGCGTGTCGGCGTTCGCGATGTTCTCGGAGATGAAGCGCATGCGGCCCGACTGGGCGCGCATCCCGCTGGCCGCGACGGACATGGCATTGGAAAAATCGGTCATCGTTTACCCCAGACTGGTACGGATCAGGCCGATGGCATGGCGATAGATGGCGAGGGCGCGATTGTGCTCGGAGCGGATCTCGGCGCCGGTCAGCATCTCGGTCTCGAGAGAGACGGTATTGCCGTTGGGCGCGGCCTCGCCGCCGGCATCGGCGACCTTGAGCGCGAGGTGACCCTGGCCGATGCCCAGATGCTCCGCCCGGGTCTGGCGCAGGCCAAGCCGGCCGACCGGACTGTCGTAGGCCTCGGCAAAGCCGGGCAGCGCCTGCGCGCGAAATCCGGGCGTGTCGGCATTGGCGACATTGGCCGAGGAGACGGCCTGCCGCGCACCGGCATGGCGCGCCATCGCCATGGAGGTGCTGAACATGTCGAGCGACTGATACACGGGGCTTCTCCCTCGGCTTCCTGCCTCAACCCAGCCTTAAGGCCGATTCTTTAAGAACGGGTTCGCAAGCCAGGGGCGCAGCCGCCGCAACGGAGAGGCAGGAGGCCGAAGATGGACGACGAGCTGATCGGACGCGTCATCGCCGCGATCGAACGCGCGGGGGCCGAGCGGCCGGCGGGGCGGGTGACCGGCGCCGCCGGCGCCGTGATCGAGGCCGAGGGGCTGTTGCCGATGGCGCGGCTGGGGTCGCGGGTGACAATCCGCCACGGCGCCGGGCGCATCGCCGCCGAGGTCGTGCGCATCGCCGAGGGGCGGGTGCAGCTTCTGCCCGAGGGATCGGCCGAGGGGGTGACGCTTGGCGATCTGGTGCAGATGGAGCCCGCGCCGGTCTTCGCCCCCGACGACAGCTGGATCGGGCGCGTGGTCGATCCCGACGGGGCGCCGCTGGATGGCCTGCCGCTGCTGCCCGGCGCAAGGCCCCGGCGCCTTCAGGCCGCGCCGCCGCCGCCGCAGGCGCGACGGCCCATGGGCAGCCGCCTGTCGACCGGGCTGGCCGTCTTCAACACGCTGCTGCCGCTGGTCCAGGGCCAGCGCATCGGCCTTTTCGCCGGCTCGGGCGTGGGCAAGTCGACGCTGCTGGCCGATCTGGCGCGCGGCGTCGGGGCGGACGTCATCGTCATCGGCCTCGTGGGCGAGCGGGGGCGCGAGCTGCGGCACTTCGTGCAGGAGGTTCTGGGCCCCGAGGGCATGGCCCGCGCGGTCGTCGTCGCCGCGACGTCGGACCGCGCGCCGCAGACGCGGCGCCGCTGCGCGCTGGCGGCGACGGCGGTGGCCGAACATTTCCGCGACGAGGGGCGGCAGGTGCTGCTGCTGATCGACAGCGTCACCCGCTTTGCCGAGGCGCATCGCGAGGTCGCTGCCGCGGCGGGCGAGCCCGCGGCCCTGCGCGGCTTTCCTGCCTCGACCGCGCCGGCCATCGCCGCGCTGTGCGAAAGGGCCGGTCCCGGCACCGAGGGTCAGGGCGACATCACGGCGATCTACTCGGTCCTCGTCGCGGGCAGCGACATGGACGAGCCGGTGGCAGACTGGCTGCGCGGCGTGCTCGACGGCCATGTCGTGATGGACCGCGCCATCGCCGAGCGGGGGCGCTTTCCGGCGGTGGACCTGCTGCGCTCGGTCTCGCGCTCGCTTCCGGCGGCGGCGACAGCGGCGGAAAACCAGCTGATCGGCGAGGCGCGGGGCCACCTTGGCGCCTATGCGCGGGCCGAGCTGATGATCCAGGCCGGTCTCTATACCGCCGGCTCGGACCCGGCTGTGGATGCCGCCATCACCTGCCATGGCGCCTTGGACGCCTTTCTGGCGCGCAAGGGCGATCCGGCGATCTCCTCGTCCTTCACCGTCCTGCGGCAGGTCCTTGCGCAGGCCCGCGCTCCGGCCCGGCGCAAGGACTGACCGGTGCGCGGCCCCTCCTCATAGTTAACATGAGGATTTCGGCGGGGGACCTTCGGGGGCAGGCACGCTAAGGCTGCACCTCGAAGCCGTCACCGACACGAGAGACCGCACGATGATCCACCAGCGCAGAGCCCGCCTCGCCGTGGCCGCCGCCCTCGCTTTCGTCCCTGCCCTCGCCCAGGCGCAGGCCGAGCTGAAGCTCGCCCACTGGGTGCCACCGGTGCATACGATCACCGCCGCGGTCGTCGATCCCCTGACCGAGGCCGCCGCCGGCGGCGACGTGACGATCCGCACCTACCCCGGCGGAGAGCTGGGCGCCGGCCCGCTGGAGCAGTATATCCGCGTGCTGCAGGGCGTTGCCGATATCGCCTGGGGCGTGCCCGGCTATACCTCCAGCCAGTTTCCCCTGACGATGATCTCCGAACTGCCCGGCGCGATCCCCGAGGGGCGCACCGGCGCCGAGGCGCTGAACGACGCCTGGGAGGCCGGGCTTCTGGGGGACGAGTTTCCCTACACGCTTCCGATCGCGCTTTGGACCTCCGAGCCGAACATCTTCATCATGAAGGGCCACGACATCCGCACGCCCGCGGACGTGGAGGGGCTGAAGATCCGCGTCGCCGGCTCCGTCGGGGCGGCGGTGATCGAATCGCTCGGCGGTATCCCGGTGCAGATGTCCGCCTCGGAGATGTACAACGCGCTGGACACCGGGCTGATCGACGGCATCGTCACCGGATCGAGCGCGGTCGCCGACTTCCGCCTCGACGAGGTGGCCGACAGCTACACCTACGGTGCGCCGCTGGGCCGGGTCTCCTTCTTCCTCGCGATGAACGAGGCGGTCTATGACGGCCTGCCCGACGAAGGCCGCGCGGCGCTGGATACCGTCACCTTCCGGCCGCTGTCGCGATCGGCCGAAGAGGGCTGGTACGCCAAGGCGGACGAGGTCCTCGCCTCGCTTCAGGCCGACGAGGGCGCGACCGTCATCACCCTGACGGAGGAAGAGGCCGCCGCCTTCGGCGCGCTGACGGAACCGGTGACGCAGGAGGTGGTCGCCGAGATCGGCGGCGAAGAGGTCCTTTCGGTGATGCAGGGCGAGTGACCGCGTGACGTCCTTGCGATGGCTGGCGGACAGGCTGATCGGCCTGTCCGCCCTGATCGGATCCGTCGCGCTGATCGTGCAGGTCAGCGTGATCCTCGTCGATGTCCTGGGCCGCTACTTCGGCGCGCCGCTGCGCGGGGCGCAGGACGTCTCGACCATGGCGATGACGGTCCTCGTCTTCGGCGGCATGGCGCTCTGTGACAGGCTGGGCGGGCATATCTCGGTCGACCTGCTGGAGCCGCGCTTTCCCGCATGGCTGAACCGCGCCTCGGACATCGCCTCGGCGCTGCTGGGCGCAGCGATCTTCGCGGGCATCGCCTGGACGGTCTACGACAGCGCGCGGCTCAGCCTGATGCTGAACCTGCGCAGCAACATCATCGACCTGCCGAAGGCCTGGTTCCAATGGGGGGTCTGCGCCTTTTCGGGCCTGACCGCGCTGGCGATGCTGCTGCGCGCCGCCGAGGTCGCCAGCCGCCGCAGCCCGCCGCGCTGGGACACCGCGCAGGAGGCGCCGCGATGACCGATACCGCCATCGGGCTTTCCGGCCTCGCCCTGCTGTTCCTGCTGCTGATGCTGCGGGTGCCCGTGGCCTTCGCAATGTTCGCCGTCGGTTTCGGCGGGATCTGGGCGCTCGACAGCCTGACCAGCGCGCTCAGCCTGCTGGGATCGGAAAGCTTCACGCTCGCCTCCTCGGCCGAGCTCGTGGTGGTGCCGCTCTTTATCCTGATGGGCAATGTCGCCACCGAAACCGGCATGAGCCGGCGCCTTTACGATGCCGCCTATGCCATCATCGGGCAGGTCCGCGGCGGCCTCGCCTCCGCGACGGTGCTGGGCTGCGGCGGCTTCGCGGCGCTCTCGGGCAGTTCCGTCGCCTCGGCGCTGACAATGGGGCGCGTCTCGCTGGGCGAGATGGATCGCTACGGCTACGACAGCCGGCTCTCGACCGGCGCCGTGGCCGCGGGCGGCACGCTGGGCATCCTGATCCCGCCCTCGACCGGCTTCGTCATCTACGCGATCCTGACGCAGCAAAGCATCGGCCGGCTGTTCCTGGCCGGCGTGCTGCCGGGCCTGCTGCTGCTGGCCCTCTTCATCGCGACGATTAGCCTACTCTGCCGCCTGCGCCCCGGCCTCGGCCCGACCGGGCCGCGCACCACCGGCGCCGAGAAGCTGCGCGCCCTGATCGGCGCGCTGCCGATCCTCTCGGTCATCGCGCTGACCATAGGCGGGATCTACGGCGGGCTCTTCTCCCCGGTCGAGGCTTCGGCCGTGGGCGCGGGGCTTGTGATCCTCTTCGGCGCGGTGCTGGGCCAGCTCTCGCTGCGCCGATTGTGGAGCGCCACGCGCGATTCCGTGGTGACGACGGCGACCGTGATGCTGATCCTGATCTCGGCGCATCTGATCAACCCCTTCCTCGCCCTCAGCCACATTCCCGCCAGCTTCGGCGCCCTGCTCGAGGGGCTGGCCCTGCCGCCGCTCGCGGTGCTGTCGCTGATCCTGCTGTGCTACCTCGTCCTCGGCTGTTTCCTCGAGGGGCTGGCGATGCTGGTCCTGACGCTGCCGATCTTCTTTCCGGTGATCATCGCGCTGGGCTACGATCCGATCTGGTTCGGTGTTCTGGCGGTGCTGGTGCTGGAGATGGGGCTGATCTCGCCCCCCGTGGGGGTGAACGTCTTCATCGTGAAATCGGTGGCGCCCTCGGTGCCGCTGGGCCGCATCTTCGCCGGCGTGCTGCCCTTCTGGGGCGCGATGCTGGTGGCGCTGGTGCTGATCGTGGCTTTTCCGCAGATCGCCCTGCTTCTGCCCGAGACGATGATCGACTAAGGCTTGCTTCGCCCTCCGCCCCGGAAGGGTCGCTTCCGCATCAGACCGGCGGAGGCCCCCGGGGCACGAGGGGAGGAGGCCAGAAGGAAGAGCCATGACCCACGAGATCCTGACGCTGACCTGCCAGAACCGCCCCGGCATCGTGGCGGCGGTGGCGACCGCCCTGGCCGATACCGGCGGCGATATCACCGAGGCGCGGCAGTTCGACGACGCGCAGACCGGCACCTTCTTCATGCGGGTCGCCTTCCGCTGCCACGAGGATGCCGCGCCCTTCCGCGCCAAGATGGACGGCATCGGCACGGCCTTCGGCATGCGCTGGGAGCTGGTCTCGGCCCAGCGCCTGCCCAAGGTGATGATCCTTGTGTCCAAGTTCGATCACTGCCTGGTCGACCTGCTGTACCGCCAGCGCATGGGCGAGCTGCCGATGGAGGTGGTCGCCATCGCCGGCAACCACCCTGCCGAAGCGCTGAGCGCCGATCTGCCCGCCGATGTGCCCTACCACCACCTGCCGATCACCAGGGAGACCAAGCCGCAACAGGAGGCGCAGATCCGCGATCTCGTCGACAACACCGGCGCCGAGCTGGTGGTGCTGGCGCGCTACATGCAGATCCTCTCCGACGAGATGAGCGCCTTTCTCTCGGGGCGCTGCATCAACATCCACCACTCCTTCCTGCCCGGCTTCAAGGGCGCGAAGCCCTATCATCAGGCCCATGCCCGCGGCGTGAAGATGATCGGCGCGACGGCGCATTACGTCACCGAGGATCTCGACGAGGGGCCGATCATCAGCCAGGACGTGGAGCATGTGACCCATGCCGACACGCCCGAGGACCTCGTCGCCAAGGGCCGCGACATCGAGCGGCGCGTTCTGGCGCGGGGCGTGGCGCTGCACCTGCAACGGCGGGTGCTGATCAATGGCAGCCGCACCGTGGTCTTCGCCAAGTAGCGGCGGGCTAGCGCAGGTTCGACAGCAGGGTCAGGGCGGCGTTCGCGCCGCTCAGGGATGTCATGGCCGAAGCCTCGCTCCGGATCAGGTAGAGCCGGACCAGCTTTTCCTGAAGCTGCGGATCGCCGGCGATCTCGGCCATGTCCGAGGTGCCGAAGGTGGACTGCGCGCGGGACCTGAACTGGTCCAGTTGCTGATCGAGGTCGATCTTTCCGAAGGACTTGGGAAAGCCCAGCGCCCCTTCGAAGACCGCCCGCAGGGGGCCATTGCCCATCATGCCGAACCAGGCGGCGTTGTCGGTTTTCTCCGCGGCACCGATCTCCTCGAGACCGGCCGTGACGTTCAGCGCGAGGCGCAGGGACTCGTTCTGCTCGCCGACCGCGACCTGGAACTGCTTCGCCTGGTACTTGTCGATGATCTCATCGGCGAAGCCCTCCATCCAGACGCGCGGGCCGGCATTGCCGTAGCCGAAGGCCTCGGCCAGGCGGGCGTAGCGCTTGTCGGAAAGCTTGCTCGCCAGGGCGTCCTTCTCGAGCGTGCCCTCCGCCAGGACCTTCTTGATGAAGGCCTTGGCGTCGATATCCTCGTCCAGCCCGAAGGCGCCCAAGGCCACGCCCAGAAGGCGGCGGTCCGCCACGAGGTCCTCTGCCGTGGCCGCCTTGGAGATGTTCTCGCGGAAATACTCGGCCGCGGTCTTGACGGGGCCGCTGTTCGAGAAGGCCTCCTGCTGGCTGTCCAGCGTGCGCTGGAGAAACCGCCAGCCGGTATAGCCCGAAAGGGGCAGGACCGGCTGGAAGCTCATGATGCGCGACCCGCCCGGCGGGCGGCATCCTCGTCGCACAGCTCGGCGGCGAACTGTCGGGCCATGTCGACCTCCGGTCCCAGCTCCGGCCGCGCGGGGGCCGGCGGAGCGCTCCGGGACATCGCCATCAGGCGTTCTTCGCGCGGCAGAAGCGCGCGCAACCGCTTGAGCGCGCGATAGGTCTCGCCCGCGCGCAGGGCGGTGGTCGCCTCGGACAGAAGGGCGCGGCTGTCCGGATCGGTCAGGACCTGGCTCAGCTGCTCCACCCCGCTGATCATCTGCGTATGGCCCTGGGCCGGGGTCGCCTCGCCGGCGAGCACGAGCTGGGCGATGTAGCAGACGCGCTTGACCGGGGTATCGGCCTCGCCGGGGCGGATGGCGTCGCGCAGGCGCAGGATCTTGGCGTTCGGCGTCAGGATCGACAGGCGCGACCGGCGGTCGCCGTTCTCGATCACCGCGCCGTTGACCAGCACACGCTCCTGCGGGCCGAGCTTGAGGACAAGGCCGGTCATCACGCCACCTCGCTGGGCACGGCGGCCGCGCTGCCGGCCTGCTGGCCGCTCAGCCCGCGCAGCACCGCGGTGTTGATTTCGACCAGGACGCCCGCATGCGCCTTGCCCGCAAGGACGGCCCGCGAATGGCTGTTGGTGAATTCGCCCAGGTAGAACAGCCGACCGCGAAGCTCGGCCGGCAGCCCGTTGTCGTCATCGGCCACATCGGCGACGAGCCGGGTCCAGAGACGGCGATTGTCGTGGATGGCCTTGGCGATGGAGGGAAAGAAGCCGGAGTCGACGGCGGCGCGCAGGCGTGCGGTCGCTTCGGCGAGGATCTGGTGCTCGGCCGAGCGGGCAGAGCGGATGACGGCATTGCTGGCGCCGTAGGCCTGTCGGGCTTGCTGGACGAAATTCAAGGGTCAGGTCCTTTCAGGACGAAAATGCGCCGGAAGGGCGGCTTTGCCGCTGACGAGACAGGAATGGGGGGACCGGGGGCGCGCGAGGGCGCCCCCGGTAAGCCGTGCCTTAGCGGAACAGCGAGAGGACCGACTGCGGCGCCTGGTTGGCGATCGACAGCGACTGGACGCCCAGCTGCTGCTGCACCTGCAGGGCCTGCAGACGGGCCGAGGTCTCTTCCATGTCGGCATCGACCATGGAGCCGATGCCGGACTTCAGCGAGTCGGACAGCTTGCTGATGAAGTCGGCCTGGATCTCGATCCGGCCCTGGACCGAACCGAAGGCGGCGGCAGAGTCGACCGCGGTGGTGATCAGCCCTTCGATGGTGCCCAGGGCAGCGGTGGCACCCGCGGCCGAGGAGACATCGATGCTGGCCAGCGTACCGAGGCCACCCGAACCAGCGTTCTCGAACTGCGCCGAGACGACCAGGTCGTCACCGCCGGCGTTGGTGAAGGCCAGGGTGCCGGGGGTGCCGCTGTCGTAATCCACCGTCAGGTCCGGGTTGCCCAGCTTGTCGACGGCGTTCTTCAGGCCGACGGCGACGATATCGGCCGTCGTGGTGGCCGCGACGTCGTCGGCGGTGACGGTATAGGTCACCTTGGTGTCACCGATGCTCAGCGAGACGCTGTCACCGGCGGCAAAGGCATCCGCGCTGTCGTCGATCACCAGCGTGCCGGTGCCGCTGGTGTTGTCCAGCGTGAAGCTGGCGGTGTCGTTGTTCGCCGAGGCACCGTCGGAGCCGGCCAGAACGGCCTTGGCGGTATAGCCGCCGACCGAGAGGTCCTGCTGGTTGACGGTGATGGTGGAGGAGGTAACCCCGCCGGAGGCATCGCGGTCCAGCGAGGACAGGACGTCCACGTTGCCCGAGGTGCCGTTGACGAGGTTCAGGCCGTTGAACTGGGCGGCGCCGACCACCGAGGTGATCTGGTCGCGCAGCGCGGCGACGTCGGCCTGCAGTTTCGCCCGGTCGACGTTGTCTTCCTGGGCGGCGACGATCTTGCCCTTCATGTCGGTGAGCAGATCGGTGACCGTCTCCGACGCCTGGCGTGCGACCGCGACGGTGCTTTCGCCGAGCGAGAGCGAGTCGGAGATCGCCTTGAAGCCCTTGACGTCGGACTCCATGACCTTCGAGATGGCCCAGACGGCCGAGTTGTCTTTGGCGGTGGCGACGTTCTTGCCGGTCGAGATGGCCGACTGGGTGTCGCCGAGCTGGTTGTTGATGCTCTTGAGGGTCTGCAGGGCGACCATCGCCCCGTTGTTGGTCAGAATGCTGGACATGGGTGTATGTGGTCCTGTTGATAGGGCGCGTTTTACGCCGATGGCATGTGTCGCCGGCATGCGGCGACGATTTCAGCCGTTCTGACTATCGGTCGGGCCGGCTGCTCCGGCCCCTGTGCGTCACCCTAGGGTGATGCGCTTCTTTTGCCTCGAGAATTCCCAAGATAGGTTTAACGGGCGCGGCCTTTCTCGTCGCCCGGGGCGCCGCCGTCAGGATCGCTTCTCGAGGCCCGGGCGCGTGGAGGCGACGCGCGCCTGCCGCCCGGCGCTGTCGTAGCTGGAGAATCCCGATTGGGCGCGGCGTATCTCCTGCAGGCGGCGGGCGCCGTCGCGAAGGCCCTCCATCGCCGCGGTCATGATCGCGCCGTTGCGCCCCGCCGCCCTGCGGATCTCGGCCAGGCGGCGCGGGGTCAGGCCCGCCTCCGGCTGCGCGCCAAGCGTTTCGGCCAGCCTCGCCTTCAACGGCGCGATTCGGTCGAGCGCCTCCCAGTCCGCGGAGAGGAGCGCGCGCCTCTCCCGCTCGAGCAGCGCGAGGGCACGATCAGTCGCGTCCATCCCGCGCCTCCAGCATGCTGTTGAAGAGCGATTCGGCCAGGCCGATGCCGCCGGCCGCGACGATGCGCCCGGCCTGCGCCTCGGTCAGAAAGGAGGCGAACTGGTCCTCGCCCACGCCGCCGCCGAAGCTGTCGGGCGTCTTGCCCAGGCCGGCCGTCTTCAGCATCTCAGCCAGGAACAGCGTCTCGAGACCCTCTGCCGCGGCGCGCATCGCGGCCCTGTCGGTGACCCCGGTGCCGCCAGCCGGCGTCGCCGCCGGTGGCTGCCCTGCCGCGCCTGGCATCGGGCCGAAGCCCGTCACGTAATCCGCCATGACCCTCTCCTTGCTGATCGGGGGCAGACTCTCCGCTCGCGGTAAATATTCAGTAAGCCTCGTGGTGCAGAAGACAGAGCATGACCCAGCTTCCGATTCTCGCCACTGCGACCACAGCAGCACCTCTTCGCAAGGGCGCGGCGAACGCCGGGATCCCAGCCATCGCGCCGGTAGAGGCGCCGGGCCTTCGTGGCGGGACGCGCGGAGATAGCGATGGCGGTGCCCTCTTCGGGATGTTGATGGCCGACCAAGGCACCGGCACCGAAGGCCCCTCCATCGCGGCGGACGGCTCGACCCCGGAGGGCGAGCAGGCCGAGACCGCCGGTGACCGGCCTTCAGAGGCGCCGGCCGAGGTCGCGGAGTCCCTGCCGCGGCCGGAAGGGGCGGACCCTCTGCCGCGGCACCCGCTTCTGCGGCACGACGGGCAGGGTGACGCCCTGCCGCCCCGCGACCGGGCAGGGGCAGCGCGCGCCGTCACAGCGCACCCCGTCGAGGATGCCGTCACAGCCGCGCGCCGGAGCCCGAGCCTGAACCCGATCCACGCCGCAGAGGGAGCCGGCAGGGTACAAAGCGATGCGTCTCCTACGCTCGCCGGGCCCGCATCCACAGGCGATCCTGTGGCCGCCCCGCGGCCCGTGGACCCGGCCGCGGCGGGCTCCGGCACGATGCCGGGCGCAGTCGCCGCGGCAGAGGGAGCCGTCCAGGCACGGTTCGACACCAAGACGCCGCTGCACGGCATGGACGGGTCCGACACTGGCCCCCGGGGCGTTCCGGCGCCCCCGCCGGGCCCCACATCCGCCCAGGGGCGCAGCACCCAAGCCGGGCGCGAGGGTGGAGGAGCGGCCACGCCCGCCGCGCTGATGACAGAGTCAGGAGAGGACGCCGGTCGGGCTGGTTCCCCCGGCGCGGCCTCGGCCGAGTCGGGCAAGCCGCCGCGCCCCCTTGCCGCCGCGCAGCAAATCGGCCCGGGCCAGCCCACGGGCACGCGCGCCGCAAAGGACAGGCCGACGCCGCAACAGGCGACGGCCGGGACGCCCATGCCCGGCACTCATTCCGCGCGCCCGGTCGAGGCCGGCGCCGAAGCGCCGCGCCCCGCGGCGTCGCAGGCGGGCGCCGCGGGTGAGACGACACCTGGCACCAGCGCCCCCGAGAGGCGGGGTGCAGAGGGCCGCACCGCGCGGCGACAGGCCCCGACGACGGCAGAGGCGGCGCTTCTGATGCGATCCACGGCGGCCTCTCCCGCAGTGGCGCAGCCAAGCCTCGCGGCCGCGAAGGCCGAAGGCTTCCGCAATGCCGTCCTGCCCGAAGCCACGGCCCTGCCCGATCCCGCGGCCGAGCCCTTGGAGGCCGGACTCCTCCGGCCCGAGACGGCCGGGATGCCGCGCGTCGATATCGCGCAGGCCCCGCGGCCCGAGGCACGGCCCCTTGCGCAGCAACTCTCTGCCGCGCTGCCCCAGCCGGAGGGAACCCCGACCGAAATCGCCCTCGACCCCGAGGAGCTGGGGCGCGTTCGCATGAGCCTCGTGACCACCGGCGACAGCCTCACACTGGTCATGCAGGCCGAGCGGCCGGAGACCGCGGACCTGATGCGCCGCCACGCGGCCGAGCTTGCCGCCGAGCTGCGTGACCTCGGCTTCGGCCAGGTCGATCTTAGTTTCGGCGGCAGCGCGCGGGACAGGCCCGACCGGGGCGATGGCCCGACCCCGGACAGTGCCCGGCCAGCCGGCGAGGCGCCTGAAGGCCGGACCGCGCAGCATCCGGCAGGGGCGACCTCGCCGCCCCCGGGCCGTGGCGCCGCCACCGGCCTCGACCTTCGACTATAGGAGCGACTGCATGACCGATATCGCGACAACCAGCCCGCTCGCCCCGGCGGGGCGCGCACCCGCCCCCGGCGCAGCCACGGCAAAGGGCAGCAGCACCTCGGCGCTCAGCTCGGATTTCGAGACCTTCCTGAAGATGCTGACGACGCAGATGCAGAACCAGGACCCGCTACAGCCGATGGAGTCGGCGGAGTTCTCGGTTCAGCTTGCCACCTTCTCGGGGGTGGAGCAGCAGGTGCAGACGAACGATCTGCTGCGGCAGATGACCTCGGCCATCGGGGCCGGCGGTCTGGCCGAGATGGCGGCCCTTGTCGGCCGTGAAGTGCGGGCCGCGGTGCCGGCGCAGTTCGACGGAAGCCCCGTCGCGCTGACCTTTACCCCCCGCGCCGAGGCGGAGCGGACGGAGCTTGTCGTTCGCGACAGCACCGGCGCCGAGGTCCAGCGCCGGCTTCTGCCGCGGGGCGAGAGCACGGTTACCTGGACCGGCACAGGGGCCGACGGCACGGCCATGCCGCGGGGCCTCTACAGCTTCGAGGTGGTCAGCCAGGCCGGTGAGACGGTGATCGACACCCAGGTGCCGCGCCTCTACGCCCGCGTCGACGAGGTGCAATCCACCCCTGCCGGCACGGTGCTGATCCTCGCCGGGGGCACCGCCGTGTCGCAGGAGGAGGTGGATGCCCTGAGGGCGCCGGCCCTATAGCCTAGAGCGAGGCCGCCGCGAGGATCACCAGCGCCGAGAGGGCCGCGCCGCCGCCGGCCCAGACCAGCGGATGCAGCGGGCGGCGGGATGGCGGCGGCGTGGGCTGGCTCTGCGCCACCAGCACCGCCTCGGCCAGGGCCGGCAGGCGCGGGCCGAAGCGGGACAGCACCCGCGCGGCCTGCACCAGGTCCTGCGCCACGGCGCGCGGGCCGATGCTGTCGCGGATATAGCCTTCGACCGTCGGACGCGCCGCGTCCCAGATGTTGATATGCGGGTCCAGCGTCCGTGCCACGCCTTCGACGACGACCATGGTGCGTTGCAACAGGATCAGCTCGGTCCGCGTCTCCATGCCGAAGCGTTCCGTCACCTCGAAGAGGTAGTTCAGCAGCCGCCCCATGGAGATGCGGCTGGCCTCCATGCCGAAGATCGGCTCGCCCACCGCGCGCAGGGCGCTGGCGAATTCGTCGACATCGCGGTCCGCGGGGACGTAGCCTGCTTCGAAATGCACCTCGGCCACGCGCTTGTAGTCGCGCCGGATGAAGCCGAAGATGATCTCGGCATAGACCCGGCGCGTATAGTGATCGATCCGCCCCATGATCCCGAAATCATAGGCGATCAGCGTGCCGTCCGGGCCGATCTTCAGATTGCCTTGGTGCATGTCGCCGTGGAAGAAGCCGTCGCGCAGCGCGTGGCTGAGGAACAGCTGCAGCACCCGCTCGCCCAGCAGCCTGCGGTCGTGCCCCGCGGCCTCGATCGCCTCGACATCTGCGGCACCCAGACCCGTGACCCAGCCCAGCGTCATCACCCGCTTCCCGCTGAGGTGCCAGAGCACCGGCGGCACGGCAAAGCCCGCGTCCTTCGCGGTATTGGCGGCGAACTCCGCCGCCGCAGCCGCCTCGAGCCGCAGGTCCAGCTCGCCCAGCACGGTCTGCTCGAAATGCGCGATCACATCCGTCGGCCGCAGCCGGCGCGAGAAGGGGGCCAGCCGCTCGATCATCCGGGCAGCAAGGCGGAAGGCGTCGATATCGCGGCGGAAGGCCCGCTCGATCCCCGGGCGCAGGACCTTGACCGCGACCTCCTCGCCGGTGGCGGCGAGGCGCGCGTGGTGGACCTGCGCGATCGAGGCGGCGGCGACGGGGTCGGAGAACTCGGAAAAGACCGCATCGACCTTCTGGCCCAGCTCGTATTCGACCGCGGCCTTCGCCTCGTCCATGCCGAAGGGCGGCAGGCGGTCCTGCAGCACCCGAAGCTGTGTCGCGATCTCGATGCCGACGACATCGGGGCGGGTCGAGAGGATCTGACCGAACTTGATATAGGCCGGGCCAAGGGCGGTGATCGCCCGCGTCACCGGCGGCATGTTCGGGTCGCCCTCGTAGCCCAGCCAGCGGAAGGGCTTGCCCAGCAGCCGCGCGGCCGTGCGCAAGAGCGGCGGCGCGTCGAAAGCGTCGAGCACGACGCCCATGGCGCCGGTCCGCTCGAAGGTCGCGCCGGTGCGGATCAGCCGCAGGAAGTTGTGGGGTCCTCGCAAGGCTAGAGCTTCCAGCCGGAATGCAGCGCCGCGATACCCATGCTCAGGTTGCGATAGCGCGCATTGTCGAAGCCGGCGGCGCGGATCATCTGCAGGAAGGTCTCTTGGTCCGGGAAGCGGCGGATCGATTCGACGAGGTACTGGTAGCTGTCGCGGTCGCCCGCGATCGCCTGCCCCATGCGCGGGATCACATTGAAGGAATACAGATCGTAGGCCTTCTGCATCATCGGGTTCGGGAGCTGGCTGAACTCCAGCACCATCAGCCGCCCGCCAGGTTTCAGCACGCGAAAGGCCTCGCGCAGGGCCTCTTCGGGGCGGGTGACGTTCCGGATGCCGAAGCTGATCGTGTAGACGTCGAAGCTGGCATCCTCGAAGGGCAGCGCCATGGCGTCGCCCACGACCCAGTCGAGGCTGCCCTCCATCTTCTCGGCCTCGGCGCGGGTGCGCCCGGCGATCAGCATATCCTCGGTCAGGTCGCAGACGGTGGCATGGCCATGGCCCGCGCGCCCGAGAAAGCGGAAGGCGATGTCGCCGGTGCCGCCCGCGACGTCCAGCAGGCGCTGGCCGGGCCGGGGCGCGAGCCAGTCCATCATCGCGTCCTTCCACAGCCGGTGCACGCCCCCCGACATCACGTCGTTCATCAGGTCGTAGCGGCTGGCGACCGAGGTGAAGACGCCGCGCACGCGGCCCGCCTTCTCGTCTTCGGGCACCTCGGAAAAGCCGAAATGGGTGGTGCGCTGCGTCTGGTCGGTCATGCTCTTGCCTCTCTGGCCTTCGCTCCTTCATATGGGGCGCTCCCCCCATAGGAAAGGCGCCGATGCCCGAATTGCCAGAGGTCGAGACGGTTCGTCGCGGGCTTTTGCCGGCGATGGAGGGGCGGCGCATCCTTGCCGCGCAGGTCAACCGGCCGGATCTGCGCTGGCCCCTGCCCAAGCGGATGGCAGAGCGGCTGGAGGGGCAGGAGGTCACGGCGCTGCGGCGGCGCTCCAAATACATCCTGGCAGAGCTGTCGGGGGGCGAGACGCTGATCGTCCACCTTGGCATGTCGGGGCGGATGCTGGTCTCGGGCGCGGCGCTGGGGCAGTTCCATTTCGACCACCCCGCGCCGGAAAAGCACGATCACGTCGTGCTCGACATGGAGGGCGGCGCGCGCGTCACCTTCAACGACGCGCGGCGCTTCGGCGCGATGGATCTGGCGCCGACGGCGGAGGTCGAGGATCACTGGCTGCTCAAGGCGCTTGGGCCGGAGCCCTTCGGCAACGCGTTCAACGAGGCCTATCTGATCGGGCGCCTCAAGGGGCGGGCCACGCCGATCAAGACGGCGCTGCTGGACCAGACGGTGGTCGCGGGCCTTGGCAATATCTACGTCTGTGAAATCCTGCACCGGGCCGGCATCGACCCGCGCCGCAAGGCGGGCCGCATCTCGGCGCAGCGGCTGACCACCCTCGTGCCGATCACGCGCATGGTGCTTGAGGAGGCGATAGAGGCCGGCGGATCCTCGCTTCGCGATCATCGCCAAGCCAGCGGGGAACTGGGCTATTTCCAGCACACTTTCCGCGTCTATGGCCGAGAAGGGGCGCCCTGCCCCCATTGTGCGACCCCCATCCGGCGGATCGTGCAGTCCGGCAGGTCGAGCTTCTATTGCCCGACCTGCCAGCGTTAGGGATCAGATCCAGTAATACGGCGCGCCGTAGTGGGCGTAGGTCGCCTCTTCCCACTTGCGGTCATCGTACCAGCCGTCGCGCCGCTCGGGCGCGCCTTCGATCTGCTCGCGCGTGATGTCGGTGCGGTAGCCGGCAAGACCGGGGTCGTAGTCGAGCTTGGCCCAGGGGATCGGGTAGTAATCCTCGCCGAGGCCCATGAAGCCGCCGAAGCCCATCATCGCATAGGTGATGCGGCCGGTCTTCTTGTCGATCAGCAGGTGGTCGATATGGCCGATGCTGCCGCCCTCGACGCCGTAGACCTCGGTCCCGTTGACCCGGTCGGACGAGATGACGGCGCTGTTCGTCTGCGCTGTGTCAGGCATGTGATCCTCCATCGGATGACCTGTGCCCGATAAACGCCCCCTTCAGCCCGCCCGTTCCGCGGTGGCAGGCCCGGCCGGGGCGGGCCGGCCCTTTTCCGCCCGGCCGATCTGCACGGCAAGGATGCCGGCGGCGACCACGGCCACCCCGACGAGGTCCCAGCCGCGCAGGGATTCGCCCAGCAGCACCGCGGCGATCAGCACGCCGAAGACCGGGTTGAGGAAGTGGAAGGTGGCGGCCCGGGTGGCGCCGATCCTGCCCACGAGGACGAACCAGATCAGCGTCGCCAGCACGCCCGAGACGAGGACCGAGTAGGCGAAGGCGAAGATCAGCCCGCCGCTCCAGACCGTCGTATGGTCCTCGAACAGGGCGAAGGGCACCAGCGCGGCGCCGCCGACCAGCATCTGCAGGCCCACGACCATGGTGACATTCCCGCCCGAGGCCGCGCCCCGCAGCGAGAGGGTCGCCACCGTCAGCGCCAGCACCGCGATCACGCAGAGCGCCAGGGCGCCCAGCGCCGTCTCGCCGCCGCCCAGCCGCGCGCCCATGATCAGCGTGACGCCGGCCAGCCCCGCCAGAAGCCCGCCAAGGGTCAGCGGACGCAGCCTGTCCCCGAGGAACAACCGCCCCGCCGCCGCCACCAGCAGCGGCATGCAGGAGGCGATGATGGCCGCGAGGGAGGCCTCGATCCAGGCCATCGCGATCCAGTTGAGGCCCAGGTAGATGGCGTTCTGGCAGATGCCGAAGATCACCGTGGCGCGCCACTGGGCAGGCGTCAGCCGCGCGGTCTGCCCCATCGCCAGCGCCAGCGCGACGCAGATCGCGCCCGAACAGGCAAAGCGCAGGACCAGCGCCGTCATCGGCGGCGCCTGCTCGACGACGATATGGGCGAAGGTGAAGGAGGACGACCAGACCAGCGCAAAGAGCAGGCCCAGAAGGATCGCACGCAGGCCCATTCAGGCCCCCCCGTGGCTGTCCCGCCCCCAGAAAGGCGGGCGGGCGCCGCAGCGCCCGTCCTGAAGACTAGACCGATCCGGGCGACACGCGCCCGGTCCGGGATGAAAAGCCGGCCTCAGCCGTTGACGCTGTCCTTCAGCGCCTTGGCGATGGTGACCTTCACCACCTTGTCGGCGTCCTTCTTGATCTGCTCGCCCGTGGCGGGGTTGCGGACCATACGCTCGGGACGCTCGCGGCAGTAGACCTTGCCGACGCCGGGGATGGTCACGGCGCCGCCGCCGGCGACCTCCTTGGTGATGATCTCGCTCAGCGCGTCGAGAGCCGCACCTGCGGACTTCTTGTCGCTTTCGGTCGCATCGGCCAGAGCGGCAACGAGCTGAGTCTTGGTCATCGGTTTGGTGGCCATGGTCCACGGTCTCCTTCATTCACGCCAGGCGCGCGGGGCATCAATTCTCCGCGCGTCTGCGCGGTTATGACGACAAGACCGACACCGATTTCGCTATCAGTGCAAGGGGAAATGCCGCCCATTGGCAGGGTGCCGCCACTGGATCACAGAAATGCGGTCTCCTCGAAGCTCCGCAGCTTGCGACTGTGCAGCCGCTCGAGCGGCATCTCGCGCAGGCTCTCCATCGCCCTGATCCCGATCATCAGGTGCCGCGCCACCTGCGTCTTGTAGAAGTCCGAGGCCATGCCCGGAAGCTTCAGCTCGCCATGCAGCGGCTTGTCCGAGACGCACAGAAGCGTGCCGTAGGGCACCCGGAAGCGGAAGCCGTTCGCCGCGATGGTGCCGCTTTCCATGTCGAGGCCGACGGCCCGCGACTGGCTCAGGCGCTGCACCGGGCCGGACTGGTCGCGCAACTCCCAGTTGCGGTCGTCGATCGTGGCGACGGTGCCTGTGCGCATGATCCGCTTGAGGTCATAGCCTTGGAATTCAGTGACATCGGCCACGGCCTGCTCCAGCGCGACCTGGATCTCGGCCAGCGGCGGGATCGGCACCCAGAGCGGCAGGTCGTCATCCAGAACGTGATCCTCGCGCAGGTAGCTGTGCGCGAGGACAAAGTCCCCCAGACGCTGCGAATTGCGCAGCCCCGCGCAGTGACCGACCATCAGCCAGGCATGCGGGCGCAGCACCGCGATGTGGTCCGTCGCCGTCTTCGCATTCGAGGGGCCGACGCCGATGTTGACCAGCGTGATCCCCTGCCCGCCCTCGCGCGTCAGGTGATAGGTCGGCATCTGCGGCATCTTCGGCGGCACCGGCACCGGCGCCTCGGGATCGGTAATGACCACGTTGCCGGGCGCGACGAAGCTGTCGTAGCCGCTGTCCGGATCGGCCAGCATCTTGCGGGCAAAGGCCTCGAATTCTTCGATGTAGAACTGGTAGTTCGTGAACAACACGTGGTTCTGGAAGTGATCGGGCGCCGTCGCTGTATAATGCGCAAGCCGCGCCAGCGAATAATCGATCCGCTGCGCGGTGAAGGGCGCCAGCGGGGTCGACCCGTCGGGATAGGTGAAGCCGTTGCCGTTCACGATGTCGTCGTTCATCGTCGACAGATCCGGCACGTCGAAGATGTCGCGCAGGTGGAACTCGGTCGATCCCTCCTGCGGCACCGACAGCGCGGCATCGTTGGCGACGGCGAAATGCACCGGCATCGGCGTCTCCGAGGCGCCGATCACCACCGGCACGCCGTGGTTCTGGATCAGAAGCCGCATCTGCTGGCGCAGGTAGTTGGCGAAAAGCCGCGGGCGGGTGACGGTCGTGGAATAGCTGCCGGGGCTGGCGACATGGCCAAAGCTCAGGCGGCTGTCGGCCAGCTGGAAGGTCGCGGTGGAAAAGCGGATCTCGGGGTAGAAGGCGCGGAACCGCGCGCCCTGCTGCCCGTCGCGCAGCGTCTCGACGAAATTCTTCGACAGGAACTCCGTCGCGATGTCGTAAAGCTCGATCAGCCGCTCCATCGCGGCAGCCTCGTCGGTAAAGGCCTCGGGCGCGGGAACGGAAGGGGTCAGCAGGTTCAGGCTACCATCAATCTTGGTCATCTCAGTCCTCGAATAGCGGAACGATCTCGAAGCGGGTGACGTCCACCAGCCCGAGATCGGAAATGCGAAGCTCGGGGATCACCACGAGCGCGAGCAGCGAATGCTGCATGTAGGCGTTGTTCAGGGTGCAGCCGCAGGCCTGCATGGCGCGGCCCATCGCCTCGGCATCGGCGGCGACCTCGGCCGCGGGCGCATCCGACATCAGCCCGGCGATCGGCAGGCGGACAAGCGCGATCTCGGCCCCGTCCTTCCAGACAGTGATACCGCCGCCGACCTCGCCCAGCCGGTTCGCGGCGGCGGCCATCATTGCCCGGTCGGTGCCGACGACGATCATGTGGTGGCTGTCATGTGCCACGGTGCTGGCCATGGCCATGCCCGGCCCGTAACCGAAGCCCGAGACGAAGCCGTTGGTCACGCCGCCGGTGCCGCGGTGCCGTTCTACCAGCGCGATCTGCGCCGTCTCGCCGCCCTCGACGATCCCGCCGCGGACCGGCAGGCTCTGCACCAGCGCCTTGGTCGGGGCCTGGTTCTCGACCACGCCGATGACTCGGGCGCGCACCTCGGCGGCCCCCTCCGGCGCGGCGATCTCGAAGTCGCTCTCCTCCAGCACCTTGCCCAGCCTCACCGTCGCCCGCGCGCTCTCGGGCCAGTCGTAATGCGGGCAGGTGACAGCCAGACGACCGCCCTCAGCCACCGTGACACCGCGGGCGATCACATGCTCGATCGGCAGCTCGGTCAGCGACGAGGTCAGGATCACGTCCGCCCGCCGCCCCGGCGCGATGGAGCCCAGCTCGCGCTCCATGCCGAAATGGGTGGCGGTGTTGATCGTCGCCATCTGCAGCGCGACCAGCGGATCGCAGCCGCAGGCCACGGCATGGCGCAGCACGCGGTCCATGTGCCCCTCGTTCACCAGCGTGCCGGAATGGCAGTCGTCGGTGCACAGGACGAAGTTCCGCGGATCGAGGCCCTTCTCGGTCACCGCGGTGATCTGGCTCTCGACGTCGTACCAGGCGCTGCCCAGCCGCAGCATGGAGCGCATGCCCTGCCGCACCCGGTCGATGGCATCGGACTCGCGCGTGCCCTCGTGATCGTCCGCCGCGCCGCCGGCGGCATAGGCGTGGAAGGCCAGCCCCCGGTCCGGCGAGGCATAGTGCCCGCCCACCGTCTTGCCGGCGCGCATGGTCCCGGCCATCTCGGCCAGCATCTGCGCATCGCCCGCCGCGACGCCGGGAAAGTTCATCATCTCGCCAAGGCCGACGATGCCGGGCCAGGCCATCGCCTCTTCGACATCCTCGGCGCTGATCTCGTGCCCCGTGGTCTCGAGACCGGGGGCCGAGGGCGCGCAGGAGGGCATCTGGGTAAAGATGTTGACGGGCTGCATCAGCGCCTCGTCATGCATCATCCGCACGCCCTCCAGCCCTAGCACATTGGCGATCTCGTGCGGGTCGGTGAACATCGTGGTTGTGCCATGCGGGATCACGGCGGCCGCGAATTCCGCCGGCGTCAGCATGCCGCTCTCGATATGCATGTGGGCGTCGATCAGTCCGGGGATCAGGAACCGCCCCTCGGCCTCGATCACCCGCGTGCCCTCGCCGATGCAATGCCCGGCATCGGGGCCGACATAGGCGAACCGCCCCTCGGCGATCGCCACCTGCCAGCCCTCCAGCACCTCCCGGCTCTGGACGTTGACCAGCCGGCCGCCGCGGATCACCAGGTCTGCGGGCGCCCGGCCCGCGGCCACGGCGACAAGGGTGGGGGCGCAATCGGCCCAGCTTTTCGGGGAGGAGGTGGTATGTTCCATTTCCAAATCTGACACCAAGCCCCCTGCCTTCGCAACCCCCGCGCGGCCCGTTCTTCTCTTTGCAAATATCCTGCGGGGGTCCGGGGGTGCAAAACCCCCGGTTCCGCGGCTTCGGTCCGCGCGGCGAATCCCCGATGACGCCGCGGCTGGCCCGTGATAGGCGCGAGGGATGGCTGATATCCCCTCCAAGGACGCGATCCTCCGTTGGATCTCGGACAATCCCGCCCTGACCGCCAAGCGCGACATCGCGAAGGCCTTCGGCATCAAGGGCGCGCAGCGCATCGACCTCAAGCGCGTGCTCAAGGAGCTCGAGGATCAGGGCCACCTGGAAAGGCGCCGCCGCAGCTACCGCGACCCCGAAAAGCTGCCGCCCGTCTCGATCCTGCAGGTTCAGGCACCCGATGCGGAGGGTGATCTCTTCGCCCGCCCGCTGGAATGGCAGGGCGAGGGGGCGGAGCCGCGCGTCCTGCTGCTGCCGCGCGACAGCGACGGCGCCCTTGGCGCGGGCGACCGCATCCTCGCGCGGCTGACCGAGACGCCGGGCGAGGATCAGCACTACACCGCCCGACTGATCCGCAAGATCGGCGTGAACCCCCTGCGCATCCTCGGCCTTTTCCGCCAAGGCGCCGAGGGCGGGCGGATCCTGCCGATCGACAAGGGCAGCGACAAGGAATGGATCGTCCCCGCAGGGGCCGAGCACGGCGCCAAGGACGGAGAGCTGGTCGAGGCCGAGGCCGCGGGTCCCCGCGCCCGCATGGGCCTGCCGAAAGCACGTGTCACCTCGCGCCTTGGCGATCCCGGCGCGCCGCGCGCGGTCAGCCTGATCGCCATTCACCAGCACGGCATCCCCGACCACTTCCCCGACGCGGTTCTGGCCGAGGCGGATGCCGCCAAGCCCGCGGGTCTCAAGGGGCGCGAGGATCTGCGCGAGCTGCCGCTGGTCACCATCGACCCGGCCGATGCCCGCGATCACGACGACGCCGTCCTCGCCCAGCCCGATCCCGATCCCTCGAACGAAGGCGGCTTCATCCTCTGGGTCGCGATCGCCGATGTCGCCCATTACGTCACGCCCGGCAGCCAGCTGGACCGCGAGGCGAAGAAGCGCGGCAATTCCACCTACTTCCCCGACCGTGTCGTGCCGATGCTGCCCGACCACCTCTCGGGGGACCTCTGCTCCCTGCACGAGGGCGTGGCCCGCCCGGTGCTGGCCCTGCGCATGCGGATCGACCGCCACGGCCAGAAGCTGAGCCACGACTTCCACCGCGCGCTGATCCGCTCCGCCGCCTCGCTGACCTACGAAGAGGCGCAGGCCGCCGCCGAGGGCAATCCGAGCGACCGCGCCGGCCCGCTGCTCGATCCGGTGATCCGCCCGCTCTTCGACGCCTATGCCGCGCTGAAATCCGCGCGCGAGGCGCGGCAGCCGCTGGACCTCGACCTGCCCGAGCGGCGGATCATCCTGAACGATGCCGGTGAGGTGACCTCCGTCGCCTACCGTGACCGGATGGATGCGCACCGGCTGGTCGAGGAGTTCATGGTGCTGGCCAATGTCTGCGCCGCCGAGACCTTGATCGCGAAGAAGACGCCGCTGCTCTTTCGCGTGCACGAAGAGCCCGATCCCGACCGCCTCGACGCGCTGCGCGAGGTGGCCGAGGCCTCGGGCCTGACGCTGGCCAAGGGGCAGGTGCTGCGCACCGCGCATCTCAACCGCCTGCTGGGCCAGGCCGCCGGGACCGATCAGGCCGAGCTGATCAACATGTCCACCCTGCGCTCGATGACGCAGGCCTATTACGCGCCCGAGAACTTCGGCCACTTCGGCCTCGCGCTGCGGAACTACGCGCATTTCACCTCGCCGATCCGGCGCTATGCCGACCTGATCGTGCACCGGGCGCTGATCGCCGCGCACCGCTGGGGCAAGGACGGGCTGCAGCCCGAGGAGATCGAGGCACTGGCCGATACCGCCAAGCAGATCTCCGACACCGAGCGGCGCTCGATGGTGGCAGAGCGGGACACCACCGACCGCTACCTCGCCGCCTACCTCAAGGACCGCGTCGGCAGCACCTTCGAGGGCCGGATCAGCGGCATCGCCAAGTTCGGCGTCTTCGTGAAGCTGGACGACAGCGGCGCCGATGCGCTGGTCCCGATCCGCTCGCTGGGGAACGAATACTTCCACTACGACCGCGCCGCGCAGACGCTGATGGGGGCCGACAGCGGCACCACCCTCTCCGCCGGCCAGCGCGCGCTGGTGCGGCTGGAAGAGGCGGCGCCGATCTCTGGCGGCCTCGTGGCCGAGATGATCGAGCTCGACGGGCAGGAGATGGCCACAGGCCCTTCCCGACGCCCGGGCCGTCCGGTGCAGCGCAAGGCGGGCCAGGCCAAGAAGAAGGCCGCCAAGGCGGCCAAGAAGGCGGCGCGCCCCGGCAGCCCCAAGGGGCCCAAGCGCTCTGTCTCGCGGCGGCGCAAATAACCACGCCGCCGCGCCGCGCGCTGTTCCCCCCCGCCCCGGGCCCGGCTACACTGCCGCAAAATCCATAAAGGGGAGGCCCGAGCAGTGACCATCGCCCGCACCACATCCATCAAGAAGACCGCCGCCCGCGGGCTTGGCGCCGTCCTTGCGCTGTCGCTTCTGGCGGCCTGCGGCGGCGCCCAGCCGACCAGCGCGCTGCGCCCGCCCGAAAGGCCCGATCCCGCCATGCAGCCTGTCCCCAATGCCGCCTACGACGCCTGGGTCGCGAACTTCCGCCCCCGCGCCACGGCGGCGGGCATCGCACCCGGCGTCTTCGACGCGGCCTTCGCCAGCACCGGCTTCCTGCCCGGCGTGATCGAGAGCGACCGCGACCAGCCCGAGTTCCGGCGCACGCTGGGCCAGTATCTGGCCGGCGCCGTCACGGACACCCGCATCAACACCGGTCGCGCCATGCTCGCCCGCTATGACGGCGTGCTCGACCAGATCGAGGCGCGCTACGGCGTCGACCGCGAGGTTGTCGTGGCGATCTGGGGACTGGAAAGCAGCTACGGCGACCGCCGCGGCAACATTCCGACCGTCTCGGCCCTCAGCACCCTCGCCTTCGAGGGGCGGCGCGGCGCCTTCATGGAAGAGCAGCTGATCGCCGCGCTGCGGATCATCCAGAACGGCGACGTGGACGCGCAGCACATGCTGGGCAGCTGGGCCGGCGCGATGGGTCACACCCAGTTCATCCCGACCAGCTATCTCGCCTATGCCGCCGACTTCAACGGCGACGGCAAGCGCGACATCTGGTCCGACGATCCCACCGATTCGCTGGCCTCCACCGCGCGCTACCTCGCCAACGCGGGCTGGACGCGCGGCCAGCTTTGGGGGGTCGAGGTTTCGGCCCCCGGCGTTGCCGCCAGCGACACGCGGCGCAGCGTCGCCGACTGGCAGGCCGCCGGCGTGCGTGCCGCGCGCGGCAGCATCCCCGACCACGGCCCGGCGCGGCTGATCCGGCCCGAAGGCGCTGATGGCCCTGCCTTCCTCGCCTTTGGCAACTGGTCCTCGATCGCGCGCTACAACAACGCCGCCTCCTACGTGATCGCGGTGGGGCATCTGTCGGACCGGCTGAAGGGCGGCGCGCCCTTCGCCACGCCGATGGCCGGCTACCACCAGCTGACCGAGGCGCAGCGCAAGGACCTGCAGCGGGGCCTCGCCCGCGCCGGCTTCTACGACGGCGAGATCGACGGCCTTCTGGGCGCCGGCAGCACCACGGCGATCCGTGCCTACCAGCAGGCCGCCGGCCTGCCGGTCGACGGCTTCCCGTCAGAGGCGCTGCTGGCCCGCCTGCGCTAGGCCTTGACGCGGCGCGTCCTGCGGGCAAGTCTTGCCGCATGACGCGCCGCACCTCCCTCACGACCTATTGGAACGCCCCCTTCTAGGGTGGCGGCGCATTTCCCATGTCCGCCGCAGGGCGGCATGGACTCCGGCCTGCGGCGGGTGCCTCAGAGACCGGACAGATGACAGAGATCACCATCGAAGACGCCACACGCGCGGATACCGCCGATCTGCTGGCGATGATCGCGGCACTCACCGCGCATCACGGCGACGCCTCGCAGGCGACGGAAGACACGCTCGAACGCGACCTTTTCGGCCCGCGGCCCATTTTTCAGGCGCTGATCGCGAAGGCAGAGGGCCGGGCCGTGGGCTACGCTGCCATGGCCCGCCGCGCCATGCTGCACCAGAGCAGGCGCGGGATGGACCTGCATCACCTCTACGTCGCGCCGGAGCGGCGCGGCAGCGGGCTGGGCCGGCGGCTGATCGAAACCGTCGTCCGCCGCGCCGAGGCGGAGGGCTACGACTACATCACGGTCAGCGCGGACAAGGCCAATACCGGCGCGCAGAACACCTACCTCGCCTGCGGCTTTGCCCTGCGCGAGACGGACGGCGTCTCCTTCCGCATGGAGCTTCCGCGCGAGGGCTAAGAGGTCAGTCGGCGGCGGGGCAGTCCTCGCCGCCCGAGACGCAGGCCGCCATCTGCGCCTGCTGCGCGTCGCTCGGCGCGGGTTGCAGCCAGCCCTGGCAGGGGTCGAGGTCGATCACCATTCCGGCCTCGGTCACACGGGCGAATATCAGAACCTCTTCGCCCGGCACGGCATTGCCGCAGACCTCGCCCAGGCAGCCAGGCTCGATCGCGAGGGTGCCGTTGGCGGCGGTGTCGAAGCCCTCGGCGCCAAGGGCATGGCCCTCGAACTCCGCCCGGACCAGCGGCGCCTCAGACAGCCCGGCGACCGGCCCGGCGGGGCCCGATACCGGCAGCGCCTCGGCGTCGAAGTCGAGGCGGCCCAGCAGCACGCGGTAGGTCTCGTCCGAGGCGGCGGCCTCCTGCAGGCTGCGCAGCGGATCGGGGGCTAGACAGCTGAGCGCAGCGGCCTGCTGCGCGGGCAGCGCCACGCTCAGGGCAAGGGCGACGGCGGGGAAGAGACGCGGCATCGGAAGGCTCCGTATCGGCGGGAAGGTGTCAGATCGAGGGGCCAAGCTCGGCCAGGACGCGGGCATAGGCAGCGCGCTTGAAGGGCACGATGTTCGGCACGAGGTCATCGGGCGCGACCCATTTCCAGGCCGCGAACTCCGGATGCTCGGTATCGATGCGGATATCCGCATCCTGCCCCAGAAACCGCAGCAGCACCCAGTCCTGCGCCTGCCCGCGAAACCGCCCGCCCCAGATCGTCGGCACGACATCGGCGGGCAGCTCGTAGGTGATGGGCTCGCGCGTCTGCGCCTCGATTCGGACGAGGGCGGGCGGGATGCCCGTCTCCTCCTCAAGCTCGCGCAGGGCGGCGGTGCGCGCGTCCTCGTCCGGATCGATCCCGCCCTGCGGCATCTGCCAGGCGTCCTGGTCGCGGTCGATGCGCTGGCCGACCCAGACCAGCCCATCGGCGTTCACAAGCATGACGCCGACATTGGGCCGGTAGGGCAGCGCCGCGATGGCCTCGGGCGTCACGGCTGGGCGGCCTCGCCGGCATCGGCGTGATCGTCGATGGGCATCTGGATCGACTGCGGCGAAAGCGCCGAGAGACCCTTGAGCACGTCGACGGCATAGGCGAGCTGGTAGTCCTGCTCGCGCAGCTGGGCCGCCGCCTCGGCCTCGGCGCGCTCGGCATCCATCTGCTCGCGCTCCTCGTCCGTGAGGCTGTCGTTGGCCAGGCTGCCGCGCAGGTCGGCCTCGCTGCGGAAGCGCGGCGCGTCCTCCTCCTCGGCGGCGAGCTCCTCGGGGGTCGGGGGCAGCGGCTGCTCGACGATGATGTCGGGGGCGATGCCCAGCGCCTGGATCGACCGGCCCGAGGGCGTGTAGTAGCGCGCCGTGGTCAGCCGCATCGCGCCATCGCCGCGCAGCGGCATGACGGTCTGCACCGATCCCTTGCCGAAGCTCTGGGTGCCGACGACGATGGCGCGGCGGTGATCCTGCAGCGCGCCCGCGACGATCTCGGAGGCGGAGGCGGAGCCGCCGTTGACCAGCACCACGATCGGCTTGCCGTCGATCAGGTCGCCCGCGGTGGCATTGTGCCGCTCGCTCTCCTGCGGGTCGCGCCCGCGGGTCGAGACGATCTCGCCCTCGTCGAGGAAGGCGTCGGCGACGTAGATCGCCTGGTTCAGCAGTCCGCCGGGGTTGTTGCGCAGGTCGAGCACGACGCCGTCGACATTGTCGAGACCGCCGGCCTCCTCAATCTGCTCTTCGAGACCCTCCTGCAGGTTCTCGAAGGTCTGGTCGTTGAAGGTCGAGACGCGCAGCACCAGCGCATGCCCCTCGGTGCGGGCGCGCACGGCGGTCAGCTGGATGGTGTCGCGCACGAGGCTGACTTCCATCGGCTCGTCCATGCCTTCGCGCACGATGGTGATCGTGATCTCGGAGCCGACGGGGCCGCGCATCAGCTCCACCGCCTCGTCGAGGTTCAGGCCGATCACGCTCTCGCCGTTGACGGCGGTGATGTAGTCCCCGGCCTGGATGCCGGCGGCGGCGGCGGGCGTCTCGTCCATCGGCGAGACGACCTTCACGATGCCCTCTTCCTGCGTCACCTCGATGCCGAGGCCGCCGAACTCGCCGCGCGTCTGCACCCGCATCGCCTCGGCGTCGTCGGGCGAGAGGTAGCTGGAATGCGGGTCGAGCGAGGTGAGCATGCCGTTGATCGCGGCCTCGACCAGATCGGCGGGCTGCACCTCCTCGACGTATTCGGCGCGGATGCGTTCGAAGATGTCGCTGAAGAGGTCCAGCTGCTGGTAGACGCTCGACTCGCGCTCGGCCTCCTGCGCCAGCAGCGGACCGGCGACCTGAGTCGTCGCCACAAGGCCCAGTGCCGTGCCACCGACCGCGGCAAGAAGCAGTTTTCTCATGCTCGAATTCCCTCTCAGTCCAGCGCGAACCAGGTCGCGGGATCGGTCGGACCTTGCCTGTCCCGCACCTCGAGATAAAGCGTTTCGCTGGCTTCTGCGCCAGAAGATGCCGCCAATCCCGTCAATATTGCGTCACCGGGCCCGGCCTCGCCGCCCATCAGGCCCAAGGGCGCGCCTTCGGGAAGGACCTCGCCCGCCTCGCCATAGACCTCGGCCATGCCGGCCAGCACGAAGAGGACCCCCGGCGCCGGCTCCAGGATCGCGACGGTGCCGTAATCCAGAAGCTCGCCGCGGAAGCGCAGGGTGGCCGCCACCGGCAGGGTGACCAGCGCCTGCGGCCGCGTCGCGATCACCAGACCCGGCCGCTCCACGCCGGCGGCATCGGCCTGCCCGTAGCCGCGCAGCACCACGCCCTGCACCGGCAGCGGCAGGCTGCCGCGCCGGTCCGCGGCATCCGGCGCCTCGGTCGCCATCTCGGTGTCGATGGTCTGCGCCAGCCCGCCGGCAAAGGCCTCTAGCGTTTCGGAGCCGGCGATCAGCAGGGCGGTGGCAACGGGATCCTCGGTATAGCGGCGCGGCAGGTCGGTCCGTTCCTGCGCCGCCTGCGCCAGCTCGGCGCGGGCCTGCTGCGCGCCGGCCAGCCCCTCTTCCAGCGTGGCGGCGGCGCTGTCCTGCACGGCGCGCAACTCCTGCACCTCTGTCAGGTCGGCGCGCAGCGCCTCGGCCCGCTCCTGCAGGGCGGGCGTCACCGCGCTGCCCATCATCGCAGCGCGGGCGGTGCCCACGGGGCCGGAGGGGTGCAGCAGAAGAAGCGGCACGGGCGCTCGCTCGATCGTCATCAGCACGCCGAGAAGATCACCGATCTCGCCTTCCTGCGAGGCAAGCTGCCGTTCCAGCGCCGCCTCGCGCAGGGCGGCGCGGCGCAGGCCGTCGCGCAGCAGCACCAGCCCCTCCTCGTAGGCATGGACCGTCTGCGTCAGCGCGGAAAGGCGGTCGGTGCTGCCCTCGGCTTCGTCCAGCATCCGCCCCGCCTCCTGCAACCGGCCCGAGGCCGCGCGCGCGGCCTCTGCCGTATCCTGCGCCTGGGCCTCAGCCTGGGCGGGCGCGGCCAGCAGCAGGAGGGCCAGGGCGAGACGCAGCACCGGCCTAGCGGTCGATCAGGCTGCGGCCGGTCATCTCGGGCGGCAGATCGAGGCCCATGAGATCCAGAAGCGTCGGCGCCAGATCGGCCAGCCGCCCCTCGTGCAGGGACGCGCCCTCGAGCCCACCATAGAGCGCGACGGGCACCGGGTTGGTGGTATGCGAGGTATGCGGCCCGCCGGTCTCGGGATCGACCATGGTCTCGCAGTTGCCGTGATCGGCGGTGACGATCATCGCGCCGCCGACCTTGTCCAGCGCCTCGCAGACGCGGGCGAGGCCGCGGTCCACCGCCTCGCAGGCCTTGATCGCGGCCTGAAGGTCGCCGGTATGGCCGACCATGTCGGGATTGGCGAAGTTGGTGACGATCAGGTCATAGCCCGACTCGATCGCCTCGACGAACTTGTCCGTCACCTCGACGCTGCTCATCTCGGGCTGCATGTCGTAGGTGGCGACGTTGGGCGATTTCGGCATGAACCGATCCTCGCCCTCCTCCGGCTCTTCCTTGCCGCCGTTCAGGAAGAAGGTGACATGCGGGTACTTCTCCGTCTCGGCGAGGCGGAACTGCCGCAGGCCCTTCTTCGCGACCCAGGCACCGAGCGTGTTCTGGATGTCGCGCTTGGGGAAGACCGTCTTGTACCAGGCGGTGTGACGGCTGGAATATTCCACCATCCCCAGCCGCGCCACGAGCTGCGGCATGGCGCTGCGCTCGAAGCCGTCGAAGTCGGGATCGGCGATGGCGGCCAGCAGCTCCCGCGCGCGGTCGGCGCGGAAGTTCAGGCAGAAGAAGCCGTCGGCAGGCTGCATCCCGGCGTAATCGCCGATCACCGTGGCAGGCAGGAACTCGTCCGTCTTGCCCGCGGCGTAAGAGGCTTCGACCGCCTCCTGCGCGGTATCGGCGCGGGCGCCTTCGCCCCGGACCATGGCGTCATAGGCGGTCTTCACCCTGTCCCAGCGGTTGTCGCGGTCCATCGCGAAGTAGCGGCCTGTGACCGTGGCGACGCGGGCGCCCTGCGGCAGACGCTCCACAAGGTCGGCGATGAAGGCATCGGCGGAGCTGGGGGCGACGTCGCGCCCGTCGGTCACGGCATGGATCGCGACCGGCACGCCGGCCCCGGCGATCACCGTGGCAGCGGCGACGACATGGTCGATATGCCCGTGAACTCCGCCGTCCGAGATCACGCCCATCAGGTGCGCGGTGCCGCCCGAATCCTGCAGCGCGGCGATGAAATCGGTCAGCGCCTCCATCTTGCCGAAGCTGCCGTCCTCCATCGCGAGGTCGATCTGGCCGAGATCCATCGCCACCACACGGCCGGCGCCGATGTTGGTATGGCCGACCTCGGAATTGCCCATCTGCCCGGCGGGCAGACCGACGTCGCGGCCATGGGTGATCAGCCGGGAGGTCGGGCCCTGCGCCATGATCCGGTCGAAGGTGGGCGTCTCGGCCTGGGCGGGGGCATTGGCCTCGCGCTCGGCGCGCAGGCCCCAGCCGTCGAGGATGCACAGGACCACGGGTTTCGGTGTCGCCATTTGGGCCTCCATTCGCTGCGGCTTGGTGTAGCGGCGGGGGCGCGATTGTCCACCCGGCGCGGATCAGACGCGGTGGTAGGGGCTTCCGGCAAGGATCGAGGCGGCGCGATAGAGCTGTTCGGTCAGCATCGAGCGCACCATCATGTGCGGCCAGACCATCGGACCGAAGCTGAGCACCGCCTCGGCCCTGCCCCGCAGCGCGGGGTCGATCCCGTCGGCGCCGCCGATCACGAAGGCCGCGCCGCTGCGCCCGGCATCGCGCCAGCCGGCCAGCATCTGCGCGAACTCGGGCGAGGTCATCTGCCGCCCCCGCTCGTCCAGCGCGCAGATTGCGGCGCCGGAGGGGAGGGCGCGGTCAAGAAGCGCGGCTTCGGCACTCATGCCGCCGCCCTTGCGATCCTCGACCTCTGTGATCTCGAGCGGGCCAAGGCCCAGCGCGCGCCCCGTGCGGTCGAAGCGCGTCACGTAATCCTCGACCAGCGCGCGTTCGGGGCCCGCCTTCAGGCGCCCGACGGCGCAGATCTGGACGCGCATCAGCTGTTGCGGATGGCCCCGGCGACGTCCGCGCCGCTCTGCCACATCTTCTCGAGCTGGTAGAACTCGCGCACTTCGGGGCGGAACAGGTGCACGACGACATCGCCGGTGTCGATCAGGACCCAGTCGCCGGCTTCCTTGCCCTCGACCTTGCACAGCAGGCCGAAGTCGGCCTTGAGCGTGTCGATCATGTGCTCGGCCATGGCGCCGACCTGGCGGCTGGAGCGCCCCGTGGCGATCACCATCCAGTCGCCCATCTCGGTCTTGCCGCGAAGGTCGATCTTGATGACCTCCTCGGCCTTGTCGTCATCGAGAGAGGTGAGGATCGCGCTCAGCAGCCGATCGCTCGTCAGAGCGGGGGCGCCG
Organism: Pseudoroseicyclus aestuarii; assembly: GCF_003217255.1. Taxonomy (GTDB): domain Bacteria; phylum Pseudomonadota; class Alphaproteobacteria; order Rhodobacterales; family Rhodobacteraceae; genus Pseudoroseicyclus; species Pseudoroseicyclus aestuarii. The sequence goes on along the minus strand of NZ_QJTE01000002.1, from coordinate 335,681 downwards.
GTCATGACGCCCGCAGTCCCTGTGGCGGATTGCTCCGCCGATGTGGAAAAAGACAGATCATCGTCCTCCGGTGCCGCGCCGGCCTAGCGCCCCGGCGCAGGGCGTAGCCCTATGATAGCAATCTCGTGGCCGCCTTTCAACAAAGCCGCGCCCTTGCCGCCGGCGATCTGCTGCCGTAGCCTTTCCTCATCCGAGGATCCGGCCTGGAAGGAGGGCCTGCCGCATGACCTGGCGCGCCGACCCGCACCGCACCCACGGCCCTGATCTGGCCCTGCAAGACATGTCTTCGCAGGGCTGACCGGACAGGACAAAGCAGACCAGCCCCCTCTCCGGTTCGTCCGAACCGGCCTGCCTGTGCAGGCCTGCCAGCCCCGCGCTGGCCCGTGCCCCGGATGATCCCACGCTTCTCACTCTCTCTGCCCTTGCGCTGACCCGCGCCGATACCCTGTTTTCCGATCTCGACCTGACCGTGAGTCGCGGCGAGCGCCTCGGCCTCGTCGCCGCCAACGGGCGCGGCAAGACCTCGCTCCTGCGGATCATCGCCGGAGAGGAGGAGCCGACGCAGGGCAGCGTGACCACCGCCCGCTCGGCCCGCATCGCCCGCGTGCCGCAGGATGTGCCCGAGCCGCTGCTGCCGCTGACCGCGCAGGAGGCGGTTCTGCAGGCCCTGCACCCCGAGCTGCAGGAGATGGAGAGTTGGCGCGCCGAGATCGCGGTGGACGATATCGGCCTTCCCGAAGAGGCGCGGCAGCACCCCCTGTCCGCCCTGTCTGGCGGCTGGCAGCGCATGGTCCTGCTGGCCCGCGCTGGCGTGGTGGAGCCGGACCTGATCCTGCTGGACGAGCCGACGAACCACCTCGATCTGTCGCGGATCGCCGCGCTCGAGGCCTGGCTCGCGGCCCTGCCGCGCGGCACCGGGGTGATCGCCGCCAGCCACGACCGCGCCTTTCTGGACTCGGTGACGAGCCGCACCCTCTTCCTGCGGCCCGAGGGCAGCCGCAGCTATCCCCTGCCCTATACGGCCGCCCGCGCCGCACTGGACGAGGCGGATGCCGCCGAGGGCAGGCGCTTCGACAACGACATGCGGCGCGCGGCGCAGCTGCGGCGGCAGGCGGCCAAGCTGAAGAACATCGGCATCAACTCCGGCTCGGACCTCCTGGTCACCAAGACCAAGCAGCTGACGGAACGGGCCGAGCGGATGGAAGAGGCGGCGCGCCCGGCCCACCGCGAGGCCGGCGCAGGCGCGATCCGCCTCGACCACGGGGCCGCGCACGCCAAGGCGCTGGTGACGCTGGACGAGGCCGAAGTGACGGCGCCGGACGGGCGGCTGCTTTACCGCACGCCGAAGCTCTGGCTCGAGCGCGGCGACCGCGTGGTGCTGCTGGGCCCGAACGGCGCGGGCAAGTCGCGGCTCATGGCGATGATCGAGGCGGCGCTGGCGGGGCCGGTGCCCGGCGTGCAGGTCGCCGCCTCGGCCCGGCCCGGTATCGCGCGGCAGGATCTCGCGCAGATCGCACACGCCACCGCCTGGGAGGCGGTGAAGGCCGCCGACATGCCCGATGCCCGCGCCCGCGCCGCGCTGGCCGGCGCCGGGCTGCCGCCGGACCTGCAGACGGCGCCACTGTCCCGCCTGTCGGGCGGGCAGCGGGCGCGGCTGGCGATGCTGCTGCTGCGGCTGGCGCGGCCGACGCTGTACCTGCTGGACGAGCCGACCAACCACCTCGACATCGAGGGGCAGGAGGCGCTGGAGGGCGAGCTTTCCGCCGAGGGCGCCGCCGCGCTGATCGTCAGCCACGACCGCGCCTTCGTCGAGGCCGTCGCCACCCGCACCTGGTCGATCGAGGGCAAGCGGCTGGTCGAGCGGGACGATCCCGCGCCGGTCCTGGACGCCCTTAGTCGGGGATAGGCGCGGTGCGCAGGCGCGAGCCGTCCAGCACCGTCACCTCGCGCTGCGGGAAGGGGATGGTGATGCCGTTTTCCTTGAAGGCGTCCCAAAGCGCGAGGAAGACGTTGCCGCGGATATTGGTCAGCCCCTTCGTCGCATCGTCGATCCAGAACCGCAGGATGTAATCGACGCTGGAATCGCCGAAGCCGGTGATGTGGCAGACCGGCTTCGGGGTACCGAGCACCCGCTCGACCGCCGCTGTCGCCTCGATCGCGACGCGGCGGACAAGGTGCGGATCGTCGCCGTAGGCGGTGCCGAAGTTGATATCCAGCCGGACGGAGGTGTCCGAATGGGTCCAGTTCACCACCTGCGTGGTGATCAGATCCTCGTTCGGGATCAGGTACTCGCGCCCGTCGCGGGTGACGACGCTGGCATAGCGCGCGCCCAGCGTGGTGATCCATCCGAAGGTCTCGCCAAGGCTGATGACGTCGCCGGGCTTGATCGACTTGTCGAGCAGGATGATCAGCCCCGACACGAGATTCGAGACGACCTTCTGCAGGCCGAAGCCCAGCCCGACGCCGACCGCGCCCGACAGGAAGGCGAGGCCGGTCAGGTCGACCCCCACCGCCCGCAGCGCGAAGACGAAGGCGGCGCCGTAAAGGCCGATCTGCAGCAGCTTGATCGCCAGCACCCGGACCGAGGGGCTGATGTTCGGATTCTCCTCGACCCGGTGCGCGGCGCTGCGCGCCACCAGCCGCGCCGCGACGATGGCGAAGGCCAGCGTCACCACCGCCTGCACCGCCTTGAGCGCGGTCAGCCGCACGTCGCCGACGCCCAGCGCGATGCCGTCGAGGATCTCTGCCGCCTCGTCGGTCAGGCCAAGGATACGCAGCGTGACCCAGGTCCAGGCGGCATAGCGCACGACGCTGCGCAGGATCGGGTTCTGGATCAGCCGCGCGGCCAGCGCCACCACCAGCCAGGCGGCGGCGAGGTTGGCGACGATCTCGGTCAGGGCGGTGCGTGCATCCATCATCGCGCCGCGCAGCACGATCAGCGCCAGCCAGATCAGCACGACGAAGACGATCAGCCGCAGCCGCTTTTGCAGCACCACGAGATACCGCAGGCGCCAGCGCGGCCAGCCCTCTCGGCTGTGGGTCCAGGCCTCGACCCGCGGTCGCAGGAGGCCCGCGAGCACATGCGCCACGCCGAAAAGCACGAGGCAGAGCACCGCCTGCCAGAAGTTGTAGGGCTGCAGCAGCTCGGACCCGGCGTCCTGAAGCCATGCCAGAACCTCGCGGCCGAGACCCGAGAGCCTTTGCACAAGGCCTTGGGCCGCATCCTCGGCCAGCTCTGTCGGATCGATATCGGGCTCCATCGCGCGATCCTGCCCTGCCGGCGCAGGGTCGGCAAGCGGCGCAGCCCCTTATAGCGCGGGTCTTGATGGAATCGCGGCAGAGGCGTATGTCGGCGCCATGACACGGGTTTTCGACATGGACGATCGCGCAAGGCTGCCCTGGCGCTTCTTCGGCGCCCGCCGGGCTATCCTCGCGCGTCTCTGACGCGCCCGGGCCGTGTGCCCACGCCTTCGTCAGCCAATTTCCAGCCGCGAGAGGACAGACCATGTCCGGCAAGACACTCTACGACAAGATCTGGGATGCCCACGTCGTCCAGCAGGACGAGGGCACCTGCCTGCTCTACATCGACCGCCACATGGTGCACGAGGTCACCAGCCCGCAGGCCTTCGAAGGCCTGCGCATGACGGGCCGCAAGGTCCGCGCCCCGCAGCGCACCATCGCCGTGCCCGATCACAACGTGCCGACCACCGAGGATCGCGCCAACGGGATCGAGAACGAGGACAGCCGCATCCAGGTCGATGCGCTGGACAAGAATGCCCGCGACTTCGGCATCAACTACTACCCGGTTTCGGATATCCGGCAGGGCATCGTCCATATCGTCGGCCCCGAGAACGGCTGGACGCTGCCGGGCATGACCATCGTCTGCGGCGATTCCCATACCGCGACGCATGGCGCCTTCGGCGCGCTGGCGCATGGCATCGGCACCTCCGAGGTGGAGCACGTGCTCGCCACGCAGACGCTGATCCAGTCCAAGTCCAAGAACATGAAGGTCGAGATCACCGGCCAGCTGATGCCCGGCGTCACCGCCAAGGACATCACGCTTTCGGTGATCGGCCATACCGGCACCGCCGGCGGCACCGGCTACGTCATCGAATACTGCGGCGAGGCGATCCGCTCGCTGTCGATGGAAGGGCGGATGACCGTCTGCAACATGGCGATCGAAGGCGGCGCCCGCGCCGGCCTGATCGCCCCCGACCAGACCACCTTCGACTACGTCAAGGGCCGCACCCATGCGCCGAAGGGCGAGCAATGGGATGCCGCGCTCGAGTGGTGGAAGACGCTCAAATCCGACGAGGACGCCCATTGGGACAAGGTCGTCACCATCCGCGGCGAGGATATCGCCCCGGTCGTGACCTGGGGCACCTCGCCCGAGGACGTGCTGCCGATCACCGCCGCTGTCCCCGCCCCCGAGGATTTCTCAGGCGGCAAGGTCGGCGCGGTCAAGCGCAGCCTCGAATACATGGGCCTGAATCCGGGCCAGCGCCTGCAGGACATCGAGATCGACACCGTCTTCATCGGCTCCTGCACCAATGGCCGGATCGAGGATCTGCGCGCCGCCGCCGCGGTCATGAAGGGCCACAAGGTCAAGCCGGGCCTGCGCGCCATGGTCGTCCCCGGCTCTGGCCTCGTGCGGGCGCAGGCCGAGGAAGAGGGCCTCGCGCAGATCTTCCGCGATGCAGGCTTCGAGTGGCGGATGGCCGGCTGCTCCATGTGCCTTGCGATGAACCCCGACCAGCTCGCCCCGGGCGAGCGCTGTGCCGCCACCTCGAACCGCAACTTCGAGGGGCGTCAGGGCCGCGGCGGGCGCACCCACCTGATGAGCCCGCAGATGGCCGCGGCCGCCGCGATCACCGGGCGGCTGACCGACGTGCGCGAGATGATGGCACCGGAGCCAGAGCCGGCCTGACCGCGCCCGCAGGCTGCAGCGCCAGCTCCATGACAGGTCCGGCCGCGAGGTTCCCCCTCGCGGCCGGTTTTGCGTTTGGACCCGAGTGAGTCCCGCGCCTTTTTCGCGCCATGTTTTCCGCCCGCCGAGGCGGCGCAGTACCGCTGGCCGGTTCCCCCGCATCAACGGCGCCAAAACAGTAGCGTCCTTGCATCATTACTGCGCCGCATCGCGCACCAATGACGATCATTCGAAACATTATCCAAGGCCCTTCCGTTGAAAGGTGTCATAACGGTGGCAATCTGCGGACGGATTCGGGGCGCCGCCGCGTTGCCACTTTCAGGTTCTTGGAGACGGTTTTCATGTTTACCAGATTTGCCTTCGCAGGTGCGGCCCTGCTGCTCACGACTGCCGCGGCAAATGCCGCATCGCTTACCTCCGTCGGCGGCAGCTGGACCTCTGCGAGTGCCGAAGGCGGCAGCGTCTACGATCTGGGCGGCGTCGGCTCCGACCGCATCATCTGGGGCAATCCGACCCGCGGGACCGGCCCCAGCGGCTACGGCTTTGCCGGCGCGGACACGCCGCTTGACGACATCACCCAAGGCACGCGCTTCTCGCTCGGCACCTTCACGCACTACAACAACGCCATCGCGACGACCGGCTCGCGGACCAAGGGGCAGCAGGCCTCGATCGATTCGGCCCAGCTGCGCGTCGATTACTCGCTGAACTTCGAGGGCGAGGCGCGCAGCTACAGCTCCACCTTCGACTTCGCCCATGACGAGACGCGCAACCAGGACGCCGTCTGCGCCAACGGGGCGAACGGCACGGGCATCAACGCCGGCGGCTGCGCGGACAAGGTGACGCTGCTGCGTAACGACAGCCTCAGCGACACCTTCCGCATCGGCGACAGGCTCTACACGCTGGACATCACCGGGCTGGGCATCGACGACGCCATCTGGACGGCCGAGGGCAAGCAGACCTCTGCCGGGCTGACCGGCGTCTTCACCTATGTCGGGGACGTTGCGCCTATTCCGCTGCCCGCCGGCGGGGCGCTGCTGCTGGGCGCGCTGGGGGGCCTGGGCCTGCTTCGTCGCCGCAAGACGGCCTGATCCGGCCAGTTGCGAAACTTTGCTGCCGGGACTAGACCGGCGCGCGACGGAATCCCTTCTTCAGAGGCCAGTGATGGACAAGTTCGACAAGCTCAGCGGCGTGGCCGCCCCCCTGCCCCTGGTGAACGTCGATACCGACATGATCATCCCCAAGCAGTTCCTGAAGACCATCAAGCGCTCGGGGCTGGGCGTGAACCTCTTCGACGAGATGCGGTATCAGGACGACGGGTCGGAGAACCCCGACTTCGTGCTGAACCGCCCCGCCTACCGCGAGGCCCAGATCCTCGTCGCGGGCGAGAACTTCGGCTGCGGCTCCAGCCGCGAGCATGCGCCCTGGGCGCTGCTCGACTTCGGCATCCGCTGCGTGATCGCGCCCAGCTTCGCCGATATCTTTCACAACAACTGCTTCAAGAACGGCATCCTGCCGATCACCCTGCCGCAGGAGCAGGTCGATGCGCTGATGGCCGAGGCGGAAAAAGGCTCCAACGCGCGAATCGAGGTCGACCTCGAAAGCCAGACCGTCACTGCCTCCGACGGCACGCGCTATCCCTTCGAGGTGGACTCCTTCCGCAAGCACTGCCTGCTGAACGGTCTGGACGACATCGCCCTGACGCTCGAGAAAAGCAGCCGAATCGCCAGCTTCGAGACCGAGGCCGACGCCCAGCGCCCCTGGGTCTGACCCCCGCCGGATCCTTTTTAACCTGCTGAGCAGGCGCGACAGAGGGTCGCAGCCCCTCATCCGCCCCTACCCCCGGAACCCGCCCGACCTTAATGGTCTGGCGGGTTTTGCGTGTCGAAACCTTGGCGCTTCCATGGTGGCCCTGAGGCATCACTCTTTCTCCGTTCGCTACCGGACCGTCTTGCCCCTTTGCTTGCATACGTACACCAATAGGTCGTGGACGGGGTAATCCGACCCCGTCGGGTCATTCGCGACGCAGGGGATAGACAATGGCAAAAGCTGCTTCAGCCGCGATCATGCGCGGCGCAGGCGTGGCCCTGCTGATCGCCTTGCCCGGCCTCGCCTTAGGCCAGGCGGGAGACATGCTGCTGCTGGGCGCCCTCTCTGCCGGTGTGCTCGTGACCGTCGAATACCGCGCTGCCGCGCCCAGCTTGCTGGAGTTCCGCGATGCGCCGCCCTTCAACCGCCTGCGCTTCATCTGCACCCTGCTGTTCGTCGCCTTCTCCCTGCTGCTGCTGCTGCCCAGCACCTCGGCGAGCACGCTTGGCCAAGCGGCCCATATGCTGACGCACCGCCTGACCGAGGTGCTGGACCGGCCCGGCACCCCCGTGGCCGCCGTGATCGCCGCGAGCCCCCTCGCCCTGCCGAACGAGGTGGCAGAGGCGCTGTGCTGCGTCTCGGCGACGGCCTACAGCCTGTCGCTCGCGATGGTGGCGGTCTTCTGGATCTCGCTGCGCCTCGGGCGCTGGCCGCTGGAAGGCGGCATCTTCAACGTCTGGGTGAACCTGCCCGGTTTCGACCCCTCGCTGGGCGATGACGCGGCCAGCCGGCTGCGCCGCCAGGCCTTCGTTTACCTTTCCTTAGGAGTCGTCCTGCCATTCCTGCTGCCGATGATGGCGGGGCCGGCGGTCCGGTGGCTGGGCCCGGTCTTCGACATGTCGGATCCGCAGACCCTGATCTGGACCTTGGCGATATGGGCCTTCGTGCCGGGCAGCCTTCTGATGCGCGGGATCGCCCGCTACCGGGTCGCCGACCTGATCCAGGCCCAGCGCGACCGCATCATGGCCGAGGCGGGGCGAATCGCCACGGCCTGACCCGCCGCGCCCGCCGCATCGCGGCCACCCTCTGGCTGCTGCTGGCGCTCTGCCTGCCCGCAGCCCATGTCGCGGCGCAGGAGGGCCTTGTCCGCATCGCGACTTACGACGCCGGCCTCAGCCGTCGCGGGCCGGGCCTGCTGCTGCGCGACATCCTGCGGCAGGAGGCGCAGGTCATGGCCGCCGCGCAGGTGATCCGCGCCGCCGATGCCGACATCCTGCTGCTGACCGGCATCGACTGGGATGCCGGCGGCGCTGCGCTGGGTGCCCTGGCCCAGCTCCTGGCCGAGGAGGGCGGCCCCGCCTACCCCGTCCGCGTCGCGCGGCAGCCGAACAGCGGGATGGAGACGGGCCTCGACCTCGACGGCAACGGCAGGACGCACGAGGCGCGCGATGCCATGGGCTACGGCCGCTTCACCGGCCACGGCGGGCTGGCGGTGCTGGCGCGGGTGCCGCTGGCCGGCCCGGTGCGCGACCTGTCGGACCTGCTCTGGCGCGACCTGCCCGGCGCGGTGCTGCCGCAGCGCCCCGATGCCACCCCCTTCCCGTCCGAGGCGGCGCAGGCGCAGCAGCGGCTGTCGAGCACGGGCCACTGGATCGTGCCCTTCGGCGGCGCGCGTCCGCTGAGCCTTCTGGCCTTCGCCGCGACGCCGCCGCTTTTCGACGGGCCCGAGGATGCCAACGGGCTGCGCAATGCGGATGAACTGCGCCTCTGGCAGGCGGTGCTGGACGGTGCCTATGGGGCGCTACCCTCGCCCGCCGTGCTGGCCGGCAAGGCCAATATAGACCCCACCGACGGTGATGGCCGCCACGAGGCCATTGCCGCGCTGCTGACCGACCCGCGGCTAAGCGATCCGCGCCCCGCAAGCCCCGGCGGCGCCGCGTCTGCCGACGCCGGTCACGCGGGCGATCCGGCCCTCGACACTGCCGATTGGGACCCGGCCGCGGAGGGCGGGCCGGGCAACCTGCGCGTCGCCTATGTCCTGCCCTCGGCCGATCTGCGGGTGGTGGATGCCGGGGTCCTCTGGCCCGAGGCGGGGCCACTGGCCGAGGCGGCGGCAGAGGCCTCTGCCCATCGCCTCGTCTGGGTCGACCTCGCGCCCTGAGGCGCCTCGCTTGACCCTCGGGTAGCACGGGGCTACCCGGATGCGTCCGCGACAAAGGGAGAGCGCCCGTGACGACCAACAGCCTTCTGATCCTGCCCGGCGACGGCATCGGCCCCGAAGTCATGACCGAGGTCCGCAAGGTCATCGGCTGGTTCGACGGGCGCGGCATGTCCTTCGACGTCTCCGAGGATCTGGTCGGCGGCTGCGCCTACGACGCGCATGGCACCCCGCTGCACGACGACACCATGGCCAAGGCACAAGAGGTCGACGCCGTGCTTCTGGGCGCCGTCGGCGGGCCGAAGTACGACAGCCTCGATTTCAGCCTGAAGCCCGAGCGCGGCCTGCTGCGCCTGCGCAAGGAGATGGACCTCTTCGCCAACCTGCGCCCGGCGCAGTGCTTCGACGCGCTGGCCGATTTCAGCAGCCTCAAGAAGGACGTCGTCGCGGGCCTCGACATCATGATCGTGCGCGAGCTGACCTCCGGCATCTACTTCGGCGAGCCGCGCGGCATCGTCACCGAGGGCAACGAACGCGTCGGCATCAATACCCAGCGCTACACGGAATCCGAGATCGCCCGCGTCGCCCGCAGCGCCTTCGAACTGGCCCGTCGCCGCGGCAACAAGGTCTGCTCGATGGAGAAGGCCAACGTGATGGAATCGGGCGTCCTCTGGCGCGAGGTCGTGACCAAGATCGGCGCCGAGGAATATCCCGATGTCGCGCTGAGCCACATGTACGCCGATGCCGGCGCGATGCAGCTGTGCCGCTGGCCCAAGCAGTTCGACGTCATCGTCACCGACAACCTCTTCGGCGACCTGCTGTCGGATGCCGCGGCGATGCTGACGGGATCGCTGGGCATGCTGCCCTCCGCCTCGCTCGGCCTGCCGATGGCGAATGGCCGGCCCAAGGCGCTGTACGAGCCGGTGCACGGCTCTGCCCCCGATATCACGGGCCAGGGCAAGGCGAACCCGATCGCCTGCATCCTGAGCTTCGCCATGGCGCTGCGCTATTCCTTCGACGCCGGGGACGAGGCGACGCGGCTGGAGAAAGCCGTCGAAAAGGTGCTGGCCGACGGGCTGCGCACCGCCGACCTGCTGGGCCCCGAGGGCGGCAGCCCGGTCTCGACCGGCGAGATGGGCGATGCCATCGTCGCCGCGCTGGACGCCGCCTGAGGCGCGGGTTTTGACCCGGCCTCCCTTGCGTCCCCCGGAAGGGGGGCGCATGACTGCCTGAAAAAAGGCAGGCAGGAGAGGCAGCTATGGGTGGAAACGCCAAGGGGGCGGTGATCGGTCTGATCGCCTTCGCGATCTTCGCCAGCCACGACGCCATCGTGAAGACCATGGGCGGCATCTACGCCCCGATGCAGCTGATCTTCTTCTCGGTCACGCTGTCCTTCCCCCTCGCCATGCTGATGATCATCCAGGACCCGCAGCCGGGCACGCTGCGCCCGCGCCATCCGGGATGGGTCGCCGTGCGCACCGGATCGGCCGTGCTGACCGGCCTTTTCGGCTTCTACGCCTTCTCGGTGCTGCCGCTGGCGCAGGTCTATGCGCTGGTCTTCGCGACGCCGCTGATCATCACCGTCCTGTCGATCCCGATCCTGGGCGAGACGGTGCGCCTGCGCCGCTGGCTGGCGGTGATCGCCGGGCTGATCGGGGTGATCGTGGTGCTGCGCCCCGGCTCCACCCCCTTCACGCTGGGCCATCTGGCGGCGGTCGGGGCGGCGGTGACCGGCTCCTTCACCGCCATCGTGATCCGCAAGATCGGCGCGGAGGAGCGGCCCGTGGTGCTGCTGCTTTACCCGATGATCGGCAACTTCGTCCTGATGGCCTGCTTCCTGCCCTTCGTCTACAAGCCGATGCCGGTCGAGCATCTGGGCATCTTCGCCGCGATGAGCGTGCTGGGATGGATCGGCGGGCGGCTGATCGTGGCCGCCTACTCGGTCGGCGAGGCGGTGATCGTCGCGCCGATGCAGTACAGCCAGATCATCTGGGCGACGCTTTTCGGCGCGCTCTTCTTCGGCGAGTATCCCGATTGGGGCACCGCCATCGGCACGCTGATCATCATTGCCAGCGGCCTTTACATCGTGCTGCGGGAAAGCGGCTCGGACGCTTCGGCGCACAAGCCGGTGCTGAACACCAAGCTGCTGCGCCCCAATATCGGCACCGGCCCGCGCCCCAGCACCATCGCCCGGCTGATGCCCCGCCGCCGCGACGGGCGCGCATGACGGGCCTTGCATCCCCGCGCCACAGCGGCTACGTCCCCGCGCACGGTCGGAGCGTAGCGCAGCCTGGTAGCGCACCTGCTTCGGGAGCAGGGGGTCGGAGGTTCGAATCCTCTCGCTCCGACCAGTATCACCCCCACATCACAGCTTCCGTCTTGGCATGAGCGCGCCGCAGCCCGGCATCTACCGCCTTGCCGTGGCGCTAGCCGCGCTGGCGGGTGCCGTGGATGCAATCGGCTTTCTGCATTTCGGCGAACTCTACGTCTCCTTCATGAGCGGGAACACCACGCAGGCCGGCCTCGACGCCGCGGCGGGCCGCGTGTCAGGCGTCGGGGCCGCTCTCAGCCTGATCGCCGCCTTCGTCACCGGGGTCGTCGCCGGAGAGCTGGCCGGCGCCGGCGCGGGGCGCTGGCGCATCGCGGTCCTCCTGGCGGTGTTGGCGCTGTCCCTTGCCGGCGTGACGGCGCTGGTCGCGGCGCAAGGCCGCCCCACTGCGGCGACCGGCCCGCTGCTGGCCCTGGTGATGGGGCTGCAGAACGCGGTGCTGCACCGTCAGGGCGCCGCCGGGCTGGCGCTGACCTATGTCACCGGCACCCTGGTGAACCTGGGGCGGGCCCTGGCGGATGCGGCGATGGGGCGCGGCCCCTGGCGGGTGGCCCTGCGCTTTGCCGGGCTCTGGGCAGGCCTCTGCACGGGCGCAGTCCTTGGCGCCGTGCTGGCGATGCGGGACGCGGGCCTGGCTCTTGGCTGCGCCGCCGGGGCCGCCGCCCTGCTCTGTGCCCTGTCGCTGCTGCTGCTCGAGCCGCGCGCACCGCGCTGATCGCCGCTTTCCCTCGGGTCCGAAAGGGTCTAGGACGCCGTCCGGACCATCACGAGGACAAGACAATGGGCTACAGGGTCGCCGTCGTCGGCGCCACGGGCAACGTGGGCCGCGAAATGTTGAACATCCTTGCCGAGCGCGAGTTTCCGGCCGACGAGGTCGTCGCGCTGGCCAGCCGCCGCTCGCTCGGCACGGAAGTGAGCTATGGCGACAAAACCCTGAAGACCAAGGACCTCGACGGCTTCGACTTCACCGGCTGGGACATCGCGCTTTTCGCCATCGGCTCTGACGCCACGAAGCAATACGCGCCCAAGGCCGCGGCCGCCGGCTGCGTGGTGATCGATAACAGCTCTCTCTACCGCTACGATCCCGACGTGCCGCTGGTGGTGCCCGAGGTGAACGCCGAGGCGGTCATGGGCTATACCAAGAAGAACATCATCGCGAACCCGAACTGCTCGACCGCGCAGATGGTCGTGGCCTTGAAGCCCCTGCACGACCGCGCGCGGATCCGCCGCGTCGTCGTCTCGACCTACCAGTCCGTCTCGGGCGCCGGGAAGGACGGCATGGACGAGCTCTGGGACCAGACCAAGAGCATCTACAACCCGACCGACGACAAGCCGGCCAAGACCTTCACCAAGCAGATCGCCTTCAACGTGATCCCGCATATCGACAGCTTCATGGAAGACGGCCAGACCCGCGAAGAGTGGAAGATGGTCGCCGAGACGAAGAAGATCGTCGACAAGGCGATCAAGGTCACCGCGACCTGCGTGCGGGTGCCGGTCTTCGTCGGCCATTCCGAGGCGATCAACATCGAGTTCGAGGATTTCCTCGACGAGGACGAGGCCCGCGACATCCTGCGCGAGGCGCCGGGCGTCATGGTGATCGACAAGCGCGAGGACGGCGGCTACGTGACGCCCATCGAATGCGTCGGCGATTTCGCGACCTTCATCAGCCGCATCCGGCAGGATCCCACGATCGACAACGGCCTGAACATGTGGGTCGTCTCGGACAACCTGCGCAAGGGCGCGGCGCTGAACGCCGTGCAGATCGCCGAGGTCCTCGGCCAGCGGGCGCTGAAGAAGGCCTGATCTTCCGCTGGCGGCAAGGGCGGGAGCGGGGGCCAGCCCCCGCACCCCCGGGATATTTGCAAAGAGAAGAGGGGGGCCCCCGCGCCTCGTGATCGCGGCGGGGGAACCGCGGCCTGCGGACATGGTTACGCTGCCATGCCCGCGCCCCGCGACCTCGTTTATTACCCCGACAACCAGCCCGGGATCCGCCGTGAGCGGCGCGGCACGGGGTTTTCCTACGTCGCGCCGGATGGCACCCGCATCCAGCGCGGCGCCGAGCGCAAGCGGATCGAGGCGCTGGCCGTGCCGCCCGCCTACGAGAACGTCTGGATCTGCCCGCTGCCCTACGGCCACCTTCAGGCCACCGGCCTCGATGCGCGGACGCGCAAGCAGTATCGCTACCACCCCGACTGGCGCGCCTGGCGTGAGAGCCACAAGTTCGACCATCTCGTCGATTTCGGCGAGGCTCTTCCGGCGATCCGCCGCCGCATCCGGCGGGATCTGTCGGGCGAGGCAGGCGATCTGGACTTCGCCATCGCCGCCGTGCTGGCGCTGATTGACCGCATGGCGATCCGCGTCGGCAACCCGGAATATGCCAGCGAGAACCACACCTACGGCGCCACCACGCTGACCGGCAGGCACATCAAGCTGGACGGCGACCGGATGGAGCTGCGCTTCACCGCCAAGGGCGGGCACAAGGTGCGCAAGACGATCCGGGACCGCGGGCTGAACAAGGTCTTCGGCCAGCTTCACGACCTGCCGGGGAAACAGCTGATCCGCTGGATCGACGACGAGGGCGAGGCTCATGGCGTCAGCTCCGAGCAGGTGAACCACCGCCTTTCCGACATCGTCGGCACTGAGGGGATCACTGCCAAGACCTTTCGCACCTGGGCCGGCAGCGAGGCGGCGCTGTCCGCGGCGCTACAGCCCGGCAAGCTGACGATCAAGGCCGTGAGCGAGGCGGCCTCCGAGCGGCTGCACAATACGCCGACCATTGCCCGCAACAGCTATATCCATCCGCGCGTCATCGCCCTGACCGAGGCGACGGAGAAGGAACGGCTGGACCTGCTGCGCGAGTTGCCCGAGCGCGAGGGCCTGCGGCAGGCCGAGCGCGCGCTGCTGCGGCTTCTGTCATGAGCTTCGATCCGCAGGACTTCGTCGCGGCGCAGGAGGCCGTCTGGCCCGCCCCGCTCGAGGAATTGCGCGGCGGTCGCAAGGCGACGCATTGGATCTGGTTCGTCTTCCCGCAGGTCGCCGGCCTTGGCCGCAGCGAGATGGCGCGCCGCTACGCGCTCGCGGATCTGGACGAGGCGGGGGCCTATCTCTCCCACGCGGTACTGGGCCCGCGCCTGATCGAGGCCTGCGAGGCCATGCTGGCGAACAGCGGTCGCCCGCCCGAGGCGGTTCTGGGCGAGATCGACGCCGTAAAGCTACGATCAAGCGCCACACTCTTCGCCGAGGTGCCGCAGGCCGACCCGATCTTCGAGGCCGTTCTGTCCAGCTTCTACGGCGGCGCGCGCGACCCGCAGACGCTGGACCGCCTGGGCCGGCGCTAGCCGCTGGACAAGGCGGCGGCGCGGCTGTCAGGTAGCCCCATGCCCACGCTTCTGACCTTCGGCCATGGCTATACCGCCCGCGCCCTCGCCCGCCGCCTTCAGCCGCAGGGCTGGCGCCTGATCGGGACGACGCGCCATGCCGAGACGGCCGCAAAGATGGTGGCCAGCGGCGTCGAGCCGGTGCTCTGGCCCGGGGAGGATCCGCGGCCCGCCCTCGCCGCCGCCGACCACCTGCTGATTTCCGCCCCTCCATCCGAGGCGGGCGATCCCGTCCTTGCCGCCCTAGGGCCCGAGATCGCCGCCGCCGCGCCACAGCTTCGCTGGGTCGGCTACCTCTCCACCACCGGCGTCTACGGCGACCGGCAGGGCGGCTGGGTGGACGAGGACAGCGCACTAGACCCGGCGACGGAGCGCGGCCGGCATCGCGTCGCGGCAGAGGCCGCCTGGGCCGAGGTGCCGGGGCTGCCGCTTCACATCTTCCGCCTCGCCGGCATCTACGGGTCGGGCCGCGGCCCCTTCGAAAAGCTGCGGCGCGGCAGCGCGCGGCGGATCGTCAAGCCGGGACAGGTTTTCAGCCGCACCCATGTCGAGGACATCGCGCAGGTACTCATGGCCTCGATCGCGCAGCCCGATCCGGGGCGCATCTACAATGTCTGCGACGACGATCCCGCCCCGCCAGACGCCGTGATCGCCCATGCCGCCGAGTTGCTGGGTATGCCCCCTCCAGAAGCGGTCGATTTCGACGAGGCCGACATGTCGCCCATGGCTCGCAGCTTCTACGCCGAGAGCAAGCGTGTGCGGAACGACCGGATCAAGGCTGACCTCGGTGTGAGCCTCGCCTACCCAGACTACCGCAGCGGCCTGAAGGCGATCCTAGAAGCCGAGCAACCCGAGGCCTGAGGGCCCGCTGCATCTTCTCTTCGAAAATATCCCGGGGGTGAGGCCCGCCAGGGCCGAGGGGGCAGAGCCCCCTCTCTTGTCCCGCCCTCAGGTCGCGAGCCAGATCACCAGCACGATCACGACCACCACCGCCGCGCCGATCCACAGGGCGCTGCTGCCACGAGACGTCCGCTCCTCGTGCTCCGCCGCCCGGGCCTGTTGCGGCTCGTTTTGACTGGCCGGCGGCGGGCCGTTCTCGCGGCCTGCAATCTCACCCTTCCGGGCCAGCTCCAGCTCGTCGCGGGTGGGCGGGTTGCCGCCCGCTTCGGCATCCGTGCCGAGAGGCGCGCTCGCGGGATCCTCGGCCGACACCTTGTCGCCGCCTTCGCCGTGGTCGATCTGGTCCCGAAGTTGGTCGGACGTGGGGCTCTTGCCGTCGGTCATCGTGCGACTCCCTCGCGTAAGGTCACGGGGGAAACCGCCCCGCTCGCGGGATGTTCCGCGGCGGGGCGGCGGGCGATCAGGCGCCGTAGGGTGTCCAGATCGTCTTGATCTGCGTCGCCCGCTCCAGGAAGGCGCGGCCCTGCCCATCCGGGCCGGACCAGTCGCGGGACCCGAGGCACCATGTGGACTTCAGGTTTCCGGCACTCGCCGCCTCTGCCACGCGGGCGCCTTCGGCACTCCCCGCGTACCAGAGCGCCGCGACATCGTCGTGCTCGGCCAGGGTCCTGGCCAGAACGTCACGCTCACCGGTGACGATGTTGACCACGCCCGCCGGAACGTCCGAGGTCTCGAGCACCTGGTAAAGGTCGGTCGCCGCCAGCGGATGCGTCTGGCTGGGCACCGCGACGACGGCATTGCCCATCGCGATGGCCGGCAGCACGAGGCTGACGAAGCCCAGAAGCGGCTGCTCCACCGGGCAGGCGATCCCCATGACACCGAAGGGTTCGGGCATCATCATCGTGACGTGGCGCCCGACCGTGGGCCGCACCGCGCCGTCGAATTTGTCCGCCTGCGCGGCGTACCAGAAGCAGCGGCGGATCGCGGTCTCGACCTCCTGCGCGGCGTCGCTGCTGCCGGAGGCGGTGAGGCGCGCCTCGAACTCCGTCGCGCGGGCCGAGAGGTTCTCGGCGAGGTAATAGAGCACCTGCGCGCGGTTATGCCCGGTGGCCTTGCCCCAGCCCTTGGCCTTGCGCGCCGCCTCGACGGCGTTGCGGATATCCTTGCGATTGCCGAGGCCGGCAAGACCGCCCGGCACCGCGTAGCTGTACCCCGAATCGGGCCGCGCCTGCTTGCCGCCGATATAGAGCTTGGCGGTGCGGTCGATGCCCTGCTGCGGCTGGCCGAGGCCGGGCGCAGCGCCGGGCGCCTCGGGCGCCGTCTCCCAGCCCTCGGGCTGCGGCGCCTTGAGGTAGGCGCCCATCCCCTCGCGCCCGCCCTCGCGGCCAAAGCCGCTTTCGCGCATGCCGCCGAAGGGCGCGCCCGCGTCGAAAAGGTTGGTGGCATTCACCCAGACGACGCCCGCCTTGACCTGCGCCGCCACGTCGAGCGCGAGGTTAACGTTCTCGGTCCAGATCGAGGCGGCGAGGCCGTAGCGCGTGGCATTGGCCAGGCTTACCGCGTCCTCGGGCGTGCGGAAGCTGGTGATCGTCGCCACGGGGCCGAAGATCTCTTCGGTGGCCAAAGTGCTCGCCGGCTCCACGTGGCGGGCGATGGTGGCGGGGTAGAAGCAGCCCTCCGGGCAATCGCCCTGGATCAGCTCTGCGCCCTCCGCGACGCCCTGCGCCACCAGCCGCCGGATGCGGTCCAGCTGCACGGGATGCACGATGGCCCCCATGTCGGTGTTCTTGTCCAGTGGATCGCCGATGCGCAGCGCCTTCATCCGGGCGCTCAGCAGGCGGGTGAAACGCTCTTCCACCGCCTCGGCCACGAGGACGCGGGCGCCGGCGCAGCAGACCTGCCCGCCGTTGAACCAGATCGCATCGACCACGCCCTCGACCGCGGCATCGAGGTCGGCATCGGCGAAGACGACGAAGGGCGACTTGCCGCCAAGCTCCAGCGTCAGGGGGATGCCGCGCCCGGCGGTCTCGCGCCGGATGATCCGCCCCACCTCGGTCGATCCGGTAAAGGCCAGCTTGTCGACATCCGCCGCGACCAGCGCGGCGCCGGTCTCGCCATCGCCGGTGACGATGTTTAGAACGCCCTTGGGCAGCCCGCATTCGCGCGCGATCTCGGCAAAGGCCAGCGCCGTCAGCGGCGTGTATTCCGCCGGTTTCAGCACGACCGTGTTGCCCGCCGCCAGCGCCGGTGCGACCTTCCAGGCCAGCATCAGCAGCGGGAAGTTCCATGGGATGATCTGGCCGCAGACGCCATGAGGGGCGGCACCGGGGAATTCGGTCTCCATCAGCTCGGCCCAGCCGGCATGGTGGTAGAAGTGCCGCGCGACGAGGGGGACATCGACATCCCGGCTCTCGCGGATCGGCTTGCCGTTATCGAGGCTTTCGAGCACCGCGAAAAAGCGCGCGTGCTGCTGGACGTGCCTCGCCAGCGCGTAAAGGTGTCGCGCCCGCTCGTGCCCCGAAAGCCCGACCCAGCCCGGCTGCGCCTTGCGCGCCGCCGCCACGGCGGCCTCGACGTCGGCCTGCGTGCCCTGCGTGACGCGCGCCAGCACATCGCCGCTGGCCGGGGCCGTGACCTCGAATGTCTCGCCCGGCGCTGTCATGCTGCCGCCGATGAAGTGGCCGAAGCCCGCCTCGTGCCGCGCAAGCCAATCCCGCACGGCGCTGCTGTCCTCGGGCGCCATGCCATACTCCATCGTCTTCAGGATATCGGTGATCTCGGTCATGCCTGCCCCCTCAGCTTGGCGCGTGGCGATGGGCGGCGGCGTAGCGCCCGGTGACGTGATGCTCGAGCTGCCGCTCGATATCGCCCAGCATTGACGAGGCGCCGAGGCGGAAGAGATCCGGCTCCAGCCAGTCTCGCCCCAGCTCCTCGCGCATCAGGATCTGCCAGGCGATGGCATCCTTCGCCGTCTTCATCCCGCCCGCCGGCTTGAAGCCGATGCGCTCGCCGGTGATGGCGCCATAGTCGCGCAGCGCCCGCACCATGGTCAGCGAGACGGGAAGCGTGGCGTTCACCCCCTCCTTGCCGGTCGAGGTCTTGATGAAATCGGCGCCCGCCTGCATCGCCACCATGCTCGCGGCATAGACATTGCCCAGCGTCGCCAGATCGCCGGTGGCGAGGATCGCCTTGAGGTGGGCGTCGCCGCAGGCCTCGCGCATCGCCTTTACCTCGTCGTAAAGCGCCGGCCAGTTGCCGGTCAGCACGTGCTCGCGGGTGATGACGATGTCGATCTCCTGCGCGCCCTGCTGCACCGCCCAGCGGATCTCCTCGAGGCGCAGGGGAAGCGGCATCAGCCCGGCGGGAAAGCCGGTGGCGACAGAGGCGACGGGGATGCCCGTTCCCTCCAGCGCCTCGACGGCATGGGGCACCATGGTCGGGTAGACGCAGACGGCGCCGGTGGTGACCGTGACGCCCAGCGCCTCGGCGATATCGGGGCGGATCGGCTGGCGCGCCTTGGCGCAAAGGCGGCGGACGCGGCCGGCGGTGTCGTCGCCCGCAAGGGTGGTCAGGTCGATGCAGCGGATCGCATTGACCAGCCAGGCCGCCTGGTGCGCCTTCTTCACGCTGCGCCGGGTCGTCAGCTGGGCCGCGCGCTTCTCGGCAGCGCTGCGGTTGACGGCATGACCCTCGAACATCGCCGGCTCCAGCGCGGTGCCGGCATTGCGGGCGTGATGCAGGGCCATCTGCGTGGCGGTCGCGGGCAATGATGTCATCTCGTCCTCCCTTGGGCGCCAGTCTAGCGCGGCGAGGGCCCTCTGGGGAATGCCCCGTGCAGCGCGCGCCGCCGCGTCAGCGGCGGGCCGGCCGAGCGGGGGCTCGATGCCCCCCGAGGCCGGCCCCCTCAGGCCCGGCGCTCGATCGCGGCGACGTCCAGCACTTCGAGGGCCTTGGCCTCGATATCCTCGGCGCCCAGCTTGGCGACGCGGTACATCGCCTCCATCGAGGCCTGGTCGATGAAGCTGTCGGGCAGCGTCATCATGCGGAACTTCAGCCCCGCGTCGAAGGCGCCTTCGTCCGCGAGAAGCTGCGCGACATGGCTGCCGAAGCCGCCGACCGCGCCTTCCTCGATGGTGATCAGCGCGTCGTGATCGCGCGCCAGCCCCAGGATCATCTCGCGGTCCAGCGGCTTGGCAAAGCGCGCATCGGCCACCGTCGCCTCGATCCCGCGCGCGGCCAGCGCCTCGGCGGCCTTCAGCGCCGGTTGCAGCCGGGTGCCAAGGCTCAGCAGGGCAACGCCCCGCCCTTCGCGCACGATGCGGCCCTTGCCGATCTCCAGCGGTTGCGGATCGGCGGGCATCTCGACGCCCACGCCCTCGCCGCGCGGAAAGCGGAAGGCGATCGGCCCCTCGTCATGCGCGGCGGCGGTGGCCACCATGCGCACCAGCTCCGCCTCGTCGGCGGCGGCCATCACGACAAAGCCGGGCAAATTGGACAGATACGCCACGTCGAATGCGCCGGCATGGGTCGCCCCGTCCGCCCCGACAAGGCCCGCGCGGTCGATGGCGAAGCGCACCGGCAGCCGCTGAATCGCCACGTCGTGCACGACCTGGTCGTAACCGCGCTGCAGGAAGGTGGAATAAAGCGCGCAGAAGGGCCGCATTCCCCCCGCCGCGAGGCCCGCGGCAAAGGTCACCGCATGCTGCTCGGCGATACCGACGTCGAAGCCGCGGTCGGCGAAGCGCTCGAGAAAGCCCGAAAGGCCGGTGCCGTCGGGCATGGCGGCGGTCACCGCGCAGATGCGCTTGTCCTCTTCGGCCAGCCCCGTCAGCGCCTTGGCGAAGACCGAGGTATAGGAGGGCGCGTTGCTCTTGGCCTTGGACTTCTCGCCGGTCACCGCGTCGAACTTGGTCGTCGCATGGCCGCGGTCGGCGGCGGATTCGGCGGGGGCGTAGCCCTTGCCCTTCTTGGTGATCGCATGGATCAGAACCGGCCCGTCGGCGCGGGACTTCACCGTGCGCAGCACCGCCAGAAGCTGCTCCATGTCGTGCCCGTCGATCGGGCCGACGTAGGAAAAGCCCAGCTCCTCGAAGAGGGTGCCGCCGACGGCCATGTGCTTGAGCACGTCCTTCGCCCGCTTCGCCCCCTCGCGGAAGGGGCCGGGCAGGAAGTTGACGGCTTCCTTGGCGGCGGACTTCAGCTCCTGGAACGGCGCCCCGGCATAGAGCCGCGAGAGGTAGGAGGACATCGCCCCCACTGGCGGCGCGATGCTCATCTCGTTGTCGTTGAGGATGACGATCAGGCGCTTGTCGAGGTGGCCTGCGTTGTTCATCGCCTCGTAGGCCATGCCCGCGCTCATCGCGCCGTCGCCGATCACCGCGATGCAATCGCCGATACCCGCGTCGTCGATGCCGCGCCCGCCAAGGTCGCGCGCCGCGGCATAGCCCAGCGCCGCCGAAATCGAGGTGGAGCTATGGGCCGCGCCGAAGGGGTCGAAGACGCTTTCCGCCCGCTTGGTGAAGCCGGACAGACCGCCCTCCTGCCGCAGGGTGCGGATGCGGTCCCGGCGGCCGGTCAGGATCTTGTGCGGATAGGCCTGGTGGCTGACGTCCCAGATCAGCCGGTCGCGCGGCGCGTCGAAGATCGCATGCAGCGCTACCGTCAGTTCGATCACGCCGAGGCCCGCGCCCAGATGGCCGCCGGTTTCGCTGACGGCGCTGATCGTCTCGGCCCGCAACTCGTCGGCAAGGTGCCGCAGGTCACTATCGGACAGCTCTGCCATATCGGCGGGGGTCCGGATGCGGTCGAGAAGCGGCGTGCTGGGTCTGCTCATGCGGTACCTAACGCTTGCGTGAAATGACGAAACGCGCGGCATCGCGCAGGGTTTCCGCGTCCGGCCCGTAGGGCGAGAGCGCGTCGCAGGCCTCTTCGACAAGGGCGCTCGCGCGCGCCTGCGCCGCCTTCAGCCCCAGAAGCGAGACGAAGGTGGCCTTGCCGGCATCGGCATCCTTGCCCGTGGCCTTGCCCACCGTGCCGGCATCGCCGGTCACGTCGAGCAGGTCGTCGGCGATCTGGAAGGCCATGCCCAGCGCCCGGCCATAAGTGTCGAGCGGGCCGTCGTCGGCGCCCGCCATCACGGCGCCCGCCCCGGCGGACCAGCGGATCAGCGCGCCGGTCTTTTTGGCCTGAAGGTCGGTGATCTCCTCCAGCGTCAGCGGCGCCTCGGCCGTCTCGGCGGCGATATCCATCGCCTGGCCCAGAACCATCCCCTCGGCGCCGACGGCACTGGCGAAGCCGCGGATCAGCGCGACGACGCGGCTTGGCGGCAGGTCCAGCCCGGCCAGAAGCTCGAAGGACAGGGCCTGCAGCCCGTCGCCGGCCAGGATCGCCGTCGCCTCGTCCCACTGCCGGTGCAGGGTCGGGCGGCCGCGCCGCAGGTCGTCGTCGTCCATGCTGGGCAGATCGTCATGCACCAGAGAATAGGCGTGCAGGCATTCGGCGGCCTGAACCGCGCCGCGCACCGCGCCCTCGTCCAGCCCGTGCAGCCGCGCGCCTTCCAGCACGAGGAAGCCGCGCAGCGCCTTGCCGCCCTCGATGGCATAGCCCATCGGCGCGGCCAGCGGGCCAAGGCGCTCGCCCCGTTCGGGCAGCGCCTCTTCCGCGATGGCGCGGGCGCGGGCAAGGCCGTCGTCGAGCGCGGACATGCCCTCAGCCCTCGAGCGGGGCGGTGCCCTGCGGCTGGCCGCTGGCGTCGAGCGTGATCTTGGCGACCTTTTCCTCGGCCTCGGCGAGCTTCGTCTCGCAGCGCGTCTTCAGCTTGGCGCCGCGCTCATAGAGCGCGATTGACTGCTCCAGCGCCACGTCGCCGCGCTCGAGCTGGCCGACCACGGTCTCAAGCTCGCGGATCGCCTCTTCGAAGCTCATTTCCTCGACGGGTTTCTGCGTCTCGCTCATGCCCCACCTTTCAGCACGTTCACATGCTCCGCGACCCCGGCGGCGAGGGCCGCGAGATCGTATCCGCCCTCAAGTACGGAGACGACGCGCCCGCCGCAACACTCCTCTGCCACCTCCATGATCCGCTCCGTCAGCAGGCCGAAGTCCGCCGCCTCCAGCGTCATGCCGCCCAGCGGGTCGGCTCGGTGACAGTCGAAACCGGCGGAAATGAAGATCATTTCGGGGGCAAAGGCCTCGACCCGGGGCAGGATCGTGCGGTTCCAGGCGCGGCGCAGGGTCGGCCAGTCGGTGCCCGCGGGCAGCGGCACGTTCACCACGTTGTCATCCGCGCCGGTCTCATGCGCGGCGCCGGTGCCGGGAAACAGCGGCGCCTGATGGGACGAACAGAAGAGGATGCGGGGATCGTCCTCGACAAGGTCCTGCGTGCCGTTGCCGTGGTGCACGTCGAAATCGAGGATCGCGACACGGGCCAAACCGTGGTGATCCAGCGCGTATTTCGCCGCCGCCGCGACGGTGCCGAACAGGCAGAAGCCCATCGCCGTCTCGCGTTCCGCGTGGTGGCCCGGCGGGCGCACGGCGGCAAAGGCTGTCTGCGCCTGCCCGCCCAGCACGAGGTCCACCCCCTTCAGCGCGGCGCCGACGCAGCGCCAGGCGGCCTCGAGGCTGCCGGGCGAGAGGAAGGTGTCGCCGTCCAGCGCCACCAGCCCCTCCTCCGGCGCGGCCTCGCGCAGGGCGCGCAGGTGGCTTTCGGGATGGACGCGCAGGATATCGGCCTCGGCCGCCATCGGCGCCTCGTGCCGCTGGAGATCCATGCCGTCGAGCACGGCGAGCACCGTGCGCAGCCGTTCGACGCGCTCGGGGTGGCCCGGCGGCGTATCGTGTCCAAGGCAGGCGGAATGGGTGATGAGGGCTGTGACCATGCCCGCGAGGAAGACCAAAAGACTGGTCGAGGACAAGCCCCGTCCTGACGGCGCATGGCCTTGCCGCAGCGCCGCGCCTGCTCGCCCAGCCGGTTTTTCAGGAACGATTTCCGCTGCCACGCCTTGGGTTGGCAACAACGACTTTGGAGGAAAGACCATGAAAACGACTGGTGCAATTCTTGCCGCAGCCCTGATGGCGTCCACCACCCCCGCGATCGCTCAGGACACGATGTCCGATACCGGTTACGAGACGCCGCAGTGGGATCAACTGATCCGCACCCGCGACATGACGGGCAGCCCCGTCTACACCACGAACGAGGCCTATGACGAAGGCTCCTGGGGCGCGCCGGAAGGCGATTACGCTTGGGGCTGGTCGGGCTATGACGGCGTCGGCGCCGACTGGAACCAGATCGGTGAGATTGAGGATGTTGTCCTTGACCAGTCCGGTTCGCTGCAAGGCGTCGTGGTCGAAGTCGGCGGCTTTCTCGACATCGGCGACAAGCACGTTCTGCTGAACCTGACCGACGTTGACCTGACGCCTTCGGATGACGGCTACGCGCTGATCACGCGCTACAACGAAGAGCAGCTCGAAGAGCTGCCGAGCGTCGACGAAGGCTGGTGGCAATAAGCCCCGATCTTCGATTTGACGAAGACTTGGCCCCCGCAGGATCGCCCTGCGGGGGCTTTTTCTTGTCCGGTGGGCCCCGCCCTAGTCCGGCGCGAGCATGTAGCCCGCGCCGCGGATGGTCTGCAGGTAGCGCGGCTGGCGGGGATCGGCCTCGAACTTGCGGCGCAGGCGGGTGATCTGCACGTCAACGGCGCGTTCCTGCATCTCGCCCTCGCGGCCGGCCTCTCGTCCCAGCTCCCGCGTCAGTTCGGCGCGGCTGACCGGCTCTCCGGGGCGGGCAGAGAAGATGCGCATCAGGGCGCTTTCGGTCGCCGTCAGCCGCACCGGCATATCGCCCTGCCACATCTCGCCGCGCTCGATCTCGTAGCGGATCGCGCCAAGGTGCAGCACGCTGGGGCGCGCGGCCTGCGCCTCTGCGGGCGGCAGGCGGCGCAGGATGGCATTGATGCGCAGCACCAGCTCCTTGGGATCGAAGGGCTTGGGCAGGTAATCGTCGGCCCCCGCCTCGAGACCGGAGATTCGGTCCTGCGTCTCGCTGCGCGCGGTCAGCAGCAGCACCGGCAGGGTCAGGCCCCGCTCCTCGCGCAGGGCGCGGCAGAAGCTGATGCCGTCCTCGCCCGGCATCATCACGTCCAGCACGATCAGGTCGAACTCCAGTCCGGCCAGCAGGCGCCGCGCCTGCGCCGCGTCGCGCGCCGCCGTGACGAGGTAGCCCTCGCGGCGCAGGAACTTGCGCAGTAGCTCGCGCAGGCGCGAATCGTCGTCGACGACCAGAAGATGCGGCCTGTCCATCAGCGGCTCCTAGGGCTCTCCCTTGCGGGCAGTGACATCGTAGTGGTGCCGCAACTCCGGGTCCATCATCGCCTCGAGCACCTCGCGAAAGCCTGCGACGGCGGCCGGGCCGGCGCGCCGGTAGGCCGCGCGCAGCCGCTCGCGCTGCGCATCCGAGAGCGCGCGTTCCAGCGCCTCGCCCTCGGGCGTCAGGTGCAGCCGCCGCTCGCGGCGGTCGCTGGTGCCGATGCGCTGCACCACGAGCCCCTCCTCGACCAGCGTGCGCAGCACGCGGTTCAGCGACTGCTTGGTCACGCCCAGAAGCGTCAGCAAGGTGCCGACCGTGGCGCCGGGGCTGCGGTGGATGAAATGGATCGCGCGGTGATGCGCCCGGCCCAGCCCCCGCTCCTCGAGGATGCGGTCGGGATCGGCGGTGAAGCCGCGGTAGGCGAAATACATCGCCTCGATGCCGCGGCGCAGCTGCTCGTCCGTCAGGAACAGCAGCGCCTGCCCGCCGCGCGTCGTCTCGCCCATCATGCCCCCCTTGCGACTGCTTGCCGGCCCCGCCGCAGAATACGTCAGGGCTGTTGACTGTCCAGTAGCGCGCTGCTACGTCAGGCGCCGAATTTGCGCAACAATATGTCCACATCGGACATTGCAGCGCAAGCATCGC
Source organism: Pseudoroseicyclus aestuarii (assembly GCF_003217255.1). Taxonomy (GTDB): domain Bacteria; phylum Pseudomonadota; class Alphaproteobacteria; order Rhodobacterales; family Rhodobacteraceae; genus Pseudoroseicyclus; species Pseudoroseicyclus aestuarii. Next base: position 310,238 of record NZ_QJTE01000002.1, on the reverse strand, counting down.
AAATGAAAAGGGGTGCTTCGATGGACGGAGCCTTTGATGACCGCGACGGCACGATCTGGATGGACGGCACGCTGGTGGACTGGCGCGAGGCCAAGGTCCATGTGCTGACCCATGGTCTGCACTACGCCAGCTCCGTCTTCGAAGGAGAGCGCTGCTACAATGGCACGATCTTCAAGGGGCACGAGCACAGCCAGCGGCTGATCCGCTCGGCCGAGCTGATCGACATGGAGCTGCCCTATACCGCCGAGGAGATCGACGCCGCCAAGGACGACATGCTCAAGGCGAACGGCTGGACCGATGCCTATGTCCGCGCCGTCGCCTTCCGCGGCTCGGGCCAGGACATGGGCGTCTCGGCCGCGCGCAACCCGGTGCGGCTGGTCGTCGCCGGCTGGCAATGGGGGAACTACTACGGCGATGCCAAGATGAAGGGCGCCAAGCTCGACATCTCGAAGTGGAAACGCCCCTCGCCCGAGACGATCCCCAGCCAGGCCAAGGCCGCCGGGCTTTACATGATCTGCACCATGTCCAAGCACGCCGCCGAGGCCAAGGGATGCTCGGACGCGATGATGTTCGACTACCGCGGCTATGTCGCCGAGGCGACGGGGGCGAACATCTTCTTCGTCAAGGACGGCGAGGTTCATACCCCTACCGCCGACTGCTTCCTCAACGGGCTGACCCGGCAGACCGTGCTGCAGATGCTGCACGAGCGCGGCGTGACGGTGCACGAGCGGCACATCATGCCCGAGGAGCTGGAAGGCTTCGAGCAGTGCTGGCTGACCGGCACCGCCGCCGAGGTCACCCCCGTCGGGCAGATCGGCGACTACAGCTTCGAGGTCGGGCAGATGACCCGCGACATCGCCGAGGCCTACGAAAAGCTCGTGCGCAGCTAGGGGCGTTGCGCGGGCGGGCGGCGGCGCGTTCGGCGCCGTCAGCCCGCCTTAGGGCCAGGTCGGCAGGCTGCGGGGGATGTCATTCACCTCGCGAGGTCGCCGATGCCCGACACCACCGCCAATCTCGGCCTGCCCGTCCTCCAGCCGGCGCAGGCCCAGAAACACGTCACCCACAACGAGGCGCTGGAGCGGCTGGACGCGCTGGTGATGCCCGTCGTGCAGGACCGGGATCGCACGGCGCCGCCCGCCGAACCCGCCCCCGGCCAGCGCCATATCGTCGCTGCGGGCGCGGCCGGCGCCTGGACCGGGCAGGACGGCGCTGTCGCCGTCTTCTCGAACGGCGGCTGGCTGTTCCTGCGGCCCGCGCCGGGCTGGCAGCTGCGCTGCCTGGCCGAGGATGCGGCGCTGGTCTTCGGCGCCGGCACCTGGTCGGTGGCCGGCAGCACGGGCACCGGCGGCGGCGCGGCGCGGCAGGAGATGCTGGGGCTGAACACCGATGCCGATGCCACCAACAGGCTGGCCGTCGCCGCCGATGCGACGCTGCTGACGCATGAGGGCGCGGGCCACCAGCTGAAGCTGAACAAGGCCGCGCCGGGCGATACCGCGAGCCTTCTGTTCCAGACCGGCTGGTCCGGCCGGGCCGAGATGGGCACCGCCGGCAGCGACGCCTTCGCGATCAAGGTCTCGGCCGATGGCGCGGACTGGTCGCAGGGCGTCGCCTTCGACGGCGCGAGCGGCGCCGCGGCCTTCGGCCCCGGCCTGACCATCGGTGGGGCGACCGCCTATCATAGCGGCAACGTGCTCGGCGCCGTCTCTCTGGACGCAGGCGCCGCCACCGGCGCCCTGCTGGACCGGGGGGAGAGCGCGGATGGCGCCTGGCTGCGGCTGGCCGACGGGACGCAGATCTGCCTCTCGCCCGCGCTGAGCGCTTCGGCGGCGGACCAGCCGCTCGGGGCCCTCTTCACCGCGCCCGAGATCACCTGGACCTTTCCGCGCGCCTTCATCGCCGCGCCTGCGCTGCAGGTTCACTGTAGCGGCGCGGCGGGGCATTGGGCCAATGCCCGGCCCGGTGCCGATGCGGGTGTCTCGGCCCTGATCCAGGGCTTCGCCGCGACGACGCAGGGCACGGGGGCGACATACCGCGCCATGGCCGTGGGGCGCTGGGGCTAAGGCCAGTTGGCGCGCGGGCGGGGGCGGCGCGGGGGGCGCTGCCCCCGAGGCCTGCGGCCTCTCCCCCGGGATATTTTCAAAGAGAAGAAGGGGGCGCGGCTTCAGCCCTTTGCGCCCTGGCCCCGGGCATAGACGTCCTCGTAGCGGATGATGTCGTCCTCGCCGAGGTAGCTGCCGGTCTGCACCTCGATCAGCACCATCGGCACCTTGCCGGGATTCTCCATCCGGTGGACCGAGCCCAAGGGCACGTAGATGGACTGGTTCTCGGTCACCAGCTGCACGGTGCCGTCGACGGTGACGCGGGCGGTGCCGGCGACGACGATCCAGTGCTCTGACCGGTGGTGGTGGCTTTGCAGGCTGAGGGCGGCGCCGGGCTTGACCACGATGCGCTTGACCTGGAAGCGGTCCGAGAGGGCCAGCGTCTCGTAATGGCCCCAGGGGCGGTGATCCATGGCAAAGGCCTCGGCCTGCCGGGCACCGCGCGCCTTCAGCGCCGTCACCGCCTGTTTCACGTCCTGAGCCCGGTCGAGGCGCGCGACGAGCACCGCGTCGGGCATCGCCACGGCGAAGATGCCGTCGAGGCCGATGCCGACCAGCTCCACCTCCGGATCCTCGCTGCGCAGGAGGGTGTTGCGGCAGTCGATGGCCAGCGCGCTGCCGCTCGTGGCGGTGCCGCCCGCCTCTGGCGCCGTCTCGCGCAGCACGGCCTCCCAGCTGCCCAGGTCCGACCAGGCGCCGTCGAAGGGCACGACCGAGAGCGCCTCGGCCTTTTCCATCACCGCGTAGTCGATGGAGTCGTCCGGCAGACGGGCCCAGGGGCCGGGGGCCAGCCTCAGAAAGCCCAGGTCGTGCTGCGCCGCCTCGAGCGCCGCGCGCACCGGGGCCACGATGGCGGGGGCATGCCGGTCGAAGGCCGCGACGATGTCCTTTGCCGCGAAGAGGAAGATCCCGGCGTTCCAGCGATAGGCGCCATCGGCCAGCATCCTCTCGGCCTCGGCCAGGGCCGGCTTCTCGACGAAGGCCTCGAGCGGGACGGGGCCGCCGCTGCCGTCCGGGGCCTGGGCGAGGTGCAGGTAGCCGTAGCCCGTCTCGGGGCGGTCGGGACGGATGCCGAAGGTCACCAGACGCCCCTCGGTCACGGCCTGCATCCCCTGCGCCACGGCGGCGCGGAACGCCGCCGCATCCGGGATCAGGTGGTCCGAGGGCGCGACCAGCAGCACCGCCTCGGGGTCCTGCGCCTGCGCATGCAGAGCGGCGGCCAGCACGGCGGGGGCGGTGTTCTTCGCCTCGGGCTCGATCACCACGGGGCCGGGATCGACGCCCACCTCCTGCAGCTGCTCGGTCACGATGAAGCGGAAATCGGCGCCGGTCACGATCGCCGGCGGGGTGAACCGCAGCCCATCCGCGCCCTCGCCCGAGAGGCGCCGGGCGCAGGACTGGAACAGGCTCTCCTCGCCGATCAGGCGCGCGAACTGCTTGGGGTAGCTCTTGCGCGACAGCGGCCAGAGGCGGGTGCCGGAGCCGCCGCTGAGGATGACGGGGGTGATCTGGGTCATGGGCCCTCGCGCGTTGTGTCGGCGCCCCCGCAAAGGGGCCCCCCCAGTCGGCGGGAGCCGCCGCGGGAAGTCAAGGAGCGCAGGTGCGTCAGTGTCTTGCGTCCCGCGCCGCCTTGCCCCGCGGCCACGCCCGGCGCTAGGGTCACACCGATGGACGCGGCCCCGAAGGAGTGATCATGCCCCCGAAATTCGGCACCAGCGGGTTGCGCGGCCTTGTCACCGAGCTGACGGACGCGCTTGTCGCCGCGCATGTGCGGGCCTTCCTCGCCGCCTGCCCGCATGGCGGCGGGGTCCATGTCGGGCGCGACCTGCGCGCCAGTTCCCCGAGGATCGGCCAGACTGTTCTCGCGGCGGTGCGCGAGGCGGGCCTCGAGGCCACCGATTGCGGCGCCGTGCCGACCCCGGCGCTGGCGCTGGCGGCGATGGGGCGGGGGCAGGCGGCGATCATGGTCACCGGCAGCCATATCCCGGACGACCGCAACGGGCTGAAGTTCTACCTGCCGACCGGCGAGATCGCCAAGAGCGACGAGGCCGCGATCCTCGCCGCGCTGGAACAGGCCGAAACCGGGGGCGGCACGACCGGCCCCCTGCAGGAGGACCCCGGCTGCGGCGCCGCCTATGCGACGCGCTATACCGAGGCCTTCGGCCCGCGGGCGCTGGAGGGGCTGCGGATCGGCGTCTACCAGCACAGCTCCGTCGCGCGGGACCTGCTGGCCGAGGTGCTGCAGGCGCTGGGGGCGGTTTGCGTGCCCTTGGCGCGGTCCGAGGTCTTCGTGCCCGTCGACACCGAGGCGGTGGACCCGGCGCTGCGCGACCTGCTTCCCGCCTGGACGGCGCAGCATGGCCTTGATGCCGTGGTCTCGACCGATGGCGACGGCGACAGGCCGCTGCTGGCGGATGGCGCCGGGCAGGTGCTGCCGGGCGACGTGCTGGGGCCGCTGACGGCGCGGATGCTGGGGGCGAAGGCCCTCGTCACGCCGGTCTCCTCGAACACGCTGGTCGAGGCGATGGGCGATTTCGCGGTGACCCGCACGCGCATCGGCTCGCCCCATGTCATCGCCGGGATGGAGGCGGCGCTGCGGGACGACCCGCAGGCCCGCGTCGCGGGCTACGAGGCGAACGGCGGCTTCCTCCTCGGGTTCGAGGCGCAGGGCCCCGCCGGGCCGCTGCCGCCGCTGATGACGCGCGATGCGCTGCTGCCGCTGATCGCGCCCCTCGCCGCCGCCCGCGCGGCGGGGCAGAGCCTGGCGCAGCTGGCCGCCGCCCTGCCCGCGCGCTTCACCGCCTCGGGCCGGGTCACCGGCATCGACACGCAGGCCGCCGCCGCCCTTATCGCCGCGCTCGAGGCAGAGCCGGAGGCGCGGGCGGCCTTCTTCGAGACCGGGGCGCCGGAACAGGCGCTCGACCTGACGGACGGGCTGCGGGTGCTGTTCGAAAGCGGCGAGGTGGTGCATCTGCGCCCCTCGGGCAATGCGCCCGAGATGCGCTGCTACGCCGAGGCCGCCAGCGCGCCCCGCGCCGAGGCGCTGATGACGGCCCACCTCGACCGGCTGGACCAGAGGCTGTCGCGGGGCTGAGCCGGGCTGCCCTGCACGATCGCCCTTGATCTGCGGCGGCAACGCGGCATCTGGGGGACATGACAGATCAAGATGACAGGCCGCGGCAGGCCCCCGGCACCGGCAGCGATGACGACCTGTCCGAGGAGGAGGCCCCCTCTTCGGTCAAGGTGCGGGACGAGGCCGAGGACAAGGCCGTCGATCAGGCCTCTCACCTGACGGCGCGGCTGGTCTACCACGTCGTGCTGCGGCAGGGCGAGGAAGAGCTGAAGCGGCCCTGGCGGTCGCTGATCTTCTCGGGCATCGCGGCGGGGATGCTGATCTCGGCCTCGGTGCTGGGCGAATCGATCTTCCGCGCCTACCTGCCCGACGCCACCTGGCGCCCGCTGGTCGAGAACCTGGGCTACAGCATCGGCTTCCTGCTGGTGATCCTCAGCCGGATGCAGCTGTTCACCGAGAACGTCATCACCACCGTCCTGCCGCTGCTGACCCGGCCGAGGCCGAAGATGGCCTATTACGTCGCGCGGCTCTGGCTGACCGTGCTGGTGGCCAATGCCGTCGGCTGCGCCATCGCGGCGGCCTTCTTCGCGCTGACGCCGGCGCTGGCACCCGAGGTCGTCTCGGCCATGGCGGCGATCTCGGATCACGCCACGGGGACCGGCGCCACGATGAGCTTCGTCAAGGGAATCCCGGCGGGCATCCTGATCGCCGCGCTGGTCTGGATGCTGTCATCGGGCGAGCATGAGGCCTTCTGGATCATCATGCTCTTCACCTGGCTGATCGCGGCGGGGGATTTCACCCATATCATCGCCGGCACGGTCGAGATGGTATTCCTGCTGATCCGCGGAGAGCTGGGCTGGATGCATGCCGCCTTCGGCTTCTGGCTGCCGGTGCTGGCGGGCAATATCGTCGGCGGCACGGCGGTCTTCACGATGACCGCCTGGGGCCAGGTCCGCGAAGAGATCGTCAGCGACCGCATTCCCGACCCGGTCGAGGGGCAGAGGCCCCGCGTCCTCTAGCCGTTCCAGGTCATCGCCTTGCGGGCGCGGCCGCGCGGCAGGGCCAGCCAGCGCTCGCGCAGGATGATCAGCACGCCGGCGGTGATGATGATCGCCGCCCCCACCAGCATCGGCCCGGTCGGCACCTCGGAGAAGACGAGGTAGCCGATCACGATGGCCAGCAGCATCGAGACGTAGTCGAAGGGCGCGATGACCGAGGCATCGGCATAGCGATAGCTCGAGGTCATCAGGATCTGCGCGATTCCGCCGCTGATCCCGGCCATGACCAGCATCGCGGCCTCGGCCGGCGTCGGCCAGACCCAGCCGAAGGGCAGCGTCAGCAGTGAGAGCATCGTCGCGGTGATCGAGAACCAGAAGACGATGGCGGCGGTGCTTTCCGTCTCGGTCATGCGGCGCACGAAGACCTGCGCCAGCGCGGCGCAGATCGCGCCGGCCAGCGCGACGACGGCGCCCAGCGCCTCGGTCGGCTGGATCGGCCCGGCGCCCAGCGAGAGGCGCGGCGACAGGACGATCATCACGCCGACAAGGCCAAGGGCCACCATCGACAGCCGGAACAGGCGCACCTTCTCGGCGAGGAACATCGCCGCCAGCACCACCACCAGCAGCGGCGCGGCATAGCCGATCGCCGTCACCTCGGGCAGCGGCAGCAGGCCAAGGGCGGCAAAGTTGAAGGCCATGGCCGTCGTGCCGACGATCCCGCGCCAGAGGTGGCTCATCGGTGCCGCCGTCTCGAGGCCGTGGCGCAGCTGGCCCAGCATCAGCAGCCACACAAGGATCACCGGCGCCGCGAAGAAGGAGCGGAAGAAGACCGCCTGGCCCGGCGGCACATGGCCCGAGGTCGCCTTGATCAGGCTCGCCATGCACACGAAGATGCAGACCGAGAGAACCTTGAGAAAGATGCCCTTCAGCGGCTGGTCCCGCCGCGGGGCAGTCTCGGCGGGGGTCGTCTCGGGAGCGGGCATGGGGAGGGGGCCTTTCGTTGCGCGCACTCTAGCGAAGCGGCCAGTGGCGGCAAGGCGCCCGGGTCAGCCCGCCGCCGGGTCGAGCGGCCCGGTGCTGCGCGACAGCACCAGCGCCACCCCGGCGGCGCCGGCGCGGGCGCGGGCCATCGTGGTCAGTTCTTCCCAGTCGGCATCGGGAACGGGGCGCTCGCTGCGGCAATGCAGGGCGACGGCGCCGCCCGGCGCGGGCTCGGCGGTCAGGCGGACGCGGCCGCAGGCGGCAAGCTCGGTCTCGATCAGGATGCGCGGCTCGGGTTCCGCCTGCTGGCGCATCTCGGCCTGGTGCGGAACGCCCCCCAGGTCGAAGAGAATCGCCTCCGGCGGCGCGGTGTCTTGCGCATCGGGCTCGCGCTCGGGGGTCGAGGGGTCGCGCCGGCCTTGGTCCTCCGGCGGCGCATCCTCGCCTTCCCGGCGCGGGTCCGGACGACCGCGCGCCAGCCGGCGCAGCGGCGCGGCCTGATGCAGCGGCAGAAGATGCAGAAGCACCGCCTGAACGGCGGCCAGGGGCATCAGCCCGGCCGCGGCGCCCCCTGCGGCCTGGGCCGCGGGGGCGGGCGCCGCGGGCTCTGCCGTCCGGCGCAGGGCCGCGGCCCCCTGCCCCTGTCGCAGGCTCTCGGTCGCCATGGCGAGCGCGGCGAGCCCCGAGAGACCGCCGCGCGGCGGCGCCATGGACTGGGCGGGCTGTGGCGCCGATCCGGCGGGCGCCTCGGGGGCCACCCGCAGGCGCGCGGTGCCGCCGTCCAGCCGCAGGCGCAGGCTGGCGCCGGCGGCCAGCGCCGGCATCAACGGACCGGCAGCGCCGCGCAGCACGATCTCGGCCCCCGCCGCCTCCAGCGTGACGAGGCCGCCTGCCGCCGGCGCGGTGACCGTCGCGGGGACCCAGCTCCCCCTCGCGGGATGCGCCGCGGGCACCTGCCCGACGAGCCTCAGCGCCGCCTCGACCGGCGCGGAGGCGGCGGCCCCGGCGGCAGCACTCCCGGCAGAGAAGCCCCCGCCGGCGGGGTTGCCGGCAGGCCCGCCACCCAGTCCCTGCCCCTGCCCCGCAGCACGTCCGCCCGCGAGCCCGGTCAGCCCCGCCAGCCCGGCAAGCCCCGGCAGGATCGGCAGGATCGGCGGCAGGCTCATTCGATCAGCTCGTCTTCGTCGTCAAGCGGCAGGCGGATCACCTCCTGCTCGGCCAGGTCCTTGGCGAGGTCGACCATCGCCACCTGCGCCGCCCGAACCTCGCGCCCGCGCACGGGGCCCATCGTGTTCATCTCGTCCAGCAGCATGTCGCGGGTCCGCGCCGGCAGCGCGGCCAGGAAGGTGTCGCGCAGCTCCTTCTCGGCGCCGCGCAGGGCCAGAGGCAGCATGCTTCCCTCCATCCCGCGCATCACGCGGGCCAGATCCTGCATGTCCAGCTTGGCAAGGTCGGCGAAGGTGAACATGCGCTGCTTGATCGCGAAGAAGCGTTCGGGATGCCGCTCCTCGAGAACCGGCGCGATCTTGTCGAAGGCCTCGCGGTCGAGCTTGTTGAAAAGGTCGGCCATGCGCTGCTGCGTGTCGCCGCCGCTCGAACGGCTGGCCGATCCGATCACCTCCTGCTGCAGCGTCTCTTCGATCTGGCGCATCATGTGCAGCGGTACGGCATCCATCGTCATCATCCGCTCGGCCACCTCCTGCATCTTGTCGGGGCCCAGCATCGGCAGCACCTTGGCCGCGACGTCGGGCGCGACATTCGTCAGGATCGCGGCGGCGGTCTGCTCGTGCTCGCCGCGCAGGTAGTTCGCGATCACGCTCTCGTTCAGGGCCGAGAAGCGGTCCCACATGCCCCTGTTCTCGTTCCGCCGGCCGCGGACCTGGTTCATGATCTGCGTCACCTGCGCCTCGGGCAGGAAGCCGCGCAGCATCCCCTCGGCCACCGCGAAGGAGCCGTAGACCTCGCCGCCCTCGGTGACGTGGTAGGTGAATTCCTCCATCACCTCCTCGACGACCTCGGCCGGGATCGACCCGAGGCCCGCCATCGCGCGGGTGATGGTCTGGATATCGGCCTCGGACAGCTTCTGCATCAGGGCGGTGCCCCGCTTCTCGCCGAGGCAGAGGAACAGGATCGCCGCCTTCTCGGGGCCGGCGAGGGCGCGCGCCTCGCGGCGGGCGCGCGCACTGCCCGAGCGTCCGCCAAACGGGGCAGGCAGCACAGAGCCGGCCTCGGCCGCCTCGAAAGTATCCTTGGGCATCGGCGCGTCCTTCTCGCTCATCCTGCCCCCGCCGCGCCGGCGATGGGCAGGTAGGATTCCAGCAGGCTGCCGGCCAGCATGTACCAGCCATCGATCAGAACGAAGAAGATCACCTTAAAGGGCAGCGAGATCAGCACCGGCGGCAGCATCATCATGCCTGCCGCCATCAGGATCGAGGCGACGATCAGGTCGATGGCCACGAAGGGCAGGTAGATCAGGAAACCGATCGAGAAGGCGCGCCTGAGCTCAGAGATCATGAAGGCGGGCACCAGCTCGCGCCAGCCCGGCTCCTGCGGCCCGGCCTCCTCCTCCTCCTGCCCCGCCTCCCCCGAGGAGCGGGCGGCGATGTCCTGAAACAGCGCGATGTCGCGCGGGCGGGTATTGGCGGTCATGAACCGGCGAAAGGGCTCCGCGATGCGGGGAACCGCCTGCTCCTCGGTGATGGCATTGTCGAGAAGCGGCTGCAGCCCGTCCTCCCAGGCGTCCTCGAAGACCGGCTGCATGACGAAGAAGGTCAGGAACAGCGCCATCGCCGTCAGCACGATGTTCGGCGGCGTCTGGTTCAGGCCCATGGCGCTGCGCAGGATCGACAGCACGATGACGAAGCGGGTGAAGCTGGTCGTGACGATCAGCAGACCCGGCGCGAGGCTGAGCACGGTAATCAGCGCGATCAGCTGCAGCAGCCGCCCCGAGAGCGAGGCCGCCGCGTCGCTGCCCGCGGGCGCATCGCCCAGCGCGCCGCTCAGCGCGCCCAGAAGGTCGCCCCCCTGCTGCGCGGCGACCGGCCCGGCGATCACGAGCAGGCCCGCCGCCAGGAAAGGGAGGGATGCGCGCTGCCTCATCGGTCGCCGACGTAGTCCTTGACGATTTCGGTCAGGGTCACGCCCAGCCGCCCCTCGCCGACCTTCACGAGGTCGCCGCGCGCCACGAGGCGGTCGTTGATGATGACGTCCACCGGCTCGCCGATCTTCTTGTCGAGCTCGACCACCTTGCCGCGCGACAGCTTCAGCAGCTGGGCAATCGGCATCCGCGCCCGGCCCAGCACGATCTGCACGTCGAGCGCGACGTTCAGCATCGCGTCGATGTTGCGCCCCGGCGCGGTATCCTCGCCTGTCAGCCGCGCGGCGGCCATGGCCTCGATCACCGTCTGGTCCTGCGCCCCTTCGGGCGCGGCGGCATCGAGGTCGGGAAAGGTCTCCTCGCCGGCGGGGGCGGTGCGCGAGGGGTCTGTCGTCGGGGTGTTGCTAGCCACGCGGGGCCTCCTTCTCGGTGATCTGGCGCAGGGACGCGAGGATCTGCTCGCAGATCGCGTCGAAGCTGTAGTCGAAGACGCCATCGTCCCAGCGCGCCGAGATGGCGCCGGGGCGCAGCGCCGGATCGGCCTCGATCTCAAGCCGGGCCGTAAGGCCCTCGGCCTCGGCCACGGCCCGGATCGAGGGGGTCAGCGCCGCGAGGCTGCCCGGCGCCACCGCGATCCGAAGCTGCCCGCTGCCCAGCGCCAGCGTGATCGCGCGGCGGATGCGGGCGGCGGCGCGCGCTTCGGCGCGGTGCTCGATCAGCTCGGGGAAAACGCGGGTGCAGATGGTCTGGACATAGCCCAGAAGCTGCCGCTCCAGCGCGGCGCGATGGGCGCCGGCGGCCTCGGCGATGTCGGTCAGCTGCGGGCCGAGGGCCTGCAGCGCGGCACTGTCGGCGGCGGCGCGGGCGGCCTCGGCCTCGGCCCGGCCCTCGGCGCGGCCCTGCGCCAGCCCCTCGGCCCGCGCCTCGGCGCGCGCGGCCTCGATCGCCGCCTCCACCTCCTCGGGCAGGATACCGCCATGGGCGGCGCGCACGGCGGCGCGCTGCTCCTCGGCCAGCTCGGCGTCGAAATCCCGCTGGAACAGGGCGCCCATCTCAGCCCTCCTGCGACAGCCAGCCGCGCAGCACCCGCAGGCTCTGCTCCGGCTCGACCTGCACCAGCTCGCCCAGCGCGGCGAGGCGCGTGCGCCCGATCTCGCCGGTGACGGTCGCAAGGTTCACGTAATCGCCCTGCGCGCCGCGCAGCGGATCGTAAAGGCCGTCCTCCTGCCCGGCATCGGCCCCGGCATCGCGCCGCCCCGCGTCGAGGGGCGCCGGCAGGCCCTGCCCCGCCTCGTCCTGCGCCGGATCGGCGGTCAGCGCGGGGGCACCCTCCTGCTCGCCGATCTGGGCCATGCCCGGGTCGGGCAGCAGGCGGCGCAGCACCGGCCGCACCGCCAGCAGCAGCACGAGCGCGAGGATCGCCACGGCGAAGAGCCCGCGCAGCAGCGCCCCGAGGTTGGCCGAGAGCACCCCGGCGAGGCCCTGGCCGACCGGCTCTCCGACGTCCATGGAGTAATCCATGAAGCGCAGGCTATCGACCTGCACCAGATCGCCCCGCGCCTCGTCGAAGCCGATGGCCGAGCGCACGAGGGCCTCCAGCCGCTCCAGCTCGGCCGCGTCACGCTCCTGATAGGCGACGGCGCCGCCATCGCCGACGGCGTAGATGCCGTTGACCAGCACCGCGACCGAGACACGCTCGATCTCGCCGGGCTCGCGCACCGTCTCGGTCTGGGTAGAGCCGATCTCGTAGCGCACCTGCTCTTCGCTGTCGGTGCTGGTGCTGGTGCTGGCGGGCCGCGTCTCGTCCCCGGCCAGCGCATCGGGAAGGTTGCCGCCGACGTCGTTGGCCTCGCGCCGGAACTCCTGCCCCTCCTCGTTGCGCTCGCGCGTGTCGGTGGAGCGGACGACCTGCTGGTCGGGATCGTAGCTTTGCGACCGGATCACCTGCCGCTCGTTCGACAGGTCGACATTGACCTGCACGCGGGCATTGCCGGCGCCGACGCGGGCGGTGAGGATCTGCTGCACCTGCGCGGCCATGCGCTCTTCGATGCCGGCCCGGACGGTCTGCATGGTGATCTCGGCGGCGCTTTCGCCATCCTCGGACAGGATCGTCTCGCCGCTGGCGGACAGCACCGTCACCCGCGCCGGGGCGAGGCCGGCGACGGAGGAGGCGACGAGCGCGCGAATCGCCTGCGCCTGCGCGCGGCCGACCTGCCGCCCCGTCTGCGCCCGCAGGATGATCGAGGCCGAGGCCTCGGCCCGCTCGCGGCTGAAGGCCTCGCGCTCGGGCAGGACGAGGTGCACGCGCGCCGCCTCAATCCCGTCGATCGTCTGGATCGAGCGCGCCAGCTCGCCCTCGAGCGCGCGCAGCCGGGTGACCTGCTGCATGAAGCCGTTCATCCCAAGGCCCGAGGCGCCGTCGAAGAGCTCCCAGCCCGGGGTGCCCTCGTTCGGCAGGCCCTGCTCGGCGAGGGCCATGCGCGCCCGCGCGACATCCGGGGCCGGCACGCTGACGACCGATCCGCCGGCGCCGAGATCGACACGGAAGCCCGCCTGCTCGAGCGTCGCCACCACCTGCGAGGCGGCTGCGGGCGAGAGATCCGAATAGAGCGGCGTCCAGTCCGCGCGCATCACCGCGCCCAGCCCGAACAGCACCGCGAGGGTGACCCCCAGCCCGGTGGCCCCCAGGGCGGCCAGCTTCAGCCCGCCCAGCTTGCGAAGGTTGTCGATGATTGCCCGCACCCTTGGCCCCATGTCGGCGTGATGTGTCGGACAGGAAGCACGGCTATCCTTGTATTTCAAGTATAGTTAGAAAGTGTCCTTGATTTATTCTTATCGTGATGGAACATCTGCCTCAGTAGCCGCAGGGGATTCCGCGCGCATGAGCAAGAGCGCCACCAGCACCACCAAGACAGGGGCCAGCCCGGCACGGCGGCCCCTGCTGCGCCGCCTCGCGCTGCCGCTGCTGGCCTTGGCGCTGGCGCTGCTGGCGGGCACCGGCGGGCTGATGGCCGCGCTCGGCATCGGCGGGCTGACCAGCTTTGCCGGCGGCGGCGGGGCCGAGGCCGCGCCCGCGCCGCACGACGAGGCCCCGGCCGCGTCGCACGGCGGCGAGGGCGGCACGCAGGTGCTGGCGATGGAAGAGATGATCGTGAACATCGCCGCGCCGACGCTGGACGGCCAGTCCGCCTACCGCTTTCTCAAGCTGGACCTCGCGCTGGTCTTCGACGGCGACGCGCCCGAGGCCGGGCAGCTGCCCGGGCGGCAGCCCTACCTGCGCGACAGCTTCCTCGACTACCTGCGGCAGCTGACCGAGGCCGATCTGCAAGGCAGCGCCGGCCTGGCCCGGCTGCGGGCCGAGCTTCTGCGCCGCGCCCGCGCCGTTGTGGGGACCGAGACGGTGCAGGAGGTCCTGATCGCGGACCTGGTGATCCAGTGAGGGCGGCATGAATACCCAGACCACGGCCCCCGCCGGCGAGCCGGTCGAAGAGCTGATCATCCGCACCGCGGCGCAATCCTTCGAGCCGCTGCCGATGCTCGAGGTGGCGACGGACCGCTATACCCTCGCGCTGTCGAGCGCGCTGAAGAACTTCGTCGGGGTGCCGGTCGAAGTGACACTGCAGCAGGCCCGCTACATGACCTGCGGCGATGCGATGGCGACGCTTCCGGCGCCCGGCTTCATCGCCGTGACCGAGGCCGAGGGCTGGGACGGGCCGATGCTGACCGCGATCTCGCCGCAGCTTCTCTTCGCGATGCTCGAGTTCATGCTGGGCGGCAACCCGCCCGCCGGCAAGGCGCGGGAGTGGGTGCCGCGTCGCTTCACCGCGATCGAGCGGCGCTTCGGCATGCGGCTCTGCGCGGTGATCCTGGCGGAGCTGACCCGCGCCTTCAGCCAGATCGCGCCGGTCGAGTTCAGCATCGGCCAGGTCGAGAGCAACCCGCAGGCCGCCGCTTTGGCGCCCGGCGGCGGCCCCTCGGTCCTGCTGCGCATCGACGTGCGGATCGACGGGCACGGCGGACCGCTGCACTTCATGATCCCCTACGGCGCCATCGACACGATCCGGCCGCTGCTGGCGCAGCCCTTCCTGGGCGGCAGCCTCAGCGGCGAGAGCGGCTGGCGGCAGGAGATGGAGGGCCGGCTGGGCGAGACCTCGGTGCAGCTTCAGGCGCTGCTCTGCCGGGTGCGCCTGCCGATGGCCGAGGTGCTGAACTGGCGCGCCGGGCAGGTGCTGGACCTGGGTGTGCTGACCGACCACGAGGCGATGCTGACCTGCGGCGGGCGGCAGATGTTCACCGGCGCGATGGGGCGCAAGAGCAACGGGTCGGTGGCCTTGCGCCTGACCGGCGACATGGACGGCACTGAGACATCGAGAAAGGACGGAGCCGATGGCACAGCTGATTGACGGGGTGATCCTCATGCTGCTCGCGGGCACGCTGGGCTATACCGCGCTGGTGGACCGGCGCATGCGGCGGCTGCTGGCCGCGCTGTCGGCGCTAGAGCCGGTGATCGGCCGCTTCTCGGCTGATGTCGACCGGTCGCAGGTCTCGGCGGCGGCGCTGCGCGAGGCCGCAGGGCGGATGGCCCCGCGCGAGACGGAGGAGCCGCGGGCCGCGGCGACTGCCCCGCAGCGCACGGGCCGCCTCGGCGCCCGGCTGGCGCTGGGGCGCCGGCGCAGCCCCGTGCCTGAGCCCGCGGCCGCCGTGCCCGAGGCGGCGCAGACCCCGGCGGCGGACGGTGATATCGCGACGCCGACGGCACCCGCGGCCCCGCTGCCCGCAGGCGGGGGGGCGCAGGCGGCGCAGGAGATGATCCGGGGCGAGCCGAAATCCGACCTCGTGCGGCAGTTCTTCGAGAAGACCCGGAGCATCGAGGCGTGAGGCCCGCGCGCCTCCTTCTCTCGGGCCTCGCCCTCGCCGCCCTGTTCAAGGCCGGCGCCAGCCTCGGGCCGGGCGCCGTGCCGCAGGCTCTGGCCCTGCCCTTCGTGCGCGCCGCCGAGGCCGCCGGCTCTGCGGACGACCCCGAGACGGCGGCGGCGACGGCGCAGGCGACCGCGCCGGAGGCCTGTCCGCTGCCCGAGGCGGTGCTCGAGACCGTGACGCAGGAGCGCGGGCTGCTGGGCGAGCGCCAGCAGCAACTCGCCGCCGAAGCCGCCGAGCTGGAGCTGGCCCGCGAGCAGCTGGAGATCGAGGCGGCTCGTCTCGAGACGCTGCGCGGCGATCTCGAGGCGCAGCTGGACCGCATCGAGGCGGTGCACGAGGGCGACGTGGCCCGGCTGGTCAACCTCTACCGCGCGATGAAGCCCGACGAGGCGGCAGCGATCATGAACGAGCTGGACCTCGAGGTTTCGGTCATGGTGCTAGGCGACATGGTAGAACGCGACGCCGCCCCGATCCTCGCGCAGCTGAGCCCCGTGCGGGCGCAGGCGATCAGCCGCATCATCTTCGAGCGCGGCCGGATGCCGGGCGATCAGCGGCTGGAGAACATCCGCATCGAGTGACGGGCGCCGCGCGGGCGGAGGCTTCGGGACCGGGGGCCAGCCCCCGGACCCCCGGAGTATTTTCGGAAACATGAATTGGGGGGGGCTTCTGCCGCCGGGCCTCAATCGAGCCGCAGGTCCGAGCCCGGAGGCGGGCGGCGATCCCGGCGGGCCTTGAGATCCATGACGTAGCCGATGATCTCGGCCACGGCCTGCCAGTGCTCGGCCGGGACCACCTCGCCCTCCTCTACGGCGGCGTGCAGCGCGCGGGCGAGGGGGCGGTTCTCGATCACCGGGACCGCGTTCTCGCGCGCGAGGGCGCGGATCTGCGCGGCCATGCGGTCGGTGCCCTTGGCGACGCAGACCGGCGCGGCATCGCGCCCGACCTCGTAGCGCAGGGCGACGGCGTAATGCGTCGGGTTGGTCAGGATCACGCTGGCTGTCGGCACGGCCTGAGTGATGCGGCGGCGGGCGCGGGCGCGGCCGATGTCGCGGCGGCGCGCCTTGAGCATGGGATCGCCCTCGCTTTCCTTGTGCTCAACGCGGATCTCGCGCAGCGACATGCGCTGCTTCTTCATCCACTGGGCGCGCTTCCAGAGGACATCGGCCAGCGCCAGCGGCACCAGCAGGACCGTGGCGCCCAGCAGCATCGCGGCCAGCGCCCGGCCGATGTGACCGGGCAGCGCCTGCGGCACGAAAAGCGCGCCCTCGGCCATGCCCAGCACCACGCGGCGCGTGACCCAGGTGGCGACGGCGCCGATGATCGCGACCTTGGCGAGGCTTTTCAGAAACTCAACCAGCGTCTCGGCGCTGAAGAGCCGCTTGAGCCCCTGCGCGGGCGAGAGCTTGGACCACTTGGGCTTGATCCGCTCGGCGGCCACGACGACCTCGCCCTGCAGCGCGACGGCGGCGAGGGCAGCGAGGATCAGCGCGAGAAAGAGCGGCGCGCAGACCAGCGCCGCCTGCAGGACCAGCCCCGCAGAGATGCCGGCGACATCCTCGAGGCCGGCGCCGCCGGTGGCGACGGAAAGCTGCCCGGCATTGGCCAGAGGCCCCGAGAGCGCCGCGACGAGGCCCGGTGCCATCCGCGGCAGCACCAGCGCCGTGCAGAGCGCCAGCGCGAGTACGCAGGCGGCTGTCCCGACCTCGCGCGAGGAGGGGACGTCGCCCTTCTTTCGCGCGTCGCGCAGGCGCTTGTCTGTCGGCTCTTCGGTCTTGCTTTGCTGGTCTTCCTCCTGCTGGGCCATCTCAGAAGCTCAGCCGTCCGAGCCAGCCGGCGAAGACCTCGGCCCAGCCCGAGAGCATGGCGGGCGCGGCAAGGACGAGGACGAAGAGGCCCGAGACGATCAGCACCGGCGTTGCCACGAAGAAGACCGGCAGCTGCGGCATCATCCGCGCGGTCAGCCCCAGCCCCGCGTTGAGCACCAGCCCCATGACGTAGAAGGGCGCGGCGATCGACAGGCCGATCGAGAAGCTGGCGGAGGCGGCGCGCACGGTCTGCTGCGCCAGATCGCCGGGCATCAGCCGCCCGGTGGGAAAGACCTCGTAGGACAGCAGCAGCGCGCGCAGGATGAGGTGGTGCAGGTCCGTGGCGAAGATCATCGCCGTGGCCGCCAGCGTCAGCACGCCCGAGATCATCGTCGCGCCCTGGAACTGGCCCGTCTGCGGCGCCAGCGCGTTCGACAGCCCCGCGACATAGGCGACCTGCGCCCCGGCGAAATCGAGCGCCGAGAAGAGGATGCGCGCGGTCAGCCCGATCCAGAGGCCGACGGTCACCTCGATCGCGAGGAGCGGGACCAGCAGCATCGGCTGCGCGAGATCCACCGCCGGAACGCCACTGGCCGGCGTCAGCGCGACCGAGATCACCAGCGCCATCATCAGCCGCATCCGCATCGGGATCGCCGTGTCGCCGAAGCCGGGCATGAAGATCATCACGCTGCCCAGCCGCGCGAAGACGAGGATATAAGGCACGAGCTGCGCCACGAGGACGGCGGAGAGCTCCACCGCCCTAGCCGCCCACGGTGGCGACGGTGCGCAGGCTGGCCTTGCGATGCACCTCGGCATGGGACAGCACCTGCGTCGTCGGGCTGACCCGTTCCAGCATCTGGCGCACATGCGGGCGCGCCTCGGCGCCGACCAGCAGCGCGGGCCATTCGTCGCGCTGCGCGTAGGGCTGGATCTCCTTGCGGGCGGCCAGAACGAAATCCTGCACGCGCTGCGGCGACATCAGGAAATTGCGCCCCTCGCCCGAGACGCGGATCGCGTCGGTCATCTCCCGCTCCCAGGCCGGGGAGAGTGTGATGACGGGCAGGTAGCCGGAGGGGTCCTTGAGCGCCTGGCAGATCTGGCTCGACAGGCGCTTGCGCACGTGTTCGGTGATCTGCCCGACGTTCGTGGTGCCGCGCGCCGCCTCGGCCACGGCCTCGACGATCAGCGGCAGGTTGCGGATCGAGATCCGCTCGCTCAGCAGGGCCTGAAGGACGTGCTGGATCATGATCACCTGGTTCTGGCCGGGCAGGTCCGTGACCAGCTTCTGGTAGGTCTTGTCCAGCCCCTCGATCAGGCCCTTCACCGCGGCATAGGTCAGCAGTTCGGGGAGGCTGTCCTTGATGATCTCGGTCATATGGGTGGTGATGACGCTTTCGGGATCGACGACGGTATAGCCCAGGCGCTCGGCCTCGGGGGTCAGGGACTGCTCGATCCAGAGGCAGTCGAGGCCGAAGGTCGGATCCTTGCCATGCTCTCCGGGCAGCGCGACGGGCGTCTCGGCGGGGTTGATGACCATCATCCGGTCGGGCCGCAGCTCTCCGCGCGCGGCTTCGACGCCCTGCACGAGGATCGCGTAGCCGCGGGTCGGCAGACGCCCCTCGTCCTTGATCCGGACGGAAGGGAGGACGAAGCCGTATTCCCGCCCGAAGAGGGCGCGCAGGCTCTTGATCTTGCCGGGCAGCGCGGCCTGCGGGCTGGAGATCAGCGGCACCAGCCCGGCGCCCAGTTCCAGCCGCAGATCGTCGACCCGCATTGCCTCGGCGAGGCTCTCCTTTTCCTGCTCGGCCTCGCTGCGCTGAGGGGCGGGCGGGCCCTTGGCGGCCTCGGCGGCGCGGGCCAAGGCCTCGCGGCGCAGCACCTCGCCCAGCGCGACCATGCCGGCGGCCAGCAGGGTGAAGACGAGGATCGGAAAGCCGGGCAGCAGGCCGATGCCGAAAAGCAGCGCGGCGGCCATGAAGAGCGCCTTGGGAAAGCTCGAGAGCTGGCCTAGCACCGCCTCGTTCGCCGCGCCTTCGGTGCCGCCCTTGGTGACGATCAGGCCGGCGGCGAGCGAGACGATCAGCGCCGGGATCTGGCTGACGAGGCCGTCGCCGATGGTCAGCACGGTATAGGTCGAGGCCGCCTGCCCCAGCCCCAGCCCGTGCTGCATGGTGCCGATCAGGATGCCGCCGACGACGTTGATCCCGGTGATGATCAGGCCGGCGACCGCGTCGCCGCGCACAAATTTCGAGGCGCCGTCCATGGCGCCGAAAAAGCCGCTCTCGTCCTCGAGCTCTTTCCTGCGGGACCGCGCCTCGCCCTCGTCGATCAGGCCGGCGCCGAGGTCGGCGTCGATCGCCATCTGCTTGCCCGGCATCGCATCGAGGCTGAAGCGGGCCGAAACCTCGGCGATGCGGGTGGAGCCCTTGGAGATGACGATGAAGTTGATCACCACAAGGATCGCGAAGATCACCATGCCGATCACGAAATCGCCGCTGACCATGAACTGGGCAAAGCCTTCGATCACGCCGCCGGCGGCATGGGTGCCCGTATGCCCCTCGGACAGGATCAGCCGGGTCGAGCTGACGTTCAGCGACAGCCGCAGCATGGTCACGACCAGCAGCAGCGTCGGAAAGCTGTTGAACTCCAGCGGTTTCGGGATCCAGAGCGCGACCATCAGGATCAGCACCGAAAGCGAGAGCGAGACCGCGAGGCCGAGGTCCAGCAGAACGCTGGGCAGCGGCACGAAGAGCATCGCCAGCACCAGCACCACGCCGATGGCGAACCCGATGTCGCGGTGGCCCAGCCCGGCCGCGATCAGGCGCGAGGGGCGGCGGGCGCTCATGACGCCTCCTCGGCGGGGGCAGCGTCGAAGATCGGCAGGATCGGCTGCAGGTCGCGCGCCGAATAAAGGCTGCGCCGCCCGCCGGCGCTGAGGCTGGCGGACCAGAAGGGGCCGCCCGGCGCAAGGACCGGCTGCGGCGCCTCGGCCAGCCGCAGATCCTCGCCCCCCGGGGAGCCGGCCGCCAGCGCGCGGAAGCTGTCGATGCGGGCATTGGCCACCTCGACGTTGCGGGTCAGGCTGGCGAGGTAGATGTCGCGCTTTTCGGGGGTGAAGGAATGGTAGCTGCCCGCCGCCGTCGCCCAGTCCCCGGTCTGCTGGTGCAGCCCGACAAGGAAGCGGGCGGCATAATCGACGTTCACCGCCGGATCGAAGCCCTGGGCCGGGCTGACGAAGGCCTCGGGGTGCCAGCGCAGGTTGATCTGCATGCAGCCCACGTCGATGGAGGCGATGCCGGCGGCCTGCCGCTCCTGCACCCAGGCCAGCGCCTCGTCCCTACTGTCGAAGACGCGGCCGGTCCCGGCGGCATTGACCGACCAGGGCCAGATCGTCACGCCTTCGCCGACGCGGCGCCCGGCCTCCTGCAGGCCGATGCCGAGAAGGATGTTGTTGGGGATGCCGTGGCGCAGCTGCGCCTGCAGGATCTCGCGCACGCAAATCCCCGCGTCGCCGCTGGCGGGCGCGGCCTCCAGCGGGGCAGCCTGATGCGTCGCGGCGCTGGCGGGGGCGTAGAAGCCGCCCCAGGCCTCTGCCAGCGCCGGGCCGGGCAGCAGCGCGAGGATCAGCGCCAGCGCCCTCACAGCGTGCCGCTCGCGATGGCGTCGAAGACCGTGTCGCTGAGCCCGGAAAGGGTCGCATAGACGAAGGGCAGGCTGGCCAGCAGCACCACGAAGATGGCGACGATCTTCGGCACGAAGGTCAGCGTCATCTCCTGCACCTGCGTCAGCGCCTGCACCAGCGCGATGCCAAGGCCAACGACCAGCGCGACGAGCATCACCGGCGCCGAGGCCAGCAGCACGGCGATCAGCATGTCCTGCAGGACGGCGTATGTCGCGGCGCCGTCCAAGGATCAGATCGGCATCTGCATGATGTCGCGGTAGGCCTCGACCAGCTTGTCGCGGACCGAGACGGCGATCTTCAGCGTCTGCTCCATCGCCAGTGTCGCCTCGATCACCGCCTGGGTCTCGGCCTCTCCGACGAGGCCGCGCTGCATCACCTCTTCCGAGGCGCGCACGTTTTCCATGGTGGTCGAGGCCGCCTGCGACAGCGCCTCGGCAAAGCTCGGCGGCGCCTCTTCCACCACGAGCGGGCCACGCTCGGCGGCAAGGGACTGCGCGCTGCGATAGGCGCCGCGGACGGCGCCCGAGGACACCAGGGTCGAGAAGTCGGCCATCTTACCTCAGCAGATCAAGCATCTGGTCGCGCATGCGGCGCGCCGTTTCGAACATGTTCATGTTGGCCTCGTAGCCGCGCGAAGCCTCGCGCATGTTGGCCATCTCGAGGATCGGGTCGACGTTGGGCGTCTTGACGTAGCCCGCCTCGTCCGCCGCCGGATGCGAGGGGTCGTGCTCAAGCCCGAAGGGCGCGGGGTCCATACGCGGATCGCCGACGCGGACCAGCGCGGCGCCGGTCGACTGGTCGATCATCTCCTCGAAGCTGACCAGCTTGCGGACATAGGGGTCGGCGCCGGGCGTGGTGCCCCGGGTCTCGGCATTGGCGACGTTCTCGGCGGTGACGCGAAGCCGGTCGCCCTGCGCGCGCATGCCGCTGGCGGCGGTCGCCGCGACCGCGCCGAGCGAATCGATCCCGCCGCTCATGAGCCGCCGCCCGCCAGCGTCAGCATCTCGACGCCCTTGCGATACAGCTGCGACGCCAGCCGGTGCTCCCCGGCGGTCTGCGCCGCGCGGATCGTCTGCTGCTCCAGCACGACGGAATTGCCGTCGGGGCTGATGCTCCAGGCCGTGTCGTCGCGGCGCGCGCGCGCCGGCTCGTCCCGCGCCTCTCCCAGCACCTGCGAGAAGGGCGCGATGTCCTGCGCCTCGAAGCCGGGGGTGTCGGAATTGGCGATGTTCTGGGCCGTCACGCGCTGCCGGTCTGCCAGCCATTGCATGCGCTGCGACGCCACCTGGAAGAAAGATATGTCTGAGTGACTCATCATCGTTTCCCTTGCATCTATCCTTGTAATACCATGTATAAATCAAGCTGACTACGGGATAGCGCAGATGCATACGCTGTTTTCAGAGCTGTCGTCGATAAGTCGCACCAGCCCTGATGCAAGGATAGAGGGGCGCGTTGCCTCGGTCCTCGGGCTGACGCTGACGGTCACGGGGTTGGAACGCGCGCTGGGGATCGGCGCGCGCTGCGTGGTCCATGGCGCGCGCGGCCCGGTGCTGGGCGAGGCTGTCGGCATGTCGGACAAGGGCACGCAGGTGCTGCCCTTCGGCCAATGGGACGGCGTGGTGATCGGCGACCGCGTCGCGCTTTCACCCGAGGGGGGCAGCCTGCGCCCCGACGACAGCTGGATCGGCCGCGTGCTCGGCCCGCTGGGCGCGCCGCTGGACGGGCTGGGCCCGCTGCACGAGGGTCCGCAGGCGCGCGCGGTCAAGGCGGCACCGCCCCGCGCCTTCGACCGGCGCCGGGTCGGCCCGAAGCTGGAGACGGGGATTCGCGCTGTCGATATCTTCACCCCCCTCTGCCGCGGGCAGCGCATGGGCGTCTTCGCCGGCAGCGGGGTCGGCAAATCGACCCTGATGGCGATGCTGGCGCGCGGCGCAGAGGCGGATGTCATCGTTATCGGCCTCGTGGGCGAACGCGGGCGCGAGGTGCAGGATTTCATCCAAGGCGACCTCGGGCCCGAGGGGATGGCCCGCGCCGTCCTGATCGTGTCGACCGGGGACGAGCCGCCGCTGATGCGCCGGCAGGCCGCATGGACCGCCACGGCGGTGGCCGAGCATTTCCGCGATCAGGGCAAGCAGGTGCTCCTGCTGATCGATTCGGTCACCCGCTTTGCCATGGCGCAGCGCGAGATCGGCCTCGCGGGGGGAGAGCCGCCGACCCAGCGCGGCTACCCGCCCACCACCTTCGCCGAGCTGCCGCAGCTTCTGGAACGCTCGGGCCCCGGCAGCGCGGCGCAGGGCGACATCACCGCGCTTTATACCGTGCTGGTGGACGGCGACGACATGAACGAGCCGATCGCGGACACGGTGCGCGGCATCATGGACGGCCATGTCGTGCTGGACCGCCGCATCGCCGAGCGCGGGCGCTACCCGGCGATCGACCTGCAGAAATCCATCAGCCGGATGCTGCCCGACTGTCACAGCCCGGCGGAATACGCCGTGCTGCGCGCCGCGCGCGGGGCGCTGGCGCGTCATGCCGACATGGAAGAGCTGATCCGCATCGGCGCCTACAAGCCCGGCACCGACGCGGAGGTCGATGCCGCGATCAGCCTGTCCGGCCCGGCGGAGGAGATGCTGACCCAGCGCAAGGGCGAGGCGACGAGCGCCGATCAGGCGTTCGGCGCGCTCTATGCCGCGCTCGGCGAGGCCGGGGTCGCGGTGCAGATGCCGCAGGACTAGGCCGCGGTCAGGAAATCCTGCACGAAGGGGGTCGCGGGGGCTGCGCGCAGCTCCTCCGGCGTGCCGATCTGCTCGATCCGTCCGCCATTCATCACCGCGATGCGGTCCGCCACCTCGAAGGCCTCGGCCTGGTCGTGCGTCACGAGGATCGCGGCGACACCGACACGCCGCTGCAGATCGCGCACCGAGCCGCGCAAGCTATGCCGCACCTTGGCGTCCAGCGCCGAGAAGGGCTCGTCCAGCAGCAGAAGGGCCGGGTCGATGGCCAGCGCGCGGGCCATGGCGACGCGCTGCTGCTGCCCGCCCGAAAGCTGCGCAGGATAGCGGTCGCCGAGGTCAGGCATCTCGATCATCGCCAGAAGCTCGCGCACCTTGGCCGCGCGCCCCGCCTTGTCCAGCCGGTCGCCGCGCGGCAGCACCTGAAGGCCGAAGCCGATGTTCTGCGCGACGGTCATGTGCCGGAACAGGGCGTAGCTCTGGAACACCATGCCGAAGCGGCGGGCGCCTGCGGGCAGCGCGGTAATGTCGCGCCCGTCCAGCAGCAGCTGCCCCGCGTCGGGCTGCACGAGGCCAGAGATCACGTTCAGCAGCGTCGTCTTGCCGCTGCCCGAGGGGCCGAGCAGGGCGACGAACTCGCCGTCCCGGATGGTGATCGAGGCATCCTGCAGCACCGCCGCGCCGTCGTAACGCTTGGAAATGGACTGGACCGTCAGTGTCATGGCCGTGCTCCATGCGCGGGGTGGATCGCCGTGATCGCGCCGCGCAGCACCAGCGTCAGCAGGGCAAGCGCGGTCAGCAGCGTCGCGGCGGCGAAGGCGCCGGTGGTGTTGTAGTCGTTGTAGAGAAGCTCGATCTGCAGGGGCAGCGTCATCGTCTGGCCGCGGATCGCGCCCGAGACGACAGAGACGGCGCCGAATTCCCCGATCGCGCGGGCAGTGGCGAGGATCGCGCCATAGACCAGCGCCCAGGTGACATTGGGCAGCGTCACGTGCCGGAAGATCTGCCAGCCATTCGCGCCAAGGGTCAGGGCGGCCTTCTCCTCGTCCTCGCCGGTCACCTGAAGCACCGGCAGCACCTCGCGCACCACGAAGGGGCAGGTCACGAAGAGAGAGACCATGACAATGCCGGTCAGGTTGAACATCAGCTGCAGGCCGTAGGGCTGCAGCGCGCCGCCGACGGGGCCGTAGGCGCCGTAGACCAGCAGGAAGCACAGCCCCGCCACGATGGGCGAGACGGCGAAGGGAATCTCGATCAGGATCAGCAGCGCCCGCCGTCCCGGAAAGCGGAAGCGGGCGATGGCCCAGGCCGCGCAGAGGCCGAAAAGGATGTTCAGCGGCAGCACGATCAGCGCCGTCAGCACCGTCAGCCAGACCGCCTGCAGCGTCTCGGGGTCCGAAACGGCGGCCCACCAGGCGCCGACCCCTTCGGCAAAGGCGCGCGACAGGATCGCCGCCACCGGCAGCACGATGACCACGGCGGCAAAGAGCACCGCCAGCGCGATAAGGGTGCGGCGCAGCATCAGGCCCCCCTCTCGTAACGGCGGTAAAGCCGCGTCTGGGCGAGGTTGATCGCCACCAGCAGCACCAGCGACAGGCCCAGCATGGTCCCGGCGATGGCGGCGGCGGCGGGATAGTCGAACTCGTCCAGCCGGATCATGATGAGAAGCGAGGCGATCTCGGTCTCGTAGGGGATGTTCCCGGCGATGAAGATCACCGCGCCGAATTCGCCGAGAGAGCGCACGAAGCTGAGGCCCGTGCCGGTCAGGATGCCCGGCATCAGCTGCGGCAGGGTGATGGTCCGGAAAATCTGCCCCCGGCTGGCGCCCAGCGTCAGGGCGGCGGCTTCCTCGGCGGGGTCCAGCTCCTCGATCAGGGGCTGGATCGCGCGCACGGCGAAGGGGACGGAGGTGAAGACCATGGCGATGACGATGCCGGACCAGCTGTAGGCCACCTGCAGGCCCAGCGGCGCCAAGAGGCTGCCGACCCAGCCGTTCTGGCCGTAAAGCGCGACCAGCGCGATGCCGGCGACGGCCGTGGGCAGGGCGAAGGGCAGATCGACCAGTGCATCCAGCGCCGCGCGCCCCGGAAAGCGGTAGCGCACCAGAACCCAGGCCAGCAGCAATCCGAAGACGCCGTTCACCAGCGTCGCCGCCGCCGCCGCCGTCAGCGTCACCCGCAGCGAGGCCAGCGTGCGCGCGTCGCTCATCACCCAGAGGTAATCGGACCAGCCCAGCTGCGCTAATTGCCAGCCAAGGCCCAGCAGCGGCAGGAGCACGATCAGCGACACGAAGACGAGACTCACGCCCAGCGTCAGGCCCAGCCCCGGCAAGGGGCTGCGGCGGCGCCGGGGCAGGCGCCAGGGGGAAACAGGTGTCGCCGTCATGCTCATGCACTCGCCCCCGCCACGGATGGCGGGGGCGCGTCAACCCTCAATCGTTCAGCGCAGCATCCGGTCGAGCTCTCCGCCCGAGGCGAAATGCGTCTCGTTCGCCTCTTCCCAGGAGCCGAAGACCTCCTCGACCGTCACCAGGTCCACCTCGGGAAAGCGGTCGGCATTGGCTTCGACGACGGCCTCGTCGTGGACGCGGTTGTTGAAGCCGGCGATGATCTCCTGCCCCTCGGTCGAATATAGGTAATCGAGGTAGCTGCGCGCGATCTCGGTGCTGCCGCGCTGGTCGGCGACACGCTCGACCACGGCGACGGGGAACTCGGCCAGCAGAGATTGCGACGGCACGACGGCCTCGTAGCCCGGGGTCTCCTCGACGATGTTCAGCACCTCGGCCTCGAAGGTGATCAGCACGTCGCCGATCCCCCGCTCGGTGAAGGTGGTGGTGGCGCCGCGGCCGCCGGTATCGAAGACCTCGACGTGATCGAGAAGCTCGTCGACGAAGGCGCGCGCCGCCTCTTCGTCACCGTCGTTCTCTTCGAGCGCATAGGCCCAGGCGGCGAGGTAGGTGTAGCGCGCATTGCCCGAGGTCTTGGGGTTCGGGAAGATGACCGAGACGTCCTCTTCCACCAGATCGCCCCAGTCCTGGATGTCCTTGGGGTTCCCCTCGCGCACCATGAAGGCGGGCAGCGAATAGTAGGGCGAGGCGTTGTTCGGGAACTGCTCCTGCCAGTCCTCGGCGACGAAGCCCTGATCGGCGAGGATCTGGATGTCGAGGACCTGGTTGAAGGTCACGAGATCGGCCTGAAGGCCCTGCAGGATGGCCCGCGCCTGCTTCGACGAGCCGGCGTGGCTTTGATCGACAGTCAGCTCCTGCCCGGTCTCGCCCTCGTATTGCGCGATGAAGGCGGGGTTGATCGCGGCATAAAGCTCGCGCGCGATGTCGTAGGAGACGTTGAGGATCTCGTCCGGCGCGTCCTGCGCGGCGGCGGGCGTCGTCAGGGCGCCAAGGCCAAGCGCGGCGGCGGTCAGGGTGCTGCGGATCATGCGGATAGGCTCCGTGAGTTCGGGGTCTGTTACCGCTGATCTGCGGGTTCTGCGGGGCAGCGGCAAGGCGGCGGGGGTGCGAAAGGGATGGGTTGCTCGAGCGATGGCGCGGGCTGGAACGGGCGTTCGCCCAAGCGAGGGCTGCGCGGGAAATCCTTCTGCCGGCCGAAGGTGCGGGTCTGCGGCTGCCGCCCTCCGGACCGTCAGCGCCCCTGGCCCGGCGCAGCCTGTCCTCTGCGGGCATCAGACCCTCAGTCCGGCCTCCGCCGCACTCTTGGCGCGGGCCGGGAACAGGGCGCGGTTCTTGTCGCCACTCGCCTTCGCGTGGTCGATCATGGCCTGCGCGCTATCGAGGTCGCCCAGCTTTATCATGCACTGGATCAGGTGGTTGTAGATCCGCTTCGACGGCCTGAGGCCAAGGCTCATCAGAAGCTCTGCCTTCGCGGCGGCGGGGTCCGACTTCATCAGGTGGCCCCCCTTCTCGCCGTGAAAGATCGCCGTGCCCTCTGCGGGTGGGTCGAAGTCGATCACCCTGTCCTCGCGGATGAGGGTCTCGATCACGGGCCGCAGAAGCCGTGCCTGTGACAGCGCGACGAGAACCTTGTGCCCCGCGAAGGGCAGGCGGATTTCCCGCAGGTCCGGATAGACCGGCCTGACCATGGTCTCCACCAGGTAAAGGTCCGCCGAGACGTGGGGGTCGTAAAGGACGGTGGGGGTGCGGCCGCTTGCCGGACACTCGCCCAGCGCGCGGTGGGTCACCGCGACATCGCGGTAGGCCGGTAGCTGCAGGGGCTTCCACGCCGGAAGCATCGGCGCCGCCGCGAGGCAGCGGGCCTCGATGCAGCCGCCGTAATAGAGGGCGGCATAGCCACCCAGGCTTGATCCGTAGGTGATGACATCCGCATAGCCCCGGCTGACCGGATGCACCGCGGCGTGAAACGCCTCGAGCGGCAGGCCCTGGTATTGGGTTCCGAACCGCTGGGCCACGTGAATCGTGTCATAGCCCAGCGACAGGGCGAAGCTCGTCCCGAAGCCGCTCTGGGCCAGGTCCGACGGCTGGCCGCCGAAGGTCACGACCAGCTTGTCGCTGGGCTGCGCGCCGCTTTCGTGCAGGGTGATCTCGTAGTCACCGTGTCTGGCAAGGGTCCTCAAGCGTCGCACCCTCCCCAGTGGCGCCCCCATCGTACGGCCAGGCAACCGGGTGACGCGAACCCCGCGGCCGACCTTCCGGAGGCCGACCATAGGCCGTGATGGTTAGCAAAAAGCTGACATGGCGGCGGGCGCCTCAGCCGCCCGGCCAGACCTCCGGCACCGCCTCCAGATCCTCTAGCCACGGCCCGGCCACGCTGTCGGAGGGCGCGCGCCAGTCGCCGCGGGGCGACAGCGCGCCGCCGGGCGAGACCTTGGGCCCGTTCGGCAGGGCCGAACGCTTGAACTGGCTGGTCACGAAGAAACGGGTCAGGAACCGCTCCAGCCAGTGCCGGATGGTGGCCAGATCGTAGGCCTCGCGCTTGGCCTCGGGGATCCCCTCGGGCCAGACGCCCGCCTTGGCGTCGTGCCAGGCATGCCAGGCGAGGAAGGCGACCTTCGAGGGCGGCAGGCCGTAGCGCATGATGTGGAACAGGAAGAAGTCGTTCAGCGCGTAGGGGCCGATCTTCTCTTCCGTGCTCTGGATGCCACCCTGCGCGTCGGCGGGCACAAGCTCGGGGCTGATCTCGGTGTCGAGGATCGCCTCGAGCACGCGGTCGGCCTCGGCGTCGAACTGGCCGGAGGTGACGCACCAGCGGATCAGGTACTGGATCAGGGTCTTTGGCACGCCGGCATTGACGGCATAATGGCTCATCTGGTCGCCGACGCCGTAGGTGCACCAGCCCAGCGCCAGCTCGGACAGATCGCCGGTGCCGACGACGAAGCCCTGACGCTGGTTCGCCAGCCGGAACAGGTAGTCGGTGCGCAGCCCCGCCTGCACGTTCTCGAAGGTCACGTCATAGACCGGCTCGCCGTCCGCGAAGGGGTGGTCCATGTCGGCCAGCATCTGCCGCGCGGCTGGGCGGATGTCGATTTCCGCCGCCGTCACGCCCATCGCCCGCATCAGGGCCCAGGCATTGCCCTTGGTCTCGTCCGAGGTGGCGAAGCCCGGCATGGTGAAGGCGAGGATGCGCTCGCGCGGCAGGCCCAGCCTGTCGCAGGTTCGGGCCGCGACGATCAGCGCATGGGTGGAATCGAGCCCGCCCGAGATGCCGATGACAAGGTGCTTCGCCCCCGTCGCCTCGATCCGGCGGCGCAGCGCCTCGACCTGGATGTTGAAGGCCTCGTAGCAGTCGCGGTCGCGGTGGCTGGCGCGGTTCGGCACATAGGGAAAGCGGCGCAGGGGCCGGATCAGCCCGGCGTCCTGCCGGTGCGGGCGATACTCGAAGCGGATGCGGCGGAAGCTGCCCGTCTGCCCCCGCGAGGCATCGTTGAAGCTGCCGGTGCGCATCCGCTCGGAGAGGATGCGCCCGGTGTCCACGTCGGCCAGCACCAGCTGCGGCGTGGCGGCGAAGCGTTCGGACTCGGCCAGCAGATCGCCCAGCTCGTAGATCATCCCCTGCCCGTCCCAGGAGAAATCCGTCGTGCTCTCGCCCGGTCCGGCGGCGGCATAGGCATAGGCGGCCACGGCGCGCATCGACTGGCTCTGGCACAGCACGTGCCGGTCCGAGGATTTGCCGATCACGATCTGCGAGGCCGAGAGGTTGGTCAGGATCACCGCCCCCGCCATCGCAGCCGCAGAGGATGGCGGCGCAGGCGTCCAGACGTCCTCGCAGATCTCGGCATGCAGGATCAGGCCGGGCAGGTCGCTGGCCTCGAAGATCAGGTCGGTGCCGAAGGGCGCGGTCAGCCCGCCGACCGCGATCTCATGCCCGGTGACGCCGAGGCCATGCGCGAACCAGCGTTTCTCGTAGAACTCGCGGTAGTTCGGCAGGAAGGTCTTGGGGATCACCCCCAGCAGCCGCCCGCGCGAGATCGCCAGCGCGCAGTTGTACAGCCGCCCCTCGTGCCGCAGCGGCGCGCCGACAACCAGCACCGGCGCAAGGTCGGCGCTTGCCTCGACCACGCGCGCCACCGCCCGCTCGACCGCGTCCAGAAGCGCGCCCTGCATGTGCAGATCGTCGATCGCGTAGGAGGACAGGCACAGCTCGGGGCAGACCAGCACGTCCGCCCGCGCCGCATCCGCCGCCCGCGCCTGCTCCAGCACCGCCTCGGTGTTGAAGGACACGTCGGCGGGCCGCACCGCGGGACTGCAGGTGGCGACACGGACGAAGCCGTGGCGATGCAGCGCGGCGAAGTCGGCGGGATCGGGGGCATGTGTCATGGGTGCAGCATCCTCCATCCGCGCCGCCGCCTCAATACCTCCCGGGCGCAGAGACGGGGCCCGCGGGATAGTTGACAATTTTAATGGGGCATTTAGACCAAGGGCAGTCTTTCAGGGAGGTCCGCGTGATCCGATCCACCCTCGCCCTGCTGCTGGCCCTGCTGCCGCTGGCCGCCGAGGCCCAGCCCGTCACCGTCACCGACATCGAGGGGCGCGAGGTCACGCTGGAGGGCCCCGCCCAGCGCATCGCGCTGGCCGAGGCGCGGCAGCTCCTCGCCCTAGGCCTTCTGGGCGCCGAAGTGCCGGAACGGGTCGTGGCGCTGGCCGACCTGCGCCGCTTCGACGCGGAACTGCAGCAAGACTGGTTCGCAGCCTATCCGCAGCTTGCCGACAGACCTTTGATCGACGGCGACCAGATCCCCTCGGCGGAGAAGGTGATCGCCGCCGATCCCGACCTCTTCATCCTCAGCGGCGAGGGCGGCACGCCCGAGGCCATGGAGGCGCTGGCCGATACGCTGGAGGCCGCGGGCATCCCCACGGTAATGATCGATTTCCGCGCCGATCCCTTTGCCAATACCGTGCCCTCGATGCGCATCCTCGGGCAGGTGCTGGGCAAGGAGGAGGCAGCCGAGGATTTCATCGCCTTCTACCAGCAGCACCGGGACAGCGTTCTCGACACCATCGCGGCGCAGCAGCCCGAGCGGCCGAGCGTCTTTCTGCACATGCAGGCCAATACCTCGGGCCGGCTGGTCTCGCCCGGCGAGGCGAGTCTCGGGGAATTCGTCAGCGCCGCGGGGGGCGAGAACATCGGCGCAAGCGTCGTGCCCGGCACCTTCGGCGAGCTGAGCGCAGAGTATCTGCTGGCCGCCGATCCCGACATCTACCTTGCCACTGGGGGCAGCCATTTCGCGCCCGACCGCGGCGTGGTCACCGGCCCCGGCATCCCGCCCGAACAGGCGCAGGAGACGCTGCAGAGCTTCCTCGACGGTCAGCCCATCCTGTCGGAGCTGACCTCCGTGCGCGAGGGGCGCGCCCATGCGCTTTGGCACAACTTCCACAACAGCCCGCTGAACGTCGTCGCGCTCGAGGCGATGGCAAGCTGGTTCCACCCGGACCTCTTCCCCGCCTCGCTGCCGCAGGACACGCTGGACGAGATCAACGACCGTTTCCTCGCCGTGCCGGTCACCGGTGCGCCCTTCGTCAGCCTGAACCGCGCCGGGCAATGACCGCCCTGCCCGCAGCAGCGCCGGCGCTGGCCGCCCATGCCGCGCAGATGCGCTGGCGGCGCGGCTGCGTCGCGGTGCTGGCGGGTCTGGTGCTTGCGGCGCTCCTCGCCTCGCTGATGTCCGGCCCCTCGCCGCTGCCCCCGCTCGAGGCGCTGCGCGCGCTGATCCTGCCCGATGAGGCAGAGCGCGTGGCCCGCGTCATCGTCTGGACCGTGCGCCTGCCGCAGGCCCTGACCGCGCTGCTGGTCGGCGCCGCGCTGGCGCTGGCGGGGGCCGAGATGCAGACCATCCTCGACAACCCGCTGGCCAGCCCCTTCACGCTCGGCATCTCCTCGGCGGCCTCCTTCGGGGCGGCGCTGGCGCTGATCCTCGGCGTCTCGGTGCCGGGGCTGCCGGCAGAGTGGCTGGTGCCGGCCAATGCCTTCCTCTTCGCGGCCTTGGCCATGGCGCTTCTGCGCAGCGTGGCGGGGCGACCGGGCACCGGCCCCTCGACGCTGGTGCTGCTGGGCATCGCGCTGGTCTTCGCCTTCAACGCCATGGTCGCCCTGCTGCAATACACCGCCAGCCAGTCGGCGCTGCAGCAGTTCGTGTTCTGGACCATGGGCTCGGTGGGGCAGACAGGATGGGGACGGATCGGCGTGCTGGCCCTCGCGCTGGCGGTTGTCGCGCCCCTGTCCTGGCGCGCGCGCTGGATGCTGACGGCGCTGCGGCTGGGCGAGGATCGCGCCCGCAGCTTCGGCATCGACACCGGGCGGCTGCGCACCATGGCGCTGATCCGCATCACGCTTCTGTCGGCGCTGTCCGTGGCCTTCGTCGGCACCATCGGCTTCGTCGGGCTGGTCGGCCCGCATATTGCCCGCCTTCTGGTGGGCGAGGATCACGTCCATTTCCTGCCCGCCAGCGCGCTGACCGGGGCGCTGGTGATGCTGCTGGCCGCGATCCTGAGCGAGCTGATCGTGCAGGGCGTCGTGCTGCCCATCGGCATCGTCACGTCACTGGTGGGCGTGCCGGTCTTCCTTGCCCTCGTGCTGCGCCGGAAGGACGGGCTGTGAGCGGCGGGGAGGCCCTGCGCGCCGAGGGGCTGCGCGTGCGCCTCGGGCGCCGCATGGTGATCGACGGGCTCGATCTGCCGGAGATGCGACCAGGCGAGGTGACGGCCCTGATCGGGCCGAACGGCGCCGGGAAATCGACCCTGATCCGGGCCCTTGCGCGTCTGGCGCCCTGCGAGGGGCGGGTGTTTCTGGGCGATCTCGATCTTCTGCAGCAAAGCGCCGCCGCCCATGCCCGGCTGACCGGCTACATGCCGCAGGCGGTGCAATCGGGCGCCGCGCTCACCGTGCTCGAGGCGGTGGTGACGGCGCTGCGCGCGGTGCCCGACGGCGACCGGAGCGATCCGGTCATGCGCGCCCATGCCGCGCTGGAGCGGCTGGGCATAGCCGGCCTCGCGCAATCGCGCCTCGACCGGCTGTCGGGCGGGCAGCGGCAGATGGCCTCGCTGGCGCAGGCCATGGTGCGCGGCCCGCGCATCCTGCTGCTGGACGAGCCGACCAGCGCGCTCGACCCCGGGCGCCAGTTCGAGGTGATGCAGGCGGTGCAGGCCCTCGTGCGCGAGAGCGGCATCATCGCGGTGGTGGTGCTGCACGATCTGGAGCTGTCGCTGCGGTGGGCCGACCGCATCGTGCTGATGCAGGCCGGCGCCGCGCTTGCCTCCGGCGCGCCGGAGGATGTGGTGACCCCCGAGGCGCTGGGGCAGGCCTATGGCATCGACGCCCGGATCGAGCGCTGTTCGCGCGGCCTGCTGCATGTCCATGCCGACGGCGTCCTCGCCCGCCATGGCTGAGGCGCCGCCGCGCGACGGCCGCTTCGCGATGATGGAGGAGGCGATCCTCGAGGGCACCGGAACGCATGTCTTCCGGGTGCTGGAGGCGGGGCATCGCAGGCTCTATGTCGCGGTGCCGCGCGCGCCTGTGCCGCCCGGCGGTGTCCCGTCGCTGACCATGCTCGACGGCAATGCCGCGCTTGGCTGCCTGACGCCCGCGCTGCTGGCAGAGGTGCCGGACCTGGCGCTGGTGCTGCTGGGCCATGACGGGCCCGAGGCCTTCGACCGGGCGCGGCGCTGGCATGACTATACCCCGCCCTTCGATCCCGAAGACGGGGCGATGCGGCCCACCGGCGGCGGCGGCGCCCTGCTGGAGGAGATCACCGGTCCGCTGCGCGAGCTGGCCGAGACCGGGCTGCGGATCGATCCGGCGCGTCGCACGCTCTGGGGCCATTCGCTGGGCGGGCTGCTGGTGCTGACGGCGCTCTTCACCAGGCCGGAGGGATTTTCCGGCTACTGCCCCGTCAGCCCCTCGCTCTGGATGGCCGCGCGCACCATGGCGGCGCTGGAGCGGGCGGCGAGACCGGCGCGGGCGCGGCTGCTGGTCATGCTGGGCGATATGGAAAGCCGCAGCACCGATCCGCCGCTGACAGCGCCGCGCCCTGCGCCCGAGGTGCTGGAGCTGACCCGGCGCCTCGCCCGGTGCGAGGGGCTGGCGGTGGAGCAGCGCATCCTGGCAGGCCAGCAGCATGGGCCCGCGCTGCGCGCCTCGGTGCCGCATGCGCTGCGCTTCGCGGCCCGGCCCTTGGCCGGCTGACACTGCGGGAGCGAGGGGTGTCGCACCCCTCGCGCTCCCCGCGGGATATTTTCAAAGAGAAGAGAGGGGCGCGGATTACCCGACAAAAATACTTGGATTGCGCGTCGAGCTGCGGTAGGTCGGGCCAGCGCCCGTAGCCAGTCAGCAGCAAGCAGGGCCGTCCCGAGACCCCTTGAGGAGACCGTTGCAGATGCTGCACACCAAGTTCTTTGCCGGCGCCAGCCTTGCCCTGTTGAGCGCGGCGCCCGCGCTCGCCCAATCCGCCTTCGCCGATCTCGACCAGAGCTGGTCCGGCACGATCTCGGCCGGGTCTGGCGCGCGCGACCAGCCGCTGGTGCCCGGCGGCGAGGCCGTCGTGACCGGAGAGGGGCTGGAGCCCGGCCAGACCGTTACGCTGATGCGCGGCGAGACCGTGCTGAACGAAGAGCCCTATATCGCCGACGGGGAGGGCGCCTTCGAGGCCGCCCTGCCGCTGCCCGAGGATGCCGTTCCCGGCATTCACCCGATCCTCGCGCAGATCGGCGCCCCCTCCTACGGGCTGGCCTTCGAGATGAAGATCTCGCCCGACCTGCCGCTCTCGGGCGAGGAGCGCTTTATCATCGAGAGCGCGCCGCTGGTGTCCGGCCTGTATCAGGTCGCCTATAGCGCGGCGAGTGACACGCTTTTCGTTGCATCGGCCGTCGGGCGCCCGCCGATCGAGGAAAGCCAGCTGCTGAAGGTCGATCCCGAGACGCTCGAGATCACGGCCAGCATCACGCCCGAGACGGCGCCCGAGAACGGTGTCTTCGCGGTCTACGGCATCGGTGTCGACGACGCGCAGGGCACCGTCTGGGTCACCAACACCCGGCAGGATACCGTCGCCGTCTACGACCAGGACGACCTGTCGCTGATCAAGCAGTTCGCGCCCGGCACCGTCGGCCATGCCCGTGACGTGGTGATCGATGCCGAGGCTGGGCGCGCCTATGCCTCGGCCACCTTCGAGCCGACGGTGCATGTCTTCGACACCGAGACGCTCGAAGAGCTGGAGCCGATCACCATCCCCTCCTCGCGCCGCCGCGCGACCTTCGGCATGGGCAGCATCGCGCTGGATCCCGGGGCCGGGCGCCTCGTCGCGGCCAGCCTGGACACCGACGAGGTCGCGGTGATCGACACCGCCGACGGCAGCGTGCTGAACATCGTCCCGCTGGAAAACGTCTTGGGCACCATCGGTATCGCCTACGACCCCGAGGCCGATGCCGTCATCGCCACCAGCCAGGGCAGCGATCACGTGACCCGTATCGACGCCGAGAGCGGCGAGATCCTGTCGCAGCTGCGCACAGGCGCCGGCCCGCTGAATGCGGCCTGGAATCCGGCCTCGGGCGAGGTCTTCGTGACCAACCGCGTCTCGGGCACCCTGTCGGTGCTGGACGCGGCGGGCGAGATCACTGCCACCCTGCCGATCGGCACCTTCCCGAACGGTGTGATCGCGCTGGAGGACGGCACCGTCTTCGTCGTCAACAAATCCGCCGGCGAGGATGACGCGCAGGGCGATCACATCACCCGCATCACCCCGGCCGAGTAAAGACCCCGCGGGCGCCCCACACCCGGGGCGTCCGCCCATCAGGACAGCAGCCGTGACAGAGCCCGCCCCGCCGCAGCAGATCTGGCCCGAGGATCGCGCCGCCCGCTACCGCGCCGCGGGCTACTGGACGGGCGAGACCTTTCCCGCGCTGCTGCGGGACCGGGCCGCCCGCCATGCCACCCGCACCGCCGTCATCGGCGGCGAAATGCGACTGAGCTACGAGGACCTGCTGGAGGATGCGCGGCGCATCGGCGCCGGGTTCCTGGCGCTGGGGCTGAGGCCCGGCGACCGCGTCGTGCTGCAGCTGCCGAACGAGCCGGCCTTCGTGCAGGTGATGTTCGGCCTCTTCATGGCCGGGCTGCTGCCGGTCTTTGCCCTGCCCGCCCATCGCCGGACCGAGATCGCGCACTTCGCCGCCCGCTCCGGCGCCAAGGCGCTGGTGGTGGCCGACCGGCGCGGCGGCTTCGATTACCGCGCCATGGCGCGCGAGGTCTCGGCCGAGGTCGGGCTGGCCCATGTCGTTGTCGCCGGCGAGGCGGAGGAGTTTGTGCCGCTGGGGAGCCTTTCGGGCGATCCGGGCCTGCTGCCGCCGGATCCGGAGCCATCCTCCGTCGCCTTCCTGCAGATTTCCGGCGGCAGCACGGGCCTGTCGAAGCTGATCCCGCGCACCCATGACGACTACCTCTATTCCGTGCGCGAAAGCGCGACGATCTGCGGGCTGACGGAGGCCTCGGTCTACCTCGCCGCGCTGCCGGCGGCGCATAACTTCACGCTGTCGTCGCCGGGGGTACTCGGCGCGCTGCATGCGGGTGGCACCGTGGTCCTCGCGCCCGATCCGAACCCGCAGACCGCCTTTCCGCTGATCGCCCGGCATGGCGTGACGATGAGCGCGCTGGTCCCCCCCCTCGCGCTGCTCTGGCTCGATGCCGCCGCCGCGCGGGGCCGGGACGAATTGGAGAGCCTGACCGACCTGCTGGTCGGCGGCGCCAGGCTGCCGCCCGAGGCCGCGCGGCGCATCGGCCCCGGTCTAGGCTGCCGGCTGACGCAGGTCTTCGGCATGGCCGAGGGGCTGGTGAACTACACCCGCGCCGAGGATCCGGACGAAATCGTCACCGGCACGCAGGGTCGCCCGATCAGCCCGGACGACGAGATCCGCCTCGTCGACGACCAGGACCGCGAGGTGCCCGAGGGGACGCCCGGCCAGCTTCTGACGCGCGGCCCCTACACAATCACTGCTTACCACGGTGCGCCCGAGGCCAATGCCCGCAGCTTCACCGCCGACGGCTTCTATCGCACCGGCGACGTGGTGCTGCGCCTGCCCTCCGGCCACCTTGTCGTGCAGGGGCGCGCCACGGATCACATCAACCGCGCCGGGGAGAAGGTCTCGGCCGAGGAGATCGAGGATCATCTGCTGGGGCACGAAGGCGTCTATGACGCGATCTGCGTGTCGATCCCGGATGCCGAGCTGGGCGAGCGCAGCTGCGCTTTCGTGATCCGCCGCGATCCGGCGCTGCGCGGGCCGCAAGTGAAGACATGGATGCGCGGGCGCGGGATCGCGTCCTTCAAGATCCCCGACGAGGTCCGCTTCGTCGAGGCCTTCGAGACCACCGCCGCGCTGAAGATCAGCCGTCGGCAGCTGCGCGCCCGCCTGCGCGCCGCCGCGCTGGAAGGAGAGAGCGATGCTGACATTTGACGAGATGCGCGCCGACGTGGCGCGGGTGGTGCACGAGGCGCCGGAGGATATCGACCCCGACGAGAACCTCGCCGACCTTGGCATCGATTCCATGCGCGCGATGCGCCTGCTGATGGCCTGGGAAGAGCGTCTGCCCGGCCTTGACTACGGCGCCTTCATGGAAGAGCCGACGCTGTCCGGCTGGTGGGCCGTGGTGCAGGCGCGGCAGTCGGCGGGCGCATGATCGCCGCCGGGGGCGCGCCGCTGACCGAGGCGCAGGAGGGCATCTGGTATGCCCAGGCGCTCGACCCCGAGAACCCCGTCTTCAACACCGGGCAGTATACCCGGATCGACGGCCCGCTCGACGTGGCGCTGTTCCAGGATGCCGTGTCCCGGATGATCGGCGAGGCCGAGGCGCTGTCGCTGCGCTTTTCCCAGGGGCCGGAGGGGGTGCAGCAGAGTGTCGGGGCGCCCCCGGAGCCGCAGTATGTGGACGTTTCGTCCGCCGCCGAGCCCGAGGCCGAGGCCCTTGCCGCGATCCACGCGGCAGAGGCCCAGCCGGCCAACCTGGCGCGGGGCCCTCTTGCCTGTTTCACGCTGTACCGGCTGGGGCCGGAGCGGTTCCTCTGGCACCAGATGGCGCATCACCTCGCGCTCGACGGCTATGGCATGATCCTGATCACCCGGCGGGTGGGCGATCTTTATTCCGCCGCGGTGCAGGGGCAAAAGGCGCCCCCGGCGCTGTCTCCGCTCGCCCGCGCGGTCGAGGAGGATGCCGCCTATCGCGACGGTGACAAGCGCGCGCGGGACCTTGCC
The DNA here is from genome assembly GCF_003217255.1 of Pseudoroseicyclus aestuarii. Taxonomy (GTDB): domain Bacteria; phylum Pseudomonadota; class Alphaproteobacteria; order Rhodobacterales; family Rhodobacteraceae; genus Pseudoroseicyclus; species Pseudoroseicyclus aestuarii. The sequence continues at coordinate 272,153 of NZ_QJTE01000002.1, read as the reverse complement.
TTCTGGGACGCGGCCCTCGCCGATCTGCCGGAGGTCACGGGTCTTGCCGAGGGGCGCGCCGTTTCGGCCCATGCCTTTCACCGCGCGCGGCTGCCCCTGCCCGATAGGCTCGCCCAGCGCCTCGCGCAGCGGGCCGAGGCGGCGGACCTCTCCTGGCCCGACATGGCCGTGGCGCTGGTCGGCGCCTATGTCCGGCGTTTCACGGGAAACAGCGGCGAGGCGGTGCTGGGCGTGCCGCATATGGGCCGCATGGGCAGCAAGGCCGCCCGCGTGCCCTGCACCATGGTCAACGTGCTGCCGCTGCGGCTGCGGGGGGACGAGGGCGCCCCGCTCGAGGTCTTCGCCTCCGAGGTCGCGCAGGACCTGCGGCAGACGCGGCGGCACGGGCGCTTTCGGTCCGAGGTCCTGCGCCGCCGGCTGGGGCGCATCGGCGGGACGCGGCGGCTGCACGGGCCGCTGGTCAACATCCTGCCTTTCGAGGCGGCTCCGGCGATTGCGGGCTGCACCGCGCGGATGGAGGTAACGGGCGCCGGCTCCGTCGACGACATCACCGTGACCCTGCGCGGCCTGCCGGAACAGGGTCTGACGCTGGAGATCGACGCCAATCCCAGTCTCTACACAAGGGCCGAGGTGCAGGGCCACGCGGATCGCCTCATGGCCTTCCTGACGGCTGCCCTCGCCGCCGAAAGCCTGTCGCAGGTGCCGCTCGCTACGCCGGAGGAGGCGCTGGCCGAGGTGCATGGCGCCAATGCCACGGCGCACCCGGTGCCCGAGACAACGCTGACCGCCCTGATCGCCGAAGGGCTGGCGCGCGACCCGCAGGCGCTGGCCGTCACAAGTGAGAGCGAGAGCCTGACTGCCGCCGATCTCGACACCCGAAGCGCGGCGCTGGCGGCAGAGCTGGCGCGGCGCGGCGCCGGGCCGGGGCGCATCGTCGCGGTCTCCCTCCCCCGCTCTGCCGGGCTGGTCGTGGCGCTGCTGGCCGTGATGCGCAGCGGTGCCGCCTACCTGCCGGTGGATCCGGAGGATCCGGAAAGCCGCAAGCAGGCGATCTTCGAGACGGCGCAGCCGGTGGCCTTGCTGGCGGAGGAGGAGGGGCTGCTGCTCACCCTGCGCCCCAGCGACTGGCCCACGACAGGCGCCGCGCCGGAGGGGCCGGCGCCCGGCGATCCGGCCTATGTCATCTTCACCTCAGGCTCCACCGGCGCGCCCAAGGGGGTCGTCGTGGAACATTCCGCCATCGTGAACCGCCTGCTGTGGATGCGCGACCAGTACGGGATCGGACCCGCCGACCGCATCCTGCAGAAGACGCCCGCCACCTTCGATGTCTCGGTCTGGGAATTCTTCCTGCCGCTGATCTGCGGCGCGCGGCTGGCCATGGCGCCGCCCAGCGCGCATCGCGACCCGGCCACCATTGCCGGGCTGATCCGCGCCCATGGCATCACCACGCTGCACTTCGTCCCCTCGATGCTGACCCTCTTCCTGCGCGCGAAGGAAAGCGCCGGCCTGCCGCCGCTGCGCCTTTTCACCAGCGGCGAGGCGCTGCCCGCCGCCCTGCGCGACGCGGTGCACCAGCGGCTGACCGCGCAGCTGCACAACCTCTACGGACCGACGGAGGCGGCGGTGGACGTCTCCTTCTGGGACGCGGGGGCTGGCGACGACAGCCAGCCCGTGCCCATCGGCCACCCGGTCTGGAACACGCGTCTCTACATCCTGGACGACCACCGCCGCCCTCTGCCGCAGGGCCTCGCCGGCACGCTCTGGATTGCCGGGCGGCAGCTGGCGCGCGGCTACCTGAACCGGGACGACCTGACGCAGGCCCGCTTCCTGCCCGATCCCTTCGTGCCGGGCGCGCGGATGTACGACACCGGCGACAGGGCGCGGCGGCGGGCGGACGGGGCCATCGACTACCTTGGCCGCGCCGACGACCAGCTGAAGATCCGCGGCGTAAGGGTCGAACCCGGAGAGGTCGCCGCCGGTCTGCGCCGCACCGGCCTCGTGCTTGATGCCGCCGTCACCGGGCGCGAGGGGCGGCCGGGGATGCTACTGGTGGCCCATGTCGTGCTGTGCCCCGGCGCGGGACTGGAGGCGCTGCGCGAGGCCGCCGCCGGAACCCTGCCCGCAGCGATGCGCCCCGCCGCCTATGTCGCGATGGAGGCGCTGCCGCTGACCGCCAACGGCAAGCTCGACCGCCGCGCCCTGCCCGCGCCAGAAATCGCGGTGCAGCAGGGGCGCGCCCCCGCGCCGGGCGCGGAGGCAATCGTCGCGCAGGCCATGGCCGAGGTGCTGGACCTCCCCGCGCCGCCCAGCGCCGAGGCGGAATTCTTCGCCCTTGGCGGCGACAGCCTCTCGGCAGTGCGGCTGACGCTGCTGCTGGAAGAGCGGCTGGGCCGCGATCCCGGTCTCGGCGCTGTGTTCGAGGCACCGGGCGTCGCCGCCCTCGCCCAGCGCCTGGACCGCGCCGACCACGGCCTCGGCCCGCTGATCCGCCTCGGCTCCGGCGCGCTGCCGCCGCTTTACGCGGTGCATCCCGCCGGCGGGCTGGCCTGGTGCTACCGCGACCTCGCGCGGGCGCTGCCGAACCGGCCGGTGGTCGGGGTCCAGTCGCCCGCGCTCGACCCCGGCGAAACGCTTCCGGGCAGTCTTGAGGCGCTGGCCTCGGGCTACCTTGCACGGATCCTGACGCAGCACCCCAAGGGCGCCCCGGTGCACCTGCTCGGCTGGTCGCTTGGCGGCATCCTCGCGCAGGAATTGGCGGTTCAGGTCGAGCGGGCGGGGCTGACGCTGGGCGCGCTCTGCCTGCTCGACGCCTATCCCGCCGCGGCCTGGCGGGACGATCCCGAACCGAACCGCAGCGACGCGCTGCGCGCCCTGCTGGCGCTGTCGGGGATCGACCCGGAAGCGTATCCGGAGCTGGTGGAGAAGGCGCAGATCCTTGCCTTTCTCCGCGAGCGCGGCAGTCCTTTGGGCCTGCTGCCCCCCGCTGTGGCCGAGGGCGTCGTGCGCGCGGTGCAGGGGACGAACGCCCTCGTCCGGCGCCACGAGGACCGGGCGCTCAAGGGCCCCCTGCTGCATGTCGCCGCGGCACGGGAGCACACCTCCGGGCGCCTGAAGCCCGAGATGTGGCGCCCGCTCTGCGGCAAGCTGCAGACCGAGGCGCTGCCGCTGCGCCATGCCCAGATGACCGGAGCCGAGGCGAGCGCGCAGGTCGCCGCCCTCCTTGCGCCGCACCTCTCGGGCGCCTGATCCGCCCCTCCTGTCGCGCAAATGTCACTCTGCCGCGCCGAGATACCCGACAGAATTGATAAGGTTCATGCTGCCCCTTAGCAGGGCCTCACATTCCCACCTGCGTGCCTCCATCCAGTCCCTAGCAGACAAGACAGACGACTCGCGGCTTCCGAAACGAAAAGGACGCTGCCATGACCCATTCCCTCTCCGGCCGGTTCCGGGGACCCTCTCTCCTCGCCGTCGTCGCGGCGCTGGCCGCCCCGGCGGGCGCGCAGGAGGCAGGTCTCGGCGCCTATGACCTCGACCTGCCCGTTACGCTCGACCCGATCATCGTGCAGGCCGCCTCGGAGGAGCTGAAGCAGGCGCCCGGTGTCTCGACCATCTCGGAAGAGGATCTCGAGGCCTATCCCCCGGCCAACGACATCTCCGAGATCATCCGCCGCCAGCCCGGCGTGAACCTGACCGGCAACACCACCACAGGCCAGCGCGGCAACAACCGCCAGATCGACTTGCGCGGCATGGGGCCAGAGAACACGCTGATCCTGATCGACGGGCGCCCGGCCCTGTCGCGCAACTCTGTCCGCATGGGCCGCTCGGGCGAGCGGGACACGCGGGGCGATTCGAACTGGGTCCCGGCCGAGCTGGTCGAGCGGATCGAGGTCCTGCGCGGCCCGGCCGCCGCCCGCTACGGATCCGGCGCATCGGGCGGCGTGGTGAACATCATCACCAAGCGGCCCGCAGAGCGCTTCGTGACCTTTAGTCTCCATTACGAGCGCCCCGAGGACAGCCTCGAGGGCGGGTCCCGCCGCGCCAACGTGCTGTTCGGCGGGCCGCTGTCAGAGACGCTGTCCTACCGCGCCTACCTGAACCGGAACGAGACCGAGGGCGACGATCCCGCGCTGAACGCCGATGCGGTGGACGAAGGTGAAACCGTCTACGCAGGCCGCGAAGGGGTGAACAACACCGATGGCAACATCGCGCTCGATTACCGCCCGAATGCCATGCACACTTGGGGCGCGGAGCTTGGCCTCAGCCGCCAGTCCAACGCATACGCGGGCGATTCGCTGTTCCGCGGCGTGGTGGACGACGTCGAGGATGACGCGGGCGAAGTGATCGACCTGATCGGGGAAGAGACCAACCGGATCGACCGCCGGACGCTCGCCCTCAGCCACGACGGCCTCTACGGCTTCGGCGATTCGCAAAGCTACCTGCAATGGGAGCATAGCGAGAACGAGCGCCTGACCGAGGGCTTCGCCGGCGGCGGCGAGGGCACGATCAACTCCACCGACACCAGCACCATCACGCTGGACACCGTGACCGCCAAGTCCGAATGGAACATCGTCCGCGCCGCGCGCACGCTGACCTTCGGCGCCGAGTACCGCGGCGAGTGGATGGACGACGAGACCGTGGACAACGGCCTCGACCTCAACACCGACGTCGATGGCACGGCGACCGCGTCGGAAGACCGCGATCCGACGACCGACGCCCATTCGCTGGGTCTTTACGCCGAGGAGAACTGGCAGCTCTCGGATGCCTGGACGCTGACCTCGGGCCTGCGCGCCGATCTGCACAGCGAGGCGGGCTTCACCCTCTCGCCCAGCGTCAACGCGACATGGCAGATGAGCAGCGCCTTCGAGCTGAAGCTGGGCATCAGCCGGGCCTTCAAGGCGCCGAACCTGTTCCAGCTGAACCCCGATTACCTGTACTACACGCGCGGGAACGGATGCCCGGTCAACCAAAGCAGTAGTGGCGGCTGCTACATCCTCGGCAACGCGGATCTGGACCACGAGACATCGTGGAACAGCGAGATCGGGCTGGCCTATCGCGGCGCGGGCGGCGTGGTTGCGGGCGTGACCTACTTCCACAACGACTACGACGACAAGATCACCGCCGGGCTGGAGCCGGTCGGGATCTACGACACCCGCGACGGCCGGAGTAGCAAGGTCTTCCGCTGGCAGAACGTGACTGAGGCGACGATCCAGGGCCTCGAGGCGAACCTGAGCGTCCCGCTGAGCGAGACTCTGACATGGTCGACCAATGCCACCGTGATGGATTCCGAGAACAAGGTGACGGGCGATCCGCTGTCTCTGGTGCCGGACTACACGATCAACAGCAGCCTCGACTGGCAGGCCACCGACGCCTGGACCCTGAACCTCTACCTGACGCACTACGGCGAGACGCCCGCCGCGCAGACCAGCGTTACCAGCGGCGCCGAGATCGAGGATACCGATCCGGTCGATCCCTATACCCTCTTCGGGCTGACGACGACCTACCAGCTCACCGAGGCGGTCGCGCTGAAGGGCGGGATCAAGAACCTCTTCGACGAGCGGCTGCTGCGGTCGGGCGAGGGCGCGAACACCTACAACGAGCCGGGCCGATCCGTCTTCGTCGGTCTTTCGGCCAGCTTCTAGGGCCCCTGCCGCCCGCCCTCGCCAAGCGGGGGCGGGTGCGCTAACCAGCGGCAAACGACCCAGTATCCGGATGACACCATGCGTCTCGCGCCCCTCGCCCTCGTCGCCACCCTCGCCGCCGGCTCTGCCGCTGCGCAGGACACGCTCTATTTCTCGGCCATCCCCGACGACGACGAGACGCGCCTGACCGAGCGCTTTGGCCAGGTCGCGGATTACCTGTCCGAGACGCTCGAGGTGCCGGTCGAATACATCCCGGTCAAAAGCTACGCCGCCGCCGTCACCGCCTTCCGCAACGACCAGATCCAGCTGGCCTGGTTTGGCGGGCTCTCGGGCGTGCAGGCGCGGATGCTGGTCCCCGAAAGCCGCGCCATCGCGCAGGGCGCCGAGGATGCGCAATTTGTGACCTACTTCATCGCCAACGACGAGACCGGCATCGAAGCCTCGGACGACTTCCCGGACATGGAAGGCCTGCGCTTCACCTTCGGCGCGCAGACCAGCACCTCGGGCCGGCTGATGCCCGAGTTCTACATCCGCGAAGAGACGGGCGAGGCGCCCGAGGACTACTTCGCCGACGTCGGCTTCTCGGGCGACCACGGGCAGACCCTGCGCCTCGTCTCCTCCGGCGCCTACGAGGTCGGCGCGCTGAACTTCAGCGTCTACGAGCAGGCGGTGACCGAGGGCGCGCCCGAGGTCGAGAACACCACCGTGGTGTGGAAGACCCCGGCCTACCCCGACTACAACTGGACCATCCGCGGCGATGTCGATGCCCGCTGGGGCGAAGGCTTTGCCGATCGCGTGCAGGCGGCGCTGATCGGCATGGAAGACCCCGTGCTGCTGGAGCAGTTCCCCCGCAGCGCCTTCATCGAGGCCGACAACGCGCTTTACGCCCCGATCGAGGAGACCGCGCGCCAGCTCGACCTGATCGAGTGACAGAGGCGCTCGTCCGCTTCGAGGGCGAGGATATCGGCTGGCCCGGCCAGCCGGTCCTGTCCGGTTTGCACCTGACCCTGCACGCGGGCGAGCGGCTGGTGCTGCTGGGCCGCAGCGGGGCCGGGAAATCGACCCTGCTGAGCGCGATCCGGGACCGGCTGCCGGGGCGCATTGCGCTGATCCCGCAGGACCACGGCCTCGTCGGGCCGCTCTCGGTGCATCATAACGTCTGGATGGGGCGGCTCGACGATCATCGGTCCGCCTACAACCTGCTGAACCTCGTCCGCCCGCTGGCGCGCGAGCGCGCGGCCACGGACCCGGTCATCGCCGAAGTCGGCCTGTCGGGGTTCGAGAGGCGCCCGGTCGAGGCGCTGTCGGGCGGGCAGCGGCAGCGCACGGCGCTGGCCCGCGCGCTGTTCCGCGGCGGCGATGCCGTTCTGGGCGACGAACCTGTCAGCGCGGTCGATCCGGTGCAGGGGGCGGCGCTGCTGGAGGCCCTGACAGGGCGGTTTCAGACACTGGTGCTTGCCCTGCACGACCGCGAGGCGGCCTTGGCGACGGCGACCCGCATCGTCGGGCTGAAGGATGGCGCGGTGCTGATCGACGCCCCGGCCCGCGACCTCAGCCTCGAGGCGCTGAGCCCGCTTTATGACTGATCGCGGCACGGTCAGGCCGCCGCTGCGCCGGACGCATGTGCTGGCCGGCTTCGCGCTGGTGACGGCGCTGGCCTTCGCGCTGGCGGACCTGCGGCTGCTCGCGCCGGATCCGGCGGCGATGCTGGCGCAGATGGCACGCGGTTTGCTGCATCCCGATTTCGGACAGGCGCTGCCGCTGCTGCATGCGGCGGCGCTGACGCTGGCCTTCGCGCTGGTCGGCGTGACCTGCGGCGCGCTGGCGGGGCTGGTCATGGCGCCCGCCTATCGCCACCCCGCCGTGCGCGGGCTCTGCGTTGCCCTGCGCTCCATCCACGAGTTGTTCTGGGCGCTGCTGCTGATGCAGGTGACAGGCCTGTCGCCTCTGACCGGCGTGCTGGCCATCGCCCTGCCCTATGCCGGCATCTTCGCCAAGGTCTTTGCCGAATACCTCGAGGAGGTCGATGCCGGCGCCGCCAGCGCCCTGCCGCGCGGCACCGGGACCCTCAGCGCGCTGCTCTGGACCCGGCTGCCGCTGGCCATGCCGCAGATGCTGTCCTACGCGGCCTACCGGATGGAATGCGGGCTGCGTTCCTCCGCCGTGCTGGGCTTCGTCGGGCTGCCGACGCTGGGCTTCCTGATGGAAAGCTATTTCCGCCAGGCCGACTACGCCGAGGCGGCGGCGGTTCTTCTGTGCTTCTTCGCGATCATCCTGCCGCTGCGGCTCTGGCTGCGCTGGCGGCTGGTGCCGCTGTACCTGCTGGGCGCGCTGGTGCTGCTGGCGCAGGTCGATGTGCCGCCCATGGGCAGCGGCATCCTGATGCGCTTCGCGCAGGACATCGTGCCCGCGCCGCTGCGGCAGGGCGATCTCGCGGCGCTGCCGGCCTGGCTGTGGGAGATGATCGCCGGGCAGATCGCGCCCGGCACGCTGGTCACGCTGGTGCTGTCGCAGCTTGCGCTGGCGCTGGCGGCGCTGATCGCGGGCCTTGGCTTTCCGCTGATGGTGCGGCGGGTGACGGGGCGCGTGGGCGCGGTGCTGGGCGATGCGCTGCTGGCGGTGCTGCGCAACATCCCCGACTACATGCTGGCCTTCATCCTGCTGCAATGCCTCGGCCCCTCGATGCTGCCCGCCGTGCTGGCGCTGGGTCTGCACAACGGCGCGATCATCGCGCATCTGCTGGGGCGGCAGGCGCAGGGCCTTGCCCTGCGGCCCGATGCGCCGCGCGGGCTGACCCTCTGGGGGTGGGAGCTTCTGCCGCGGCAGTTCCCGGCCTTCCTCGCGCTGCTTCTGTATCGCTGGGAGATCATCGTGCGCGACAGCGCGATCTTCGGGCTGATCGGCGTCGCCACGCTGGGCTTCCACGTCGATGCCGCGATCCAGCAGCTGCGGCTCGACCGGGCGGTGCTGCTGCTGGTGGCTATGGGGTTGCTGACGCTGGCGATCGACCTCGTCTCGTCGCACCTGCGGGGGCGGATGCGCCTGGCCGCGGGGCCGGTCACAAGCCGGGTCGATCCCGGCCGGGCGATGGACTAGCCCAGACGCCGCCCCTCGACCGTGACGCCGTAGATCGTGGTCAGGACCGCGATGCCAAGCATCAGCGACAGCCAGTTCACCACGATATCCGCCGCGAAGGCGAGGATGCCCAGCCCGGCCAGGGCGAGGCCCTGCACCGCAAGGGCGAGGACGATCTGCAGGGCCGCCAGGACCACGGCGGCCACCGCGATGCCGTTGCTCGCGCTGGCCGAGGCCGCCCAGGCCGCGCGCAGGCTCATCGTTTCTCCGACCGCCGTGGCGGGCAGGATCAGGCCGAAGCGCAGCGACAGGTAGCTGGCCGCGAAGAAGATCGCGAGGAAGACGAGAAAGACGAAGGGCAGCAGGGTGGCGATCAGCGCGAAGACCAGACTGATCGGGACCATGATCGCGATGACCACCAGCGACAACTGGAACGAACGCAGCGCATAGGCGCCGACCGGGCGCCCCGCGAAGGGCGGAATCCAGCCTGGATATTCCTCGAGCAGGACGAAGCGATGCCAGGCGACCGCAGCCCAGGCCGCGCAGAGGATGCCGACGGTGACGGTGACGGCCAGCACGATCAGCGTGGCGGCGAGATCCGCGGGCGCGGGCGCCTCTTCGGTCCCCGGCTGCAGTGGCACCTCGGGGCCGAAGAAGGCCGTGATCAGGCCGATCAGAACCGTCGCCACGGCCAGCGGCACCAGAGAGACCCGCAGCGCCTCGCCGATGTTGCGCCGCACAAGCTGCACGGAGTGCGTGACGATCGCGCCGCTCATATCCGAAATCCTTTCCAGCCGCCTTCGCGCGCAGCAGACACGGGCCGGCGCGGGGGGTCAATGGCGCCCCTCGCTTGCTGTCCCATGGGAAAGCGGCTAGGCGCCTAACCCGTAACAAGGAGAGACACATGGCCCTGCAGCCTGCCCCCAAGAAGGTCGTCCTCGCCTATTCCGGCGGACTGGACACATCGATCATCCTCAAGTGGCTGCAGACCGAGTATCGATGCGAGGTGGTGACCTTCACCGCCGACCTCGGCCAGGGCGAAGAGCTGGAGCCGGCGCGGGCCAAGGCCGAGATGCTGGGGATCAAGCCCGAGAACATCTACATCGAGGACGTGCGCGAGGAATTCGTGCGCGACTTCGTCAACCCGATGTTCCGCGCCAATGCGCTTTACGAGGGGCAGTACCTGCTGGGCACCTCGATCGCGCGGCCGCTGATCTCCAAGCGGCTGGTCGAGATCGCCGAGGAGACCGGCGCCGATGCCATCGCCCATGGCGCCACCGGCAAGGGCAACGACCAGGTCCGCTTCGAGCTGGCGGCCTATGCCCTGAACCCCGACATCCGGGTGATCGCGCCCTGGCGGGAATGGGACCTGACCAGCCGCACGAAGCTGCTGGAATTCGCCGAGGCGAACCAGATCCCGATCGCCAAGAACAAGCGCGGCGAGGCGCCCTTCAGCGTCGACGCGAACCTTCTGCACACTTCCTCCGAGGGGCGGGTTCTGGAAGACCCGGCGCAGGAGGCGCCCGATTACGTGCTGCAGCGCATCACCCGCCCCGAGGATGCGCCGGACACCCCCGAGATGATCGAGGTGACCTTCGAGAAGGGCGATGCCGTGGCCATCGACGGCGAGGCGATGAGCCCGGCCACGATCCTGACCCGGCTGAACGAGCTGGGCGCCAAGCACGGCATCGGCATCCTCGACCTCGTGGAAAACCGCTTCGTGGGCATGAAGTCCCGCGGCATCTACGAGACGCCGGGCGGCACGATCCTGCTCGAGGCGCATCGCGGGATCGAGCAGATCACGCTCGATTCGGGCGCCGGGCACCTCAAGGACAGCCTGATGCCGCGCTACGCGGAGCTGATCTACAACGGCTTCTGGTTCAGCCCCGAGCGCGAGATGCTGCAGGCGGCGATCGACGCCAGCCAGACCCTGGTGTCGGGCACGGTGCGGCTGAAGCTTTACAAGGGGTCGGTGCGCAGCGTGGCCCGCTGGAGCGAGAACAGCCTGTATTCCGAGGCGCATGTGACCTTCGAGGAGGATGCCGGCGCCTACGACCAGACCGATGCGCAGGGCTTCATCCGCCTGAACGCGCTGCGGCTGAAGCTGCTGGCGGCGCGGGCCCGGCGGCTCAAGGGCTGACACGGCGGGAGCGGGGGCCAGCCCCCGCACCCCCGGAGTATTTTTCGAAACATGAAGGGGGCACGCGCCTCACTTCGTCATGAAGCGATCTCATGATCCGGGCGCGGGTCATGAGGTTGACGCCCAGCGGCGCGCGGGCGAGATCTCCGGCACCTCTAGAGGAGCAGATGTCATGAGCGATCTTCAACCGCCGTTCCGCGCCGATCACGTCGGCAGCCTGCTGCGCCCGCAGCCGATCCACGAGGCGCGCAAGGCCGGGGTCACCGGCCTCGAGCTGAAGGAGATCGAGGATCGCGAGATCCCGGGCCTGATCAAGATGCAGGAGAATGTCGGGCTGAAGGCCGTCACCGACGGCGAGGCGCGGCGCGCCTTCTGGCACTACGACTTCATGGATGCGCTGACCGGCCTCGACCTCGAGCGGCGCGAGGGCGGCATCGGTTTTTCCGCGACCACGGCGATCCCGGTGACGCCGGTGGTGCGCGAGCGCTTCGACTTTCCCGATAATCACCCGATGCTGGAGCATTTCGCCTTCGTGCGCGACCACACCGACGTGGTGCCGAAGATCTCGATCCCCGGCCCCTCGGCCTGCCATTTCCGGGTGCTGCCCGAGGACATCCATGTCCCCGAGTACCGCGAGAACCCCGAGGCGATGTTCGCCGATCTCGCCGCGACCTATGCCAAGGCGACCCGCGCCTTCTACGACATCGGCTGCCGTTACCTGCAGATGGACGACATCTTCTTCGCCTATCTCTGCGATCCCAAGCACCGGGCCGCGAAGAAGGAGGCCGGGCAGGATCCGGACTGGCTGATCGACCAGTATGCCTGGATGCTGAACGAGGCGATCAAGGACCGGCCCTCGGACATGCTGATCGGCATGCACATGTGCCGCGGCAACTTCAAATCGACCTTCGCCGCGACGGGCGGCTACGATCAGGCCGCGGATGCGATCTTCAACAAGACCGATGTCGATATCTATTTCATGGAATACGACACCGAGCGGGCCGGGGGCCTCGAGCCGCTGAAGCTGCTGCCCAAAGGCAAGAAGCGCGTCCTGCCGGGCTTCATCACCACCAAGACCGGTGATCTGGAGAGCATGGACGACCTGAAGCGCCACTTCGACGAGGCCGCGAAATACGCCGACCTCGACCAGCTGGGCATCGCGCCGCAATGCGGCTTTGCCTCGACCGAGGAAGGCAATTCGGTCACCTACGACGACCAGGCCCGCAAGCTGGAGCTTGTCGTGAAGACCGCCGAGGCGATCTGGGGCGAGGTCTGAGGCACAGCCCGAAAGAATGACGGTAGAAGGGGGCCCTGCGGCCCCCTTTTGCATGGCCCATGAGCGGAGGCGCCTACCTCGGACCCGCTGCGCACCCAGCGGCTTGCGCTCCGAGGTGCCAGCCTCTCGGGGCAATCAAAGAAGGATGGTCTCCTTGCCTGCCGACAGGTGGAAGATGCACCCTTGGTGCTTGGGCAGTTTCAACATGCCGGCCTGATCCAGCCCCAGGCACAGACCGCGCAGCACGATGGAGGTTATGCCATGGGTCACGACGGTCGCCGGTTCTGAGAGGTCGGCCAGAAACGATCGCACGCGGCAGGAGATCGACCCAAAGGTCTCGCCTCCGGGGCTTCTGAAATACCAAAGGCCGCTTTCGAAAGGGCAGTCGATCACCGATCTAATGTCTTCTCGTGTGCGGCCTTCCCACGACCCGAAATGTATCTCTTTCAATCGGTCGTCGAAGATCACTGGCTCGGCCCCATCAAGGGCGAGTTGCGCGGTCTGCACCGCTCTGCCTTGGGGGCTGCAAAAGCGTTTCTCAGGCGCTGAGCCGACGGCTGTCAGCAAGGCTCTCTGCCGCAGGGCTTGCGTCCGTCCTTTTTCCGTCAGTGGAGAATCCGCGTGACCTTGAAACCGGCCTTCTCGGTTCCAGACCGTTTCGCCGTGACGGAGTATGTAGAGGTCTGGGTGGTGCACGACTGAATCTTTCATCCCCAAGGCCATTGGATCGCTCTGCTCCGACATTATCCGCACCGCCGGCCTTCACCGCAGCCAAACAGCCCCGGTGCCCAACGTCTCCCGGCGCTCAGGGCCGCAGGCGATGCGCCTCGAGCGCCTCGTAATAGGGCAAGGCGGCCTCGCAGAGGTCACGCGCGGCGCCTTCCAGCACGGGGAGCGGGCCCTCGGGATCGGCGAAGCCGGTGGAGCCATGGACCGCGCCGTACCAATGCGGCGCCCAGGCGCCGTCGCGGTCGCAGCCGCCTGAGGGCCAGGACAGCATTGCCGGATCGAAGGGCAGCTCCAGCGCGGCGCAGAGGGCGCGCAGCGCAGCCTCAGGATCGGCGCGGATCGTGACGCTGTCGAGGACGGTGCCGCCGAAACGCTCGAACAGCGCGGCCTGCTGCGGGAAACCGATATCCTCGAGCGTCATCTCGGCCCGTTTCACGCCGTAGCTGGCGATCACCCGGGCCGGGTGGCGGATCAGGTGCAGGTGGCGCGCGCCCTCCGCCCAATCCATCGGGAAGCCGGCGAGGGCGTGATGCGCCATCAGCTTCAGATAGAGATGCGGCGTGCCGGAAAACCCCTCCGGCACCTGCGCGGCGTCGCGGGGCTGGCTGGCCAGCACAGCCTCGCGCATCGGGTGGTCGAGGCCGGTGCGCGACAGGTAGGCGGCATAGAAGGGCTCGTCCCGCACGTCGCAATCGGCGCGCTGCGCGAAAGCATACATCATCGCGGTCGAAAGGTTCCGCGGGCCGGACCAGGCGGCTATCCTCATGGCGTCACGATCTTTGTTCACGGGGGCCGGATCCGGCGGATTGGCTGCGAGGGCGCTGCATGGGACGGGGCGGAACAGGATCGGCATGGGTCATCCCGCGACGATGGCGCGGGCGGCGCGTCAGGTCCAGATCAATGAGACGTGACGACACGAATCGAGGCGGCCTGCGTTACTCCTTGAGCTACCGGAGGATTAGCCCATGCATCGCACCCTGATTGCCACCCTCGTCGCCAGCGCCGCGCTTGCTGGCCCAGCCCTCGCGCAGGAGGAGGCGACCGCCATCGTCGCCGGCGGCTGCTTCTGGTGCGTGGAGGCCGATTTCGAAAGCGTCGAGGGGGTGAGCGAGGTCGTCTCCGGCTATGCCGGCGGCACCGCGCCGAACCCGACCTACGACGAGGTCGCCTCGGGCCGGACGGATTACTACGAGGCCGCCGAGATCCACTACGACCCCAGCGTCGTCAGCTACGAAGAGCTGATGCACCTCTTCTTCCGCTCGGTCGATCCGCTGGACGTGGGCGGGCAGTTCTGCGACCGCGGCGACCAGTACCGCACGGCCATCTTCGCCACCCCGGCGCAGGAGGAGGCCGCTCTGGCCGCCAAGGCCGAGGCGGAGGCCGAGCTGGGGCAGGAGGTCGCGACCCCGGTCCTGCCGGCGGGCCCCTTCTACGAGGCCGAGGACTACCACCAGGACTACTACCTGGCCGAAGACCGGCTGCCGGCGACCAGCGTCGGCCTCTTCGTGCCGAAGAATGTCGCCTACACGCGCTACCGCGAGGGCTGCGGCCGCGACGCGCGGGTCGAGGCGGTCTGGGGGCCTGACGCCCCGTTCCTGCACAAGGACGACAGCTGATCGCGCTTCACCCTCGCCCCCGCCCCCGGTAGTCTCGCCGCATCGCAGACATGGGGGCGGGATGACGGACAGCGCGACGCCGATGATGGCGCAATTCCTCGAGATCAAGGCCGGGGTTCCGGACGCGCTGCTGTTCTACCGCATGGGCGACTTCTACGAGATGTTCTTCGACGACGCCGTGGCGGCCGCCGAGGCGCTGGACATCGCCCTGACCAAGCGCGGCAAGCACCTGGGCGAGGATATCGCCATGTGCGGCGTGCCGGTCCATTCCGCCGAGGGCTACCTGCTGACGCTGATCCGCAAGGGCTTTCGCGTCGCCATCGCCGAGCAGATGGAGGATCCGGCAGAGGCGAAGAAACGCGGCAGCAAGTCGGTCGTGAAACGCGAGGTCGTGCGCCTCGTCACCCCCGGCACGCTGACCGAGGAGGCCCTGCTCGACGCGCGGCGGCATAACTACCTTGCCGCATGGGGAGAGGTGCGGGGCGAGGGCGCGCTGGCCTGGGCCGATATGTCGACGGGCAGCGTCTCTGTCATGCCCTGCCCGCGCCCTGCCCTCGGGCCGGAACTGGCACGTCTGACCCCGAAGGAGGTGCTGATCGCCGAAGCCGACCCCGGCTTCGATGCGCTGGAGGAAGAGACCGGCGCCGTGGTCACCGAGCTGGGGCGCGGCGCCTTCGACAGCGGCAGCGGGCTGCAACGGCTGTGCAGCCTCTACGAGGTCGCCTCGCTCGATGCCTTCGGCGCCTTCGAGCGGGCCGAGATCGCGGCCCTCGCCGCGCTGGTGCAGTATCTTGAGATCACGCAGCGCGGCCGCCTGCCGCTGCTGCGCCCGCCGCAGCGCGAGGATCGGCAATCGGCCATGCGCATCGACGCCGCCACCCGCCGCTCGCTGGAACTCGTGCGGGCGCAGGACGGCGGGCGCGAGGGGGCGCTTCTGGGCGCCGTGGACCGCACTGTGACGGCCGCCGGCGCGCGCCTCCTCGAGGCGCGGCTCTCCGGCCCCTCGCGGCGGCTGGAGGTGATCCGGGCGCGGCAGGCCGCCGTCGCCCATCTGACCGAGGCGCCGCAGCTCGGCGAGGCACTGCGCGGCCACCTGCGCGGCGCCGCCGATCTCGACCGCGCCCTGTCACGACTGGCGCTGGAGCGCGGCGGCCCGCGCGACCTCGCCGCCATCCGCGGCACGCTTGAGGCGGCGACGCAGATCGCCGCTACGCTCGATGGCGCCGCCCTGCCGGACCTGCTGGCCGAGGCCGCGGGGAACCTGACCGGCCTCGAGGAGCTGCACGACCTGCTGGACCAGGCGCTTGTGGCCGAGCCGCCGCTTCTCGCACGCGACGGCGGCTATATTGCGCCCGGCCACGACGCCGACCTCGACGAAGCGCGCCGCCTGCGCGACGAGGGGCGCGGCGTGATCGCCGGGATGCAGGCCGAGTATATCGAGACCAGCGGCATCCAGGCCCTGAAGATCAAGCACAACAACGTGCTGGGCTACTTCGTAGAAGTCACCGCCACCCATGCCGAGAAGATGCTCGCCCCGCCGCTGAACGCGGTCTTCCGCCACCGCCAGACCACCGCCAACCAGCTGCGCTTCACCACGCAGGAACTCAGCGAGCTGGAGACCCGCATCCTGAATGCCGGCGGCCTCGCCCTCGACCTCGAGCGGCGCCTCTTCGACAGCCTGCGCGGAGCGGTGCTTGCAGCCGCCGGCCCCTTGGGCGTGCTGGCCCGCGCGCTGGCCGAGGTCGACCTGGCCAGCAGCTTCGCCGACCTCGCGCGGGGCGAGGACTGGTGCCGCCCCGACCTCGACGACAGCCGCGCCTTCAGCGTCGACCGGGGCCGCCACCCGGTGGTCGAACGCGCCCTGAAGCGCGCGGGCCAAAGCTTCATCGGCAACGACTGCAGCCTCAGCACAGAGCCGCTCTGGCTGCTGACCGGGCCGAACATGGCCGGCAAATCCACCTTCCTGCGGCAGAACGCGCTGATCGCGGTGCTGGCGCAGGCGGGCAGCTACGTCCCCGCGAAAAAGGCCCATATCGGCCTCGTCAGCCAGATCTTCAGCCGCGTCGGCGCCAGCGACGACCTCGCCCGCGGCCGCTCGACCTTCATGGTCGAGATGGTCGAGACGGCGGCGATCCTGAACCAGGCCGACGACCGCGCGCTGGTGATCCTCGACGAGATCGGGCGCGGCACGGCCACATGGGACGGCCTCTCGATCGCTTGGGCGGTGCTGGAACACCTGCACGGCGTCAACCGCTGCCGCGGCATCTTCGCCACGCATTACCACGAGCTGACGCAGCTCGCCGGCCAGCTCTCGGGCGTCGCCACCGCCACTGTCGCGGTGCGCGAGTTCAAGGGCGATGTCGTCTTCCTGCACGAGGTGCGACGCGGCACGGCGGATCGCAGCTACGGCGTGCAGGTGGCGCGGCTCGCGGGCCTGCCGGAGGCCGTGGTGACCCGCGCCCGCGTCGTGCTCGAGGCGCTGGAGTCCGGCGCGCGCGAAGGCGGACGGCCGCAGGCGCTGATCGACGAGCTGCCGCTCTTCGCCGCCGCTGCGCCGCCCCCCGCGAAACGGCAGACCTCCCGCATCGAAGAGGAACTCGCCGAAGTCAGCCCCGACGCCCTCTCCCCGCGCGAGGCGCTGGATCTGGTCTATAGGCTGAAGGCCCTGGGGGCGGACTAGCGCCCGCCCCCTTCATGTTTCGAGAAATACTCCGGGGAGCGCGAGGGGCTGGCCCCTCGCTCCGCCGCCGGCAGCCGGCGATCAGGCCGCGGGCGTGGAGCTGACGCCCACCTGCGCCGGGCGCAGAAGCCGGTCGTGCAGCATGAAACCGTCGGCCATCACCTGGATGATGTCGCCCTGCTTCGTGTTCGGCACCGGCGCCTCGAACATCGCCTCGTGCTGCTGCGGATCGAAACGGGCGCCGACCTCGGGCGTGATCTTCGTCATGCCGTGGCGCGAGAAGACATTGACCAGCTCGCGCATGGTCAGCTCGATCCCCTCGACGAGGGACTTGTTCGCCTCGCGCTGCTCCTCGGCGATGGCGCCAAGGGCGCGCTGCATGTTGTCGTAGACCGGCAGCAGGTCGCGCGCGAGCTTGGAGCCGCCGTAGGTCTCGGCCTCGCGGCGATCGCGCTCGGCCCGCTTGCGGGTGTTCTCGGCCTCGGCCAGCGTACGGACGAAGCGGTCCTTCATCTCCTCAAGCTCGGCGCGCAGGGCCTGCACCTCGGACCCGCTCTCGCTGCCGGCCTGCGTGAAGTCGAAGCCGGCTTCGGCATCCGGATCCGGCGCGCCGGCTGGGGCCTGCCCCTCCTCGGTGCCGTCCTGATCGGCCATCGCATCCGCTTCGGCGGCCAGCTCGTCGAGGCTTTGAAGCTTCTCGTCTTTCTCTGCCATGTCGGTCCTTCGTCGGTCCTTTGAAGTAGTCGTCTTGTCGTTCAAGAGCGGTCGGAAACCAGCTTTCCGACCAGCTGCGCCGTATAATCCACCAGCGGCACGATGCGGCCGTAATTGAGCCGCGTCGGGCCGATCACGCCGACGGCGCCGACGATCCTGCGGTCGGCGTTCATATAAGGAGAAACCACCAAAGAGGAACCCGAAAGAGAGAAAAGCGCGTTCTCGGAGCCGATGAAAATGCGCACCCCCTCGCCCTCTTCGGCCAGACCCAGAAACCGCGCGATATCGCGCTTGTGCTCGAGGTCGTCGAAGAGCGTCCGGATCCGGTCAAGATCGAGGGCCCCGCTGCCGTCCAGCAGGTTGCCGCGCCCGCGCACGATCAGCCGCTCGGTCTGCTCGCCGCGGTCGATCCAGGACACCGCGCCGCTTTCCACCAGCTGGCGGGCGAGGCTGTCGATCTCCTGCCGCCGCTCGACGATGGCACGGTCCACGACGGAGCCCAGCTCCGACAGGGTGCGGCCATTGGCGATGGCCGAAAGGAAATTCCCGGCCTCCTGCATCGAGGACTGCGTCTGGCCGGGCGGCGGCGTGAAGAGGCGGTTCTCGACCTGCCCGTCGGCGAAGACCAGCACCACCAGCGCCCGCTCGGGCGAGAGCGAGACGAACTCGATATGCCGGATCGGCGCCTCGTGCTTGGGCGTCAGGACGAGGCTTGCGCCGCGGGTAATCCCGGAAAGCGCCTGCCCCACGCGGTCGAGCACGCTGGCGACATCACCACCCCCCTGCATCGAGGAGCTGTCGAGGGTGCGGCGGTCGTCGCCGGTCACGTCGCCGACCTCGAGCAGCCCGTCGACGAACATCCGCAGCCCCGCCTGCGTCGGCACGCGCCCGGCGCTGACATGCGGGCTGCCCAGCAGGCCGAGGTATTCGAGATCCTGCATCACGTTGCGGATCGTCGCGGCGCTCACCTGCTCGGACAGGGTGCGGGTCAGGCTGCGCGATCCCACCGGCGCCCCGGTCTCGAGATAGCCCTCGACCACGCGGCGAAAGACTTCGCGCGTCCGGTCACTCATGTCTTCGAGGCGTGGTGAAATCTCGGGCATGCGGGGTCCTGATCCAGCGGCGGAATTTAGCGGCAGGGCGGGGCAGACGTCAACGGCGCCCCGCGCGCACGGGTTGGAATTGCCCTGCCGGCGCAGTATGCGCAGGCCGGAACGTCAATTGGTGAAGGAGGTCCGCGATGCGGCCATCGGGACGCGACAAGGACGCGCTGCGCGTAGTGTCCATCGAGACGGATGTGAACAAGCACGCCGAGGGCTCCTGCCTGATCCGCATGGGCGACACCCATGTCCTCTGCACCGCCAGCGTCGAAGAGCGCGTGCCCCCCTTCCTGCGCAACTCTGGCCAGGGCTGGGTCACGGCGGAATACGGCATGCTGCCGCGCGCCACGACCACCCGTGGCCGGCGCGAGGCCAAGGACAAGCAGACCGGCCGCACGCAGGAGATCCAGCGCCTGATCGGCCGCTCGCTGCGTGCCGGGATCGACCGCCACGCCCTGGGCGAGCGGCAGATCACCGTCGATTGCGACGTGATCCAGGCCGATGGCGGCACCCGCTGCGCCTCGATCACCGGCGGCTGGGTCGCCCTGCGGCTGGCCGTGAACCGGCTGATGAAGGCCAAGCTGATCACCACCGACCCGCTTTCGGCGCCGGTCACCGCCGTCAGCTGCGGTCTTTATGCCGGGCAGGCTGTGCTGGACCTCGACTACGCCGAGGACAGCGAGGCCGGGGTCGACGGGAACTTCGTGCTGACCGGCGACAAGCTGATCGAGATCCAGATGTCCGCCGAGGGCGCGACCTTCAGCCATGCCGAGATGGACCAGCTTCTGGGCCTGGCCGAAGGCGGCTGCGCCCAGCTGGCCGAGATGCAGAAGGCGGCATCGGCATGAGCCGGCGCCTGCGCGCTGGCGAATCCCTCGTGGTGGCCACGCATAACGCTGGAAAGCTGGCGGAGCTGCGCGATCTTCTGGCGCCGCACGGGCTGACGGTAACCTCGAACGCCGATCACGCCCTGCCGGAACCGGAGGAGACAGAGGAAACCTTTGTCGGCAATGCCCGGATCAAGGCCCATGCCGCCGCCAAGGCGACCGGCCTTCCCGCGCTGGCCGATGACAGCGGCGTCGTGATCGATGCGCTCAGCGGGAAGCCGGGCGTGCATACCGCCGATTGGGCCGAGACGCCTAATGGCCGCGACTTCACCATGGCGATGGACCGGGTGCGCGAGGAGCTGCAGGACAGCGCCGCCCCCCAGCCCTGGACCGCCGCTTTCTGTTGCACGCTGGTGCTGGCCTGGCCCAATGGCGAGGACCGTGTCTTCGAAGGGCGCATGCCCGGACAGATCGTCTGGCCGATGCGCGGCACGCAGGGGCACGGCTACGACCCGATCTTCCAGCCCGAGGGCGAGACCCGGACCTTTGCCGAGATGACCCCCGAGGAGAAGAGCCGGATCAGCCACCGCGGCAAGGCGCTGGCCGCCTTCGTCGAGGGCTGCCTGTCCCCGCGCGGAGACACTGCGATTGGCTGAGGGCGGCACCTCCGCCGGTCTGGAGCCTTGGCAGGTCGGGGGCTTCGGTCTCTACCTGCACTGGCCCTTCTGCCAGGCGAAGTGTCCCTACTGCGATTTCAACAGCCATGTCGTGGCCTTCGTGGACCACGACCGCTGGCAAAGGGCCTTCCTCTCCGAAATCGACCGGATCGCGGAAGAGACCCGCGGGCGCATCCTGACCTCCGTCTTCTTCGGCGGCGGCACGCCCAGCCTGATGCCCCCTGCCCTCGTCGGCGCGATCCTCGACCGGATTGCGCGGCACTGGACCCCCGCCAACGACCTGGAAGTGACGCTGGAGGCCAATCCAACCTCCGTCGAAGCGGCGCGGCTCGAAGGGTTCCGCGCCGCCGGCGTCAACCGCGTCTCGCTCGGCGTGCAGGCGATGAACGACGCCGACCTCAAGCATTTGGGCCGCCTGCACAGTGCAGAGCAGGCCCTCTCGGCGGTCGAGACCGCGCGTGACCTGTTCGAGCGCGTCAGCTTCGACCTGATCTATGCCCGGCAGGATCAAACGCCCGAGGCCTGGCGCGAGGAGCTTCGACAGGCCCTCGCGCTCGCGCCCGATCACCTGTCGCTCTACCAGCTCACGGTCGAAGAGGGCACGGCCTTCGGCGCACGCCTGGCGGCCGGAAAGCTGAAGGGGCTGCCGGACGAGGATCGCGCCGCTGACCTGTGGGACATCACGCAAGAGGAAACCGAGGCCGCAGGCCTGTCGGGTTACGAAGTGTCGAACCATGCCCGCGAGGGTGCGGAAAGCCGGCACAACCTGATCTATTGGCGCAGCGGCGACTGGGCCGGGATCGGGCCCGGCGCACATGGCCGGTTGACCCATGCCGGCACCCGCTACGCCACCGAGGCACCGCGCGCCCCCGGCGCCTGGCTTGCAGCCGTCGAGGGCCAAGGCCACGGCGAATCGGCACGCGAGGCGCTAACGGCAGAGGCCCGTGACGAGGAACTGCTGCTGATGGGCCTGCGCATGTCCGAGGGCGTGGACCTGGGTCGACTGGGTCCTCTGCGCGATAAACTTAGCAACATCAATGACTTGGAAGACGACGGCCTGATCAGGCTGACCGGCGAGCGCCTGCAGGTCACGCCCACCGGTCGGCCCGTCCTCAACGGAGTTCTCCGCGCTCTTCTGTGACGGGGGCTTCGGCCTCAGTCGCCTGAGAGGGCGCGGAGCAGATCGTCCAGCTGCTCGAGGTCGCGGTACTTCAGGGTCAGGCTGCCGCCCTGCCCGTCCGCCGCATGATCGATCGTCACGCCCATCTTCAGCGTAGCCGACAGCTCTCGCTCGATGGCCTGGGTATCGGCGTCCTTCTCCGGACGCGGCTTCCGCGGCCTCGGCGCCGCATCGGGTTTGCGAGCGAGCGCTTCGGCCGCCCGAACCGACAACCCTTTCGCCACGATCTGCTGCGCGATCTCGGAGGCGCGAGGATTGCCGACGAGCGTCCGGGCATGACCCGCTGTCAGACGACCCTCCGTCAGGAGATCCTGCACCTCTTGCGGCAGACCGAGGAGTCGCATCAGGTTCGCGATGTGGCTGCGGCTTTTCCCAAGTGCGGAGGCCAGCTGTTCCTGCGTATGACCAAATCGATCCATCAACTGCCGATATCCGGCAGCTTCGTCGACCGGATTGAGGTCGGCGCGCTGGATGTTCTCGATGATCGCGACCTCGAGAACCTCGGTGTCGGTGTAATGCCGCACCAGGACAGGCACCTCGTGCAGCTGCGCCAGTTGAGCCGCACGCCACCGACGCTCACCGGCGACGATCTCGTATCGCTCGCCGTCGTCATGGGGCCGCACGATGAGCGGCTGAATGACGCCGCGATCCTTCATCGAGGCGGCAAGCTCGGCCAGGGCCTCTTCCGCGAAATGGCGGCGCGGCTGGTCCGGGTTCGGGAAGATCCGCTCCACCGGGACCATCAGGTCCGGCCGGCGCGGTTTGTGCGCCTCCGGTTCGGGGGTCGATACATCAGCCATCAGCGCAGATAACCCTCGCCCGAGGCCACGCGGCCTCACTGTCTTGTCGGTCATTCGGCGACCTCCCTTGCTTCCCGCGCCATCAATTCTCCGGCAAGCGCCTTGTAGGCCCTCGCCCCGCTGGACTGCGGATCATACTCAAGAACCGACAGCGCATGAGACGGCGCCTCACTCAGTCGGACGTTGCGGGGAATGACGGTCTGGAACACCATCTCCCCCAGGGTCCCGCGCGCGTCCGCCTCCACCTGCTGAGACAGGTTGTTTCGACGGTCGTACATGGTCAGGACCACCCCTTCGATGCGCAGCGCCGGGTTCGCGCTTTGTCGCACTTCGCGCAGGGTCAGCATGAGCTGCGACAACCCCTCGAGCGCGAAGAATTCGGCCTGCAACGGCACCACGAGGGCATCTGCGGCCACCATCGCGTTCAGGGTCAGGATGTTGAGCGAAGGCGGGCAATCGATCAGCACGTAATCGGCGCCGAGAGAGGCGACACTCTCTGCCCGAAGGACATTCCGCAGGAGATGTGTCCGCCGCTCGTTCGTCATCAGGTCGATATCAGCGGAGCTCAGGTCGCTAGTCGAGGGCACGAGCCACAGGTTCTCGATCTGCGTGGGCCGCGAGGCCTCTGACAGAGCCGCATCGCCAAGCAGGAGGTCATAGGTCGAATGGTCCCGCGTCATCGCCTCCGACCCGAGACCCGTCGATGCGTTGCCCTGCGGATCAAGATCGACGAGATGAACACGCCGCCCCGAGGCCGCGAGCGAGGCGCCAAGGTTGATGGCGGTCGTAGTTTTTCCCACCCCGCCCTTCTGGTTCACCACCGCCAGGATACGCGGCAGTCGACGGCTGGTTTCAGGCGGCACGTTGAATATCCCTTAGAACGAGAATGCTGCCATCGCCGAATGCGCTGGCCGTCTGCTGCAAATCGAAGTGCCAGTGCTGCTGCGCCGCGGCGATCTCGGAGGCTGCGGTGCGCCCCTTGGGCAGGATGGCGACACCGTCTGGCGCAAGATGGCGATGAACCCATGGCAGAAGGTCCGGGAGGGCGGCGAGGGCCCGGGCGCTAACGACATCTCCGGCTTGAGGCTCCACCCTCTCGACGCGCTCAGAGATCACTTCGGCACGCAGGTTCAGCTCGCGAATGCAAGTCCGCAGGAAGGTCGCCTTGCGCTGATCGCTTTCGATCATCGTCATCCTGGGCCCGTTTCCGTCTGCGAAGACGCAGCCCAAGACGACGCCGGGCAGCCCGCCACCGCTGCCCATGTCGACCCATCGTGTGGCGCCTTGAGGCACGAGCGGAAGGAGTTGCAGGCAATCCCGGATATGGCGATCCCAAAGAAACTCTATGTCTCTTGCGGACACGAGGTTTATCTTGCTCGACCACTTCCTGAGGAGATCGGCGAACCTCTGCAGCCTTTCCTCCGTTTCACGTGAAACATCGCTTGATACTTCGTGCATCACGACGCCCTAGCAAGGTCACGACGGCGCAGCGCAGCGATGAGCAGCAAGCTGGCGGAGGGAGTCATACCTTCGATGCGCGCCGCCTGCCCGAGGTTGGCCGGTCGATGATCCTTCAGCTTGCGACGAATTTCGGACGACAGGCCATCAATCGCGTCGTAATCTAGATCGGCCGGAAGCGCCTTGCCTTCCTCCGCCTGCAAGGCAGCGGCATCCCTGCTCTGACGATCCTCATAAGTCTTGTACAGCGCTTCGGTCTGAACCTGCTGAACGATAGAATTGTCAGACGCACCAAGCGGCTCGCATAGTTGACTTACCTGATTTGCGGTGAGTGATGCCGAGGCCATGACCTCCAACAGCGATCGCTTTTCGCCGCTCGAGGGAGGAGTCAGGCCAACCGCCACCATTTGTGTGGCCGAGACGATTTGGTCGCGAGCCGTTGCGCGGACTTCTGCAATGTCGGCCACCTTCTTCTGGAAGGCAGTCCAACGATCATCCGAAACCAAACCAGTCTCTCGCCCCAGCGGTGTCAGCCTCTGATCCGCATTATCGGCGCGAAGACTGAGGCGGAACTCAGCTCGCGACGTAAACATCCGGTACGGCTCAGTCACGCCACGCGTCGTCAGGTCGTCGATCATCACGCCCAGGTAGGAGGTGCTCCGGCTCAGGCCGATCGCCTCCTGCTCCCGACCACGCCGCGCGGCGTTGATGCCGGCGAAGAGGCCCTGCGCCGCTGCTTCCTCATAGCCAGTGGTGCCGTTGATCTGGCCAGCCAGATAAAGGCCACCGACATCCTTCACCTCCAATGAGGGGCGCAGGGCTCTTGGGTCGATGTAATCGTACTCGATCGCGTAGCCGGGCTGCACGATGATAGCCTGTTCGAGGCCTCTGATACTCCGAACGTAGTAGTCTTGCACCGCCGCCGGCAAGGATGTGGAGATGCCGTTCGGGTAGACCAGATCGCTGGACAGACCCTCCGGCTCGAGGAAGATCTGGTGAGAGGTCTTGTCGGCGAAGCGGACAACCTTGTCCTCGATCGAGGGGCAGTAGCGCGGACCAATCGACGACATGTAGCCACCGTACATCGCCGACCGCGTCAGATTCTCGCTGATGATCTCATGCGTTCGGGCATTCGTATGCGTTATGGCGCAGGAGACCTGGCGCAGGCTGGGCCCCTTACTCAGGAACGACAGCATGACGGGGTCGGCGTCGCCGGGCTGCTCCTCGAGGCTGTCCCAGTCGATAGAGTTCCGCGCAAGCCGTGGCGGCGTACCGGTCTTCAACCGCCCAAGCGGCAGCCCCAGATCCGCGATGCGCCGGGCCAAGGCGTTCGACGCGTTATCACCCGCGCGGCCACCCTCGCGGCTTTCCTCACCGATATGGATGACACCGCGCAAGAAGGTGCCAGTCGTCAGAACGACGGCGGCGGCAGTGATCTCCGACCCGTCGGCCAGGAATACGCCCTGAACCTCCTCACCGGCGACCTTAAGATCCGAGACTTCGGCCTCGAGTATCGTCAGATTGGGCGTACCCTGCAGCGCCTCAAGCATCGTGGTGCGGTAGACTTCGCGATCCGACTGGCTGCGGGGCCCCTGCACGGCCGGGCCCTTCCGCCGGTTAAGAAGCCGGAACTGTAGCCCGGCGCGATCCGCGACCCGACCCATCAGACCGTCCAAGGCGTCGATCTCGCGAACGAGATGCCCTTTGCCAAGCCCGCCGATGGCCGGGTTGCAGGACATGACGCCGATGCCCGAAAGCCGCAGCGTGATCATCGCTGTCCGGGCGCCGGATCGCGCCGCGGCATGGGCCGCCTCGGCCCCGGCATGGCCGCCTCCGACCACGATGACGTCAAATGCTGAATGTTTCACGTGGAACATCCTCACTTTCCGATGCAGAAGCTCGAGAATATCTCTCCGAGAACCTCTTCTACATCAATGCGGCCGACCATTTCCTCGAGCGCCCGAATTCCGCGACGCAGCTCTTCGGCGATGAGATCCGGGTTATCTGCCCCTTGGCCGATCAATTCAAGGGCCCTACCCAGATGCTCGTCCGCGATCAGCAGGGATCGCCGATGCCGCGCTCGAGACGCGGTCCCTGCCCCGGCCGCGCGGCGGGACAACGTCTCGCCGATATGGCCGATCAACTCCTCGACGCCAGCGCCAGTTACCCCGGAGATTCCGCCCGGTCTGGGCGAGTCGCTCTTGGCCACGAGAATGATATCGTCGGCCTCAAGACCTATTTCCGGCGCGTCGCCCTCATTCTGCACCAGGTGCACCCGCAGGTCCGCCTGCGCCGCCCGCGCCTTCGCCCGCTCGACCCCGATCCGTTCGACCTCATCGGCACTCTCGCGCAACCCGGCAGTATCGAGGAGCGTCACCGGCAGCCCGGCCAGATCCATGCGCACCTCGATGACGTCACGGGTCGTTCCCGCGACGGTCGAGGTGATGGCGGCGTCGCGTCCTGCCAAGCGATTGAGAAGAGTGGACTTTCCGAGGTTCGGGCGCCCGACGATGGCGACTTCGAAGCCCTCGCGAAGCCGCTCGGCCGCGCCGATTCCCCGCAACTCGCTTTGCACCTCTCCCATCACGCCGTTCAGCAGCTCCGCAACCTCGGGCAGCACGTCGACAGGGACATCTTCGTCGGCGAAATCGATCGTGGCCTCGATCAGGGCCGCAGCGCGCAGTAGATCGGCCCGCCAGCCTTCGACAAGGGCGCGGAGCGCACCGCCGAAGACGCGTACGGCATGACGGCGCTGCGCCTCCGTCTCCGCGTCGATGAGATCGGCGAGCCCCTCGACCCGGGCCAAGTCCAGCCGCCCATTCTCCAGCGCGCGCCGCGTAAATTCACCGGCTTCAGCCGGTCGCAGCAGCGGGTTCTGCCCCAGCGTGCCCAGGACAGCGGACACCACGGCCATACTGCCGTGGCATTGGAACTCCACGACGGCTTCGCCGGTAAAACTGCGACGCGGAGCGAATGTCAGGACGAGCGCCTCGTCCAGGATCTCTCCATCCCCGTCATGCAGGCGGCGCAGGCTGCGACCCGCTTCGGGCAATGCCCCCGCGAGGGCGGCAGCGGCCGTCAGCGCATCGGGCCCCGAAAGCCGGATGACGGCGATGCCGGCGCGGCCCCGCGCCGTGGCCAGGGCGAAGATCGTCTGGGCGGACATGACACCCTCAGGTGTTCATCGAATCGAAGAATTCTGCGTTCGATTTCGTCTGCTTGAGCTTGGAGATCAGGAACTCCATCGCATCCGTTGTCCCCATCGGGTTCAGGATCCGGCGGAGGACATAGGTCTTCTGCAGATCACCCTTCTCGATAAGCAGATCCTCCTTCCGTGTCCCGGAGCGGAGGATATCCATCGCCGGGAAGACCCGTTTGTCCGCGATCTTGCGGTCCAGCACGATCTCGGAGTTACCGGTGCCCTTGAACTCTTCGAAGATCACCTCGTCCATGCGGCTGCCGGTATCGATCAGCGCGGTCGCGATGATGGTGAGGGACCCGCCCTCCTCGATGTTCCGCGCGGCGCCGAAGAATCGCTTCGGACGCTGCAGCGCGTTGGCATCGACGCCGCCGGTCAGCACCTTGCCCGAGGAGGGCACGGTGGTGTTGAAGGCGCGGCCGAGGCGGGTGATCGAATCGAGCAGGATGACGACGTCGCGCTTGTGCTCGACCAGGCGCTTGGCCTTCTCGATCACCATCTCACTGACGGCGACGTGGCGCGTTGCAGGCTCGTCGAAGGTCGAGGAGACGACCTCCCCCTTCACGCTGCGCTGCATGTCGGTGACCTCTTCGGGCCGCTCGTCGATGAGCAGCACGATCAGGTAGCACTCGGGGTGATTCTTCTCGATCGAATTGGCGATGTTCTGCAGCAGCACCGTCTTGCCGGTCCGCGGCGGCGCCACGATCAGGCTCCGCTGGCCCTTACCGATGGGCGAGACGAGGTCGATGATCCGGGCAGAGCGGTCGCGCGTCGGCTGCTCGCCCTCGACTTCCATCGTCAGGCGCTGGTCGGGATAGAGCGGCGTCAGGTTGTCGAAGGCAACCTTGTGCTTCGCCTTCTCCGGCGCCTCGAAGTTGATCGATTCGACGCTCATCAGCGCGAAGTAGCGCTCATTGTCGCCCGGCTCGCTGATCACGCCGGCGACGGTGTCGCCGGTGCGCAGCGAATGGATCCGGATCATGTCGGGGCTGACGTAGATATCGTCGGGACCCGGCAGGTAATTCGCTTCGGGGCTGCGGAGAAAGCCGAAGCCATCCTGGAGCACCTCGAGGACGCCGTCGCCGCCGATCACCCAGTCCTCTTCCGCGCGCTCCTTGAGGATGGCGAACATCATGTCGCCCTTGCGCATGGTCGAGGCGTTCTCGATCTCCAGCTCTTCGGCGAGGCTCAGGAGATCCTTGGGGCTTTGCGCCTTGAGATCGGACAGGTTCAAACGGTCCAGGGACATGAAACGGATCCTCGCCGGCGTCGGGCCGGCTTCGTCAAAGCTGGGAAATGAGATGCAGCCCCCGGACGGGGGTACAGGGGTCACATAGGCGACGGCGCGTTCCGCGTCAATCGCGCGCCCGGATCCGGGCCTAGAAGGGGCGGACCACGACGGCGACGACGATGACCAGCAGCAGAAGGGTCGGGATCTCGTTGATCATGCGGAAAGACCGGCCTCGGATCCGGTTGCGTCCCTGTTCGAAGTCGCGCTGCCGTCCTCCCAGCCAGCCGTGAAGGCCGCTCATCCCCAGCACGGCCAGGGCCTTGATCCAGGGCCAGGGCTCGCTCCAGCTGACCACGCCCGGCGTGAGAACCAGCAGAAGCCCGAACGTCCAGGTCGCGATCATTGCCGGATTCATGATCAGTTTCAGTAGCTTACGTTCCATGACCCGGAACGTCGCATCGACCTCGTCCCCCGTCTGCGCGCGTTCCGCGTGATAGACGAAGAGGCGCGGCAGATAGAACATGCCCGCCATCCAGGCGACCATCGCGACGATATGGCCGGTCTTGGTCCAAGGATAGGCCGTGATCAGCCAGTCGGTCATGCGCGTCTCCGGTCGGGCATCTCTCTTTAAATCGAAGATTTTAAAAGGGATGAAGGTGTTAGATGTGCTGGGGATAACCTCTCGCCCCAGAGTCGTCCACAAGACTGTCCACGGGCCCTGCCCGGATCCGGGCGGGGTGCTGAATCCGAATATCGTTCTCTGCCAATGGATTACGGATCCAGGTGCGTGGACGACTCATCTTGACTCTCGCGGCCTCGGATTTTGTGCACAGCACCAGTTTGTCCCCATCCACGGGTGCAGAAACAGGTTTCGTTCTGGGGCTGAATCGGCCAGTTTTCCCGTGGCGGCGGTTCGGTCTGGATCCGTCCCCATCCCGTGACCCGATTCCCCCGCAGAGCTGTCCAACACCTTGTCCACAGACGCAGATAGCCCGGCTCTCCCCGAGCCGCCGGCCGGGGCCCGGCCCCTGGTGCTCGCCTCCGGCTCGCAAACGCGTGCCGCTCTGCTGCGCGCGGCACGCGTGCCCTTTGAGGTGGCGCCGGTCCGCGTCGACGAAGCCGCCCTGCGCGAGGCGCTGGTAGCCGAGGGGGCCCCTGCCCCCGATATCGCCGGTGCGTTGGCCGAATTGAAGGCGATGCGCGGCGGCGCCCGCCGGCCTGAGGCGCTGGTTCTGGGCTGCGATCAGATCCTCGATTGCGAGGGGCAGCTCTACGGCAAGCCCGAGACGCCGCAGGCGGCGCTCGATCAGCTTCGCGCCCTGCGTGGACGCACGCACAGGCTGTTGTCGGCTGCCGTTCTGGTCGAGGAAGGACGCCCGGTCTGGCGCCATGTCGGCACGGTGCGAATGATCATGCGCGATGCCTCGGACCATTGGCTAAAGGGATATGTCGACCGCAACTGGCCGTCGATCAAAGGTTCCGCCGGCGCCTACAAGCTGGAAGAAGAAGGCGTTCGCCTGTTTACCATGGTGCAGGGGGACTACTTTACCGTCATGGGCATGCCGCTGACAGAACTCTTGAACCATCTCATCCTGCGGGGGCAGATAGACGCATGACCGATCGTCTTCCGCTTGCAGGGGTCATCGGCCGACCGATCGGCCATTCCCGCAGCCCCGCGCTGCATCGTCACTGGCTGGCGCGCTACGGCCTGCCCGGCGATTACACCGCCTTCGAGGTCGCGGAGGACGATCTCGCCGAGGTTGTGCGCATGCTGCCGAAAATGGGCGTGGTCGGCGTCAACGTTACTGTGCCGCACAAGGTCGCCGCGCTCGCGATCGCGGATCGTGTCACGGACCGCGCGACTCTCGTCGGCGCCGCGAACCTTCTGATCTTCCAGGCGGATGGCCGGATCCTTGCCGACAATACCGACGGCTACGGCTTTCTCGCCAATATCCGCGCCGGCGCCCCAGGGTGGAGCGCCGGATCCGGCCCCGTCGCCGTGCTGGGGGCCGGCG
Source organism: Pseudoroseicyclus aestuarii (assembly GCF_003217255.1). Classification (GTDB taxonomy): domain Bacteria; phylum Pseudomonadota; class Alphaproteobacteria; order Rhodobacterales; family Rhodobacteraceae; genus Pseudoroseicyclus; species Pseudoroseicyclus aestuarii. The sequence continues at coordinate 241,797 of NZ_QJTE01000002.1, read as the reverse complement.
GTGCCGCCCGCGGCGTCATCGCGGCGCTGATCGAGGATGGCGCCACCGATATCCGCCTCGCCAACCGCACCCGCACCAAGGCCGAGGCGCTGCACCGCGCCTTCGGCAACAAAGTGCAGGTCGTGGACTGGCACCACGCGGGCGAGATGATCGGCGATGTGCAGACGCTGGTGAATACCACCACCATGGGCATGACCGGCGCCGCCGAGTTCCGCCTGCCGCTGGATGCGCTGCGCCCCGAGACCGTGGTGACCGACATCGTCTACACGCCGCTGCGCACACCGCTTCTCGAACGGGCCGAGGCGGCGGGCTGCGTGACGGTCGATGGCCTTGGGATGCTGCTGCACCAGGCCGTTCCGGCCTTCGAGCGGTTCTTCGGCACGAGGCCCGAGGTCGACGATGCCGCGCGCCAGGCGGTGCTCTCGGACGCATGACCTACCGGCTGGGCCTCACCGGCTCCATCGGCATGGGGAAATCCACCACCGCGGAGATGATCAGGGACGAAGGCGTGCCGGTCTGGGATGCCGATGCCGCTGTGCACCGCCTCTATGCGCCCGGTGGCGCGGCAGTGGGGCCTGTCGGCGCACTCTGGCCCGAGGCTATCGAGGATGGCGCCGTCTCGCGCCCCGCGCTCAAGGCGATCCTCGCGGGCGATCCGGGCGCCCTGCCCCGGCTCGAGGCTGCGGTGCATCCGCTCGTCGCGGCGGATCGGGCGGCGTTCCTGGAGCGAACCCGGGCCGATCTGGTGCTGCTCGACATCCCCCTGCTCTTCGAGACCGGGCTCGAAGGGCTTTGCGACGCGGTCCTCGTCGTCACCGCCCCGCCGGAGGTGCAGGAGGCGCGGGTTCTGGCGCGTCCCGGCATGACGGCAGAGGCCCTCGCCTCCATCCGCGCGCGGCAGATGCCGGACGCGGAAAAACGCGCCCGCGCGGATCATGTCATCGAGACGCTGTCACTGGACGGCGCCCGCGCCGCCGTGCGAAGGCTGGTGGCCGAGATCAGGGCCAAGATCGCCGGAGGGCAGCACGATGCGGGAAGTGGTTCTCGACACTGAAACGACCGGTTTCGACCCGCAGGAGGGCGACCGCATCGTCGAGATCGGCGCCGTCGAGCTGCTGAACCACGTGCCCACGGGCAAGCAGCTTCACAAGTACATCAACCCCAAGCGCTCCATGCCGGAAGAGGCCTTCAAGGTGCACGGGTTGGGGGACGAGTTCCTGTCCAAGCAGCCGGTCTTCGAGCAGGTCGTGGACGAGGTCATCGCCTTTCTGGGCGATTCCAAGCTGATCATCCACAATGCCGCCTTCGACATGCGCTTCCTGAACGCGGAGTTCGGCTGGTGCGGGCGGCCTCAGCTGCCGATGGAGCAGGCGGTGGACACGCTGGCCATTGCGCGGCGCAAGTTTCCCGGCTCTCCCGCCTCACTCGACGCGCTGTGCCGGCGCTTCGGCATCGACAACGCCTCGCGCACGCTGCACGGCGCGCTTCTCGACAGCGAGATCCTCGCCGAAGTTTATCTTGAGCTGATCGGTGGCCGGCAGCCGGGCCTGTCGCTGGATGCGAGCCGCCGCTCGGGCAGCGAGGGGCAAGGCACCGACTGGCGCCCGCGCCCGCGTCCGACGCCCCTGCCCTCGCGGCTGACGCAGCAAGAGGCCGAGGCGCATGAGGCCTTCGTGGCCACGCTTGGCGAGGCGCCGCTGTGGCAGAGCCTCGCCAAGGGGGATTAAGCGATCAGGCGGTGCCGGCGGGCGTCTGGTCGGCCTGCTGCGACTGGGCGCGGCGCTGGATCTCGTTGCGGTAGAGCTGCACGAAATCGATCATCTCGAGGTTCAGCGGCGGGAAGCCACCGTCGCGCGTGACGTCCGAGACGACGCGGCGCAGGAACGGGAAGGTGATGCGCGGGCATTCGATCAGCAGGTAGGGGTGCAGCTGCTCCTGCGGCACGCCCTCGATCTGGAACACGCCGGCATATTCGATCTCGAGCACGAAGAGAGGCTCGCCGCCTTCCTTGGTCTTCGAGGTGATGTTCAGCTTGGTGATCACCTCGTACTGGCTCTCCTGCCCGCGCTTGCGCGCGTCGAGGTTCACCTGCACCTGGATCTCGGGCGTCAGGTCGCCGGTCAGGCCCTTCTGCGCCAGCGCGTTCTCGAAGCTGAGGTCGCGGATGTACTGTGCGACGACGCGCTGGGTGATCTTGGGCTGCTGCTGGGCATCCGCGGCGCCGGTATCGGCGCCGTTCGGTGTATCGGGCGTATCTGCCATGACGTGTCCTCCGTAAGGTTTGAACAAGCTCTAGCAGCCTGTCCCCCCGGCCTCAACGCGCTGCGGGACCGGGGATGGATCAATGCTTGGTCCAGCCCGAGTGGCCTGCACCCGGCTCGCGCGGGGGCAGCTCCTCGTAGTCGGCATCGACGACCGGGCCGCGCCAGGGCTCGTTCGGGCCGGGCTGCGGGCCGGCGCCGGGATAGGGCTGCCGGGGGTGCCCGCCGACGCGGAACTCCTGCATCTTCACGCGCTTGCGCAGCTGCGCGTAAAGGCGGCCGCGCACCCCCGGGATCAGCAAGAGAAAGCCGCAGGCATCGGTGAAGAAGCCCGGCGTCAGCAGAAGCGCGCCGGCAAAGAGGATCATCGCGCCATCGGCGAGCGGCCGGCTGGGGTCCTTCAGCTCCTGCATCGCGCCGCGCAGGCGGGCGAGCGCATCCATTCCCTCGCGCCGCACGAGGATGGTGCCGGCAAGGGCCGTCAGGACGACGATGGCCAGCGTTGGCCAAAGTCCGATCGCCCCGCCGACCTGAATAAACAGGCCAATCTCGATCAGCGGCACGAGAAGGAAGGCGATCAGCAGATACATTGGCGGTCTTTCCGGTCTTGCGTCGTTGGGCACCCGCGCTGGAGGGCCTTGGTGGACTTGATAGCGCTCAACGTCTACATAAGTGCGGTACCACACAAACGCCAAGGCCACCCGGGGCCGCGTCCGATCAAGAGGTGTCGATGTACTCTCCGATCCTTCAGCTTCTGGTGCTTGCCGGCATCGCGATCTTCCTGATCCTGCGTCTGCGCGGCGTGCTCGGGACGCGCGAGGGGTTCGAGAAGCCCCCCGTCCCGCAGGACAAGTCCAAACGCGTCGGGCGCCCCGACTTCGAGGTCATCGAGGGTGGGCCCGATCACGATATCGTCGATCACGTCCCCGAGGGCAGCCCCTCGGCGCAGGCGCTTTCCGCGATGAAGGCGGCGGAGCCCTCTTTCTCGCTGGGCGAGTTCCTGCAGGGGGCGCGCGGCGCCTACGAGATGATCCTCATGGCCTTCGAGAACGGCGACCTCGAGGAGGTACGCGCCTTCCTGTCCGAGGATGTCCATGCCGCCTTCGCCGAAGTCGTCGCAGAGCGCGAGGCGCAGGGGCTGAGCGTCGACAGCAGCATCGCGGGCATCCGCGAGGTTTCGGTCCGCGAGGCCACCTTCGACGAGAGCAGCCGCGAGGGCGAGATCGCGATCCGCTTCGTGGCCGAGATGACGACCGTAGTCCGCAACGCCGAGGGCGAGGTGGTCGAAGGCTCTGCCTCCGAGATCCGCACCCAGAGCGACGTCTGGACCTTTGCCCGCACCATGGGCAACGACGATCCGAACTGGCTGCTGGTCGCGACGGGCGAATGATCCGCGGCGGCGCTCTGGCCGCGGCGGGTCTGCTTTCCGTCGGCTTGTCGACCGGCGTCGCGGCGAATGGCGCCGCGGAGCCGGATGTCGCGATGCTCTCCTTCGCGGATCTCGAGGGCTGGGAGGAGGACGACCATGGCGCCGCCCTCGATGCCTTCCGCGAGACCTGCCGCGATCTGAGAGATCAGGACTGGCAGGTGCTCTGCGCCCTCTCGGCCGAGACCCGCGACGCCCGCGCCTTCTTCGAGGCCTTCTTCCTGCCGGTGCAGATCGGCACCGAGGAGGAGGGCCTTTTTACCGGCTATTACGAGCCGCAGATCGTCGGCCGCACCCGGCCGCAGGGCCGCTACACCGCGCCGGTCTACCGCCTGCCCGAAGATCCGCCCTCTGATCCATGGCCCACCCGGCGCCAGATCGAGGAAGACGGCATCCTCTCGGGGCAGGACCTCGAGATCGCCTGGGTCGATCCGGTCGACCTGTTCTTCCTGCAGATCCAGGGCTCCGGCCGGATCCGGATGCCCGGCGGAACGGTGATCCGTCTGGGCTACGCCGGGGCCAACGGCCAGCCCTACGACAGTATCGGGCAGGAGCTGGTGGCGCGCGGCGAATACGATACGCACCAGGTCTCTGCCGCCGTGATCCGCAGCTGGATCAACCGCAATCCCGACGCGGGGCGCGAGCTCATGTGGCACAACCGCTCTTACGTCTTCTTCCGCGTCGTGAACGAGGTGCCCGCCGATCGCGGCCCGCTCGGCGCGATGAACCGGTCGCTGACGCCGCTGCGCAGCCTTGCGGTGGATCCGGCGCATGTGCCGCTGGGCGCGCCGGTCTGGATCGAGGCGCAGGGCACCGTGCCGATGAACCGGCTGATGGTGGCGCAGGATACCGGCAGCGCGATCAAGGGCGCACAGCGCGGCGACATCTTCTTCGGCACCGGATCCGGCGCCGGCAGCCGCGCCGGGCGGGTGCGCGACAGCGGGCGGATCGTGACACTGCTGCCGATCCAGCGCGCCTGGGACATGATGCCTGTTCAGCTGGCCACGGCGGACGGATGAGACGGCGGCGGCGCGACCTCTCGCCCGAGGAGCGGGATCTGTGGAACTCTGTCGCGCGGCAGGCCGATCCGCTTCACCGCAGGCCTGCCCGGCACGAGGAGGAGGCCCCTGCCCCCAAAGCGCCCCCGGCCGAGACATCCCGCCCCGACAATGCCCAGATGCCGCCCCCGGCGCAGGCCTTCCAGGTCGGGCAGAAGGCGCAGGCCGCTCGGCCCCATGACCTGCTGGACCCGCTTCCCAGCCGGCTAAAGGCGGCGCCGGTGCGGATGGACGCCAAGGCGCACGGCAGGCTCAAGAAGGGCAAGCTGCGGCCCGAGGGGCGGATCGACCTGCACGGCATGACGCTGGCCGATGCGCATCCGGCGCTAGCCGGTTTCATCCTGACGAGCCAGGCGCAGGGCCGGCGGCTGGTGCTGGTGATCACCGGCAAGGGCCGTCCGAAGGAGGGCGATGCCCCGATGCCGGTGCGCCACGGCCAGCTGCGCCACGAGGTGCCGCATTGGCTGAATTTGCCCCCCTTGGCGCAGGCGGTGCTGCAGATCACGCCCGCGCATTTCCGCCACGGCGGCGAGGGCGCCTATTACGTCTACCTACGCCGGTTGCGCTGAGGGGCGCGGCACCGCCCGCAGCGCCAGGAAGGTGCAAAGGCCGGCGGCCAGGAAATACGCCGAATAGCCCAGCATCTGCGACGGAAAGCTAATGCCGGCATCGATCAGCACGCCCGAGACGCCCGGCCCGATGGCCGAGCCGAAGACCATGACCGCCGCCGCCGCCGCCTTGATCGAGCCGATGTGGCGGGTGCCGTAGTATTCGGCCCAGAAGGCGGCGGGCAGCGTCGATTGCGCGCCGCTGCCGATCCCGATCAGCACCAGCGCGAGGCCCGCGCCGACCAGCGACTGCGCCTGCGCCATCAGCGCGAAGCCAGCCGCCCAGGGGATCATTGCTAGCGGCAGCAGCCGCCCTGCCCCGACCCGGTCCAGCGCCCAGCCACTGACGAAGGTCGAGGCGACGGCGACAGCCGTGAAAAGCGGCATCAAGGCGACGAAGCCGGCCAGCGTCCAGCCCTTCACCTCGGCAAGGTTCACCTGCTGGAAGAACAGCGCCGTGCCCCAGGCCGGCGGGCCGAGGATGACGGGGATCATCGCCCAGAACAGCCAGTGCTTCAGGCCCATCGCGCGGGTCCAGTGCAGGCCGAGCATGCCGGCCGCCCCGTCCCCCTTGCCGCCGGCGCTGATCGCCTGCGGCGTCCGCTCCTGCCGCAGGAGGGCCTGCGCGATGGGCGTGGCGATCAGCAGCACGAGCGCCGCGACCAGCCAGAGCACGCGCCACGAGACGAAGCCCATGGCGGCGACGAAGATCACCGGGAAGATGGCCTGCCCCAGCGGCGCCCCCATCGAGGCGATCGACAGCGCCCGCCCGCGCGTGCCGACGAACCAGCGCGCCATGGCCACCATGGCGATATGGGTCATCATCCCCTGCCCGGCGAAGCGCAGAAGAAAGATCACGAGGACCAGCGCCGCGTTCCAATGCCCCGGCACCAGCGCCATCAGGGTGCAGGCGAAGGCCAGCAGCAGCATCACCGCTAGCCCCAGCGCCCTTGCGCGGAAGCGGTCCGTCAGCGCCCCGGCCCAGACCATCACCACCGCCGAGGCGGTGGTGCCGAGCGTGTAGATCAGCCCCCAGCCGCCGTTCGACAGATCGAAAGCCTCCATGATCTCGCCCGCGAAGACCGAGATGAAGAAGGTCTGCCCGAAGCTGGACATGACGGTGAAGAGCAGCCCGGCCGAGAGGAAGGGCGCGTTGTCACGCAAGAAACGCAGATAGGATGTCAAGGAAGGGTCCTCCTGCCACGGGTTCTGCCCCAGCGGGGCTGGAATGGCAAAGCGGCTGCGCCGCTTTCTGGACCCAGGCGGCGGATGGGGCGTTTCCATGCCAAGCGCCGAAGCGAAGGACCGAAGATGAAGGACATGACGCAGGCACACGCGGCCCCGGCCCGTGCAGACGAGATCTGCGTGATCTGCAACGAAGGCTCCGGCCGCAACAGCCGCGGCGACGGGGCGGTCGACCAGGCGATGACGATCCTTGGCGACAGGGCGGTGCTGCGGCGGGTGAAGAAGGGCGCCTCGATCCCTTCTGCCGCGCGGCAGGCGGTGCGCGACGGCTTCGGCACCGTGGTCGCCGCGGGCGGCGACGGCACGATCATGGCAGTCTCGGAGGCGCTGGTGAACAGCGGGCGCACCATGGGGGTGCTGCCGCTTGGCACCTTCAACTTCTTCGCCCGTGGCTACGGTATCCCCGAGGACCCGCAGGAGGCGGCGCGTCTGATCGCCGAAGGCGCGGCCCGGCCCATCGATCTGGGCGCCGTCGAGGGCCGGCCTTTCCTGAACAATGCCAGCCTCGGCGTCTATCCCGCGATCCTGAAAGAGCGCGAGAGCGTCTACAAGCGCTGGGGTCGCCGCCGCATCGCGGCGCATTGGTCGGTTCTGCGGACGTTCTGGCGCTACAAGAGGCCGCTGCAGCTGACACTTCGCGCGAACGGCGAGGTGCGGCAGCTGCGCACGCCGCTCGTCTTCGTGGCGCGGAGCGCCTACCAGCTCGAGCATTTCGGTCTGGATGGGGCGGCGTGTATCCGCGAGGGCAAGTTCGCCGTCTTCGTGGCCCCCGACGAGGGGCGTCTTGGCCTGCTGCGCGATGCGCTGCGGCTGGCGATCCACAAGATGGACTTGAGCCGGGGCTTCGAGCTGATCTGCACCGACAGCCTCGAGATCGAGACGCGGCACCGCCGCTGCCTCGTGGCCTGCGACGGTGAGAAGTTCCCGATGAAAAGCCCGCTGTCCTTCGAGATGATGCAGGGGGCGCTGCTGCTGATCCACCCCGAGGGGGGGCCGCAGGAATGAGGCGCATCCTTCATATCTCCGACCTGCATTTCGGCAAGACGCGGCCCGACCTGCTGGACCCGCTGGTCGATCTGACGAACGATCTCGCGCCCGACCTCGTGGCCTTTTCCGGCGACCTTACCCAGCGCGCGCGGGAGCACCAGTTCGAGGAGGCGCGCGCCTTCATCGACCGGCTGGAGCCGCCGGTGCTGGTGACGCCCGGCAACCACGACACGCCGCTCGACAACATCTGGCTGCGCTTCGCCAAGCCCTTCGGCCGCTACAAGCGCATCATCTCCCGCAACCTCGAGCCCGAGTGGCACGACGAGGCGGTCTCGGTCGTCAGCGTGAATACGGTGAACCGCTTTTCCTGGCAGCGCGGTCGCATCTCGCGCCACACGCGGGACCGGGTCTGCCGTGCCTTTCAGGGGCGTGACGACGGGCGCATCCATGTCGTGATGATGCATCACCCGCTCGAGCACGGGCCCGAGGTCGAGAAGCGGCTGATGCGCGGCGCCCGCTCCGCCGTGGCGGAACTGGGCGATTGCGGCGCGGATGTCGTGCTGTCGGGGCACCTGCACAACGCCGCCGTCGCGCCGTTGACGGCAGAGCCACGCGTGCTGCTGGTTCAGGCCGGCACGGGCTTGTCGACGCGGGTGCGGGACGAGCCGAACAGCGTGAACCTGTTACACGTGGAACAGGGCCGCATCAGGGTCGAGCGCTACGTCGCAGGCGAAAGCCCGCGGTTCGATCTCGCCGAGACGGTGCGCTTCGAGAAAGATGCGGAGGGCTGGCGCGAGGCCGGGTGATCCGCCTGTGTTGGCGTCGGCGGGGGGCCAGCCCCCGCTCGCCTGCGGCTCGCGCCCCCCGGGATATTTGCAAAGAGAAGATGGGCCTAGAGCACGTAGCGCGAGAGGTCGGTCGAGCGCGAGAGCTCGCCCAGGTGCTTTTCGACGAAGGCCTCGTCGACCGTCACCGTCGTGCCGCCTTGATCGGGCGCCTCGAAGCTGAGCTCTTCGAAGACCCGCTCCATCACCGTGTAGAGACGGCGGGCGCCGATGTTCTCGACCGCGGTGTTCACCTCGGCGGCGATGCGCGCGAGGGCGTGGATGCCGGGGGTGGTGAATTCGACCGTGACGCCCTCGGTCCCCATCAGCGCGGTGTACTGGCGGGTCAGGGCGTTGTCGGTCTCGGTCAGGATGCGGACGAAATCCTCTTCGGTCAAGGCGCGCAGTTCCACCCGGATCGGCAGGCGGCCCTGAAGCTCGGGCAGCAGGTCCGAGGGTTTGGCGACGTGGAAGGCGCCGGAGGCGATGAAGAGGATGTGGTCGGTGCGCACCGGCCCGTGCTTGGTGCTGACGGTCGTCCCCTCGATCAGCGGCAGCAGGTCGCGCTGCACACCCTCGCGGGAGACGTCGCCGCCGCGGGCGTCGGACTTGGCGCAGACCTTGTCGATCTCGTCGAGGAAGACGATGCCATTCTGCTCGACCGATTCGACGGCGGCGCGGGTGACCTTCTCGTCGTCGAGCAGCTTGTCGGCCTCGTCGGCGATCAGCACGTCGTAGCTGTCGGCGACGCGCATCTTCTTCTTCACGCGGCGGCCGCCGGTCATTTTGCCGAAGATATCGCCGAGGTTGGCCATGCCGGCGCCGGGCTGGCCGGGGATGTCCATCGACTGGAAGGGGTTGGTGGTATCGGCGATCTCCAGCTCGATCACCGTGTCGTCCAGCTCCCCGGCCTTGAGCTTGCGGCGGAACATCTCGCGCGTCTGCTCGCGTGCGCCCTCGCCGGCGACGGCGGCGATCACCCGGTCCTCGGCGGCCTGATGGGCCGAGGCCTTGACGTCCTCGCGCATCTGCTCGCGCGTCTGGATGATGGCGTTGTCCAGCAGGTCGCGGATGATCTGCTCCACGTCGCGGCCGACGTAGCCGACCTCGGTGAACTTCGTCGCCTCGACCTTGAGGAAGGGAGCGCGCGCCAGCTTGGCGAGGCGGCGGCTGATCTCGGTCTTGCCGACGCCGGTGGGGCCGATCATCAGGATGTTCTTCGGGTAGACCTCGTCCTGAAGCTCGGGCGGCAGCTGCTTGCGGCGCCAGCGCCCGCGCAGGGCGACGGCGGTGGCGCGCTTGGCCTCGGCCTGGCCGATGATGAAACGGTCGAGTTCCGCGACGATGTCGCGGGGGGTGAGGTCGGTCATGGGAGCCTCTTTACACGGAAGGGGGAAGGTAGCGGCGCAGGCCCGCCATGGGCAGCGCACGCAGGATGAGGGCGCGGAAGCGTTCCCAGAAGGCGCCGAGCAGCAGCATCGCCACGCCCAGCCCGAGGATCAGGAAGGCCACGCCGGCCTGGTCGATGGCGCGGGTCGTCACAGCCACCACGTAGCCGATCGCCGCCATCAGGAAGGAGCGGCGGTCGATGACGATGGCGACGAGCGCGATCAGTGCGAGAAAGGCGAAAAGGGTGACGCGCGGGCCCGCCCCCTCCATCTGCAGGAGCGAGAGGGCGACGGTGTTCACGATCGCCGGGGCGGCGACGACATGCAGCCAGAACCCGGATGAGGCGCGGCGCGTGACCCGGTGCGGGTCCGAGGTGTCGAAGGCCATGGCGGCGGCGAAGACCAGCAGCCCCACCGCCAGGGTCACCCAGGCGAAGATGCCGTTCGCCGAGAGCAGGAACAGCTCGGTCGGCGTCTCGGGGCTGCCGGCGCGGGTGGCGGCGGTCAGCAGCGCGGCGGCGAAGAGCCCCAGCGCGATCACCGCCATGGCGAAGGGCACGCGAAAGCGCCACCAGAAGACCGCCATCGCCAGCGTGCCCAGCACCACCGGCAGGATCAGGCTGCTGTAGTCGGCCTGCGCCACCATGAAGGGCTGCGCGAAAAGCTGGACCAGCCCGAGGACCAGCACGATGGCCGTGATCACCGACAGCGCGATGGCCGGGGCCACCATGCGGCGGCGGCGGACGAAATACTCGGCCAGCAGCCACAGAAGCAGCAGGCCAAGGGCCGTCGCGATGCCCGCCACCTCCTGCGCATGCATCGGCCACTGCAGCAGCAGCACACCGGCCACGCCGAAGCCGCTGAAGGTGACGATGGCGAGGCCGACGAGGATGAAGATCTCGTTGAAGCCGCGGAACAGCTCGAACGGTTCGTCGCCCGGGCGCAGCGCCTCGCGCGCGCCGCTGCGCGACTGCGCGAGGGCCGTCAGGTCGGCGGCCTGCTTTTCCGAGATGAGGCCGGCGCCGACCGCCGCCCGCAGATCGGCCCCTTCGATCATCCGGCGCGCCCTTCGAGCGTTTCCACCGTCAGGTTGCCGTTGGTGTAGACGCAGATGTCGGCGGCGATCTGCATGGCATCGCGGGCCACCTGCTCGGCGTCCTTGTCGGTGTCCATCATGCCCCGCGCGGCGGCGAGGGCGTAGTTCCCGCCTGATCCGATGGCGGCAACGTCGAACTCGGGTTCCAGCACGTCACCGGCGCCGGTGATCACGAAAAGCTGGTCGCCGTCGGTGACGATCAGCATCGCCTCGAGCTTTTGCAGGTACTTGTCGGTGCGCCAGTCCTTGGCCAGTTCCACGCTGGCGCGCTGAAGCTGGCCGGGCGTCGCCTCGAGCTTCTTCTCCAGCCGTTCGAGCAGGGTGAAGGCATCGGCGGTCGAGCCGGCGAAGCCCGCGACGACCTCGTGCCCGCCGGGGGAGAGGCGGCGCACCTTGCGGGCGGTGCCCTTGATGACGGTCTGGCCCAGCGTGACCTGCCCGTCGCCCGCGATCACCACGCGCCCGCCCTTGCGCACGCCGATAATCGTGGTGCCGTGCCAGCCGGGAAAGTCTTCGGACATCATGGGTCTCCTTGGTCGAACCGTCCCCCTTAGCTGCGCATTGCGGCGCGGCAGTCAAGGGACGGGGCTGTGCGGGGGCGGCATCGCGCCGCGTCGTGGATTCCTCTTCGCGCCGGGATCCGCTAGTCTGAGACCACAAGACAGGACCGGAGGCCGCGTGCACCAATATCTCGACGCCCTGCGCTGCGTGCGCGACCAAGGCATCCGCTCGACCGACCGGACCGGAACGGGCACGATCTCGTACTTCGGGATGCAGTGCCGCTATCCGCTGGCCGATGGGTTCCCTCTGGTCACGACCAAGAAGCTGCACCTGCGCTCGATCATCCACGAGCTTTTATGGTTCCTCGCCGGTGACACGAACATCGCCTATCTCAAGGAGAACGGCGTCTCGATCTGGGACGCCTGGGCGGATGAGAATGGCGATCTCGGGCCGATCTACGGCCACCAGTGGCGGCATTTCCCCACCCAGCGCGAGGCGGTCGGCGACGATGGCGCCGCCCGCGTCCTGCTGGGCGAGGTCGACCAGATCGCGCAGCTGGTCGAGGCGATCCGCAGCACACCCGACAGCCGCCGGCTGATCGTGACGGCCTGGAACCCCGGCGAGATCTGGCAGATGGCGCTGCCGCCCTGCCATACGCTGTGGCAGGTGCGCATCCTGGGCGGCAAGCTGCACCTGCAGCTGTACCAGCGCTCGGCCGACATGTTCCTCGGCGTGCCCTTCAACATCGCCTCCTACGCGATGCTGGCGGTGATGCTGGCGCATGTCACCGGCTACGAGCCCGGCGATTTCGTCCATTCCATCGGCGATGCGCATATCTACCTCAACCACCTGGAGCAGGTGGAGACGCAGCTCGCCCGTGATCCGCGCCCGCTGCCCAGCCTGCGGCTGGCGCGGGAGGTGCCCTCGCTCTTCGATTTCCGCTATGACGATTTCATCATCGAAGGGTACGACCCCGCGCCGGGGATCAAGGCCCCGGTCGCTGTCTGAGGTGCCGCCATGCTGACCCTGATCGTCGCCCGCGCCCGGAATGGTGCCATCGGCCGGGACGGCACGATTCCCTGGACCAAGCCCGAGGATCTGCGCCTGTTCCAGCGCGAGACTCTGGGCGGCGCGGTCATCATGGGTCGCCGCACATGGGAAAGCCTGCCCTCGGCGCCGCTGAAGAACCGCCTCAACATCGTCGTCTCGCGCGATGCCGGGCTGGCCGAGCATGTCTGCCCCTCGCCCGAGGCCGCGCTGGAGCTGGCGCGGTCCGAGGGCCGGTTCCGCATCCACGGCATCGGCGGCAGCGCGATCTACGAGGGTCTGTTGCCGCTGGCCGACCGGCTGCTGATCACCGAGGTCGACCGGGACGTCGAGGGGGCCGATGCCTTCTTCCCCGATTTCGACGAGGCCGCCTGGCGCGAGCTTCACCGGCAGCCGCTGGGCGGCGAGGGGCCGGATTGCATGGCGCGAGAGCTTCTGCGGCGCTGAGGCCCTGCGGTACGGGCGTATGTGGCGCCCGATAAGATAGATCACGTAGATCGAATGGCCTGCCCCTTGGGCGGCGGAATAACATCTGTCCTTGTCGGGGATATTGTGTTTCCGCGCCGAGATTTCCGCCTTTGAGCAGACAGGTTCGCCTCTTTCGAGCCGGCCCGTGTTTATATGGATGCGATACACGAGCAGCGGCGCTTGCAAGAGTTCGCGCTATAAACAACCAAGTATTCAAGCGGGCGGACGGCGTGCCCGATTCGACCGTCAGTCCCAGCCCGAGAAAGTCAAAGGCATGAAGGCAGTGTTTCGGGTTTTTCTGCTTGCCCAGTTCATGGGCTTGTCACCGCTTGTTGCATATGCCGATGAAACCGATCGCATCGCGGAGATACTACATCGGCAGGTCTTCGACTTTGATGGTCAGTCGTTGGTTTCCGAAGTGAATGGAAGCGTCGAGGGATGCAAGATTCGCCTTGACCTGGAGCGGCCGAGGGCTTGTGAGGCAGGAGACAGCTATTCATCCACAACGAAATACATCGACGTTCGTGTTCTCGATGCGGTCCGGGAAGCCGCTGAAATAAGAGACCTTTCCGGCACCCCGCATGAAATTTTAAGGGGCAGCGTCACCTACCCGTACCGGTCGTGGTACAATCGGGTATTGCGCTTTGCCAACGAACAGAGCTCTCAGATCAGGGACGAGGAATATCAGAATTTCCCGACGGACGTCGATTCCAGACTCAGGGTCCTGAGTAGACGATACAACGAGGAAATCGATCCTGATTCCTTCTCTCAGTCGTTTGAAGTCACACGGTACTGCTCCGGCGTTCAGATCAGAAGCCCCCTAAGTAGTTATAGGTTTTCTTTCTACATGGATCCTTCTGACTCGGCCGAATTTGTGGCTTTGCTAGAAGACATATCGCAAAGCTGTATCGACGAGGTTGGCAGTTAGAAGGGTTTCGACGGTCATCCAGAACACCTGCATCACGGTCCGTCCGACCTGTTTCGCAGGCGATGCTCAACCCAGAGGTATACATACCAAGGTCCAGTGACCTTCCGTCGGGATGGCCTGCGATGCGACGTGTGCGACCGGCCTGCGCGTCGGGTGCCGTACCCGTGCAGCAGCGGGCGGGACCCAGCAGTGCTGTTCGATGAAGGAAGTGGTGAGCCGGCAGGGGTTCGAACCCTGGACCTACTGATTAAAAGTCAGTTGCTCTACCAACTGAGCTACCGGCTCACAGGCGGGCTACCTAGAAGGGGTGCGGCCGGGGGTCAAGCAGGTTTTCGCGTGTCCTCTTTCATGGTGACGCGCGGTTCGTTATAGGCGCGCCTCATGCAACAGGACCCTCGCACCATTTTGCCCTTCATGAAGATGCACGGGCTGGGCAACGATTTCGTCGTCGTCGACGCGCGCGGGGATGCGGGCGGGCTTGCCGCGCTTGCCGAAGCGGCGGCGCCCGCCATGGCCGACCGGCAGCGCGGCGTGGGCTACGACCAGCTTGCGGTGATCGAGGATGCGGCGGGGGCCGATCTGGCGCTGCGGTTCCTTAATGCCGATGGCTCGCCCTCGGCGACCTGCGGCAATGCCACGCGCTGCATCGCGGCCTGGGAGATGGCGCGGCTGGGGCAGGGCGGTTTGCGCCTGCGGACCGAGCGCGGCGTGCTCGAGGCGGTGGATGCGGGCGATGGGCTGACCTCTGTGAACATGGGCCAGCCGCTGCTGGACTGGGCGGAGATTCCGCTGGTGCGCGCCATGGACACACTCTCGCTGCCGATCCCCGGCGCCCCCACGGCGACCGGCATGGGAAACCCGCATTGCACCTTCTTCGTCGAGGACGCCGAGGCGGTAGATCTGGCCGCCTTCGGTCCCGAGGCCGAGCATGACCCGCTGTTCCCTCAGCGGACCAACGTGCAATGGGCCTCGCTCCTTGGGCCGGACCGCCTGCGCATGCGGGTCTGGGAACGGGGGGCCGGCATCACGCTGGCCTCCGGCAGTTCCTCCTGCGCGGTGGCGGTGGCGGCGGCGCGGCGCGGGCTGACCGGGCGCCGGGCAGAGGTGGTGCTGGACGGCGGCACGCTGGTGATCGACTGGCGCGAGGACGGCGTCTGGATGACCGGCCCCACCGCCCATGTCTTCGACGGCGAATGGAGGCTGTGATGGATCGCGTCGCCCCGAAATTCTCGACCCTCGGCTGCCGGCTCAACGCCTACGAGACCGAGGCGATGACCGAGCTTGCCGCTGCCGCCGGCCTCGAGGACGCGGTGATCGTGAACACCTGCGCCGTCACCGCCGAGGCGGTGCGCAAGGCGCGGCAGGAGATTCGCCGCCTGCGCCGCGAGAACCCGAACGCGAAGATGATCGTCACCGGCTGCGCCGCGCAGGTGGAGCCCGAGCGCTTTGCCGCGATGGACGAGGTCGACATGGTCGTCGGCAATACCGAGAAGATGCAGCTCGGCACATGGGCCGGCCTCGCCGCCGGCGGGACGGAGCCGGTGCAGGTCGACGACATCATGTCGGTGAAGGAGACCGCCGGTCACCTGATCGACGGCTTCGGCACACGCTCCCGCGCCTATGTGCAGGTGCAGAACGGCTGCGATCACCGCTGCACCTTCTGCATCATCCCCTATGGCCGCGGCAATTCTCGCAGCGTTCCGGCAGGCGTCGTCGTCGACCAGATCCGCCGCCTGTCGGAGCGCCGCTACAACGAGGTCGTGCTGACCGGCGTGGACCTGACGAGCTGGGGCGCCGATCTGCCGGGCCAGCCGCGGCTGGGCGATCTGGTGCGCCGCATCCTCAAGCTGGTGCCGGATCTGCCGCGGCTGCGCATCAGCTCCATCGATTCGATCGAGGTGGACGAGGCGCTGCTGCGCGCCATCGCCGAGGAAGAGCGGCTGATGCCGCATCTGCACCTGAGCCTGCAACACGGCGACGACATGATCCTCAAGCGGATGAAGCGGCGGCACCTGAGCGGTGATGCGATCCGCTTCTGCGAAGAGGCGCGGCGTCTGCGCCCCGAGATGACTTTCGGCGCCGACATCATCGCCGGCTTCCCGACCGAGACGGAGGCGATGTTCGACAACGCCCTGCGCATGGTCGAGGCCTGCGACCTGACCTGGCTGCACGTCTTTCCCTACTCGCCCCGGCCCGGCACGCCCGCCGCGAAGATGCCGCAGGTGCAGGGCGGCGCGATCAAGGAGCGGGCCGCCCGGCTGCGCGCCGCCGGGCAGGCGGCCGAGGCGCGGCACCGCGCGGCGCAGGTCGGGCGCTGTCATCGTATCTTGATGGAAAACCCCCATATGGGCCGGACGGAGCAATTCGCGGAGGTGCACCTTGCCGCCCCGCGCCGCGAGGGCGTGATCGAAGAGGTGACCGTCGTGGCGGATCGGGACGGGCGGCTGATCGCCTGACGGGGGTCCCCGCACGGCACCTTTGCGTGTAGGCTTCTGACGTTGCCACCGGGACCGGAGAAGGGCCCATGCCAAGGCTCAGCAGACGCGGATTGATCGCCAGCGGCGCCGCCGCGGGCCTTTTGTCCGTGACCGGCCTGCCGCTTCGGGCGCAAAGCCGGGGCGGCACGCTGCGTCTGGGCCTTGCCGGGGCGCATGCGACCGATTGCTGGGATGCGCGCGGGCACGACGACAGCTTCATGGCGACCCTTGGGCATGGCGCGGTCTTCGACTGCCTGACCGAGATCGCCGCTACCGGCGAGCTGGTCGGAGAGCTGGCCGAGGGCTGGGAAGCCAGCCCCGATGCCGCCACATGGGAGTTCACCCTGCGCCGCGGCGTGCGGTTCCACGATGGCACCCCCTTCACCGCGCGCGATGTCATCGCCTCCTACCGCCTGCACATGGACGGGCCGTCGCCCGCCGCGCCGCTGCTGGCCGATGTGACGGGGATGGAGGCGCTGGGCGATCACCGGCTCCGCTTCATCCTGGCCTCGGGCAATGCCGATTTCCCCTTCCTGCTGTCGGACTATCACTTGCTGATCTACCCGGCGGACCGGATCCGGCAGGCCATGGCGCAGGGCATCGGCACCGGCCTCTACCGGGTCGAGCGCTTCGAACCCGGCCATCGCGCGCTGCTGACCCGCGTCGAGGGGCACTACAAGGACGGTCGCGCCGGCTGGTTCGACGCGGTGGAGGCGCTGGCCATTCCGGGTGGCGCGGCCCGGATCCGGGCGCTGGAGGACGGGCGCGTCGATGCCATCGACCGTCTGCCGCCGCAGCAGGTCGCGGCCCTGCGCGCCCGGCGCGGGGTCGAGGTGATCGCCACCACCGGCAACGCGCATCTCGGCTTTGCGATGCAGCCCGGACTGTCGCGACTGCATAACGCCATGATCAGCCTCGCGCTCAAGGCGGGGATCGACCGGCCAGCCATGCTCGACCAGGTTCTGGCCGGGCATGGCCGTGTCGCCAGCGACCACCCCCTCGGGCCGGCCAATTCCTACTGGGACGACGGCCTGTCGCCGCATCGCGACCCGGATCAGGCGCGCTACATCCTGCAGGTCGCGGGGCTCGAGGGGATGGAGCTTGCGGTGCGGGCCGATCCGCATGTCCATCCGGGCGCGGCCGAGGCGGCGCGCCTTCTGCAGGAGGGCGCGCAGCGGGTTGGCCTGGGGCTTCGGATCGCGTCCGAGGACGAGGCGGCGCCGCTGCGCCTTACCGCCTCGGCAGGGCGGCTGACCGAGGACTGGATGTTCGCCGCAGCACTGGCCCCGGGCAGCGAGTGGGGCTTGCCGTTCGACGGCCGCCTCGCCGGCCTGATGCGGCAGGCGCGCAGCACGCCGGACAGCGAGGAGCGGCGCGCAATCTACGGGCGGATGCAGGGCCAGATCGCCCGCGAGGGTGCGGTCGCGGTGCCGGTCCATGCCGATTTCCTCGATGCCGCCTCGACCGCGCTGGCGCATCCAGAGGCCATCGGCTCTGTCTGGGACCTCGACAGTCACCGCATCTGCGAGCGTTGGTGGTTCGCCTGAGAGGGCGCCGCCCGCGAACGGGGTTGGCCTTTGCCCTCGCCATGTCCATATCCTGACGCAGCAGCAGCAGCGGGAGGCCGATCTTGGCGACGACCTGGCATTATTTCCGGTGGGCTTTCGCCTTCACCCTTTGCGGCCTTGTCCTTGCGGGGTTTCTCGGCTGGCAAACCGGCGGGGCGCAGGGGGCGGCGGGCTTCTTCCTGGTCGCTTCGATCCTTGCGGTGCTGGAGATCTCGCTCAGCTTCGACAATGCCATCGTCAATGCCAACAAGCTCAAGACCATGGCGCCGGTCTGGCGCCACAGGTTCCTGACCTGGGGCATCATCATCGCCGTCTTCGGCATGCGCATCGTCTTCCCGCTGGCCGTCGTCGCGGTGGCGGCGCAGGTCGGGCCATGGCAGGCCGTGGTCCTCGCCTGGTCGCAGCCGGACGAATACGCGCGCCTGATGGACGAGGCGCATCTGTCGATCGCGGCCTTCGGCGGCGCCTTCCTGATGATGGTGGCGCTGGGCTTCTTCATCGACGAGGAGAAGGACATCGACTGGTTCGGCACCGTCGAATGCCGCCTGCGCTCCATCGCCTCGATCCAGGGGATCGCGACGGGCCTCGTCTGCCTCGTGATCCTGCTCGTCACGCTGGCGCTGCCGAACCGGCATGACGCGAGCTTCCTTTTCGCCGCTCTGCTCGGCCTCGTGGTGTTTCAGGCGGTCGAGGCGCTGGGCCAGGTCCTGGACGCGGAGGCAGAGGTCAAGGGCGGCGCCGCAGCGGGCGGTCTGGGCGCGTTCCTGTATCTCGAGGTGCTGGACGCCTCCTTCAGCTTCGACGGGGTGATCGGCGCCTTCGCGCTGACGCAGAACCTCTTCCTGATCGCCATCGGCCTTGGCATCGGCGCGATGTACGTCCGGTCGATGACCATCATGCTGGTGGAAAAGCAGACGCTGACGCAGTTCCGCTACCTCGAACACGGGGCCTTCTGGTCGATCCTCGCGCTCTCGGTCATCATGTTCCTGCAGACGCTGTGGCACATCCCCGAGCTGATCACCGGGCTGATCGGCGCGACGATGATCGGGCTGTCGCTGCTGTCCTCGCTCCGGTTCAACAAGCGCGCCGCGCGCGAGGCCTGACGCCTTTACGCCGCGGATCGCCGGCGGTAATCGGGGCCTTCCGCATCTGGGAGGCGCCGCCATGACCCGTCATTTCGGTATCGACTTCGGCACGTCCAATTCCACCGTCGGGGTCGCGGACGCAGAAGGCGCGGGGCTGATCGCGGTCGAAGGGGACCACGACGCGATCCCTTCCGCGATGTTCATCGAAGAGGACGAGCCGCAGCCGCTTTTCGGGCGCGCCGCCGTTCAGGCCTATGTCGACGGAGAAGAAGGGCGCCTGCTGCGCGCACTGAAATCCACGCTCGGCTCCTCGCTTATCTACGAGACGACCTCCATCGGCGGGCGGCGCTTTGCCTTCTCGGACCTGATCGAGCAGTTCTTCGGCCATCTGAAGCGGCAGATCGACCTTGCCGGCGGGGCGGACCGCGTCGTGCTGGGCCGCCCGGTGCACTTCGTCGACGACGATGCCGACGGCGACGAGGCGGCGCAGGACGTGCTGGAGCGGATCGCTCGCGACGCCGGCTTCTCCGAGGTCTCGTTCCAGTACGAGCCCATCGCCGCCGCCCTGCGCTACGAGGCCGGAATCGCGGACGAGGAGCTTGTGCTGATCGTCGATATCGGCGGCGGCACCTCGGACTTTTCCATCGTCCGCGTTTCGCCGCAGCGGGCGAAAGCCACCGACCGGGTGCAGGACATCCTCGCCAACGACGGCATCCGCGTGGGCGGCACCGATTTCGACCGGCTGCTCAGCCTGTCGCAGGCGATGCCGCATCTGGGCATGGATACCGCCGTGCGCGGCGGGTCCGGGCGGATGCCGCGGCACTACTATGTCGACCTGGCCAGCTGGCACAGGATCAACCGCATCTACAGCCCCGCCACCGTGCGCGACCTCAAGGCCCTGCTGCGCGAGGCGGACGAGCCGGCGCTGGTCGAGCGGATGCTGCATGTCGTCGAGGAGCGGCGCGGCCATGCCGTCGCCATGGCGGTCGAGGCGGCGAAGATCGGGCTGACCGACGCGGATCAGGCCATGCTGCGGCTGGGTGAGGCGGCCGAGGCCGAGGATACCCCCGTCAGCCGCGCCGCCTTCGAGACGGCGGTAGAGCCGCTGGCCGCGCGCATCGAGGATGCGATCCGCCGGGTGCTGGGGCAGGCGGGGCTGACGCCGGGCGACATCGGCACGGTCTTCATGACGGGCGGCTCTTCCAGCCTGCCGATCCTGCAGCGGCGGGTGGCGCAGGTGCTGCCCGATGCGCCGGTGACCAGCGGCGACAACTTCGGCAGCGTCGGCACCGGCCTCGCCCTCGACGCGCGGCGCAAGTTCGGCTGAGGCCTAGTGCGCCGGCGCCTTGCCGGCCAGATCGGCCCCCGCGTCCGAGGGTAGCCGCAGGTACAGCAGCCCCGCCACCGCCGAGATCGCGCCGACGATGGCGAAGGCGATGTGGAAATGCACCAGCTGCAGCCCCTCGCCGGTCAGCGCCTGCAACGATTCGAGGATCAGCCCGGCCACCGCGACCCCGCTGGCGATCGACAGCTGCTGCCCGACCGAGGTGAGGGCGCTGGCATGACCGGCCTCGGGCGCGTCGATATCGCCGAAGGCAAAGGCGTTGTTGCCGGTGAAGAACATCGAGCGCATGACCCCCGCCGCCAGCAGCACCGCCATCATCGCCGCCCAGGGCGTTTCCGGGGTAAAGAGGCCATGCACCGCCGTCAGCGCGCCCGCGATCAGCGCGCAGACGCCTAGCGTGCGCGGCAGGCCGAAGCGGCCATAGACGCGGGCGACGAAGAACTTGGTCACCACCGCGCCGAGGGCCGAGACGAAGGTGATCGCGCCGGACTGGAACGGCGTCAGCCCGAAGCCGAGCTGCAGCATCAGCGGCAAAAGGAAGGGCATCGCGCCGAGGCCGATGCGAAAGACGAAGCCGGCGATGGTGGCATCGCGGAACATCGGCCGCGACAGCAGCCGCAGGTCCAGCAGCGGCACCGGGCGCCGCAGGCTGCGCCGCACGAAGAGCGCCCCCGAGACGAGGCCCACCGCCACCATCGCCACCCCCAGCACCGGCGGCAGCGCCGGAAGCGAGGCGATGGACAGCCCCAGAACCAGCCCCGCGCAGGCCAGCCCCGACAGCAGGAAGCCGATGAAGTCGAGCCGGCCCGGCGCCTCGACCTCGGGGATCTGCAGGTACTTCGTCGCCAGCACGATGCCGATCAGCCCGACGGGGATGTTGATCCAGAAGATCCAGTGCCACGAGAGGTAGGTGGTCAGGAAGCCGCCGATCAGCGGCCCGGTCACCGGCCCCATCAGCGCCGGGATCGTCAGCCAGGCCATGGCATTGACCAGTTCGGCCTTGGGCGTGCCGCGGACCAGCAGCATCCGGCCCACCGGCGACATCATCGCCGCGCCGATTCCCTGCAGGAAGCGCGCGCTGACGAAGCTGCCGAGCGAATAGGAGAGCGAGCAGGCGAGCGAGCCGAGCATGAAGACCGCGATCGCCGCGCGGAAGACGTTGACCGCGCCAAAGCGGTCGGCGATCCAGCCCGAGGCGGGGATGAAGATCGCCAGCGCCACGAAATACGAGGTCAGCGCCAGCTTCAGCGCGATGGGATCGCTGCCGATGTCGCTGGCGATGGCGGGCAGGGCGGTTGCAATGACGGTCGAATCCATCTGCTCCATGAAGAGCGCGACGGCGAGGATCAGCGGGGTCAGGCGCAGGGCGGGGATGCGGATGATCAAACTCTCGTGCCTTTGCCTGCTGCGCCGGGATGCCACCGCACAGGCATAGGCCCCCCATGGCCGGTGTCGAGGGGGCGGATCCTCTTGCACCTTCGCGGCCCGCGGCCTATATGACCCATCGACAGCGGCGCGCCGGCCTCCACCCCCGGCGCCCACCGGGAAATATCAACGGGCCGCGCGCCCGTTTTTTTGTATTTGGAGGTAAGGCATGTCCGACCTCGTCGCCAAGGCCGCCATGGACCGCCGCGTCGCGGAGATCATCCAGCCCGTGATCGAGGATCTGGGTTTCGAGCTCGTGCGCGTGCGGCTGATGGCCGGCAAGACCGCGATCCTGCAGGTCATGGCCCAGAAGCCCGACGGCACGATGGAGGTGGACGATTGCGCCACCGTATCGACCGCGATCTCGGCCGTTCTGGACGTGGAGGATCCGATCATCGACGCCTATACGCTCGAGGTGTCCTCCCCCGGCATCGACCGGCCGCTGACCCGGCTGAAGGATTTCGACCAGTGGGACGGCTATGTCGCCAAGATCGAGACCACGGAGCTGATCGACGGCCGCCGCCGCTTCAAGGGCTGGCTGCGCGGCACCGAGGGCTCCGAGGTGCTGATCGAGCTGGACAGCGGCGAAGAGGTCACCATCGGCTTGCAGTTCGACTGGCTGTCGGACGCGAAGCTGGTGCTCACGGACGAGCTGATCCGCGAGGTTCTGAAGACGCGCAAGGATGCGGGCCAGATCGACGAGGCCCAGTACGACGAAGTTGAGACCGTCATCGACGGCGATGAGGAGTAAGGACCAATGGCAATCACCTCCGCCAACCAGCTCGAGCTGCTGCAGACCGCAGAGGCCGTGGCGCGCGAGAAGCTGATCGACCCCGGCCTCGTGGTCGAGGCGATGGAAGAGTCGCTCGCCCGCGCCGCCAAGTCGCGCTACGGCGCCGAGATGGACATCCGCGTGGACATCGATCGCAAGACCGGTCGCGCGACCTTCACCCGCGTGCGCACCGTCGTCGCGGACGAGGAGCTTGAGAACTACCAGGCCGAGATGACCGTCGCCCAAGCGAAGGACTACCTCGAGAACCCGCAGGTCGGCGACACCTACTCCGAAGAGGTCCCGCCGGTGGAGCTGGGCCGCATCGCCGCGCAGAGCGCCAAGCAGGTGATCCTGCAGCGCGTCCGCGAGGCCGAGCGCGAGCGCCAGTACGAGGAATTCAAGGACCGCGCCGGCACCATCGTCAACGCGACGGTCAAGCGCGAGGAATACGGCAACCTGGTGGTCGAACTGCCGGGCGCCGGCGAGGCCGTGCTGCGCCGCAACGAGAAGATCGGCCGCGAGGCCTACCGGCCCAACGACCGCATCCGCTGCTACGTCAAGGACGTGCGGCGCGAGGTTCGTGGCCCGCAGATCTTCCTCAGCCGGACCGATCCGCAGTTCATGGCCGAGCTGTTCAAGATGGAAGTGCCCGAGATCTACGAGGGCATCATCGAGATCAAGGCCGTGGCCCGCGACCCGGGCAGCCGCGCCAAGATCGCCGTGATCAGCCATGACGGCAGCATCGACCCCGTCGGCGCCTGCGTCGGCATGCGCGGCAGCCGCGTTCAGGCCGTGGTGGGCGAGCTTCAGGGCGAGAAGATCGACATCATCCCCTGGAACGAGGACATGCCGACCTTCCTCGTGAACGCGCTGCAGCCGGCCGAGGTCAGCAAGGTGGTCTTCGACGAGGACGCCGAGCGGATCGAGGTCGTCGTCCCCGAAGAGCAGCTGTCCCTCGCCATCGGCCGTCGCGGTCAGAACGTGCGTCTGGCAAGCCAGCTGACCGGTCTCGACATCGACATCATGACCGAGGAAGAGGAATCGAAGCGCCGCCAGGCCGAGTTCGAACAGCGGACGAAGCTTTTCGTCGATGCGCTCGATCTCGACGAATTCTTCGCGCAGCTTCTTGTTTCCGAGGGCTTCACAAATCTCGACGAGGTCGCATATGTAGACCTCGACGAGCTGCTGGTGATCGACGGTGTCGACGACGATACCGCCGCAGAGCTTCAGGCCCGCGCTCGCGACCATATCGAAGCCCAGAACAAGGCCGCGCTGGACAAGGCGCGGGAGCTGGGTGCCGAGGACAGTCTGATCTCGTTCCCCGGCCTGACGCCCCAGATGGTCGAGGCGCTGGCGAAGGACGACGTCAAGACGCTCGAGGATTTCGCAACCTGCGCCGACTGGGAACTTGCCGGCGGCTGGACCAATGTCGACGGTCAGCGGGTCAAGGACGACGGCGTGCTCGAGCCCTTCGACGTGAGCCTCGAAGAGGCGCAGGAAATGGTGATGACGGCCCGCGTTTCGCTGGGCTGGGTCGACCCCGACGAGCTGCTCGGCGAGGAGACCGCCGAGGACGACGCCGAAGAGGAAAGCGAAGGGGCCTGATGACGCGGGGCGGAGCGACGAAACACGAGGACGGGCCCGAGCGGCGCTGCATCGTTACCGGCGAGACGCAGCCGAAGAACGGGCTGATCCGTTTCGTCGTCGGCCCCGAGGGCGGGGTGGTCCCCGACGTGCTGGGCAAGCTGCCCGGACGCGGCATGTGGGTCACCGCCGACCGCGAGGTCATGGACAAGGCCACGCGCGGCCAGTTCGCGCGTGGTGCCAAGAACAAGGTCGAGGTGCCGGAGGGGCTGACCGACGAGGTCGAGCGCCAGCTGGCCCGCCGCCTGGTCGAGCTGATCGCCCTGGCGCGAAAGGCGGGGCTCGCGGTCTGCGGCTTCGAGAAGGTCAAGGCCGCGCTTGCGGCTGAAAATGTCAGGGTGCTGCTGCAGGCGAGCGATGGTTCGGTACGCGGCAAGACCAAGCTTTGGACGCCGACGGGTGCGCGCTACTTCGATTGCCTGAGTCAACAGGAATTGGGTTTGGCATTCGGACGGCAAAGTGTGATACATGGCGCGCTCGCATCAGGCGGACTCAGTGACCGTGTTGTAGACGAAGCCGCAAAGCTGCGCGGCTTGCGAGTGGGGAACGGTGATCGTACGGATCGCCGGGAAGGATAAGTAAGCTAGATGAACGATACGACGGACGGCAAGAAACCCCTTGGTCTGCGCGGCTCCGGCTCGCGTCCCGGAAACGTGAAGCAAAGCTTCAGCCATGGGCGCACGAAGAACGTTGTCGTGGAGACGAAGCGCAAGCGCGTTGTCGCCAAGCCCGGTGCCCAGACGGCACAGGGCGGGGCTGGCGGCGCCGCTGTCAAAGGCGATCCGTCGAAGCGTCCCGCAGGCATCTCCGAGGCCGAGCTCGAGCGCCGGATGAAAGCGCTCGCCATGGCCCGGTCGCGCGAGGCCGAAGAGACGGCCAAGCGCGAGGCCGAGGAGCAGGCACGCGCCGAAGAGCGCGAGCGGCGCCGGGCCGAGATCGAGGCCAAGGAGCGCGAGGATCGCGAACGCGAAGAGGCGCTCAAGGCCAAGGCCGAAGAGGAAGAGCGCAAGAAGCGCGAAGCCGAAGAGGAAAAGCGCCGGGCCAACGCCCCCGCTGCCACGACCTCCAAGCCCTCGGCCGAGGCTGTTGCCGATGCCAGCGCCGGCGGACCCCGCCCCGCAGGCACGGCGCGCAAGCCCGACCGCGACCGCGGCGATACCCGCGGCGACAAGACAAAGACCGCCAAGCCCGGCAAGAGCGACGACAGCCGCCGCTCCGGCAAGCTGACGCTGAACCAGGCGCTCTCGGGTAACGAGGGTGGCCGCCAGCGCTCTATGGCGCAGATGCGCCGCAAGCAGGAGCGGGCGCGGCAGAAGGCGATGGGCGGCCCCGTCCAGCGCGAGAAGGTCGTGCGCGACGTTCAGCTGCCCGAGGCGATCACGGTGGGCGAGCTGGCCAACCGTATGGCCGAGCGCGTGGCCGACGTGGTGAAATCGCTGATGAACATGGGCATCATGGCGACGCAGAACCAGTCGATCGACGCCGATACCGCCGAGCTGGTGATCGACGAATTCGGTCACCGCGTGCAGCGCGTCTCCGACGCAGACGTGGAGCAGGTTATCGAGCAGACCGAGGACAAGGCCGAGGATCTGCTGGATCGCGCGCCGATCATCACCGTGATGGGCCACGTCGACCACGGCAAGACTTCGCTTCTCGACGCGATCCGCAAGGCAAAGGTCGTCTCCGGCGAGGCCGGCGGCATCACCCAGCATATCGGCGCCTATCAGGTGCAGGATAGCTCCACGGGCAAGATGCTGACCTTCCTCGACACGCCGGGTCACGCGGCCTTCACCTCCATGCGGGCCCGTGGCGCGCAGGTGACGGATATCGTGGTTCTGGTTGTCGCGGCGGATGACGCCGTGATGCCGCAGACCATCGAAGCGATCGACCATGCCAAGGCGGCCGGCGTTCCGATGATCGTCGCGATCAACAAGGTCGACAAGCACGAGGCGAACCCGGGCAAGGTCCGCACCTCGCTGCTGCAGCACGAGGTCATCGTCGAGAAGATGTCCGGCGACGTGCAGGACGTCGAAGTCTCTGCCACCACCGGCAAGGGCCTCGACGAGCTGCTCGAGGCGATCGCGCTTCAGTCCGAAGTGCTTGAGCTCAAGGCGAACCCGAACCGCTCGGCCCAGGCCGCGGTGATCGAGGCGCAGCTCGACGTGGGCCGCGGCCCGGTCGCGACCGTCCTCGTGCAGAACGGCACCCTGCGGCGCGGCGACATCTTCGTCGTCGGCGAGCAGTGGGGCAAGGTGCGCGCGCTCATCAATGACAAGGGCGAGCGCGTCGAGGAAGCCGGTCCTTCGGTTCCGGTCGAGGTTCTCGGCCTCGACGGCACGCCCGGTGCGGGAGACGTGTTGAACGTCGTCTCCACCGAGGCGCAGGCCCGCGAGATCGCGGAATACCGTGCCAATGCCGCCAAGGAAAAGCGTGCCGCCGCCGGTGCCGCCACCTCTCTCGAACAGCTGATGGCCAAGGCCAAGGCTGACGAGAACGTGTCGGAGCTGCCGATCGTGATGAAGGCCGACGTGCAGGGGTCTGCCGAGGCCATCGTCCAGGCGCTGGAGAAGGTCGGCAACGACGAGGTCCGCGTGCGGGTGCTGCACTACGGTGTCGGCGCGATCACCGAATCCGATGTCGGCCTGGCCGAGGCGTCGAAGGCGCCGGTCCTAGGCTTCAACGTCCGGGCCAATGCCCCGGCGCGGCAGTCGGCGCACCAGAAGGGCGTGGAAATCCGCTACTACAGCGTGATCTACGACCTCGTGGACGACATCAAGGCGGCTGCCTCGGGTCTGCTGTCCGACGAGGTGCGCGAGCACTTCATCGGCTACGCGGAAATCCGCGAGGTCTTCAAGGTGTCGAACGTCGGCAACGTCGCCGGCTGCCTCGTGACCGAAGGCGTGGCGCGCCGCTCTGCCGGTGTCCGCCTGCTGCGCGACAACGTGGTGATCCACGAGGGCACGCTGAAGACGCTTCAGCGGTTCAAGGACCAGGTCAACGAGGTGCAGTCCGGCACCGAGTGCGGCATGGCCTTCGAGCGCTACGAGGACGTCAAGGTCGGCGACGTGATCGAGATCTTCGAGCGCGAGACGGTCAAGCGGTCGCTTTGATCCGCTGATCTTCGAGAGTGACAAGGGCGGCCCTCTGGGCCGCCCTTTTTTCGTATCGCGGGGCGGTGCTCGCGGGCGGCGCTGCGCCGCGAGGACCGGCATGAAAAAAAAGGGGCAGCCCCGATGGGCTACCCCTTTGTGCGCCGCGGTCTCCTCCCAGAACCCGCGGCCTCCCTGGACAGTCGGATCGTTAGGCGAAGGCCGCCGGCGCCGCGCTGACCGGGCGCCCCCGGTAGGTCCGATCACCGACGCTCACCACGAGCGATCCGTCTTCCAACTGCTTCACGAGAAGGCCCTGCACCTGAACGCAGCTTCCCAGCGTGATGGTCTTCAGCATGTCTTGTTCCCTCTCTGCCCGATAGGTTCCACTATAGGCCGAAAAAACATCCTGCGAAGATGGTTTTTGATGATTTAACGATCAAAATATAAACTATCTGACGCCCTGTCATGAAGCTTTTGCATCATTCAGCAGCAAAAAGGGCCGATCCGGCCCTTCACAGCAGGTCGCGCAGGATCGGGATCAATGGCAGGTCGGCCGGGGGCATCGGGTAGTCCCGCATGCGATTCGGCCGCACCCAGGATAGGGCCTGCCCCTCCCGGCCGCGGGGGACGCCCCGCCAGCGGCGACAGGCGAAGAGCGGCATCAGCAGGTGAAAATCGTCGTAGGCATGGCTGGCGAAGGTCAGCGGGGCGAGGCAGGAATCCCAGGTCTCGATCCCCAGCTCTTCCTGCAGCTCGCGGATCAGCGCCGCCTCGGGGCTTTCGCCGGGCTCGACCTTGCCGCCGGGAAATTCCCAGAGCCCGGCAAGGGACTTGCCCTGGGGGCGCTGTGCCAGAAGCACGCGCCCCTCCACGTCGACAAGGGCGACGGCCGAAACAAGAACGATCCGGGTCACGAGCGGTAGTCGGCGTTGATCTCGATGTAGCCGTGGGTCAGATCGCAGGTCCAGGCCTTGGCCGACCCCTGACCGAGGCCGAGGTCGACGCCGATCACCAGCTCCTGCTGCTTCATGTAGGCCGCGCCCGCCTCTTCGCGGTAGTCGGGGCTGACCCAGCCCTTTTCGGCGACGAGGGTTTCGCCAAGCCGGATCGACAGCAGGTCGCGGTCGGCCTTGGCGCCGGATTTGCCGACGGCCATGACGATGCGGCCCCAGTTCGGATCCTCGCCCGCGATGGCGGTCTTCACGAGGGGAGAGTTGGCGATGGCCATGGCCACCTTGCGGGCATCGGCGTCGTCCTCAGCGCCGGTCACGGCGATCTCGACGAATTTCGTCGCTCCTTCGCCGTCGCGCACGACCTGATGCGCGAGGTCGAGCATCACGCCTTCCAGCGCCTCGGCGAAAGCGTCATCCCCGGTCGCATCGACGCCCGAGGCCCCGGTCGCCGCCATCAGCAGGCTGTCGGAGGTCGAGGTGTCGCTATCGACGGTGATGCAGTTGAAGGTGCGGTCCGTCAGCCGCCGCAGCAGTGCCTGAAGGGCAGCGCGATCATAGGCGGCGTCGGTGAAGATATAGACCAGCATCGTCGCCATGTCGGGGGCGATCATGCCCGATCCCTTGGCCATGCCGGCGATGCGGACGGCTTTGCCGCCCACCTGAACCTCGGCGCTGGCACCCTTGGGGAAGGTGTCGGTCGTCATGATCGCGCGGGCGGCGCCGGCGATGCCATCGGGCGCGAGGGAGCCGTTCAACCCGTCCAGAGCGTCGCGAATACGCTCCCAGGGCAGCGGCTCTCCGATCACGCCGGTCGAGGCGGTCAGGATGTTGGCCTCCGGCACGCCGGTCGCGGCGGAGGTCGCCGCGGTCAGGCCGTGGACGGCGGTTTCGCCGGCCGAACCGGTGAAGGCATTGGAGTTGCCGGAATTCACGAGGAAGGCATAGCCCCCCTCGGAGGCCGGGGCCGCGAGCTTGGCCTCGCAATCGAGGACCGGGGCGCTGCGCGTTGCGGACCGGGTGAAGACCCCGGCGACGGTGCTGCCCGGATCAATGACCGCCAGCATCACATCGGTGCGCCCTTTGTAGCGCACACCGGCGGCGGCGCTGGAAAAGCGCACGCCGCCGATCTGGGGCAGGTCCGGAAAGGCCGCGGGGGCCAGCGGAGAGACTGCCATGCCCGTGTCAGTCCGCGAGAAGGGACGTGTCGGACAGGGCCGAGGGGGCGATGTCCTCGTTACGCGTGATCTCGGCTTCGCCCTCGAGCTCGGCCAGGCGATCCTCGACCTGCTGCTGCTGGATCTGCTGCGTCAGCTGGTCGCGCACCTCGTCGAGGCTGGGCGCCTCCTGCATGCGGGTGTCCTGCAGCTCGATCACGTGCCAGCCGAACTGGGTCTCGACCGGCTCGGACATCTCGCCCGGCTCCAGCTCGGAGACCGCGTCCTGGAACGGCTGGACCATCATGCCATCGGCGAACCAGCCAAGGTCGCCGCCCTGCGCGCCCGACCCGGTGTCGGTCGAGACTTCCTGCGCGACGGCGTCGAAATCCTCGCCGGCATTCAGGCGCTCGATCACGGCGGTGGCCTCGTCCTGAGTGTCCACCAGGATGTGACGGGCGTGGTACTCGGTCACCGGCTCGACATCGGCGAAGGCCTCGTCGTAGGCGGCCTGCAGCTCTTCGTCCGAGGGGCCTTCGCCCATCAGCGCGTTCACCGCCTCGCCGGCGAGCAGGCTGCGCCGCTCGTTGCTCAGCGCGAACTCGACACGCTCGGGGGTGCCGTCGACGGTGTCGGCCAGCACCTGCTGCTGGACGATCTGGTTGACCAGCCCGTCGAACAGCGCCTCGGGCGGAAGCTGCTGGTACTGCGCCGGCAGCTGGTTGCGGGCGATGATCATCTCGCCCAGCGTGATCTCGGTGCCGTTGACCGTGACCACGACGTCGGAGGCAGAGGCCGTGCTCTGGGCCTCGTCACCGCCGGTGCTCTCGGCCTCGGTGGTGGTGGCCTCGGTCTCGGTCGTGGCGGTGTCGTCCTGCGCGAGGGCGGGCATCGCGGTTCCGGCGGCCAGGATGGCGGCCAGCGATAGGCTGCGATAGTTCATGGAATTCCTCCTTCGCCACACCGATGGTCGGACCATGGGCGCGACGTTGACAGTCCTGCGGCCCACCCCTACATCGCCAGCAGGCATCGCAGGGCGGGCCGCGCTGGACCACTACTTAGGTCGGAGCCGACGGCGCAGCAAGCGACCTCTCCCTCACATCGCAGACAGTCGCCGAGGAAGCCTCGAATGATAGGTATTGGATCGCTCGCCAAGAAGGTCTTCGGGACTCCGAACGATCGCAAGGTCAAGGCCGCAAGGCCTCTGGTCGAGAAGATCAACGCGCTCGAGCCAGAGGTTCAGGCGCTGGACGACGAGGGGCTGAAGGCGCGCACCGCCGCCTTCAAGGAGCGGGCCGCGAAGGGCGAAAGCCTGGACGACCTGCTGCCAGAGGCCTTTGCCACCTGCCGCGAGGCCGCGAAGCGCGCCCTCGGGCTGCGCGCCTTCGACGTGCAGTTGATGGGCGGCATCTTCCTGCACCAGGGCAATATCGCCGAGATGAAGACGGGTGAGGGCAAGACGCTTGTCGCCACTTTCCCGGCCTACCTCAACGCGCTGTCCGGCAAGGGCGTGCATGTCGTCACCGTGAACGACTACCTCGCCAAGCGCGACGCCGAATGGATGAGCAAGGTCTACGGCGCGCTCGGCCTGACCACGGGCGTGGTCTATCCGCAGCAGCCCGAGGCCGAGAAGAAGGGCGCCTACGCCGCCGACATCACCTACGCCACCAACAACGAGCTGGGCTTCGACTACCTTCGCGACAACATGAAGGCCGATCTCAGCCAGATGAACCAGCGCGGCCACAACTTCGCGATCGTGGACGAGGTGGACTCCATCCTCATCGACGAGGCGCGGACGCCGCTGATCATCTCTGGCCCCAGCCAGGACCGCAGCGATCTGTATCGCCAGGTCGACCTGCTGATCCCCGAGCTGACGGAAGAGCATTACACGCTGGACGAAAAGACCCGCGGCGTGACCTTCACCGACGACGGGAACGAGTTCCTCGAGGAGCGGCTGCACCGCGCTGGCATCCTGCCCGAGGAGCAGACGCTCTACGATCCCGAGAGCACGACCGTCGTGCACCACGTCAACCAGGCCCTGCGGGCGCACAAGCTCTATACCCGCGACAAGGACTACATCGTGCGCGACGGCAACGTCGTGCTGATCGACGAGTTCACGGGTCGGATGATGCACGGGCGCCGCCTCTCCGATGGCCTGCACCAGGCCATCGAGGCCAAGGAGCGGACCGAGATCCAGCCCGAGAACGTGACCCTCGCGAGCGTGACGTTCCAGAACTACTTCCGCCTCTACAACCGGCTGTCGGGCATGACCGGCACCGCACTGACCGAGGCCGACGAATTCGCCGAGATCTACGGCCTCGGCGTGGTCGAGGTGCCGACGAACCGGCCCATCGCCCGCGTCGACGAGGACGATCAGGTCTATCGCACCGCGCAGGAGAAGTTCGCCGGCATCGTCGAGGCGATCAAGGTCGCCCACGCCAAGGGCCAGCCGACGCTGGTCGGCACCACCTCGATCGAGAAGTCCGAGGTGCTCAGCCAGCTTCTGACGAGCGCCGATGTCGCCCACAACGTGCTGAACGCCCGCCACCACGAGCAGGAGGCGCATATCGTCGCCGAGGCCGGGCGTCCGGGCGCGGTGACCATCGCCACCAACATGGCCGGCCGCGGCACCGACATCCAGCTGGGCGGCAACGTCGACATGAAGGTGCTCGCCGCGCTCGACGCCGACCCCGAGGCCGATCCCGACGCGGTGCGGACCCGGATCGAGGCCGAGCATGCCGGCGACAAGGCCAAGGTCCTCGAGGCCGGGGGGCTTTACGTCCTCGCGACCGAACGGCACGAGAGCCGCCGCATCGACAACCAGCTGCGCGGCCGCTCCGGCCGGCAGGGCGATCCGGGCCGCAGCTCCTTCTTCCTGTCGCTGGAAGACGACCTGATGCGGATCTTCGGCTCCGAGCGTCTGGACAAGGTCCTCTCGACGCTGGGCATGAAAGACGGCGAGGCCATCGTGCACCCTTGGGTGAACAAGAGCCTCGAGCGTGCACAGGCCAAGGTCGAGGGACGCAACTTCGACATCCGCAAGCAGCTGCTGAAGTTCGACGACGTGATGAACGAGCAGCGCAAGGTGATTTTCGCGCAGCGCCGCGAGATCATGGAAGCCAAGGACCTTTCCGAGATCGCGCGCGACATGCGCCATCAGGTGATCGACGACATGGTCGCCCAGCACGTTCCGGCCCGCGCCTATGCCGACCAGTGGGACACCGAGGGCCTCTATGCCGAGGTGATCCGCGTCCTGAACCAGGACCTGCCGGTCATGGCCTGGGCCGAGGAAGAGGGCGTCGACGACGGCGACATCCGCGAGCGGCTCGAAGAGGCCTCGGACAAGTACATGTCCGAGAAGGCCGAGGCTTTCGGCGCCGGAACCATGCGCAACATCGAAAAGCAGGTGCTGCTGCAGACCATCGACGCCAAGTGGCGCGAGCATCTGCTGCTGCTTGAGCATCTGCGCTCGGTCGTGGGTTTCCGCGGCTACGCGCAGCGCGACCCGCTGAACGAATACAAGACCGAGGCTTTCCAGTTGTTCGAGACGCTTCTCGACAGCCTGCGCAGCGACGTGACCGAGCGGCTGGCCCATCTGCGCCCGATGACCGCCGAAGAGCAGCAAGAAATGATGCAACGCGCCGCCGAGCAGCAGCGCCGGACGCAGGAGCAGGCGGTCGCCTCGCGCAGCGCGACGGCCAGCGCCCCGGCGGCTGCGGCCACGCCCGCCGCCGCGCAGCCCGCGCTCGAAGGGGCCGGTGCGCCCGTTGACGGCTTCGACGAGAACGATCCGGCCAGCTGGGGCAATCCCGGCCGGAACGACCTGTGCCCCTGCGGCTCGGGCAAGAAGTTCAAGCACTGCCACGGCAAGCTGTGACAGGCAGCGCCGGCGCGTGATGCGTCGGCGCGCCCCAGTCTGGCCATGGTCTCGCCCCGGCGGGGACCACTCTTCGTCCGCAGGAAGCCCGTTTCGGCGGTGATCCTCTCGCGCAAGCGAGTTCGAGGGAGTGGCCATGGTTTCCATGAAAGGCATCATCATCGCGGCGGTCGGCTTCGCCGTCGCGGCAGCGGCGCTGGTCATCGTGTTGAATGGCGCCGCCCTGATCGAACTTTTCTATGGCGAGGAGGACGGCCAGCCGCTTCACATGACGCATGAGCTGGCCCTGCATTCCCATCTCGCGTCGCTGGGCGTGGTCGTGTCCGCCTGATGCCCGGCCCTCGCGGGCGCAGGCGCCCGTACTTGCCAAACCGCCTGCCGGGACCGAGACTGGCTGCTCGATGATCGCGGTAGGGTGGATATCACGGCACGCACGGCGCCTTGGCCGGATCGGCCCCTGTCTGGCCTTGATCTGTCTGGTCCCGGCTGCGGCCACGGCGCAGCACAGCCCCGACATCGCGGCGCCGGTCTTTCCGCCGCCTCCCGGCAGCGCGCGGGTCGGGGCCGGCGGCCTCGTGCTGACGGGGCCGGTTCTCGGCTTTGACGGGACCTACCTGCGGCTCGCGACGCCCGAAGGCGCGGTGTCGCTTGTCTACGACGCGGATCTCTGCACCGGCGCCGCCTGCCCCGACCCCAAAAACTTCGTTCCGCAGCTGCGCCTATCGGGCGCAAGTCGCCTCGGGGATCTGATCCTGCCGGCGCTGATCGAGGGCTATGCCCGCAGCCTCGGCCATGCGCTGTCGCAAGAGGCGGTCCCGGGTGGGCGCACCGCCTACCTGATTGAGGACGAGGAGGGGCCGGTTCTGGCGCTGAGCCTGCGCCGCACCTCGACCGAGGACGGCATCGCCGATCTCCTTGCGGAGGAGGCCGACGTCGCGCTCGCCGCCCGCCCGATGACGGCAGAGGAGATCGCCCTCGCGCGGGACGCCGGGCTCGGCGCGATGGAGGCGCCGCGGCGGGCGCGGCTGATCGCCTTCGACGCGCTGGTGCCGATCGCCGCCCCGGGCCAGGGCCTGCGCGACCTGACGCCCGAGGATCTGGCCGAGGTGCTGGCCGGACGGATCACCGACTGGCAGGACCTCGGCGGCGCGGCGCTGCCGCTGACGCTGCACCTCGGGCCCGAAGACGACGGGCAGCTGCAGGGGGCGCTGCTCGCGCTGCTGGGCGACGGGGAACTGGCCCCGGACGCGGTCCGGCACGCCTCCGCCGGCGCGGTGGCGGCGGCGGTGGCGCGGGACGCGGGCGGGATCGGCCTCGTGCCCTTCGGCGCCACCGATCCGGCAGAGCCTCTGGCGCTGCACGGGGGCTGCGGCTTGCAGGGCCACGCCCTGCCCGAGACGGTGGCCACCGCGGATTACCCGCTGACGCAGCCGCTCGCCCTTTACCTGCCGGCGCGGCGCTTCGCGCCCGAGGCGGCGGCCTTCCTTGCCTGGATCGACACGCCTGAGGCGCAGATGGTCCTGCGCCGCTCTGGCGTCGCGGGCACCCTGCCGCTGCGCATCCCGCTTTCGGCCCAGGGCGGCCGGCTGGCGAGCGCGATCGCTGCCGCCGGCCCCGGGGCCGACGGTGTCCCGCTGACCGAGTTGCAGCGCGTGATGCGTGTGCTGGGCGCGCGCCTGCGGCTGTCGCCGACCTTCCGCTTCGACAGCGGGGACGCCCAGCTCGACCCGCTTTCGGAGTCGCACCTGCGGCAGCTGGCCCAGGCGATCCGGGACGGCAGCTACCGCGGGCGGCGGCTTCTGCTGGCCGGGTTCAGCGACGGGCTGGGGGACTGGGTCTCGAACCGCAGCCTGTCGGAGGACCGGGCGCGGGCGGTGCGGGACGAGTTGCTGCGCCTGCTGGGCGGAGGCCTGCCGCAAGGCGTGACGGTGCAGATCGCCGGGCTGGGCGAGGCGCTGCCGATGGGCTGCTCTCGATCGACCCTCGGCCGCACCGCGAGCCGCCGGGTAGAGCTATGGGTGCAGGAGGAGTGACCGGGCAGCGCGCGGGCGATGGGCCGCCGCAGGGCTGGCTGTGATATTCGGCAGAGAGCGCGATCTACCCGGTTTCCTTGTCATCCGGGCTGCCCCGCGGGCGATCTGACCCGAGGGCGTCCACCGCTCCCGGGGCGCCGCTAGAGCAAGCCCTCCGACCTGAAGCTCAACTCTCGAGACCGGCCGATCACGAGGTGGTCGTGGACCGTGATGCCCATGGTCTTGGCCGCCGCCTCGATCTGCGCGGTCATGCGGATATCGGCGTCCGACGGGGTGGGATCGCCCGAGGGGTGGTTGTGCACGAGGATCAGGGCGCTCGCGTTCAACTCCAGCGCCCGCTTCACCACCTCGCGCGGATAGACGGGGACATGGTCGACCGTCCCCTTGGCCTGCTCCTCGTCGGCGATCAGCACGTTGCGCCGGTCTAGAAAGAGGATGCGGAACTGCTCCGTCTCGCGGTGGGCCATGACGGTGTGGCAATAGTCCAGAACCGAATCCCAGCTCGAGATCACGGGCCGCTGCATGATCTTGGCGCGGGCCATGCGATGCGCGGCGGCCTCCGCGATCTTCAGCTCCGTCACCACGGCCTCTCCCACGCCCGCGATCTTCAGCAGGCGGCCCTGGGGGGCCGACAGGACGCCGCTCAGGTCGCCGAAGGCATCGATGAGGCGGCGGGCCAGCGGCTTCACGTCCTGACGCGGAATGGCGCGGAAGAGCAGCAGTTCCAGAAGCTCGTAATCCGGCATGGCCCCGGTGCCGCCGGCCATGAACCGCTCGCGCAGGCGCTTGCGGTGATCCGCGATGTAGGAGGGCAGTTTTCCGCCCTTCAGCGGCTGTCCGGCGGTGGCCTCGTCGCTGTCGGCCTCCGGCAGAGGCGCAGGCTCCGGATTGGGAAGGGGGAGCGCCGCCGTCCCCTGAGACAACTCTGGGAACGGCAGCGGGGCCTCGGAGAAATGAGAGTCTGTAACCATGGAATTCGTTAGATCATCCAGATGGTTACCGGCAGGTTAACCCTTCATCGAATCCCAGAAGCCTTTGACGGCCGAAAAGAACTTGCTGGTCTGCGGGTTGTTTGCCTCGCTCAGGGCGTCGAATTCCCGCAGCAGCTCCTTCTGGCGCGTGGTCAGGTTGACCGGCGTCTCGGCCAGCAGCTCGATGTACATGTCGCCCGAGGGGCCGCCGCGCAGCCCCGGCATGCCCTTGCCGCGCAGGCGCATCTGCCGCCCGGTCTGGCTGCCTTCGGGGATCTTCACCCGGCTGCGGCCACCGTCGATGCTGGGCACCTCGATGTCGCCGCCAAGCGCGGCCGTCGCCATGGACACCGGCACGCGGCAGTGCAGGTCGTTGCCCTCGCGTTGGAACAGCGGGTGATCCTTCACCTCGATGAAGATGTAGAGATCGCCCGTCGGCCCGCCGCGCAGGCCGGCCTCGCCCTCACCGGCAAGCCGGATGCGAGTGCCGGTCTCAACCCCCCTGGGGATATTGACCGAGAGGCTCTTTTCCTTCTCGACCCGGCCCGCGCCGTGGCAGACCTGACAGGGATCCTTGATGATCTGGCCCAGGCCGTTGCAGGTGGGGCAGGTCCGCTCGACCGTGAAGAAGCCCTGCTGCGCGCGCACCTTGCCCATGCCCGAACAGGTCGGGCAGGTCACCGGCTCGGATCCGTCCTCGGCGCCGGTGCCGTGGCAGGCGCCGCAGGTGACGGCGGTGGGGACCTGAACGGTCTTCGACAGCCCGCTGTAGGCCTCTTCAAGGCTGATCTTCAGGTTGAAGCGCAGGTCGTTGCCGCGGCTGGCACGCTGCCGGCCACCGCCGCCGCCCTGCCGGCCGCCCATGAAATCGCCGAAGAGATCGTCGAAGACATCGGAAAAGGCGCTGGCGAAGTCGCCCTGCCCGCGGAACCCGCCGGCTCCGCCGCCGGCACCGGGGCGTCCGCCGCCCATGCCGCCTTCGAAGGCAGCGTGGCCGTAGCGGTCGTAGGCCGCCTTCTTGTTCTCGTCCTTCAGGACGTCATAGGCCTCGTTCGCTTCCTTGAACGCGGTCTCTGCATTGGGATTGTCGGCGTTGCGGTCCGGGTGAAGCTCCTTGGCCTTGCGCCGGTACGCCTTCTTGATCTCGTCTGCCCCGGCACCCTTCTGGATGCCCAGCACATCGTAATAATCGCGTTTAGCCATGCGTGTTGCTACCTCTCGCCAAACGTAAAGGACCGGCCCGGCTGGCCGGACCGGTCCTTATCCGTCAGGATCGTGGCTTAGCGGCCACGCTTGTCTTCGCCCAGGTCCTCGAAATCGGCATCGACGACGTCTTCGTCGCTGCCCTGCTCGTCGGCCCCCTCGGGCGCCGCCTCGCCGTCATCCTCGCCGGACTGCTGCGACTTGTAGATCGCCTCGCCCAGCTTCATCGCCGCTTCCGAGACGTTCTGGATGCCGCTGCGGATCTTGTCGGGGTTGTCACCCTCGACCTCGTCCTTGAGCGCGGCGATGGCCAGCTCGATCGCCTCGACGGTGGAGGGATCGACCTTGTCGCTGTGCTCTTCGAGCGACTTCTCAGTGGTGTGGATCAGGCTCTCGGCCTGGTTCCGCGCCTCGACCAGATCGCGCCGCTTCTTGTCCGACTCGGCGTTGGTCTCGGCCTCTTTCACCATGCGCTCGATCTCGTCGTCGTTGAGACCGCCCGAAGCCTGAATGGTGATCTTCTGCTCCTTGTTCGTCGCCTTGTCCTTGGCGGACACGTTGACGATGCCGTTGGCGTCGATGTCGAAGGTCACCTCGATCTGCGGCATGCCGCGCGGCGCCGGGGGGATGTTCTCGAGGTTGAACTGGCCGAGCATCTTGTTGTCGGCCGCCATCTCGCGCTCGCCCTGGAAGACCCGGATCGTCACGGCGTTCTGGTTGTCCTCGGCGGTCGAGAAGATCTGGCTCTTCTTGGTCGGGATCGTGGTGTTGCGGTCGATCAGCCGGGTGAAGACGCCGCCCAGCGTCTCGATGCCCATCGACAGCGGGGTCACGTCCAGCAGCACGACGTCCTTGACGTCACCCTGCAGCACGCCCGCCTGGATGGCGGCGCCGAGGGCCACGACCTCGTCGGGGTTCACGCCCTTGTGCGGCTCCTTGCCGAAGAACTTCGTCACCTCTTCGACGACCTTGGGCATGCGGGTCATGCCGCCGACGAGGACGACCTCGTCGATCTCGTCCTTGCTGACGCCGGCATCCTTGAGCGCGGCCTCGCAGGGCTTCATCGAACGCTTGATCAGGTCGCCGACGAGGCTTTCCACCTTCGCACGGGTCAGCTTCATGACCATGTGCAGCGGCGTGCCGGCCGAGGGGTCCATCGAGATGAACGGCTGGTTGATCTCGGTCTGGGTCGAGGAGGACAGCTCGATCTTGGCCTTCTCGGCCGCTTCCTTCAGGCGCTGCAGCGCCATCTTGTCCTTCTTGAGATCGACGTTGTGCTCTTTTTTGAACTCCTCGGCGAGGTAGTTCACGATGCGCATGTCGAAATCCTCACCGCCGAGGAAGGTGTCCCCGTTGGTGGATTTCACCTCGAAGAGGCCGTCGTCGATCTCGAGGATGGTGACGTCGAAGGTCCCGCCGCCGAGGTCGTAGACCGCGATCGTCTTGGTTTCCTTCTTGTCGAGACCATAGGCCAGAGCGGCGGCCGTCGGCTCGTTGATGATGCGCAGGACTTCGAGGCCGGCGATCTTGCCGGCGTCCTTGGTGGCCTGACGCTGCTGGTCGTTGAAGTAGGCCGGGACGGTGATGACCGCCTGCGTGACCTCTTCGCCGAGATAGCTTTCGGCAGTTTCCTTCATCTTCTGCAGCGTGAAGGCGGAAATCTGGCTGGGCGAGTACTTGTCGCCCTTCACCTCGACCCAGGCGTCGCCGTTGCCGCCGTCGACGATCTTGTAGGGGACGAGGTCCTTGTCCTTGTCCACTTCGGCGTCGGTCGTGCGGCGGCCGATCAGGCGCTTCACGGCGTAGATGGTGTTGTTCGGGTTCGTCACGGCCTGCCGCTTGGCGGCCTGGCCGACGAGACGCTCGTCGTCGGTGAAGGCGACGATGGACGGTGTGGTGCGGGCACCCTCGGCGTTCTCGATCACGCGCGGCTGGCTGCCGTCCATGATCGCGACGCAGGAGTTGGTGGTCCCGAGGTCGATGCCAATGACTTTGGCCATAGTGTCAAATCCCTCTTTATCAGGCGGTTTGAACGGGGCGGACCCGTCGAGGCATCCGCCCCTTGCAGGAAACGGCACCGGGTGACACCCACTGCCGATCACTGGGCTATATAGGGAGGCGGTTTTGGCGCTGCAACGGCCCCGTGATCGGGCCTGAGGGCAAATTTCACCCCCGATAGACCGAATTGGAGAGACTGGGCGATGACCTCTGAAACCAGCCTGAACGGCGCGCGCATCCTGCACGGCTACCTCGGGCCGCAGGATCAGGCGGCTCTCGTCGCGGCCCTGCGCCGGGTCGTGGCGCAGGCGCCCTTCTACCGCCCGGTGACCCGGCGCGGCCCGATGAGCGTGCGGATGACCGCCGCGGGGCGCTTCGGCTGGGTCGCCGACCGCCGCGGCTACCGCTACGAGGAGGCGCATCCCGAGACGGGGCAGCCCTGGCCCGCGATCCCGCAGGAGGTCCTGGCGATCTGGAACGACGTCTCGGGCTGCGCGCGGGCGCCGGAGTGCTGCCTGGTCAACCTCTACCGCGGGGCCGCGAAGATGGGCCTGCACCAGGACAAGGACGAGGCGGATTTCGACTGCCCGGTCGTCTCGATCTCGCTCGGGGACGAGGCGCTCTTCCGCGTCGGCCAGGTCGAGAAGCCCAGCCCGAGCGGGTCGGTCTGGCTGCGCTCGGGCGACGTGGCGGTTTTGGGCGGGCCGGCGCGGCTGGCGCATCACGGCATCGACCGGGTGCGCAGCGGGTCCTCGAGCCTGCTCGAGGGCGGCGGGCGGATCAACCTGACGCTGCGCGTGGTGACCTGAGGCGGCTTAGGCCCGCGTCAGCACCCCCAGCCAGCTTGTCAGAAGCTGCGCCGCCGTTGCGGCGCCCAGCCCGTCGATGTCCCGCTCCGGCATGAACTCGGCCATTGTCAGCCCGGCGATACGGCCGCGCGCGGCGATGCGCTCGACCAGATCCACCGCCTGCCAATAGCCCAGTCCGCCGGCGGTGCGGGCGACGATGGCCGGCATGATCGACGGGTCGAGCGCATCGCAGTCGAAGACCACGCAGACCCGCGCCCCCTCGGGCAGGGTGGCCAGCGGATCGGCACCACCGGCCATGGCCCGGCCCGAAACCAGCGTGGCACCCCAGGCGCGCGCATCCTCGGCGTCGCTCATGCGGGCGGAGCCGATGCCGCGCTGGCCGATCTGGATGATGCCTTCGACATGCGCCATCTCGGAGGCGCGGCGGATGGTGGAGCTCAGTCCGTACCTCTCGCCCTCGACCTCGTCGCGCCAGTCGATATGCGCGTCGATCTGCACGATCCACAGCGGCTCGGGTGAGGCGCGGCCAAGCGCCTCGATCACCGGGATGGGAATGGAATCATCGCCGCCCAGAAGCACCGGCACGGCGCCCGCACGGGCCACGGCCTCGATCGCCTCGGCGATCCGCATGCGCGTCTCGGCCGGGTCCTGCGCCAGGGGGATGTCGCCGCAATCGACGGCGCTGCCCTCGGGCAGGGCAAGGGCGCCGTGGTCGAAGTTCACATGCCCCCTGTTCGCGGCAAGAT
The DNA here is from genome assembly GCF_003217255.1 of Pseudoroseicyclus aestuarii. Classification (GTDB taxonomy): domain Bacteria; phylum Pseudomonadota; class Alphaproteobacteria; order Rhodobacterales; family Rhodobacteraceae; genus Pseudoroseicyclus; species Pseudoroseicyclus aestuarii. The sequence continues at coordinate 200,808 of NZ_QJTE01000002.1, read as the reverse complement.
CGCCCGACCCGGCCCGGATCGCCGCCGGACCGCCGGCGCAATAGGCCCCGACAGAGGGGTAGGGCGTCGCGGTATCGGCGCCGAGGATGGCGACACGCGCGCCCTCCAGCGCCTCGGCCCGGGCGGCGGGCAGGCCGAGGAAGGTCCCTGTCTGCGTCGCCCCGAACATCCGTCCCAGCGTTCCTGCCGCCATCACCTGCCTCCTGTGCCTTGCGGCGGCAGACAAGCGCAGAGGCGGCGCGGGTGCAAGCTAGCGCCCCGCGCCCCAGCTGATCGAGGCATGGCGTCGAGTATAGAACTCTCCCATCATGCCGATCACGATCAGCGCCAGCCCGACCCAGAGCGGATACCACGGCGAGGTGAACTGCGGGTTGTAGTTGCGAAAGACGAAGCCCCGCTCCTGATCGATGACGTGGAACAGCGGGTTCCAGTCGAACAGCCCCAGCAGGTAGCCCGGCAACATGTTGGCGACGAACATCTTGCCCGAAAGGATCATGCTGGCGCGGGAGTAGATCTGCGAGACCAGCGTGACCGCCTCGGGGTACCAGGGCTTGAGGGCCATCAGGATCGTGCCGGCCCCCACGCCTGTGATCCAGGCGAGCAGCAGCATCGCCAGCGCGCCGACGGGCTTGTCGATGGCGATCGGCGTGACGATCACGTGGTAGGCGCCGAGGATCGCGGTCAGCGAGAGGATCTGCAGGTAAAGCGTGCTCAGCGCCGCGGCGCTGATGGTGATCGCGGTGTTCAGCGGCGCATGGGCCATCATCGGAGAGGTCGGCCCCTCGGCCTTGGCCACCGCCGTCAGCGTCTTGGTATGGGTCAGGAACAGGAAGATGCCGGTCATCAGGTACAGCAGGAAATCGCCGCGGATGGCGAAGCCGCGCTGCCCCAGCAGGGTGAACATCAGCCAGAAGGCGCTGAGGAAGATCACCGCCTGCGCGATGGTCATCAGAAGGCCGGCCACCGCGTTGCGATGCGCCTTGCGGATGTCCCTGACGGCAGTGTGGTAGATGCGGTGCGCCAGCCCGGCGGCGCCGCGTGCATAGGAAGGGACCATGATCCTCCGCTGCCACCGGCAGCACCGTGAGTTGCCCATCCACCCAAGGCTGACCATAGTGGCGCGCAACCGCCGGGGCAACGGTCCCGGCACAGCAAGGAGCGCCGCCATGGACATGGACAAGCTGACGCAGGTGATGCGGTCCCTCGCGATCCGGGCCGGATCGGAGATCATGACCATCTACCAATCCGAGGATTTCGATGTCCGGTCCAAGGAGGACGACTCTCCCGTGACCCGGGCCGACGAGGCCGCCGATGCCCTGATCTCGGAGGGGCTGCGCGACGCCTTCCCGGATGTGCCCCTCGTCACCGAGGAGCAGGCCGCGACCCATGGGCAAAGCGCGCAGACCTTCCTGATCGTCGATCCGCTCGACGGCACCAAGGAGTTCGTCCAGCGCCGCGGCGATTTCACCGTGAACATCGCCTATGTCGAGAACGGCGTGCCGGTCCGCGGCGTGGTCTTCGCCCCGGCGCGCAACCGCCTGTTCTACACCGAGGCCGATGGCCGCACGGTCGAGGAAAGCGGCGCCTTCGATCCCGATGCTGCCGGGCCGGTGCAGCCGCTTTCGGTCGCCACGCCGGACAATGCCGCGCTGCGCGTCGTCGCCTCCAAGTCGCACCGCGACGAGGCGACCGATACCTACATCAACAAGTACGGCATCGCCGACATGAAGAGCGCGGGATCCTCGCTCAAGTTCTGCCTCGTCGCGACGGGCGAGGCCGATCTCTACCCGCGCCTTGGCCGGACGATGGAATGGGACACGGCCGCTGGCCATGCCGTTCTGTCGGGGGCGGGCGGCTATGTCGTCCGCTTCGACGATCACAGCCCGCTGACCTACGGCAAGCCCGGCTTCGAGAACCCTTTCTTCATCGCCCATTCCCCCGGCACGGATCTGAAGTCGGCAGAGTGATTCTGCCTTGACGACCGCGGGCCTCGGATAGGATCAACGCAGGGTTGATTGAAGGGCGCCGGAGCTTTATCCGATTCGGGCAGTTTGATGGCGAAAATACGCGGGTATGGACGTGGAAACGCTCTGCGCGCTTCCCGCCGTGCTACGTCTGATGCTAGGCTTCGCCCAACATAACCCGCGCCGAGTTCGTGGCGCGGAGCAAGAGGAATTCAGATGACGCAACGTGTCACCAAGGCTGTCTTTCCCGTCGCGGGACTTGGAACGCGCTTTCTGCCGGCGACCAAATCGGTGCCGAAGGAAATCATGACTCTCGTGGATCAGCCGCTGATCCAATACGCCATCGACGAGGCGCGCGCCGCCGGCATCACGGAGTTCATCTTCGTGACCTCGCGCGGGAAGTCCGCGCTCGAGGACTACTTCGACCACTCCCCCGAGCTCGAGCGTCAGCTCGAGGCGAAGGGCAAGGACAAGCTGCTCGACACGCTGAAGTCCACCTACATGCCCTCGGGCGCGATCGCCTATATCCGCCAGCACCAGGCGCTGGGCCTCGGCCATGCGGTCTGGTGCGCGCGCAAGCTGATCGGCGACGAGCCCTTCGCCGTGATCCTGCCGGACGACGTCATCTCTGCTGACAAGCCCTGCCTGCAGCAGATGACCGAGGCCTACGAAAGGACCGGCGGCAGCATCGTCGCGGCGATGGAAGTGTCGAACGACAAGACCAGCTCCTACGGCATCCTCGACGTCGAGGACGACGGCAGCGACACGGTGCGCGTCCGCTCCATGGTCGAGAAGCCGAAGCCGGAAGAGGCGCCGTCGAACCTTGCCGTGATCGGCCGCTACATCCTGACACCCGAGGTGATGAAAAGCCTCGAGTCGGTCGAGAAGGGCGCGGGCGGAGAGATCCAGCTGACCGATGCCATCGCGGCGCAGCTGAACGGCGACAAGGGCGTCTACGGCTTCCGCTTCCGCGGCGAGCGCTTCGACTGCGGCTCCAAGGCCGGTTTCCTGCAGGCGACCGTGGCCTACGGCCTGGCGCGCGACGACCTCTCCGAGGAGTTCGGCGCCTACCTGCGCGAGATGGTCTCGATCAAGGACGCGGCCCAGTAGGGCCCGGTGGCTGGGGGGCGATGACGGCGGAACGGCTGCATCGCGCCCCGGCCTGACGGCTGTGCGGACCGCACAGCTTCGGCAGGCGCTGCGCCTGCGCCGCAAACGCCAGCGCCTGCTCTGGCGGGCCTTCCGCGCCCGCCACGCCCTCACCCCCCGCATCGACCGGACCCGCGGCCTGCCGCGCGGCGCGATCCTGTGCCTGTGCTGCCTGCGCAACGAGATGGCGCAGCTGCCGCTGTTTCTCGACCACCACCGCAGGCTGGGCGTGGATCACTTCCTCTTCGTCGACAACGGCAGCGACGACGGCAGCCTCGCCTTTCTGGCCGCACAGCCCGACGTCTCTGTCTGGAGCACTGCCGCCAGCTACCGCGACGCGCGCTTCGGCATGGACTGGCTGGGCTGGCTTTTGATGCGGCACGGGCATGGCCGCTGGTGCCTGACCCTCGATGCCGACGAGCGGCTGATCTACCCCTTCTGGACCACGCGTCCGCTGCCGGCGCTGACCGCCTGGCTCGATCACGGCGGGCAGGAGGCGCTTGGTGCGCTGATGCTGGATCTCTACCCGCAGGGGCGGCTGTCCGAGGCGGGGGCGCCCGAGGATCTGCTGTGGTTCGACGCGGGGAACTACACCCTGCGCCAGCAGGCCCCGGGTCAGGCGCTGTGGATCCAGGGCGGGCCGCGGGCCCGGGCCTTCTTCGCCGATGCGCCGCGCCGGGCGCCGACGCTGAACAAGGTGCCGCTGGTGCGCTGGCACCGGCGCTACGCCTACCTCAATGCCGCCCATACCCTGCTGCCGCCCCGGCTGAACCGCACCTACGCCAGCGCGGGCGGCGAGGCGCTGACCGGCGTGCTGCTGCACGGCAAGTTCCTCGGCGCCATCGTCGAGAAATCCGCCGAGGAGCTGGTGCGCCGGCAGCACTTCGGCGATCCCGCCCGCGCCGCGGCCTACCAACGCGCGCTGATGGGGGATCCGGTACTGAAGACCCCGCAATCGACCCGCTACACCGGCTGGCGGCAGCTGGTGGCGCTGGGGCTGATGTCGCGCGGGGGCTGGCCCTGAAATCGTGGGTAAGCCGCGGTAAACCATTGGCGCAATAGGCTGGACGCTCTGACAGGGCCGCGGAATCACTTCCGGCCCGGAACGGGAGCGCTGTTTCAGGTGAGCTTGCTCGACGCCTATCGCTTGCGCTTGCAGCGCCGCCGCCTGCAGCTGCGCGCCCGGCGCAAGGCGCGCGAGCTTCGGCTCGTCTCGGGCCGCGACGCGCCCGCCCCGGCGGGCGGGGTCACCGTCTTTACCGTCTTTCGCAATGAATACCTGCGCCTGCCGCATTTTCTGGACTATTACCGCGCGCTGGGCGTGCGCCACTTCGTGATGGTCGACAATGCCTCGACCGACGGCGGCGGCGACTGGGCGGCGAGACAGCCGGATGTGACGCTCTATGCCACCGGGGCGAGCTACCGCGCCGCGCGCTGCGGCATGGACTGGATGAACGCGCTGCTGCGCCGGCACGGCTGCGGCCGCTGGTGCCTGACCGTCGATCCCGACGAGCTTCTGGTCTTTCCCTTCTGCGACAGCCGCCCGCTGCCGGCGCTGGCGGACTGGCTGGATGCCTCCGACCTGCGCAGCTTTGCCGCCATGCTGCTGGACCTCTACCCCCGCAACCCCGAAGACGTGGCGGCCTACCGCCGCGGCGAGGATCCGCTGCGCATCCTGTCCTGGTTCGATGGCGGAAACTACGTGCTGCAGCGCAATCCCGGCCACAAGAACCCCTGGATCCAGGGCGGGCCGCGCGCCCGTGCCTACTTCGCCGCAGAGCCATGGTGCGCCCCGGCCCTGAACAAGGTGCCGCTGGTGCGCTGGTCGCGCCGCAGCGTCTACGTCAGCGCCACGCACATGATGCTGCCGCGCGGGTTGAACCAGACCTACGACCGCGACGGTGGCGAGACCGCCTGCGGGGTCCTGCTGCACACCAAGATGCTCGCCTCCTTCACCGCCAAGGCCGGAGAGGAACGGGCCCGCCGCCAGCATTTCGCCGGCGGACGCGAATACGGCGCCTATGCCGCGATCGGCCTCGCGCCGCTCTGGGGCAGCTGGAGCGAGCGCTATGCCGGCTGGCGCCAGCTCGAGGGGCTTGGCCTGATCTCGCGGGGACACTGGGCATGAGCCTCGGGATCGTCATGCTGGTGCACAGCGCCCTCGACCGGGCCGAGCAGGTGATCCGGCACTGGTACGCCGCCGGCTGCCCGCTGGTGGTGCATGTCGATGCCGCCGTGCCGGAAGCCGATTACCGGGCCTTCGCCGGATCGCTGGCCGACCTGCGCGACAGGCTGGTCTTCGCGCCGCGCTTTCGCTGCGAATGGGGCAGCTGGGAGCTGGTCGCCGCCACGCAGGCCGCCGCCGCGCTGATGCTGGACCGCTTCGAAGAGGCCGATCGCGTCTTCCTCGCCTCCGGTTCCTGCCTGCCGCTGCGCCCTGTGGCGGAGCTGCGGGCCTACCTCGAGGCGCATCCGGAGACCAATTTCATCGAAAGCGCGACCGTGCGGGACGTCACCTGGACCCGCGGCGGGCTGGGCGAGGAACGGTTCACCCTGCGTTTTCCCTTCTCCTGGAAGCGGCAGCGGCGGCTCTTTGATGCCCATGTCGCGCTGCAGCGGCGGCTGGGGGTGCGGCGGCGCATGCCCGCTGGCCTCGTGCCGCATATGGGATCGCAGTGGTGGTGCCTGACGCGCCAGACCCTGCAGCGTATCCTGAACGACCCGGATCGCGCGGCGATCGACCGGTATTTCCGGCAGGTCTGGATCCCGGACGAAAGCTATTTCCAGACCATGGCGCGCCGCTGGTCCGACCGGATCGAAAGCCGCAGCCTCACGGCCTCGACCTTCGATTTCCTCGGCCGGCCCCATATCCTTTACGACGATCACCTGCCGCTGCTGCGGCGGTCGGGCTGCTTTGTCGCGCGCAAGGCCTGGCCGGGGGCAGAGCGTCTCTACGAGGCCTTCCTGCAGGCCGACAGCGCCCCGGCGGAGCCGCTGCGCCTGCCCGATCCGGGCCGGATTGAACGGGTCTTCGCCCGCGCGGCGGAGCAGCGGTTGCGCGGGCGCGCGGGGCTGATCATGCAAGGACGGCTGCCCGCACCGCACCTGAACCTGCCGCTCACCGCGGCGCCCTACAGCGTCTTCGAGGGGGTCGCAGAGGTCTTCGACGGCTTTGCCCCATGGCTGGCGCGGCAGCTGGCAGAGGCGGGGCAGGGGGCTGCGGTGCACGGCCATCTCTTCGCGCCCGAGCGGGCGGAGTTCGCGGGCGGCGCCACCGGCTATGCCGGCGGGCTTTCGGACAGCGCGACGCTGCGCGACTACCATGCCCAGATGTTCCTTTCGAACCTGATCTGGAACACCCGCGGCCAGAGGCAGTGCTTCTCCTTCGGGCCGCGCGACACTCAGGCCATCCACTGGGATCTCGCCAAGGATCCCAATGCCGTCATCAGCGTGATCTCTGGCGCCTGGATGATCCCGCTGCACCGGGCGCCGATGCCCTTTGCCCGCCGCCGCGCGGAGGCGGCGCGGCTTCAGCGCATCGAGGCCGAGCATCTGGCCGCGCTTCGCTCGCCCTGGGCGAGGGCGCGCGTCCGCATCTGGACCCTGGCCGAGGCGCTGGAGGCGCCGGAGGAGCGGCTGCAGGAGGCGATCGAGGATACCCTCGGTGGCCCCGCCCCGCGCCGCGCCCTGCCGGCGCTGGCGGATATGGAGGGCCTGCCGGATTTCCTGCAGGCGCTTCGCAACGCCGGGATGCACCCCCAGCTGACCGGAGAGCTGCGGGCCGTCCCCGCGCCCCCCGCCCGCCGCGCGGAGCGCGCCTGAGATGCCTTTCCACAGCTTCGTCGTGCTGGCCGGGATGCGGACCGGGTCGAACTTCCTCGACAGCAATCTCGCGGCGCTGGACGGGGTCATGTGCCATGGCGAGGCCTTCAATCCCTCCTTCCTCGGTCATCCGAACACGCCGCAGCTGCTTGGCATGACCCAGGAGGAGCGCGACGCCGATCCGCTGGCTCTGCTGGCGCGGATCAGGGCGGCGCCCGGGCTGAACGGGTTTCGCTACTTCTCGGATCACGACCCGCGCGTGCTGCCGGCGCTGCTGGAGGATCCGGGGGTCGCGAAGGTCATCCTCACGCGCAATCCGCTGGAAACCTACGTCAGCCGCGGGATCGCGGTGGCGACGGGGCAGTGGCGGCTGACCGACGCGCGCCGCGCGAAGACCGCACGCGTCCGCTTCGACGCCGAGGCCTTCGAGGCGCATGTTGATGAGACGGCGCGCTTTCACCACCACGTGCAGCGCGCGCTGCAATGCTCCGGCCAGTCGGGATTCGCGCTGGACTACGAGGATCTGAATTCGCTCGAGGTGCTGAACGGCCTCGCCGCATGGCTGGGGGTGCCTGCGCGGCTCGAGCGGCTGCAGACAAGGTTCAAGCGGCAGGGCATCCTGCCGCTCTGCGAGCGGGTCGAGAATCCTGGACAGATGCAAGAGGCGCTGGCCGGTCTGGACGCCTGGGGGCTGGAGGCGGGCGCGGCGCCCGATTTCGGCGCGCCCCGCCCGCCCGGTGCGGCAATCCCGCGCTACATCGCGGCGCCTGCCGCGCCGCTGCTGTTCCAGCCCATCGCCTCGGGGCCAGAGGCCGTCGTCGGCGAATGGCTTTCCGCGCTGGACGGCGGGGCGGCGCCGCGCAGCGGTTTTCGCTGGCGCAGCCTGCGAGACTGGCAGCGGGCGCATCCGCAGCACCGGCGCTTTACCGTCCTGCGCCACCCGGTGCTGCGGGCCTATGCCTGTTTTCGCCGGCACATGGTGGCGCAGGGGCCAGAGTGCTTCGCGGCCATCCGTGCCTGGGTCTGGCGCCGCTACGGCATGAGGGTCAGCGCGCAGCCCGGCTGGCCGGCAGAGGAGGAGCGCGCCGCCTTCCTCGCCTTTCTGGCCTTTCTGTCGGACAACCTCGCCGGCCGGACGCCGCATCGCATCGATCGGGCCTGGATGCCGCAGGTCGACATCCTGCGCGGCTTCGGCGCGGCGCTGCCGCCGGACATGATCCTGCGGGAGGAAACGCTAGAGGCGGAGCTGGGGGTGATCGCCGCGCTGGTGGACTGCGATCCCCCGCCGCTCGCGCTGGCGGAGGATCCGCTGATCGCGCGGCTGGATGCGCTCTACGGGCCGGATGTCGAGGCCGCGGTGCGAAGAGCCTTCGCCCGGGACTACGATCTTCTGGGCTTCTCCGACTGGCGCGGAGGGGCGCCGACCTAGGCGGCCTTGATCGCCGGCGCCTCGGTCAGGATGGCATGCAGCGTTGCGGTGTCGCTGTTCGCGCGCAGCTTGCTGCAGACGTTGCTATCGCGCATCGTGCGAGAGACCAGCGCCAGCGCCTTGAGGTGCTCGACCCCGCTGCCGCCGGGGGCCAGCAGGCAGAAGATCAGGTCGACGGGCTGGCGGTCGATGGCGTCGAAATCCAGCGGCTTCTCGAGCTTCATGAAGAGGCCCAGCACGCGGTCCAGCTTGTCCAGCCGGGCATGGGGCAGGGCGACGCCGTGGCCCACGGCGGTGGGGCCCAGGGCCTCGCGCTCCATCAGGGCCTCGACAACCAGGGGGGCGGCCTGCGCGTAGCGGGTTTCGGCGAGCTCTCCCAGATCCTGGAAGAGCCGCTTCTTGCTGCTGATGGAGGACAGGACCTTCACGCCGTCCGGAGGAAGGATCTGGGAAATATGCATCGCGTCGTTCCCTTTCGCCGGCTGCCCGGCCCTCTGGTCGCTCGCGCGCCCCTTAGCGCGAGCCGCGTGGGTCTATCCACCCGAAATTGCCGTCTTCGCGGCGATAAACCACGTTGATCCCGCTATGCTTCTCGTTGCGGAAGACGAGCAGCGGCGCCTCGGCCAGTTCAAGTTGCATGACGGCTTCCCCCACGGAAAGAGACGGGATCTGCGTCTCCATCTCGGCCACGATCATCGGGGCCAGGGAATCGTGGTCGGCGCCTTCCATGTCGTCGTTCTCTTCCGTCGGCGCGAGGATATAGGAGTCGGCGCCGAGAAGTTCAACAGGATCCGGGCGCGTCCGGTGGTGATCTTTCAACCGGCGCTTGTACCGGCGCAGCTGCTTGCCCATCTTCTCGTCGCAGGCATCGAAGGCGGCGTAGATCTCGGTCGCGCGGGCGCGCGCCGAGAGGTTCAGCCCGGTCGACAGATGCACCACCGCCTCGCAGGAATACTCATGCGCGACGCGCGAGAAGACGATTGAGGCGTCGGTCGGCCGACCGGCATATTTCTCCAGCGTCTCGCCAAGCTGCGTGCGCACATGCGTCTGCAGCGCCTCGCCGATATCGATCTGCTTTCCGCTGATCTGGTAGCGCATCCGAACCCTCCTGAGGTTGCCCCGGGCTCGGTCAGCCGGGCCGCGCGCTGCGCGGTCGTCGGCTGCCGGCTCCGGGAAATGCGACGGCTCCGCCCTTGTCGCAGCGCGGTACCGGGCGGGCTGGGCCTGCCGGATGGCGAAGCTGGACGTGGCAACCGGAGTCGTCATGACACCAAGATGACACGGGCCGGCGGTGTCCTGTCAATCGCGCGGCTGCGCCAAGGTCAATCAACCTTGAATCCTTGGCCGAGGTAGACGCGGCGCACGTTCTCGTCGCGGACCACCTCCTCGGCGGAGCCGCTCATCAGCACGACGCCCTCGTTCAGGATATAGGCGCGGTCGACGATGCCCAGCGTCTCGCGGACGTTGTGATCGGTGATCAGCACGCCCAGCCCGCGCGTCTTGAGGTCGGCGACAAGGGTGCGGATATCGTTCACCGCGATCGGATCAACCCCGGCGAAGGGTTCGTCCAGCAGCACGAAATCCGGCCCCGCGGCGAGGCAGCGGGCGATCTCGACCCGCCGCCGCTCACCGCCCGAGAGGGCCAGCGCGGGCGCGCGGCGCAGGTGGCCGATGGAGAAATCGGACAGCAGCTCCTCAAGCTTTTCGCGGCGGCTGGTGCGATCCGGCTCGCTCAGCTCGAGGATGGCGAGGATGTTGTCCTCGACCGAGAGGCCGCGAAAGATGCTCATCTCTTGGGGCAGGTAGCCGATGCCCATCCGCGCGCGGCGGTACATCGGCAGGCGCGAGACGTCCTGCCCGTCGATCAGCACCTGCCCACCGTCGGCCGGAACCAGCCCGGCGATGGCGTAGAAACAGGTCGTCTTGCCCGATCCGTTCGGCCCGAGAAGGGCCACCACCTCGCCCCGGTCGAGGTGCAGCGAGACGTCGCGGATCACCGGGCGGCGGCGATAGCTCTTGCGCAGCCCGCGCACCTCGAGGCCGGCATCGCCCTGCGTCACGGTCAGCTCCGGCATCACGGGGCGTCCGGGTTCAGGACGGTGCGCACCCGCCCGTCGAGCTGGGCGTTGCCCGAGGCGATGTCGACCACCATCCGCTCGGAGGACAGGGCGGTGCCGCCCTGCGTCAGCAGCACCTCTCCGGTCATGGTCACCGTGCCGGCGGTCAGGTCGTAGACGGCTTCCTCGGCCTCGGCCGCCTCGCTCGCGGTGGCCAGCGTCACGCCGCCGCTGGCGGCGAGGCGGGTGATATCGCCCGAGGCCTCGTCGTAGGTCACCTCGACCCGCGCTGCCGAGAGGCGCATCTCGCCCTGTCCGATCACCACGTTGCCGGCGAAGGTGGCGCCGCCGCCGGCGCGGTCGACCGTCAGGCTGTCGGCCGTCACCTCGACCTCGGCCGAGGGATCGACCGACAGCCCGCCAAGGGCCACGCCCGTCTGGGCCGAGGCCATGCCGGGCATCAGCCCGGCGACCATATCGGCGATCAGGACGAACAGCAGGGCGGTCAGGCGGCGCATCGGCATATCCTTCAGGGTTCCGGTCGATATAGGAGGCGGACGCCGCCGGAGAAGACCAGGCTCTCGCCCCCCGCGTCCGAGGCATCGAGGGTCAGCGCCCCCGCGGTCAGGGCGCCGTAGGGTGCGCGCACCTCCAGCGGGCCCAGCGAGGAGAGCCTGCCGGTATCGAGATCGGCCTCCATCCCCGCGGTCTCCATCTGGTAGCCGAGGGTGGAGTCGACATGCGCAAGGTCGGTAAGGCGCGCGCTGCGGCCATCGGCGCTGATCGTGCCGCTGCCCGAGGTGACGGTCACCTCGCCGCCGCCGGGCAGGAGCATGCGCGCGCGCGGCGCGTCGATGGTGAAGAGTGCGCCTTCAGGGCGGGCGGTGCGGGCCGAAACCTCGATATCCGCGCCATTCGCCGCGACGCCGGAAAAACGCGGCGCGGCGATGCGCTGCTCGCGCGCGATCTCCTCGATCTCGGCGAAGGGGATGTCGGAGGTGCCGCCGGGCGCGCGGGCCAGCAGGAACATGGTCGACAGCAGGCAAAGCGCCGCCAGCGGCAGCAGGACCTTGGCCCAGCCGACGAGGCGGGAGTGGCGGGAGATGCTGCCCGCCACCGGGTCAATGCGCGAAGATGTCGATCTCGGGCCAGCCCTCGAGATCGAGTTGCGCGCGCGTCGGCAAGAAATCGAAGCACTGCTGCGCCAGCGCCGTGCGCCCCTCGCGCGCCAGCATCACGTCGAGCGCATCCTTCAGCTTGTGCAGGTGCAGCACGTCCGAGGCGGCGTAGTCCAGCTGCGCCTCGGTCAGCGTCTCGGCGCCCCAGTCGGATTGCTGCTGCTGCTTGGAGACGTCGATGCCGCACAGGTCGTTCAGCAGGTACTTGAGCCCGTGGCGGTCGGTGAAGGTGCGCACCAGCTTCGAGGCGATCTTGGTGCAATAGACCGGCGCGGCCAGCGTGCCGAAGGTCTGCGCCATGGCGGCGATGTCGAAGCGGCCGAAATGGAACAGCTTCAACACCTCGGGGTCGGCCAGCAGGCGCTGCAGGTTCGGCGCCTCGGTCTGGCCGGGGGCGACCTGCACGAGGTGGCAGTTCCCGTCGCCCGAGGACATCTGCACAAGGCACAGGCGGTCGCGCTTGTGGTTCAGCCCCATCGCCTCGCAGTCGATGGCGACGGAGGGGCCCAGATCCAACCCGTCGGGCAGGTCGCCCTGGTAGAGGAAGTTCGCCATGCCCGTGCTCCGCCTTGTGATCCTGGCTCGTGATCTCGGGGCGACAGATACGCACCGCTTGCGGCACGGGCAAGGCGATGGGTCAGCCGCGGTAGGGCCGGATGTCCTGCGCCGCCAGCGAATAGCCCACATCGGCCAGCTCCGTCGCGGTTGCGGCAGACCCGAAAAGCCCCTCAACCCAGACCGGGTCGAACAGGCCCGAAACCTCGTAGGGCGTGTCGCTGGTGACCATGACCAGCTGGTTGGCCGGCGGCGGCGGGACATGCACGCAGGCCCCGACATAGGGCACCAGAAGGAAGGCCGTGACCCCGGTGCCGGCGTAATCCAGCGGCACCACGTAGCCGGGCAGGCGGATCACCTTGCCGTCATATTCGGTCGTCACGCCCGCGGCGGGGGCCTGCTCGAACCCGGTCGAGAGCTGCTCGTGCTCGACCACGCCGCTGCCGCCCAGCGATTCGAGGGAGACGGCCTCTTCGCCCGTGGGCAGCAGATCGTCCCAGCCCAGCTCGATGGGCTGGTCCGCGCGGGCGGCACGGGGCAGGGCGGCGAAGGCGGTGCCGGCGGCCAGAAGGGTGCGGCGGGTGGGGCCTTTGGTCATCCTCGGTCTCCGTCTCAGGTTCGCGGTGTCATGCCATCGGCCAGCGACAGCCGGTAGGCGCGCAGCGCCGGAAGCAGCCCGGTCGCCGCGCCGGCCAGGACGACGGTGACCAGCACCATCCCCTCGCGCGCGCTGGGCGCGTCGATGGTTAGATAAAGCCCGAAGGCGGCATCGATCCAGGGCTGCGCTAGCCAGAGCCCCAGATAAAGCATCACGGCACCGAGAAGCGCGCCCGCCAGCGCCATCATCGCCGCCTCGAGCGTCAGCAGCCCCATGATGGTGAGGGGCCTCGCACCATTGGCGCGCAGGATCGCCATCTCGCGCCGCCGCTCGTTCAGGCCCGAGAAGATCATCGCCGCCATGCCGATCAGCGCGGTCGCCACGACCATGCCCGACACGCCGATCAGCGCCGTCTCGGCGATGCCGACGATGCCCCAAAGCTCCTGCAGCGCGACGCCGGGCAGCACCGCCAGCAGCGGCTCGGAGGGGTACTCGTTGATCCAGCGCTGAAGCTGGAAGATCTGGATGCGGTTCTTCACGCCAACCATGGCCGCCGTCACCGCGTCCGGCGTCAGGTCCATCTGCCGCAGCTCCTCCGCCGGGGTGGTCTGGCCGGGCGCACGGGCGCCGCCCTGCCAGTCGACGTGGATCGCGGTGATCGCATCGAGGCCGACGATCACCGTGCGGTCCACCGGCGTTCCTGTCCGGTCGAGGATCCCCGCCACGCGGAAAGGCAGGTCGTCATGCTCGGTAAAGGAGGCGATGCCATGGGCCACGACAATGGGATCGCCGAGCTCGTACCCCAGCTCGCGCGCGACATCGGCGCCGATCACCGCGTCGAAGAGGTCGTCCATGCGCCCGCCTTGCGCGAAGGACAGGCTGCGCCCGCCGCGGAAATGGTAGCGGTCGAAATAGGCCTCTGTCGTGCCCATGACGCGGAACTGGTGGTGGCTGTCGCCAAGGCTGATCGGCACCATCCAGTCGACCTCGGGGCGTTCCGCGATCTCCTGGTAGCTTTGCCAGGTGATGTTGTTGGTCGCGTTCCCGATGCGGAAGACCGAGTAGAGCAGCAGCTGCACAGACCCCGAGCGCGCGCCGACGATCAGGTCGGTGTCCGAGATCGTGTCGGCGAAGCTGCCCTTGGCCCCGGTGCGCACCTTCTCCACGCCCATGAAGAGGGCGACCGACAGCGCGATCGACAAAATGGTAAGCCCGACGGTGATCCGCCGGGCGATGAGAGAGCGAAAGGCAAGGCGCGTCAGTATCATGCGGCGAAGCCGGTCCTTTGAATCGTCGCGATATCCTCGAGCCGGATCGCATCGTCGAAGCGGGGGGCAAGGCGGTCGTCGTGGCTGACCATGATCAGCGTCGTGCCCGCGGCCTCGCATTGCGTGAAGAGCAAGTCGAGGAAGGCATCCTGGCTGCCCGCGTCCAGCGCGGAGGTCGGCTCGTCCGCGATCAGCAGCGGCGGCGCGCCGATCAGCGCGCGGGCCACGGCGATGCGCTGCTGCTGGCCGACGCTCAGCAGGCCGGCGCGGGGCGCGTCGATCGCCTCTTCCGGCAGCTTCAGCGCGGTCATCAGGCGCCGCGCCTCGGCCCGCGCGCCGCCACGGCCCGCCGCCTCGGCCCGCTGCCGCCGCTCGGGCGCGAAGCGCAGCGGCAGGCAGATGTTGTCGGTGGGCGAGGCATAGGGCAGCAGGTTGAACTGCTGGAAGACGACGCCGATGCGCTCGGCCCTGACCCTGTCGCGCCGGGTGGACCCCAGCGCGCCGAGGTCGGTGCCATCGACCTCGACCCGGCCCCTGTCGGGCCGGTTGATGCCGCAGATCAGGCTGAGCAGGGTGGATTTGCCCGACCCGCTCTCGCCCAGCAGCAGCAGCCTTGCGCCCGCCGCCACGCGCCAGCCCGGCACGGACAGGCCGAAGCCTGCCCGCCCGGGCCAGCGGAACGCGACATCCGTCAGGGCGAGCGCCTCGGCCATCGGATCAGATGCGGTCGGCGAGATCGACGCTCGGCGCGTCGCGGGTGACCTCGAAGCCCGAGGTGCCGGCATCCGAGATCATCTGCCCGTTCAGGCGCTGGGCGTTCTCGAAGCGCTCGAAGTAAGCGAAGTCGATGCCGGTCAGCGCGTCGATGGACTCGCAGGTCATCGCGTAGCTGGCGTGGTACTCGTTGTGCTGGGCGCCTTCGGCATGGTCGTGGTCGTGGTCGTGGTCGTGGTCGTCGTGCCCGGCCTCTTCGTGATCGTGATCGTGCTCTTCGTGCTCGTGATCCTCGTGCTCGGCCTCGTCATGATCGTGGTCATGCTCGCCTGCGTCCTCGGCGTGCTCATGCTCATGCTCTTCGTCGCCGTGGTCATGCGCGCCGGCGACGATCTCGACCGTGGCGTCGTCCAGCGTGCAGCCGGCATCGCCCGTCAGCACGAAAAGCTCCAGCGGGCGGGACAGCGCCTCGCGGGCCTCTTCGACGGCGGTTTCCTGCGCCTCGGTGCTGGGCGCATGTTCAAAGCCGGTGATGTCGGCGCCCGGCGCCTCGAGCTCGATCAGCAGCTGGTCGCCGTCGACGGCGATGTTCAGCAGCCCGGTGCCATGCTCGTGCGGGCCGAGCTCGCGGGTCTCTTGCGCCTGCGCGGTGCCGGCAGCGGCGGCGAGCCCGAGGGCGGCGATCATAAGGCGGTGCGTCATGGGAATCCTCGCTAAAGCTTGTTACGTTATACCTTATTCGCCGGAGCGGAGGATGCGCAAGCGATCGCCTCGCGCGGCCCGGAGGTCAGGCGCCCTCCTCGGCGCAGGCGGCAAGCTCTGCCCCGAGGCTTCGCAGCATTTGGGGATAGAGGTCCGGGCCGGGTTCGATCCGGCTGGCCAGCGGGTCGATAAGGCGGATCCGCGCACCGCTCCCCTCGATCACGCTTTCCAGCAGGCCGGGGTCGAATTGCGGCTCGGCGAGGGCGCAGGTCACGTCGAGGTCCGCGACCTCCTGCTTGAGGGCCTGCAGCCGGGCGGGGCCGGGATCGGTGGCGTCCGACAGCGCCACGGCGCCCGCGGCGGGCATGTCGAAGCGGTCCTCGAAGTAGTGGAAGGCATCGTGGAACACGATGTAGCGCAGGCCCCGCACGGGCTGCAGCGCCTGCGCGGTCTCGGCGGTGGCGGCGTCAATCTCGGCCCGCCCCGCCTCGGCATTGGCGGCGTAGGTTTCGGCGTTCTCGGGGTCCAGCCTCTGCAGTGCCTCGGCGATGACGGTCAGCCAGCGCTTGCCGTTCTCGGGGTCGAGCCAGGCATGCGGATCGAAGGTGCCGTGGTCATGCCCGGCCGGCTCTTCGCCCTGATCCTGCGCGAGGAAATCCTCCTGCGCCCGCAGCGGCAGGCGGATGGTGCCCTCCTGCTCCAGCAGCGGCAGGATCTCGGCCTGCTCGGCCAGCGAGGCGATGGGCCGCGCCAGCCAGGGGGTCAGGGTAGGCCCGATCCAGACCACGAGGTCGGCCTGCTGCAGCGCCTGCGCATCCGAGGGGCGCAGCGTGTAGCTGTGCGGCGATGTGCCGGGCTGGACCAGCATCGCAGGCTCGCCCAGCCCCTCCATCGCCCGCGCCACGAGGGACTGCACCGGGGCCACGTCCGTCACCACGCGCGGCACCTCGGCCGCGGCGGCGCCGCAGGCAAGGCAGGCGGCGACAAAGGCAATGAGGCGCGCCGGGATGTTGGACATGGGACGTTCCTGTGATTACATAACAGACGACGGAGGCGCATAGCCCTGCCGCCACTGTATCACAACGCTTTTCTACGTCCCCCCGGGAGGGCCCATGTCCATCGGTTTCCACAGCCACGATCACGCCAGCTGCGTCGCCGGGGGCGTGGAGGCCGCGGAGCGTCATTGCGCCGCGGAGAAGCTGCAGTTCACCCCCGTCCGGCGCCGCGTCCTCGAGATCCTGCTGAGCGAGCACAAGGCGATGGGCGCCTACGAGATCCTCGACATCCTGCGCGCCGAGGGGCTGGGATCGCAGCCGCCCGTCGCCTACCGGGCGCTCGATTTTCTGGTCAAGCACGGCTTCGTGCACCGGATCGAGCGGCTGAACGGCTTCATTGCCTGCGCCCATTTCGGCAGCGGCCATACGCCGGCCTTCCTGATCTGCCGCAACTGCGCGCTGGTGGTCGAATCCGAGACCGATCCCGCGCAGGGCGAGCTGGGGCGCGCCGCCGTGGAAAGCGGCTTTCGAATCGAGCGCACGGTGCGCGAGGCCGAGGGTCTGTGCCCCCTCTGCCAGGATGCCCCGCAAGGCGCCCCGGCGTGAGCCGGCCGCTGATCGAGGCCAAGGGCCTGAGCGTGCGCTACGGCGGCGCCACGGCGCTGAGCGATGTCGATTTCAGCATCGGGCGCGGCGAGATCGTGACCGTCGTCGGCCCCAACGGCTCGGGCAAGTCGACCCTGCTGCGGGCCATCGTCGGCTCAGAACGGCCCTTTGCCGGGCGCATCACCCGCGCGCCGGGGCTGCGGCTGGGCTATGTGCCGCAGCGGCTGGCGATCGATCCGACGCTGCCGCTGACGGTGCGCCGCTTCCTCGGGTTGCCGCGCCGGACCAGCGCCGCGGCGGCGCAGGAGGCGCTCGAGCGGGCCGGGGTGCCCGACATCTCCACCCGGCAGGTCGCCGGCCTGTCCGGCGGGCAGCTTCAGCGCGTCCTGCTGGCGCGGGCGCTGCTGGCCGAGCCCGATCTTCTGCTGCTGGACGAGGCGACCGCCGGCCTCGACCAGCCGGGGGCGGCCGCCTTCTACCGCCGGATCGAGGATCTGCGCGCCGAGACCGGCTGCGCCGTGCTCATGGTCAGCCATGACCTGCACGTGGTGATGAGCGCCTCTGACCGGGTGATCTGCCTGAACGGACATATCTGCTGCGAGGGCACGCCCGAGGTCGTGGCCGAGGCGCCCGATTACCGCCGCCTCTTCGGCGAGGGGACGCAGGGCGCGCTGGCGCTGTACCGGCACGAGCATCGCGGCCACCGGCACGATCCGGGCCACCACCACCATCATCACCACGACGACGCGCGGGCGGCGGGCTGACCATGCTGGACGATTTCCTGACCCGTGCCGCCCTGGCGGCCGTGGGTGTCGCGCTGGCCGCGGCGCCGCTGGGCTGCTTCGTCGTCTGGCGGCGGCTGGCCTATTTCAGCGATGCGACCAGCCATGCCGCGATCCTGGGCGTGGCGCTGTCGCTGGCGCTGAGCCTGCCGCTGGCGCTGGGCGTTCTGGCGGTCTGCCTGATCGCCGCGCTGACGGTGGCAGCCCTGTCGGGGCGCAGCCAGGCGACCGATACGCTTCTGGGCGTGGTCGCTCATTCGGCGCTGGCGGTGGGGCTGGTGGCGGTGTCCTTCCTGCCGCAGGTCCGGGTCGACCTGCAAAGCTACCTCTTCGGCGATATCCTCGCCGTCTCGCGCTATGATCTGGGGATGATCTGGGGCGGTGCCGCGCTGGTGGTGGCGCTGGTCGTCTGGCGCTGGTCGGCGCTGCTGACCACGACGTTGGGGCCGGAGCTGGCCCATGCCGCCGGCCTGCACCCCGCGCGCGAGCGGCTGGTGCTGACCATGGCGCTTGCGCTGGTGGTGGCGGTGGCGATCCAGGTGGTGGGCGCGCTGCTGATCGGCGCGCTGCTGGTCATTCCCGCCGCCGCCGCACGCCCCTTCGCCCGCACGCCCGAGGGCATGGCGGCGCTGGCGACGGGGCTTGCCGTTCTGGCGGCGCTGGGCGGGCTTTACGGGTCTCTCTGGACCGATGCGCCGACAGGCCCGGCGATCGTCTGCGTCGCCGCGCTGCTTTACGCCCTGTCGCGGCTGGCCGGGCGGTTCGCGGGGAACCGAGGCTGAGTGCCCCCGCCCGGGACGGGCGGGGGCCGCAGGATCAGGCGAGGTCGAAGACGTCCGCGCCGATCTGCAGGCGGATATCCTGCTGCGCGCCGCCGTCGACGAGGGCCCAGATGATCTGGCCGGTCGGCTTGTAGATCACGAAGGCCTCCTGCGCCGCGCCGCCGGCATTCGCCGTCTGCGCGAGGTTGATCTGGAACTGCTCTGCCGTTGCCGCCGGATCGCCGCCCCAGACCAGACGGTCCCCGTCGGTCGCCGCGTAGTCCTGGATCCAGTCGTTGCCATGCCCGGCGACGCCGGCATGGTAGAAGCGGTCCGGGCCGGCGCCGCCGTTCAGACGGTCCGAGCCGAAGCCCCCGTTGAGGAAGTCGAAGCCGTCGCCGCCGTAGAGCAGGTCGCCGAAGGCCGCGCCGGTCAGGATGTCGGCGCCTTCGTTGCCGATGACCGTATCGGCCCCGTAGCCGCCCGCCATGCTGTCGGCGCCGGCGCCGCCCATGATCAGGTCGTTTCCGTAGCCGGCGTCGATCACGTCGTTCCCGGCGCCGCCGTAGATGACGTCCCGCAGGTCCGCGGCGGAGCTGCCGCCGAAGATCATGTCGTCGCCGTCGCCGCCGTTCAGCATGTCGCGCCCGTCGCCGCCCTCGAGCCGGTCGTCGCCCGCCTCGCCCAGCAGCCGGTCGTCGCCGCCGCCGCCGTAAAGCCGGTCATCGCCGTTGCCGCCGAAGAGCTGGTCGTTCCCCGCGAGGCCCGAGATGACGTCGCCGCCGTTGCCGCCCTGCAGCCGGTCGGCCTGCGGGGTGCCGGTCAGCGTCAGCCCCGCGGCAACGGCGGCCGTCGCTGCGCTGGTGACGTTTTCCTGCGTGCCGTAGCCGTCGGTATAGGCCACCTGCAGCGAGATGCGCGAGGAGACGAGCGTCTCGTCCAGCAGCAGCGTCGCGGCGGTCGCGCCGGCGATCGCCTCGCCGTCGGCCAGCCACTGGTAGCGCGGCGTTCCCAGCCCGTCGGCATCCGACAGGCCCGACAGATCCGCCTTCAGCGTCTCGTCGATGGCCGCGTTGCCCTGGATCGTGACGGCGCCCCGGGGGCTGTCGTTGACATTGGTCACGTCGCGGGTCGGATCGCTGGTAACGGTGCTCGTCTCGCCGAGGTTATCGGTGATGGTGGCGCGGGCGGCGATGGCCTTGCCCACATCGGCCTGCGTCAGGCGGTAGGACTGGCCCTGCGCCCCGGCGATGACGGCCCCGTCGCGGGTCCAGGACCAGGCGATGGACTGCAGCCCCTCGGGATCGCCGAGGGACTGGTTCTGGGCCTGCAGAAGCTGCCCCTGCGCCGCGGTGCCGGCGATGCCGACAGCGCCGGTGGCGGGCCGGTTGTCGGTGATGCTCAGGGCGATGGTGTCGTAGACCTGGCCGTCGAGCGTGACCTGCAGCTGCGCCCGCTCCGTGCCTTCGGCCAGCCCGTCGGCCAGCGCGGAATAGCTGTAGTTCGCGCTCTCGCGCTTGTAGCCGTTCGTCTCCACCGTCGCGGAGGAAACCTGCCGCAGCGAGAAATCCGCCGCGCCCAGGCCGTTCGCGACGAGGAGCGAGACGGACAGCGTCTCGTAGGTGCCTTCGGCCTCTACCGTGAAGAAGCCGTCGCGGCCTTCCACGAGGTTGAGCGCCGAAATGTCGAAGGTCGCAGAAGCCATGCTGGAGATCCCCTTGATGTCCCGCGCCACCTAGCACGCGATCGCGCGGAAGGCGAAGGCCATAGACGCACAAGACGGCGATCACGGCTTACTGTACGAGATCGGCCCGAAGGGCTGCGCGATACCGTGCGGAATGCTAAGGGAGGGGATATGGTGCCCAGGAGAGGACTCGAACCTCCACGACCTTTCGATCACTGGCACCTGAAGCCAGCGCGTCTACCAATTCCGCCACCTGGGCAGGTTGCGTGGAGCGGCGTTTAGAGGGGCCTCGTTGCGGTGTCAACGCGATTTCGCCAAGGCGGCGGGTGACGTAAGGGCGGCGACAGGGCGACGGGTTTCTCTGGCGTGCCGGAGCCCGCTTGCCGCAGGCGGGCCATGACGCTAGACCGCGGATAGACGCGTGAAAGGACGGGGCCGATGAGCGGACTGGTGACCATCTACGGCGGATCGGGGTTCCTCGGCCGGTACATCGCGCAGCGCATGGCGGCGCAGGGCTGGCGCATCCGCATCGCCTGCCGCCATCCCTACGACGAGGACGCCTCGGGCACGCGCATCTACGGCGTGGTCGGACAGGTCGCCCCGGTGCTGTGCAACATCCGCGACGACGAGAGCGTGCGCACGGTGATGCAGGGCGCCGATGTCGTCATCAACTGCGTCGGCGTTCTGTCCGAGAGCGGCGCCAATACCTTTGACGCCATCCAGCACGAGGGGCCCGAGCGGATCGCCCGCATCGCCGCCGAGCTTGGCGTGGCGCGCATGGTCCATGTCTCGGCCATCGGCGCGGACGCGGACAGCGACAGCGACTATGCCCGCAGCAAGGCCGCCGGCGAGGCCGCGGTGCTGCGGCACATGCCGCAGGCGGTCATCCTGCGCCCCTCGATCATCTTCGGGCGCGAGGACGAGTTCTTCAACCGCTTCGCCGCCATGAGCGGGCCGATCCTGCCGGTGGTGGGCGCGGACACGCGGTTCCAGCCGGTCTATGTCGACGACGTCGCCCGCGCGGTCGAGCTGGTGGCCACCGGCGCCGCAGAGCCCGGGGTCTACGAGCTGGGCGGCCCGGACGTGATGACTTTCCGCGAGCTGATGCAGGAGATGCTGGGCGTCATCCGGCGCCGCAAGCTGATCGTGAACATGCCCTTCGGCCTGGCCGGTCTCATGGCCGGCGGGATGGGGCTGGTCGAGCGCCTTAGCTTCGGGCTGATCAAGGCGCCGCTGACCGGCGACCAGGTCGCGCAGCTGCGCCGCGACAACGTGGTGGCAGAGGGGGCGCGCGGCTTCGACGCGCTGGGCCTCAAGCCGATCTCCATGGGCTCGATCCTGCCCGAGTATCTCTGGCGCTTCCGCACCTCGGGCCAATACGCCGAGATCAAGGAATCCGCCCGCAACCTGCGGCGGGACTGACCCTTGCAGGCGCTGATCGCGCTGATCCTCGGCGCCGTCGAGGGGATCACGGAATTCCTGCCGGTCTCCTCGACCGGGCACCTGCTGCTGCTGGGCCATTTCCTGGGCTTCGAAAGCGCGGGCCGCACCTTCGAGGTGGTGATCCAGCTGGGCGCGATCCTGGCGCTGCTTCTGGTCTGGTCCGGGCGTCTTTTCACCATCCTGCGCGATGCGCCGCACGATCCCCGGGCCCGGCGGCTTGTCGCGGCGGTGCTGCTGGCTTTCCTGCCGGCGGCCGTGATCGGCGTCATCGCTCATCCGATCATCAAGACGGTGCTCTTCGAGACGCCGATGCTGATCGCCGTGATGCTGATCCTCGGCGGCTTCGTCCTGATCTACGTCGACAAGATGACGCTGACCCCCCGGTATCAGGAGACCGAGGATATCCCGATCCTCACGGCCATCGTCATCGGCTTCGTCCAGTGCCTTGCCATGATCCCCGGCACCAGCCGCTCGGGCGCGACCATCGTCGGCGCGCTGCTGATGGGGGTGAGCAAGCGGGCCGCGGCAGAGTTCAGCTTCTTTCTGTCGATGCCGACGATGATGGGCGCCGTGGCCTACGACATCTACAAGACGCGCGACATGCTGGACTGGTCGGCAACCTGGCTGATCGTGATCGGCTTCGTCTCGGCCTTCGTCAGCGCGGCGCTGGTGGTGCGCTGGCTGCTCGGCTTCGTCAGTCGCCGGGGCTATGCGCTTTTCGGCTGGTGGCGCATCGTGGTGGGGACGCTGGCCCTGATCGGCCTGTCGCTGGGCGCCTGAGGGTAAGCATAGCTGACCCTTTTCGGGCTTTCTCCAAGTAGAAAATTGCCTCTGACGCAATAATACTGCCAGAAGGGTCAGTATTGCTGACTTTTATGTCGTCCTAGCCTGCTGTATTGGGCATTCAGCAGCTAGCACGAGAGCGAGTCATGGCCGAAGAAAAGATGCTGAAGTTTGTCTCGGTCGAGCGCAGCATGCCCGAGAAGCGGCCGCCGATGCTGCGCCGCGAGGATTTCGGCGAGATCTACGCCGATTACGCCCGCGACCGCGCCGGCGAGCAGGCCGGGCGCTGCAGCCAGTGCGGCGTGCCCTACTGCCAGACGCATTGCCCGCTGCACAACAACATCCCCGACTGGCTGCGGCTGACCGCGCAGGGCCGCCTGCGCGAGGCCTGGGAGATCAGCCAGTCCACCAATACCTTCCCCGAGATCTGCGGCCGCATCTGCCCGCAGGACCGTCTGTGTGAAGGCAATTGCGTGATCGAGCAGGCGGGCCACGGCACCGTCACCATCGGCTCGGTCGAGAAGTTCATCACCGACACCGCCTGGGACGAGGGCTGGGTCGAACCCGTCTCTCCCGCGCAGGAGCGGCCCGAGAGCGTCGGTATCATCGGCGCCGGCCCTGCCGGCATGGCGGCGGCAGACATGCTGCGGCAGGCCGGTGTGCAGGTCACGATCTACGACCGCTACGACCGCGCCGGCGGGCTGATGACCTACGGCATCCCCGGCTTCAAGCTGGAGAAGGACGTGGTCATGCGCCGCGTGAAGCAGCAGCAGGACGGCGGCGTGGAATTCGTGCTGAACTGCACCGTGGGCGAGGATCTCAGCTTCGACGCGATCCGCGGCCGGCACGACGCGGTGCTGATCGCCACGGGCGTCTACAAGACGCGCGACCTTGTGGCGCCGGGCAGCGAGGCGGGCGGCATCGTCCGCGCGATCGATTACCTCACCGCCTCGAACCGCAAGAGCTTCGGTGACGAGGTGCCGGAGTTCGACAGCGGAGAGCTGGACGCCCGCGGCAAGCGCGTCGTCGTCATCGGCGGCGGCGACACGGCGATGGACTGCGTGCGCACCGCCATTCGGCAGGGCGCCGAGTCGGTCAAATGCCTCTACCGCCGCGACAAGGCGAACATGCCCGGCAGCCAGCGCGAGGTCGCCAATGCCGAGGAAGAGGGCGTGGAGTTCGCCTGGCTCTCGGCGCCCAAGGGCTTTGCCGGTGACCGCGTCGAAACGGTGGAGATCCACCAGATGCGCCTTGGCCCGCCCGATGCCACCGGCCGCCGCGCGCCCGAGCTGGTCGAGGGGGCCGATTATTCGGAGCCGGTCGATCTGGTCATCAAGGCGCTGGGGTTCGAACCCGAGGATCTGCCGCAGCTCTGGGGCACCGATGGGCTCGAGGTTACGCGCTGGGGCACAGTGCGGGCAGAGTTCGGGACCGGCCAGACCTCTCTCGATGGGGTCTATGCCGCCGGCGACATCGTGCGCGGCGCCAGCCTCGTGGTCTGGGCGATCCGCGACGGGCGCGAGTGCGCGCAGGCGATCCTGGACTACCTCGGGCAGGGCGCCGCGGCCGTCGCGGCCGAATAGGGCCGAGGGCCGGCTCTGTCCGGCGCCGATACCGATGCTACGCTGAGGCTGCCGCCGGGGCACGCGCAGGGCCCCTCCCGCCGCCGCAGGGATCTTCTGAGAGGTCGCATGATCGAAGGACTGCCTCTATCCCATCGCCTCGCCGTCGCCTCGCTGCGGACGGCCCTTGCCGCGCTGTGCCTGGCGCCCGTCGCCACCCCGGCGCAGGAGGCGCTGCCCGACAGCAGCCTGCCCGAGCAGCTGTTCCAGCTGCCCGCCGGCTGCGAGGCCTATGTCACCGTCCAGAAGCGCGACTGCGTCGTCAGCCACATGTTCACCTGCTCCGGCGATCCCGGCGGCCACCAGCGCCGGGTCGACATGGACGAGGAGGGGATGACCTACATCGGCCTCATCGACGCCGAGACGCAATGGATCGAAAGCCGTCACCTGCTGGCCGGCAGCGTCGAGACGCTGCAGCCCGGCCCGCGCGATCCCGCCTCCTTCACAGAGCTGGCCGCGACGGGCCGCGACGGGTTCGATTTCATCACCCGGCAGGAAGGGACCGGCCTGCGCACCCGCTACGTCGGCGAGGACCGCCTGACCGGCGAGACGGTGACCGTCGATGGCGTCACGCTCGAGCAGACGGAGTTCCAGGTGCGGGCCATCGACCCCGCGACCAAGCAGGAAGTCTGGCGCAGCGAGGGGAACGAGTTCATCAACCGCGACTGGCGCAGCTTCGTGTCGGGCACCCGCAGCGTGACCACGCCGAACGACAGCTACAGCAGCGATTCGCGCCCCGCGGCCTTCGCCTTTCCGGGGGAGGAAGGGTTCCTCTCTTCCGTGCCGCGCTACGGCTGCTCAGCGATGATGTCGCAGCTCGATCTCGGCCTGTCCGAGGCTCCGGCGTGATCCGCGCAATCGGCCCCCGGCCCCTGGCGGCGGTGCGCCGCGGCCTGCCGCAGGCGGAGGCCCGGGGATGAGCGGCGCCTTGGGTCCGGCACGCAGCGGCGGCTGCCTCTGCGGCTCCGTCCGCTTTACCGCGCAGGGGGCGGACGAGCAGTTCAATGCCTGCCATTGCCGCATGTGCCAGCGCTGGGTCGGCGGCCCCTTCATGGCTGTCTCCGTGCCGGCGGAGGGGCTGGCGGTGACGGGCGATTGGCACATCGGCACCTACCAGTCCTCCTGCTGGGCCGAGCGCGCCTTTTGCCGCCAGTGCGGATCGGCGCTGTGGTACCGGGTCACCGATCCGGGCAAGCGCGAGCGCGATGTCTTCGAGGTGCTGCTGGGCCTCTTCGACGATCCCTCGGGCATCGCGATGACGGGCGAGATCTTCATCGACCGCAAGCCAGAGGCCTATGCCCTGCACGGCGACCACCCGCGCCGGACGGAGGCCGAGATCCTGGCGCTCTACGCCCCTGCGGAAGGAGCCACGGCATGAGCGCCGCGATCACCGGCCACTGCCTCTGCGGCGCCGTCACCCTGAGCGTCGAGGGCGCCCATGATGCGCGCCTCGGCGCCTGCCACTGCCGCCTGTGCCAGCGCTGGACCGGCGGGCTTTTCCTCAGCTTCCATGCCGAGGACGAGGCCGTGCAGGTCACTGGCCCGGTGGTGCGCCATGCCTCGACCGGCTTTGCCGAGCGGGCCTTCTGCGGCACCTGCGGCGCGCATCTGTGGATGCGCGACACTGATCGCGCGGCACCGGGTTACGACCTGATGCCGGGCCTGTTCGACGCGGCGGCCGACTGGCCGCTGCATTCGGAAATCTACACCGACCGGGCCATGGCCTCGGTCCGTCTGTCCGGAGCCCATGCCCGCGCCACCCGCGCGGAATGGGAGGCCGGTAATCAACATGTCGAAGGAGACGCCTGATGACCAATTACGACGACTCCTGGGTCCGGGACGAGACCGCGAAGCGCGCCCGCATGGCGCGCGAGGGCCTGTACCGCGAGGATGACGAGCATGCCTCCTGCGGCGTCGGCCTCGTGGTGGCGATCGACGGCAGCGCCAGCCGCGACGTGGTGGTCAAGGGCATCCAGGCGCTCAAGGCGGTCTGGCACCGCGGCGCGGTCGATGCCGACGGCAAGACCGGCGACGGGGCCGGCATCCACGTGCAGATCCCGCGCAGCTTCTTCGACGACCAGATCCGCCGCACCGGCCACGAGCCGGTCGAGGGCAAGCCCGTCGCCGTTGGCCAGGTCTTCCTGCCGCGCACGGATTTTTCCGCGCAAGAGACCTGCCGCACCATCGTCGAGACCGAGGTGCTGCGGATGGGGCATTACATCTACGGCTGGCGGCACGTGCCGGTGAACATCGGCGTTCTGGGCGAGAAGGCGAATGCCACCCGCCCCGAGATCGAGCAGATCCTGATCCGCTGCGAGAAGGACCAGTCCGAGGAAGAGTTCGAGCGCGAGCTCTACATCACCCGCCGCCGGATCGAGCGCGCGAGCGCCGCCGCAGGGGTGCGCGAGCTGTATCTCGCCTCGCTGTCCTGCCGGTCGATCATCTACAAGGGGATGATGCTGGCGCAGGACGTGGCCGAATTCTATCCCGATCTGCTGGACGACCGCTTCGAGTCCGCCTTCGCGATCTATCACCAGCGGTATTCGACCAATACCTTCCCGCAGTGGTGGCTGGCCCAGCCCTTCCGGATGCTGGCCCATAACGGCGAGATCAACACCCTCAAGGGCAACGTCAACTGGATGAAGTCCCACGAGATCCGCATGGCCTCCTCGGCCTTCGGAGAGCTGGCCGAGGACATCAAGCCGATCGTGCCGCAGGGCAGCTCCGATTCCGCCGCGCTCGATTCGGTGTTCGAGGCGCTGGTGCGCGCGGGCCGCAACGCGCCGATGGCCAAGACCATGCTGGTCCCCGAAGCCTGGGCGAAATCCACCGACGAGATGCCCGCGGCCTGGCAGGACATGTATTCCTACTGCAACGCGGTGATGGAGCCCTGGGACGGGCCCGCCGCGCTGGCGATGACCGACGGCCGCTGGGTCTGCGCCGGGCTCGACCGCAACGGGCTGCGCCCGCTGCGCTACGTCGTCACCGGCGAGGGGCTGCTGGTCGCCGGATCCGAGGCCGGCATGGTCCCCTTCGACGAGCGTGACGCCGTCGATAAGGGGGCGCTGGGCCCCGGGCAGATGATCGCCGTGGACATGGCCGAGGGTGCGCTGTTCCACGACACCGAGATCAAGGACAAGCTGGCCGCCAGCCAGCCCTTCGGCGACTGGATCGAGAAGGTCACCGACCTCAGCCAGATCCTGCACGACGTCCCCGAAGAGCCGCTGTTCGACGGCGCCGAGCTGCGCCGCCGCCAGATCGCCGCCGGCTACAGCCTCGAAGAGCTGGAGCAGGTGCTCGCGCCGATGGCCGAGGACGGCAAGGAGATGATCGCCTCGATGGGCGACGACACCCCTTCCGCCGTGCTCTCGACCAAGTACCGGCCGCTGTCGCATTTCTTCCGGCAGAACTTCAGCCAGGTGACGAACCCGCCGATCGACTCCTTGCGTGAAAACCGGGTGATGAGCCTCAAGACCCGGTTCGGGAACCTCAAGAACGTGCTCGACGAGAACTCGGGCCAGACCGAGATCCTCGTCCTCGAAAGCCCCTTCGTCGCCAATTCCGAATTCGACGCCATGGTCGAGCAGTTCGGCGAGAGTGTCGCGCATATCGACTGCACCTTCCCCGCCGGCGGCGGGCGGGACGCGCTGGGCCGCGCGCTCGAGCGGATCCGCGGCGAGGCGGAAGAGGCCGTGCGTTCCGGCGCCGGGCACATCGTGCTGAGCGATCAGAACCAGGACGAGACGCGCGTCGCGATGCCGATGATCCTCGCGACTTCGGCCGTGCATTCGTGGCTGACGCGCAAGGGTCTGCGCACCTTCTGCTCGGTCAACGTGCGGTCGGCTGAATGCATCGATCCGCATTACTTCGCGGTCCTGATCAGCTCGGGCGCGACGACGGTGAACGCCTATCTGGCGCAGGATTCCATCGCCGACCGCATCGCGCGCGGGCTGATCGACGGCACCCTGAGCGAGGCGATGCGCCGCTACCGCGCCGCCGTCGATGCCGGCCTGCTGAAGATCATGGCGAAGATGGGGATCAGCGTGATCTCCTCCTATCGCGGCGGTCTGAACTTCGAGGCGGTGGGCCTGTCGCGTGCGATGTGCGCCGAGTATTTCCCCGGCATGCACAGCCGGATCTCGGGCATCGGCGTCGCCGGCATCCAGAAGAAGCTGGAAGAGGTCCATGCCAGGGGCTGGATCCAGGCCGGCAATTCCGTCGCCACCCTGCCGATCGGCGGCTTCTACAAGGCGCGCCGCGCCGGCGAGAAGCACGCCTGGGAAGCGACGACCATGCACATGATGCAGGCCGCCTGCGACCGCGCGAGCTACGAGCTGTGGACGCAGTACGCGCGCGCCATGCAGGCGAATCCGCCGATCCACCTGCGCGATCTTCTGGCGATCAAGCCGCTGGGCGAGGCGATCCCGATCGAAGAGGTCGAGAGCATCACCGCGATCCGCAAGCGTTTCGTCACGCCCGGCATGTCGCTGGGCGCCCTCTCGCCCGAGGCGCACAAGACGCTGAACGTCGCGATGAACCGCATCGGCGCGAAATCCGACAGCGGCGAGGGCGGCGAGGATCCGGCGCACTTCCACCCCGAGAGCAATGGCGACAACCCCAGCGCCAAGATCAAGCAGGTCGCCTCGGGCCGCTTCGGCGTGACGGCGGAATACCTCGGCGCCTGCGAAGAGCTTGAGATCAAGGTCGCGCAGGGCGCCAAGCCCGGCGAGGGTGGCCAGCTTCCGGGCATGAAGGTGACCGAGCTGATCGCAAGGCTGCGCCATTCGACGCCTGGCGTGACGCTGATCAGCCCGCCGCCTCACCACGATATCTACTCGATCGAGGACCTGGCGCAGCTGATCTACGACCTCAAGCAGATCAACCCGCGCGCCAAGGTGACGGTGAAGCTGGTCTCATCCTCCGGCGTCGGCACGATTGCCGCCGGCGTGGCCAAGGCCAAGGCCGACGTGATCCTGATCTCGGGGCACAACGGCGGCACCGGGGCATCCCCCGCGACCTCGATCAAGTACGCGGGTCTGCCCTGGGAGATGGGCCTGACCGAGGCGCATCAGGTGCTGGCGATGAACAACCTGCGCAGCCGGGTCACGCTGCGCACCGACGGCGGGCTGCGCACGGGCCGCGACATCGTCATGGCGGCGATGATGGGGGCCGAGGAATACGGCATCGGCACCGCCGCGCTGATCGCCATGGGCTGCATCATGGTGCGCCAGTGCCAGTCCAACACCTGCCCCGTCGGCGTCTGCACGCAGGACAAGGCCCTGCGCGAGAAGTACACCGGCACGGCGGACAAGGTGGTGAACCTGATCACCTTCTACGCCACCGAGGTGCGCGAGATCCTCGCCTCCATCGGGGCGCGCAGCCTTGATGACGTGATCGGGCGGGCGGATCTGCTGACGCAGGTCAGCCGCGGCGCGGCGCATCTGGACGATCTGGACCTGAACCCGCTGCTGATCACCGTCGATGGCGCCCAGCACATCACCTACGACCGCAACAAGCCGCGCAACGAGGTGATGGACACGCTCGACGCCGAGATCGTGCGCGATGCCGCGCGCTTCCTGAACGACGGCGAGAAGATGCAGCTGGAATACGCGGTGCAGAACACGCATCGCACCATCGGCACGCGGGTCTCGGCGCATATCGTCAAGAACTTCGGCATGCGCAACGCGCTGCAGCCCGACCACCTGCACGTGAAGCTCAAGGGATCGGCCGGGCAATCGCTTGGCGCCTTTGCCGCGCCGGGGCTGAAGCTCGAGGTGTCGGGCGATGCCAACGACTACGTCGGCAAGGGCCTCTCGGGCGGGACCATCGTCGTGCGCCCGCCGATGGCCAGCCCGCTGGTCGCTGCCGAGAACACGATCATCGGCAACACGGTGCTCTACGGCGCGACCGAGGGGTACCTCTTCGCCGCCGGCCGCGCCGGTGAGCGCTTCGCGGTCCGCAACTCGGGCGCGCATGTCGTGGTCGAGGGGGTCGGCACCAACGGCTGCGAATACATGACCGGCGGCGTCGCGGTGATCCTCGGCTCCATCGGCGCGAACTTCGGGGCCGGGATGACCGGCGGCATGGCCTATCTCTATGACCCCGAGGGGCGGGCCCCCGCGCTGATGAACATGGAGACGCTGGTGACCTGCCCGGTCACGGTCAGCCACTGGCAGCGCCAGCTGCACGCGCTGATCGAGCGGCACCAGAAGGAGACCGGCAGCCTCAAGGCCGCCGAGATCCTGCAGCACTGGGACCAGGAGCAGGCGAACTTCCTGCAGGTCTGCCCCAAGGAGATGCTGCGCCATCTCTCGCACCCCCTCTCGATCGAGGAGCGGGCCGTTCCGGCGGAATGACCCATGCGGGGGCGGCAGCAGTCGCCCCCGATCCGCTTGACCGCCCCGCCGGCCATGGCGCTTATGCGGGCATGACGACGACCCTTTCTTCCGCCCCGACCCGAGGCCCGCGATGAGGCTGCTGAGACGGCCCCTGCGGCGGCTGCGCCGCTGGCTGGTGCTGGGCCTTCTGGCGCTGGTCGGGGCCTTGGCGCTATCGCTTCTGGTGCTGCGCGTCCTGCCGCCGCCGACGACGCCCTATATCCTGTCCGAGGCCCGGCGCCTGGGCAGTGTCGAGCGGGAGTGGGTGCCGATGGAGCGTATCGCCCCCGTCATGGCCCGCGCCGCCGTCGCGGCGGAGGATGCGGATTTCTGCGAGCACTGGGGCCTCGACCTCGATGCGATCCGCGCCGCGCTGGAGGCGGGCGGCAGCCGTGGCGGCAGCACTATCAGCCAGCAGGTGATCAAGAACGTCTACCTCTGGCAGGACCGCAGCTGGCTGCGCAAGGGGATCGAGGCAGCGATCACGCCGGTCAGCGAGGCCATCTGGCCCAAGCGCCGCATCCTCGAGATCTATCTCAATGTCGCCGAGATGGGCGAGGGCGTCTTCGGCGTGGAGGCGGCGGCACGGCACTGGTTCGGCGTCTCGGCGGCGGATCTGACCCCGGTGCAGGCCGCGCGCCTTGCCGCGATCCTGCCCAGCCCGAGGACGCGCGATCCGGCCAACCCGACGGAGGCGCTGCGGGCCCGCGCGCGGTCCATCCTGTCCGGCGCCGCCACCATCGAGGCCGACGGCCGCGCCGCCTGTTTCGAGCAGGGCTGAGCCCGCCCCTTGAAGCCACGCGGCCCATGCTGCACAAGCGGCCAGCACCGTGCCGACCGGAGCCTTTCCCGATGAACCGTCTGTATCATTTCGCCCTGTCCCCCTATTGCCGCAAGGTCCGCCTGGTCCTGGCCGAGAAGCGCATCGAGGTGGAGCTGGTCGAGGAGCGATACTGGGACAAGGAGGCGGACTTCCTGCGCCGCAATCCTGCGGGCAAGGTGCCGATCCTCAAGTTCGGCAGCCGCATGATGGCTGAGAGCCAGGCGATCTGCGAATACCTCGAGGAAACGCATCCCGAGCCGGCGCTGATGCCCAAGGACCCCGAAGCCCGCTACGAGGTGCGCCGCCTGACCGCCTGGTTCGACGACAAGTTCAACGAGGAAGTCACCACCCGGCTGATGACCGAGCGCTTGTTCAAGAAGCTGATGGGCGGCGGTTATCCCGACAGCACCATGGTCAAGGCCGGTGCCCGGGCGATCAAGTACCACCTCGATTACATGCACTACCTGCTGGAGCAGCGGCGCTGGCTGGCCGGGCCCGAGCTGAGCCTGGCCGATTTCGCCGCCGCGGCGCATCTGAGCTGCCTCGACTACATCTCGGACGTGGACTGGAACCGCTCCGAGACGGTCAAGGACTGGTATGCCAAGATCAAGTCGCGGCCGGCCTTCCGGTCCATCCTTGCCGACCAGGTGCCGGGGTTCCCGCAGCCCGCGCATTACGCCGACCTCGATTTCTGATCCTCTGGCCGGAGAGGGGGGCTGTCTGCCCCCCGTCGCCTTGCGGCGACTCCCCCCGAGAGTACTTGAGGAAACATGAAGAGCACGGGTCTTACGCAGCGGTGTCACGCGCGCGCCTTCGACGACAGGGTCGCCGCGCTGGGCCTCTGCCGGGCCGATGCGAGTCCCGGGGCGCGAGCGCTGGCGCGCGATGACGATCGGGTGATCGCCGGGGCGGCGCGCCGGGCCCCGTCGCGGCTGGCGGGCGCGGCGGCGCGTCCTACCCTTGTCTCGCAATCCAAGGAGGACGAGACATGACGACGCGACTGACACTGGCGCTCGCCGCGCTGCTTCCGGCCTGCGCCGCGGCGCAGGATGCCGTACCGACCGGCGCCCCTGTCGAGCAGGGGCCGAAGAACGCCGATTTCGAGCCGGCCTTCGAGAACCAGACCCGCGCCCCGGCGCTGGCCGAAACCGCCGTCAGCCCCACCACGGTGGTCGACGGGCTGGTCCATCCCTGGGGCATCGCGCCGCTGCCCGAAGGCGGCTGGCTGGTGACCGAGCGGGCGGGCCGCCTGCGCGTGCTGGGCGAGGACGGCAGCCTGTCGGAGCCGCTGTCGGGCCTGCCGCAGGTCGATGCCCGCGAGCAGGGCGGGATGCTGGACGTCACGACCGGCCCCGATTTCGGCAGCGACCGCATGGTCTATTTCACCTATTCCAAGCAGGTCGAGGGGGGCACCGTCACCGCCGTCGCCCGTGGCACCCTGGCCGAGGATCTGTCGGGGCTGAGCGGGGTCGAGGACATCTTCCTGCAGACGCCGCCCGCCGATACCCCGGCGCATTACGGCAGCCGGTTGATGTTCGACGGCGAGGGGCACCTCTTCGTCAGCATGGGCGAGCATTTCTCGGATGCGAACAGGCAGCTGGCGCAGGACAACTCCACGACCTACGGCAAGGTGATCCGCATCCTGCCCGACGGATCCATTCCCGAGGGCAATCCGCAGCTGGAGGGCTGGGAGCCGGCGATCTGGAGCACCGGGCACCGTAACCCGCAGGGCCTTGCCATGGATGCGGATGGCCAGCTCTGGGAGATCGAGCATGGGCCCGCAGGCGGCGACGAGCTGAACCTTGTCGAGCCGGGGCTGAACTACGGCTGGCCCGAGGTCAGCTACGGGCTGCGCTACGACGGCGGCGCCATCGGCAGTGCGCAGGCGCGGGCCGAAGGCTTCGAGGAGCCGGTCTACTACTGGGACCCGGTGATCGCGCCCAGCGGTGCGCAGTTCTACGACGCCGATGCCTTCGAGGGCTGGGAGGGCGACCTGCTGATCGCCTCGCTGCGCCCGGGCGGCGTGGTCCGGCTGCAGATCAAGGACGGCCGCGTCGTCGGCGAGGAGCGGATAGCCACGGACCTCGGCCGTGTCCGCGACGTCGAGGTGGCGCCGAACGGCGATGTGCTGGCGCTGACCGACTACGACAACGGCGCCGTTGTCCGGATCAGCCCGGCGCAATGAGCGCGGTTCGGTGACGCAGAGGCGCCGCAGATCGCCCCGGCCCTTGCGCCGGCTGCTGCGGCGTCTCGGCCTGCGGGTCGAGCGGGCGCTCGACTGGCTCTGGGCCCGCAGCCACCGCCGGGGCGACAGCGCCCCGGTCATCGCCGGCTACGTCGGTTATTCCACGCCGGACAGCCTTGTCGCGCGGGGCCGCGTCCTGAGCCACGTGCGGCGGCACGAGCCGCGGGCGGACCAGAGTGTCTGGATCAACCTGCGCCAGATGCTGTCTCTGTTCCTGACCGACGAGGTGGCGGGCGTCACGGTCCGTGTCCCGGATGCCGGGGTCAGCGCGGTCACCGATGCCGAGGGGTATTTCACCCTGACCGTCCCGCGCGCCGGGCGCAGCGGCTGGCTGCAGGTCCCGGTCGAGATCGCGGATACGCCCGAGGCGCGGGCGGTCCTGCCGGTTCTGGCGACGCAGCCCGGGGCGCGCTTCGGCACGATCAGCGATATCGACGACACGCTCATGCATACCGGCGCATGGTCGCTGCCGCGGAACCTCTGGGTATCGCTGACGGGCAACGTGCTGACCCGGCGGGTGCATCCCGATGCGGCAGAGCTTCTGGACCGCCTCGCGCTGCGCGGCAGCCCGGTCTTCTACGTCAGCTCCTCGCCCTGGAACCTGCATGACTTCCTCGAGGCGATCTTCGCCCGCGCCGGGCTGGTGCGCGGGCCGCTGTTCCTGCGCGACCTCGGCCTCAGCGCCGCCGAGAAGGCCCCCTCGGGGCACTTCGGTCACAAGGGGCGAGCGATCGATCTGATCCTGGCCGCCAATCCGGGCCTGCGCTTCGTGCTGATCGGCGATACCGGCCAGCACGACGCCGCCATCTATGCCGCCGCCGCCGCGCGGCATCCGGGCCGTATCCTGCGCGTCGTCCTGCGCAACGCCGGCCGCGAGGCAGAGCCCGAGGCGCTGGCCGCGCTGGAGGAGGCCGGCGTTCCGACCGATCTCGTTCAGCACTACGGAGCCGTCATGCCGGGGGGGATGCCGCGGGACGAGGCGCCCTTTGCCGCAGGGTCCGCCGCCGTACCGAGGGCCGTTTCGGCGGAATGACCATGATGAATCCGGCGTGATTTACGCTATGGTAACCCATGCTCAGGACCTGGGGAGGAATCGGCATGGACCACAGCGGCATCATCGCCCATACGCATCAGCCGCGCGGCAGCGACAGGGTGAAGCGCTACCTCGTCATCGACCGGATGGATGCGCCCATGAAGCAGGCCCGCCTGCTGCATGCACGCCCGCAAAGCCGCAGCGACAGCCGGCTGGCGCATTTCATGCGCATCGCGCGCGGGGTGCGGGCCTAGCGCCGGTAGGCCGAGGCGCCGGAAAGGACCGAGACGTCGATGGCGCTGATATCCAGCAGCCGCGGCGTCCAGTTTCCCGAGGCGCTGGCCTGCGCGCCCGCCATGAGCTGGACCGCCGCGCTCGAGGCCGCGGCGGCGCCGCTCTTGGCATCCGTCAGGGCGGTGTAGCGGCGCAGGATGCTTTCGACTTCCCGCGGGTCCTTCAGGTCCGAAAGATCCATCTTGCCCGCGAACATCTCGACCTGCCGGTCGAGGTCGATGCCGGCGACGGCTTCCGGGATGCCCAAGGCGCCGCGCAGCACCCGGCTGAGCGCGGGATTGCCGAGGACGTCGTACCAGCTGCGCACCGAGGCTGCGTCGCGGCGGAAGGTCAGCGCCTGGCCAACGGCCTCGTTCTGCGCGGCGGCGTCGTTGATGAAGGCCTGCTCGACGTAGCGGTCCACCAGGCCCTCGATCCAGGCGGGATCCTTGGTATTCTCGTTGACGGTGCCGCCTTCGGTGAAGCCGAGGCCGTCGTAGAGCGCCTCGAACCGGGGGTCGGTCATCCTGTTGATCAGCGCGCCCGGCTCGCTGTCGTCGCTTTGCAGGATCTTGCGGATCATCGCCTTGCCGAAGATCTGATCCTCGAGGTCATGGGCCTTCATCACGAAGCGGTAGACCTCAGGATCGGCGATCAGCTGGTCGACGGTCTGGATATCGTCGATCCGGCTGCGAAAGGCCTCGATCTCGCGCGATTGCATTGCGCCGGTCTCGATCAGCGCCATCTGCCGCTCGCGCGTGGCGGTCGAGAGCGTCAGCCCCACCGAGGCGCCCATGCCGGCGATCGGGATCATGCCGCGCTGTCCTCTGCCTGCGGCAGGGCCGCGGCCTCTTCGCGCATCATCGGGCGCAGGGCGCGCAGCGCCTTGTAGAAATCGCCCATGGCGATGAAGGTCGCGGCTTCCATCAGGTCGCCGCGATGCGCCGAGGCGAAACTGGTCGCCGAGAGCGTCGCGAGGCGGTCGCGGATCGCGGGGGCCAGCGCCTCGCGCAGGTCGGAGCGGGTCAGGGCGGTCTGCACGAGGAAGTAGACCTGCGCCGCCGGGGTGGCGGCGGCCTCGGCATCGAGCAGGTCCTGCCCGCGGACGACATCGGCCTGGCTTTCGACGATCATCACGTGCCGCCGCCCGCTGTTGCGCAGGGCGCAGCCGTTGACGATGATCCGTTCGTTCGGCTTGAGCGTCAGCTTGAGTGCCATGCCGTCCCCCTCACGTCGCCAGAGAGACGGAGGCGGCGGCCTGCGCCTCGGTCGCGGGCTGCGCGGGGCGGGCCGAGAGGCCGTCGACGATGGCGCGGTTCACCTCGACCAGCGGGCCGACGCTGTCCCTGCCGCGCAGGGCGGCGGTAGTCTGGCGGTCGACCCAGGCCGAGATCGAGATGAGCTGTGCCCGCAGCGCCGGAGCGAGGCCATTCCCGGCCTCGGCGAGGTCGAGGCGCAGCGCGGCCCAGAGGCTCTGATTGCGCACCAGCGCCTCGCGCAGGCCCGAGGCAAGGATCGACAGCCGCGCGGTGCGGGCGCTGTCGCCGTCGAAGGCCGGGGCAAAGGCCTCGATCCGGGCGGCGGCCTCGGCCAGCAGGCGGCGTTCGATATGGCGGGGGGAATCGCTTTCGCGAAGGGTATTTCTGTAGGCGGCAACGCTCATGGCTTCTGCTCCTCGCTGCGGCCCGCTTCTGCGGGCGCGTGTTCCGGCCACCGCGGGCCGAAAAGGACGGGGCGGGCCCGAAGGCCCGCCCCGCGATCACCCGTTAGCGGAACAGGCTCAGGATGTTCTGCGGCGCGGAGTTCGCGATCGACAGAGCCTGGCTGGCCAGCTGCTGCTGGACCTGAAGGGCCTGAAGGCGCGCGGCCTCGCTCTCCATGTCGGCATCAACGAGCGAGCCGACGCCGCTGTCGATCTTGTCGGTCAGGTTGGTCAGGAACTCCTGCTGCTGCTCGAGCGTCTTCTCGGCCGAGCCGAGGGTGGCGGCGGCGGAGGTGGACTGGGCGACGGCAGCGCTGGCGAGCGCGAGCGCATCCGCAACGCTCATGTCGGGAGTGCCATCGCCATCAGCGTCGGTCGTCAGGTCGATCGAACCGATGCCGGTGCCGCCGTCGGCTGCGCTAATCAGCATGGTGCCCAGGTCCGTGGCGGCCACGGTGATCTCGGTGGTGCTGACCGAGCCGGTTTTGTTCGCCGAGTCGTAGGAGGAGCTGACGCCGGTGATGATCGTGGTGCCCGTGCTGTCGGCGGCCAGGAGGTTCTGCCCGTTGTAGCTGGCCTGGCTGATCGAGTTGCGCATGTTCGACAGCAGGTTGTTGACAGACTCCTGGATCGTCTCCTTGTCGACGGTGTCCTGCAGCGCGGTGGAGAGCAGGTCCTTCAGCTGGGTGGTCATCTCGACCATGCTCTCGGCGCCCAGCGACGCGGTCGCGATGGAGCCGCGGGCCAGCGTCAGGCCGTCGTTGACCGCCTTGTTCATCGAGCTCTCGGAGCTCATCGTCTTGGCGATCGAGAAGTAGGAGGCGTTGTCCTTCGCGCTGGCGACCTTCAGGCCGCTCGAGATGCGGTCCTGCGTGGTGGACAGGTTGCTGTTGATGCCGCGAAGGGTGGTCAGCGCATTCATCGCGCTGTTGTTGGTCAGAATGGACGACATGCGTCTTCTCCGTGATCTGTTCTGGTCACTGGTTTCGTCTTTCTGACGAAGCGAGCCCGCTGCGGGGCCGTGATGGTGATATTGGCGGCCCCGGTTTTGCGCGGGTTACGGTTTGTGTGTCTTATCCGTGGCTTGCGGGGTGTTTGCGCCCCTTTTGCGCCGCAATTGTGCGGGCGCGGTCCCTACCAGGTCCGGTCGAACCGGCCCGATGCGCCGGGCTGCGCGGGGGCCGGATCGCCGGAGCGGCCGTATAGCCCCTTGAGCGAATGGCGGTCGCGGACCCGGCGCAGCTCGGCGGCAAGGCCGGCGGTCGCCTCGGTCAGCATGTCCAGCAACCGCGCGTCCTCGGCGATCAGGGCGCGCAGCTCGGGCAGGCCCTCGGGCGTCTTGGACGGATCCTGCGCCTCGATCAGGGCGGCGAGGCGGGCCTTCTCTGGCGCGAGCCTGTCGATCACCGGCAGGTCGCCGCGGCGGATGGCGGCGATCTCTTCGGTCAGGAGCACGGTGAGGGCGGCGACGGGCGCGGTCATTCGTCCTCACCCATGCGGGCCTGATAGGCCTCGATGCTGGCCTCGACGCTGCGGGCGATGCCGGTGCCGCCGCCAGCGGCGATCTCGCTGGCATAGGCCTGCGCCAGGAAGCCGCGCCAGATCTCCTCGGCCTCGCCGCCGCCGAAGCTGCCCATGTCGACGGTGCGCAGCATCTCCTCGACGGTCTGGGTCAGGAACATCGCCTCGAACTCCCGCGCGGTGGCTGCGGCTTCGCTTTCGCGCGCCGGGGTGCGGGAGGGCAGGGCGGGCTGGGGGGCTGTCACCTCGGTCATCAGATGATCTCCAGATCGGCATGAAGGGCGCCCGCCGCCTTGAGCGCCTGCAGGATGCTGATGGTCTCGGTCGCGCCGAGGCCGATGGCGTTCAGCCCGTCGACAAGCCGCTGCAGGCTGACGTCCCCCTCGAGGATCGAGAAATTCGCCTCGCGCTCTTCCACCGCGACGGAGGTCTGCGGCACCACGACCGTCTCGCCGATGCTGAAGGGCTCCGGCTGGCTGACCTCGATATCCTCGCGCACGGTGACCGTCAGCCCGCCCTGGCTGACGGCGACGCGGTCGATGCGGACGTTCTGGCCGATCACGATGGTGCCGGAGCGGGCGTCGATCACCACGCGGGCCATGCTGTCGGGCGTCACGCGCAGCCCCTCGATCGCGGCCATGAAGCCGGGCAGATCGCCCTTCTCATAGGGGTTCACCTCGATCGTCGTGGCATCGAGCGCGCGGGCGGTATTGGCGCCGAGTGCGCCGTTGATCGCCTCTTCCACCCGCTGGGCGGTGGTGAAATCCGGCACCCGGAGCGAGATGCGCACCGAATCGAGGCTGTCGAAGGCGAAGGCGATCTCGTTCTCGACCGTGGCGCCGTTCTCGATCCGGGCGACGGTGGGGACGCCCTCGACGATGCTGGCATTGATGCCCTGCGCCGCGTAGCCGGCCACGGCGATCGGCCCCTGTGCCACGGCATAGACTTCGCCGTCGGCGCCCGAGAGCGGGGTGACGATCAGCGTGCCGCCGCGCAGGCTGTCCGCATCGCCGAGGCTGCTGACCACCACGTCGATGGTGTTCCCGCGCCGGGCGAAGGGCGGCAGCATCGCGGTGACCATGACCGCGGCGGTGTTGCTGGTGCGCATGTCCTCTTCGGAGAGGTTGCCGACGCCGAGGCGCTGCAGCATCCCCTCAAGGCTCTGCTCGGTGAAGGGGCTATTGCGCAGCGTGTCGCCGGTGCCGTTCAGCCCGACCACAAGGCCGTAACCGACGAGCTGGTTCTCACGCATCCCCTCGAAGAAGGCGATGTCCTTGATCCGCACATCCGCCTGCGCCGCCACCGCCGTCAGGCAGGCGATCATCAGCAGAAGCATTCCGACGAGCCGCAGGATGAGGGGAGGGATCGCCATCAGCACCTGCCTCCAGGGGAAGGGGTCGTCCACGATATCGAAGCGGTGTCCGCGCATCACAAGTATAAACCTGTCTTCAGGCAAGCATATCTATTCCTATACTTGACCTATTCGCGACAAAGGTCAAAGCTATTCATGTTCTTCGGACCGAAGCCAGAGCGGGACAGCCCATGCACCTCTACATCCTGGAGCCGCGGCTCGAGCGGCATGCCGGCCTGACGGCCGAGCTGGCCTCGGCCCGGCTGGTGGCCGTCCCGATCGACGAGAGCTTCTTTCGCCGGGATCTGGGCCTCTTGCTGCAGGGAGGGGCGCAGGGGCGGCCCTTCCTGCTGTCGGTCGCGGCGCCAGAGGTGGCCGGTCATGTGCGGGCGCTGCGCGCGGCGGGCTGCATGAACCCGGTGCTGACGATGCGCGACATGCGCAACTCCGCC
Source organism: Pseudoroseicyclus aestuarii (assembly GCF_003217255.1). Lineage (GTDB taxonomy): Bacteria > Pseudomonadota > Alphaproteobacteria > Rhodobacterales > Rhodobacteraceae > Pseudoroseicyclus > Pseudoroseicyclus aestuarii. The sequence continues at coordinate 160,919 of NZ_QJTE01000002.1, read as the reverse complement.
CATGCAGCGGCGCTGCTGGATGCCGGGGCGGACGACGACCTGGTGGTGCCGATCAAGGCGCAGGAGCTGCGCAGCCGCATCCACGCGATCCAGCGCCGCGCCAGCGGCCATGCCGCCGAAAGCCTGCAACTGGGCGAGGTGACGGCCTTCTTCGACGGGCGCGATCCCGAGGTCGCGGGCCAGAGGATCAAGCTGTCGCGCCGCGAGCACGCGATCTTCCACCACCTCGCGCTGAACGCGGAGAAGGTGGTGTCGAAGGCGGCGATCTACGACGCGGTCTACGGCATGGCCGAGGCGCAGCCCTTCGACAAGGTCATCGACGTCTACATCTGCAAGATCCGCAAGAAGATCGATGCCGCCGCCGAAACGGGGCGCCAATACATCGAGACGGTGCATGGCCGCGGCTACAAGCTGTCCTCCGGGATGCCGCTGGACGGCTGCGCCGCCGCCGTCTGACGGCGGCGGATCAGAGGAAGTTCAGCAGGCTCAGCCCCGAAAGCCGCGCGGTGACGGCGTAGGTCGCCTGAAGCCGTGTCTCCAGCTCGCTCACGCGGGTCGCGGCCTCGTAGGGATCGACGGCTTCGAGCGAGAGGACCTGCTGCTGGTAGAGGTCGCTGCGCGATTGCTGCACGGCGATCGTCCGGTCCAGCCGCGCCTGCTGGGTGCCCAGCCGCGTCTCGGTCTGCGTCAGCCCCGACACGCCCGACGAGAGGGCCGAAAGCGCCTCTTCCATGTAGGCGGCATAGGCCTCTTCGTCGTCGATCTGCGAGACGTCGATGGCGGCCAGCATCGACAGCCCGCGCAGCGCCTCGCGCATCATCGGATCGTCGGCCTGCACGCCGTAAGTCAGGCTCACGCCCTCGTCGATCTGGGCGCTCGAGCGCGGCCCCTCGGAGGCCGGGGTGCCCCGGTAGAAGGCGGCGAATCCCTCTTCGGTGAAGAGCGCGGCGATATCGGCCGCCGTCTGGCGTGCGCCGGCCTCCGTCGCCGGGGGCGCGCCGGCGGCCGCGGCCAGCACCGCGTCGTCCCAGTCGATGGCGGGGCGGTCGCTGGCGGCGCCCGAGAACAGGTGGCTGCCGCCGTAGCTGCCGTTCAGCTGGGCCGCCACCTGCTCAAGCGCACCCTGCGCCAGCGCCTGCAGCTGCGCGGCACCGACGGTCTTGGTGGCGCTGGCGCTGGCGGCGGGGGACATCACCGCCGTGATGGTATCGCGCATCTCCGAAAGCGCCAGCGCCGTCGCCTCCATCCGGCCGGCGAGGGCGGTATTGGCGCCGATCAGCCCAAGAGTGCGATCCTGCCCGGCCCGCAGCTCGAGCGAGACGGCGGTCCCGGCGCCGAGATCGCCGTAGGGATCGGCGGTCAGGCCGGTCGCGACCTCTTGGGCGGCGCGGTCCAGCTGGCCTTGCAGCCGGGCGACGTGGTCGCGCTGGGCGCGCATGATGTAAGTGCTCGACAGGCCGGAGATACTGCTCATCGGGGTCTCCTTCAGACGGCGGCCAGCAGCGTGTCGATCATCTCGGCGACGCTGGTCAGGACCTTGGAATTGGCAGCATAGCTTTGCTCGATCTCGAGAAGCTGGCCGAGCTGGTCGTCGATCGAGACGCCTTCGGCGGCCTCGCGGCTGCTGCCCATCGCGGCGGTGGTCACCGCGGCGGCCGAGGCCGCCTCTGCGGCGCGCGCCTTGAGGCCCTGCGCATCGGTCATCACGCCCGCCGCCAGCGCCGGCAGCCCGAGGCGCGCGCCAAGGCCGGCGGCGGGGTCGACGGTGTGATCGGCCTCAAGAACTCCGATGAAGGCGGCGATCTGGGTGCCGTCGCTGGCCGCGCCTTCGGTCTGGGCGCCGGCGCCGTCGCGGATCCGCCAAAGCGCGCCGCCCCGCTCCGGATCGACGGAGGCGTTCACGCCGATGCGCCCGGCAAGACCCTGCGAATCGCTCCCGGCGCCGCCGGTATCCACGAAAAGCCCCTGCTGCCCCGGCGCGAGGCTGGCATCCGCCGCGGCAAAGCCCTCGATCAGGACCCGCGCCGTCTCGTCCAGCTGCGCCTGCAGGCGCGGCATGTCGTCCGACAGCAGCGTGAGGCGGCCGGCGATGCTGCCCTCGGACGCCCCGCGAGAGCCGGCCTCGCTCGGGGTGATGTCGACGCCGCCCGCGGTCAGCCTGCCGGTGGCCGGGGTATAGGCCAGCGTCTGCGCCTCGCCGCCCTCGACCAGCGCGGCGCCGCCACTGGTGCGCAGCGTCACCCGCCCGTCCGCGCCGGTGCTGGCGGAAAACGCCATCAGCGGGGCCAGCGCATCGAGCGCGGCGTCCATCTCGTCGCCCAGGGCGGCGCGGCTTGCCGTCGGGCTCGTATCGGCGGCGAGCCGGTCGTTCAGCGCGGCGATCTGCGAAAGCAGCCCGTTCGCCCGGTCCACGTCGCGGGCGACGGCGCCGCGGGCATCCTCGGCGGCCTGCGACAGGCTGCCGGCCAGCCCATTCAGCTGCCCCGCCAGCCCTTGGGCGGCATCGAGCACCGCCAGCTGCTGCGCCGAGGAGGCCGGCGTGACCGAGAGCGTGTCGAAGGCGGTCTGCAGCGCCGTCAGATCGGCGCTGAGCGTGCCCGCGTCGCCGGGATCGCCCAGCATCGCGGCATAGGGCACCAGCGTGGCCGAGGCCGCATCCTGCGTCGCCTGCCGGGACATCGCCAGCCGGTGCAGCCGGTCCAGCGCGGCATCCGCGTCGCGTCGGATCGCCGTGACCTCGACGCCCGCGCCGCCGCCAAGCTGCCGCGAGGTGACGATGGTGCTGCGGCGGACGTAGCCGTCCGTCCCGGCATTGGCGATATTGCCTGCGACGGTCTGCGACCGCGCGGCCGCGGCGCTCAGGCCGCTGCGGCTGGAGAGGAGGGCGCCGGTCAGGCTCATGGCGGGGGTCCCCTAGGGCTAGCGCTTGAGCTGGGTGGTGACTTCCAGCATCTCGTCGGCGGTGGTGATGATCTTGGCGCTGGTGGAATAGGCGCGCTGCGTCGCGATCAGGTCGGTCAGCTCTTCGGCGATATCCACGTTCGAGCTTTCGAGCGCCCCGGAGGCGATGGTGCCAAGGCTGCCGCTGCCGGCATTGCCCAGCCGCCAGTCGCCCGATTCGATCGTCGTGCGGTAGGCGTTGCCGTCCTGCGCCTCGAGCCCGTCGACATTGGCGACCTGCGCCACGGGGATCTCGAACAGGGCAGAGCGGGTGCCGTTGTCGAAGACGCCGTAGACGATGCCATTCGCGATCTCGGTGCGCTGCAGGGCCCCGGCCTCGGCGCCGTCCACCGCGGGGGTGTTCAGCGCATAGTCCCCGGCGAACTGCGTCAGCCCGTCGAAGCTGCCCGGGGCGCCCAGCGACAGCGTCATCGGCTGCGGCGCATCGCCGTTGTCCAGCGTCAGCGTGGCCGTGCCGGTGGCGGGGTCGAAGGCGAAGCCGGCCGGCGCGGTGGCGAGGTTGGTCGCGTTGGAATAGGACAGCGGCGCGCCGGCACCCGGGCCGCTGTTGGCGAAGGTCACATCGACGGAGCCGAGGGCCGCGCCCTCGGCATCGCTCAGCGTCAGCGTCCAGGAGTTGTCATCCGCGCCCGGCTGCCAGCTCATCGTCAGGCGCTCTGCCTCGCCCAGCGGGGTGAAGTACTCGGCCGTGGAGACGAAGGGGTCGCCGGGCTGGGCGAGGCCGGTCTCCTGCGAGGGCAGGTTGCCGGTCAGCGCCATCTCGGTGCTGGCGCTGCCCTGCACGGTCTGGCCGGCAAGGTTCACGGTGCTGACGCTGCCGATCCCGTTGCGGTCCACCGTGCCGGTGGTGCCGTCTTCGCCCATCGCCCAGCCGGAGAGGTAGTAGCCGGCGGCATTGACGAGGTTGCCCTCACTGTCGGCGGTGAAGGAGCCGGCCCGCGTCAGGAAGTAGTTCGAGGCGACGGGATCGTTCGGCGTCTTCGAGACGAGGAAGAAGCCGTCGCCCTGAAGCGCGAGGTCGGTGGCGCGGTCGGTCGGGCGCAGCGCGCCGGCATTGCCGACATCGGTGCCGGCGACGGCCCGCACGCCGGCGGGCGCATCGGGCCCGGTGGTCGAGGTCACCATCTGCGCGAAGCTGCGGTGATAGCCGTCGGTATTGGCGTTCGCGATGTTGTCCGAGATCTTGCCGACCGAGGTCGAATAGGCCTTCAGGCCCGAGACGCCTGTCTGCATGGCGCTGGAAATGCTCATGGTCTGTCCTTGCCTGCTGTGATCTGGACCGCTCGTTTCAATAGATTGCGGCAGATCATTTCATGGGGGTTAAAGGTTTACTCCGGGGCGGGGATCAGCGCCCGCAGTCGCGCGGCGCTGGCCTCCAGCGCCTCGCGGACCTGCGAGCGCTGCATCGGCACCTGCGGCGGCGGGCCGGCGGCCTGCTGTCCGATCTGTGGCCAGACCGGAAGATCGGTCATGGCCGGAAAGGCCTCGGCCAGAGAGGCGAGGACGGCGTCGTCACCGCTGCGGTGCGCGGCAAGCAGCAGGTTCATCCTGTCGCCCACCTCCAGCGCCTCTGCCTGCCAGAGCGCCATGTAGAGCGTCTTCGCCCCCTCCCAGTCGCCCTGGGCCAGGCGATCCGCGGCGACGAGGCGCTGCGTCTCGGCGTCGAGGCGGGCCGTCTCTTCGGGTGACAGCGCGCCGCCGCTCCGGGCGGCGATGACCCGGCGCAGGTGGTCGATCCGCATGCGCAATCCCGGATCCTGCGCCGTGAAGGGGGTCTCCATCAGGGCGGCCGCCGCCTCGATCTGCTGGCCCTGCAGCAGGGCCTCGGCCTCGGCGAGGCGCAGCGCGTCGATCCGCTCTGGCGCGACCTCCTGTACCCCTAGCCGGCGCAGCACCTCGAGACGGCCGCGGATGGTGCCAAAGGCCGCGGCGGCGCGCCCGCTCGCGCCGCTCTCGGACAGGCGGCGGGCATAGACCTCTGCCTGCCGGTCGTAGCCGGGGAAAAAGCCGAAGCGGGGATCGAGGCGGTCGTGGCCCGCGATCAGCGCCCCGAGGTCGCGGGTGGCGGCATCGCCGTACCAGCCCTGCAGCAGCGCGCGGGCCTCGGCAGAGGCGCGGGTGTCGCCGGGCCAGCGGGAGAGGACCTCGGCCAGCACCTCGAGCGCCGCGAGATCGTCGCCAAGGGCATGCTCGACCGCGGCGAGGCGGTCGAGGGCCTCGCGGTGCAGCGCATCGCCTTGCCAGAGCGGCAGCATGGCACGCAGCATCTCGCGCTGCTCGTCCAGCGTCAGGGTGCCGGTCCGCGCCCCGAGGCCGACGAGGGCGAGTCGCGCCCGCTGCGCGCCCGCGTCACTAAGGGCCGCGGCGTCGTTCCAGGCCTGGAAGGCGGCGGGCAGATCGCCGTTCAGCTCTGCCGCCCGGCCAAGGATATAGCCCAGATGGCCGCTGCGCCGCAGCTCGGGCATCGCCTCGGCCCGCCGGGCCATGGTCTCGGCCAGCGGCATGCGCCGCGCCTCCACCGCCGCCTCGAGCAGCGGGAGAAGCAGCCGAGAGGCCAGCGGGTCGGGATAGCCGGCCAGCACATCCCAGGCGGCGGCTAGGTCGGCGGCGGTCTCTTGGCCCCGCCGAATCCGGTCCAGCACATCCCAGAGCGGGTCATCAGGCAGCGTCCCGTCAGGCGGGGCCGTGCCATCCGCGAGGCGCAGGGCGGCGAGAAGGGCCGCATGGCGCGCCGGATCGGCGAGCTGCGCCGGGTCCACCGCCTGCACCAGCGACAGCCCCTCGGGGATCAGGCCCTCGGCCAGCGAGAGGGCCGCCATCTCGACAAGGGCCTCGGCCTCCGAGGCTGCACCCTCCGCCCCGGCCAGCCGCGCGGTCGCCTCGGCGCGGGCCGCGACGAAGCCCCCCGGGACCGGCAGGTCCAGGTCCCCCGCCGCGCAGGCGGGGGCGGCCAGGATCGACAGCAGCATGGGAAAGGTAAACCGCAGGATGTGTCCGCCTTACCTTGATCAGACGTTTTCTATTCATGTATTAACATAGATAGCTTGACCTCTACTGCAAATATAAATTTAGCCTGCTGGGACGATAAGGAAGTTTGGCATGGATAATTCCACCTACGTCTCCGTGTCGCTGGCGCGGGCGCTGCAGCGCGAGCTCGATGTCACGGCCAACAATGTCGCGAATGCCAGCACCGCCGGCTTCAAGGGCGAGCGGGTGGCCTTCGACAGCTTCGTGGTGCGCGGCGAGGCGCGGCAGGCGCCGGTCAGCTACGTGATCGACCGCGGCAGCTACATCGACGCGCGGCCCGGCAGCCTGAGCCAGACGGGCAATCCGCTCGATCTGGCGGTGCAGGGCAGCGGCTGGCTGGCCTATCGCACGCCGGACGGGCAGACGGCCTATGGCCGCAACGGCCAGCTGACGCTGGATGCGCAGGGCGGCCTCGTGACCGCCGCGGGCGCGCCGGTGCTGGACCGGGGCGGCGCGCCGATCGCCATTCCGCCCGATGCCGCCGGCAGCGTCAGCATCGCCGCTGACGGCACGATCTCGGCCCAGGGCTTCGGCCCGATCGCGCAGATCGGCCTCTTCGATCTGCCGGACCTGCAATCCTACAGCCGAATCGGCGGCGGCCTGCTGCTTCCGCCCGAGGACGCGCAGGCGCCGCTGCCCGACATGCAAAGCAGTATCGTGCAGGGCGCGATCGAAACCAGCAACGTCGAGCCGGTGCTGGAGATGACGCGCATGCTCGCGATCCAGAAGGCCTACGACCGCGCCACCACCCTGATCCAAGCCGAAGACGACCGGCAGCGCAGCATGCTGCAGCGTCTCGGCGACACCGCCTGACCGGCCGAGAGGACCCATCATGAAAGCGCTCGGAACCGCCGCCACCGGCATGCTCGCGCAGCAGACCAATGTCGACGTCATCTCGAACAACATCGCCAACGCCAATACCACCGGGTTCAAATCCTCCCGCGCGGCGTTCCAGGACCTGATCTACCAGAGCCTGCAGCGCGAGGGGTCCCTGACCTCGGCCGAGGGGACAGCGCGCCCCGTCGGCGTGGACATCGGCCTTGGCGTGCAGGCCGCCGGGACCGTGCGGCTGAACACCCAAGGCGGGCTCATCGCGACCGAGAACCAGCTCGACATGGCGATCGACGGGCGCGGCTACTTCACCGTCGCGATGCCCGACGGATCGACCGGCTACACCCGCGACGGCAGCTTCCAGCTGTCGGCCGAGGGGCAGCTGGTGACGCTGCACGGCAACGAGGTCGATCCCGGCATCGTCATCCCCGAGGGGGCGACGCAGGTCGCCGTGGGGCAGGACGGCACGGTGATGGCCTATGTCGGCAACGATCCCGCTCCGGTCGAGCTGGGGCAGCTGACGCTGACCACCTTCACCAACGACGCCGGGCTGCGGCAGGTCGGCAACAACATCCTGATTGCCACCGATGCCTCGGGCGAGCCGGTCGCCGTCAATCCCGGGGACGAGGGCGTCGGCGTGATCCGGCAGGGCCACCTCGAGGGATCGAACGTCAACATCATCCAGCAGATCACCGACCTGATCTCGGCGCAGCGGGCCTACGAGATGAACTCCAAGGCGATCGAGACGGCGGATCAGATGCTGACCTCGGCGAACCAGATCAAATGAGCCGCGGGGCGGCGGTCTTCCCGCTTCTGTTCATGCTGGTGCTCACGGCGCTGGTCACCCCGTCCGCGGCCCGGGCCGAGCTGCTCGAGGTGCTGGTCGAGGAGCGCGCGCGCGACCGGCTGGGCGCCGCGCTGCCCCAGACGGCGGCCTTCGACATCGCCCTGCAGACCGAGGAGACGCTGGACGCGGTCATGCTGGCAGAGTTCTGGATGGACGAGAGCACGGGGCAGTTCGTCGCCGATGCGGTGCTGCCCGGCGGCACCGTGCAGCGCGTCACCGGCCTTGCGCTGGTGACGGTGCCGGTGCCGGTGCCCACGCGGCGCCTGCTGCCCGAGGAGATCATCGCCGAGGCCGATCTTCAGACCCTGCGCCTGCCGCTGGGCCGCGTCGGCGCCTTCGCCGTGACCGATCCCGAAGCGCTGGTGGGCAAGCAGGTCCGCCGCGTGCTGGTGCAGGGGCGCCCGGTGATGACGCAATCGGTGATCGAGCCGCTGGTCATCGGCCGCGGCGACCGCGTCAGCATCCGCTACAGCGACGGTCTGCTCGAACTCACAGCGCCGGGGCGCGCCATGTCCGATGCCCACCGCGGGCAGGACCTGCGGGTCGTGAACCTCGTCAGCAATGCATCCCTCACCGCCATCGCCGTCAGCGACGGCCTCGTCGAAATCACGCGGGAGACCCGGCCTTGAAACGCATCGCCCTTGTCATGGCGGCCGGCACGCTCGCCGGCTGCGCCTCTCCGGCTTTCAACCGCGACCCGAGCCTGTCGAACCTCGACCTGACGCCAGAAACGGTGCCCGAGGCGGCGATGATCCAGGTGCCGATGCCGGACCCCGAGCCGGTGCGCATCCCGCAGCGGGCCGAGGCGGCGAGCCTGTGGGAGACGGGATCGAGCGGCTTTTTCGGCGACCAGCGCGCCAGCCGGGTCGGCGACATCCTGACCATCGTCATCGACATCGACGACGGCGCCAGCCTGCGCAACGCCACCGCCCGCAGCCGCCAGGGCGGCGCGGGCCTCGAGCTGGGCAGCCTCTTCGGCTACGGCAGCCAGATCGACCGGGTGCTGCCCGGCGTCGGCCCCGAGGATCTGCCCAGCGGAAACCTCGTCGACCTCGACGCCTCGCTGACAACGGGCGGGCTTGGCACGATCAACCGCGACGAGGAGATCAACCTGCGCATCGCGGCGCTGGTGGTGCGCAAGCTGCCGAACGACAACCTGGTGATCGCCGGGCGGCAGGAGGTGAAGGTGAACGGAGAGCTGCGCGAGCTGCGCGTCGCCGGCATCATCCGCCCGCAGGACATCTGGATGGACAACACCATCGCCTACGACAAGATCGCCGAAGCGCGGATCGCCTACGGCGGCCGCGGAGAGCTGAGCCGGCAGGTCACCCGCGGCTACGGCGAGGATGCGCTCGACGTGATCCTGCCCTTCTGAGGCGCGGGGGCGCAGCCCCATGACAAGGAGCCGGCCGCCGATGAAGACGACCCTAGTGCTGCTGATCGGCCTTCCGCTGCTTGCCGGCGTGGCCGGCTACGGGGGCGGCATGCTGCTTGCCCCCCCGCCCCCCGAGGTCGCGGACAGTCCCGCTCTGCCGGATGCCGCCGAAGCGGGCGCTGCGCCGGCGGTGGAGCACGGGGCGCGCGCCAAAGCCGCTGAGGGGCGCCTGGTGATCGACCTCGGACGGATGACGCTGCCGGTCCAGAAGCCGGAGGCCGTCCGATACGTGGTCCTCGATCTCGCCCTCGCGGCGCGCGATGCGCAGCAGGCGGCGCGCCTGCGCGGGGGCAAGGTCCGGCTGCGCGACGGCATCCTGGCCGCGCTGACCGCCGCGGCAGAGGGGCCGGCGCTGGCCGGTGATCCCATCGACGAGGCCGCGCTGCGCGCCACGATCCGCGCGGCATTGCCCGAGGGTCTGGCGGAGGGGGCCGAGGTGCTGGTCCTGGGCCTCTACAGCCAGGAGGTGCCGCGCGGCTAGGCGGTCAGTTCACCGTCTCGACGCGGCTCGCGGGGATCTTCGTGCCGTCGCCAAGGACCAGCACCGGCACGCCCTCGGCGAAGGTCAGGCCGGTGACCGTCCCGCTTGCGAAGCCTGCGTAGCCCACCGCTGCCCCGTCGGCATCGAGGGCGTCGATCTTGATGGTGAAGCCGCTGCCGACAACGGGAAGCCCCTCGGAATCGAGGCCGTCCCATTCGATCCGGTGGCGGTCCTCGGCGGAGGTCGCAAGGTCGGTCAACTCGCGCAGGAGGGTGCCGTCGCTGGACAGGATGCGGGCCGTCACCTGCGCCGCCGGTGCGGCAAGCCGGTAGTCGTAGGTGGCCGTCCCATCCTCCAGCACCAGCGCCTCCGTCGCGGTGCTGACCTCGCGGCCCAGCATCTGCACCCCCGACAGGGCGCCGGCCTGCGCCAGCTGCGATGCGATCTCCTCGAGGTTGGTGTTGGTCTGCACCGCCTGCTCCACCTGGCTCAGCTGCGCGAGCTGCGAGACGAAGGTGGTCGAATCCATCGGCTCCAGCGGGTTCTGGTTCTGGATCTGCGCGGTCAGCAGCGTCAGGAAGCTTTCGTAATCGGCCGAGATCTGGCTTTTCGCCGCGCTTGCAACGGTCGGGGCGCCGGTCGGGGTGATGCTGTCGATGGCCATGTCCGTCCTCAGGTGATGATGTCGATGCGGCCCGCGGTTGTCCGCGGCGCCGAAGCGGGGGCTTCAGGGGTCAGGGGCGCGGCGCCGGCAAAGGGCAGGGGCGCTGCGTCGCGGGGGCTGGCCTCGCGCCGGGTCTGCCCGCCGCGGCGGGGATCCGAGAAGCTGCCGAAGCCGAGGTCTGCATCGGTGATCCCGCTCTGGCCGAGCGCGCCCAGAAGCCCCTCGCGATCCCCGCGCAGGGCCGCGAGGGTGGCGGAGTTGTCGGCGCGCAGCACGACCTGAAGCCGCCCATCCTCGGCGCGGTGAACCTCGATCTCGATGCTGCCGAGGCCCTTGGGCATCAACTCGACCCGGGTCCGCTCCTCCTCGTGGCTCAGCCGGCGCAGCGGCTCGGCGATCTGCGTGGGGATCGGCGGCGCCTCGGGGGGGTGCGGCGGCTGCGCTGCCGCGGGCGGCTGGCTCAGGGCTTGCAGGGGCTGGGTCTGCAGGGGCTGGGCTTGCAGGGGAAGGCTTTGCGGCGCGGCGGCCTGCGGCGGCGAAGCAGAGAGTTGCTCGACGGCGGTAGGTGCCTGAAGCGCGAGGTCCGGTTGCGCCGAGGGCTTGGGCTCCGCTCGGGCAGGCACCCCGGATCCCGGGTGCAGCGGCGCTTCGATACTCCACTGTGCCGAGGGCCTTGGGCCCGGCAGGGGAGGCACGGCCATATGCCCGGCGGGCGCTGGACCTGCGAGGTCGGCGGGCTGTGCGGGCTCCGTCAGCAGGGCGCCGGCCCGGTCGAAAAGGGCGGGGAGGCCGTCTTGGGGATCGGCGCCCTCCTGCAAGGCAGCCTCTTCCTGCAGCAAGGCCGCGAAGGCGGTGCCATGGACCGCGTCGAAGTCCTGAAGCAGGGTCGCGAGGCGCGCCTGCCCCTGCCCGGCGATCACCGCGGCCTCCTCCGGGCTCTCGGCCTGCTCCAGCCGCGCTTCGATCACCTCGCGCAGGGCGGCGATGGTCTCGGCCAGGACTTCGGCAGGGGCGGGGGCGGGGGGCGCCTGCGGCGCGGGCCCGGTCTGCGGGGTCAGGGCCAGGAGCGCGGCAAAGCCATCCGGCGCGGCGGCGGGGTCGGGGGCAGCCTCGGACGCGGGCAAGCGCGCCATCTGCAACAGCGGCGCGATCATTGCAGCATCGCCCTTGTGAACCCCAGCGCGATCAGCCGCCGCTGCAGGACCGTCAGCGCGTGCCCTTCCAGCTGGCGCAGGCGCGCGCGGGTGATCCCGAGATCGGCGGCGATCGCGTCGCGGTCCTCGCCCTGCAACTTGTGGCGGGTGATGATCACGCGCTCCTCCTCGCTCAGCTCCTCCATCGCCGCGTTCAGCAGCCGGGCCAGAGCCGCGGCAGAGGAGTTGGCGGTGACACGCTCCTCCGGCGTCAGTTCGAGCGAGGCCAGCCGCTCGGAGGGCGTCGGCGCCCCGTCCGAGGTGGGGGTGTCGAGGGCGATGGGCTCTTGCAGGACCAGCCGCGCCAGGTCGGCCTCCTCGCCCGTCAGTCGGCCCATCCGGGCGTCGATGTAGGTGCGCGCGGGGATGTCGATCACCGTCTTCACGCGGGCGATCGCGGCGGTGACGCAGGTCATGACCGACCAGGCGGCATAGGTCGAGAATCGGACTTCCAGCGCCCGGTCGAAGCGATCCGCGGCGCGCATCAGGCCGATCATGCCTTCCGCGACCAGATCCTCGAGCTGGCTCGGCGTATCGGACCAGCGGGCGGCCTGGGACCAAGCCTGCCGGGCATGGCTGCGCAGAAGAAGCTCGAGCGCCCGCGGGTCGCGGTGGTCCTGCCAGGCGCAGATCGCGGCGCGCTCCGCATCGGGGGCGAGCATCGGCTCGTTCAGCGCCGCCCGATGGCTGGTCGCGATCATCCATCTATCCTTGCTATCACAAGAATAGATGACCACAACCGGCGTCGTTTTGGAAGAATTTCTTGGTTACGGGCGGGTTAAGCCGTGGCCTAGAAGCCGCGGCGGGACAGGGCCGGGGCGGTGCCGTCCGCGAGGGCCGCGCAGACCGTCTTCGACAGCATCGCCATCCAGGCCTCGTGATCCAGTCCTGCCTCGCAGCGAAGCAGGTCCGGCAGCACCTGCGCCGCTTCCGGCGCCGCGCCCAACTCGTGCATGTCGAGGAAGGGGCGGGTGGCCCGGGGGTCAGTTGCGGCGTCCCGGGCAGTGCCGACCGCCGCGACTTGCTGGTCGCAGGCCGGGTGCCGCGAGAGGGACGCCGCGAGGCCGGCTCTGAACGCGCCTGCGACAAGGCCGCTGCGCTGCGCCTCGGGGCCGCCGGCCAGCGCGCCATAGGCGCAGGCCAGTATGTCCAGCGATTCGCCCTCGTGGGCCAGCGGGAAGGCGCCCCGCTCCATGGCGCCCAGCAGCGCCTCGCCCAGCACCATGCCGGTGCGGCGGGACAGAGCCTCGTCGTCAGGGCTGGCCGCCAAATTCGCGGGCGCGATGGCCACGAGCGCGCCGTAGGGCACCTCGAGGTCAAGCTCTTCGGCAAGGACATCGCCAAGCGACAGCGCCGGCATCAGCTCGATATTCTCGGGCTGGACATAGGCCGCCGTCATGCCGCGCGATGCCGTGAGGCTGATGGTCCTGACGGGCAGAACCGCCTCGAGCATCCGCTGGGCGCGCTGCTCTGCAGCGCCGCTCGACGGCCGGAGGGCACCTTGCCACACCAGCTCGAGAAGGGGGCCAATCGTCATGGTCGATGTAACCTTCGGCTACGGTTTTTACCTGCTGTGAAAAGAACTGTACGCAAAACAATTGCACGGGCAAACCTGGCGATGGCATCTATTATGTCGCGGATCGACCCATGACGCGGAAAGGCAACAGGCCGGGGGGCTGCAACCGGATGTTGTGACAATCCGCTTCGCCTTGCGGGTCAGCGTGCCTCCGGCGCGCCCTGCGCGACAGCATCTTTCGTGCCATCCCGAAGCAGGATGCCGATGCGCCGGTTCTCGGGCGCCTCGGGGCGTACTGGATCCAGAGGTTGCGTCGCGGCAAGGCCGCTGATTCGGCCGAATCGGCCCGAATCAACCCCCGCTCTGGTCAGCGCCTGCCGGGTGGCATTGGCCCGATCGGCCGAAAGAGCCCAGTTGTCCCGCCGCGATCCCCCGCTGAAGGGGACGGCGTCGGTATGGCCCGTGACCTCGATCGGATAGGGGAGCGCCCTGATCGCCGCGCCGATCTCGGAGAGGAGCGCGCGCGTCGTCGCCTCCATCACCGCGCTGCCGGAGGGGAACATCGACCGCCCGGCATCGTCGACGACTTCGATCTGAAGGCCCTCTTCGGTCACCGCGAAGCGCAAGTTCTGGGCGAGATCCGCGAGGCGGGGCTGGGCCGCGACGGCCTCGAAGATGTCTCTGGCGATCTCGGTCAGCCGCTCCTGGCGCTCTGCCGCCTGCTCCTGGCCGTCTTCCGTCCCCGCGGGCTGCTCCGCCGCCTCCTCCTGCGGGGTCGCCGGCTGCTCGCGCAGGCGGCTGTCGAAGACCCGGAGCGGGCTTTCCGCGCCGAAGCTCGGCGAGAGCGGCTGCCCCTCGCGGCCTTCCGCATCGGCGGGGGCCTTATCCTCCGCTTCCGCGGCCTCGTCGGGCAGCAGGCCGCTGCCCGCGCCATCGGCGAAGACGATGCTCGGCGTGAAGTATTCCGCGAGGCTGTGCAGCTGCTTCTCGTCCGAGGCGGTGATGATCCACATGATCAGGAAGAAGGCCATCATCGCCGTCATGAAGTCGGCGTAGGCCACCTTCCAGCCACCGCCATGATGGTGATGCTCGTGGCCGTCCTCTTCGGTGCGGCGGATGATGATCGGCCTGTTGCGTTGCATCGCGATCCCCTTCGGAGCCGAAGTGGCAGCCGAGGGTTACCAAAGTGTTAAGCGCTGCGGCCTAGGCCATGTTCTCGCCGGGGACGCGCTGCGCCTCGGCCTGCTGGGCGGCGCGGTCATATTTGCCGAAGCCGGCCTGCTTGGCGTAATCGGCCTTCCTGCGACTGTAGCTGGGGGCGACCAGCGGCATGTCGTCGGGAAGGTCGAACATCTGGCGGTAGGCAGCCTCGGTCAGCCCGTGCTCGGAGCCGAGGTGGCGCTTGAGCATCTTGAAGCCCTTGCCGCAGCACAGGCAGTAGATGCGATCCTCGGTCACCGCGCGCTCGATCGGCATGGCCGGGACCGGCTTCTGCGCGGCGGGCGCGGGGGCAGGGGCGGCCTCGACCGGCTTGCCGCCGACCTCTTGGCGCAGCTTGGACAGCAGTTCGACGATCTCGTCGGGCCCGACATCGGGGCGCGCCGCATAGGCGGCAACGATTTCAGCAATGATATCCGTATCGCGATCCGTATTGGTCATGGACCATCCCCGGCTTTGGCTAAGAATTGAATGCACTGAGTAAACGTCTGATTATCTATGTCAAGAAATTGCCACAATGTCGACAGGGTCCTTGGTCGTCAAGGATTGATGGCCTCGGCCCTGCCCTGTGCACCCGAACAGAAGGCTCTTTCTGAGCCGATATGCTTCGACCGGTATCCGATCCCTTGGTCAGGCCGTCCTCGTCAGCGGCGATGGCATCGCGCCACAGGCGGCCGCCGTCCAAGATGACGCCGCCAGCCATGGGAATCAGGCCATGGCCTTGGCGAAGTCTCGCTGGGATTGGGGCGGCAGAGGCGGGCATGATGGGTCGGTCAAAGCTGTCAGACATGAACTGACAAGTAATATTATACAGATTGGTTAACAAACTCTGAAGAATAGAGGATTGTTCCTTGCCAATCCTCGCCCGCCATCACTCCGCCGCGACGGGCGTCGGTGCCGGGGCCTGCGTCACATCGGCGGCGGGAAGGCGTGTCGCCATCCCGGCGACGCCGGCCAGCACGCAGGCGGCGGCGAGGCCGGCCCAGCGAGGGCGTTTGGATGCCGGTTTGGGCGTGGCGGGCGCGGGAAGGGCCGGGGCGGGTGCCTGGCTGCCCGAGGGCAGGTCGGGCGCGACCAGCAGCCCGCGGCCCGAAAGCGTCAGCCGCGCAGCACAGCCGCGCTCGAGCAGGGCCGCCATGGCGGGGGGCAGGCGGTCTGCCGGAAAGCCGATCCACTGCGCCTCTGCCCCGCGGGCGAGGTCCGGCGGCAGCAGGAAGCTGCGGAAATCCTCCCGGAAGGCGAGGGACTGGGTCCAGACGATCGGTGTCTGCGCCGTCACCGGCCCGATCGCCAGCAGCACCGTGTCGCCATCGCGGGTCAGTCGGCCCTCGAGGTACAGCACCTCGCCGTCCCGCGCGCCCAGCGGGGCCCATGCGCTTTCGACCTCCGGCTCCGGTGCGGGGGGCTCGGGCCTTTCCGCGGGCCGAGGATCGGCGCGGTCGGTCGGGACCGGCCTTTGCGGCGCCAGCGTCACCTGGGCTGGGTCCAGCCCCTCTTCCAGCGCGAAGCGGTAGTTGATGAGGTAGTCCTGCGCCAACTCGCCCAGCCGGTCGTTCGCCGCGAGATGCGCCAGAAGCTGCTGCTCTTCGGAATAGAGGACGCGGCGGGTCGGATGGCCCTCGACCTCGGGCACGACGGCGAAGCTGCCCGCGGGCCGGTCCAGCACATCGGAGACGCGGCGCAGCACCTGCTCGACCTCGTCCTCGTGGTACAGCACGAAGGCAGGCGCCGCCTGCGACGCGGCCTCTTCGACGCAGAGGACGAGCTTGACCCCCTGCGGCCAGCCCGGGTGAAGCCCGCGCAGATCCGTTTCGTCCAGGAAAAAGGCCAGGCGGTCCGCGGTCTCGGTCATGGGTCCCTCATCGGCGCAGACGAGATGCCAATCTCGCCGTAAACTATACTTGTCTTTACATGGTATATCGTCAATGCTGCAAGAATACTGCTGTCAGAGCATTGTGTATTTGGAACGGTAAACATGACCCTGGTCCTCGGGATCGCCCTGGCCTTCGGGCTGGTCTTCGGCGGCTTCATTCTTTCTGGCGGCAAGCTGGACATCGTCCTGCACGCGCTGCCCTTCGAGGGGATGATGATCGTCGGCGCGGCGCTGGGCGCCTTCGTCATCGCCAATTCCTTCGGCATCCTGCGCGGATCCGTCGCCGGTCTCTTCAAGGTCCTGAAGGGGCCGCGCTGGAAGGCGGAGGATTACACCGAGCTTCTGAACCTGATGTTCGAGCTGGCGCGCCTCTACAAGGTCAAGGGCATCCTGGCGCTGGACGAGCATGTCGAGCATCCGCAGACCAGCGAGATCTTCGCCCGCTACCCAAGGATCATGGCCGATTCCTTCGCGCTGGAGCTGATTACCGACAGCTTCCGCATGCTCTCCATGAGCTTTGACGATCCCTTCGCGACCGAGGACGTGCTGAATCGCAAGATCAAGAAGCATCACAAGGAAAGGCTCGCCACCGCCTCGGCGATCCAGATCATGGCCGACGGTCTTCCCGCGCTGGGCATCGTCGCCGCGGTGCTGGGGGTGATCAAGACCATGTCCTCGATCGACCAGCCGCCCGAGATCCTTGGCGCGATGATCGGCGGCGCCCTTGTCGGCACCTTCCTCGGCGTCTTCCTCGCCTATTGCCTGGTGCAGCCGATCAGCATGCGCCTGCGCCAGATCGAGGAGGAGGAAGGCGCCTTCTACATGATCATCCGCGACATCTTCGTCGCCGTCGTGGCGAACCACCCGCCGAACATCTGCGTCGAGATCGGGCGCGGCAGCATCCCGTCGGCGAAGCAGCCGGACTTCTACACCGTCGAGGCCGCGCAAAAGGCGCTTCCGGCACCATGAGGGCGCTGGCCGCGGCGGGCCTGATCGCGGGTCTGGCAGGCGGCCCGGCCTTGGCGGGCCCTCAGGCGGCGGGGGCCGCCGCGCCGGGCCCGCGGCCCAGCCCCGTGACGCCGCCCGAGGCGGCCCATCCGCTGCCGGAGGCGATCCTCGTCCAGATGCGCGCGCGGCTGCTCGCGCTTGACGAGGGGGCGGTGCCGGAGCCCACAGAGGCGCCTGCCCTGCCGCAGGCCCCGGCGCGCTGATGGCCCGATCCCGTCAGCGCGCGCTGAGCCTGCTTGAGCGGCTGGCCCGGCAGGAGATGGAGGGCGAGGCGCGCCGCCTTGCGGCCCTGCGCGCCGAGGCCGCCGAAAAGCGGCGCGGCGGGGCGGCGCTGGTCGCGCGGATGCAGGAGGAGACGCAGGACCTGCACCTCGAGACGGCCGCCTATCTGCCCGGTTACATGCGCGCCGTGCGGGCCGAGGTCGCCGCGCTGGAGGCCGCGGCCACCCGCGCCGAGGCCGAGGCCGAGGGGCTGGAAGACGGCGTGCGCGAGGGGTTTCGCCAGGTCAAGACCTACGAGATGGCGCGCCTCTCGGCCCAGCGGGCCGAGGCGCAGGAGCGCGCCCGCAAGGAAGATGCCGAGGCCGAGGAACTGGCGCTGATCCGCTGGACCCGCGCCGCAGGCTAGCGGGACGCGGACTGCCGGGCGAAGGCGGCGACGAAGGCCCTGTCGCCGGCATTGCCCAGCATCTCGGCCGCCAGCTCGAGCGGCGCGACGAAGGGCACATGCCCCGCCTCGGTCGGCAGGCCATGCGCGCGAACGGGCCGGGCGAGGTAGACGTGGCACAGCTTTTCCGCACAGAGACCGTATTCCGGCATCCAGACATAGCGGCGAAAGGCGCCCAGCCGGCGCGGCGCCGCGATGCGCCAGCCGGTTTCTTCCATCACCTCGCGGTGCAGGGCGCGCAGCGGGCTTTCGCCCGGGTCGATACCACCGCCGGGCAGCTGCAGATCCGGCCCCGGCATCTGCGCCGTCAGCAGCAGCCCGCCCCGCATCGGCAGGATCGCATAGACCCCCGGACGGCGGCGATAGACCTGCCCCGGGCGGGGCGTCTCACCGTAGCGCCTGATCATGCCCCCTTTTCCCCCTGCCGTTCAGTCCCTACATCGCGCCAGTAAACCACATCCCCGACCCGCAAGGAAAGCCCATGAGCCTTGGCGCCCGCATTGCCTGGGACGACACGGTGCTGCCGTTCCAGCTCGACCGATCCGACATCCGTGGCCGCGTCGCCCGCCTCGACGGGGTGATCGACCGCGTTCTGCAGCAGCACCACTATCCCGCCCAGATCGAGTCGCTGGTGGCGCAGATGACGCTGCTGACCGCGCTGATCGGCCAGACCATGAAGCTGCGCTGGAAGCTGTCGCTGCAGGTGCGCGGCGACGGGCCGGCGCGGCTGATCGCGACCGACTACTACGCCCCCACCGCCGAGGGCGAGCCTGCGCGCATCCGCGCCTGGGCCAGCTACGACGCCGACCGCCTGGGCGACCAGGGCGATCCCTTCGACCTGATCGGCAAGGGCTACTTCGCGATCCTGATCGACCAGGGCGAGGGCATGGCGCCCTACCAGGGGATCACGCCGATCGCCGGCGGCAGCCTCGCCTCCTGCGCCGAGACCTATTTCGCCCAGTCCGAGCAGCTGCCGACACGCTTCTCGCTCAGCTTCGGGCGCAGCCAGGTGCCGGGTCAGCCCGAGGGCTGGCGCGCCGGCGGCGTGATGCTGCAGCACATGCCCAAGGCCAGTCCCCTGATGAAGGGCGGCGAGGGCGGATCGGGCGAGGACGGGCTTCTGGCCTCGGACGACATCCTCGAGGGCGAGGACGGCGAGAACTGGACCCGCGCCAACATGCTGCTGGACACGGTCGACGCGCTCGAGCTGATCGGCCCCTCGGTCACCCCGACCGAACTGCTGGTGCGGCTGTTCCACGAGGAGACGCCGCGCGTCTTCGACGCGCAGCCGGTGGCCTTCGGCTGCTCCTGCTCGGCGGAAAAGGTGCGGCAGAGCCTGTCGATCTACTCGGCCAAGGACATCGCCACGATGACCACGGACGAGGGGATCGTCACCGCCGACTGCCAGTTCTGCGGCGCCCATTACGAGTTCGATCCCGCGACGCTCGGGTTCGAGGCGACCGAGGGCCCGGATGCCGCGGGCGGGAATGACTGACACCGCCCCGGACCCTGTCGAAGGCTGGCTGCGCCGGGCGCTCGATGCGCCCGGTAGCGGCACGTCCGACTGGGAGCTGAACCCCGCGCCCGCGCAGGCTGCGCCGCGGCCCCCGCGCGAGGCCGGGGTGCTGATCGCCGTGGTGCGGCAGGCCGGGCGGGCCGAGGTGATCCTGACCAAGCGCTCTCCGCTGCTCAAGCATCATCCCGGGCAGATCGCCTTTCCGGGCGGCAAGGTCGAACCCGAGGACGAGGGACCCGTCGCCGCCGCCCTGCGCGAGGCGGAAGAGGAGATCGGCCTGCCGCGGGGGCTGCCACAGGTGCTGGGCACCCTGCCGCAGCACGTCACCGTCACCGGCTTTCGCATCACGCCCGTTCTGGCGCTGCTGGAGGGCCCCTTCGAGGGGCGGCCCGAGCCGGGCGAGGTGGCCGAGATCTTCACCGTGCCGCTGGCCCATCTGGCCGATCCCGCCAATTACCGCATCGACGGCCGCCGTTGGCAGGGCGCGATGCGACGCTACGTCGTGGTGCCATGGGGACCGAACTACATCTGGGGCGCGACGGCGCGCATGCTGAAGGGCCTGGCGGAGCGGATGGACAGATGCCGCTAGGGGTGCCGCAACTGACCGCCCCCTGGCTGACCGCGCCGCCCGCGCGGGCGGTGACGGGGATGCTGGAGGCGGCGGGACACCGGGCCTTCTTCGTTGGGGGCTGCGTGCGCAACGCGCTGATCGGCGCGCCGGTCAGCGACCTCGACCTCACCACCGACGCCCGCCCCGAAGAGGTCGTCGCCCTGGCCGAGGCTGCGGGGCTGAAGCCGGTGCCTACGGGCATCGCGCATGGCACCGTCACCGTCGTCGCCCATGGCGAGCCGGTGGAGGTCACGACCTTCCGCCGCGATGTCGAGACCTTCGGCCGCAAGGCCCGCGTCGCCTTCACCGATGACATCGCGCAGGATGCCGCGCGGCGCGATTTCACGATGAACGCGCTATATGCCGCATCGGACGGGGTGATCCACGACCCGCTTGGCGGCCTGCCCGACCTTCAGGCGCGGCATGTCCGCTTCATCGGCGATCCGGCCGCGCGCATCGCGGAAGATCACCTGCGCATCCTGCGCTTCTTCCGGTTCTACGCCTGGTACGGCGATACCGGCAGCGGCATCGACGTCGATGGCCTCGCCGCCTGCGCCGAGGCGGTCGAGGATCTTGCCGCCCTCTCGAAGGAGCGGGTGGGGGCGGAATTGCTCAAGCTGCTGGCCGCGCCCGATCCGGCGCCGGCGCTGGCCTCCATGGCGCGCTGCGGGGCGCTGGGGCAGATCCTGCCCGGCGCCGGGGGCAGTGCGCTGGCGGTTCTGGTTCACGTGGAACAATCGGTCGGGCGTGCGCCCGATCCGCTCCGGCGGCTGGCGATGATCGGCGGGCAGGAGCCCGAGACGATGCTGCGGCTGTCGAAGGCGCAGGCTGCCCGGCTGGATCGGCTGCGTGAGGGCGCCTCGGGCGTCGATAGCCCCTTGGCGCTGGGCTACAGGCTGGGCGCCGCGGATGGCCTCGACGCGCTGGCGGTGCGCGCGGCGATGGAGGGGCGCGAACTGCCGGGCGAGGCCGCGGAGGCGGCGAAGACCGGGGCAGGGGCGGAATTCCCGATAGCCGCGAAGGACCTGATGCCGGACTGGCAGGGGGCGGCGCTGGGCGCGCGTCTGAAGCAGTTGGAAGAGGCCTGGATCGCCTCTGGCTTTGCGCTGGACCGACAGGCCCTGCTGGCCCTGCCCTGAAAGGGGGGCCGGCGGCGCGGGGCATCGAGCCCCGTGCCGCCGGGCGCCCGCTGCGCGGCCGCGCCTCAGCCCCGAAGCGTGGCGCCCCCGTCGACGTAGAGATCGGCCATGGTGACATGGCCGGCCTGGTCCGACAGCAGGAAGAGCACGCTCTGGCCGATATCCTCGGGCCGGGCCAGCTTGCCCAGCGGGATGCCGGTCCTGTGGGTCGCGAGGTTGCCGGCGATCGTCGCCTCGGCGCCCGAGGGATCGGCCCACATCCCCCTCAGCATCGGCGTCAGGGTCGAGCCGGGGGCGACG
The DNA here is from genome assembly GCF_003217255.1 of Pseudoroseicyclus aestuarii. GTDB lineage: Bacteria > Pseudomonadota > Alphaproteobacteria > Rhodobacterales > Rhodobacteraceae > Pseudoroseicyclus > Pseudoroseicyclus aestuarii. The sequence continues at coordinate 139,633 of NZ_QJTE01000002.1, read as the reverse complement.
ATGTTGCAGCGCACGCCATGCGGCGCCAGCTCCAGCCCGAGGCAGCGGATAAGCATGTGCAGCCCGGCCTTGCTGGCCGGATAGGCGCCCATGCCGAGGCGCGGGATGCCCGCAGCGTTCGAGCCGACGGCGACGATTCCGCCCGCGCCTTGCGCCGCCATGCGCCGCCCCAGCGCGGTGCAGACAGTAAAGCCGCCCGTCAGGTTCACCTCGATGACGCGGCGCCAATCCTCGGCGCTGGTGTCCAGAAGCGATTGTGTCTGCAGAATGCCGGAGCAGAAGATGCCGTGCCGGATCGGCCCCAAGGCCTGCTCAGCAGCCTCGAGCGCGGCCTCGACGGCCTCGGCGTCGGTGACGTCGAGCGGGGCCCATGTCACGCCCGGTCTTTGCGGCGCGTCCCCCATGACGCCCGGCAGGTCGGTCGCCATGACGCGCGCCCCGGCCTCGGCCAGCAGGGCGGTGACGGCGCGGCCGACGCCGCCGCCGGCGCCCGCGACGAAGGCGGCCTGTCCTTCGAACCCCGTCAGCTGCATCACGCGCCCTCGATCCGCGCCGTGGCCTGCGCCACGCTCAGCGGCACCCCGGCGCAGGAGGCGACCCAATTGACCGCCATCTCGTGCCGCTCGCGCGAGAAATCGGCGAGGGCATCGGCGACGAAGAAGGGCTCCACGTCGCGCTGGAAGGCTTCCGCCGCCGTGGCGAGGCAGCCGATATGGGCATAAATGCCGGTGATCACGAGCTGATCCCGCCCCCGCGCCCTGAGCAGCCTCTCGAGGTTGGAGCGCTGAAAGGCGCTGTAGCGATGCTTCACGAGGGTGATGTCGCCGGCCTCGGGGGCGAGCGGGGCGATGATCGCCTCATGCTCGGGGATCGCCTGCATGCCCGGCCCCCAGAGATCGGCCTGCAGCCCGCGGTCGGGGCGGAACTGGTCGCCCTTCTGCGCGGTGTAGAAGACCGGCATCCCCGCTACCCGCGCCGCCGCCGCGATCCGCGCGATGCCCTGCGCGGCCTGCGCGAGGGGGGAGGCGTCACGCTCCAGCGCGTCAGGCCCGTAGGCGGCGCAGAAGTAGCGCTGCATGTCGTGGATCAGCAGCGCGGCCCGGCCGGGCTGCAAGGCGTAGGGCGCGCGCGGGGCGGGCAGATTGGTCGGCAGCGGGTAGTCGGGGATCGTCGGCAGGGCCAAGGGGACGCCTCTTCGTGGGTCAATCTGGGGTATCGAGGCCGAGTGCGCGGCACATCGCGGTGAACTTGGCCGAGGTCTCGGCGATCTCGGAGACAGGGTCGGAGGCGCCGACGATGCCGGCCCCGGCGAAGAGGCGGGCGAGGCAGCCCTCGATGATCGCGCAGCGCAGGGTGACGTACCATGTGCCGTCGTTCTGCGCTGTCACCCGCCCCAGCGTTCCGGCGTAGAACTCCCGCTCGAAGGGCTCTGCCGCGCCGATGCTGTCGAGCGCGGGGGCCAGCGGCTGGCCGGCGACAGCGGGGGTCGGGTGCAGCGCGGCCAGAAGCGCGAGGCAGGGGGTCTCGGGATCCGCCAGCTCGCCCTCTATCAAGGTGCCGAGGTGCCAGAGCGAGGCTGTTCGGTGCAGCGCCGGCCCCTTCGGCACCGACAGGTGGCGGCAATGAGGGGCGAGGATGTCGTGGATGTACTCGACCACCAGCCGATGCTCGGCCCTGTCCTTGGCCGAAGCTTCGAGGGCCCCGGCGGCGGCGCGGTCCTGCGCAGGGTCTTCCGACCGCTGGGCGGAGCCGGCGAAGGGATGCGAGCGGATGGCGGCGCCCCGCTTGTCCAGCAGCAGTTCGGGCGTGGCGCCGACCAGCCAGCGCGCGCCGGCCCCGCGTGGCGGCAGCGGCAAGCAGTAGCCGGTGATGTCGGGATCCTCGCAAAGCCGCAGGGCCACCTGCAGGGGGTCGAGCGGGCGATCGGTCCGCACCTCGAGCATGCGGGCGAGCACGGCCTTTTTCAGCGGCCCGCCCTGGCGGATCCGCGCGGCGAGGCTGCGCACCGCCTCGCCATAGAGCGCGGGCTCGGGGACCGGGACGGGCGGTGCGCATAGCGCCGGCGGCGCGTCGCGCCGGTCGGGCATCGCCTCCGGCGCGGTGGCATAGAGATGGCCCGGCGCGCCGCGGGCGAAGGGAAAGGCGCCGATCAGGTCCTCTTCGGTCCGGGGGAGGCCCGCCTGCGCGAAATGCTCGAGAGAGCCTGCATGCGCCTGCGTCACCCGGCCGAAGCTGCGGCCCAGAAGGACGGGCTGGCCGAGGGCATCGGCCGGCAGGCCCTGATCGGCGGGGAAACTGTGCTGCTTGGTCATGCCGGCGCCTCCGGACCCGGCGGGGCGGCACTGGGTGCCACGCCGTATCAGACAAAACTTGTCGGGTATTTGTTAGGCGCCACCCGACGGCCTGTCAATCGCCGCCTCGGCGCCGGCGCGGCCAAGAGGGGTGACAGCTGCAGCAGCCGGGTGTAAGCCAAATCCGTCCAAAGGAGGAATCGCGCATGGATAACGGGTTTATCAAGCACCGGCTTTGACCGGACAGATCCCGTTCCTGGTGGCCCGGATCTTGTCCCGCCGCCTGCATCCAACGCGCCGCCATTCCTTTCTTTGAGAGCCTTCCGCCCGTGTTCCGCCTGTTCGAAACCCTCGTCGATCCCTACGTCCCCTATGACGAAACGGATCGCCCGCCGACGCGGCTTTGGCCGTTCCTGCGCCAGTACATGCGGCCCTTTCGCCGCGTCTTCGCCGCCGCCGCCGTCACGGCGGTGATCGTCGCGGCCATCGAGATCTGGCTGCTGGCCTACATGGGCCGCCTCGTGAACCTGCTGGCCGGCGATCCCTCCGAGGTGCTGCGCGCCCACGGGGCCGAGCTGATCGCCGTGGCGCTGTTCATCCTGATCCTGCGGCCCGCGATCCAGCTGTGCAACGTGGCGCTGCTGAACAATTCAATCGTGCCGAACTTTGCCACCATCGTGCGCTGGCGGGCGCATCGGCACGTGCTGCGCCAGTCCGTCGGCTGGTTCGAGAACGACTTTGCCGGGCGCATCGCCAACCGGATCATGCAGACCCCGCCCGCCGCCGGCGAGGCGGTGTTCCAGATGTTCGACGCGATCACCTTCGCCATGGCTTATGTCATCGGCGCCGCGGTGCTGCTGCTGGACGCGGATGCGCGGCTGCTGATCCCGATGGCGGTCTGGCTGGGCCTATACCTGTGCCTTCTGCGCTGGACGATCCGCCGGGTCGGCCCGGCCTCCGAGGCGGCCTCGGACGCGCGCAGCCAGGTCACGGGGCGCGTCGTGGACAGCTACACCAACATCCATTCGGTGAAGATGTTCGCCCATCACCAGCGCGAGGTCGACTACGCCCACGAGGCGATCGAGAACGCGCGCCGCACCAACCAGGGCGAGATGCGGCTTTTCACCATCATGGACGGCTCGCTCGTTCTGTTGAACGGGCTGCTGATCGTCGGCGTCGTGGGCTGGGCGATCTGGCTGTGGTCCATCGGCTCGGCCAGCGTCGGCGTGGTCGCCGCGGCGACCGCGCTGTGCCTGCGGCTGAACGCGATGACCGGCTGGATCATGTGGGCCGTCTCGACCTTCTTCCGCAACCTCGGCGTCGTCGCCGAGGGTATGGAGACGATTGCCCAGCCGGTGACCCTGCTCGACCGTCCCGGCGCGCGCCCGCTCGACGTGCCGCGCGGCGCGGTCACGATCGAGGGGCTGACCCATCGCTACGGGCGCGAGACCGGCGGGCTGGAGCGGATCGACCTGTCTATCGCGCCGGGCCAGAAGGTCGGCCTCGTCGGCCCCTCGGGGGCGGGCAAGTCGACGCTGGTGAAGCTGCTTTTGCGGTTCTACGACGCGGAACGTGGCGTGATCGCCATCGACGGGCAGGACATCGCCCATGTCACGCAGGACAGTCTGCGCCAGGCCATCGGCGTGGTGCAGCAGGACAGCAGCCTTCTGCACCGCTCGGTCCGGGACAACATCCTCTATGGCCGGCCCAATGCCAGCGAGGATGAGGTCATCGCCGCCGCCCGCAAGGCCGAGGCGCATGACTTCATCCTGACCCTCGAGGATGCGCAGGGGCGGCGCGGCTACGACGCGCAGGTGGGCGAGCGGGGCGTGAAGCTGTCCGGCGGGCAGCGGCAGCGGATCGCGCTGGCCCGTGTCATCCTGAAGGATGCGCCGATCCTGATCCTCGACGAGGCGACCTCGGCGCTGGATTCGGAGGTCGAGGCCGCGATTCAGGAGACGCTCTACCGGATGATGGAGGGCAAGACGGTGATCGCCGTCGCGCACCGGCTGTCGACCATCGCCCGGATGGACCGCGTCATCGTCATGCAAGGCGGGCGCATCGTCGAAGATGGCCCGCATGGCGCGCTGCTGGAGGAGGGCGGCCTTTATGCCCGTCTCTGGGCGCGGCAGTCGGGCGGGTTCCTTGGTGCGGAGGCAGCGGAATAATGTTGGGACGTGTCAGACGGGCCGCGCGCGGCCCCGTCGCCCGCTGGATCGAGGATCAGGTCGATCCCTTCGCCCCCTACGAGGCGGCGACGCCGCCGCGCACGGCGACCGGCTTCGTGCGCACGCATCTGGCGCCGCTGCGGCGGATCCTGATCCTTGCCTCCCTCGCGGGGCTGGGCGTCGCGGTGCTGGAACTGGCGCTGATCTGGTACGGCGGGCGCCTCGTGGACCTGATGGCCGCCGGGCCGGACAGCTTCTGGGCCGAGAATGGGATGGAACTCGTTGGCGCGGCACTGCTGCTGCTGGTGCTGCGCCCCCTCGTCGTGGCGCTGAACGCGATGATCCTGTTCTCGGGCATCTCGACCAACCTGCTGGCGCAGACCCTCTGGCGCGCGCACCGGCACCTGCTGGGTCAGCCCGTCGTCTTCTTCCAGAACGACTTCGCCGGGCGGCTGTCGAACCGCGTCATGCAGGTCGGCGCGGCGGTCGAGGACGGTGTCTTCCTGTGTTTCGAGGCCTTCTGGCAAGGCGCGGTCTTTGCCATCGTGACGCTGATCGTGCTGATCGGCTTCAGCCCCTGGCTGGCGCTGCCGCTGGCCTGCTGGATCGTGCTCTACATCGCCTTCGTGCTGTGGTTCGCGCCGCAGGCGGGCGAGGCCTCAGAGCGGTTCAGCAACGCGAAAAGCCGGGTCACCGGGCGGATCGTCGACAGCTACGCCAACATCGAATCGGTCAAGCTTTTCGCCCATGCCGAGCGCGAGGAAGGCTTTGCCCGCAGCGCCATCGCGCGGCTGCACCTGCGCTTTGCCCGGCTGATGCGTCTTTTCGCGGCGCAGCAGGGGGCGCTGGCGGTCTTCAACTCCGCCGCGCTGCTCTTCGTCGTGGGCCCTGCGCTGTGGCTCTGGTCGGACGGGCGGCTGTCTGTCGGCGAGGTCGCCGCCGCCGTCGCCATGGCGCTGCGGCTGAACACGATGACCGGCTGGCTGATGTGGATGACGGTCCGCTATTTCGAGCATCTGGGCACGATCCGCGAGGGTCTGCAAAGCCTTGCCGTGCCGCAGACCGTCACCGATGCGCCCGGCGCCGCGCCGCTGGCCCTGACCCGCGGCGAGATCCGCTACGAGGACGTCAGCCACCACTACGGGCGCGGATCGGGCGGGCTGGACCATGTCTCGTTGACGATCCGCCCGGGCGAGCGGATCGGCCTTGTCGGCCCTTCGGGGGCGGGCAAATCCTCACTCGTCGGGCTTCTGCTGCGGTTCCGCGATGTCGAGGCGGGGCGGGTCACCATCGACGGGCAGGATGTCGGCGCGGTGCGGCAGGATAGCTTGCGCGCGCGGATCGGCATGGTCACGCAGGACAGCAGCCTCATGCACCGCTCGGTGCGCGACAACCTGCTCTACGGTCGCCCGGATGCGACCGAGGCGCAGATGATCGAGGCGGCGAAGCGCGCCGAGGCCTATGACTTCATCCTCGGGCTCGAGGACGGGCAGGGCCGGCGCGGGTTCGACGCCCATGTCGGCGAGCGGGGCGTGAAGCTGTCGGGCGGGCAGCGGCAGCGGATCGCGCTGGCCCGGGTGATCCTGAAGGACGCGCCGATCCTGATCCTCGACGAGGCGACCTCTGCCCTCGATTCAGAGGTCGAGGCCGCGATCCAGGAGACGCTCTACCGGATGATGGTGGGCAAGACCGTGATCGCCATCGCCCACCGGCTGTCGACCATCGCGCAGATGGACCGGATCGTGGTGATGGAGGCCGGCCGCATCGTCGAGCAGGGCACCCATGAGGCGCTTCTGGCCGAAGAGGGCCTCTACGCTAGGTTCTGGGCGCGGCAGTCGGGCGGGTTTCTCGGCGCCGCCGAGGATACCCCCGAACAGGAGCCGACCGCATGAGCGATCCGTCAGACAGCGCCTCGCAGCCGCGCGCGCCGATGCGGCTGGGCTGGCTGGCCGACCGCATCGCGCCCTTCACCCCCGGCGACGGCCCGCCGCCGCGCGATCTGGTGCCCTTCCTGCGCTGGGCGCTGACCGGCAGCTTCGGCATCATGGCGGTCGCTGGCGCCGTCTCTGTCGTGGCCGGCATCCTCGAGGTGCTGGCTGCGGGCATCCTGGGCCATGTCATCGACGTGGCGCTGGCCTCGGAGGCCTCGTCCCTCTTCGGTGAGAACCTGTGGCTGATGATCGGGGCGGCGGTCTTCTTCATCGTCGCCCGCCCGCTTAGCCAGGGCCTGAACGCGCTGCTGCAATCGGTCGCTGTCGCGCCAAGCTCCTTCACGCTGGTGCTGTCGCGGCTGCACCGGCACACGCTGGGGCAGGCCGTCACCTTCTTCGACAACGATTTCGCCGGGCGGATCAGCCAGAAGCAGATGCAGGCGGCGCGGGCGGCGACGGATCTGGCGACCGACTTCATCAACACGATCCTCTTTGCCATCGCCTCGGTCGTGGGATCGCTGCTGCTGCTGACCGGAATCGATGTCTGGGCCGCGCTCATGCTGTCGGTCTGGTTCTTCGCCTATGTCGTGCTGATCCGCATCTACATGCCGAAGATTCGCGCCAATTCGAAGGCGCGGGCGGCAGCGCGGGCCATGGTGACGGGGCAGGTCGTCGACACGATCAGCAACATCAAGACGGTCAAGCTGTTCGGCCATTCCGCTCATGAGGATCGCGCCGCGATCCAGGCCATGGGCCGCTTTCGCGACAGCTCCACCGGCTTCGGCCTCGTCTCCACCGGCTTTCGCTTCTGGCTGATGACGCTGGCCGGCACGCTGCCGGTGCTGCTGGTCGGATCGACCCTCTGGTTCTGGACGCGCGGCCAGGCCAGCCCGGGCGATATCGCCGCCGTGGGCGCCATCGCGCTGCGCCTGTCGCAGATGACCGGATGGGTCAGCTTCACCCTGATGGCGATGTATTCCCACGTCGGCGAGATCGAGGATGCGATGCAGACCCTCGCCCCGCCGCATGCCCTGACCGACGCCCCCGATGCCACGGAACTGGAGGTGACCGAAGGCGCGATCCGCTTCGATAGCGTCAGCTTCACCTACGACAGCCCGCATGGCGGCATCCGCGACATCGACCTCGATATCCGCGCGGGCGAGAAGCTGGGCCTCGTCGGCGCCTCGGGCGCGGGCAAGTCGACGCTCGTCGCGGCTTTGCTGCGGCTTTACGATCTGGAGCAGGGGCGCATCACCATCGACGGGCAGGACATCGCCCATGTCACGCAGGACAGCCTGCGCCGACGGATCGGGATGGTCACGCAGGACACCGCCATGTTCAACCGCAGCGCGCGAGAGAACATCGGCTACGGCGCCCCGGACGCCGAGGAGGGCGACATCGTCGCCGCCGCCCGCCAGGCCGAGGCGGACGATTTCATCCGCCTTCTCTCGGACTTCAAGGGACGCGAGGGGTATGACGCGCATCTGGGCGAGCGGGGGGTAAAGCTCTCGGGCGGCCAGCGCCAGCGCATCGCGCTGGCCCGCGCCATGCTCAAGGACGCGCCGATCCTCGTGCTGGACGAGGCGACCTCGGCCCTCGATTCCGAGGTCGAGGCGCAGATTCAGGCGGCGCTGGAACAGGCGATGGTCGGCAAGACCGTCATCGCCATCGCGCACCGCCTTTCGACGCTGGCGCAGATGGACCGGATCGTGGTCATGGACCAGGGCCGCATCGTCGAGCAGGGCACGCATGACGCGCTATTGGCGCAGGAGGGGCTTTACGCCCGCTACTGGGCGCGGCAATCGGGCGGCTTCATCCAGGAGGCCGCCGAATGATGCGGATCGAGGCGCTGACACATCACGGCATGGGCCGGGCCGAGGACGGCACGCTGGTCCCCCGCAGCCTGCCCGGCGAGAAGGTCGAGCTGCGCGAGGACGGCAGTCCCCGGGTGATCGAGCCCGCGCCCGAGCGTGTCGCGCCCCCCTGCCGCCATTACGGCGCCTGCGGCGGCTGCGCCGTCCAGCACGCCTCGGACCCCTTCGTGGCGGAGTGGAAGGCCGGCATCGTCCGCCGCGCGCTTCAGGCGCAGGGCCTCGAGGCCGCGATCGCGGGGGTCGAGACCTCGCCCCCCGACAGCCGCCGCCGCGCGCGGCTGGCCGGGCGGCGCACCAAGAAGGGCGCCATCGTCGGCTTCCACGCCCGCGCCAGCCACACGCTGATCGAGACGCCGGACTGCCGGCTGCTGCTGTCCAGCCTCAAGGCCGCCCTCCCCGCGCTCGAGGCGATCACGATGCTCGCCGCCTCGCGCAAGGGCGAGGTCGGGCTGACCGTCACCGATTCGCCGCAGGGGCCGGACGTCGCGGTCGAGACCGATCGCGCGCTGACGCAGGACCTGCGCGAAGAGCTGGGCCGCCTCGTGCAGGCGCATGGCCTCTCGCGGCTGACATGGGGGACAGAGCCTGTCGCGATGGAAGAGGGGCCGGCCCAGCGCTTCGGCACCGCCAGCGTCGTGCCGCCGCCCGGCGCCTTCTTGCAGGCCACGCGGCAGGGCGAGGCGGCGCTTCTGGCCTGCGTGCAGGTCTCCGTCGGCGATGCCGCGCGGGTGGTGGACCTTTTCGCCGGCTGCGGCACCTTCACCCTGCCGCTCGCCGCGCGGGCCGAGGTTCATGCGGTCGAGGGCGAGGCCGCGATGCTCGCGGCGCTGGATCGCGGCTGGCGCGGGGCGCAGGGGCTGAAGCGCGTCAGCACCGAGGCACGCGATCTCTTCCGCCGGCCCCTGCTGCCGCACGAGCTGCAGCGCTATGACGCGGCGGTGATGGACCCGCCCCGCGCCGGTGCCGCGGCGCAGGTGCAGGCACTGGCCGAGGCGCGGGTGCCGGTGATCGCCGCCGTCTCCTGCAACCCCGCCAGCTTCGCCCGCGACGCGAAGGTGCTGATCGAGGCGGGCTATGCCATGGCGCCCATCACCGTGGTCGACCAGTTCCGCTGGTCGAGCCATGTCGAATTGGCGACATCTTTCCGGCTAAACGGCTGAAGCCCGCTTCCCCGACGTTCAGAATCGCTGTATCGCGGGTCTCATTCGGCGCAAGACCGGGGCAGGCATATCCATGAGCATCACCAGACGGACCATGATCCTTGGCGCACCCGCGCTTCTCGCGGCATGCGGGGCGCGGCAGACCATCCCGACCTATAGCGGGCCGCCGGTCACCAGCGTCATGGCCTTCAAATCCTCCCGCAGCCTCTATTTGATGAGCGGCAGCGAGACGCTGAAGGCCTACAAGTTCCAGCTTGGCTTCAACCCGCAGGGGCCGAAGCGCTGGGAAGGCGACGGTCGCACGCCCGAGGGCGTCTACCGCATCGACCGGCGCAACCCCAACAGCGCCTATCACCTCTCGATCGGCATCTCCTATCCGAACGCGAACGACCGCGCGCTGGCGCGGGCGATGGGGCGCGAGCCGGGCGGCGATATCTTCATCCACGGCACGCCCGCCCAGGTCGCGGGGCGGCCCGACTGGACCGCCGGCTGCATCGCCGTGATGAACGAGGAGATGGACGAGATCTACGCCATGGTCCGCGACAACACGCAGATCATCCTCGCGCCCTGAGGCGCGAGGGGGGCTGATCAAGGACGCGCGCCGTCAGGCGCCCAGCACCATCGTCCACCAGATCTTGCCAGAGCTTTCCTGCAGCCAGGACACCCCCATCCGTACCGCCTGCGGATCGAGAAGGATCGCCCGCGTCTCGGGGTCTCCGGCCCAGGCGGCCAGCGTCTCGAGCTCGGTCTCGTAGCTTTCCGAGATGACCTCGCCGATCAGCCGGCCCTGATAGCCGACCCGCCGCAGCCGATCCAGCGGCGAGGATCCGTCAGAGCCGAAGTGCCACGGCCGGTTCTGCACGCTCATGTCGCGCGAATGGGTCGCCGCCGCGGCGGTCAGCTGCGGGTCGAGCTGCACGGCGGGCACGCCGCGCGCCTGCCGCAGGGAGTTCAGCCCGTCCAGCATGCGGAAGGGGATCTCGCCCGCGACGGCCTCGTCGATGCGGTAGACCTGCGGCAGGGGCAGGCCGTCCGGCCCCAGCTGCGAGGCGGGGACACCACAGGCGGCAAGGCCTGCAAGGGCGGGAAGGCCGATCAGAAAGGCGCGGCGATGCATTCAGGGGAACTCCGGCATGAACCGATCCGCTTTAGCGGCGCCCGGGCCACAGGTCAAAAGCCTATCGGCGGTCCGCCGCCGCCTTCACCGCGCCGTGAGTGGACGCGGTGCCCGGCGCGGCGCTATGCCCGCCAGAGGCCCCACGCCCGCGGGCCGCTGCGCGACCGACCGCCGCCGATGCCCCCGAAGACAGACCGCCGCCTGACCGTCCTGCCCGGCCTTCACGAGGTGGTGCGCCTTCCCGCCGGCGCCGGCCTGCCGGACTGGCTGCGCCCCGGCCCCGTCTGGGCCCTGATCGCCGAGCCCGACGAGACGACCGTTCTCTGCCCCGCCGGCATGGCCCCGCCGGACCTCGCCGCCGAGGGGCCCTTCACCGCCCTTCGGGTCGAGCAGTCGGGGCCCATCGACGCGCCCGGCGTCGTGGCCTCGGTCAGCGCGCCCATCGCCCGCGCCGGCCTCGGCCTCTTCGTCCTTTCCACCGCCTCGCGCGATCTCGTCCTGATCGCCCAGGGCGACATGCCGCGCGCCGCCTCGGCCTGGCGCGAGGCCGGCTACACCCTTTCGCCCGATCCCAAGGAGCCCCTTTGATGACCACCCCATCCACCCGCCGCCGCTTTCTCGCCGGGTCCGCCGCCGCGCTGGGCAGCGCCCTCGCCGCGCCGGCGCTGGCGCAGATGGCCGGCTCGACCGAGATCGAATCCTCCGTCTCCTCCTCGGTCCGGCACAATGTCTCGGCCTTCCGCACGCTGGACTGGCGGCCCTACTTCAGCAGCCTCGCCGGCGGCGCGATCCTCTGCGACACGCAAAGCCGCGCATTGCATTACTGGAGCGCGGACGAATCGATCTACCGCCTCTACCCGACCAGCGTGCCGCTGACGCCCGAGCTGACGCGCCTCGGCAGCACATCGGTCACGCAGAAGGTCACCAACCCGACCTGGCGCCCCACGCCCGAGATGCGCCAGCGCAACCCCGAGTGGCCCGAGGTGGTCGAGGGCGGCGATCCGGGCAATCCGCTCGGCCCCTACGCGCTCTACCTCTCGTGGCAGTATTACCGCATCCACGGCACCCACGACACGCGCAAGATCGGTCGCCGCAGCTCGAACGGCTGCATCGGCCTCTACAACGAGCATATCGAGCAGCTTTTCGCACTGGCGCAGGTCGGCACGCAGGTCGTGCTGATCTGAGGCGCGCGCCTCTTCATGTTTCGATAAATACTCCGGGGGGCGCGGGGGGCTGGCCCCCCGCTTCCGCCGCCTCAGCCGATCCAGCCGCCGAGGTTCTCCTCGATCACCTGCGCCAGCACCGCGATATGCTCGGGATCGTCGTTGAGGCAGGGCACGTAGGTGAAGCTCTCGCCCCCCGCATGCTCGTAGCTTTCGCGGATTTCCTCGTTGATCTCTTCGAGCGTCTCGATGCAATCGGAGGAAAAGGCCGGCGAGATCACGGACAATCGCCGCACGCCGTCCTCCTTCGCCAGCCGCGCCACCTCCTCGACCGTGTAGGGCTGCAGCCATTCCTCGGGGCCGAACTGGCTCTGGAAGGTCGTGACGATACGCACGTCGTCCCATCCCAGCGCCTCGCGCAGCAGCCGCGTCGTTTTGGCGCATTGGCAGTGGTAGGGGTCGCCCTCGCGCAGGTAGCGCTGCGGCAGCCCGTGGTAGGAACAGACCAGCACCTCGGGCCGCGTCTCGGGATGGGCGCGGCGCACCGACTCGGCCAGCGCGGCGATGTAGTCGGGGCGGTCGTAGTAGGGCGCGACGGTGCGCACGCTCGGCTGCCACTTCTCCTTCATCAACACGCGGAACAGCTGGTCGCAGGCGGTGCCCGTCGTCGCCCCGGCGTAATGCGGGTAGAGCGGGAAGAAGACGATCTTCCGGCAGCCCTCCTGCTCCATCTTGCGCAGCACGTCCTTGGTCGAGGGGTTGCCGTAGCGCATGCAGAACTCCACCCGCACCCGGTCACCGTAAAGCGCCTCGAAATGGGCGCGCAGGGCCGCGTTCTGCCGGCGCGTGATCGTCATCAGCGGGCTCTCGTTCGCCTCCTCGTTCCAGATGGAGCGGTAGGCGGCGCCGGATTTCTGCGGCCGGCGCGACAGGATCACCCCCTGCAGCAGCGGCTGCCAGAGCCAGGCGGAGTAATCGACGACCCGCTTGTCCGACAGGAACTCCGACAGGTAGCGCCGCATGTCGCGGTAGCCGGGGCTGTCCGGCGTGCCGAGGTTGGCGATCAGGATGCCGATCCGCTCGGGCGGCAGCTTCGGATGGTCGCCGGGCGCATGGGCCGGACGCTGGGCGGCGGCATCGCTGGAACTGACGAAGTCTTTCATCGGCGCGGATCCTTCAGGTCTCGCCCTGCTGCACGCGGCGCAGGGCATCGTCTAGGGAATGGGTGGCGGTGCCGGGGCGCAGCGGCTTCTGCTGGCTTTCGTGCGGCGCCCAGCCGGTCAGCGTGACGATCTCGAAGCTGGCGGGCACGCGGCCGTCGGGGCCGGCGTGCAGCTCCGCGTAGCTGCGCGCCGCCTCGGCCAGGACCGCGCGGCCCGTCGGGCGGCGCAGCCGCGCCTCGAGCGCGTTCGTCTCGCCCATGGCGCGCAGATCGCGCATCAGGTGGAAGGGCGTCTCGTAGCTGACCGTCAGGGTAAAGCTGTCGGCCACCGGCAGCGCCAGCCCGGCGCGTTGCAGCAGGCTGCCCAGCTCTCGGATCTCGCCCATCGGGGCGACGCGGGGCGACAGCCCGCCGGTCACCGCGACCTCCGCATGGGTCAGCGCGGCCCGCAGCTCGGCCAGGGTCTCGCCGCCGAAGAGCACGGCCATCAGCAGCCCGTCGGGCCGCAGCGCCCGGCGCAGCTGCACCAGCTGGCCTACCGGATCCTCGTGCCAGTGCAGCGAGAGCGCATGGATCGCGAGGTCATGCGCGCCCTCCGCCAGATCCAGCACTTCGGTGTCGGGCAGGACGCGGGCGCCGGGCAGGCGCCCCTCCCAGACCTGCGGCCAGGGGGTCACGACGGCGGGGGCGGTAAAGGTTCTCTTAACCTCTTCCAGCCTCTCCTGAAGGCCGTCGGCGACCTCCTCGTGCAGGAACAGAGCGGGGCCCTGCCGGGCGGCGCGGGCGCGGTGGCGCGCGATGGCATCTGGATCGAACAGCGGCATGAGGGGGAGATAGGCGGTGCTGGCAGCGATGGAAAGCGCGGTGCGGCTGATCTACCCGCCCAGATGCGTCCTCTGCGGCGATTTGACCGAGGCGGACTTCGCCCTCTGCCCCCTCTGCTGGGGCGAGACGCGATTCGCCGCCGGCCTGTGCTGCGATCAATGCGGCGCGCCCCTGCCGGGCGAGGGCGATGGATCCGAGCGCTGCGACGACTGCCTCGTGCTGGCGCGGCCATGGGGCCGGGGCCGCAGCGCGCTGGTCTACGCGGGCGGCGGACGGCGGATGGTGCTGGCGCTGAAGCATGGCGACAGGACCGACCTCGTGCGCACCCTCGGCGGGTGGATGGCGCGGGCGGGGCGCGGCATCCTTGGGCCCGATGTGCTTCTGGTGCCGGTGCCGCTGCATCCCCTGCGGCTTCTGCGGCGGCGCTACAACCAGGCCGCCTTGCTGGCCGGGGCTGCGGCGCGGGCGGTAGGCGCCGCGCATTGCCCCGATGCGCTGATCCGCCTTCGTGCCACTCGCCCGCTGGACGGGCACGGGCGCGAGGCCCGCTTTGCCGCGCTCGACGGCGCGATCGCGCCGCACCCGCGCCGCGGCGCGCTGATGCGGGGCCGCTCGGTGGTGATCGTCGACGACGTGATGACCTCCGGCGCGACGCTGGCGGCCTCGGCCGAGGCGGCGCGCAGGGCCGGTGCGGCGCGGATCGACGTTCTGACACTGGCCCGCGTGGTCAAGGACGCATAGGTAAAGGGGGACACGCAAGGACAGGAGACCCCGATGCCAGAGGTCGAACTCTATACAAAGCCCACCTGCGGCTTCTGCCAGGCCGCCAAGCGGCTGCTGGCGCAGAAGGGCGTCGGCTACCAGGAAACCGACATCGCCGCCAATCCGGACAAGCGCCCCGAGATGATCCGCCGCGCCAATGGCGGCAGCACCGTGCCGCAGATCTTCATCGGCGGGACGCATATCGGCGGCTGCGACGAGCTTTTCGCGCTCGAGGACAGGGGCGCTCTGGACGGGCTTCTGGGGCGCTGATGCGCGCCGCGCTGCTGCAGCTGTGCTCGGGCGACGACCCGGAGGCCAACCTGACCGCGACCCGCGCCATGCTGCGCGAGGCTGCGGCAGGAGGCGCCGGGTTCGTCTGCACGCCCGAGGTCACCAATTGCGTCAGCGCCAGCCGCCCGCGGCAGCAGGAGGTGCTGCGCACCGAGGCCGAGGATCCGACCCTCGCCGCCCTGCGGGACGAAGCCGCCCGCGCCGGCATATGGCTGTCGGTCGGATCGCTGGCGCTGAAGACCGGCGATGCCGACGGGCGCTTTGCCAACCGCAGCTTCCTGATCGCCCCCGACGGGCAGATCGCGGCGCGCTACGACAAGATGCACATGTTCGACGTCACGGTCAGCGAAAGCGAGACCTACCGCGAATCCGCCGGCTATCGCCCCGGCGCGCAGGCGGTCATCGCCGATGCCGGTTTCGCACGGCTCGGGCTGAGCATCTGCTACGACATCCGTTTTGCCTACCTCTACCGGGCGCTGGCGCAGGCGGGGGCGCAGGTGCTGCTCGTCCCCTCGGCCTTCGCCCGCCCGACCGGGGCCGCCCATTGGGAGGTGCTGCTGCGCGCCCGCGCGATCGAGACCGGCGCCTGGGTTCTGGCCGCGGCGCAAAGCGGCACGCATCCCACCAGCACCGACAAGGCGCGCGAGACCTGGGGCCATTCCATGGCCGTCGCCCCCTGGGGCGAGGTGCGGCTGGACATGGGCGAGGCGCCGGGCGTCGGTTACGTCGACCTCGACATTCCGGCCTGCGAGACGGCCCGCGCCCGCATCCCGGCGCTGACCCACGACCGTGCCTTCGAGGGGCCATGAGATGAGCCGCCCGACCGAAGCCCTTGCCGTGTCGCTGTTCAGCGAGATCCTCGCCGTCGATCAGCTCGCCCGCAATACCATGGCCCGCGTGCTGCCCAAGGGGATGGAGCTGTCGCATTTCTCGGTGCTCAACCACCTCGCCTTCGCGCAGGGCGAACGCTCTCCGGCGCAGCTGGCGCGCACCTTCCACCTCTCGCGCAGCGCGATGACCAACACGCTGGGCAAGCTGGAATGGAACGGCTGGGTGCATATCCGCCCGGATTGGGAGGATGCGCGCCGCAAGATGGTCTCGATCAGCGCCTCGGGGCAGGTGGCGCGCGATGCCGCCGTGGCCTCGATCACGCCGCTGATCTCGGACGTGGTGGACCGCGTCGGGGCCGAACGCGCGCGCGCCGCCCTGCCGATCCTGCGCGAGCTGCGGCTGCGGCTGGGCGAGGTGGACTGATGCTGCGCGCCCTCGGCCTGGCGAGCGATCTTCTGGCGATGGGCGCGG
This sequence comes from Pseudoroseicyclus aestuarii, assembly GCF_003217255.1. Taxonomy (GTDB): domain Bacteria; phylum Pseudomonadota; class Alphaproteobacteria; order Rhodobacterales; family Rhodobacteraceae; genus Pseudoroseicyclus; species Pseudoroseicyclus aestuarii. The sequence continues at coordinate 123,587 of NZ_QJTE01000002.1, read as the reverse complement.
AGACGGTGGTCGAGGTGCGGGAGGATCGGTTGATCCTGCGCACGCCCGGCCAGCCGGATTACTGGGACGGCAACAGCCTGATCTTCCGGCACGGGCGGGTCGATTCAGGCGCGCAGATCGCGCAGTTCGAGGCAGATTTCCCGGGCGCGCCGCACTGCACCCTGCAATGGGACGATCCGGCGATGCGGCCCGGCCCCGGCCACGCGGCGCTCGAGGCGCTGGGCTTCGAGATCGAGCCCGTGGACGTGCTGACGCTGACAAGCCCGCTGATCCGCAGCGCCGCGCCCGAGGGGCTGGTCCTGCGGGCGCTGGGCCGCGCGGAAGACTGGGCGCAGCTGGCCGATCTGCGCATGGAAGTGGACCTCGAGGAGGGCTACGATCCCGCCGCCCATGGCCCCTATATCGCGGGGCGCGTCGCGGCGGAGCGGCGGCAGGTGCAGGCCGGGCACGGCGCCTGGTTCGGTGCCTTCGACGGAGAGAACCTCGCCGGGTCGCTCGGTATCCTCGCCGATGCGCGGGTCGCCCGATACCAGGCCGTCGCCACCCGCGCCGCTTACCGGCGGCGGGGCATCGCCGGGGCGCTGCTGGACATGGCATATGACTGGGTCGCCGCGCGCCGTCCGGGGGCGGTCCCGGTCATCGTCGCGCTGGCCGATCAGGCGCCGGGGCGCCTTTACCGGCGGCATGGCTTCGCGCCGGCCGAGACGCTCGTCCATGCCTGCCGGCCGGGGTACTAGGCGGGCTCTTCGGGCCGGACCGAGGCCGTGACGTAGTTCACCGAGAGGTCGCGCTTCGACAGCGACCAGCTCCACCCCAGCGGATTGAAGACCATGCCGGTGCGGTCCACCGGCGTCATCCCGGCGCGGCGCAGCAGGTCATAAAGCTCGTCCGGGGTGATGAACTTCTTCCAGTCGTGCGTGCCCTTGGGCAGCCAGCGCATCACCCATTCGGCGCCGACGATCCCCATCATGAAGCTCTTGGGATTGCGGTTCAGGGTCGAGCAGATGTGTAGCCCGCCGGGCTTCAGCAGGTCGTGGCAGGCGGTCAGGTAGTCGAGCGGATCGGCGACATGCTCGACCACTTCCATGTTCAGCACCACGTCGAAGCGCTCGCCCGCGGCGGCCATCGCCTCGGCGGTGGTGTGGCGGTAGTCGATCTCGAGGCCCGACCATTCGGCATGGGTGCGCGCGACGGGGATGTTGCGCTCGGCGGCATCGGCGCCGACGACGGTGGCGCCGAGACGGGCCATCGGCTCGGCCAGCAGCCCGCCGCCGCAGCCGATGTCGAGCAGGCGCAGCCCCTCGAAGGGTGCCTCCGATCCGAGGTCGCGCCCGTATTGCGCGGCGATCTGCGCGGTGATGTAGTCCAGCCGGCAGGGGTTGAGCATGTGCAGCGGCTTGAACTTGCCCTCCGGGTCCCACCACTCTTCGGCCATCGCCTCGAACTTGGCGACTTCGTCGGGGTCTATTGTGGTTCTGCTCATGGCGGGATCCTCTTGTCGTCTTTGCGGGCGGCGCTGGGCTTCTATATAGGACGGGCATGGACAAATCCGCCCCCAGAATGCCGCACCCCGCGCCGAGCCCGCTTTACCCGCCACTCGATCCCTTCGACCAGCGGATGCTGGAGGTGCCGGGCGGCCATACGATCTATGTCGAGCAATGCGGCAACCCGGAGGGTATTCCGGTCGTCGTGCTGCACGGCGGTCCGGGCGGCGGCTGCAGCCCGGCGATGCGGCGCTATTTCGACCCGGCAGTCTGGCGCGTGATCCTGTTCGATCAGCGCGGCTGCGGTCGCTCGCGGCCCACGGCCAGCGTCGAGAACAACACCACATGGGACCTCGTCTCCGACATGGAGGCGATCCGCGAGGTGCTGGGCATCGAGGCCTGGGTTCTCTTCGGCGGAAGCTGGGGCGCCACGCTGGCGCTGATCTACGCCGAGGAGCACCCCGCGCGCACCCGCGCCATGGCGCTGCGCGGCACCTTCCTGATGACCGCCGCGGAACTCGACTGGTTCTACCGCGGCGGCGCCGGCCAGTTCTGGCCCGAGCTCTGGGACAAGTTCATCGGCCACCTGCCCGAGGAGGAGCGCGCCGATCCCATCGCCGCCTATCACCGGCGGCTGTTCTCCGGCGATCTGGCCGAAGAGACCCGCTTTGCCCGCGCTTGGGCCGGCTGGGAAAACGCGCTCGCCTCCATCGACAACGACGGCGCCACGGGCGACGGCGCGAGCCCCACGGCGCGGGCCTTTGCCCGGCTCGAGAACCACTATTTCTCGAACGGCGGGTTCCTGGCCGAGGGGCAGGGCATCCTCGACCGGCTGGACCGCATCCGCGACATCCCGGGCGTGATCGTGCAGGGCCGCTTCGACATGATCTGCCCACCCTCGGGCGCCTGGAAGCTGTCGCAGGGCCTGCCGAAGGTGCGGCTGCAGATGATCCCGCGCGCCGGGCACGCCCTGTCGGAGCCAGGGATCACCGCCGCGCTGGTGCAGGCGATGCAGGAGATGGCCGAGACCTTGCCGCGCTGAGGCGGCTTGCCGGGGCAGGCGCCGCCTCTAGGTAGAGGCGTATCGACCCCACCGGAAAGGCCCGTCCCATGCAGCTTCTGATGTCGCCCGCCTCGCCCTTCGCGCGCAAGGTGCGGGTCGTGCTGCGCGAGACCGGCCAGACCGGCGTTCAGGAAATCGCGGTCACGACCGATCCGCTGGGCAATCCGTCAACCGTCAGCGGAGCGAACCCGCTGGGCAAGATCCCGGCGCTCGTGCGCGATGACGGACCCGCGCTCTACGACAGCCGCGTCATCACCCGCTATCTCGACGACCGCGCCGGCGGTGGCCTGTATCCGCAGCGCGGCCAATGGGAGGTCCTGACTCTCGAGGCGACGGCGGACGGGCTGATGGATGCCGCGATTGCCATGGTCTACGAGCGTAAGTTCCGCGCGCCCGAGGGGCAGTCGGACGAGATCGTCGAAGGGCAGTGGAAGAAGGTGCAGCGCGCGCTGGAGGCTGCCGAGACGCGCTGGATCAGCCATCTGAGCGGGCCGCTGCACATCGGCCAGATCGCCATGGGCTGCGCGCTGGGCTACCTCGACCTGCGGCACCCGGGTCGCGGCTGGCGCGATACGGCGCCGGGCCTCGCCGCATGGGAAGCGAAGTTCGCCCAGCGGGAGAGCATGATCGCCACCCGCCCGCCGGAAGGCTGAAACCCTAGAAGTTGAAGCTGACGCCCAGGTTCACCGCGTTGGTCACAACGTCGGTGTCCAGCGTGCCGCCGGTGTCGAGCTCGGCCTCGTTCTGGGAATAGGTGCCCTTGTACTCGCCGAAGACCGACCAGCGGCTGTTCAGCGACCAGCTCGCGCCCGCGACGACCGCCGCGGCGGGGCCGGTGATCTGGTACTCACCCGTGCTCGACCCTTCGGTCTCGACCTCGACATGCGGGACGGCCACGCCGAGCCCGCCGCCGACGTAGGGCGTCAGCCCCGCGGCCGCCTCGGGCCAGCGGTACCAGACGTTCGCCGTCAGCACGTTCAGCCCATCTGTGAACTCGAGCCGGTCGAGGCCGGATTCGGCCAGCGTCTCGTCGTCGGCGTAGATCTTCTGGTGCGTGAAGTCGAGGCCGAAGCCGAGGCTCTCGCTGCGCCACCAGGTGCCGCGCACCCCGTAGTAGGGCGGCGCCTCGAAGGAGTTGCCGTCCCAGCCCGCCGTGAAGGAGGTGTCGCCGATCACGCTGTCGTCCGAGATCTCGACCTCGGAATGGGGGGCGCTCTGCGCACCGCCATACACGCCGAGCTCGATCTCCGCCGCTGCGGGGGTCGCGATCAGCGCGAGAAACGGCAGGCACAGGCTGAGGCGCATCGAAGGCTCCGGCAAAAGGGGTCGCGGCGCGGCCCCGGAGGTGTCAATTGCAACGGGATTTAGGAGGCGCGCGTCGGGCGGGCAAGGTCGGATTCGGACAGGCCGCACGAAAAGCGCGGCGCCATGGCAAAAGGGTCGCAGCGGCGGAATCTTCAGCTTTTGCCGTAAAAACTGTCGCCCCACGCGGGTAACGGGCAGAATGTCCGCTAGACGCTGGGGTGTGCTGTCGGTAAACAGCCTGAAACGGCGGCCCCTAGAAGAACGAGGATGCAGCTTCGTGTCACAAGTTGACGAGCCACACAGCGCCACCCGTCGCGATTTCATCTACTACGCGACTGCCGCGGCTGGTGCCGTGGCCGCCGGTGCTGCCGTCTGGCCGCTGGTGAACCAGATGAACCCCTCTGCCGACGTGCGGGCGCTTGCCTCGATCCGCGTCGACATCTCCGGCGTGCAGAGCGGCACGCAGCTGACCGTGCTGTGGCAGGGCAAGCCCGTCTTCATCCGCCGCCGTACCGAGGAAGAGATCGAGGCCGCGCGCGACGTCGATCCCGCCGACCTGCCCGATCCGCTGGCGCGCAACGCCAATATCGAGGACGCGGCCCTGGCGGCGGACGAGAACCGCGCCCTGCCGCCCTTCGCCGCCGAGGGCGAGGCCCCGGCCGAGGGCAGCGAGGAATGGCTGGTGATGATGGGCGTCTGCACCCACCTCGGCTGCGTGCCGCTGGGCGAGCAGGGCGTCTACAACGGCTGGTTCTGCCCCTGCCACGGGTCGACCTACGACACGGCCGGCCGCATCCGCAGCGGCCCGGCGCCGACGAACCTGCCGGTTCCGGTGGCGCAATTCGTCGACGCCAATACGATTCAGCTCGGGTAGGGGAGCCAGATGGCCGGTATTCCGCACGATCATTACGAGCCCAAGACGGGCGGAGAGCGCTGGCTGAACGGCCGGCTGCCCGTCCTGTCGCTGCTTTACGACACCCTCTTCATCCCGACGCCGAAGAACCTGAACTGGATGTGGATCTGGGGCGTCGTCCTGGTTTTCGCGCTGGTGCTGCAGATCGCCACCGGCGTGGTGCTGGTGATGCACTACACGCCGCATGTCGACATGGCCTTCGCCAGCGTCGAGGCGATCATGCGCAACGTGAACGGCGGCTACATGCTGCGGTACATGCATGCCAACGGCGCGTCGCTGTTCTTCTTCGCGGTCTACCTGCACATCTTCCGCGGCCTCTACTACGGCTCCTACAAGGCGCCGCGCGAGGTGACCTGGATCATCGGCATGCTGATCTACCTGCTGATGATGGCGACCGGCTTCATGGGCTACGTTCTGCCCTGGGGTCAGATGTCCTTCCACGGCACCGCGGTGATCACCGGCCTCTTCGGCGCCATCCCCTTCGTGGGCGAGGCGATCCAAACCTGGCTGCTGGGCGCATCGGCCGTCGGCCAGCCGGCGCTGAACCGCTTCTTCTCGCTGCATTACCTCATGCCCTTCGTGATCGCCGGGCTGGTGATCGTGCACGTCTGGGCCTTCCACTCGACCGGCAATAACAACCCGACCGGGGTCGAGGTCCGCCGCACCTCCAAGGAAGAGGCTTCGCGCGATACGCTGCCCTTCTGGCCCTACTTCGTGATCAAGGATCTCTTCGCGCTGGCGGTGATCCTGGCGGTCTTCTTCGCCATCGTCGGCTTCATGCCGAACTTCCTCGGCCACCCCGACAACTACGTCGAGGCGAACCCGCTGGCGACGCCGTCGCACATCGTGCCCGAATGGTACTTCCTGCCTTTCTACGCGATCCTGCGGTCCTTCACCGCCGACGTCTGGGTCGTCATCGCGGCGAGCTGGGTCACCGGCGGCATCATCGACGCCAAGTTCTTCGGCGTGCTGGCGATGTTCGGCGCGATCGCGGTGATGGCGCTGACCCCCTGGCTCGACACCTCCTCGGTGCGCTCGGGCCGCTACCGCCCGATGTTTAAGTGGTGGTTCGGCCTGCTGGCGCTGGATTTCGTGGTGTTGATGTGGGCGGGCGCCATGCCGGCCGAGGGCATCTACCCGATCATCGCCCTGATCGGCGCGGCCTACTGGTTCGCCTACTTCCTGATCATCCTGCCGCTGCTTGGCGTGATCGAGAAGCCGCTGACCCCGCCCGCGACGATCGAGGACGACTTCAACGCGCATTACGCGCCCAAGGCCGGCGGAACCCATACCGCCGTCAACCCGGCCGAGTGAGGGATCGCCAGATGCTCAACCGCCTTCCGCTCGCCCTCGGTCTGGCTGCCGGTCTGGCCGCGCCCTTCGCGGCGCCGGCCGTCGCGCAGCACGTCGAGACCGAGATCCACGACTACGACTTCCCCTTCGAGGGGCCCTTCGGCAGCTTCGACCGCCTGCAGCTGCAGCGCGGCCTGCAGATCTACACCGAGGTCTGCGCCCAGTGTCACGGGCTGCAATACGTCGCGATCCGCAACATCTCGGACGACGGCGGCCCCGGCCTGCCCGAGGACCAGATGCGCGCCTATGCCGCCGGCATCGAGGTGGAGGGAGAGGACGGGACCTTCGGCCCCGCCTCGCCGCAGGACCACTTCCCGCGCAGCGCGCTGGAAAACGCCCCCGACCTCAGCCTGATGGCGAAGGCGCGGGCCGGGTTCAGCGGGCCCTACGGCACCGGGATCAACCAGATCCTCTTCGGCATGGGCGGCCCCGAGTACATCGCCTCGCTGATGACCGGCTACGCCGAGGCGCCGGAATGCGCGCCCGAGGATTTCGACGGCTACTACAACACCGCCTTTGCCAATGGCGGCTATCCCAGCGAATGCGTGGACGACCACGGCCACCGCGAGGCGCCGGGCAGCTGGATCGCCATGCCGCCGCCGCTGATGGGCGACGATGTCGTCTATGCCGACGGCACCCCCACCGAGGTGGAGCAGGAGGCGAAGGACGTCTCTGCTTTCCTGATGTGGGCGGCCGAGCCGAAGCTGATGCAGCGCAAGCAGGCCGGCCTGACCGGCGTGGTCTTCCTGACCGTGCTGGCGGTGCTTCTGTACCTCACGAACAAGCGTCTCTGGGCCCGGCACAAGTACAAGGACGGTGATCACTGATCGCCGCTGCTTGGCCGAACGGCTTGAAACGCCGCCCCCTCGGGGCGGCGTTTTGCATTTCAATGGCCGAGGTAGTTGCGCAGGCCCGGGGGCGGATCGCGCAGCAATGCCTCCACCCCGGTGGGCGCCGCGGCCCGCCCCTCGTCCACGACGAGGGCGAGATCGCCGAGACGCAGGGCATCGTCCGGGGCATGGGTGACCATCAGGATGGTTCGCCCCGCCGCGCCCAGCACCTCGGTGACGAGATCCAGCATCTCGGCCCGCAGCCCCGGCCCGAGGGCGGCGAAGGGTTCGTCGAGCAGCACCAGATCCCGCTCGGACAGCAGCGCGCGGGCTAGGGCAGCGCGGCTCTGCTGGCCCCCCGAGAGCGCGGAGGGACGGCGCGGGCCGAAACCAGCAAGGCCGACGCGCGCCAGCGCGGCCTCGATCCGCGCGCGCCGCTCCGGCGTCAGCCGGCCGCGCGGGTCCAGCGCGAGGACGAGGTTCCGCTCGATCGTCAGGTGCGGAAAGAGGTTGCCGTCCTGAAACAGCATCGAGACGGGCCGGGCGCCCGGCGCCAGCGGCGCGAGGTCGCGCCCCTGCCAGAGGATGCGTCCCCGCTGCGGCGCGATGAAGCCGGCGATGGCGGCCAGCAGGGTCGACTTTCCGCCGCCCGAGGGGCCGAGGACGGCCACGCGCCCCCCTCCCGGCACGGCGAGGTCGGCCTGCAGGCGAAAATCGCCCTGAGCCAGCACCAGATCCTCAAGCTGCAGCACGGCGGCCCCCCTTGTCGAACAGCCAGAACAGCCCGAGGCTGAGCGCGATCAGCAGCAGCGCGGCGCCGGCCGCGGCCTCCATCCGGTAGGCCTGCATCAGGCGCGCCATCATCAAGGGCAGCGTCGCCTGATCGCCCGCGGCGAAGAGCGCGATGACGCCAAGATCCCCGGCCGAGAGCGCCGCCGCGAGGCCCGCCGCGAAGCCGAGCGGCCGCGCGAGGGCGGGCAGCAGCAACCAGCGCAGCCGCGTCCAGCCGCGCAGGCCCATGCTGTCGGCGAGCCGCCCGTGCCCCGCCTCGGCCGCCTCGATCGCCGGGGCCAGAGCGCGCCAGGCGAAGGGCAGGGCCATCGCGGCATTGACGAGCACCGTGACCGGCAGCGCCACGAGGCGCGGCGCGATCAGGGGGTGGACCAGCAGGAACAGCCCCGTCCCTGTCACCAGCCCCGACGTCGCCAGCGGCAGGAGCGCGGCAAAGGTGCCCAGGGACCGGCCCCAGAGCGCGATGGGCAGGGCCAGCGCCAACGTCAGCGCCGTCGCCGCCAGCGCCACGAGGAGGGAGCGCAGCGCCGCGCCCCAGACCTCGGGCGGCAGATGGAGGAGGCCCGGCGCCCCGCGCCAGGCGATCATCGTCATGGGGGACAGTAGAAAGAGCATGGCCAGCCCCAGCACCAGCGCGTCGAGCACGTGCCCTCCGTCCCAGCGTTGGACCGACCGGCCGAGCCCGGCGCCGAAGGCATCGGGCAGCCTCGCCCGCTGCACCAGCGCCGCGCCGCTGGCACAGAGCGCGACCTGGATCAGCGCCAGCGTTACGGCGCGGCCGAAATCGACGTCGAAGCGGAGGGCCTGGTAGATCGCAAGCTCCACCGTGGTGGCGCGCGGCCCGCCGCCAAGGGTCAGCGCCACGGCGAAGGAGGTCAGGCAGATCAGGAAGATCACGGCGAGCGTGCCGGGCAGCACCCGCGCCAGCATCGGCACCTCGAGCAGGCGCCAGACCGGGGCGTTCAGGCTGGCGGCTAGGCGAAAGCGTTCGGCCGGGATCGCCAGCCAGCCCTGCAGGATCAGCCGCACCGCCAGCGGCATGTTGAAGAAGACATGCGCCAGCACCACGCCGTGCCAGCCGTAGATGGGCAGCGGCGGCAGCCCCAGCGGCCCGAGAGCGGCATTCAGCAGTCCGCTGCGCCCGAAGACGGCGATCAGCCCGAGGATCGCGACGATCACCGGCAGGATGAAGGGCGCGCCCAGCACCAGCACCAGCAGATCGCGCCCCGGGAAGCGGCGCCGGGCGAGGGCGCGGGCGACGGGAATCGCCAGCGCCGCCGACAGGAGCGCCGAGAGCGCCGCCTGCCAGAGGGTGAAACGCAGCGCCGCCCAATCGGCGGGCTCGGGCCAGCCGGCGCCGCCCGCGCGCCAGAGGACGGCCCCGAGCGGCGCGAGGACGAGCGCCAGCACGAGGCCGGAGGCCGCGGCGCCGGGCCAGCCGGCCAGCCGCCGCATGCTAGCGGGTCATGCCGCTGCGAAAGGCCTCGATCGCCGGATCGCGGCGTTCGGCGGCGGTCTCCTCGTCGTGCCAGATCGCGCTGTCGGGGATCGGCAGCTCGCGGAAGCCCTCGGGCCAGTCCTCGCGCGGGAGGGCGGCGGGATAGGACCAGTTCGCCGTCGGGATCATCGACTGGAACTGGGGCGTGACGATGAAGTCCATGAACTGCTGCGCAAGCTCCGGATTGTCCGTGCCGGCCACCTGTGCCGCCAGCTCGATCGTCATGTAGTGCCCCTCGTCGAAGATGGCGGCGGCGACGGTATCGTCGTTCTCGGCCATCCTCTGGTAAGCGGGCGAGGTGGTGTAGCTGAGGACCATGTCGACCTCGCCATCGAGGAAGAGGCCGTAGCTTTCCGACCAGCCGGGCGTGACGGTGACGATCTGCGGCGCGAGATCGGCCCAGGCCTGCTCGGCATCGTCGAAGACGGTATCCATCCAGAGCGCCAGCGAGAGGCCGGAGACAGAGCTGCGCGGATCCTGGATTGCAATGGACAGATCGTCCCGCGCAATCAGCTCGGCGAAGGAGGTCGGCGGGTTATCCACCGCCTCGGTGTCGTAGACGAAGGCGAGGTAGGACCAGTCGAAGGGCAGGAAGGTCTCGTCCTCCCAACCGATCGGCAGCGTCAGTGCCGCGGCATCGACGCCATGCGGCGCGAAAAGGCCGGTGCCGCGCGCCTGCGCGGCCTGGGTCGAATCGATGCCGATGACGATGTCGGCCTCGGTCCGGTCCCCTTCGAGCAGGATCTGCGGCACGACCTCGCCCAGGACATAATCGAGGGTGCAGCCGCATTCGGCCTCGAAGGCCTGCTTGATCGCCGGTCCGGGGCCGGATTCGAAGGCGAAATAGTCGGGGGCGTAGACGGTGAGCGTTTGGGACGCGGAGTCCTGGGCCAGCGCGGGACCTGCAATGAGGCCGAGCGCGAGACCCGCAATGGTGCGATGCATGGCATCCTCCTGTTGCGGGCGGAGCAAGGGAGGAGCCGAAGCCCTGTGCCTTCCCTCCGCCGGTATGAGCCGGTTCAGGTTCGACGGGTTCGCGGAGTATCTTCCGCATCTCAGCCCGTGACGGGCACCCCGAGGTGGCGCGAAGACTAGCAGGCCGGCGCGCGGCGGCAAGCCGGGCCTGAGTATTTGTGGAAACATGAAGCGGGGCGGCGCGCGAATTGCCCCAGCGCGGCGCTTGGGCTAGGGCTATGGGCGCTTGTCAGGAGGGTGCGTGCATGTCGCTAAACGGTTTCGGTCACCTCTTTCGCGTGACCACCTGGGGCGAAAGCCACGGGCCGGCGCTGGGGGCGACGATCGACGGCTGCCCGCCGGGTGTCACCATCGAGGCGGAGGCGATCCAGCACTGGCTGGAGCGGCGGCGGCCGGGGCGGTCGAAGATGACCACCCAGCGGCAGGAGGCCGATGCGGTCGAGATCCTCTCCGGCGTCTTCGAGGGGCGCAGCACCGGCACGCCGATCCAGCTGATGATCCGCAACACCGACCAGCGGTCGAAGGATTACGGCGAGATCGCCAATACCTTTCGCCCCGGCCATGCCGACATCGCCTATCACCTGAAGTACGGGCTGCGGGACTACCGCGGCGGCGGACGGTCCAGCGCGCGCGAGACGGCGGCACGGGTCGCGGCCGGCGGCGTGGCGCGGGCGGTGCTGGCCGACCTGGTGCCGGGTCTGCGGATCACCGGCTCCATGGTGCAGATGGGCGCCAGCCGGATCGATCCCGCACGCTACGACGCCGCCGAGATCGAGCGCAACGACTTCTGGTGCGCCGATGCCGAGCGCGCCGCCGAATGGGCCGAGGAGATCACGCGCCTGCGCAAGGACCACGATTCGGTCGGCGCGATGATCGAAGTGACGGCGAGCGGCGTGCCCGCCGGCCTGGGCGCGCCGGTCTACGGCAAGCTCGACACCGATCTCGCCGCCGCGATGATGTCGATCAACGCGGTGAAGGGCGTCGAGATCGGCGAAGGCATGGCTGCCGCCGCCCTGACCGGGCGCGACAATGCCGACGAGATTCGCATGGGGCCGGACGGCCCGGAGTTCCTGTCGAACCACGCCGGCGGCATTCTGGGCGGCATTTCGACGGGACAGGAGATCGTCCTGCGCTTTGCGGTGAAGCCGACCTCCTCGATCCTGACGCCGCGCCGGACCATCCGCGAGGACGGGACCGAGACCGAGATCGTCACCAAGGGCCGCCACGATCCCTGCGTCGGCATCCGCGCGGTGCCGGTGGGCGAGGCGATGATGGCCTGCGTCCTTCTGGACCACCTGCTGCTGGACCGGGGTCAGACGGGCGGAAAACGAGGCCTCATCGGCTGACAGCCTGTGCAGGGCTGTTGACCTGGCGGCGAGTCGCCTGTAAGTGCGCGACTTCAGAACGCAGTCCAGTAAGACGGGACCTATCCGACATGGCAAATACGCCCCAGTCCAAGAAGCGCGCCCGCCAGAACGAGCGTCGTGAAACGATCAACCGCATGCGCCGCTCGCGCATCCGCACCTACCTGCGCAAGGTCGAGGAGGCGATCGCCTCCGGCGATCAGACCGTCGCCGCGACGGCGCTGCGCGAGGCCCAGCCCGAGATGATGCGCGGCGTCACCAAGGGTGTGCTGCACAAGAACACCGTGGCGCGGAAGATGTCGCGCCTGACGCATCGCGTGAAGGCGCTGGCCTGATCTATCGGCCGGTCTTCCGGCGCGACGCCAGTTTCTGACGGCCCAGGGGGCGCGGCATCTGCCGCGCCCCCTTTTCTGTCGTTCGCTCCCCCCTGTGGCGGCGTCTTCCGAGACTCAGCAGCCGGGGCTGCGGCTGTGCGCTGACGCGCAGTTGTCAAGCAGCCGTGACGATCCCTTCATGACAATTGCGGCGCTGCGTGTCGGCTGCGCAAGGCGGCCTCAGGATGCCGTAGCGGATTCAGCGAGTCGCGGGATTCGCTGCGAGCCAGTTGCCGGTCAAGCGCCTTGTTCGGTTGAGGGGGCGAGACGGCGCGGGTAGCTTGCTCAAGCGATTCACGTCGTTCCTGGGGGAACATGGCGAGGGGCCGCACCGACTTTGCCGCTGATCCCCTGCCAGGGATCGGACAAGGGGCAAGGGCCGTGCGGCGCCTCGGACCGGCGAGGCGAGGGGCTGCCACCCCTTGCAGTGCTGTTGTCCGTGTCTTGCGCGGGCTGCCCGAGGGCGGTCCGCGCAGACACCCTGTCCATCGCCGAGGGATGTTGCGGGTCTGCGCGGATGAGCACCGCCCACCTCGGGCTCGGTGCATCCGCGAAGTCTCTGTTGCGACGTCCCGACTTGCGATTTCGATCTGTGGCCGCGGACTCCTGTCCGCGGAACGGTCGTCCTGTGCCGGAACGGCATGTCTCGCCAGGTGGCCCCGGCAGAGGGCTGCGGAGCAGGCATAAGAGACGGACGGATGGGACAGATGAACGAACAGGATTGGGCCCGGGTCAGTGAGACCCTGATTCCCGCAGTCGGCGACAACAACTACAAGAGCTGGATCGCGCCGCTCTGCTTCGACGGGATCGAAGACGGTGTCGCGCGCTTCGTGGCGCCGACGACATTCCACGGAAGCTTCGTTCAGAAAGAATTCGCCGACCGCATCCTGAGCCAGCTGCAACGTCACGGCGCCGAGGCGCAGCGTGTCGCCTTTACCGCCGGCCAGCCGCGCCGCGCCGCGCCGCGCCCCTCGGCACCGGCCCCCGCCGCGCCGGCGCCCGCCGAAGCCGCGGCGCCTGCCGTCGCCGATGAGTCGGGGCTGAGCACCGCGCTCGACGCGCGCTTCACCTTTGACCGCTTCGTAGTCGGCAAGCCGAACGAGATGGCCCATGCCGCCGCCAAGCGCGTGGCCGAGGGCGGTCCTTCTGGCTTCAACCCGCTGTTCCTTTACGGCGGCGTCGGCCTCGGGAAGACGCACCTGATGCATGCCATCGCGCATGAGCTGAAGGCGCGCGATCCGGAGGTGAAGATCGTCATCACCTCGGCCGAGCAGTTCATGTACCGCTTCATCACCGCGCTGCGCGACAAGCGGATGATGGATTTCAAGCTGCTCTACCGCAGCGTCGACGTTCTGATGGTCGACGACGTGCAATTCCTCGCCGGCAAGGACAGCACGCAGGAGGAATTCTTCCATACCTTCAACGCGCTGATCGAGGGCGGCAAGCAGATCATCATTTCTGCCGACCGGGCGCCGGGCGCGATGAAGGACGTCGAGCAGCGCATCACCTCGCGCCTCGCCTCGGGGCTCGTGGTCGATCTCTATCCCACCGATTACGAGCTGCGCGTCGGTATCCTGCAGTCCAAGGCCGACCTCTACCGCCAGCAGTACCCGGGGCTGACCATCGCGCCGGGCGTGCTCGAATTCCTTGCGCATCGCATCTCGTCGAACGTGCGGGTGCTGGAAGGCGCGCTGACGCGGCTGTTTGCCTTCGCATCGCTCGTCGGGCGCGAGATCACGATGGAGATGACGCAGGACTGCCTGTCGGACATCCTGCGCAGCTCGGACAGCAAGATCAGCATCGAGGTGATCCAGCGGAAGGTCTCGGACCATTTCAACATCCGCCTCAGCGATCTGGTCGGGCCCAAGCGCCTGCGCTCCATCGCGCGGCCGCGGCAGATCGCGATGTACCTCGCGAAATCCATGACCAGCCGGTCCCTGCCCGAGATCGGGCGCCGCTTCGGCGGGCGCGATCACACCACCGTCCTGCACGGGGTGCGCAAGATCGAAGAGCTGAAGCAGACCGACGCGCAGATCGCCGATGACCTGGAGCTGTTGCGCCGGGCGCTGGAAGAATAACTTTCCACAGGCTAACACTTGAGCGTGATTGGAAAACCGGTCAGGTTTTCCCTTCGGGCGGCATGCGTGCCGGACAGCGGAGCGAGAGACATGAAATTCAGCATCGAGCGCGCGGCGCTTCTCAAGGCGGTCGCCCAGGCGCAGTCGGTGGTCGAGCGCCGCAACACCATCCCGATCCTGGCCAACGTGCTGATCGAGGCCGAGGGGTCCGAGGTTTGCTTCCGCGCGACCGACCTTGACGTCGAGGTCGTCGACAGCGCCCCGGCGCAGGTCGAGCGCAGCGGCGCCACGACCGTCGCCGCCGTCCTGCTGAACGAGATCGTGCGCAAGCTGCCCGACGGCGCGCTGGTCACCCTGACCGATACCGGGCAGGGCCGCGTGACGATCGACGCGGGCCGCTCGAACTTCAACCTCGCGACGCTCCCGCGCGAGGATTTCCCGGTCATGGCGAGCTCGGAATACGCTGTGAGCTTCAGCGCCCCCGCGCCCGTGCTGCGGCGGCTTTTCGACAAGTCGAAGTTCGCCATCTCGACCGAGGAGACGCGCTATTACCTGAACGGCGTCTACATGCATGTCGCCGAGGGCGACGGCGGGCAGATGCTGCGCTGCGTGGCGACCGACGGGCACCGGCTCGCGCGGATCGACGCGCCGCTGCCCGACGGGGCCGAGGGGATGCCGGGCGTCATCGTCCCGCGCAAGACCGTGGGCGAGCTGCGCAAGCTGCTGGACGACGACGAGGCCGAGATCGTGGTCAGCGTCAGCGAGACCAAGGTCCGCTTCGTCGCGCCGGGGATCACCCTGACCTCGAAGGTCATCGACGGCACCTTCCCCGATTACAGCCGCGTCATTCCGCAGGGCAACACCCGGCGCCTCGAGGTCGACGCGAGCGAGTTCGCCCGCGCCGTCGACCGCGTCGCCACCGTCAGCTCCGAGCGGAGCCGGGCGGTGAAGCTGGCGCTCGACGAGGATCGGCTGGTGCTGTCGGTCAATGCGCCCGACAGCGGCGCCGCCGAGGAAGAGCTGGCCGTGGCCTATGGCGACGAGCGGCTGGAGATCGGCTTCAACGCGAAGTACCTGCTCGAGATCGCCTCTCAGGTTGATCGCGAGAACGCGGTCTTCCTGTTCAATTCCTCCGGCGATCCGACATTGATGCGCGAAGGCAATGACACCAGCGCCGTCTACGTCGTGATGCCGATGCGCGTGTGACGCCGGGCGATCAGGCCGATCCCGGACCCGATGACAGAAGCGGCGCGCGGCTTCGGCTTGAGGCGCTGCTGCTGTCGCACTTCCGCTCGCACCGGCGCGTGCGGCTGTCCTTCGACGGGCGGCCCGTCGCGCTTTACGGCCCGAACGGCGCCGGCAAGACCAACCTGATCGAGGCCGTCTCGCTTCTGTCGCCGGGGCGCGGAATGCGCCGCGCCAGTGCCGAGGATCTGTCCCGCCGCCCCGAGGGGCTTGGCTGGAAGATCGCCGCAGGCACCGCCGGCCCGGATGGCACCCACGAGATCGAGACATGGGCCGAGCCGGGGCAAAGCCGCTCCGTCACGCTGGACGGCAAGGCGGCGCCGCAGGTCGCGCTGGGGCGGGTGCTGCGGGTGCTCTGGCTGGTGCCCTCCATGGACCGGCTCTGGATCGAGGGCGCCGAGGGGCGCCGCCGCTTCATCGACCGCGCCGCCATGAGCTTCGATCCCGCCCATGCCGAGGTCGCGCTGGCCTATGACAAGGCGATGCGCGAACGGAACCGCCTGCTCAAGGACATGGTGCGCGACGCGGCCTGGTATGCCGCGCTCGAGGGGCGGATGGCGCAGGCCGGCGCCGCGCTCGAGGCGGGGCGGGCGGCGGCCATCGCCCGGCTGATGGCGGCGCAGGGCGCGGCCGAAACCGCCTTTCCCGCCGCCGACCTCGCGCTCGAACACCCCGAGCGGCTGATCGAGGACGAAGAGGCGCTGCGCGCCGCGCTGGCCGAGGGGCGCCCCCGCGACATGGCGGCGGGGCGCGCGCTGGTGGGGCCGCATCGCAGCGATCTTCGGGCGGTCTGGCGGGCCAAGGGTGTCGCGGCCTCAGACGCCTCGACCGGAGAGCAGAAGGCCCTGCTGATCAGCCTGATCCTCGCCAATGCGCGCGCGCTGGCGCAGGATCTGGGCGCCGCGCCGATCCTGCTGCTGGACGAGGTGGCCGCGCATCTCGATGCCGGGCGGCGCGCCGCGCTCTATGACGAGATCGCGGCCCTTGGCTCCCAGGCCTTCCTGACCGGCACCGGGGCGGAACTGTTCGACACGCTGGGCGCGCGGGCGCAGTATCTCGAGGTGACGGAGGCGGAGGGCGCCTCGGTCGTGGAGGAGAGACCGGCCCCATGAGCATCGCGCAGCGCGTGACCCTGATTACCCTCGGCGTGGCGGACATGGCCCGGGCGCGGACCTTCTACGAGGCGCTTGGCTGGCGCCTGCACGCCAGAAGCACCGAGGGGCTGGCGCTGTACCAGTTGAACGGCCTCGCCCTCTCGCTTTTCGAGCGCGGCGCGCTGGCCAGGGACCAGGGGCGGGCGGAGGCGAGGCTGGGCACCGGCGCGATGACGCTGGCGCAGAACCTTTCCACCGAGGCCGAGGTCGATGCCGCCTTCGAGGCTGCGCTGGCTGCCGGGGCCGAGGCGCTCAAGGCGCCGGAAAAGGTCTTCTGGGGCGGGTATTCGGGGTATTTCGCCGATCCTGACGGCCATGTCTGGGAGTTGGCGCATAACCCCTTCTGGCCGCTGAGCGAGGATGGCACGCTGACCCTGCCGGAGCCCGATCATGCAGATTGAGCGGATCGAGGAGGCGCGGCTGACGCCGGAGCTCGAGGCAGAGTTGGGCGCGCTGCTGGACCTGTGCTTCAGCGGCACCTTCGAGGGGCGCAGCTTCTTCATGCAGCGCCACCACGTCAGGCTGATCGCGCGCGAGGAGGCGATCATCGGGCACATGGCGCTGTCGCTGCGGGCGATCCGGCTGGGAGAGGACCTCGCTACCATCGCCGGCCTCGCCGAGGTGGCGACCCATCCCGATCGCCGCGGCGAAGGGATCGCCGGGCGCCTGATGGAGGCGATGCTGGAAGAGGCGCGGGCGATGCCGGCGGACTTCCTGCTGCTCTTCGGGGACAGGCCGATCTACGCCGGCCACGGCTTCGTGCCGGCCCCCAACCCGCTGCGCTGGGTCGAGATGGCGGGCGCCCGCACCGGCTGGGTCGCCGAAGGATCGGAGCGCGGGCTGATGGTCCTGCCGCTGGGCGCGCGGGCCTGGGACGATGACGCGCCGGTCGACCTGCTGGGGCACCTCTTCTAGGCGCGCCCCAGGACCCCGAAACCTCGGTTCAAGCTGGTCATTTTCCACCAGAATCCCTATGTTGGGGGTGCAAACCTCAGGAACAGTTTCATATGGCCGAACCGGCACTGCAACCCGCCGCCTATGGCGCCGAATCCATCAAGGTTCTCAAGGGCCTGGATGCCGTGCGCAAGCGTCCGGGAATGTATATCGGCGACACCGACGATGGATCGGGTCTGCATCACATGATCTACGAGGCCGTGGACAACGGCATCGACGAGGCGCTGGCCGGTCATGCCGACCGGGTAACGGTGAAGATCTGGGCCGACAATTCGGTCTCTGTCACCGACAATGGCCGCGGCATCCCCGTCGACATGCACCGCGAAGAGGGCATGTCCGCCGCCGAGGTCATCATGACCCAGCTGCACGCGGGCGGTAAGTTCGACCAGAACAGCTACAAGGTCTCGGGCGGTCTGCACGGGGTCGGCATCTCGGTCGTGAACGCGCTGTCCGACTGGCTTGAGCTGCGGATCTGGCGCGACGACAAGGAGCATTACGTCCGCTTCGAGAACTCCGTCACGGTCGAGCCGCTGCGCGTCGTCTCCGAAGAGGTCGGCCACCGCTCGGGGACCGAGGTGCGGTTCCTGTCCTCAACCCAGACCTTCTCGAACCTGGACTACGACTACGCGACGCTGGAAAAACGCCTGCGCGAGTTGGCCTTCCTGAACTCCGGCGTGCGCATCGTCCTCGAGGACGAGCGCCCGGCCGAGCCGCTGAAGACCGAGTTCTTCTACGAGGGCGGGGTGCGCGAATTCGTAAAGTACCTCGACCGGTCGAAGACGCCGATGATGCCCGAGCCGATCTGGATGGAGGGCGAGGTCAACGGAATCGGTGTCGAGGTCGCGATGTGGTGGAACGACACCTACCACGAGACCGTGCTGCCCTTTACCAACAACATCCCGCAGCGCGACGGCGGCACACATATGGCCGGCTTCCGCGCCGCGCTGACCCGCACGCTGACGCGCTATGCCAGCGACTCCGGCCTCGCGAAGAAGGAAA
This sequence comes from Pseudoroseicyclus aestuarii, assembly GCF_003217255.1. Classification (GTDB taxonomy): domain Bacteria; phylum Pseudomonadota; class Alphaproteobacteria; order Rhodobacterales; family Rhodobacteraceae; genus Pseudoroseicyclus; species Pseudoroseicyclus aestuarii. The sequence goes on along the minus strand of NZ_QJTE01000002.1, from coordinate 105,206 downwards.
AGGTCAGCTTTTCCGGCGACGATGCGCGCGAGGGGCTGACCTGCGTCCTTTCGGTGAAGGTGCCCGACCCGAAGTTCTCCAGCCAGACGAAGGACAAGCTCGTCTCCTCCGAGGTGCGGCCCGCGGTCGAGAACCTCGTGGGCGAGAAGCTGTCCGAGTGGTTCGAAGAGAACCCGGCCGAGGCCAAGATGGTCACGCAGAAGATCGTCGAGGCTGCGCTGGCCCGCGAGGCGGCGCGCAAGGCGCGCGACCTGACGCGGCGCAAGACGGCGATGGACGTGAACTTCCTCGCTGGCAAGCTCAAGGACTGCTCCGAGAAGGACGCGACCAAGACCGAGCTCTTCCTCGTCGAGGGTGACAGCGCCGGCGGGTCGGCCCAGACCGGGCGCGACCGGCGGACGCAGGCCGTCCTGCCCCTGCGCGGCAAGATTCTGAACGTGGAGCGCGCGCGCTTCGACCGGATGCTGTCCAGCCAGGAGATCGGCAACCTCGTCATGGCGATGGGCACCGGCATCGGGCGCGACGAGTTCAACATCAGCAAGCTGCGCTACCACAAGATCGTCATCATGACGGACGCCGATGTCGACGGCGCGCACATCCGGACCCTGCTGCTGACCTTTTTCTTCCGGCAGATGCCGGAGCTGATCGAGGGGGGCTATCTCTATATCGCGCAGCCGCCGCTCTACAAGGTGAGCCGCGGCAAGTCCGAGGTCTACCTCAAGGACCAGGCGGCGCTGGACGATTACCTGATCGATCAGGGCCTCGACAGCACGCTGCTGCGGCTGGGCGACGGGTCGGAGCTGGCGGGCGAGGATCTTCTGCGCGTGGTGACCGAGGCGCGGCAGCTGCGCCGCGTGCTCGATGCCTTCCCGACGCATTACCAGCGCCACATCCTCGAACAGGCGGCGATCGCCGGCGCCTTCGTGCCCGGCGCGGTCGATGCCGACCTGCAGGGCGTGGCCGACCGCGTGGCCGCGCGCCTCGACCAGATCGCGCTGGAGTGGGAGCGTGGCTGGCAGGGCCGGATCACGCAGGACAAGGGCATCCGCCTTGCCCGTATCCTGCGCGGCGTCGAAGAGGTGCGTACCCTCGACGGGCCGATGCTGCGCTCGGGCGAGAGCCGCCGTGCCGGCAGCTTCACCCAGAGCCTGCAGGAGATCTACGAGCGTCCCGCGACGCTGGTGCGCAAGGATCGCAACACGCTGATCCACGGCCCGCTCGACCTGCTCAAGGCGATCCTCGAAGAGGGCGAGCGCGGGCTGACGCTGCAGCGCTACAAGGGCCTGGGCGAGATGAACCCCGACCAGCTTTGGGAGACCACGCTGGACCCGGACGCACGGACGATGCTGCAGGTGCAGATCGACGACGTGGCCGAGGCGGACGACATCTTCACCAAGCTGATGGGCGATGTCGTCGAGCCGCGGCGCGAGTTCATCCAGACCAACGCGCTGAGCGTCGAGAACCTCGACTTCTGAGGAAGGCGCGCCGGCGGCAAAGGGCCGCCGGCGCGCGGTCGCGCCCTAGGCCTGTTCGCCGAGCGCCTTGATATGGCCGGGCAGCCGGGCGTTGGTGCCATACATGAAGTGGTTCTCCATCCGCTCGGAGTAGCGGCTGGCATCGGTCGTCAGCCCCACGGCCTCGGAGATCTCGCGGATGTGCATCGGGCTCGCGCCGCAGCAGACGCCGAGGTAGTTCACGCCAAGACCGTAAGCCTCCTTGCCGAAGGCGCCGATCTCGTAGCGGTTGCAGAACAGCGGATCGAGCGCAGTGGGGAAGGTGCGGCCATGCGGGGCCGGGCAGGTGCAGCCGTTGGTGTCGGAAAGATTGAAGAAGGTCGGCTCCGCCTCGGTGGTGCGGTAGGGGATCGGCAGCGCGCCGACGTGGCAGGAGACCGCGGCGCGGATCTTCTTCAGCCAGGGCATCATCGTCTGAGGCCCGCGGAAGCAGTTGAGGCCGACGACATCGGCGCCGCCCTGTTCCAGCCGCTGGCAGGTCTCGACGATGCCGGTGCCGTCCATCAGCTCGTTCGCGGCCATCGGCGCCAACGTCAGGACGATGGGCAACCCGCTCTCCTTCGCCACCTCCAGCGCGGCCAGCGCCTCTCCGGCGTAGTAGAAGGTCTCGCCCACGATGATGTCGGCGCCTTCCTCGACGGCCCAGCCGACCATCTCGCGGAACATGGCGCGGACCTCGTCCTGGCGGGCGGGATCGGCGGGATCCCAGATGTTGGTGTTGGAGATGTTCCCGGCCATGAGGTTGCCCGGCTTGTTGTCCGCGACCTCGCGGGCGATGCGCAGGGCGGCGCGATTCAGCGGCTCGAGCAGCTCTTCCTTGCCGATCACGCGCATCTTCTCGCGGTGGCCGTTGTAGGTGAAGGCCTCGACGATATCCGATCCGGCGCGCTGGAAATCGACGTGCAGCGCGCGCAGCGCCTCGGGGTGTTCCAGCGCGACCTCGGGGACGAATTCGCCCGCGGTCAGGTAGCCGCGCCGCTCCAGCTCGAAGAGGAAGCCCTCGGCACAGATCACGGGGCCCTTGTCGAGGGCGGCGGTCAGACGGTTCTCGCTCATGGCGCAGTCTCCTGGTTGCGGCGCGTCCAAGACCATCGTTGACCCGAGCCTGCCGGCGCAGCGGGGCGCCGATGCAATGGTCCTCGGTCCCGCCGTCCGGCGCCGGCGGGCCGGCGCCTTGGGCGGGTCTGATCGTGTTAGCCCGGATCGGGCGGTGCAGCCTAATGAGAAGCCTTCAGGATCGTGTTGAACGATGTCGGATCTTGCCCCTCCTTCCCTCGCGGCGCTCGAGGCGTGATGTCACCGAACTGATACCTGCGCTCTCTAGCCAGCCGGCGAGACCACCCCATGGAAGGATGATCGAGATGCCCGCCTCTGCCCGCCTGGCCGGAACCGCCTCTGCCGCCGCGCTGCTGTGCAGCCTTGCCGCCCCCGCGCTTGCCGCGCCCGAGGGGGCCGGCCCCTTCACGGTTCCGCTGCCCGAGGTGAGCGGCCCGCTGCCCGTCGTCGAGCATTACCAGGCCCAGGCCGGAACGGGCGCGGATGGCGCCGAGCTGAAGAAGTACGACCGCGACGAGAACCCGATCATCGCGATCCTCTCGGGCTTCGATGATATCTGGAGCTTGGGCGACGAGGCCTGGCGCCAGGGCGGCGCCAATGGCGACGGCGCGATGGACTATTCGCAGGTCCAGATCGTGGACCCCGCCGTCTGGGAGGCGAACATCGCCTACGTCGTCGATGTCACCACCGACCGCAGCCCGCAGCAGGCGCTGGAAGCCTATCTCGACGACCGCCGCGCGCAGGGCTTCTCGGTGATCGAGGGCATGGGCCCGCTGGCCGAGGGCTACCGCGAGGCCGCCGGCGCCACGACGACCATCGCGCATGAGCTGACCGACTTCGATCCCGAGGCCGAGCTTGGCGTCAAGGAGGACGACGAGGGCGTGCAGCATGGCAGCCTGGAGTCCGAGCTTGGCGACTTCGTCGCCTTCATGGATGCGATGCGCGGTCCCGAGGGCTCGACCTCGCCGGCGAAGTATTTCTACGCCTCGCCCCGGCCCTGGCGGATGAACGACGCGGGCGAGGTGGTGCAGACCGGGACCGAACCGGTCAGCCCCGAGAACGACACCCCCGTCGAGACCTATGAGACCAGCGTCGCGGTGGTGCCCGCGCTTCTGAGCGCGCGCGAGACCCGCGGCCGCAACAAGGACGGCGGCTTCCCCTCGGGCCATACCAATGCCGGCTACGTCGCCGCCTATGCCTATGCCTATGCGCTGCCCGAGCGGTACGCGCCGCTGCTGATCCGCGCCTCGGAGCTTGGCAACAACCGCGTCGTCACCGGCATGCACAGCCCGCTCGACGTGATCGGCGGACGCGTCATGGCGACCGCAACGGCCGCCGCCTACCTGGGCGATCCACGTTTCGAGGATCTGAAGGTGCAGGCGCGCGAGGACATGCTGCAGGGTCTGGCCGGCGGCGACGCGCAGGCGCTCTGGGACATGGCGCATGAGGACGCGGGCGAGGATCGCTGGGCCGCGGATGACGAGACCCGCGCGCTTTACCGCGAGCGGATGACCTACGGCCTGCCGCAGGACACGGAGGCCGCCGGCCAGGAGATGATCGTGCCGCAGGGCGCCGAGGTGCTGCTCGAGACGCGGTTCCCCTACCTCGACGCCGATCAGCGCCGCGTGGTGCTTTATTCCACCGGCATCGACAGCGGCTACCCGGTGCTGGACGAGAGCAACGGCTGGGGTCGCCTCGACCTCGTCGCGGCGGCGGCGGGCTACGGCAGCTTTCCGGGCGACGTAACCGTGACGCTGGAGGGCGAGGGCCTCGAGGGTCACGACCGCTGGGAGAACGACATCGACGGCCCCGGCATGCTGACCAAATCCGGCGCCGGCACGCTGGAGCTGCTGGGCGAGAGCGCCTACGCGGGCGGCACCCGCCTCGAGGAGGGCACGCTTGTCGCGGGCACCGAGACGGCCCTCGGCGCGGGCGACCTGCTGGTCACCGGCGGCACGCTCGTGGTGACGGAGGCCGGGCTGACGGTGGGCGCGACCGAGATCGAGGGCGGCACCCTGCGCGTCGACTTCGGCGACGAGATGCCCGCGGCGGGCGAGACGGTGACCGTCCTGACGGCGGAAAGCCTGACCGGCAGCTTCGACAGCGTCGAGGCCGAGGGGGTCGAGCTGACCGCCGAGACCACCGAAACCGGCATCACCGTCACCATCGACGGCTGACCCTTCGAAAGCGACTGCCGGCCCCTGGAGTGACAGGGGCCGGTGCCGGCGAAGAGGGGGCAGGGGGCGCTGCCCCCTCGGCCCTGGCGGGCCTCACCCCCGGGATATTTGCGAAGAGAAGAAGGGGTCAGGCCTTCGACAGCTCGCTGCCGCTTTTCAGAACCTCGTCGCCGTCGTCCTTTTCGATCAGATAGGCTGGATCGTCCTCGCTGGCGTTGCGCGTGACCTCGGTGCCCTTGATCTTCCGGGTGATCTTGCCGGTGTACTTCTTCTTCACGGTGCCGCTGGCGGTCGAGCCGCTCCAGTTCCATTTGACCGTGTCGCCGTCCTTGTAGTCGGCCATCGCGTCCTCCGATCCTGATGTCGTTGCGGCAACCCGGCGAGGGTTGCGCGGGTTCCGGGGCGGCGCGCATGGTGCGGAGGTGTTGCGTAGTGCCGAGGCCCCCATGTCCGCCCCCTTGTCCATGTTTTGCGGATTGTCCGCTTTTCCGCTGACACCGGCGGATGCAGAGGGGCGCCTGCAGCCTGACGCCTTGGCTGCGCTGATCGAGCGGCTTTGCGCGGCCGGGGTGGACAGCATCGGGCTGCTGGGCAGCACCGGCGGCTATCCCTACCTGACGCGCGAGGTGCGGCGCGAGGCGGTGCGGGTTGCGGTGGAGGTGGCGGGCGGCCGCGCCCCGGTGATCGTGGGCGTTGGCGCCTTGCGCACGGATGCGGCGCAGGCGCTGGCCCGGGACGCCGAGGCGGAAGGCGCCTCGGGCGTGTTGCTGGCGCCGGTGTCCTACCAGCCGCTGACCGAGGCGGAGGTGGCGCAGCTCGTGGAGAGCGTTGCCGGGGCCTCCGGCCTGCCGCTGTGCCTCTACAACAACCCCAGGACGACGGGCTTCACCTTCAGCGAGGCGCTGGTGGCGCAGCTCTCGCATTTGCCGCGGGTGGCGGCGGTCAAGATGCCCTCGGGCGTGCCGGACCTGCCGCAGCAGATCGCCCGCCTGCGGGCCAGCTGCGCCGAGGGCTTTGCGATCGGCTACAGTGGCGATGCCGGGGCGCCGGAGGTCCTGCTGTCGGGCGCGGATGGCTGGTTCAGCGTCATCGGCGGGCTGCTGCCTGCGCCTGCGCTGCGGTTGGCGCGTCTGGCCGCGGCAGGGGAGGTTGAGGCAGCGAAGGCGCTGAGCGACGAACTCGCGCCGCTCTCGGGCTTGGTGCAGGAGTTCGGCGGGTTCCGGGTGATGTATGCCGCGGCGCGGATCAAGGGGCTGGCGGTGTGCGATCCGCCGCGCCCCGTGCTGCCGCTGCCGGCGGAGGTGCTGCCGCGCCTCGAAGCGGCGCTGGCGCAGGCCCCCGCCTGCTGATCAGACGGCGACGATCGGCTTCGGCTTGGCCTGCTGGGGCGCCTGCTTCTGCGCGCTCTGCGCCAGCATCCTGAGTTCCGCCTGCACCATGCCGAGGCTCATGCGCAGCGCTTCGGGCAGGACCTCTTCGCCGCCGGACTGGCGCTGCTGCGCCTCGGCCTGCAGGGTGCGGGCGCGGTGGATCAGCGCCATGGCGCGGATGTCGCGGTTGGCGCGGTTGCGCGGCGGCACGAGGAAACGGGGCTGGAGCGTCTTCAGCTCGGGCTTCTCGGCGACCAGCGCCTCGTAGGCCTCGTCGTCCTTCACGCCGGTGACATCGGCGTGGAAGGCGACCTGGCCCGGCACGGCCATGTAGAAGCTAAGGTTGCGCGAGGCGCAGCGCATCTGCACGATCGAGTGGTCGACATGCATCTTCAGCGTGTAGGAGGCGACATCGTTCAGCGGCGCGAAGGGCTCGAGCGGGAGTTTCTTCTGCGGCAGCATCAGCACCTTGGCGAGCGCGCGCAGCAGCTCCACCGGGTTACGGGTGCCGACCGCCTCGAGGATGCGGCCCGCCATCTTCTGGCTGGACTGGTCGGCGCGCTGCGGCGCGTCCTCGGTGCCGGGCTTGGGCACGAAGAAGACAAGGCCGTTGGGCAGCGGCACGGCGCCGGTCTGCGTCAGCGTGACGAGGGTCTTGGCGCTTTGCGCTTCCATGTCCCAGTGCCAGACATCGCGCCATGTGGCGTTGGCCATCTGCGGCTGCGCCATGATCGCGTCGCGCATGGGCTCGCTGACGGCGAGCGGCTCGAACTCGACCTTGTTGAGCGTGATCTTCATTGCGCGCCCTCCCCCTCACTGGTTTCCGCGGCGATCTGGGCACGGGTCTTGCGCCCGCGTTCCGTCGCCGATTTGAGCTGGCCGCAGGCGGCCATGATATCCTCGCCCCGGGGGGTGCGGATCGGGCTGGCGTAGCCGGCCTTGTACAAGATGTCCGCGAAGGCGCGGATGCGGTTGTTCGAGGACCGCCGGTAGGGGGCGTCGGGCCATTCGTTGAAGGGGATCAGGTTGATCTTGGCCGGGATGCCGCGGATCAGCTCGACCAGCCGGTGCGCATCCTCGTCCGAATCGTTCACGTCCTTCAGCATGACGTATTCGAAGGTGATCCGCTCTGAGTTCGACAGGCGGGGATACTCCTTGAGCGCGGCAAGCAGCGTCTCGATGTTCCAGCGCTTGTTGATCGGGACCAGCTTGTCGCGCACTTCGTCCGTCGTCGCGTGGAAGGAGACGGCGAGCTGGCAGCCGATCTCTTCGGCGGTCTTGGCGATGGCCGGGACGACGCCGCTGGTCGAGAGCGTGATGCGGCGGCGCGAGAGGGCGATCCCCTCACCGTCCATGGCGATCTTCATCGCGTCGCGCACGGCGTCGAAGTTATACAGCGGCTCGCCCATGCCCATCAGCACGATGTTCGACAAAAGCCGCGTCTCGTCCCGCGGTGTGCCGGGGACGGGCCATTCGCCCAGATCGTCGCGCACCAGCATGACCTGGCCCACGATCTCGCCGGGGGTGAGGTTGCGCACCAGCTTCTGCGTGCCGGTATGGCAGAAGGAGCAGGTCAGCGTGCAGCCGACCTGGCTCGAGACGCAGAGCGTGCCGCGATCCTCTTCGGGGATGTAGACCGTCTCGACCTCGTGCCCGCCGGCGATGCGCACGAGGTACTTGCGGGTGCCGTCGGTGCTGATCTGGCGGCTGACGATCTCGGGCAGGGAGATGCGGAACTGCTCGGCCAGCATGGCGCGGAAGGGCTTTGCGAGGTTGGTCATCGCGTCGAAGTCGCGCACGCCCCAGTGATAGAGCCACTGCCAAACCTGGTTGGTGCGCATCTTGGCTTGCTTTTCGGGGGTTCCGGCCTCGATCAGCGCGGCGGTCAGCTGCGGCCGCGTCAGGCCGACGAGGTTCACGCCGCCCTCTTCGGAGAGCTTGCGCGGTACGGTCAGCAGATCGGGGGTGATCGCGGCACCGCGCGCGGGCGCGGCGGCGGAGGTATCGATCTTCGGGGCCGTCGCCGTCATGCGCCAAACCTTCCGGGGTCAGAAACTGCAGGATGCACCGCACCGGTGCTGCCTGCTCCATATGGGCAAAGCCGGGGCGCCATCAAGCGTCCCGGCCGGTGGTCTGCGTCTCAAGGGCCTGCCGCGGCAGGCGCCGGGTCAGCTGCTGCAGCGCTGCGCGGCCTCGTCGATGGCCGCGGTAAAGCCCATCAGCGAGAAGGTGTCGCGCGTCGTGGTGCCGCGGCTGGACTGGCCGGTCACAACCGCCTCGGCGCCGCGGCGCATCGAGGCGACGATGCGGGCATCGTCCTCGGGCGTGGCGGGCCAGGCCCAGTTGCCTTCGGAGAACATCTGGTACTCGGTCCCGCCGATCTCGATCGTGACGGTGGAGCCGCCCGCGAAGGGGTAGCCGCCGGTGAAGGTCACCTGCCCGTCGACGCCCTCGGCCGGGCGGTAGAAGACGAAGAGCAGCGTCTCGCCGCGGTTCACCTCGACCGGCTGGCCGTCCTGGGTGTTCAGCTGCTCCTTCGGGGCGGAGACGCCGAAGCATTCCGTCGGATCGGTCTCCTGGAAGACGCTCCAGTCGGTATCGGCCGCAACCCGGTTCGAGGTGGTGTCCTGCGCCGCTGCGCCACCGGCCGAAAGGGCGGCGATCATCGCGGCGGGAAGAAATCGGCGAATGGTCATCGTGTGTCGTCCCTCTGTCTAGCCTCGCCCGCCCCTGGGCTTCCTGCCGGTGCGACCCTTCTGATGCGAGGGCTTTTCGGCTGGAAGGGGCGGCATCAACCCGATAGCCAGACCAGTAGCAACAAAGGCGGGCACCGGGAAAGCCCCGGTCACTCACTTCTCTGCGCGAAAGCCCGCCGAAGGGAGAACGATATGCCGGTGAACGAGGGTGCGGAGCTGGTCGAGGTGCTGCGGGGCGGCGCGGTGGAAAGCGTGCATCGCGGGCATGTGGCGGTCTGGGGTCCGGGCGGGATGATCGCCGGCTGGGGCGATCCGGAGGCGGTGATCTTCCCTCGCTCGTCCTGCAAGATGATCCAGGCCTTGCCGCTGATCGAGAGCGGTGCCGCCGATGCCGCGCGCCTGACGCCCGAGCATCTGGCGCTGGCCTGCGCCAGCCACCAGGGCGCACGCATCCATACCGACCGCGTCACTGACTGGCTGGATGACCTCGGCCTGACCGACAGCGACTTCCGCTGCGGCCCGCAGACGCCCGCCGACAAGCCGGCGCGCAACGCGCTCATTCGTGCCCATGCCGCCCCCTGCCAGGTGCACAACAACTGCTCGGGCAAGCATGCGGGCTTCCTGACGCTTAACCGGCAGCTGGGCGGGGACGCGGATTACGTCGAGATCGACCATCCGGTGCAGCGCGCCGTGCGCGCCGCAACGGAAGAGGTCTGCGAGGCGGAAAGCCCGTACTACGGCATCGACGGCTGCTCGGCCCCGAACTTCGCGATGCGGCTGGACGCGCTGGCCATGGCAATGGCCGGTTTCGCGAGTGCCGAGGGCCGCTCCGGCGCCCGTGCTGCCGCGCAGGTGCGGCTGGTGCAGGCGATGATGGCGCATCCCGAGCTGGTGGCGGGCGTGACCCGCGCCTGCACCGAGCTGATGCGCGCCATGCCCGGCCGCGCCGCGATCAAGACCGGCGCCGAGGGTGTCTTCTTCGGCATCCTCCCCGAGCGGCAGGTGGGCTTCGCGCTGAAGATCACCGACGGCACCACGCGCGCGGCCGAATCGGTGGCCGCGGCACTGCTGGTCGCGCTGGGCGTGCTGGAGGCGGAGCATCCGCTGGCGAAGAAGCGGCTCGACCCGGTTCTGAAGAACTGGCGCGGCATCGAGGTCGGCGCCATCCGCCCGGTGGAGGCGCTGCGGGCCAGCCTGTAAAAAGGCGCGCTTCCGCGCATTCGGTTTTCGAGCGCGGGGAGGCGACGCTTTCGGCCGGGCCGAGGTCCGGCGGATAGGGGGTGCTTTTGCTGGGGAGGCGCTTGAGGGCGCGGTCCGCGTCCTCAAGCAGCCTGCCTCAGGGTTCTGCGAGTCGCGGCTTCGTCAAGGATGCCGGGCTGCGCCCGCGCCTGCGGCGTCCTTGACCAAGCCCCGAATCGCGGGCGCTAGAGGCCGGCGAAACCGTCCTTGCGGTAGCCTTGCAGGTAGAGAAGGGCCGTCAGATCGCCGTGATTGATGCGGGTGCGGGCCTGCGCCGCCACGACCGGCTTGGCATGCAGCGCCACCCCGAGGCCAGCGCGGGTCAGCATGCCGAGGTCATTGGCGCCGTCGCCCACGGCCAGCACCTGTTGCGCGGTAAGGCCCAGGCCCTTGGCGATCTCCTCCAGCGCCTCGACCTTGGCCTCGCGCCCCAGGATCGGCGGCTGGACGCGGCCGGTCAGCTTGCCCTCTTCGGCCAGAAGCACGTTGGCGCGGTGCTCGTCGAAGCCGAGGCGGGCGGCGACGGGGCCGGTGAAGGCGGTGAAGCCGCCGGAGACGAGGGCGGCATGGGCGCCATGCGCCTTCATCGTCGCCACCAGCACCGCGCCGCCGGGGGCGAGGGTGATGCGCGTCTCGAGGACGCGGGCGATCACCGCTTCGTCCAGCCCTTCGAGCAGGGCGACACGCTCTGTCAAAGCCTCTTCGAAGTTCAGCTCGGCGTTCATCGCGCGGGCCGTGATCTCGGCGACGCGGGGGCCGACGCCGGCCTCGGCCGCGAGCTCGTCGATGCATTCCTGCGCGATCATTGTGCTGTCCATGTCAGCGAGCAGCAGCCGCTTGCGTCGCCCCTCGGTGGGCAGCACGGCAAGGTCGATCCCGGCCTCCTGCATCTGCTGCCACTGGACCTCGATATCCGCGGGGGCGGCGGACAGGTCGAACTCCGCGGCCTCGCCTGCCGACAGAAGGCGCAGCGCGCTGCCGCCCCAGGCTGCGCGCAGCGCCTCCACGCGGGCCATGTCCAACGCTCCGGGGGCGGCAATCAGGACGGCGGTCTGGGACTGGGTCATGGGGCGGCTTTCGGTTCTTGCGGAGGTGTCGCGCCATTTAGAACGATCCTCTCCGTTGCGGAAGGCATCGGGCGGCGCTATGTCCGGCGGTGGGACACCCTTCCCCAACGAAGGGCGCATATCTGTAAGGATACCAGCAATGGTCACCACGCCTCCGGCCACGCGGCCGGCAAATCCGCGTTTTTCGTCCGGCCCATGTGCCAAGATCCCCACATTCTCGCTCGATCAGCTGTCGGACGCGCCCCTGGGCCGCTCGCACCGCGCCGCTATCGGCAAGGCCAAGCTCGCCGAGGCGATCGAGTTGACGCGCGAGGTCCTGGGCATCCCCGAGGACTACCGCATCGGCATCGTTCCCGCCTCGGACACCGGGGCGGTCGAGATGGCGATGTGGTCGCTGCTGGGTGCGCGCCCGGCGACGATGCTCGCCTGGGAAAGCTTCGGCGCCGGCTGGGTCACCGACGTGGTCAAGCAGCTGAAGATCGAGGCCGAGATCAAGACCGCCGAGTACGGCGAAATCGTCGACCTGAAGGAGGTCGATTTCGACACCGACGTCGTCTTTACCTGGAACGGCACCACCTCGGGCGTGCGCGTGCCGAATGGCGATGCGATCCCGGCGGATCGGGCTGGCCTGACCATATGCGATGCCACCAGCGCCGCCTTCGCGCAGGACCTGCCCTGGGACAAGCTCGATGTGGCGACCTTCTCCTGGCAGAAGGTGATGGGCGGCGAGGCGGCGCATGGCATGCTCGTCCTTTCGCCCCGCGCGGTGGAGCGGCTGGAGAGCTATACCCCCGCCTGGCCGCTGCCGAAGATCTTCCGCATGACCAAGGGCGGCAAGCTGATCGAGGGCATCTTCAAGGGCGAGACGATCAACACCCCCTCCATGCTGGCGGTCGAGGATTACCTCGTCGCGCTGAAATGGGGCCAGTCGGTCGGCGGGCTGGCGGGGCTGATGGCCCGCGCCGATGCCAATGCCAAGGTGCTCTGGGATTTCTGCGAGGGACGCGACTGGATCGCCAACCTCGCGCAGGATCCGGCGACGCGGTCGAACACCTCGGTCTGCCTGAAGTTCACCGACGGTCGCATCACGGACGGCGCGGCTTTCGCCAAGGCCGTGGCCAAGCGGCTCGAGGCCGAGGGCGTAGCCTATGACATCGGCGCCTATCGCGATGCGCCGGCGGGGCTGCGGATCTGGTGCGGCGCGACGGTCGAGACCAGCGACCTTCAGGCGCTGATGCCCTGGATCGAGCAGGCCTTCGAGGCCGAGATCGACGCGCAGGCGGCGGTGGCGGGCTGAAGCCCGCCCTACGCCAGCCTTTCACAACATCCCATCCGGGGTAGGGCGGGGTTCACCCCGCCGCCCCGGCCCGCAAGGAGCATTCCATGCCCAAGGTTCTCATCTCCGACGCCCTGTCGGATGCCGCCGTCCAGATCTTCCGCGACCGCGGGATCGAGGTCGATTTCCAGCCCAAGCTCGGCAAGGACAAGGAGGCGCTGGCCGCAATCATCGACCAGTACGACGGCCTCGCCATCCGCAGCGCCACCAAGGCCACCGAAAAGCTGATCGAGCAGGCCTCCAACCTCAAGGTGATCGGCCGCGCCGGCATCGGCGTCGACAACGTCGACATTCCCGCCGCCTCCAAGCGCGGCATCATCGTGATGAACACGCCCTTCGGCAATTCGATCACCACGGCCGAACATGCCATCGCGATGATGTTCGCCGTCGCCCGGCAGATCCCCGAGGCCAGCGCCAGCACCCATGCCGGCAAGTGGGAGAAGTCGAAGTTCATGGGGGTCGAGCTGACCGGCAAGACCCTTGGCGTGATCGGCGCCGGCAACATCGGCTCCATCGTCATCGACCGCGCGCGCGGGCTGAAGATGAAGGTCGTGGCCTATGACCCCTTCCTGTCCGAGGACCGCGCCACCGAGCTGGGCGTCGAGAAGGTCGAGCTTGATGCCCTGCTGGGCCGGGCCGATTTCCTGACCATGCACGTCCCGTTGACCGACCAGACGCGCAACGTGCTGAGCCGCGAGAACATCGCCAAGCTCAAGCCCGGCGTGCGCATCGTCAACTGCGCCCGCGGCGGTCTGGTGGACGAGGTGGCGCTGGCCGAGGCGCTGAAGGAGGGCCGCGTTGCCGGCGCCGCCTTCGACGTCTTCGCGGAAGAGCCCGCGACGGAGAGCCCGCTCTTCGGCCTGCCCAATGTCGTCGTCACGCCGCACCTCGGCGCCGCGACCTCCGAGGCGCAGGAGAACGTCGCCCTGCAGGTGGCCGAGCAGATGTCGGACTACCTGCTGACGGGTGCCGTGACCAATGCGATCAACATGCCCTCGATCAGCGCCGAAGAGGCGAAGATCATGGGCCCCTGGATCAACCTCGCCGGCCACCTCGGCAACTTCACCGGGCAGATGACGCCCGAGCCGATCAAGGCGATCAACATCCTGTACGACGGCGAGGCGGCGGAGCTGAACCTTGCCGCGCTGAACGCCGCCGTCGTCGCGGGCATCATGCGCAAGGCCAATCCGGACGTGAACATGGTCTCGGCCCCGGTCATGGCCAAGGAGAAGGGGATCCAGATCTCCACCACCCGGCAGGACCAGTCCGGCACCTACGAGGGCTACGTGAAGGTGACCATCGTCACCGAGGATCGCGAGCGGTCCGTCGCCGGGACCGTCTTCTCGGACGGCAAGCCGCGCTTCATCCAGATCAAGGGCATCAACGTCGATGCCGAGATCGGGCGCCACATGCTTTATACCACCAACAGCGACAAGCCCGGGGTGATCGGCACGCTGGGCGTGACGCTGGGCGAGAACGGCGTGAACATCGCCAACTTCACGCTGGGGCGAAACACCAAGGAGGGGCAGGCCATCGCGCTTCTCTACGTGGATGACGAGGTGCCGCAGCCGGTGCAGCAGAAGCTGCGCGACACCGGCCTCTTCCAGCAGGTCACCACGCTGGTCTTCGACGTCGACGAGGGCTGAGCCGGCGGAGCGGGGGGCCAGCCCCCCGCAGCCCCCCGGGATATTTGCAAAGAGAAGAAGGGGGCGCCGGATGCGGCGTCCCCTTTGCCGTCCGGGCCTTTCCGGCCCCCGCCCGGCGCGGTATGACGCCCCGTCCCCGCAGGAGGCCGCCATGACCGCCCAGCTCAGCCGCGTGACCGAGTTTCTCGACCATCCCTATGACGAGGTGATCGACGTCCGCTCTCCGGCCGAGTTCGCCGAGGACCGGATTCCGGGCGCCATCAACCTGCCGGTGCTCTCGAACGAGGAACGGGCGCGCGTCGGCACCATCTACAAGCAGGTCGCCCCCTTCGAGGCCCGCAAGATCGGCGCCGCGCTGGTTGCCGCCAATGCCGCCCGTCATATCGAGGGGCCGCTGGCCGACCGTCCCTACCGCTGGCGCCCCTTGGTGCATTGCTGGCGCGGCGGGCAACGCTCGGGCAGTTTCGCCAGCATCCTTTCCCAGATCGGCTGGCGCGCCGAGGTGCTGGAGGGCGGCTACAAGGCCTGGCGCCGGGCGGTGACGGAGATGCTCTACGACACCCCGCTGCCGCACCGCCTCGTGCTGCTCGACGGTTATACCGGCACCGCCAAGACGGCCCTCCTGCCGCTGCTGGAGGCGCGCGGGGTGCAGGTCGTCGACCTCGAGGGGCTGGCCCGGCATCGCGGCTCGCTCCTCGGGGCCATGGCAGGCGGGCAGCCGGCGCAGAAGGGGTTCGAAAGCGCGCTTGCCGCCGCTTTCGCGCGCCTCGATCCCGCCCGCCCCGTGCTGGTCGAGGCCGAGAGCAGCAAGGTCGGCGATCTGATCCTGCCGCCCTCGGTCTGGGCGCAGATGGGGGAAGCGCCGCGGATCGAGATACGGGCCCCGATAGAGGCGCGGGCGAAGTTCCTTGCCAGCGCCTATGCCGATGTCAGCGCCGATCGAGCGCGCCTTGCCGCCCTTCTCGATCAGTTGCGCCGCATCCGCGGCCACGAGGTGGTCGAACGCTGGCAGGGCCTGCTGTCCGAGGGGCGGCATGTCGCGCTGGCCGAGGCGCTGATGGTGGATCACTATGACCCTTCGTACAGCCGCTCGCGCGCGGCGCACGACCGCCCGCTGCTCGCCGCCGTGGAGGCCGAGACACTCGACGCGCCGGGGCTGGAGCGTGCGGCCGATGCCGTGGTGCAGGCGCTGGACCATCTGCCGGCCTCTGGCCGTGCCCAAGGCGAGACATGAGGAGACTGCCATGCGTGACGCCACCGAAGCCCTGATCGTGATCGACGTGCAGAACGACTTCTGCCCCGGCGGCGCCCTGCCGGTCGAGGAGGGGGACGCCGTCATCCCCGGCATCAATGCCGCCATGGAGGACTTCGCCACCGTCATCCGCACGCAGGACTGGCACACGCCCGGCCATTCCAGCTTTGCCTCGAGCCATGACGGGCGGGCGCCTTTCGACGAGATCGAGATGCCCTATGGCCCGCAGGTCCTCTGGCCCGACCACTGCGTGCAGGACACGCCCGGCGCGGCCTTCCACCCGGACCTGCGCGATGTGGGCGCCGTGGTGCGCAAGGGCTTCCGCCCCGATATCGACAGCTACTCCGCCTTCTTCGAGAACGACCACGAGACGCCGACCGGCCTGCACGAGATGCTGCGGGCCGGGGGGATCGAGGCGGTGACGCTGGTGGGCCTCGCCCTCGATTACTGCGTCGCCTGGTCGGCGCTGGACGCGGCGGCGCTGGGCTACCGCGTCACCGTGCCGGCGGCCCTGTCGCGGGCCATCGACCTGCGCGGCAGCCGCGCGGCGATGCTGGACCGGATGGCGGCGGCGGGGGTGACGGTGCTCTGACCGCCACCCGGCGCGTCAGGGGATGCTGAGGGCGATCTTGCCCTGCACATGCTCTGTCTTCTGGGCCTCCTGCGCCTCGGCGGCCTTGTCCAGCGGGTAGCTTCGGTCGAGGCGCAGCGTCAGCCGGCCCTGCTCGACCATCCGCATGAGCTCGTCGAGCTGGACACCGCTTTCGTCGGCCATGAAGATCGTGCCGGTCGCGCCGCGCTCTGCCAGCGCCGCCTCGTCCGGCTTTGCCACGACCGAGACCAGCCGGCCGCCCTGCTTGAGCACGCCGTAGGAGCGGGAGAGCGTCTCACCCCCCACGAGGTCGATCACGAGATCCACCGCGCCCGCGCGATCCTCGAACCGCTCGGAGCGGTAGTCGATCACCTCGGCGGCGCCGCATTCCTTGAGGAAGGCCTCATCCTCGCTGCGGGCGGTGACGATGACCTCGGCGCCGCGGTCTCGCGCGATCTGCACCGCGACATGGCCGACGCCGCCGCTGGCGCCCTGGATCAGCACCCGCTGCCCCTCCTGCAGCCCGCCGTGGTCGATCAGGGCCTGCCAGGCGGTCAGCCCGGCCAGCGGCAGGCAGGCGGCCTCCTCGTGGCCTAGGGAGGCGGGCTTGGCGGCGGCATCGCCCGGCTCGACGATGGCGTATTGCGCATAGGCGCCGCGGCCGATCCGCGTCATCGCGATGACCTCGGCGCCGTCATCGAAGCTGTCGATGCCCTGGCCGCGCGCCGCGACGACGCCCGAGACGTCGCGTCCCATGGCGAAGGGCAGGGCGTCCTCGCCCACGGGCGGAAAGCCGCCCTCGCGGATCTTCCAGTCCACCGGGTTCACGCTGGAGGCGAAGACCCGCACCAAAAGCTGTCCCGGCCCGGGCACCGGCCGCTCCACCTCGTCGAGCTGCAGCACCTCTGGCCCGCCGAAGCGGTGCAGCCGCACCACGCGCATGGTCTCGCCGCTGCCTTGCTCGGCTGTGCTGGGATCACCCGCGGGGGCCTCGCCCGGGCGGCTCTGGGTCGGTTCGGTCATGGCTGGACCTCCTGTCTGATCGGCTGCGGGGCAAACGCGCCGGGGCAGGGGCCGTTCCGGCGACTTTACAAGCCCGCCCCGCTCTGCCCTAGTCCCTGTCCGAGGAATGGGAGGCCTTGATGGTCGATATCGCCGAGCGCGTCTGGAACCACCGCTGGAAGATCGACCCGATCGTCCGATCCCTGATCGATACCGATTTCTACAAGCTGCTGATGTGCCAGACGGTGTTCCTGCGGCACCGCAACACGCGGGTCACCTTCTCGCTGATCAACCGCTCGAAGGACGTGCGCCTGGCCGAGCTGATCGACGAGGGAGAGCTGCGCCAGCAGCTCGATCACATCCGCTCCCTCTCGCTCAGCCGCGGGGAAAGCACATGGATGCGGGGCAATACCTTCTACGGCAAGCGGCAGATGTTCCGGCCCGAGTTCATGGATTGGTTCGAGGGGCTGCGCCTGCCGCCCTACCAGCTGGAAAAGAAGGACGGCCAGTACGAGCTGACCTTCGAGGGCACCTGGCCCGAGGTCATGCTGTGGGAGATCCCGGCGCTGTCCGTGCTGATGGAGCTGCGCTCCCGCGCCGTGCTGGAGCGCATGGGCCGCTTCGAGCTTCAGGTGCTCTACGCCCGCGCGATGACCAAGCTGTGGGAAAAGATCGAGGTGCTGCGCGAGGTGCCCGACCTGAAGATCGCCGATTTCGGCACCCGGCGCCGGCACTCCTTCCTCTGGCAGGACTGGTGCGTGCAGGCGATGACCGAGGGGCTGGGCGAGGCCTTTACCGGCACCTCGAACTGCCTGATCGCCAAGAACCGCGACCTCGAGGCGATCGGCACCAATGCGCACGAGCTGCCGATGGTCTATGCCGCCCTCGCCGAGGGCGACGAGGCGCTGGCCCGTACCCCCTACGAAGTGCTGCGCGACTGGCAGGAAGAGCACGAGGGCAACCTGCGCATCATCCTGCCCGACACCTACGGCACGCCGGGGTTTCTGGAGCATGCGCCGGACTGGCTGACCTCATGGACCGGGATCCGCATCGACAGCGGCGATCCGGTGCAGGCCGCCGAGACCGCGATCCGCTGGTGGGAAAGCCGCGGCGAGGACCCTCGCGAGAAGCTGGTCATCTTCTCGGACGGGCTGGACGTCGCGGCCATGACTTCCCTCGCGCAGCGGTTTTCGGGGCGGGTCAAGGTCAGCTTCGGCTGGGGCACGCTGCTGACCAACGATTTCATCGGCCTGACGAAGGGCGACGCGCTGGCGCCCTTCTCCCTCGTCTGCAAGGCCGTCGCCGCCGAGGGCCGCCCGACGGTCAAGCTCTCGGACAACCCGCGCAAGGCCATGGGCCCGGAGGCGGAAGTGGCGCGCTACAAGCGGGTGTTTGGGGTCGGGGCGCAGGCGGAGCGGGAGGTTGTGGTGTGAATTTCAACCACTAGTATAGCCCCTAGTGTTTTTTAGGGGGGGTGATTCGGTTTGGCAGACGGTCATAACGAAGAAATTGTTAATATTGGGCAGTCAAATACTTCCCTCACTTTTCACGATTTGCAGTCGATCTACAACGAACTCACTGGTCGAAAGGAGCAGCTGCGGGACTGCATCGGTCCGGGGTATCGCATATCGTTTGAAGATCTCATTCAGCTGAATTTCAAGATCGAGCAGTGCCTAGCTTCATATGGAGCCAAGATCGGCAATTGCGCTGTCACAGTGGTCTACGTCAATGGCCAAAGGGAGGTTTTTAGTAGCTTCTCTAGATTTAAGTTGTTCAATGTCGGAAACCCGTCTGCCACTTTAAATCTTACGCTGGAGTACAACTTTATTTTGATACCGGCTGGTAGTAATCAGACGCTTCAGTATAAGCTTGAGGTGGATCTACCATCACCGGTCGGGGCGTTTCGTAAAGCCAAAACCACGGACTATGGAAATTATTCCCTAGGCCTCATGGCGCAAAATCTGCACGGCCATTCAAAAATAACGTATGTAGACTATGCGGCAGCTAGGCACTTCCAAGCGCAGGTTTCTGAATGGGTTGATAGCCTTACCATTGTTGAGAAGCCGGCGTGGCTAAAGTTTCTTCAGCGCCACAGTCATCACTTTCACTTCCTAACTATCAGCATATGTTCCGCCGCTCTGCTAGTTTCGGTGCTTTACTATATTGCCGCACAGCCTGTGCTGCTATCAACGAGCGAGCCTACAGCTCACCATATGCAAACGTATAATGAACTGCTTTATTCAGCGCTGCTTGGTCTGGTTATGGCTACATCACTAGGTTACGTCTGCGGAAAGGCGTTGGAGGTGTATGTTGATAGGGTGAGACCTATGTCGTATCTCCTGTTGAATAAAGGTGATGAGAATCTTATTGCGGAACAGAAAGTCTCTCAAAGAAAGGCGAAATTAGTTTTTATCGCATGGATTGCTCTGACCGGACTATCAGCTATAGCTCTTAATTTAATAGCAAGCGCTTTGTTCAGGTTTTGGGTGGGCTGAGCCTTTAATTACCGAGCTGTTATAATTGCGGCAGTGCTCATTACTCCACCTTCCCCCTCAGCGCCTTCACCTGCCCCCGCTGCTTCTTCCCCTCCAGCCGCCGCATCTTCGACCCGTAGGTCGGCTTCGTCGGCACGCGGCGTTTCGGGACATGGGTCGCCTTCAGCACCAGCTCGGCCAGACGCTCGCGCGCCAGCTCGCGGTTGCGGGCCTGAGAGCGGGTGTCCTGCACGAAGATCACCACCGCGCCCTCGGCGGTCCAGCGGCGGCCCGCAAGGCGGCGCAGGCGGCGCTTGACGGGATCGGGGAGGGAGGGGCTGCGCTCGGCCTCGAAGCGCAGCTCGACGGCGGTCGAGACCTTGTTGACGTTCTGCCCGCCGGGGCCAGAGGCGCGGGCGAAGCTTTCCGTAATCTCCCATTCCTCCAGCGCGATCCTGTCGTCGATGCGCAGCATGCGCGCCCCCCTTGCCGTTCCCGTCGTTTCCGTCGCCTTCCGCGCGGAAGGCCGCTAAACCCGTCCCGCGTCCCCGGCACAATAGCCGCTGGGCGCAGGGCGTCGAGGGAGGGCCCGCGTGACGAGGGGCACAGCTTACCTGATCCGGGTCCTCGCGATCCTCGCCCTCGTCTGGGCGCTGGCGGCGCGCGCGGGCACGGCGAGCGCGCTCGAGGCGGGGCTGCTGGCGGGGGTCGTCGCGGCGCCGCTCTGGCTGACGCTGGCCTACCTCGCCTCCGTCCGGCGGGCGCATTTCCTCTCGCTGTTCGAAGAGGGGGCGCCATGGCGCGGCTGGCTTTCGGGCTGGGCGCTGCGGCTGGTGCTGGCGGTACCGCTGGCGCTCTGGGCGGGGGCGACGCTGTTGGCGGATGCGGTGGGGCGCGGGGCGCTGGTGACGGTCGACCTCGGCCTTGCCGCGCTGGCGATGCCGCTGGGCGCCTGGGCCGCGACGCGGATGGTCGGGCCGGCGCTGAAACCCTTTGCCCGGCCCGCCGCCGCGATCTGGGGCGGGTCGCTGCTGGCGGCGGTGCTGCTGACGGCGCTGCGGCTGGCGGTGGGCGTGGCGGCTTTGCCCGGCGCGCTGTCATCGGCGGTCGCGGCGCAGGGCAGCTACCACGGGCCCTCGGCCCTCGTCGCCTGGATCACCGATGCCGCCGCGATCCTCTCGGGCGCCGAGGCCGCGGCGGCGGGCTATGCCGGGCGGCTGGGCTGGGGCCTGCCGGTGACGCTCTGGCAGGCGGCGGCGGGGTTCGCCTACTACCTCGGGCTCGCGTTGATCTTCGGCGCCTGCCTGCTGCGGCGGGCGGAGTTGCGGCGTCTTTTCGGCGCCAGCGCAGACCCCGTGCCGCCGCCGCTGCGCCGCGGGCAGGTCGCACTTGCCGGCTTCATCGCGGTGCTGGCCTTGGCCGTGCTGGCCGAGGGCCTCGCGCTGGGAGAGCGGGCGGCCGGCGCCGCCGGACCGCAGGTTCAGCTGCAGGCGCAAGCGCCGGGCGCGCCGGGCGCCGCCGACCTCCCCGCGCTGCCGGGGCAGGAGGGGGCGGTGCCGCGCCTGCCCGGGCCCGCGCGCCTACGGCAGGCGATAGAGGCGGAGCGGATCGCCGATGCTTTCTTCGCCCCCGGCACCACGGCCCGCCTCGAGGCGCTGCGGGCCGAGGTGCAGGCCGAGATCGACGCCGCCGATGCCCAGTTGGGAGAGGCCATGGCCGCCGGCTTCGACGCCGCGCGCGGGCAGGTGCCCGCCTTCCTCGACTGGTACTACAGCCTGCCGGCGGAATACCTGCGCACGGGCCACCTGCTGATCGGGGATGCCGAGGCCTACCTGCAGGACCGCTTCACCGAGACGGTGCTGGCCGGCGGGGCCTTCGATGCCGCGCAGGCGCAGGCGGCGCAGGCCCGCGCCTTGGCGGCAGAGGCCGCCGCGCGGTTCGAGGCGCAGCGGGCCGCGCTGCTGGCCGATCCGCTGAACCTGCCCGAGGGGGCTTCAGTGCAGCTGGTCGCCCCGCCCCTGGGCCTGCCGACCCTGCCGGAGGGCGCCATTGCTCTGCCGGAGCGTCTGGCCCTGAGCGGGGCCGGGGGCCTTGCCGGGGGTGCGCTCGCCGGGGCCATCGGCGCGAAGGTCATGGCCAAGCTCAGCGCGAAGGGCACGGTCAAGCTGGCCGCTCAGGCCCTGGCCAAGCTGGCCGGCGGCAAGCTGGTCGGCGGTGGCGGCGGTGCGGCGGCCGGGGCGCTGGCCGGCGGGACCATCGGCAGCGTCGTGCCCGGTGCGGGCACCGTTGTCGGGGCCTTTGTCGGCGGGGTCATCGGCGGCGTCACGGTCAGCCTCGGCGTCGATTACCTGCTTCTGTCGCTCGAGGAGCAGCTGGGCCGGGCCGAGTTCGAGGCGCAGATCCTGGACGCCATCGACGAGGCCGAGGCGGAAGTCGGCCTCTAGGCTTGCGCAATGAAAAAAGGGCCGCCCCGGCGATGGGACGGCCCTTTCCAGAAGATCAGGAGGTGGGCCGGTTAGACCGTATCCACCCGCAGGTCACTGCCACCGAGGGCTGCCTCAGTCGCGCGTCCCCCGAGCTGTCCCGACACCCTTCTCCAATACCTCTTTAGACACTGGATCACCTCCTTTCTGATGTTTCGCCTATGGATCAGGCTGACACCCCGGACGCGCATGTCAAATAAAATGCCGCGTGATCCGCGTCTCCGGCAGGGCCTCAGGCCGGCGCAGAGGGGCGCTGCCTAATAATCAGGCGGAAGGGGATCAGCGCGATCATCGCCAGCGTGATCTTCACGCACCAGTCGGCCAGCGCGAGGCTGACCCAAAGCGGCACCTCGGGCCCGGCCAGCAGAAGCGGCGCGGCCTCGCGGCCCCAGGCGGTCGCGGCATCGGCGGCGGGGCCGAAGCTGATGAAGCCCGCGAAGGAGATGGTGAAGAAGAGCGCCGTATCCACGCTCGCCCCCACGAGGGTCGAGGCGAGGGGCGCGCGCCACCAGCTGCCCTGCCGGAGCCGGTCGAAGACGCCGACGTCCAGAAGCTGTGCCGCCAGGAAGCCGGCGCCCGAGGCGACGGCGACGCGCAGCGTGACGGCGGGGCCGTATTCCAGCTGCACCTGCGTGCCGATCAGCGAGCACAGGATGCCGGTGACGAAGCCGGCCAGCACGACGCGCCGCGCGGCGGCGGGCCCGTACCAGCGGTTGGTCACGTCGGTGATGAGAAAGGCGATCGGATAGGTGACGGCGCCCCAGGTCAAGAGCCCGTCGAGGATCAGGAAATTGACGAGGATGTTCGATGTAACGACGACGAGCCCCATGAGGGCGATGCCGGGGAGAAGGCGCATGATGCTATGGTCCGTTTTGGCAAGGGTGCGGCGACTTGGCCGCCTTGGCGCAAAACTGCGTAAGCCCGGGCGGCGCCGCGGCTTAGCGCCGCGCCGGGGCGGCGTCAACGCTGGGGCGCGGGGCCTTGGCCGGCTTCGGGCACCGTCAGCTCGACGATCTGGGTCTGCTGCAGCGGGTTGAGGTTGTCGTCCGAGATCATCGTCAGCCGCAGGTCCCCCGCGTCGTCGCGCCAGACGGAAATGCCCTCGAGGTTGTCGAACTGCCGAATGCCGCTTTCGATCAGGACCTCCGCACTGGTGCCGTCCAACGCCATGCGCCGCACCCGGCTGCGAAAGCCGATCCCGACGAAGTCTCTTTCGAGTACGTAAAGGCGCCCGTCGGGGCCGATGTCGGCCCCGCTTATCGCGAAGTTGCCGATCCGCGGCAGCGAGAAGGGGATCGTCCAGCCGCCATCGGTGTAGCGGAAGACGGGGAAGGGCTGGTCCGCGCGCCCGGCCCGTTCGGGGATCGTGTAGATGGCGCCGTTTGGCCCGATCGCCAGCGCCTCCAGCGCGGCGTTGCGCCCCATGCCGGCGAACTCGCGCGGGCTGGGCAGGACCTCAGTCTCGCCGGGGGGGCCGATGCCGCGCTGGACCCGCGCCGGGCCTTCGAAGCTAATCCAGATGCCGCCCTCGGCATCGAGGGCCAGCCCCTCGCTGTCGCCCCGCCCGCCGGGCAGGGCGGCGCCGCCGGGGCCGCGCAGGGGAAGCCGCTCCTCGGTCGTGGCGCCGGTGACCCGGCCCGCCTCGTCGCGGGTGAAGCTGCCGCGCAGCAGGTAGGTGCGGTCGGACAGGACGAGGAACCCCGCCCCGTCATCCGTCACCTCGATGCCGGAAAAGCCGCCCGTCCCCTCCGGCGCATCGCGCCAGGCAAAGACCTCGGCCCTCCCGGCATCCTGCGCCCAGACGGGGGCCGCGGCCAGAAGGGCCGCGGCGAGGATCCAGCGCCTCATCCGGTCAGTTGCTGTTCAGCACGGCGGTGCATTGCGGCGGCAGCGAGGCCATGGTGACCGGCGGCTTCGGCGGCGCGGGGGTCCAGTTCGGATCGGGGGGCGGCGGGTTCAGGATGTTGTTCACCCAGTCGCGCGCATCCTGGCAGCCGTCGCCCGGCGGGATCGGATCCTGCGGCTCGCAGCCTGGATTGCCGGCGGGGCAGTTCAGCCGCACGTGGATATGATCGGCATGCCCGTACCAGGGCCGGATCTTGCGCAGCCAGCTGCGGTCGCCGGTGGCATTCTCGCACATCGAGACCTTGGCGCCGGGGAAGATGAAGATCCGCTCCGTCCGCGGATCGCTCGCCGCGGCGCGCAGAAGCGCCTCGTGCTGCGGGGTCCAGGCGCTGTTGGAATAGGCGCCATTGCCGCGCTGGAAGTTGCTGGCCGAGATCGCCTCGCGCTCGGCCCGGGTCAGGTCCAGCCGCTGCGGCGCGTCGAGCCAGATGTCGACGTCGATGCCGTTCTGGTGGCTGGCATGGCTGCCGGGCATCGGCCCGCCGCGCGGCTGGCTCATGTCACCGACGTAGATCCCCTCCCAGCCCGGAAGCTGGGCCGCGGCGCGGGACAGATCCTCGATGTAGTCGATCAGGTCGGGCTGGCCCCAGAAGCGGTTGCGCGACAGGCGCATCGCCTGCCAGGTTGGCCCACTTTCGGGCAGGGCCTGGGCGCCGGCCTGGCAGCCGGCGGAATAGAAGCCCAGCGCCTCGGGCCCATGGGCAGAGGGCGTGGCGCGCGCGGTCAGCAGAGGCTGGGCCAGCCGTGTGTCGCCGGCATTCAGCGACGGATCGGCGGGCAGCAGGTTGCGCTGAAGCGCGGCGCCGCCGGGGCCGGAGGCAGGGCCGCAGGCCGCAAGGCCGAGGCCCAGCGCCAGGGCGCCGGAGGCGAGAAGTCGGGGCAGGCTAGGGGTCACGGGCGGTCTCCGTCCTTGTCGACCCAGGCTAGCAGCAGGAGGGCGAGGAGGAAAAGCGCGATCACCGGCAGGAAGCCAAGTTGCGTGGAGCCTGTCGCATAAGTGACCACACCGATCAGCATCGGCGCGAGGAAGGCTGTCGCCCGCCCCGACAGCGCGAAAAGGCCAAAGGCCTCTGCCGGGCGCTCGGGGTCGGCATGGCGGGTCATCATGGTGCGCGAGGCGGCATAGAGCGACCCGCCAGCCCCGCCGATGGCCGCGCCGCAGACGTACATGATGATGTCGGGCAGGCGCGATCCGGGCGCCAGCGGCACGCCGAACAGCACCTCGCGCGACATGCCGACGATGATCGAGCCGACCGCGATCAGGATCAGGACGGAGGCGATGATCACCGGCTTGGGCCCGACGCGCTGATCGGCGATCCCGCCGATCCAGCTGGCCAGCGCCGCGACGACGGCGCCGATCACGCCGAAGATGCCGATGTCGATCACCTCCCAGCCCAGCACCAGCGTGGCATAGACCCCGCCGAAGGCATAGACCGCCCCCAGCGCGTCCCGGTACAGCATGGAGGACAGCAGAAAGGCGCCAAGGCTGCGCCGCCCGGTCACCTGCGCCCAGAGCCGGCGCAGCCGTGTCAGCACCGGCTCGCGCGCCGGCTGCGGCGCCGGCACGTCGCGCAGCAGCACGAAGAAGGGGATGATGAAGACCGCGTACCACAGCGCGATCACCGGCCCCACGGCGCGGGTGCCCTCGCGCGCCGCACCGTCTAGGCCCAGCGCCGGCGCCCGGCCCAGCAGCGTCAGCCCATCCGCATTGTCGACCAGCAGCCCCAGCATCAGGAGCAGCGACAAGACCCCGCCCCAGTAGCCGAAGGCCGCCCCGCTGCCCGAGATGCGGCCGATCTGCCGCCCGCTGCCCAGAGAGGGCAGGATCGCATTGGCGACGTTGTTCGCCGCCTCGCCCGCGGCAAAGCCGGTGAAGAACAGGATCAGCGCCGGGATCAGCAGCGCGCCGTCCGGCGTCAGCATCCAGAGCGCGGCAGAGCAGGCCACCACGATCACCGAGAGCGCCGCGATCCAGGGCAGCTTGCGCCCCGAGGCATCGGCCCAGGCCCCCAGCACCGGCGCCGTCAGCGCGATGGCAAGGCCCGAGAGGGTCTGCCCCACCGACCACAGGCTCTGCGCGGCGGCGCCCGCCGCCTGCGGGTCCAGCCCCTCGGCGCCGTAGCGGCGGGCGGCGATCTCGGCGAAGTAGGGGCCGAAGGCGAAGGTCAGCCCCAGCGTGGCATAGGGCTGCTGCGCCCAGTCGAAGAACATCCAGCCCCAGATGCGGCGTTTCTGCTCCCCTGCGGTCCGGGCCCCTGAGGCCGGTTCTGTCGCCATGCGCGCCGCTCCTGCTGCTGCTCCTGCGGAGATGACAGCACTGGCCACCTCAGGGCAATCGGCCTTGTGCGCGGCACCGGGTCGGAGGAGGCCGCGCGCAGCCGCGGCGCCGGGCGGCGGGGCTCGATGCCCCGGCCGCCCGGCTCCCCCTAGTCCGGCATCGGCGGCCAGGGGCGCTTGTCCTCGGCCTCGGCCCAGGCGGCGATCCAGCCCGGCATCGGGGGCGAGGTTTCGGCCCCCAGCGGCGCCATGACCTCGGCGGGCGGCACGATGCCGCGCCGTCCCTGCGCCGCGATCACCGCCATGCGCAGCAGGACGTGGTTGGCGCACTCCCCGTCCGGGCGCCAGAGCGATTGTTCGATGTAGACGAAGCGCGCGTCCCAGCAGACCGCCCGGCTCTTCATCGTCACCCGCTGCATCAGGGTGATCCGGCGGCGGTAGCGGACCGAGGCGCCGGCCACGACCATGCCCAGCCCCCGCTCGCGCAGCACCCCGCTCAGCCCGGTGCGAACCGAGAGCGGGATGCGCCCCATGTCGTAAAGCGTCAGCGTCCGCCCGTTGTTCAGCTCGCGCCAGAGGTCGAGGTCCCAGGGCAGGCACAGATGCGTGCTGACATGGGTGCCCAGGGGCGGCAGCGGCGCATCGCCGCGGTGTTTCGACAATTGCCAGAGCAGGCGCAGGAAAGGGTACATCGGCAGGCTCCTTCGGGATCGCAGGCTTTGCCGCGCACCGGCGCCGCGTCAACGCGATGGGCCGCCGCGTGACGCAAGGTTGTTGCGTTCTGCGCCCGCGATCCCTACCTCACCGGGGCCTCCTTCATTGCCGTAAAGGGCCCTGCATGATCTCGTTGTTCCAGATCCTGATGCTCATCCTGAGCGTCGCGAAGTTCTTCATCTTCGCGCACTTCATCATGAGCTGGCTGATCAGCTTCCAGGTGCTGAACCTGCAGCAGCCGCTGGTGGCGCAGATCTGGTACGGCCTGCAGCGCCTGCTCGATCCGATCTACGCGCCCCTGCGCCGCATCCTGCCGAACATGGGCGGCCTCGACCTCTCGCCGCTGGTCGCGCTGCTGGCGATCTACGCGCTCGAGATCATCCTGCGGAACAACATCGCCCTGTTCTACTGACCGCCGCACATCGGCAGGCTTCTCAAGAAGCCCATCAGGCACCCGCGCCCTGCGCGAGGTGCCTTTTTCTTGTGCGCCGCGCAGGGGTTTTGCCGCTATCGAAGGCCAAAATGTCGGAAAACGGCACCAGCGGTTTGCTTTCTGGGCGGTTTTCCGCTAGATACCCGCCAATGCCTGATGACGGGACATCACAGCAGAGGCACCGCCTGCTTCGGCAAGCGCGCCTCTCGCCTTCCAAAAGCGGCCCGCTGCGCCACCTGCGCGACTGCGGCTCCGTTGCTGTTCATCGGGTTCCTTTTCACGATTTTGGAGAACGACATGCGTAAACTGACCATGACGTCGACCGCCGCCGTTGCGACCGCTCTGCTTCTGCCGATCGGTGCCCAGGCGCAGGACGATGCCGGCCAGTGCGGCGAAGTCTCTATCGCCCAGATGAACTGGGCCGCTGCCGAGGTTACCACGAACATCGCGCAGTTCCTGCTCGAGCAGGGCTATGGCTGCGATGTCACCCTCGTCAGCTCCGACACCATCCCGGCCATCACCTCGGTTTCCGAGAACGGCGAGCCGGACGTCGTCACCAACCTTTGGCTGAACTCGGCCGGTGAGGCCTATACCAGCCTCGAAGAGAACGGCACGATGGAGCGCCTGACCAGCGTTCTCGATCCGGGCGGCGTCGAAGGCTGGTGGATCCCCACCTCCCTCGCCGAAGAGCACCCCGAGCTGACCACAATCGAGGGGATCATGGAGAACCCCGAGCTGGTCGGCAGCCAGTTCAACAACTGCCCCGACGGGTGGGGCTGCCGGATCGTGTCGGACAACCTCGTCCGCGCGCTGGATCTCGAATCCTCCGGCATTGAGGTCTTCAACCACGGCTCCGGCGAGACGCTCGCCTCGTCGATGGGTTCGGCCGTCAGCGCCGGTGAGCCCTGGTTCGGCTACTACTGGGGCCCGACCGTTCCGCTCGGCAAGTACGACATGACCCGTGTCGACCTTGGCGGCGTCGACGAAGAGGCCTTCACCGCCCTGCAGAACCAGGACACGCCTGATCCGCAGGTCTCGGACTTCCCGGCCGCGCCGATCCTGACCTCGGTCACGACCGAATTCGCCGAGAACAACCCCGAGGTCACGGAGTTCTTCCGCAACATGACCTTCAAGACCGACACCATGTCCGGTCTGCTGGCTTGGCAGGACGAGAACAACGCCTCGGGCGAAGAGGTCGCGGTGCACTTCCTGACCGAGATGCCCGATGTCTGGTCCGGCTGGATCAGCGACAGCGCGCGTGAAAACCTGAACGCCCTGCTGCAGCAGTAAGGCGATCACGATGGCGGAGCGGCCTTGCCGCTTCGCCATCGAACGGGGCCGCCAGGCGCGGCCCCGTTTCGTATTTCCAGAAACAATCAGGGCGGACCTCAGGCGGTCCGAAATCATACATGGCGACCTACGACGGCGTGTTCGACACGCTGGGGCTGCGAAACTGGTGCGATGGCGGTTCGTCCGGCGCGCCGATGTCGATGGCGGATCTGCTGGCGCAGACCAGCGGCACCGAGAACACCACCTCGTTCTGGGACTTCCCCTTCCCTTCGCTCGATGCGCTCCACGATGCTTGCGGCGCGATCCCGCAGACACGGGATCTGACGCAGGGTCTGGAGGCCGGTTTCCTCGCGCTGCGTGACGGGCTGCGCGTGGTGGTCGACCCGCTGACCCAGCCGCTCAGCTGGATGCTGCGCGAGATGCTGTACGTCATGACGCAGACGCCCTGGTTCATCATGCTGCCGGTGCTGCTGCTGCTGGTCTACGCGGTGACCCGCGCCTGGAAGATCGTCGGCCTCGTCGCCCTCTTCCTCGCCATCCTCGCCTTCGTGGACCACTACGGCTACGCGATGGAGACGCTGGCGATCATCTTTGTCTGTGCCTTCATCTGCGTGCTCATCGGCGTGCCGATCGGCATCCTGATGTCGCGCAGTGACCGGATGCAGCGGATCGTCATTCCGATCCTCGACATGCTGCAGACGCTGCCGCCCTTCGTCTACCTGATCCCGCTGATCTTCCTGTTCAGCGTGACCGAGCCGAAGCTCTACGGCATCGCCGTCATCCTCTACGCCATCGTTCCCGTGGTGCGCCTGACCGACCTCGGCATCCGCCTTGTCGACAAGGACGTGATCGAGGCCGCCGATGCCTTCGGCATGACCCGCAACCAGAAGCTCTTCGGCGTCCAGATCCCGCTTGCCCTGCCCAACATCATGGCCGGCGTGAACCAGACGATCATGATGAGCCTCGCGATGGTCGTCATCGCCTCGATGGTCTCGGCCCCGGGCCTTGGCATCCTCGTGCTGCGCGGCATCCGGAACCTTGAACTGGGCGTGGGCCTCGTCGCCGGCTTCGGCATCGTTGTCCTGGCCATTGCGCTCGACCGCGTGACCAAGGCTGCCCTGGCGCGCATCGACGCCAGCCAGTCCAGCCGCTGAGGAGCCAGATCATGACTGACAAGAACATCAAGGTTTCGATCCGGCACCTCTACAAGATCTTCGGCGAGGATCCGGCCTCTGCGCTGAAAGACGTGAAGGGCGGCCTGTCCAAGGCCGATCTTCTCGAGACCCGCAACCACGTGCTCGGCCTCAACGACATCAACGTCGACATCAAGGAAGGCGAGATCACCGTCATCATGGGGCTTTCGGGGTCGGGGAAATCGACCCTGATCCGCCACCTGAACCGGCTGATCGAACCCACCGCCGGCGAGGTGCTGGTCGAGGGCGAGGACATCCTGAAATGGAACACGCGGCGGATGCGCAAGCTGCGCCGCGAATCCATGTCGATGGTGTTCCAGAAGTTCGCGCTTCTGCCGCACCGCACCGTCCTCGAGAACGCCGGCATGGCGCTGGCGACCCGTGGCCGCAAGCGCGCCGAATACGAGGGCGAGGCGAACAAGTGGCTCGACCGCGTCGGCCTCGGCGGCTACGGCGGCCAGTACCCGCACCAGCTGTCCGGCGGCCAGCAGCAGCGTGTCGGCATCGCCCGCGCGCTGACCTCGAACTCGGACATCATGCTGATGGACGAGGCTTTCTCGGCGCTCGACCCGCTGATCCGCACCGACATGCAGGATCTGCTGCTCGAGCTTCAGGACGAGCTGCACAAGACCATCGTCTTCATCACCCACGACCTCGACGAGGCGCTGAAGCTGGCGGATCACCTTGTGATCCTGAACAACGGCGCCATCGTGCAGCAGGGCGAGCCGCAGAAGATCCTTCTCGATCCGGCGGATCCCTACATCGAGGACTTCGTGGCCGACATTAACCGGGCCCGCGTTCTGCGCGTCCGCTCGGTGATGGAGAAGACCCCGCCCGAGGGCGAGGTCTCCGGCGAGGTCGATCACGATGCCACGCTGGAAAGCGTCATCGCCGATGCGCAGGGCCAGATGGATCGCCGCTTCCGCGTGATGCGGCGCGGCCGGGCCGTCGGCACGATCGAGATGCCCGAGATCATGCGCGCCCTCGTGCCGGCCAAATCCAGCGCCGAGGCCGAAGAGTCCTCGGACACCGCGGCGTGATGCCGCTGGCGCCGGCGGGTTTTCCGCCGGCGCCCCCTCTGGTCCGGCGGACGCGGGCGCTGTAGTCTGGCCGCCCGCCCGATCAGGAGTGACGATGCCCACCGAGACGCAGCCGACCCGGCTTTTGCGCGAGATCTTCGGCTTCGACGGCTTCCGTCCGGGCCAGGAAGAGATCGTCGATGCGGTCACCGCCGGGCGCGACACGCTGGCCATCATGCCCACGGGCGGCGGCAAGTCGCTGTGCTACCAGCTGCCCGCCCTGTGCCGTGGCGGCGTCACCCTCGTCATCTCTCCGCTCATCGCGCTGATGCGGGACCAGGTGCGTGCCCTGCGCGCCGCCGGGGTCGAAGCCGGCGCGCTGACCTCGGGCAATACCGCCGAAGAGACGGAGGCCGTCTGGGACAGCCTCGCCTCCGGCGCGCTCAAGCTGCTTTACATCGCGCCCGAGCGGCTCGCCTCCTCGGGCACCGCCGCCGCCCTGTCGCGCGCCGGGGTCGGCATGATCGCGGTGGACGAGGCGCATTGCGTCAGCCAGTGGGGCCACGACTTCCGCCCCGACTACCTGCGCATCGGCGACCTGCGCCGCAGCCTCGACGTGCCGCTGGCGGCTTTTACCGCCACGGCGGATGCCGAGACGCGGGCCGAGATCATCCAGCGCCTCTTCGGAGAGCGGCAGCCCGAGGTCTTTCTGCACGGCTTCGATCGGCCGAACATCCACCTCGCCTTTTCCGTCAAGGATCAGCCGCGGCGCCAGATCCTCGCCTTCGCGGGCAAGCGGCGCGGGCAGTCCGGCATCGTCTACTGCGGCACCCGCGCCAAGACCGAGACGCTGGCACAGGCCCTGCGCGAGGATGGCCACAACGCGCTGTCCTATCACGGCGGGATGGAGGCCGATGATCGCCGCGCCGCGGAAGAGCGGTTCCAGCGCGAGGACGGGCTGATCATGGCCGCCACGGTCGCCTTCGGCATGGGCATCGACAAGCCCGACATCCGCTGGGTCGCCCATGCCGATCTGCCCAAATCCATCGAGGCCTATTACCAGGAGATCGGCCGCGCCGGCCGCGATGGCGCGGTGGCCGAGACGCTGACGCTCTACGGCCCCGAGGACATCCGCTTTCGCCGGCAGCAGGTCGACGAAGGGAACGCCCCGCCCGAACGCCGCGCCGCCGACCACGGGCGGCTGAACGCGCTGCTCGGGCTGGCCGAGGCGCAGCGCTGCCGGCGCGAGACATTGCTGCACTACTTCGGGGAAGAGGTGCAGAGCTGCGGCAATTGCGACCTCTGCGACAGCCCGCCCGAGCTGTTCGATGCCACGACGCCGGTGCGCATGGCGCTCTCGGCGGCGCTGCGCACCGGCGAAAGCTTCGGCATGGGGCACCTGATCGACGTGCTGCGCGGGCAGGCGACCGACAAGATCCGCCAGCGCAGCCACGACGACCTGCCGACCTTCGGCGTCGGCAAGGACCTGTCCAAGGCGGCATGGCAGGCGGTCTTCCGACAGATGCTGGGCCGCGACCTTCTGCGCCCCGATCCCGAACGTCACGGCGGCCTCCGGATGACCGATGCCGCCCTGCCGATCCTGAAGGGCGAGCAGGAGATCACCCTGCGCCGCGACACGATCCAGGCCGCGAAATCCGGCCCGCAGGTCAAGGCGCTGGTCTCGGACGAGGACGCGCCGCTGCTGTCGGCCCTGAAGGCCAAGCGCCGCGCCCTGGCCGAGGCGCAGGGCGTGCCCGCCTATATCGTCTTCAACGACCGCACCCTGATCGAGATGGCCGAGACCCGGCCCGAGACGCTGGACCAGATGGCCCGGATCGGCGGCGTCGGCACCAAGAAGCTCGACAGCTACGGCGATGCCTTCCTGTCGGTGATCCGCGGCGCCCCCGCGCCCGAGGTGCATCCCGCCCGCCGCGCGCTGGCGGGGCGCGAGGCCGGCGATCTCTACGACCGGCTGGCCGAGGCGCAGCAGCGCCTCGCGCGGGGCGAGGACGGGACGGGCAAGTACCTTAGCTGCAACCACGCCACGCTGCGCCACATCGCGGAGCGGCGGCCGGGCACCGAAGAAGAACTGGGCCGTCTGCCCGGCATGGGCGAACGGCAGATCGAACGCTTTGGCCCCGCCTTCCTCGAAATCCTCGCCGAGGGCTAGGCCGCTCAGCCGAAGGCCTGGCTCGCCAGCGCCTGCAGCGCCGCGGCCTCGCCTCGCTCCGGCCCCAGCCGCATCGCCAGCCCGCCGCCGTGATGCGGCAGGCCGATCTGCGGCAGCCATGGGGCGAGCGCGCCGTCCGCCGGCACGTCGATCCGCAGCGGCCCCTCGGTCCCGGCGCAGAGGGCGCAGACAATGTCGCGCGCATCCTCCGCCGCCGGGGCGATCACTGGCCCGATGACCTGCCGCCCGCCGAAGGGCCGCCGCAGGCCGAAACCGGCCAGCCGCCCCTCGCGCCGAAGGGTGGCAAGCGTGCCGATACGCAGGATCTCCTCCAGCATCGCCCGTCTGTCGCCGCCGCTGGCCAGTGCGTCCAGCGCCGCGATCTCGTCTAGCGCCTCGTGGCCCTCAAGCCGGGCGAGGGTAGGGGCCGGGGCCCGCGCGAGACCCTCGTGCCGCTGGATCGGCCCCCTGGCCTCGAAGCCGCGTCGGGCGTAAAGCGGCTGCCCCTCCGGCGTCGCCACCAGCCGCAGGCTGCGGCGATCGCCCGCCGCGAGGGCCTGCCGGAACAGCCGCCCGCCGATGCCCTGCCCGCGCCGCTCTGCATCGACGATGACCATGTTCACCGTGCCGAGGTCAGGTCCGAAGGGCGTCAGCAGCGCTGTACCGACCACCACATCCCCATCCAGCGCCACCCAGCCCTGCGACAGGCGCAGCGACAGCGCCCAGTCCTCGGGGCCATGCGGCCAGCCGGCCTCGCGCGACAGGCGCAGGGCTGCAGGGAAGTGCCGTTCGTCAAAGGGCTGGATGGAGATGGATGCCATGACGTGCCGGGGTATAGCGCCGGGTCGCGCTAACCCGCCGCGTCCAGGATGTAGCGCCCCGTCATCAGGTCCAGATGCGCGCCGCCGCCGTTCTTGAAGAGCGTGATCTCTTCGTCGCTCTCGCGGCGGAAGGCGCCGAGGTCGCGGTAGTCGGCAAGCACGGCGGCCTCGTCGATGGCGCCGGAAGCCAGCGGGATCGCCAGCTCTCCGATATGGCCCATCACCGTCTCGCGGCTGTCGACGAAGATCCGCGCGCGCTGCAGCGCGGTATCGTCCGCCTCGCGCATTTCGGGGGTGAATGCGCCGATCAGGTCGATGTGCTGACCCGGGCGCAGCCAGTCGCCGCGGATCACCGGCTCCTTCGCCATGGTGGCGACGGTCACGATATCGGCCTGCGCCACCGCGGTCTCGAGGTCGGTCGCGATCTCGATGTCCGGGTTGGTGGCGCGAAACCGCTCCGCCCCCTCGGCGCTGCGATTCCACAGGGTGAAGCGCGCCTCGGGGAAGGCGGCGCCATAGGCCTGCCGCAGCGACTGGCCGACGGTGCCGGCGCCGACGATCAGGATGTTGCGCGAGTCGGGCCGGGCCAGCCGCGTCGCCGCCAGCAGGCTGTCGCCGGCGGTCTTCCACTTGGTCACGAGATGAAAGTCGATCACCGCCTCGAGCGCGCCATCCGCATCCGACAGCAGCGACATCACCCCGCCCACCGCCGGTTTTCCGGCCGCGGGGTTCTCGGGGAAGACGGTGGCCACCTTCACCGCGATGCCCAGCCCGTCGATCCAGGCGCTGCGGGTCAGAAGCGTCTTGCCGTCCTTCTGGATGAAGCTGTCGCGCACCTCGGCGGGGGGCCTTTCGTGCCCCTCGGCCAGCGCGCGGGTCAGCGACAGCCAGTCCAGCCGATCCTCGACCTCCGGCCCGATCAGCCGGGTCATCGCGCCTCCTCCTCGGTCAGCAGCCCCTCCTGCACCAGTCGCGCGGCAAAGGCCTCGGCCCCCTCGAAGAGGTGCACGCCCCAGCCGCGCGCCTGCGCCGCCTCGATGTTGTCGGCGCGGTCGTCGGTGAACAGCAGGGTCTCGGGCGCCAGCCCTGTCTCGCGCTCGAGCGTTTCGTAGATCTCGGGGTAGGGCTTCACCATCTCGAGGTGGCCCGAGACGAAGCGCTTATCGAACTCTTCGAGGAAGGGGTAATGCGTCTCGGCGAGGGCGAAGGTCTCGACCCCGAAATTCGAAAGGGCATAGACCGGCACGCCGCGCCGCCGCAGGGCCCGCAGCAGCCGGACCGAATGGTCGATCGCGGGGCTTGCCATCTCGATCCAGCGGTCGTGCCACATCTCGATCTCGGCGCGCCATTCGGGCAGGTCGGCGGCATGGGCCATGACCGTGTCGCGAAAGGCCTCGCCCTTGTCGACGCGCTCGTTCATGCCGTGCAGGTCGGTTTCGCTGAACATCGCGCGCCGGCGCTCTTCGCCGATGACGCTGTCGTAGAAGCGTTCGGGATTCCATTCGATCAGCACGTTGCCGATGTCGAAGACTACCGCCTTGATCGTCATCTCGTCGTCCTTCTCATCTCTCGTTCCAGCGCGTCCAGGAACCGCGACCTGTCCGCCTTGGTAAAGCCCGGGCCCCCGCCCTGGCGAAAGGGATCGGCGGCGCGCAGGTCGGCCGCGAGATCGCGCATCGCCAGCGCCTCGCGCACATTGGCCTCTGTCAGCGCCTCGCCATTGGGGCGCAGCACCCGCGCCCCGGTCTTCACACAGGCATCGGCCAGCACCATATCGGATGTGATCACGACGTCGCCCGCGCCGCAACGATCGGCGATCCAGCGATCCGCGACGTCGGGGCCCGCATCGACCACGACCGTCTCGATCAGCGGGTTCTGCGAGGGGCGGATGCCACCGTTCGAGACCATGGCCATGCGGGCCTTGTGGCGGGTGCCGACACGCTCGACCTCGGCGCGCACTGGGCAGGCATCGGCATCGACATAGATCATGTGTCTCTCCGGCTCGTTCCGGGGCGGACAATCGCGCGGGTCCGGGGGCGGCGCAAGGCGCGGAGGATCGTAGGCTTGCGCAGGAACGCCGCGGCAGTGCTGTTGCGCCGGGTGTCACGCGCCCGTTAACGTGCCGATGTAACAGGAGAGACGATGACGACCGAAACCCAAGCCATCCGAAAGGGCCGCAAGTTCGACCAGGTTCTGGCCGGCGCCTGCGACGTTTTCATGTGCGAGGGGTTCGAGGGCGCCAGCGTGGACGAGATCGCGCGCGCCGCCGGCGTCTCCAAGGCCACGCTTTACAGCTATTTTCCCGACAAGCGGCTGCTGTTCCTCGAGGTGATCAAGGCGCAGGCCGCGCGGCAGGCCGCGATCTCGGCCACCCGGATCGATCCGAACCTGCCGCTGCCAGAGTTCCTGCGCTCGGTCGCGCGGTTCAACATCGACTTCGCCACCTCCGAAGCCGGGCTGCGCCTGTTCCGCATCTTCGTCGCGGAAAGCGAGCGTTTCCCCGATATCGGCAAGGCTTTCTGGGAGACCGCGCATCTGCGGCCGCGCGACAAGCTGGCTGCCGCGCTGCGCCGCTGCGTCGAGGCGGGTGAGCTGCAGATCGACGACGTCGATCTTGCCGCGATGCAGTTTCACGACCTGTGCAAGACCGATCTGGTGGCGCGGGCGCTGTTCAACATCGACGCCGAGTTCACCGAGGCCGAGATTGCGCGGGTCGCCGATGGCGCGGTCGAGATGTTCCTCGCGCGCTACGGCGTCCGGCAGGGCGCACCGGCCTGAGGCATCAGTCCTTGCGCCGGATCTCCAGCTGGTTGCCGCTCTTGCGGGTTTCGAAGCGCTTGAGTTCCAACACAAGGTCGCTCAGCTTGCGCTTGCCGTAGCTGCGCACGTCGAAATCCGGGGAATCGGCGGTGATGTACTGGCCCAGCGGGCCAAGCGGATACCACTCGTCGTCCTGGTCGATCTTGTCCATCGCCTTGAGGATCAGCGGCACCGCCTCGAGCGGCGGGCGCTTGGCGGTGGATTGCACGCTTTCGCTCGCATCGGGGCCCGTGCGCTGCACCGGCGCCGGCTCGTCCACGATGTTCTCGATCAGGATGAAACGGTTGCACACGTTGCGCAGCGCCTCGGGCGCCTTGGATTCGCCGATACCGATCACGTCGAGGCCCTGCTCGCGGATGCGGTTCGCAAGCGCGGTGAAGTCCGAATCGGAACTGACGAGGACGAAGCCGTCGAAGCGCCCGGTGTGCAGGATATCCATCGCGTCGATCACGAGGCCGATGTCACTGGCGTTCTTGCCCTTGGTATTGGCCGTCTCCTGATGCGCGACGAGGCCCAGCGTGCGGACATGCTCGGACCAGGGGCGCAGCCGGTCCGCCGACCAGTCGCCGTAGACCCGGCGCAGCGCCGGCTCCCCGAAGGAGGTGATCTCCTTCAGGATCGGGCCGGCAAAGCGGGCGGGGATGTTGTCGGCGTCGATCAGGACGGCGTAGAGCGGTCTGGCGGCTTCTGGCATGGGACCCTGCTGCAGTCGGTGTGGCGCAGGTCCCCTCGTGCGGTCTGTGTCGCCCGCGGTCAAGGGCCGGTTGGGCGCGTCCCCGCCGGCCCG
Organism: Pseudoroseicyclus aestuarii; assembly: GCF_003217255.1. Lineage (GTDB taxonomy): Bacteria > Pseudomonadota > Alphaproteobacteria > Rhodobacterales > Rhodobacteraceae > Pseudoroseicyclus > Pseudoroseicyclus aestuarii. Next base: position 67,873 of record NZ_QJTE01000002.1, on the reverse strand, counting down.
GGGGGCGCCGCTTGCACCCGGCGCGGCGCTGGCGCAGTCTCGCGTCATGAAAATCCATGCCCTTCCCCTCCTGCTGATCCTCGCCGCCTGCGGCGCCTCCTCCACCCCGCCCGGCGCGGTGCCGCCGACAGGCGCGCAGCCCCCCGCCCTGCCGGACGCCGGTCAGGACAGCTGCGGCGCCGCGGAGCACGGCGATCTGGTCGGCCAGCCCGTCACCGCGCTCGAGCGCGAGCTGATCCTCGGCCAGGTGCGCATCCAGCGCCCCGGCGACATGGTGACGATGGATTTCCAGCCCGAGCGGATCACCTTCCACATCGACGAGGCAGAGCGGATCTCGCGCATCGCCTGCGGCTGACGCGCCTCGCCCTTGATTAACGCCGCGGCCATGTCCAATCTGGGGGCATGTCCGCGCCCCCACCGATCCCGCTGTCCCGGCAGCCAGAGCAGGTCTCCTTCCACCGCACGGAGCTCGGGCCGATCCTCTCGGTCTATGGCCGGATGGTCGCCGCGGGCGAATGGCGGGATTACGCGATCTCCGCGCTCAAGGACGTCGCGGTCTTCTCCGTCTTCCGCCGCACCGCCGAGACGCCGCTCTACCGGATCGAGAAGCGCCCCGCCCTGCGCCTGCGGCAGGGCCAATACGCGGTCCTCGGCCCCGAGGGGCAGGTGCTGCGCCGGGGTCAGGATCTGACGGCCGTCCTGCGCGTCTTCGAGGCGCGCCGCTTCCGCGTCGTAGACTGACCGCCCTTTCTTCTCTTTTCAAATATCCCGGGGGAGGCCCGGCTTCGCCGGGCCGGGGGCAGAGCCCCCTTGCGCGCTCAGGGCCGGCGCCGCGCGATCAGCGGATCGCCCGCGGCCTCGATCCGCCGCAGCGCCGTATCGGCCTCTTCCAGCCCCACCGCCATGATATGCGCATAGGCATGGATCAGCAGTCCCGGCTCCGCGACCATGGCGACATGGCCTTTCCAGAACCAAAGATCGCCGGGGCGCGGATCGCCCTGCGCTTCCACGCCCAGCGTCATCTGCATGTCGCTGTCGCCGGGGCAGGGGGCGCCGCAGGCCGTCAGGGCCGCCTGCACGAGGCCCGAGCAGTCGATGCCCCAGATCGCGTTGCCGCCCCAGAGGTAGGGCACGCCCAGGTGCAGCCGCGCGACCGCGACCGGATCGGCGAAGGGCCGGTCCAGCCCGCGCAGGTGCGGCCGCGGGATAAAGCCCTCCGGCGTCTCGAGGAAGCTCTCGTGCTCCGCCGTCACCGTCACCAGCGCGCCGAAGGAGAGCGGCGCGAGATCCGGGGATTTCAGGTCGGCGTCGCGGTAGAGGTGGCTCGCCGGGACCGCGACCCGGTGGGTCGGTGTCTGCGCCGGGCCGAGGCTTTCCTCGCGCAGGTAGCCGACGTAGCCGTCCTTCTCCGACTGGACGAAGGCCCAACCGCCGCGCCGTTCGAGGACGCGCACGCCCTCGCCGCTGATCAGCTGCCGGTCGCGCGCGCCCTCGGGCGCGGCGCGCAGGGCCGTGACGGGGGCGGTGACGCGCGCCGCCTCGCCCGGCACCTGCCGCTCGGCGGCAAGGCCGCGCCCCTCAAGGGCGACGCGGCCATTGCCGGGCGTGAGCCTGCGGTCCCGCCCGCTCACAGGTCCAGAAGCTGCGGCAGCGCGGCCAGCAGCGCCCTTGCCCCCATGCCGACGCCGCCCTTGGGGCGGGCGGGGGCGGCCTTGGGGTTCCAGCCGTAGATGTCGAAATGCACGTAAGGCGCGGGCGCGAAGCGGCGCAGGAACAGCGCGGCGGTGATGCTGCCGGCCATGCCGCCCGAGGGGGCGTTGTCGAGATCGGCGATCCCCGGCTCGATCATCGCCTCGTAGGGCTCGTGGAAGGGCATGCGCCAGACCGGATCGGCGACCGCGGCCCCGCCGGCGGCGATGGCCGCGGCGGCACTGTCCTCGCTGGCGTAGAAGGGCGCGAGATCCGGCCCCACGGCGACCCGCGCCGCACCGGTCAGCGTCGCCATCGAGATGGTCAGTGCACTGTCCTCTTCGGCGGCGAGGGCCAGCGCATCGGCCAGCACCAGCCGTCCTTCGGCGTCGGTGTTGTTGATCTCGACCGTCAGCCCCTTGCGGCTGTGCAGGATGTCGCCGGGACGGAAGCTGTCGGCGCTGACCGAGTTCTCGACCGCCGGGATCAGCACCCGCAGCCTGACCTTCAGCTCCAGCGCCATGATCATCTGCGCCAGCCCCAGCACGGTGGCCGCGCCGCCCATGTCCTTCTTCATCAGCCCCATGGAGCTGCCGGGCTTGAGGTTCAGCCCGCCGGTGTCGAAGCAGACGCCCTTTCCGACCAGCGTCAGCGCCGGACCCTCGCTGCCCCAGCGCATGTCGATAAGGCGCGGCGCGCGGTCGGGTGCCGCGGCGCGGCCGACGGCATGGATCAGCGGCAGGTCCTTGGCGATCAGATCCGCGCCGCGGGTCACCGCCATGCGCGCGCCAAAGCGCTGGGCAAGGGTGTTGCAGGCCGCCTCGAGATCGGCGGGGCCCATGTCCGAGGCGGGGGTGTTGATCAGGTCGCGCGTCAGCGCCTCGCCCGCGGCGATGGCCTGAACGCGGGCCGCATCGACGCCCTCGGGGCAGAGGAGGGCGGTCTTGACCGCGCCTTGCTTGGCATAGCGGTCGAAGCGGTAGCCCTGCAGCAGCCAGCCCAGCGCTGTCTCTTCGGCAATCGCGGGGCTCGGGCTTCCGGCCAGGGCATAGGTGCCCGCCGGCAGGCGGTCGGCTGCCACGGCGGCGGCAAAGCGCCCGCGGCGTGCGGCGGCGGCATCGCCCAGCCCGACTAGCGCGGCGGCCAGCCCGCCTTCCGCATCCGGCAATGCCAGCACCTCGCCCGGCTTCGCGGCAAAGCCCTGCGCCCTGGCCCAGGCCTCTGCGGGGGCAGGCAGGGCGGACAGCGCCTCCTCGAGGCTGTCGGGGGTGACGAGGTGAAGCGGCGTGGCCGGGGTACCGGCGGAAGCGAAATCGGGAATCACGGCAGTATCGGACCTGTGCTGGCGGCGCCGGTCAGTAGCGCCACCGGTAGCCTAGACCCCGCAGGTCTGGCCGCAAGGCTGCCGCCGCGGAGAGGGCCCGGCCAAACGGCCGTCCGGCCTTCGCCTAGCCGGCGGCGGGCCCCAGCGCGGCGATCCTGTCGGCCGCATGCTCGCCCAGGCGCAGCAGCCGTGCCAGCGTGGCGCTGAGCGCGGCGCCGTCGTTGCGGCCCGCGCAGCCGGCCACGTCCAGCGCAACGCGGTGCAGATCGCTCAGCCCCAGCTCTCCGGCGAGGTCGGCGGTGGCCATGGCATCCGACAGGACGCTGCGCAGCTCATGCGCGCGATGGGCGGTTTGCAGCCTGTCGAGGCGATGCATCAGGTCTTCGCGCCCGCGGTCGAGCCGCTGGGTCGCGGCCTGCGGACCCAGGGCGGCGATCATCCGGACCAGGGGTTCGGAATCCAGCGGCGGAGGCGGCGGCGGCGCGAAGATCGCGACCGGGGCTGCGTATCGGGCTATGGGCGAGGCTGACTGATCCATGGCGCTAGGATGCCCGAGAACAGTTCAGGAACAGTGAACGCGCGCCTCGCGCCCTATCGAAATCCGCGGCGGGAGGCTTTAGAAGGCCTGCGAACCGAAGGAGACTTCCCGATGAGGACCGCGCGCCCGCTCCCCGACTACCTCGTTCGTCGCTTCCAGGGCTGGAAGGCGACGCAATACGCCGAGAATCGCAGCTGGTATCGCAACCTCGCCGAAGAGGGGCAGCATCCGCGTGCGATGATCGTGTCCTGCTGCGACAGCCGGGTCCACGTCACCTCGATCTTCGGCGCCGACTCGGGCGAGTTCTTCATTCACCGCAACATCGCCAATCTCGTGCCCCCCTACACGCCCGACGGGGATCACCACGGCACTTCGGCCGCGGTGGAATACGCGGTGCGGACGCTGAAGGTCAGTCACCTGATCGTGCTGGGGCATTCGGGCTGCGGCGGCGTGCGCGGCTGCTACGACATGGTCACCGGACAGGCGCCCGAGCTCGAGGAAAAGACCAGCTTCGTCGGCCGCTGGATGGAGATCCTGCGCCCCGGCGTCGCCGATCTGCCCGAGGGCGACGAGGCGACGCGGGTGCGCGCGCTCGAGAAGGGGGCGATTCGCATCAGCCTGCAGAACCTGATCGGCTTTCCCTTCGTGCGCGAGGCGGTCGAGCAGGAGCGTCTGACGCTGCACGGTCTCTGGCACGACATCGGTGCCGGCGGCCTCGAGATCTACGACGACGAGAGCGAGAGCTTCACGCCGCTCTAGGATCGGCGGCACGCCAGGCCTGCCGCAGCGCCTGCCGGGCGCGGCACGGCTGGCCGGTGCCGGCGGGCGCGGCGGGGAGGTCCGCCTTCGCGATCTTCCGCATCACCTCTGCTCCCGACAGCTCGGCATGGAACAGCGCGCAAAGCTCTTCCCGCGTGGTGGTATCGCGCTGCAGGCTGACATCGCGATCCCGCATCGCCCGTATCGTCAGTCTGTGCAGCATCAGATCACCCGCCTGCTCATCATCAATGGTTGTTAATGATACGCTATCATACCCGCAGCGGATGCATCTCCGCTGTCGGGACCATGCCATCCGCCTCCGGACCGATCCATCGAGCATCCGGGCAGGCCGGCCTCCGGAAGGCTAGGGGCGCGGCGCGGAAGGATAGGAGGTAAGTGCTTCTGCACAGGGCATACTCTGCCGCGGGTCAAGGGCCGGATCGAAAGGCGAGCGCCCGCGCCGGTCCGCCTGGCAGCGCCCGCCGGGGGGCATCACGTCTGCGTTGATGTCGCGCCGGTCCTGCCGCAGGGGCAGTGCGGCGCGGGATTCACGCGACCCGGATGCCGGGCAGCGCCTCGACCGTGCCGATTCGCGCCGCCGGGTAGCCCGCCGCCCGCAGCCGCGTCATCAATTCCTCCGCCGCCTCCTGCGGCACGGCGGCCAGAAGCCCGCCCGCGGTCTGCGGATCGAAGAGCAGCGCGCCGCGCTGCCCGGCGGCGCCGAAGACCGGCCCGGCGCCGTCGCGGTTATCCTGCCAGAGCGTCGATTTCACCCCGGCGGCGGCCAGCGCCTCGGCCCCCTGCATCATCGGCACCGCCCCGAGGTCGATCGCGGCGCCGCAGCCCGAGGCTTCGCAGATCGCCGCGAGGTGCCCGGCAAGGCCGAAGCCGGTGACATCCGTCATCGCCCGCGCGTCTGGGCCGAGGATGCTCGAGGCCGCGCCCTGCGGCTGGAGCATCGCCTGCCAGCAGGCGGCCACGTCGGGCCCCTGCGCCGCGCCCCGCATCTCGGCGGCAAGGATCGTGCCAGAGCCCAGCGGCTTGGTCAGGATCAGCGCATCGCCCGGCCGCGCCCCGCCCAGCGTCACCGGATCACGCTCCAGAAGCCCGGTGACGGAAAAGCCCAGCGTCAGTTCGCTGCCCATGGAGCTGTGGCCGCCGATCAGCGCGGCGCCGGCGGCGGTCAGCTCCGCCTCGGCGGCGGCGCCGATCTCGGCCATGGCGCGCTGCTGCAGCTCGGCGGACTGGCGCGGCAGGATCACCGTCAGCAGCGCGGCCTGCGGCTGCGCCCCCATGGCCCAGACGTCGCCCAGCGCATGCAGGCAGGCGATCCGCGTCATCAGGGACCAGTCGTCGGTGACGGCGCGCAGGTGATCGGTGCTCAGCACCTGCCGCGCGCCGCCCATGCGCAGAAGCGCCGCGTCGTCGCCCGGCAGAACCTCCAGATCATCCCGCTGCGCGCCTGTCAGCCCCGACAGCGCCGCCTTCAGCGCGCCGCGGCCGACCTTGGCGCCGCAGCCGCCGCACATCGGCTCTGCCGAGGGATCGGCGCCAGCGGCACTCTCGCGCGGGGGCTTCGGCGCGGGCATGGGCGGCAGGTCGCTCAGCTTGTCCATGAAGCGGCGGTCGATCCGGTCCTTCCACCGCCAGAGCCAGTGCGAGGCGAGGGCGAGGCCCGCCTTCTCGGCCGCCGCCGCCTTTTCGCCCAGAGAAATCAGCTTGAGGTAATCGCGCTGCGGGCTGTAGCGGCGCATCCTGCCGCCTGTCAGCGCGGCGCGCAGGTTCCGGGCGAGGACCGGGGCCTGCCGCACCGCAAAGACCCCGGCCTTCGGGCGCGGCGCATGCAGCATCTCGGCGCAATCGCCGGCGGCGAAGATCGCGGGGTCGGAGGTCTGCAGCGTCTCTCCCACGGAGAGAAAGCCGCCCTTCGTCTCCAGCCCCGTCTCGGACAGCCAGCCCTGCGCCCGCGCCCCGGCGGCGCCGACAGTCAGGGCGGCGGGCAGGCGGCGCCCGTCCGCCAGCACCAGGGCCTCGGCCTCGACCTTGGCGACTTCGGCCCCCTCGATCAGCGTCACGCCCAGCGCCTGCAGGCGCGCCAGCAGCAGCGTGCGGGCGCGGCCGGAGGTGCCGGCAAGGGCCCTGCCATGCTCGATGACCGTGACCTCGGCGCGGCGGCCCAGTCCATGCGCCATGGCCATGGCAAGCTCGACTCCGGCGACACCGCCGCCGATCACGGCCACGGGGCCGGGGGCGCGCCGGAAGGCCTCCCACCGGGTCGCGAAGGCGCCCAGAGGCTTGACCGGCACCGCATGCTCGGCAAAGCCCGGCAGCTCTGGCATGGCGGAGGTCACGCCGATGTCGAGGCTGGCGACGTCGAAGCCGATGGGCGCGCGCCCCGCGACCCGCACCTGACGCGCGCCCTTGTCGATCCCCTCGGCCCGCCCGATCACCAGCCGCGCCCCGGCGCGCCGCGCCAGCCGCACGAGGTCGATCTGCAGGTCGCGCGCCGCGTAATGCCCGGCGACATAGCCCGGCAGCATGCCGGAATAGGCGGTGACGGGACCGGGATCGATCAGCGTCAGCCGGGCACCCGGCAGCGGGTCCATGGCCCAGCGCCGCAGCACGAGCGCATGCGAATGCCCGCCGCCGATCAGCACGAGGTCTCGGGTCAGGGGGGGCAGGGCGATCATGGCCCGGTCATACCCGCTTAAGGCCGCGCGCACCATAAGCGGCGGCAGTGGCGCCGCGCCGCGAAGGGCGCTAGGTATGGGCGCATGACATGGACCCTTCCCAACGTACTGACCGTCCTGCGCCTGCTCGCGGCGCCCATGGTCGCCGTCATGTTCCTCTTCTTCTACCGCCCCTGGGCGGACTGGCTGGCGCTGACGCTCTTCATCGGCGCCGCCGTCACCGACTACTTCGACGGCTACCTCGCCCGGGCCTGGAAGCAGGAATCGAAGTTCGGCGCGATGCTCGATCCCATCGCCGACAAGGCCATGGTGCTGATCGCGCTGCTCGTCGTCACCGGCTTTTCCGGCATGAACCCCTGGATCCTGCTGCCCGCGACGCTGATCTTCTTCCGCGAGACCTTCGTCTCGGGCCTGCGCGAATTCCTTGGCGACAAGGCGGGCACGCTCAAGGTGACGAAGCTCGCGAAGTGGAAGACGACCTTCCAGATGGTCTCCATCGGCATCCTCTTCCTCGGCACCGGCCTCGATTACGTGGCGCTGGGCGGGGCCGATCCGCACGGCCTCGCGCGGGTCAGCGAGGGGCCGGCAGGCTGGGCGACCTTCCTCGGGGTGGCGCTGCTCTGGGTCGCGGCTGCGCTGACGCTGGCGACGGGCTGGGACTACTTCCGCAAGGCGCTGCCCTTCCTCAAGGGTCCGAAATGACGCTGCAGGTGCTCTACTTCGCCTGGGTCCGCGAACGCATCGGCCTGCCGAAGGAACGGGTCGAGACGCAGGCCGCCACCCCTCGCGCGCTGGTCGAGGAACTGCGCGCGCGAGAGCCGCGCTATGCCGCCGCCTTCGCCGATACTGCGGCCCTCAAGGTCGCGCTGGACCAGGAACTGGCAGAGTGGGACGCGCCCCTGGCGGGCGTGCGCGAGGTCGCCTTCTTCCCGCCGATGACAGGGGGCTGAGGTGACGGTCCGCGTCCAGCAGGAAGCCTTCGCAGCAGGCGCGGAACTCGACGCCTTTACCGCCCGGGCGACGGGCGCGGGCGCCATTGTCAGCTTCACCGGCGTCGTGCGCGACGTGGCTGGCGGGCTCATCGCCATGGAGATCGAGCAGTATCCCGGCATGACCGAGCGCGCGATTGCCGAGATCGTGGACGCCGCGCGCAGCCGCTGGGATCTGGCCGAGGTTCTCGTGATCCACCGCCACGGCCCCCTGGCCCCGGGCGCGCCGATCATGATGGTCGCGACGGCCAGCGCCCACCGCGCCGCCGCCTTCGAGGCCGCGGACTACCTGATGGACTACCTCAAGTCCCGCGCCCCCTTCTGGAAGAAGGAGATCACGCAGCGGGGCGAACACTGGGTCGAGGCGACGACCCAAGACGAGGACGCGCTCAGCCGCTGGTAGCGCCCATCGCGGCCACGGCTTCGTGCCTATGGCAGGCGGTGACATGGTCGTTCACCATCCCCACGGCCTCCATGAAGGCATAGACGATGGTCGGCCCCACGAAGCGGAAGCCCTCGCGCTTCAGGTCGCGGCTGATCTGCTGCGACAGCGGCGTCTGGGTCGGCACCTCGGCCTGGCTGGCGTAAGCGGGCTGCAGCGGCGCGCCCTCGACGTAGCGCCAGAGATAGGCCGAGAATCCCTCGCGCGCCTCGATCTCGCACCAGCCGCGGGCATTGCCGATGGCGGCCTCGATCTTGCCGCGGTGGCGCACGATGCCCGGATCGCCCAGCAACCGCGTGACATCCGCCTCGCCCCAGCCGGCGATCGCCCGGGGATCGAAGCCCTCGAAGGCGGCGCGAAAGGCGGGCCTCTTGCGCAGGATGGTGATCCAGCTCAGCCCGGCCTGAAACCCGTCCAGCATCAGCTTTTCATAAAGCGCGCGCCCGTCCCGCTCGGGCACGCCCCATTCCGTGTCGTGATAGGCCTGGTAGAGCGGATCGCTCCCGCACCAGCCGCAACGTTCGATCATCGGCGCCCCCTGTCTTCTCTTTGCAAATATCCCACGGGGGCGCGGGGGTGTGAAACCCCCGCTCCTGCCGCCGCAGCGTCGCGCGCGGGCCGGCGTTGTGCCGCCCCCGGCGCCGCCCTAGCATCGCGCCCGCAGCAGGGGAGACTACCATGACAGAGATCGTCATCGCCGGGGCCGCGCGCACCGCCGTCGGCAGCTTCGGCGGCGCCTTCGCCGGGGTGCCCGCGCATGAGCTGGGCGCGACCGCCCTGCGCGCCGCGCTGGAGCGGGCCGGGGTGCGCCCCCAAGAGGTGGGCGAGACCGTCATGGGCCAGGTGCTGACCGCCGGCGCCGGGATGAACCCGGCCCGGCAGGCCCATCTCGCCGCCGGCATGCCGCAGGAAAGCGCGGCCTGGGGCGTGAACCAGGTCTGCGGCTCCGGCCTGCGCGCCGTGGCACTGGGGGCCGAGCGGATCATCCTCGGCGATGCCGCGGTGGTCTGCGCCGGCGGGCAGGAGAACATGACCCGCGCCCCCCATGCCGCCAACCTGCGCGCCGGGCAGAAGATGGGCGAGGTCACCTTCATCGACACGATGCTGAAGGACGGCCTCTGGGATGCCTTCGGCGATTACCACATGGGCCAGACCGCCGAAAACGTAGCCGCCCGCCATGGCATCACCCGCGAAGAGCAGGACGCCTTCGCCGCCGCCAGCCAGGCCCGGGCCGAGGCGGCGCGCGAGGCCGGCCGCTTCGCCGAGGAGATCGCCGCCGTCAGCATCCCCGGCCGCGGCGGCGAGACGCTGATCGAGACCGACGAGCATATCCGCCCCGGCACCACCACCGAGACGCTGGCCCGGCTGCGCCCGGCCTTCACGCCCGATGGCACCGTCACTGCCGGCAATGCCAGTGGCATCAACGACGGCGCCGCCGCCGTGGTGATGATGACGGGCAAGGAGGCCGCGCGCCGCCGCATCGCCCCGCTGGGCCGGATCGCCTCCTATGCGACGGCGGGCCTCGATCCGGCCTACATGGGCGAGGGGCCGATCCATGCCAGCCGCAAGGCGCTGGACAAGGCGGGCTGGAGCGCGGGCGACCTCGACCTGATCGAGGCGAACGAGGCCTTTGCCGCGCAGGCCATTGCCGTGACCCGGCAGATGGGCTGGGATCCAGAGAGGGTGAACGTCAATGGCGGCGCCATCGCGCTCGGCCATCCGATCGGCGCCTCCGGCGCGCGGGTGCTGGTCACCCTGCTTCACGAGATGCAGCGCCGGGACGTCCGGCGGGGGCTTGCCACGCTCTGCATCGGCGGCGGCATGGGCGTCGCCCTCTGCATCGAGCGGTGATCGCGCCCGGACCCCGCCGCCTGCGGGGTCCGGGCGCCGCGCCGCGCCTTACTGCAGGCGCTGGCCGTTGGCGAAGACCTTGCCGGTCCCGTCGACCTCGATGGTCGAAGTCAGCCTGTCGTCACCGGCATTGGTGGTGAACATGCCCAGCATCATCCGGGTGCCCATCAGTTGCTCGCGCGCCAGCAGGCCGATCTCCGACAGGTTGTCGATCAGCCCGTTCACGCCGGTCATCACCAGGTCGATGCTGCCCTCGGGGCGCGGGAAACCGGGGAAGGTTGTGGTGTCGCTGTTGTCGAAGCTGAAGCTGCCCTCGCCGGTGACCGAGGCGCCAGCGGCCTCCAGCTCCAGCGTGTCGAGGTTCAGCGCCGTCAGCTCCCCGGGGAAGTCCGCGCCGTTCAGCGCCTCTGCCCGCTCCTCGTCGTAAAGGTCCGCGTCCAGCTTGCCGCTGCCCGACAGGCCAAGGCGGAAGGTCGCCGGATCGCGCGGCAGGCTGGCCTCCGGATCGAACAGGTCCCAGACCTCGTCGTTCAGCGTCAGCTCGCGCAGCAGCATCGTCAGGCCGAAGGGGGCGTCCTCCTCGGTCGCGGCAAGCGGCAGCTCGAGCGAGAAGCCGGTCTCGGCCACCGCGACTTCGACAGGGTAGGGCAGCTGCGAGAGGTTGATCGTCGCGTCGATGCCGGTCGAATCGCTGTCGTAGCTGACGGCCTCGCCGTTCATCGCGAAATCGAGGCCGCCGCTTTCCAGTGTGACGGCGCCCGAGGTCCGCGACTGGGTATCGTCCGCCGAGAAGATGAAGTCCGCCGGGCCGTAGGCGTAGCTGAACGCCACATCGAGGCCTTCGGCGAACAGCGCCCCGGGCTCGTCGGCGATCTTTTCGCCGGTCGGGACCGTGGCCGTGCCTTCGGTCGAGAGGTTCTGCAACTTGCCCGAGTAGCTGATCGTGCTCGAGGGGCTGTACTCCGTCTCGGGCTCCGTCATGTCGACGAGGATATCGACCGAGCCGGCCTCGAGCGAGTAGATGAAATCAATCAGCGTCTCGCCCGACTGGGTGTAGCTGCCGCTGAGCTCGTTCAGCGCAAAGAGCATGTCGCCCTCTACCGGCTCGCCGTCCATGGTCATGGAATCCATGCGCATGGCGTAGCGTCCCGCGCTGAAGTCGTAGACCATCTCCTCGGGCGTGCCGCTGACGGTCACCTGCTGACCGGTCTGGGTCAGCGTGAACTCCATCACGGTCTCCTCGCCCCAGGCATCGGTTTCGCGGGCCGTATAGGTCATCTCGGGCGAGCTGCCGATCTCGACGCTGCCGTCGCCGGTCTCGGTGAAGGTCAGCTCGGCCAGCGCGCCCTCGATGCTGCTGCCCTCGGACATGCCGCTGATCTCGATATCGGTGACGGTCAGGGTATCGCCCGCCATTTCCTCCGATCCGGCGGTGATCTCCGCGCTTGCGGAAAAGGCGGTGATGCCGTCCTTCCAGCTCTCCCAGACCTCCTGCGCCGTGACATCGGCGCGGGCGGCGCCGGCGGTGCAGCCGGCGGCGATCAGGGCGGCGGTGCAGGCCGTCGTGCGGGCGGTGACTCTCGTGGATGCCATGGGTTCTCCCCCTTCTTCGGTATACGGGCCTGTGCCCCGGCGGCAGTCTTCCGTCGCGCGCGCCGCGACCGGGTTGTCGCCGGCAGCCTAGTGCCCGATGCTTCGCGCGAGAAGTAGTCAGGGAAGGGTGCGATGGCAATGAACGGAAAAGTGGTCCTGATCACCGGCGCCAGCCGCGGCATCGGCGAGGCAGCCGCCCGCAGTTTCGCCGCCGCTGGGGCGAAACTGGCGCTGGTCGCGCGCGATGCGGACCGTCTTGGCGCGCTGGTTGGCGAGCTTGGGCAGGAATCGCTGGCGATTCCCTGCGATGTCACCCGCTCCTGGGAGGTCGAGGCCGCCGTCGAGATGACGCGCGCGACCTTCGGGCGGCTCGACGTTCTGATCAACAATGCCGGCGCGATCGAGCCGATCGGCGCGATGGAGGACATCCTGCCCGAGGATTGGGGCAAGACGATCGACATCAACCTCAAGGGCGTCTTCCACGGCATGCGCGCCGCCTTGCCGGCGATGCTGCAGCAGGGCGGCGGAACCGTGCTTACCGTCTCCTCCGGTGCGGCCCATCGCCCGATGGAGGGCTGGTCCGCCTACTGTGCCTCCAAGGCCGGGGCGGCGATGCTGACGCGGTCCCTGGATCTCGAGTACCGGGCGCGGGGCATCCGCGCCATCGGCCTCTCGCCCGGCACCGTGGCCACGCAGATGCAGCGCGACATCAAAGCCTCGGGCGTCAATGCCATCAGCAAGCTCGACTGGTCAGAGCATATCCCGGCCGACTGGCCGGGCCGCGCGCTGGTCTGGCTGGCCGGGCAGGCGGGCGACCGCTTCCTGGGCGAAGAGGTCCGCCTGCGCGAAGAGGCCATCCGCCGCGAGATCGGCCTGATCTAGGCGCCGCGCGCCGGCGCGGGGATCAGCGCCTCGGGCCGGGCCTCGTCGCGGACGTAATCGGCGGCGGGGGCGCCGGTGACCGGGGCGTTCCACTTGAAGTCGTAGACCCGCTCAGCCCCCTCGACCTGCGAGGCGACAACGAGGCATTGGTAGAGGTGCCGCGGCCCGTCGTAGAGGTCGACGAACCCGCGCGGCAGCACCTCGGCCCCCGCGGCGACCGAAAAGCCGCCGTCCCAGAGCCGCAGCACCGGCAACACGCGCGTGCCGTCCTGGATGCTCAGGCGGCTGGACCGGCGCAGGGCCTTCAGCCGGGCCTGCTCCAGCCCCTCGCGCACCGCATCGGGCAGAATATCGGACATATCGGTCATCGGCGCCTTCCTCCTGCGCCCAGATATCGGGCGATTCGCGCATCCGGGCAAGCGGGGCGTCGCGTGTGCCTTCCATTCCTTTAAGCCCGCCCGCCGCCGCAGCGGACACCGGTGCGCGGCGGCCTGACGCGCGCAGTCGGGACGGCCCCGCGCCGGGGCCTAGCCCGCCCGTGCCAGCGCCGCCAGAAGCCGCGCCCGCGCCGCCGGAAGGGGCCGCTCGCCAAGGCTGCGGGACAGCCGGTGCTCCAGGAACCAGCCCGTCACCTCGAGGCCCTGCAGCACCTCCGCCGCGGCGCCGCCACCCGTCCCGCGCAGCACGGGCGGCAGCGGCAGCAGGCGATCCGCGAACTCCCCCGCCCCTGCCGAAGTCACCGCGCGCCCGGTCCGGGGCGAGACATAGGCCAGCCCCTCGCGTGTCCCGGTCACGGCGCAGCGCTCGAGATCGAGGCCGAAGCCCATCTCGCCCAGCAGGCTCTCCTCCCAGCGCAGGTAGGCCAGCGGCCAGAGCGCCTCGCCCAGCATGTCGAGGAGCGCCAGGCTGCGCAGGTAGAGGCGCGGATGCGCGTCGCGCTCGGGCAGCAGGTGCGAGAGCATGGCGGCGGTGGCATTCAGCCCCTCCAGCGCGATGCGGTCGCCCATGACGGCGCCCATCCGGCTTCTCACCGGCTCGACGGAAAAGGTGCCGAGGTGCTCCTCCAGCCGCGCGCGCCAGGTCAGCGCCACCTGCGCGCCGGGCTGCAGCAGCGGCGCCAGCTTGCGCGAGGTGCCGCCATGGACGATGCCGGCATGGCGCCCGCGCGCCTCGGTAAAGACCTCGAGGATCGCGGCGCTTTCGCCATGCGGCCGCGCCGCCAGCACCATCCCTTCGCCGCGCCACTCGATCACAGGCCCGCCCCGCGCCCCTTCATGTTTCCGAAAATACTCTGGGGGGCTCCGGGGGGCGAGCCCCCCGGTCCGCCCTCAGTCGCTCAGACCCGGCTGGTCGAGAAGGGCGCGCCTCTGCCGGTCCTCGACCTCGATCACCCACAGATCGGGATCGAAGCCGCGCTGGCGCCGGATGCTCTCGTCGACCTCGGCCTCCGCGCCCTCGGACAGTACCACCCAGCGCCGCTCCCCGCTCATCAGATCGACCGAGCGTTGATGCGCCACGGCCTGCCCGTCGAGCGTGTTCAGCTTGACCAGCACCGCGCCCGCGGTGTCGTCGCCATGCGCCACGACGAAGGCCGGGATCCCCTCGATCCGCAGCCGCGCGAGATAGGCCGAAACCCAGATCCCGGCGGCAAGGCGGCTCACTTGCTGTCCTTGAAGTCGAGGCCCATCTCGGAATAGCGCTCGGCTTCCTCCAGCCAGTTCGGCCGCACCTTCACCTGCAGGAACAGGTGCACGCGGCGGCCCATGAAGGTCTCGAGCTCGGTGCGCGCGGCCTGGCCGACGCCCTTGACCGTCTCGCCCTTGCGGCCCAGCACGATGCCCTTGTGACCGTCGCGGGCGACGTAGATCACCTGGTCGAGGCGGGCAGAGCCGTCCTCGCGCTCTTCCCAGGCCTCGGTCTCGACCGTCAGCTCGTAGGGCAGCTCCTGGTGCAGGCGCAGGGTCAGCTTCTCGCGGGTTATCTCGGCGGCGATCATCCGCAGCGGTAGATCGGCCAGCTGGTCTTCCGGGTAAAGCCAGGGCCCCTCCGGCATCCGCGCGCCCAGCCAGGCCTTCAGATCCTCGGTGCCGTGCCCGCGCTCGGCCGAGATCAGGAAGGTCGCCTCGAAGGCATGCGCCTCGTTCAGGGCCTGCGTCAGCGCCAGCAGCGCCTCGGCCTTGACCTTGTCGATCTTGTTGATGACCAGCGCGACGGGGCGGCGGCCCACCTTCTCGTCGAGGCTGTCGAGGATCGCCTGCACGCCCTCGGTCAGCCCGCGATGCGCCTCGACCAGCAGCAGCACGATATCGGCATCGGCGGTGCCGCCCCAGGCGGCGGCGACCATCGCCCGGTCAAGGCCGCGGCGCGGCCGGAACAGCCCCGGCGTATCGACAAAGACGAGCTGCGCCTGCCCCTCGAGGGCGACGCCGCGGATGCGGGAGCGGGTGGTCTGCACCTTGTGCGTGACGATGCTGACCTTGGCGCCGACCATGCGGTTGAGCAGGGTCGACTTGCCGGCGTTCGGCTCTCCGATCAGGGCCACGTAGCCGGCGCGCGTCGACTCTTCGCTCATGGTCTCGTTCCTTGAATGGGCCTCGTGCCGCAGGGGCAGGGCCAGTGTGCCGCTATTGCGTCAGCCGCGCCAGCAGCGCGGCGGCGGCGGCCTGCTCGGCCTGCCGCTTCGATCCCGCGCGCGCCTGCTCGGCGGTGCCGGAGGCGAGCCGCGCCTCGATGGTGAAGAGGGGCGCGTGATCGGGGCCCTCGCGGCCTACCTCGGCATAGACCGGCGGCGGCTCCGCCCGGGCCTGCGCCCATTCCTGCAGCGCGGTCTTGGCGTCGCGGGCATCGGCCTGCACCGCGCCGATCCGCTCGCCCCAGAGGCGCAGCACGGCATCGCGCGCGGCATCCATGCCGCCGTCGAGGTAGATGGCGGCGATCACCGCCTCCATCGCATCGGCCAGAAGCGCGTCCTTGCGCCGCCCGCCAGATCGCGTCTCGGACCGGCCCAGCCGCAGCACGGCGCCCAGATCGATGCTGCGCGCCACCTCGGCGCACATCTCGCGGCGCACCAGCGCGTTGAAGCGGGGCGCGATCTGCCCCTCGGTCGCGGCGGGGTCGGCGCGCAGCAGCGCCTCGGCCATGACGAGGCCGAGGACGCGGTCGCCGAGGAACTCCAGCCGCTGGTTGTCCTCGGCAGCCGCGCCGCCGAGAGAGCCATGCGTCACAGCGCGGATCAGCCGCTCGGGCCGCGCGAAGCTGTGGCCGAGGCGTCCGGCAAAGGCTGCGAGGTCCCCCGACAGCGTCATGCGCGCCGGATCAGTCAATGGCGTGGAAGAACCGGTCGCCGCGCCAGGTCCAGAAGGCCAGCATCGACCGCCCGGCCGAGGAGAACATCACCCGGTCGGCCCGGCCGACGAGGTCGGCGACCGGCACGTAGCCGACGCCGCGGGCCGTCGGCGGCACCCGGCTGTCGGTGGAGTTGTCGCGGTTGTCGCCCATCATGAACAGCATCCCCTCGGGCACGGTATAGACGCCGGTATTGTCCGAGGCCTGCGTGCCGATGTTCAGGATATCATGGCTGACGCCGTTCGGCAGCGTCTCGGTCAGGCGGGTCTTCTCGCAGATGGAGCCCATGCCCACGGCGCCGTTGCGGCAGCGCGGCTGCAGGCCCTGCGGGCCCTGAAGCTCCATCACCTCGGAGAAGGTGCCGGCGTCCTCGACCTCGACCGGGGTGTCGTTGATGATCAGCCGCCCGTCGGTGACCTGGATGCGGTCGCCCGGCAGGCCGATCACCCGCTTGATGAAATCCTCGCCGGTCACGGGATGCAGGAAGACCGCCACGTCGCCCCGATCCGGCATGGAGCCGAAGAGCCGCCCGTCCTCTTCGTCGCCGAGCCAGCCGCAGATATCCTCGGCATCGATGTCGAGGCCGATGCGGTCGATCCGGATCGAGGGGCAGGAGGCGTAGGAATAGCCGTAGGCCATCTTGTTCACGAAGAGGAAGTCGCCGATCAGCAGCGTGTCCTTCATGCTGCCCGAGGGAATCCAGAAGGGCTGGAAGAACAGGGTCCGGAAGACGCCCGCGATGAGCAGCGCCCAGAAGATGGTCTTCACCGTCTCCCAGATCCCGCTCAGGATGCCGCCGCTCTCGGCCTCCGGATTGCTTGCCATGCCGTTGTCCCTTCGGGGGCTGAAGTCCGGCGCTTCATGGGCTTGGGAGGGGGACAAGTCAAGAAAGGCGGCCCCGCCTCTCACGCGCCTGTGGCATGCCGCGGCGGATACAGGGCCAGAAGGGGGTTGCCCGGCGCGGCCTGCGGGGCGATCAAGGGCCGGACCCGCGCCCCCGCGCGCCGCGACAGACCAGACGGTAAAGGATCGGATCGATGCGCCTGCTTGGACCCATGGCCCCCCTATGCCTTGTGGTGGTCCATCTCGCCGCGGCGCTGGCGGGGCCGGCGCTGGCCCAGACCGCCGCATCCGCCGAGAAGCCGCCCTACCGCGACGACCGCACCAGCGCGGCCTCTGTCGTGCGATCCTACTACAATGCGATCGATCGGGACGAATTCGCCCGCGCCTGGGCCTATTGGCAGCAGCCCCCCGCGAGCACGAGCTTCACCAGCTTCGCCGATGGCTACGACGGCGCGGCCTCGACCCGCGTGGTGCTGGGCACCGACCGGACCGAGGGAGCGGCGGGCAGCCTTTACCACCGCATCCCGGTGGTGATCGCGGCGACCTCGGATGCCGGGGACACCGGCATCTTCGCCGGCTGCTTTACCCTGCGCCTCGCGGATCCGACGATCCAGGAGCCGCCGTTCCAGCCGCTGGGCATCACCGCCGCGACCCTGATGCCGGTGCCCGACGGGGCGGCGACGACCCTGCGCGACGCGCTGCCCAAGACCTGCGACGACAGCTAGAGCTTCCGCGCCTCGATCACCACGAAGGCCTGCGCCCAGGGGTGATCGTCGGTCAGCGTGACCTGGATCACCGCCTCGTGCCCCTCGGGCGTCATCTCCTGCAGCCGGCGCTCGGCCCAGCCGGTGACATGCATGACGGGCTGCCCGCTGGCGAGGTTGGTGACCCACATGTCCTTCCAGGCGATGCCCATGCGCAGCCCCGTCCCAAGGGCCTTCGAGCAGGCCTCCTTCGCGGCCCAGCGCTTGGCATAGGTGCCGGCGGTATCGGCGCGCCGCTCGGCCTTGCGCTGCTCTTCCTCGGTGAAGACGCGGTTGCGGAAGCGGTCGCCGAAGCGGTCCAGCGTCGCGGCGATGCGGTCGATATTCGCCAGATCGGTGCCGATGCCGAGGATCACGCGGCGGCCCGCGCGCAGGGTCTGGAAAGGGTCTTCGGCATGGGTATCCGCCTGTCGGTTGGCATATCCAGTGTCTGCCGCATCGCCGCCGCGGGCGCAACGCGCACGCCTTGGTGAAGGCCATGGCGGAACTGCGGGGCCTCCGGACAGGTTGTGATGCCATAGATCATCAGGAGATCGATCATGGCGAATGAAGACCAAGTCAAAGGCAAGACCAAAGACATCGGCGGCAAGGTCAAGGAAGAGTTCGGGGATGCCACGAACAACCAGGACCTGAAGACCGAAGGCCAGGCCGATCAGGTCGAAGGCAAGGTCCAGAAGACCGCCGGCGACGTCGAAGAGAAGCTCAAGGACTGAGCGCCTCGCCGCATCGCATTCCGAAAGAAGGCCAGCCCCGCGCTGGCCTTTTTCGTGTCTGGGGGGCTAGTGCGGGGGCGTGGTGCCGCTGCCGGGCAGCTTGCCCAGCCGCTCCAGCCGCATCCGCAGCTTCTTGCGGCGGCTGTTCTGGTAGGCGCGGATCAGCGGCAGGACCACGTGGTAGCTGGCGGTGGCGCAGACGAGGCCCGGAACCAGCCCGCCGATGAGATAGGGCAGGAAGAGGTCGTCGTAGAAGGCGGCAAGGCCGTGCCAGTCCGCCCGCTCCGGCCCGAAAAGCGCCAGCAGGTTGTCGGCCAGATCCTGTCCGGCGGCGGTGAACTTGTCGATCAGCGACTCCGACAGGCCGCGCTGGGGCCGGCGCCCGAGGATCAGGTGCCCTGTCTCGAGGGCGATGACGCCGATCGGCACGTAGGTCAGCGGGTTGCCGAAGAAGGTGCCGATCAGTGCGGCGCCGAGGTTGCCGCGCACGGCGCGGGCAAAGACGGCGGCGACGATGAAGTGCAGCCCGTAGAAGGGGGTCCAGGCGGCCATCACGCCGGCGGCGATGCCGCGGCTGATCTTCTCGGGCGTGTCGGGCAGACGGCGGACGCGGTGCATGACGTAGCCCGCCGCGCGGCGCCAGCCGCCCCGGGGGTAAAGCGCCTCGGCCACCGCGCGCCAGATCGGGCGCCTGTCTCTGCGTTTGAAGACCACCTGTCCTTGCCGTCCCTGCCGCGTCTCGTCCCTCGCCCCGGTGCCTCCGGGGGCCTGTCTGCCGTGTCTAAATCACGACGCGGTGCCGCCGGAAAGGCACGCCTTTGCGATGGACCCCGTGCCGCGGCCTAGTGCCGATGCGGCGGCATCGCCGCCTTTGAGGGGTCGCGGTGCCGGGAGATGGCGGAGACCTGGCTCTCTGCCTCGAGCGCGTTGGAGACGCGGTGCAGATGGCCGATCCCGCGCAGCTCCACGTCGATCAGCAGCCGGTAGAAATCCGGCTTACGGTCGACGAAGTGCAGGTCCGAGATATTGGCCGACTGTTCGGCGATCAGGGTGCAGATGCGGCCCAGAACGCCTGCGTCGTTGGTGATCGTCAGGTCCAGCGTCACGAGGTTGACGGCGGCATGGGTGCCCTCGTGCCAGCGCAGGTCCAACCAGCGCTCGGTCTCGTCCTCGTAATGGGCGAGGCCGGGGCAGTCGATCGAATGGACCACGACGCCCTGCCCGCGGAAGGTGATGCCGACGATCCGCTCTCCGGGCACCGGCTGGCAGCAGGGGGCGCGGGTGAAATTCTGCCCCTCTTCGAGGCCGACGACCGCGCGGTTGGCGTCGACGTCGCTGGCGCCGCGATCCGGCAGATCGGGATAGAGCGCCTGCAGCACGTCGCGGCTGGCCAGATCCGCGCTGCCCAGCCGGGCCAGCAGATCCTCTGCCCCGTCGAGGCCCAGCGTGCGGGCGGCGGTGCGCAGCGCCTTGTCGGTGGCGCGGCGGCCCACGTTCTCGAAGGCGACGCGCGCCAGCTCGCTGCCCAGCTTCACGAAGCGGGCGCGATCCTCTTCGCGCAGGGAACGGCGGATTGCCGTCTTGGCGCGGCCCGTCACCGCCATCTCGACCCATGTCGCCTGCGGGCGCTGGCCGTCGGCAGTGATGATCTCGACCGACTGGCCGTTCCTGAGGCGCGTCCAGAGCGGCACGCGCAGCCCGTCGACCTTGGCGCCGACGCAGGCGCTGCCGACCTTGGTGTGCACCGCAAAGGCAAAGTCGATGGGCGTCGCGCCGCGCGGCAGCTTCACCACGTCGCCCTTGGGCGTGAAGCAGAACACCTGGTCCTGGTACATCTCGAGCTTCACGGCCTCGAGGAAGTCGTCGTCGTTGCCGCCCTCCAGCCGCTCGGTCAGCTGGGCGATCCAGCGCGCGGGATCGACGGCAAAGCGGTTCTGCGCCCGCACGCCGTCGCGGTAGGACCAATGCGCGGCGACGCCGGCCTCGGCGACCTCGTGCATCTCCTGGGTGCGAATCTGCACCTCCACGCGCTTGCCGTCGCGCCCCGAGACGGTGGTGTGGATGGAGCGGTAGCCGTTCGATTTCGGCTGGCTGATGTAGTCCTTGAACCGCCCCGGCACCGATTTCCAGCGCTGGTGGATCACGCCGAGGGCGCGGTAGCAGTCCGCCTCGGACTGCAGGATCACGCGAAAGCCGTAGATGTCCGAGAGCCGCGAGAAGCCCTGCTTCTTCGCCTCCATCTTGCGCCAGATGGAATAGGGCTTCTTGGCGCGGCCATAGACCGTGGCCTCGACACCGGCTTTCTCGAGCTCGCGGCGCATGTCGTGCGTGATCCGCTCGACCACGTCGCCGGTCTCTTTCTGAAGGGTGATGAAGCGGCGGATGATCGAGTTGCGCGCCTCGAAGTTGAGGACGCGGAAGGCCAGATCCTCGAGCTCCTCGCGCATCCACTGCATGCCCATCCGCCCGGCAAGGGGGGCGTAGATGTCCATCGTCTCGCGCGCCTTCTGCACCTGCTTGTCGGGGCGCATGGCGCGGATCGTGCGCATGTTGTGAAGACGGTCGGCCAGCTTGACCAGCGTCACGCGCAGGTCGCGGCTGGTGGCCATGAAGAGCTTGCGAAAGTTCTCGGCCTGCTTGCTCTCGGTATTGGTCAGCTGAAGGTTGGTCAGCTTGGTCACGCCATCGACCAGATCGGCGATCTCGCGGCCGAAGCGGCGCTCGATCTCGGCGTAGCTGGCCTTGGTATCCTCGACCGTGTCGTGCAGCAGCGCGCAGGCGAGGGACGCGTCGTCCATCTGCTGCTCGGCGAGGATCATCGCCACGGCGACGGGATGGGTGAAATAGGGCTCGCCCGAGTGCCGGCGCTGCCCATCGTGCATCAGGGCGCCGAAATCATAGGCCTCACGCAGGAGCTGGGCGTCGCAGCGCGGGTTGTAGCCGCGGACGCGCGCGATCAGCGCATCCGCGGTTGTCGTCTGCCAATCCGCGCCCGAAGCGCCGGATGCCGGCTCCTGTGTCAGCTTTCTTTCTGCACCTGCATGAGCTCACGCAGCAGGCGCTCCTCGCTCATGTCGTCCTGGGCGGGACGATCGGCCTCGGCACCCATCAGAAGCGACATCTGGTCGGCTTCGGGCTCGTCGACCTCGATCTGGTTCTGGTGCGACTCGATCATCCGCTCGCGCAGGTCGTCGGCCTGCTGCGTCTCGTCCGCGATCTCGCGCAGGGCGACGACGGGGTTCTTGTCGTTGTCGCGGGACACGGTCAGCGGGGCGCCGGCAGCCACCTCGCGCGCCCGGTGGGCGGCAAGCATGACCAGTTCGAACCGGTTGGGAACCTTGTCGACGCAGTCTTCCACGGTAACGCGGGCCATCGGATGCTCCTTCGGCATGAATAAGGGGCAGGGCAGCCGACTCCGGCCGCCCCCGCGAAAGGGTCTTTTACGCCCCTCGCGGTGTTTTGGCAAGGCTGGGGCCCGTCAAAGCGGCAGGACCTCGTCCCGGGCCTCCTGCGGCAGCCGGTCCAGCATCTGCCGCGGCGTCAGCCCCAGGAGCGGGTGACGCCAGTCCGGCGCCACCTCGGCCAGCGGCACCAGCACGAAGGCCCGGTCCTGCAGGCGCGGATGCGGCAGGATCAGCGTGCCCGGCGTCTCGCGAGCCTGCCGCTCTGGCGGAAGATCGCGCCAAAGCGCCTGGCCTTCGGCATCGGGCAGGACCTGCGCGCCGCTGGCGATAAGGTCCAGATCAAGCGGGCGCGGACCCCAGCGCAGGGTCCGTTTGCGGCCCGCACCCTCTTCGATCCCGTGCAGCGCCTGCAGCAGCTCCGCCGGCGGCAGCGCGCTGTGCAGCACCAGCGCGGCATTGACGAAGTCGGGGCCAGAGCCGGCGGGAAAGGCCTTTGTCCGGTAAAGCTTGCTGGCGCGAATCGGGCCGAGATCCCGCGTGATGCGGGCCAGCGTGTGGCGCAGGGTTTCCTCTGGCGCGAAGCTGCCGCTGGGGGCGTTCGCCCCTAGCGCGACGAGGTGCTGAATTGTCCCCGCGTCCTGCCCGCCGGTCCCTTGCTGCATGTCCTGCGCCCCTTACATTGAGCCTTCCGCGATGCCCGCGACGGGTCGTCAGCACCGCGGCCTGCCCCCGACGTTTTGGAAGGAGACTCGATGTTCTACAAGGACGAGCGGCTGGCGCTCTTCATCGACGGGTCGAACCTCTATGCCGCAGGCAAGGCGCTGGGCTTCGACATCGACTACAAGCTGCTGCGCCAGGAGTTCATGCGCCGCGGCAAGCTGCTGCGCGCCTTCTACTACACCGCCGTTCTCGAGAACGAGGAGTATTCGCCGATCCGGCCGCTGGTCGACTGGCTGCAATACAACGGCTTCACCATGGTCACCAAGCCGGCGAAGGAATTCACCGACTCGATGGGCCGGCGCAAGGTGAAGGGCAACATGGACATCGAGCTGGCGGTCGACGCGATGGAGATCGCCTCTCACGTCGATCACATCGTGCTGTTTTCCGGCGACGGCGATTTCCGCCGCCTGGTCGAGGCGGTGCAGCGGCGCGGGGTGCGGGTGTCCGTCTGCTCGACCATCCGCAGCCAGCCGCCGATGATCGCCGACGAGTTGCGCCGGCAATGCGACAACTTCATCGAGCTGGACGACCTGCGCGAGGTGATCGGCCGCCCGCCGCGCGATCCGCGCAGCACGCGCGAGGACGACCTGGCCGAGAGCTGACGGAGTCCCGGCCCCGGGCTGGACCCGGCGGCTGGCCGTGCTTACATGCGGCGCATGACGCAGCTTCCTCCGCTTACCCTGCACCTCGCCGCCCCGCGCGGCTTCTGCGCCGGCGTCGACCGGGCGATCCGCATCGTCGAGCTCGCGCTCGAGAAATGGGGCGCGCCGGTCTACGTGCGGCACGAGATCGTGCACAACCGCTATGTCGTCGATGCGCTGGCCGCCAAGGGCGCGGTCTTCGTCGAGGAGCTTGACGATTGCCCGGACGACCGGCCGGTCGTCTTCTCGGCCCATGGCGTGCCCAAGGCCGTCCCGGCCGAGGCGCAGCGGCGCGAGATGATCCAGGTGGACGCCACCTGCCCGCTGGTGACCAAGGTCCACAACGAGACCGCGCGCCACCATGCCGAGGGGCGGCAGCTGATCATGATCGGCCACGAGGGGCATCCCGAGACCGTCGGCACCATGGGCCAGCTTCCCGCCGGCGAGGTGCTGCTGGTCGAGACCGTGGACGACGTTGCCAGCGTGGCGGTGCGCGATCCCGAGAAGCTGGCCTTCGTGACGCAGACGACGCTCTCGGTGGACGATACCGCCGATATTGTCGCGGCGCTTCAGGCGCGGTTCCCCGCCATCACCGGCCCCGCGCACGAGGATATCTGCTACGCCACCACCAACCGGCAGGGCGCGGTCAAGGCCATGGCCCCCGACTGTGACGCGCTGCTGGTCGTCGGCGCGCCGAACTCCTCGAACTCCAAGCGGCTGGTCGAGGTCGCGGATCGCGCGGGCTGCTCCTACGCGCAGCTGATCCAGCGCGCCGCCGATATCGACTGGCGCGCGCTCGAAGGCATCCGCAGCATCGGGCTGACCGCCGGCGCCAGCGCGCCCGAGGTGCTGATCGAGGAGGTGATCGACGCCTTCCGCAGCCGCTGGGACGTGACGGTCGAGCTCGTCGAGACGGCGCAGGAAACGGTGGAGTTCCGGGTGCCGCGCATCCTGCGCCAGCCGGCCTAGGCCGCGCCGCTGCGGGCTTGCCCGGCGGGCCGCAGCCGTGACAGCATCCCCCTGGCGCGCCGCGGCGGCGCGAAAGGGGGGATTGCCATGTCGATCCAATTTCTACTGACCGCGCTGATCGTGGTCCTCGTGCCCGGAACCGGCGTTCTTTACACGCTGGCCGTGGGGCTGGGGCGCGGGCGGCAGGCGGCGCTCTGGGCGGCCTTCGGTTGCACCATGGGTATCCTGCCGCATCTGGCGGCGGCGATCCTCGGGGTCGCGGCCCTGCTCCATGCCAGCGCACTGGCCTTCCAGATCGTGAAGTTCGCCGGGGTCGCCTACCTGCTGTGGCTGGCCTGGGGCGCGCTGCGCGACGGCGGCCCGCTCGAGGCGCGGCCCGACCGGGTGGCTGAGCCGGGGTGGCGCACGGCGCTGCGCGGCGCCCTGATCAACATCCTCAATCCAAAGCTGTCGCTCTTCTTCCTGGCGCTGCTGCCGCCCTTCCTGACCGGAGAGGCGGCGACGGCGAGCCGCGAGATGATGCAGCTGGGCGCGGTCTTCATGGCGATGACCTTCGCGGTCTTCGCCCTCTACGGCGCCTTCGCGGCGGCGGCGCGAAGGCATGTGCTGGACCGGCCCGCGGTGCTGCGCTGGATCTCGCGCGGGATCGCCGGGATCTTTGCCGCGCTGGCGGCCCGGCTGGCGGTGGAGCGGGCATGATTCCCCGCGCGCCCTTCGCCCTCGGCCTTGCCGGGCTGATCCCCTTCGCCTGGGGCGCCCTGACGGTCCTCGTCCCGCAGCTGGGGCTCTGGGGCGGGCAGGCGCTGGGCCCGCGTTTCGTCGGGCCCTACGTGCAGCTGTACTACGGCGCGGTGATCCTGAGCTTCATGTCGGGTGTCCTCTGGGGCTTTGCCACCAAGGCCGAGGGGCGGCGCGCGGCCCTCTGCTACGCGCTCTCGGTGATCCCCGCGCTCTGGGTCTTCTTCACCACCGGCGGCGGGCCGGTACGGGCGGGCTGGGCGCTGATCCTGGGCTTTACCGGCCTGCTGGCGCTGGACTGGCTCTTCGCGCGCTGGCGGCTGGCCCCCGCGTGGTGGCTGCCGCTGCGGCTGATGCTGACCTCGGGCGTGGTGGCCTGCCTGCTGGTGACGGTGCTCTAGCCGGGGGAGCCGGGCCTCGGGGGCATCGAGCCCCCTCGGCCCGGCCCGCCGCCCGCGCGGCGGGGCGCCTCAGTCCAGGCGGGCGGGCAGGGGACGGCCGCGCAAGGCCTCGGCCACGGGCATGGCGCGCTTTCCGGGACGCTGGATCTCCAGCAGCTCCACCGCGCCGGTCCCGCAGGCGACGCGGGTTTCGTCGATCACGGTGCCGGGGGCACCTTCGCCCTCGGACATGCGCGCGCGGATCAGCTTGATGCGCTCTCCGCCGGCCTCGCACCAGGCGCCGGGGAAGGGCGAGAGGGCGTTGATATGCCGCGCGACCTCCTCCGCGGGGCGGGACCAGTCCACCCGCGCCTCGGATTTGTCGATTTTGGCGGCATAGGTCACGCCCTTTTCGGGCTGCGGCGTGGCGGGCCAGGTGGCGGGCGTATCGAGCAGAGTGAGCAGCGCCTTGGCGCCGAGGCGGGCGAGGCGCGCGGCCAGTTCGGCCGAGGTCTCCTCCGGGTCGATGGGCGTCGCCTCGCGCGCGAGAACCGGGCCGGTGTCGAGGCCGGCCTCCATCTGCATCAGGCAGATCCCGGTCTCGGCATCGCCCGCCATGATCGCGCGCTGCACCGGCGCGGCGCCGCGCCAGCGGGGCAGCAGGCTGCCGTGAATGTTCACGCAGCCCAGGCGCGGGGCGTCGAGCACCGGCTGCGGCAGGATCAGCCCGTAGGCCGCCACCACGGCGAGATCGGCGCGGAGGGCGGCAAAATCCGCCTGCGCCTCGGCCCCGCGCAGCGAGGACGGGTGCCGCACCGGGATGCCCAGCGCCTCGGCCCGGGTCTGCACGGGCGAGGGGCGGTCCTTCTTGCCGCGCCCGGCGGGGCGGGGCGGCTGGGAGTAGACGCAGACGACCTCATGCGCCCCCACCAGCGCCTCGAGCGCGGGGACGGCGAAATCGGGCGTGCCCATGAAGATGATGCGCATGTCAGGAGGCCTTCTTCGCGCGGCGCAGCAGCATATCGCGCCGGGGGCGGGAGAGGCGGTCGAAGTACATCCGCCCGTCGAGGTGGTCGATCTGGTGCTGCACCGAGGTTGCCCAGAGCAGCACGAAGTCCCGCTCCTCCGGCTCTCCGGCCTCGTTCAGGAAGCCGACGGTGACGGCGCGGGGCCGCGCGACGAGGGCCGAGACGCCCGGCAGGTTGGGCGAGGCCTCCTCGTGCGGGCGCATCTCGGCGCTGGCATGTAGGACCCGCGGATTGGCCATGCGCACGGCCTGCCCCCGCGCCTCGCTGGCATCGACGACGGCGAGGCGCAGCGGGATGCCGAGTTGCGGCGCGGCGAGGCCGACGCCGGGCATCGCCTCCATCGCGGCGATCATCTCGTCCCAGATGGCGCGATGCTCTTCCGTCACGGCCTCGACCGGGGCGGCGGGGCTGCGCAGAACGGGGTGCGGCCAGCGCAGGAAGGGGCGGTGGGTCATAGGGGGGCCTCGTAATCGATGCACAGGACGCCGTTCAGGTGGTCGGCCTCGTGCTGGATGCAGCGCGCGGCGGCGCCGTCGAAGCGGCCCTCCTGCCAGACGCCCTCCAGGTCCTGCCAGCGCAGGGCGATCTCGGCGGGGCGGGGGACGCGGCAGGGCATGTCCGGGATCGAGAGGCACCCTTCCTCTGCCGTCTCGATGACGTCCGAGGCCCAGGTGATCTCGGGGTTCACGAAGACCTGCGGGTCGGGCGCACCCTCCTTCCAGGTGACGTCCACGACGAAGAGGCGGCGGGTCTCGCCGACCTGCGGCCCGGCGAGGCCGCGGCCGGGGGCGGCGTACATTGCGGCGAGCATGGCGTCCGCCAAGGCGCGCAGACCGGCGTCGAAGCTGGCGACGGGCGTGCAGACCGCGCGCAGGACCGGGTCGGGATGGCGGCGGATGGCCAGGTGCATCAGTGCAACCCTTCGAGGAAGTCGGCGGCCCAGCCGTCGGGATCAGGCCGGGCCGTCATCATGTGGCGAATCCAGGCCCGCCGTTCATGATCGATCACCGCAAGCTCCCAGACGCAGGCCATCAGGGCCCGGCTGTCATGCGGCACGAAGGGCCCGGCAGGCGTCTCGGCGCGCAGCAGGCGGCGGCAGAGGATATCACCATGCGCCCACCACATCAGCAGGAGCCAGACGCCGCCCTCGCCGGCATGCAGCAGCAGGAGGCCAGGCCCCTCGGCGCCGCCCTCTTCCTCGATCTCGCGGGGAAGGCGCGCCTCGGCCAGGGCGCGCGCGGCGGCGAGGTCTGGCAGGGGCGCGCCCTCGAGCGCGATGCGATAGAGTTTCAGCGGCTGACCGGCGATGCGGCAGGTCCCGGACGGGGCCATCTGGCGGGGCCGGTAGAGCGCCATCAACCGCGCGCCTTCTCGCGCTTCAGCTTCTGCATCTTGCGGGTGATCATCTGCCGTTTCAGCGGCTTGAGGTAATCGATGAAGAGGCGGCCATCGAGGTGGTCGATCTCGTGCTGCACGCAGACCGCCCAGAGGCCGTCGAAGCGCTCCTGGTGCATCTCGCCGTCGAGGCCGAGCCAGCGGACCTCGACCTCTGCCGGACGCTCGACCTCGGCATATTGCTCGGGGATCGAGAGGCAGCCTTCCTCGGCGATCTTGCGATCCTCGGAGGACCAGATGATCTCGGGGTTCAGGAGGGCCATGGGGCGCGGGGCGACGCCCTCGTCCTTGACGGCGTCCATGACGATGATCCGGCTCATCACGCCGATCTGCGGCGCGGCGAGGCCGATGCCCGGCGCGTCGTACATCGTCTCGAGCATGTCCTCGGCGAGGGTGCGGATCTGATCCGTCACCGCCTCGATCGGGGCGGCTTGGGTCTTCAGGCGGGGATCGGGATGGATCAGGATGGGGCGCAGGCTCATGCGCCCGATCTAGGGCAGCCCCCGGCCCGGCGCAATATCGCGCGCTTGCGGCCAGCGCCCGTGCCGCTAGCCTGCGCGGACAGACAGGAGAGACAGATGGACTTCGACACCCCGGTAGAGCGGCGCGGCACCCATTCGGCGAAATGGGACATGATGGAGAGGGTCTACGGGGTCAGCCCCGAGGACGGCATCCCGATGTGGGTGGCCGACATGGACTTTCGCCCGCCGCAGGCGGTGCAGGAGGCGCTGGCCGAGATGCAGGAGGTCGGCATCTACGGCTACTTCGGCGGCGATGCCGCCTATCGTGCCGCCATCGGCTGGTGGATGGAGACGCGGCACGGATGGTCGCTCGACCCCGAATGGATCGCGACGACGCACGGGCTGGTCAACGGCGTCGGCGTGGCGCTGGACGCCTTCACCGAAGCGGGCGACGCGGTGGTGCTGTTCACGCCGGTCTATCACGCCTTCGCCCGCACCATCATCGCCGCCGACCGGACAGTGACGGAGCTGCCGATGGTGCAGCAGGACGGGCGCTACGTCATGGAGTTCGACGAGAGCCGCCTGACCGGGCGCGAGAGGATGCTGATCCTCTGCTCGCCGCATAACCCCGGCGGCCGGGTCTGGACGCGGGACGAGCTGGAGGAGGTGGCCGAGTTCGCGCGGCGGCACGACCTGATCCTGGTCTCGGACGAGATTCACCACGACCTGCTGATGCCGGGGCAGAGGCATGTTCCGATGGCGCTGATCGAGGGGGTGGAGGACCGGCTGGTCATGCTCACCTCGACCTCGAAGACCTTCAACATCGCCGGCGCCCATACCGGCAATGTGATCATCCCCGACGATGCCCTGCGCGCGCGCTTTGCCAAGCGGCTTTCGGCGCTGGGCCTTTCGCCCAACAGTTTCGGGCTGCACATGGCGACGGCGGCCTATTCGCCCGGCGGGGCCGAATGGCTGGATGCGCTGATCCCCTACCTCGACGGGAACCGGAAAATCCTGGACGCGGCGATCGCGGCGATCCCCGGCGCGCGCTCGATGCCGCTGGAGTCGACCTACCTCGGCTGGGCGGATTTCACCGGCACCGGCATGGAAGAGGCCGAGGTGATGCGCCGGATCGAGCAGGACGCGCGGATCGCGGTGAACCACGGCAGCACCTTCGGCACGGGGGGCGCGGGCTTCGCCCGCTTCAACTTCGCCACGCCGCGCGCGCGGGTCGAGGCGGCGGCGGAGCGGCTGAAGGAGGCCTTCGGAGACCTGCAGTGACCGAGGACCGGCAGCGCGTCTCGGGCATCGGCGGGGTGATGTTCCGGGTGCGCGACACGGCGCTGATGAGCGAGTGGTATCGCTCGCGCCTGGGGCTGGAGCCGGAGGCGGACCATCCCAGCCCGCTCTGGCGGCAGACCGGCGGCAGCACCGCCTTTTCGCCCGTCGCCGAGGACAGCGGCTATTTCGGCCGGCCCGAGCAGCAGGTGCTGGTCACCTTCCGGGTGCGCGATCTCGAGGCCATGGCCGCGCAGCTGCGGCGCATGGGCGAGGTCGTCGATGTCGCGCCTGAGCCCTACGAGAACGGGCGCTATGCCCGGCTGACCGATCCCGAGGGCAATACCGTGGAGCTTTGGGAACCGGCGGGGGCGGATGCCGATGTCGAGGAGGGGCGGTAGAGTGCCTCGCCGGTGGCGGGGGCGCCGGGCTGCGCCCGGCGCATCTGGGGCGCTGCCCCGGACCCCGGAGTATTTTTCGGAAACATGAAAGGGGGGGCTAGCGCGCGATGCGCTGGCCGTTCTCGTCGAAGAGATGAGCCTCGTCGGGGTCGAAGTTCAGGCGCAGGGCCTCGCCGCGGGTGAGCGGGGGCTGGCCGGGGAGGACGGTGATGACGGGTTGGCCCTCTGCCGTCTGGGCATGCACGACCGTCTCGGCGCCCAGCGCCTCGATCAGCGTGACGCGGGCCTCGATGGCGTCTTCCCCCTCCTGCGCGAGGCGCAGGTGCTGCGGGCGGATGCCGATGGTGACATCGGCGCCTGCCGGCGTGCCGGGCAGCGGCAGCTCGGCGCCGCCGGGCAGGCTCAGCACGCCGCCCGAGGCGCGCGCCGCGAAGAGGTTCATGTTCGGCGCGCCGATGAAGCCGGCGACGAAGAGGTTGGCGGGGTGGTTGTAGAGTTCGAGCGGGGTGGCGACCTGCTCGATCCGGCCCGCGCGCATCACCGCGATGCGGTCGGCGAGGGTCATCGCCTCGGTCTGGTCGTGGGTGACGTAGATCATCGTCGCGCCGAGGCGGGCATGCAGGCCAGAGATCTCGGCCCGCATGGTGCCGCGAAGTTCCGCGTCGAGGTTCGACAGCGGCTCGTCCAGCAGGAAGGCTGAGGGTTCGCGCACGATGGCGCGGCCGATGGCGACGCGCTGGCGCTGGCCGCCCGAAAGCTGGGTGGGGCGGCGGTCCATCAGGCCCTCGATCTCGAGCAGGCGGCCGGCCTCGGCGACGCGGGCGGCGATCTCGGCCTTGTCCATGCGAATGTTCTGCAGCCCGAAGCTGAGATTCTGCCGCACGGTCATATGCGGGTAGAGCGCGTAGCTCTGGAACACCATGGCGAGGCCGCGGTCCGAGGCGGGCAGGGCGGTCACGTCGCGCCCGTCGAGCGCGATGGTCCCCGTGCTCGGCCGGTCCAGCCCGGCGATCAGCCGCAGCAGCGTGGACTTGCCGCAGCCCGAGGGGCCGACGAAGACCATCAGCTCGCCTTCCGCGATCTGAAGATCCACGCCGTGGATGACCTGCGCCGGGCCAAAGCTCTTGGTGATGCCTGAGAGGATAATGCCTGCCATGTCGCTTCTTACTTGATGCCGGCGCCGGCGATGCCGCTGGTGATGAACCTTTGAAGCACCGCGAAGACGAGGACCACCGGGATCATCGTCACCACCGTCATCGCCAGGATGTAGTGCCACTGCACGTTCAGCTCGCCCGCGTAGGAGTTGAGGCCGACCTGCAGGGTAAAGAGCTCTCGCCGGGAGAGGACCACCAGCGGCCAGAGGAAGTCGTTCCAGCGCCAGACCACGGAGAAGATGGCGAGGACGGCAAGGGCCGGCGCCGCCAGCGGCAGCACGATGCGCCAGTAGATCTGCCATTCGGAGGCGTGGTCCATGCGCGCCGCTTCCAGAAGCTCGTCAGGGATCGTCAGCATGTACTGGCGCAGCATGAAGACACCCGTGGGCGTGGCGACGGTGGGCAGGATCACACCCCAGAGGGAGTTCAGCAGCCCGACGCTGCTGACGACGGAATAGAGCGGCACGAGGATCACCGGCAGCGGCACCATCAGCGTCGCCACGATCAGCAGCATGACCGCCCCGCGCCCGCGGAACTGGTACTTCGACAGGGCGAAGGCAGCCATGGAGTTGGTCCAGAGCGTGATCAGCGTCGCCATGACCGTGACGAAAAGCGAATTGCCGAAGAAGCGCAGGAAGTCGTTCTGCACCAGCGGCGTGACGTAGTTGTCCGTCGCCACGCCGATGCTGCGGATCGGGGCGCGGTCATCGATGTTGACGGTGACGCGGGTTTCGGGATCGGCGGGGTCGACCATCTGGGCGTTGATGCCGATGCGGCGGATCTGCGCCAGCTCGGCCTCGGTCCCGTCCGGCAGGGTGACCGCGTAGAGCGGCAGGGGGTCGTCGTAGCCTTCGACCTGCACCTCGGCCTGCACGTAGGGCAGCAGGGTGGGCGGGAATTCGGCCAGCTGCGCCGGCCCCTTGAAGGAGGACGAGAGCAGCCAGAGCGCCGGGCCGAACATCAGCACCGTGCCGCAGATCAGCCAGACCCATGTGGCAACATCGGTCCAGTGCCAGCCGCGCCCGGTGCCCGTGGCGCCGCGCCGCGCGAGGAGAAAGCCCAGCCTCATTCCGCGTCCTTTCGGCCGATCCACTGCTCCATCCCGATGGAGGCAGGGGCGGGATCGCGAAAGCCGTATTTCGCGTAAAGGTGCTGCGCGTCCCCGTCCGCGATCAGCGAAACGAAGGCCTCGGCCGGGGCGATCTGCTGCAGGCGCTCCATCAGCGCCGCCATCATCCGCTTGCCCAGACCTCGGCCCTGGTGGTCAGGATCGACCGCGACATCGGCCAGCGTATAGGCCAGCGCGTCGCCGGCCACGCGCGCCATGCCGACGGCGCGCCCCTCGTGCCGGATGACCACCGCGCAGGCGCTGGCGGGCAGGCCGGCGCGGGCCGCGGCCTCGCTGCGGGGGGTCATGCCGGCGATCTGCCGCAGGTGGCGGTACTCGGCGACCGAGGGCAGCTCAAGGTGCAGGGTATAGTCGGTCATCGCCGCTCCGCCCGTCTCGAGAGCGCGAGTTGCGCCAGCGTCAGCACCACCAGCACCCCGGCCATCAGGATCGAGGCTGCCGCCGCCAGCCCCGGGTTGCGCAGGAGCGAGGCGAAGCCGGTTTCGTAGATGTATTGCGTCAGGAACAGGGTCGAGGTGCCGGGGCCGCCGCCGGTCAGCACATAGGCCTCGTCGAAGATCTGGACGCTGCGGATCAGCGCCAGCACCAGCACGACGGCAAGGTTCGGGCCCAGCAGCGGCAGGGTGATGCGGCGGAAGACGCGCCCGGGCTTGGTGCCGTCCATCTCGGCGGCCTCGTAAAGATCGCGCGGGATCGCCTGAAGGCCGGCCAGAAGGATCAGCGTGTAGAACCCCATGTGCGCCCAGGTCGAGACGCCCACGGCGGCGGCAAAGGCATAGAGCCGGTCGTTCAGCCAGACCTGCGGATCGAAGCCGAGGTTGACGACGATCAGGTTCAGAAGGCCCTGCCGCTGCAGGATCCAGCGCCAGATCAGCCCCACCACGACGGGCGAGAGCAGCACCGGAAAGAAGAAGACCGCGCGGAAGAAGCCGCGCCCGGCGATCTTGCGGTTCAGGATCAGCGCCGTGATCATCGAGACGGCGACCATCAGCGAGACCTGGAAGACGACGAAGACCGCCGTATTGCGCGCCGCGGTCCAGAAGGCATCCTCGCGGCAGGTCACGGCGCGGCTGTAGTCGGCGCAGTCGAGCAGGCGGGCATATTGATCGGCCCCGACGAAGGGCCTGTCGGGCAGCAGGATGTCGGTGCCGCCGGTCATCGAATAGGCGAAGTTCAGCGCCAGCGGGATCAGCACGAAGACCCCGAAGATCGCGAGGTTCGGCGCGAGGAAGACTGCCGCCATGCCGCCCATCCCCGTCAGCCGCTGCCAGCCGCGCAGGGGCAGGTCGATGGCGCGGGCGAGAAGCGCGAAGGGCGCCGCGACGGCGGCGCCCAGACGGGTGGCGAAGGCGGTCACTTAAAGGCTCATTGCTGCGCGGCCGCGACCTGGTCGGCGATGTCGCGGTCGATCAGCGGGCGCGCCTCTTCGAGGGTCAGCTCGCCGGCCATCACCTGGCTGATGCGCGTGACGATGGCGCCGTAGTAGGCCGGCGACCAGAGCCAGCCGGGCATCGCCGCGGCCTCGGGCAGGATCTGCGAGGAGCTGGCGACGAAGGCGTCGAGCGCGGGCGGCACCTGGCTGTCCTCGGACTGGTAGTCGAGGCCGGCCTCGGCCAGCCCGACATGGGCCGGGATGAAGAGTGTCCGCTCGGAGAACTCTCGCAGCACCTCTTCGGACGCGAGGTAGTCCATGACCGTGGCCACCGCCTCGGGCTGGTCGGTGTATTTCACCGCCACGAGGCCCGCGCCGCCGGGGATGCCGGTGCAGCCGGCCTCGCCGCAGGGGCTGCCGACGGCGACCCAGTCGAAGGCATCGCCGATCTGCTGCGACAGGTTGGCGACCTGCCAGCTGCCGGAATAGTAGAAGGGCACCAGCGCGTTGGTGAAATCCTCGGTCGCGGCGCGGTAGGTCGTGCCCGAGGCCGAGACCCAGACCTCGGGCAGCATCAGCCCCTCGTCGGTCCAGCCCACCAGCTCCTCGGCGAAGCGCATGGCGTTGTCGTCGATCGGCGCGGGGCTGCCGTCCTCGGCCCGGTAGATCGCGCCGTAGCTGAACATCGGCGCCGAGACGCGGTGCCCGGTGCGGTCGATGGCGAAGGCCGCGGGAAGCTGCTGGTCCTGCATCACCTGCGCGCTGGCCTCGATCCAGTCGTCCCATGTCGCGCCCTCGCCCGGCATCTCGACGCCGGCCTGCTCGAACAGGGTCTTGTTGGCGAAACCGCCGGTCAGCGTCAGCTGCGTCGGAAAGCCGGGGATCGCGTCCGAGCCGTCCTCGCGCATCCAGTCGAGGTAGGGGCCGAAGTTGTCGTCCCAGTAGGCGGCGTCGTTCAGGTAGGGGCGCAGGTCGAGCCAGTGCTCGGCATCGGTCTTCAGCGCATTGGTGACGCGGGCGATGTCCGGCCCCTCGCCCGAGGCGAGCTGGATCGGAAGCTGCTCCTGCACGACCTGATAGGCGACGGTGTCGAGGACGACGTCGATCTCGGGATGCTCCTCCTCGAAACGGTCGAGCAGGTCCTGCATGACCGCGCCCTCGTTGCCGTCCGAGTACCACATGATGCGGACCTGCTCCTGCGCTGCCGCGGGGGCGGCGAGCAGGGCGGCGAAGCCGAGCGCGTGAAAGGCGATACGTGTCATCCGATGTCTCCTCCCGGATCGGGCCGCCGCGGTAGACCGCGCGCCCGGTAACCATGTGGTCGCAGCGCCCCTGAGGGCCGCCGCGCGGACAAAAGCGGCGGAAAAGGATTTGCACAAGTCGTAAATATTTTTCATGACCTGATCAGCGACAGGAGACCTTTGGTGCCAGACAGGCCGACCCACCGCCCCCATGCCTCGCGCCGGGTCCGGCTCGAGGATCTGGCCCGCGACTGCGGCGTCTCGATCGCCACGGTCAGCCGCGCCCTCTCGGGCGAGGGCGGGGTGCGGCCCGATCTGCGGGACCGGGTGCAGGAGGCGGCGCAGCGGCTGGGCTATGCGCAGCCCGCGCTGCTGGCCGGACGTCGGGTGATCCTCGCCGCGACGCAGCCGGCGGTGGTGGACTACGGGCGCAACCAGTTCACGCTCGGCGTGCTCGAGGGGGTCAAGGCCCGCGCTGCCGCGCTGCGGATGGAGGTCGCGATGCGGCGCATCGCTTCGCCCGCGGACGAGGCCGCGGCGGTCGCGGAGGCGGCCTCCGATCCGCAGGTGGCGGGCCTGCTGCTGCTGACCCCCGGCGACGACGAGGCGGCGGCGCGGCTGCGCGGGGCGCAGGTTCCGGCGGTGCTGATCAACGGCGACGATCCCTACCTGCGCCTCGGCTCCGTCGCGCCGGCCAACCGCGCCGCCGCGGCGCTGGCGACCGACCTGCTGCTGTCCTACGGCCACCGCCGCATCCTGCTGCTGACCCGCCCCGGCCGGCGCACCATCACCCGCCGCGAGGAAGGCTATGCCGACCGCATGGCCGAGGCCGGCCTGCCGGCGGCGCTGCAGGAAGTGCCCGACTGGGTGCCCGACCTCGCCGCCGAGGCGCTGCGCCACCGGATCGAGACGCGGGGCCGCGATTTCACCGCCGTGCTCTGCACCGGCGATTCGCTGGCCGTCGGCGCGCTGATGGCGCTGGCCGACCTTGGCATCGCGGTGCCGCATGAGGTCAGTGTCATGGGCTTCGACGGCTATCCGCAGGCGGCCCTGCAAAGCCCTCCGCTTTCGGCGCTGGAAATTCCGATGCAGCAGATCGGCGCCACCGCGCTCGACCTGCTGGCCGAGGCCGTCGCCCGCCCCGCCTCGCCGGCCCGGCGGGTCGAGATCGCCTGCGGCATCGTCGAGCGCGGCTCGACCGGGCCGGCCCCTCTCTAGCGGCGACTGGTCACCGGGGAATTGCCCGCTATGGTCCGGAGCAGGACCTGACCGAGGAACCACCGTCATGGAGCGCACCGATCTTCTCGTCATCGGCGGCGGCATCAACGGCTGCGGCATCGCGCGCGATGCGGCGGGCCGGGGGCTGCAGGTCGTGCTGGCGGAAATGGGCGATCTCGCCGGGGCGACCTCCTCGGCCTCGACCAAGCTGTTTCACGGCGGGCTGCGCTATCTCGAGTACTTCGAGATCCGGCTGGTGCGCGAGGCCCTGCAGGAGCGCGAGACCCTGCTTGCCGCGATGCCGCATATCAGTTGGCCGATGCGCTTCGTCCTGCCGCTGCACACAGAGATGCGGTTCGAGCCGAAGACCCCCGCCTCGCGCGTGATCGCGACGCTGATGCCCTGGACCCGCGGGCGCCGCCCGGCCTGGGCGATCCGGGCGGGGCTGGCCCTGTACGACCGGCTCGGCGGCGGCTCGATCCTGCCCGGAACCCGGCGGCTCGACCTCGCCCGCGACCCCGCCGGCAAGCCGCTGAAGCCGGGGCTGAAGACGGCCTATGAATATTCGGACTGCTGGGTCGAGGATGCGCGCCTCGTGGCGTTGAACGCGCGCGACGCGGCGCAGCGCGGCGCGACGATCCTGACCCGCACCCGCGTCACTGCCGCCGTGCCACACAGCGGCGGCTGGCATGTCACGCTGCGCGACGAAACCACCGGCGAGACCCGGCAGATCGCGGCACGGATGCTGGTCAATGCCGCTGGGCCCTGGGCCGCCGAGATCGTGGAAGACACGGTGCAGCAGCCGGGGCGCGACAAGCTGCGGCTGGTGCGGGGCAGCCATATCGTGGTGCCGCGCCTTTACGACCACGACCGGGCCTATTTCTTTCAGGGCGACGACGGGCGCATCGTCTTCGCGATCCCCTACGAGGGGGATTACACGCTGATCGGCACCACCGATGCCGACCACCCGGATCCCGACACGCCGCCCGAGTGCACGCCCGAAGAGGTCGCCTACCTCTGCGACTTCGTCTCGCGCTACTTCGAGGTGCCGGTGACGCCCGGCGACGTCGTCTGGACCTATTCCGGCGTCCGGCCCCTGCATGCCGAGGGCGAGGGGTCGGCCACCGCGGCCTCGCGCGATTACGTGCTGCGCCTGTCGCGCAACAAGGGGGCGCCGGTGCTGTCGATCTTCGGCGGCAAGATCACCACCTACCGCCGGCTGGCCGAGGGGGCGCTGGCCCGCGTCGACGAGGCGCTGGGCGGCGTTGGCGGGCCCTGGACGGCGCGGGTGCCGCTGCCGGGCGGGGATTTCCCGGTCGACGGCTTCGCGCGCGAGGTCGAGCGTCGGCGCGCCGCCACCCCCTGGCTGGAGGCGCGGCAGGCGGAACGGCTGGTGCGCGCCTATGGCACCGATGCCGTGCGCATCACCGGCGGCGCCAGCGGGTCGCAGGACATGGGCGAGGTCTTCGGCGCCGGGCTGACCGAGCGCGAGGTCGACTGGCTGATGGAGCATGAATTCGCCCGCCGCGCCGAGGATGTGGTGTGGCGCCGCACCAAGCTGGGGCTGAGAATGTCGCCCGAAGAGGTGCAGCGTCTGGACGACTGGATGCTGGCGCGGCAGGCTGTCCCGGCCCGCCAGGAGCAGGGCCTGACGACAGAAGGACAATCGGCATGACGATCTCGCGACCCCTCATCGGCTTTCTGGGTGGGCTCGTCCTGCTGGGCGCCTGCACCCCCGCCCCGGGCGATCAGCCGATCCAGACCCTGCCGATGGCCTACGACGACTGCCTGACGCGGATCGACGCCGTGACCTCGCGCCGGGGAATCGAGGCCGGGCTGCTGGCCGATACCGCCGACCAGCGCGCCGTGCGCATGGTCGACGAGGGCGAGATCGTGACCGTGACCTGCGACCGCGTGCCGGGGCAGATGACCGTTACCTCGGCCCCGCTGCCCGAGCCGGGCGCCGTGCCCGCCGCCGGCGCCGCCGCGCCGCAGGCCGGGCTGCCGGGGGCCTCGCCCGTCGCCGTCGCTTCGGACCCGCTGTCGGGGGCGACCCTCTCGGGCGCCGCGCGGCCCGAGGATACGCTGGCCGCGCCCAGCTTCTGAGCCTTCGCGCCGGGGAGGGCGCGGGCCGACACGCAGGAAGGGAGGGGCCGCCATGGCGGGCATTCTGGCCATCGATCAGGGCACCACGTCGACGCGGGCGATCCTGTTCGACACCGACCTGCGGCCCATGGCCCGGGCGCAGGAGGAGTTCGCGCAGCACTTCCCGCGCTCCGGCTGGGTAGAGCATGACGCCGGCGACCTGTGGGACACGACGCTCTCGGTCTGCCGGGCCGCGCTCGAGGGGCAGGAGACCCCCGCCGCAATCGGCATCACCAACCAGCGCGAAACGGTGGTGGTCTGGGACCGCGAGACCGGCACGCCGATCCACAATGCCATCGTCTGGCAGGACCGGCGCACCGCCGCCCTCTGCCGCCAGCTGCGCGAGGAGGGGCACGAGGCGCTGCTGACCGAGCGGACAGGTCTGCTGGCCGATCCCTATTTCTCGGGCACGAAGCTCAAGTGGCTGCTGGACGAGGTCGAGGGCGCGCGCGAGGCCGCGGAGGCCGGGCGCCTTGCCTTCGGCACCGTCGACAGCTGGCTGATCTGGAACCTGACCGAGGGGCGGGTCCATGCGACCGACCCCACCAATGCCTGCCGCACGCTGCTTTACGACATTCACGCCGGGGATTGGTGCCCCGAGATCTGCGATCTTCTGGGCGTGCCCATGGCGATGCTGCCAGAGGTGCGCGACACCGGGGGCGACTTCGGCGAGACGACCCTGCTGGGCGGGCGCATCCCGATCCTCGGGGTGGCGGGCGATCAGCAGGCGGCGACGCTGGGACAGGCCTGCTTTCGCCCCGGCATGGTGAAATCGACCTATGGCACCGGCTGCTTCGCGCTTCTGAACACCGGGCAGACGCCCGTCGCTTCGAAGAACCGGCTGCTGACGACCATCGCCTACCGGCTGGACGGCAAGACGACCTATGCGCTGGAAGGGGCGATCTTCATCGCCGGGGCCGTGGTGCAATGGCTGCGCGACGAGATGGGCGTGATCGGCAGCGCCGCCGAGACGCAGGCCTTGGCCGAGCAGGCCGATCCCAACCAAGAGGTGGTGCTGGTGCCGGCCTTCACCGGCCTCGGCGCGCCCTACTGGTCGCCCGAAAGCCGGGGCGCGGCCTTTGGCCTGACGCGCGGCACCGGCCCGGCAGAGCTGGCGCGCGCGGCGCTGGAAAGCGTCGGCTACCAGACGCGCGACCTTCTGGCCGCGATGGAGGCCGACTGGCCGGATGGGGAGCCCAGCGTGCTGCGGGTCGATGGCGGCATGGCTGCCAGCGACTGGACCATGCAGTTCCTCGCCGACATCCTCGGCGCGCCGGTGGACCGGCCAGAGTTCACAGAGACGACGGCGCTGGGCGCGGCTTGGGTCGCCGGGATGACCGCCGGCCTCTGCCCGGGCATGGAGGCCTTTGAGCAGCGCTGGCACCTCGACCGGCGGTTTGAGGCGCAGAAGGACGACGGCTGGCGTGCGGCGAAATACGACGGCTGGCGCCGCGCGGTGCGCGGCGTGCTGGCCTATGACGAGGCCGACTGAGCCGTCCTACTCGTCGAGCGACAGCAGGTAGGCCCAGATGTCGCGGGCCTGCCCCTCGTCCTGCAGGCGATAGGCCATCTTCGAGCGGACGTGGCGAGTATCCAGACGCTCGCGCACCCAGCCGTTGGGATCGGCGAGGTAGTCGACAAAGTTCTGCTCGGTCCAGCTGGCCCCGGCCTCGCCCAGGCGGGTCAGCCCGTCGCCGTAGGAGAAATCGGCCGAGGCGATGCGGCCATCCTCGATGCCGTAAAGGTTGGGCCCGGTGCGTGCGCCGCGCCCGGCGAGGGTGGTGCCATCCGGCGTGGTGACCACGTGGCAGGCGGTGCACTGCCGGCTGAACTGCAGGGCGCCATCGGTGACGTCTTGTGCCATGGCGGGCGTCGCCGCCCCGAGAAGGGACACCAGCCCCAGAACCGTCGTTTTCATCAAGGACTCCCGGCCACTAACCTTGGCCATGAGCCTTCTAGATATGAATTGCGGCGCGAGGATGAACCCCGCGCCGCAGCATCGTGATCGTGATGACGTAACGGATCAGGGCAGCTCGGCCAGGATCTTGTCCAGCGTGCCGGGCAGGGACCGGATGCGCACGCCGCAGGCATTGTAGATCGCGTTGATCACCGCCGCGCCGGTGCCGGAAATGCCCAGCTCGCCGATGCCCTTGGCCTGGACAGGGTTCGCCCAGTCGTCGCGATCCTCCATCAGCAGATGCGCCTCGATCTGCGGCACGTCGAGGTTGGCGGGAACGTGGTATTCCGCCAGATCGCGGTTCACCATGTGGCCGTCGCGCGGGTCGTGCACGAGCTCTTCGTGCAGCGCCATGCCAAGGCCCCAGGTCATGCCGCCGATGCACTGCGACTTGGCGGTCTTCTCGTTCAGGATGCGCCCGGCGGCAAAGCTGCCGAGCATGCGGCGCACCCGCGTCTCGCCGGTGACGGCATTCACCGCCACCTCGGCGAAGCAGCTGCCCCAAGTCGCCTGCCGCACGAGGCTGCCGGCCTTGCCGCCCTTGACGGTGCCGGTCGCACTCCAGCCCTCGCCGGGGACGATCTCGGTCAGGGGTTTCGCGACATTGCCGCTGATCGCGCGGCCGTCCTTCAGCGTCAGGTCGGTTTCCTCGACGCCGAGGGCGGCGGCGATATTCTGGCGCAGCTCCATGCAGGCAAGGTAGACCGCCGTGCCGGAGGAGGAGGCGCCGACCGATCCGCCCGAGCCGAAGGCCTTCGGAAAGTCCGAATCGCCAAGGCGCGTCTCGACCCGGTTCGCCGGCAGGCCCAGAAGCTCTCCCGCCACCTGCGTCAGGATGGCGTAGGTGCCGGTGCCGATATCGGTCATGTCGGTCTCGACCACGGCGCCGTCCTGCGTCAGCCGCACGCGGGCCGAGGTCTCGCTCATCATGTTGACGCGCACCGCGGCGGCGACGCCGGTGCCGATCCACCAGCCATCCTCGAGCCGCTGCTTGGGCTTCGTGTGCTTCCAGCCAAAGCGTTCGGCGCCGTCACGCAGCACGGCCTCCATCCGGTTCTCGGAGAAGGGGATGCCCTTGCTGGGGTCGAGGTCGGGGATGTTGCGGACCCGGAACTCGATCGGGTCGAGGTCCAGCTTCTCGGCCATCTCGTCCATCGCCATCTCGAAGACGGTGGCGCCCACGGCCTCGCCCGGTGCGCGGACGGAGCCGGCGGCAGGGCGGTGCAGCCGGGCGATATGGTGCCCGATCACCCGGTTCTCACCGGCATAGGTGAAAGGCGTCGCCTGCGTCGTCGGCTCCGAGAACTTCTCGCCCGGCAGGTTGTAGACGAGGTTGTCGTGGCCCACGCCGATCAGCTTGCCGTCCTTGTCCGCCGCCAGCCGCACCTTCTGCTTGGTGGCAGAGCGGTGGGTCGTCGTCTCGAAGACCTGGCGGCGGTGCATCGCGACCGAGACGGGGCGTCCCACGGCCTTCGAGGCCAGCGCCGCTGCGATCGCCTCGGGCGCGATCCCGAGCTTGGAGCCGAAGCCGCCGCCAACGAAGGGCGACAGCAGCCGGATCTGCGACAGATCGAGGTCCAGCGCGTCCGAGACGGACTTCTGGTTGAACTTGAGCATCTGATACGCGCCGCGCATCGTCAGCTTCCCGTCCTTCCATTCGGCGATGGTGGCATGCGGCTCCATTGCCGCCGAATGCATTGAGGAGGTGTGGTACTCCTCGTCCAGCGTGAAGGCGGCAGAGGCCATGGCGGCGTCGAGATCGCCTTGGCTCGCCTGCTTGGCCTCGGGCGTCTCGATGCTTGCGCCGGGGGCCTCGGGGTCGAAGTGTAGGCCGGTATCGGCCTCCATCACCGCGGTCATCGCCTGCGCGGCATGGCGCGCCTCTTCGAAGCCGTCGGCCACGACGAGCGCGAGGGGCTGGCCGATGTAGTCGATCCGATCGCCGCGCGTCGGCGCGGCGGTCGGCGTCGCCCCCTGCACCGAGTTGCGCGGCAGGTCCGCTTCCTCGATCACGGCGACGACGCCGGGCATCTTGGCGATCTCGTCCTTGTTGGTCGAGACGATGCGCCCGATCGGGCCGGTGGCGCGCACGAGATAGCCGTAGGCAAGATTCGAGGGCCGCTCTTCATCGGCGTAGATCGCCTTGCCGGTGACCTTCAGCACCCCCTCGGGGCGGTCCATCGGCGTGCCGAGCAGTCCCTGCGCCATCTCGTCGAGGCGGCGGGTATCGGCCTTCTTGTCGAGTGTCAGTTCGTTGGTCATGCCGCTGCCCCTTTCGTCGCTTCGCCCAGCACGGAGACGAGGGTCCGCCGCGTCAGGGGGATCTTGAAATCGTTGCTGCCGTGGCCCTTGGCCTCGGCCAGAAGGGTCTCGGCGGCCTGTTCGAACAGCGCCTCGGAGGGGGCCTGACCCTTGAGCAGGTCCTCGACCGCACGGTTTCGCCAGGGCTTGGGGGCAAGGCCGCCGAAGGCGAGGCTGATATCCTCGAGCACGCCGCCTTCTACCTTGGCCACGCAGGCGACCGAGACCAGCGCGAAGGCATAGGAGGCGCGGTCGCGCACCTTCTGGTAGACGTGCTTTCCGCCCGGGGCGGGGGGCAGGATCACGGCCGTGATCAGCTCGCCTTCGGCCAGTACAGTCTCGATATGCGGGGTGTCGCCGGGCAGGCGGTAGAACTCGTCCAGCTCAACACGCCGGGTGCCGTCCTTGCCCTCGATCTCGACCTCGGCGTCCAGCACCTGCATGGCGACGGCCATGTCCGAGGGATGCGTGGCGATGCAGTGGTCCGAGGTGCCGAGCACGCCGAGGATGCGGTTGAAGCCTTCCATCGCGGCGCAGCCCGAGCCGGGCTCGCGCTTGTTGCAGGGGGCGGCGGTGTCATAAAAATAGTAGCACCGCGTCCGCTGCAGCAGGTTGCCGCCGGTGGTCGCCTTGTTGCGCAGCTGGCCGCTGGCGCCGGCCAGCAGGGCGCGGCTGAGAACCGGCCAACCGCGGCGCACGCGCATGTCCGCGGCGAGGTCGGCGTTCGGCACCAGCGCCCCGATGCGCAGCCCGCCGTTGTCCAGCTCTTCGATCTGGTCGAGGCCGAGACGGGTGATGTCGATCAGCGTATCGGGGGCCATCACCTCGAGCTTCATGAGGTCGAGCAGGTTGGTCCCGCCGGCGATGTAGCGCGCGCCTGTCCCCCCGGCCTGCACGGCCTCTGCGACGGAGGTGGCGCGGATGTAGTCGAAGGACTTCATGCTTCGGCTCCCGTCTTCTGCGCCGGGGCGTCGGCGGCTTCGCGGATCGCCTCGACGATGCCGGGGTAGCAGGAGCAGCGGCAGATGTTCCCGCTCATCCGCTCCGAGATTTCCTCGTCGGTCAGCGGCGTCGCGTTCTCGAGATCGGCGGTGACGTTGCTGGGCCAGCCCTTCGCGGCCTCGTCCAGCATGGCGGTGGCGCTGCACAGCTGGCCGGGCGTGCAGTAACCGCACTGGAAGCCGTCGTGGCTGATGAAGGCGCGCTGCAGCGGCGAGAGGGTATTGCCCTCGGCCAGCCCCTCGACCGTCGTGATCTCGTCGTCCTCGTGCATCACGGCGAGCGTCAGGCAGGAGTTGATCCGCCGCCCGTTCACCATGACGGTACAGGCGCCGCACTGACCGTGGTCGCACCCTTTCTTGGAGCCGGTGAGCCCGGCGTGGTTGCGCAGGGCGTCGAGCAGCGTGGTGCGCGCATCAAGGTCCAGCGCGACGGACGCGCCGTTGATATCGAGGGAAACTTGCATGGGTGCCTTCCGGAATGCGGGGGTTCCTCGGGCACAAACCCGTCCCGGAAGCGTGAGGTTCCCGCCGCTGCCGCGCCGGTACGCCTGCGAACCCTCAGCGTTTCTTGAAGGGCGCCATTCCGGCGCGGGCCAGCTCGTCGGCGCGCT
The DNA here is from genome assembly GCF_003217255.1 of Pseudoroseicyclus aestuarii. Taxonomy (GTDB): domain Bacteria; phylum Pseudomonadota; class Alphaproteobacteria; order Rhodobacterales; family Rhodobacteraceae; genus Pseudoroseicyclus; species Pseudoroseicyclus aestuarii. Next base: position 23,907 of record NZ_QJTE01000002.1, on the reverse strand, counting down.
CGTTCTCGGGGTGACCGGCATGGCCCTTGACCCATTCCCAGCGCACGGTGTGGCGCTGCGTCGCCTCGTCGAGGCGGCGCCAGAGTTCCTCGTTCTTCACGGGCTTCTTGGCGGCGGTCTTCCAGCCGTTGCGCTTCCATCCCGCCAGCCAGGAGCCGATGCCGTCCTTCACGTAGGCGCTGTCGGTCACGACGGTGATCTTCGTCGGCTTTCCCAGCGCCTCGAGCGCGCTGATGGCGGCCATCAACTCCATCCGGTTGTTTGTGGTCTGCGCCTCGCCGCCCGACAGGGGGCGTTCCTTGACCACGGCGCCGTTCTCGCGGGCGATCAGCAGGGCGCCCCAGCCGCCGGGACCCGGATTGCCCGAGCAGGCGCCGTCTGTATACGCAAAGAAATCAGCCATGGGCCGGGCGATAGGCCGGGCGGGCCGGGGGCGTCAAGGACGGCCCGCGCGTCACACCCGGATCGCGGTGCCCGGCGCCGCGCGGGCGGCGAGCCAGGCCAGATCGCCGGGCGCCAGCGCGATGCAGCCGGCAGTCGGCCAGCGGGGCCGGCGCCAACGGTGGATGAAGATGGCAGAGCCGCAGCCCGGCACCGCCGCATCGTTCCAGTCGGTCGTCAGGATGATGTCGTACATCGGATCGGCGCGGCGCAGCGCCTCGTGGCTGGGCGCATGGGGCGCGCGCACGAGGCTGTTGTAGGCCGGATCCTCTGGCGCGTCCGACCACAGATCGCCCGGCCGGATCGGCCGCGCCCAGGGCGCGGGCGGGGCCAGCCGGTCGGGGCGGTAGAAGAGGCCGGTCACACGCCACGTCCCGCGCGGCGTGGCTAGGTCGCCCTCGCGCTTGTCACCCGTCAACCCGCCGCGCCCGATGGCGCAGGGCAAGATGTGGCCAAGGGCGCGCAGCCCGCGCGGGGTCAGCGCCAGCGTCACAGCAAATGCCCGGACTTCGCCGCCTTGGTATCGAGGTAGGCGGTGTTCAGCGCGCCGCGCCCGACCTGCAGCGGCACCCGCTCGGTCACGGCAATGCCCGATTCCTCCATCCGCGCGATCTTGCGCGGGTTGTTCGTCAGCAGCCGGACGGAGGAGAAGCCGAGGCGGCGCAGAAGCTCTGCCCCGATGCGGAAATCACGCTCGTCATCCTCGAAGCCGAGGCGGTGGTTCGCCTCGACCGTGTCGAAGCCCTGATCCTGCAGGTCATAGGCGCGCATCTTGTTGGCCAGCCCGATGCCGCGCCCCTCCTGGTTCAGGTACAGCAGAACGCCCGCCCCCTCCTGCCCCATCTGGGACAGGGCGGCATGAAGCTGCGGGCCGCAGTCGCATTTCAGGCTGCCCAGCACGTCGCCGGTGAAGCAGGCCGAATGTAGCCGCGCCAGCACGGGCGCGTCGCGCAGCGGCTTGCCGACCTCGATGGCGTAATGCTCCTCTCCGCCGTCGCGGGGGCGAAAGACATGCACGCGCCCGGCCCCCGCCAGCGCCATTGGCAGGCGGGCATCGGCGATATCGGCCATGGGGGCGGGATCGGCGGGCAGGGCGGGCATGGGGGGCAGGCGCGTCAGGTCGTGGCGGGCCGCGAAGACGGCCGCATCCTCGATCGGCAGCACGAGGGCGGCAGGCAGCAGCCGCGCGCCCTTGGCCAGCGCGATGGCGGCGCGGTGCAGGGTCGCGCTGCCCTCTCGCTGCATCTTCAGCGGGCCCTTCATCGGCGCGCGCAGGTCGTCCGCCGGATCGGCCAGCGCGCGGACCCAGCCGCTCGCGGCATCCTGCGGCAGCAGGACGCGCGCCGTGTCGCCGTCGTAGGCGGGCGCGTTCAGCACCTTGGCCCGCTGTGCCGTGATCGCCAGGACTGGGGCGCCGCCAAGCGCGCGCAGGCTTTCCAGGCGGCCCGGTGTGATGGTCTCGGCCGCGAGGGCGAGGGCGCCGCCGTCGCCGCCGTCCAGCACCACGGGCACCCCCATCCGCAGGTCGGCCAGCGCCCGCGCACGCCGCTCACTGGCATCGAGAGAGAAGGTCATGGGGCCCGTCCTGCCGGAATCCTTGAAACATTTCGGGCGTTTCCGACACTTGGCCGTGAGGCGGCGGCAGCAACGCTTGCCGGACACGTAAAGGTTACACATCTGCCTTTCCAGAGGCACGCGATGTGCAGGGGGCCCGGCCCCCACCAGTTTTGAAAGGGTCCGGTTATGCCGCAACTCAAGAAAATCCTGCTCGTCGACGACGACGACGACCTGCGCGAGGCGCTGAGCGAGCAGCTCGTTATGACCGAGGAATTCGACGTCTTCGAGGCCGGCAACGGCCACGACGCGATGGCGCAGATCAAGGCGGGTCTCTTCGACCTCGTGATCCTCGACGTCGGCCTGCCCGATACCGACGGGCGCGAGCTCTGCCGCCTGATGCGCAAGCAGGGGGTCAAGTGCCCGATCCTGATCCTGACCGGGCATGACACCGACAGCGACACCATTCTCGGCCTCGACGCGGGGGCGAACGATTACGTCACCAAGCCGATGAAGTTCCCGGTGCTGCTCGCCCGTATCCGAGCCCAGCTGCGCACCCACGAAAGCAGCGAGGACGCGATCTTCCAGCTTGGGCCCTATACCTTCCGCCCCTCGCAGAAGATGCTTCTGACCGAGGACGAGAAGAAGGTTCGCCTGACCGAGAAGGAGACGAACATCCTCAAGTACCTCTATCGCTCGGCCGACGGGATCGTGCCGCGCGACGTGCTGCTGCACGAGGTCTGGGGCTACAACGCGGGCGTCACGACCCACACGCTCGAGACGCATATCTACCGGCTGCGCCAGAAGATCGAGCCCGATCCCTCGAACGCCAAGCTGCTGGTGACCGAGGCGGGGGGCTACCGGCTGGTCGCCTGAAAAATCGGGGGCGACGCCTGCGGGTTTCGCCCCCGGCACCTGCGCGCTAGGCTGGCGGCGAAGTTCCAACGGGAGAGAGCCATGCCCACCCTGCGTTCCGGCCTCGCGCCCTGCGCCGTCCTTGCCGCCGCCGTCCTTGCCGCTGCGCCCGCCCTTGCCGGGCAGGTGACGGTGAACAACGGCACGCAGACGGTGCTCTACCGGCTCTTCACCTCCGAATCCTCGGACGAGATGTGGGGGCCGGACCGCTTGGGCGAAAAGGTCGTGCAGCCGGGCGGGTCGGTGGTGCTGACGATTCCGGACAACATGGACTGCGCATGGGATTTCCTGCTGGTCTATGCCGACGGGGTCGAGGATCAGATGACGCTGAACACCTGCATGACCGACACGCTGAACCTGACGGAATAGGGGCGGCGCAGCGCCCCCAGCCGCGTCACGGGATGAGGTGGTCGGCGGTAGGGTTCACCGGCTTCAGCGTCGGGCGGGCCTTGCCGATCTCGATCTGCGGGGCCCGGCCCTTGCCGGCGCCGGGTGGCGGATCGCGCCGTGATCGGGCATGACCCTGGCATCCATCACGCCGGAAGACTGCCCATGCCCTTCACGCTCGCCACCTGGAACATCAACTCCGTCCGCCTGCGCGAGACGCTGGTGCACAAGCTGCTGACCGAGGAGGCGCCGGACATCCTGTGCCTGCAGGAGTGCAAGTCCCCGGTCGAGAAGATCCCGCTCGAAGGTTTTGCCGCGCTGGGCTACCCGCACATGATCGCCCGCGGGCAGAAGGGCTACAACGGCGTCGCAATCCTGTCGAAGCTGCCGCTCGAGGATGCGGGCGGCCTCGACCACGTCGAGCTGGGTCATGCGCGCCATGTCGCCGCGAGGCTGGAGAACGGCGTGGTGATCCACAACTACTACGTCCCCGCGGGCGGTGATGAGCCCGACCGCGAGAAGAACGTCAAGTTCGGCCAGAAGCTGGATTACCTGACGCAGATGCGCGACGCCTTCCGCGCCGAACGGCCCGAGAAGGCGATCCTCGTCGGCGATCTGAACATCGCCCCGCGCGAGGATGACGTCTGGGATCACAAGAAGATGCTGAAGATCGTCAGCCACACGCCCACCGAGGTAGAGCATCTGACCGCGGCGCAGGAGGCGGGGGCCTGGGTCGACGTCACGCGCAAGGACATCCCCGAGGGGCCGCTCTATTCCTGGTGGTCCTACCGCGCCAAGGACTGGGAAGCGGCGGATCGCGGGCGCCGGCTCGACCATGTCTGGGCCACGCCCGACATCGCCGGCGCCGCCCATTCCAGCCGGGTGCTGAAGGCCGCCCGCGGCTGGGAGAAGCCCTCGGACCACGTGCCGGTCTTCGCGACGTTCGACCTCTAGAACACGTTATTGGATGGCGGCGCCCTGCGGGGGCAGTCTTGCTTGCGGAACCGGCGCCGACGGCGCCGGGTTCGGCAAGGAACAAGGAGGACCCGCCAGATGCGTCTGCCCATCGCCCCGATCGTCGCGCTGATCGTCGCCGCCCCCGCCGCACTGGCGCAGGAGGACGGTACGGATGCCGCGCTCATCTTCGGAAACGAATATTACGAGGTGCTGGGCCGTACGCCGAACGGCGCCAGTGTGATCCCGGCCCAGGAAGGGCTGCGGGCGCTGGGCTTCGAGGTCACCGCGCTGCCGAACGGGCGCGCCGATGCCACCGCCGATGCGCTGCGCAGCTGGCAGGCCGATGCCGCCGGGGCGCAGCGCCTCGTCGCGGTCATGGCGGGCCGCTTCATGACCGACGGGGAGCGCAGCTGGTACCTGACCGCCGAGGCCGAGGAGCCGCGCCTGCTGTCGCCCGGCGCCCAGGCCATCGACTTGGCGGGCGTCCTGCGGCTGCTGGCCGAGGCACCGGGCGAATCGATCCTGCTGCTGGGCGTGGCCGAGGGCGACGAACGCTACGACAGCTGGCTGCGCGCGGGCCTCGGCCCGCTGGATATCCCGCAAGGCGTGACGGTGCTGACCGGCAGCCCGCAGGCCGCCGCGGCCTTCGCCGGCGGCGCGTTGAGCCAGCCGCAGGTCGATCTCGCGCCGCTGATCGCGCAGGCGCAGGGGCTGGAGGCGAGCGGCTACCTGCCCGCATCGCGCGTCTTCATGCCAGCCGAGGCGGCGCAGGACGAGGCGCCGGAGCAGCCGCAGGCCGATACCGAGGCCGACGAGACGCTGTGGCAGGGCGCAACCGCGCTCGACACCGTCGAGGGTTACCGCGATTACCTGCGCCGCTTCCCCAACGGCCAGCAGGCCGAGGCGGCAGAAGAGGCGATCGCCGCCATCCTCGCAGAGCCGAACCGCGATGCCCGGCTGGCCGAGGAGGGGCTGGAGCTGTCGCGTGATCGCCAGCGCGAGATCCAGCGCAGCCTGAGCCTGCTGGACTACGACACCCGCGGCATCGACGGCATCTTCGGGTCGGGCACGCGGCAGGCGATCACCAACTGGCAGCAGCAGAACGGTTTCCCGCAGACCTCCTACCTGACGCCCGAGCAGATCAGCCGGCTCGAGGCGCAGGCCGCCCGCCGCAGCGCGGAACTCGAGGCGCGGGCCGAGCAGCAGCGCCGCGAGGCCGAGCAGCTTGACCGCGCCTATTGGGACGAGACCGGATCGGCCGGCGACGAGCCGGGGCTGCGCGCCTACCTTGAACGCTATCCCGACGGCCTCTTCGCCGAGACCGCCGCAGACCGGCTGTCGATGATCGAGGAGGAGAAGCGTCAGGCCGCGGAGGCGCAGGACCGCGCCGCCTGGGATCGCGCACGCGAGGCGGATGCCATCGCGGGCTACGAGGACTACCTGAACTCCTACCAGAACGGCGCCTTCCGCGCCGAGGCGCAGTCCCGCATTCAGGCGCTGCAACAGGCCAGCAGCGACGAAGCGCAATCGGCGCAGGCGACCGAGACGGCGCTGGGGCTGAACCCGCTGACGCGGCGCCTGGTCGAGGCGCGGCTCGACGGGCTGAACCTCGAACCCGGGGGGGTCGACGGCGTCTTCGACGAGAACACCCGCCGCGCCCTGCGCCGCTTCCAGACCGACCGCGAGCTGGAGGTGACGGGCTACCTGAACGAGCAGACGGTGGTCCGCCTGCTGGCGGATGCGATCACCGGCCAGTAGCGCCGCCGCCGGGTAGCCTAAATGAAAAAGCGCCCCCGCTGATCGCGGGGGCGCTTTTGCGTTTTCTCAGGCAGCGCCCATGGCGCTGCGGTGCCGGATCACTCGGCGGGGACGAAGCGCTGCATCAGCAGCCGGATCAGCCCCTGCTGGCCGGAGCCGACCTGCCGCACGCCGACGAGGTAGGTGCCGCGGGTGACCTCGGTGGCGATGCGCGAATCGAGGCTGTCGCCGCCGTCGTCGTTCTGCTCCACCAGGCGGCCGAAGTCGTCGTAGAGGAAGAGGACGGGATCGCCCATGCCGCCAGCGACCGCGTCGATCATCACCAGGCTGTTCTCGGGCACCTCGATGGAGAACCACGAGGTTTCGTCATTGGTCTGCACGTCCTGCCGCAGCCGGCCGCCCAGCACCCCCAGTTCGGTGATCGGGTAGTCGCCGCCGATCGTCGGGCTGGTCTCGCCGCGGGCGACCATCTCGCGCATCGCCGTTTCCGAATCGTAGGCGGCGACGCTCAGAGTGATCGGCTCGGACCGGTCGCTGAGGGCCGTCATCTCGACGCAGTAGTCGCCGGCGGGCAGCGGGGCGGTCATGTCGATGCGGCTGTTGAGCCCGTCGTAGTCGTCGTTCTCGGCCAGATAGCCGCCGTTGCCGTCGTAGAGGGTGACGACCGGGTCGGCATTCGGGTTGTCGGCGGTGATCATCACGCCGGTCGGCTCGCCCAGGGTGAAGCCCCAGTAGGGCACCTCGGCCGCGGAGGCCGTGTCGCTGACCGCGGAGGTCAGGTCGAGCGGGCCGTCGCCAAGCTGGCGGGTCGGCGCTTCGCAGGAGCCTTCGGCGATCTCGGGCATGTCGTCGTAGTAGGGGTCGTCCCAGCCATCGTCGGTCGAGGCCGGATCCTCGCCGGTCGTCAGCGCCTCGTGCTCGGACAGGCCGACGCTGACGAAGCCGGTCATCGGCGCGCCGTCGTAGCTCGACATGGTCAGGCAGTACTGGCCCGGCTCGACCGCGATCTCGGCCCGGCTGTCGAGGCCGCCGCCCGAATCATCGTCCGAGACGAGGATCTCGCCGCTCTCGTCGTAGAGGTCGATGTAGGGATCGCCGCCCCCGCGGCCCTGCGCCTCGACCCGGATCTCGGCCGGCTCCGAGGCGGTGAAGAGGGCGACGTATTCGTTGCCCTGCAGGACGAGGGCCATCTGCTCCATCGCGGCGGAGGCGGTGCTGACGTCCGAGGCGGCTTCGCTGCCGCCGATCCACTGTCCGCCGCTGAGCCCGCCGCAGGCGGCCGCGCTCTCTGCCGCGTCCGGTGCCTCGGCCTGCTGCGCGGCGCTGTCGTCCTGCGCGGCGTCATCGTCCTGCGCCGTGGCGGCCAGAGGAAGCAGCGCCAGAGCCGTTGCCCCCAGGAGTAGGCGTGCATGCATTGTCATATCCGGCGATCCTTCGTTGCCTTCTGTGGGGCAAACCTAGCGCAGTCGTGCCCGTCCTGCCCAGCAGAGAGGCGGAAAATCGGCGGAAACATGAAGAAAGGGCCGCCTTCCCGGGGGAAGACGGCCCATTGTTCTAGGAGCTGGCCCCTGCGGGCCTGCCCTCCGGTTCAGCCCTGGCGGGCCTTGAACCGGCGCTGGGTCTTGTTGATCACATAGACCCGGCCCTTGCGGCGCACGACGCGGCAATCGCGGTGGCGCTGCTTGAGCGAGCGGAGCGAGTTGGCGACCTTCATGGCGGCTCTCCATCTTCGCGGCGCGCTGGTGCGCCTTTGGGTTGCAGTCGTGGCGCCCCCGAAGGGGGCCGGTGGAATAACACTGGTGGGCGGTACTGGGATCGAACCAGTGGCCCCTACGATGTCAACGTAGTGCTCTACCGCTGAGCTAACCGCCCGTACCCTTTGCGATCCAGCCTCTCCGTGAACAGGAGGCGCAGCCAGGCCGCGTCGGGTGCGCGGTCTATAAAAGAGCGTTCGGGGGGGATCAAGGGCTTTCGGCAAATCGGGTTCGGGCGCTATCTTCGGTGCAGACCAGTGCAGGGGCAGCCGCGGATGCGCGCCTTCGACCTTCATCGCCCGGCAATCCAGACCACCGCCGTGGTCTTCGCCTCTCCGCATAGCGGAAGCGCCTACCCGGAGGCCTTCCTGCGGCGAATCGTGCTCGATCCGCTGGCGGTGCGCTCGTCCGAGGATGCCTTCGTCGACCGGCTCTTCGCGCGGGCGCCGTCGCTCGGGGCGCCGCTGCTGACGGCGCGGGTGCCGCGCGCCTATGTCGACCTCAACCGCGCGGCCGAAGAGCTTGACCCCGCGCTGGTCGAGGGGGTGCAGCGCCCCACGCACAACCCGCGCATCTCCAGCGGCCTTGGGGTGATTCCCCGCGTCGTGGCCAATGGCCGCGCGATCTACCGCGGCAAGATCGGCCTCGATGAGGCGCAGGACAGGCTGGCCCTGTGCTGGCGTCCCTACCACGAGGCGCTGCGCGCGGTGCTGGCCGAGACTCATGCGCAGTTCGGGCAGACGATCCTGATCGATTGCCATTCGATGCCGCACGAGGCGATCGAAGCCTCCGGCGTGGTGGGCGGCCCCCGGCCCGACGTCGTGCTGGGCGACCGCTTCGGCGCCGCCGCCGCGCTAGAGATCATGGAGGGGGTGGAGGCCGCGTTCAAATCCGCGGGGCTGCGAGTGGCGCGCAACATGCCCTTCGCCGGGGCCTATGTGACGCAGCAATACGGGCGCCCCGCGCGCCGTGCCCATGCCGTGCAGGTCGAGATTGACCGCAGCCTCTACATGGACGAAGCCCGCATCGAGCCGCATGGCGGCTTCGACGCCTTCGCCGCCCTGCTGGCGGGGGTGATCGCCGAAATCGCGAAGCTGGGGCGGCCCGCCGGCGGGGCCGAGCTGCCGGTCGCCGCGGAATAAACCCTCAGGTCATTGAACCGCCGAGCCCGCAGCTATGTTCAGCTGTGGCCTTCATCCAAAGGAGACGGCGTGCCTCTCATCCCCGCAGAGCTGCAGCCCTACGTTGCGCTCGCCCTGCTCGTCCTTCTCTTCGCCGCTTTCATGTTCGAGAAATATCCGCCCGAGGTGACGGCGGTGATCGCCGCCGGCGTCTTCGTGGTGCTGGGCCTCGTGCAGCAGGACCAGATCCTCGGCGTCTTCGCGAACTCGGCGCCCGTCACCATCGCGGCGATGTTCGTCATCTCTGGCGCGCTGGTGCGCACCGGTTTGCTGGATGCGCTTGCGGCGCAGGCCATCGCCCGGGCCGAGGGGCATCCGGCGCTGGCGGTGGTGGTCTTTCTCGGGGCGACGGTCATCGCCTCGGGCTTCGTGAACAACACGCCGGTCGTGCTGGTGCTGATCCCGGTCATCATCCGGCTGGCCCGCAGCCTCGGCATCGCCGAGACGCGGCTGCTGATCCCGCTGTCCTACGCGGCGGTTCTGGGCGGCACTCTGACGCTGATCGGCAGCTCGACCAACCTGCTGGTGGCCGGCGTCGCCGAGGCGCAGGGCCTCGAGAACTTCTCGATCTTCTCGATCACCCTGCCCGGGATCGTCTGCGTGCTGATCGGGGGCACCGCGCTGGGCATCCTCGCGCCGCTGCTGCTGCCGGACCGGCGCAGCCGCGGCGTCACCGGCGCCGAGGACGGGGAGCGGGCCTTCCTGACGGAGCTGCGGGTTCTCGAGGGATATCGCGGCATCGGCAGCGCGCTGGGCGAGATCGCCGATTTCAACCGGCAGGGCATCAAGGTGACCGCCGTGCGCCGGGGCCGCACCCTCAGCCGCGAGGCGCTGGCCGAGCGGGTCGTGGAGCTGGGCGACGTTCTGGTGGCGCAGGCGACGACCTCCGAGATCCTGACGCTGCGCGACCTGCCGGGGATCGAGGTCGGCCTGCGCCGCGGCGTCGGCCCGCGCAACCCCGAGGACGATCTGACCGTGGCCGAGGCCATGGTCTCGCCCGCCGCGGCCTCGGGCGGCGAGACGGTGTCCCAGCTGTCGGTCGGCTACCGCTACGGGCTGCGCGTGCTGGGCGCGAATCGGCCCGGCCATGTCGCCGGGCCCGAACTGGGCAGCGTGCGCCTGCGCCCCGCCGACCGCATCCTGCTGGAGGGCACCGACCGCGGCTTCGAGCGGCTGGCCCAGGGCGGAGAGCTGGTGAGCATCGGCCGCGCGCCGGGCCGCGCCTACCGCCGCCGCCGCGCGCCGCTGGCGCTTCTGGCGCTGGTCATGGTCGTCGGCCTTGCCGCCTTCGGCGTGGCCCCGATCGAGGTGCTGGCGCTTCTGGCCGTGGCCGCGATCCTCGCCTTTCGCTGCATCGACAGCGACGAGGCATGGTCCTCGGTCGACGCCGGGATCCTCGTGCTGATCCTGTCGATGCTGGTGGTCGGGCAGGGGCTGCAGAACTCCGGCGCGGTCGAGTTGGTGGTCGGGGGGCTGGCGCCCTGGCTGGAAGGCCTGCCGCCTATCGTGCTCTTGGCGGCGGTCTACACGCTGACCTCGATCCTGACGGAGCTGGTGACCAACAATGCCGTCGCCGTGGTGGTCACGCCGGTGGCCATCGCGCTGGCGCAGCAGACCGGCCTTGATCCGCGGGCGCTGGTGGTGGCGGTGATGCTCGCCGCCTCGGCCAGTTTCGCGACGCCGGTGGGCTACCAGACCAACACGCTGGTCTACGGCGCGGGCGACTACAAGTTCACCGACTTCCTGAAGATCGGCGTGCTGATGAACGTCATTGTCGGCATCACCGCGATCCTCGTGATCCCGATCTGGTTCCCTCTTCAGGGCTGAGCGTACCAAAGCGATCTCACGCACTTCGTGATCGGGACATAAGGCAACGCCCGGCGCCGCGCCGTCGTTGACCGCCCGATACGAGTGTGGAGGTTCACGATGAAGACCCTGTTGAAAACGACCCTGCTCGGCGGCGCGGCCGCCGGGCTTCTGGCGGCGCCCCTGTCGGCGCAGCAAGCCGGAGAGACCCTTGGCATCCCGATGCCCGCCGACCGCGAGGGCGAGACGATCAGCGTCAATGGCGCCGATATCTTCGTTCAGGACAGCGGCGAAGGGGACGTGATCTACCTGATCCATGGCTATCCCCTGTCGGGCGCCCTGTTCGAGCGGGTGCGGGGCGATCTGGATGACGATCACCGCGTCATCACCATCGACCAGCGCGGCTTCGGCAATTCCACCGCGCCCGAGGAGGTGACGGATGTGGCCACCTACGCGCAGGACGCGCTTGCGGTGCTGGATGAGCTTGGCATCGAAAGCGCCACCATCGGCGGGATGTCGATGGGCGGCCCCGTCGTCTTCGAGATGTACCGCGAAGCCCCCGAGGTCTTCGACGGCATGATCCTGATCGACAGCAACCACATGCCGGCCAATGCGATCGAGGCGGGCATCTGGGACGGCGCGCACCAGACGCTCGAGGAGACGCAGGACGTGCAGTCCATCGTGCCCTTCCTGCTGCCGAACATGCTGACCGGCGAGACCCGGATCGAGACCGCGCCGGCGCAGGCGGACTACCTGTCAGCGGTGGTCGGCCAGGCCTCGGTCGAGGGGGCGCTGGGCGGCGCGACGGTGCTGGCGAACCGGCCCGACAGCAGCGAGACGCTGGCAAGCGTCGAGGTGCCGGTCCTCGTCCTCGTGGGGCTGGCCGACCCGGTCTACGCGGTCGAGATCGCCCAGCAGATGGAAGAGACGGCGCCGAATGCGACACTCTCCATCATCGACGGCGCCAGCCATGCCGCGATCTTCGAGCAGCCCGAGGCGAGCGTGACGGCGATCCGCGACTGGATGGCGTCGCAGTAACCACGGCACCATGGCCGCGACGGAAAGGGGGGCCGCTGGTCCCCCTTTTCACGTCAGCGCAGGGCCCGGCCCTTGAGGATCGCCTTGTCGCCGAAACGGGCGCGGATCGCATCCGCCGCCCGCTCCGCCTTTTCGCGCTGGGCGGCATCGGGATCGAGAAGATCGGCCTCGCCGCCGGTGCCGGCGGGGCAGAGGTCGGACAGCCCGACGCCCAGCAGGCGGTAGGGCCCACGTTCGTCCAGCGCGTCGAAAAGGCCGCGGGCCGTGCGGTAAAGCGTGTCCGCCATCTGCGTCGGCGCCCGCAGGCTGACCCGCCGCGACAGGCTTGTGTGGTTCGCGCGTTTGAGTTTCAGCACCACGACGCGGCCAGCGATGCCCTTGGCCTTGGCGCGGCCGGCGACCTTTTCGGCCATGCGCCAGATATGCCCGTCGAGGATATCGGGATCGCCCGTGTCGGTGTCGAAGGTGGTCTCGTTCGAGACCGAGCGCATCGGCTCGTTCGCGCTGACGCGGCGCGCGTCCTCGCCGCGGGCCAGATGCCAGAGCCGCTCGCCCATGCCGCCGAAGCGGGCGTGCAACTCGCGCCGGTCCCAGCGCTCGAGATCGGAGAAGGTGGTGATCCCGGCGCCCTCGAGGCTGGCCTGCGCTGCCGGACCGATCCCCCAGATCAGCCGCACCGGACGCGGGCGCAGGAAATCGACCGTCTCGGCCTTGCCGATCACCGAAAAGCCGCGCGGCTTGTCCAGATCGCTCGCCACCTTGGCGAGGAACTTGTTGTGGCTGAGCCCGATGGACCCTGTCAGCCCCAGCTCCTTGTGCATCCGGTTCACCAGCCGGGCCAGCATCACGGCGGGTGGCGCGCCGTGCAGCCGCTGGGTGCCGGTCAGGTCCATGAAGGCCTCGTCGAGGCTGAGCGGCTCGACCACGGGCGTCATCTCGTCCATCATCTGGCGGATCGCACGCGAGGCTTCGACATAGGCCTCGAACCGGGGCTTGATGATCACTGCCTCGGGGCAAAGCTTCAGCGCCTGGAACATCGGCATGGCCGAGCGGACGCCCTTGATCCGCGCGAGATAGCAGGCGGTCGAGACGACGCCCCGCCGCCCGCCGCCGATGATGACCGGCTTGTCCGCCAGTTCGGGGTTGTCGCGCTTCTCGACGCTGGCGAAGAAGGCGTCGCAATCCATATGCGCGATGCTCAGGTCCCAAAGCTCCGGGTGCGACAGCACGCGCGGCGACCGGCAGGCGGGGCAGCGGCCCCCGGCGTCGAAGCGGGTCAGACAGGCGCGGCAGAGGGATGGCATGGGCAGGAAGATAAGCCGGAGGGACGCGATGCAAAAGGCGGTTCAGGACTGGGACGGCAGCGATTTCGTCGGCGCCAAGGTCGCGGTCTATATCGGGCAGCGCCTGCTGATCACGCGGCGCGACGATTTTGCGCATATCGACTACCCCGGCCTACTCGACCTGCCCGGCGGCGGGCGCGAGCCGGGCGAGACGCCGCTGCAGACCGCCGCCCGCGAGATGGACGAGGAGGTCGGCCTGCGGCTGGAGGCGGGGCGCCTGCTCTGGGGGCGGCAATTTCCCCATGCGCTGAAGCCGGGGCCGGTCTGGTACTTCGTCCTCGCCCTGCCCGAGGGTGCCGAGGCGGACATCACCTTCGGCGACGAGGGGCAGGGATGGGCGCTGATGACGCCAGAGGCCTTTCTCGCCGCGCCCGATGCCATACAGCCCCTGCAGGACCGGCTTCGGCTTTACCTTGCGCAGGGCTAAGCCTGCGGAGAGCATTCACCGTTGCGCGATGCGGGGCGCACGCGGTACAATACTCGAATTGGTCCGCCGGGAGAGCGCGGATCGGTCCGCCGCCGAAGGAGCATGCCGCGTCCCGCGGGTCTCTCAGGCAAAAGGACCGGCGAGGCCAAGCAGAACCGGAGAGAGGCCCCTCGGGGTCCGCCGAAGGGGAAAGTCGTCACCGGCATGAGGTCGGGGCAGCGAATCTCTCAGGCAAAAGGACGGGCGGGGCGCGACTGTATCGGAGGCTTTCATGCCCCACGTCGCCGTTCTGGGTGCCGGTATCACCGGTATCACCACCGCCTACGCGCTTCATCGTCGCGGCTACGATGTCACCGTCTTCGATCGCCAGCGCTATGCCGGCATGGACACGAGCTTTGCCAATGGCGGCCAGCTCTCTGCCTCGAACGCCGAGGTCTGGAACCGCTGGGGCACCGTCGCCAAGGGGCTGAAATGGCTTCTCGACCCGGCGGCGCCGCTCTCGGTGAACCCGCGCCCCTCCTGGCACAAGCTGAGCTGGATGGCCGAATTCCTTGCCGCAATCCCCAGCTACGAGCGCAATACCGTCGAGACCGCGCGCCTCGCGATCGCCGCCCGTGCCGGCATGGCCGAGATGGCCGAGACGGCGGGCCTCGACTTCGATTTCAGCCGCGCCGGGATCGTGCATTTCTACAAGACCGAGAAAGAGCTTGAGGCCGCGCGCCGGGTCTCGGCGCTGCTGGCCAAGGGCGGCCTCCCGCGCGAGGAGCTGAGCGCGGATGAGGTGCGCGCCGCCGTGCCGCAGCTGCACGGCCCCGTCGTCGGCGGTTTCCTGACCGAGAGCGATTCCACCGGCGATATCCACCGCTTCACCTTCGGGCTGGCCGAGTGGCTGCGCGGGCAGGGCGTCACCTTCCGCATGGGCCGCGAGATCCGCGATGTCTCGACCGGCCCCGATGCCGCCGTGGTCACCACGGACGAGCCGCATCGTTTTGACGCCGTGGTCGTGGCCGCGGGCATCGGCTCGCGCGCCTTGGCGCGGCGGCTGGGCGACCGGGTCAATGTCTACCCGGTCAAGGGCTACTCGATCACCGTGAACCTTGCCGATCAGGCCAGCCGCGAGGCGGCGCCGACGGCCTCTCTCCTCGACGATGCGGCCAAGATCGTCACCTCGCGCCTTGGCAACGGGCGGTTCCGGGTTGCCGGCACAGCCGAGTTCAACGGCGAGAACCGCGATATCCGCGCGGACCGCGTGCAGCCGCTTATCGCCTGGGTCGAGCGGCATTTCCCCGACGTTTCCACCGAAAGCTGCGTGCCCTGGGCCGGGCTGCGGCCGATGATGCCGAACATGATGCCGCGGGTCGGCCCGGGGCGCCGGGCGCGCGTCTTCTACAATACCGGCCACGGTCACCTGGGCTGGACGCTGTCGGCCGCCACGGCCGAGGTTCTTGCCGGCAGCCTTGCCGGGCAGATCGAGGCGCCGGCGCGCAGCACCGGGCGGCTTTCGACCGTCGCGGCCTGAGCCCGGACGAAAAAAAGGCCCGCCATGAAGGCGGGCCAAGTCGGGCAGAAGCGGGGCAGGCAGCCCCTGATTCAAGCGCCACTCGGGAAAACGGCGCAGGAATGTCGGGAATTACGGGTTAGCCGAGGTGCGACCACAGCGCGCTGCCGCTGTCGGACTGGCGCAGGGCGTGGCTGGCAAGGCTTGCGCGCACCTGCGCGTCGTCCATGTCGATCGGTCCGGCGACCTGGCAAGGATAGCGGAAGGTGGAGCCGCCGCGGATGACGTCGACGCGGGCTTCGAAGGCGCCGACCTGGGCATTGTAGCGAATGTCGCCCATCTGGATGTTGTTCATGGTCCTACAGGCCTTTGTGCTTGATCTGCTCGATCTGTTGAGCAGGCAACACCGGTCCTGTGGATAAGGTTCCTAAGTTTTTAAAGACCTTCGGTTGTCAAGTGGCAACAGCTTGTTTCCGGACCCAGGCCTGCCGCCTGTGGCCCGAAGGCTGCTGCGCCTAACGGTTCGGCGACAGCGCCTGTGGCGAGGCCATCTCGGCCAGGATGTCGCGGGCGGCGGAGGCCGGGTTCGCGGCACGCCAGACGGGGCGGCCGACGACGACATGATCGGCACCGGCAGCAATGGCTTGGGCGGGCGTCATCACCCGCTTCTGGTCGCCGAGATCGGCGCCTGCAGGGCGCACGCCCGGCGTCACGATCAGCTTGCCCGCGGCCTCGGGCAGGGCGCGGATCGCAGCCGCCTCCTGCGGCGAGGCGATGACGCCGTCGGCCCCCGCCTCGAGCGCGCGGGCGGCGCGCTCCACCACGAGATCGGGCAGGTCACCTGCCTTGATGCCCGAGGCGTCGAGGTCGGCGCGGTCGAGCGAGGTCAGGATCGTCACGGCCATGATCTTGGTCTGCGAGCCGGCGGCGCCCTCGCGCGCGGCGCGGACCACATGCGGATCGCCATGCACCGTCAGCAGATCGAGATCGAAGCGCACCAGCCCGCGCACCGCCGCCTCGACCGTTGCGCCGATGTCGAAGAGCTTCATGTCGAGGAAGATGCGCTTGCCCATCTGGTCCTTGAGCTCCTGCGCCAGCGCGAGGCCGCCGCCGGTCAGCATCCCCAGCCCGATCTTGTAGAAGGAGACCTGCTCGCCCAGCTTGCGCGCCAGCGTCAGCCCCGTGACCGCATCCGCGACGTCGAGCGCGACGATCAGGCGGTCGTCGGCGGCGATGGTGGCGTCCGTCATGGCGGTCTCCTTGTCTGGCATCCGGCGCTTATTGCGGGGCGGGTGCCGGGCGGTCAAGCGCCGCGGAACGCCGGGGCAGCGCCGGGTGTTGTCCTTTCAGATTGAAAAAGGTGAGCGCATGGCACGAGAGACAAGCAAGAGCGGCGGATCCGGCAAGGCGGTCTGGTACGCGGCGATCCCCATCGCCTTCATCGTGCTGGTCCTCGTCCTCGTGCTGGGCGGTGTCTTCCGTGCGGACGAGGCCGATGAGGTGCCGGAGCCCGAGGTGCCCGTGGTCTCCGGCGAAGAGGGCGATGCCGCGCCGGATGAGGTCGTGGTACGGCCCGATGCCGATGACACGACGGTCGCCGACCCGCAGAACTGACGCGATGTGGAAGAGGGGGCGCTGCCCCCGCCCCGGCTGCGCCGGGCCTCGCCCGGGATATTTGGCTAAGAGAAGAGAGGGTCAGAGGCGGATCGGCTCTTGCACCAGGCTGACGCCGAAGCAGTCCTCGACCGCCGTTCTGATCTCGGATGAGAGGGCGTCGATGTCGGCGGCGGTGGCGCCGCCATGGTTCACCAAGATCAGGGCGTGGCCCTCGTAGACGCCGGCCGGGCCGCGCGTCGCGCCCTTGTAGCCGCAGCGCTCGATCAGCCAGCCGGCCGACAGCTTCACCGTTCCGTCCGCCTGCGGCCATTGCGGCGCGTCTGGCACGCGGGCGGCATGGTCCGGCGGAACCACCGGGTTGTGGAAGAAGGAGCCGGCATTGCCCAGCACCTGCCAGTCGGGCAGCTTTGACTGCCGCAGGGCGATCACGCGCTGGCGCACCTCTTCGGGGGTGGCGGAGGCGTCGAGGGTGTCGAGGCCGGCGTAGATTAGCACCGGCGCCCAGGGCTGCGGCAGGCGCAGCGTGACTTCGGTGATGACATGGCGATTGCCTGCCTCCTTGAACCGGCTCTTGCGATAGCCGAAGCGGCAGTCTTCGGGCCCGAACGTGTGGAACGCGCCGCTGGCGCCGTCCCAGGCGGTGACGCTGTAGAGGAGGTCAGAGAGCTGCAGGCCGTAGGCGCCAATGTTCTGCACCGGGGCCGCGCCCATGGTGCCCGGGATCAGCGAGAGATTCTCGAGCCCGCCATGGCCCTGTGCGATGGTCCAGGCGACAATCTCGTCCCAGTCCTCGCCCGCGCCTGCGGTCACGGCCCTGCCGCTATCCGGCAGGGTCACGATCTGCCGGCCCTCGATCCGCATGACGCCGACGACCGCCTCCACCTGTTCGGAGGCGAGGGTATTGCTGCCGCCGCCCAGGATCCGCAGCGGCAGACCCTTTGCACGCGCGGCCTCGGCTGCGGCGGCAAGATCCTCGGGCCGCTCGATCACCACGCCAAAACGTGCGCGGGACCGAAGGCCAAGGGTATTGCGGCCGGTCAGGTCGAAATCGGGCTGAAGCTGCACGGGCGCCTCCGGGCTTTGGGGTCGGGGATAGCTAGCAGTGCGGGGCGCCCTGCGCCACCGCACAGGCCGGCGGGGATGAAGACGCGCCGTTTTCTGCTATGTGTATCCGTGAAGACCGTGAAGGACCCGCCATGACACCTGACCGCCCGCTGGCACCGCTGCAACTGAACCTCAATGGCGCCGAGCAGGGCCTTGTCGACGCCGCAGCCTTTCGCGAGGCGATGGCCCTGATGGGGGCGACGGTCTGCGTCGTCACCGGCGGGCGGGACGAGGCGCGGCTGGGCCGCACCGTGACCGCCGCCCTGTCGCTCTCGGCAGAGCCGCCGGCGGTTCTTGTCTCGCTCAACACCGAGAGCGCGCTGGCGCAGGCAGTCCGCGAGAGCGGGCGCTTCTCCTTCGCGATGCTCTCGGAGGGGCAGCAGGCGGTGGCCGATGCCTTTGCCGGCAAGGTCGAGGCGGCGCGACGCTTCGAGAGCGGGACCTGGGATGCCTGGCCCTCGGGTGAGCCGAAGTTGCAGGGCGCCGTCGCGGCGATGGACTGCCGGGTGCTGACGGCCGTCGAGACGGGCACGCATATCCTGCTGATCGGCGGCGTGACGCGGGTCGAGACGAACCCGGCCTGCAGCCCGCTGATCTGGCACGGCCGCAGCTACAAGGCGCCGGGGCCCCTGGCCGGCTGAGGCGCAAAATCCCGCCCCGCGCGCAGTGTGACACTTGCGCAACGGAGAGGCTGCACCCATCTGTTTTGCAAGGTCCGGAGGACGTGTGCCGCATTGGGCGGGCGCGCAGACCGGATGCTTGTGAAGGAGAGGGTTCAGGATGAATCTGGAAAAGTTCACCGAGCGGTCGCGCGGCTTCATGCAGGCCGCACAGACCATCGCGATGCGCGAAAGCCATCAAAAACTGTCGCCCGAGCACCTGCTCAAGGCGCTACTGGACGACGAGCAGGGCCTTGCCGGCAACCTGATCGCGCAGTCGGGCGGCGATGCCGCGGCCGTGCGGCAGGCCACGGACCTGGCGCTGGGCAAGCTGCCCAAGGTCTCGGGCGATGCCGGGCAGACCTACCTCGATCAATCGACGGGCCGGGTGCTCGACGAGGCCGAGAAACTGGCCACGAAGGCCGGCGACAGCTTCGTGCCCGTGGAGCGTATCCTGATGGCGCTGGCCATGGTGCGCAGCGAGGCGAAGAAGGCGCTGGAGGCCGGCAAGGTCACGGCGCAGGGCCTGAATGGCGCGATCAACGATATCCGCAAGGGCCGCACCGCCGACAGCGCCAATGCCGAAGAGGGCTATGACGCGCTGAAGAAATACGCGCGCGACCTGACCGAGGCTGCGGAGCAGGGCAAGATCGACCCGATCATCGGCCGCGACGAGGAAATTCGCCGCGCCATGCAGGTGCTGTCGCGCCGCACGAAGAACAACCCGGTGCTGATCGGCGAGCCGGGCGTCGGCAAGACCGCCATCGCCGAGGGCCTTGCCCTGCGGATCGTCAACGGCGACGTGCCGGAATCGCTGCGCAACAAGCGGCTGATGGCGCTCGACATGGGCGCGCTGATCGCGGGCGCGAAATACCGGGGCGAGTTCGAGGAGCGGCTGAAGGCCATCCTCAAGGAGATCGAGGCCGCCTCGGGCGAGATCATCCTTTTCATCGACGAGATGCACACCCTCGTCGGCGCCGGGAAATCCGAGGGCGCGATGGATGCCGCCAACCTGATCAAGCCCGCCCTCGCGCGCGGGGAACTGCACTGCGTCGGCGCCACCACGCTGGACGAGTACCGCAAGTACGTCGAGAAGGATGCGGCCCTCGCGCGGCGGTTCCAGCCGCTGATGGTCGAGGAACCGACGGTCGAGGATACGATCAGCATCCTGCGCGGCCTGCGCGAGAAGTACGAGCTGCACCACGGCGTGCGGATCGGCGACTCGGCCCTCGTCGCGGCGGCGCAGCTGTCGAACCGCTACATCACCGACCGTTTCCTGCCGGACAAGGCGATCGACCTCGTCGACGAGGCGGCGAGCCGGCTGCGGATGGAGGTGGACTCCAAGCCCGAGGAGCTGGACGCCATCGACCGCCAGATCCTGCAGATGCAGATCGAGGCCGAGGCCCTGCGCCGCGAGGACGATGAGGCCAGCAAGGAGCGTCTCGCCAAGCTCGAGCAGGAGCTGGGCGATCTGTCCGAGCGCGGCGATGCGATGACCGCCAAGTGGCAGGCCGAGCGGGACAAGCTGGAAGGCAGCCGCACCCTGAAGGAGCGGCTGGACAAGGCGCGCGCCGAGCTCGAGATCGCCAAGCGCGAGGGCAACCTCGCCAAGGCCGGGGAGCTGTCCTACGGCGTGATCCCCCAGCTCGAGCGGGAGTTGTCGGAGGCCGAAGCCTCGGACGACCCCTTGATGGTCGAAGAGGCGGTGCGCCCCGAGCAGATCGCCGAGGTGGTCGAACGCTGGACCGGCATCCCCACCAGCCGCATGCTGGAAGGGGAGCGCGAGAAGCTGCTGCGCATGGAGGATGGTCTGCACAAGCGGGTCATCGGACAGGATGTCGCCGTGCGCGCCGTGGCCAATGCCGTGCGCCGGGCGCGGGCGGGTCTTAACGACGAGAACCGTCCGCTGGGCAGTTTCCTCTTCCTCGGGCCGACCGGGGTGGGCAAGACCGAGCTGACCAAGGCGGTGGCGGAGTTCCTCTTCGACGATGACGACGCGATGGTGCGCATCGACATGAGCGAGTTCATGGAGAAGCACGCCGTCAGCCGCCTGATCGGCGCCCCGCCGGGCTATGTCGGCTACGACGAGGGCGGCGTGCTGACCGAGGCGGTGCGGCGCCGGCCCTATCAGGTCGTGCTCTTCGACGAGGTCGAGAAGGCGCATCCGGATGTCTTCAACGTGCTGCTGCAGGTTCTGGACGACGGCGTTCTGACCGACGGGCAGGGCCGCCGGGTCGACTTCAAGCAGACGCTGATCGTGCTGACCTCGAACCTCGGCAGTCAGGCCCTCAGCCAGCTGCCCGAGGGCGGCGATGCGGCGGGGGCAAAGCGGGACGTGATGGATGCCGTGCGGGCGCACTTCCGGCCCGAGTTCCTGAACCGGCTGGACGAGACGGTCATCTTCGACCGTCTGGGCCGGCACGACATGGGCGGCATCGTCGAGATCCAGCTCGCGCGGCTGGAGCGGCGGCTTGCCGGGCGCGGCATCGTGCTGTCCCTCGACGAGGAGGCGCGGCAGTGGCTTGCGGACGAGGGCTACGATCCGGTCTTTGGCGCGCGCCCGCTGAAGCGGGTGATCCAGCGCGCCATCCAGGACCCGCTGGCCGAGATGCTGCTGGCCGGTGATATCCGCGACGGGCAGGAGGTCACGATCAGCGCCGGCCCCGACGGGCTGCTGATCGGCGACCGCGTCGCCGGCACGGGGCGCCCGCGCCCCGAGGGCATGCCGCTGCACTGATCCGGCAGAGGCGCCATGCGTGATGAGAAAGGCCCCGGCGGAGCGATCCGCCGGGGCCTTTTTCCGTTCAGCGCTGGGGCAGGGGCCTAGCCGAAGGCGATCACCAGCCCCGCCAGGGCCGCGGCGCCGCCGACGATGCGGGCCGGAAGACCTGTCTCTACGCGCGCCCGCGCGAGGGCCGACCCCAGCGCCACGCCGCCGGCATGAAGCGCGGCGGTGGCCAGCACGAAGCCCAGGCCGAAGGCCAGGGCGCCCGCCTCGCCCAGTTCGCCGCCATGCGCATGGCCGTGGAACAGGCCGAAGAAGGCAGCCGTCGCCATGGCCGCCGGGAGCGGCATCGACAGGGTCAGCGCGACGAGGGCGCCGAAGACGATCATCGAGGCCAGGATCACCGGCTCGACCAGCGGCAGCGGCGTGCCCGCCAGCGCCAGCCCGTAGCCCACCCCCATCGCGCCGACGAAGGCCAGCGGCACCGCCCAGGTCGCGCGCCCGCCGATGAGCGCGGCCCAGATACCGACCACCACCATGGCCAGCACGTGATCCGCCCCGAAGAGCGGATGCGACACGCCGGCGGCGAAGGAGCCATGCTCGCCCGGCGCAAGATGCGCGGCGGCCGGCGAGGCGAGGGTCAGGGCGAGGGCGGCGAGAAGCAGGGATCTGGTCATGGTCTCCGGTCCGGCAGGAATATCTGCATGACTTGAGCATGGGCCGGCCATGGCGGCAACGGTCTTGCCGGGGCTTCCGCGCCCCCGCGGCCCGATGGGACGCGATAAAGCCGTCGTGATGCCTTGAGACCGATGCCGGTCTCGCGCGTAGATGATGGTAGAGACCGGTGCAGCAGAGGAGAGACCCATGGCCCATCGCTGGAAGAACGATCTGACGCGGGCGGATGTGACCCCGCCGGCCCTTTGGATGAACCGCCGCCGGCTGATCGCCGCCATGGGCGCCTCCGGTGCAGCCGGCCTGGGCCTTGGCCCGAGCATGGCCGCCGCACAGGAGACGCTCGAGCCCAACAGCCTCGAGGAGATCACCAGCTACAACAACTTCTATGAGTTCGGCACCGGCAAGCAGGACCCCGAGCGCTACGCCGACGAGATGGTGATCGAACCCTGGAGCATCACGGTCGACGGCCTCGTCGATAATCCGGGGGAGTACAGCCTTGCGGAGCTGCTGGGCGACCTGACCCCGGAGGAGCGGATCTACCGCTTCCGCTGCGTGGAGGCCTGGTCGATGGTCGTGCCATGGCAGGGCGTGGAGCTTGCCGACATCCTGACCCGCCTCGGCGTGCAGGATGAGGCGCGCTACGTCGCCTTCGAGACCGTGGTGCAGCCCGAAAACATGCCGGGCGTCCGGCGCGGGGTGCTGGACTTTCCCTATGTCGAGGGGCTGCGCCTCGACGAGGCGATGCATCCGCTGACGCTTCTGGCCACGGGCCTCTACGATCAGCCGATGCCCAAGCAGAACGGCGCGCCGATCCGGCTGGTCGTTCCGTGGAAGTACGGCTTCAAGTCGATCAAGAGCATCGTGCGCATCAGCCTGACGGCAGAGGAGCCGCCGGCGACCTGGAACAGGCTGAACCCGCGTGAATACGGCTTCTATTCCAACGTGAACCCGAACGTGGACCATCCGCGCTGGTCGCAGGCGACGGAGCGGGTGATCGGCGGCGGTCTCTTCGCGCAGCGCCAGCCGACGCAGATGTTCAACGGCTATGACGAGGTCGCCAGCCTTTACGAGGGCATGGACCTGCAGGCGCAGTTCTGATGGCGGCCAAGGCCCCGACTTTCGCGCAGCGCATCAACAAGGGGCTGCGCCGCGTGCCGCCCTGGCTGATCTATGTCATCGGCTTTGCCTGGATGGGGTGGGAGTTCTGGCGCGCTCTCTCGGCCATTGGCCCATATGCGGTGGAGCCGATCAACGTCCTCGAGCGGGAATACGGGCTGCGAGCCTTGCAGCTGCTGGTCGCGGGGTTGGTGGTGACGCCGCTGATGCGCTGGACCCGCGTCAGCCTGATCCGCTTTCGCCGCGCGATCGGCCTGATGGCCTTCTACTTCGTGCTCGCGCATTTCGCCGTCTTCGTCCTGCTGGACCTCGGGGGCTTCTTCGATCCGGGCTATGCGCTGGCGCAGGTCTGGACCGAGACGATCAAGCGTCCCTACATCACCGTGGGCATGGCGGCGCTGGTGCTGCTTATCCCCCTGGCCCTGACATCGAACGACTGGGCGATGCGGCGCATGCGGCAGGGATGGAAGCAGATGCACCGCCTCGTCTACGTGATCGTCCCCCTGGCGGGGGTGCACTTCCTCTGGCTGGCCAAGGGATTCCAGATCGAACCCATCCTCTACCTCGTGGGAACGGCGCTTCTGCTGGCGCTGCGAGTCGATTGGCGGGGCCTCATGGAGAGGAAGAGCCCGAACAAGGCCGCCTGAGCCCCTTTCGAGTCGCTGGAAGGGGCCTGATTCACTCCCGAAGGGGGGGGTGGGCCCAACGGCAGCAGAGAGAGGGAGGGCCCGGAACCAGGGGCCTTCTCGGAAGTTTCGCCAGTGACGGTCTGAGCGCAACGATGCCTGTGCAAAAGGCACCTCCGCGCGTGAACACTGGCTTTGTCACAAATTCTTCGAGTTCGGTGCATTTTCCTGTTGCGGGGATCCGTCACTAACCGTAGAACCCCTTTCACCGGCGGCGCTGAGGCGCCACGGGGCGCCAGACGGGCGGGACGGACGGAGCGGCGGAG
>NZ_QJTE01000001.1 GCF_003217255.1 Pseudoroseicyclus aestuarii | reverse complement strand
GGCGACGTCAACGAGGCGCGGCTGGAGGAGCGGCGGCGGCTGGTGGCGCTGCAGCGCCGGATCGGGGACGGGGTGGCGATGCCGATCCGCCGGGTGCGGCCGTCGAAGCGGGGCGCGGACGCCAGGCCGCGGCGGGCGATCAGCGACCGGCAGCTGGTGGACGGCGTCTTCGTCGAGGGGCTGACGATCACGGGCCTGCTGAAGAAGCATAACTGGGGACTGG
The DNA here is from genome assembly GCF_003217255.1 of Pseudoroseicyclus aestuarii. Lineage (GTDB taxonomy): Bacteria > Pseudomonadota > Alphaproteobacteria > Rhodobacterales > Rhodobacteraceae > Pseudoroseicyclus > Pseudoroseicyclus aestuarii. Next base: position 1,005,629 of record NZ_QJTE01000001.1, on the reverse strand, counting down.
GCGGCGCCACGGTGCAGGCGGCAACGGCGGCGCTGGCCGCGGCCCTCGACCGGCTCAGCGGCCCGGCCCCGCGTCCGCGCATGGCGGCGGCCTTCTACGGCACCCGCGCCAGCTGGCCGGTGGAGGAGGAGGCCTAAGCGGTAGCGCCGAGCGCCGGCGGCAGGAGAGCCGAACCGGCAGCGGCTGTCCGGTCAGAGGGGCCAGCGGCGGCGGCAGGGGCAGGGCCTCCCGCCGCCGCGCCGCGGGGGACCGGGGGTGGTCTAAAAATCTGGGCCACCTCGCGGTGACCGCGCATCCAACCTTTCTTTTCGCACGCGGCTATTTCAGGAAAAAAGCCCACTTGGTGGAGTAAGAGGGGTGGAGGCAAAGCGGCAGTGTCCGGCTACCCGCCGCCCAAGAAACCTCGAGCGCCTGCAGCCTAGACTAACAGCGGTGAGTGAGCGGAAGAGCCGGAGGCATTCGCTATGGCCCCTGCGGTACGCCACATTTGCTAGGCAGTTAAGGAACGGCAAAGTGCCTAAGGTCAGCATCCCATTTCCTGCGGACTACTGATAATGCACGGCGCACGTTTGGCGGCCGCATTATTTAGGCTGATCAACAGCGTCTCAGGCGATCCTTAGGTACCGGCCGTTGTTTCAGTGAACGCTGGGCTCCTCGCGCTGGTGGTCCTGAGCAACCTGCTCAGGGCTGGCGAACCAGCTTTTTGGACAACCCTCTGGTTGGAGCTATCTTGTTGGCGTATCTCGGTCTCCGGTCAGTTTGTGCTGAGCGCTCAGACGGGTGGCTGGCCTATTCTCTAATAGGAGCTGCCTCGCGCCCTGAGCCTAACGTGGTCCTCTCTACCTTGCAGATGAGTTCCCTCGCCTCACTGTCGTGCGCTGAATGCCAAACGGTACGATGATGCCGCCAATCTGCGTCGCGCGACTGGCGGCAAGACCGTAAGTAGAGAGGTCGCCGTGTCCGTTGGTGCGGACGCCGACCTCACGGCACCATCGGGCTGAGACGGTGCAGCCCCTGCCTAACGCGCCAGCCAGCCGCCATCCACGTTCAGTACCGCTCCGGTGACGTATCGCGCGGCGGGCGAGCAGAGGTAGGCGGCCGTGCCTCCGATATCTTCGGGATCGCCCCACCGCCCCGCGGGAATGCGTTCGAGGATGGCACGAGACCGGTCCGGATCGTCGCGCAGCGCCTGAGTGTTGCTGGTGGCGATGTAGCCCGGGGCAATGCTGTTCACAGTAATCCCGTGCGGGGCCCATTCGTTGGCGAGGATCTTCGTGATACCAGCCACGCCGTGCTTGGACGCCGTATATGCTGGCACCCGGATGCCGCCCTGGAACGACAGCAGCGAGGCAATGTTGACGATTGCGCCGCTGCCGCCGCGCGCCAGCAGAGCGCGGCCGAAGCTCTGGCAGGTGAAGAACACCGCCTTGAGGTTCACATCCATCACCGCATCCCAGTCGGCCTCGCTGTAGTCGGCGCTGTCGGCGCGGCGGATTGTGCCGGCGTTGTTGACCAGAAGGTCAAAGCCGGCATCGTCGAACACGTCCCGCGCCGCCATCGGGTCTGCAAAGTCGAGCTGCAGCTGGGACGCCGTACCTCCGGCTTCCGCGATCCTCGATACTGTTTCGGCGCAGTCGCGCCGCCCGGCACAGACCACCTCGGCGCCCTGACCGGCCAGTGCGACGGCGATCGCCTGGCCGATGCCGGTATTGGCGCCGGTCACCAGCGCGCGCCGCCCTTCAAGGCTGAACGGGCCGGGCATTAGCGCAGCTCCGCGGGCTGGACGAAATCCATATCGGTGAAGGACTGGTTGTCGCCCGCCATCGCCCAGATGAAGGTATAGCCACCGATGCCGGCGCCGGCATGGATGGACCAGGGCGGAGAGACCACACCCTCTTCGTTGGCGACCATCAGGTGCCGGGTCTCTGTGGGCTCTCCCATCAGGTGAACGACACGAGCGGCGTCTTCCATGCCCCAGTAGAGGTAGGCCTCCATCCGTCGATCATGGGTATGGGCCGGCATCGTGTTCCAGACCGATCCGTCCTCGAGCGTGGTGTAGCCCAGTGTCAGCTGGCAGCTTTCCATCACGTCGGGGTGAATGAACTGGCGGATGGTGCGCTTGTTTGAACTTGCGACATCCCCCAGCTTCACCTCCTTCGCGTCGCCGATGGCGATCTGCCGGGTCGGGCAGGTTCGGTGCGCAGGCGCCGAGGTGATGTAGAACCGTCCCTGGCCCGCAAAGGTCACTGCGCCGCTGCCCATTCCCAGATACAGCACATCGCCGCGCTCAAGCGTGTAACTGGTGCCGCCGGCTTCGACCGTACCCGTCTCGCCGATGTTGACGATGCCCATCTCGCGCCGATCGAGGAAGCTGTCTGTCCCGGACTCGGCCACGGTGTCCAGCGTCAGACTGCCGCCATCGGGGACGGCGCCACCGACGACGAAGCGGTCGTAATGGGTGTAGGTCAGCCTGATCTCGCCCGAACGAAAGGCACCATCAATCAGGAAGTTCTCGCGCAGTGTGGCAGTGTCGAATGTCTTGGCCTGGCTTTGATGCACGGCGTGCAGGGTATGAACGGTCAGCATGGGACCTCCTTCGTCGGGGTTGGTCAGGCGCCCGTTGGGGGCGCAAGGCGATGAACGCCGCGCGGCACGAAGGGGAAGGCATCTTCCTCCTTCAGTATCGCGGCGGCTGTGTGAACGGTTGCAAGCCACATCTCGGTGCCCTGCAGAGAGGGCGCCTGGCCTTCGGCAAAACCGATGCCGCGCCCGTCCTGCCAGCGTGCGGCGGTGCGGGTGATTATGGTGCAAGCGATGGCTTCGGCCTCGGCCCGGCGGTGGCGGGTCTGACGCAGGCACAGCCAAAGTGGATGCACCGTGTCGAGAAGGTTGCAGGCGGTGTGCTCGGAGCCTGCAAAGCCTTGATGGGCGTTGTAGTTGGCCAGCACGCTGTCGATGCTTCGTTCGGGGTAGGGCAGCGGGATGCCCGTCTGGGCGTGGGTGCTGCGGCTGGCCCGGTAGAAGCCGTTGACCGCCAGCAGGCTGTCGCCTGCAATGGCGCGGCCCCAGAGGCCGGTCGCGGGGTCGGCGGCCAAGGCGAGCCAGCCCAGCAGGGTGTCGCGTCCTCGGCCAAGTCCGAAATGGTTGGCGTTGAAGGTCAGTGCCGTGCCGATGGCATCCACCGTCGCGCCGGCGCCCCAGGGATTGTCGGCCCATGGCAGGGCATCAAGCCAGTCCCGCAGCTCGGCGCTTTCGATTTCGACGGCTGCAACAGGGCGGGCGGGCGCGGTGCCGAGGCAGTGCAGCGCATAGCCGGCCGCGAGCACGTTATACAGCGCGATCGGATCGTCGCGAAGCGCGCCTTCATGCGGGCGAGCGGGGTCGGGAAACAGCCCGGTCGTGGCATCCTGGCTATCTTTCAGCCGCGCGACGGCGGCATCGCGACCGGGGAGGGCCCCGGCGCCGCCAAAGCCGGCGGCGATCTCGATCGCGTCGCACAGATGGCGCAGATCCGGTCCGGCGCGTCCCGCCGCATCGGTCGAGACATAGCCTTCCGGGGTGGAATGGCTGGCGAGCACGTCCTGCCATTGCGCGGCAGCGCGCCGTCCCAAGGCGGCAAGCGGGGCAGGGCCGGACAGGGCGGGCGCCGGACGATGGCGCAGGAGGCGGGCAGGGACGCCGCCCATGATCGCGCGCGGCTCCACCGTCCCGCGTACCACCGCGCCGGCGGCGATCACGGCGCCGGACCCGATCCGCGCGCCGTCAAGGATTACCGCATTGGCACCGATCCAGACATCGTCGCCGATCTCGATCCCCTGAATGCGCAGGGGCTGGCGGTGGATGGGCAGGTCCGGATCGTCTATGCCGTGATCGAAGCCCACCAGCGTGGCGTGGGAGGCGATGCGAACGCCGCTTCCGCAGGTGATGCGGCCCGACAGGCAAGCGAACGGGTTGATGCTGCAGTCGGCACCAAGGTGCAGCTCGCCGCGCAGCAGGGCCTGCGCCGCGACGATGCAGCCGGGGCCAAGGGTCAGTCGCTCGGTGAAGACAAGGGCGCCTTCGGCCACGAACGCCGTAGGGTCGATGTCGGCCTGTCCTGCTTCGGCCAGCGCCGCGTGGCGCTGCTGCTGGGCGGGGGCGGCACAATCGTGAGGTGTCCGCTCCCAAGGGAGATACTCGATGCGCCGTGCCTGCATGTTGCCCTCCCGTTGTCCGGATGATCGGCCCGCGAAGGTACGCGGGCCGACCGAAGCCGCGTCGCTTAGTTGCGGATGTCCTGAACGCCTTCGTTCATCTCGGCGATGCCGTCCTCGACCGAGACGTTCTCGGTCATGATGTTGTCATGCGCGCGGTTCAGGACCAGCTCGATCTCGGCAGCCTGAAGGTCCACCGGCAGCTCGAGATAGGTCTGCACGGTCTTCAGGGCGCCACGGCTTGTTTCGTCCTCCGGAAAGCCGTCGATCCCGGCGATCTGGTCGATCACCGCGTCATCGCGGATTGCCGGCAGCGTGCCGCTCGCGGCGACGATCGCCGCGCCTTCGGGGCTGACCACCCAGCGTACGAAGTCGAGCGCGGCCTCCTTGTCGCCGGCACTGGCATTGACGCCCAGAGAGGTGATCGTGGCGGCGGTGGTACCGGCCTCGACGCCTTCGGGATGCGGGAAGCTGGCGATGCCCCAGTTCGTGGCCAGGCTCTCGCCAGAGGCGACCTTGTCGATCTGCGTGCCGATGAACCAGCTGCCCATCGGCAGCATCGCCACGCTGCCGTTATAGAACGGCCCGGAGTAATGCGTCTGCGAGGTCTTCAGGGCGGCGTAGCTCTGGATCACGCCCTCGTCTTGAAGGGCCAGAGCCCGCTCGTACCACGGCACGAGGAAGGTGTAGTCATCCGCGATCAGCGTGTTCTGCCCGTCGAGGATCCCCGGCAGCTGCACGGTCGAGCGCCAGGTGTGCAGATGCGAGCCGTAGACCTTGTTCGCACCGAAGCCAGAGGTCAGCGCACGCGCCATCTCGTCATGATCGGCCCAGGTCATGTCGTTGGTGGGATAGTCCACCCCAGCGGCGTCGAAGAGATCCTTGTTGTAGTACAGGATCCAGAAATCCGCGCGGAAGGGCAGGCCGTAAAGGCCGCCGTCGACGGTCATCGCTTCGATCAGGCCGCCGAAGGGCGCGGCGTCGATCGGCTCTTCGTAGGCATCGGACAGGTCGACGAGGCTGCTGGTGCTGACAAGCTGCGCGTAGCCCGGGATGTCCTTGATCGTGACCACGTCGATATCGGCGTTATTGCCGGTCAGCTGGGTCATCAGCATCTGGTTGTAATCGGCAGAGCCCAGATCGGTGACCTCGATGGTCACGTCAGGATGCGCGGCTTCGTAACCGTCGATCAGCGGTTGAATATAGGCTACCGCATTGGCGTCCCAGAGCGCCCAGTTCAGGGTCGTCTGCTCCTCCTGCGCCAGGACGGCGCCCGGCGCCAGAAGCCCGGCCAGGACTGTCGTTCTCATCAGGTGTTTCATTCAGTTCTCCTCCTCTGTGGATGCACGGTTCCCCGCCGTGCAGGTTTCCGCGACGGGCCGCATCGCAAAGGCTGCGATCAGCGATCCGAACGAGAAAGCGACCGTCGCAGGCAACAGCACCGAGACGGGGTAAAGGATGGCCACGCTCAGCCACAGCGCCGCGAGCGCCGTCAGGCCGGAAAGGATGGGCAGCGGTCGTGCAAGCGTGGCAAACACGGCGCGGCGGAGCAGATGCGGGCGCGCTTCAGTGTCGGCTGCGATCAGCACGAAGCCTTGAGCCGCCACTGCGCAGACCAGAAGCGCGACGCTGGCGGCGATTACGAAGGGCACCACGTAAAGGACATGCTGCCCGGCCATCTGGGCATAGATCCAGCTGGTCCAGCCGGCGGCCAGGGCCGCGCATGCGGCGACGACGCCAAACGTCGTGGCCAGAAGAAAACATGAGCGAAACGCACGCCAGAAATCGCGCCACAGATAGATCGGCGCATCGTCCAACATCCGCAGCGTGATCCGCAGGCCGGCGGCCTGGGCCGCCGGGATCGTGACGACAGGCAGGCTGGCAAGCAGGATCAGCGCATTCAGGGTAAGGAGCTCGCCTGCTTCGCGCCGGCATGTGGCCATGAGTAGGGGCAAGCCCCTCCTGGGCGCCTCATCCCGCGGGACACCCGGTCCCTCGCGCAGCCACAGGCGGTCGAGCTGTTGCACCCTCAGCTGTCCCGGCCGTACAGGATCGACTGTTCGGTATCGGGATCGAACAGGTGAACGTGGCGCATGTCGACCGTCAGATCGATCGGCGCGCCGGTGACAGCCGGGCAGCGGGCCGAGACACGGGCGACGATCTGCACCCCGCCTGCGGACAGGTTCAAGTGCTTTTCCGATCCCAGAGGCTCGGCCAGATCGACGGTGCCGTGAATAGCTGCAAGCTGCTCCGAGGGGAGGCCCGGCGGCGGCGCCTCGTGCATGTCTTCAGGACGGATCCCGAGGATCACGCCTCGATCGCCGAAACTGGCAAGCCGGGCGGGGTTGTCCTGAACCGGCAGAGGCATCAGCCGACCGTCGAACTCGGCGGCAAAGCCGGTCTCGGTATGACGCAGGGTGGCCGGCAGCATGTTCATCTGCGGCGCGCCGATGAAGCTTGCCACGAACATGTCCACCGGCCGATCGTACAGTTCCTGCGGCGTGTCGACCTGCAGGATATGCCCGTCCCGCATCACCACGATGCGGTCGGCCATGGTCATCGCCTCGACCTGGTCGTGGGTGACATAGACGAAGGTCGCGTCGAGCCGCTTGTGCAGCTTCGTGATCTCCGCCCGCATCGTTCCACGCAGCTTCGCATCGAGGTTCGACAGGGGTTCGTCGAGCAGGAAGACCTCCGGATTGCGTACCATTGCCCGGCCCAGAGCGACACGCTGGCGCTGGCCGCCCGAGAGGGCCTTGGGCTTGCGGTTCAACAGGTGTTCGATGTCCAGGATGCGCGCCGCCTCCCGGACCTTGGCGTCGATCTCGGACTCCTTGGCCTTTCGCAGCGCCAGCCCGAAGGCCATGTTCTTGTAGACCGTCATGTGCGGGTAGAGCGCGTAGTTCTGGAACACCATCGCGATGTCCCGGTCCTTGGACGGAACGTCGTTGACCATGTCCTCGCCGATCCACAGCTCTCCGTCCGACACTTCCTCGAGGCCGGCGATCATCCGCAGCGTGGTCGATTTCCCGCAGCCGGAAGGGCCGACGAAGACCACGAACTCCTTGTCCGCGATCTTGAGGTCGATGTCGTGGATCACTTCCACGGCGCCGTAGGTCTTGTTCAGTTTGTTCAGCGTTATCTGCGCCATACCGTCCTCGTCAGGGCCTTACCAATAGGTGGACCAGCCACCCTTCAGGCGGGTCAGCGCCTCGATGTAGTAGTAGTCTCCCCAGCTCACGCACTCATCGACGCCTTCGCCGCGGCAAGTGTTGAAGGGGGTCTTCTTGGAATAGGTGCCGTGCAGCAGCTGCCCGTTCGACACTGCCGGATCCGTCACGGCGTAGCTTCGCACGAGACTGCCGGTCATCCGCCGGGCAAGGTCGCGCCAGCGCGCAGCCTGGTCACCGCCGATAAGGTCGGCCATTTCAAGAAGACCGCAGGCGGTTATCGCCGCGGAGGAGCTGTCGCGTGGCTCGTCCCCGTCGGTAAAGATCATGTCCCAGTAGGGTACGAGGTCGCCGGGCAGGCGGGACAGGTAGTAATCCAGAAGCTTCGCGAAAGTCTCGAGATACTCCGGCAGCGCCTCGTAGCGGTAGCTCAGCGCCATGCCGTAGATGCCCCAGGCCTGCCCACGGGCCCAGGAGCTGTCATCCGAATGACCCTGCTTGGTCACGCCGCGCATCGGTGCGCCACTCTCGGGGTTCATGTAGAAGGTGTGATAGGTAGAATTGTCGGGCCGGATCGAATGCGCCAGCGTCGTGCGCGCATGGGTCAGCGCGATCTCCCGATAACTCTCGTCGCCGGTCTCGCGGGACGCCCAGTACAGCAGCGGCAGGTTCAGCAGGCAGTCGATGATATAGCGGTATTCGTCCGGGTTGCCCTTGCTGCCCCAGGCCTGAATGAAGCCGCCGACAGCGTGGTAGCGTTCCTTCAGCTGATCCGCGGCCAGGATCGCCGCCCGGCGTCCGTCCTCGTCGCCGACGAGCTTCCATGCCGCGACGCAGGTCGGGCTGTAGAGAAAACCCATGTCATGATGATCCGTCGCGATCCGGTTCTCGATCCGGTGCAGAAAGCTCTGCACCTGGATCTGCGCGGCATGGCGAAACACGGGGTCCTGCGTATGCTCGAAGGCCAGCCAGATCTGCCCGGGCCAGAAGCCGGCGGTCCACTGGTCGTTCGGCACTGCCGGGTACATGTTGTCCACCGACGAATGGTTCTGCGCGGCGTAGGTGAAGGAGGGCAGATTGCGCCGCACCTGCGCGCAGGCTTGCGTCAACGCCGCATCGTGTTCGGCCGCGCTCAGCGGTGCGATGGCGTCGATGAGGGCTTCAGTGGTCATGCGGTCAGCCTTTCAGTCCGGTCGAGGCGATGCCTTCGACGAAGAAGCGCTGCAGCGACAGGAACACGATCAGAACCGGGATCAGGGCCACGACCGACGCCGCCATGATCAGCCCGTACTCCGAGGAATATTGCGAGATGAACATCCGCAGACCGATCTGGATGGTCTTCAGCTTGGTCTCGGTCAGGTAGATCAGCGGTCCCAGAAAGTCGTTCCAGGTCGCCACGAAGGTGAAGATGGTCAGTGTCGACAGCGCCGGCTTCGACAGGGGCAGCATGATCCGGTACCAGATCTGGTATTCGTTCATGCCGTCGATCCGCGCCGCTTCGCACAGCTCGTCCGGAACCGACATGTAGAACTGCCGCATCAGGAACACGCCGAAGGCGGTGAAGGCCTGCAGGCAGATCAGCGCGAGATGCGTGTTGTTGAGCCCGAACTCGCGCATCATCACGAACTGCGGGACCATGTAGACATGCCAGGGCACCGCGATCGTCGCAATGTAGCCCAAGAACAGGACGTTCTTGTAGGGAAAGTCCAGTTTTGCAAAGGCATAGGCCGCAAAGCTCGAGGTGAAGAGCTGCAGCACCGTGACGATGATCGTGATCTTGGCCGTGTTGTAGACAAAGCGCGCCAGCGGGATCATTTCCCAGATCTCGACGTAGTTCTGCCAGCGCGGTGCCTCCGGGATCCACTGGATCGGGAAGGCAAAGACCTCTCGGTCGAGCTTCAGTGACGCCGAGAGCATCCACAGGAAAGGCAGGATCATGATCGCCGTGATCGCGATCACCACGAGGTAGAGTGAGACGCGGCCGAGCTTGATCCGGGACCGCCGCCGCGGAGTGCGCCGGGGCTTCTGGGCCATGGGAATTGCGGTCATTGCGGCGCCCCCTTCAGTCGATGTCGCGGGTGAGGCGGAACTGCAGGATCGTTACCGCCAGCACGATCAGGAAGAGCACCATGGCCACCATGCTGGCATAGCCAAGGTCCCAGGAAATGAAGGCCTCGTTGTAGATGTGGTAGACCAGCACGAGGGTCGATGTGCCCGGCCCGCCCTGCGTGATCATGAAGATCTGGTCGAACACCTTGAACGACTGGATGGTCAGGATCACCGAAACGAAGAAGGTTGTCGGCGCCAGTTGCGGGACGGTGATCTTCCAGAACTTCTGCCAGCCATTTGCTCCGTCGATATCGGCGGCCTCGTAAAGCTCGCGCGGGATGCCCTGCAGCCCCGCCAGATAGATCACCATGAAGTAGCCCAGGTCTTTCCAGACGCCGAACAGGATCACCGTGGGCATCGCCCAGTACCGGTCCGCGGCCCAGCCGGGCAGGGCCTGGGGGTCGACGCCGACGGTGTAGAGGATCATGTTCACCGGCCCCATCGCCGGGTTGAACAGCATGTTCCAGACCACCGCCACGGCCACGAGCGACGCGACGTAGGGAAAGAACATCGCGGTGCGGAAGAAATTGCGTCCGGCGATCTTGTTGTTGAGCAGCACCGCGACGCCAAGCGCGGCGGCCAGCGTCAGCGGCACCGAGAAGGCCGTGTAGATCAGTGTATTCCAGAGCGCGGCCTGGAACGCCTTGTCGCGGAACAGCTCGAAGAAATTGTCGAGCCCAGCCCACTGGATCGGGTTGGACCCGTCCCAGTGCATGAAGGCCAGCGCAAAGGCGAAGCAGATGGGCCCGAAGGTGAAGACCAGGAATCCGATCAGATTCGGTGCGATGAAGGAGTAGGCGACGAGCGTCGCGCGCCGCTTCTGCTGCGCTTTCGACAGAAGCGGACGACGCGCGTGCTTCACCGCGACCTGCAGTTCCGTGTCTGCGCTGGACATGCGACCTCCCAATCATGCCCGGCTCCGCGATCCCACCGGACAACTTGTTGCTAACCTACCTGAATAAAGATAACAAGTAGGACAAGATGGGAAGGCGAGGGTTCCGTGCCGGGTGTAGATACAAGGTCCGTTGAGCATACCTCTTGTCTAATAGGGTCTGTTTTGCTTGCTGTGCCTTCCAGCTTGCCTGCTCTCGATATTCCACGGCGCGCAGGAGGTCAGTCCAGCTGGGCGGATCTCGATCCACTTGTTCTAGACAAGTTGGCGGAGCGCGGGGAAGCTGCTCTGCAAGAGCCATGGACCTTGCTTCCAGCCATGGCATTCGCCGCCTACGTGCGGCAGGGGGATCGCGAAGATTTCGAAGCGCGCTACTTCGCCCGCCGGCGGAAGCTGAACGCCTTGGTCATGGCAGAATTGGCGAGGGGGGATGGCCGTTATCTGGACGCGATAGCCGACGGCCTGTGGCTGATCTGTGAGGAGAGCGGCTGGCAGTTGCCGGCGCATAACGCCCAGGCGCGCGGTGGCCGGCGCGCGCCGCTGCCGGACCCGGCCGATCCTGTGCTCGACCTCTTCGCTGCCGAGACGGGGGGGCTGGTCGCGGTGTTGCTGTCGCTGCTGGGAGAGCGACTCGAGGAACATCTGCCCGGACTGCGGGCGCGCGCCGAGGCCGAGATCGAGCGCCGTATCCTGACGCCCTACATGACGCGCGACTATTGGTGGATGGGCGGCGTGGATGGACCGACCAACAACTGGACGGTCTGGATCACCCAGAACGTTCTGCTGGCGGGGCTGACGCAGCCGATTGCTGCAGATCGTCGGGCCGCGCTAGTGCGGCGCGCTGTCCGCAGCCTGCACGCCTTCCTGTCGGATTACGGCGAGGACGGCGCCTGCGAAGAGGGCGCGATGTACTACCGCCACGCCGGGTTGTGTCTGTGGGGCGCCCTTGACCTGTTGGAGCGGGTCATGCCCCAGCAGGTTGAGCCGGTCTGGCGCCTGCCGAAGATACGCAACATCGCCGACTACATCGAGGCCGTTCATGTCGGCGGCCATCGATACATCAACTTTGCCGACTGCCCCGCGGTGACCGCGCGCTGCAGCCTGCGCGAGGTCCTGTTCGGCCGCGCTGTGGGCAGCACGCGGCTGGAGGCCTTCGCTACGCGCAATGCCGGCGCCGAGGGATGGGACGACCTGCCGGACGAGATCAACCTGTGGTACCGACTGCTGCAGGCCCGGCATGCCGGCGCCGTCATCGGCCCGCCCCCGCCTGCGCCTCCGCCGCGCGACGTCTGGTATCCCAGCATCGGCCTGATGGTGGCGCGCGACGACCGGTTCACCCTGGCGGTCAAGGCCGGTGACAACGGCGACAGCCACAATCACAACGATGTCGGCAGCGTCACGCTCTACAAGAACGGGCAGCCGGTGCTGATCGATCTCGGGGTCGAGACCTACACCGCCCGCACCTTTTCATCGCGGCGCTACGAAATCTGGACGATGCAGTCGAGCTGGCACAACCTGCCCAGCTTCGGCGGTGTCGGGCAGGCGCCCGGCGACGCCTTCGCTGCCTGCGACGTTGCGGCGTCGCTGACCGAAGGGCAGGCCAGGCTCGACATGGACATCACCGCCGCCTGGCCTCCCGAGGCAGGGCTGCGGGCTGCGCGCCGCCGCGTGACGCTGCACAAGGGTGTTGGTGTAGAGATCGAGGATAGCTACGATGGCGACCTGCCAGCCGAGCTGACGCTTCTGTTTTCTGCCGAACCGCGCGTGACGGGGCAGGGGCTGGAGCTTCCGGGCCTGGCTGACCTGCGGCTGGAGGGTCTGAGCGACCTGCGCATATCTGCTGTGCCTGTGACCGACCCGCGCCTGGCGCGTTCCTGGCCCAATGGTATCTGGCGCGTGCTGTGCGCCGTGCCGACGGGACAGCTGAAAGTGACGATCAACTGATGGGGCATGCATGCTGGAATTGACGGTTTTGGACGCGGGAGGGACCGTTCTTGGATCGTCCAGCGCGGCGGACGAGGTGTTCCTCGTCCATGATGGGACTTATCCCGAGGACTGCGTGCTGACGCTCTCTGCGCCGGCGGGGGCCGTGGTCTGGATCGTGCTGGACGACGCGGTTGCGCCGGCACTCCTGCATCTGCCGGGCGGCCGCTTTTCCTATCCTGTGCCGGGGCCGGCGCAGGCCGACGGATACTCTCCGCGCGCCTTTGCAGGGGGGCGGCATCGCCTGCAGGCGCGTATTGCCCGGCCCGAGGAAATCGCGCTGCGCCGCGACCTGGCGCTGAACCCGCTGGATCATGCCGGCAGCGAGGCGTTTCCTCATGCCGTGGCCAGCGTCGTGACACGCGGCGAAGCCGGCTTTGCCGCCCGCTGCGCGATTGACGGGGAGGCTGCGAACGACGACCACGGGCGCTGGCCCTACACATCCTGGGGTATCGCCGAGGATCCGAACGCCGCGCTGACGATCCAATTCGGCCGGCCGGTGCGGATCGATACCGTTGCGCTGACCCTGCGGGCCGATTTCCCGCACGACGCCTGGTGGACGCGGGCCAGCGTCACCTTCGACGACGGCAGCACGGAGCAGCTGACACTGAGCAAGACCGGCGCGCGGCAGAGCTTTGCCATGACGCCCCGCACCAGCCGTCAGCTCGTGCTGCACGACCTCATCCGCGCCGAGGATCCATCGCCTTTCCCGGCACTCACCCGGATCGAGGTGCTTGGGGTGGACAAGGGATGAGGCAGGAGGGAGAGCCGGTGAAGTCCCAGTGCTTGGCGAGGGCAACCGCATGAGCCAGCCTCCGCTCCGCAGGTCCGGTAAACTTGCCACGGCGATCGGCGACACGCTGCGGCAGGACATCCTGTCAGGCCGCTACGCCCCGGGCGACAAGCTGCCAAGCGAGGCGCAGCTGACCGAGGCGCATGGTGTCAGCCGAACCGTGGTGCGCGAGGCGCTGGCCCATCTGCGCCGGGACGGTCTGGTCGAGGCGCATCAGGGTCTGGGCGTCTTCGTTCTGGACAGGGCGCGGGCGATGCCGGCGGAACGAGCGCGCCTGACGTCGTCGCTGGAAATCCTCGAGCTGCGCATCGCGCTTGAGGTGGCGGCGGCTGGGCTGGCTGCGCTGCGCCGGTCACCGGTGCAGGAAGAGCGGATCCTGGCCCGTCACGCGGCGATGCTGGGTCTGATGGAGCAGGGCGGAGACGCCTTCCGCGCGGCGGATTTCGCGTTGCATGTCGCCATCGCCGAAGCGACGAGCAATGCGCAGTTCAGCGACTTCATGGCCCGCATCGGCGAGGCGATGGTGCCGCAATCCTATTTCACCCCGGCCTCGGACGAAGAGGCGCGGCGCAGCTACCGCGCCCTGCTGATGGACGAGCACGAGGCAATCGTGCGGGCGATCTGCGCCAGCGACCGGTCGGCCGCCGAGGAGGCGATGCGCCGGCACCTGATCGGCAGCCAAAGCCGTCACCGTGATATCCTGCAAAGCCACAGTCTGTCTCCGGCCGGCACCGATCTGCGCGCCTAGTCGGCGCCCAAGGAGATGCCCTCGCGCGACAGGAGCGCACGGGCTGTCTCGGGCAGGATGAACGGCGCCGGCTCGGCTTGTGGATCGGGTCGGCCGAAGGCCGCGGTGGCAAGCCATGTCTTGCCCACCGGCACCTCACCCGAGAGGCGCGGGAAGAAGGTACGCGGATACAGCAAGTTCGTGTTCGGCGCCGCGCGGACGATCGTGCCGGCGCGTTGTCCCGACACATCGCTCAGCACAGACAGAGCAGAGTGCGTCCGGACCCGGGCGAGCCCGGGGGCTTCGGTGATCCAGCCCTCCGGCGTTATATGCCCGTCCCCGGTCCGGTCGATTGCAAAGCCGCCCTCGGTGATCTGCAGCGGCCGGTCTGTCACGACGCGGTGCAGCCGGACGTGCCAGCCCTCGGGGCCGAAATCAAGCCAGCTGTCGATGCACAGCCCGTCGTCGGGTGACCAGCGGCCCCAGGCCATGTCGCTGTCGATGCCCGCCTCGGTGATGGTCGCGCGTGACAGCCAGGACAGCCCGTCACGGCTGACTGCAATGCCGCAATCGACTGCCGCGCGCTCGGGTCGGTTGCCCCAGGCGTCCGAGGCGACGGAGAACGCGAAGGCCGTGGAATAGGCGAAGCGCCCGTATTTCGCATCGTGGTAGCGGTGCTCCCGCCCATCCTGCCCGCCGGTCAGCACCTGCACGTCGCCACTCTCGCGGCGGGCGATATAGGCGCCCGCTGCGCACAGGTGGCGGCCCAGTGGCAGGGCTTCGGCCGGTTCCTCCTCGGCCATCCAGAAGGGATGATCCTCTGGCAGGGCAAGGGGCAGGAAGGCCTTGAGCCCCCAGTAGGGCGATCCGGGGGCGTTGTAGGCCTCCGAGACCAGAAGGTTCGGGTAGCCGTAGCCGATCGACAGGATGCCGTCGCGGTCCGCGATCGGGCGGTCCGCCCACCAGCGCAGGTTGCGCAGCAGCAGGCCTTTGATCCGGCCCCAGGGGAGCACCTCTTCGCCGGCAAAGGCGCAGGCGGACCAGAAGGCCGATTGCGCGAAGCGATAGGTCATCGACCTGCCGAAGGGGATCGCCGCGCCGTCATGCGCGAACCAGCTTTGGAAATCCTGCGCGAAGTCGCGGGCGCGGGCGCGGTAGCGTGCAGCATGATCGGGGAACAGCTCCGGCACGAGCTGGGCGATCATCAGCCCGTAGAAGTGCATGCCCATCGGCGTGTAGTAGTCCAGCTGGTACCATGTGCCGTCGCGGTAATGGCCGCCTGCGATGTGAAAGTCTTCGATCCGGTCCAGCGCCTGCCGGGTCAGGTCCTCGGACCAGTCCTCGCCGACATGGCGCAGCGCCAGGTTCGTCAGCACGCGGAAGAACAGCCAGTTGTTGTCCGCCGGCGGGAAGGCGTTGATCCGGCGCAACCAGGCGGCGGTGCGCGCGCGCGCCTCAGCCGGCATCGGGTCCCAGAACGTCTCGCGCGCCAGCAGGATGCCCAGCGACAGGCCGGCCATCTCGACCATGCGCTGGTCGTGGCGGTTCACGTCGCCCCAGTATTCGGGATGCTCCGGGTTGGTTCCGTTCTCCAGACCTTTGGCCCAGTCGTCGGCGCGCTCGTGTCCGATGCCGCCCGCAACCAGCGGCGCCAGACCCCAGAGCGGGCGAGCGAATGCCTCCATCTCGGCCGCCTCGGCGCTGTAATGTGCCCCGCCGACACCGATCCGTATGCGGGCCATGCCAGCGGACATGTGCGGCAGCAGGGGCTCGACCAGCGACGCCGCTGCCACCGCAAGGTCGCTTCGCGTACTCAGCGGGTTGCCGTGCAACGGGTTGGCGCGGACCATCTGCTGGACGGTTGCCTCCTGAAGCCAGGCTGGCGTGACTGACATGACGGTTCCTCTCCCTCGATACCGTGTCATTTGCAGCAACGGGTCCGGAAAGGACAAGGGCCGCGCGACGATGGTCGGCACTGGGGATGAGCGGGGGCCTCGAAGCCTCCTGCTGATCGTCAGCCGCGGCCTGCAACTCAAAGGCGCCGACTGTCGCCGGCACCGGTTAGCAGGACCAGCGCACCGCTTGCGATGGCGGACCAGCGCGCAACAGCACGGACTGGTCGCCGCGGCTCTGGAGATCGGACTAGGCTACTATCGAGTCAGCGATGTTGCCACGAAGGCAGAGCTCCCTCCGGGAAAACTAACTCGGCCGGACAATCCACGCTGGCGAGTATGCTGATCACCACTGGCTCGAAGAAAAATAAAAGCCCAAATATGAGCTACGACACCATCTCGCGTCGCGTCGCGTCGCGTAGGGCTGAGGTGGAGGCGTTCACGCACGCTGACCTGCAGTAGAAGGCACAACGCCCGCTGCGCGGACGTTTCGCTAGTGGGGGCAAAGCCAAAGTCAGGCAGTCGACTGACACCGGGTCGAACAGAAGTATGGTTGTTAAGGTAGCCGTCACGTTTAGCCGCGCGCCACTACGGTCGCGATCCAGCAGGTTGTAGCGGTAGGATCAGGCAATGGTGCCACGGCCAAGTTGTCGGAAAGATCGAGAGTACCTGGAACGGAGAGTGGCGGTCTACGGACGTGAAGCGCGGATTTAGGGCGAGGCCGACCGTGACGGGGACGCTGCGACGCGGCGGCTATTATTGTCGCAGATGAACGGAAGGCAGACCTCGACTGCGCCTGGTCCGAAGGTCGTGGAAGGGCGGAGAACTGCCGTTCGCTGCGTCTTGGCGAACGACAGGAATCCGAAGATGCCGTCGGTCAAATTCGGTACCTAGAATATCGACCCAGGAACGCCGGCGGAAGAAAACCGAGATGAGCAGATACGACGTTCACTGTGAAATGATCGGCGCTTGTCCTTTCCAATCCTGGCGTTCGAATTCAGCGACGACGCAGCGGGCGACATCGATCCGCGAAATCTTGCCGCCGTGAAAGTCCTGCAGGTCGGTCAGGACGCGGACGGTCTCGGTTTCCTGACCATCGGTCAGGACCGAGGGGCGCATGATCGTCCAGTCAAGGCCGCTGCTGCGGATGATCGCCTCCTGTCGGTCTTTGTCCTTGTAGATCGGACCAAGCAGCAGCGGCTGGAACAGCCGGTCGTACAGGAACCCGCCTTGGCCGCGACTGTCACCAGCGCCCATTCCGGTAATGGCAACCAGCCGCCGAACGCCTTGCGCCTGCATTGCCTCGACCAGCACGCGCGTGGAGTCGGACAGCAAGGTCACCTCCTTCAACGGGCTCAGCTTGGTGGGCCCGAGCGCGCTGATCACCCCCTCGCATCCTGCCAGCGCCCGGGTGACTGCAACGGGATCAAGCGCGTCCCCCGGGACGATGGTCGCCGTATCGCGCAGCAATGCTGCCTTTTCAGGCGAACGGGCGAGGACAACTACCTCGTGGCCTTTCGCCTGAGCTTCACGGACAATTGCCCGACCGGTTCCGCCGGTTCCGCCAAGGACGAGAATCTTCATGCCTCACGCCCCAGGCGTGTCGTCAAGAAGTCCCCCATCAGCGCAATGGCATCGCGCGCGGCCTCCAGTGATTGCAGGCTTGCGGGGAACACGTGGGTCATACCGTCCCAGACATGCACCTCCGCCACGCCCTTATAGGCCAATGCATCGTCGAGCAGGATTTCGTCCGTGCCGACATGAAACATCGTGGGCGGCATCTTGTCCTTCGGCGCGAAGCACGGCGAAAGTTCCGACTCGCGCGGGTCTTGAACATGGCCTGCATAAAGACTGGCTGCCGTCAGCAGCTGTGCCCGCGACAGGATGGGATCGGCTGCCGTGCGTTCGGCGATACCTGGCGCTGCAAGGCTCAGATCGGTCCAGGGCGACATGGAAACGACGGCTCCGATAACCGGGAAGCCGGCTTTGGGCCCGGGGTCAGGCGCCTGAGCAATGGCAAGTGCCAGGCCGCCGCCTGCCGAATCCCCGATCAATCCAACCCGTTCGACACCAGAGGCCCGCAGCCCGCGCAAAACGGAGCGGATATCTGTCAACGCCGCAGGATAAGGGGCTTCTGGTGCAAGGGCGTAGTTCGGCACGAAGGTCACAGCAGCGGCCGCGCGGGCCAGGTGGCTCGCGAAATTGCGGTAGCTTCCTGCCGAACCTAGTGTGAAGGCTCCGCCGTGAATGTAGACGATGGCACCTTCAGGCCGCGCATCTGCAGGGCGGCACCACCAACCATCGACACCGGCGATTTGGGCCTCCTCGAACATCACGCCATCGGCGGTGGGAACCGAACCGATGAAGGCGTCGTAGTCCGCACGGCCCTCGGGGGTGAGGGCCATTTCCGGCTGAAGTTTCAGATAGGCCCGCATCGCTTCCATGGTTGTTCGATCCGCCTGGCTGAGCGGGTGGTCAATTCTAGTCACAGTTCTTTCTCCTTCTCGCTGACACGGATATGGCACTTCAAATGTGAGGCTGCAGGTGCTTAGAATGGGTCCTGATGTTTCACTATTGGAACACCCATGGATCTGATTGCCCTTCAGGACTTCGTGCTGGTTGCACAACACGGCGGCATTGGCGCCGCAAGTCGCGCGTCGGGCCGCTCCAAGGCGACGCTGTCGCGCCATCTCGCAGGTCTCGAAGATGACCTTGGCGTCCGGCTGGTGGAGCGTGGTGCCAACAACCTGCGGCTGACCGAAGAGGGAAGAGCGCTTTCTGCCCGGTCGCACGAACTGCTTCTCGAGTTAACGGACCTGCGCGACGCCATTCAGGGCCGCCGTGACGAACCACAGGGGCTACTACGCATCAGCGCCCCTTTGCTCTTCTGCCATATGCATCTGGCCACTCTCGCAGTCGCATTCCGGGCCCGCTATCCAGGGCTGGTTCTGGAAGTTCAGGCCGACGACCGCCGGGTCGATCTTGTCGACGAAGGTTTCGACGTTGTCATCCGCGTCAACCCGCCTGATACGCTTGGTCTGGTCGGACGGTGTTTCATGGAAGACCGGCTGACGCTGGTCGCCACGCCTGCAGTTGCAAGGCGTGCTACCGAGAAGGTCCCCGCCGTCATACTGACGTCTCATAAGACCCAGGAGCATTGGACAGTTCAAACCGACGCTGGGGTGAGTCAGGTCGCCGGGTCGGTTGTGCTGAAACTTCCGAGCTACATTCTGGTCCGGACGGCTGTGCTCGAGGACGCGGGCGCCGCAGCGCTCCCCCATTCCATTGTCGAGAACGACCTGCGTAGTGGAAAGCTGCTTAGCATGGGGACACTTGAGGGCCACGCCACCCAGATCTGGGTGCTGCATACCGCCCGACGCCTTACCTCACCCAAGGTTAGGGCATTCGTGGACTTCGTATCGGGGCGGTTTCGGACACCGGTATGAAACGCAAGGCTCACGGCTGTGGAAGCCGACATTCGGAACGGACCAAGGTCGAGGCTTGTTCTGCATCGCGGGGGGACTGATTCGAACCCAAATTGACCGCATCGATTCTGGATGAGTTCACAATTGCAGAATGGGAGCGCCCGTCGCGACAGGCGCTTACCGAACCTTGCTGTTTCACGTAGGCAACGGCCGCTTCGATCACTTTTCCGAGAAATGTCTCGAGTAGAAAGAGTGGGGACAGGTAAACTCAGAGTGAGGCACCCGATCTACCGCCCGGCTCAGTCCAACAGGATCGGCCCCGCTCCAGCTTTTCCCAGGACATCTTTGGGGTTTCTCAGCGGGCAGTCCTTCATCGAGAGGCATCCGCACCCGATGCAGCCCTGCATGTCGTCCCGAAGCTGGGAAAGCGTCTTGATCCGATCATTCAGTCGATCTGCCCACATCGCTGACATCCTCCTCCATTCGGCTGCTGTCGGAGCACGGTCTTCCGGCAAGGAGGACATCGTCTCCTTGATTTCTGCCAAGGAGATTCCGGCCCGCTGCGCGATACGGATAATGGCCACATGTCGCAGTAGACCCCGGGGGTATCGCCGCTGATTCCCGTGGGTGCGCCGAGACGTGATCAGGCCCTTCTTCTCGTAGAAGTGCAGAGTTGAGACAGGCACGCCAGAACGTCGCGCCATGTCTCCTACCGTCATTTCGTTTCGCATGATGGCAATCCTTTAAACTAAGGTGAACTCGAGGCACCGGGCAGCACGACGCATGCAACCCGGAATCAGAATATCCAGAAAAGGCGCTTGACCTCAACTATAGTCGAGGTTTGATAAGCCGACCTGTTCAGAATCAAGCAGAAAGTCCGGCTGGACTTTCCCAATTCAAGAAACAGGAAACCAATGTCTCTTTCCTCTGCCTCAAGTTTTCCATCGCCTGGCTCCGCGGCCATGCAAGCCAATGCAAACTGGCCCGCTGTCGGTGCGCTGGCCTTCGGACTGTTCGGTCTCGTTACCACCGAGCTTCTCCCCATCGGGCTGATCCCGCCGATGGCTGCTGACCTGGGCGTCAGCGAAGGCGCCGCCGGACAGGCGATCACCGCCACGGCGATCGTTGCCGCCACCACGGGCCCCATCCTCGTGCTCTTTTCGGGCCGCCTTGACCGCCAGAAGGTGGTCTGGATGCTCGGCCTGTGCTTCCTGATTGCAGCGCTCCTGTGTGTCTTCGCGACGACCCTACCACTTTTGCTGGCCGCCCGAGCGCTGCTGGGCGTTGCGCTTGGTGGCACCTGGGCCATGGCTATCGCGCTGGCGATGAGGCTCGTGCCGGAGGGCTCGGTGTCCCGCGCGCTTGCAGTGATCTTCACTGGCGTCTCGATCGCGAACGTCATCGCGGCACCTCTCGGATCTTGGCTCAGCGATATACTGAGCTGGCGCGCCGCCTTCGCGATGTCGGCCGCTTTCGCGCTCATCGCCCTGACCGGCCAAGTCGCGACAATGCCGAAACTTCCGGCGGCGACGCCGCCCAGTCTGGCGTCTTTCCGGATCGCGCTCAGAAAACCTGCCGTGCTGATCGGACTTGCAACCGCATTCTTCGTACTGTGCGGCAACACGGCGGGCATCTCCTTCCTGCGACCCTTCCTCGAGGGTGGGGCTCAGATCAACGTGACCACGGTTTCTCTCGTGCTTCTGACATTCGGCGTTGCCGGATTCTTCGGCAACTTGTTGGGGGGCGCACTCTCGGCGCGCAGTCCCGCGCTTGCGGCGGGTTGTGGCGCGCTCGCGATTGCAGGTGCGACGGCGGCATTAGCCAGCCAGGGACAGCTGCTTGCGGTGGTTTTCGTGGCGACAGCGGTCTGGGGGATCGGGTTCGGCGCCTTTCCGGTCGCGATCTCGAGCTGGAATGCGCAGGCGGCCCCCGATCAGGCCGAAAGTGCCGGCGCGCTGCTTTCCACGAGTTTCCAGCTTGCCATCGCCGGTGGCGGGGTTCTCGGTGGTCTCATGATCGAGCGCCTGAGCGAGACCGCCCCGATCTATACCGCAGGGGTCGCAGCCTTGGTGGGCGCCGCGGTCGTGCTGCTGATCGGACGTCCTTCGGAACGCCGACGCACCTCACATCAGGTTCAGAGGTCTTGAAAACCTGTGCCGCGCGATCGACCTCGCGCGGCATTTTCGAATAATTGATGGAATGATTAGATTATTGCCTTCTTGAAAACCGCTACTGGCTGCTGCTCTCGTACTGCGGACATCAGGGGAGAGCGTGACGAATGTCCGCACATCGCCTTCTAAGAAGGCGTTCGCAGGCTCGACGAACATCGAGCGCGCACGGCGAACGGCATGAATGTCCGCACTGCTGACCTCGGGCTCCAGGACGATGCTGTCACCTGCATGAATGGCCGGTTTGGGAAGCAGCACCGCAACAACGATCACCTCGGTGAACGGCAGGTCAGGGCCGCAAGCGGCGACCTTCTGGATGAGAGCTCGAAGCATGCAGCCGCGTCGGCGGAAGTCGCATTCGATTCCGATTGGCCCAAAGGTGGCATGGCAACTGTTCGCGCCTCCGCCCCGAAATCGAGTGTATCAATCGAAGACCATCTTGCACGCCAGGCGGCTGTGCTCGTCGACGAGCTCCTGTTTTTCGCCCCACGGGAATGCCGGTCGCGCAAGCAGCAGCGAGACGAGGCCGTGTAGGGAGGCCCACAGGCTCTGACTTCGCATTATGACGGCTTTGGCAGAGAGGTCCGGACGATTTAACCCGACGATCCGGCATAGATGCTCAGATGCCCGAGGGCCGGGATGATCGGTCTGAAAGAACGCGGACACGCTCGGGTCGGCCGGGTCTGGCTTGTCCGCCGGATATTCCACCATGAAGGCGATCCGGTAGGCATACGGGTGAGAGAGACCGAAGTCGAAATAGCCGCGTACCGCCTTTTCGAGCTGTGTTTCCGGGCTCTCGCCGTCTGCTGAGGAGATCGCCTGTTCCAGACGCGCGAACGCCTCGGCTGCGACCTCGTCCTGGATCTGCTGGAGCGAGGCGAAATGTGCATAGAGCGAGGGCTGCGAGATCCCGACAGCCTGCGCGATGCGCCGCGTGGTCACCGCGTCCACGCCGTGGCGGGCGAAGAGCTCGCCTGCGACTTCCAGGATTTCGTTCCTGCGGTTCCGGCGTCTCGGAGTCATCTCCTCGGGCGGCATGATCGGTGGTCCCTCCTCCATCCTGAGCTTTTCAACCTAACCCTGCCTGTTGGACCTTGAAAGCCACCCTATCAGCGATAGCTTTTACCTATCATTGATAGGAAAGCGCTCCATGTCGTCAAACGCAGCCGCCTGGCTCGCCGCCCCCCACGCCCCCCTGACCGTCGCCGAGGCCCCGCTCGTGCAACCCGAGCCAGGTAAGATCCGGCTGCGGGCCCGGGCGGTCGCGATCAACCCGGTCGACCGGTTCAAGCAGAAGTTGGGCAAACCGCTCTACGGTTGGCGGGAGTATCCGATGATCCTGGGCTTCGACGTGGCCGGAGAGGTCGAGGCGGTCGGCCCCGGTGTCACGCGGTTCGCGCCCGGTGACCGGGTGCTCGCACTCGCGACCGGCATGGAGAAATCTCGCAACCGCGACGCCGAGGCGGCCTTTCAGCTTTTCCCCATCGTGCGGGCGGACCTGGCTGCGCCGATCCCGGAAGATATGAGTTACGAGGCCGCTGCCGTCCTGCCGGTGGCCTTGTCGACGGCGGCCTGTGGTCTGTTCGCAGAGGATCAGCTCGGCCTCTCCCGGCCCTGCGCCGCGCCCGAGGATCAAGGACAGACACTGCTTGTCTGGGGCGGGTCGACCAGCGTGGGGTGCAGCGCAATCCAGCTGGCCAAGGCGGCGGGCTATCGGGTCGTCACCACCGCTTCGCCGGCCAATTTCGACTATCTGAAACGCCTTGGTGCGGACGACGTGCTCGACTACGCGGGCCCGGATGCCGCCGACCGCGTGGCGCGGGCGCTGAAGGGCCACGATGTAGCGGGGGCGATCGCGATGGGCGCCGGTTCCGCCCGGGCGTGCATCGAGGTGCTGGGCTCCAGTGAAGGCACGCACAAACTCGCCATGGCGACATTCCCGCCGGTCGACGTCGACGCCCTGCCGGACCGGCCGGGCCACTGGACGCTCATGACCCGGATGCTGCCCCGCATGCTCGCCGGCATGGCCGGGCTCTCACTCGCGGCGAGGCGCCATGGCGTGGCGCGCTCGACCATCTGGGGGACGGCGCTGATGGACACCGACCTCGGCCCGGCAATCTTCGAGAACTTCCTACCCCAGGCGCTGGCGTCGGATCAGATCGTCGCCGCACCGCCGCCCTTGATCACGGGCACGGGCTGGAGGCTATCCAACCGGCCTTCGAGCGGCAGAGACATGGGGTCTCGGCTGCCAAGATCGTCGTTACGCTTTGAGGCCGATCTCACCTTCGAAAGGCGAAATTATACGACGGCCATGGGCCATGCGCCTTCCTGAACCGTTGGCGTCAAACCTTGCTGAAACGACTGATCGGACGCGCTTCACCAGGCGAGCGACTGCCCCTCGGCCGAGGAGGGACAGCAGCGGTCACGCGGGAAGGCTGACGACCATCTCGATTTCGAGCTGCAACTCCGGCTCAGCCAGCGCTGACACGCCGATGCCGGTCAGGCTCGGTTGCTCCCCGTTCAGGAAGGCCGCGAGCCGGGTCATGATGACCCCGTGAGTTTCCGGGCGCAGATCGGTCATGTAGATCCGCATCTGTGCGATCTGCTCCGGCCCCGCGTCCAGCGCCGCCAGGGCATGCGCGAGGTTTTCGATCGCGATTCCGGTCTGCTCGTCCAGATCGGCCGGCACCGCGCCCCCCCCCCCCTTCGCGCCGCCACGGGACCTGACCCGAAACGAAGGCGAGCGGACCCGGCGGGGTCACCGAGATCTGCGAGTAACCGACGCGTCCCGCGTCAGGCAGCCGGAGCATGGGCCTGTCGCGATCCGCCGCCGGCAAGGCCCTGACGCGGCTCGAGGCGCATTGCGGGGCGAGGCTGTTGAACCGGACCTCGCGCGCCCTGAGCCTGACCGAAAAAGACCGGCGGCTCTATGCCTAGGGGGGCGATCTTCGCAGCACACTCGATGCGGTCGGCGCCCAGTTCGCGGGCGACGGCCGCGATCCGCGCGGCGAGCTCCACATCAGCGCGCCGGACGCCCTCGGGCGCCGACTTGTGCTGCCGGTGGTGAAACGGTTTCTCGAGAAATGGCCGGAGGTGCAGGTCGAGATGAGCCTGTCGGACGGGGTAACGGACCTCGTCTCGGAAGGGGCGGACCTTGCTGAGCGCATCGGTATGCGCCTGCCGAATCCTGGCCTGATCTGCCGGACCCTGCGGCAGGAACCCTTGGTGCTCTGCGCCAGTCCCGCCTACCTCTTCCGCATCACCCTCCCGACGCGGGTCGAGCATCTGAGCCGACATGATCTGCTGTTTCATGCCAGCCAGAACACGCGGCGGAATTGGCATTTGAAGGAAGCTGACGGCACATGGGTGCGGGCCAGCGGACGCTCCCGCCTGCGACTTGATTCCCGCGAAGCTCGCAGGGAGGCGGCATTGGCGGATGTGGGCGTCGCGTTGCTGCCTCTAGCCTCACTATTAGAGCTACCTCATCGCTCGGGCTGCGGTGCACGACGGCATCCATGTTGGGCTCAAGCTTGACCGCCTTAAGGGCGGGAATCCTGGGGTAATCAGCAGCCTAAGTCATTGATTTCGATATCATAGAAAATTCACCCCCTTGGGGTGCATAGTTTTAATAAATTCAAGGGCTTATAAGTTATTTTGGTAGGCCCGGCAGGATTCGAACCTGCAACCAAACCGTTATGAGCGGTCTGCTCTGACCGTTGAGCTACGGGCCCCCACCGTCTCGTCGCATCGCCGCCGCCTCTGGTCAAGTTGCCGCTGGCCTAGGACGGCGGCTTGCGCTAGGCGATGCGCCATGAGTGACAGTCAAAAGAACGGGCTCAGCTATGCCGAGGCGGGCGTCGATATCGACGCCGGCAACGCGCTGGTCGAGCGGATCAAACCCGCCGCCAAGGCGACGCAGCGGCCCGGCACGATGTCCGGCCTCGGCGGCTTCGGCGCGCTTTTCGACCTCAAGGCCGCGGGATACGAGGATCCGATCCTCGTCGCCGCCACCGACGGTGTCGGCACCAAGCTGCGGATCGCGATCGATACCGGCCTCGTCGACGGCGTGGGCATCGATCTCGTGGCGATGTGCGTCAACGACCTGGTGTGCCAGGGCGCCGAGCCGCTGTTCTTCCTCGATTATTTCGCCACCGGCAAGCTCGAGGTCGAGGCTGCGGCCCGCGTGGTCGAAGGGATCGCGAGGGGCTGCAGCGCCGCCGGCTGCGCGCTGATCGGCGGCGAGACCGCCGAGATGCCGGGCATGTATCCGAAGGGCGACTTCGACCTCGCCGGCTTCGCCGTCGGCGCGATGGAGCGCGGCGCCGCGCTGCCCGATGGCGTGGCGGAGGGCGACGTGCTGCTGGGCCTCGCCTCGGACGGGGTCCATTCCAACGGCTACAGCCTCGTGCGCCGCATCGTCGAGACGGCGGGCCTCGGCTGGGGTGATGCCGCGCCCTTCGCTGACGGCAGCCTCGGCGAGGCGCTGCTCGCGCCGACGCGTCTCTACGTCCAGCCCGCGCTTCAGGCGATCCGCGCGGGCGGCGTGCGGGCGCTGGCCCATATCACCGGCGGCGGGCTGACCGAGAACCTGCCGCGCGTCCTGCCCGAGGGGCTCGGCGCCCGCATCGACCTCGGCGCCTGGCGCCTGCCGCCGGTCATGGCCTGGCTGGCGCAGGAGGGCGGCCTCGATCAGGCCGAGATGCTCAAGACCTTCAATGCCGGCATCGGCATGGTCCTCACCGTCCGCCCCGACCGGGCCGAGGCGCTGACGGCGCTTCTGACCGAGGCGGGCGAGACCGTCTTCCGCCTGGGCGATGTCGCGCCGGGGCAGGGGGTCAGCTACAGCGGCAGCCTCGCGTGACGCCGCTGCGCGTTGCGATCCTGATCTCCGGCGGCGGCTCCAACATGGAGGCGCTGGTCCGCTCGATGACCGGCGATCACCCGGCGCGCCCGGTGCTGGTCCTGTCGAACCGCCCCGGCGCCGGCGGGCTCGCCAGGGCCGAGGCGGCGGGCATTGCAACGGCCACAGTCGATCACCGCGGGTTCGAGACCCGCGAGGCCTTCGAGGAGGCCCTGCAGGCCCGGCTCGAGGCGGCGCGGCCCGACATCCTCTGCCTCGCCGGCTTCATGCGGATCCTGACGCCCGGCTTCGTCGCGCGCTGGCAGGGGCGGATGCTGAACATCCACCCCTCGCTCCTGCCGCTCTATCCCGGTCTCGACACTCATGCCCGCGCCATCGCGGCGGGCGATGCCGAGGCCGGCGCCTCGGTGCACGAGGTCACGGCCGACCTCGACGGCGGGCCGGTGCTGGGGCAGGCGCGGGTCACGCTGGATCCCGGCGAGACGCCGGAGACCCTTGCCGCCAAGGTCCTCACCCAAGAGCACCGCCTCTACCCGCGCGTGCTGCGCGAGGTGGCCGAGCGCCTCTCGCGCCAGAGCGCCTCCCCTTCGGCCCGCCTTTCTTCTCTTTGAAAGTATCCCGGGGGAGGTCCGGCGCAGCCGGGCCGGGGGCAGAGCCCCCAGCCCGCGTCGACCCGCGCGCCCCCGCTTCCCACCAACGTGCAGGCAGCCTACCCTTGCCGCCATGACCCAGGCCCCCAAGCTCCGCCATAGTTGGGCCCCCGGCGCCAGCGATGCGCGCGACTCGCGCGACGTCCCGGGCGTCGCCGCGGCGCAAGGGGCGCTCGATCGGCTGCGGGCGCCGTGACCGGGCGGATCATCAGGACCGAGGCCTGCCTGGCCGAGGGGGCGGACTGGCTCTTGCGCGCAGAGCCGCGCTTTGCTCCCGCGCTCGAAGAGGCCCTGCCTCTGCGGCTGATCCCGGACGGCTTCGACGCGCTCGCCGGCGCGATCACCGCGCAGCAGGTCAGCACCGCCAGCGCCGCCGCGATCCGGGCCCGGATGCAGGCGGCGGGGCTCACGCATGAGGCCGCGATCCGCGGCGCGAGTGACGCGGATCTGCGTGCCGTTGGCCTCTCGCGGCCCAAGATGCGCTACCTGCGCGCGCTGGCCGAGGCGCGGCTGGACTATGCCGCGCTGAGGGACACCCCGACCGAAGCGGTGCTGACGCAGCTGACCGCCGTGCCGGGGATCGGCCTCTGGACCGCCGAGATTTACGCGATGTTCGCCCTTGGCCGGGCGGATGTCTTCGCAGCCGGCGATTTGGCCCTACGCGAGGCCGCGCGGCTGCTGCTGGATCTGCCCGAGCGGCCCGGCGACAAGGACCTGCGCCGGATCGCGGCGGATTGGTCGCCCTGGCGCTCTGTTGCGGCGCGGGCACTCTGGGCCTACTACCGGCAGCGCAAGGGCAGGGAAGGCAGCTTATGACACGGGCACTGGACGCGAACCGGATCGAGCCTCTGAGCGGAGAGATGCGCTCCGCCGTGGTCTTCCTGCATGGCTACGGCGCGAATGGCGCCGATCTTCTCAGCCTTGCCGGCCCGATGGCCGAGCATCTGCCCGACACGCTCTTTATCGCGCCCGATGCGCCAGAGGCCTGCGCCGGCGCGCCCATGGGCTACCAGTGGTTCCCGATCCCCTGGATCGACGGCAGTTCCGAGGAAGAGGCCCGCTCGGGCCTCGAACGGGCGGCCTCGGATCTCAACGCCTTTCTCGACGGGCTGATGGTGGACGAGGATCTGCTGCCCGAACAGGTCGCGCTCGTCGGTTTCTCGCAGGGCTCGATGATGGCGCTGCATGTCGCGCCGCGGCGCGAGGATCCGGTCGCCGCCATCGCTGCCTTCTCCGGCATGCTGATGGAGCCCGAGCTGCTGGAGGACGAGCTGCAGTGCCGCCCGCCGGTGCTGCTGCTGCACGGCGACCAGGACGAGGTCGTGCCGCCGCAGTCCATGCCCGCCGCCGCCGAGGCGCTGCAGCGCGCCGGCTGGCAGGAGGTCTTCGCCCATTTCATGGAAGGCACCGGCCATGGCATCGCGCCCGATGGGCTGTCGGTGGCGCTGGCCTTCCTGCGCGAGCGGCTTGGCGCCGACTGACGACCTCACGCCGCCGTGACTTGCAGCCCCGGGGGCGATGCCTATCTACTGATGTACAGGAAGAGGAGACTGTCTCATGGACATCACGCTGATCGCCGCACTCGCCACTCTCGCGTGTCTGATCCCGGTGGTTCATGCCAAGTCCGTCTCCAAGGCTCCCGTCCCTGTCCCTGTCCGGGATCGCGCTTCCCGGCGCTGATCGGCAGCCTCTCTTTCCGCCTCTCACCCTGTCTCTCGGCCCCGGTGCGACCGGCCTCGTCGGGGATAACGGCTGCGGTAAATCCTCTCTGATTGACCGGATCGCCGGGCTGCGCGATGGCCCCGGCCATGTCAGCGCCAGCGGGGCCGTGCGGCGTCTGCGGCAGGCCGAAGATCCCGCCGCGCGGCTTGTCGATCTTTTCGGCGCGGCCGAGGCGCTGGCGGTTCTGCGGCGCGCGCTTGCCGGCGCGCCCGAGGATCCCGACCTCGTCGACTGGACGCTGGAAGAGCGGCTGGGCGCGGCGCTGATGCGCGTCGGCCTTCCCCGCGATCTCGACCGGCCCCTCGGCAGCCTCTCGGGCGGCCAGAGGCGCCGGGCCGCCATTGCCGCGCTCTTCGAGGATGCGCCCGATATCCTTCTTCTCGACGAGCCGACGAACGATCTCGATGCCGAGGGGCGGGCGCTGCTGCTCGACCGCCTCGGGCAGCACCGGGGCATCAGCCTGATCGCCAGCCATGACCGCGCCCTTCTTGAGCATATGGATCGCATCGTCGCGCTCAGTTCCGTCGATGTTCAGGTGACGGGCGGCGGCTGGTCGGCCCATGTCGTGGAGCGGGACGCCGCGCAGGCGCGCCGCGAGGCCGAGGTCGAGCGGGCTGGGGCGGCGGTGGACGAGGCCGCTGGCCGGGCCGCCGTGGCGGACCGGAAGCGGGCGGTGCGCGCCCGGCAGGGCCGGGTCGAGCGGGCGAGCGGCAGCCAGGGCAAGATGCTGATGGACAAGCGCCGGAACAGCGCCGAGCGCGCCGCGGGGGGCGGCGCCCGGCTGGCGCAGCGCCAGCAGGAGGAGGCGCAGGAGCGGCTGACCCGCGCGCAGGCGGCGGTGGAGCGGGCACGTCCCATGCGCTTCGATCTGGCGCCCACGGGGCTTGCCGCCACGCGCGAGGTGCTGCGGATGGACGGCGCCACGGTGGCCCGCGGCGCGCTGCGCCTCGAGGCGCTGTCGCTCGTGGTGAAGGGGCCGGAGCGCATCGTGCTGACCGGCGCCAATGGCAGCGGCAAGAGCACGCTTCTGGACGCGATTGCGGGCGTGCTGCCGCTGGACAGCGGCCGGGTGGTGGCGACGCCGCATCTTGCGCGGCTGGACCAGACGCTGGCCGACCTTGACCCCGCGCAAAGCCTGCTAAACCTTTTCGCGGCGCGTCACCCGCAGGCGAGCCGGCAGGAGGCTGCCGCCGCCCTCGCGCGGTTCCACTTCCGTGCCGCGCGCGGCGCGGTGCCGGCAGGGCAGCTGTCGGGCGGAGAGCGGCTGCGGGCCGGCCTCGCCCTCGCGCTTGGCGGGCCCCGGCCGCCCGAGCTCTTGCTGCTGGACGAGCCGACCAACCACCTCGACCTCGCCGCGCGCGAACTGCTCGAGGCGGCGCTTGAGGGCTATGACGGCGCGCTGATCGCCGTCAGCCACGACGCGGCCTTCCGCGACGCGCTGCATCCGGACCGGGTCTGGCGCATGACGCCCGGGGGCCTGTCGGAGGCTTAGGCGGGCGCGTCACGCCCCTGTCACCCAAGGTTTGCAGTCTGCGCGCAAGACGGGGCTAGACCTATAGGCTTGCGTAAGGTCACCCGCGAGATATAGTTCCCCAACGGCAGGAGCGGGGCTCCCGCTCCGGCTGTGCCGATGGGGACCGCCTGAGCGAGGAGAGACGTTCCATGGATGCGGATTTCAGGACCAGCTTCGTGCGCGATCCGGCAGGGCTGCGCCAGCACCCCGCGCTGGTCCTCAATGCCGATTACAGGCCGCTCTCCTATTATCCGCTGTCGCTCTGGCCCTGGCAGGAGGCGGTGAAGGCGGCCTGGCTCGACCGCGTCGATATCGTCGCGGAATACGAGGCCGAGGTGCGCAGCCCCTCCACGGTGATACGCATACCCTCGGTCGTGGTCCTCAAGGAATTCGTCAAACCCCAGAAGCGCGTGGCTTTCACGCGCTTCAATCTTTTTCTGAGGGACGAATTTTGCTGCCAGTACTGCGGCGCGAAGGGCGATCTGACCTTCGATCACGTGGTGCCGCGCGCCCGCGGCGGGGTCACCAGCTGGGAGAACGTGGTTGCCGCCTGTTCGCGCTGCAACCTGCGCAAGGGCTCCAAGAGCCTGCGGCAATCGGGGCTTTCGCTGCGCCGCGCGCCGCGCCGCCCCGCCTCGGAAGAGTTGCAGAACACCGGGCGCCGCTTCCCGCCGAACCACCTGCACGACAGCTGGATCGACTTCCTCTACTGGGACGCCGAGCTCGAGCAGTAGCCCTCACGTTGCGCCATGCGGTTGCCGCCGGCCCTCAGAGGCCTAGACTGCACCGTGACCCGCCGTTAAAGCGGGGCGTCCATAAAGCGCTGATAGCGCTAACACCGCAACCACGGAGAACACCCCATGGTCTCGCGCGTCATTCCGGTCGACAGCTTCGACCTAGTGATCTTCGGCGGAACAGGCGACCTCGCGCGTCGCAAGATCCTTCCGGGCCTGTTCCGCAGGTTCCGCTCGGGCCAGATGCCCGAGGATGCCCGCATCATCGGCGCCGCGCGCGCCGAGATGGATGACGAGGGCTACCGCCAGCTCATCGCCGATGCCGTCGAGGAATTCGGCGGCGAGGAGAAGGCCGATGCAGAGGGGCTGAAGCAGTTCCTCGGCCGGCTGCACTACGTGCCCATCGACGCCAAGGGCGACGGCGGCTGGCCCGAGCTTGCCGCGCTGATGCGCGACGGCGTGATCCGCGCCTTCTACTTCTCGGTCGGCCCCTCGCTTTTCGGCGATCTCGCGGAGCGGCTGCACACCCACTCCATCGCCGACGAGCAAAGCCGCATCGTCGTCGAAAAGCCCTTCGGCCGCGATCTGGCCTCGGCGCAGCAGCTGAACGCCGATCTCGCCGCGCATTTCGGCGAGCACCAGATCTACCGGATCGACCATTACCTGGGCAAGGAAACCGTCCAGAACCTGATGGCCGTCCGCTTCGGCAACGTGCTCTTCGAGCCGCTGTGGAATTCGCACTACGTCGATCACATCCAGATCACCGTCGCCGAGACGGTGGGCGTGGGTGGCCGCGGCAGCTACTACGACCAGTCGGGCGCGATGCGCGACATGGTGCAGAACCACCTGATGCAGCTTCTGTGCCTGATCGCGATGGAGCCGCCGGCGCAATACGACGCCGACCGGGTCCGCGACGAGAAGCTCAAGGTGATCCGCGCGCTGCAACCGCTGCAGCCGCATCAGGTCGTGCGCGGCCAGTACGACGCCGCCGGGGGCGATCCCTCCTACCGCGACGACGTCGAGAACCCGCGCAGCCATACCGAGAGCTTCATCGCCCTCAAGACCCATATCGCCAACTGGCGTTGGGCCGGCGTGCCCTTCTACCTGCGCACCGGCAAGCGGCTGAAGGCCCGCACCTCCGAGATCGCCGTGGTCTTCAAGGACCTCGGGCACACGATCTTCGAGGGTGACACGGCCCGCCACCGCAACATCCTCGCGATCCGGCTGCAGCCGAACGAGGGGATGGACCTTCAGGTCACCATCAAGGAGCCGGGGCCGGGCGGGATGCGTCTGGTGGACGTGCCGCTCGACATGACCTTCGCCGATGCGCTGGGGCCGGATCAGGAGCAGGTGCCGGATGCCTACGAGCGGCTGATCATGGACGTGATCCGCGGCAACCAGACGCTCTTCATGCGCGGCGACGAAGTCGAGGCCGCCTGGGCCTGGACCGATCCGATCATCGCCGGCTGGGAGGCGCGGCACGACGTGCCCAAGACCTACGATCCCGACACGCAGGGTCCCGAGGATGCGATGATGCTCATGCATCGCGACGGTCGCCGCTGGCGCGAAATCCGCGAGGAGTTCAAGCGTCGGCCCGGTCCCGCGACGACCGTCGGCAGCGGCATCCACGATCCCGAGGACGACCCAGTCCAGCCCCCGGTGCAGCAGCCGCGCAAGGCGGGCGAGTAAGGATACCGTCATGGAACTGATCGAATACGCCGACGCCGAGATGATGATGATCGACCTCGCGAACCGCCTTGCCGGCGAGTTGCGCGAGGCGCTCGGCCGGGACGAGACCGCCAGCCTGGCGGTGCCGGGCGGCACCACGCCCGGGCCGATCTTCGACAGCCTCTCCAGTGTCGATCTGGACTGGGACCGGGTGAAGGTCCTGCTGACGGACGAGCGCTGGGTGCCCGAGGACAGCCCCCGCTCCAATACTGGCCTCGTGAAGCGGCGGCTGATGACGGATCGCGCCGCCTCGGCGACCTACGTGCCGCTCTACCTGCCGAAGGAGCAGCCCGAAGAGGCGATGGAGGAGCTTTCCGCCGCCGTTGGCGCGCTGAACCCGATCTCCGTCGTGCTGCTGGGCATGGGCGCGGACATGCACACCGCCTCGCTCTTTCCCGGCGCCGACAGGCTGGCCGAGGGGCTGACCACCGAGGCGCCGCTGGTCGCGATGCGCGCGCCCGGCGCCCCCGAGGCGCGGATCACGCTGTCTGCCAAGATGCTCAACGACGCGGTGCGCCGGCACATCGTCATCACCGGAGAGGCCAAGCGCGAGGCGCTGGAAAAGGCCCGCAGCCTGCCGCCCGAAGAGGCGCCGGTCGCGGCCATCCTGAAGAACGCCGTCGTGCACTGGGCCAAGGAGTAATACCATGTTCGAGGCTTTGAAGGCCAAGGCGGAGGCGGTCGCCTCCCGCCGCATCGAGGATCTGTTCGACGACAACCGGGCCGAGGCGTTCTCCGTCTCTGTCGGCGATATGCTCTTTGATTATTCCAAGACCAACATCGACGCCGAAACGCTGGACATGCTGATCGGCCAGCTTGAGGCGGCGAAGGTCGCCGAGCGGCGCGAGGCGATGTTCACCGGCGAGGCGATCAACGTGACAGAGGGTCGCGCGGTGCTGCATACCGCGCTGCGCAACCTCGACGGCGGCGCGGTCGAGGTGGACGGCCAGGACGTCATGCCCGAGGTCCTCGAGACGCTGCAGCGGATGGAGGACTTCTCTGAAGCCGTCCGCACTGGCAGCTTCGCGGGGCAGGGCGGCAAGATCACCGATGTCGTGAACATCGGCATCGGCGGCTCGGACCTCGGCCCGGCGATGGGCGCGCTGGCGCTGCGGCCCTACCACGACGGGCCGCGCTGCCACTTCGTCTCGAACGTCGATCCGGCGGATATCCAGGACGTGCTGCAGGCCTGCGATCCGGCGACCACGCTGGTGATCGTCGCCTCCAAGACCTTCACCACCGCCGAGACCATGGCCAATGCGCGTACCGCCAAGGCCTGGATGGGCGAGACGGTCTCTGACCCGGCGGCGCAGTTCGCCGCGCTGTCGAGCGCGGTCGACAAGACCTCGGACTTCGGGATCGACCCCTCGCGCGTCTTCGGTTTCGCCGATTGGGTCGGCGGGCGCTATTCCATGTGGGGCCCGATCGGGCTGAGCCTGATGATCGCCATCGGCGGCGACGCCTTCCGCGCCTTCCTGCGCGGCGGCCAGGCGATGGACCGGCACTTCCGCCAGGCTGAATGGCACGAGAACATGCCGGCGCTGCTGGCGCTGGTCGGCCTCTGGCACAATCAGGTTCTGGGCCATGCCACCCGCGCCGTGCTGCCATACGACAACCGCCTCGCGCGGCTGCCGGCCTACCTCCAGCAGCTGGAGATGGAGAGCAACGGCAAGCGCGTCAGCATGGACGGCAAGCCGCTGCCCTACGACAGCGGCCCCGTCGTCTGGGGCGAGCCCGGGACCAACGGCCAGCACGCCTTCTACCAGCTGATCCATCAGGGCACGCGGGT
Source organism: Pseudoroseicyclus aestuarii (assembly GCF_003217255.1). Lineage (GTDB taxonomy): Bacteria > Pseudomonadota > Alphaproteobacteria > Rhodobacterales > Rhodobacteraceae > Pseudoroseicyclus > Pseudoroseicyclus aestuarii. The sequence goes on along the minus strand of NZ_QJTE01000001.1, from coordinate 971,280 downwards.
CATTCCCTGCGAGTTCCTCGTGGCGGCGCAGGGCCATGAAGAGGGGCTGGAGCATCAGCACCGCATGCTGGTCGCCAACTGCCTCGCGCAGTCCGAGGCGCTGATGAAGGGCCGCGACATGGATGTCGCGCGCGGGCTGATGGAGAAGAAGGGCCTGACCGGCGACGAGCTGGAGCGGCAGGCAAGCCACCGCGTCTTCGAGGGCAACCGCCCCTCGACCACGCTGGCCTATCCGAAGCTGACGCCCGAGGTCTTCGGCATGATCGTGGCGCTCTACGAGCACCGCGTCTTCGTCGAGGGCGCGATCCTTGGCATCAACTCCTACGACCAATGGGGCGTGGAGCTGGGGAAAGAGCTGGCGACGGCGCTGCAGCCCATGGTCGACGGCGAGCAGTCGGCGGCGGGCAAGGACGGCTCCACCGCGCAGCTGGTTGATTTCCTGCGCAAGCAGGGCGTCTGAGACAGCCGCCACGCCTGCACGTCAGGCAAGGAAAAAGGGCCGGAGCATCGCTCCGGCCCTTTGTCGTGTCTTAGCTTGCGGGCGTCAGGACAGCGTCGATCACGTGGATGACGCCGTTGGACTGATCCACATCGGCCTGGGTCACGGTCGCGACCGTGCCGTTCTCGTCCGTGAGCGTCAGCGCGTCGCCGTCCATCGCGGCCTCGAGGACGCAGGGGCCCATGGTCTGGACCTCGTGCATGCCGCCGTCATCCTCGATCATGCCGGCGATGTCGGTCGAGAAGACCTCCGCATCGACGACATGGCACAGCAGGATGTCGGTCAGCATCTGCTTGTTCTCGGGCATCAGCAGCGTGTCGACCGTGCCTTCGGGCAGGGCTTCGAAGGCCTCGTTGGTCGGTGCGAAGACGGTGAAGGGACCGTCACCCGACAGCGTCTCGGCCAGGCCAGCGGCCTGAACCGCCGCGACGAGCGTGGTGTGATCGGCAGAGTTCGCCGCGTTCTCGACGATGGTGCTGTCCGGGAACATCTCGGCGCCGCCGACCATCGGGTTGTCCTGCGCCAGCGCGGGCAGAGCAGCGGTTCCGAGCAGCAGTGCGAAGCTTGCGGTGGTGAAGCGTTTCATGTGTTTCTCCCTGTCATGCCCCGACCAGCTCGGAGCGATACAGGAAGAACGAAAGGCCGCAGAGTTTAGTTTGCGTCCTCGCCACAGGGTGACGCGAATGAAATCTTTGATCCAGCCGGCTCTGGCGCGCGTAGCCGCGTCCGGCGAACGGCTGGAACGTAAGTTCGGCAATCAGGAGGAGGCTGGAGCGGGTAGCGGGAATCGAACCCGCGCGTTCAGCTTGGGAAGCTGACAGGCTACCATTACATCATACCCGCAAAGGCTGCGCCCGATTAGCCCAAGCGCAGCCCCCTTGCAAGGGGCGGCTAGTCTGCCGCCGCGTCCTGCGCCGGCAGCAGCACGGCGTCGATCTCGTGCAGCACACCGTTGGAGGAGGCGATATCGGCGGCGATCCAGGTCGCCTGTGCCGCACCCTCGGGGTCGGTCGTGACCGTCAGGCCGGATTCTCCCTGCGCCACGAATAGCGGCGTGCCGGCGATGCTGGGCAGGGCCAGCACGCCGTCCTCCTCCTCGGCCAGCAGGGCAGACAGAGCTTCCGTCGTCAGGGCACCCTCGACGACATGGCCGCCGATCAGGGCGACGAGCGAATCGCGGTTGGCCGGATCGTTCAGGCTGTCCCAGCTGCCCTCCGGCAACGCCTCGAATCCTGCATCGACGGGGGCGAAGAGCGTCAGCGGGCCGGGCCCCTCGAGCCCCTCGGCCATGCCAGCGATCTCGATCGCGGCGGCAAGGCGCGACAGCTCGGGGCTGTCCTTGGCATTGACGACCACGGTGTTGCTCTCGTCCAGGGGGGCGGCCTCGGCGGTCTGGGCCTGTGCGGGCACCGCGGCGAGAAGGCTCAGCGAGAGCAGGGCGGTCAGGGGGGCTGCGACATGCATGACGCGGGTCCTCGTGTTCTTGGTCCGGCATCTTAACCTTTTGTCGGCTCCCAGCGTTCCCGCTGCCGCTGGATCCCGCGGCGGCGTTTGCGCCTGCCCGGCGCATGGAGTAAGCGCGCTTGCATCCGGGCGCAGACAAGGAGTGACGGCAATGGAAATCCGCGAGGCTCTGACTTTCGACGACGTGCTTCTGGTGCCGGCGGCCTCCTCGGTCCTGCCCTCGACCGCCGATACCCGTACGCGGCTGACGCGCGGGATCGAGCTGAACATCCCGCTCCTGTCGAGCGCGATGGACACGGTGACCGAGGCGCGCATGGCCATCTGCATGGCGCAGGCCGGCGGGATCGGCGTGATCCACCGCAACCTGACGGTCGAGCAGCAGTCCGACGAGGTTCGCAAGGTCAAGCGCTTCGTCTCGGGCATCGTCTACAAGCCGATCACCCTGACGCCCGAGCAGACGCTGGGCGATGCCCGCGCGCTGATGGAGCGCTACAACGTCACCGGTTTTCCGGTGGTCGAGGCCGATGGCCGCGTCGTCGGCATCGTCACCAACCGCGACATGCGCTTTGCCGAGCATGACGATACGCCCGTGCGCGCGATGATGACCGCCGAGGGCCTCGCGATCCTGACCGAGCCGGTGGACCGCGAGGAAGCGCGCAACCTGATGAAGCAGCGCCGGATCGAGAAGCTGCTCGTCACCGACAAGGGGGGCAAGCTGACCGGCCTGCTGACCCTCAAGGACAGCGAGCAGGCGGTGCTGAACCCGGTGGCCTGCAAGGACGAGCTGGGGCGCCTGCGCGTCGCCGCCGCCTCGACCACCGGCGATGCCGGGTTCGAGCGGTCCGCCGCGCTGATCGAGGCCGGCGTCGACGTGGTGGTGATCGATACCGCCCATGGCCATTCCGAGGGCGTTGCCAAGGCGGTCGAGCGTCTCAAGGCCCATGCGCCGCAGGTGCAGGTGATCGCCGGCAACGTCGCCACCGGCGCCGCGACGCGGGCGCTGATCGAGGCGGGCGCCGACGGCATCAAAGTCGGCATCGGCCCCGGCTCGATCTGCACGACGCGGATGGTCGCCGGCGTCGGCGTGCCGCAGCTGACGGCGGTCATGGACTGCGCCGCCGCGGCGGGCGATGTGCCGGTCATCGCGGACGGGGGCATCAAGTTCTCGGGCGATTTCGCCAAGGCCATCGCGGCGGGCGCCTCCTGCGCCATGGTCGGCAGCATGATCGCCGGCACCGACGAGAGCCCGGGCGAGGTGATCCTGTTCCAGGGCCGCAGCTACAAGGCCTATCGCGGCATGGGCAGCCTGGCCGCCATGGCCCGCGGCAGTGCCGACCGCTATTTCCAGAAGGATGCCGCCAGCGACAAGCTGGTGCCCGAGGGGATCGAGGGGCAGGTGCCCTACAAGGGCAGCGCCAATGCGGTGATCCACCAGCTCGTCGGCGGGCTGCGGGCGGCGATGGGCTATACCGGCCATGGCACGGTCACCGCGATGCGGGGCAACTGCGACTTCGTGAAGATCACCAATGCGGGTCTCTCGGAAAGCCACGTCCACGACGTGCAGATCACGCGCGAGCCGCCGAACTACCGGATCGGGTAGGCCCCCGATGACCCCCGCCGCGCGCCTCTCCGCCGCGATCGAGATCCTGGACGCCATCCTCGGCGGCATGGCCGCCGAAAGGGCGCTGACCGGCTGGGCCCGCTCCAGTCGCTTCGCCGGGTCGGGCGACCGGGCCGCCGTGCGCGATCACGTCTTCGACGCGCTGCGGCGGCGCCGCTCGGCCGCCTGGATGGGCGGCGCAGAGAGCGGGCGCGGGCTGATCCTCGGGCTGCTGCGGCAGCAGAGCGCCGAGGTGGAGGCGCTGTTCACCGGCACGGGGCATGCCCCCGCGCCACTGGCGCCAGAGGAATTGGCGCCCGAACCCGGCGCCATGCCCGATGCCCTGCGCCTCGACATGCCCGACTGGCTCTGGCCGCGGCTGCAGGCCGCGCTCGGTCCGGATGCCGAAACCGCGGCCCTGGCGCTGCGCGACCGGGCGCCGGTGACGCTGCGCGTCAATCCGGGTCGCGGCACCCGCGAGGAGGCGGCGCAGGCGCTGGATCAGGATGGCATCGACGCCCTCCCGCACCCCGTCCGCACGGCCCTTCGAGTGACGCACGGCGCCCGCCGCATCCGCAATAGCGCGGCCTATGCCTCCGGCCTGGTGGAGCTGCAGGATGCCGCCAGCCAGGAGGCCGTCCTCCGCCTGCCGCTGCGCGACGGGTTGGAGGTTCTGGACTTCTGCGCCGGGGGCGGCGGCAAGGCGCTTGCCATGGCTGCCCTCGCGCAGGTGCAGGTCACCGCCCATGACGCGGACCCGGCCCGCATGGCCGACATCGCCCCGCGGGCCGCCCGCGCCGGCGTCACCATCGATCTTGCAGCCCCCGGCGCCGCGCCGATGGCCGACCTCGTGCTCGTCGATGCCCCCTGCTCGGGCAGCGGCACCTGGCGCCGGGCGCCCGATGCCAAGTGGCGGCTGACGCCCGAGCGGCTGGAGGATCTGCTGCGCCTGCAGGACGAGATCCTCGATACCGCGGCGGGCCGGGTGAGGCAGGGCGGCGTTCTGGCCTATGCCACCTGCTCGATCCTGGCCGAAGAGAACGAGGCGCGCATCGCGGCCTTCCTGTCGCGCAACCCCGGCTGGCGTGCCGCGCTGGCTTGGCGTCGCCTCCCCGACGATAGCGGTGACGGCTTCTTCCTGTCGATCCTCAAAAAAGATTGAATTCTAGGGATTATCGCCTCTAGGTTGCGATTGTCGGAAATCGCTCTCGTCTCCTGCGCCGCCCGCGGTGATTAACCCGGCATTAGCCAATTTCCTGCCTCATGTCGGTGTGGTCAGCGAATGGGTCTTGATGTGCTGGATGCTGAATTTTCCAGGCCGGGTCGACGCTGGGGAAGGGGAGAAGCCCTTGCCCCGGCGCGCTTGTTGCTGATCGGGCTGCTCTCTGGGCTCGCCCTCGTGGCAATGCCGCTCTTGCCACCAGCCTCGCCCTACAGGGCCTCGCTGCTCCTGGCGGGCGGCATGCTCGCGGCAGTCGTGCTTTTCGTGCTGGCGGCGGCTGCGCTGCGCCGCCGCCGCCGCGGCAGGCTGATCGCCATGCTCGGCGGTGTCGTGCAGGCCGACGAGTCGCCCGCCTTCCTGACGGATGACGACGGCCGCGTGATCCGCCGCAACCGCGCGGCCGAGGACCGCTTTGGCGGCAGGGGGGCGGGCCTTCTGTCGCAGATCCTCTCGGACCTTTTCGCGAGCCCCGATACCGTGCTTCAGCGGCTTCTGGATCGGGCGGCCAGGCAGGGCGGGGCGCAGGAGACCATCGTCACCGGGCGTGGAACGCTGCGGCTCTCGGCGCAGCGGCTGGAGGCCGGGCTTACCATCTGGCGGCTTGCCGATGCGGCCGAATCCGCCGGCACGGGCCGCGCTGCCGATGCCCTCGGCTTGCCGATGCTGACGGCCGGCGAGGGCGGCGCGATCCTCTTCATGAACGAAGCCGCGCGCCGGTTGATCGGCACCCGCCCGCGCACGCTCGACGGTGTCGCCGCGGGCGGCGTTTCGGGGGGCGAGACCATCTCCATCGCGGCGCCGGGGGGCGCCATCGCCTGCCTCGTCGCCGAGATCCCGCTTGGTGGCGGCAGGCGCGAGATCTACCTGCTGCCCGGCGCCGAGGCGCCGCGGCCCGCCGCCGTGGAGGAGGGGCCCAGCGGCCGCGGGGCAGAGACCGATCCGGCCTGGAACGCCATGGCGGGTCTCCCCGTGCCGCTGCTGCGGCTGGCGACGAGCGGTCGTATCCTGGATGCCAATGCGGCCGCACGGCAGCTGTTGCCTGACCCCCTGACCGCCGATGCCACCATGGCCCAGCGGTTCGAGGGGCTGGGCCGCGCCATCACCGACTGGCTGCAGGAAGCCGCCGAGGGGCGCGACCTGCCCGGCCCGCAGCTGCTGCGCTGCGCGGCGCCGCACCAGGACCGGCAGGTCTCGATCTCTCTCGCGCCCCTGCCGCGGCCAGACGCCCGCAGACCGCGCAGCGATGAGGTAGTCGCGGTGATCCGCGACGAAACCGAGCACAAGTCGCTCGAGGCCCAGTTCGTCCAGGCCCAGAAGATGCAGGCCGTGGGGCAGCTTGCCGGTGGCGTCGCGCATGATTTCAACAATCTTCTGACCGCGATCTCCGGGCATTGCGATCTTCTGATGCTGCGCCACGACAGTTCCGACCGGGACTACCCCGACCTCGTGCAGATCCACCAGAACACCAACCGCGCCGCCAGCCTCGTCGGCCAGTTGCTCGCCTTCTCGCGCAAACAAACGCTGGTGCCAGAGACCCTGGACCTGCGCGACACCCTCGCCGACCTGACGCATCTGCTGAACCGCCTTGTCGGCGAGAAGGTGACGCTGTCGCTGCACCACGACCCGGCCCTGCGCCCCATCCGCGCCGACAAGAGGCAGCTTGAACAGGTGCTGATGAACCTGGTGGTGAATGCCCGCGACGCGATGCCCGGCGGCGGCGAAATCCGGATCGAGACCGTCAACGAGCGCTTCGATCAGCCTTTGACCCGCGACCGGGCGACCCTGACCGTCGGAGACTGGGTGGCGATCCGGGTGATCGACGCAGGCCACGGCATTCCGGCCGAACGCCTGCCGAAGATATTCGAACCCTTCTACACCACCAAGAAGGTGGGGGAGGGGACCGGTCTCGGCCTCTCGACCGCCTATGGCATCGTCAAGCAGACGGGCGGCTATATCTTTGCCGACAGCGAAGTTGGCCTCGGCACGACCTTCACGCTCTACTTCCCCGGACAGGAGCTGCAGCCGGAGGATCACGAGGCAGTCCCGGGCCTCGGCGACGATGGGGACCGCGCAGGCCAGCAGGTGGACGGGGTCATCCTGCTGGTCGAGGACGAGGCGCCGGTCCGGGCCTTTGCCAGCCGGGCGCTGCGCCTGCGCGGCCTTTCGGTGATCGAGGCCGAAAGCGCGGAAGAGGCGCTGGAGACGCTCTCCGATCCGGAGGTGCATGTCGACGTCATCGTCTCCGACGTCGTGATGCCGGGCAAGGACGGCCCGACCTGGGTCCGAGAGGCCCTCGAGGACCGGCCCGGCACACGCGTCGTCTTCATGTCGGGCTATGCCGAGGATCACGCCGGCGAGCAGCAGCGACGGGTCTCGAATTCGACCTTCCTGCCGAAGCCCTTTTCTCTCTCCGAGCTCACGGAAACGGTGCTGCAGCAGGTCAACGACGGGCGCGAGGTCTAGACGGGCTGACGGCTCCGCTGCTTGCGGCGCCTCAAGTGTCTAGAAATGAAACGGGGCTCCGTCACCTCGGCCCAGCGCGGGACGATCGCGTCGTCCCGCACATAGGGGCGCTCCTGCCAGAAGGACGACGGCCCCCAGAACCGGCCGCGGCGCCTGCCGCGGCCGGTCTCGGTCGATCAGGCCTTCAGGATCGACGTGCCGGCGTAATGCGCGCTTTCGCCCAGCATCTCCTCGATCCGGATCAACTGATTGTACTTGGCCATCCGGTCGGAGCGCGAGAGCGAGCCGGTCTTGATCTGCCCGCAGTTCGTCGCGACGGCGAGATCGGCGATTGTCGCATCCTCGGTCTCGCCCGAGCGGTGCGACATCACCACGGTATAGCCCGCGCGCTGCGCCATGGAGACGGCCTCGAGCGTCTCGGTCAGCGTGCCGATCTGGTTCACCTTGCACAGCAGGGAATTGCCGACGCCGCGCTGGATGCCGTCCTTCAGACGCACCGGATTGGTGACGAAGAGATCGTCGCCCACCAGCTGGACCTTGTCGCCAAGCGCATCGGTCAGCATCTTCCAGCCGTCCCAGTCGTCCTCGGACATGCCGTCCTCGATCGAGAAGATCGGGTAGTCGCCGGCTAGGTCCTGCAGGTAGCGCACCGTCTCCTCGCTCGAAAGGGTGCGCCCCTCGCCGGCCATGACGTATTTGCCGTCCTTGAAATACTCGGTCGCCGCGCAATCGAGCGCGATCTTCATTTGCTCGCCCGGCGTGTAGCCGGCCTTTTCCACGGCGCGCAGAATGAAGTCGAGCGCCTCGCGGGTCGAGGACAGGGCAGGGGCAAAGCCGCCCTCGTCGCCGATGGCGGTCGAGAAGCCGGCGGTCGACAGCTCTTTCTTGAGCGTATGGAAGATCTCGGAGCCCATGCGCACCGCGTCCTGCATCGTCTGCGCGGCCACGGGGGCGATCATGAATTCCTGAATGTCGATCGGGTTGTCGGCATGCTCGCCGCCGTTGATGATGTTCATCATCGGCACCGGCAGGGTGGTGGCGCTGGTGCCGCCGACGTAGCGGTAGAGCGGCTGCATGGTGAACTCCGCGGCCGCCTTCGCGCAGGCGAGCGAGACGCCGAGGATGGCATTGGCGCCCAGTCGGCCCTTGTTCTCGGTGCCGTCCAGTTCGATCATCATGCGGTCGATGCCGGTCTGCTCGGTCGCGTCCGTGCCCAGAAGCGCCTCGGCAATCTCGCCGTTGACGGCCGCGACGGCCTCGCGCACACCCTTGCCTTTGTAGCGGGCGGCATCGCCGTCGCGCCGTTCGACAGCCTCGTAGGCGCCGGTCGAAGCGCCCGACGGCACGGCGGCGCGGCCCATGGAGCCGTCCTCCAGCGTGACGTCGACCTCGACGGTCGGGTTGCCGCGGCTGTCGAGAATCTCGCGGCCGTGAATGTCGATGATCGTGCTCATGAAAGCCCCCTTTGCGGTTGTCTCGCTGATGCCCGAGGCTCAGTCCTTTTTCAAGCCGCGGCCCCGGACGGGCCGCCCGTAAAGCTCCAGCCTGTGACCCACGAGGCGATAGCCCAGCCGCGCCGCGATTTTCTCCTGCAGCGCCTCGATCTCGGGATCGACGAACTCGATGACCGCCCCGGTCTCCATGTCGATCAGGTGGTCGTGATGCGCGCCGTCGGTGGTCTCGTAGCGGGCGCGCCCGTCGCCAAAATCGCGCTTCTCCAGCAAACCATTCTCCTCGAACAGCTTGACCGTGCGATAGACCGTCGCGATCGAGATGCGCGGATCGACGGCGGCGGCGCGGGAATGCAGCTCCTCGACGTCCGGGTGATCGGCGGCCGCGTCCAGCACCCGCGCCACGGTGCGGCGCTGGTCCGTCAGGCGCAGGCCGCCGGCCTCGCAGCGATCGAGGAGGGTTTTCGACATCGCGGCCTCCAGTCTCGCGGCGCCGTATCGGGTCCTGCGGCGCCGCCCCCTTCATGTTTCTTCAAATACTCCACGGGGGCGCGGGGGTGTGAAACCCCCGCTCCCGCGGCGCCGGCCAGCGCGCGCTCAGCCGATCTGCACCAGCGCGTGCCGCTTCTTGCCGGCCGAAAGCTTGACCGGCGTGGACAGCGCCGCCTCGTCCAGCATCAGCCCCGGATCGGCGATCGGGGCATCGTCCATCTTCGCGCCGCCTTCGGTCAGCAGCCGCCGCGCCTCCTTGCCCGATCCGGCAAGGCCGGCGCGCACCAGAAGCTGCGCGATCGAGATGCCGTCGCCAATATCCTCGGCGCTCAGCGTGAGTTTCGGCAGATCATCCCCGACGCCGCCTTTCTCGAAGACCTCGCGGGCCGTGGCCTCTGCCGCCTCGGCCGCCGCGCGCCCATGAAGCAGGGCCGTGACCTCGTTGGCGAGCGTGATCTTCGCGGCGTTGATCTCGGAGCCGCCAAGGGCGCCGAGGCGGTCGCATTCCTCGACGTCGATCTCGGTATAAAGCTTGAGGAAGCGCCCGACATCGGCATCGGTGGTGTTGCGCCAGAACTGCCAGAAGCCATAGGGGCTGAGCATCGCCTCGTTCAGCCAGATCGCGCCGCCGGCGGATTTGCCCATCTTGCGCCCGTCCGAGGTCGTCAGCAGCGGCGTCGTCAGGCCGAAGATCTCGCGCTCGCTCATCCGGCGGGTCAGGTCGACGCCGTTGACGATATTGCCCCACTGGTCCGACCCGCCCATCTGCAGCAGGCAGCCGTGGCGGCGGTTCAGCTCCATGAAGTCGTAGGCCTGCAGGATCATGTAGTTGAACTCGAGGAACGAGAGCGACTGCTCGCGGTCGAGCCGGCTTTTCACGCTCTCGAAGGACAGCATGCGGTTGACGCTGAAATGCCGGCCCACGTCGCGCAGGAACTTGATGTATTCCAGCCCGTCCAGCCAGTCGGCGTTGTTCAGCAGCAAGGCATCCGTCGGCCCCTCGCCATAGGCGAGGTAGCGGTTCAGCACCGCCTGCATGCCGGCGATGTTGCTGGCGATGGCGGCATCGTCCAGCAGCGGCCGCTCGTCCGAACGGAAGGAGGGGTCGCCGATCTTCGTGGTGCCGCCGCCCATCAGCGTGATCGGACGGTGCCCGGTCTTCTGAAACCAGCGTAGCAGCATGACGTTCAGCAGGTGCCCGACATGCAGCGAGGCCGCCGTCGCGTCATAGCCGATATAGGCGGTCACCACCCCGGTCGAGAGCGCTTCGTCCAGCGCCTGGTAATCCGTGCAATCGGCGATGAAGCCGCGCTCCATGATCGTCGCCATGAACTCGGACTTGGGGTGGTAGGTCATGCTTGTGCCCCTGTGATTGACGCTGCACTCTATAGGGAACCGGAGAAGGTTGGGAAAGACGATGTTGCAGTCAGGCGGAATGCGGGTGCTCGGGGCGATGTCGGGCCTGGCCTTCGACGGCGTCGACGCCGCGGTGATCGAAACCGACGGGGAGAAGCTCTATTCCATCGGCGGGAGCGGTTACCGCCCCTATACCGAGGGCGAGCGCAGCGTGCTGCGCGCGGCGCTCGGGGAATGGGAGGGGCCGCATGTCGTCTCGGCCGCCCGCGTCGTCACCGCCGCCCATGGAGAGCTGCTCAGCCAGTTCGAGGGGCTCGAGCTGATCGGCTTCCACGGCCAGACCCTGATCCATGATCCGCGCGGAAGCGGCACGCTGCAGATCGGCGACGGGCAGGCGCTGGCCCAGCTGATGGGCCTGCCCGTGGTCTCGGACTTTCGCAGCGCGGACGTACAGATGGGCGGCGAGGGGGGGCCGATGGCGGCCTTCTACCACTGGGCCCTGGCGCGGTACCTGGACCTCGAGGGGCCGGTGGCGGTGCTGAACCTCGGCGGCATCGCCAAGCTGACGCTGGTCGATCCTACGGTGCCGCGGCCGCAGGACGAGGGCGCACTCCTGGCCTTCGATGCGGGTCCGGCGACGGCGCTGGTGGACGATCTGGTGCGGACGAGGATCGGGCGTGCCTGCGACGAGGACGGCGTTCTTGCGCGCGGGGGTACCGTCGCCGAGGGCGTGGTGGAGCACTTCCTGCAAGACCGCTACTTCACGCGCATGGCGCCCAAGACGCTTGATCGCGGCACCTTCGCCTGGATGATCGACGCGGTCGCGGATCTGTCCGATGCCGATGCCGCCGCAACGCTCTGTGCCTGTTCGGCCGCGGGCGTGATGGCGGGGCTGGAGCTTGCGCCGCAGCCGCCGCGGCGAATCCTCGTCTCGGGGGGCGGACGGCGTAACCCGGTGCTGATGGAGATGATCGCCGCCGGGGCCGATTGCCCGGTCGAGCCGGTCGAGGATCTGGGCCTCGACGGCGACATGATCGAGGCTCAGTCGATGGCCTATCTCGCCGTGCGGGTCACCCGCGGGATGCCGACCACCGCGCCGGGCACCACCGGCGTCCGGGCCGCGATCGGCGGCGGCACGGTCAACCGTCCGGCCCTGCTGCCCGCCGGGAAGATCGGCTGAGGGTCCGCGCCCGCCGATGGGCGGGCGCGAAGACGTTCGATCAGAACGGGATCTCGTCGTCGAGATCGCCGCGGCCGCCGCCGCCGCCCGAGCCGGAGCCGGATCCGCCGCCGGAATTGCCGCCGCCGTAGCCGCCGTCGTTGCCGCCGCGGTCGTCGTAGCCGCCGCCATAGCCGCCACCGCCCGAGCTGCCGCCACCGTCGTAGCCGCCGCCACCGCCGCCGCCGCCATCGCCGCGGCCGCCCAGAAGCGTCAGTTCACCGCGGAAGTTGCGCAGCACGACCTCGGTCGAGTAGCGGTCCTGGCCGTTCTGGTCCTGCCATTTACGGGTCTCGAGCTGGCCCTCGAGGTACACGTTCGAGCCCTTCTTGAGGTATTGCTCGGCGATCCGCCCGAGGTTCTCGTTGAAGATGGCGACCGAGTGCCATTCCGTGCGCTCACGGTTCTCGCCGGTGCTGCGATCGCGCCAGCGCTCGGATGTGGCGATCCGCAGGTTCACCACCTTGCCGCCGTTCTGAAAGGTCCGAACCTCGGGGTCGCGCCCGAGATTGCCGACCAGGATCACCTTGTTGACCGATCCGGCCATGTGCTGTCCCCCTGATTGTCTTGCGTCCGTGGGTGCCGGCCCGGCCGGCTTCGAGGCGGAAGCCTAAGGTCTTCGCCGCGCGGTTAACAGGGGCTAAACGCGGCAGGGGGTGGCTTCCGCAGCGGGATCGGGTAGTCTTCGCCGCGACGATGGCGGGCGCCTCGACAGGGGCAGGCCGCCGCGCAAGGACGGGAACTGCCTATGAAGCCGATCACGCGCGCAGCCCTGTTGGGGTTTCTGGTCCTGCCGGGCCCTGTCTTGGCCGACTCGGTCTCGACCATGTCGGCCAGCTCCAGCCTTGCCGATCGCTTCTCGTTTCTCGACGGGCGAGCCGCGCAGCAATACGCGGGGTCCAGCCGATTGCAGCCCGAGCGGAGCGAGGCGCCGGCGGGACTGGCCGGTGTGCCGCGCTATGCCGGTCGCTATAGCGGACCATACCTGTCCCTGGCGCAGGCCGCGGCGCGGCGGCACGGCGTGCCCGCCGACCTCTTCCTTCGGCTGGTGCAGCAGGAAAGCGGCTGGAATGCCGCCGCCGTCAGCCGGGTCGGGGCGCTGGGTCTGGCGCAGCTTATGCCGGGGACCGCGCAGATGATGGGCGTGGACCCCACCGATCCCGAGCAGAACCTCGACGGCGGGGCGCGCTACTTGCGGATGCAGTTCGATGCCTTCGGGGATTGGCGGCTGGCGCTGGCCGCCTATAACGCCGGGCCGGAGGCGGTACGCCGCTACAGCGGCATACCGCCCTACGCCGAGACAGAGGGCTATGTCCTCGCGATTCTCGGGCGTTAGGCCGATTTGGCCTTGGCTTCGATCTTCGAGGCCAGGGTTTCGACGTCGTCGGTGCCGAGACGCGGGATGATGCGGTAGGCCGCATTCACGAGGCAGAAGACGCAGAAGGCGCAAAGACCCAGCGACAGCGCCATGACCAGCCAGAGGCCGTAGGGCTGATCGCGCAGCCAGGTGAAGGCATCGCCAAGGCCGCCGGCCTCCTGCGGATTGGTGGTCCAGGCGGCATAGACGAGAAGGCCGCCGATGATCGTGATGACCACGCCCTGCGCGGCGAGGCCGGCGGTCAGCAGCGGGCGCAGGCGCAGCGTCAGCGGCTTGGAGCGCAGCATGCGCATGTATTTCTCGCTGATGCCCTTGTAGATGTAATAAAGGCCCGCAGCCGCTGCGATTGCGCCGGCGATGCCGACGATCCACTGGCCGAAGGGCCAGCCCATGATGCGCGCAGTCCAGTCCTCGATACTGGAGCCGCCGCCGGAGCCGCCGCTGCCGAAGACCACCGCTGCCGCGACCGCGGCGAGGCCAATGTGGATCACGCCAGTGACGGTCTGCCCGGCGCGGGCGATCATGCCCTTCGCCTCTGTGCCATAGGCCTCGAGGTCCCAGAAGGCGGCGGCGAGGCGCCAGATGCCGTAGGCCAGCAGGCCCAGAGCGATCACCAGGAGCGCGGCGACGCCCCAGGGCTGCCCTTCGAGCCGTTCGAGGGCATCGCTGGTCCCCTCGGGCGTGCTGCCGGAGCGCGCCGCCAAGAAGCCCAGTATACCGATGGTGAGATTCATCAGGCCTCGTCCGACGAAGCCCGCGCGCATGACCGGAACGGCCCAACCGAGTTTTTGATCTGTCATGACTTCACAAGGTCGTGCAGCGGCTGCCGGTTCCCGCTGCTTATCATTTCCTGCCCCTAGGGGGCGGCGGTCTGGATCACTGGCTCCATCACGGCACGCTCGGCCTCGTCCAGCCAGCACAGGCTCTGGTGCCCCGTGGCCAGGGTCCGGAGAGGCGGCAGCTCGGTCTCGCACCTGTTGCCCGGGACCTTCGATTTCCAGCGGCAGCGGGTCTGGAAGGGGCAGCCCGGCGGCGGGTCCATCGCGCTCGGCACCTCGCCCTCGAGGACGATGTGCTTCTTCTTGATGGAGGTGTCGGCAATCGGCACCGCCGAGAGCAGCGCCTCGGTATAGGGGTGGTAGGGCGGCGCGAAGATCTGCTCCGTCGTGCCGATCTCGACGACATGGCCGAGGTACATCACCAGCACCCGGTCGGCGAGATAGCGCACGATCGACAGGTCGTGGCTGATGAAGAGGAGCGTGGTCTTCTTCTCGCGCTGGATGTCCATCAGAAGGTCGCTGACGGCGGCCTGCACGCTGACGTCGAGCGCGCTCACGGGCTCGTCCGCGATGACGATGCGCGCGTCGCCGGCGAAGGCGCGGGCGATCCCGACACGCTGCTTCTGCCCGCCCGAAAGCTGGCGCGGCTTGCGGGCGGCGAAGGCGCGCGGCAACTTTACCAGATCCAGCAGCTCGAGCATCCTTTCGCGCCGCTCGGCCCCGGTCCTGCCAACGCCGAAGATCTCGAGCGCGCGGATGATCTGCCGCCCGATGGTCATCGAGGGGTTGAGCGTGTCGAAGGGGTTCTGGAAGATCATCTGCAGGTCGGCGATGGTCTTCGTCCCGCGGGACTGGATCGGCGTATCCGCGATCTCCTGCCCGGCCATGGCCACGCCGCCCCGCGTCGCCACCTCGAGCCCCATGAGCACCTTGGCGAGGGTCGATTTGCCGCAGCCCGACTCGCCGACGATGGCGAGAGTCTCGCTTTCATGCGCCACGAAGGAGAGGGATTCGTTGGCCTTGACCACTCGCGCCGCGCCGCCGCCCAGCGCGCCGCTGGAGACCTCGTAGTACTTCTGCAGGTCCCGCACTTCGAGCACGACCTCGCCGATCTCGGTTTTCGGCTTGTGCACGGCGGTCTGCGGCGGCGCGTCCCAGTCGATCTCGTCCCAGCGGAGGCAGCGGCTTTCGTGCAGCGCCTCGTCCGGGACCCGGTCCATCGCGATCTTGCTGGCGTCGCAGCGCCCCTCGGCGAAGTAATCGCAGCGCGGGCCGAAATTGCAGCCGGGCGGGCGCTCGTGCGGGAGGGGAAAGTTGCCGGGGATCGGGACGAGCGGGCGGCTTTCCTTGTTCGCGCCGGGCAGCGGGATCGAGCGGAAGAGCGCCTGCGTGTAGGGATGGCGCATCTTGTCGAAGACATCGGCGATCTGCCCGCGCTCCACCGCCTCGCCGGAGTACATCACGCAGATCTGGTCGCAGGTCTCGAGGACGAGGCCGAGGTTATGGCTGATGAAGAGCATCGAGGTGCCGTACTTGGTCCCCAGCTCGCGCAGCAGGTCGATCACCGCCGCCTCGACGGTGACGTCGAGCGCCGTCGTCGGCTCGTCGAGGATGAGGAGGGCCGGCTTGCTCATCAGTGCCATGGCGATGACGATGCGCTGCTGCTGCCCGCCCGAGAGCTGGTGCGGATAGGCACGCAGGATGCGCTCGGGGTCGGGCAGGCGGACATCCCCCACCAGTTCGAGCGCGCGAGCCCGGGCCTCGGCGCGGCCCAGCCCCTCGTGGATCATCGGCACCTCGATCAGCTGCTGCTCGATCCGCATCGCGGGGTTCAGGGAGGCCATCGGCTCCTGGTAGATCATCGCGATCTCGCTGCCGCGGATCGCGCGCAGCTCCTTCGGGGTCATTTGCGTGAGATCGCGTCCGCGAAAGCGGATGGCGCCGCCGGTGACGCGGCCGTTGGTGCCCAGATCCTGCATCACGCCAAGCGCCACGGTGGATTTGCCGCAGCCCGATTCCCCGACGAGGCCCAGCGCCTGGCCGGGCATGACGCGGGCGGAGAAATTCATCACGGCCGGGATCTCGCCGTCGCGGGTGAAGAAGGAGATCGAGAGATCGTCGATCTCGAGGATCGGCTGGTCGGTGGCGGTCATCAGGACCTCCTGGCGCGGCGCTGGCGTGAAACGGAGCCGGGGGCCAGCCCCCGGACCCCCGGAGTATTTTTCGAAACATGAAGGGGCGCGGTCAATCGCGCAGGCTTTCCTCGCGCAGCCCGTCGGCGAGCAGGTTGAGGCCGAGGACGAGGCTGAGAAGCGCGAAGGCCGGCACCAGAGCGGCATGGGGGTAGATCGACAGAAGCCGCCGCCCGAGGTTGATCGTGCTGCCCCAGTCCGGGCTGTCGGGCGGCAGGCCGAGGCCGAAGAAACCGAGCGTGCCGAGAAGGATCGTGGTGTAGCCGATGCGCAGGCAGAAATCGACGATCAGCGGGCCGCGGGCATTGGGCAGGATCTCCCACAGCATGATGTACCAAGCGCCTTCGCCGCGGGTCCGGGCGGCGGCGACGTAGTCCCGCGTCTTGATGTCCATGGCGAGGCCGCGGACGATGCGGAAGACCGTGGGTGCATTGACGAAGACCACGGAGACGAAGACCACGAGGATGCCGCCCGGCACGTCGAAGAGGTCGAGGTCTTCGGGCAGGAAGGCGATCGGGGTGCCGGCCTGCGAGATCATCGACAGGTAGAGCCAGCCGAGGCCGAGGAGGGCCGCGCCGACCCAGAGGGTGCGGCGCAGGGGCCGGGTGTAGAGCCGGGCGTTCAGTAGCACCACCACGAAGAGGATCGGGAAGAGGAAGAGCACCACCGCCATCCAGGCCGGCACGCCGGAGGCGACCATCTCGGGCGTGACCAGCAGGTAGAACAGCAGGATCACCGGAAAGGCGAGGATCAGGTTGGCCAGGAAGCTGAGGAGGGTGTCGAGCCTGCCGCCGTAGAAGCCCGCGGGAAGGCCGAGCGTGATGCCGACCATGAAGGCGAAGAGCGTCGCCAGCGGCGCGATCTGCACCACGATCCAGCTGCCCGCGACCATCCGGCTGAAGACATCGCGCGCCAGGTTGTCGCCGCCCAGCAGGTAGTGCGACCATGGGCCCGTCGCGCCGGGGATCGGCGTGCCGGGGACCTTGTTCTTCAGCCCCGAGAGCGTCGTCAGCGGGTCCTGCGTGACGATCCAGCCGAAGAGGCCTGTGAAGAGGGCGGTATAGACCCAGAACATCACCAGCGCGAAGCCGATCATCCCGATGGTGCTGTCGAAGAGCTTGCCATAAAGGCCGAGCCGCCGCTTGAAGGCGATCGACAGGCCGAAGCTCGCGGCGAGGGCGATCCAGACCGGAAGGAACCGGCGCGAGAGGCAGCCAAGGATGCCGCCGGTGCCATAGGGCGTGACGAGCCCGCCGACGAGATAGGCCACCAGCACCGCGACGATGGCCCAGAAGGTGAGGCGCACCGCAAGGCGGGCCGCGCCGGGCGCGCCGCCGGGGCCGGCGAGGGCGGCAGCCGATCCGGCGCGGGCCGGTGCGGCGCGCAGGCCGAGCAGGGTCGCGGCGAGCGCGGCAATTGCGAAAGCGCAGGTGCACAGCAGCAGCAGGGGGTTCAGGACAGTGCCGAGCGCGCCGGTCCAGGTCAGGGGATCCATGGGCCTCTCCTCAGCTTATGCGGATGCGCGGGTTGAGATAGACGTAGCCGAGGTCCGAGATCAGCTGCGTCAGCAGCACCACGATCACCGAGACGACGGAGACGCCGAGCAGCAGCTCGATGTCGTTGTTGCTGGCGGCCTGTACCAGCGTCCAGCCGAAGCCCTTGTAGTTGAACAGGGTCTCGACGATGACGACGCCGTTCAGGATCCAGGGGATCTGCAGCATGATCACCGTGAAGGGCGCGATCAGCGCGTTCCGTAGCGCATGGCGCAGCACAAGCGCGCGGAAGCTGACGCCCTTGAGCCGGGCGGTGCGGATGTACTGGGAGGTCATGACCTCGGCCATGCTGGCGCGGGTCATGCGGGCGATATAGCCCATGCCGTAGAGCGCGATGGTCATGACCGGCAGGGTGAAATTGGTGAAGGTCGCCTGCTCCATCGCCGAGGTGGCCGAGCCGTTGAACCAGCGCAGCCCGACGGCGGAGCTGGCGAAGACGGCGATGAAGACCACGCCCGAGACGTATTCCGGCGTCGCTGTCGAGAGGATCGAGAGGGTCGAGAGGCCGCGGTCGGTGCGGCTGCCCTCGCGCATCCCCGAGAGCACGCCGATCACCAGCGCGCCGGGCACCATGACCACCAGCACCCAGAGCATCAGCTTGCCGGTCAGCGCCAGCGAGCGGGCGATGATCGTGGCGACCTCGTCGCGGAACACGGTGGAGGTGCCCCAGTCGCCCTGCAGAACGCCGCAGTAGCGCGGCGCCCCGGCCTCCGCTGCGGTATCCCCGAGGCAGCGTCCGGCGGCGAGCCCGCCGTCCTCGGCCGCGCTCGTCCATCCGGGCATGACGCCCAGCCATTCGCCGTAGCGCGCCAGCATCGGGCCGCCGTAGCCATTGCGGTTCAGCCAGCTCTCGACCTCGGCATCCGAGACGCGGGCACCGATCTGCGTCTTGGCGACGCGCTCGAGGCTGGGGGCGAGATTGGTCAGAAAGAAGACGACGAGCGTCAGGCACAGGGCCGTCAGCAGCATCGTGGCAAGGCGTCCGGCGATGAATCGCAGCAAGGGCAGGCGTCCTTCGGGCGGGGTCGGGTCCCTGCGGCGCCCGCCGGTGCGGCGGCGCCTGCCTCGGGCGGCGGGACGGGTCTGGGCGGAAGACATGGGCCGCCGGCGCCCAAAGGCGGGGACGCCGGCGGCGATCAGCGGATCAGGACATCCACCACCGGTAGTGGTGATGCTCGAAGGTCGGGTGCTGCTCCATGTCGTGCACCGCCTCGGTGTGGTGCCGGTAGAGCGAGCGCCAGAAGGGCTGCACGACCACGCCGTCGTCGCGCAGGATCTGCTCGACCTCGGCCATGATCTCGCTGCGCGCCTCGGCATCGGCGACGGACATCGCCCGGGCCAGCGCGGCATCGAAGTCGGGGTTGGCATAGGCGGTCTCGTTCCAGGCCTCGCCCGAGCGGTAGGCCAGCGCCAGCACCTGCACGCCCAAGGGGCGCATGTTCCATTCCGTGGCCGAAAAGGGATAGGTCAGCCAGTCGTTCCAGAAGGTGGAGCCGGGCAGGACCGCGCGCTCGACGTTCAGCCCGGCGTCGCGCATCTGCGCCGCCACGGCGTCGCAGGTCGCGGCCTGCCAGGCATCGTCGAGCGAGATCAGCTCGAAGGTGTGATCGGCCTCGCCGGCCTCTTCCATCAGCGCCAGCGCGCCGGCGGGGTCATGCTCCGCGGGGCCGATATCGGCGTATTCGGGATGGATCGGGCAGACGTGGTGGTTCGCCGCCACCTCGCCCCGATCATTGTAGCCCAGCTCGAGCACCACGGCATTGTCGACCGCCATCTGCACCGCGCGGCGCACATCGGCCCTGTCGTAAGGCGCGCTGTTCTGGTTCAGCCGGACCGTGATGGTCGCGGCAGTCACGACCTCGGAGGGGATCCAGCCGATGCTGTCGAAGATCTCGACGAAATCGCCGGTCGTCTCGTAGGTGGCGTCGATCTCGCCGGATTCGGCTGCGGCCAGCGTCGCGGCGGGATCGGTGCCGTAGTCGATGTACTCGATCCGGTCGAGGTAGGGGCCGCCGTAGACCTTTGTCCCCCACCATGTGTGGTCCGCGTTCCGCTCGAGCACCTGCCGCACGCCGACCTGGTTCTCGGCCGGAAGGTAGGGGCCGGTGCCGATGGGGTCCTCGGACGGATCGCCGGTCTCGTAGGAGCTGTGGACGATGGCGGCGGGATAGTCGGTCATGTTGGCGACGACCGCGACGTCGGGGTCCTGCAGGTGCAGGACGACGGTGTGATCGCCGGTGACTTCGACCGCGCCCTCGCGCGCCTGCCCGGTCTCGCGGTCGACGAGCGTGCCCATGCGCCCGGCCATGGAGTTGCCCTCGACCGTGCTGTCGCACCAGCGGGTGATGTTGCGGGCCACGTCCTCGGCGGTGAAGGGATCGCCGCTGTTCCAGGTGACGCCCTGGCGGACGGTCAGCGTGAACTCGGTCGCGTCCTCGTTCGCCTCCCAGCTCTCGAGCAGCATGCCGCGGATGGAGCCGTCGTTCTGATATTCCACCAGGTAGTCGAGCCAGCCGCGGTAGAAGTTCGCGATCTGGCTCCAGTCCGAGAGGCGCGGATCCTTGAGGGCCTTGGTCTGCATCTGCATGCGCAGCGTGCCGCCCTCGACCGGCTCGTCCTGGGCGCGCGCCGGCTGCTGCAGGCCGATCAGGCCCCATGCGGCGGCGCTGGAGACGCCAAGCGCGGTGCTGCGGGTCAGGAACTCGCGGCGGCTCAGCTTTCCGGACCTGTGCTCCTCGGCGTACATGAGGGCCGCGGGGTGCACGGAGGATCCCGGCGTCTTGGTCTGCGTCATCGTCTTTTTTCCCTGTTGTCGGTCGCGACCGGCGCTTTGCGGCGCGCTCTCGGCCTCCCTGGGCCCGGCTGCAGTCTGCGCTGCATGTGGTCCCGGCCGATCCTGGGAGCCTGGGCGCCGTACCGGATGGTCTGTTTGCGACATGATGTGTCGCACGCAAACTATTCCGTCAACAACCTTGCCGGGCAAACTCGCCGCAGCTGCCGATCCTCTGCGCGCAGTGCCTGATTATTGATCAGCCGCGCCCGGCCGGAGCAGGAAGACCCCGCTCGAGGATCGCGCCGGTTGCCGGATCGACGGCGGTCCAGGCCCGCATTCGGCTGCGGAACCAGCTGCGCTGGCGCTTCGCGTATTGCCGGCTGGCGATGACCGCGGCCTCGCGCGCCGCGGGCAAATCCATCTCGCCGCGCAGATGGGCGATCAGCTCGGGCGCGCCGATGGCGCGGGTCCAGGGCTGCGGCGGCGCCCAATGCGGCAGGGCCGCCCGCGCCTCGTCCAGCGCGCCGCCGCCCAGCATGGCGTCGAAGCGGCGCGCGATGCGCGCATTGAGCCAGGCGGGATCGGGCGTCAGCACCAGCGCCTCGGCGGTCTCCAGCGGCAGCAGCGGCGGCGGCGTCTCGGCCTGCCAGTCCGCGATGCCGCGCCCGGTGGCCTGCAGGACCTCCCAGGCGCGCTGCACGCGGGGGCGATTGGCCAGATCGAGGCCCGCGCGGCTGCGCGCGTCCAGCGTCTCGATCAGCCGGGGCAGGGGGATCGTATCGGCCTCGGCCCGCAGGGCAGGCGGGGTCGCCGGGATCTCGGCCAGCCCCTCGGTCAGGGCGGAGAAGTAGAGGCCTGTGCCGCCGACCACGATCGGCCTCTCGCCGCCCGCCAGCAGCGGCGCCACCTCGCGCAGCCAGTGGCCGGCGGAATAGGGCCGATCCCGCGCGACATGGCCGTAAAGGCTATGCGGCGCCGCGTCCTCTTCGGCCGTGGAGGGGCGGGCGGTCAGGATGCGCCAGTCGGCATAGACCTGCAGCGCATCGGCATTGACGATGCGCCCGCCGCCCTGCGCCGCGATCTCGAGCGCCAGCGCCGACTTGCCCGAGGCGGTGGGGCCCGCGATCAGCACGGGCCGGCCCGGCGGCACGGCGCGGGCCAGGGCGCTCCAGCGGGCTTCCGTCACAGCAGGGCGCGCGATGCGGCATTGCGCCGCGGCCGGCAATGCTCCATCCTGCCCGCGCCGGATTGACGGCCGCCCCCAGCCCCAGAACCCCGTTTACGACCGGAGTCGACCAGATGACCCCCACCGCGCCAGAGGGTGCCGCCAGCGCGGCCGCCCAGACCCAGCCCGACCAGACCGAGACTCCCGCCTTCGGCCGGGTCCTGCT
This sequence comes from Pseudoroseicyclus aestuarii, assembly GCF_003217255.1. Classification (GTDB taxonomy): domain Bacteria; phylum Pseudomonadota; class Alphaproteobacteria; order Rhodobacterales; family Rhodobacteraceae; genus Pseudoroseicyclus; species Pseudoroseicyclus aestuarii. The sequence continues at coordinate 949,448 of NZ_QJTE01000001.1, read as the reverse complement.
GAAGATCTCGGGCGAGGCTCTGATGGGCGATACGACGTTCGGGCTGCATCCGCCGACCGTCCAGCGCATCGCGCGCGAGGTCAAGTCGGTGCGCGACATGGGCACCGAGATCTGCATGGTCATCGGCGGCGGCAACATCTTCCGCGGCCTCGCCGGCTCTGCCCAGGGGATGGAGCGGACGACCGCCGACTACATGGGCATGCTGGCCACCGTGATGAACGCTCTGGCGATGCAGTCGGCTCTCGAGGAGCTGGGCGTCTTCACCCGCGTCGTGAGCGCGATCCCGATGGACCAGGTCTGCGAGCCCTACATCCGCCGCCGGGCGGTGCGCCACCTCGAGAAGAAGCGGGTGGTGATCTTCGCCGCCGGAACCGGCAATCCCTATTTCACCACCGATACCGCCGCCACGCTGCGCGCCAGCGAGATGAGCTGCGAGGCGATCTTCAAGGGCACCAAGGTCGACGGGGTCTACGACAAGGACCCCAAGAAGCACGCGGATGCCAAGCGCTACGAGACCGTCAGCTACGACGAGGTGCTGCAAAAGCACCTTGGCGTCATGGACGCGAGCGCCATCGCCCTTGCGCGCGAGAACCGCCTGCCGATCATCGTCTTCAGCCTCGACGAGCCGGGCGGCTTCCGCGGCATCCTCGCCGGGCGGGGCACCTACACGCGCGTCACCGCCTGAGGGCGGGGCGCCGGACCTCGGGCGCCGACAGAGGCGGTGGAACTGCGGCCATGCCTCGGGTATAGCCGTGGCAATCTCTACAAGTGGAGCGGGTGAACGACACGATGGCCGACGACTTCGAACTCGATACTGACGACCTCAAGCGCCGGATGGATGGCGCCATCGCCAGCCTGCGGACGGAATTCGCCTCTCTTCGGACCGGGCGCGCCTCCGGCTCCATGCTCGATCCGGTCATGGTCGATGCCTACGGCAGCCCGACCCCGATCAACCAGGTCGGCACGGTCAACGTGCCCGAGCCGCGGATGGTCACGATCAACGTCTGGGACAAGGGCCTTGTGAACAAGGTCGAGAAGGCGATCCGCGATTCCGGCCTCGGGATCAATCCGCAGATGAACGGCACCATCATCATGCTGCCGATTCCCGAGCTGAACGAAGAGCGGCGCCGTGAATTGACCAAAGTTGCCGCGCAATACTCCGAACATGCGCGCGTCGCGGTGCGCAACCTGCGGCGCGACGGCATGGATCAGATCAAGAAGGCCAAGGCCGACGGCCTGTCCGAGGACGACCAGAAGTTCTGGGAATCCGAGGTGCAGGAGATGACCGACCAGTACATCAAGCAGATCGACGCCCAGCTCGAGACCAAGCAGGCGGAGATCATGCAGGTCTGAGACGGCACGACCCGGACGCGGCCTCAAGGGAGTAAGGCGATGCCCGAGACGACGACTGCCAGCCCCGCGCCGCGGGGCGACGGGCCAAAGCACGTGGCCATCATCATGGACGGAAACGGCCGCTGGGCGCAGCTGCGCGGGCGGCCGCGCCTCTTCGGCCATCACGCCGGCGCCAAGCGGGTGCGCGAGCTGGTCGAGGCCTGCCCGGACCTCGGCGTGCGCTACCTGACCGTCTTCGCCTTCTCGACCGAGAACTGGAAGCGCACGCAGACCGAGGTCGCGGGCCTGATGGCGCTGTTCCGCCGCTACATCGAGCGCGAAGCCCGCGCGCTCATGGCCGAGAAGGTGCGGGTGCGCTTCATCGGCGACCGCATCAAGCTCGACGAGAAGCTGGTCTGCCTGATGGACGAGCTGGAGCTGCTGACCAGCGGCAACGACGGCCTGAACCTGACCATCGCCATCAATTACGGCGGACGGGACGAGGTGACGCGCGCCGCGCAGCGCCTCGCGCTCGAGATCGAGCAGGGGCGGCTGACGCACAAGGATGTCGATGCCGAGACGCTGGCGCGATTCCTCGACACCCGCGTGCTGCCCGATCCGGATCTGGTGATCCGCACCAGCGGCGAGGCGCGGATCTCGAACTTCCTGCTCTGGCAATCAGCCTATGCCGAATACGACTTCGTCGATACGCTCTGGCCCGATTTCACCGCCGCCGAATTCGCCAAGGTTGTCGAGGCCTATTCCAATCGCGTGCGCCGCTACGGCGCGGCGCCGGCCTGAGCCGCCCGTGAGCACGGAGACCACGACACAGGCGCCCACCGCCGCCGCGCAGGCCGAGGGCGCCGCGGCAAGCCGCTGGGCCGATTTCACCGTGCGCTTCGTCTCGGGCGCCGCCATGGCCGTCATCGGTCTGATGGCGGTGCTGGCGGGGGGCGTCTGGTTCCAGATGCTCACGGTCTTCGTCACCGCGGTCATGGTCTGGGAACTGTGGATGATGATCGAGCCGCAGCGCCCGACACCGGGCATGCTGCTGGCCGCGCTGGTGGCGAGCGTGCTGTCGGGGCAGCTCGCCGAGCCGGGCCTCTGGATGCTGCTGCTCTTCCTGATCGTTCCGCTCGCCGGGGCGGCGGTCCTGCGCTCTGAGCGGCTGACATTCCTGTGCTTCGCCGCCGCGATCGAGGTCGCGGGCTGGGGCCTTGTCAGTTTCCGGCACGACTTCGGCGTGGCCTGGCTGATGTGGCTGATCCTCGTGGTGGTGGTCACGGATGTCTTCGGCTACCTCGCCGGGCGGCTGATCGGCGGGCCGAAGTTCTGGCCCAAGGTCAGCCCGAAGAAGACATGGTCCGGCACCAGCGCCGGCTGGATCTGCGCCGGCCTCGTGGGCGCCGCCTTCGCCATCTGGCACGACGCGGGATGGCACCTCGTCTGGATCTCGATGCTGCTGAGCTTTGCCAGCCAGATGGGCGATATCGGCGAGAGCGCGCTCAAACGGCGGATGCGGGTCAAGGACAGCTCGACCCTGATCCCCGGTCACGGCGGCCTTTTCGACCGCTTCGACGGGCTGCTCGGCGCATCGATCTTCATGCTGGCCTTCTCGGCCATCGGCCTGCTGCCGGGGATAAGCCTTTGAGGGTCTCGATCCTCGGTGTCACCGGCTCCATCGGGCAAAGCACCACGGACCTGATCGCGTGCGAGCCAGAGCGGTTCGAAGTGGTCGCCCTGACCGGCGGTCGCAATGTCGCGCGCCTCGCGCAGGAGGCGGTGCGCTTGAACGCGCGGCTGGCCGTGACCGCCTGGGACGAGTGCCACGCGGAACTGGCGTCGCTGCTGGCCGGCACCGGGATCGAGACCGCCGCCGGCGAAGCGGCGCTGGAAGAGGCCGCCTCGCGCCCTGCCGACTGGGTGATGTCGGCCATCGTCGGCGCCGCCGGGCTGCGGCCGGGCCTCGCCGCGCTGCGCCAGGGCGCCACGCTGGCGCTGGCCAACAAGGAGACGATGGTCGCCGCCGGGCCGCTGGTCCTGCAGACCGCGCGGGCGCATGGCGCCACCATCCTTCCCGTCGATAGCGAGCATTCCGCCGTATTCCAGCTCCTGCGCGGCGAGGAGATGCGCAGCGTGACCCGCGTGGTGCTGACCGCCAGCGGCGGCGCCTTCCGCGACTGGCCGCTGGAGCGGCTGAAGGAAGCCACGCCCGAAGAGGCCAGCACCCACCCGACATGGGACATGGGCCAGCGCATCACCATCGACAGCGCCTCGATGTTCAACAAGGCGCTTGAACTTATTGAAGCGAAAGAGCTTTTCGGCCTGCGCCCGGAGCAGGTCGAGGCGGTGATCCATCCGCAGAGCCTCGTGCATGCGCTGGTGGGCCATGCCGACGGCGCGCTTCTGGCTCATATGGGCAGCCACGACATGCGCCATGCCATCGGTTTTGCCCTGAACTTCCCCGAGCGGGCGCCGCTGCCGGTGGCGCCGCTCGATCTGGTGCAGGCCGGGCGGCTGGACTTCGCGGCCCCCGATCCGGCGCGCTACCCGGCGCTGGGTCTGGCGCGGCAGGTGATGGAGGCGGGCGGCCTTGCGGGCGCCGTCTTCAACGCCGCGAAGGAACGCGCCCTCGATGCTTTTCTGGACAGGCAGATCGGCTTTGCCCAGATGGCACCCGTCGTTGCACAAGTTCTTGATAGACTGATCTTTAGTCGAAGTGGCGGCGTTGACAGCCCCTCCCTCGATGATGTTCTTCAAGCGGACCGGGAGGCACGCTCCCTTGCCGGCGATTGTGCCTTAACGATGCGTTAGGAGAGCCCTTGGATTTCTCGCAGCTGCTCCCTCAGTTCGGCAACCTCGCCTTCACGCTGGTGGCCTTCATCGTCGCGCTGTCGGTGATCGTTGCCGTGCATGAATTCGGGCATTACATCGTCGGCCGCTGGTGCGGCATCCGGGCCGAGGTCTTCAGCCTCGGCTTCGGCCCCGTCATCGCCTCGCGCATGGACCGGCGCGGCACGCGCTGGCAGCTGGCGGCGCTGCCTTTCGGGGGCTACGTGAAGTTCAGCGGCGACAGCAATGTCGCCTCGGTCGGCGGGATCGAGCTGTCGGATATCGAGGGCGGGCATCGGCGCGAGACCATGCTCGGCGCGCCGCTCTGGGCGCGGGCCGCCACGGTCGCTGCCGGGCCGGTCTTCAACTTCATCCTCAGCATCCTGATCTTCACCGGCATCATGATGTCGCAGGGCCAGCCGGCGACGCCGCTGACCATCGCCGCGCTCAAGCCGCTGCCCCAGACCTACGACGTCGAGCTGGAGCCGGGCGACGAGATCCTGGCGGTTGCGGGGCAGCCCGTGGCCGAGGAGGGGCTCGTCTTCACCGGCGATTATCCCGACAGCCCGGTCGTGGACTATACTATCCGCCGCGCCGGCGCCGAGCAGGTCGTGACCGGGCCCTATCCCGCGCTGCCGCTGGCCGGCTCCATCTCTCCGGGCTCTCCGGCCTATGCCGCCGGGCTGCGCAGCGGCGACGTGATCCAAAGCCTCGACGGAGAGCCGATCCATGCCTTCGAGCAGATCGTCGAGGCCGTCACCGCCTCGGAAGGGGCACCGATGCAGCTGGGCATCTGGCGCGACGGAGAGAGCTTCTCGGTCGACCTCGCCGCCCGCAGCACCGACATGCCCCGCGCCGGCGGCGGTTTCGAGACGCGCTGGCTGCTGGGCATCGGCAGCGGCAGCTTCTTCGAGGCGGCGAGCGAGCCCCTGCCGCCGCTCGAGGCGCTGAGCCTCGCCGTCTCGCAGCTCTGGATGATCGTCAGCTCCTCGATCTCGGGGCTGGGGCACATGCTGACCGGGGCGATTTCCTCCTGCAATCTCTCGGGGCCTGTGGGCATCGCCGAAACCTCTGGCGCGATGGCCAGCCAGGGCGCGTCGAGCTTCATCTGGTTCGTCGCCGTCCTCTCGACCGCCGTGGGCCTGCTGAACCTCTTCCCGGTGCCGGTGCTCGACGGCGGGCACCTCGTCTTTCACGCCTGGGAGGCCGTGACCGGCCATCCGCCCAGCGAAAAGGCCCTGCAGGTGCTGATGAGCGTCGGCCTTGCGCTGATCCTGACGATGACCGTCTTCGCGGTGATGAACGACCTCTTCCTCTGCCCCTGACCGGGTTCAGGGCCGGGGGAGGGCGCACAACCGCTTGCGCCCCTCGCGCCGAAGGCGGCAAGGTTTTGACAAGACGGGGCCGAATGGGTACGCCCCTGAGCAACAAAAGCCGTAGGCGGGGGCAGCGAGAATGATGCTAAAGGGTGCGGGCGCTTCGGCGCGTCGAAAGCTGCGCAGCGGCGGGGCCGCAATGGCCATGGCGGGCGCGCTTGCGGCGGCAACCCTGGTGGCGCCGGCCTGGGCCCAGTCCTTCCGCTTCGACACGGTGCAGGTCACCGGCAACCAGCGGATCGAGCCTGCGACCATCCTCAGCTATGCCGGCATCACCCGCGGTGAGGCGGTCAGCGCCGGGGCGCTGAACGATGCCGCCCAGCAGCTGCGCCAGACCGGCCTTTTCGAAAGCGTCGACGTGGTGCCGCAGGGCAATACGCTGACCATCGACGTCACCGAATGGCCGACGATCAACCGCATCAGCTTCGAGGGCAATTCCCGGATCGACGACGAGGAGCTGGCCGAGGTCACCGGCAGCATCGAGCGCCGCGTCTACAGCCCCGAGCAGGCCGAGATCGACACTGCCGCCATCGTGCAGGCCTATGCCGAGCGCGGGCGCATCGACACCGTGGTCATGCCCTCGATCATCCGGCGCGCCGACAACCGCGTCGATCTGGTCTTCGACATCGCCGAGGGCGGCGTCACCGAGATCGAGCGCATCAGCTTCGTCGGCAACCGCAGCTTCGGCGAGCGGCGGCTGCGCGCCGTCCTCGCGACCCGCCAGGCCGGGTTGCTGCGCCAGATCATCCAGAGCGATACCCTCGTCGAGGACCGGCTGACCTTCGACCGCCAGCTGCTGGTCGATTTCTACAACTCGCGCGGCTTCCCCGATGCCCGCGTCGACAGCGTCGATGCCTCCCTCACGCGCGAGCGGGACGCCTACCTCATCACCTTCAACGTGACCGAGGGGCCGCGCTACCGCATCGGCAATGTCTCGGTCGTCAGCGATTATGCCGGCGTCGATCCCAATACCTTCGCCGGGGCCGCGCAGCTGCGTGGCGGGCGGTACTATTCGCCCAGCAACATCGACGACGACATCGCCCGGATGGAGCGGCTGGCGATCCGCGAGGGCGTGGACTTCCTGCGCGTCGATCCCGAGATCACCCGCAACCCGCGCGACCTGACGCTGGATGTGACTTATCACCTGCGCCGCGGCGAGCGTGTCTTCGTCGAACGGATCGACATCGAGGGCAACAACACCACGCTCGACCGGGTGATCCGCAACCAGTTCCGCACCGTCGAGGGCGACCCCTTCAACCCCCGCGCCATCCGCGAGAGCGCGGAGCGGGTGCGAGCGCTGGGATACTTCGGCGACGCCTCGGTCAACACGCAGCCCGGATCGCAGCCCGATACCGTGGTCATCGACGTCGACGTCGAAGAGGCGCCGACAGGCTCGCTCAGCTTCGGGGCGAACTTTTCCTCGGACGACGGTGTGGCGCTGGTCGCCGGCCTGCAGGAGCGGAACTTCCTCGGGCGCGGGCAGACGCTGGGTTTCGACATCTCGACCAGCCGGTCGAACCGCATCTTCAGCTTCGATTTCGCCGAGCCGAACTTCCTCGGGCGTGACCTCAGGGCCGGCTTCTCGCTGGATTACCGGTCGACCAAGTCGGACGAGGATCGCAGCCGGCTTTACGACACCGACACCTTCCGCATCTCGCCCTCGTTCGCCTTCCCGGTCAGCGAGAACGGGCGGCTCAGCCTCTATGTCGCGACCGAGTACAACAACATCACCGATGTCGACGATGACGCCAGCCAGGTCATCAAGAACGAGGCCGAGGATGCCGGCGAATGGACCCAGTCCATCGGCTATACCTATACCTTCGACACCCGCCGCACCGGCATCAACCCGACCTCGGGCGTGCTGCTGCGCTTCGGGCAGGAGTTCGGCATCGGGGATCGGCAGTTCGTCCAGACCTCGGCCCTGGCCAGCGCCGAGCGCCGTGTCCTGGGCGAGGAGGTGACGCTGCGCGCCACGGTCGAGGGGGCGCATCTCTACTATAACGAGGGCAGCTCTCGCGTCACGGACCGCTACTTCCTGGGCAGCCGCATCATGCGCGGCTTCCAGTCGGGCGGCATCGGCCCGCGCGACGCCGATACCGACGACGCCCTTGGCGGTAACACCTATGCCGTCGCGCGGCTGGAATCCGAGTTCCCGCTGGGCCTGCCCGAGCAGTACCAGATCTCCGGCGGCGCCTTCCTCGACTACGGCTCGGTCTGGGACGTGGGCGAGACCTATGACGCCGACGTGCTCTACAACGACTACACGCCCCGCGCCGTGGTCGGTGTCTCGCTGTTCTGGACCACGCCGCTGGGCCCGCTGCGCTTCAACTTCACCGAGGCCCTGATGTCCGAGGACAAGGACGAGACGCGCGGCTTCGACCTGACGATCCAGTCGCAGTTCTGATGGGCTGGCGAGGGGTCCTGCTGAGCCTCGGCCTCGCGCTGGCGCTTGGGGCGGGACCCGCCGCCGCGCAGCGCGTGGAGGAGGCGGGCCCCGCCACCGGCCCCGCGGTTCCGCCCTCGGTCCTTGTCCTCGACACCGACCGGCTCTTTGCCGAGACGGCTTTCGGCCAGCGCGTCAGCGAAGAGGTCGGCGCCCGCACCGATGCGTTGATCGAGGAGAACCGCCGCATCGAGGCGCAGCTGACCGAGGAAGAGCGCAGCCTGACCGAGCGCCGCGCCACTATGGATCCGGCCGCCTTCCGCGAAGAGGCAGAGGCCTTCGACACCCGCGTCCAGGCCATCCGACAGGAGCAGGACGCCAAGGAGCGGGCGCTGCAGCAATCGGTCTCGGCCGAGCGCGGCGCCTTTCTCGATGCGGCCGGGCCGACGCTGGGGCAGCTCATGCTCGACCGCGGCGCCAGCGTGATCCTCGACCGCCGCAGCGTCTTTCTCAGCGCCGCCGCGGCCGATATCACCGATGCCGCCATCGAGGCGCTGGACCGGAGCATCGGCGACGGCGCCGATCTGGCCGGCCAGCGCAGCGACGGCGATGCGCCCGCCCAGCCGCAGCCCCAGTCCCAGCCCTGAGGGGCGCCCAGCTTGCCGTGCCGCGGGACAGTTGCTAACAGCAGCGCCACATCCTGAAGGGACCGCCATGACCGATACCGACACCGCCGATGCCGCCTCGATCACCGAGGCCGACATCCAGCTGATCCAGCGGATCCTGCCGCATCGCTACCCCTTCCTGCTGGTCGACCGCGTGACGAAGATCGACGGGCTGAAGTCCGCGGTCGGGATCAAGAACGTCACGATGAACGAGCCGCATTTCCAGGGCCACTTCCCTGGCCAGCCGATCATGCCGGGCGTGACGATCATCGAGGCCATGGCCCAGACCGCCGGCGTCATGTGCGCCTGCGCGATGAACAAGATCGACGGCGATCTGATGATCTACTTCATGAACATCGACAACTGCAAGTTCCGGCGCAAGGTCGTCCCCGGCGACCAGCTCGAGATGCATGTCGAGGTGATGCGCGGCCGTCCGGGCGGGCGCGTCTGGCGGTTCCGCGGCACCGGCTATGTCGACGGCGAGGTCGCGGCGGAGGCGGAGTTCGCCGCCATGATCGATCCCGGGTCGGCCCGGTGACGGCGATGATCCATCCCACGGCGCTGGTCGAGCCCGGCGCAGAGCTTGCCGATGGCGTGAGCATCGGCCCCTTCTGCCATGTCGGCCCCAAGGTGGTCCTGGGCGAGGGCGTCGTTCTGCGCAGCCATGTCGTGGTGACCGGCGACACCCGGATCGGCGCGGGCACGGAGGTCTTCTCCTTCGCGGTGCTGGGGGAGGTGCCGCAGGATCTGAAATACGGCGGCGAGGCGACGCAGCTTCGCATCGGCGCGCGCAACCGCATCCGCGAGCATGTGACGGTGAACATCGGCACCGAGGGCGGCGGCGGCGTGACGCGCATCGGCGACGATTGCCTGCTGATGGCGGGCGTGCATGTCGCGCATGACGTCCAGCTGGGCGACCGCGTGATCATGGTCAACAACTCGGGTGTCGCGGGCCATGCGCAGATCGGCGACGACGTGATCCTCGGCGGGATTTCCGGCGTGCATCAATGGGTGCGGATCGGCCGCGGCGCGATCATCGGCGGGCTGTCCAAGGTGACGCGCGACGTCATCCCCTTCGCCCTCGTCAACGGCGAGGATGCCGCGCTCGAGGGGCTGAACCTCGTCGGCCTGCGCCGCAAGGGCACCCCGCGCGAGGACGTCTCGGCCCTGCGCGCCGCGCTCGAGACGCTGCGTAGCGGCGACGGCTCCTTCGCCGAGCGAGCCGAGGCGCTGCGCGGCGGCGGCACGAGCATGGTCGAGGAGATCGCCGATTTCATCCTCGCCGGAAGCGACCGGCACTTTCTCGTGCCGCGATGAGCCGGCAGGCGCTCTTTGCCTTCGCCGGCGGCCTTCCGGCGGCGCTGGCCCAGCGGCTCGAGGCGCCGCTGATCTGCGAGATGGAGGGGATGCCCACGGAGATCCCCGATGGGTACGAGCGTCTGTCCTACCGGGTCGAGACGCTCGGCACTCTGTTGCAGGATCTCAAGGCCCGCGGCGTGGCCGAGGTGGTCTTCGCCGGCGGCCTCAGCCGGCCCGCGATCGATCCTTCGCGGATCGACGCCGCGACCATGCCGCTGGTGCCGCGGCTGATGGGCGCGCTGGGGCAGGGCGACGATGCCACCCTGCGCGCGGTGATCGCCGTCTTCGAGGGCGAGGGCTTCGCCGTCCGCGCCCCGCATGAAGTCGCGCCCGCTCTGCTGCCGCCCGAGGGGGTGCTGGGCGCCGTCCCGCTGCCCAAGGGCGCGGACCCCGATGCCAAGCGCGGCGCCGCGATCCTTGCCGCGATGGGCGCCGCCGATGTCGGGCAGGCCTGCGTCGTGCGCGGCGGCCTTTGCCTGGCCGTCGAGGCGCTGCCGGGCACCGACTGGATGCTGGACCATTTGGGCGATCTCGCCGCCGGGGGGATGCTCTGCAAGGGGCCGAAACCGGGGCAGGACCGGCGCGTGGACCTGCCGGTGATCGGGCCGGGCACCGTGGCCCGTGCCGCCGCCGCCGGCCTGACCTCCATCGTGATCGAGGCCGGCGGCGTCATGGTGCTGGAGCGTGAGGCGGTGATCGCCGCGGCGGATGCGGCCGGCATCGCGCTCTGGGTGCGCCCCGCTTGACGCGGGTCTTCGTCATCGCGGGCGAGCCGTCGGGCGACCGGCTGGGCGGCGCCGCGATGGCAGGCCTGCGCCAGCTCGAGCCGGAAATAACCTTTTCCGGCGTGGGCGGGCCGCAGATGGCCGCGCAGGGGCTGCAGAGCCGCTTCGACATGGAAGAGCTGTCGGTCATGGGGCTGGCCGAGGTGCTGCCCCGCCTGCGCCCGCTGCTGCGCCGGATCGAGGAGACGGCGCAGGCCGCCATCGCCGAGCGTCCCGATGTCCTTCTGACCATCGACAGCCCCGACTTCTGCCTGCGCGTCGCCGCCCGCGTGCGCGCCGCCGCGCCCGGGATCAGGACGGTGCATTACGTCGCCCCCTCGGTCTGGGCATGGCGGCCGAAGCGGGCGGTGAAGATGGCGCGCCACATCGATGAGGTGCTGGCGCTGCTGCCCTTCGAGCCGCCCTACATGCAGGCCGCCGGCATGGATTGCACCTTCGTCGGCCATCCGGTCGTCGCGGAGCCCGTCGCCAGCCCGGCTGCCGTCCGCGCCTTTCGCGAGACCTATGCCGGGGATGGCCCGCTGATTTTGGCGCTGCCCGGATCGCGCCGGGGCGAGGTCACGCGGCTCATGCCGCGCTTCGGCGCCACGCTGGCCCGGGTGCTGGCGCAGCGGCCCGGCGCGCGGGTGGTGCTGCCCATGGCCGCCCCCGTTGCGGGCCTCGTGCGCGAGATGGCGCAGGATTGGCCGCAGGTGCACCTCCTCGACCCGGCGGCGCCGGATGCGGAGGAGGTCAAGCGCGCCGCCTTCGCCGCCGCCGATGTCGCGCTCGCGGCCTCGGGGACCGTCTCGCTGGAGCTGGCGGCGGCGGATACGCCGATGGTGATCGGCTACGACGCGGCATGGCTGACGCGGCAGATCATCGGGCGGATGATGCGGATCGACACCGTGACGCTGGTCAACCTCGTCAGCGAGACCCGCGCGGTGCCCGAGTTCATCGGCGCGGCCTGCCGCCCCGAGGCCATGGCCGAGGCGCTTCTGCAGCAGATCGCGGATCCCGCGCCGCAGCGTGCCGCCCTGTCGCTGACGATGGAGCGGCTGGGCCGCGACGGGCCGCCGCCGGGGCTGCGCGCGGCGCGCGCCCTGCTCGAGGGGCTGCGCGGGGCAGGGTGACGCGCCGGGGCTTTCTGCCTCAGCCGTCCTTCAGCTGCCCCCGGAGCCAGGCGATCTCTTCCTCGACGAGGCTATGGCCTGAGCCGGGGATCACCAGGGTCTTCGCCTCTGCGCCCATGCCTTCCAGCACCTCGGCCGAGGTGCGCACCCGCGCCAGCGGGATATGAGGATCGCGCTCGTGGCATCCGATCAGCAGCGGCACCCCGGCGAGCGATCCGTCGTAGTCGAACCGCTTGTCGGCATGGCCGTAGAGCGCGGCCTGCACCGGGCCCTCCGCCTCGCCCATCCCGACGAGCGCCCCCGAAAGCGCCGCCACCGCCCGCAGCGGCGGCGAGAGTCGGGCCGCGGCCTCGAGCGTGAGGCAGGCGCCTTGGCTGAAGCCGGCGAGGACGACCCGCTCGGGCCCGATGCCCGCGCGGTCCAGATCCGCCAGCAGCGCCGCGACCACCGAGAGCGCGCTCGAGAGCGCCGGCTCGTTCTGGGCAAGGGGCGCGAGGAAGCTGCCGGGCCACCAGGACCGGCCCGCCGCCGCGGGGGCGATGGCCAGCACATCCGGCAGGCCGAGGTGGTCGTGAAGGCCCAGCATGTCCTCCGGCCCTGCGCCGCGGCCGTGCAGCATCACCAGCGCCAGACGCGCGTCCCCCGGCGCCGGGCCGGCCAGCGCCAGCGGCTGCCCGGCATGGGGACCTTCTCCGCGCGTCAGGGCGGGCAGGCTTGCCTCCGCGCTCACGGCGCTGTCCTGCGCCGCTCGGGCAGGGTCAGCTTCGGCAGGACGGCCTCGATCTGCGCCCTGTGCGCCTCGTATTGCGGCGGCAGCTTCAGAGCTTCGCCCAGGTTCGCGGCCTCTTCGTCGGTGGCGAAGCCCGGCGGATCGGTCGCGATCTCGAAGAGCACGCCGCCCGGCGTGCGGAAGTAGATCGCGTCGAAATACTGCCGGTCGATCACCGGGGTCACCTCCATCCCGATCTCGGCCAGCCGCTTGCGCCAGGCGGCCTGATCCTCTGGCGTCGGGGCGCGGAAGGCGACGTGGTGGATCGTGCCGGCGCCAGATCGGCGCATCGAGGGCGCGTCGGAGGTGACGATATCCACGAGTTCGGCCCGGCCCCCGCCGGCGACACGGAAGCGGATGCGCCGCTCCTGCCCGCCGGTGCCGCCGGTCGCGGCATCGTCTTCCTCGACCTGCGCGTAGCCCATCGCCTCGAGGACGCGGGCCGTCGGCTCGACTTTCTTCAGCCAGAGCGTCACGGAGTGAAAGCCGCCGTCCCGCAGCCCGCCCTCGATCAGCTCGATGCGCAGCCCGTCGGGATCGCTCAGCGCGATGCCGCGCTCTCCCAGCCGGGACCAGGGCCCCTCTAGGTCGATCCCCTCGGCGGTGAGGCGCTCGATCCAGCCGTCGAGGTCCGAGACGGCATAGGCCACGGCACTCGCCGCGCCCGGGCCGGCGCGGCCCGGCCCCGCCTGCACGAAGGGAAAGAAGGTCAGGATCGAGCCCGGCGCCGCGTCCTCGTCGCCGTAGTACAGGTGATAGGTACCCGGATCGTCGAAGTTCACCGTGCGTTTGACCAGCCGCTGGCCGAGGTGCCGCACATAAAAGTCGAGGTTCGCCTGCGGCGGCCCGCTGATCGCGGTCACATGGTGCAGGCCGGGGACGGTCGGTGTCATGGGATGCCTCCGCTCGGGTCCAGGAAGGGCGGAGCCTTCCACAAGTGTCTCGCCGCCCAGTCTAGGGCGACGAGAGCTGAGCGACAGCGAAAAGCGCCGGGATTTCCCCGGAAGGGACGGATCAGGCGGCGCCGGTGATCCAGCCGCCGCCCAGCACCCGCGTGCCCTCGGGCGCGTAGAAGACGCAGGCCTGGCCCGGCGCGACGCCTTCCTCGGGGGTCAGCAACTCGACCTCGGCGCCATCCGCAGTGGGGCGCAGCACGGCCTCCTGCGGCGCCTTTGTGGAGCGGACGCGGACCAGCAGCTCGCGCTCGGGCTGATCGCCGAAGGCATCGTCGCCCAGCCAGTTCACCTCCTTGAGGCGGATGGTGCGAGTGGCGAGCAGCTCCTTGGGTCCGACGATCACCTGCCGCGCCTCGACGTCGAGGCGCACGACGTAAAGCGGCTCGTCCAGCCCGCCGATGCCAAGGCCGCGGCGCTGGCCGACGGTGTAGTGGATGACGCCCCGATGCTCGCCCAGCACGCGGCCGTCGGCATGGACGATCTGCCCGGCATCGGCGGCGCCGGGACGCAGCTTCTCGATCACGCTGGCGTAGTTGCCCTGCGGGACGAAGCAGATGTCCTGGCTGTCGGGCTTGTCGGCGATCGACAGCCCGTAGCGCGCCGCCAGGGCCCGCGTCTCGGCCTTGGAGGCGAGACCGCCAAGCGGGAAGCGCAGGTAATCGAGCTGCGGGCCGGTGGTCGAGAACAGGAAATAGCTCTGGTCGCGGGCGGCATCGGCAGCGCGGTGCAGCTCTGCGCGCGCATCGCCCATCTCGCGCCGGATGTAGTGGCCGGTCGCCATGCAATCGGCGTCCAGATCCTTGGCCGTCGCGAGCAGGTCCTTGAACTTCACCCGCTCGTTGCAGCGGATGCAGGGCACGGGCGTCGCCCCGGCAAGGTAGCTGTCGGCGAACTCGTCGATCACCGCTTCCTTGAAGACGTTCTCGTAGTCGAGGACGTAATGCGGAAAGCCCATGGTCTCGGCCACGCGGCGGGCGTCGTGGATGTCGCGCCCGGCGCAGCAGGCGCCCTTCTTGGCCAGCGCCGCGCCGTGATCGTAAAGCTGCAGCGTGACACCGACGACGTCGTAGCCCTCTTCGGCCAGCATCGCGGCCACGACCGAGCTGTCGACGCCGCCGGACATGGCGACGACGACGCGGGTCTCGGCCTTCGGCTTGGCGAAGCCGAGGGAGTTGATCGCGGGATCGAGCGGCATGGGCTGGCCTTTCGAGAAAGGGACGGGGTCCGAAGTGGCGGCGACTATAGGCCTCTGCGGCGCCGGCTCCAACCCCGGGGCCGCGCCGTTTCACCGCATTTTAAGTGGCAGCGGCTATGCAGCCTGCGGGGGTCTGAGAAGGGGTTTGTGATGTATCTCAAGCGGATCGAAGGACCGCGTGCCGTCAAGCTTCCCGACGGCACGGTGATGACGCGCGCGGATATGCCGCCGCCGACGACACGGCGCTGGGTCGCCTCGCGCAAGGCGGCGGTGCTGCGGGGCATGGCCTCGGGCCTGGTGTCCCGGCGCTGGGTGCTCGAGGCCTACGACCTGAGCGAGGAGGAATTGGAAAGCTGGGAGCGGGCGGTGACGCTGCATGGCGTCGGCGCGCTGCGGGCCACGGCGCTGCGCCGGTATAGACAACCTGAGGGATAACGCGGTAACAGAATTGAAACGGTAACGTGTGATTAACTTTCCAGCCCGTAAAAGGGGGCCAGCTGTCGCCGTAATGTGGAGTTGCCGAGATGCGCGTCCTGCTCGTGGAAGACGATCCGACGACCTCTAAGAGCATCGAGCTGATGCTGACCCATGCCAACCTCAACGTCTATGCCACGGACCTGGGGGAGGAGGGGATCGATCTGGCCAAGCTTTACGATTACGACCTGATCCTGCTCGACCTGAACCTGCCGGACATGACCGGCCACGAGGTGCTGCGCCAGCTGCGCCTGGCGCGGATCGAGACGCCGATCCTGATCCTCTCGGGCGAGGACGGCACGGAAAGCAAGATCAAGGGCTTCGGCTTCGGCGCGGACGACTACATGACCAAGCCCTTCCACCGGGACGAGCTTGTCGCCCGCATTCATGCGATCATCCGCCGCTCCAAGGGGCATTCGCAGTCGATCATCCGCACCGGGGAGATCGCGGTGAACCTCGACGCCAAGACGGTCGAGGTGGCGAACCAGTCGGTGCATCTGACCGGCAAGGAATACCAGATGCTCGAGCTGTTGAGCCTGCGCAAGGGGACGACGCTGACCAAGGAGATGTTCCTCAATCACCTCTATGGCGGCATGGACGAGCCGGAGCTGAAGATCATCGACGTCTTCATCTGCAAGCTGCGCAAGAAGCTGAGCCAGGCCAGCGGCGGCAACAGCTATATCGAGACGGTCTGGGGCCGGGGATACGTGCTGCGCGATCCCGACGAGAATGCCGCGCCGCCGCATCAGAAGCTGGCCATCGGCGCCTGATCCACCCCGCGGGGCGGGCGCCCGCATGATCCGCGCCTGCCGCCGCGCCGCGCTGGACGCGGCGGCCCGTCAGGCCTACCTAACGGGCCGGATTAAGGGTTAGCGCGGGGCCGCGACGTGGCAGAGAAGTCGACTCGGCCGAGGACTGAGGCAACAGGCAAGCAGCAGGCAGCAAAGGCAGCGGACCAAAGCGACCAGCCGGCCGCGCCTCTCCCTTATGAGACGGATGTTGCGGGGCTGATAAAGGCCCTTGCTCGGCGTCCGGACGCCGAGACGCTCGAGGAGGAGGTGGCGCGGGCGGAACTCGCAGATCTGGCCCCGATCCTGGCGCAGGCCGATGAAGCCTATCATGCGCAGGACGAGCCGATCCTGTCCGATGCGGACTACGACCGGGTCAAGCGCCGCTACGCCGCGATAGAGGCGGCCTTTCCGGCCCTCAGCGCCGAGGACAGCCCCACCCAGCGGGTCGGCCATGCGCCGGCAGCCGGTTTCGGCAAGGTCACGCATAGCCGGCGCATGATGTCTCTCGGCAATGCCTTCTCCGCCGAAGAGATCACCGAATTCGACAAGCGAATTCGCCGCTTTCTCGGCCTCTCCGATGAGGCGCCTCTTGCCTATACCGCGGAGCCGAAGATCGACGGCCTGTCGCTTTCGCTCCGCTACGAGAAGGGGGAGCTCGTCCAGGCCGCGACACGAGGAGATGGCAGCACCGGCGAGGATGTGACGCGCAACACGCGCACCATCGCGGATATCCCGACCAGGCTCAGCGGGGCCCCGGATCTGCTCGAGGTGCGCGGCGAGGTCTACATGACCCACCGGGATTTCGAGGCGCTGAACCAACGCCAGACTGAAGCCGGCGCCAAGACCTTTGCCAATCCGCGCAACGCCGCCGCCGGGTCCCTTCGCCAACTGGACCCCGAGGTGACGCGGGGCCGGCCGCTGCGGTTCTTTGCCTATGGCTGGGGCAACCTGTCGGAGCCGCTGGCGCAGACGCAGAAAGCCGCGCTCGACAGGCTGCAGGCCCTGGGATTCTCGGTCAATCCGCTGACCCGGCTGTGCGACGGGCCAGAGGCGCTGGTCGAGGTCTATGCCGGCATCGAGGCGCAGCGTGCGACGCTGGGCTACGATATCGACGGCGTGGTCTACAAGGCGGACGACCTGGCCTACCAGGAGCGGCTGGGCTTCCGCTCCACCACGCCCCGCTGGGCCATGGCGCACAAGTTTCCGGCGGAATTGGCCTGGACCTGGCTGACCGGCATCGACATCCAGGTCGGGCGCACCGGCGCGCTCTCCCCGGTGGCGCGCCTGCAGCCGGTGACGGTGGGCGGCGTCGTCGTCTCGAACGCGACGCTGCACAACGAGGATTACATCGCCGGGCGCGATTCCAAGGGCGTGGAGATCCGGGGCGGCCGCGACATCCGCGAAGGCGACTGGGTACAGGTCTACCGCGCCGGCGACGTGATCCCCAAGATCGCCGATGTCGACCCGGCCAAGCGCGGCGCGGGCTCTCTCCCCTACAGCTTCCCCCAGGCCTGCCCGGAATGCGGATCCGACGCGATCCGAGAGCCCGGCGATTCCGTCCGGCGCTGCACCGGCGGCCTCATCTGCCCGGCGCAGGCGGTCGAAAAGCTGAAGCATTTCGTCTCGCGCGGGGCCTTCGACATCGAGGGGCTGGGCGCCCGCCAGATCGAGATGTTCTACGCCGACGAGGTGCTGCCGATCCGCGAACCGGCGGATATCTTCACCCTTCGCGCGCGCGACGAGGACCAGCTTGCGAAGCTGCGGAACCGCATGGGCTATGGCGCCAAAAGCGCCGAGAAGCTCTTCGACTCCATCGAGGCGCGGCGCCGGATCCCGCTCGCGCGGCTGATCTTCGCGCTGGGGATCCGGCATGTCGGAGAAAGCGCGGCGCAGCTTCTGGCGCGGCATTACCGCAGCTGGGAGCATCTGGCCGCGGCGCTGGACAAGGCCGAGCCGGGGCAGGGCGAGGCCTGGGAGGAGCTGACCGGCATCGACGGCGTCGGCAGCGTCATGGCGACCGAGCTTGTCGCGACCTTCCACCAGGAGGCGGAGCGGCACTCCATCGACGCCCTCGTCGCCCAGCTCGAGGTCGAGGAGGCCGAGGCGCCGGCCTCGGACAGCGCGATTGCGGGCAAGACCCTCGTCTTCACCGGCACGCTCGAGCACATGAGCCGGGCCGAGGCCAAGGCCCGGGCCGAGGCGCTGGGGGCCAAGGTGTCCGGCTCCGTCAGCAAGCGCACCGACCTCGTGGTGCTGGGCCCCGGCGCGGGCTCCAAGGGCGCGAAGGCCGCCGAGCTGGGGATCGAGACGATAGACGAGCAGGCCTGGCTCGCCCTCGCCGGCGAGGCATGAGCACGGCGCCGCCGCCCGCGAAGGGGCGCCCCGAGGCGCTGTTCCCGCTTTTCGGCTCGGTCACGGCGCTGCCCGGGATCGGCCCGAAGCTGTCGCGCCAACTCGAGGCGGCGGGGCTGGGCCGGCCGCGCGACCTGCTGTTGACCCTGCCCGGCAGCGGCGTGGACAGGACCCGGCGCCGGAGCATCCGCGAGGTGGTGCCGCCCTGCACGGTCACCGTCGAGGTGCGCGTGGGCCCCCATCAGCCGCCGCGCGCCAAGGGCAAGCCCTGGCGCATCCTCGTCGAGGATGCCGAGACCTCCTTCACGCTTGTCTACTTTCGGGCTGGCGCCGATCAGCTGCAGAAGATCCTGCCGACAGGGCAGCGCCGCCTCGTCTCGGGCCGCGTCGAGCTTTTCGACGGGATCGGGCAGATGGTGCATCCCGATCACGTGCAGCCACCGGAACGCGCCGAGGCGATCCCGCTCTTCGAGCCGGTCTATCCCCAGATCGGCGGCGTTCCGCCCCGGATGATCGCGCGCGGCGCCCGCGGGGCCATCGATCTGGCGCCGGACATGGCCGAATGGATCGACCTACCCCTGCGCGAGCGCGAAGGCTGGCCCGGCTGGAAGGAGGCCGTGACAGCGGCCCATGCGCCCGAGGGGGCGGCGGATCTCTCGCCCTCGGCGCCGGCGCGGCTGCGGCTGGCCTATGACGAGCTTCTCGCGCACCAGATCACCCTTGCCCTGGCCCGCGCGACGCGGCGCCGCGCGCGGGGGCGCGCCAGTCCTGGCGATGGACGGCTGGTGCGGCGGATGCTGGAGGCACTGCCCTATGCCCCCACCGGCGCGCAGGACCGGGCAATCGCGGAGATCGGCGCCGACATGGCCTCGGACCAGCGCATGAACCGGCTGCTCCAGGGCGATGTCGGGGCCGGCAAGACGCTGGTGGCCATGGCCGCGCTGCTGACCGCGGTGGAGGCGGGCGGGCAGGGCGTGCTGATGGCCCCGACCGAGATCCTGGTCCGCCAGCACCTGGAGGGCCTGCGCCCCCTGGCCGAGGCGACGGGGGTCCGCATCGCCGGGTTGACGGGGCGCGACAGCGGAGCCGACCGGGCGGCGACCCTGGCGGCCCTGGCCTCGGGCGAGATCGGCATCCTGATCGGCACCCACGCGGTGTTCCAGAAGGACGTGGTGTTTCAGGACCTGCGCCTTGCGATCATCGACGAGCAGCATCGCTTCGGCGTGGCCCAGCGGATGGAGCTGGGGGCCAAGGGGGCGGCGGCCGACGTGCTGGTGATGACCGCCACGCCGATCCCGCGGAGCCTCTCGCTTACGCAATATGGCGATATGGATGTCAGCCTGCTGGACGAGAAACCGCCCGGACGGCAGCCGATCCACACCGCGCTCGCCTCGACCGAGCGGCTGGACGAGGTGCTCGCCAACCTGCGGCGCGCGCTGCAGGAGGGGGGGCAGGCCTATTGGGTCTGCCCGCTGGTCGAGGACAGCGAGACCAGCGACCTGATATCGGCCGAGGCGAGGTTCAGGACCCTGCGGCAGGCCCTGGGGGAGCAGGCCGTCGGGCTGGTCCACGGCCAGATGACCCCGGCCGAGAAGGACGCCGCCATGGCCCGCTTCGTCGCCGGCGAGACGCAGGTTCTCGTGGCCACGACCGTGATCGAGGTCGGCGTCAACGTGCCGGCCGCCTCGATCATGGTGATCGAGCGGGCCGAGACCTTTGGCCTTGCGCAGCTGCACCAGCTGCGCGGGCGGGTCGGGCGCGGCAGCAAGAAGTCGACCTGCCTCCTGCTCTACCAGGCCCCGCTGGGCGAGACGGGGCGTCGGCGGCTCGAGGTCCTGCGCGAGACGGAGGACGGCTTCCGCATCTCGGAAGAGGACCTCGCCATGCGCGGCGCGGGCGACATGATCGGCACGGCGCAATCCGGCTTGCCGCGCTTTCGCATTGCCGACCTGGAGCGCCAGCCGGGGCTGATGGCGCTGGCGCAAAGCGATGCCCGTGCCCTGCTGGAGCGCGATCCGACGCTGAGCAGCGACAGGGGGCGGGCGGTGCGGATGCTTCTGTGGCTGATGGAACAGGATCAGGCGATCCGTCTGATTTCCGTGGGCTAACCTCCTGTTGGCAAGATGTTCTCCGATGTTCTCATTGGGTTCTTTACAAGTGGTGAAGATTGTGAGAACAAAGGTGCAACGGAAGCGTCGAAACGGAGGAAGCCATGGCGCAGGATTTGAAAGCAGCGGTGATGCGCTCTCGCGAGACCTTGCTGTCCGATGCCCTGGGGGGGGCCGCTCTCGCGCTTCTGTTCGTCGGGGCACTGTCCCTGCCTCGACTGGTCATGTGACGCTGTCTGACTGACCTTTCGGCCCATGCGCCTGTCCCGGCGCAGCGGCGGACTGCCTGATCCGCACCCGGGCCGATGCCTGCACCTGCCGCCGCCACCCATAGGGTGCGCGGCGGTTTTTTCATGTCGATCAGGCCTCTTGCCTGCTGGTCTCGCGCGCTTTGGCGACGGCCTCGGCCACCGCCTCGATCGCCAGAAGGATCGAGGGGTGGCGATTGCGATGCTCGCGCGCAGGGGTAAGGACCTCGAACCCCTCGAAGGGGGCGGCGGGCACCGGCCCGCCGTCCTTGAGCATGGCGCGCAGCGCATCGCGGGCCGCGACGAGTTCCGCCTCCGTCCGCCCGATGACAGCGGCGCCGACGACCGAGGCGGAGGCCTGGCCCAGGGCGCAGGCCTTCACGTCCTGACCGTATGCCGCGACGCGCCCATCCTCGACCACCACGTCGACCGTCACGGTCGAGCCGCAGAGCGGCGAGCGCCGCCGCACCGTCGCATCGGGCGCCTCGAGCCGCTCCGTCAGGGGCATCTCGGCGGCGAGGCCGAGGATGCGGGCGGAGTACAGCTTTATCATGTCGGTCTCGGCGGCCATGGTTTGCCCTTTCCTTTGCTGCACCATACCTAGGGCGCAGATGCCCAGGAACAAAAGGTGCGGAATGTCATTCGATCCCGCTTCACTTCGCTTTGATGACCGCGGCCTGCTGCCTGTGATCGCCCAGGATCACGCCAGCGGCGAGGTGCTGATGCTGGCCTGGATGAACGCCGAGGCGGTGACGATGACGCTGGAGACCGGCCGCGTGACCTACTGGTCCCGCTCGCGCCAGTCCTTCTGGATCAAGGGCGAGACCTCGGGCCATGTGCAGCGGCTTGTCGAGATGCGGATCGATTGCGACAGCGACGCCATCCTGGTGCTCGTGGATCAGACCGGCCCCGCCTGCCATACGGGAAAAAGAACCTGCTTCTACAAGGCCTTGCGGGACGGGGCGGAGGTAGAGCTCATGGCGCCGGAGGGCTGAAGCCCGACCATGCGCCGGATATCCGCGGGCTGTACGCCCTCGTCCCGGTAGCGGGCGATGGCGCGTGCATCGTCCCGCTTCGCCAGCCGCCGACCCGTCTCGTCACGGATCAGGCGGTGATGGTGATAGATCGGCGTCGGCAGGCGCAGAAGGCCTTGGAGCAGCACCTGCACCGGCGTTGCGTCGAAGAGGTCGCGTCCACGGACCACGTGGGTGACGCCCTGCAAGGCATCGTCCCAGACGCAGGCCAGCAGGTAAGAGGTGGCGCCGGTCTCCTTTCGGCCCAGCACGACGTCGCCGGTGCCATCGATCAGGCTTTGCGCATCGCATTCATGACGGGGTGCAAGTCCTTCTCCAGTCTCGAGAAATGCTATACTTCCATCAAGGACCGAGAGTGCTTGCCGGATGTCGAGCCGCAGGGCGTCCCCGTCGCGCCGCGAGGCCATGCTGCGTCCGCGGCAGGTGCCGGGATAGACGATACCGTCGGGGCCGGAAACTGGCGCTCCCTCCTGCGGCGCAGACAGGGCGGCCCGAATATCGCCGCGCGTGCAGCTGCAGGGATAGACCACGCCGAGCGAGACGAGCTGGTCAAAGGCCTCGGCATAGTCGTCCTCATGCTCGGACTGACGACGGGCGGGCGTCGGCCACTCCAGCCCCAGCCAAGCGAGATCGATCTCGATCAGCGCCTCCCACTCGGGCTTGCTGCGCTGCCGGTCGGTGTCCTCGATCCGCAGGAGCATCTCGCCCCCGGCCCGCTGCGCCATGTCCCAGGCGGTCAGGGCCGAAAAGGCATGGCCAAGATGCAGCGGACCCGTCGGCGAGGGCGCGAAGCGGGTGATCACCTCAGTCGCGGCGCCCCTTCATGGCGCGGGCAAGCTTGTCGTTGCTCCGGTTGGTGGAGCTTTGGTGGATGATCAGCCAGGCCAGGATGATGAAGATCGGATGGCCGAGACCGCCAGAGATCAGGACGGCGGGAAGCCAGATGATCAGCACGACCAGGCCAAGGATGACCCGGCCCGTCAGCATGATCGAGACCGGCGGCAGGAGGAGGGCGAGAAGATAGAGCATGCGAGAGCCTTGTTCAGAAAAGCTTTGGCTTAATGTGGGCGCCCTTCGCGCCCGGACAATGGCCCTAGGCCGGCTCTTTTACCTTCTGCTCGAGCCAATTGGTCCAGGCCTGCTTCGCGCGGTCGGTGTAGCCCTTGTACCGCTCCTTGCGGCCCCGGCGCCCGCCGCGCACGTCTTCGAGCGGGGGGAAGAGGCCGAAATTCACGTTCATCGGCTGGAAGGTCTTGGCATCGGCCCCGCCGGTGATATGCGTGACCAGCGCGCCGATCGCCGTCTCTGCCGGGACGGCGGGCAGCTCCTGCCCCTGCGCCTCGGCCACGGCGAGGCGACCAGCCAAGAGGCCCATCGAGGCGCTTTCGACATAGCCTTCCACGCCAGTAACTTGTCCGGCGAAGCGGATGTTCGGGCGACTGCGCAGGCGCAGGGCCCCATCCAACAGGCGGGGCGAGTTCAGGAAGCTGTTGCGGTGGATCCCGCCAAGACGCGCGAACTCCGCCTCCTGCAGGCCGGGAATCGTTTGGAAAACAGCCTTCTGTGCGCCGTACTTCATCTTCGTCTGGAAGCCGACGATGTTGTAGAGGGTGCCAAGCGCGTTGTCGCGGCGCAGCTGGACGACGGCATAGGCCTTCTCGTCAGGCTTATGCGCGTTGGTCAGGCCGATGGGCTTCATCGGGCCGAACCGCAGCGTCTCGCGCCCGCGTTCGGCCATGACCTCGATCGGCAGGCAGCCGTCGAAATAGCCGGCCGCCTCACCCTCGCGGAAGGGTGTGGTCTCGGCGGCCAGAAGCGCGTCGATGAAGGCCTCGTACTGGTCCTTGGTCATCGGGCAGTTGATGTAGGCCGTGCGCTCGTCCTCGGTCTCGCCCTTGTCGTAGCGCGACTGGCGCCAGGCCACGTCCATGTCGATGCTATGGGCGTGGACGATGGGGGCGATGGCATCGAAGAAGGCGAGCGATTCCGCACCCGTTTCGGCCTGGATCGCCTGCGCGAGCGCAGGGGAGGTCAGCGGCCCGGTGGCGAAGATCCACTGGCCCTCGGAGGGAAGCTCCGTGACCTCTTCGTCCGAGACGGAGATCAGCGGATGGGCGCGCAGGTGGTCGGTGATCTCCTGCGCGAAAGCCTCGCGATCGACGGCGAGGGCGCCGCCCGCCGGCAGGCGGTGCTTGTCGGCGCTGGCCATGACGAGGCTGCCGGCCTGGCGCATCTCCCAGTGCAGCAGGCCGACGGCGTTCTGTTCGTCGTCGTCCGAGCGGAAGGAGTTCGAGCAGACCATCTCGCCGAAATTGCCGGTTTGATGGGCGAAGGTGCCGACCTTGGGCCGCATCTCGTGCAGGACGACGGGCAGACCCGCCTCTGCGGCCTGCCATGCGGCTTCGGAGCCGGCCATGCCACCGCCGACGATGTGAAGGGGCTTCGTCATGATGCCTCCGCTGGTTTGAATGTCAGGTCCGCCCGGCCTGATGCGGCCGGGCGGTCCGGGTGACCTCAGTCCTCGTCGCCCGCCTCGGGGGACGCGTCCTCGATCGCCTCGTCGACGGCGTCCGAGGCTTCGGCGATGCGCGCGACAGAGACGACTTCTTCGCCCGGTCCGGTGTTGAAGACGCGCACGCCGCCGGCACCGCGAGAGCGATAGGAAATGCCCTCGATCGGCACGCGGATCGACTGGCCGGTGCTGGTGACCAGCATGATCTGGTCGCTGGCCTCAACAGGGAAGGCGCTGACGATGGCGCCGGCCTCGCGCCCGCGACGATCGCCGAGGTCCATCGCGTTCACGCCCTGGCCGCCGCGCCCGCGAACGGGGTACTCGTGGCTCGAGGTGGTCTTGCCCAGCCCGCCGGAAGTGATGGTCAGGATCAGCTCCTCGGCGGCGGACATCTGCGCGAAGTCGGCGACGGAGAAGTCGCCCGCCTCGACGTTGTCCTCGTCGTCCGCAGCCTCCTCTTCGGTCACGCCGGCCTGGGCACGGCGCATCTTGAGATAGGCGGCGCGCTGCGCGGGATCGGCCTCGTAGTGCCGGATCGTGGTCATCGAGACGACCTGATCGCCGTTCAGCAGTCGGATGCCGCGCACGCCGGTGGAATCGCGGCCACGGAAGACCCGCACGTCGGTCGAGCGGAAGCGGATGGCGCGACCGGCGTCGGTCCACATCATCACGTCGTCCTCCTCGGAGCAGATGCGCGCCCCGATCAGCCGCGTCTCCTCGTCCGGCAGCTTCATCGCGATCTTGCCGTTGCGCATGACATTCGTGAAGTCCGACAAGGCGTTACGCCGCACATCTCCGGCAGAGGTTGCAAAGACGATCTGCAGCTGATCCCATTCGTCCTCGTCGCGGTCGACAGGCATGATCGCGGCGATGCCGGTGCCCGGCTCCAGCCCCTCGATCACATTGGCCAGCGCGCGGCCACGGCTGTTGCGGCTGCCCAGCGGCAGGCGCCAGGTCTTCAGCTTGTAGACCATGCCGGTGGTGGTGAAGAACAGCAGCGCAGTATGGGTATTGGCGACGAAGAGCGTCGTGACGACATCCTCGTCCTTCATCGACACGCCCGACAGGCCCTTGCCGCCGCGCCGCTGGGCGCGGAAATCGGCCAGCGGGGTGCGGCGGATGTAGCCGCCCTGCGTGACGGTAACGACCATGTCCTCGCGCTCGATCAGGTCCTCGTCGCCGAGGTCACCGGCCCAGTCCACGATCTCGGTCCGGCGCGGCACGGCGAAGAGGTCCTTCACCTCGCGCAGCTCGCTGCGGATGATGTCGAGGATGCGCTCGCGGCTGCCGAGGATGTCGAGGTAATCCCGGATCTTGGCGGCCAGCTCCTGCAGCTCGTCGGTGACTTCCTGCACGCCGAGCTGCGTCAGGCGCTGCAGCCGCAGCTCGAGGATGGCGCGCACCTGCGTCTCGGAGAGGTTGTAGGTGCCGTCATCGTTCATCTTGTGCGTCGGATCGTCGATCAGCCGGATGTACTCGGCGATCTCATGCGCCGGCCAGCGCCGCTCCATCAGCTTTTCGCGCGCCTCGGGCGCATCGGCAGAGCTGCGGATCGTGGCGACGACCTCATCCACGTTCGAGACGGCGACGGCGAGGCCGCAGAGGATATGCGCCCGCTCGCGCGCCTTGCGCAGCAGATAGGCGGTGCGGCGCGCCACGACATCCTCGCGGAAGTCGACGAAGGACGACAGGAATCGCTGCAGGGTCAGCGTCTCGGGCCGTCCTCCGTTCAGCGCCAGCATGTTGCAGCCGAAGCTGGTCTGCATCGGCGTAAAGCGGAAGAGCTGGTTCAGCACCACGTCGGCGGTGGCGTCACGCTTGAGCTCGATCACGACGCGCACGCCGTGACGGTCGCTCTCGTCCTGGACGTGGGCGATGCCCTCGATCCGCTTGTCGCGGGCCGCCTCGGCGATGCGGTCGATCATCGAGGCCTTGTTCACCTGATAGGGGACCTCGTCGATGACGATGGCCTCGCGATCCTTGCGGATCTCCTCGACATGGGTGCGGGCGCGCATGATGACGCTGCCGCGCCCCTCGAGGTAGGCCTTGCGCGCCCCGGAGCGGCCCAGCATCAGCCCGCCGGTCGGGAAATCGGGCCCCGGCACGATCTGCATCAGCCGCTCGGCCGAGATGTCGGGATCGTCGATCAGCGCGAGGGTGGCATCGACAACCTCGCCCAGATTGTGCGGCGGGATGTTGGTCGCCATGCCGACGGCGATGCCGCCCGCGCCATTGACCAGCATGTTCGGGAACCGCGCCGGCAGCACCGTCGGCTCTCGGTCCTTGCCGTCGTAGTTGTCCTGGAAATCGACGGTATCCTTGTCGATGTCGTTCAGCAGGAAGGCTGCGGGCCGGTCCATGCGGACCTCGGTGTAGCGCATGGCGGCGGGGCTGTCCCCGTCCATGGAGCCGAAGTTGCCCTGACCGTCCAGCAGCGGCAGCGACATGGAAAAGTCCTGCGCCATCCGGGCGAGGGCGTCGTAGATCGCGCTGTCGCCATGCGGGTGGTACTTGCCCATGGTGTCGCCGACGGAGCGGGCGGACTTGCGGTACGGCTTGTCGTGCGTGTTCCCGGACTCGTGCATCGCGAAGAGGATGCGCCGGTGCACGGGCTTGAGGCCGTCGCGCAGGTCCGGGATCGCCCGGCTGACGATCACGCTCATCGCGTAGTCGAGGTAGGAGGTCTTCATCTCCTGCGTGATGGAGATCGTCGGGCCGGTGTGCACCGGCCGTTCCGGCCCGGCGGGGCCGTCTGCCGCCTCTGGCGTGTCGGGGATGTCGGTCAAGGCGGGGCCTGCTGCTGTAATTTCGCTAGATATTGTTGGCCCTTTCTATATCCCGCCCGGCATGTGGTAGCAACAGGCGGCGGCTGCTGCATCGCAGCGCGGCCCGACCCGTGCCGGCGGGCCAGATGGCCGGCAAAATCCCGCAATGGCAGAGGTTTGGGCGCCGGCGCCGGGCATTCGCCCCCGGCTGACGCGCGATTACCTGTTGAACCTGCCGCGTGTTGCGGTGCAGCATCCCTAGCGACGAGACGGGGGCGACTGCCGATGGCATTGAGGGCGTTTGCCAGGAGCGACAGGGGGCGGGCAGCCGTGCTGATCGCCCCGCCGCTGGTCTATGCGCTGCTGCTGCTGGCGCTGCCGCTTTGTGCCGTGGTGCTCTTCAGCTTCTGGACGCAGGACTTCATGGAGGTGGATACCGCCTTCACCCTGCAGAACTACCGCGAGATCTGGGACAGCCCGGTCTACCTGCTGCTGCTGCAACGGTCGGTCTTCGTCTCGGGCATGGTGACGCTGGTCACCGTCACGCTGGCCTATCCGGTGGCCTACTACATCTCGTTCAACGTCGCACCGGCGAAGAAGTCGATGTGGATCTTCCTGATCACCATTCCCTTCTGGACCAGCTACCTGATCCGCGTCTTCCTGTGGAAGGTGATCTTAGGCTACAACGGCGTCGTGAACTCCGGCCTCGTCGGCCTCGGCATTATCGACGAGCCGCTGAGCTTTCTTCTCTACAACGTCAATGCGGTGATCATCACGCTGGCCCATGCCTTCGCGCCCTTCGCGATCCTGCCGATCTTCGTCGCGCTGGAAAAGATCGACCGCAGCCTGCTCGAGGCGAGCCGCGACCTGGGCGAGGGGCGCATCCGCACGTTCCTCCGAGTGACGCTGCCGCTGTCGATGCCGGGGCTGGTGGCGGCGGTGCTGATCGTCTTCATCCCGACGATCGGCGATTACGTCACGCCCGAGCTGATGGGCGGCGCGGGCGGCAAGCTGATCGCCAACATGATCCAGACCCAGTTCCTGCAGCTGAACAACGCGCCGCTCGGCGCGGCGCTGGCGCTGGTGGCCATGGTCTGCGTCACGGCCATCGCGCTGGTCTTCATCGTGCTGAACCGGCGCTGGCTTCGGAGGCAGGTATGAGCGGCGGGCGCATCCTTGGCATCTACGCGGTGCTTTACCTGATCTTCCTCTATGCGCCGATCGTGCTGCTGCCGATCTTCGCCTTCAACGATGCGACGATCATCGCCTTCCCGCTCTCGGGGTTCTCGACCCGCTGGTTCGAGGCGCTCTGGGGCAATGCCGCGCTGGGGGATGCGGTCGGCAACAGCCTCTTCATCGCCGCGATGACGGCCATTCTCTCGACGCTTCTGGGCATCTGCGCCGCCCGCGCGGGCGCGATGGCGGATTTCCCCGGCAAGAGCGGCATCCTCGGCTTCGTCATGCTGCCGCTGGTGCTGCCCGAGATCATCATCGCCGTCTCGCTGCTGATCGTGCTGCGACAGGTGCTGGACATGCAGCTGTCGAACTGGACGGTGATCGCGGCCCATACGCTGCTGTGCACGCCCTTTTCCATCGCAATCCTGAACGGCGCCTTCCAGAACCTCGACCCCTCGATCGAGGAGGGCGCGATGGACCTCGGGGAATCGCGCTGGGGCGCCTTTTGCAGCGTCGTGCTGCCGCTGGTCATGCCGGGCATCGTCAGCTCGCTGCTCATCGCCTTCACGATCAGCCTTGACGAGTTCATCATTGCCTTCTTCCTGACCGGCTCCAACCCGACGATGCCGGTCTATATCTGGGGCCTGCTGCGCTTTCCGCAGCAGCTGCCCGTCGTCATGGCGCTGGGGACGATCCTCGTGGCGCTGTCGATCGTCCTTCTGGCGATCGCGGAATTCTACCGCCGCCGCGGCCTTGCCCGCGCCGGCCTCAAGGATAGCGGAGGCTTCCTGTGACGGCGCTGATCCAGCTTCGCGGCATCAACAAGTATTTCGGCGACTACCACGCGCTGCGCGATATCGACCTCGAGATAAAGCAAGGAGAGTTCTTCTCGCTGCTCGGCCCCTCGGGCTGCGGCAAGACGACCCTGCTGCGCACCATCGCGGGCTTCGAGGATCCCAGCGCCGGCACGCTCAGCATCGACGGGCGGCCGATGGCGGGGGTGCCGGCGAACAAGCGGCCCACCAACATGGTCTTCCAGTCCTACGCCATCTTCCCGCATCTGACCGTGGCCGAGAACGTCGGCTTCGGGCTGCGCCGCGATCCGCGCAGCAAGGCCGAGAAGGCGGGGGCCGTGAAGGACGCGCTCGAGATGGTGGGCCTCGGCGGCTACGGCGCCCGCTCGGCCCACGCCCTCTCGGGCGGGCAGCGGCAGCGCGTGGCGCTGGCGCGGGCTCTGATCCTCAAGCCCAAGGTGCTGCTTCTGGACGAGCCGCTCAGCGCGCTCGACCGCAAGATGCGAGAGCTGATGCAGGTGGAGCTGATGAAGCTTCAGCGCCAGGTCGGCATCACCTTCATCCTCGTCACCCACGACCAGGAAGAGGCGCTGGTGATGTCGGACCGCGTGGCGGTCATGTTCGACGGGCAGATCCGGCAGATGGACGACCCTGAGGCAATCTACACCCGCCCGCGCAGCCGCGAGGTCGCCGCTTTCATCGGCAAGATGAACTTCCTTCCGGGCACGCTGCACAGCTCGGGCGAGGGGGTCGAGGCCGATGTCGCCGGCCTTGGCCGCGCCATGATCCCGCCCGACCGGGTGACCCCCGGCCTCGGCTCCGGCCCGGCGGTGATCGGCCTGCGCCCCGAGAGCCTCGCGGTTCTCTTCGAGGGCGAGACGACGACGCGCCGCACCGTCGAAGGCACCGTCGACGAGGTCGTCTACTACGGGGACATGACCTATTACGACGTGCGCATCGCTGGCGTGGACGAGCCCCTGAACATCGCGATGAAGAACCTCGTCGGGCGCGACGTGCTCGAGGTCGGGACGGCGACGCGCGTGGCCTGGGACGAGCGGTCCCTGGTTCCGCTGGCGCCCTGAACGCCGCTAATCGCCAAAAGTTTCGGCGCGCGGGCCTGATTTAAAGGCAAGGTTGTTCGGGCCTGCCTTTTATTCCAAATGAAAACCCAGCGGGCCCGGAGCGATCCGAGTGTCTTGTTTTCCCAGTGACCTGGGCCCGCTGCACCCCCGATGCACGCCTAGGCGTCCGGCCCCAGAAGGCCGAGGCCCCGCAGGTAGATGCCGATCCCGGTCTCCAGCAGGTCCTCGGGCGGGAAGGGCGACTTCGTTCCCGGCGAGCCTCTGGCGAAAAGCTCCACCACCCCGTGGCTCATCGCCCAGATATGGGCCGAGACCATCTGCGGCGGCGGTCTGCGCCCCTCGGGCAGGCGCTGCGCAAGGCCGGCGGCGGCCTGCTCCAGCACGCCGAGCGTCCGGGTCGCCGCGGCGTTCAGCCCCGGATCGCGCTGGATCGAGATGCCGCTTTCGAACATCGCGACGTAGTGTCCCGGATAGCGCCGGGCGAAGGCCAGGTAGGCGCGCCCGACCTTCTCGAAGGCGGCGAGGGTCGAGGGGCGCCCCTCGTCATAGGCATAGTCCAGAAGATCGCCGAAGATCTCGTAGCCCTGCCGCGCGGCCTCGGCGATCAGGTCCTCGCGCCCCGCGAAGTGGCGGTAGACGGCGGCGGGGGTCACGCCGGCCTCGCGCGCAGCCTCCGAGAGGGTGAAGCCGGTCGGCCCCTTCGCCTCGATCAGCGCGAGCGAGGCATCGACCAGCGCCTGGCGCAGGTTGCCGTGGTGATAGCCGCGCTTGGTCATTACCGCGCCCAGAGATCCGCGCCGCCGGCAATCTTGCCATCGACCTCGCCCAGGGCGCCGCCGTCCTTTTCGGCGTAGTCGATCCGGGCAAGCACGCTGCGGATCGCGTTCACCCGCGCCCGCCGCTTGTCGTCGCTGCGCAGGACGATCCAGGGGGCGAAGCCGAAGTCGGTGCGGTTCAGCATGGTCTCGATGGCGTTGGTGTAGCTGTCCCAGCGGCGCAGCCCCTCCACGTCGATCCAGCTGAGCTTCCATTGCTTCAGGGGATCGCGCTCGCGCGCGAGGAAGCGGCGCAGCTGCGTGGCGCGGCCGACGTTGAGCCAGATCTTGAACAGCAGGATCCCGTCGTCGGTCAGCATCCGCTCGAAGGGCTCGACCTGGTCGTAGAAGCGGGCGACCTGCGCCTCGGTCGCGAAGTCGAAGACCGGCTCGACCACGGCGCGGTTGTACCAGGAGCGGTCGAAGAACACGATCTCGCCGGGCGAGGGCAGCTGCGCGACGTAGCGCTGGAAGTACCATTGCCCGGCCTCCTCCTTGGTCGGCTTGGGCAGGGCGACGGTGCGGGCGCCGCGGGTGTTCAGGTTCTCGCGAAAGCGCTTGATCGTGCCGCCCTTGCCGGCGGCATCGCGACCCTCGAAGAGGATCGCGACGCGGGCGCCGCTCTCCTTGACCCAGGCCTGAAGCTTGACCAGCTCGACCTGCAGCGCCTCCATCGCGTCGTGGTAGTCGTCCTTGTCCCAGCGCTCCTCGTAGGGAAAGTCGGGATTGGGGATGTCCTTCTTGCCAGCCTCGTCCAGCACATCGCGCAGCGCCTCGGGGGCTTCGTCGTCGCGGAACGCGCTGATCGCGCCATCGAAGGGGAGCGGCATGGCATGTCTCCTGGGGGCTGAGGCGAAAGTATGGGGCTCGGCGTGGATCAGCGCAATCCGGCGCGGGAGGCGGCGCGGTCGATGGCCGCCGTCACCGCCTCGGGGCGGACGTGGTGGGGCATGTGGCCGACGCCCTCGAGCACCGTAAGATGCGCGCCCGGGACAAGGCGCGACAGCGGCTCCGAATGGGTGTCGAGGGGCACGATGGTATCGGCGTCGCCGTGCACGATCTCGACTGGCAGGGCGAGGGCGGGATAGCGCGGCGCCATCTGCGCCACTTGCTCGTTCAGCGCGCCGATCTCGCGCGCGTTGACGCGCTGGGTGCTGCGCACCAGCGCCAGCTCAGCGCCGACAGCCTCGCGGTAGCCCGCGGGCACGAGGTCGGGGGCGAAGATCCCCTCGATCGCGGCGCCGATCTGGTCTTCCTCGACATAGGCGGCGATCAGCGGCGGCGCCACCGCGCCGCCGATCCCGGTCCCGCTGAGGCTGTAGAGCGGGCCGAGCCCGCCCTCCCATGGCATCGTCGCGCCGGCGAGGTCGACGAAGGCGGCGATGTGATCGGGATGGTTCAGCGCCCAGGCGGCGGCGACGGCCCCGCCGTAGGAATGGCCCAGCACGATGGGCCGGTCTGCCCCCAGCTGCGCCGCGGCCTGCTGCAAAAGCGCGGCTTCCTCGGCCGGGGTGGCGGCGGCGGTGCCCCAGACCGCGACATGAGAGGCATCCAGCGGATCGGTATAGCCGAAGCCGGGCCGGTCGAAGGCGATGACGCGGTAGCGGTCGTTCAGCAGATCGACGAGGTCGAAGGTGAAATCGCGCAGGTTGCCGCTGGCGCCGTGGATCAGCACAAGATCAGGGCCGGTCCCCGAGACGAAGGCATGGACCTGGCGCCCGCCTACCTCGATCAGCTGGCCCAGCGGCGGGTAGGCCTCGTGGGCCAGCGCCTCGCGCCGGGCGGCGCGGCGCTCGGTCCAGGCGCAGCCGGCCAGCAGCAGGACGGCCAGCAGCCCGAGGCCGAGCGCGATCTTCACTCCGCCCCCTTGCCGATATCGGCAAGATCGAAGGGCGTGGTCTGGTACATCTCGTTGATCCAGTTGCCGTAAAGAAGATGCGCATGGCTGCGCCAGCGGTTCAGCGGCGCGCGGGTGGGATCGTCCTCCGGGTAGTAGTTCCGGGGCAGCTCGACCGGCCCGCCGGCTGCGGCGTCGCGATCGTATTCCTCTTTCAGCGTCTGCGTGTCGTATTCGAAATGGTTGAAGATATAGAGCGCGCGGTGCCCCGGATCCTCGACGAGGCAGGGCCCCACCTCGTCCGAGTGCAGCAGCGGCACGAGGCCGGGGCGGGCCGCGATCTCCTCCGCGCGCATCTCGGTCCAGCGGCTGACGGGCACGGTGCAATCGTCCGAGAACCCGCGCAGGTAGGGCGAGGAGGGCAGGAGGTTCCGGTGCCGGTAGCAGCCGAAGGCCTTTTCCGGCAGCAGGTGCTTTGCCACGCCGTGCAGGTGGTAGATCATCGCCATGCCGCCCCAGCACACGCCGAAGGTCGAATGGACATTGGTCTGTGCCCAGTCGAAGACGCGGCGCAGCTCGTCCCAGTAGGTCACCTCCTCGAAGGGCAGATGCTCGATCGGGGCGCCGGTGACGATCAGCCCGTCGTAGCGGTCGCCCGAGGCCGCGACCTCCTCGAAGCTGCGGTAAAAGGTGTCGAGATGCTCGGCGGCGGTATTGCGCGACTGATGCTCGCTCATGCGGATCAGGTCGAGCTCGATCTGCAGCGGCGTCGCGCCGATCAGCCGGGCGAACTGCGTCTCGGTCGCGATCTTCTTGGGCATCAGGTTCAGCAGCGCGACGCGCAGCGGGCGGATGTCCTGCCGCGCGGCCTGATCCTCGCGCATGACCATGACGCCCTCGTGCGTCAGCACGTTCCAGGCGGGCAGGTCATGGGGGATCTTGATCGGCATCGGCGGCCTCCTTGGTCAGACCGCTGACATAGCCCCGTGCGGGGCCGGTCTCAACTGTTCAGGGTCTTTCGCCGCCGCAGCGCCTCGGCCACGAGCGCCTCGAAGCCGCTCGCATCCTCGACCTGCGCGACCTCTTCTGCCGTGACGGTCACGCCCCAGCGCGCGGCCATCGCCGAATAGAGCGGCTGGCGATGCGCCAGCGCGCGGGCATAGGTCCAGCGGATGAAGGCATCGGGATCGACAGACGTCTCGGCCAGCCCGGTCTCGGCCAAGTACCCCTCCCAGGCGCCGGTGAGGAAGGCGGGGGAATAGGACATCGGCTTGGGCGCCCGGTCAAAGCGCTGGACCAGCGCCTCGGTATGCGCCTCGGAGCCTTCGATCCAGATCATCAGGGAGGACCGCGAGAGCGCGGTCAGGATCGGATCGCCAGGATCGGCTGGGTCTACCCATTCGCAGATCGACCCACCGGTATCGCAGACGAAATTCGGATAGCCATAAAGCGCCTGCGCCCGGTCGATGAAGTAGGGGGTATCCAGCAGGGCGCGGGTCTCGGCCTCGCGGAACTGCTCCTGCCGCTGGCGGTAGAGGGCGATGGGCAGGCCGCCCTTCGCCGCGTCGCCGGGTTTGCCGAGGTAGGTCGAGACGGGCTTGAGATTGTCGAAGGTGATGTTCGATCCGATGTAGATCGAATCCGTCATCAGAAGGTCCCGCAGGAAGGGCACCTTCATCGCCTCTGCCTTGGCGTTGTCGGCGATGTATTCGCCCATGTACCGCGTGCCGATGCGGTAATCGATCGAGTAGTGGAACCAGCCGCCGCTCGCCGCGTCGGCGCGCAGCAGGCTGGCGAGGCGGGTCTTGCCAAGGCCCGACATGCCGAAGAGCAGCACGCGTTTCTCGGGGGCGTTCAGCCAGTCGTCGGCGGTCTCGTAGATCATGCGATAGTGCTAGCGCGGCTTTCCGGAGGGCGCCATGGCGATCTGCACCCGGCGCAGGATCCGCCCGTCGATCACCGCGAGGCCAGAGGCCAGCAGCGCGAAGCCGAGGTAATCCTGCGGCGGCAGCGCCTCGCCCAGGATCAGCGCACCCAGCACCAGCGCGATGGGCGCGACCAGCAGCGTCACCAGCAGCGTGTTGCCCGCGCCCGCCGTGGCCATGATCCTGTAGAACAGCAAAAAGGCGAGGCCGGTCGCGACGAAGGCGACGTAGGACAGGGCCAGCAGGCCTTGGACCGAGGGCAGGACGGGCACCCCTTCGATCCAGAAGGCCAGCGGCAGGGCCATGGCGCCGCCGCAGGCGGTCATCCCGGCCGCCACTGTCAGCGGGGGCAGATGCGCCAGCCGCTTGCGCGCCCAGATGCCCGAGACGGCGTAGCCCAGCGTGGCGCCGATCACAGCGATCTGCCCCAGCGCGCGCGGATCGAGGCCGCGCAGCGCCTCGGGCCCGATGGCAAGGACGACGCCGGAAAAGCCGAGCGCGACGCCGATCCCGCGCCGCGCGCCCAGCCGCTCGTCGGCGAAGAAGAGCGCGGCGAAAAGCACGCCGAAGATCGCGGTACTGGCGTTCAGGATCGCGACGAGGCCCGACTCCACCTGCGTCTGTGCCCAGGCGAGCAGGCTGAAGGGCAGCAGGTTGTTGGTGATCCCCATGACCAGCAGGCTGCCCCAGTCGCCGCGGGCGGGCAGGGTGCCGCGCCGCGCCAGCAGCACCAGCCACAGCACCGCCGCGCCGCCGCAGCAGCGCACCGCCACGACCCAGAAGGGCCCGGTCTCGCGCAGCGCGACAGAAGTCGCGAGGAAGACCGCGCCCCAGATTGAGGCGAGTGCCGCCATCTGGAGCCATGCGAGGGGGCTGAGGGATTTCTGGTCGGCCATGACAGTGGCGTTACACGCGGAGGGGCCCGCCACAAGCCGGATCCTGCGGCTTGCGCCGCCCCCGCGCATGGCCTGCGGCGGCGGCGCGCTGCGCCTAGCGCGACTGCGCGGCGAGCCACTCCATGACCGAGGTCACCTTGTGCCCGCCGACGTCTCCCGCCTCACTCGCGGAGGGGCCGTAGAGCTGGCCGTGCCCGCCCTCGATCATCGCGAGATCGTTGTTGTAGAAGGGCACCCAGGACCAGTGGCCGTTGTACTCGAAGGCGCCGCCCTCCGGCGCCTCGTAGCGGCCGCTGGTGTCGAAGACGCCGGGCAGGTAGCTCAGCTGCACGTCGCTCGCCCCGGCCTGCACCAGCCGGTCGTAAAGCGGCGCGACGAAGGTATCGGCC
The DNA here is from genome assembly GCF_003217255.1 of Pseudoroseicyclus aestuarii. GTDB lineage: Bacteria > Pseudomonadota > Alphaproteobacteria > Rhodobacterales > Rhodobacteraceae > Pseudoroseicyclus > Pseudoroseicyclus aestuarii. Next base: position 913,486 of record NZ_QJTE01000001.1, on the reverse strand, counting down.
GGCACCGTGGTATCGGTGGCGGCGGTCACCAGCCAGAGCGGCAGATCGGTGATGCCCGACAGCTCCTCTTCGGTGATGTACTGCGGATCCATCGCCTGCGCGATGGCGACGGCAGCGGCGTAGTAGTCCGGGTGATCGAGGATCAGCCGCATCGTCATGAAGCCGCCGTTCGAGGCGCCGGTCAGGTAGATACGGTCCGTATCGATATCCTCGCGCTCCGAGACGAAGCCCTCGATCAGCTCCTGCAGCGCGCCGCTGTAAATCGACAGGGCATTGGGCTTGGCCACGCCGGCGATGCTGCCCTCGGGTCCTTCCATCCAGCGCGAGGCTGCCTGCGGCACGAGGACATAGGCGCCGTCGAAATGGGCCTGCGTCTCGTCCGAGGCGAGGCTGTCGGCGCGGTTCGCGGCCAGCGGCATGGTCGGGTCGGTCCCGCCTTCGCCGCCGCCGTGCAGCCAGACGATCAGCGGGTTGGTGCCCTCGTCCTCCTCGGGGGCGAACCAGCCGTAGCGCAGGTCGATCGCGCCCGCCTCGACATCCTCGTAGCTGGCCTGATCGAAGGTGAAGCGGTCGATGCCGCCGCGGCTGTAGTCGCCGAGCGTATCGGCCAGCACCCCGGCCTCCTTCCCGGCGAGGGGCCGCGTCAGGCTGATGGTATAGCTGGTCTCGGTCCAGTCGTTGAACTTAATCTCGGACCCGGGCGAGACGGCGCCGTAGTTCAGCGCGGCGCTCAGCGGCTGCTCGGGGCCGTAGTCCGGCACCAGGGTGACATGGGTTCCCGTCTCGGCCGGTTCGCCCTCTGCGTCCGAGACATAGGCCTCCTCCACGGGCAGGCTGCCCGCCTGCAGCGCCGGCTCCTCCTGCCGGGGATCGCTGCGCGCGGCCTCGATCTCGAAGGCGGCGGCGTCGATGTCGCCGGCACTGACCTCCTGTCCCAGATCGACGATCAGCCGGACGGTGGCAGAGCCCCAGTCCTGAACCTCGTCGACGCGGTCGTAGGTGGCCTGGGCCTGTGCGGCACAGGCGGGCGCAAGCGCGGCCAGTGCCACGCCGCACGCAAGACGTGCGCTTCGTTTCATGGGTTTTCCTCCGGTTGCGCGGCGCCTCCTCGCGCCGCGTCACCGAAGCATGACGGGCCGCGCCGGGCTGCACAAGCGGCCCGGCGCAGGCCCTTCGACGCCGCCCCTAGAAGCGGTAGCCGAGGCTGAGGCCGTAGGAGATCGCGTCGTTGTCCTCGAACTGGGCCCGCGCGACGTCCGGCGTGCCGGTCTCGGGGAAGGCATCGCCGATCCAGCTGTAGCGCACGCCGCCCGAAAGGGTCACGGCATCGCGCGTCCAGGACCCGCCCAGGCTGACGAAGCGCAGCCCGTTGGTCGGCGCGAGGGGCGAGACGAAGTCGTCCTTCTCGGGCTCGTAGCCGACGGCGATCTGCCCCGAGAAAGCCTCGTTGAAACGGCGACCGACGCCGATCTGGTAGCTGGCGTTGTCCTCGATTTCGGTCAGGCTGCCGCCGCCCGCCGCGGCAAAGAACTCGGGGCTGACGATGACGTCCGAATAGGTCGCGTAGCGGACGTTTGCGAACAGAAGCGTGTCCTGCGCGATGCCGGTCTGGAAATCGAGGTTCCAGGCCTCGGGCGTCTCGACCGTCGTCGTCCCGACCCCGTCGAGCCCGCCGGTCAGCGCGGGCGGCAGGGCGCCGATGGGGGCGCCGCCCAGCGTCTCGGTGCTGTCGAAGTCATGCTCCATGGAGCTGTGGTAGGTCAGGGCGACGCGCAGCGCGATCTCGGGGCGCTCGTAGGCGGCGCCGATCACGTAGCCGGTGGCGCTGTCCTCATCGAGGCTGACGCGGTAGCCGTTCAGCCCGCCGTAGGCCTGCCCCGAAAGGGTGATCTCGGCGTCCAGCCTTTCGCGGCGCAGGCCGCCGTGGATGCTGAAGGCGTCGTTGATCCGGTAGCGGCCCATCAGCGTCAGCGCGCGGCTGTTCAGCTCGGCGCTGGTGCCGCCCAGCATGGTCAAGGCCGGATCGCCCTCGTAGGAGGTGTCGACGCCGAAGGGCTCGTCGGCGATCAGCGCCATGCTGATGCGGGGCGTCAGGTGGTAGGTCAGGCTCGCGCCGTAGGTCGTGAAGACCTCGCCCACGTCGCCGTAGTCCCCCAGCGTTGGAAAGATGTCGAGGTCCGCGCCGCTGAGCGAGGGCTCGGTGCGCGCGTAACTCAGCTCGAGGTAATTGTCCTCGGCGAAGATCGCCGTGATGTCCTGGTTCGACCGATCAAGGCCCACGGCCCCGGCGGCCCCGGCGCCAAGCAGCAGGATGCCGCTGGCTGTCGCAAATGTCTTCATGGTCTCCTCCCCATGCGGCCGGGCGGCCGCAGGGTCAGCCTGTCCCATGACCCCGCGCCGCGCAAAGCCTGACGCTACGTCCAAACGGACGAGGCCCGAGGACCGTAGCGGGCGAAACACAACTTGGGCGCGCGGCCGGATCCCGGCGCCGGCCTCAGGGGGCGGGCGTGCTGGCGGCAGCCGAGGCAAGGACCGGCGGGCTGGTCTCGGTAGCGGCATCCTCTCCGTCCAGCCGGTCCGCGCGGCGCAGGTCGGGGAACATGCGCGCCCAGAGGCCGGTGACCGCGAGGGTGCCGATGCCGCCGAAGGCCGCGGCGCCCACCGGGCCGATCAGGCGGGCGACCACGCCGCTCTCGAATTCGCCCAGCTCGTTGCTGCCCGAGACGAACAGGCCCGAGACCGCCGAGACGCGGCCGCGCAGGTGGTCTGGCGTCACGATCTGCACCAGCGTCTGCCGCACGTAGACCGAGACCATGTCCGCGGCCCCCAGTGCGGCCAGCGCCACGACCGACAGCACCATGTTCCGCGACAGGGCGAAGACCAGCGTGGCGAGGCCGAAGGCGGCGACGGACCAGAACATCCGCACCCCCGCGCGGCGCCGCAGCGGCCAGCGGCTGAGCGCGAGGGCCACCGCCGCCGCGCCGATCGCCGGGCCCGAGCGCAGGATGCCGAAGCCCTCTGGCCCGACGCCCAGCACGTCGCTCGCAAAGGCCGGCAGCAGGGCCGTCGCCCCGCCCAGCAGCACCGCGACGAGGTCGAGGGAGATGGCGCCGAAGACGATCTTGTTGGTCCAGACATAGACCAGCCCTTCGCGGATCTGCTCGATCCGTCCGCCGGGCTGGATGACGGGCCGTGTGTCGGCCCGCATGGTCAGCAGCAGGACCAGACCCGCGGCATAGAAGACCGCCGCGCCGCCATAGGCCGTCGCGGTCGAAGCCGCGACGAGCAGTCCGCCGATCCAGGGGCCGATGATGACCGCGCCCTGCCAGGCCAGCGACTTCAGCGAGATCGCCTGCGGCATGTCGCTGCGCGGCACCAGCATCGGCACGATGGCCGAGGCGGCAGGCTGCTGGAAGGCCCGCGCGGCACCGAAGATTGCCGCGACGCCGAAGATCTTGGACAGGTGCTCTTCGGGGTCGAGCGCGAAGTAGAGTAGGGCCAGCACGCAGAGCACCTCGATACCGAGGGTGATCAGCACGATCCGCCGCCGGTCGGTGCGGTCCGCGGTGCTGCCCGCGATCAGCGTCAGCACGAAGAGAGGCAAGAACTGCGCAAGGCCGACCATGCCCACGAGGAAGGCGGATTGCTCGATGCTGCGCGTCTCGCGGGCGATGGCGTAGATCTGCCAGCCGATGGTCACCGCCTCGATCTGCACGGCGAGGTTCACCAGCCCCATGCCGGCCCAGAACAATCCGAACTCGCGGTGACGGAACAGGAAGGCGCGGCTGGGGGTGTCGGTCATCGGCAGGGGCCTTTGCAGGGCGGGTCAGAGGGCGCAGCGGCGGCGGGTGCGGGACACGGGCCGCGGGCTTGCCGCCGCTTTGGTGCGCCAGCCTGCCGCCCGAGTAAAGGGCATGACTGCTGCGCGGGGCACGGACCTGCCGGGCTCATGGAACGTTACCAGCGGCGCGGCAGGACGCCGCGCGGATCAGGGGAGCGCCAGCCAATGGCCGATCTTACACTTCAGGACCTGTCGGAGCGCATGAGCGGCATCGACTTCGCGATGCTGACGACGCGCACCTCGGGCGGGGCCATGGCCAGCCGCCCGATGAGCAACAATGGCGACGTCGAATACGACGGCGATTCGTGGTTCTTCAGCTATGACGCGGCGCGCAGCGTTTCGGACATCGCCGAGGACAGTCAGGTCGGGCTGACTATGACTGGCAAGCCCGGCCTGCTGGGCCGCCCGCCGCTGTTCCTCGCGGTGCAGGGCCGGGCGGAGATCCTGCGCGACATGGCCCTCTTCGAGGCGCATTGGGTCCCGGACCTCGAGCGCTGGTTCGAGCAGGGCGTGGAGACGCCGGGCCTCGTGCTGATCAAGGTCACGGCGACCCGCATCCACTACTGGGACGGCGAGGAGGAGGGCGAGCTGGTGCTCTAGCCGCCGGAGACGCGAAAGGGCGCCGCGCCTGTTGCAGGCCCTGCGGCGCCCCTGCGGGAAGTCAGCCTGCCATCATTCCCATTCGATGGTTCCCGGCGGCTTGCTGGTCACGTCGTAGGTGACGCGGTTGATGCCGCGCACTTCGTTGATGATGCGCGTCGCCGTCTCGCCAAGGAATTCGTGGGTGAAGGGGTAGTAATCGGCGGTCATCCCGTCGACCGATGTCACCGCGCGCAGGGCACAGGCGAAATCATAGGTCCGCCCGTCGCCCATCACGCCGACGGTGCGCACCGGCAGGATCGCGACGAAGGCCTGCCAGATCTCGTCGTACAGACCGTGCTTGCGGATCTGGTCGATGTAGACGGCATCGGCCTTGCGCAGGATCTCCAGCTTCTCGCGGGTGATCTCGCCGGGGCAGCGGATCGCGAGGCCGGGGCCGGGGAAGGGGTGGCGCCCGATGAAGCTGGCGGGCAGGCCCAGCTCGCGTCCGAGCGCGCGGACCTCGTCCTTGAAGAGCTCGCGCAGCGGCTCGACCAGTTTGAGGCCCATCTTCTCAGGCAACCCGCCGACGTTGTGGTGGCTCTTGATCGTGACCGAGGGGCCGCCGGCGAAACTGACGCTTTCGATCACGTCGGGATAGAGCGTGCCCTGGGCGAGGAAGCGCGCGCCCTCGATCTCGTCCGCGTATTTCTGGAAGACGTCGATGAAGAGCTTGCCGATGGTCTTGCGCTTGACCTCCGGATCCGAGACGCCCTCGAGCGCGCCGAGAAAGAGGTCCTGCTCCTGCGCGTGGATCACCTGCAGGTTCATGTGGTCGCGGAACATCGCCACGACTTCTTCGGCCTCGTTCAGGCGCAGGAGCCCGTGATCAACGAAGACGCAGGTCAGCTGATCGCCGATCGCCTCGTGGATCAGCGCGGCGGTGACAGAGCTGTCGACACCGCCCGAGAGCGCGCAGATCACCTTGGCCTTGCCGACTTCCTCCCGGATCCGGCGCACGGCCTCGTCGCGATAGGCCTCCATCGTCCAGTCGCCGGTGAAGCCAGCGACCCGCAGGAAATTCGCAAGGAAGGCGCGGCCGTTCGGCGTGTGATGCACCTCTGGGTGGAACTGCACGGCGTAGAAATTGCGCGCCAGATCCGCGGTGATCGCGAAGGGCGCGCCGGGCGAGGTGCCGCAGACCTCGAAGCCCGGGGCAAGGCGGCTGACGTGATCGCCGTGGCTCATCCAGACCTGCTCGCGCCCGCCGTCGAACCAGCCGGCGAGAAGCTCGCTCGGGGTGTCGGTGGGTGACACGAAGGCGCGCCCGAACTCGGCCGTGCCGTCGCCGCGCAGCACTTCGCCCCCCAGCATCTGCATCATCACCTGCTGGCCGTAGCAGATGCCAAGCACCGGCACGCCCAGCTCGAAGACCCGCTGCGGCGGCCGCGGGCTTCCGGCATCGGGCACGCTGGCCGGCCCGCCCGAGAGGATGACGGCCTTGGGCGCCATCTCGTCCAGAAGCGCGTCGGTGACGGCCTGAAAGGGGTGAATTTCGCAGTAGACGTTCAGCTCGCGAAGGCGGCGCGCGATCAGCTGCGTCACCTGGCTGCCGAAGTCGACGATGAGAAGGCGGTCGTGAGAGGATGCTGGCGTCATGCGGACCCCTTAGTGCCGCCGGCAGAGGCGCGCAAGCGGCGGCGTGGCGCGCCCGCGGGCGGCGTTGACCTTGCTGCCGCCGCGGCTTTATCAGCGAAAGCACCCGCTCTTCGAGGTTCGCCCGTGCCGCGTCTTCCGATCCTCCTGCCGATCCTCCTGCTTGCCGGCGGGTGCAGCCCGCTGCGTGGCGGGTTCCTCGACGCCGCCGGCCCGGTGGCCGAGGCGCAGCGCGGCCACTTCTTCGCGCTGCTCGGCTGGATGTCGATCGTCACGCTGCCGCTCTTCATCGCGGTGCCCTGGGCGCTCTGGCGCTACCGGATCGGCAACGACCGCGCCGCCTACCGCCCGAACTGGGATCTCAGCTGGTGGCTGGAGGTGCTGATCTGGGGCGTGCCCGCCCTCGTCGTGGTGGCCATGGGCTGGGGCCTGTGGCAGCGGACCACGCACCTCGACCCCTATGCGCAGGTGGGCCCGGGCACCCCGCTCGAGGTGCAGGCCGTGGCCTATGACTGGAAGTGGCTGTTCATCTACCCCGAGGCGGGCGTGGCCAGCCTTGACCGCCTCGTGGTGCCGGTGGACCGGCCGCTGCGCATCCGCCTGACCAGCGACACGGTGATGCAGGCCTTCATGGTCCCGCAGCTTGGCGGGCAGATCTACGCGATGGCGGGAATGGAGACCGAGATGAACCTGCGCGCCAGCCGGGCGGGCCGTTTCGAGGGACGCAATACCCAGTTCAACGGCGAAGGGTTCCCGCACCAGCGTTTCGAGGTTGAGGCCCTGTCGGCAGAGGGTTTCGACGATTGGACCGCCTCGCTGGCCGGCGCCCCCGCCCTCGACGCCGAGGCGCTGGACGCCTTGCAGGAGCCGGGCGTGCCCGAGGGGCCGCGCAGCTACGGCAGCGTGCCGCCCGGCCTCTTCGCCTCGACCGTCGCCAGCTGGCGCGGCGGCGGCACCTGTATTCTTCCCCCCACGGCGCCCGAGGGGCTGTCCGGTGATCTGCTGGAGGACGCGCGATGAGCCTTCTGGGCATCCTCGGCTGGTCCGACATCATCTTCGTCAAGGCCTGGCAGAACCCGAGCATCAGCGAGGCGATTGCCGCCGGCGCCGGCGGCGCGGCGGTTCTGGGCGCGCTGGGCGCGGCGGTGCTGGTGACCTGGCTGGGCGCCTGGCGCACGCTCTGGACCGGCTGGCTGACGAGCCTCGATCACAAGAAGATTGGCATCATGTACATCGTCCTCGCGCTGGTGATGATCGCCCGCGCGCTGATCGAAGCCGTGCTGATGCGGGTGCAGCAGGCCGCCGCCGTGGGCGATCCGGGGTTCCTGTCGGCCGATCACTACAACCAGCTCTTCACCACCCATGGCACGATCATGATCTTCTTCATGGCGATGCCCTTCCTGACCGGGGTGATCAACTACGTCATGCCGCTGCAGATCGGCAGCCGCGACATGAGCTTTCCGATGATGAACGCCGTCTCGCTCTGGCTGACGGTGGGCGGGGCGATCCTGATGATGGCGAGCCTGATCTTCGGCAGCTTCTCGACCGGCGGCTGGTCGGCCTACCCGCCCTATACAGGCGCCAGCTTCAGCCCCGGCGTCGGCGTGGATTACTGGATCTGGGCGGTGACGCTGGCCTCCGTCGGCTCGACCCTGACCGGCATCAACATCGCCGTGACGATCTACAAGCGGCGCGCGCCGGGGATGACGCTGTTCCACATGCCGCTGTTCTGCTGGACGGCGCTGGCGGTCTCGATCCTGATGATCTTCGCGATGTCGCCCCTGACGGTGGCGACGGCGATGCTGGCGCTCGACCGCTATGCCGAGTTCAAGTTCTTCACGAACGGCGACGGCGGCAACATGATGATCTACGCCAACCTCTTCTGGCTCTTCGGCCATCCGGAGGTCTACATCCTGATCCTGCCGGCCTTCGGCGTCTATTCCGAGGTCTTCACCACCTTCTCCGGCAAGACGCTCTACGGTTATCGCAGCCTCGTGCTGGCGACGATGTGCATCGCGGTGCTCAGCTTCACGGTCTGGCTGCACCACTTCTTCACCATGGGCCAGAGCGCCGAGATCAACGCCGCCTTCGGCATCGCCACCATGCTGATCGGCATCCCGACGGGGGTGAAGGTCTATGACTGGCTGCTGACCATGGTGCGCGGGCGGATCGTCGCCTCGACGGCGCTGATCTTCTCGTCGGTCTTCCTCGTGACCTTCGTGGTCGGGGGCGTGACGGGCATCATCCTCGCGAACCCGGATGTCGACTACCAGGTCCACAACTCCCTGTTTCTGGTCGCGCATTTCCATAACATGCTGATCCCGGGGCTGCTTTTCGGGATGATCGCGGCGGTGCAGGTCTGGTTCCCGAAGGCCTTCGGCTTCCGGCTGGACGAGCGCTGGGGCCGGATCTCGGCGCTCCTCTGGACGGCTGGCTTCTACCTTGCCTTTATGCCGCTCTATGCCATGGGGCTGGGCGGGGCGATGCGGCGGATGCGCAGCTGGGCCGATCCGGACTGGTGGCCCTGGCTGCTGGCCGCCGAGATCGGCGCATTCCTTCTGCTGGGCGGGCTGGCGACGCTGCTGATGCAGTTCTGGGTTTCGGTGCGCAACCGCCGCGCGCTGGCGGTGCCGGGCGGCGATCCCTGGGACGGGCGCACGCTGGAATGGGGCACGTCCTCTCCGCCGCCGGAGTACAACTTCGCCGTCGTGCCGCAGGTGGACAGCCGCGACGCCTTTACCGCCGTGAAGGCGGCGGGGCGCGCCTATAGCGCCCCCGAGACCTACGAGGATATCGAGATGCCGAAGGCGACGATGGTCCCGCTGGCCATCGGCCTGCTGGCGGCAGCCTGCGGGTTCGGCCTGACATGGCACATCTGGTGGCTGGCCCTGCTCGCCTTCATCGGCATCTGGGGCGCCGTGATCCTGCGCAGCTTCCAGCGCGAGACCTCGCGCGTGATCCCGGCGGCCGAGGTCGCGCGGCAGCACGAGGCCTGGCTGGAGATGGTGCGCGGCCTGCCGCAGACGCCCCGCCGCGCCGGGCTGACCCCCGCCAACAGCGGCCGCGCCGAACAGGGAGAGCCGGCATGACGGCCAGCGCCCATACCCGCGCGGACGAGCGCGCCCATATCGGCCTGACCCAGCGCGAGGGCGAGGGGCCCGATCCTGACGAGGCGGCACCGATCATCTTCGGCTTCTGGGTCTTCCTGATGGCGGACCTCGTGCTCTTCGCCGTGCTCTTCAGCGTCTATGCGGCGATGGTGAACGGCGGGCAGGGCACGGCACCGGGGCCGGCGGACCTGTTCGATCTGAAGATCCCCTTCGTCGAGACGCTGATCCTGCTGGCCTCGAGCCTGGCCTGCGGCAAGGCCTCTCTTGCGCTCAAGTGGCGGCACGACCGCGGGCGGCTGCTGGCCTGGATGGGGCTGACATTCCTTCTGGGGGCGGGGTTCCTTGTGCTGGAGCTGCGCGATTTCATCCAGCTCGCGACCGAGAAGAACGCCCCGCCGCAGGCCTCGGGTTGGCTGTCGAGCTACTGGCTGCTGCTGGGCACGCATGGGCTGCACGTCGCTGCCGGAATGATCTGGCTCGCGGTGATCGCGGCGCAGGTCGTGCTCTGGGGCCTCGTGCACGAGGTCAAGCTGCGGATCATGCGGTTCGCGCTGTTCTGGCACATGCTGGACATCGTCTGGATCGCCATCATCACTGTCGTCTACCTGTTCGGAGTGCAGTCATGACCGGCCCCCGCAACGAGGAAGAGCACGAGGAGCTTCGGCGAGAGCGGCGCGCGCTGACCATCGGCGCCGTGCAGGCGCTGATACTGACCTGCGCGGCCTTCGCCATCCCCGCGACGGGCCTGCTGACCGGGCTGGCCGCGCTTGCGGGGATCGCGCTGCTGGGGGTGCTGCAGATCGCGGTGCATTTCCGCTGGTTCCTGCACCTGGACCTGCGCCGCTCGCACCGGCACGATCTGCAGCTGGTCCTGTTTACCGTGCTGATCGTGACGCTGATGGTGGGCGGGTCGATCTGGATCCTTTTCGACCTGCACGACCGCATGATGTGATTTGTTAATCATGACTCTCCATGCTGGCGGGGACCGAGCAGCAGGAGAGTCGATGACCCCGCGCGAGATCGAGCTGGTGCAGACGTCCTTCGCCCGGATCCTTCCGCAGCGCGAAGAGGCGGGTGTGCGGTTCTACGAGATCCTCTTTGCGCGCGACCCCTCGCTGCAGTCGATGTTCCGGGGCGATATGGTCAGCCAGGCCGACAAGCTGATCGGCACGCTCGCACCGGTGGTGGACGGGCTGCACGACCTGCGCGGCATCCTTCCCGTGGCCGAACGGCTGGCCGTCCAGCATGTGGCCTACGGCGTGAAGGCCGAGCATTACGATCTCGTCGGCGAGGCGCTTCTCGACATGTTCGAGGGGCAGCTTGGCCCCGCCTTCTGCGTCACCACGCGCGCGTCATGGCGGCGCGCCTATACGGTCATCGCCGGGGCGATGGTGCGGGCGGCCTATCCGCGCTAGGCCGGTCTAGAAGACGGTGACGGGGGTGCCCAGCATGACCCTGTCGAAAAGCTCGATCGCATCCTCGTTGCGCATGCGGATGCAGCCATTCGAGACCGAGCGTCCGATGCTGGAGGGATCGTTCGTCCCGTGGATGCGGTAGTAGGTGTCGACGCCGTCCTCGTAGAGATAGAGCGCCCGCGCCCCCAGCGGATTGTCGGGCCCGCCGGGCATGCCATCCGCATATTGCTCGTAACGCTCGGGGTCGCGCGCAATCATCTCGTCGGTGGGGCGCCAGCTTGGCCACTCCTCCTTGCGCTCGATGATCGCCTCACCCTTGAAGTCGCGCCCCTCGGCGCCGACGGCAACGCCGTAGCGCATCGCCCGGCCGGGGGTGAGGATGTGGTAGAGGTGGAAGTCGTCCGGAATGACGAAAATCTGCCCCGGCAGCACGGCGGGATCGACCGTGACCTCTTGCGGCATCAGGGCAGGCGCCAGTCCGGCGGCATCCTGCGCGGCGGCGGTCCGGGCCAGCAGCGGCAGGCCGAGGGCGGAGAGAAGGATCTGTCGTCTGTTCATGTCTGGTCCTCGTCTGCGCCCCAAGGCCCGTGGTACCCGGCCCGGGGCGCGGGAAAAAGGGGGCAGGCGGGGACCCTCACGCGGTTGTTCCGGCAGGTGCAGCCCCCCGGACAGCATGAGGGCGCGGCCCGCTCTCGCGGCCCGCGCCCTGGGGTGATCCGGCGAGCTTAGCCCTGCGCGAGATACCTATCCAGAGTAGCCGCGACACCGTCGTTCCACAACATGTGCAATTGGTCAGAGAAGGCGCGGAGGAATTGCAGCTCCTGACCCAATGCGCCGAAAACCATCCGATTGGACAGGAAAGCGGCGGGATCCTCCTTGGCCTTCAGGGCCAGATCCTTGAGCTCGGCATGGTTGTCGTCGTTCGGCGGGATGGCGTTGCCAGCCTCGTCCGTGCCCGCGCAGTAGCGGCACCAGAGCGCGACCTCGAGGGCGAGGCCCTCGATCGGACGGTCCTGCGCCAGCGCGTCGCGGATCGTCGGCAGGATGAACTTGGGTTGCCGGTTCGACCCGTCGAGGCAGAGCCGCGGGATGGTATCGCCGACCTCGGGGTTGGCGAAGCGGGTCGCCACGGTCTGGCGATACTCCTCGTAGTCGGTGCCGGGAATCGGGGCGAGGGTGGGCATGATCTCGCGCAGCTCCAGCGCCTCAAGCCAGCTGGCCACGCGCGGATCGGCCATGGCGTCATGCACGTAGTGATGACCCATCAGCGCAGAGGGGTAGGCGATGGCAGCATGGCCGCCGTTCAGGATGCGCAGCTTCATCAGCTCGAAGGGGGCGACATCCTCGACGAATTCGACGCCGACCTTCTCCAGCGCCGGACGGCCCTGCGGGAAGTCGTCCTCGAGCACCCACTGGCGGAAGGGCTCGCAGGCGACGGGGACGGCATCGGTGATGCCGAAGCGCTCTGCCACCATCTGCCGCTCGCGGTCGGAGGTGGCGGGCGTGATGCAATCGACCATGGAGTTCGGGAAGGCGACATTGCCGTCGACCCAATCGGCGAAATCCGGGTCCGACAGGCGCGCCAGCTCGACCGTGGTGCGGCGGCAGACCTTGCCGTTGTGCGGAAGGTTGTCGCAGGTCATCACCGTAAAGGGCGGCGTGCCCGCCTCGCGCCGCTGGCGCAGCGCCTCGAGGATGATGCCGAAGACGGTCTTGGGCGCGCGCAGGCTGGCGGCATCGGCCTTGATCTCGGGGTGCTCGGCGTTGAAGCCGTCGGTGACGGCATCCACGAAATAGCCGCCCTCGGTCACGGTGAGAGAGACGATGCGGATCGCGGGATCGGTCATGCGCGCGATCGTTTGCGCCGGGTCGACTTCGGCGAAATCGATCATGCTGCCGGTGACGCGGGCCGAAAGGCCGGCGGGGTCAAGCTCCACCACCGTGGTCAGCCAGTCCTGCGCCTTGAGCGCCTCGCGCATCTTCGCGTCGCCCTGCCGCACGCCGGCGCCGAGAATGGCCCAGTCGTGGCTTTCGCCCTGGCCGAAGAGGCGGTCGAGGTAGACCGCCATATGCGCACGGTGGAAGTTGCCGACGCCGACATGGACGATGCCCGCGCTCAGCGCGTCGCGGTCGTAGGCAGGGGTGGTCACGTCGCGCGGCAGGGACTCCAGCGCGGTCTGGTTGAGCGGTGTAGCCATGGCGGCCTCTTTTCTCATGAGTGTCGCCGGAGCGGGATAGATCGCCCCGGCGGGAAGGGATCAGGCGATGCGCAGGCCCTGCTCGTCAAAGCGGTGCAGCTTGCCGTCCTGCGGCGTCAGGTAGACGGTGTCGCCGTGACGCAGCTGGACCTCGCCATCGGCGCGGACGGTGATCATCTCGGCCAGCCCGGTGTCGTGGACGTGGAAGAAGGTGTCCGAACCAAGGTGCTCGGCCACGCCGACGGTGCCGCGCCAGCGCCCGTCGGTGGAGGAGACGTCGAGATGCTCGGGGCGGATGCCGATGGTATGCGCGTCCATCGCCTGCGCCTCGGGCCCCTCGATCAGGTTCATCGTCGGGCTGCCGATGAAGCCGGCGACGAACTTGTTGCGCGGGGTGCGGTAAAGCTCGAGCGGCGTGCCGACCTGCTCGATCTTGCCGGCGCGCAGCACGACGATCTTGTCGGCCATGGTCATGGCTTCGACCTGGTCGTGGGTGACGTAGATCATCGTCGTCTCGAGCCGGTTGTGCAGCTCCGAGATCTCGAGGCGCATGCCGACGCGCAGCGCGGCGTCGAGGTTCGACAGCGGCTCGTCGAAGAGGAAGGCGGCCGGCTCGCGCACGATGGCGCGGCCGATGGCGACGCGCTGGCGCTGCCCGCCCGACAGCTGGCCGGGCCGGCGGTCGAGGTAGTCGGTCAGGTTCAGAACCTTCGCGGCATTGTCGATCCGTCGCTCCTGCTCTTCCTTCGGCATGCCGGCCATCTTCATCGGGAAGGCGATGTTCTTGCGCACCGACATGTGCGGGTAAAGCGCGTAGGACTGGAAGACCATGGCGAGGCCGCGCTTGGCGGGCGGCAGCTCGGTCGCGGCGGTGCCGTCGATGCGGATTTCCCCGCCCGAGACATCCTCAAGCCCGGCGATCAGCCGCAGCAGCGTGGACTTGCCGCAGCCCGAGGGGCCGACGAAGACGACGAACTCGCCGTCTTCGATGGTCAGGTCCAGCGGCGGGATGACCTCGGCATCGCCGAAGCGTTTGGTGACCTTGTCGAGTGTGATGCGTCCCATCGATCCGTCCTTATTTCACCGCGCCGAAGGTCAGACCGCGCACCAGCTGCTTCTGGCTGAACCAGCCGAGGATCAGGATGGGCGCGATCGCCATGGTCGAGGCGGCAGAGAGTTTTGCGTAAAACAGCCCCTCGGGGGAGGAGTAGCTGGCGATGAAGGCCGTGAGCGGCGCCGCCTTCGCGGCCGTCAGGTTCAGCGTCCAGAAAGCCTCGTTCCAGGAGAGGATGACGTTCAGCAGCAGGGTCGAGGCGATGCCCGGCACCGCCATCGGCGTGAGGATGTAGATGATCTCCTTGCGCAGGGAGGCCCCGTCCATCCGCGCCGCCTCGAGGATATCGACCGGGATCTCGCGGAAGTAGGTATAGAGCATCCAGACGATGATCGGCAGGTTCATCAGCGTCAGCACGATCACCAGACCGGTGCGCGTGTCGAGCAGGCCGAACTGCCGGAACAGCAGGTAGATCGGGATCAGCACGCCGACGGGCGGCAGCATCTTGGTCGAGAGCATCCACATCAGGACGTTCTTGGTCTGCTTGCCCGGCACGAAGGCCATGGCCCAGGCCGCGGGGACGGCGATGATCAGCCCGATGACGGTGGAGCCCAGCGAGATCACGACCGAGTTCCAGAAGTGCCGGAAGTAGCTCGAGCGCTCCTGCACCGTGGTGTAGTTCTCGAAGGTCCAGTCGAAGTTCAGGAACTGCGGCGGGAAGGCGACGGCTGCCGCCTCCGTCTTGAAGCTGGTGAGGATGGTCCACAGGATCGGGAAGAAGATCAGCAGACCGATGATCCAGGCGGCGATGGTGTTGATCGCCTTGCGCTGCGGTGTGACGGCTCTGGCCATGGTTATGCGTCCAGGTTCTTGCCGATCGCGCGCATCAGGAAGATGGCGACGATATTGGCGAGGATGATGGCGATCACGCCCCCGGCAGAGCCGCCGCCGACGTCGAAGTTCAGCAAGGAGCGGGCGTAGACGAGGTAGGTCAGGTTGGTCGAGGCATTGCCCGGACCGCCGTTCGTGGTCACGAGGATCTCGGCGAAGACCGAGAGCAGGAAGATCGTCTGGATCAGCACCACGACGGTGATCGCCCGGCTCAGGTGCGGCAGGGTGATGTACCAGAAGCGCGACAGGGCGCTGGCGCCGTCCATCTCGGCCGCTTCCATCTGCTCGCTATCGAGCGACTGGATGGCGGTCAGCAGGATCAGCGTGGCGAAGGGCAGCCACTGCCAGGAGACGATGAAGGTGATCGAGGCGAGGGGCGCCTGCGTCAGGAAGTCATAGGGCGCCATGCCGAGCTTTGGCAGGAGCCAGGCGAATAGCCCGTTGACCGGGTTCATGAAGAGGTTCTTCCAGACCAGCGCGGAGACGGTGGGCATCACGAAGAAGGGCGCAATCACGAGGATGCGCACGATGCCCTGTCCCCACATCGGCTGATCGAGAAGGATCGCCAGCAGGACCCCCAGCACCACGGTCGCGATCAGCACGCCGCCGACCAGCAGCAGGGTATTGATCAGCGCGGTCCAGAAGGCGGGGTTCTGGATGAACAGCTTGTAGTTCATCAGCCCGACCCAGGGATGCGCACCGGGCATCAGCAGGTTGTAGCGCTGGAACGAGAAATAGAGCGTCATGCCGAGCGGGATCAGCATCCAGGCCAGCAGCAGCAGCACGGCCGGAGAGATCATGACGCGCGCGGCGGATCGGGAATGCTGGGTGGCCATTCTGGTCCTCGGTCACACGGGGGGACTGGCGCGGCTCCGCATGGCGGGCAGGCGGGCTGGGCCGGTCGCTGTCGGGTGGGGGCGTTGGGGGTGGCGGGGCCGGAGATCCGGCCCCGCCGCTGCGGCTTGGGTTACTCGATGTAGCCCGAGGCCGTCATTTCCTGCGTCGTGATCTGCTGCGCCTGGCTCAGCGCGGCTTCCGCATCCATCTGCCCGGCAAGCGCGGCCGAGAAGGCCTGGCCAACCGCCGTGCCGATGCCCTGGAACTCGGGGATCGAGACGAACTGGGCGCCGGTGTAGGGGATTTCCTGCACGGAGGGCGCGTTGGTGTCGACCGCGTCGATCGATTCCAGCGTCATCGCGGCGAAGGGCGCAGCGTCCTGGTATTCCGCGTTCTCATAGAGCGAGGTGCGGGTGCCCGGAGGCGCGGCACGCCAGCCCTCTTCAGCGGCGACGAGATCGGTGTAGCCCTTGGAGGTCGCCCAGGCGACGAACTGCTTGGCCGCTTCGACGTTGCCGGAGCTAGAGGGGATCGCCAGGTTCCAGGACCACAGCCAGTTGCCGTGGTTGTCGACGCCGTCCTTGTTCGGGAACTGGGCGAAGCCGACGTTGTCCGCGACGGTCGATTCATCGGGGTCGGTCACGAAGGAGGCGGCGACGGTGGCGTCGATCCAGATGCCGCAGCGGCCCTGCTGGAACAGCGCCAGGTTCTCGTTGAAGCCGTTGTTCGCGGCGCCCGGAGGACCGTAGTTCTCCATCATGTTGAGGTAGTCCGACAGGGTGGCGGTCCACTCGGGGCTGTCGAATTGCGGCTGCCAGTCCATGTCGAACCAGCGCGCGCCGTAGGAGTTCGACATGGCGGTGATGAAGGCCATGTTCTCGCCCCAGCCGGCCTTGCCGCGCAGGCAGATGCCGTAGGTGCCGTTGTCGGGATCGTTGAAGGCCTCGGCGGCGGCCATCACGTCGGTCCAGGTGGGCTGGTCCGGCATGTCGATGCCAGCCTCTTCGGCCAGATCGGTGCGGTACATGACCATCGCCGATTCGCCGTAGAAGGGCGCGGCATAGAGCGTGCCGTCGACGGACAGGCCGCCGGCGATGGCGGGCAGCAGGTCGTCCGCGTCGTAATCCTCGGGCATGTCCTCGAGCGGGGCCAGCCACTGCTGGTTGGCCCAGATCGGCACTTCGTAGTTGCCGATGGTGATCACGTCGTACTGGCCGCCGTTGGTGGCGATGTCGGTGGTCACGCGCTGGCGCAGCACGTTCTCTTCCAGCGTCACCCACTCAAGCTGGATGTCAGGATGCTCGCTGGTGAAATCGTCGGTCAGCCCCTGCATGCGGATCATGTCGCCGTTGTTCACGGTCGCGATCGTGAGGGTCTGGGCCGAGGCGGCCGTCGCGCCAATAGCGCAAAGTGCGGTGGCGCCGAGCAGAGCACGGGTCATCGAAGTCATCGGTGTCCTCCCTTAGACAAGCTAGGGCAATTGCCTAGCGACTGGGCAAATACTCATCCAGCTATGCGCTGCTGTCAATGCCGATCATACAAAAGGCAGGGGGCTCCGGCTTGTGCCGGGCCCTTGGGCGGTGTGAGAATCGGGGGGTGGGCGCCCTGTGCACCCGAAAGGCGTCAGCGCTGCTGCAGCAGGCCTTCGGCGGTCGCCTCGTTGGTGACGACGCCGTTGATCAGCCGCCCGCGCAGCGCCGCGCGCAGGCTGGGCAGTTTCGAGGGGCCGACGGCGACGCCGATGACCAGCTGATCGCCCGCCTGCTCCAGCGGCGCGCTGGCGACGCGGCGATTGAAGTCGCAGTCGATGATTCGACCCTGGTCGTCGAAGATCCAGCTGGTGATCTCGCCCGCCGCGCCGGCGGCGGCCACGGCCTCCAGCTCGGCCCGGGTCAGGAAGCCGTCGACATGCAGCGGCGCGCTGTCGTCCATCTGCCCGATGCCGACCAGCGTGAGGTCGGCGCGGGCGCAGAGCGCCATGGTATTGCGCACCGGCTCCTGCTCGAGCATGCCGCGCAGCTCGTCCTGGTCGTGGGCGACGACCGGCAGCGGGTAGGGGTAGTGCCGCGCGCCGACCCGTTCGGCCATGCGGATGACCGCGTTGTAGGGCGTGGCCGATCCGTCCAGCATCATGTTGCCCAGCCGGCTGACGATGCGGTGCTGCGGGCAGTCCATCTGCGGCAGCTGCTCGACCACGGCGCGCAGGGCGCGGCCGGTGCCAAGGGCGACGATCTTCTCCTCGGGCGATTTCAGCAGGCGCTCGATCTCGACCGCGGCAGCGATGGCGACGCCGCTCAGCAGCTCTGGCGCGTCGGGATCGGAGGGGACGACCTCGGCCAGCTGCAGGCCGAAGCGCTCGCTCAGCTGACCGGCCAAGTCCATGCAGCGCCCGATCGGATGATCGAGCCGCACCTTCACCAGCCGCTCGGAGACCGCGAGGCTGACCAGCCGCTGCGCCGACTGGCGCGAGACGCCCAGCTTGCGCGCGATCTCGTCCTGGGTGTTGCCGGCGACGTAGTACAGCCAGCCGGCGCGGGCCGCATCGTCGAGCCGCGTGGTCTCTGGCGTGAAACGTCCGACGGTCACCCGGTTTCCCCCTCGATCAGCGCAGGTAAGTCGCGCCAGTCGTCCAATGACAGCACCCCCGGCGGCGTGTCAAACCGGGCGCCTTGCAGATGCGCGCCCCCGGTGAAATGCACCGCCGCCATGCCCGCGGCGCGTGCGGCGGCCAGCCCCGGGGCGCTGTCCTCGACCACGAGGCAGCCTGCGGGCGCCGCGCCCATGACCCGGGCGGCATGCTCGAAGAGATCCGGCGCCGGCTTGCCCCGCGCCACCTCAGAGGCGGTGAAGACGCGCGGGTGCAGGGCGTCGAGCCCGGCCACCTGAAGCGCGCGCGCCGTGCGCTGCGGCGAAGAGGAGGTGGCGACGCACCAGGGCACGCGCAGCCGGGGCAGCACCTCGAGCACATACGGCATCGGGCGCAGCTCGGCATCGAAGCGCGCGAGCAGCCGGGCACGATAGTCGGCTTCGAAGCTGTCGGGCAGGTCGAGGCCGAAGGCCTCGCGGATATGGGCGGCGACGGTGGGGAAGCTGCGGCCAAGGAAATGCCTGCGGACATGCTCGGCATCGAGGGTCAGCCCCCGCTCGGCCAGCAGCGCAAGCAGGACCTGCGCCGAGAGCACCTCTGAATCGATCAGGACGCCGTCGCAGTCGAGAATGAGGAGATCGGGGGCCATGGCCGCGCCTTATGCGCGAAGCGGCCCCGTCAGGCAATTGCGGCCGGGGCCGGGCACGAAAAAGGGGGCGCCGCACGGACGCCCCCTGATCTGGTCATGCCGGCCGGATCACTCGGCGGCGTGGCTGGTGTCGACGCCGGCATTCTCGGTCTTGGCGTGGGTCAGCGCCTCACGCACGCCGGCGCCATAGGCCGGGTCCACCTGGTCGAAGAGCGCCAGCTGACGCTCGACGATGAACTCGGGCACGCCGGTCATCGCGGTCGCGATATTGCCGAAGAGGCGGCTCTTCTCGCCCTCGTCGAACATCTGGAACAGCGCCCGCGGCTGGCTGAAGTGATCGGCCTCGGAGCGATACTCGTAGCGGTCGACCTCGCCCTCGTAGCGGTGCGGCGGCTCGGCGACGCTGGGATCCTCGACCGGCCCGCCGAAGCTGTTGGGCTCGTAGTAGGCGTCGGGGTTGGTCTTCAGGCCGAAGGGCATGGTGCCGTCGCGGTGGTAGTGGTTCACCTCGGACTTGGGCTTGTTCACCGGCAGGCTGTCGTAATGCGTGCCGATCCGGTAGCGGTGCGCGTCCGGGTAGCTGAACAGGCGCCCCTGCAGCATCTTGTCGGGCGAGAAGCCGATGCCCGGCACGACGTTGGACGGGTTGAAGGCCGATTGCTCGATCTCCGAGAAGTAGTTCTCGGCATTGCGGTTCAGCTCGAACTCGCCGACCTTGATCAGCGGGTACATGTCATGCGGCCAGACCTTGGTCAGGTCGAAGGCGGACCAGCCGGTCTTGGCCTGGAAGTCCTTGGCCTCCATCTCGGGCATCACCTGGATGAACATATCCCAGGCGGGGGTGCCGCCGGCCTCGATCGTGCCGAAAAGCGCCTCCTGATAGGTCTCGCGGCTCTTGCCGATGACCTCGACGGCCTCGTCGTTGGTGAAGTGCTTGTGGCCCTGGCGGGTCTTGAAGTGGAACTTCACCCAGTAGCGCTCGCCCGCGTCGTTCCACAGGCTGAAGGTGTGGGAGCCGTAGCCGTTCATGTGCATCGGCGTCTGCGGCAACCCGCGATCCGACATCAGGATGGTGACCTGGTGCAGGCTTTCGGGGCAGAGCGACCAGAAGTCCCACATCGCGGTGGCCGAGCGCATGTTGGTCTTGGGGTGACGCTTCTGCGTGTGGATGAAGTCCGGGAACTTCAGCGGATCGGCGACGAAGAAGACGGGGGTGTTGTTGCCGACGAGGTCCCAGTTGCCCTCCTCGGTGTAGAACTTCAGCGAGAAGCCGCGAACGTCGCGTTCGGCATCCGCCGCACCCTGTTCGCCGGCCACGGTCGAGAAGCGGGCGAGCAGCGGCGTCTCGGTGCCCGGCTGCAGGACCTTGGCGCGGGTGTACTTGCTGACGTCCTCGGTCACGCGCAGGGTGCCGTAGGCGCCCCAGCCCTTGGCGTGCACGATCCGCTCGGGGATGCGCTCGCGGTTCTGGTGGGCCAGCTTCTCGATCAGCTGGTAGTCCTCGAGCAGGACCGGGCCGTCGCGGCCCACGGTCTTGGAGTTCTGGTTGCTGGCGATGGGCGCGCCGGAGGATGTCGTCAGGCGGGGTCTGTCGGACATGGATGGCTCCTGGATGGCTGTCTCTTGCGCGGCGTTATCGCGTCCCCCGCCGCCGATGACCAATCGGAATGGCTGGCCTCTGCCATAAGGTTTGCTTATCATGGCGCCATGAGCCCATCATTGAAACAGTTGCGCTACTTCGTGGCGCTGGCGGATGCCGGCGGCTTCGGCCGCGCCGCCGAGACGGTGCATGTCACCCAGCCCGCCCTCAGCCAGCAGATCAAGGAGCTGGAGGGCCAGCTCGGCGTGCGGCTGGTCGACCGGCTGCCGCGCGGCATCCAGCTGACCCGGCCGGGGCAGGAGGTGCTGACCCGCGCCCGCCGCATCCTGACCGAGGTCGGCGATCTGGCGCAGGCGGCGCAGCGGGCAGGGGGCCTGTCGGGGCGGCTGCGGCTGGGCGTGATCCCGACCGTCGCACCCTACCTGCTGCCGCTGGCGCTGACGCAGCTGAGGGCGCGGGATCTCTCGCTCGATATCCGGGTGCGCGAGGCGCAGACGGGCGACCTGCTGGACGGGCTGCGGCAGGGCCGCCTCGACGCGGTGCTCTGCGCGCTGCCGCTGGGCGATCCGGACCTGAGCGCCGAGCCGCTCTTCGAGGACCGGTTCGTCCTCGCCGGATCGCGCGCCCGCCTTGCGCCCTTTGCCGAGGCGCCCGACCGGCTGCGGCCCGCCGAGGTCTCGCCCGACCAGCTTCTGCTGCTGGACGAGGGGCATTGCCTCGCCGATCAGGCGCTCGAGGTCTGCGGTCTTCCGGCGCGGCGGCAGGTCGATCTCGGCGCTTCCTCGCTGGCGACGCTGGTGGGGCTGGTCTCCGAAGGCTTCGGCCTGACGCTGCTGCCCGAACTGGCGCTCCGGGCCGAGACGGCGGCGGCGCCGGACCTCGCCCTCATGCGGTTCGCCGCGCCGGAGCCCGCGCGCCAGCTCGCCCTCGTCCGGCGGCGGGGCAGCAGCGATGATGGCTGGTCCAAGGCGATCGGTGCCGTCCTGCGGCAGGCGGGCGAGGGGCTGGTGGCGCAGGCGCGGGCGCAGCTCCCCTGACATGCATGGCCGCATCCCGCCCCCGGGCGATGGACTTCGCGGCTCTGCGCCCTTAAGTTCGATATGAAACGATATTCCGAGGGCATCATGCGCGATCTCAAGATCCCCGCCGGCCGCCATCCCGAAAAGGCCGCGCGCCCCGACAGCGCGCCGCAGCCGAAGAAACCGGACTGGATCCGGGTCAAGGCGCCGACCTCCGAAGGCTACCGCCAGACCCGCGAGACCATCCGCGAGCATCGGCTTGTCACGGTCTGCGAAGAGGCAGGCTGTCCCAACGTCGGTGAATGCTGGTCCCAGGGCCACGCCACCATGATGATCATGGGCGAGATCTGCACCCGCGGCTGCACCTTCTGCAACGTCGCCACCGGCCGCCCAGACGCGCTCGACGTGTTCGAGCCCGGGCGCGTCGCGGATGCCGTGGCCAAGCTGGGGCTGAACCACGTCGTCATCACCTCCGTCGACCGCGACGATGTCGAGGATGGCGGCGCCGAGCATTTCGCCCAGACGATCCGCGCCATCCGCCGCCGCAGCCCCGGCACCACGATCGAGATCCTGACGCCCGACTTCCTGCGCGCCAAGCCCGGCAGCCTCGAGGTCGTGGTCGAGGCGCAGCCGGACGTCTTCAACCACAACCTCGAGACGGTGCCCGGCCTCTATCCCGGCGTCCGCCCCGGCGCGCGCTACTTTCACTCCCTGCGGCTTCTGCAGCGGGTGAAGGAGATGGACCCGGCAATGTTCACCAAGTCCGGGATCATGGTCGGGCTGGGCGAGGAAAAGCAGGCCGTCCACCAGGTGATGGACGACATGCGCGCCGCGGACATCGATTTCCTGACCGTGGGCCAGTACCTTCAGCCGACGCCCAAGCACCATGCCGTCGACCGCTTCGTGACGCCCGAGGAATTCGCCGATTACGAGCGCGCGGCGCGTGGCAAGGGCTTCCTGATGGTCTCGGCGACGCCGCTCACGCGGTCGTCCTACCACGCGGGCGACGATTTCGCGCGCCTGCGCGAGGCGCGGCAGGCCCGGCTCGGCACCACGGCCTGATCCCCGGGCACTCTGGACGCCGCCGCGCCCGCGGGCGATAACCTCTCTTGGGGATGAGGGAGGCGAGGATGCAACGGATACTGGTGGCCGGTCTTGCCGTCTCGGCGGTGACGGCGCTCGCGGCGGGGCAGACCGCCCGCCCGGCGATGCCGGACTCCTTGCGCGAGGCTCTGCCGCAGCCGCTGGACGAGAGCGCATGGCCGCCCCTCGACGAGGGTGCCGCGCAACTTGGGCAGCTCCTGTTCTACGATCCGATCCTCTCGGGTAACCGCGAGGTCGCCTGCGTCACCTGCCACCATCCGGCTTTCGGCACCTCCGACGGGCTGTCGCTGCCGCTTGGCGACGGCGGGCATGGCCTCGGCCCCGCGCGGGTTGCGGATGCCGCGAACCTTCCCGAGCAGCGGGTGCCGCGCAACAGCCAGGCGCTGTGGAACACCTCGGCGCATGACTACGTCTCGATGTTCCACGACGGCCGGGTCGAGGCCGATGCGACGCGGCCCACGGGCATGCGCACGCCGCTGGAGGAGGAGATGACCCAAGGCTTCGACTCGATCCTCTCGGCGCAGACCATGTTCCCGGTGCTATCCGCCGATGAGATGGCCGGGCATTATTCGGAGAACGAGGTCGCGCAGGCGGTACGGCTGGGCATCCTTACGGGGCCCGGCGGCGCCTGGGACCTGATCGCTCGCCGCGTCGCGGGGGTGCCGGAGTACGCCGAGCGCTTTGCCGCGGTCTATGGTCGCGCGCCGGAGGAGATCGCTTTCACCGATATCTCCAACGCCTTGGCCGCCTTCATCAATTTCGAGTTCCGCTCGGACGACAGCCCCTTCGACGCGGTGCTGCGGGGCGATGGGCGGCTCGATCCGTTGGCCGAGCGGGGCATGGCGCTGTTCTACGGCGAGGCCGGCTGTTCGGCCTGCCACGCCGGGCCCTTCCTCACCGACCACGGCTATCATGCCATGGGCGCGCCGCAGCTGGGGCCGGGCAAGGGCGCCCGCTTCGAGATCGGCGCGAAGGACGAGGGGCGGTTCCGTGTGACCGGCGATCCGGAGGATCTTTATGCCTTCCGCACGCCCTCTCTGCGCAACGTGGCGCTGACCGCGCCCTATGGCCATGCCGGCGGCCATGCGACGCTGGGCGCGTTCCTGCGCGATCATGCCGATCCCGTGGCGGCGCTGGCGCGCTACGACCGCGCGCAGGTGGTGCTGCCCGCGCTTGCGGTCGAGGATTGGGCCGAGCTGGACGATCCCGCAGAACTCGAGGCCATCGCAAGCTCCGTCACCGCGCCGCCCGTGACGCTGGACGAGGCGGATATGCAGGCGCTTCTGGCCTTCCTCGATGCACTGACCGACCCGGTGGCGGAGGCCGGTCGGCTGGGCATCCCCGAGACTGTCCCCAGCGGCTTGCCGGTGCCCGCGCCGTAGCAAGGCGGAGCGCTTCCGCGCGTTCCTTTACAGCAGGTTGCAGCGCGACGCTGATCCGATGCCGCCGCTACGGCTGCCAATCCATTGGCAGATCAAGGCAGAGCAGAGCGATCCAGCAGAAGAACGGCACCGGCTTCGGCAGGATGCGGCCCCGTGACGGTGCCATCCGGCCACTCCACGCGCACCGATACCTCTTCCTCGGCCCCAAGGCCGAAATGCAGCGGCAGGAGCTGCCCGCCGGCATGGCCGCCGCCGATCACCCTTTGCCGCGACTGGCTGCGGTCCCTGGCGGTCACCGTCACACGGGCGCCGATGGCGTCGCGGTTGCCGCCGGGCTGGCGCAGGTCCAGGCCCAGCCAATGGCCGGCGCCCTCTGTCACGTTGCGCCAGACCTCGAAGGGCGCGCGGCGGTTGTTCACCACCAGATCGACCCGCCCGTCGCCATCGAGATCGGCCAGTGCGCCGCCGCGGGCACGGGCGTCGCTGTCGATCCCGGCCTCCATCGCTGCCTCGACGAAGCTGCCATCAGGCTGCTGCATCAGCAGGTTGTTGGGATCGCGGATCGCGTTAGAGGGCATCTGGTCGACATTGCCCTTGGCGATGAAGAGATCGAGCAGCCCGTCGTTGTCGATATCCTCGAACTGCGCGTGCCAGCCGGTCGAGGGGCGCCCATCGTCGCCGCGATAGGGCCGCTGCGCGTAGGAGCCGATCTCGTAGGGGGCGGCGGCATAGCTGCCGTCGGGCTGCGCGATCTGCAGCAGCTGGTCGCCCATCGAGGTCAGCATGACCTCGTCCCGCCCGTCGCCCGTCAGGTCGGCGCTGGCGATGCCCATGCCCCAGATCGAGATCGGCGCCCAGCCATCCGCCTCGGTGAGGAAACGCCGGTCAGCGATGTCCCACATCTGCTCGTAGCCGCCGCGCACGTAGTATTGCCGGTCGTTCGATAGGCGCAGGGTCTGGCGACCTCGCGCATCGCGGGCCGCCAAAAGCGAGAGCGGGCAGAAGCCGGGGGATAGAGCGCTGGCGGTCCAGCCGTCCTCTGCCGGCTCGATCAGGGTATTGTCGTCGCAGGCGAAGAAGGGCCCCTCGGGGTCGTCGCGGTCGACGTAATTGCCGACGGCCATATGCGGGCGCCCCTCGTCCTGCCACCATGCGGTAAAGGCCGTGGACCAGGCCGCGCCGCCGGGAATAGAGAAGGCCTCCTCGAAGCCGCAGCGGGGCTGGCCGCGCAGCACCCGGTTTTCTCCGGCGCGCAGGACGAAAAGGTCGAGATGCCCGTCCGCATCGATGTCGATGGGGTAGGCGCCGGTGACGCCCGTCATCTCGGGGAAAGACGCGGCGGAAAAGCGCATCTCGCCGTCGTTGTGCAGCAGCAGCGCCGGGCTGTCGCCGCCGGCGAGGAAAACCTCCGGAAGGGCATCGCCGTCGCAGTCGAAGACGGCCACGCCGCCGCCGACGAAATGCTCCCACCCGCCGGTGTACTGGTGCTCGGGCACCGAGACAGGCTCGAACCGCGGCTGCGCAATGGCGGCGGCGGGCAGGGCGCAGAGCGCCAGCGCCAGCCCCCTCATGCCCGGGCCTCGAAGCGGTCTGCCAGGGCGGCCTCGGTGACCGCCGAAAGGGCGAGCGCGCTGGCGCCCCGCGCCCAGGCCATATCGCCCCAGGCGTGGATCTCGACCGGGCAGGGCGGCCGGCTGTTCGGCATCCCCAGCGAGGCCATCTCGGCCAGCACCTCCTCGGCGTAGAGGTAGTCGTATCTCATGCGTTCTCCCGAGAGGATGATCAGCGCCGGGTCGTAAAGCTGCACGACGTTCGACAGCCCCAGCGCGAGGTAGCGGCCCGCGCGTTCGAAGATGGTGCGCGCGGTCTCGTTACCGCCCTTCGCCTCGGCATAGAGCGCCTCGAGCATGGCGAGGGGGCTTTGCAGGTTGCGGCTGGACCGCCCGAGGGCGATGCCGGCCTCGCGCGCGAGGGCATAGTCCGCGACATAGGCCTCAAGGCAGCCGCGCTTGCCGCAGCGGCAAAGCGCGCCGTCGAGGTGCACCTTCATGTGCCCCAGCTCCAGCCCCATGCCGCGGGTCCCGCGCCAGAGCCGGTTGCCGAGGACGAGGCCCATGCCGACGCCGTTCTCGATGGTCACGACGACGAAATCCGACAGCGCGCGGCCGGCGCCGAACCACAGCTCCGCAAGGGCCAGCACGTTGGAATCGTTCTCGACCAGCACCGTCACGCCCAGCCGCTCCTCCATCGCCGCCTTCAGCGGCACGTCGCGCCCGTCGAGAAGCGGGGACCATGGCACGATGCCGGTCTCGTGGTCGGCAGGCCCCGCGACGCCGAGGCCGACGGCGCCGAGGGCCGAGCGGTCGCGGCCCTGCATCAGCTCCTCGACCAGCCCCTCGGCCTCGTCGCAGGTCTGCGCCAGCGTCTTGCGAATGGGCGCGGTCGGCAGGCTCGCCTCGGCGAGGACCGTGCCGGCGAAGTCGACGAGGACGGCGGAATGGCGTTCATCGGACAGCTTGATGCCCACCACGAGGCGCCCCTCGGGCACCACCTCGAGCGCGACGGGGGGACGGCCGCGCCCCTCGCTGCGGCCCGCGCCCTGCACCTCGCGCAGGAGGCCTAGGGCGATCAGCTCCGAGGTGAGGGTGGTCACCGAGCCGGCGCTGATCGACAGGGCGCGGGTGACATCGGCGCGGGCGGCGCGCCCGGTGCCGCGGACATAGTCGAAGATTTGCTGGCGCAGGGGGCGCCCGTCGCGCCCGCCGCCGCACAGAAGCGGGCCGCAGCCCGGCGGCCCCTCGGCCAGCGCCTCGAGGCCCGCGGACGGGGCAGGGCCCTTCGCGGCCCTCTGCGACGCGTCGAGTCGCGGCTTTTTCATAATTCACCCCCCGAAGTATATCGCCGCTCCTACCCGGCGATGGACACAGTCTGGCGAAACATGCGCCGCTGTGACAGGGGCTTTCGCGCTTTTTGTCGGTTTTCAGGCAAAATATAATTTGACAAGCGAACAAATATTCGAGTGTCTTGGCACTGGGAGAACCGGAGCCGGGACGAGAGTCGCGGCAAGCCGGGCGGAGCGCTAAATACAGGGAGGTCCCCATGCGCCATACACTCGTGGCCGCCGTCGCACTGACGGCCGGCCTGACATCGACCGCAGCCATTGCCCAGGACAGCGACGTCACCGTCGGCGTCAGCTGGTCCAACTTCCAGGAAGAGCGCTGGGCCACCGACGAGCGGGCGATCCGCGGCGCGCTGGACGAAGCCGGGGCCGAGTACATCTCGACCGACGCGCAGTCCTCGTCCTCCAAGCAGCTGTCGGACGTCGAAAGCCTGATCGCCCAGGGCGCCGACGTGCTGATCATCCTCGCGCAGGACACGCAGGCCATCCTGCCCGCCGTCCAGTCCGCGACGAACGAGGGCATCCCGGTCATCGCCTACGACCGCCTGATCGAAAGCCCCGACGCCTTCTACCTGACCTTCGACAACATCGAAGTCGGCCGGATCCAGGCGCAGAACATCCTCGATGTGCAGCCGACCGGCAACTACGTGATGATCAAGGGCTCGCCCACCGATCCGAACGCCGACTTCCTGCGCGGCGGCCAGCAGGAAGTGCTGCAGGACGCGATCGACGCCGGTGACATCACCATCGTCGGCGAGGCCTATACCGACCAGTGGCTGCCCGCCAACGCGCAGCGCAACATGGAGCAGATCCTGACGGCCGAAGGCAACGCGGTCGATGCCGTCGTCGCCTCGAACGACGGCACCGCCGGTGGCGCCGTGGCCGCGCTGACCGCGCAGGGCCTCGACGGGATCCCGGTCTCGGGCCAGGACGCCGACTTCGCCGCGCTGAACCGCATCGCGCTCGGCACCCAGACCGTCAGCGTCTGGAAGGACAGCCGCGACCTGGGCGCCCGCGCCGGCGAGATCGCGCTCGAGCTGTCCGACGGCACCGCGATGAGCGATCTGGAAGGCGCCGAGGAATGGACCTCGCCCTCCGGCACCACGCTCTGGGCCGAGTTCCTTGAGCCGGTGGCGATCACGCAGGACAACCTCGACACCATCGTCGATGCCGGCTGGATCACCCAGGAAGAGCTGTGCCAGGGCGTCACGGACGGCCCCTCGCCCTGCAACTGATACACGGGCGGGGGCCGCAGGGCCCCGCCTGACCCTATCGCAGCCCCGCCCGATTGCTCGGTGCGGGGCTGCCCCAACCCCGAGATCCTCCCCATGACCGACACTTCGACCGACGATGGAACGGGCGGCGGCAAGCCGAACTCCCAGGCGCCATCGCGCAGCTTCATCAACCAGCTCGAGATCGACCTGCGCCTGCTGGGCATGCTGGGCGCCTTCATCGTCGTCTGCATCGTCTTCAACGTGCTGACCGACGGGCGTTTCCTGACGCCGCGCAACATCTTCAACCTGACGATCCAGACGGTCAGCGTGGCGATCATGGCCACCGGCATGGTCTTCGTGATCGTCACCCGCCATATCGACCTGTCGGTCGGCGCGCTGCTGGCGACCTGCTCGGCCGTGATGGCCATGCTGCAGACCGACTGGCTCGTGGGCTTTGCCGGCATGGGGCTGAACACGCCGATGCTGGCCTGGATCGCGATCCTCGGCGGCATCGCCGTCGGCGCCGGCATCGGTGCCGCGCAGGGCTGGCTCGTGGGCTACCAGGGCATCCCGGCCTTCATCGTCACGCTCGGCGGCCTGCTCGTCTGGCGCAACGTCGGCTGGTACATCACCAACGGCCAGACCATCGGCCCGCTCAACGACACCTTCCAGCTCTTCGGCGGCATCAACGGCACGCTGGGTGTGACCTGGAGCTGGAT
Organism: Pseudoroseicyclus aestuarii; assembly: GCF_003217255.1. Taxonomy (GTDB): domain Bacteria; phylum Pseudomonadota; class Alphaproteobacteria; order Rhodobacterales; family Rhodobacteraceae; genus Pseudoroseicyclus; species Pseudoroseicyclus aestuarii. The sequence continues at coordinate 884,732 of NZ_QJTE01000001.1, read as the reverse complement.
CGTCGGCGCGGTCTGCAGCGTCTTGGCGGTGCTGATGCTGATCTCGGGACGGCGCAACAAGACGCGCCACGACTTCCCGGTCAAGCCGCTCTGGGCCGAGGTCGTCGTGGGCGCCGTCTGCGTCGCCGCGATCATGGGCCTGATCTGGGTGCTGAACTCCTACACCATTCCCTCGCGCGTGCTCGAGCGTAGCTTCGCCGCCCGCGGCGAGACCATGCCCGAAGGCTTCTCCACCGGCTACGGCCTGCCTGTCTCGGTGCTGCTGCTGATCGGCGTGGCGATCGTGATGACCGCCGTCGCCCGCAAGACGCGGCTGGGCCGCTACATCTTCGCGACCGGGGGCAATCCCGACGCGGCAGAGCTGTCGGGCATCAACACCCGCCTGCTGACCGTCAAGGTCTTCGCGATCATGGGCGCGCTGGTGGCGCTGGCCGCCGTCGTCGCCTCGGCCCGTGCGACCTACCACTCGAACGACATCGGCACGCTCGACGAGCTGCGGGTGATCGCCGCCGCCGTCATCGGCGGCACCGCGCTCGCCGGCGGTCTCGGCACGATCTACGGCGCCATCCTCGGCGCGCTGATCATGCAGTCGCTGCAATCGGGCATGGCGATGGTCGGCGTCGATGCGCCGCTGCAGAACATCGTCGTCGGCGGCGTCCTCGTCCTCGCCGTCTGGATCGACATCGTCTACCGCCGCCGTCTGGGAGGGCAGTGATCATGGCCGAAGTGAACCGCAGCGGAACGCCGCTGGTCGAGATGCGCGACATCCGTATCGCCTTCGGCGGGGTGCAGGCGGTCGATGGGGTTTCCATCGACCTCCACCCCGGCGAGGTGGTCGGCCTGCTCGGCCACAACGGCGCCGGCAAATCGACGCTGATCAAGATCCTCTCGGGCGCCTACCGGCAGGATTCGGGCGAGATCCGGATCAACGGCGAGGTGGCGACGATCCATTCGCCCCGCGACGCCCGGCGCTACAACATCGAGACGATCTACCAGACGCTCGCGCTGGCCGATAACCTGAACTCCAGCCAGAACCTGTTCCTGGGGCGCGAGCTGACGACGCCGCTGGGCTTCGTCGACGATGCGAAGATGGAGGCCGAGACCAAGAAGATCATGGCTCGCCTCAACCCCAACTTCAAAAAGCTCTCGGTGCCGGTCTCGGCGCTGTCGGGCGGGCAGAGGCAGTCGGTCGCCATCGCGCGGGCGGTCTACTTCAACGCCCAGATCCTGATCATGGACGAGCCGACCGCCGCGCTCGGCGTGCATGAAAGCGAGATGGTCGCCGACCTGATCAAGGAGCTGAAGGCACAGGGCCTCGGCATCTTCCTGATCAGCCACGACACGCGCGAGATGATGGCGCTCTGCGACCGCGTCAGCGTGATGAAGAACGGCCAGCTCATCGGCAACGAGCGGGTCGAGGACGTGACCGAGGATGACATCCTGTCGATGATCATCATGGGCAAGAACCCCAAGCGCGAAGCGGCCTGAGGGCTGGCCTCGCGCCTGCGGCGGGCGGAGGCGGCTTGACGCCCCCGCCCGCAGACCGCACGACAGGCCCCGTAAGGGGCTGTGAGGAGACACCACCATGTTCATCGGACTCGATCTCGGGACCTCCGGGCTGAAGGGGGTCGTGATCGACGACGCCCAGGCGATCCTGGCGGAGGCCGTCGCCCCGCTCGAGGTGCAGCGTCCGCAGGACGGCTGGTCCGAGCAGAAGCCGGCAGACTGGCTGACCGCCGCCGAAGAGGTGATGGACGCGCTGCGCGCCGCAGTCGATCTGTCGCGCGTGAAGGCCATCGGCCTCTCGGGCCACATGCACGGCGCGACGCTGCTGGACAGCGCCGGCGAGGTGCTGCGCCCCTGCATCCTGTGGAACGACACCCGCAGCCATGAAGAGGCTGCCGCACTCGACGCCGATCCGCGCTTTCGCGAGATCACCGGCAATATCGTCTTTCCCGGCTTCACCGCGCCCAAGCTTTCCTGGGTCAAGAAGAACGAGCCGAAGATCTTCGGGCAGGTCGCCAAGGTGCTGCTGCCGAAGGATTACCTGCGCCTCTGGCTGACCGGCGAGGCCGTGGCCGAGATGTCGGATGCCGCCGGCACCGCCTGGCTCGACGTCGCGAAGCGCGACTGGTCGGACGATCTGCTGGCCGCCACGGATCTGAGCCGCGAGCAGATGCCGCGCCTCGTCGAAGGCTCCGAGCCCTCGGGCAAGCTGCGGGCAGAGCTCGCCTCGCGTTGGGGCCTCGGCGCCAATGTCGTGATCGCGGGCGGCGGCGGCGATAATGCCGCCAGCGCCGTCGGCGTCGGCGTGGTCAAGCCGGGGCAGGCCTTCGTCAGCCTCGGCACCTCGGGCGTGCTCTTCGCCGCCTCGGATGCCTACCAGCCCGATGCCGCGAGCGCCGTGCATACCTTCTGCCACGCCCTGCCGGGCACATGGCACCAGATGGGCGTGATCCTGGCCGCCGCCGATGCGATGAACTGGTTCGCCCGCGTGCTGGGCAGCCCCGCTGCCGCGCTGACGCAGGACCTCGGCCCGCTCGAGACGCCGGGACGGCCGCTGTTCCTGCCCTACCTCGGCGGGGAGCGCACGCCGCACAACGATTCCGCCGTGCGCGGCGCCTTCCTCTACCTCGATCACGCGACCGACCGGCCTGCGATGGTGCGCAGCGTTCTCGAGGGCGTGACCTTCGCGATCCGCGACAGCTTCGACGCGCTGGAAGGGACCGGGACCAAGATCGACCGGCTGCTGGCCGTCGGCGGTGGCACGCGCTCGGACTACTGGGTCAAGGCGATTGCCACGGCTCTGGACTGCGCCGTCGATCTGCCGGTCTCCGGCGATTACGGCGGCGCCTTCGGCGCGGCGCGTCTGGCGATCATGGCCGGGACTGATGCCGGGCCCGAGATCGCCAGCACCCCGCATATCGCCCGCACGATCGAGCCCGATCGCAGCCTGACAGGCGCCTTCTCCGAGGCGCATGCCCGTTACCGCGCTGCCTATCAGGCGCTGAAACCCCTGGCCTGACCGGCCGGACCGAGACCTTTAGGGAGTGAGACTTTGACCGATTTCTTCAAGGGGATCCCCGAGATCCGTTACGAGGGCCCGGACAGCGACAACGAGTTCGCCTTCCGGCACTACAACCCCGACGAGATGGTGATGGGCAAGCGGATGGAAGAGCATCTGCGCTTCGCCGCCGCCTGGTGGCACAGCTTTGCCTGGGAGGGCGGCGATCCCTTCGGCGGGCGCACCTTCGACCGGCCCTGGTTCGACGACAGCATGGCCTCGGCCAAGCTGAAGGCCGACGTCGCCTTCGACATGTTCCGCATCCTCGACGTGCCGTTCTTCTGCTTCCATGACGTCGACGTGCGCCCCGAGGGCGCGACTTTCGCCGAGACGACGCGCAACCTCGAAGAGATCGTCGATCACATCGGCACCCACATGGAGAGCGCGAAGACCAAGCTCCTTTGGGGCACGGCGAACCTCTTCTCGCACCGCCGCTTCATGTCCGGCGCGGCCACGAACCCCGACCCGGAGGTCTTTGCCTTCTCGGCCGCGACGATCAAGACCTGCATGGATGCCACCCACAAGCTGGGCGGCGCGAACTACGTCCTCTGGGGCGGGCGCGAGGGCTACGAGACGCTGCTGAACACCGACCTCAAGCGCGAGCGTCAGCAGGCCGGCCGCATGCTGAGCATGGTCGTCGATTATGCCAAGAAGATCGGCTACGACGGCCAGATCCTGATCGAGCCCAAGCCGCAGGAGCCGACGAAGCACCAGTACGACTACGACGTCGCGACGGTCTACGGCTTCCTCAAGGAGTTCGGCCTCGAGAACGATGTAAAGGTGAACATCGAGCAGGGCCACGCGATCCTCGCCGGCCACAGCTTCGAGCACGAGCTGGCGCTGGCCTCGGCGCTTGGCATCTTCGGCTCGATCGACATGAACCGGAACGACTACCAGTCCGGCTGGGATACCGACCAGTTCCCGAACAACGTCCCCGAGACGGCCATGGCCTATCTCGAGGTGCTGAAGGCGGGCGGCTTCAAGACCGGCGGCACCAACTTCGACAGCAAGCTGCGGCGCCAGTCGCTCGATCCCGAGGACCTGATCCTCGGCCATGTCGGCGGCATGGATGTCTGTGCACGCGGCCTGAAGGCCGCGGCCGCGATCCTTGAGGACGGCGGCTTCGAAGCGGCGCGCGAGGCGCGTTACGCGGGCTGGAACGAGAGCTTCGGCAAGGACCTGCTGCAGTCCGACCTATCGTCGATCTACGACCAGGTCGCCAAGGGCGGCATCGACCCGCAGCCCCGCTCGGGCCGCCAGGAGCGGCTGGAGAACCTGATCAACCGCTTCGTCTGAGGCGGCATCGCGGGCGGAAAGCGCCGGGGGCTTCGCGCCCCCGGACCCCCGCGGAGTATTTTCAGAAACATGAAGGGGGCGCGGCCGTGAGGGCGCGCCCCCTTGCCGTCAGGCGCCTGCGAGTTCGGCCCAGATCGGCAGGTGGTCCGAGGCATGGGGCGCCGGGGGCGCGGCCCAGACGCCGCTTTGCGTGAGCCGGAGGCCTTCGGAGGTGGCGATCCTGTCCAGCGCCGCGACCGGGCGGCGGCTATGGAAGCTGCGTCCGGGGGCATGGACGGTGAAGGCGCCATGCGTGAGACGCCCCAGTCCGGTGCGGCGCGACCATTCGTTGAAATCGCCCGCGATGACGGTCGGCATCGGCGGCAGCCGCGACAGCATCTCGAGTATCGCGACGAGTTGCAGGCGGCGCGAGGCGCGCAACAGGCCGAGATGGGCGCCGACGACGCGCAGCGGGCCGATCGCGGTCTGAAGATCGGCGGCAACGCAGCCACGCGGCTCCAGCCCCGGCAGGTGATGACGGTGCAGAGCCGTCACCGGGATCCCGGGGCGCAGCAGGATGGCATTGCCGTGCCAGCCGAGGCTTCGCGCGGATTGTCCCAGCTCTGCCGGGACGAGGCCGGTCAGGCCGGCGATCTCGGCGGCGGGCAGGGCGGTGGGGCGCGGGCCGAGGCGCAGGTCGGCCTCCTGCAGCACCACGGCATCCGCATCCAGTGCAGCGATGACGGTGCAGGTCCGGCGCGGGTCGCGGCGCCGGTCGGTGCCGAGGGCCTTGCGGATGTTGTAGCTGGCGAGGCGGAGAGTCATGGGCCAGCCCCTACAGCAGAGGCGCGCCGAGGCGAAAGACCCCTTCGGCCAGGCGCCGCCAGAAGGAGGCGGGCGGAAGGCCGCGCTGCGCGCCCGTGCCCGAAGCCTCGTACCAGTTCGCAAGCCAGGCGACGCTGGGCGCGTCGTAGACGAAGAGCGCCAGTTCGAAGTTCAGCAGCATCGAGCGGATATCGACGTTCGGCGATCCGGTCCAGGCGGCCGCGTCGATCACCGCCATCTTCGCGTGGCTCATGGTTGGGCGGCGCAGGATCGTGGCGCCTGCATCCTCGAGCGCGCGCAGGTAGCCGCCGCGGGCGAAATCGGTGACACGGTGGTTCGAGCGGTCGGGAACCGTGATGCGCACGTCGACGCCGCGCCGGGCCGCCGTGGCGAGGGCCGCGCCCAGCCCTTCCGTCGGCAGGAAGTAGGGCGTGTGGATCCAGACGCGGGAGGTCGCGGCATGGATCATCTGCACCAGCACGTCGTGGAAGGGATCGCCCCGCACGTCCGGCCCCGAGGGCACGGGCTGCACGCAGGCCGTGGCGCCGGGCGCTGGCGGCACCTCGGGGGCGGGCTCGGGCGGGTTGCCGCCTGCGGTGGCCCAGTCCGAGCGGAAGACCTCGTCGATGGTGCGCACCGCCGCGCCCCCCTCGAGGGTGTAGGAGATGTCGTCCCAGCGCGTGGGATCGGCCTCGGGGCCGAGGTAGCTGGCGCCGGCGTTGCGGCCACCGGCCCAGACGCGGGTGTTGTCGGCGATCACAGTCTTGCGGTGGTTGCGCAGGTTGAAGTGGCCTTTCGACGGCAGGCGCAGCAGCGGCGAGAAGGTACGCACCTCGCCCCCCGCGCGGGAAAGCGCGCGCAGCGCACCGCGCGGGCGCAGGAAGCCGCCCAGCTCGTCGACCAGAAGCCGCACGGCGATGCCCTCGGCGGCGCGGGCCTCGAGACGGGCGAGCAAATCGCGCCCGACCGCGTCGTTCTCGATCAGGTAGAGCGTCACGTCGATGCGGCTGGTAGCGCTGTCGACAAGGGCGAGCAGCGCCTCCCAGGCCTCTTGCCCGTCGCGGTGCAGGTGCAGCGCGCTCCCCGTGCAGGCGGCGGGGATGCCGAAGGCGCGCAGCGCCTCGGCCGGGCCGCCGGCGGGATCGGCGCGGCTGGCGGCGGTACCCGTGAAGGGGATCGCAGGGTAGCGCGAGCCCTGCTTGCGGAAGCCGAGCATCAGGAACAGCGGCAGCGCCAGCCAGGGCACCACCACGATGAACAGGAGCCAGGCCGCAGCCGATTGCGGCGTGCGGCGCTGCTGCAGCACGAAGAGCGTAGCGAGGAGCGCCGCGGCCGAGATGACGACCGTGACGAGGTGAGTGTCGAGCCAGATCATGCGTGCGCGCCGCTCATTCCGCCGCGGGGGCGAGGTGCAGGGGCTGCGACGGGGCCTGTGCTGGCGTCTGCGCCGCGGCGGGCTTCTTCGCCTTGGGCCAGCTGTCGCGGATCCAGGCCAGCCCGAACTGCAGAGCGAGACCAGTGCCCAGCAGCAGGCTGTCCCAAGCGACATCCTCGCCGGTATGCTCCTTGAGACCCTGAACGAGGTAGGCGAGGACGGAGCCGAGCGCGAAAACCGGCAGCGAATGACGCCCGAGCATGCCGATGGGCGCCAGAACCCGGCTGTGGCAGGCGCTGCGGATCGCCGGGATGCTGCTGACGAGGTAGAGCAGGAGCAGGACGTTCAGCAGGCGCGGCAGGTAGAGGTAGGTCTTGTTGAAGGCCGTGAAGACGCCCGGCACCCCCGCCTGGCTGACGAGCCAGAGCGTGTGATTGCCGGCCGCCCCGAATTCGGGCCAGAGGCGCCAGAGCGCGATCAGGATCAGCAGGCCAAGGGCGATCCCGCGCAGCACCGGGTTGGAGGGCACGAGGGCGCGCCCCTCGCGCATCCGGATACCGGTCAGCATCCCGATCACAAAGACCAGCTGCCAACTGAAGGGGTTCAGGAACCAGCCGCCGTCGTAGGGATAAAGTGGCAGGTTCACCCGGAACTGCGCGGCCAGGAACCAGACCACGGCGGACCCCGCCAGCAGGGCCCAGGGCCGGGCGATGGCGGCGATCAGCAGCGGCGGCACCGCGAGCATCAGCACGGCGTAAAGCGGCAGGATATTGGCGTAGCCGATCTGGTGGCCCAGCGTCGGCACGCCGATCAGGAAGCCCAGCGGGTCGCTGAACAACAGGCCCATGCCGTGCCGCCAGATCAGTTCGGGCGCCCCGAGGTAGCGGGCGCAGATCGCCCCGATGCCAAGGGCGCAGAGGGTGATCAGCAGGTGCACGAGGTACAGCGTCCAGCCCCGCGTCCAGGCCCGCCCCCAGCCCTGCCAGCGCGGCGCACCGCCGGTCCGCATGGCGGTGGAATAGGCGATCCCGGACGAGATGCCTGACATCAGCACGAAGGCCTCGGCGGCATCGGAAAAACCGATGTTTCGCAGGGTGAAGTGCTCGTAGAGGTTGCCGGGCACATGGTCGATGAAGATCGTGATCAGCGCCAAGCCGCGGAACACGTCGAGACGTGGATCGCGCGCGGAGGCGGGCGGTTTGACGGCGATATCAGGCATGGTGGCGATGCGGCGCAGGGGGGATCATGCCGGGCGCGCGGTCGGCCGGCAGGTCGGGGCCGCGGTGCAGCGGCGCCTCGCCCAGCCAGTCGGCAAGGATGCCCGCACGCGCGAGGATGACGCCATCCGGGTCCCGCTCGGGCGGGACGAGGAACAGCGCGCTCGCCGAGCGGCGCGAGCTCCAGGCGATCAGCATGGGCGCCGCGATCATCGGCAGGGCCACCGGCAGCATCCAGGGCACGAGGCCCGGCGCGAGGAAAGCCGCGGCGCAGAGCACGGCCACCCCCCAGAGGGTGATCCAGTTGCTCGCCTGCCAAGCGGTCCGCAGGTCCAGCGTTCCGTCGCCGCGGCTGCTGGCGGGCCAGCCGCCGTCGGCGCCGAAGAGAACCTGCAGCACGGAGCGGGTCTGGAACATCAGCAGTACGGGGGCCAACAGGGCCGAGAGCAGAAGCTCCGACAGGGTGGAGGCGACAGCGCTGAGGCTGCCGCCGAAGCCGCGCGCGCGGCCGCGCAGGCAGGCATCGAGCACGACCAGCAGCTTGGGCAACACCAGAAGGCCGATGACGCCGATCGCGATCTCGGCGGTGCGCGAGGCCGGCGTGGCGGGAAACTCGGGGAAGGGCCAGTTCTCGTCCGGGAAGTAATCGGGCGCGCGCACTGTCGCCGTGGCTGCGATGCTCGCCAGCAGGAAGCCGATCCAGAACAGCGGCGCGATGTAGGACAGGATGCCCTGCACGAAGACATAGCGGCTCCAGGGGCGCAGGCCCTGCGCGCCCAGAAGCTTCACGTGCTGAAGGTTGCCCTGGCACCAGCGGCGGTCGCGCTTGGCATGATCGAGCACATTCTCGGGGCCTTCTTCGAAGGAGCCGGTGAGATCCTCGTCAAGGCGCACGGTCCAGCCGCCGCGCGCCAGCAAGGCCGCCTCGACGTAGTCGTGGCTCAGGATATGGCCACCGAAGGGCGCGCGGCCCGGAAGCTCCGGCAGGCCGCAGCACTCGGCAAAGGCGCGGGTGCGGACGATGGCGTTATGGCCCCAGAAGGGCCCGGTGCGCCCCTGCATGACGGCCAGCCCCCGCGCGAAGGCAGGCGAGTGCATCCAGGTGGTGAACTGCATGGCGCGGGCGAAACGGCTGTGCGCGAAGACGGTGAAGGGCAGGCTCTGCAGCAGGCCGAGCTGCGGGTCGCCCTCGATCCGGCGCAGCATCTCGATCATCGTGCCCGGGGCCATGATGCTGTCGGCATCAAGGATCATGACGTGATCGAAGGCCGCGCCGGACGTCTCGATGAAATCCTGGATGTTCCCGGCCTTCCGACCGGCATTGCTGGTGCGGCGACGGTAGAAGATGCGCCCCGCGCCGCCCGTCTGGTCGAGGAGGTAGTGGAACCAGCGCTCTTCCTCGTCCCCGCGCGCCGCGTCGCGGGTGTCCGACAGGATCGCGAAGCTGAAGCAGCGCCCCTCGGGGTGCGCCTGCAGCGCCTGGTACATCGCGGCGATGCGGCTGAAGGTCTCTGGGGGATCCTCGTTGTAGATCGGAACGAGGATCGCGCAGGTCGCGCCGCTGACATCCGCGGCCCGCGGCGGGGCCGGGCGGCGCGGCGCGAAAAGACCCAGCAGCGCCTGCGCGGCGCCCCATGCCAGCCAGAAGGTGGTCGCGAAAAGCAGGAGGGCGCGCAAAAGCGCGATCCACCAAGGCTGCCCGCCTTCGAGGGACATCACGGCCGCAAAGCCGGCCAGAACCGTCGCGCCCGCGATCGCCACGGTGCGGCAGAGATAGGCGCTGTGATCCTCGCGGGCTCGGTCCGGGCGGCGGTAAGCCTGGCCTTGATCCATTTAGCTTCCCTGCCGGGCCTGGGGCCAGAGCAGGCGCCGCAGGGCCAGCCGCAGGCGCGGCTTTCCGGCCCCGAGCGCGGGGCCATGCCCAAGCCGCTGCTGCGGCATGGCGAGCGGCGCGTCGGGCAGGATGCCCCTGCGCGGCGCCGGCGTTGCGGTCAGGTCGGAGGTCAGGCGTTGATCCACTGGCATACCCAGATTTCAGTAAGCTTCCGCCCGTAACCCGCGATGTGGGCCGAGAGTTCGACCAGACCGCCATCTTCTGCCGTCACGTCGAGCACCGCGCGCCAGATATCACGCCCCTCGAGACGGTCCAGCGTGGCCACAGTGACCTCGCCGCCATGGCTAGAATGCACCAGCTCAACGGCGGCATCGGCAGGCATGCCGCCCAGAAGACCGCCCTCGAAGTCTATGACAAACTTACGAGAATTTTCCTGCGCCTCGACCCCCGAGACGCCGCCGGCACCGGCGCGCGTCTCGCCGACGCGAGCAAGCTCCGTGGGCTCGTCCTGCGACAAATTGCCCCAGTGCAGGCGATAGCGGAATTCGAGGCTGTCGCCGGCCCGCGCCTCTTGCTCGGGGATCCAGAAGGCGACGATGTTGTCGTTCGCCTCGAGATCGGTCGGGATCTCGACCAGCCGGACGATGCCCTGACCCCAGTCCCCCTCGGGCTCCACGATCAGCGAGGGCCGCTTTTCGTAGCGCGCGCCAAGGTCCTGGTAGTTGTCGAAATCGCGGTCGCGCTGGCACAGACCGAAGCTGACAGGCGAGGTTTCGGACAGGTAGCTGCCGGCCAGGCGCGGCGGGTTGTTCAGCGGGCGCCAGACCACATCGCCGCTGGCCCGCACGATGCGCAGCCCGTCGCTGTCATGGACCGCGTCGCGGTAATCGTCGAATTCGGCGCGGTTCTTCTCGGAGAACAGGAACATCGAGGTCAGCGGCGCGATGCCGAGCTGGCCGATATCCTCGCGCGGGTAGAGGCGGGCGGTGACGTCCATCACCGTCTCCTCGCCGGGATCGACGGTAAAGCGGAAGGCCCCCGCAAGGCTCGGCCCGTCGAGCGCGGCATGGATCACCAGCGGGCCGTCGCCCGTGGGGCGCTGCAGCCAGAAGCGGGTGAAGCGGGGAAACTCCTCGGCGCGCGAGGTGGCGGTGTCGATGGCAACGCCGCGGGCGCTGGCGCCATAGACGCTGCCGCGACCCAACGCGCGGAAGTAGCTGGCGCCGAGGAATGCGATCAGCTCGTCCATCTTGTCGGGGCGGTTCAGCGGCGCGTTGATGCGGAAGCCGGCGATGCCGGGCAGGACGGCATCATCGGCGACCTCGGCCTCCATGTCGTCGTAGTCGAAATCGGCGGTGCTGAAGAGCATCTCGCGCGCCTGATCGCCCTCGACCTCGTAAAGCCGCACCGGCTCCTCGAAGAGCCAGCCGAGCGGGAAGGCGTGCAACTGGAAGGAGTCGATCGGGCGCCACTGGTCCGAATCCTCGCGCCCCGGCGGGATCATCTCGTGCGGGGTCTCGGCGCGCGCTCCGGCATCCTCGGGCTCGGGCGTGGCCCAGCGGGCGGCCTCTTGCCGGAAGCGGATGCGGCGATAGGCGTCGTAGCTGTCGGGACGCGGGAAATCGCCCGGCGTCTCCGGCTCTCGGTAAGGCTCTTGCGCGAGCAGACGCATCTCCTCGCTCAGCGCGTCGAAGGAGAAGGGCTGCGCCTCCTGCGCCAGACGGCCTTCGGTGGGGGCGGCCTGCTCCTGCGCGAGGGCGGCGGCGGGCCAGCCCGCGCGGGCGGTCAGGCCGGCGGCCACGGCGACTTGCAGAAGCCTGCGGCGCGACACGGCGGCATCATGGGGGGTGCCGCGTCCCGCGACGGGCAGCGGCTTGTAGGAGCGGGGCATAGGCATCCGGTCAGAAAAGTGTCGTCGAATCAGAGCGCTGTCCGCGCGGTTCGCGATCTACTTGGATGCAGCCGCAGCATGCTTGCAATGGGCTAGTGGCGTCATCGGGGCATCTGCCACTGAAATGAGCATCAACCTGCCTGTTTCCGCCGTTTCGGCAGCATCCTGCGCAGCCTGAGGCCGCGGGTCCCGCGGGCGCGCGTGCGGCAGCGCGGCATCAGCCGGATCGGCAAAGCTTGCGCGCGCGCTTTTCGGCATACATCGCGGCCTCTGCCGCGCGGCGCAGGACGGCGAGGCTGTCGCCATCCTCGGGCGCGGTGGCCAGCCCGGCGGCGGCCGAGGGGGTCAGCACGGCGACCGATCCGCCGCCGGGCGGCTGCCACTCAAGCGGGCCATGCACCGCCTCGCCAAGGCGGTCGGCCAGCGGGCCGGCGGCCTCGGCATCGACGCCGGGCAGCAGCAGGCAGAACTCGTCGCCGCCGACCCGCGCGACGAGATCGTCGTCCCGCGTCCCCAGCCTCAGCCGCTGGCCGGTCGCGCGGATCACGGCGTCGCCGGCATCATGACCGAGCGTGTCGTTGAGCTGCTTGAAGCCGTTCAGGTCGAGGTAGATCATCGTGGCCGCCGCACCCCGCTGCAGCAGATCCTCCAGCAGCGCCTGGGCGCGCGCCGCGAAGACGACACCGTTCAGCAGGCCGGTCATCGGATCGATCTCGCTGAGGCGGCGCAGGCGCGCCGCTTCGGCGCGAAGGGACTGCAGCTCGTCCCGGTTCGCGGCGGCATGGCTGCCGAGGGAGGCGCCCAGGCGGCGGTCGATCTCGAGCATCAGGAGCGGCACTGCCGGCTCCTGCGCATCCTCCGCTGCGGCGGGATCGAGGGGCCGAAGGTGATGCGCCCGCGCCAGGCAGCCTTCGCCGAGCGGCAGGCGGACAAGTCCCTGGCCGCCCTGGCGCAAGACCTGCCGGCACTTTTCGGCGAAGCTCCCGGGGTTTGGCAGCGGCTCTCCGGGGGCGAGGTCGAAAGCCCTGCGCGCCGCGGCATTGGCGGCCCGCACGATCCCCGTGGCGTCGACCACCAGAAGGCAGGGACTGAGCCTCTCGATCGCCAGGGCGATGCCCGGCGGCAGCGGCATCGCCTCAGCGGGTGAAGGTGAAACCATTGCCGGCAGCCAGCGGATCGAGGTCGACGGTGACGCGGCAGCGGCCATGCCCCAGAGCGATCGCCTCGTTGATCTCGACACGGGCATAGCCTGCGGCATCGGCCGCGATCCGGCCGAAGACATTGGTCGTCATCATGCACAGCGAGGGCCGCCCCTCGACCTGGCGGGCGAAAGGGCAGCTGGAGTTCACGAAGGTGATGCGGTTCTCGGCGATGCTCTCGACCGAGAATCCGCCGCCGATCCGGGCCTTCAGATCGACCAGCGCCGCCGCGAGACCCTGCGCCAGCGTCCCGGCCGAGGCGATGTCGTGGCCATAGGCGATGCTCAGATCCTCGCCCAGCCGATTGCCAACCATGGTGACGAAGGCCGAGGCATCCTCGAGCCCCACGGTCTGTTCCAGACTGGCCGCCAGCGAGCCGATCACGCTGGCGAAGAAGGCATCGCGGCCCAAGCTGGCTGGCGTGGTGATCCTGTCGAAGGCCGCCGGGCCGGCGTCCAGCCCCGCGTCCCGTGCCCGGTCCAGGACCGCGCCCTGATCGATCTCCGTGTCGGTCATCGCCGCCTCCCATCGCCATGGCATGCCGCGTGATTAGGGCAGCATGCTTAACATCTGCCTAACGGCGGGCGGCAGGCTATTCGGCGGCGATATCCGCGGCCTCCCCGGCGTTTCGCTCGCGGATCTCGCGCGCCTCGCCCAGAAGCGCGGTGAGCAGGGCGACATGCTGCCGCAGGCTGTAGGCCTGGCTGCCGGCGCGGCGCATCCGCTCGGCCTCCGCCTCCTCTTCGAGCAGGCGGGGGGCCGCCAGGGCGGGCGCCATAGGCCCCGCCAGCAGGCGCGGCAAGTGCCGCTCGCGGTCGTAGGCGCCGAGGCCGAAGCAGGCGGCCTGAACGAGAAGCGGCGGCCGCCGCAGGTCGGCGATGCGGGTCTGGATGTCGTGCATGGAAGGGTCCCCCTCATGACTGGCCGGATTGGCGGGGGAGAGGTCTTGCATGCTTCGGGGCGGCGTTGCGCGAAACGGTCTTGGCCGCACGTCCGCTTCAGCCTTGCTTACGATTTGGCAAGGAAGATGAAGGAGCACCGGGTCCCGTTAATCGGCGGGAAAGGGTTGCCCAGAAGTCTTGTTGTCATGCCCGCTTCGCCCCCGGCGGGGCGAGGGCGCTGCGGCGCCGGGGGAAGAAAGATGCCTGTGCCATATTCGGGAGAGACGGCGGATCCGCTGCCCGCCTGGGTGCCGGAGGCTGCCCGGCACTACCTGGCCCATGTCGAGGCGGGGCGCTCCATCCGGGCGCTTGCCCGGGGGGCGGATGTCCATGCCTCGACCATCCTGCGGCAGGTGCGCCGGCTCGAGGGCCGGCGCGACGATCCGCTCGTCGATGGCGCGCTGCGCCAGCTGTCGCTGTGCCTGCCCCGCGCCCGCCCACCGTCAAAGGAGAGAGCGATGAAGATCGACCGTAGCTGCCCGGCGGAAGGCGACCTCGCGCGCGAGGGGCTGCGCGTCCTGCGCCGCCTGGCCGAGCCGCGCGCCGTGCTGGCGGTGGCGCGCGAGATGGAGACCGGCCTCGTCCTGCGCGACGAGGAGGGCGCCGCGCCGCAGCGCCTTGCCACCGTGTCCCGCAGCATCGCAGAGGCCATGGCGCTCAAGGACTGGATCGCGGCCGAGGATCCCGCCGCGCGGATCCTGCGCTACCGGATCACCGGGCCGGGCAGGGCGGCGCTGCGCGCGCTGGCAGAGGCGCCAGCCGGCGCCGACGGCTTTGCCGAGGCGCAGCGGCCCTTCGGCGCAGAGGCGCGCGAGGATGAGGCGGCGGAGGCCGATGGCCGGCTGCGCCACATGCGCAGCGCCCTGGGCGAAAGCCCCCTGGCCGGCCTCGCGCGGCGGCGCGACAAGGACGGCAAGCCCTTCCTGTCCCGCGATCTGGTCGCTGCCGGAGAGCGCCTGCGCGAGGATTTCGAGCTGGCGCAGATCGGGCCACGGGTGACGCAGGACTGGGACCGCTTTCTCAGCGGCAGCCCGGCCACGGGCCGCGGCGGCAAGACGCCCTCGGGCCTGGGCGCGCGTGACCGTGTCGCCGCGGCGCTCAGCGATCTCGGGCCGGGCCTGGGCGACGTGGCGCTGCGCTGCTGCTGCTATCTTGAAGGGATGGAGAGCCTTGAAAAACGCATGGGCTGGTCGGCGCGATCCGGCAAGATCGTGCTGCGCATCGCGCTACAACGCCTCAGGCGGCACTACGACGAGAGCCCGCATGGGCAGATGATCGGCTAGGGCCTCGCCGCGTCATCCACGTCCGGATCGCCCGGGCAATCGCGGACCGCAACCATCAGGCCGTACTTGCCACGCAGGATGCCACCGCAAGAGCTGATGGTGGTGTCAGACCAGGCGGGGGGACGGTTCGTCCGCCATCCGAACCAGGCGACGGCTGCCAGAAGGCAGAGGGCCGCCATCGTGAGAGTGATCTTGAGGTCCCGCATCATATCCGGCCTGCCGACCCGCCCGGGGCGGAGCGGCCCGGGGCTGATGGCGGAGAGACAGGGATTCGAACCCTGGGAACCCGTAAAGGCTCAACGGTTTTCGAGACCGCCCCGTTCGACCACTCCGGCACCTCTCCGCGGTCTGGGGGGCGATTTAGCGGGGACGGCGGCGGGGCGCAAGGAGGTTTCTCGCAGCTGCCGCACGGGCACTGACAATGGCGTCACCGGGACGGCTGGACGCTTGGCGTGGGCGGGCGCGCCGCGTATCGAAGGGGCGATGCAGCAGCAAGGATCCTGCCAGATGCGCCACCTTCTTCGCACCGCCGGCGCCGCGGCGCTTGTCTCGCTTTCGGCTGCGGCCCTTGCGCCCTTGGGGGCGCTGCAGGCCAGCGCGCAGCAGCAGGAGGCGCCGGCCACAGACGAAAGCTTCGACCGGCTCTACGAGGCGCTCCTGATGCCCCAGATGCTGGCGGTCATGCGCGAGGAGGGGCTGGTCTACGGCGAGACCATGGCCGAAGAGATGCTGCCCGGCGGCGCCGACGCGGGCTGGGCTGCCCAGGTCTCAGAGATCTACGAGATCGAGCGCCTCGAGGAGGCGATGCGGACCGGCATGCGCGCCGCGCTGGACGAGGCGCAGGCGCAGGCGGCGGCGGAGTTCTTCACCAGTGAGCCGGGGCAAAGCCTTGCGGAGTGCGAGCTCGAGGCGCGGCGCGATTTTCTGGACCCCGAGGTCGAGGCCCGCGCCAAGGAAGAGGCCGCGCTGGCGCTGGCCGACGAGGCGCCGCGGATGGCGCTGATCGACAGCCTGATCGAGGCCGGCGACATCATCGAGCAGAACGTCGCGGGCGGCCTCAATGCCAATGTCGCCTTCTTCACCGGGCTGATGCAGGGCGGCGCCGGCAGCAGCGGCGGTGTCGTGGACGAGGGCGCGATCCTGTCACAAGCCTGGGCGCAGGAGCCGGTGCTGCGGCAGGCCACGACCACCTGGGCCTATGCCTTTCTCGACTACGCCTATGCCCCGATCGAGGACGAGGCGCTCGAGCAATACGAGGTCTTCTACCGCTCGGACGCCGGGCGCGCGCTGAACCAGGCCAGCTTCGAGGCCTATGACGCGATGTCGACCCAGATCAGCCGCGCGCTGGGGCTGGCGCTGGCCGAGCGGATCGGCGGGCAGGAGATCTGAGGGGCTAGAGCCCCGGCGCCGCCGGGCTGGGCCCCCAGAGCAGCAGCGAGGTGACGAGGCTGCCGGGGCTTTCGGCGTAAAGGCCGTAGTCCCCCTGCAGCTGCAGGATGCGCGCAGGCCGGTCCTGCTGCGGCACGTTGGCGGCATCGAAGGCCGCGGTCAGCGCCGGGCCGCCGCCGCTTTCGATCGCCTCCAGCACCTGCGGGAAGCGGCCCTTGACCGCCAGCTCGACCTCGCCGCGGCGGGCGCGCTCTTCGGGGGCGGCGCCGGCGAGGGTGCCGCGCAGGCCGGGCAGGGGCGTGCAGGCCGATGCAAGGGCCACCGCGCCGAGAAGGGCGCAGAGAGCCAGGCGCGGGAGGGCGATCTTGCGGGGGGCGTGGGTCACGGTGCGGCCTTTCGGGCTTGACTTCGGGGCCAGATGCGCAGATACGCCCGCATCTCGGCAAGTCCCCATTGACGAAGGGGCTGTCGATGCGCGGGCTCCCGCCGCCGACCCTGAGGGTCATCGCTGGCGGGGCGCCCAATACCAGGACTGCCCGCAAGACGGGCACGCAGCCCGATGGTGGCCCAGGCCGCAACGCCCCGCAAGGGGGACCGCAGGGCGCGAGATACGAAGGAAAGACAGATGTTTGCGGTTCTGAAGACCGGCGGAAAGCAGTACAAGGTCGCCTCTGGCGATGTGCTGCGCGTCGAGAAGCTGGCAGCCGATGCCGGCGAAACCGTCCAGTTCAACGAGATCCTGATGATCGGCGACACCATCGGTGCCCCGCTGGTCAGCGGCGCTGCGGTGCAGGCCGAGGTGATCGAGCAGATCAAGGGCGAGAAGGTCATCCACTACGTTCGCCGCCGGCGGAAGCACTCGTCCAAGCGGACGAAGGGCCACCGCCAGCAGCTGACGCTGCTGCGGATCACCGACCTGCTGAGCGAGGGTGCCGACAAGTCCGGCGTCAAGGCTGCCGTCGGCTCCGGCTCTGCCGTGGCCACCGAGGGTGCGCCCGCCGCGAAGAAGCCCGCTGCCAAGAAGGCCGCCGCGCCGAAGAAGGCCGAGGGCTCCGACGATCTCAAGCAGCTGTCGGGCGTTGGCCCGGCGCTCGAGAAGAAGCTGCTCGAAGGCGGCGTGACGAGCTTTGCGCAGATCGCCTCCTGGACCGAGGCGGATATCGCCCGCGTCGACGAGGAGCTGTCGCTCAAGGGCAAGATCGAGAAAGAGGGCTGGGTCGAGCAGGCCAAGTCCCTGCAGGCTTAAGGAGAAAGACGCATGGCACACAAAAAGGCAGGCGGTTCCTCCCGCAACGGTCGCGATTCCGCTGGACGCCGTCTTGGCGTCAAGAAGTACGGCGGCGAAGTCGTGATCCCGGGCAACATCATCATGCGCCAGCGCGGCACGAAGATGTGGCCGGGTGAAGGTGTCGGCATGGGCAAGGATCACACGATCTTCGCCACCGCCGAGGGCACCGTGTCCTTCCGCAAGGGCTTCAAGGGTCGCACCTTCATCTCGGTGCTGCCGGTGGCCGAAGCCGCGGAATAGGCTGAGCCTCATAACGCTTTGACGGGCGGGGGATCGGCGGCAGGCCGGTCTCCCGTCTTTTTCGTTTCGCCGCAAGGCCGCGCGAGGAGGCGCGGCGGGTCACGAAATACAAAGCCAATCGTGCGAGGGCATCCCAGGGAGGTGCTTGATGACTATCCAGACCGCGATGACACAGCCGGAGATCAGGGCAGAGCGCGTGACGCTGCGGCCCCTGCGCCGCTCGGACCTCGGGCTGATCGAGCATTATGCCGCCGATCCGCGCGTGGCCCGGGGCACCCGGACGATTCCGCATCCGTTGCCGCCCGGCTCGATCTCGCAGATGATCGACCGCGCCACACGCGAGGGCCGGAGTGAGGACATCTGGGCGATCGACGGCAGCGCTGCCGGCATCGGCGAGGTGCTGGGCCTCGTCAGCCTTGCGCGGCTGGAGCCGATCCGCGGCCGCCAGCAAAGCGAGGTCGGCTACTGGGTCGCGCCCGCCTTCTGGAACGCGGGTTTCGCGCAGGAGGCGCTGCGCGCGCTGATCGAGGCGAACCCCCATGCCGACGACGAGCTTTTTGCCGAGGTGTTCCAAGACAATGCCGTCTCGGCCCGCGTGCTGACGAACTGCGGCTTCGAGTACCTCGGCGATGCCGAGGCCTATTCCGTTGCCCGCGATACCACCGTGCCGACCTGGACCTACGCGCTGAAGCTGAAGCGATGACGCCCCGGCTGACCACGGCGCGGCTGGTCCTGCGCGGCCTCGAGGCCCGGGATGCCCCGGCGATCCAAGAGGGGCTGAGCGACTGGGAGGTCGCGCGCTGGCTATCGGCCCCGCCTTGGCCCTATGGCCGCGAGGATGCCGATTGGTTCATCCATGAGGCCGAGGGGCAGCACTACGCCATCGACGCCGGCGAGGGCCTGATCGGCGTCATCTCGGTCAAGCCGGACCTCGGGTACTGGCTGCGGCGCGACCATCACGGGCGAGGCCTGATGAGCGAGGCCGCCGAGGCCGCCGTCCAAGCCTACTTCGAGACGACGCAGGAGCCGCTGGTCTCGGGCCACTTCGAAGGCAACGCCGCCTCGCGCCGCGTGCTGACGAAGCTGGGGTTTCGCGACACCGCGCCCGAGGTGACCTTCGCCCGCCCGCTGGGGCAGGACGTCACGGTGCAGCGGATGCGGCTTACCGCGGACGACTGGCGGGCCAGCCGTGCCTGACATCCGCCTGCGCCCGCTGACACCCGGCGACGCGGATCAGCTGCACGAGATCGTCTCGGACTGGCAGGTCGCGCGGCAGCTCGGCTCCTGGCCATGGCCGCCGGACCCGGCCTACACAGCCAGCCGCGCGCGGCCCTTCACCGGCGACGGCTTCGTCTGGGGCGCCTTCGGCGAGGGCCGCCTGCTGGGCACTGTCGGCGTGACGGATGGCGGGCTTGGCTACAGCTTCCGCCTCGCGCTTGCGGGGCAGGGGCTGGCGACAGCGGTGGTGTCGCGGGCGGTGGACCACGCCTTCGCCGCCGGCACGCCCGAGATCCGCGCCGGCGCCTGGGCTGACAACGCGGCCTCGATCAGGGTGCTCGAAAAACTCGGCTTTCGCCGCATCGGCGCGGGGCGCGAACTCGCCCGCGCCAGGGGCGAAGAAACGGCCTGCATCGACTTTGCCCTTCCCGCGCGCGACTGGCGCGGGTTGAGACCCGATCCTCGCTGGACTATCGCGGTGGATAACAGAACGGAAAGCCGCACATGAAATTCCTCGATCTCGCCAAGGTCCAGATCCGCTCCGGCTCGGGCGGCAACGGCTGCATCAGCTTCCGGCGCGAAAAATTCATCGAATACGGCGGGCCGAACGGCGGCGACGGCGGCAATGGCGGCAATGTCATCGCCGAGGCCGTCGAGGGGCTGAACACGCTGATCGACTTTCGCTACCAGCAGCACTTCTTCGCCCAGAACGGCAAGGCCGGGCAGGGCTCGCAGCGCACCGGCGCCACGGGCGACGACATCGTGCTGCGCGTCCCCGTCGGCACCGAGATCCTCGACGAGGACGAGGAGACGCTGATCGCCGACCTGACGGCGCCGGGCGACCGCGTCGTGCTGGCCGAGGGCGGCAATGGCGGCTGGGGCAACCTGCACTTCAAGAGCGCAACCAACCAGGCCCCACGCCGCGCCAACGCCGGCCAGCCGGGGGTGGAGCGGACGATCTGGCTGCGGCTGAAGCTGATCGCCGATGCCGGTCTGGTGGGGCTGCCGAACGCCGGCAAGTCGACCTTCCTTGCCGCCACCTCCAACGCCCGGCCGAAGATCGCGGATTACCCCTTCACCACGCTCGCGCCGAACCTCGGCGTCGTCGGCGTCGATGACGTGGAATTCGTGGTCGCGGATATTCCCGGGCTGATCGAGGGCGCCTCCGAGGGGCGCGGCCTTGGCGACATGTTCCTCGGGCATATCGAGCGCTGCGCCGTGCTCCTGCACCTCGTCGACGGCACCTCGGGCGATCCGATGGCGGATTACCGCACCATCACCGCAGAACTCGAAAGCTACGGCGCGGGCCTCGCCGACAAGCCGAGGGTGACGGTGCTGAACAAATGCGACACCATGGACGACGAGGAGCGCGCCTTCCTGCTGGAGGAGATGCGCGCCGCGGCGGGGGGCGAGGTCATGCTGATGTCCGGCGTCACCGGCGAAGGCACGCAGGAGGTGCTGCGCGCGCTCAGGCGCCAGATCGACGATGGCCGCCTGCGCCGCAAGGCCGCCGACGAGGCCGCCGATCTGCCCGAAGGCGGAACCGAGGAGGGGACGTGGCAGCCCTAGGACTGACCGGCGCAAGGCGCATCGTCGTCAAGATCGGATCGGCGCTGCTGGTCGACCGGGAAAGCGGCGCCCTGCGCGCCGACTGGCTTAAGAACCTCGCGCAGGATGTTGAAGCGCTTGTGCAATCGGGCGCCGAGGTGGTGCTCGTCTCTTCCGGCTCCATCGCCCTGGGCCGGCGGCTTCTGAAGCTGCCCGCGGGAGAACTGACGGTCGAGCACAGCCAGGCCGCCGCCGCCGCCGGGCAGATCCGCCTTGCCCGCGCCTACGAGGAAGCCTTCGCGCAGCACGACAGGATTGCGGCGCAGGTCCTTGTGACGCTTGACGATTCCCGGGACAGGCGGCGTTACCTGAACAGCCGGGCGACACTGCACACGCTGCTGGGCCTCGGCGCGATCCCGATCGTCAACGAGAACGACACCATCGCCACGGACGAGATCCGCTACGGCGACAACGACCGGCTTGCCGCGCAGGTCGCCGTGACCGTAGGCGCCGACCGGCTGATCCTGCTGTCGGACATCGACGGCTTCTACAGCGCCAATCCGCAGGTCGATCCAGCCGCCCACCGCTTCGAGGTGGTGGAGCGGATCACGCCCGAGATCGAGGCCATGGCCTCTCTTGGCGTATCGGGCCTGTCGAAGGGCGGCATGATCACCAAGCTGATGGCGGCCCGTGTCGCGACAGAGGCCGGCTGCGCCATGGCGATCACATTGGGCGCGCCCAACAACCCGTTGAGACTGCTGCAAGAGGGTGCGCCGGCGACCTGGTTCACGGCGCAGACTGACCCGCAGGCCGCGCGCAAGCGCTGGATTGCGGCGATGAAGCCGAAGGGCGAGATCAGCGTCGATGCCGGCGCCGCCGCCGCGCTAGCCGAGGGCAAGAGCCTGCTGCCCGCCGGGGTGACCGCGGTCCAAGGCCCCTTCGGCCGTGGCGATCCCGTGGCGATCCTCGGGCCCGGCGGGGCGCGGCTCGGCCTCGGGCTGACGCGCTACACCGCCGAGGAGGCCGCCGCGATCCAGGGGCGCCGCAGCGTGGAAATCGAGGCGATCCTCGGGTATCGCGGTCGCGCCGCGCTCGTCCATCGCGACGATATGGTCACCTGATCCTGCAGGTGCTAGCCTTTCGCCCGAGCAGGAGGGCCGCGCCATGAAGGACATCACCGATACCGCCGCGCTGATGCAGGACATCGGCGCCCGCGCGCGCATTGCAGCGCGAGCGCTCGCCAGCGCCCCGGCCGAGCAGAAGGCCACGGCCCTCACCGGCGCGGCGCAGGTGCTGCGGGATCGGGCCGCTAAAATCCTGAAGTCCAACGCGGAAGACATTGCCCTCGCTCGGGAAAAGGAGCTGAGCCCCGCCATGCTGGATCGTCTCGCCCTTGACGATACGCGGCTCGAGGCCATCGCCCGCAGCCTCGAAAGTGTGGCCGCGCAGCCCGATCCTGTCGGCGCGGTCATCGCAGAGTGGGACATGCCCTCGGGCATCCACATCCGCCGCGTGCGCACCCCTTTGGGCGTCGTCGGCGTGATCTACGAGAGCCGGCCCAACGTCACGGCGGACGCGGGCGCCCTGTGCCTGAAGTCGGGCAATGCCGTGATCCTGCGCGGCGGCTCCGAAAGCTTCCACTCCAGCCGCGCGCTGCATGCCTGCCTCGCCGAGGGGCTGGATCGCGCGGGCCTGCCGCAGGACGCGGTCCAGCTTGTGCCGACGCAGGACCGCGCGGCGGTGAGTGCCATGCTGACGGCGGTGGAGCATATCGACGTCATTGTGCCGCGCGGCGGCAAGGGGCTCGTCGGCCTCGTCCAGCGCGAGGCGCGGGTGCCGGTCTTCGCCCATCTCGAAGGCATCTGCCACACCTACGTCGACGGCGCCGCCGATCCTGCCATGGCGTTGGAGATCGTGCTGAACGCCAAGACGCGGCGCACGGGCATCTGCGGCGCGATGGAATGCCTGCTGATCGACGAGGCCTTTCACGCCCAGCACGGCCCGATCCTGATCGAGGCGCTGGTGCAGGCCGGGGTCGAGGTACGAGCCGAGGGCGCGCTTGCCGGTCTTGGTGGCAGCATCGCCGCGCAAGAGGATGATTTCGGAAGGGAATTCCTCGACATGATCTGCGCCGCGCGTCTGGTTCAAGGCGTCGAGGGCGCCATTGACCATATCCGCCGCTACGGATCGAACCATACCGACGGGATCGTCACGCAAGACGCTGATACGGCAGAGACATTCTTCAAGGAGCTCGATAGCGCGATCCTGATGCACAACGCCTCAACCCAGTTCGCCGATGGCGGAGAGTTCGGGATGGGCGCCGAGATCGGGATCGCCACCGGCAAGATGCATGCGCGCGGCCCCGTGGGGGCCGAGCAGCTGACCAGCTTTCAGTATCTGGTCAGCGGCAAGGGCAGCACCCGGGGCTAGATCCCCGGGCGCGCGCCGCCTTCGGCGCCCAGCGTCGTGGTGCGCAGCGCCTTGAGGTGCGCGGCACTGCCGATCAGCGCGGCATAGTCGTCCTCGATCACCGAGACGCCGAAGTTCGACATGAAGCCGGCGAAGCGCCCCTTGTCGCGGAAGGCGTCGATGAAGCCGTATTGCGCGAGGTAGGGCGCCATGGCCTGCGCCATGCCACCGGCGAGGTAGACGCCGCCGAAAGGCAGGTTGATCAGCGCAAGGTTGCCCGCAACGGTGCCGAGGAAGCGGGCAAAAACGCGCACGGCCTCTGTCGCGCGGTCGTCGCTGCCCTCCTGGAAGGCGGTCATGACCTGGTGCGCGCTTTTCTCGACCGGATCGCCAGCCTCGACGCCGAGCCAGGCATAGACATGCTCCAGCCCGCGGCCCGAGAGCACGTCCTCGACCGCCGGGAAGCCATGCGCCGTGGCGACGTAATTCGCCAGCCGCATGTCGGCATCGCTGCGCACCGGCAGGTTCTGGTGGCCGCTTTCGGAGGGGGTGACGAGGCGCCCGACCTCGGTCTCGAACACCGGCGCGGCGTTGAAGCCGGTGCCGATGCCGATGACCATCTTGGCGGCATGCGGGTTCTTCGAGGGGCTGGGCAGGATTTCCCGCAGGTTGTCCTCCGCGACATGCCCCAGTGCGTGACCTTGCGCCTGCAAGTCATTGAGAATGGCGACAGTCTCGGCCTGTGTGGCGCGGGCCAGCATCGGCTTGTCGATGGTCCAGTCGAGGTTGGTCAGGCTGGCCTTCTCGTCCCGGACGGGGCCTGCCACGGCGACGCAGGCGGCGAGGCAATCGACATCACCTTCGTCCGCTATGTAGCGGCGCAGAACCGATTCCAGCCCCGGAAACTCGGCATTGGCGTAGCGGCGCGTCGTCTCGGGCACGGGATCGAGCCCGTGGTACAGGGCGACCCGCGTGTTGGTGCCGCCGACATCGGCGACGATGGAGTAGAGATTGGCGGGATGCTTGGTCATGGGCCTCTCCGTTCGGTTCAGCGCGCCAGCGCCGCGGACAGCGCGTGATAGGACGCCTTGGGCGTCCGCTTCAAGCTGTCGAAATCCACATGCACCATGCCGAAGCGCTTCTCGTAGCCGAAGGCCCATTCGTAGTTGTCGAGCAGCGACCAGTAGAAGAATCCCTTCATGTTCGCGCCCTCGGCCCGGGCCTGCTGAACGGCGCCCAGATGGGCGGCCATGTAGGCCTCGCGCTCGGCATCGGTGACGGCGCCGTCCGTCAGGTGGTCATCCCAGGCCATGCCGTTCTCGGTGACGTAAAGCGGCAGCTCGCCGACGTAGTCGCGCGACAGGCGGGTCAGGATGATCTTCAGCCCCTCGGGATAGATTTCCCAGCCCATCTGGGTCTTTGGCAGCGGTCCTTCGACCGGTGCGACAGAGGGCCAGGGCTGGTCGGGCGCGGCGCGCAGCAGGCTGCGGGTGTAGTAGTTCACCCCGAGGAAATCGATCGGCTGCGAGATCAGGGCCATGTCGTCCTGCCAGCCCTTGGGCATATGCGGCTCCAGCCCCTCCAGCGCCTCAGCGGGGTACTGGCCCTTGGAAATCGCCTCGATGAACCAGCGGTTGTAGATGGCGTCCTGCACCGCGGCGGCCCTTGCCGCGCCGGCGCTGTCATCGGCCGGTTCCGCCGCCTCGAAGTTCAGGACGATGCCGAGCGTGTCCTGACCCATGCCGCGCAGACGCTCTACCGCCGTGCCATGCGCCTTGAGGACATGGTGCATGGCGCGGGCGGCGGCGCGGATGTCGCGCAGCCCGGGCGCGTGATGGCCGAGGAAATGCGACAGGAAGGCGACGCACCAGGGCTCGTTGATCGTCGCGATTGAGGCGACGCGGTCGCCGAGGCGGCGGGTGATGACCTCGGCGTAGTCCGCGAACCAATGAGCGACATCGGGGTTCGTCCAGCCGCCGAGGTCGGCGAGGGCAGAGGGCATCTCCCAATGGTAGAGGGTCTGAAAGGGCGTCAGCCCGCGTTCGAGCATCGCGTCGACGAGGCGGTCGTAGTAATCCAGCCCCTCGGCGTTGGGGGTGCCGCGCCCCTCGGGCAGGACCCGCGCCCAGGAGGTCGAGAAGCGGTAGGCGTCGAAGCCGCCGTCCTTCAGCAGGTCGAGGTCTTCCTCGTAGCGGTGGTAGTGGTCGCAGGCGGTGGCGCCGTCCTCGGCCCGCACGACGTTGCCGGGCGTCGCGGCGAAGCTGTCCCAATGGGTCGGACCGGCGCCGCCGAAGCGGTGCCCCTCGATCTGGTAGGCGGCGGTGGCGGCGCCGAAGACAAAGCCCTCGGGAAAGCTGGAGCGTCCGGGTATCATCGTGTCATCCTTGCGGGGTCAGGGTCGGGGCAGGTCCGGTGGACTGCCCCAGGATCAGCTCCGCCTGCAGCAGGCGGCTGGGCGGCGGGGTGGCGGGCGCGTCGATCCGCTCGAGCAGCATGCCGCAGAGCAGCGCGCCGGCATCGCGGATCGAGGAGCGGGTGGCGGTGAAGACGGGCCTGTCCCCGGCGTTCTGCAGGAAGGACAGCACGTCGTCGTGGATCGCGACGCTGACGTCGCGCCCCATGACGAGGCCTGCCTCCTCGATCGCGCGGCGGATGCCGAGGGCCAGAATGATCGAGGCGGCCAGAACCGCCGTCGGCCGCTGCGGCAGCGCCAGAAGCTCCTGCATTGCGGCATGGCCGTTCAGCTCCGTCATCTCGACGGCATGCATCTGCGCGGGATCCACCGCGATCCCGCGGGCGGCGAGGGCGCGGGCATAGCCGTCGCGGCGCCGGTGGGCGAAATCCAGATGCTCTGGGCCGTTGATCAGTGCGATGCGCGCATGTCCCAGGTCCATTAGGTGATCCGTGGCGCGGGCGAAGGCGGTGCGGTTGTCGACATCGACCCAAGCATAGGGGGCACCGTGCTCCGTCGCGCGGCCATGCACGACGTAAGGCAGCCCGAGCTCATCGAGCAGGGCAAGGCGCGGGTCGTGGACGCGGGGGCCGTGCACGATGACCCCGTCGACCGAGCCGCGGGCGCGGAAGCTGCGGTAGACCTGCGCCTCCTGCTCTTCGGGGACGATGGCTGTGACCAGCTCGTAGCCCTTGCGGGCCAGCGCCTCGCCGAAGCCGACGGCGAAATCGGCGAAGATCGGGTTCATCATCTGGTGCGCCGTACTCAGCGGCACGACCTGGCCGATGGTCATCGTGCGCCCGGTGGCAAGGCCCTTGGCGCGGGTGTTCGGGCTGTAGTCATGGCGCAGGGCCGCCTCGCGGACGCGGCGTCGCGTCGCCTCGCTGACCTCCGGATAGCCGTTCAACGCCCGGCTAACCGTGGTCTGGCTTAGGCCAAGAACGCGCGACAACTCCTTGAGGTTCATGGCTTTCATCTGGCCCAAAGCGCTTTCAATTGGCGGCACTGTAGGGCCCGGAGGCGGCGCAGTCAAAGCCCGGAGGATTGTCTGGAGGTGCCGGCAAGCAATTGACAGGGAGACGAAGCTGCGCGACCTTTGGCGCAGCCCAAAGCGCTTTGGTGTCCGATGCGGAACCCGGCGCTTGCTGAACAGTCGCGCCGGCGCAACGGCGCACCTAGGGAGGGAGACCTTATGACCCGTACCATTACAGCCCGTCTCGGCGCCGGCGTTGCCGCGCTGGCCCTCATGGCCGGCACGGCAGGCGCGCAGAGCCTGATGTTCCCGATCGACGAAGGCGACTTCAACTGGGACAGCTACCACGAGTTTGCCGATGCCACCGACCTCTCGGGCCAGAGCCTGACGATCTCGGGCCCCTGGCTGAGCGTTGACCAGGAGCTGTTCGAAAGCGTCCTGGCCTACTTCGAAGAGGCGACCGGCGCGGATGTGTCCTACGTCGGCTCCGACAGCTTCGAGCAGCAGATCGTCATCGACGTGGAGGCCGGCTCGGCCCCGAACATCGGCGTCTTCCCGCAGCCCGGCCTGCTGAACACGCTGGCGAACCGCGGGCTGGTCACGCCGATGCCCGAGGGCACCGAGGAGTGGATCGCCGAGAACTACGCCGCCGGCCAGTCCTGGGTCGATCTCGCGACCTTCGAAGGCCCGGAAGGCGAAGAGGACCTCTACGGCCTGTTCTACAAGGCTGACGTCAAGAGCCTCGTGTGGTACATCCCCGAGAACTTCGAGGATGCCGGCTACGAGATCCCCGAGACGATGGAAGACCTCAAGGCCCTGACCGAGCAGATCGTCGAGGATGGCGAGACGCCCTGGTGCATCGGTCTGGGGTCCGGCGGCGCGACCGGCTGGCCGGCGACCGACTGGGTCGAGGACATGGTCCTGCGCACCCAGCCGCCCGAGGTCTATGACCAATGGGTCAGCCACGAGATCCCCTTCAACGACGAGCGCATCGTGAACGCGATCTCGGAGTTCGGCTACTTCCTGCAGGACGACTTCGTCGCCGGCGGCAGCCAGGCCGTCGCCTCGACCGACTTCCGCGACAGCCCGCAGGGTCTCTTCAGCTTCCCGCCGCAGTGCTACATGCACCACATGGCCAGCTTCATCCCCTCCTTCTTCCCCGAGGGGACGGTCGTGGGCGAGGACGCCGATTTCTTCTACTTCCCCGCCTACGAGGAAGAGGATCTCGGCCAGCCGGTGCTCGGCGCCGGCACGGTCTTCGCGATCACCGACGAGAACGAGGCCGCCAACGCCTTCATGCAGTTCCTGCAGACGCCCATCGCGCATGAGATCTGGATGGCGCAGTCGGGCTTCCTGACCCCGCTGACCACGGTCAACACCGATCTCTTCGGTGACCCGACGCTGGGCCGGATGAACGAGATCCTGCTGGACGCCACGACCTTCCGCTTCGACGGCTCGGACCTGATGCCCGGCGCCATCGGCGCGGGCGCCTTCTGGACCGGCATGGTCGACTTCGCCGGCGGCGCCAGCGCGCAAGAGGCCGCGGACGAGATCGAGGACGCCTGGGCGGCCATCGACCAGTAAGGGCACCGGCAGGGGCGCCTTGCCGCCCCACCGACCCACGGGAGCCGCGCCTCGTCTGGCGCGGCTCCGTCACCTAAGAAGGGGGGAGCAGGAATGAATCCGGTCTTTCAGGGCGTTCTCGCCATTGCCGTCGCTGTCGCGGGATGCGGCGCCTATTTCTACCTGTCGAACCTCTTTCTAGACCGGGTGCTTTACCCGCCGACCGGACGCGATCCTGGGCGCAACGTGAACCGCGCCAATGCCATCCGGCCCTGGCTGTTCCTCGCCCCGGCGATCCTCTTCCTCGCGCTCTACCTCGGCTACCCGGTCATCGAGACGCTGCGGCTGTCGGTCAC
The DNA here is from genome assembly GCF_003217255.1 of Pseudoroseicyclus aestuarii. Taxonomy (GTDB): domain Bacteria; phylum Pseudomonadota; class Alphaproteobacteria; order Rhodobacterales; family Rhodobacteraceae; genus Pseudoroseicyclus; species Pseudoroseicyclus aestuarii. The sequence continues at coordinate 856,392 of NZ_QJTE01000001.1, read as the reverse complement.
CGACCGCGTTCCCGGCGGCTTCGTCTGGGCCGGCTTCGACAACTACGCGCAGATGAGCCGCGAGTCGAAGTTCTGGGAGGCCTTCCGCAACAACCTGCTGTGGCTGATCGTGGTGCCCGCCGTCTCGACGGCCCTGGGCCTGCTTGTCGCCCAGCTTACCGACCGCATTTCCTGGGGCAATGTCGCGAAATCGCTGATCTTCATGCCGATGGCGATCTCCTTCGTCGGCGCCTCTGTCATCTTCAAGCTGATCTACGACTACCGCCCCGCCAGTCAGGAGCAGATTGGCGTCCTCAACGCCGTCTGGCTGCAGTTCGACGGCGGCCTGGCCTCGGTTCTGGTGCTGCGGGTGGTACCGGGGCTGCTGCTGGCGGGCTTCATCGCCGCCGCCGCCTGGCTGATCTGGGCCATGCTCGAGCCTGTGCTGCTGGGCCGCCGCAAGCAGGGCGCCCTCTCGATCCTTCTGCGCGCCGCGCTCAGCCTCGGGGCGCTGTTCCTGATCTGGCGCGCCGTTACCTCGATCATCGGGCTGGCGCTGGTTGATCTGCCCTACGGGCAGCCGCAGACCTGGCTGACCATTCCCTTCTGGAACAACTTCTTCTTGATGGTGGTGCTGATCTGGATCCAGACCGGCTTCGCCATGGTGCTGCTTTCGGCGGCGCTGCGCGGCATCCCCGACGAGACGGTCGAGGCCGCGATCGTTGATGGCGCCGGTCCGTTCCAGATTTTCTTCCGCATCAAGGTGCCGCAGATCGCCGGCACCATCGCGGTGGTCTGGACGACTATCACCGTCACCGTGCTCAAGGTCTTCGACATCGTCTACGCGATGACCAACGGCCAGTGGGAGACGCAGGTGCTGGCGAACTACATGTACGACAAGCTGTTCCGGTCGAACGACTGGGGCGTCGGCTCGGCCGCGGCCATCGTCATCATGCTGCTGGTGACGCCGATCCTGGTCTGGAACATCTACAACGCCCGGCGCGAGATGCGCTGAGGCCTGCGGGGAAAGAAGACGCATGGACAACATTGCCGGTACCAAATCCTCGCTGACCTGGGCGGTGCACATCACCGTCGTGCTGCTGGTCGCGCTCTGGGTCTTTCCGACCGTGGGGCTGCTCGTCTCGTCCTTCCGGACGGGCGACCAGATCAGCACCTCGGGCTGGTGGCGCGCTGCCTTCCCGACGGAGCAGACGATGCAGTTCCGCACTGCCGGCGCCGATGAGGCGATCGAAGAGGACGGCGTCTGGACCCTCACGGGCAACGTCTTCGACGGCTCGGGCACCGATCCGCTGACAATCTCGGCCTGGGGGACCTCGTCGCGCACGCCCAACGCCTACGAGGCGGGCGAGATGGTCGAGGATGACGGCGAAAGCTGGACCGTCCTCGAGAACGGCGATTACACCTATACCAGCACCGAGGAACCCTCGCGCCGGGGCGAACGCTTCTTCGGCTCGGCCCTCGTCGCGCCGGAGTTCACCTTCGGCAACTACCAGCGGATGCTCTTCGACCCCTCGAACGTGCAGGGCATGAGCCAGGCCTTCTTCAACACGCTCACGGTTTCGATCCCGGCGACGATCATCCCCATCGTCGTCGCCGCCTTCGCCGCCTATGCGCTGGCCTGGATGGAGTTTCCGGGCAGGGCGCTGCTGATCGCCGCGGTGGTCGGCTTTCTCGTGGTGCCGTTGCAGCTGGCGCTGATCCCGCTTCTGCGGCTGCATAACGCGATCGGGATCGGCAAGGGCTACATGGGGGTATGGCTGGCCCATACGGCCTTCGGACTGCCATTGGCGATCTACATCCTGCGCAACTACATGGTCGGTCTGCCACGCGACATCATCGAGAATGCGCGCGTCGACGGGGCGACCGATTTCCAGATCTTCATGCGGATCATCCTGCCGCTGTCCTTCCCGGCGCTAGCGGCCTTCGCGATCTTCCAGTTCCTCTGGACCTGGAACGACCTTCTGGTGGCCCTCGTCTTCCTGATCGACAGCTCGGGAAAGACCACCGTGATGACGCGCCAGATCATCGAGCTTCTGGGCACGCGGGGCGGCGACTGGGAGATTCTCGCAACGGCAGCCTTCGTCTCGATGGCCGTGCCACTTGCGGTCTTCTTCCTGATGCAGAAGTACCTCGTCCGCGGGCTGCTCGCCGGCTCCGTGAAGTAAGACGAAGGGAACGGCATCCATGAGCACAAGCGAAAGCGGGTCGCGGCCGGTCTTCCGGCGCGAGGGGCCGGATTGGTGGCGCGGGGCGGTGATCTACCAGATCTACCCGCGCAGCTACCAGGACAGCGCGGGCGACGGCGTCGGCGATCTTGCAGGCATTGCCCGGCGGCTGCCGCATATCGCCTCGCTCGGGGTGGATGCCGTCTGGATCAGCCCCTTCTTCACCTCGCCGATGCGGGATTTCGGCTATGATGTCGCCGATTACTGCGACGTCGATCCGATGTTCGGCACACTGGCCGATTTCGACACCGTCATCGCCACGGCCCATGGCCTTGGCCTGCGGGTGATGATTGACCTCGTGCTGTCGCATAGCTCCGACCAGCATCCCTGGTTCAAGGAAAGCCGGCAAAGCCGCGACAATCCCAAGAGCGACTGGTACGTCTGGGCCGATGCCAAGCCCGACGGCACGCCGCCCAACAACTGGATGTCGCTCTTCGGTGGCAGCGCCTGGGAGTGGGACGGGCGCAGGATGCAGTACTTCCTGCACAACTTCCTGACCACGCAGCCGGACCTGAACTTCCACAACCCCGACGTCCAGGAGGCGCTGCTGGACGTGGAGCGTTTCTGGCTGAAGCGGGGGGTCGATGGCTTCCGCCTCGATGTCGTGAACTTCTACTTTGCCGACAAGTACCTGCGGGACAATCCTGCGCTGCCGCCCGAGCGGCGCAACGATTCCATCGCGCCGGGGGTGAACCCCTATAATTGGCAGGAACACCTCTACTCGAAGAACCAGCCGGAAAACCTTGAATTCCTGAAGCGTTTCCGCGCTGAGATGGTCCCTTACGAGGCCGCCGCGGTTGGCGAGGTCGGCGATGCCCAAAAGGGTCTCGAGATCATGGCCGAGTATACCTCGGGCGGGGACAAGGTGCAGATGTGCTACCCCTTCGAGCTGTTGCAGCCGCACAGGATCACCGCGCAGCAGACGGCGGCAGTGTTCCGCCGCCTTGGCCATGCCGCGCCCGATGCCTGGCCCTGCTGGGCGCTGTCGAACCACGATGTGGAACGACACGTAACCCGCTGGAACCTAAGCCAGGCCGCCGCACGCACCTATACGGTTCTGACGCTCTGCCTGCGCGGCTCGGTCTGCCTTTATCAGGGCGAGGAGCTGGGGCTGGCGGATGTCGATCTGGCCTTCGAGGATATCCGCGATCCCTACGGCCTGCAGTTCTGGCCCGAGTACAAGGGCCGCGACGGCTGCCGCACGCCGATGGTCTGGGACCCGGATGCGCCGAACGGCGGCTTCAGCGAGGGCAAGCCCTGGCTGCCGATCGGGGCGGAGCATCTGCCCAAGGCGGTCGCGGCGCAGGAGGAGGATCCCGCTTCGATGCTGAACCACTACCGCCGCGCCATCGCGCTGCGGCAGCGGCACCCGGTTCTGGCCGACGGGCATCACGACGGCGTCCATGCGGTCGGCGATATCGTCTACTTCACCCGCTTCGACAGCGACGAGGCGCTGTTCTGCGCCTTCAACCTCGGCGAGACGGGGTCGGACATGAGCCTGCCGCAGGGGAACTGGGTCTCGGTCGCCCAGTCCATCAGCGGGGCCGAGCCCGATGGGACCGGCAGCGTGCACCTGGCGCCCTGGCAATGCTGCCTGGCCCGCCGCGCCGCTTGAGTAAAAAAGCAATGACGGGCATGATCGCCTGCAGGAGGACGCTATGGCCAACCTGAAGCTTCGGGACGTCGCGAAGACATACGGCGGCACCGTCGATGTTCTCAAGAACATCGACCTCGACATCGAGGACGGCGAGCTGATCGTCTTCGTCGGCCCCTCGGGCTGCGGCAAATCGACCTTGCTGCGGATGATCGCGGGGCTGGAGCGGATCAGCGGCGGCACGCTCGAGATCGACGGGCAGCGCGTGAACGACGTGCCCCCCGCGCAGCGCGGCATCGCCATGGTGTTCCAGAGCTACGCGCTCTATCCGCATATGACCGTCTACGACAACATGGCCTTCGCGCTGAAGATCGCCGGCCAGTCCAAGCAGGAGATCGACGACGCGGTGAAGAACGCCGCGCGTATCCTGCAGCTCGAGCCGCTGCTGGACCGCCTGCCCAAGGCGCTGTCCGGCGGGCAGCGACAGCGCGTCGCCATCGGGCGGGCCATCGTGCGCGACCCGAAGGTCTACCTCTTCGATGAGCCGCTCTCGAACCTCGATGCCGCGCTGCGGGTGGCGACCCGCCTCGAGATCGCGCAGCTCAAGGAATCCATGCCGGATTCGACGATGATCTACGTCACCCATGATCAGGTCGAGGCGATGACGCTGGCCGACCGCATCGTGGTGCTAGCCAATAAGGGCATTGCGCAGGTCGGCAGCCCGCTGGAGCTGTACGAGCGTCCCGAGAACGAGTTCGTGGCCCAGTTCATCGGCAGCCCCGCGATGAACCTGATGCCCGGCAAAATCGTCGCCACCGGCGCGCGCACCACCGTGCAGCTCGACGGCGGCGGCGTGGCCACGGCGGCGATCGCCAGCCGCGCCTCGGACGAGGGGCTCGAGGTCAATGTCGGCGTCCGCCCCGAGGACCTGATCGAAACCTCGGGTGAGGCGATCTTCACCGGCAAGGTCGAGATCATCGAGGCCCTGGGCGAGGTGACGATCCTCTACTTCGAGCGGCAGGGCGAGCAGGAGCAGGTCATCGCCAAGCTGGCCGGCATCCACCCCAATCTGCGCGGCAATACCGTCGCCATGGGCGCCGCCCCGGACAAGGTGCAGATTTTCCACAATGGGCGGTCGCTGCACTACCGCTGAGACTGCCGCGGTGCGGCATCTTGACACCCGGGGCGGATAGAGCGACCCCAAGGACCATGGCCGGCGCGACCGGCCATTTTCCGTTTTGAACGACCGGGGACTTCCCATGCAGCCTGCCGCCACCGCGCCAGAAAATGACTTCGCGAGCGGGGGCGAGGATGTCGCGGCCCGCAACCGGCTGGTCATCGGCCTCCTGCTCGTCTCGGCCTTCACGGTGATCCTGAACGAGACGATCATGAGCGTCGCGCTGCCGCGGCTGATGACGGATCTGAACGTCACCGCCAATGCGGCGCAGTGGCTGACCACGGCCTTCCTGCTGACCATGGCCGTGGTGATCCCGATCACCGGCTTCCTGCTGCAACGCTTCCACACGCGCAGCGTCTTCATCGCCGCGATGTCGCTGTTCTCGCTCGGCACCTTTCTCTGCGCGATCTCGCCCAGCCTCGCGCCGCTGATCGGCGGGCGGATCGTCCAGGCCTCGGGCACGGCGATCATGCTGCCGCTTCTGATGACCACGGCGATGTCGCTGGTCCCGCCCGAGAGCCGCGGCAAGACCATGGGCAATATCTCGATCGTCATCTCGGTCGCCCCGGCCATCGGGCCGACGCTTTCGGGCCTGATCCTGAACGTGCTGGACTGGCGCTGGATGTTCTGGCTGGTGCTGCCCATCGGCCTCGGCGCGCTGGCGCTTGGGTATTCGCGCCTCGTCAATGTCACGACGCCGCGCAAGGTGCCGCTGGACCTGCCTTCCGTGCCGCTCTCGGCCATCGGCTTTGGCGGCGTGGTCTATGGCCTCTCGACCATCGGCGAGGGGCATGGAGAGGGCGGGGCGATCCCGGTCTGGCTGCCGCTTGTCGTGGGCGCCCTGGTGTTGGCACTTTTCGTCTGGCGCCAGCTGAAGCTCGCGCCGCAGGAACGCGCGCTGCTGGACCTGCGCACCTTCCGGGTGCGGGTCTTCACCGTCTCGGTGGTGATGATGGGTCTGGCGATGATGTCGCTCTTCGGGATGATCATCCTGCTGCCGATCTACATGCAGAACGTCCTTGGGTGGGAGCCGCTGCAGGCGGGCCTGCTGCTGCTGCCGGGCGGGCTGGTCATGGGCCTCATGGCGCCGCTGGTCGGCCGCGCCTTCGACCGGATCGGCGCGCGCAAGCTGGTGATCCCCGGGGCCCTCTGCGTCAGCGCCACGCTCTGGCTGATGACGACGCTGGGCGTCGCCTCGGCGGTCTGGATGGTGCTGGCCTGCCACGTGCTTCTCAGCATCGGGCTCGCGCTGCTCTTCACGCCGCTCTTCAGCTCGAGTCTGGGCTCGCTTCCGGCGCATCTCTATTCCTACGGCAGCGCCGTGCTGGGCACGGTCCAGCAGGTCGCCGGGGCGACGGGCATCGCGCTGTTCGTCTCGGTCATGTCGGTGCGCATCGGCGCCGAGATGGGGCAGGGCGCGGATCTGGTCACCGCCACGGCGGCGGGCGCAAGGGCGGGCTTCTTCTGCGCGGCGGTCATCTCGCTGCTGCTGATCGTCGCCGGCTTCTTCGTGCGGCGGCCGCCGGACCAGCGGTAAGGCTTGGCGAAGCGCGCCTGCCGCCCCATATCGGGATCAATGCGAAACGATCCTGAAGGAGGCGCGCTTGACCTATTCCAAGAGTGACGAGGCGATTGCCCGTCTCAGCCCCGAAGAATACCGCGTCACGCAGCAAAGCGGGACGGAACGGCCGGGCACCGGCAAGCTGCTGGGCAACAAGGAACCGGGCATCTACGTCGACATCGTCTCGGGCGAGCCGCTCTTTGCCTCGGCGGACAAGTACGAAAGCGGCTGCGGCTGGCCCAGCTTCACCAAGCCGATCGAGACGGCCCATGTGCAGGAGCTGAACGACGACAGCCTCGGCATGCGCCGGACCGAGGTGCGGTCGACCCATGGCGACAGCCACCTCGGGCATGTCTTCCCGGATGGCCCCGTGGATCGCGGCGGGCTGCGCTACTGCATCAACTCTGCCAGCCTGCGCTTCGTGCACCGCGACGACATGGAGGCCGAGGGCTACGGCGACTACCTGAACCAAGTGGAGGAAGTCCAATGACCGAGCGCGCCGTTCTCGCCGGGGGCTGCTTCTGGGGCATGCAGGACCTGATCCGCAAGAAGCCGGGGGTCGAGGCGACCCGCGTCGGCTATTCCGGCGGCGATGTTCCCAATGCCACCTACCGCAACCACGGCACCCATGCCGAGGCGATCGAGATCATGTTCGATCCCGCGCGCATCAGCTACCGCGAGATTCTGGAGTTCTTCTTCCAGATCCACGACCCCACGACGCCGAACCGGCAGGGGAACGACCGCGGCATGTCCTACCGCTCCGCCATCTACTACGTCGATGAGGCGCAGCACGAGATGGCGCTCGAGACGATCCGCGATGTCGAGGCCTCGGGCCTCTGGCCCGGCAAGGTCGTGACCGAGGTCGAGCCGGTGGGCGACTTCTGGGAGGCCGAGCCCGAGCACCAGGATTACCTTGAGCGGATCCCGAACGGCTATACCTGCCACTTCCCGCGCCCCGACTGGGTGCTGCCGAAGCGGCAAGCCGCCGAGTAAACGAAGAAGGGGCGCCCCGCGGGGCGCCCCTTTTGCGTCAGCGTTCCGGCAGCAGGCCCCTTGGACTGAACCTGAGAACCAGCAGCAGGACGATCCCCATCGTCATCAGCCGCATATGCGCCGCCGAATCCAGCAGGTGATCGCGCAGGGCGCTGCCTTCGGGCATCGGCGCGGTGATCGTCTGCATCAGCCAGAGCCCCAGCGGCTCCACCATGACCCAGAGCCACCAGACCAGCATGCCCCCCAGCGCCGCGCCAAGGTTGTTGCCGGACCCGCCGACGATCACCATGACCCAGATCAGGAAGGTATAGCGCAGCGGCTGGTAGGAGGTCGGCGTCAGCTGCCCGTCCATCGTCGTCATCATCGCACCGGCCATGCCGCATACGGCGGAGCCGAGGATGAAGATCTGCAGGTGGCGGCGGGTGACGTCCTTGCCCATGGCCTCGGCGGCGACCTCGTTGTCGCGGATCGCGCGCATCATCCGGCCCCAGGGCGAATTCAGCGCCAGCTGGGCCAGCACCAGAACCACCGCCAGCACCACCGCGAAGAGCCCGCCGTAGAGCACCTTCACCCAGAGGGTGGAGGCAGTGACGGGATCGAGGCCGAAGCCGGCCGCACGCTCCACGAAGCCGGCGGATTGCTGCAGGTCGACCTCGTAGGGGACGGGCCGGGGGATCGCGTTGACGTTCTTCACGCCGCGCGCCAGCCAATCCTCGTTCTTCATGATGGCGAGGATGATCTCGGCGATGCCCAGAGTCGCGATGGCAAGGTAGTCGGACCGCAGGCCGAGCGCGGCTTTGCCGATGATCCAGGCCGCGCCTGCTGCCAGAAGGCCGCCCGCCGGCCAGGCCAGCAGCACCGGCAGGCCGAGCCCGCCGAGATATCCGGTTGAGGCGCTGTCGACGGCCTCTACCGCCACGACGCCCGCGTCGAAGACGAAGCGGTAAAGGATGAAGCCCGCGATCAGCAGGGCGAGGAGGGCGAGGACCCGCGTCTTGCCGGGCCGCATCCGCTGCCACAGCTGCACCGCCCCGACGAGGATCGCGGCGCCGATGGCTAGGCCCAACAGGATACGCGGCCCGCCCGCCGACCAGGCAGCGCCCACGGGCGGCATGGCGGTCAGCACCGCCGCCAGCCCGCCAAGCGCGACAAAGCCCATGACGCCGACGTTGAAGAGGCCCGCGTAGCCCCACTGCAGGTTCACCCCCAGCGCCATGATCGCCGAGATCAGGCCCATGTTCAGGATGCTCAGCGCGAGGTTCCAGCTTTGCAGCAGGCCGGTGCCGATGATCAGCAGCGCCATCAGCGCGTAAAGGACGACCGTGCGGCGGGTCATACGGATTTCCCCTTGAACAGCCCGGTCGGCTTGAACAGCAGCACCAGGATCAGGATCGAGAAGCTGACGGCGAACTTGTAGTCGGTCGACAGCAGCTGCACGAGGCCGCCCGGCTCCAGCGCATCGGGCAGGACGTAGCCGGCCACCTTCTTCCAGGCATAGGTCACGAAGACCTCGGAGAAGGCGATGACGAAGCCGCCGGCGATGGCCCCCAGCGGGCTGCCGAGACCGCCGACGATGGCGGCGGCGAAGATCGGCAGCAGAAGCTGGAAGTAGGTGAAGGCCTTGAAGGACTTGTCGAGGCCGTAGAGCACGCCCGCCACGGTGGCGAGGGCGGCGACGATGATCCAGGTCACGCGCACGACCTTCTCGGGGTTGATGCCCGAGAGCAGGGCCAGATCCTCGTTGTCGGAGAAGGCGCGCATGGATTTGCCGGTGCGGGTCCGGTTCAGGAACCAGAACAGCAGCGCCACGCAGATGGCCGCGGTGACCAGCGTGATGACCTGCGTCGTGCGCAGGGCCAGCCCCTCGCGCAGGCCCGTCGCCTCGCGAAAGTCGCGGGCGTTGATCACGAAGCGCGCCCCGTCGTCGAAGCCGATGTCGCCGACTCCGATGATGAAGCGCACGATGCCGTTCAGGACGAACATCACCCCGATCGAGACGATGACCAGCACCACAGGCGCCGCCTTGGCCCGGCGGTAGAAGCGGTAGATCAGCCTGTCGGTTCCCAGCGTCAGCAGCGCGGTCGCGGCGATGCCGAGGGGCAGGGCAAGAAGGGCTGTCGGCAGCGGGCCGAAGCTGACCCCCAGCGCCTGAAGCCCCCAGGTGAAGAGGATCGTCGCCATGGTGCCAAAGGCCATGGTGTCGCCATGGGCGAAATTCGAAAAGCGCAGGATGCCGTAGATCAGCGTCACGCCGAGCGCGCCGAGCGCCAGCTGCGCGCCATAGGCCGCGCCGGGGATCACGACGAAGTTCAGAAGCGCGACTATGGCGTTGAGGATATCGGTCATTGCGTCACGTCGCAGGTCAGGAGGGATGTTTGGGCGGCGCCGCCGTCGCTGCGCACCAGGACGGCCTGCGCCTCGCTCGCCAGAACCAGGCTGACGCGCGCGGCGTCCTCCTGCCAGGCGAAGGGGCCGAGGTGGCCGGCAGCCTGCGCCTCGGCCTCGCCTGCGGCAGTCCGGGCTGTATAGGTTCCGGCTCCGGCGGCATCTGTGTCTTGCGGCGCCAGAACGATCTCGATTGGGCCGCCCCCCGGACGGCAGGCCGAGGGGCCGGTGCAGACCGTGGCGGTGCTGCAGGTCAGGGTCAGGCGCGCGCCTTCGGCCAGCGCCGGAGATGCCGCGAGAGAGGTCAGGATCAGCGCGGCTGCCTTCATACGCCGCAGCTTCCGTGGAAGGTGAAGACCTCGAGGCCGCCGTCGATGGGCTCGAGCGCCTGCATCGCCAGCGTCCCGTCCTCGGCCAGGCCCATGGTCATCAGCCCGCCGGAGTTGCGCTGGACGAAGCCGATCAGCGGCCGTTCCCCGGGCGCGCTGCCCTGCTGCATCTCGACCCGCACGTCGTTCGGCGTGACGTAGGACAGCATCTCCGGCCCCTCGTCGATCTCCAAGGTCAGGCCGGGCGTCGCGGTGCACTCGCCCGCGCGGCACTGCTGCGCGACCTCGCAGGTCACGGCCAGCGCGGCGGCGGGCAGGGGGGCTGCCAGGGCGGCGAGAAGGGCGGCTTTGGCAAGGGTCATGGCGTCTCCGGCTGGTCGAAGGATCAGGAGGTCGGGGCGCAGCGCCCGAAGCGGGTGAGGATGGCGCCGCCGGGATAGTGCAGGCTGTAGCGGGCGACCTCGCCCACCGGGCTGAGCGCCAGCACATGCTGCGCGGCGCCCGCCATCGGCCCGCCGGCATAGACGAGATCGGGGCCGACGACCTGCGGTGTCACCGAGACCTCGCCGCTGGCCGCGCGCAGCAGCGCCCCGCCGGCAGGGCCTGTCTCGAGCCGCAGCCAGTCCTGCGCGGGGCGGCAGGTCTCTGGCCCGCCGTTGCAGGCCAGCGTCATCCGGCAGTCGAGCGCCTGCGCCGAGGCGAGGGAGGGCAGGGCGAGCAGCGCCAGCAGAACGAGCCGTGTCATCGTCATCCTCCCAGAAAGGTGCGCCGGACCTCGGGGTCGGCCAGAAGCTCTTCCCCGGTTCCGGTATAGGCATTCGCCCCCTGCACCAGCACATAGCCGGTATCGGCGATATCGAGGGCCTGCCGGGCGTTCTGTTCGACCATCAGGATGGTGATGCCGGCCCGCGCGACCTCGATGATGCGGTCGAAGAGCTCGTCCATCACAATCGGGCTGACGCCGGCGGTCGGCTCGTCCAGCATCAGGACCTTGGGCTGGGTCATCAGTGCGCGGCCGACGGCGACCTGCTGGCGCTGGCCACCCGACAGCTCTCCGGCAGGCTGGCGGCGCTTGTCGCGCAGGATGGGAAACAGCTCGTAGACCTGCTCCATCGTGGGCCGGATGTCGTCGCGGCGCAGGAAGGCGCCCATCTCGAGGTTCTCCTCGACGGTCATCGAGGTGAAGATGTTCGAGGTCTGCGGCACGAAGGCCATGCCCTGCGCCACCCGGTCCTGTGGGCTGAGCTGGGTGATGTCCTGCCCGTCCAGCCGCACCGATCCCTCGCGCAGCGACAGCATGCCGAAGACGGCCTTCATCGCGGTGGACTTGCCGGCGCCGTTCGGGCCGACGATGACCGCGATCTGCCCCTTCTGCACGGCGATGGTGCAGCCGTGCAGGATATCGGCGCCGCGGCCATAGCCGCCGGTCATCCCGTCGCCGACGAGAAAGGCGTCGGAGGTATGCACAGGCCGCGCCAGCCGGTTGTCCCCGGCTTCGAGCGTGGCGCCGCCGGGCCGGGCGATGCTGCGGTCCTTGTTGCCGCGCCCCGAGTAGCTGTCGGGCATCAGGCGGCTCCCTTGTTCTTGAGGCCGGTGCCGAGATAGGCCTCGATCACGGCCTCGTTCTCCATGATATGGGCGGCCTCGCCCTCGGCGAGGACCTTGCCCTCGGCCATGACGATGACCGGATCGCAGAGCTTGCCGATGAAATCCATGTCGTGCTCGATCACGCAGAAGGTGTAGCCCCGCTCCTTGTTAAGCCGGGTGATGGCGTCGCCAATGGTATTCAGCAAGGTTCGGTTAACCCCAGCGCCGACTTCGTCGAGAAAGACGATCTTCGCATCGACCATCATCGTGCGCCCCAACTCGAGCAGCTTCTTCTGCCCGCCGGATAGGTTTCCAGCCTTCTCGTCGCGCAGGTGGCTGATGGTCAGGAAGTCCAGCACCTCGTCGGCGCGGGCCAGCAGCTTTGCCTCTTCGTCGCGGATCGCGCGGCGGCCGAACCAGGCGTTCCACAGCGTCTCGCCCGATTGCGCGGGCGGAACCATCATCAGGTTCTCGCGCACGGTCATCGACGGAAACTCATGTGCGATCTGGAAGGTGCGCAGCAGGCCCTTCTTGAACAGCTCATGCGGGGGCAGGCCGGTCACATCCTCGCCATCCATCAGCACCCGGCCCGAGGTCGGCGGCAGCCGCCCGGCGATGACGTTGAACAGCGTGGACTTGCCAGCACCGTTGGGGCCGATAAGCCCGGTGATGGAGCCTTCGGCGATGGTCAGCGATGCGCCGTCCACGGCATGAAATCCGCCGAAATGGCGGTGCAGGTTCTCGACGGTGATCATGGCGGTCCCTCCGGCGCGGGTTTCTCCCGCGCTCGCGTCTCTGGCGGGGCCGGCGCGAAGCCGGCCCCGGATCGGGATCAGCGGAAGTTGACGGTGACGATATCGCCGTCGGTGAACTCCACCTCGCGGTAATTGCCCGCGCTTTCACCCGGCTCGATCAGCTCGACGGCGGTAGCGCCGACGTAGTCGATCTCTTCGCCGTTCGCGATCATCTCGAGCGCGCTGGCAAGATCACCGGGAAAGACCTCGGTGCCCGGACCATTGGCAATGTCCATGACCATCGGCGCGTAGTCGGCGGAGTCGGTGCTGCCGGCCTTGGCCATGGCCAGCATCATCAGCGCGGCGGCATCGTAGCTTTCGCCCGAGAAGGCCGAGGTGCCGTCGAAGTCGCCTTCGCTCGCCATGGTCTGGAAGAGCTCGGCGCCCTCGCTGTCGGTGCCGGGGTAGTCGCCGACCGAATACTGCAGGTCGTCGCCCAGCTCGTCGACGATCGCCTGACCCACCATGCCGTCTGGCAGGTAGAAGGCGTCGAAGGCGCCAGTGTCGAGCGAGCTCTGGATGATGCCCTTGCCGCCCTGATCGAGGTAGCCCGCGACGACCAGCATCTCGCCGCCGCCCGAGGCAAGCGCCGCCACTTCGGAGGAGTAGTCGGCCTTGCCGTCCTCGTGGCTGGCGTTGATCGTGACCGTGCCGCCGGCCTCCTCGAAGCTGGAGACGAAGGCATCGGCCAGGCCCTGGCCGTAGTCGTTGTTGGTATAGGTGACCGCGACTTCCTGGATGCCGCGCTCCATCAGGATGTCGGACATGATCTGGCCCTGACGGGCGTCCGAGGGGGCGGTGCGGAAGAAGAGGTCGTCATCCTCGGCGGTGGACAGCGCGGGCGAGGTCGCGGAGGGCGAGATCATCGCCAGCCCGTTCGGCCGGGCGACGTTCTGCAGCACCGCGCCGGTCACGCCCGAGCAGTCGCCGCCGATGATCCCGGCGACACCGTCGTTGACCAGCCGCTCGGCGGCGCTGGTTGCGGCGGCGCTGTCGATGCAGGTGTCGTCGGCGCGCACGCCCTCGACCATGCGGCCGTCGAGGATGCCGCCGGCCTCGTTCACCTCGGCGATCGCCAGCTCGGCGCCGGCGGCCATGTCGGGCGCCAGCGATTCCAGCGGGCCGGTGAAGCCCAGCAGGATGCCGATGCGGACCGGATCCTCCTGCGCGCCGGCGGCGCCGGCGGTGAGGGCGAGGGTGGCGGTGGCGGTCAGAAGCTTTCTCATGATCGTCTCCCTGTTGTGATCTTTCTTGTTCTGATCGAAACGCTAGTGGGGGACGCAACCTTCGTAAAGGTGGTAGAGAGGTCTGACGCTGGGGCATCTGCCCCGAACGGGGGCAAATGCCCGATCCTCCGGCGGGTTAGAGGGCCGCGCGGGCGCCGTGGCTGCCGCGTTCGCGGTAGGGCGTGGTGCCGTAATGCGAGCGGTAGCACTTGGAAAAATGCGAGGGGCTGGTGAAACCGCAGGCGAGGGCGACGTTGATCACGCTCATCTCGGTCTGCATCAGCAGGTTGCGCGCCCGGCCCAGCCGCAGCTCCATGTAGTAGCGCTTGGGGCTGCGGTTGAGGTAGCGGCGGAACAGCCGCTCTAGCTGGCGGGTGGACATGCCGGCATCCTGCGCCAGAACGGCGGGGCTGATCGGATCCTCGATCGCCTGCTCCATCGCCTTGATGACAGAGCTGAGCTTGGGATGGCGCACGCCGATCCGGGTCGGGGTGGACAGCCGCTGCGTGTCCTGATCGGTGCGGATCGAGGAGTAGATCAGCTGGTCGGCCACGGCATTGGCCAGATCCTCGCCATGGGCATCGGCGATCAGCTGCAGCATCAGATCGAGGCTCGATGTGCCGCCCGCCGTGGTCATCCTTCCGCCGTCGACGGCGAAGATGCCCTTGGTCAGCAGCACCTCCTCGAATTCCTCGGCGAAGCTGTCGTGATACTCCCAGTGGATCGTCGCGCGCTTGCCGTCCAGAAGGCCGGCGCGGGCGAGCGTGTAGCTGCCGGTGCAGAGCCCGCCCATCGCGGCGCCGCGCCGCGCCTCGCGCCGCAGCCAGTTGACCATGCGCCGGGTGCTGCCCCTCTGTACGTCGAGACCGCCGCAGACGAGGACGGTATCGTCACGCTCCAGCTCGTCCAGATCGCAGGTCGCCCGGATCGTCACCCCGTTCGAGCAGGCCACCTCGTCGCTCTCGGCAGCGATCTCCCAGCGATAGATCTCGTGCCCGGCCATGCGGTTCGCGACGCGCAACGCCTCGATCGCGCAGGAGAAGGCGAGCATGGTGAAGCCGGGCAGCAGCGCGAAGACGAAACGCTGGCTTTGCGGGCCGCGGCTGCGGAGGGGGACGACGGTCCCGGAACCCCGGGTGGCGCTTTCAGGTGGCAAGGGGTCCTCCGGCTCGGGGGTGTCGTGGCGTAAGGTTAGGGCGAAGGAAACAGGTTTGGGTCACGCTCGCAAGGGCCGGATTGCCCTCGGTGAACCTCCGCTCATCAGCCCATTTCAAGTGGCCGCGCCCGCCGGGCCGTTTCGGATTGGCGGCGGAGGCTCTTGTAGCTATAAGGTTTGCGATCCGACGGGCCCGCCGACAGGAGGCGATACGATGAGCGACTGGACAAAGACCGACTGGCGCAGTCTGCCGCGCGTGCAGATGCCGGATTATCCGGATGCCGAACATCTGGGCACCGTGGAGCGCCGCCTGTCCAGTTATCCGCCGCTTGTCTTCGCCGGCGAGGCGCGGCGCCTGAAGGGGCACCTGGCCAAGGCCGGGCGCGGCGAGGCCTTCCTGCTGCAGGGCGGCGACTGCGCCGAGAGCTTTGCCGAGTTCAGCGCCGACGGCATTCGCGATACCTTCAAGGTGATGCTGCAGATGGCGATGGTGCTGACCTTCGGCGCGAAGGTGCCGGTGGTGAAGGTCGGCCGGATGGCCGGGCAGTTCGCCAAGCCGCGGTCTTCCGCGATGGAGAACCGCGACGGCCTCGACCTGCCGTCCTACAAGGGCGACATCATCAACGGCTTTCCCTTCGAAGAGGGCGCCCGCATCCCCGACCCCGAGCGGATGCTGCAGGCCTACCTGCAATCGGCCGCCACGCTGAACCTGCTGCGCGCCTTTTCCACGGGCGGCTTTGCCGACCTGCGCAAGGTCCATGCCTGGACGCTGGGTTTCACCGCCAGCCCCGAGGCCGAGAAGTACCGCGCCATGGCGAGCCGCATCAGCGACACGCTCGACTTCATGGATGCCGCCGGCATCGGCGAAGAGGCGCGCCACGCGATGGAATCGGTGGAGCTTTACACCAGCCACGAGGCGCTGCTGCTGGAATACGAGGAGGCGCTGTGCCGGCTCGATTCCACCTCGGGCAAGTGGCTGGCCGGATCCGGGCACATGATCTGGATCGGCGACCGGACGCGGCAGCCGGATGGCGCCCATGTCGAATTCGCGCGCGGCGTGCAGAACCCGATCGGCATGAAATGCGGGCCGAGCATGACGGCGAGCGACCTCAAGGCGCTGATCGCCAAGCTGAACCCCCGCAACGAAGAGGGGCGTCTGACGCTGATCGCCCGCTTCGGCGCCGGCAGCGTGGCCGACCACCTGCCGCGCCTGATCAAGGCCGTGCAGGAAGAGGGGGCGCATGTCACCTGGGTCTGCGATCCGATGCACGGCAACACGATCAAGTCGAGCACGGGCTACAAGACCCGGCCCTTCGACAGCGTGATGCGCGAGGTCGAGGAATTCTTCGCCGTGCACCGCGCAGAAGAGACGGTGCCGGGCGGCGTGCACTTCGAGATGACGGGCCGCGACGTGACCGAATGCACCGGCGGCGTCCGGGCGGTGACGGACGAGGATCTCTCGGACCGCTACCACACCGCCTGCGATCCGCGCCTCAACGCCTCGCAAAGCCTTGAGCTGGCCTTCCTCGTCGCCGAGGAACTGCAGCAGCGGCGGGTGGCCCTCGAGGAGGCGGCAGAGGCCGTCTGAGACTGCGCGGCGGCGGCAGGCAGGTCCTCGGGCCCCTTGCCGCCGCTGACCGCCACGGCGGTGGCGCCTCTGCCGCAGGCGTCTCTTGCGATCATGCTGCTGCGCCTGGTCTGCACGCGGTCTGCGCGGCGCAGCGACTCCAGCGCAGGATAGGGACTGCGGCACGGATCTGGGCAAGCCATTCCAGCAAGGTCGCGATGCCGCGTTGGGATGCCTGGCGCATCGGCGGGCGCCATCCGGGCCTCGCCCACTAGCCACAGCGCCCTGCATGACGGACCCCGGTCCTCTTCAGCGGCCGCCGTCAGGCGTTGCTGACGACCAGCCGCAGGGCGGCGCCGGGCCCGTCGCGGCGGTCCGTCTCCCTCCGCGCGGCGGTCAAACCGCCATTGATCAGGTGGAGGGAGCGGTCATGGCTGGCAGGGGCCGCCGCAAGGCCGGCCTGCCTCGTCGGCGTCCCGGCCTCCAGCGTCTCGTAGCGCACCTCGCGCGCGGGATCGATCTGCAGCCAGCGGGGCGCGCGGATCGGGGCATCCATGACCATGGCGCCGAGGGCGCGGCTGGTGACCCCGTCGGCATCGGCCAGCGGCAGAAGCAGCAGCCGCCCTGTGATCGCCGGGCGGCCCAGGCGGCGCGGGGCCAGCAGCGGCAGCTCGACCACGGCGGGATCGGCGAAGGCGCGGGCGATCCAGGTGGTCAGCACCTCCCGCGATTCCGAACGGAACATCGTCGAGAGCAGCTGGCCGCGCGGCGCCCGCCCCATCAGGGCCGAAAGCTCCTGACCCGCGACTCGGAAGCGTCCCTGTCCGGGTGCGATATGGTCGATCACGAAGGCCCGCGGCAGAACGTCGTCGATCCGGGCAGGGTCGATCTGGTGGCGATAGGGCAGGCTGGGCCCGCGGCGCAGGCTGTTCCAGTAGCCTTCCAGCAGCGCCAGCATCGGCGCGCCCTGTCCCGCCTCCGGCAGGGACGGATGGGCCGCGCCCGGGACCCTGGCCGGACCGTCGATGACGGCACCGTTCGGCCCGTGGCGGTCCCCCTGTCCTATGTCACCGTACATCCGTCTCTCCATCGGCTGGGATTGCGTTTCTGATGTATAGCCACAAAATGGCCGCATTCCTTTTAACAAACCGTAAACGGGTAAACGCCGAGTAACCGCGGGGCGCGGTGGTCCCCGGGGGGTTGCCGCGCGGTGGCGCTATGCCTTAGCTGCCGCCAAGCGATGCGCCCGCTGCGCGGCGGGGCCAGACCACCGGGAAAGCATGACCAGACGCGGCCTACTCATCATCCTGTCCTCGCCCTCGGGCGCGGGAAAATCCACGCTTGCGCGCCGCTTGCGCGACTGGGATCCGACGATCCGCTTCTCGGTCTCGGCGACCACGCGGGCGCCCCGACCGGGAGAGGTCGACGGGCGCGAGTACCACTTCGTGGACAAGGACCGCTTCGCCGCGATGGTGGAGCAGGGGGCGATGCTCGAGCATGCCGAGGTCTTCGGAAACCTCTACGGCACGCCCGCGGCCCCCGTGGAGCAGGCGCTGACGCGGGGCGAGGACACGCTCTTCGACATCGACTGGCAGGGCGGCCAGCAGATCAGGAATTCGGCCCTCGGGCAGGACGTCGTTTCGATCTTCATCCTGCCGCCCTCGATGGCAGAGCTCGAGCGGCGGCTCACGGCGCGGGCCCACGACAGCGAGGCCGTGATCGCGGCGCGCATGGGCAAGAGCCTGGCCGAGATCAGCCACTGGGCCGAATACGACTACGTCCTGGTCAATCGCGATGTCGATGCCTGCGAGCAGTCGCTGCGCACGATCCTGACGGCAGAGCGTCTGCGGCGCGGCCGGCAGCCCTGGCTGAACGGCTTCGTGCGGGACCTCTCGGCCGAGGGGGCAAGGCCGCTTTCGGGCGGAGAGGACTGACATGCTTTACGCGCTGAAGGGTCTAGAGCCGGAGGTGGCGCAGGACGCCTGGGTCGCGCCGGGCGCGCATGTCATGGGGCGCGTCGTGCTGGCCGAAGGCAACTCCGTCTGGTTCGGCGCCGTGCTGCGGGGCGACAACGAGCCGATCGTGATCGGCGAAGGCAGCAACGTGCAGGACAACGCGGTGCTGCATACCGACATTGGCCACCCGCTGACGGTCGGCGCCCTGTGCACCATCGGCCACAAGGCGATCCTGCACGGCTGCACCATCGGCGACGGCAGCCTGATCGGCATGGGCGCGACGGTGCTGAACGGCGCGCGGATCGGCGCGGGCTGCCTGATCGGCGCCGGCGCGCTGGTGACGGAGGGCAAGGAGATCCCGGACGGGAGCCTCGTGATCGGCGCCCCGGCGCGGGTTATACGCCCCCTCGATGCCGCGGCGATCGAGGAGCTGCGCCTCTCGGCAGGGCGCTACCGCGCGAATGCCGCCCGCTTCCGCGCGGGGCTGACGCCGCTGGACGGGCCGGCCTAGCCCGCCTCGGGGCCGAGATCGAGCAACTCTATCGTCAAGCCAGGCGCCACGGCTGCAAGCTCTGCGCGGATCAGGCTGCGGTCGGGGACGCCGCCCATGAGGATCCTGTAGCGCCCCCTGTAGCCGATGCTGTGCAGCCGCGCGGCGATCTCCACGGCGTCCGTCTTGTCCAGCACCAGCAATGACACGACGACAGAGGGGTCCAGCCGCTCGATCAGAGCGCTGTCCAACTGGGCAAAGCTGCAGGCCTTGAACTCTTCGCCGGGGAGGAGGCCCGGCACCGGGACCTCCGCCTCCTCCCCGTCGACGACGATCAGAAGCCGATCCCGATCGCGGGACCGCGCCTTTTCGAGTGACACCATGGGAACAACGAACCCGTGAACATGAGCAAACCGTATACAATTATGGGCTGTGTCCCTATATAGTCGCATCGCGGCCCTGCGCCAAGCGCCTGCTTGCGGGCTACCGGAGGGGGCGGCGGGGCGGTAACGAAAGCCATGCCTCCGCACCTGATCGATTCGCTCATCACTGCGCTGCCCTATCCGATCCTCGTGATCGGCCCGACGGAGCGTATCGAGGCCGCCAATCCCGCAGCCGTCCGCCTGTTCGGCGAGGGCGGGATCGGCCGGCACTACATCACCGCGCTGCGCCAGCCCGCGGTCCTCGACGTGGTGGAGCAGACGCTGCGCGACGGCGAGGCGCGCACCGGCCGCTACCTCGGCACCGAGGGGCGGCGCGAGACGACTTGGGCGATGACCGCCGGCGCCGTGCAGCTTCCGCTCGGGCGCGGCGCCTGCCTCAGTTTCCAGGACGTGACGGAGGTCGAGGAGGCGGGGCAGATCCGCCGCGATTTCGTCGCCAACGTCAGCCACGAGCTGCGCACGCCGCTGACCGCGCTTCTGGGCTTTGTCGAGACGCTGCGCGGCCCGGCGCGGGACGACGCCGTGGCGCGCGACCGCTTTCTGGGGATCATGGAGCGGGAGACGGGGCGCATGGCGCAGCTGGTTTCGGACCTGCTGTCGCTCAGCCGGGTGGAGCAGGACGAGAGGCTCCGCCCGATGGCGCCGGTCGACCTTCGGGGGTTGATCGAGGGCGTCGTCGCCGTGGTCGGGCCGACGGCGCAGGGGCAGGGGATCACCCTGGCAGTCGAGGCGCCCGAGCAGCAGATCGTGGTGCCGGGGGACGAGTACCAGCTGCGGCAGGTGCTGACCAACCTGATCGAGAACGCGATGAAATACGGCGGCCCCGGCAAGCCGGTCGAGATCGTGCTGGGCGAGCCGAAGCCCGAGCCGAGCCTGCGCGGCGAGGGTGTGCGGCTGACCGTCATCGACCACGGCGAGGGCATCGCCGCGCATCACATCCCGCGCCTGACCGAACGCTTCTACCGCGTCGACAAGCACCGCAGCCGCGAGGTCGGCGGCACGGGCCTCGGCCTCGCCATCGTCAAGCATATCGTCAACCGCCACCGCGGGCGGCTGCGCGTGGACAGCGCGCTGGGGCAGGGCAGCCGCTTCAGCGTCATCCTGCCGCTCAGCTAGGCCCGGCGCCTTGTCCATCGGCCCGGGCCTTGGCGACGGGCGCTGTCACGAACCATCGCAAAAGACAGGCCAGCGTGGCGTTTTCTCCGGCTTCATTGCGGGACAGGGGACCTTTACCGGCAATCCCGCGCCGCCCGACGCCACGGAAGCCGGGGCGATCCGCCGACTGTCATAAAACCATTACGTATTCGTCACAAAAGCTCAATCGCCGGTCCATAGCGGTACGGCAGCGGAGGGGCCGGGATGCGGCGCCTCCTAGGCACACCGACAGGAGACCTTCATGTCCTTCACGAAAATCGGCGCCTCGGCGCTGGCCATCGCTGCCGTCGCCACCGGCGCCGCCGCCCAGTCGCGCGACAACGTCCAGATCGCCGGTTCCTCGACCGTTCTGCCCTATGCCTCCATCGTGGCCGAGGCCTTCGGCGAGAACTTCGACTTCCCGACCCCGGTCGTGGAATCGGGCGGCTCCTCGGCCGGCCTCGCGCGCTTCTGTGAAGGCGTCGGCGAGAACCAGATCGACATCGCCAATGCCAGCCGTCCGATCCGCGAAGGCGAGATCGAGACCTGCGCCGCCAACGGCGTCGACGAGATCGTCGAAGTCCGCATCGGCTACGACGGCATCGTCTTCGCCAGCCAGATCGACGGCCCGGCCTTCGACGCCTTCGTCCCCGCCCAGTGGTACGCCGCCCTGGCCGCCGAAGTGCCGATGGACGGCGAGATGGTCGCCAACGATGCCGCCAACTGGAACGCCATCAACGAAGAGCTGGCCGCCTGGGGCATGACCGAGGCCGACCTTCCCGCGCTGCCCGACGCCGAGATCCTGGCCTTCATCCCGGGCACCCGTCACGGCACCCGCGAAGTCTTCGAAGAGAACGTCATCCTGCAGGGCTGCGAAGATTCCGGCGCCATGCAGGCCATGATGGACATGGGCATGGACGAGGATGCGACCGAAGAGGCCTGCATGTCGATCCGCACCGACGGCACCTCGGTCGACATCGACGGCGACTACACCGAGACCCTGGCCCGCATCGGCTCCAACCCGGACGGCATCGGCGTCTTCGGCCTGGCCTTCTACGAGAACAACACCGACACGCTGAAGGTCGCCACCATGTCCGGTGTCGAGCCCTCGACCGAGACCATCGCCTCGGGCGACTACCCGGTCTCGCGTCCGCTGTTCTTCTACGTCAAGGCCGCCCATGTCGGCGTCATCCCCGGCCTGCAGGAGTTCGCCTCCTTCTTCGTCTCCGACGAGCTGGCCGGCACCGGCGGCCCGCTCGCGAACTACGGCCTGGTGCCGGACCCTGAGCTGGCCGCGACCCAGGAAAAGGTGGCCAACATGACCACGATGGACCAAGAATAATCCAGGTTCATCAGGGGCGGCGCCCGGCGTCGCCCCACGATCCGGCCGGGCGATCCACGCCCGGCCGTCCCCACACCGAAGGCCCGCATTCATGTCGACTTTCTGGATCGTCCTCGTTGTTCTGGCCGTGGCGGCGCTGTGCTTCGTGCTCGCACGCCGCCGCGCCCTGAGCGCCGTGGACGGCGATCAGCGCCACCTGCATTCGCGCCCGAACTACTACGGATTTTCCGCGGCGCTCTGGGCCGCGGGGCCGGCGCTGATCGTGCTGGCCCTCTGGCTGGCGCTGCAGCCGCTGGTCGTCGACAGGTCGGTGCGGCCGCTGGTCCTGGAAGAAGACCGCAACGCCGCGCTGGTGATGAGCGACGTGACCCGCCTTGCCGGCGGCATCGACCGCGCCATCGCGATGGGCGGGCTGACGGCGCAGGAGGCGCGCGGCCTGACGGCTGACGGCCTGCGCGACCGCCTGTCCGACTTCGGCACGGCTCTGGCCTCCGAGGTGTCGCCCGGCGTGCTCGAGGCGGCGCAGCGCTATCGCACGATCGAGGGGCGCGGCGCGCTTCTGCGCAGCATCCTGACCATCGGCCTTGCGGTCGGCCTCGGGGCCTTCGCGCTCTGGCGCGTTGCGCCCGGTTTCCGCGCCCGCACCTCGGTCGAACGGGCGATCCTAGGCGCGCTGATCGCCGCGGCCTGCGTTGCCATCGGCACCACGATCGGCATCGTGCTGTCGCTGATCTTCAACACGATCAAGTTCTTCGGCCTCTATCCGGCTGCAGATTTCCTGTTCGGGACGACCTGGGCGCCCAGCTTCGGCGGCGGCTCCTCTCTGGGGATCCTGCCGCTGCTCTGGGGCACGCTCTACATCAGCCTGATCGCGCTGCTCGTGGCGGTGCCGATCGGCCTCTTGGCAGCGATCTACCTGTCGGAATACGCCCATCGCACCGTGCGGGCCTGGGCCAAGCCCATGCTCGAGGTTCTGGCCGGCATTCCGACCATCGTCTACGGCCTTTTCGCGCTGCTGACCGTCGGCCCGCTGCTGATGGATGTCTTCGGCCCCGGCGGCGCGCTCGGCGTGCGCTGGATGGGCGGCGGCACCTCGGTGATGACGGCGGGGCTGGTCATGGGCATCATGCTCATTCCCTTCGTCAGCTCGCTGTCGGACGACATCATCAACGCCGTGCCGCAAAGCATGCGCGACGGCAGCCTCGGCCTTGGCGCGACGCAGTCGGAGACGGTCAAGCAGGTGATCCTTCCGGCGGCGCTGCCGGGCATCGTCGGTGCGGTCCTTCTGGCCGCGAGCCGCGCCATCGGCGAGACGATGATCGTCGTGCTGGGGGCCGGCGCCGCTGCGCGCCTCGACCTCAACCCCTTCGAGGCGATGACCACCGTCACCGCCAAGATCGTCAGCCAGTTGACGGGTGACGCGGATTTCTCCAGCCCCGAGGCGCTCGTCGCCTTCGCTCTGGGAATGACGCTCTTCGTCATCACCCTGATCCTCAACGTCTTCGCACTCTGGATCGTGCGCCGCTACCGGGAGCAGTACGAATGACCGACATCCCCGAGGGCGGGGCCCATCCGCAGCAGGACGGGCCCCGCCGCGGCTCCCTTTTCGCGGAGAACCCGCGCATCAAGGCCCGCAACCGCGCCGAGAAGCGCTTCAGGGCCTATGGCATCGCGGCAATCTCGATCGCGATGGCCTTTCTCTGCGTGCTGCTCTTCTCGATCGTGAAGAACGGGCTTCCGGCCTTCACCCAGACCTACATCCAGGTCGATGTGACGCTGGACCAGGAGGTGCTGGATCCCGATGCGACGGGCGATCCCGCCGTGATCGCGCAGAAGACGACCTTCAGCTACGCGCCGCTAATCCAAGCGGCGCTGGTGGACCGGCTGGCGCAGTCCGGCATCGAGACCGAGGTTACCCCGGACCGGCTGGCGCGCATCCTGTCCTCTGGCGCGGCGGCGCAGCTGCGCAACCACGTGCTGGCCAACCCCGAGGTCGTGGGCGAGACGGTCGAGTTCGACCTGCTGGCCTCGTCCCGCGTCGATGGCTACATGAAGGGCCGCGTCACCCGCGAGGCGCTGGCCCGCGATCCCAACCTCGATGCCGCGCATCTCGAGATCATCGATGCGCTGAAGGCCGAGGGCTCGGTCGAGCGGCGCTTCAACCTCGATTTCATCACCGGAACGGATGCCTCCGATTCCCGCCCCGAGGAGGCCGGCCTCGGCGCCTCCGTTTTGGGCAGCTTCTACATGATGCTGGTGGTGCTTCTGCTCGCGCTACCGATCGGCGTCGCGGCCTCGATCTACCTCGAGGAATTTGCGCCCGAGAACCGCTTCACCGACCTGATCGAGGTGAACATCTCGAACCTCGCGGCGGTGCCTTCAATTGTCTTCGGTATCCTCGGCCTCGCGGCCTTCATCCAGTTCGCGCATCTGCCGGCCTCGGCGCCGCTGGTCGGCGGGCTGGTGCTGACACTGATGACGCTGCCGACAATCATCATCTCGACCCGCGCCTCGCTGCGCGCCGTGCCGCCCTCGATCCGCGATGCCGCGCTCGGCGTCGGCGCCTCGAAGATGCAGGCCACGATGCACCACGTGCTGCCGCTGGCGATGCCCGGCATCCTGACCGGCACCATCCTCGGGCTGGCACAGGCGCTTGGCGAGACGGCGCCGCTCTTGCTGATCGGCATGGTCGGCTTCATCGCCTCCGAATACCCGGACAGCTTCACGAGCGGCTTCACCGATCCCAACTCGGCCATGCCGGCGCAGATCTACGAATGGGCCAAGCGGGCCGATCCGGCCTATTACGAGCGGGCCTGGGGCGGCATCATCGTCCTGCTGGCCTTCCTTCTTTTGATGAACATCGTCGCGGTCCTGCTGCGGCGCCGGTTCGAACGGCGCTGGTAACGCAGGGTAGGGGGCTTCACTATGAACGACATGCGACTGGGCGACAGGGCGAAACAGATGGACGATACGAAGATCCGGGCGCGCGGGGTGAACGTCTTCTACGGCGACAACCACGCGATCAAGGACGTCGACGTCGATATCGCGGACCGGATGGTCACCGCCTTCATCGGCCCCTCGGGCTGCGGCAAATCGACCTTCCTGCGCTGCCTGAACCGGATGAACGACACCATCTCGGCCTGCAAAATCACCGGCGAGATCAAGATCGACGACCAGAACATCTACGACAGCCGCGTCGATCCCGTGCAGCTGCGCGCCAAGGTCGGCATGGTGTTCCAGAAGCCGAACCCATTCCCGAAGTCGATCTACGACAACGTGGCCTATGGCCCGCGCATCCACGGCCTCGCAAAGAACCGCAAGGAGATGGACGAGATCGTCGAGCGTGCCCTGCGCCGCGGGGCCATCTGGAACGAGGTCAAGGATCGCCTGCATGCGCCCGCCACGGGCCTGTCGGGCGGGCAGCAGCAGCGTATCTGCATCGCGCGCGCGGTTGCGACCGAACCCGAGGTACTGCTGATGGACGAGCCCTGCTCGGCGCTCGATCCCATCGCCACGGCCCAGGTCGAGGAGCTGATCGACGAGCTGCGGCAGAACTTCTCGGTGGTGATCGTCACGCACTCCATGCAGCAGGCCGCGCGAGTCAGCCAGCGGACCGCCTTCTTCCATCTGGGCGATCTCGTCGAATACGGCGAGACCGGAACCATCTTCACCAATCCCGAGGACAGCCGGACCGAGAGCTACATCTCGGGCCGCATCGGATAGGGGCCAGCCATGCAGGACCAGGACCAACACATCGCATCCGCCTACGACCGCGACCTCGAAGCGATCCAGGCGATGATCCTGAAGATGGGCGGCCTCGTCGAGGCGGCCATCCTCGACGGGGCGCGCAGCCTTGAATCGCGGGACGTCGAGCTGGCCGAGAAGGTGCGCCGCGGCGACCGCGCCATCGACGAGATCGAGGAGCGCGTGAACGAGGAGGCCGCCCGCGTCATCGCGATCCGGGCGCCGGTCTCGCGCGATCTGCGGGTCATCCTCTCGGTGCTCAAGCTGGCCGCCAGCCTCGAGCGGGTCGGGGACTACGCCAAGAACATCGCCAAGCGCACCACGGTGCTGGTCGAGATGCGGCCGATCACCGGCGCCGATGCCACGCTGCGCCGAATGGCGCGCGAGGTCGAGATCATGCTCAAGGATGCGCTGGATGCCTTCACCCAGCGCGACGTCGATCTGGCGATGGACGTGATCCACCGCGACCACGACATCGACCAGATGTACAACGCGCTGTTCCGCGAGTTCCTGACCTACATGATGGAGGATCCGCGCAGCATCACTGCCTGCATGCATCTTCACTTCGTGGCCAAGAACATCGAGCGGATGGGCGATCTGGTCACCAACATGGCCGAGCAGGTGGTCTATATCGCCACCGGCTCCATGCCCGACGACACCCGGCCCAAGGCCGACAAGACGGCCTACGCCACCGAGGCGGAGTAGACCATGCGCAGCGTGCAACCGCATGTCCTGATCATCGAGGACGAGCCCTCGCAGCGCGAGGTCCTCAGCTACAACCTGCAGTCCGAGGGGTTCCGCACCTCCGAGGCAGGCGATGGCGAAGAGGCGCTTGTCATGGTCTCGGAAGAGACGCCGGACGTCATCGTCCTCGACTGGATGCTACCCTCGGTTTCGGGGATCGAGATCTGCCGCCGGCTCAAGACGCGGGCCGAGACGCGGCAGGTGCCGATCATCATGCTTTCGGCCCGGTCCGAGGAGACGGATCTCGTGCGCGGGCTGGAGACCGGCGCCGACGATTACGTGACCAAGCCTTATTCCGTGTCAGAGCTGATGGCCCGCGTGCGGACGCAGCTACGCCGGTCGCGGCCGGCCTCGGTCGGGCAGATGCTGACCTTCGAGGACATCACGCTCGATGCCGAGACGCACCGCGTCCACCGCGCCGAGGACCTGCTGAAGCTGGGCCCGACGGAATTCCGGCTGCTGGCCACCTTCATGGAAAAGCCCGGCCGCGTCTGGAGCCGCGAGCAATTGCTCGACCGGGTCTGGGGGCGCGACATCTACGTCGACACGCGCACCGTCGACGTCCATGTCGGACGGCTACGCAAGATCCTGACCAAGAACGGCGGCGCCGATCCGGTGCGCACGGTGCGCGGATCGGGCTACGCGCTCGGCTGACCCTAGGGTCAGCCGCGACCGCGGTAGGGGGGCACACCCTGGTCGGGGATCCAGACATCCTGCGGGGTGGCACCGGTCTGGTAGAAGACATCGATCGGGATGCCGCCGCGCGGATACCAGTAGCCGCCGATGCGCAGCCAATGCGGATCCAGCAGCTCTCGCAGGCGCAGGCCGATGGCGACGGTGCAATCCTCGTGGAAGGCGCCGTGATTGCGGAAGCTGGTCAGGTACAGCTTCAGCGACTTGCTCTCGACCAGCCAGTCCTGCGGCACGTAGTCGATCACCAGGTGGGCGAAGTCCGGCTGGCCGGTCATCGGGCAGAGCGAGGTGAACTCCGGCGCGGTGAAGCGCACGGCATAGCGCGCCTCGGGCTGCGGGTTGGGCACGCGCTCCAGCACCGCGGTCTCGGGGCTGTCAAGGAGTATGCGTGGTTTGCCCAAGCTGCGTCAGGCCGGAATAAATGGTCTCGTCGCTCATGCTGCCCCGCGCGGTGTCGGGGGAATGGGGGCGGCATAAGGCATCATGGGCACCCGTTCCATAGTACGCGTTAGTCGTATAATCTGTATTATGTAATGTACGGATCCATCCTACCTTGGCGCGGCGACTAAAACCGGTCACAGTTGCATGATGACAGACATGCATTCGATCCTCGTCCTCAATGGGCCGAACCTCAATCTGCTCGGCACGCGCCAGCCCGAGATCTACGGCAGCGCGACCCTCGCCGATGTCGAGGCGCAGTGTCGCGCGCTTGCCGGGACGCTCGGGCTCGAGTTGGCCTTCCTGCAGTCGAACCACGAAGGCGCGCTGATCGACGCGATCCACGAGGCACGTGGACGGCATGCCGGGATCGTCCTGAATGCCGGCGCCTATACCCATACCTCGGTCGCGCTGCGCGACGCCATCGCCGGCGTGGCGCTGCCGGTGATCGAGGTGCACCTGTCGAATATCCACGCGCGCGAGGCGTTT
The DNA here is from genome assembly GCF_003217255.1 of Pseudoroseicyclus aestuarii. Taxonomy (GTDB): domain Bacteria; phylum Pseudomonadota; class Alphaproteobacteria; order Rhodobacterales; family Rhodobacteraceae; genus Pseudoroseicyclus; species Pseudoroseicyclus aestuarii. The sequence goes on along the minus strand of NZ_QJTE01000001.1, from coordinate 828,326 downwards.
CGCCACACCTCGCTCATCGCACCGGTCGCGCTCGGGCAGATCGCGGGCTTCGGCACGGATGTCTACCTGTTGGGCCTGCGCGCCCTCGCGTCGCATCTCGATCCGCCGTGACCGGCCTCGACGAAGCCGGGCTGACGCGGCACCTCCATGCGCTGACCCAGGCCCGCCGCACCGCCGAGGTCTGGGACCTGCATGCCGCCTGCATGAAGCGCTACGGCTTCGATCGACTGCTCTACGGCTTTACGCGCTACAGGATGGATGCCTCTCTCGGCAATCCCGACGACTGGGTCGTGCTGACCACCCATGAGCCGGGCTATGTCGATGGCTTTCTTCGCAACGAGCTCTACCGCCAGGCGCCAATGGTACATTGGGCAATGGCCAACGACGGCGCCTGCAGCTGGAGCCGCCTCGCGCAGTGGGAGCAAGACGGCAGCCTCTCGGCGGAGGAGCGGAAGGTGCTGGAATTCAACCGCCGCATGGGCGTCTCGGCCGGCTACACGATCAGCTTCGCGCCCTGGTCGCAGCGGTCCAAGGGCGCGATCGCCCTGACGGCCCGCCCCGAAATTACCCAAGCCGAGGTCGACGCGGTCTGGGAGCGACATGGCGAGACGCTCATGGTGCTGAACACCGTCGTGCATCTCAAGCTGCTGACCCTGCCCCATGGCTCGCGCCGCCTGACGGCGCGCCAGCGCGAAGTGCTGGAATGGGTCGGCGACGGCAAGACGACGCAGGACATCGCCGCGCTGATGGCGCTGACGCCGGCGACGATCGAAAAGCACCTGCGGCTGGCGCGCGAGGCGCTGGATGCGGAGACCACCGCGCAGGCGCTTCTCAAAGCGGCCTATTCGAATCAGATCTTCGTGCTTGAGGCCGAGGGGTGAAGCCCCCTGCCCTCGCATAGTCCGTAAAACCTGACTTAAAATCACGCTACCGCTAGGTTACCCTACCTGGGTTCCGTGCAGCGGTCTTTTCTGGCCTGGAACCCGGTCCCCGGATGCCTGCGATATCAGGCCCCTGCGGGATGGCCGTAAATCGGTCTGCCGGTAATTTCGGCCGGCGGGCCGGTTCCTGTAACCCGTGAGCATCGGCCTTCAGGCCCTTACTTTGAAACGGAAAACGCCGCCCCCTTTGACAGGGGCGGCGCAAAACGTCTGACGCGTTGGGGCGATCAGGCGCCGCGGGTCTTGGCGACCTCGGCGGCGAAGTCTTCCTGCTCGCGCTCGATGCCTTCGCCGACGGCGAGGCGGGCGAAGCCCTGGATCGTCACGCCGGCTTCGGCGGCCGCGGCCTCGACCGTCAGGTCGGGGTTCACGACGAAGGCCTGGCCCAGCAGCGTCGATTCGGCGGTGAATTTCTTCATCCGGCCTTCGATCATCTTCTCGATGACCTGCTCGGGCTTGCCGCTCTCGCGGGCGATGTCCATCTGGACCTGCCGCTCCTTGGCGAGGATCTCGGGGTCGAGATCCGCCTCGCTCAGCGAGGCCGGGTTCGAGGCGGCGATATGCATCGCGACCTGACGGGCGAAGGCGTCGTCGCCGCCGGAATAGCCGACGAGAACGCCGATCTTGCCCATGCCCTCGGTGACCTGGTTGTGCACGTAGACCGTGACCTTGTCGCCGGTGACGCTGGCCATGCGGCGCAGGCTCATGTTCTCGCCGATGCGGGCGATGGCCTCGGTCACGACCGTCTCGACGGGCTTGCCATCGACCTGCGCGGTCTTCAGCGCCTCGACGTTGTCGACGGTCAGGGCGGCATCGGCGATCTTGCCGACCATCGCCTGGAACTCAGCGTTCTTGCCGACGAAGTCGGTTTCCGAGTTCACCTCGACGGCGACGCCGCGGCCGGCCTCGCTCGCGACGGCGACAAGGCCCTCGGCGGCCGTGCGGCCGGATTTCTTGGCGGCCTTGGCCAGGCCCTTGGTGCGCAGCCAGTCGACGGCGGCGGTCATGTCGCCATCGGTCTCGGTCAGCGCCTTCTTGGCATCCATCATGCCGGCGCCGGTGCTCTCGCGGAGCTCCTTCACCATGCTCGCAGTGATAGCCATCACGGGTCTCCTTGATGAATCGGTCTGGACACGGGGGTCATCCCCCGTGTCCGTAACAGTTTTTCAGCCTTGGCCTTACTGGGCCGCGGTCTCGTCGGCGGCGGGCGCTTCGGCGGTCTCGGCGGCGGCGTCAGCGGCGGCCTGCTCGGCAAGACCCTCTTCCGCGTACTGCTGCTCCATCGCACCCATGTCGACGCCGGCGGCGCCGAGCTGCGCGCTCATGCCGTCGAGGGCGGCGCGGGCGGCCAGGTCGCAGTAGAGCGAGATGGCGCGCGCGGCGTCATCGTTGCCGGGGATGATGTAGTCGACGCCGGAAGGCGAGCAGTTGGTGTCGACGACGGCGACGACCGGGATGCCCAGCTTCTTGGCCTCGTTGATGGCCAGGTCTTCCTTGTTGACGTCGATCACGAACATCAGGTCCGGAACGCCGCCCATCTCGCGGATACCGCCGAGGCTGGCCTGCAGCTTGGCCTGCTCGCGCTCCATGCCGAGACGCTCTTTCTTGGTCAGGCCCTCGAAGCCGTTGGCCGCGGCCTCGTCGATCGCGCGCAGGCGGTTGATCGAGTGGCTGACGGTCTGCCAGTTGGTGAGTGTGCCGCCCAGCCAGCGGTGGTTCATGTAGAACTGGGCCGACTTCTCGGCGGCTTCGGCGATCGGGCCGGCGGCCTGACGCTTGGTGCCGACGAAGAGGACGCGGCCGCCACGGGCGACGGTGTCGCGGATGACCTGCAGAGCCTTGTCCAGCATCGGGACGGTCTGCGTCAGGTCGAGAATGTGGATGCCGTTGCGGGCGCCGTAGATGAACTCGCCCATGCGGGGATTCCAGCGCGCGGTCTGGTGACCGAAGTGAACGCCAGACTCAAGCAGCTGGCGCATGGTGAACTCGGGAAGAGCCATGCCTTTTCCTTTCCGGTTTGGCCTCGGCGAGGGATTTGAAGAGCGGGTGCTCTCAACCGGTGGACCGATCCGGGATGTCTGTCCGGATGGCCCGCCCTCGCCTGCGAATGTCCGCTGCCCTTACTGCAGCGCGGCCCGGGGTGCAAGGGCGTGCTGCCGCCGGGGCGCCACGCGGCCATATTGACCGGCCCGCCGCCCTGCGGCAGAGGGGCCGGCATGACCCGTAAGCCCGACATCCTGTGCATCGGCGCCGTCCTGTGGGACGTGATCGGCCGCAGCCCCGCCGTCATGCGCCTTGGCTCCGATGTGCCGGGGCGGATCGCCCGCCTGCCCGGCGGCGTCGCGATGAACATCGCGATGACCCTCGCGCGCTTTGGCATGACACCCGCGCTGCTGGGGGTCGTCGGCCGCGACAGCGAGGGCGACGCCCTGATCGAAGAGGCCGGGCAGCTTGGCCTGATCTCGGACACGCTCTACCGCTCCACCGATCTGCCGACCGACGTCTACATGGCGATCGAGGGGGCGAACGGGCTGATCGCCGCCATTGCAGACGCCCATTCGCTGGAACGGGCCGGCGCCAAGATTCTCGCGCCGCTATCGGACGGGCGTCTGGGGAGCGAGGCGCAGCCCTGGCACGGCCCCGTCGCGCTGGATGGCAACCTGACGGTCGAGCTGCTGCACGAGATCGCCGCCTCGCCGCTTTTCGCGCGCGCCGACCTGCGCGTCGCCCCGGCCAGCCCCGGCAAGGCCGAGCGGCTTCTGGCCCTGCTCGAGCATCCGGCCGCCACGCTTTACGTCAACCTCGAAGAGGCCGGCATCCTCTGCCAATCGGAATTCGACACCTCCGAAGCCGGGGCCCAGGGCCTCCTGGCGCGCGGCGCGCGGCGTGTGCTCGTCACCGACGGCGCCCGCGCGGTGACGCTGGCCGGCCCAGAGGGCACCTATACGCAGCACCCGCCCGAGGTCATGGCCGCGCGCGTGACCGGGGCGGGCGATACCTTCATGGCGGCCCACGTCGCCTCAGAGGCCGCGGGCATGACGCCCGAGGCCGCCCTTACCCGCGCGGTGAAAGCCGCCGCGCGCTACGTCTCGGGAGACATGCCGCAATGACCGATCTGACCGCCCTGCCCTTCGATATCTCGCCCGAGGTCGCCAAGGCCCGCGCCGAGGGGCGCGCCATCGTGGCGCTGGAAAGCACCATCATCACCCATGGCATGCCCTTCCCGCAGAACGTCGAGACGGCCCGCCGGGTCGAGGAGACGGTGCGCGAGGCCGGCGCGGTGCCCGCGACCATCGCCATCGTGAAAGGGCGCATCCAGATCGGCCTCTCCCCCGAGACGCTGGATGCGCTGGGGCAGATGAAGGATGTCGCCAAGCTCAGCCGCGCCGACCTTGCCGCCTGCCTCGTGCGCGGCGGCAACGGCGCGACGACCGTGGCGGCGACGATGATCTGCGCCCATGCGGCCGGCATCAAGGTCTTCGCCACCGGCGGCATCGGCGGCGTGCACCAGGGCGCCGAGACCAGCTGGGACGTCTCGGCCGACCTGCAGGAGCTGGCGCAGACGCCGGTGACCGTCGTCGCCGCCGGCGCCAAGGCGATCCTCGACCTGAAGAAGACCTACGAGGTGCTCGAAACTCTGGGCGTTCCGGTCATCGTGCGCGGGCAGGACAGCATCCCGACCTTCTGGTCGCGCGCGTCGAACCTGCCGGCCCCGCTGCGGATCGACGATCCGGCGCAGATCGCCGCCGCCCATGAGATGCGCACCGCGCTTGGCCTGCCGGGCGGGCAGCTGGTGACCAACCCGATCCCCGAGGCGGACGAGATCCCGGCCGATGTGCTGGCCCCCGTCATCGCGCAGGCGCTGGAGGAGGCCGAGGCCCAGGGCATCGCCGCCAAGGACGTGACCCCCTTCCTGCTGCAGCGCATCTACGAGCTGACCGAGGGCCGGTCGCTGACCGCCAATATCGCGCTGGTGCTCAACAATGCGCGCCTGGCCGCGGATATCGCCCGCGCCCTCGCCGCCTGATCGCGGGTCCCGGGCGGCGGCAGGGCACGTCCTTGCCGCCGCGGCGGGGCTGCGGCTAGCCTGACTCCCGCCCCTTTTTCCGGATCGACGCCCCCCGTGACCCCCACGCCCCCGAGCCCGCGCCGCAGACGCCGCAAACCCGAGCCGCCGCTGCGCCGCCGCGGGCCGCTGACATGGCTGCGCAACAACTTCATCGCCGGGGTAGTGGTCATCGCGCCCATCGGCCTGACCGTCTGGCTGATCTGGACGGTGATCGGCTGGATCGACGGCTGGGTGCTGCCCTTCGTGCCGGACCGCTTCAATCCCGAGGATTACATCGGGATCAACCTGCGCGGCGTCGGCGTCATCTTCTTCCTGGTCTTCACGGTGCTTGCCGGCTGGGTGGCCAAGGGCCTCGTAGGGCGCTCGCTTTTGCGGCTGGGCGAAGGGCTGATCGCGCGGATGCCGGTGGTCCGCTCCGTCTACTCCGGCCTCAAGCAGATCGCCGAAACCGTCTTCGCCCAGACCGAGAGCAGCTTCGACCGGGCCTGCCTGATCGAGTATCCGCGCCGCGGCGCCTGGGCGCTTGGCTTCGTCTCGACCGATGCCAAGGGCGAGATCGCCCGCAGGCTCGGCCCCGGCGAGGTGGTGGCGGTCTTCCTGCCGACCACGCCCAACCCGACCTCGGGCTTCCTGCTGTACCTGCCGATCGAGGATGTGCGCGAGCTCGACATGTCGGTCGAGGATGCGGCCAAGCTGGTGATCTCGGCCGGGTTGGTCACGCCGCCCGACCATGGTGCGGAGGCGTAGACTCGGGACGGCCCCCTTTTCCGTGAGTCCCGGGGGCGATTCTGGCAGCGATTCCCGCGCCTCTTGCCCCCCGCTGGCCGGCCGGGCGGGCGGCCCCGGCGCTTAACAGCCGATCCGGCGCCGATCCTCGCGAAGCGATTGTATGGCCTGCAATATAAGGCAATTACGGCGGTTCTGACGCATTTTCGCCATTCTTTTGCCGCCCACCTTAAGGGCTCTGCCAGGCCAAAAAAAACGCCCGCACGAGGCGGGCGAAGTTATGAGGCAGGTTTCATACAGGCAAGAAACCTATCGAGCAGTGCCTTCCTTATAAGCTTTGCGCGAAGGGGTTCCAAGCGGAAACTTTGTTATTGCCCATCAAGCGCTAAAGGCCTTTCCTCGGACGGCACGAGCCATGTCCAAGGCAGGAGCAGCCATGACCCCCCGCGCAAGCACCCATTCCCTTCGCATCGGCCTGACCGGCCTCGCCGCCGCGCTCGCGCTTGCCGGGCCCGCCGGGGCGGAGCCGTCGCACGGCCTGGCGATGTACGGAGAGCCCGCCCTTCCGGCCGGTTTCGACCACCTGCCCTATGCCAATCCCGACGCGCCCTTCGGCGGCGCGATGGTGACGGCCGAGGTCGGGACCTTCGACAGCCTCAACCCCTTCATCCTCAAGGGCACGGTCCCCTGGCAGCTGCGGTTCCTCGTGGGCGAGAGCCTGATGGGCCGCACCCTGGACGAGCCCTTCACCCTTTACTGCCTGCTGTGCGAGACGGTCGAGACGGCCGAGGACCGGTCCTGGGTCGAATATACCCTGCGCCCCGAGGCGGCGTTCTCGGACGGCAGCCCTGTCACCGCCGAGGACGTGATCTGGTCCTTCGAGACGCTGGGGACGCAAGGCCACCCGCGCTACGCCGGTTTCTGGCAGGCGGTCGAGAGCATCGAGCAGACGGATGAGCGGACCGTGCGCTTGACCTTCAACCAGGACAACCGCGAGCTGGCGCTGCTGTCGGGGCTGCGGCCGATCCTGAAGAAGGCGCAGTGGGAGGAGACCGACTTCACCGAAAGCGGCCTCGACACCGTGCCGATCACCTCGGCCCCCTATGTCATCGAGGACGTGCAGCCCGGCCGCTCGATCACCTTCGCACGCAATCCCGACTACTGGGGACAGGAGGTGCCCTTCCGCGTCGGCACCAACGTCCTCGACGAGCTGCGGCTGGAGTTCTTCGGCGACGAGACCACGGCCTTCGAGGCCTTCACCTCCGGCCAGATCACTTTCACCCGCGAGTTCAACGTCGGCCGCTGGGAAAGCCGCTACGACTTCCCCGCCGTGCAATCCGGCGATGTCGTGCTCGAGGTGCTGGGCCACGAGCGGCCCTCGGGGATGACCGGCTTCGTGATGAACACCCGGCAGCCGCCCTTCGACGACTGGCGCGTGCGGCAGGCGATGATCGAGGCCTTCAACTTCGAATTCATCAACGACGCGCTCACCGGGGGCGAGCAGCCGCGCATCACCTCCTACTTCTCGAACAGCCCGCTGGCGATGGATCACGGCCCCGCCGAGGGCCGCGTGCGCGAGTTCCTGATGCGCTTCGAGGATGACCTGCCCGAGGGCGCGCTCGAGGGGTATTCCCTGCCCGTCTCCGACGGGTCGGAGCGCAACCGCGCCGGCACCCGCCGCGCGCTCGATCTGCTGAACGAGGCCGGCTGGAGCGTCGCCGAGGACGGCGTGATGCGCAACGAGGCCGGCGATCCCTTCACCTTCGAGATCGTGCTGGAAAGCGGCAGCAGCGAGAACGCCTCGATCATCGACATGTACGGCCAAAGCCTCGAGCGGCTGGGCATCCGCCCCAGCGTCACCACCGTCGACGCCGCCCAGTTCAAGGAGCGGACCGACGTCTACGACTTCGACATGACCTACTTCCAGCGGGGTCTGTCGCTTTCGCCGGGAACCGAGCAGTACCTCTACTGGGGCACGGACTACGCCGAGGAGCCGGGCGGCCGGAACCTGATGGGCGCCACCAGCCCCGCCATCGACGGGCTGATCGACATCCTGCTGACCTCGGAAAGCCGCGAGGATTTCCTCGCCGCCACCAAGGCGCTGGACCGGGTCCTGACCGCCGAACGCTACGCGATCCCGATCTACCAGTGGAACATCAGCCGCATCGCCTACGACCGTCACCTGCATCACCCCGAGGAGATGCCGATCTTCGGCGACTGGAACGGCTGGCAGCCCGACGTCTGGTGGTGGGAAGAAGACTGATCTTCCCCCGCTGACCGCGGGTCAGGGCCAAACAGGCGGGTGGGGTCGGAACCGGCCCTGCCCGCTTTTGGTTTGCAGCCCGATCCCTGCGGCCCCCGAGGCCGATCCGAAGTCAAGGAGAAGCCCGATGAAATGGAAGCACGTCGCCGAGCATTGGACGGCCTTCGTTCCCAATATCCTCGAGGAATGGCCGCAACTCGATGAGGACGAGGTGCAGGCAACCGAGGGCGATCTGTCCAGCTTTCTCGACCATTTCGTCGATGCCACCGGCATGACGCGCGAGGATGCCCGCGACGAGCTGTCGGAATGGCTGCAAGGTACTGATCCCGCCGATGCCGTCATGGACGAGAGCCGCGACAACGAGCGCATCATCGCCTCGTCCCGCGATATCCATCCCGGTGAGGATCCCTTCGACGATGACGGCGAGTTCGGCGATGACGACAAGGACGAAAACCCGGTGGGCCGGACCGACGACGACTGAGGCGCGACCCTTGCGCCCCGCCCGCCCGGAGCGTAGCGGTGGGCCCATGCGACAGTACCCCGATTGCGGCGAGGGCCGCACCCGACCCGGCCCTCGTGAGGGGTATCATGGCAAAGCTTGATATCCTCTCCGACCCGATCTGCCCCTGGTGCTGGATCGGTAAGGCACAGCTTGACCGCGCGCTCTCCGCGCGCCCGCTGCACCCCTTCGTTCTGGAATGGCACCCCTTCCAGCTGTTCCCCGACATGCCCGCCGGCGGCATGGACCGCGAGGCCTTCCTCGCGAAGCGCTTCGGCGATGCACAGGCCGCCCGCGCCGCCGAAGATCAGGTCGTGCGCGCCGCCGAGGAGGCTGGCCTGAGCTACGAGCCAACCCGGGTAAAGCGTCTGCCCAACACGCTCGACGCCCACCGCCTGATCCATTGGGCGGGGATCGAGATGCGGCAGACGCTCGTCGTCTCGGCCCTGTTCCGCGCGCATTTCACCGAAGGTCTCGACATCGGCGATGCCGAGGTGCTGGTCCGGATCGGCACCGATGCCGGCCTCGAGCCGGAGCTGCTGCGCCGCCTGCTCTCGACCGAAGAGGACCGCGAGGCGATCCTTACCCGCGAGGCGCATAGCCGGAAGATGGGCGTGCAGGCCGTCCCGACCTTCATCGTGGCCGAGCGGCATGCCGTGCCCGGCGCGCAGCCCGCGGCGCTGTGGGAGCAGGTCATCGACGAGCTGGCCGGCCAGGCCGAGGCGCCCGGAACGGAGCCGCAGCAATGACCGCGCGCGCCGGGCAGCCCCGCCCCGCGCTGAGCCAGACGGAATTCATCCTGCTGCTGGCGATGCTGACCGCCGTGGTCGCCTTCTCCATCGACTCGATGCTTCCCGCGATGCCCGAGATCGCCGAGGAGCTGACCCCCGCCGATCCCAACCGGGCGCAGCTGATCCTGACCAGCTTCATCCTTGGCATGGGGATCGGCACCTTCTTCGTCGGGCCCATCGCCGATGCCGTGGGGCGAAAGCCGACGATCTGCGGCGGCGTGGTGATCTACTGCGCCGGCGCGCTGCTGGCCTGGCACGCCCCGACGCTCGAGCTGGTTCTGGCCGCCCGCATGCTGCAGGGGCTGGGCGCCGCCGCGCCGCGCGTCGTCGCCCTGGCGCTGGTGCGCGATGTTCACGGCGGCCGCGACATGGCGCGCATCATGTCCTTCGTGATGATGATCTTCGCCGTGGTTCCGGCCATGGCGCCGCTGATCGGCACCGGCATCATCGCCGCCTTCGGCTGGCGCGCGACCTTCCTGGCCTATTGCCTCTTCGCCTGCACCGCCTGCGCCTGGCTGATGCTGCGCCAGCCCGAGACGCTGCCGCCCGAGCGGCGGACCCGGATCAGCCTGCGCGGCCTGCTCTCGGCGCTGCGCGAGGTGACCTCCAACACCAATACCATGCTGGCCATCGCTGTGCAGACGCTCTGCATGGCGATGCTCTTCGCGCTGCTGTCCTCGATCCAGCCGATGTTCGACGTGACCTTCGACCTCGCCTGGGCCTTTCCCTATTTCTTCGCCGGCATGGCCCTGCTCGGCTCCTCCGGATCGGCGCTGAACGCGCGGCTGGTCGGGAAGACGGGGATGCGCCCGCTGGTCAAGGCAGTCCTCACGATCCAGGTGGGCATGTCGGCGTTGATGATCCTTGTCTCGCTCCTCGCGCCCTCGGGCGGCACGGTGGCCTTCGTGATGTTCCTGCTCTGGATCCAGTTCATCATGTTCCAGAACGGCATGACGCTGGGCAACCTCAACGCACTCGCGCTTGAGCCGATGGGCCATATCGCGGGCTTCGCCGCCTCCTTCGCGCAGGCCATCGGCTCCATGGGCGCGGCGCTGATCGCGATCCCGATCGGCCTGTCGTTCAGCGGATCGCCGGTGCCGATCGCCGCGGGGGCGCTGATCTGCGCGCTGCTGGGCGTGGTGCTGACAGGCCGGATCAAGCGCGAGCAGGACGCCGACTAGGCGTCCCGCACCCTATTCCGCCGCGGCGGACTCGCGCGCGGCCTTGCGGGCCTTCTTCACAGCCTGAACTTTCTCGGCCAACTCCTTGGCGATGGAGAAGGATCCCTTGATGCGGTCGGCCTCCTTCGGCCAGTCCCGCATCACGACGATCTTGTTGTCCTTGACCTTGGCCGCGCCCTTCTGCGCCTGGATGAACTCCACCAGCCCCTCGGGCGAGGCGAACTTGTCGTTGTGGAACTGCAGCGTGGCGCCCTTGGGGCCGCCGTCCAGCTTGGCGATGCCGGCCTTCAGGCACATGGCCTTGATCCGCACAACCAGCATCAGGCTGTTCACCTCGCGCGGGATCGGGCCGAAGCGGTCGATCAGCTCGGCAGCGAAGCCCTCCATCTCGACCTTGCTCGACAGCTCGGACAGGCGCCGGTAGAGGCCCAGCCGCACGTCGAGGTCCGACACGTAATCCTCGGGGATCAGGACCGGAACGCCAAGGTTGATCTGCGGCGCCCATTGCCCTTCGTCCTGCGACAGCCCCTCGCCCTCGCCCGAGCGCAGCTTCTGGATCTGCTCTTCCAGCATCTGCTGATAGAGCTCATAGCCGACCTCGCGCACCTGGCCCGACTGCTCTTCGCCCAGCAGGTTGCCGGCGCCGCGGATATCGAGGTCCTGGCTCGCGAGCGTGAAGCCGGCGCCAAGGCTGTCGAGGCTGCTGAGAACGCGCAGCCGCTTCTCGGCGCCGCCGGTCAGCTTCATCCGCGGCTTCGTCGTCATGTAGGCATAGGCGCGGGTCTTCGACCGGCCGACGCGGCCCCGGATCTGGTAGAGCTGCGACAGGCCGAACATATCGGCGCGATGGACGATCATCGTGTTCGCCGTCGGGATATCGAGGCCGGATTCGACAATGGTCGTGGCCAGAAGCACGTCGTACTTGCCGTCGTAGAAGGCGTTCATCCGCTCGTCGAGGTCGCCCGCCGCCATCTGCCCATGCGCCACAACATAGGTTGCCTCGGGCACCTCGCGCTTGAGCCACTCCTCCATCTCGGCCAGATCGCTGATCCTCGGTACGACGATGAAGCTCTGCCCGCCGCGATAGCGCTCGCGCAGGAGGGCCTCGCGGATGGTGACGGTGTCGAATTCCGAGACATAGGTCCGGATCGCAAGGCGGTCGACCGGCGGCGTGCCGATGATCGAGAGGTCCCGCACCCCCGATAGCGAAAGCTGCAGCGTCCGCGGGATCGGCGTCGCGGTCAGCGTGAGGACGTGCACATCGGTGCGCAGCGCCTTCAGCCGCTCCTTGTGCGAGACGCCGAAGTGCTGCTCCTCGTCGATGATCAAGAGGCCAAGGTCCTTGAACCGGACCCCCTTGGCCAGAAGCGCATGGGTGCCGACGACGATATCGACGGTCCCATCGGCAAGGCCCGCCCGCGTCGCCGCTGCATCCTTGGCGCTAACGAAGCGCGACAAGGGCCTGACGTTCAACGGGAAGCCGCGGAAGCGTTCGGCGAAGGCCTTGTAGTGCTGGCGCGCCAGCAGCGTCGTCGGGGCGATCACCGCGACCTGAACGCCCTGCATCGCCGCGACGAAGGCGGCGCGGATCGCCACCTCGGTCTTGCCGAAGCCGACGTCGCCGCAGATCAGCCGGTCCATCGGATTGCCCGAGGCCATGTCGCCCAGCACATCCTCGATCGCCTGCAGCTGATCCTCGGTCTCGTCGTAGGGGAAACGCGCGAGGAACTGCTCCCAGATGCCCTGCTGCGGCTCGAGCTCGGGCGCCTTGCGCAAGGCGCGCTCGGCGGCGATGCGGATCAGGCGATCCGCCATCTCGCGGATGCGCTCCTTCAGTTTCGCCTTCTTGGCCTGCCAGGCGCCGCCGCCCAGCTTGTCCAGCAGCCCCTCTTCATGGCCGAAGCGGCTGAGCAGCTCGATGTTCTCGACCGGCAGGTAAAGCTTTGAGCTTTCAGCATATTCCAGAAGAAGGCACTCATGCGCGGCGCCGGCGGCCGTCACCACCTCGAGCCCGAGGTAGCGGCCGACGCCGTGATCGACATGCACCACCAGATCGCCGGGCTTCAGGCTCTGCGCCTCGGTCAGGAAGTTGTCGGCCCGGCGCTTCTTCGGACGGTTGCGCACGAGGCGGTCGCCCAGCACATCCTGCTCCGAAATCACCGTCAGCCCCGGCGCGGTGAAGCCATGCTCCAGCGGCCAGACGGCCAGATGCAGCCCGTGTTTGCCGACGCGAGAGAAGTCGGGGACCGGGATCGTCTCGACCAGCCCCTCGTCCTCGATCAGCCCCGACAGCCGCTCTCGCGCACCGTCGGAGTAGCTGGCGATGACCACCGGGCCATCCTGCAGCTTCGCGCGAACATGATCGGCGAGCGCCGCGAAAAGACTGACCTTTTCCTGCTGCCGTTCGGGCGCGAAGTCGCGGCCGATCCGGCCCCCGGCATCGATGACTCCGGGCCCGGTGGCCTGCGCCAGCGGCGCGAACCGCAGCACGCGTCGCCCGCCGATGGCTTCGTCCCAGGCAGCGTCGTCGAGGTAGAGCAGCTTCGGCGGCGCCGGCTTGTAGACCGAATCCATCCGGCCCTTGACGCTCATCGCGTGGCGGCGAGTTTCGTAGGCATCCTCGATGGCTGTCCAGCGCGCCTCACGCATTGCGTGAACCTGATCGTCCAGCGTGACGGGGGCACCCGGCAGGTAGTCGAAGATCGTCTCCAGCCGCTCGTGGAAGAGACCCAGCCAATGCTCCATGCCCGCCTGCTTGCGCCCGGCGCTGACCGCCTCGTAGAGCGGATCGTCGGTGCCGGCGGCGCCGAATTCGATGCGGTAATTCTGCCGGAACCGGGTGATCGCCGGCTCGTCGAGGATCACCTCGCTCACCGGCGCCAGCTCGACCCGGTCGAGCTTTTCCGTCGTGCGCTGGGTTCCGGGATCGAAGCGGCGGGCCCCGTCCAGATCGTCGCCGAAGAAGTCGAGGCGGACCGGCCCCTCCTGTCCCGGCGGGAAGATGTCGATGATGCCGCCCCGGATCGCGTAATCGCCCGGCTCGGTCACCGTCGGCGCCTGGGTAAAGCCCATCCGCACGAGGAAGGCGCGCAGCGCCTCCTGATCGACGCGGGAGCCGGTGCTGGCGGCGAAGGCGGCACCCCTCACCGTCTCGCGCGCGGGCAGCTTCTGCGTCGCCGCGTTCAGCGTCGTCAGCAGCACGAAGCGCTCCGGCATGCCATGCACGAGGCCAGCGAGCACCGCCATGCGGGCCGCCGAGATCTCGGCATTGGGCGAGATGCGGTCATAGGGCAGGCAATCCCAGGCCGGGAAATGCACCACCGGCATCGACGGCGCGAAGAAGGCCAGCGCGGCGCGCATCTCGGCCAGCCGCTTGTCGTCGCGCGCGACGTGGATCACGGGGCCAGTCGCGCGCGCGATCTCGGCCAGGACGAGCTGCGCGTCATGCCCTTCGGGCGCGCCGGCGACCGTCAGTCTATTGGGGGAAGCTGCCATTCCTGCTCACCTACGATCAGCGGGGCCGGTGTCAAGTTCGGGCTGCATCAAAGGCCGATGAGCAGCAGGTTCTGGTACATGCCGAAGAGCGCGGTAACGAAGATCGTCACCATGCCGATCGCCTGCGTCCAGAAGCGGTGGCGCAGCAGACGCTGCACCATCAGCTCGTTGTCGGGATCCTCGGCCTCCATCCGCCGCGCCAGCGCCACGCCCATCGCGGCAACGCCGATCAGCGGCAGCAGCAGGAAGGCCAACGCCTGCGCGATCTCGATCCAATGCCAGAACCCCAGCACCAGAAGCGCGGACCCCGCGAAGCCCGCCGCACCGACCAGCCAGGGCCCCATGCGCCGGCTGATGGCCGTCGTGCGCAGCACCTGCACCCGCACCAGGTCGCGCAGGTCCTGCATCGCCTCTCCGCCCTGCCGGCGCGCCCGCACGATCATGTCGTAGGGCACGCCCAGCACCCAGTGGCTCGCCATCGACCAGGCGAGGGCCAGCATCAACCAGTACCACAGGCTCGAGAAGGAGCGGGTGTCGATCACCTGCAGGAGCGCCTTGGTCAAATCCACGCTTGGGCCTTCTTGGAGTGAATCGGCCGGACCCTAGCGATCCGCGCGCGCAATGCCCAGAGCAGCCGCACCGCTGCGGCCTTGCGGCGCATCTCGGCCCGTGCCACCCCGTGGCCACACTTCCCGGAGACCGCCGATGACCAGCCCCTCTGCCCCAGCCCCCGCCTTTCCGGCCCACCGCCCGCGCCGCCTGCGCCGCAGCCCGGCGCTGCGCGCGATGGTGCGGCAGACGGCGCTGACGCCCGCAGACCTGATCTGGCCGGTCTTCCTGATGGAGGGCGAGGATGCCGAGGCGCCCGTCGCCTCGATGCCCGGCGTCTCGCGGCGCACCGTGGACCGCATCGTCCCCGCCGCGCGCGAGGCCGCCGATCTCGGCATCCCGGCGATCTGCCTCTTTCCCTATACCGCCGCCGAGGCGCGGACCGAGGATTGCGCCGAAGCCTGGAGCCCCGAGAACCTGACAAACCGCGCGATCCGCGCGATCAAACAAGCGGTGCCCGAGATCGCGGTGATGACCGACATCGCGCTCGACCCCTACAACATCAACGGCCAGGACGGCTACGTCGAGGATGGCTACGTCGTGAACGACCGCACGGTCGAGGCGCTGGTCCGCATGGCGCTGGCGCAGGCCGAGGCCGGGGCCGATATCCTCGGCCCCTCGGACATGATGGACGGCCGGATCGGCGCGATCCGCGCCGCGCTCGAGGCCGAGGGGCACGGCCATGTCGCGATCATGAGCTATGCAGCCAAGTTCGCCTCCGGCTTCTACGGCCCCTTCCGCGATGCGGTCGGCGCCTCCTCCGCGCTCAAGGGCGACAAGACGACCTACCAGATCGACCCGGCCAACCGCGACGAGGCGCTGCGCATGGTCGCGCGCGACCTTGCCGAAGGGGCCGACATGGTCATGGTCAAGCCCGGCATGCCCTATCTCGACCTCTGCGCCGCCGTGAAGGACCGCTTCGAGGTGCCGACCTTCGCCTACCAGGTCTCGGGTGAATACGCGATGATGCAGGCCGCCATCCAGAACGGCTGGCTGCAGGGCGAGGCGGTGATGATGGAAAGCCTGCTGGCCTTCAAGCGCGCCGGCTGCGACGGCATCCTGACCTACTTCGCCCCCGAGGCCGCGCGGGCCTTGGGGTAATCCACCTCTTCTCTTTGCAAATATCCCCGCCGGAGGCTCCGCGGCCTGCCGGCGCGAACCCGCCGGGGCCTCTCTTGCTGATGACACCGCGCCCCTGCCCGCCTATGCTGGCCAAAAGGCGCCCCGGCAGAGGGCGCGCAGGGCACATGAGGGCAGAGACATGGATCATCGCAGGATCGGCCGGCGCGCCGTCATCGCGGGCGGCGCGGCAACCCTGACGGCGGGGCTCGCGGGCTGCGGCAACGGCGTAGGCTCGGACGGGGCCGCGCGGATCGACGCGCGGGTGCAAAGCACGCTGGACTACATGTACCGCGAATACCCCGGCACGCGCGAGCTGTCGCAAAGCGCGCGCGGCATGCTGGTGATGCCGCTGGTGACAGAGGCCGGCCTCGGCCTCGGCGGCTCCTACGGGCGCGGCGCGCTGCTGGTGGGCGAATCGATCGTCGATTACTACTCCGCCGCCTCGGCCAGCGCTGGCCTGCAGATCGGCGCGCAGCAGTTCAGTCACGTGCTGTTCTTCATGACCGAAGAGGCGCTCTCGGGCTTCCGCCGCTCCTATGGCTGGGTCGCCGGGGCGGATGTCGATTACGCGATCTCGGACCGGGGCGAGACGCTGCGCGCCGATTCCACCACCTCGCTCTCGCCGGTGATCGCGGTGATCTTCGCCCAAAGCGGGCTGCGCCTGGGCGCCACGCTCGAGGGCGTGAAATACACCCGCATCATCCCCTGATCCTACCCGCTGACGCTGCGCTGGATCGCGGGCGGCACAGAGGTCCGCACCCGCTCGAGGTCGGGAGAAAAGCCGATCCCCTCCTGCGCCCGGGCCCAGGCCTCGCGCGCCATCTCGCGCGCGGCGGCAGCGATCCCCGGATCGGGATGGCGCGCGAGGGCCGAGAGGCGTTTCTGCAGCGCGATCTGCACCTCGGCCTGGCCCTGCCCGTCGCGGGCGATCATCGCGAAGCCGTCGATCAGCAGGTCCAGCGGATCGAGCGGCGGGATCCAGAGCCGGTCGTTTGCGACCTCTCCGGGTACCTCGATCTCGTCGCGCCAGCTTTCGATGATCCGGCCGATGCGGCCGATCACGTCGAGCGCGGTGCCGGTATCGTTCATCCCCGGCGATAGCGCCTTGCTGCCAATCTCGGCCAGCATGACGAGGCCGAAGCGCGGGTCCTGCTCCACCGTGCGCAGGGCGCCCATGTGGATGGAGGCGAGCACCTTCTCGTCAAAGGCCTCATCGCCGCCGCTGGCATGGGCGATGATCTCCTCGCGGTGCACGAAGCGGCCCACCGGCGCGACGACCCAGAGGCGCAGATCAGCCTCTTCGCAATGCTCCTGCAGGCTCTCCTGGTAGATTGCCTGGATATAGCCGGTCTTGCCCGACCTGATGGGCCTCAGCCCCTCCGGCACCTCACGTAGCGCGTTGCCGCCGAGACAGGGCTGCTTCATCCGCATCTCGAAGGCCTGCGTCGCCTCGCGCTCCACACGGGCCGTCGTGTCGATCAGGCTGCCCAGCGACTGGAGCTTGAGGATCCAGCGCAGGATCATCACCACGATCAGCACCATGACCAGCAGCGTGGTCAGGTAGAGCATGACGATCTCGCGTTCCCCGTAGAAGGGGGTCGAGAGGATGATGATCGCGCTGAGCGAATAGATCCAGGCGCCGACGAAGGTCGCCAGCACCGTCTGCATCGTCGTATCCGCCAGCAGCATCCGGTGCGCCCGCGGCGTCCATTGCGACGAGGACCACTGGTAGACCGCGATCATCACCGAAAGCGAAAAGGTCGTGACCGAGAGCATTGAGGTCGAGATGATGTCGAGAAGGCGGTTCAGCGCATCCGCACCGATCGCCTCGGCCATGCCCTCGGGGATCAGCGGCCCCAGCAGCTTGGCAAGGGCCACGCCGAGGACCCCCATGACGGAAATGGCGGCGACCCGCACCCAGAGGCGGCGGGACAGGCGATGGAGCTTGCGCAGGGCGGTCGAAAACATGCGCCCTTCTCCGGGCAAAGCCGCCTCTGGACAAGGGCGAAGTTCGCCTGCCATTCAGTCCTGCGCCGCCTCAGGAGAGCCGATGCCTAGCATGCCTGCCACGCCCGTTCCCCTTCTTCTGCTGGCCGCCGGACGGTCCAGCCGGATGCGCGGGCGCGACAAGCTTGCCGAGGTGGTCGAGGGGGAGCCGCTGCTCAGGCGCATCGCCCGCCACTGCATCGAGGCGGGGGCCGAGGTCCACGTCGCCTTGCCCGATGCGGACCACCCACGCCGCCGGCTTCTGGAGGGGCTGTCGGTCACGCCGCTCTTCCTGCCGGCCTCGGCCGAGGGGATGGGCGGCACGCTGCGCGCCGGCGTCGCGGCGCTGCCGCCGGCCGCGCAAATCGCGGTCCTGCCAGCGGACCTGCCGGAGCTTCTGCCCGATGACATTCGCTACGTCCTGCAAGCGCCTGCTATCGCACCGCAAGCGTTGATCTGGCGCGGGACCTCGCAGGACGGGCGGCCCGGGCACCCGGTGCTCTTTGACGCCAGTCTGCGCCCTCAGTTCCAAGAGCTTCGTGGCGACGAGGGCGCCGCGGCGATCGTGCGGGCGCAGCACGACCGGCTCTACCTGCTCCCCCTGCCGGAAGAACGGGCGATCCGCGATCTCGACACGCCCGAGGCCTGGGCGCAGTGGCGGCAGACTTCAGGCAACGGCTGAAGCACCTCACTCAGATCATTGTCAGGTCTCTAGAAAACAGAACGGCAAAACCAGCACGCGAGCCGCCCCTCAGACGACGAAGAGCCGCGCCTCGTTCTGGTCCAGCGCCCGCCGCGCCGCCGCCGGGCACTCGCTTTGGCTGCCGGTCTCGAGAGCGGGATAGAGCTCCAGCAGATCGCGGCGCTGAACACTGCCGATGACGCTGTGGTCGCCCGGCTGGAAGCACTCCGTCCAGGCGCCGTTCGACAGCACCACCTCGTGATCGTCGAAGGTCATGTGCAGGTAGGTCGTGCTCAGCAGCGACACCTCGTGCACCCCGCGCCGGCCCAGCAGGTGGCGCGCCGCCACGAGGACCTCGCTCTCGGCGAAGTAGAGGTGAAGCTGCGGGTTGGCGATCAGGACCCGGTGCCCCGGCGCCACCATCATCGGCTGTTCCGGCAGCCCGTTCCCCAGCGCCCCGGCCGCGATCATCACCGGACGCAGCGCCGGGCGCTTGGAAAAGGCCGCCGCGCCCATGTCGCGGCGCCCGGCCCAGCGGATCTCCTGAATGCCGTTGTCGCGCGTGATGACCCGGTCCCCGGGCCGCAACTGCTCGACCGGCACCTCGCCGCGCGGCGTCGCGATCATGATTCCTGGCGTGAAACTAGGCACCTGCGCTTCGACCTTCCACCTCTGCGCAACCCGGCGAAGCCCAGGGCACGCTGCCGCTCTGATGCCGCCAGCGCACTGGCGACCGCTTCGGAATAATGTCCGGAATACGGCGGCGAAAGCCCAATTGGGGCTTTAGGTGGGCCGAACTTGGCGACGAAGGGGCAATCCCCGTCACGCGGAACAGCCCCAGGCCCGGTTATCGTTTCCGTTTTGTCGCATATCAGCGGGCCTCGGCCTGAGGTCGAGCCGATACGAGCGAGGATTACCACCTATACGGGGGACAATCTCGCCCCGCCCGCTTTATGACAATTTTCTGGCGACCGAGCCCAACAGGCCTGCCGCCGAGGGAAACAATCTAAGAATGATCGGAAGACCGAGCACCCAGCCCGGACGATTCCAGCGGCGCGAGCCGCGGCCTCTGCCTCGGGTCCGTCCCCCAATCGCGCGATTGACCGCCCGCGCCGCCGCGGCTAGTGCTGCGCCCGTTGGCCGGTGTGGCGGAATGGTAGACGCAGCGGATTCAAAATCCGCCGCCGCAAGGCATGCCGGTTCGAGTCCGGCCACCGGTACCAGCCAACAGGGTGCGGCCTCCGCCTGCGCCCCGTGGCGTCTCAAGACTCCTGCCGCGGGTCGATGACGCAGGCGTGCCGTGCCGAAGGCTTGCCTGCCCCGGCGCCGCATGGTTCTGATCGCGGCGAGATCGCTGCCCAGAAGGACCCTCCATGTCGCGCCGTTTTCCGATCCTGATCGCCACCCTGGGGTCCCTCTTTCTGCTGGCCGCCGCCTACGGCTTCCAGTTCATGGGCTACCCGCCCTGCCACCTGTGCTGGTGGCAGCGCTATCCGCATTTCGCGGCCATCGCGATCGGGCTGCTGGCCCTCGGGATCGGCGGGCGCTGGCTGCCGGCGCTGGGCGCGTTGGCCATGGTCACGACCGCGGGCGTCGGCCTTTTCCACACCGGGGTCGAGCGCGGCTGGTGGGAGGGCCCGGCAAGCTGCACCGGCACCGGCCAGAGCCTCGGCTCCCTCTCGGGTTCGGATCTTCTGTCGACGACAGCCGCGCCGCGCGTGATCATGTGCGACCAGGTCAGCTGGGAGATGCTGGGCCTGTCGATGGCCTCCTGGAACATGCTGGCCTCGCTGGTGCTGCTGGCCTTCTGGATCCGCGCCATCCAGCGCAGCTAGGGCCTTTCCCTTCCGCGCCGGGCGCGGCATCCTTCGCCCCATGACAGATTGTATCCTGATCGGCGCCCCGGTCGACTGCGGCAAGCAGCGCCGGGGCTGTCTCATGGGGCCCGATGCCTATCGCACCGCCGGCCTTGTCGAAGCCCTGCAGGGGCTGGGCCATAGCGTCATGGACCGCGGCAACATGACGCCCGATCCCGCCGATCCGCCGCCCGTGGCGAACAAGGCGGTCCACCACCTGCCGCAGACCGTTGGCTGGACGCTCTCGCTGATGCGCGCGGCGCAGGAGGCGGCGAAGGAGGGCTTTCCCATCTTCATGGGCGGCGATCACGCGCTGTCGCTGGGCAGTGTCGCCGGCATGGCGGCCCATGCCGCCCAGCTGGACCGGCCGCTTTTCGTGCTCTGGCTGGATGCGCATACCGATTTCCACACGCTCGAGACGACGACCAGCGGCAACCTGCATGGCACGCCCTTGGCCTATGTCACCGGGCAAAAGGGCTTCGACCCCTTCCCGCCGCTGCCAAGCGTGATCCCGGTGGAGCGGGTGGGCCTGATCGGGCTGCGCAGCGTCGATCCCGAGGAGCGCGCGGCGCTCGAGGATGGCGAGGCGATGCTGGTCGACATGCGGATGATCGACGAGGTCGGCATCGCGAGGCCTTTGGGTACCTTCCTCGACAAGGTCGCGGCGGTGGACGGGCTCCTGCACGTCTCGCTCGACGTCGACTTCCTCGACCCGGCGGTGGCGCCGGCGGTCGGCACCACGGTGCCCGGCGGCGCCACGGTGCGCGAGGCGCATCTGGCGATGGAAATGCTCAGCGATTCCGGGCGGGTCTGCAGCCTCGACCTGGTGGAGCTGAACCCCTCGCTCGACGAGCGGGGGCGGACGGCCTCGCTGATGGTCGATCTCTGCGCCTCGCTGATGGGACGGCGGGTCTTCGACCGTCCCACCCCGCGCGGCGCCTGACGGTCGATAAGGGGCGGCCCCGAGGAGCCGCCCCTTTCGGTCATTCTGCCGGAGCAGAGCCTTCGGTCGGCAGCGGCTCGCCCCGCTTCGAGGGGTCTGCCGCCGGGTTGGGGCCAAGGTTCATGTACTCGTCGTGCACGTCGCTGGCCATGTTGTGCTCGGCCTCGCTGTCACTGCGGAACCGCATCCGGTGGCGGTGCACCATCAGGTCATCCCAGCGCAGCGCCCGCACCAGACCCCAGCCGATAAGCACCAGGACGATGGCAAAGGGGAACCCCGCAACCACCGCAGCAGCCTGAAGCGCACCAAGCCCGCCCGCCAGCAGCAGGACGGAGGCGACGGCACCTTCGGAGACCGCCCAGAACACGCGCTGGATCTTCGGCGGGTTGGGATCGCCGCCCGCCGTCAGCATGTCGATGACGAAGCTGCCCGAGTCGGAGCTGGTGACGAACCACATGACGATCAGAACCGTCGCGAAAAGCGAGGTCACGCTCGACAGCGGGAAGTATTCGAGAAGCGCGAACATGGTGTTGGCGTAATTCTCGCGCGTCGCCTCGATCAGGGTCGGATCGCCGGAGAGCGAGATGTCGATCGCCGTGCCGCCGAAGGCCGTGAACCAGAAGAACATGATCGTGCAGGGAATCAGCATGACGCCGACCATGAACTCGCGCACCGTGCGGCCGCGGCTGATCCGCGCGATGAACACGCCGACGAAGGGGGCCCAGCTGACCCACCAGGCCCAGTAGAACACGGTCCAGCCGACCTGCCAGTCGTTGCTCTCGTTGCCGCCGACCCAGCCTTCGGACCAAGTGCCCAGCTGAACGAAGCGCGACAGGTAATAGCCGTAGTTCTCGACGAAGCTGTCGAAGATGAACAGCGTCGGCCCGACGATCACCATGAAGGCCAGGAAGATCAGCGTCAGCACGATGTTGATGCTGCTGAGCCGCTTGATCCCGCCGTCGAGGCCGGCCAGCACCGAGATGGTCGCAAGGCCGGTGATGAAGGCGATGATCAGGATCTGCACCCAGGCCGCATCGGGCACACCGAAGAGGTCGGTCAGACCCGCATTGACCTGCGTGGCGCCAAGCCCCAGCGAGGTGACGATGCCGAACATCGTGCCGAAGACCGCGACGATGTCGACGACATTGCCCCAGAACCCGTAAATGCGGTCGCCGATCAGCGGGTAGAGCGTCGAGCGGATCGACAGCGGCAGCCCCTTGCGGAAGTGGTAGTAGGCCAGCGCCAGACCAACCACCGCGTAGATGGCCCATGCGTGGAAGCCCCAGTGCATGAAGCTGATGGCCATGGCCTCCTGCGCCGCCTCGACCGTCTCGCTATCTGCCAGCGGGGCGGCGAAGAAGTGGTACAGCGGCTCCGAGACGCCCCAGTAGATCAGGCCGATGCCGATGCCGGCGCTGAACAGCATCGCGGTCCAGGAGAAGACCGAATACTCCGGCTCCTCGTCCATCCGGCCCAGCCGGACGTCCCCGAAGGGCCCGAGGCCGAGAAAAAGTACCAGCAGCACCATCAGGTTGACGATGATGATCATCGCCCAGCCGAATTCCCCCGCGAGGAAGTTCTGCGTGCCGACGAAGACCTCGTTCGCCAGATCGTTGAACAGCGCGCCGAAGATAATGAAACTGATGATCAGCCCCGCCGAGACGATGAAGACCGGTCTGTTGACCTTCGGGAATATCCAGAAACGGTCCTGTGGGATCCTGTTCGACAAGGGCGAGCTCCTCCTGTGCTGCGTCGTCATGGGTCCCGTCGAAGTGATCACTTCTCCGGGATCGCAGCGAGTGTACCCCGGCAGGCCCCTTCTGGAATGGGTGGCGGCAAAGAAAATCGCGTTCCTGCGGCAGATCGGCACTGCGGCCCGGAACGCAAACGGGCCGCCCGATGGGCGGCCCGCAAAGCTTGGACAAAGCGCGGCAGATCAGCGCTTGGAGAACTGGAAGCTCCGGCGAGCTTTCGCACGGCCGTACTTCTTCCGCTCGACCACGCGGCTGTCGCGGGTCAGGAAGCCGGCGGCCTTGAGCGCGCCGCGCAGGCTGGGGTTGTACAGCTGCAGGGCGCGCGAGACGCCATGCTTGACCGCACCGGCCTGGCCCGAGAGGCCACCGCCTTTGACGGTGGCATAGACGTCGAACTCACCCTCGACACCGGCCACCTGGAACGGCTGGCGCAGGATCATCTGCAGCACCGGACGGGCGAAGTAGGTGTCGATCGGCTTGCCGTTGACGGTGACCGTGCCGTTGCCCGGCTTGATCCAGACGCGGGCGACCGCGTCCTTCCGCTTGCCGGTGGCATAGGAGCGGCCCTGCTCGTCGCGCACGGGCTCGCGCGGGGTTTCGTCCGCAGCTTCGGTGCCCAGAACGCCGCCGGCCTCGGCGGTGACCGCCTCGCCGAGCTCTTCCAGAGAGTTGACTTGTTCGGCCATTACAGAGTCCTCGTGTTCTTCTTGCTCATGGACTTCACGTCCAGAACCTCGGGCTTCTGCGAGTCCATGCCGTGCTCGGTGCCGGCGAAGATGCGCAGATGGGTCATCTGCTGACGGCTCAGGCGACCGCCGGGCAGCATGCGCTTGACGGCCAGCTCGACGACCCGCTCGGGGTGCTTGCCCTCGAGGATCTCGGCCTTCGTGCGCGACTTGATGCCGCCCGGGTGGCCGGTGTGCCAGTAGTGGTGCTCTTCGCGCTTGCGCCCCGTCAGCTGCACCTTGTCGGCGTTGATGACGATGACGTTGTCGCCCATGTCCATGTGCGGCGTGAAGCTAGGCTTGTGCTTGCCGCGCAGACGCATGGCGATGATCGAGGCGAGGCGGCCGAGAACGACGCCCTCGGCGTCGATCACGATCCACTTCTTCTCGATATCCGCCGGAGTCGCGGAAAAGGTTTTCATTGCGTCGTCCTTGATTGCAAACGCCGCGTGGGTCGGCCCCGCGCGGCGCAAATTCGATGAGCCGGGTTTTACCTGTACGCCTGTCGCAGTCAAGAGCGGGCTTTCGTGATTTATATAGGTAAATCAGTGACTTGAAAATAAGGTATTATTATACCCCATAATTCAGGCCTCCAGCACCGGTGGCGCCGCCTCCAGAAGCGCCAGGAGGCGCGACAGCCCGGCCACCAGCCGCGCCTCCTGCGCCTCGCCGGTCACCGAAAGCCGCACCGCATTGGGGGCAAGGCCGCCGATCAGTGCGAATTCATCCGCCGCGCGCAGGCGGATATCCTGCCCCTCGGCCGCGCGGACAAAGGTCGAGGCGCGCCAGCCCTTGGGCATCGGCAGCCAGGCGAAGGGCACCTTGTCGCGGGTGACCACACCGTAGGCCCCCAACTCGCGCTGCACGATGGCATTGCGCTGCGCGATCGTCGCATGGACCGCCCGCCGCACCCGCGCGGCCTCACCCGAGGCGAGGACGGCTGTCCCCAGCTCCGTCAGGGGGCGCGGCAGGCCGTAGATCTGCCGCTGCACGGTGGCGCGCAGGTCAGTCGCCCGCCCCTCGGGCGTCAGCACCACGCCGAGCCGCAGCTCGGGGCTGAGGGATTTGGACACAGAGGTCACGATCCAGCTGCGGTCCGGTGCGAGCACGCGGTAGCCGGCCTCCATGCCGCCGGCACCGAAGCAATCGTCATCGACGATTTGCACCGCCCGGCGCCGCGCGATCTCGGCCACCGCCTGGCGCCGCTCGGGGCTGGTGCGCACGGTGGTCGGGTTATGCGCCTCGGCGGTGGTGCAGAATATCTGGGCGCCGCTGTCGCGCAGCACCCGGTCGAGCGCATCCGGCAGCGGCCCCTCGGCATCCATCGGAACGCCCACCACCTGCGCCCGGGTCAGTCCGGCGGCATGGCGGATGCCGGAATAGGCCAGTTCCTCGGTGGCGACGACAGGATGCGGCCCCCGCAGCAACATCTGGAACAGCACCACCAGCCCGTGCTGCGCGCCCATCGTCGGCACCAGCACATCGGGCCCCACCCGGCCGTAGGAGGGGCGCGCCAGCCAATCGGCAAGCGCGGCGCGCAGGGCGGCATCTCCGGCCGGCTGCGGATAGCCGATCCAGTCACCCGGCTTCGGCGCCGGGAGCGAGGTCATCAGCCGGTGCAGCATCGCGCCCTGCCCCACGTCCG
The DNA here is from genome assembly GCF_003217255.1 of Pseudoroseicyclus aestuarii. GTDB lineage: Bacteria > Pseudomonadota > Alphaproteobacteria > Rhodobacterales > Rhodobacteraceae > Pseudoroseicyclus > Pseudoroseicyclus aestuarii. The sequence goes on along the minus strand of NZ_QJTE01000001.1, from coordinate 803,039 downwards.
CGACCTGCGCGGTGGCGAGGTTCAGCATCCCCGCCCGTAGGTCCGGCAGCAGTGGCGCCGGCTCGTCCTGCGGCTCCTCCTGTGGCGCCTCCTGCGAGGGGCCGGCTCCGGCCTCTGCCTCGCCGGGATCGGCGACGAAGGTGCCGCGCCCGACCTGCGCCGCGAGAAGGCCATCCTCCACGAGGTCGCGGTAGGCCCGTGCAACGGTGCCCGGCGTCACGCCAAGGCGGTAGGCCACCTCGCGGACCGGCGGCAGCCGATGCCCTACCGGCAGCACCCCCTCGGCGATGGCCTCGCGAATGGCGGCATTGATGCCGCCATGACGCGTCGCGGCTCGCGGGTCGGGGTCAGGAAACCAGATTGTATCCGTCACAATAATGTATTGGACCTTCGCTGGCGAGGATTGTATCTATGATTTATCAGATCACGAAACTTGTTTCAATACAATAGGTGTGTCATTTCCGTCATGCGTCCTGCCATCTCCCTGCCCGATGCGCCGCACCGCCGGGCCACCCACAAGCCCCTCGCCGTCCTTCTGGCGCGCTGGCGCGAGCGCGCGCGCAGCCGTCGCCAGCTCTCCCTGCTCGAGCCGCACCTGATGCGCGACATCGGCATCGACCACGTCGAGATGCGCGGCGAGGCGCTGAAGCCATTCTGGAGAAGCTAGGTCCCGCTTCTCCCGATCCTGGGCCGGAGCTTTGCTTCGGCCTTTTTTTATGCGCTACAGCCCGTAAAGGGCCGAGAACTTCTCTTCGAGATAGCGCAGCAGCGGCTCGGGCGTCGGCGCCTCTCCGGTCGCGGCCTCGATGGTCTCGCGCGGCAGGCGCAGCGCGCCGTGCCGTTGCACCGCCTGCCGCAGCCAGCCCGTCGCCGGCCCGGTGTCGCCCCGGGCAAGCGCCGCATCGAGATCCGGCAGATCCCGCCGCATCGCGGCCTCGAGGCAGCCGGCATAGACATTGCCCAGGGCATAGGTCGGAAAGTACCCGAACAATCCCTCGGACCAATGCACATCCTGCAGCACGCCATGGCTGGGACGGTCGACGGCAAAGCCGAAATCCGCCTCGAAGCGGTCGTTCCAGGCCGCTTCGAGATCTCGCACGGGCAGATCGCCCGAGATCAGCGCCCGCTCAAGGTCGAACCGCAGCATGACGTGCAGATTGTACTGCAGCTCATCCGACTCGGTGCGGATATAGGTGTCCGCCACGCGGTTGACCGCCGCATGAAAGGCCTCGGCATCGGCCAGCCCGAGGTCGCCGAAATGGCTTTGCGTCCGCCCGAAGAGCCAGCCGGTGAAGGCGCGGCTGCGGCCGATCTGGTTCTCGTAGATGCGGCTCTGGCTTTCGTGCACGCCCATGGAGGCGCCGCGACCCAGCGGCGTCAGCAGGTAGGCCGGATCGACGCCCTGCTCGTAGGCGGCATGGCCGACCTCGTGGATCGTCGAATAGATCGCGTTGAATGGATCGTCGGGCTGGGTCCGCGTGGTGATCCGCACATCCTGCCCCGAACCCGAGGAGAAGGGATGCACCGCCTTGTCGATCCGGCCCCGCGACAGGTCGTAGCCGAAGGCCAGCGCCAGCTCGCGCGTCAGGGCCATCTGCGGCTCTTCGGCGAAGTGCCCCTCCAGAGCCGGCGCCGGCGCCGCCTCGCGCACGGCCCCGCGCAGCGCGACGAGGCGGGGGCGCATCGCGCCGAACAGCGCATCGAGCTGGGCGCCGGTGATCCCCGGCTCGTAGCTGTCGAGAAGCGCGTCGTAGGGATCGCCACCCTCAGAGAGGGCGGCGGCCTCTTCGCGGCGCAGCGCCACGATCCGCTCGAGCGTGGGCAGGAAGGCGGCGACGTCCTCGGCGGCGCGCGCCTCGGCCCAGATGCCGTGCCCGAGGGAGGTCGTGCGCGCGATCTCGGCCGCCAGCTTCGCCGGCACCTTGGTCGCGCGGTCCAGATCGCGGCGGATCTCGCGCAGCATCGCCTGCTGCGCGGGGCCTTCGGGCTGCGCGGCCTCCAGCCAGTCCGCGATACGCGGATCGGTGCGCCGGGCGTGCAGCACGCCCTCCATCGCCGCATTCTCCTCGCCGCGCTGCTCGGCAGCGCCGCGGGGCATCACCGTCTCCTGGTCCCAGCCGAGCCGGCCGGCGACCTGCGCCAGCGCCTCGGTCTCGCGCTGGAAGGCCATGAGATCGTCGAAAGCGGTCATCGCGTACCTCGGATGCTGGTGCCATAGGGATAGCGGGCAAGGAATCGCAGCCGCAGGATCAGCACCCAGAGCAGCACGGCGCCGAACTGGTGCGACAGCGCGACATGCAGATGCGCCGCCGTCAGCGCCGTGACGATGCCAAGCACGATCTGCAGCGCGACCATGGCGAGCATCATCCAGCCCGCCGCCCGCGTCGCGGGATGCGGCGAGCGGCGCGCGCGCAGCACGACGACAACGGCAAGCGCGGCGAGCAGGTAGCCTGCCATCCGGTGGATGAACTGCACGAGGCCCGGGTTCTCGAAGAAGGCGCGCCATGTGGCGCCGCCGTCCGGGACATAGAAGGCATTGGCCGGGAAGAAGTCCCCGTTCATCGAGGGCCAGGTCGGAAAGGCGCGCCCGGCGTCGATGCCCGCCACCAGAGCGCCGAGCAGGATCTGCAGCATCATCAGGTGCATCAGCCCCGTCGCCCCGCCGAACAGCCGCCGCTCGCCGGCGCGGCGGGCCTGCAGAAGCTCTGCCTCGCGGCGCCCGAGACGCAGGATGTACCAGGCGATCAGCCCGAGGATCCCGAAGGCGAGGCCAAGGTGCGTCGCCAGCCGGTAGGATGCGACGGTGACCTGCCCTGCCTCGAGCCCGCTGGAGACCATCCACCAGCCGATCGCACCCTGCAGGCCCACAAGCACACCGATCGTCAGAAGGCGCGAGGTCCAGCCCGCGGGCACCCGCCGCGTCGCGGCGAAGAAGGCAAAGCCGAGGAACCAGACGAGACCGATGGTCCGGCCAAGCTGCCGGTGCCCCCATTCCCACCAGTAGATCGACTGGAACTGCGACAGGCTCATGCCCTCGTTCATCAGCTCGTACTGGGGGCTGGCGCGGTAGGCGTCGAACTCGCTTTGCCAGTCGGCGGCATTCATCGGCGGGATCGCCCCGGTGACGGGGGCCCATTCGGTGATCGACAGGCCCGAATCGGTCAGGCGGGTCGCGCCGCCGACGGCGATGATCGCGACGACCATGACGAAGAGCACCGCCAGCCAGATGCGCAGCGCGCCGCGCGCGTCGCGGCGGCCGCGGTCGATGCCGCCCGGCGTGGCGGTCGCCCGCTGGTCGGTGGTCACATCCTGGAACACGGGGCGGGACGGTTTCGCCATGCGGCACTCTCCTGTCAAAGCGCGGGCAACCTAGGCCAGCCGCCCCCTTGCCACAAGGCGTCCGGATGCCGCGCCTTCATGCCGCGACGATGTCAGCCGCGGTCCTTCCAGCGGACCATCTGGCGCATGATGCCGTGCAGGATCTGCACGTCGGGCCGGGTCAGCGGCATGCGGCTGAAGAGATTGCGCAGGGTCATCTTCATATGCGGCGCCTTGCCCTCGGGAAAGAAGAAGCCGGCCTCTTCCAGCCGCTCTTCCCAATGGCCCGCCAGATGCGCCACGTCGCCTTGTGTGGCCCAGTCCGCCCCCGCCATCTCGACCCGCCGCGCCTCTGCGGTGCCCTCGGCGCGCCGCCATTCATAGGCCATGAGCAGCACGCATTGCGCGAGGTTGAGCGAGGCGAACTCGGGGTTCACCGGCACCGAAACGATGGCATTGGCCAGCGCGATGTCGTCGTTCTCCATCCCCGCCCGCTCGGGGCCGAACAGCACGGCGGTCTGCTCGCCCCGCGCCGCGCGTTCGGCGGCATCGGCCATCGCGACCTCGGGCGTCAGCACCGGCTTGGTCAGGCCGCGGGGACGCGCGGTCGTGGCATAGACATAGGTGCAATCGGACACGGCGGCGGGCGTGTCCTCGGTCAGCATCGCGCCGTCCAGCAGCCGCCCCGCGCCGCTGGCCATGGCGGTGGCCTTGGGGTTGGGCCAGCCGTCACGCGGCGCGACAAGGCGCATCCGGTCGAGTCCGAAATTCCACATCGCCCGCGAGGCCGCACCGATGTTCTCGCCCATCTGCGGGCGGATCAGGACGAAGACGGGCGGCATGGCGGCACTCCTGATGGGGACGCGGGGTCTTACCCGCTGCCGGGCCCGGGGGGCAACCCGCCCCCTCGCCTTTTGCCGCGCGGGCCGGTAACAGGCGCCGGATATCGCTCAGGAGGCTCCATGACCGATCAGCCGCAGCTTTACCTCGTCTCGCCGCCCGAGATCGACCTCGAGACCTTCGTTCCGCGCCTCGAGGCCTGCCTCGATGCCGTGCCGGTGGCCTGCCTGCGGCTGGATCTGGCCACACGCGACGAGGATGCGATCGCCCGCGCCGCCGATACCCTGCGCGAGATCGCCCATGCCCGCGACATCCCGCTGGTGATCACCGATCACTGGCTGCTGGCCGAGCGGCTGGGCCTTGACGGCGTCCACCTGTCCGACGGGCCGCGGCAGGTCCGCAAAGCGCGCAAGGCGCTGCCCGAGGATGCCATCGTCGGCGCCTTCTGCGGCACCTCGCGGCACGACGGGATGACCGCCGGCGAGGCGGGCGCCGATTACGTCGCCTTCGGCCCGGCGGGCGAGACGGCGCTGGGCGGCGGCGCCCGCGCCGAGGCCGAGATGTTCGGCTGGTGGAGCGAGATGATCGAGCTGCCGGTGGTGGCCGAGGGCGCGCTCGATCCGGTCACGCTCAGGGCGCTGGCGCCGGTGACGGACTTCTTCTCGCTGCGCGAGGAGATCTGGGGCGAGGCCGATCCCGCCGCGGCCCTGCGCGGGATCTACGACGCGCTGACCTGATCCGTCTCCGCGAGAGGCAGGCCGGAGCGCACGGCCTCTTCAAGCGCGCGGGCCAGCACCTTGCGGTTCGGCGCATCGCCCGCCCGCTGCGGCGGGTGATAGCGCAGGACCACCCTGCCCTGCCGCTTTTGCGCAAGCACCTGAAGCAGATGCGCGCCAAAGTTCATCTCGCCCCACCAGCCGTAGAAGCGCGGATCGCTGCCCTCGGGCGCGTGATAGGCGAGGCTTGCGGGCTGCAGCCAAAGCGTCTCGACACCCGGCGCGGCGAAGGCGGCCAGCAGCGTCGGCTTGAAGGGCAGCACCCGCCGCCCGTCAGTCGATGTCCCCTCGGGGAACAGCACCAGCCGGTGCCCGGCCCGCAGCCGCGCGCCGAGCAGCGCGACCTGCGCCGAGGCCTCGCGCCGGTCGCGGCGGATGAAAAGCGTGCCGGTCGCGCGCGCGAGCCAGCCGATGCCGGGCCAGGAGGCCACCTCTTCTTTGCTGACGAAATAGACCCGCGCGGGCGCGTTCAGCACAAGGATGTCGAGCCAGCTTGAATGGTTGGCGACGATGGCGCCGCCCTGCCGCATCGGCTGCCCCTCGACCCTCAGAGGCAGGCCCAGAAGCCAGAGCGATCCGCGGCAGACGGCCCGCGTGATCCAGGGCGTCACCGGGCGCCGCAGCCCCCAGATCAGCCGCTCCGCCGGGCGCAGGAGCAGCGTCAGCACGAGGCCCGTCACCATCAGAAGGGCCAGCGGCACACCGCGGCGCAGCGCGCGCAGCCAGCCCGCCAGGCCCGGGGCCGCCCCCTCTGGCGGCGGCGGCCCCTGCCAGGTGGGGCCCGCCTGCTGCACCGTGACAGGCCGTTCCGTCATCCCGGCTGGGGCGCTTCGTAAAACCGCCGCCCCTGCGGCGTGACCTGCGCGGCGTCGAGGATCATGCAGACATCGGTGGTGTTGAAGGCCCGGTCGACGAAGACCCCCTCGCCGACCTTGCCGCCAAGCCGCAGGTAGGCCTTGATCAGCGCCGGCATCGCCAGCATGGCCCGGCGGCGGTCGACCGGCCCTGCCGGCGCCGGCAGAACCGCGCCGCCGCGCGCGCACACGCGCAGGTCCGCCGGGGCCAGATGCGCCTCCTGAAGCAGGGACAGAGGCTCTGCCAGCGCCGCAAGGTCGGTGCCGTGGAAGGAGGCGGTGCCGAAGAGCACCTCGTATCCGTGGTCCGAGACATGGGCGCTAAGCCCTTGCCACAGATGCATCATCGCCGGCCCGCCGCGGTACTGCGGATGCAGGCAGGATCGCCCCAGCTCCAGCAGGCTGCGGCCACTCGCCCTGAGCGGCGCAAGGTCGAACTCCGCCTCCGTGTAGAAGCGCCCGGCAGCGACCGCCGCCGCATCGTCCATCAGCCGGTAGAGGCCGACCACGGCTTCTTCCGGCGCGCGCGTCTCGTCCAGCAGCAGAAGCTGTGTGGCATGATCGTCGAAGGCGTCCCGCTCGCGCCGGGCGGCATGATCGACGAGCGGGCCGTCCCCGCCCAGCTCCTCGACGAAGACGGCGTAGCGCAGCCGCTCGGCCGCGGCGCGATCCGCCGCATCGCGCGCCAGGCGCAGCGAAAAGCGCGGCTGGGGCGTCGCGGGGGCCTGGCGGGGCTGCGGGCGCGTCATCGGCCTCGTCTTCGGCAGGAACGGGGTGCCGCCCTCCTAGGACCGGCCCGGTGCGATGGCAACAGGGCCGGCATTGACAGGCGTGCCCCCGCCGCTACCCTGGGTTGTATCCGCGCGACCATAACCAATTGTTAAGGATCAGGTGGACAGGATGATCAAAGCGACACGGGAACTGTCGATCGTCACCTTGCCCTCATCCCGGAAATTCACCGTGATCCTTCCGCCGATCATCGATTGCACCTGCCCGTCGCCCCAGTCCGGGCGATCGGGATGCCGGACGATCATGCCGGGCGACAGGATCGCATTCGTGCCCAGGTGCCGCGTCTCGTCGCTCATGGTCGCCTCGTGAGCCAGGGGGTGAAGGAGCTGGCCGATGACACGCTCGACCCGGTCGCCCTTGCCTGCTCGCGCATCTGCCACGATCTTGTCAATCCGCTCAGCGCCATCGCCGGCGGGGCCGAGCTTCTGGGCCTGCAGGCCGGCTCCTCGCCGGAGCTGGCGCTGGTCAGCGAAAGCGTCGCCGCCGCCATGGCGCGCATCCGCTTCTTCCGCATCGCCTTCGGCGCGCCGGGCGAAGGGCAGAGCATCGCCAGCCGGGAGATACGGACCCTGCTCGAAGAGCTGCAGCGCGGCAGCCGCATCCAGTACGACTGGCGCAGTGAGGCGGCGCATCACCGCGCCGATCTGCGCGCCGTTTTCCTGCTGATGCAGTGCTGCGAGACAGCGATGACCGCTGGCGGCACCATCAAGGTCGAGAATGGCGACACCTGGACCATCGAGGTCACCGCCAAGCGGCTGAACCGGGACCCCGCGCTCTGGGACAGGTTGACAGCCCCGCCGCGCCCGGCGGATGGGCTCCCCCCGTCCCATGTCCACTTCCTGTTGCTGCCGCAGGTCTTGTCCCAGCTTGGCCGCAGGCTGCGGATCGAGGCGAACGAGACGGCGCTGACGGCGCGCTTCTGACCGCTGGTCCGGCGGGGCCTGCCTGCGCTAGACCGGGATGCATGACACAGACCCTGACCGCTGAAGACATCATCCACCGCCTCGACCTCGCGCCGCATCCCGAGGGCGGGCATTACCGCCAGACCTGGAAGGCCGAGGCCGCAGAGGGCCAGCGTCCCTCCGGCACCGCAATCCTCTTCCTGCTGGCAGAGGGCGAGCGGAGCCATTGGCACCGCGTCGATGCGACCGAGATCTGGCACTACCACGCCGGCGCGCCGCTGATCCTGTCACTGGCCGCGACAGAGGACGGCCCGGCGGAGGACCTGCCTCTCGGGCCCGACATCGCAGGCGGCGCGCTGCCGCAACGCATCGTGCCGCCCCGGGCCTGGCAATCCGCGCGCAGCACGGGGGCCTGGACCCTCGTCTCCTGCACCGTCAGCCCGGGCTTCACCTTCGACGGCTTCGAACTGGCCCCGGCCGGTTTCGACATCCCCCGCGCATGACGACACCGGAAGAGATCGACACACGCGGGATGCGCTGCCCCCTGCCGGTGCTGCGGGCGCAGAAGCGGCTGCGGGCGATGCCGCCAGGCGCGGTGCTGCGGGTGCTGGCCGACGATCCGGTGGCGCTGATCGACATGCCGCATTTTTGCGCCGAGGCCGGTCACGACTACCTTGGCGCCAGCGACGAGGGCGGCAGCCAGGTTCACCTGATCCGAAAGCAGAACGGGCGGCCCTAGGGCCGCCCGTTCAAGGTCGAAAGCGCGCCTGGCCTCAGCGGCCGAGGGCCCACCAGCCACGCCGCTTCGGGCGCGCGGGCTTTTTCTCTTCGGCCGGGGCGGCCTCTTCGGCGGCTGCCGGCGCGGGCTCGGCGGCTGCCGGCTCCGGCGCGGGCTCTTCCGCCGCGGCGGTCTCCGTCACCACCGGCTCGGGGCCGGAGAGCGGGCCGGGCATCTCTGCCTCAGCGGCAGCCGGCTCGGGCTGCTCGGTCGAGGGCAGCGGCGTGTTCGGCACGGCGGCCTCGGGTGCGGCCTCGGCCTCGCCCGGCTGCTCCGCGGGGGCCTCTGCGGCCTCGGGGGCCGGATCGGCCTTGCGGCGGCGCGACCGGCTGCGGCGCGGCTTCTTCGCGGGCTGCTCGCCCTCATCCGTGGCCGGGGCCTCGGTCTGCGCGGCAGGCTCGGAGGCCTCCTGCGCGGCGGCATCGTCGCCGTCGTCGTCGGAGGACTGATCCCCGGACTCGCCGTTGTCGCCGTTCTCACCGTTGCCGCCCCGCCGACGCCGACGCCGACGACGCTTCTTCTTCGGCTTGCCGTCCTCGTCGCTGTCGTCAGAGGAGTCCTCGCCGCCGGAGCGCGCCTCGGAGGCAGCCTCCTGCGCGGGTTCCGGCGCCTCTTCCTCTTCCTCGGGCTCGTCGTAGGGCAGGTTGTCGTCCTCGCCCGGGATCGCCTGGGCCAGCTCCATCGCCGGCACCAGCTCGGGCAGCACGCGCGTCGCGGTCTTGAACTTCTCGATCGAGAAGTCGGGCGCGATCAGCGCACCGTCGCCTTCCAGCCGCACCGCCATGTCGTAGCGCTGCTCGATCGCGGCGATATGCTCGCGCTTGTAGTTGATGAGGAAGTTCAGGACGCCATAGGGCACCTTCAGCAGAACTTCCTTCGACCGCCCGCGCGTGCCCTCTTCCTCGAGGCTGCGCAGGATGCCGAGCGCGACGTTCTCGTCCGAGCGGATCAGGCCGGTGCCGTGGCAATGGGCGCAGGGCTGCGTCGTCGCCTCGAGCATGCCGGGCCGCAGGCGCTGACGGCTGAGCTCCATCAGGCCGAAGCCCGAGATGCGGCCAACCTGGATGCGCGCGCGGTCGGACTTCAGCTTGTCCTTCATCCGCTTCTCGACGGCGGCGTTGTTCTTGCGCTCGTCCATGTCGATGAAGTCGATGACGACCAGACCGGCGAGATCGCGCAGGCGCATCTGGCGGGCCACCTCTTCGGCGGCCTCAAGGTTGGTCTTGAGCGCGGTCTGCTCGATCGAGCCTTCTTTCGTCGCCCGGCCGGAGTTCACGTCGACGGCGACCAGCGCCTCGGTGATGCCGATCACGATGTAGCCGCCGGAGGGCAGCTGCACGACCGGGTTGAACATGCCGGTCAGCGTGCTTTCGACCTGGTGCCGCGCGAAAAGCGGCATCGGATCGGCATAGGGCTTCACGTTGCGGGCATGGCTGGGGACGATCATCTTCATGAAGTCCTTGGCCGTGCGGTAGCCCTGGGCCCCCTCGACGATGACCTCGTCGATCTCGCGGCTGTAGAGGTCGCGGATCGAGCGCTTGATCAGGTCCCCCTCCTCGTAGATCAGCACCGGCGCGATGGATTCCAGCGTGGTGGCGCGGATCTGCTCCCACTGGCGCTGAAGGAACTCGTAGTCACGCTTGATCTCGGACTTGGTCCGCTGCGATCCGGCGGTGCGCACGATCAGCCCGGCGCCCTTCGGCACCTCGAGGCTGCCGGCGATTTCCTTGAGCTTCTTGCGATCGGCGGCATTGGTGATCTTGCGGCTGATGCCGCCGCCACGGGCGGTGTTCGGCATCAGGACGCAGTAGCGGCCGGCTAGCGAAAGGTAGGTGGTCAGCGCCGCGCCCTTGTTGCCGCGCTCTTCCTTGACGACCTGGACCAGCATGATCTGCCGGACCTTGACGACCTCCTGGATCTTGTAGCGGCGCGGACGGGCCTTGCGGGCGGCGGGACGGACCTCGTCGCTCTCGTCCTCGTCGGCGACGGATTCGATGTCGTCGTCCTCGGTGTCGTCGTCGTCGCCGAGGGTCTCCATGCCAGCGGGCTCTTCACCCTCGTCGCGGGCGATGGCGTCATCGGCCGTCTTGGCCGCGCGCGACCGGCGACGCGGCTTGGCGTCCTTTTCCTCGTCCTCCTCGTGGAGGCTCTCGGCATAGGCGCGCTCTTCCTCGAGCAGCGCCTCGCGGTCGGCCACGGGGATCTGGTAGTAGTCGGGGTGGATCTCGGCGAAGGCGAGGAAGCCGTGCCGGTTGCCGCCGTAATCGACGAAGGCCGCCTGCAGCGACGGCTCGACCCGCGTTACCTTCGCGAGGTAGATGTTGCCGGCGAGCTGACGCTTCGCCGCGCTTTCAAAATCGAATTCCTCGACCTTGTTTCCGTCGACCACCACGACGCGGGTCTCTTCCGCGTGGGTGGCATCGATGAGCATTTTCTTTGCCATTGTATCCGATCGCACGACAGGCACGGCGGCGCCCCCGAAAGGGGCCGCGTCATCCCGGCGTGTCTGATTGAGGCGATACCCGTGCCAGCGCCGCCGGGGCCCCTTGGGGCCTCACCTCGGTCGCCTGTAAGTCGCACGCGTTGCATCGCGGTTCTTCCCTGGCGGAGCATCTCCGCCGATTGATGACCTGCCGCGACGCAGGGCCACTGGCAGGGTTGTTCCGGGCCCACCGGACGCTGACGTCTCTGGGGCCGGTGTCGTCCGTCTCGTCTGGGGGTCCAGTCGGGCGGAAAATCCGTCGGGCGGCGTCGTCTGGCGGCGCCTTCCCGGTACTGCCTACATAACGACAGTTGAAGGGGTGTTACAATGACCAATGCAGAGGCGCCTGCACTGGCCTTGCAATCCTTGGCCCGCGGGGGCGCGGCCCGGCGCCGCCGCCCCCGTCTGGGCCGTTACAGGTAGTCAGAGCGCTGGAGGGCGTATTTCGCCATCTTTTCGTTCAGCGTCCGGCGCGGCAGGCACAGCTCGTCCATGACGGCGACGATGCTGCCCTTGTGGCGGCGCATGGTATTGTCGATGAGCATACGCTCGAAGGCCTCGACGAACTCCTTGAGCGGCTTGCCCTCGGTGGTCATCGCCTGCTCCGTCTGCTCCCCCTCGCCTGTCATCAGCAGGGAGGCGATGGAGCCCGAGCCGCGGCGGTTCTGCAGCACCGCCCGCTCGGCGACGTTGTTCAGCTGGCGCACGTTGCCCGGCCAGGGCGCCTGCAGAAGCTGCGCCGCCTCCTGCGCCGAAAGCTCGGGCGCGTCGCAGCCGTATTCATCCGCGTATTGATCGCTGAGGCGGGTGAAGAGGGTCAGGATATCCTCGCCGCGCTGGCGCAGCGGCGGCACGACGATCTTCAGCGCCGCGAGGCGGTAATAAAGGTCCTGCCGCATCACGTCCTGGCAGGTCTTGCCCTCGTCCTGAAGGTTGCAGATCGCGACGATCCGCGTCTCGGACGGGGTGCCCTGCTCGTTGATCGCCGTCAGAAGCCGCGCCTGCAGGCCCTGGCTAAGCGATTCGATGTCCTCGAGCACCAGCGTGCCGCCGCGCGCCTCTTCCAGCGCGGGCAGCGGATCGCCTTCCCCGGCGGGGCCGAAGAGGCGCAGCGCCAGCCGCTCGTCGTCGTACGCGGCGCAGCTGAGCAGGACGAACTTCTTCGCCGCGCGGCTGCCGACGGCATGAAGGGCGTGCGCGACGAGGGTCTTGCCGGTCCCGGTCTCGCCCTCGATCAGGACATGGCCGTCGGCCTGGCCCAGATCGAGGATATCCTCCTTCAGACGCTCCATCACCGGCGAGGTGCCGATCAGCTTGCTCATCAGGGCGCTGCCGTCCGACAGCTCCTTGCGCAGGGCGCGGTTGTCCAGCTGTAGGCGGCGGGCCTGCGTCGCCTTCTTGGCAAGCTCCGTCATCCGGTCGGGATTGAAGGGCTTTTCAAGGAAATCGAAAGCGCCGACGCGCATCGCCTCGACCGCCATGGGCACGTCGCCGTGCCCGGTGATCATGATGACCGGCAGCGTGGAATCCACGCTTTTCAGCCGCTTGAGCAGTTGCATGCCGTCCATGCCCGGCATCTTGATGTCCGAGACGACGATGCCCGGGTAATCGGGGCCAAGCGCTTTGAGCGCCTCTTCCGCGCTGGCATAGGTTTCCGTGTCGAACCCCGACAGCGACAGCCACTGGCTGACGGACTGCCGCATGTCCCTCTCGTCGTCGACGATCGCGACCTTCATCGCCTTGCTCATGGCCTCTCCTTGTTATTCTGCGGCGGCGGCATGCTGCTCGATCAGCGGCAGTTCGACCTCGAAGATCGCGCCGCCGGCCCGGGCGTTGCGCGCCGTAAGGCGCCCGCCCAGGTCGGTCACGATGCCGGAAGAGATCGCTAGGCCGAGACCGACGCCGTCGCCGGGTTGTTTGGTGGTGTAGAACGGCTCGAAGAGAGCATCCAGATCCTCGATGCCCGGGCCGTTATCACGAATCGTCAAGACCATGCGTTCGCCGGCCGTCAGCTCGATGCCGATGACCGGATCGGCCTGCTCCTTGGTGGCGTCGAGCGCGTTGCGCAGCAGGTTGATGATCACCTGCTCGAGGCGCAGCCTGTCGCCGAGGATCATCACCGGCTCGGGCGGCAGCGACCGCTCGATCCCGACGGAGCGGGTCTTGAGCTGCGGCTCCATCATCGCAAGCGCGGAAGAGACGGCGCTGCGCACGTCGAGCGGGGCATAGGCCTCCTGCCCCTTGCGGGCGTAGCTTTTCAGCTGGCGGGTGATCGCGCCCATGCGGTCGATCAGGTCATCGATCCGCTGGAAGCTCGACAGCGCCTCGTCGTGGCGGCGGCGCTGCAGCAGCAGGCGCGCCCCGGCGAGGTAGGTCTTCATCGCCGCCAGCGGCTGGTTCAGCTCGTGGCTGACGGCGGCCGACATCTCGCCCAGCACGGCCAGCTTGCTCGATTGCGCGATGGTCTGCTCTGCGCTTTCGAGGTTGCGCTCGACCTTCTGGCGCTGCGCGATCTCGCGTTGCAGGCGCATGTTCAGCTGCCGCAGCTGGTCGCTTTCACGCCGTACGAGGACCAGCCGCATCGCGCTTTTGCGCGAGGACAGCCAGAAGGCGCCGGCCAGCAGGATGGCGAAGCCCATGATCTCCAGCGCCAGAACGCCGTTCACCTTCTCGCGCACGCTGGAATAGGCGGTGTAGCCGATCATCGTCCAGCCCTGGAACGGCACCCGCATCTCGCGGCGCAGCACGGCCTCGCCGCTGAGGTAGGCGTCGATCGGCAGCGCGGCCCAATCCTGCGTGACACGCAGCGCCCGCTCGATGGCGCCGGGCGCCGATTGCCGGCGCAGGGCATCGGCCTCGGGGAAGCCCCGCCAGCGCGGCTCGGTCGAAAGGATCACCTCGCCTTCGGCATCCGTCACGATCACCGCATCGGTGGTGCCCGCCCAGCTTCGCTCAAGCTTGGCCAGATCGACCTCGACCGAGATCACGCCCAGCGTGTTGCCCTGGCTCTCGATCCGGCGGGAATAGAGAAAGGCATAGGCCCCGCCCTCGCGCCGGAAGCTGGTGAAGACGGTGGCGTTCGATCCGATCGCCTCGCTGAAATAGGGCGCACGGCGATGCGTCTCGCCCAGCCGCTCACGGTCGGTGGCGGCGACGATGCGCCCCTCGCGGTCATAGAGCATGAGGGAGGCGGCGCCGATCTCGTCGACGAAGGACAGCAGCCGCGCGGTCGAGCGGGAGTAATCGTTCGAGCTGAGCGCCCCGATCAGCTCCGCGTCGCGGGCCAGAAGCTGCGGTACGATGGAGTTTCGCTGCAGCTCGGCCATCAGGTTGCCGACGTAAAGCGTCAGCCGCACCTCGGCCCGGTTGCGCGTGCTCTCGGTAAAGCGCTGGGTCAGCCAGACATTGGTGGCCCAAACGACAGCCAGCGCGACGAGGCAGAAGAGCACCAGCGACAGCCGCGGCCAAAGCGGCCTGGACCGGCGCCTGTCGCGCTTCGGGGCATCGGGTGACCTCGTCATGGCGGCTAGAGTACCTCTGCGCCGGGGCGCGGGGCAAGCGCGCCGCGCCTCACCCGCCCTGCGCGCGCGGGATCCCGCGGCCAGCCGCGGTCAGGCAGCCTCGAAGGCCGCGGTGAGGCCGCGGAACAGGGCCTGCCCGTGCACGCCGCCCTGCACCGGATCCACCGCCCGCTCGGGATGCGGCATCATGCCCAGCACGCGGCGGTTCTCGCTCAGGATACCGGCGATGTCGTTCATCGAGCCGTTGACCGGCTCGGCATAGGTGAAGGCGACGCGGTCCTCGGCGGCCAGTCGCGTCAGCGTCTCGCTGTCGGCGACATAGTTGCCGTCGTGATGCGCGACCGGCAGGCGCAGCGCGGCGCCGGCGGTATAGGCGCGGGTGAAGGCGCTGTCAGAGGTCTCGGTCCGCAGGGCGGCCTCGCGGCAGACGAAGCGCAGCCCGGCGTTGCGCATAAGCGCGCCGGGAAGCAGCCCGCTTTCGGTCAGCACCTGAAAGCCGTTGCAGACGCCCAGAACGTAGCCGCCGCGCTGCGCGTGCTGCACGACCGACCGGATGACCGGCGAATTGGCGGCGATGGCGCCGCAGCGCAGGTAGTCCCCGAAGGAAAAGCCGCCCGGCACCGCGACGAGGTCGATGCCTCGCGGCAGGGCCGTGTCCTTGTGCCAGACCATCTCGACCTCGGCCCCGGCACCCTTCAGCGCCACGGCAAGGTCGCGGTCGCAGTTCGATCCGGGAAAGACGAGGACCGCAGCCTTCACGCGCGGCCCTCCTGCCCCGGGATCTCGATCCGGTAGGATTCGATGACCGTATTGGCCAGCAGCCGCTCGCACATCTCGCGCACCAGCGCCTCGGGATCGGCGAGGCCGTCCTCGAGCTCCAGCTCGATCAGCTTGCCCTGACGGACGCCGCCGACGCCGTCGAACCCCAGCGCCGAAAGCGCGTGACGCACCGCCTCGCCCTGCGGGTCCAGGACGCCCTGTTTCAACATGATCTCGACCCGGGCCTTCATGCGCGCCGCCTTCTCTTCATCGTGCCGCCCCTCGCCGCGCTCAGTTGATGAGCGTGGGCCGGGGCCTGTGGGTGACATTGCTGGGCAGCACGCCCAGGCGCCGCGCGACCTCGGTGTAGGCATCCGTCAGGCTGCCCAGGTCGCGGCGGAACACGTCCTTGTCCAGTTTCTGCCCGGTCTCCAGATCCCAGAGCCGGCAGCTGTCGGGGCTGATCTCGTCGGCCACGACGAGGCGCGGGTAATCGCCGTCCCAGATCCGGCCGATCTCGATCTTGAAGTCGACCAGCTTGATGCCGACGCCATGCATGACGCCCGACATGAAATCGTTGACCCGCAGACCCATCGCGACGATGTCGTCCAGATCCTGCTGGCTCGCCCAGCCGAAGGCGATCACGTATTCCTCGGGGACCAGCGGATCGCCCAGCTTGTCGTCCTTGTAGCAGAACTCGATGATCGGCCGCGGCAGCGAGGCGCCCTCTTCAAGGCCCAGCCGCTTGGCCATGGAGCCGGCGGCGAAGTTGCGCACGATCACCTCGAGCGGGATCATCTCGACCTGCCGGATCAGCTGCTCGCGCATGTTCAGGCGGCGGATGAAGTGCGTCGGCACGCCGATGGCGTTGAGGCCGGTCATGAAGAACTCGCTCAGGCGGTTGTTCAGCACGCCCTTGCCTTCGATCACGTCCTTCTTCTCGCCGTTGCCGGCGGTCGCGTCGTCCTTGAAATGCTGCACGAGCGTTCCCGGCTCAGGCCCTTCGTAAAGGATCTTGGCCTTGCCCTCGTACAGTTTCTTGCGCCGCGCCATGAAGCTCTCCGATGCCAGCGATGAGGTCCGGCGCCGGCGGCCGGGCCGCAAGCGCGTTGCGCGGCGTATACGCCCGCCGTGCGAGAAATGGAAGCACGCCTGCCGGGCCCGTGCCCGCCTGCGGCCCGGCCTTGATCGGATCGCCCTGCGCGACCATATCGTCGGGGCAAACAGCCATGCCACAGAAGGGCCCCTCATGTCCGATTTCGACGACCGCGAGAAAAGTTTCGAGGCCAAGTTCGCACATGATGCGGAAATGCAGTTCCGCGCCGAGGCGCGCCGCAACAAGCTGCTGGGCCTCTGGGCCGCCGGCGTCATGGGCCATGACGGAGAGGCCGCGGCCGAATACGCGCGCGAGGTCATCAAGTCCGACTTCCAGGAGGCCGGAGACGAGGATGTCTTCCGCAAGCTGAAGGCCGATCTCGACGGCCGCGCCAGCGAGGACGAGATCCGCACCAAGATGCGTGAAATGACGGCGCAGGCGAAGGCGCAGCTCAGCGACGAGGTCTGACCTGACGCCCCGCGGCCCGCATCCCGGGCCGCGCGGCGCAGCCCCTTAACCGGCCCTTCAGGCACCCTTGGCTATGACCGGCACAGACACAGGTGCCGCGGCAGTATCCCGGCTCCGTCTGCCGGAGAGGATGCCGATGCCCCCCCAGAACCCCCCGCTTCACCGGGGCCAGGGCCTGTCTGCGCGCCTGCGCCGGCAGGCTGGCCGCCTGTTGCCGATCCTTGCGCTGGCGCTGGGCCTCGTGCTGCTGGCCGGACGCCTGTCCGAAGCCGGGGTGACGAATGTCTTGTCCTCGGTCAGGGCCCTGCCCGCCGCCGCCTGGGCCGGCGCGGCCCTCTTCACGCTGCTCAGCCTTGCCGCCGTCGGCCGCTACGACGTGGCGCTGCACCGGGCGCTTGGCACCGGCATCGCGCCGGGCCGCGCACAGCGCTGCGGCATGGCCGCGGCGGCGGTGACGCAGGCCGTGGGGTTCGGCGCGCTGAGCGGGGCGCTGGTGCGCTGGCGCCTGCTGCCGGAGCTGGGGCTCTGGACGCTGACCCGCCTCTCGGCGATGGTCTCGCTGTCCTTCATCCTCGCGCTTGGGGCGCTGGTCACCGGCGCCGGCCTGCTGCGCAGCGGGCAGATCGGCCTCGCGCTGCTCTTCGCCGCGGCGCTGGGCGTTCTGATCTTCCGCCTCCGCCCGGCGCTGACGGGCGGCGCGCTGCCCGGTCTGGGGCCCCGGATCGGCGGGGCGATGCTGCTCTGGACCGCCGCCGACATGATCGCCGCCGGTCTCGTCCTCGCGGTGCTGCTGCCGGGTTTTGCCTCCGAGGCCCCGGCCCAGTTCCTCGCCGCCTACGCGCTGGCGCTGGGCGCGGGGCTGCTGTCGCAAAGTCCCGGCGGCCTCGGCGCCTTCGAGCTGACGCTGCTCGCGCTGCTGCCGCAGATCCCGGAGCCCGAGCTTCTGGGCGCGGTGCTGGCCTACCGCCTCGTTCACCACCTGCTGCCCGCGGCCCTTGTGCTGCCGCTGCTCCTGCGCGGCGGGCGGCCCGGCCCCGCCCCGGCGCTGAGGCCGCTCGAGGGCTCCGACCGGCTGCGCGCGCTTCAGGCCGCGCCCGAGGCCGGCTGGGGCCTCGCGCATCAGGGGGCCACGATCCTGCTCGACGGGCGCGGCGCGGGCTGGCTGGCCCGCCGCGCCGGCGGCACGCTCGCCGCGCTGGGCCGCGCCTCTGGGCGCCCGCGGCTGGAGGATCTGCGCGATCTTGCCGCCCGGCTCGGGCTGACGCCCGCGCTCTACCGCTGCCCCAAGGCGCAGGCGGCGCAGGCGCGGCGCGGCGGCTGGCGCGTGCTGCGCATCGCGCGCGAGGCGGTGCTCGATCCGGCCAGCTGGTCCCCCGACACACCCGCCTGCCGCCAGCTCAGGCGCAAGCTGCGGCAGGCCGAGGGCGCCGGTGTCCGCATCGAAGGTCCCACCCGCAGCCTGCCTATCGAAGAGATGACGGCGCTCGCGGCAGGATGGGCCGCCCGCCACGGCGGCGAGCGCGGCTTCTCCATCGGCCGGTTCGAGCCGCGCCTGCTGTACCGGCAAGAGGTCTTCCTGGCCCGGCGCGAGGGGCGCCTGATCGGCTTTGCCAGCTTCCATGCCTCGGCCAGCGGCTGGACCCTGGACCTCATGCGGCAGGCCCCCGGCGCGCCCGGCGGCACCATGGCGCTGCTGGTCGCCGCAGGCATCGCCGAGGCTGGCAGGACCGGCGCGCCTAGGCTGTCGCTCGACGCGGTGCCGAATCTGCCGCCGCTTCTCCAGCGCGCCCTCGCCCGCCTTCTGGGCCAGACCCGGGCAGAGGCGCTGGCCGCGCCCGGCCTTCTCCAGTTCAAGCGCGGCTTCGGCCCTGCCTGGCGGCCGCTCTACCTCGCCGCGCCGGGACGGCTGGCCCTGCTGCGGGCGGCGCTGGAGATTACCCTCGCCGTCCGCCGCCCGGCGCCGCTGCACCGGGAACCGCCGATCCTGCCGCCCTGCACCGGCCTCGCCGAGGGGGCCGCCGACCTAGACAGCCCGCCGGCACCCGTGCACAAGGCGCCAGAGCGCGGCGCAGCTTGGGCGCTACGCCCCGTTCCGATGCGCCAGGCGCGCAACCGACCGGAAGGGCCGACGCGATGACCGATCCGCTTACCCGAAGGCTGGCCGAGCAGGGCTGGCTGCTGGCCGACGGCGCCACGGGCACGACCCTGTTCAACATGGGCCTCGACTCGGGCGAGGCGCCGGAGCTGTGGAACGCGACCGAACCGGACCGCATCCGCGCGCTTTACCGCGGCGCGGTCGAGGCGGGCTCGGACCTGTTCCTGACGAACAGCTTCGGCGGCAATGCCTCGCGGCTGAAGCTGCACGAGGCCGCGCACCGGGTGCGCGAGCTCAACCGTCTTGCCGCCGCGCTGGGCCGGGAGGTCGCCGATGCCGCGGCGCGTCCGGTCATCGTGGCCGGCTGCGTCGGCCCGACGGGCGAGATCATGCAGCCAATGGGAACCCTGGGCCATGACAGCGCCGTCGCGATGTTCCACGAGCAGGCCGAGGGACTGAAGGAAGGCGGCGCCGATATCCTCTGGCTCGAGACAATCAGCGCGCCGGAAGAGTTCAAGGCCGCCGCCGAAGGCTTCATGCTGGCGGGGATGCCCTGGGTCGGCACCATGAGCTTCGACACCGCCGGGCGCACCATGATGGGCGTGACCTCGGCCGCGATGGTCAAGCTGGTGGGCAAGCTGCAGCATCCCCCCCTCGCCTTCGGCGCCAATTGCGGCACCGGGGCCTCGGACCTCTTGCGCACGGTGCTGGGCTTTACCGCCGCCGGCGCCGAGCTTCCGCTCGTCGCGAAGGGCAATGCCGGCATCCCGAAGTATCAGGGTGGCCATATCCACTACGACGGCACGCCCGAGCTGATGGCCGATTACGCGGTGATGGCCCGCAATGCCGGCGCGCGCCTGATCGGCGGCTGCTGCGGCACCACGCCCGAGCATCTGCGCGCCATGCGCGCCGCGCTGGAAGAGACTGCACCCGGCCCGCGCCCCACGCTCGAGGAGATCGCCGCCGCGCTGGGCGCCTTCTCCTCGGCCGGGGACGGCACCGACGGCTCGCCCTCGGTGCCGCTGCGCCGCGGCCGCCGCCGCGCGCGGGCCTGAAGCATGCCCGATCACGCCGCCCGCGAGACGGCGCTGTTCCGCCCCCACGCCCGGCAGGTTCTGGCGGACGACTGGGCGGTGCTGACCAAGCACAGCTTCGATCTACGCCGCCGGGACGGCAGCTGGCAACGTCTGACGCGCGAGACCTACGATCGCGGCAATGCCGCCTGCGCCCTGCTGCACGACCCCGCCCGCGACTGCGTCCTGCTGGTGCGCCAGTTCCGCCTGCCCGCCTTCGTGCAGGGCGAGGCGGGCCCGCTGATCGAGGTGCCCGCCGGGCGGCTCGAGGGGGCGGCAGCGGCGGACCGGATGCGCGCTGAGCTCGAGGAAGAGGCCGGCGTCACCGTCACGGCGATGACCCATCTCTTCGACCTCTACTCCAGCCCCGGCACGGTGACGGAGCTGCAAAGCTACTTCATCGGCACCTACGCCCCTGGCGATCTGACTGGCCCCGGCGGCGGGCTGCAGGACGAGGGCGAGGATATCGAGCGGCTGGAGCTGCCGCTGGACGAGGCGCTGGGCATGATCGAGACCGGCGCGATCCGCGACGCCAAGACGGTGCTCCTGCTGCAGCACCTCGCGCTACGCCTCGCCCGGTCAGCCGCCGGAACGCCCTAGAACAGCTCCAGCTGGTCGCCCCGGCGCGGCGGCACCCGAAAAAGATCGCTGCGGAGCGGCGGCAAGCTGCGCGTCAGCCCCAGCCGCCGGCAGGCCAGCGCGAAACGCTGCTGCATGAGCTCCGCCCATTGCCCCTGCCCGGTCATCCGCGTGCCCCAGTCGGGATCGTAGTCGCGCCCGCCATGCAGCTCGCGCACCCGATTCATCACCCGCTCGTGCCGGGCCGGAAAGGCCTCGGCCAGCCAGTCACGGAACAGCCCCGCGACCTCGCGCGGCAGGCGCAGCGGGATGAAGCTGGCGGCCTTGGCGCCAGCTCCGGCGGCCGCCTCGAGGATCGCCTCCATCTCGTGATCGGTCAGCGCCGGCACCATCGGCGCCGCCATGACCCGCACCGGGATCCCCGCCTCGCTGAGGGCGCGGATCGCGGCGATGCGCCGCGCCGGCGCCGGGGCCCGCGGCTCCATCGCGCGCGAGGTCTTGGGATCGAGCGTCGTGACCGAGATGCCGACCCGCGCCAACCCGCGCGCGGCCATGGGCGCGAGGATGTCGATGTCACGCTCGACCAGCGCGCCCTTGGTGACGATGGCCACCGGATGACCGAAGTCGGCCAGCACCTCGAGCAGCCCGCGCATCACCCGCCGCTCCTTCTCGATCGGCTGGTAGGGATCGGTATTGGTGCCGATCGCGATGACCTGCGGCACATAGCCCTTCTTGCGAAGCTCCTGCGCCAGAACCTCCGGCGCCTCGGGGCGGGCGATCAGCCGCGTCTCGAAATCGAGGCCGGGCGAGAGGCCGAGATAGGCGTGGCTGGGCCGCGCGAAGCAGTAGGTACAGCCGTGCTCGCAGCCGCGATAGGGGTTGATGGAGCGATCAAATCCGACATCGGGCGAGGTGTTGCGCGTGATGACATGGCGCGGCCGCTCCAGCGCGACCTCGGTACGCAGGGGCGGCAGATCCTCTTCCAGATCCCAGCCATCGTCCACGGCCTCGCGCTGGTGACGCTCGAACCGCCCGGCGGCGTTGCTGGCCGTGCCGCGGCCACGCCGACGCTCCGCCGGCAGGGTATCGGGATAATGCTTCTCGGCCGCCTGCATCGCGACTCTCCCCTCGCTTCGCCATTCGCGAGGGTAGAACATTAGCAGAACAGGCGCAAACGCCGTCTCAGGCTGCGGCGGCCGCCGCAGCCGCTGTTTCGCGGATCCGCTGCACCATGGCGCGAAGGCCGTTGGACCGTTGCGAGGAGAGGTGCGAATCGAGGCCGAGGCGCGCCAGCTGGACCGGGGCATCGGTGGCCACGACCGCCTCGGCCGGCTGCCCGTCGTAAAGCGCCTGCAGCACCGCGATCAGCCCGCGCACGATCTGGGCGTCGCTGTCGCCGGCGAAATGGTAGACGGCCTCAGGCCCCTCGCCATCAACGCGCGGCACCAGCCAGACCTGGCTGGCACAGCCCTGCACCTTGGTCGCCGGCACCTTCAGCGCATCCTCCAGCGGATCCATCGCGCGGCCCATCTCGATGACGTGGCGATATCGTTCTTCCCAGTCACCGAGGAACTCGAAATCCTCGACGACGGCCTCGAAGGCAGGGCTGGCCATGATGCTCTCCTGTCGCTGAACGCCGGCGATCTTAGGGCCCGGCGCCCGCCTTGGCCAGAGCGGCGGCTTTCCAAGACCGGGCCCGGCCGCTATGCGAGGGGGCATCGACCGAGAGTGAAGGACCCCTGATGCCGCGCGTCGCCCTGCCCCTGATCCTTGTCCTGACGCTGGGCGGCTGCGACCGCCTCTCCGCGCTGAACCCGCTGAACCTGCTGGACCGGGCGCCGCCCGCCCCCGTCGCAGGTGGCCCGCGCGAGCCCTTGGTGCCGCAGGCGGGGGCGCAGGCTGCCGATCCGCGCCAGCCCATCGCGCAGCTTACCGCCCTGAGGCTGGAGCCGAGCGCGACCGGCGCGATCCTGCATGCGACCGGGGTGGCCGCCAGCCAGGGCTGGTATGACGCGGAACTGAAGCCTGTTCTGACGCAGGGCGGCGCGCGGGTGTACCGCTTTGTCGCGGCTGCGCCGACCGCATCGACGCCGGTTGGATCGCCGGAGACCCGGCGTATCGAAACCGCGCTGACCCTGAACGGGCGCGAGCTGGCGGGCCTGCGCCAGATCACCGTCGAAGGGTTGAACCAGAGCCTTAGCATCACCCGCTAAGGACCTGTATTCCGTCTCTATTCGGCCAGATCAACCGTCACGACGGATGTGCCCTTCACGGCCAGGCCCACGGTGCCTTCGCAAAGCTTGAGCGCCTCGGTCCCGAAGACCTTGAGGCGCCATCCCGTCAGGGCCGCGACATCGCGGCCGCCGGCGGCGATGCTGTCGAGGTCGGCACTGCTAGCGATCAGCTTGGGCGCGACATTCTCCGCCTCGGCCCGCGCCTTGAGAAGGACGCGCAACAGGTCGGCCAGCGCCGGGTTCACCTGCGGCTGATCGCTGCGCGCCCGCGGCAGCTTGGGCATGGCCTCGGCCGGCAGTTCGGCGGCAGCCTTCAGCGCCGACAGGATGCCCTCGGCGATCTCGCCCCGCCGCGCCTCACGCAGCAGCAGACGCGAGCGGCCCAGTTCCGCCTCGGATGTCGGCCGGGTCGAGGCAAGCTCGACCAGGGCATCATCCTTGTAGATCCGGCTGCGCGGCACGTCGCGGCTCTGGGCATAGCTCTCGCGGAAGCGCGCAAGCTCGCGCACCGCGGCAAGGAACCGGGGGCTGGTGTTGCGGGTCTTGACCCGCAGCCAGGCCTCCTCGGGCTCCGTGTGGTAGGTCGCGGGATCGGAGAGGATCGCCATCTCCTCCTGCACCCAGGCCCCGCGTCCCGTGCTTTTCAGACGCTCCGACAGCACCTCGTAGACCTGCCGCAGATGCGTGACATCGGCCAGGGCATAGCGCTTCTGCGCATCGGTCAGCGGGCGGCGCGACCAGTCGGTGAAGCGCGAGGATTTGTCGACCTCGGCCTTGGCGATGCGGCGCACGAGGGTCTCGTAGCCCACCTGCTCGCCGTAGCCGCAGACCATCGCCGCGACCTGCGTGTCGAAAAGCGGCTGCGGGATCACGCCGGCGGCAGTCTGGAAGATCTCCAGATCCTGCCGCGCGGCATGGAAGACCTTGACGACGCCCGGATCGCGGAACAGCGCATAGAGCGGCTCGAGGTCCAGATCGCCCTCGATCGGATCGACGAGCACGGCCTCGTCGTCGCTGGTTCCCGGCATCGCCAGTTGCACCAGGCACAGCTTGGAGTAAAAGGTCCGCTCGCGCAGGAACTCCGTATCGACCGTGACATAGGGCTGGCGTGCCGCCTCGGCACAGAAGGCCGCCAGCGCGTCGGTTGTGGTAATGGTCTTCATTTCGGTCCGTTTCTGGCGAGTTGGCCCGTTTTAGGCGATGAACCGCGGGATGGAAAGCACCCGCACCATGGCTGCGCCCGTACGCCCGCGGCATGAATGGGCCGCCCCTCTGCGGCCGCTGCACGGGGCGAAGTCCGGGCCGGATGATTATTAGCGCTCGGAGGCGCAGCGTCGGCGCTGCCCCATGACCGGCCACCCTCGGTTCGATCATGGCCCGCTCCAGGACACCGGGAACGGAAACGA
Organism: Pseudoroseicyclus aestuarii; assembly: GCF_003217255.1. Lineage (GTDB taxonomy): Bacteria > Pseudomonadota > Alphaproteobacteria > Rhodobacterales > Rhodobacteraceae > Pseudoroseicyclus > Pseudoroseicyclus aestuarii. The sequence continues at coordinate 779,069 of NZ_QJTE01000001.1, read as the reverse complement.
GGTCCATGAAGCCTCCACCTTAAGCGCGGGAATAGACCCATTTTAAAAAGGCTTGGTGAACGAAGGTCATGTTCTGCCGAAACTAGGACTTCGGCGCGGGCGCGCCCGCGAGAACGTCGTGCAATCGATCGATCGGGCCCGGCGGCTCCTGTCTCTGGACAGCACCCGCCGCCGCACCTAACCCTTGCGCCATGACCCAGGCTGCCACAGACCCCCGCCGCGCCCGCCGCGCCCGCCGCAACGTCGCCGTCCTCGTCGCCGCGCAGGCGATCCTGGGGGCGCAGATGCCGATGATCTTCATCATCGGCGGCCTCGCGGGGGGCATGCTCTCGCCGAACCCCTGCCTCGCGACGCTGCCGATCTCGGTCATCGTCTTCGGCTCCATGACGACGGCGCCCTGGCTCTCGCCGCTGATGCAGGCGCGCGGCCGCCGCTTCGGCTTCACGCTCGGGGCGCTGGCGGGCGCGGCCGGGGCGCTGGTTGCGGCGGCGGGGCTCTGGTCGGGCTCCTTCGTGGTGCTTCTGCTGGGCTCCTACCTGACCGGCATCTACATGTCGGCGCAGGGCTTCTACCGCTTCGCCGCCGCCGACGCGGCCTCGGACGCGTTCCGCCCCCGCGCGATTTCCTATGTCATGGCCGGTGGGCTGATCGCCGCGATCCTCGGCCCGCAGCTGAACAAGCTGGTGCAGGATGCCGCCGTCGTGCCCTTCCTCGGCACCTATATCGGCGTCGCGGTCCTGAACCTCGTCGGCGTCCTGCTGTTTTTCGGCCTCGACCTGCCGGACGGGCGCAAGGGCGGCATCCCCGAGGCGGGCGGCCGCAGCCGTGGCCAGCTGCTGCGCGATCCGACCATCGCCGTCGCCATCCTCTGCGCCATGGTCAGCTACGCGCTGATGAACCTCGTGATGACCTCGGCGCCCTTGGCGGTGGTCGGCTGCGGCTTCACGACGGGCAATGCCTCGGACGTGGTCTCGGCGCATGTGCTGGCGATGTACCTGCCCTCCTTCTTCACCGGCAGCCTGATCGCCCGCTTCGGCGCGCAGCGCATCGTCGCCAGCGGCCTCGTCCTCCTGGCGGCGGCGGGCGTGATCGGCCTCTCGGGCGTCGCGCTCAGCCAGTTCTTCGGCACGCTGATCCTGCTGGGCCTTGGCTGGAACTTCGGCTTCATCGGGGCGACGGCCATGCTCACCGCCGCCCATGCCCCGAGCGAGCGCGGGACGGTGCAGGGGATGAATGATTTCCTGGTCTTCGGGCTGGTGACGCTGGGCAGCCTCGCCTCGGGCGGACTGATGAACTGCGCCGGCGGGACGGCGCAGGAGGGCTGGGTCAACGTCAACCTCGCCATGCTGCCGCTGCTGACGCTGGCCGGCGCCTCGCTCCTCTGGCTGCGCTACCGCGCCAAGCCCGCTACCAGCGCCCGGTAAGCCCCAGCCAGGCCAGGCGCCCGCGGCGCCGCACCTCGGGCTCGGCAAGGCGGCCCTCCTCGGCGGCAGCGGGATCGGCCTCGGCCCGCGCCAGGATGCCCGGCGCGCGCCAGCCGGCCCGCAGTGCCGGCACCGCCGCTCCCATGCGCGCCGCCCGCGCCTCGCGCAGCGCCGAAAGCCCGCGCCGGGCCAGTCCCTCCGGCCCCAGCGCGGCAGGCAGCGGATCGCGCCCCGCCGCGCGCAGCTGCGGCAAGGCCTCGAGCCAGGCCGCAGAAGCAAAGCCCAGGCCCGCCGCCCGCACTGCCGGCTCCAGCGCAGACTTTGCCCCCAGCGCCCGCGCGGACAGCCAGGTCAGCGTGCCGATCCCCGCCTGCAGATGCGCCTCGAGCGCCGCCATGTCGGCAAACCCCTCGCCAGAGACATCCCAGCGCCGGGCGTCGATGATCGGCGCGAAATCCTCGGCCCCGAGGCCCGCCTCCTCCATGACCTCGGCAAGGGGCTGCACCACCTCGTGGCGCCGGATCTTGCCGGTCTCCGCCTCGGCCAGCGCATCGCGCCACCATTGCAGGCGCATCTCGGCGATCAGCGGCTCCTGCGTGACCCAGGGCGCCCGCGCGATCTCGAGGTTGAAGGCGTAAAGCGGCAAGAGCCGCCGCCGCGCGGCCACGGGCGCGGCCATGGCGGCGGCGAAACGATCGGGATCGCCCTTGGCCACGGCCTCGGCGCAGGCATCAAGCGACATCGCGCGCCGCCCCCTTCATGTTTCGAAAAATACTCCGGGGGGACTCCGCGCCCCGCGCGGAGGGGGGGCAGCGCCCCCCTGCGACGGCAGGCCCTATGTGGCCCCTCATCGCGCCGTGACCCCGTCGCGCACCAGCTTCCAGAGCATCGCCTCGCGCAGCGCCTCGAAGCTCGCATCGACGATATTGGGCGAGACGCCGACCGTCGACCACAGCCGCCCCTGCCCGTCCTCGCTGTCGATGATGACGCGGGTCACGGCCTGGGTGCCGCCGCCGGTGATGCGGACCTTGAAGTCCACCAGCCGCCAGTCCTCCATCGCCGCCTGGTAAGGCCCCATGTCCTTGGTCAGCGCGCGCGCCAGCGCGTTGACCGGCCCCTGGTCGGCTCCCTCGGGCGAAAGGCTTTCCGACACGCTCAGCATCCGCTCGCCGCCGACCTCGAGCACGACCACCGCCTCCGACAGCGTCAGCGGCTCGCCCCTCGGCCCGCGCCGCCGCTCGATCGAGACGCGGTAGCGCTGCACGTCGAAGTAATGCGGCAGAAGGCCCAGCTCCTCGCGCGCCAGAAGCTCGAAGCTGGCCTGCGCGGTGTCGTAGGCATAGCCCTCCGTCTCGCGCGCCTTGATGCCGTCCAGGATGCGCGCCAGCGCCGGATCGCCGGCCTCCACCTCAAGGCCCATGCCAGCCAGCCGCGCCCGCAGGTTCGACTGCCCGGCCTGGTTCGACATCGGCACGATGCGCGCATTGCCGACGAGGCCCGGCTCCACGTGCTCGTAAGTCTGCGGCGCCTTGGCGATGGCGCTGGCATGCAGCCCCGCCTTGTGGGCAAAGGCGCTGGCGCCGACGTAGGGCGCCTGCTTGGCCGGCACGCGGTTCAGGATGTCATCGAGCAGGCGCGAGGCGCGGCGCAGCCCGGTCAGCGCCTCGGCGGTTACGCCCGTCTCCAGCGTTCCGGCAAAGGGCTCCTTCAGCAGCAGCGTCGGAATCAGCGTCGTCAGGCTGGCATTGCCGCAGCGCTCGCCCAGCCCGTTGAGCGTGCCCTGCACCTGCCGCACCCCGGCCCGCACCGCCGCGAGGCTGCCCGCCACGGCCTGCCCGGTGTCGTCGTGGCAATGGATGCCGAGGCGCGCGCCGGGGATGCCGCTGGCGATGACCGCGCCCACGATCTCGGCGATTTCCTCGGGCATGGTGCCGCCGTTGGTATCGCACAGCACGATCCAGCGGGCGCCGGCCTCGTAGGCCGCCGTCACGCAGGCCAGCGCATATGCGGCATCGTCCTTCCAGCCGTCGAAGAAATGCTCGGCGTCGAACAGCGCCTCACGCCCCTCGGCGACCAGATGCGCCACGCTGGCGCGGATGTTCTCGAGGTTCTCCTCGAGCGTGATCCCCAGCGCGTGGGTCACGTGGTAGTCATGCGTCTTGCCGACGAGGCAGACCGCCGGCGTCCGCGCGTTCAGAACGCCAGCCAGCACCTCGTCGTTCGCCGCAGAACGCCCCGCCCGCTTGGTCATGCCGAAGGCGGTCAGAGTCGCCCGCGTCTCGGGCGCATCCTCGAAAAACGCGCTGTCGGTTGGATTGGCGCCGGGCCAGCCGCCCTCGATGTAATCGATGCCCAGATCGTCGAGGACCCCGGCGATGCGCTGCTTTTCCAGCGTCGAGAACTGGACGCCCTGCGTCTGCTGCCCGTCGCGCAGCGTGGTGTCGTAAAGATACAGCCGCTCGGTCATGACGGATCCTTCAGCTTGGCGGGATCGAACCCCGGCCCGGGCTGCCAGCTTGCGCTGCCGCCGACATCGCTCACCTGCACGCCCGCCGCCGTCAGCCGGTCGCGGATCGCATCGGCGGCGGCAAAATCCCTGGCCGCCCGCGCGGCAGAGCGGTCGGCCAGCAGTTTCGTCACCGCCGCATCGACCCAATCCTCCTGTGCGGCGGGCCGGGCCGTCTCTTCCAGCCGGTCCCAATCCGGCACCAGCCCCAGCATCTCCAGCGCATGGGCCATGGGCGCCAGCGCCTTGGGGGTGCGGGCCTGAGCCAGCACATGCAGCCGCGCCAGCGCGCCGGGGGTGTTGAGATCGTTCGACAAGGTCCCGAGGAAGGCCTCGTCCGGCTGCCACAGCCCCTCGGCGCGCAGGGTCCGGATCATCGCGGCGTTATAGCCGTGCTGCGCCAGATGGCCGTACCAGCGGCGCAGCGTCGCCTCGGCCTCGCCCCGCCGCTCCTCGGTCCAGTCCATCGGCTTGCGATAATGCGTACCCAGCATCACCAGGCGGATCACTTCGCCCGGCACGCCCTGATCCAGCAGGTCGCGCACGGTGAAGAAGTTGCCCAGCGACTTGGACATCTTCCTGCCCTCGACCTGCAGCATCTCGTTGTGCATCCAGACCTTGGCGAAATCCCCCGTGGGATGGGCGCAGAGGCTCTGGGCGCATTCGTTCTCGTGGTGCGGGAACATCAGGTCGATCCCGCCGCCATGGATGTCGAAGCTTTCGCCCAGCAGCTCCACCGCCATGGCCGAACATTCGATGTGCCAGCCGGGGCGCCCGCGCGCCAGCGCCTCGCCGCGGATCGTCGGTCCGTCCCAGCCCGGCTCGTCCTCGGTGCTGGGCTTCCACAGCACGAAATCCATCGGGTCGCGCTTGTAGGGCGCGGGATCGACCCGCGCGCCGGCGATCATGTCGTCGAGGCTGCGGCCCGAGAGGCTGCCGTAGCCCTCGTAGCTCGAGACGGAGAACAGCACGTGCCCCTCGGCGGCATAGGCATGGCCCGCCAGCTCCAGCCGCTCGATCATCGCGCGCATCTGGCCGATCCACTCGGTCGCGCGCGGCTCGTGATCGGGGCGCAGGGCGCCCAGGGCGTCCATGTCCTCGTGGAACCAGCCCGTCGTCTCTTCGGTGATGTCGCGGATCGTGCGCCCGGCCTCTGCGGCGCGGGCGTTGATCTTGTCGTCGACGTCGGTGAGGTTGCGCGCATAGGTCACGGCCGTCTCGCCGTGGACGTGACGCAGCAGCCGGTAGAGCACGTCGAAGACCAGCACCGGCCGGGCATTGCCCAGATGCGCGCGGTCGTAGACCGTGGGGCCGCAGACATACATCCGCACGTTGTCGGGATCGATCGGAGTGAACTCCTCCTTCGACCGGGTGCGGGTGTTGTAAAGCCTGATCGTCATGCGTCGCCTCGCGCGGGTTGCCCGCGGGCTCGGCTAAAAGGTTTCGGAAGGAAACGGAAGAGCGGCCCGCGTGACTTGTGTCAGCAGGGAATGATGCAGCCGGGGATGATGGCCGTGCTCGTCATGAGCTCTGCCTAGCAGAGCCGTCCGGCCCCGTCCAGCGCGGCTCTCGATAGCCGCCGGTGGCGATGACGCCGGGCATGGGAGCCTCCGCCCCCTGCCAAAGGCTCGGCGCGACCCCCGTCACCCGCCGAAACTCCCTGTTGAAGTTCGATTTCGTGTTGAAACCGCTGTTCAGCATCGCCTCCGTCACGCTGGCGCCGCCCTCGATCAGGCGGCAGGCATGGTGGATGCGCCGGGCGTTGACGAAGCGAGAGACGTTCTCACCCGCCCCTCTGTTCACCGCCGCCGACAGCCGCTTTTCCGGAAGCTGCAGCCGCCGCGCCAGCCGCGAGAGCGTCAGGCCCGGGTCGAGATGCAGCGGATCGCGCGCCAGCACGGCCTCGACCCTCGCCAAGATCGCGCTGTCCTCGGCCCCCGTCTCCTCGTCCGGTTCAGCGGGCGTGGCCACCCGATGCTCCTTCTCGGGGCCCGAGGCGGCAGGGCTGCCGCTGAGCAGGCCGAGAAGCAGCAGCGCGAGCGAGGACGAGACGGTGATCACCCAGCCGGTCCAGCCGGCATGGCCGGTCATGTAAGCCAAGGCGATCGCCGCGTCCGCGGCGGCAGAGCCGATCAGGGCCCAGCCCAGCCCCCTCCAGATCAGCACCGGCACCTGCCCCGCCTCGAGCCGCGCGAGCGGCATGTCGGGGGCGCGGCGCAACCGCAGCAGCATGGCGATGCCGTAGCCAAGGAAGATCGCCATCACCACCGGATCGGTCATCCCGGGCGCAAGGATGCGGCAGAGGGCGGCGCCCACCGGTGCCGCCAGATGTACCGCCACCCGGCGCGGCGCGAGGCGGCCGAGCATCGCGTCCCGAAACGTGATCAAGGCCAGCGGCGGGATCATCGCGGCGCTGACCGGCAGCACCGGGCGCAGGACCTCGATGCCATAGCCGCCCACCAGCGCGACCAGGGCGGATTGCGCGGAACAGGCCGCGAGAAAGGCGATCAGCAGCGGTCGGCGCTCCGACAGCGCGGCGCGCAGGGCGATGTAGCCCAGGACCAAGGCGACGAAGGCGGGAACGGGAAGCATCGGCATGGCAGGTCTTCTATCCTGGATCCGGATCGAGGCGACCTTTTTCCCGGATAAAGGACGCCAGACCCGTCCGGCGCGGCCCAGAGAGAGGCAGGATCACCACAAGGACGCCCCCTATGACACGCCTGACCCTGCTCGCCGCGCTGGCCTGCGCCGCCGCGGCCCCCGCCGACGCCGAGATGCTGCCCGGCTACGACCGCTTCGATCTGAACGCCGCCCACCGGGCCCGGCCCGTCGCGGCCTCCCTCTGGTATCCAGCGGCCGGGCCGACCTACCGCGCCCCGGTCGGCGACGGCCCGCTCTTCGAGCCGAGTTTCGCCTTCATCGGCCCGGCTGTCGCCGAAGGGCCGCATCCGCTGGTGCTTCTCTCGCATGGATCGGGCGGTTCCGCGGACGGCCTCGGCTGGCTCTCCTCCGGCCTCGTGGCGCGCGGCGCCATGGTGCTCGCGGTCGATCACCCGGGCTCGACCAGCGGCGACAGCTCCCCGCGCCGCTCCACCGATCTCGCGGCCCGCGGCGCCGACCTCACGGCGGCGCTGGACGCGGTCCTGTCCGATCCCGCCTTTGCCCCCTTCGTGGACGCGGAGCGGATCGGTGTCTTCGGCTTCTCTCTGGGCGGCGCCACGGCTCTTGGCCTCGCGGGGGTACGCTTCGACGGCGCGGCCCAGGACAGAGGCTGCGAAGCCGGGCCGGAGGCCGGCGATTGCCGGTTCTTCGTCCAGGGCGGCGTGCACTTCGCCGACGAGCCCGGCTTCGAGGCGGGTTTCCGGGACCCCCGCATCACCCGCGCCGCGATCGTGGATCCCGGCTTCGGCGGGGCGGTGCAGCCCGGCAGCCTCGAGACGGCGCTGGCCGGGATCACGCTGATCAACCTCGGCAGGGCGCACCGCCTTGCCGCCGCCGATGTCGGGCCCGAGGGCAATGACCTCGCCCGCCGCCTGCCGGGGGCCGACTACAGGGTGATCGCCCCGGCGAGCCATTTCACCGCGCTCGCCCCCTGCAGACCCGGCGGCGCGCAGATGCTGGAGGAGGCGGGAGAGGATCCGATCTGCACCGATCCGCCGGGCGCGAGCCGCGCGGATGTCCACGAGAGCCTGATCGAGGCCGTCGCTTCGGCCCTAGGCCTCTGAAGCGGGGGGCGCGACGTCCAACCCGCGCCCCCCTTTCTTCTCTTTGCAAATATCCCGGGGGTGCGGGGGCTGGCCCCCGCTCCGCCCGTCTCAGCGCGTCAGACGCTCGGCATGCCAGGCGACGTGGTCGCCCGCGAAACTCGCGACAAAGAAGTAGCTGTGATCGTAGCCCTCCTGCATCCGCAGCACCCCCGGCGTGCGGGTCCGGGCGAGGGTATCGGCCATGGCCTCGGGCTGCAGCAGCTCGAGGAACTGGTCCTCGGTGCCTTGGTCGATCAGGATGTCGCCGGTCCAGCCGCGGCTTTCCAGAAGCTGGCAGGCGTCATGCTCGGCCCAGACCGCCTCGTCCTCACCGAGGTAGGCGGCGAACTGCTTGCGGCCCCAGTCGCTGGTCGTGGGCGTCACGATCGGCGCCAGCGCCGAGACCGAGGCATAGGCCTCGGGGTTCTTCAGCGCCAGCGTCAGCGCGCCGTGCCCGCCCATGGAATGGCCCATGATGCCATGCTTGCCGCTCAGCGGCAGGCCCTCCTCCGCCAGAAGCCGCGGCAGCTCGTCCAGCACGTAGTCCTGCATGCGGAAATGCGGCGCCCAGGGGTCCTGCGCGGCGTTCAGGTAGAACCCCGCGCCCTGCCCCAGATCGAAGGCCTCGTCGTCCGCGACGCCCTCGCCGCGCGGCGAGGTGTCGGGAAAGACCAGTGCCAGCCCGTGCCGGGCCGCGTGCTGCTGCAGCCCGGCCTTGGTCATGCCGTTCTCATGGGTGCAGGTCAGACCGGCGAGGTACCACAGCACCGGCACCGGCCCCGCCTCGGCCTGCGGCGGCAGGTAAAGACCGAAGGTCATCTCGCAGGACAGCGCCTGCGAGGCGTGGCGATAGACGCGCTGGCGGCCGCCGAAGCTGCGGTTGTCGGAAATCAGCTCCACGCTCAGTACTCCACGATGGCGCGGATCGACTTGCCCTCGTGCATCAGGTCGAAGCCGTGGTTGATCTCGTCCAGCTTCAGGCGGTGGGTGATCATCGGGTCGATCTCGATCTTGCCCTCCATGTACCAGTCGACGATCTTCGGCACGTCGGTGCGCCCGCGCGCGCCGCCGAAGGCGGTGCCCTTCCAGACGCGCCCGGTGACAAGCTGGAACGGCCGGGTCGAGATCTCGGCCCCCGCCGCCGCGACGCCGATGATCACCGACATGCCCCAGCCGCGATGCGTGCATTCCAGCGCCTGCCGCATCACGGTGGTGTTGCCGGTGGCGTCGAAGCTGTAGTCCGCCCCGCCGATCAGGTCGCCGCGCCGCTTCGTCAGGTTGACGATGTAGGGCACGATGTCCTCGCCGATCTCGGAGGGGTTGATGAAATGGGTCATGCCGAATTTCTCGGCCATGGGCTTCTTGTCGTTGTTCAGATCGACGCCGATGATCATGTCGGCGCCCGCCAGGCGCAGGCCCTGGATCACGTTCAGCCCGATCCCGCCGAGGCCGAAGACGACGGCGGTCGCGCCGATCTCGACCTTGGCGGTATTGACCACGGCACCGACGCCGGTGGTGACGCCGCAGCCGATGTAGCAGGCCATGTCGAAGGGCGCGTCCTCGCGGATCTTGGCGACCGCGATCTCGGGCAGGACCGTGTAGTTCGAGAAGGTCGAGCAGCCCATGTAGTGATGGATCATCTCGCCATCGAGCGTGCTGAAGCGCGAGGTGCCGTCAGGCATCAGCCCCTGCCCCTGGGTCGAGCGGATCGCGGTGCAGAGGTTGGTCTTGCCGCTCAGGCAGGAGGCGCACTCCCGGCACTCGGGCGTGTAGAGCGGGATCACGTGATCGCCCGGCTTGACGGTCGTCACGCCCTCGCCGACCTCGACCACCACGCCCGCGCCCTCGTGACCGAGGATGGCGGGAAAGATGCCCTCGGGATCGTCGCCCGAGCGGGTGAATTCGTCGGTATGGCACAGGCCGGTGGCCTTGATCTCGATCATCACCTCGCCGGCCTTGGGCCCCTCGAGGTTGACCTCGGTAATCTCGAGCGGCTTGCCGGCCTGGAAGGCTACTGCGGCGCGTGTTTTCATGGCTGGCTCTCCGGCTTTGGGTCTGTGCCCCATCATGACGGAGGCGAGCGCCGCGAGCAATCGGATCGCGGCCCGGCGGCTGTCGGTTGCCGCCGGGCCGCGGCGGTCAGGCGTAGCTGATCACCTCGATCTCGATGTCGTTCTCCTCGCGGAAGTAGAAGCGGCGGCCCGGCTCGTAATCGGCATGGCTGCCGGGGGTGTAGCCGAGGGCGCGGACCTTGTCCTCGGTCGCGTCCAGATCGGCGACGACGACGCCGATGTGGTTCAGCGCGCCGCGCGTGGTATAGCTGTCGACGGGCGCCTGCTGCGCGGCCTCGGCGCCGCGGTAGATCGCAAGGTAACTGCCGGTCCCCGGCTCTCCGACGTGCAGCGACCTGCCACCGTGGATCGCCGTGCCGGACCAGCGCACCCGCCAGCCGAAAAGCGTCTCGAGCAGGCTTGCGGTGGCCTCGGGATCGGCGACCGTCAGATTGGCATGTTCCAGATGGGCCATGCGTCGTCTCCTTTTGATGAGGGTAAAGAAACCACGCCGCGCAGGGGGCGCGGTGAAGGCCGGCGGCAGGACGAGGCCTCCGTCCGGCCCCCTCTCGGCCAGGCCATCGGCCAGAAGGCCGGAGCCGGCCTCCGGATTGGTCATGATGAACTGCATTGCACCCCCTTGCTCTTGCGTGGCGAGTCGGGTGTAATTTCTCAAGTCCACTTGAGATCAAGAACAATGTCACACCGCAAACCGCTGTCGCAGGGCCTCAGCATCGGCGATCTGGCCGCGCGCACCGGCCTCGCCGTCTCGGCGATCCGCTTTTACGAGACGCATGGCATCGTGCGCCCGCTGCGCAACGCGGGTGGCCACCGGCGCTACGACCGCTCCGACCTGCGCCGGCTCTCCTTCGCGATGATCGCGCAGCGGCTAGGCTTTCCGCTGGCCGAGATCGCCGAGCAGATGGCCGCCCTGCCCGAGGGGCGCGCCCCGAGCCGCGCGGACTGGGGCCGCATCGCCGGCGGGTTTCGCATGAAGATCGACGCCCGCATCGCCGCGCTCGAGCGGCTGCGCGACAACCTCGACGGCTGCATCGGCTGCGGCTGCCTCTCGCTCGACCGCTGCAGCCTCTACAATCCCGGGGATATCGAGGGCCGGGCCGGGCCGGGTCCGCGCCGCATCATGGGGGCAGAGAATTGACAGCCCCGCGCCGGGGTGCCACGCCCGCGGCATGAGCACCCTGTCAGCGACCCTCTCCTCGATCACCGCCGGCGGGCCCGACGGCTGGGATCTGCACCGCCGCGCCATGCGCATGATCGCAGCCGGGGAGCCGGTGATCCCGCTCTCCATCGGCGAGCATGACATCCGCACCGATCCCGCCATCCTCGCCGCGATGGATGCGGCGGCGCGGGGCGGCCGCACCGGCTATGCCGAGATCGCCGGCACCCCGGCCCTGCGGGCCGAGATCGCGGCACGGGTGCAGGCGCAGAGCGGCGTTGTCACCACGCCCGCGAACGTCATCGTCATGCCCGGCGGCCAGGCGGGCCTTTTCGCCGCGCATCGGGCTGCCTGCGATCCGGGCGACGTCGCGCTCTACGTCGATCCCTATTACGCCACCTACCCCGGCACGATCCGCGCCGTGGGCGCGCAGCCGCGCAGCGTCATCGCCGCCGCGGAGGCCGGGTTCCAGCCCGCCGAGGACGATCTGCGCCAAGCCGCGCAGGCGGGCGCTTCGCAGGGACGCACCCGCTCGCTGCTGATCAACTCGCCCAACAACCCGACCGGCGCGCTCTATTCCCGCGCCACGCTCGAAGGGATCGCACGGGTCTGCCGGGAGGCCGACCTGTGGCTGATCTCGGACGAGGTCTACGACACCCAGGTCTGGGAGGGGGCGCATCTGTCGCCCCGCGCCCTGCCCGGCATGGCGGAGCGCACGCTGGTCGTCGGCAGCCTGTCGAAGAGCCATGCGATGACCGGCAGCCGCGTCGGCTGGATCGTCGGGCCGGAGGCGGCAATCGCCGCGCTCGATGCGCTGGCGACCCATACGACCTACGGCATCCCCGGCTACATCCAGGACGCGGCCCTGTTCGCGCTGCAGCAGGGCGCGGGCTTCGAGGCGGGCATCGCAGAGCCCTTTCGCCGCCGCCGCGCGATCGTGGAGCGGGTGCTGGCGCGGACGACGTCGGTGCGGGCCGCGCCGATGCGCGGCGCGATGTACGCCATGCTCGACATCCGGGCGACCGGCCTGTCGGGCGAGGCCTTCGGCCGCCGCCTGCTGGACGAGGAGCGTATCGCCGTGATGCCGGGCGAAAGCTTCGGCACCGCGGGGGCCGGGCATGTCCGCGTCGCCCTGACGGTGGACGACGCGCGGCTGGACGAGGCGCTGAGCCGCCTCGTCGCCCTGGCAGAGCGGCTTGCCGCGCCGGCCTGAGCCGCCTCAGCCCTCGAGCGAGGCGCGCAGCACCGCCAGCACATCCTCGCGCGGCACATCGCCGGTCACGAAGGCCTCTCCGATCCCGCGCGCGAGGATGAAGCGCAGCTGCCCGGCCACGACCTTCTTGTCCTGCCCCATCAGCGCCAGCAGGTCCTCGGCCCCCGGCAGCCCGCCGGGCACCTGCGCCAGATCCGTCGCCAGCCCCATGCGCTGCAGATGCGCGCGCAGGCGCGGCGACTCTTCCTGGCTGCACAGCCCCAGACGCGCGGACAGATCGAAGGCCAGCACGCAGCCCAGGGCCACGCCTTCGCCATGCAGCAGCCGGTCCGAGTAGCCGGTCGCCGCCTCGAGCGCATGGCCGAAGGTATGGCCAAGGTTCAGCAGCGCGCGCTCGCCCTGCTCGGTCTCGTCGCGCATGACGATCCCGGCCTTCATCTCGCAGGAGCGGCGGACGGCGCGGGCGCGGGCCTGCGGATCACCCGCCAGCAGCGCGGGGCCGGCCTCTTCGAGCCATGCGAAGAAGTCGGCGTCGCCAAGCAGCCCGTATTTCATCACCTCGCCGTAGCCCGCCCTCAGGTCGCGCGGCGGCAGGGTATCCAGAAGGCCGGTATCGGCCAGCACGAGGCTGGGCTGGTGGAAGGCACCGACAAGGTTCTTGCCCTGCGCGGCATTGATCCCCGTCTTGCCCCCGACGGAGCTGTCGACCTGCGCCAGCAGCGAGGTCGGGATTTGCACGAAGCGCACGCCGCGGCGCAGGATCGCCGCCGCGAAGCCAACGAGATCGCCGATCACCCCGCCGCCGAGCGCGATCACCAGATCCTGCCGCTCGACACGGTTTTCCAGCAGCCACTCGGTGCAGCGCGCGAGCATCGGCCAGCTTTTCGTGCCCTCGCCCGGCGGCAGGGCAAGGGCGGCGCTTTCGATGCCCTCGGCGGCCAGCGCGGCCTCTAGCGCGGGCAGGTGCAGGGCGCCGACGGTCTCGTCGGTGACGATCACCGCGCGCGGGCGGCGCAGGAAAGGCGCGATCAGGCTGCCGGCCCGCGGCAGGAGGCTGGGGCCGACGAGGATGTCGTAGCCGCGTCCGGGAAGATCGACGCGGACGGTCTGGGGTTCGGTCATCGGGGCAGGCTCCGGGTCCAGGTGTCGGGATCGCGCAGGAGGCCGGGCACGGCGGCAATCGCGGCGAGGACGGCTTCGACCGCCTCGTCGAGCCGCTGTTCGCGCGTTACGCGGATGCGCAGCGCGGCCTCGGCATAGACCGGCCCCCGCTCTTCCAGCAGCGCGGCCAGCCGGCCCCGGGGGTCCGGGGTCTGCAGCAGCGGGCGATGGGTCTTGTGACGGACCCGGTCCCACAGCACCGGCAGCGCCACGTCGAGCCAGAGCGAGACGCCCTCGCGCGCCACCGCCGCACGCGTCGCGGGCGACAAAAAGGCGCCGCCGCCGGTGGCGATCACGGCGGGCGGGCGCTGCGCCAGCAGCCGCTCGATCACCTTGGCCTCGCCGGCGCGGAAGAAGGCCTCTCCGTCGCGGGCGAAAATCTCGGCGATGCTCGCCTGCGCCGCGGCCTCGATCTCGGCGTCCGAATCGTTCAGCGGAACGCCCAGCCGCGCCGAGAGCGCCCGGCCGATCGCGCTCTTGCCCGAGCCGGGCATGCCGATCAGCACGAGCGGGCGCAGCAGGGCCGGCGGGCCCTGCCAGGCAGGCGCTGCCGCCTCTTTCCGCGTGGTCTTGTTTCCGCCGGTCACGGCCCTGACGCCTCCTCGCGCTTGCAGCGCCCTGAATGGCGTGATCTTCGACGGAAGACCAGTTATAAAGCCGGAAAGACGATGGCGCGTGAAGCCGTCCATCCGCAAGGGCAAGGGGCAGGACAAGATGCTGTGGCGACTGATCTGGACGCTGATCAAGCTGGCGCTGGTATTGGCGGTTCTCGGGGGGGTGGCGCTGACGGCCTATGCCTATATCGGCCCGATGCTCTTCCCGGCGGACTTCGAGGCGCCGGTGCAGCAAGTGACCAAGCCGGTCACCCTCGAGGTGCAGGAATGACGCAAGCCCGCCCAGGGGCCCGGCGGCTGGCGCTGGCCCCGGCGCTGCTGCTGGCCCTTTCGGCGGGCGCGGCCTCTGCCCAGACCGAGGGCGAGGCACCGCTTTCGGCCATCGACTGGCTGTCGCAAAGCCTTGTCGCGCCGCCGGCGGCCCCGGCGCCGCAGCCGCCCGAGGCGGGCCGAACCGGTCCCGGGTCCGGCGCGGTTCCGGGTGAGACGCCTGTCGCCGACAGCGCCACCGTGCCCGATGTCAGCACCCGCAGCCTCGGCGCGCCCTCGCCCGACGGGGTCGGGCTGCTCGGGCCGCGGATCACCGGGCTGCCCGGCGATCTTTGGTCGGCCAGCGATGCGGCGCAGCTGATCACCCTGATCCGCGCCCTCGACACGCAGCAGACGCCCGCGATGCAGGAGCTGACGCGCCTTCTGATGCTGGCCGAGGCGCAGCCGCCCCTCGGCGCCTCCGGCGAGGCGTCCTTCCTTCTGGCGCGCACCGACCGGCTGCTGGACATGGGCGCGCTGCAGGAGGCGCAGGCCATGCTCGAGCAGGTCGGCCTCGACACCCCCGAGGTCACGCGCCGCTGGTTCGACATCGCGCTGCTGACCGGGACCGAGGATGCCGCCTGCGCCGCCATGCTGGAGCAGGCCTCCCTCTCGCCCACCCTGCCGACGCGCATCTTCTGCCTCGCGCGCGAGGGCGACTGGCCCGCCGCCGCCGTCACGCTGAACAGCGCGACCGCGCTCGGCACCCTCGATCCCGAGATCGAGGATCTGCTGCACCGCTTTCTCGACGACAACATGCACGAGGGCGCGGAGCCGCTGCGCGATCCCTCGCGCCCCAGCCCGCTGGTCTTCCGCATGCGCGAGGCGATCGGCGAGGCGCTGCCCAGCCGCACGCTGCCGCTGGCCTTTGCGCAGGCCGACCTGCGCGACACGAACCCCTGGCGGGTGCAGATCGAGGCGGCCGAGCGTCTGGTCCGCGCGGGCGGGCTCGATCCCGCGGTGCTCTTTGCCCTTTACGGCGATCACGCGCCCGCCGCCTCCGGCGGGGTCTGGGACCGCGCCGCGGCGATCCAGGCACTCGAGGCGGCGCTGCGGGCCGGACCGCCCGCCGCGGGCACAGCACCCGAAGGCGGCACCACCGCCACGCTGGACGAGGCCCTGCCCCCCGCCTGGGAGGCGATGGAGCAGGCCGGGCTGCAGGTGCCCTTCGCCCGGCACTACGCGCAGGCGCTTCTGGACCGCCCGCTCGAGGGCGAGACCGCGGCCCTCGCGCAGCGGATCGCCCTGCTCTCCCCGCTATACGAGACCGCTGCACGGGGGCTCGACGATCCGCTGGCCGCCGGCATCGCCGCCGGAGAGACCGCCGGGATCGAGCCTGCCGATCCGCGCGAGGCCGCGCTGGCGGCCGCCTTCGCCGATCACCCGGTGCCCGAGCCGCTGCAGGCGCTGGTCGAGGCGGGCAAGCCGGGCGAGGCGATGCTGCGCGCCATCGCCACCTTCGATCAGGGCGTCAGCGCAGAGCCGCAGGCGCTGGCCGATGCGCTCGCGCTGCTGCGCAGCCTCGGGCTCGAGGATATCGCGCGGCGCGCCGCGCTGCAGGTCCTGCTGCTGGACCGGCCGGCGTGACCGCCCCGGCCCACCCCTCGGGCCAATGGCCGATGGAGCGCTGGCTCTCGACCTTTCTCGAGGCGCGGGCCGCCGAAGAGGGCGCGGCGCGCAACACGCTGCTGGCCTATGGGCGCGACCTGAAGGATTTCGCCGGCTGGCTGGCGCGGCGCGATCTGCATTTCGCCGGGGCCGAACAGGCGCAGATCGAGGATTACCTCGTCGCCTGCGACGCCGAGGGGCTGAGCCGGGCGACCCGCGCGCGGCGCCTCTCGGCGATCCGGCAGCTCTACCGCTTTGCCTTCGAGGAAGGCTGGCGCGAGAGCGATCCGGCGATCCGGCTGAAGGGTCCGGGCCGCGCCCGCAGCCTGCCCGGCACGCTGAGCGTGGCGCAGGTCGAGGCGCTGCTGGCCGCCGCGCGCCAGCACCGGGACGCCGCCCGCGCCACCTGCCTGATGGAGCTGCTCTATGCCACCGGGCTGCGGGTCACGGAGCTGGTCGGCCTGCCGGTGGCCGCGGTGCGCGGCGATCCGAAGATGATCCTCGTGCGCGGCAAGGGCGGGCGCGAGCGCATGGTGCCGCTGTCTTCCCCCTCGCGGGAGGCGCTGCGCGGCTGGCTCGCCCGGCGCGACGCCGAGGAGACCGAAGGGCGCGCGAAGGGCCACCCGCCCTCGCGCTTTCTCTTCCCGGCCCGCGGGCGCGAGGGGCACCTGACGCGGCAGGCCTTCTTCGCCATGATCAAGCAGCTTGCCGCCGCCGCCGGGCTGGATCCGGCGCAGGTCACGCCGCATCGCCTGCGCCATGCCTTTGCCACCCATCTGCTGGCCAATGGCGCGGACCTGCGGGTGATCCAGACGCTGCTGGGTCACGCGGACCTGTCCACCACCGAGATCTATACCCATGTACAGCACGAGCGCCTCGCCGAGCTGGTCGAGACGCATCACCCGCTGTCGCGCGGGCCCGCGGTTGCGGCCCGACCGGCAGAGGAGACTTGATCGCCACAACCCACGCTTGATATCCTGATCCCACTTTCCTCATACGGACCAAAATGGACCCCTCCTCTCTCGACGTCGCCTTCTGGCTGACCTGCGGCGCGATCCTCGTTCTGCTGATCCTCTCGGCCTTCTTCTCGGGCTCCGAGACGGCCCTCACCGCCGCCTCGCGCGGCAAGCTGCGCACGGCCGCCGACAAGGGCAGCTCCGGCGCCGTGCACGCGCTGAACATCACCGAGGACAGCGAACGGCTGATCGGCTCTGTCCTGCTGGGCAACAACGTCGTCAACATCCTCGCCACCTCGCTGGCCACGGCCACCCTGACCCGCGTCTTCGGCGAAAGCGGCGTCGCCGTCGCCACCCTGGTGATGACGCTGCTGGTGCTGATCTTTGCCGAGGTGCTGCCGAAGACCTTCGCGATCACCAATTCGGAAAAGGTCGCCTCGCTGGTCGCGCGGCCGATCGCGCTGGTGGTCCTGGTCTTCTCGCCCGTCGTCTCGGCGATCCAGGTGCTCGTGCGGCTTCTGCTGCGGGCGGTGGGCGTGCGGACCGATCCGGGCGCCAACGTCCTTGCCGTGCGCGAGGAGATCGCCGGCGCGCTGAGCCTTGGCCAGTCCGAGGGCGTGGTCGAGAAGGAGGACCGCGACCGCATCCTCGGCGCCCTCGACCTGAGCGAGCGCACCGTCGAGGAGATCATGCTGCACCGGTCGAACATCGAGATGATCGATGCCGCCCTACCCGCCACCGATATCCTGCGCGCCGTCCTCGACAGCCCGCATACCCGCCTGCCCCTCTACCGCGAGGAGCAGGAGAACATCGTCGGCATCCTGCATGCCAAGGACCTGCTGCGGGCGATGAACCGACTGATGGCCGATGGCGCGGTCGAGGCGGCGGAGCTTGCCACCTTCGACATCATGAGCGTGGCGATGAAGCCCTACTTCATCCCCGAGACCACCACGCTCGACGATCAGATGCGCGAGTTCCTCAAGCGGCACACGCATTTCGCGCTGGTCGTGGACGAATACGGCGCGCTGCGCGGGCTGATCACGCTCGAGGATATCCTCGAGGAGATCGTCGGCGAGATCAGCGACGAGTTCGACGAGGCGCAGGAGGAGCCGATGGCCCGGACCGAGGATGGCGCCTACCTGGTGGATGGCGGCATGTCGATCCGCGACATCAACCGCCGCCAGGACTGGCAACTGCCCGAGGAAGAGGCGAATACCATCGCCGGCCTCGTGATCCACGAGGCGCAGCTGATCCCCGAGGAAGGCCAGGTCTTCAGCTTTCACGGCTTCCGCTTCGAGGTCGTCTCGAAGGAGGAGAACCGGATCGCGCTGCTCAAGCTGCGCCCGCTGGACGAGCTTTCGGCCTCGGGCTGGGAAGTCCGCTGAGGCGGCGCGCGGCCTGACGGCGGGGCTGGGGGGGCGCTGCCCCCCGTCCCGGCTGCGCCGGGCCTCCCCCCGGGATATTTGCAAAGAGAAGATGGGGGCTTGTGCTTCGGCAAGGCTGCGCCTTTGGTGTGCCGGTTTCGTCCAAGAGGTTCCGCGATGACCGACATGCCCTCCGCCGCCGATCTGCTGCACCTGCGCGGCACCCTGCCCGAGAAGGGCGAGCCGCTGTCGCTGCCGCTGACCATGAGTTCGGTGTTCCACCTGCCCGGCGATCCCGCCGGCGTGCCGGCCTACGGGCGCATGGCCAATCCGACCTGGGAGGCGGCCGAGCATGCGCTGGGCCATCTCGAGGGGGCGCCGGCGCTGCTATTCCCGTCGGGCATGGCGGCGATCGCGGCGGCCTTCTTCGCGCTCCTCAAGGCCGGGGACAGGCTGCTGCTGCCGACGGACGGCTATTACACCAGCCGGCTGCTGGCGGAGAACTACCTGGCGCGGTTGGGCGTCGAGGTCGAGCAGCGTCCGACGACGGCGTTCTCCGAAGGAGGCTTCGAGGGCTTTGCCATGGTCTTCCTCGAGACGCCCTCGAACCCCGGGCTCGACCTGATCGACATCGCCGAGACGGCGCGGGCCGTGCGGGCCGCGGGTGGGCTCACGGTGGTCGACAACACGACGATGACGCCCTTCGGGCAGCGGCCGCTGGCGTTGGGGGCGGATGTCGTCGTGGCCGCCGATACCAAGGCGCCGGGCGGGCATTCCGACCTTCTGGCCGGGCATCTGGCGAGCAACGATCCGGCGATCCTCGAGGCAGTGCGCGACTGGCGCAAGATCTCGGGCGGGATCCCCGGCGCCTTCGACGCCTGGCTGCTGCACCGCAGCCTCGAGACGCTGGAGCTACGGTTCGCCCGCATGTGCGACAGCGCCGAGGTCATCGCCGCGCGGCTCGCAGCGCATCCCGCCGTGCGGGCGGTGCGCTATCCCGGCCTGCCGGGCGATCCCTCGCATGGGCTGGCGACGTCGCAGATGACCCGCTTCGGCTTCCTGATCGGGCTGACGCTGGCGGATGAAGAGGCCGCCGAGCGGCTGGTCGACACCTGCCGCTACCTGCGCGCCGCGACCTCCTTCGGGGGCACCCACAGCTCGGCCGAGCGGCGCGCGCGCTGGGGGGACGCGGTCGATCCGGGCGCGCTGCGCCTTTCCATCGGCTGCGAGCCGGTGGAGGAGCTTTGGCAGGCGCTGGACGCGGCGCTGCGCCCGGCCTGAGGCGCAGGCAGGCAGGGTCGAGGTTTCGCGCGCCACGGTCAGAGATCCGTTGACCGATCCCCGGTTGTCTCGTAGCCTTTACAAAACGCGTCGGCCAAGTCCGACGGGGAGACACAGTCGGCCAAGTCCGACGGGGAGAGACCAAGGGAAAGGGGCCGCCGGCGGCCCCTTTTTCACGTTCTGGGCAAACTGCCGCCCTGCCGCCCCGTGCTCACGGGTTTCTTCCTGACAGTTGGCGCGGCAGCATGTTAGAGGGGCGCAGATGACCGACCCCAAAACGGGACATGACCATGCTGAAACAGCTTAAGCCCCTGACCCTCGCCGCGATCCTGGGCGCCCTGCCACTGGCGGGACCGGCCCTTGCGCAGGAGGCCGAGGCCGATGCCGCGGGCCAGGAGACCGGCGCCGCGAGTGAAGACACCGCCGGCCAGGACGCGCTGGACCTCGGGACGGCGCAGGCCGACCCCGCCGCCGCGGCGGATGCCCCCGGCCAGCCCTATATCCGCGACGAATTCGACGACTGGTCGCAGCGCTGCCTGCGGGCGCCCGAAGGCGAGGCCGAGCCCTGCCAGCTGTACCAGCTGCTGCTGGACGGCGAGGAGAACGCCGTCGCCGAGATCAGCATCCTGCCGCTCGAAGAGGGCAACCAGGCCGCTGCCGGCGTGGTGGTCGTGGTGCCGCTGGAAACCCAGCTGACCGAGCAGCTGACGCTGCAGATCGGCACCAACGAGGCGCGGCAGTATCCTTACGAGTTCTGCAACCAGGCGGGCTGCGTCTCGCGCTTCGGCCTGTCGGACGAGCAGCTGACCCAGTTCCGCCGCGGCGCCTCGGGCACCGTGCGCATCGTTCCGGCCGCGGCGCCGGACCAGGAGGTCACGCTGGACATGTCGCTGGCGGGCTTCACCGCCGGTTTCGACGCGATCAGCGAAGGCGAGTGACGCCGATCCGGCGGGGGCCCGACAGGCGGGCCCCCGTCACCCGGCCCGCAGCGCCAGAACGGCGTTGAGACCGCCGAAGGCGAAGGCATTCGACAGGGCCGCGCCCACCCGCGCCTCGCGCGCGACATTGGGCACCACGTCGAGCGGGCAGTCGGGATCGGCCTCGGCATAGCCGATGGTCGGCGGCACCACCCCGTCGCGCAGCGCGCTGAGGCAAGCCAGAAGCTCGACCGCGCCGGTGCCGCCGATCAGGTGCCCGTGCATCGATTTCGTCGACGAGATCATCACCCGCTCTGCCGCCGCACCGAAGACCGAGGCGACGGCGGCGCATTCGGTGCGGTCGTTCGCGGCGGTGCCGGTGCCATGGGCGTTGATGTAGCCGACCTCCCCCGCGGAGAGCCCCGCATCCGCGAGCGCCCCGGCGATCGCCCGCTCGGCGCCCTGCTGGCTGGGCATGACGATATCGCTGGCGTCCGAGGTCATGGCAAAGCCCGCGACCTCGGCCAGGATCTCGGCGCCGCGGGCGCGCGCGCTCTCTTCCGTCTCGAAGACGTAGACCGCCGCGCCCTCGCCCTGCACCATGCCATCCCGGTCGCGCGAGAAGGGCCGGCAGCCCCTGCGGGACATCACGCGCAGCCCCTCCCAGGCCTTCACCCCGCCGAAGCAGAGCATCGCCTCGGACCCGCCGGTCACCATCGCGGGCGCCGCGCCCGAGCGGACCATCTGGAAGGCCAGCCCCATCGCGTGGTTCGAACTGGCGCAGGCAGTCGAGACGGTGAAGCTGGGGCCCATCAGCCCGTGCGCCATCGAGATATGGCTGGCGGCGGCGTTGTTCATCAGGCGCGGCACGACGAAGGGATGCACGCGGCTTTTCCCCTCTTCGTAGACGGCGCGGTAGTTGTCGTCGGTGGTGCCGAGGCCGCCGCCGGAATTGCCCAGCACGACGCCGATCCGCAGCGCCGCCTCCCCCTCTGGCGCGAGGCCGGATTGGGCCATCGCCTCCCGCGCCGCGATCAGGGCGAACTGGGTGAAACGGTCGTAGAGCGAGAGCTCCTGCCGCGAGAAATGCTGCGCCTCGTCGAAGCCGGTGACCTGGCCGCCGATCCTGACGCTCAGCCGGTCCACGTCGCGGATCGAGAGGGGGCCGATGCCGCAGCGCCCCTCGCGCATCGCGGCGAGGGTCGAGGGCACGTCATGGCCAAGCGCATTGATCGTGCCGGCGCCGGTGATGACCACGCGATGCACCCCGGCTCGGGCCGCCGGCGCGGGGGACCGTCCTTCCTGCGTCACGCGTGCTGCTGCCTCACGAGGCTTTCGACCGCGGCGGTGATTGTGGCCACCGTCGAGATGTCGAAGGCTTCGGCACTGGCGGCCGGATCGTTGGCGTTGAACGGCACCTGGATGTCGAAAGCCTCTTCGATGGCGAAGATGCTTTCGACCAGCCCGAGGCTGTCGATGCCGATCTCGGCAAGGGAATGCTGCGGCTCGACGTCAGAGGGCTCCAGCATCGCCTGTTCTGCGAGGATCGCGGTCACCCGGGCGCCGATGTCCCGATGGGCCGAGGGCAGCATGCTTGCGTCCGCGTCCAAGGTCTTGTCCATCTGCATGGTCTGCGCCCCCGTTTTCTGGTCGCTGATTTACTTGCCCTGTCCCGGTTTGGGAACCGGTTTTTGACTGCCGGTCAATGACCGCATCAGGCGCGGCAGGCGGCGCAGCGCCTTGTAGCTTTCGATCTGGATTTCGATCTTGGTGGCCGGGTAGCCCATCATCACCCAGCCTGCCGGCACGTTCGACAACACGCTCGAGGCGCCGGTCACCACAACGTCGGCGCCGATGGTCAGGTTGTCGGCCACGCCGACCTTCCCGGCCAGCACCGCCCTGTCGCCGATGGTGACGCTGCCGGCGAGGCCGACATGCCCGCACAGCAGGCAATGCTCCCCGATCAGGCAGTTGTGGCCGACCTGCACGAGGTTGTCGATCTTGGTGCCATTACCGATCCGGGTGGGACGGATGGTCCCCGAATCGATGGTGGTATTGGCGCCGATCTCGACGTCGTCGCCCAGTACCACCGAGCCGAGCGAGTGGATGCGATGCCAGGTCGGATCGCCCTTGCCGGCGCCCTCGACCTGGCCCAGCTGGGCCCGCGCGGCCTCGAGCTTGGCGGGCTCTTCGGTAACGAAGGAAAAGCCGTCCCCGCCGATCACGGCATTGGGCTGGATGATCGCGCGGGCGCCGATGCGCACGCCGCGCCCGATGCGCACGCCGGCGTGGATCAGCGCGCCCGGGCCGATCTCGGCCCCGGCGCCGATGGTCACGCCCGGCGCGATGCGGGTTCCGGCGCCGATCCGGGCGCCCTTACCGATGCTGGTGAAGGGGCCGATGGCCAGATCCTCGCCCAGTTCCGCGCCTTCCTCGACATGGGCTTGGGGGTGGATGCCGGGGGCGATCTCTGGGCCGGGGTCGAACATCGCCGTGACGCGGCCCATCGCCAGACGCCCGCGCGGCGCGATCACCGCCGCCTCGAGCCCCAGCGCCTGCCAGTCGGCGCCCGGCCAGAGCATGGCAGCGCGGGCCCCGCCCTGCCCCAGTGCCTGCGCCCACTGCGGCGAAAGCGCGAGGGCCAGCTGGCCCGGCCCGGCGGCGGCAGGCTCTGCCGCGCCTGTGACGGTGAGGCTGGCGTCGCCCAGGGCCTCGACCCCCAGCGCGTCGGCGATCTGTGCTATCGTGTGCGGCATCGGCGCCCCCCTTGGCGCCGGTGATTAGCTGGCGGGCGCGCCGAGGGCCACCCCTTCGCGCGCCAGCGCCGCCCAGATCGCGGCGTCGCGCCCGTAGATGTCGGGGCGGTAGTTCACCGTGCCGTCGAGGCTGGTGAAGGCCGTCCTGTAGACAAGGTGCACCGGCACCGGCTGATCGAGATTCACCCGCCGCTCCTGCCCGGTGTTCAAGATCGACTGGAACATCCCGCGCGGATCCTCGCTTTGCGGCGCGAGCAGCGCGTAGGCGAAGTCATAGGGATCGTCGAGGCGGATGCAGCCGTGGCTGTAGGCCCGCACCGTATTGCCGAACAGGTGCTGGCTGGGCGTGTCATGCAGGTAGATGTTGTAGCGGTTCGGGAACATGAACTTCACCTGCCCCAGCGCGTTCGAGGGGCCCGGCGGCTGGCGCATCGAATAGGGAAAGCTGCTGGCGCTGTACTGCGCGAAGCTCTGGTTGCGGCTGACCACCTGCCCGCCGGCGCTGACGACCTGCAGATGCCCGAGGGACTGGGGATTCGCGCGCAGCCGCGGCAGGTACTCGTTCACGATGATCGAGCGCGGGATGTACCAGCTGGGATTGATCACCATGTGGTCCATCACGTCCGAGAACTCGGGCGTCTGCCGGTCGGCGCCGGTCGATCCGATGACCGAGCGGGTCGAGAAGGTGACCCGGTCCTCATCCACGATGGTGGCGTGGAAGTCGGTCAGGTTGACCCAGATGTGCCGGTCGCCACGGTCCATGTTGGTCCAGCGCTCGCGCTCCATCGCGACGAGGACGGCATGCAGCCGCTCCTCGAGCGGCACGTTCAGCGCCTCCAGCGTCGCGCCGCCGACGGTGCCGTCCTCGGTCAGCCCGACCGAGGCCTGGAACCGGCGCACCGCCCGCTCCATCGCCGCATCGAAAGCCGCGCTGGAGGTCGGGCGCAGCAGGGCCATCGCGACCAGCCGGTCGCGCAGCGCCACGACGGCGGGGCCGGTATCGCCGGGCCGGGCGCCCTGCTGCAGCCGCGGCCCCCAGCCGCCGAGAGCGGCCTGCTGCGACAGCTCCATCCGGGCCTGCATCAGGCGCACGTATTCGGGGCTCGAGGGGGGCAGGCTGCGGAAGAAGCGGGCCGGATCGCCCGCCGTCAGCCCCGCGACCAGCGCCTCGGCGCTGCGGATCGGCACCTCCCGCTTGATCAGCGGCACCACGGCCGAAGGCGTCAGCAGCCCCGTCTGCACGTCGCGCGCATAGTCCAGAAAGAGCCGCGTCATCGCGACGTCCATGCGCCCGCGCTCCTCGGCGGTGCGGGCGGCGCGCATCTGCGCCATCAGCCCGAGGGCATCGTAGTCCTGCGCCGGGAGCCCCTGCATGGCGGCGCCGCCGAGCGCGGCCAGGAAGGCGTTGCGCCGCGCGATGGCGGCCACGTCGCTGCCGGTCCAGAGCCCCTCGAATCCCCGCGCGCGGTAGAGCGCGGCCACCTCGTCCGATTGCGCCGAAGCCTCGGCGACGGCCTGGCGGAAGGGGGTGACCTGCGCCAAGGCCGGCAAGGGCGCCAGCCCGGCGGCCAGGACCAGCGCGGCGGCGCGCAGCCCGCGCGCGGCATGGTGATGAAGAGCCTGCATCGATGGGTCCTCTTTTCTTCTTCTGGTCCCGACAGGGCGGAACCCGGTCGAGGATACATCCCCACGCGGCGAAACTATGATGTCCGCACCGCGCCGCCAATCGCGTAGCGGGCCACCCGGCCACCCGTGGCACTGGGGCACCACCTGTTCCAAATCAGTTAACCCTTTAGCCTTTTGGGCAGGTTCCCGCCGATTACGCAATCTTCACGGGAACCGCCTCAGAAAGGCTTGGTCGAAGAATCGACCTGTGCCATAGAAGGGGTGCATCCGATGACGAGATTGCACAGAGCCGGCGAAACGACCGGCAAACAGGTAAGCGACGGGACAGGCGCTCAAATGACAGAGACGAAAACAGGCAAGGCGGGTTTGTCCCGCCGTGGACTTCTCGGTGCATTCGCGGCCACTGCGGTAACGGCGGCACCGACCTATTCTCAGGCAGCAGGCTTCCTGCGCGGCGCGGGCGATGTGCGGCGAATCCGCATGTACAACGGCCGGACCGGCGAGCGGCTGGACTCCATCTACTGGATCGAGGGCGAGTACCTCGGCGAGGTGATGAACGAGATCAACGCCTTCATGCGCGACTGGCGCACCGGCTCCCAGATCACCATCGACACGCGCACGGTCGATATCGCCGCCGCGGCGCATCGCCTGCTGGAGGTCGATGAGCCCTACATGCTGCTCTCGGGCTACCGCAGCCCGCAGACCAACGCGATGCTGCGGCGCAACAGCTCGGGCGTGGCCTCGAATTCCCTGCACATGCGCGGCCAGGCCGCGGACCTGCGCCTTCAGAGCCGCAGCATGTCGCAGCTGGCCGATGCCGCGACCGCCTGCCGGTCTGGCGGCGTGGGCCGCTACTCGGGCTCCAACTTCGTCCACGTGGATTGCGGCGCCGTGCGTAACTGGGGCAGCTGAGACCCCGACCGATCGAACGGACCGACCGTGAAGAAGCGCCCTCTTTGGGGCGCTTTTTTCGTATTTAGCATAGGCCGGGTCTAATCCTCGGCCAGGGGATCGAAGTCTGCCATGGCGGCGAAGACGGGCATCGCGTCTTCTTCTGTCTCGGCCGCCTCCGTATCCGGCCCATCCTCCGGCATGTCCGCCCCGACCGCGAGGGCGCCCACCTCGGGCGCATGGGAGTCTCCGGAGAGCCAGTCCTCCTCGGGGGCACCGGACCGGCCAAGACCGTCGGACATCACCGGCGCCTCTGGCATCTGGATCCGCAGCGCCCGCATCCCACCGCTCTGGCCAAGGCGCCCACGCGCCACCAGCTGCGCCTCCGCCGCCTCGAGGCGCACGGAGGAAACCGTCGTGCCATGCAGGGGAATCACCGCGCCGATGGCGAATTGCTGCACCTGGTCCAGCGGCAGCCGCATCCGGTGCAGCACGGCGACCATCTCTGCCGGCGATGCCATGACCTCGCTGCGCAGCGATTCGGTCCAGCCGCACCGGACCGGCGATTCCGGCACCTCCGCCGAGGTGGCTTGGCGCGGCAAGGCCAGCAACAGCTCTCCCTGACGCCCGGCGGTGCCGAGGTCCAGCGTAATACGCACGAGGCGATAGCGATCCTCGGGCAGCACCATGCCGACGATTCGCGGAGAGGACAGGCGCTGCGCCAGCACATGCCCCTCGACCCAGCCGTCGAGAGCGGTTCCGCAGGTGGTCAGGAGGACTTCGGCCAGCAGGCGCTGCATCACCGGCGCGGCGAGGGCCGCGTCCGAGACGGTGATCGGCCGCTCCGGCGCGGCTTCGCTCCGCAGCCGGCCCAGTGTCTGCATCTCGACCACGGCGCAGCGCATTTCGGAATCCATGGCACAAAAGCCCGACCAGGCGCTGCTTTCCCCGCTCTGGCAGCCGAAGATCAGGTGGCCCTCCTCGAGCCGATCTTGAAGCTCCTCGACCGAGAGCAGATCCTCGGCGACGCCCAGCACCGTGACGGCCAGACGCAAGGACTGCTCTGCCGCCCGCGTCGCGGCCAGCCGCAGTGCGCGCGAGGGCGTGATCTGCGGCGCGATCGCCTCGGGTGGCAGCGGCCGCAACAGGCGGTGCTTGATATCTGAGGGCGGCTGCGGCGCCTCCTGCCCGGCAGCCTCGGCCTGCACCGTATCGTCCATC
This sequence comes from Pseudoroseicyclus aestuarii, assembly GCF_003217255.1. Taxonomy (GTDB): domain Bacteria; phylum Pseudomonadota; class Alphaproteobacteria; order Rhodobacterales; family Rhodobacteraceae; genus Pseudoroseicyclus; species Pseudoroseicyclus aestuarii. The sequence goes on along the minus strand of NZ_QJTE01000001.1, from coordinate 752,248 downwards.
GCGTTCGAACCCCCGGCAGATCGTTCAGGCACAGGGTTAAGGCGGCGGGGGTTTAAGAAGGCTGAAGGCCTTGGAAGGCAGATGCCGCGCATTGGCAGCCGAACGTTAAGACATCCTTAATCTTCCTGTGGCACCGCAACATCGGGGGCCTTTTACGAGAGTTAGCTCGTGGCCATGAACGTCAGACCCTTACCGCTCGCGCCGGGCCTCGCGCCGCCGGAGGCGCGCCCGCACGGCGGCCCGGCCGAGGTGGCCGGCCCCGTGCCCGAGAGGTCCGCCCCGAAAGCCGCCTCGGAGGCCGTCGCGCCTGAGGGGCCCGATAACACGCTGCGCCAGCGCCCGCCGCCGGCCTCGCTCTGGGGCGAAGTGCGGCAGGCCCTGCTGCGGCTGGACACCCCAGAGGAGATCCGCACCCTCAAGCCCTGGGATGTTCCGATGTTGCCCTCAACCACCCGCGCCGAACGCGAGGAACGTAGGCTGCGTCTGACCGGCGAGGAGAGCGAAGCCCTGCCCGGCAGGCAGGTTGCGCCCGAGACGCCATGGCCGCTCCGCGACCCGCTCCGGCCGCAGCACCCGCCCCTCTTCGCGTCTTGGGATCGCGACGAGACGGCCGATCGGCCGCCCGAGAGGCCGCGGGAGGCTGACCCACGAGGCCCGGAATCCTCTTCGGCTTTTCCCCAACCGCAACCTCGCGTATAGCTGCCGCAACAGCGCGATGAAGCGCGCCTAGTACAGTGCTGAAAAGGCGAGAGGCGGATGACCGATACCACCAGGCATGACGACGACGTCAGCTTCATTCGAGCTTTGGCAAAGCTGCTGAACGACAACGACCTGACGGAGCTTCAGGTCAAGCGCGACTTCGGCGAACACGACAGCCTGAACGTGCGCGTCACCCGCGCCCGCGAAGTGCAGATGGTGGCCCAGGCCCCCGCCGCGCCGCAGGCGCCGGCCCCCGCAGCGGCCCCGGCCGCCCCGCAGGGCGACAGCGGCAAAGCCGCCGCCAGCGACAATCCCGCCGATCACCCCGGCGCCGTGACCTCGCCCATGGTCGGCACCGTCTACCTGCAGGCAGAGCCCGGCTCTGCCGCCTTCGTCTCCGTCGGCGATTCGGTGAAGGAAGGGGATACCCTCCTGATCATCGAGGCGATGAAGACCATGAACGCGATCCCGGCGCCCCGCTCGGGCACCGTCCGCCGCATCCTCGTGGGAGATGCCTCTCCCGTGGAATACGGCGCGCCGCTGATGATCATCGAGTAAGGCCCAGCCATGTTCGACAAGGTCCTGATCGCCAACCGGGGCGAGATCGCGCTGCGGGTCGTGCGTGCCTGCCGCGAGATGGGCATCGCCTCGGTCGCGGTCCATTCCACCGCCGATGCCGACGCGATGCATGTGCGCATGGCGGACGAGGCGATCTGCATCGGCCCGCCGCCCTCCGGCAGCTCCTACCTGTCCTTCCCGGCGATCCTTTCCGCCTGCGAGGTTACCGGCGCCCAGGCCATCCATCCGGGCTACGGCTTCCTGTCCGAGAACGCCGCCTTCGTGCAGGCGGTCGAGGATCATGGCCTGACCTTCGTCGGCCCGCGTGCGGAGCATATCCGCATCATGGGCGACAAGATCACCGCCAAGGAAACCATGCGGCGCCTCGGCGTGCCCTGCGTGCCCGGCTCCGAGGGCGGCGTGCCGACCTTCGAGGATGCCAAGCGCGTGGCCGCCGAGATCGGCTACCCGGTGATCATCAAGGCCACCGCCGGTGGCGGCGGCCGCGGCATGAAGGTCGCCGAAACCGAGCAGGCGCTGGAGGCGGCCTTCCGCACCGCGCGCAGCGAATCCAAGGCGGCCTTCGGCAACGACGAGGTCTACATCGAGAAGTACCTCTCGACCCCGCGCCATATCGAGATCCAGGTCTTCGGTGATGGCAAGGGCAAGGCGGTTCACCTTGGCGAGCGGGACTGCTCGCTGCAGCGCCGTCACCAGAAGGTGCTGGAAGAGGCCCCCGGCCCCGCCATCACGCAGGAGCTGCGCGACCGGATCGGCAAGGTTTGCGCCGATGCCGTGGCCGAGATCGGCTATGCCGGCGCCGGCACGATCGAGTTCCTCTTCGAGAACGACGAGTTCTACTTCATCGAGATGAACACCCGCCTGCAGGTGGAGCATCCGGTGACCGAGGCGATCTTCGGCGTCGATCTCGTGCGCGAGCAGCTGCGCGTCGCCTCCGGCCTGCCGATGTCCTTCGCCCAGGAGGATCTGCATATCCGCGGCCATGCCATCGAGGTGCGCATCAACGCCGAGAAGCTTCCCGGCTTTTCGCCCTCGCCCGGCCGCATCACGCAGTACCACGCCCCCGGCGGGCTGGGCGTGCGGATGGATTCGGCGCTTTACGACGGATACCGCATCCCGCCGTATTACGACTCGCTGATCGCCAAGCTGATCGTGCATGGCGGCGACCGGGCCGAGGCGCTGGCCCGGCTGCATCGCGCCCTGGGAGAGCTGATCGTGGACGGCGTCGACACCACGGTGCCGCTGTTCCATGCGCTGCTGCAGGATCCGCAGATCCAGGCCGGGGATTACACCATCCACTGGCTCGAGGACTGGCTGAAGACCGCCACCCTCGTCTGACCCCATGGCCCCGCCCGTTACGCCCGAGCTTCTGCTGCACGCGTATCGGGCGGGACTTTTCCCGATGTCGGATGCGCGCGACGATCCGGAGCTTTACTGGGTCGAGCCGCGGCGGCGCGCCGTCCTGCCGCTGGACCACCTGCATGTCTCGCGCAGCCTCGCCCGCCGTATCCGCCGCGGCGGCTTTTCCGTCAGCTACGATAGCGCCTTCCGCGCGGTGATGGAGGCCTGTGCCGGCCGGGCAGAGACCTGGATCAACGCGCCGATCCTCGATCTCTACACGCAGCTGCACGAGGCGGGCCGCGCCCATTCGGTCGAGGTCTGGCAGGATGGCGCCCTTGCCGGTGGGCTGTACGGGCTTGAGATCGGCGCTGCCTTCTTCGCCGAAAGCATGGTCAGTCCGCGCACCGACGGATCGAAGCTCGCGCTGACATGGCTGGTGGACCGGCTGCGCAGCGGCGGCTTCCAGCTGCTCGACGCGCAGTTCCTCACGCCGCACCTCGCCAGCCTCGGCTTCGTCGAGATCGACCAGTCTGACTACCGGATACTTCTGGCCGAGGCGACGGAGCGCAGCGCCCGTTTCGGCACCGGCCCTGCCGCCACGGGTCAGGAGGTTCTGCAGCGCAGGGGCCAGACGTCGTAGCGCGGGTGATCGAGCGGGTTGAGCGCCGGCGCCGTCGCGATCATCCAGCCACGGAAGACCGGCTGGGGCGCCTCGCCGTAGCGGATCGTCAGAAGCTCGAAGGCATCGCCCGCCGGGTTCGCGGTGGGGTAGCGGCATTCGCCCAGCGTCACGGTCAGAAGGCCCTGAGTCACCGTCTCACCGGCGGTCATGTCGTAGTCCCGCACGATGCCGGTGATCTTGTCGAGGATCCGCAGGCTGCCGCCGCTGGCACGCTCGGCCGGCAGGGTCTGGACCGACTCCTGCGCCGGCAGCGCGCTTCCGATCGGCAGGAGGAGGGCCGCCGCGAGGGCCGCCCGAACCAGGCCTCTCATCGGGTTATTCCGGCGACCAGGCGTCGTAGTCGCTGCGCGGCAGCGGATCGGCGCGGCGGATCGAGCCGGGGGGCACATAGGCCTGATCACTGCCGGTGTAGTTCGGCTCATGCGGCTTGGACCACTTGGGCGCATGCATCGGCATGATCGTCGGCGGGTCCTGGTAGGTGTGGTGCAGCCAGCCATGCCACTCGGGGCTGACCCGGCTCGCCTCGGCCTCGCCGTTGTAGATCACCCAGCGGCGGCTTCCATCGGCATTGCGATAGAAGACATTGCCCTGCGCATCCTCGCCGACACGGGTGCCGTGACGCCAGCTCCAGAACTGGGTGTTCAGGGTCGACCCGTTCCACCAGGTGACACCGCGTTTCAGGTTGTTCAGAAAGCTCATATTCGCGATCCCGCTGCTCTGCCCTCTCATGCCGCAAACAGGCGGAAAGGTCCAGCCAAAGGCGCCCCTCGCCGCCGTCGCGGATGCGAGGCCGCGGCGCTTGGCGGCGCGCCGCCGAACGAAAAATGCGGCCGGCGAAGGCCGACCGCATTCAACTTGTGCCGTGAAGGGAGGCTCAGCTCGCGCTGGCATTCCCCTTCTTCTTCTCGTCGGCGTAGATCATCAGGGGCTTGGCCTCGGGGCCGACAGCCTCTTCGTTGACCACGACTTCCGTGACCGAGGAGAGGCTCGGCAGCTCGAACATCGTGTCGAGAAGGATGTCCTCCATGATCGAGCGCAACCCGCGGGCACCGGTCTTGCGGGCGATGGCCCGCTTGGCGATGGCCATCAGGGCGTCCTCGGTGAAGGTCAGCTTCGTATCTTCGATGTCGAAGAGGCGCTGGTACTGCTTGACCAGGGCGTTCTTCGGCTGCGTCAGGATGGTGACCAGCGCGTCCTCGTCCAGATCATTCAGTGTGGCGATCACCGGCAGACGGCCGACGAATTCCGGGATCAGGCCGAACTTCAGCAGATCCTCGGGCTCGAGCTCGGTGAAGATCTGGCCCAGGCCTCGGTCCTCGTTGTCGCGCACATCGGCGCCGAAGCCCATGGAGCTTCCCTTGCCGCGCTGCGCGATGATCCGGTCGAGGCCGGCGAAGGCGCCGCCGCAGATAAAGAGGATGTTGGTCGTGTCGACCTGCAGGAACTCCTGCTGCGGATGCTTGCGCCCGCCCTGCGGCGGCACGGAGGCGACGGTGCCTTCCATGATCTTCAGCAGCGCCTGCTGCACACCCTCGCCCGAGACGTCGCGAGTGATCGAGGGGTTGTCGGACTTACGCGTGATCTTGTCGACCTCGTCGATGTAGACGATGCCGCGCTGCGCGCGCTCCACATTGTATTCGCTCGCCTGCAGCAACTTGAGGATGATGTTCTCGACATCCTCGCCGACGTAGCCGGCCTCGGTCAGGGTCGTCGCATCGGCCATGGTGAAGGGCACGTCGAGGATGCGCGCCAGCGTCTGCGCCAGCAGCGTCTTGCCGCAGCCGGTGGGGCCGATCAGCAGGATGTTGGATTTCGCAAGCTCGATATCGCTGGCCTTGGCCGCGTGGTTCAGGCGCTTGTAGTGGTTGTGAACGGCCACGGCGAGCACGCGCTTGGCATGCATCTGGCCGATCACGTAGTCGTCGAGCACCTCGGAGATCTCGCGCGGGGACGGCACGCCGTCAGAGCTTTTCAGCCCGGCGCCCTTCGTCTCCTCGCGGATGATGTCCATGCACAGCTCGACGCATTCGTCGCAGATGAACACGGTCGGGCCGGCAATGAGCTTGCGGACCTCATGCTGGCTCTTGCCGCAGAAACTGCAGTAAAGCGTGTTCTTGCTGTCGCTGCCGGACTGGTTCGCCATCTCGCTCCCCTGGGCCGATCGGCCCTTCTTGACCTTGTCTGATCTCTCGCACGGGCTGCCGTTCGGCTAGGATAGGCCAGTGCCCGAACGGCCACAACGGCAAATTCCCGCGCTTTACGTCTTCGCGAGCTGGCCTGCGCGGGGCCTAATAAGGGCCCCGCGCGATCGCCTTAGCCCGCGGTATTCGGCGTCTTGTCGCCCGCGTCCTCGCGGCTGGTCAAGATCTCGTCGATGAGACCCCAGTCCTTCGCCTCTTGCGGCGACATGAAGTTGTCCCGCTCGAGCGCGGCCTCGACCTTCTCGATCGGCTGGCCGGTGTGGTGGTGGTAGATCTCGTTCAGCCGCTGCTTGAGCTTCTGGGTTTCCTGCGCGTGGATCATGATGTCCGTCGCCTGGCCCTGGTAGCCGCCCGAGGGCTGGTGCACCATCACGCGGCTGTTGGGCAGCGAGAAGCGCAGGTCCTTGGCGCCCGCGGTCAGCAGGAGCGAGCCCATGGAGGCCGCCTGCCCGATCACCAGGGTTGAGACCTTGGGCCGGATGTACTGCATCGTGTCGTAGATCGACAGGCCGGAGGTGACGACACCGCCGGGGCTGTTGATGTAGAGCGAGATTTCCTTGCGCGGGTTCTCGGACTCGAGGTGCAGCAGCTGGGCGACGATCAGCTGGCTCATGCCGTCGTGCACGGGGCCGTTCACGAAGATTACCCGCTCCTTGAGAAGGCGCGAAAAGATGTCGTAGGCGCGCTCGCCGCGGCTCGTCTGCTCGACCACCATCGGGACGAGGTTCATGTATGTCTCTACCGGATCGTGCATCTGCCCTGCCTTTTCCCTTTGGGGGGATCGTCTACGATGAGAACCCCTTCGAGAGTCTTAGTCATGCGCACAGGGGGCTTCAAGCATGGGACCCCGCCCGAGGCCCACCTGCCGTGGCGGCGGGCTGGGCCTTGCGCCACTGGCAGGGGGCCGCGGGGATTGCCGAAATTGCTAAACATGGTGTGGCTGGCCGACAAACCCCGCGACCCGGTCGTATGTGCCGGTCCCGGCCCGCGACCGCCGGAAGTCTATCTGCCTACTGCCCCCCACCCGTGAGAAGGAAGATCAGAAAGGCGATGACGACCACGGCCGCCAGGGCAAGGACCATCGCTCCGATGGTCATCTGCGTCTCCTGCAGGCTGCCCTGTCTCCAGACGAACCACCCGGCCTCGTTACGGTTCCGTACGCTCTCTCGCGTCGAGGATCAGACCATGGATTCCGGCACGCCCGGCATGTTGCGGGCGATCCGCAGGGCCGGACGCAGGACGTAAGGCAGCAGGAACTGCTCGCGCGTCGAGGGCTCGCGCGCGCTGTCTGCCCGCACCTGGGCGCGCCAGCGGGCGACGACTTCGGGGCCGGTTTCCCCGTCGCGGGGCGGGCCTGCCTCGCCCATCCAATGCGTCATGCAGGCGGTCCGGATATCGCGCACGGCATCGGGGCCGTAGTCCGCGGCGCGCAGACGCAGACCCGCCTCGGTGTCCCAGTGAAGGCTGCGCCCGTTGAGATTGGCCGATGAGACGATGGCGCTGTCGGTATCGCCGATGGCGACCTTCGCATGCACGTAGATGATCGGCGCCTTGAACAGCTTGGCCCGGGGGCCGTGATCGGTCTCGTCCGCGCGGCGCTTGCCCGCGGGGGAAACGAAAAGCACCCGGTCGCCGAAAGCGCGCCGTATCTTCTCGATGCAGCGGGCCTGAAGGTATTCGCCGTACTTCGCATCCGCGCGCGGCGCCTCGAAGGCCGCCGTCTCGGGGGCCGCGGGCAGGACGACGATCAGTCCGAGGCCTGGCTGCCGGCGACCCGCCCGGGCCAGCGCGCGGGCGATGCCGCGATCGCGCAGGAACTGCGTCTCGATATAGAGAAGATCGCGGGCGACGGTGATCTGGTCGAGATGCGCCTGCTCAAGCTCCTGCACCGCGGGGGCGGGGCTCATCCGCAGGACCGGAAAGCGGCGGCGGGAGGAGAGCGTGCGCAGCAGTTGGCCCGTCGGAACGGGCCTTTCCTGCCCGCTGTTCACGCGCAGGAAAGTGTCGAGATGCCGATGGGCGTCCTGCACCGCCCTGCCCTGCACCAGAAGCTGCACGTCGTGCCAGGTCTCCTGCGCCGGACGCTCGTGCGCCCAGTCGTCGAAGCGCCGCTCGTCGAGATCGAGGCCGCCGACGTAAAGCCAGTCGTCGTCGAAGATGGCGATCTTCTGGTGATGGGTGACGGGAAAGAACTCCGGCACCGGCGTGAGGCGCGGGCGCAGCTTGCCCTCGGGCCGCCAGGCGACGTGCTGGCGCAGGCCCGGGCGGGTGCGCAGCTGCTCGATCCGCTCGGGCATCGGCAGGCGGTTCAGCCGGTGCGTCAGGCGCGCGACCTCGCCGTAGCTGCGCAGCGACAGCAGCAGCCGCGGCACCGTGCCGACGCGGGCGGGATGCATACCCGGGCGCAGGATCAGACGGCCGATCCCCTCGGGCCCGGCGGCACCCGCCGCCTCCTCGGCCGCGACCATGGCGCGGATGCTGTCCCAAGTCGCCGCGTGCAACGGCGTGACTGCGATGGGATCGAAATCCGTGATCGTCAACTCAACGTCGAGGCCCTGGCGCAGCTTGTGCACGATCAGGTCGTACCAGTCAGCGCCGATGGCCCGCGCCTCGTCCGAGCGCAGGCGCGTGAAAGGGTCGAAGACCCGGAAGCACATGCGCACGCGGCGCTTCGCGTTCAGGAACCGGCGCTCGAATTCTGGGTAGGCTTCGCTGGCGGTGATCAGGACACGCGGCGGCGCGCCCGGCGGCGCGGGGGCGGCCCGGTCCTTGAGGATGTCCGACTGCACCGGATCGGCAGCCTGGGCCGTGGCGAGGCTCACGTCAGTAATCCTGTGGCTCGAATTGCATGGCCCGGATCGGGAAGGTCGTCTGCAGCTTGTAGCTCTGGTCCTCGCCGATCTCGATGCGGCAAGGCCCACCGAGCTGCGCCGAGAAGGCCTGTATCAGGTTCATGCCCAGACCTCGACCGCTTTTGCCCGCTGCGGCGGCATGGGCCGCACTGCCATCGGTGGAATTGACCACCTCGACACGGGCATTGTCCTCGTCGAGTGCGGCGAGACCGACCTTCAGCCAGGGGGCCTCTCCGGGCTGGGCGCCGATGTTGGTCAGCGCATTGGCGACAGCCTCCGAAACCAGCAGCGACAGCGGCACCGCCTGATCGGGCAGAAGCTCGAGCGACTGAAGCTCGAACTGCAGGTCGAGATCGGCGGCTTCGCCATGGAACTGCTGGGCCACGATCTCGCGCAGGAGGCGGCCGGCATCGACCCGCCCGACATGCTCGCTTTCGTAAAGCGTGCGGTGAATGGTGGCGAGGCCGAGCACACGGTCCTGCAGCCGCTCGAGCACGGAGCGCATCTGCGGATCGGGGATCCGCCGCATCTGCATCGACATGATCGAGGAGATCAGCTGCAGGTTGTTCTTGACTCTGTGGTGCACTTCCTTGAGCAGGACCCCGCGCTCGCGCAGGCGGTCCTCGGCGGCGGCCTCGTCGCGCAGGATGCTGTCGGCCATCTGCCGGAACTCGTCCTCGATCTCGCGCAGCTCGCCCGTCATCTCGTGGTGAGACGGTTCCTCGGGCAGCTGCCGGTCGGTGGCAAAGCGGCGCATGGTCCGGCCCAGCCGGCGGACGTGCCGGATCACCAGCCGGTGAACGGCGTAGTAGGCCACCAGAAGGCTGGCCAGCCACATCAGCAGCGGAAAGAGCGAGGCCGCCCAGGCCCCGCCGTAGAGGGACGGCTGACGCCAGACCCCCAGCGCGTAGACCGATCCCGCCAGAAGCGGCTGGGCCGCGATGATACGGCGACCGTCCCAGTCGGTGGTCAGGCTTTCGGTGGTCGGCACCAGGGCCGTGCGCTGATTGAGGTCAGTTCCGCCCGGCAGAAGCTCGGCGACGGGCCGGTCGGGATCGAGCGCGCTGAGGATCTCGCCCTCGCGGTTGTAGATCACCAGCTGCACGAGGGTCTCGCCCTCTTCCAGCGCCTCGGGCGCCCGCTGGGCGAAGCGGCGCTGCGGGATGGCAATAAGGACAAAGCCCTGCAGCGCGCCGTCGCGTATCATCGGGGTGACGACGTTCACGACCGGCTCGCGATAGGACAGCTCGCCCCGGCCCGGCGCCACGACGACCTGCGCGCCGGCGCTCATCCGCTCGAACAGCTCGGTACCTGACAGATCCACCACCACGTCGCGCGAGGAGCAGCGCATGACCCCGCCGGTCGAGACGAAGCCGATGGCCGCGTAGAGGCGTCGATCCTCGATATAGGCGGCAAGGTAGTCCGAGCAGAGCGCCGGATTGTCGAAATCGTCGATGGCGAGGCCGATGGCCTCGGCGACGCCCTGAGTGCGTTGCAGAAGGTTATCGACCGGCGCCGCCGCCTGCCCCGTCATCGCAAGCAGCGAAAGCTCGGACCTGCGGGCCGATTCCTGCTGGAATTCGCGGGTCTGCACCACGGCGATCAGGCCGATCGGCAGCAGGGCCAGCGAGAGAAAGCTGACAATGCGAACGACCAGCCCGCGGGGGCGGTCCGGGCGCTGGTCATCTGCGCCCGAGGTCGACCCCGCCCTGCCGAAGGTCACAAGTGCTGCCCACCATTCGAGGCAAGCACCGCGACCGTCGCCTCATCCGTCATCTCGAGGGCGTTCTCGTCGCCGAGACCCAGAAGCTCGGACAGTCTGACGCGGGCCCGGTTGGCGCGGCTCTTGATCGTGCCGATGGCCACGCCGCACATGTCCGCCGCTTCCTCGTAGGAGAAGCCGGAGGCCCCGACGAGGGCCAGCGCCTCGCGCTGTTCGTCCGGCAGCTTGGCGAAGGCCCGCAGGAAATCGTTCATCTGCAGACGACCGTCATGCGCGGGCTTCTCGGCAAGGCTCGCGGTGAAGACACCGTCGACGTCGGGAACCTCGCGCTGCGCCTTGCGGCGCCCGGAATAGAAGGTGTTGCGCAGAATCGTGAAAAGCCAGGCCCGCAGGTTGGTGCCGGGTTTGAACTTGTCGAAGTTGGTCCAGGCCTTGACGACGGTGTCCTGCACCAGATCGTCCGCCTGCGCCCCGTTCCGCGTGAGCGACAGGGCAAAGGCGCGCATGGCTGGCAGGTGCTCCACCAGCTCGTCGCGCGGATCGCGTGCTGTCATCATGCCTCGCCTTCTGAACTCTGACCGGCGGTGCTTGCTGCACCCTCAGGCTCCTGCCCCTCGCGCAGACGCTCTAGGAGGCTGGAGAAGCGGTCAGGCAGCCCCTCGTCCGTGATCTCTCTGAATGCCCGTTTCAGATGCGCGTCAATATCTTCTCCACGCGCCGACCGCGGATCTTTCTGTGTCATCGAGTGAAGCAACCTTGTTCTTGCCGCGCTGGGTCCCACTACAAAAGCTTGTGTGGGCGCATTCGTGGAACCACAATGCCTCCGCCGGTGTTCGGTTCCAGAAAAAGTCGGAAATCGGGAACGCTGACCTCATGAACACCACGACCGCCGCGCCGGATCTTGCGAAGCTGATCGGGAACGAACTGCCCTATCTGAGACGCTACGCGCGCGCGCTGACGGGCAACCAGACCAGTGGCGACACCTACGCCGCCGCCACGCTGGAAGCCATCCTCGAAGATCGGTCGATCTTCGATCATTCGGCCAGCCCGCGCGTCGCCCTCTTCCGCGTCTTCCACAGCATCTGGGACAGCTCGGGCGCGCCCGTCGCCGGCCTCGATGAAAACGAGAGCGGCCTTGCCGCCGCCGCGCAAGCCCACCTCGCGAAGCTGACGCCGAACACGCGCGAGGCGCTGCTTCTGCACACCATCGAGGAATTCTCGACCGGCGAGATCGCCATGGTGATGCAGGTCGAGGAATCCGAGGCCAAGCATCTTCTCGACCTTGCGCGGCAGGAGATGGAGGATTCGATCTCCGGCAAGATCCTCGTGATCGAGGACGAGGCGATCATCGCCATGGATCTGCAGTCCATCGTCTCGGACATGGGTCATGCGATCACCGGCGTTGCCCGGACGCGCGACGATGCCGTGCGCCTCGCCGGCGAGGAAAAGCCGGACCTGGTCCTCGCCGACATCCAGCTCGCGGACAACAGCTCCGGCATCGATGCCGTGCGCGACATCCTCGAGAAGCATGGCTCGCTGCCGGTGATCTTCATCACCGCCTTCCCCGAGCGGCTGCTGACCGGCGAACGGCCCGAGCCGGCCTTCCTGATCTCCAAGCCCTACGGCGAAGAGCAGGTGCGCTCCGCAGTCAGCCAGGCGATGTTCTTCTCCTCAACCCAGCCGCTGCACGACTGATCGGATTGGCCCGGGCGCGCGGGCGCCCGGGCCGTCACGCCTGTCGCAGGCGGCGCCTCTCGCGCCGCAGGACAACGTTGACGGCTGCCCCCAGCAGCACCAGAAACGCCGAGATATAAAGCCACATGAGCATCGCCACGGCCGCGCCGAGCGATCCGTAGACCTCGTTGTAGCTGCCGAAGTTCGTCAGGTAGAACGAGAAGCCCGCCGAGGCGGCCAGCCAGAGCACGACCACGAGAAGCGCGCCCGGCGTCAGCCAGGCCCCTCGCGAACCGCGCATGTTCGGCCCGAAGCGGTAGATCACCCCGAGCGCCGCCAGCACCACCGCCAGAGCGATCAACCAGCGCAGCACCTCGAGCAGCAGGGTCGCAAAGGGGCCGAGCGGCACGACGGCCAGGGCCAGGGGCGCGACCACGATCACCAGCAGCGCCACGATGGCGATCAGGATCAGCGTCGCAGTCAGCGTGATCGCGACGACGATATGCCGAATGCCGCCGCGGTTCGGGCGGTCGTGGATCTGGTTCAGCCCGAGAATAAGGGAGGCGACGCCGTTGCGCGCCGAGAACAGCGCGACGCCGATCGAGATCAGCGTCGTCAGCCCCAGCGCCCCCGTCTCGGCCGTCACCAGCGCCCGCACCTGATCCGCCAGCAGCAGATAGGCCTCGGCAGGGATAAGCTCCTGCATCATCTGCAGCTGCTCCTCGATGACCGCCGGATCGGCCAGCAGGCCGAAGACCGAGATCATCGCCGCGATGGCCGGGAAAACCGCGAAGATCGAATAGAAAGCGACGCCTGCGGCGATGAGGCCAAGCTGGACATCGCCGATCAGCCCCACGACGCCCATGACGACACGGCGCGTCCTGAAGATGACGCCGATCCGTTCCCGGCGCTCGCTCGCGCTATCGGTCATCGACACCCCTCCAACCTGTCACAAGCTACGAGCCTACGGCAATCGCGGCTGGCTGGGAACGGGTCGGCGCAATGTGAGGGGGAAACCGATTTACCGGCGGCCGTGTCGTTCCGAGGGAATGATAGAACGACACGGCCAAGACCGGCTTCGGGGAATGAGAGACGAGGGAACGGCGCCTCTTCTGCCGGGTGAACCCCGCAGACGCGGCCCGGTTCCTGACGCGATGCAAATTTCTTGCATCACGATCCACGCAGGGGCCCGGCCTCTTGCAGCGCGCCGAGATAGGCCTCGGTCCACCAGGTGATATCGTAGTCCCGGATGCTGCGGATCAGGCTCAGATGGCGGGCGCGCCGCTCGTGCAGCGGCATGTCCAGCGCCTTCTGGATCGCCTTCCCCGCCTCGACGGCGTCATAGGGGTTCACCATCAGCGCCTCGTCGAGCTGCTCTGCCGCGCCGGCGAAATGCGACAGGATGAGAACGCCGGGATTCTCGGGATCCTGCGCGGCCACGAATTCCTTCGCCACCAGGTTCATCCCGTCCGCCAGCGGCGTGACGAGGCAGGCATCCGCCCGGCGGTAGAGGCCCGCCAGCGTGTCGCGCGGCACGTTGCGCCGGATGTAGCGCACCGGCGTCCAGTCAAGCTCGGCCATCTCGCCGTTGACCCGGCCAGAGATCGTCTCGAGGTCGTGGCGGATGTCGCGATAGGCCTCGACGTTCTCGCGGCTGGGCGGCGCGATCTGCAGCAGCGTCGCCCGCTGCTCGGGGTCCGGGCGCCCGCGCAGATATTCGCCAAAGGCCTCGACCCGGTTCGGGATGCCCTTGGAGTAATCGAGGCGATCAACCCCCAGCACCAGCTTCTCGCCGGGGCCCAAGCGCAGTCGCTCGCCCGCGCCGGCATTCTCGGTCGAGGCGGTGGCGAAGGCATCAACGTCGATCCCGATGGGAAAGCTGCGCAGCTCGAACTGGCGATTGCCCAGCCGCAGCCGGCCGCGCAGCAGGATCTCGGCGCCGCCGTCGCGCAGCAGGAAATCGAGCGCATTCGACACGTCGCGCTGCGTCTGCAGCCCCACGAGGTCATAGGCCGAGAGCCAGTCCGGCATCAGGCGCCGTTCCGGCAGGGCCGGCATGTCCGACGAATTCGGGAAGGGAATATGCAGGAAGAAACCGATGCGGTTGTCCACGCCCAGCTTCCGCAGCTCGCTCGCGAGCGGCAGGAAATGGTAGTCCTGGATCCAGATCAGGTCGTCGGGGCCGACCACGCGGGCCACCATGCGGGCGACCTTGGCGTTCACCTCTTGGTAGATCCGCGCGTGCTCCGTATCGACGGCGATCAGGTCGGTGCGGTGGTGGAACAGCGGCCAGAGGACGGCATTGGAATAGCCGAGGTAATAGCCCTCGTTCTCCTGCTCGCTCAGATCGAAGGACAGCCGCTGGTAGGGCTCTTCCGCGATGGTGTGAAGGTCTTCGGTGGCACCCTCGGCGGTCGAGCCGGAGCTGCCGATCCAGACCCCGCCCCGCTCTTTGAGGGCGTCGTGCAGCGCGACCACGAGACCGCCTGACGGCGCCTCTCCGGTCGGGATGCGGTTGGAGACGACGACGAGCCTGTGTTCGGGCATGAAGTTCAGTGTTCCTTCTGGGTCCAGCGGCGCAGGGTCCGGCGGGCTGAACTCGGGTCTTCGAGCCGGGCCTGCGCGGCGGTCTCGCCTTCGCCGATCTTGACGGCGATGCCGCCCTGCGCGGCCACCCATTGCAGCGCCGGCTCGTCGGTCACGTCGTCGCCGAAGAAGATCGGGCGCGTGCCGGCAAAGCCGTCCTGCTGCATCATCTTGCGCATCGAGACATCCTTGCCGATGCCCGCAGGCCGAAGCTCGTAGGCCATCTTCGAATGATGCAGGTCAAAGCCGCGGTGCGTCTCGCTCAGGGCGCGCAGGAAGGCATAGGCCGGCGCCGCAAGGGACTCGTCCTTGCGGAAATGCAGCACCACGCCGGTGGGCTTGCGCTCGCACAGCAGGCCGGGATGCGTCGCGGCAAAGCTGTCCGCCATGTCGCCCAGCCGCTGCACAGTGGTCTCGTCGGCAAGCTCGTGGCGCTTGATCGTGCCATCGACCAGCCGCTCCTGCGCGCCGTGGCCGCCGATCATCGGGCCGCCGAAGCCCTGCAGGTACTGCGCCGCATCCTCGATGGCGCGGCCGCTGATGATGACTGTCCGCCCCTCGGTGCGCTCGTAGAGCAGGCCAAGAAGCTCGCCCAGATCGGGCGCGACCTGAATGCCATCCGGCGTCGGCGCCAGATCGACCAGCGTGCCATCCAAATCGAGGAACAGGGTCGCCTTCGACAGATCGGGGCATTCGATCTCGTCGGTCAACGGCTCGTCCTGCGCCTCGCCGTGAAAGCCGATCATCTCGTAATACATCCGCGCTCCCTCCCCTTCCGGTCCCGCATGCCCGCCGCTCATGGTCGGACCCGTGGGTTCCAACAAATGAACCATCGGCATGCGCGCGAGTTCCGCCGCATTCCTGCCACGTCAGGGCCGATCAACCGGCCCGCGTATCCAGCGGCACGTCGCGCTCCTTGTCCGACATCCCTCGTCGCGAGACAAGGGCGCAGCCGCCTCCCCCGCGCCGGAGGGCCGCGAAAATTCCTGCAAAGCCGTACAAACGGCGGCTTGACCGACGCGTCTCATCTGCGGAAGCTGCCATGATCCCGCCAAGGAGGAGTGGCGGGTGACCCCAGGGAGGACGACATGAACCGCACGACCATCTGCTGCGCATCCGCGCTGGCTGCCCTCGTGGCACTATCGCAGGCCGCCGCGGCGCAGGACGAGGATATCCTCGCCTGCATCGTGACGAAAACCGACACCAACCCCTTCTTCGTGAAGATGCGCGAAGGGGCGAGCCAGGCCGCCGAAGAGCTGGGCATGACGCTCAACAGCTATGCCGGCACCGTAGACGGCGATCACGAAAGCCAGGTCGACGCGATCGAGACCTGCATCGCCAGCGGCGCCGCCGGCATCCTGCTGACCGCCTCGGACACCTCGGCGATCGTCAGCTCTGTCCAGCAGGCGCGCGACGCCGGGATCCTCGTGATCGCGCTCGACACGCCGCTCGACCCCGTCGATGCCGCCGATGCCACCTTCGCCACCGACAACTTCCTCGCCGGGGAGCTGATCGGAGAGTGGGCGGCCGCGACGATGGGCGATGGCGCCGCGGACGCGCACATCGCCTTTCTCGACCTGAACGTCAGCCAGCCGACCGTGGGCGTGCTGCGCGACCAGGGCTTCATGCAGGGCTTCGGCATCGATATCGGCGATCCGAACCGCTACGGCGACGAGGACGACCCCCGCATCGTCGGCCATGACGTCACCCAAGGCAACGAGGAAGGCGGGCGCACCGCGATGGAGAACCTGCTGACGCAGGATCCGATGATCGACGTCGTCTATACCATCAACGAGCCCGCCGCCGCCGGCGCCTACGAGGCGCTGCGCGCCATCGGGCGCGAGAACGACGTGCTGATCGTCAGCGTCGACGGCGGTTGCCCCGGCGTTCAGAACGTGGCCGACGGCGTGATCGGCGCCACCTCGCAGCAGTACCCGCTCGACATGGCGCGGCTGGGGATCGAGGCGATCCACCAGTACGCCACCGACGGCACCCTGCCCCAGCCGACCGAGGGCAAGGATTTCACCGATACCGGCGTGCAGCTGGTGACCGATGCGCCGGTCGATGCGGTGGAGTCGATCTCGGCCGAGGAAGGTCAGGACCTCTGCTGGGGCTGATGGCCCGCGCGTGATGACCACCCGGCGGCCCGGCAAGGAGGGGCCGGGCCGCCGTTTCGACAGGGCCTGACGGGGGGAGCCGGCAATGACAGGCGAGAGCGACTACGAAACCTCGGTCCGCGAGAGGCGGACGGAGACACCGGCGGAGTTCGGCAGTCGCCGCGCCGGGCTGATGACCCGGGTGCAAAACACGCTGCATGCGACGCCGGCGCTGGTGCCGCTGATCGTGCTGATCGCCTCGATCGCGATCTTCGGCCTGCTGATCGGCGACAGGTTCTTCTCGCCCTTTTCGCTGACGCTGGTGCTGCAGCAGGTGCAGATCGTCGGCATCGTCGCCGCGGCGCAAAGCCTTGTGATCCTGACCGCCGGCATCGATTTGTCGGTCGGCGCGATCACCGTCCTCAGCTCCGTCGTGATGGGGCAATTCGCCTTTCGCTACGGCATCCCGGTGCCCTTGGCGCTGGCCTGCGGTCTGGGCTGCGGCGCGCTGTGCGGCGCGATCAACGGGACACTGGTCGCGAAGATGAAGCTGCCGCCCTTCATCGTCACGCTGGGCACATGGCAGGTCTTTCTCGCCACCAATTACCTCTATTCCCGCAACGAGACGATCCGCGCGCAGGACATCCAGGCCGAGGCGTCGCTGCTGCAGCTTTTCGGGGCCAAGTTCCAGATCGGCGGCGCGGTCTTCACCGTCGGCGTGGTCTTCATGGTGGTGCTGGTGCTGGGCCTGGCCTGGATCCTGCGCTCCACCGCCTGGGGGCGGCATGTCTATGCCGTGGGCGACGACGCAGAGGCCGCGCAGCTTTCGGGCGTGAACGCGGATCGCACCCTGATCGGGGTCTATACCCTCGCCGGGCTGATTTGCGGCTTCGCCGGCTGGGCGCTGATCGGGCGCATCGGCTCCGTCTCGCCGACCTCGGCCTACGAGGCGAACATCGAATCGATCACCGCCGTGGTGATCGGCGGCATCTCTCTCTTCGGCGGGCGCGGCAGCATCCTCGGCACGCTCTTCGGCGCGCTGATCGTCGGCGTCTTCTCCCTCGGCCTGCGGCTGATGGGGGCGGATGCGCAATGGACCTACTTCTTCATCGGCGTGCTGATCATCGCCGCCGTGGCCGTGGACCAGTGGATCAGGAAGGTATCGGCATGACCCCCATTCTTTCTGCCAAGGGCCTCGTCAAGCACTACGGCCGCGTCACCGCGCTCGACCACTGCGACTTCGAGCTTTACCCGGGCGAGGTGCTGGCGGTGATCGGCGACAACGGCGCCGGCAAATCGACCCTGATCAAGGCGCTGTCGGGCGCCGTGATCCCCGACGAGGGCGAGATCCGCCTGAACGGAGAGCCGGTGCGCTTCGCCACACCGCACGACGCCCGCCGCGCCGGGATCGAGACGGTCTACCAGACCCTCGCGATGTCCCCCGCCCTCTCGATCGCCGACAACATGTTCATGGGCCGCGAGATCCGGAAACCGGGGTTCATGGGCCGCGTGCTGCGCCAGCTGGACCACAAGGAGATGGAGCGCTTCGCCCGCGAGAAGCTGAACGACCTGGGGCTGATGACGATCCAGAACATCAACCAGCCGGTCGAGACGCTGTCGGGCGGGCAGCGGCAGGGCGTCGCCGTCGCCCGCGCCGCCGCCTTCGGCTCGAAGGTGGTGATCCTCGACGAGCCGACCGCCGCGCTCGGCGTCAAGGAAAGCCGCCGCGTGCTGGAGCTGATCCAGGACGTGCGCGCCAAGGGCATCCCGATCATCCTGATCAGCCACAACATGCCGCATGTCTTCGAGGTGGCGGACCGGGTGCATGTACATCGCCTTGGCCGGCGTCTTTGCGTCATCGACCCGAAAAACCACTCCATGTCCGACGCAGTTGCCTATATGACGGGCGCTAAGGCTCCCGAAGAGGAGTTGAATGCAGTCTGACGGGGGCAACGAGGGCAAGGTGCTGGATCTGACCGAGCAGGTGGAAGCCCTGACAGAGCGCGTCGAGGCGCTGCGGACGCAGCAGCACCGCATCCTCGTCGCCATCGCCGGCGCACCCGCCAGCGGCAAGACCACCCTCGCCGCCGAACTGGCCAAGCGCCTGCGGCTGAAGAAGTGCCAGGCCGAGGTGGTGCCGATGGACGGCTTCCACCTCGACAACGCGGTCTTGGACATGTGGGGGATGCGCACCCGCAAGGGCGCCCCCGAAAGCTTCGACGCGGGCGGCTTTCTTCACCTGATCCGCCGCCTCGCCGCCGAAGAGGATGTCGTCGCCCCGATCTTTGACCGGGCCCGCGACATCGCCATCGCCGGCGCGCAGGTCGTACCCTCGGATTGCCCGGTGGTCATCGTCGAGGGCAACTACCTGCTCCACGACGAGGCGCCCTGGTCGCGCCTCGCGCCGCTCTGGCATGTCTCGGCCTTCCTCGAGGTCCCGATCGAGGATATCCGCGCCCGGCTGATCCAGCGCTGGCTGAGCCTTGGGCATACCCGCGCCGTTGCGACGCAGCGGGTGATGCACAACGACATGCCCAATGCCCAGCGGGTGATGGACCACGCCCTGCCGGCCGATCTGCGCCTGCGCCCGCCGCAGCCGCGCAACCTTCTGTAGCCGCGAAACTTTCGCGCCAAGGGCGACGGCGGCGCCTTTGCAGCGCGGGTCCGCTGGGCTAGTCTCGACACCGAACCGGCGCGGGGGGCGCGCCGAGGGAGGGGCGAGATCAATGCAGCAGACCCACAGATTGTCACAGCGCACCATGGCCTTCGTGCTGGCCGGAGGCCGCGGCAGCCGCCTGCGCGAGCTGACCGACCGGCGCGTGAAGCCGGCCGTCTACTTCGGCGGCAAGGCGCGGATCATCGACTTCGCCCTGTCGAACGCGACCAATTCCGGCATCCGCAAGATCGCCGTGGCCACCCAGTACAAGGCGCACAGCCTGATCCGCCACCTGCAGCACGCCTGGACGCCGCTGCGCCCCGAGCGGAACGAGTTCTTCGACATCCTGCCCGCCTCGCAGCGGATGGACGAGAGCATGTGGTACCGCGGCACCGCCGATGCCGTGACGCAGAACGTCGATATCATCGACGGCTACAACATCGACCACATCGTGATCCTGGCCGGCGACCACATCTACAAGATGGATTACGAGATCATGCTGCAGCAGCATGTCGACAGCGGCGCCGATGTCACCGTCGGCTGCCTGACCGTCCCGCGCGAGGAGGCCAGCGCCTTCGGCGTGATGGACACCGACGAGAGCGGGCGCATCACCTCCTTCCTCGAGAAGCCCGCCGATCCGCCGGCCATGCCCGGCCATCCGGACAAGGCGCTGGCCTCGATGGGGATCTACGTCTTCTCCTGGCCGCTCCTGCGCGAGCTGCTGCTGAACGACGCCCATGACGATGGCTCCAGCCACGATTTCGGCACCGACCTGATCCCGCGGCTGGTCGAGCAGGGGCGCGCCATGGCGCATCGTTTCGACGACTCCTGCGTGCGCGACGAGGGGCGCGAGGCCTACTGGCGCGACGTCGGCACCGTCGATGCCTTCTGGCAGGCGAACATCGATCTGACCAACTTCGACCCGGAGCTGAACCTCTGGGACCGCGACTGGCCGATCTCGACCTATTCCGAGGCCGCCCCGCCCGCCAAGTTCATCCACGACGAGGAGAAGCGGCGCGGCAGCGCGGTTTCCTCCATGGTCTCGGGCGGCTGCATCGTCTCGGGCACCGAGGTGCGCAATTCGCTCCTGTTCACGCAGGTGCATACCAATTCCTACGCCGTGCTCGATCACTGCGTGGTGCTGCCCTACGTCACCATCGCCCGCCATGCCCGGCTGACCCGCGCCGTCGTCGATGCAGGGGTCTCGATCCCCGAAGGCCTCGTCGTCGGGGAGGATCCCGAAGAGGATGCGCGCCATTTCCGCGTCTCGCCCGGAGGCGTGACGCTGGTCACCCAGCCGATGATCGACGCCTGGGCCGCGGAGACGGGAACTAAAGCGCGCGGATGAGCCGTTAATACCCGTCCCCAAGAGGAGCCGTGACCCCGTGACCGACGTACTTTCCGTTGCCTCCGAATGCGCCCCGCTGATCAAGACCGGCGGGCTTGCCGATGTCGTGGGCGCCCTGCCCTCGGCCCTGATGCAGGAAGGGCTGCGGATGCGGGTGCTGATCCCCGGCTATCCGGCGGTCATGGCGCAACTCTCCGAGACCCGCAGCGTCCTCGAGGATCCGGACCTCTTCGGCGGCGCGGCCAGGGTTCTGGCGGCAGAGGCGGCGGATCTGGACCTTCTGGTCCTCGATGCGCCGCATCTCTACGACCGTCCGGGCGGACCCTACATCGACGAAAGCGGGGCCGACTGGCCCGACAACCCCGAGCGCTTTGCCGCGCTTAGCTGGATCGCCGCGCGCATCGGCCTCGAGGGCGTGACTGACGCCCAGGCAGAGGGCGGGACCTGGCGCCCCGAGGTGCTGCAGTGCCACGATTGGCAGGCGGCGCTGGCCCCTGAATACGTTCATGCCATGGGCGGGACCGGCAAGGTCGGCACCATCGTCACGATCCACAACATCGCCTTCCAGGGCCTCGCCGAGGCCAGCCGCCTCTCTGCGCTGCGCTTGCCGCCGGAGCGGTTCACCCCCGATGGCTTCGAGTTCTGGGGGCGGATCTCGGCGCTCAAGGCGGGGCTGACCTCGGCGGATCGGCTGACCACCGTCTCGCCCACCTACGCGGCCGAGCTGATGCGCGACGACTACGGCGGCGGCCTCGACGGACTGCTGCGCAGCCGCCGCGACCATCTTTCGGGGATCCTGAACGGCATCGACGAGACCGTCTGGAACCCGGCGACGGACGAGCACATCAACCGCACATACCGCAGCGCCCGCGGCAAGGCCCCCAATACCGCCGCCCTGCGCGGTGCCATGGGCCTGCCCGAGGCCGAGGGGCCACTCTGCGTCTGCGTCACCCGCCTGACCGAGCAGAAGGGCATCGACCTGCTGATCGAGGCCCTGCCCCGCCTGCTGCGGCGCGGCGGCCAGCTCGCGCTTCTGGGATCGGGCGAGGCGCGGTTCGAAGACGCCCTGCGCGAGATGGCGGAGCGCGAGCCGAACCTTGCCGTGCAGATCGGCTACGACGAAGTGCTGGCGCATCGGCTGATCGCCGGCGGCGACGCGATCCTCGTGCCCTCACGGTTCGAACCCTGCGGCCTGACCCAGCTTTACGCGCTGCGCTACGGGACGGTTCCGCTGGTGGCGATGACCGGCGGCCTCGCCGATACCGTCATCAATGCCAATGCCGCCGCGCTTGACCGCGGCGTCGCGACGGGGGTGCAGTTCCACCCCGTCATCGCCGAAACCTTCGGCGTGGCGATCGACCAGCTTTGCGATCTTTACGCCCGCTCCGACCTCTGGGGCCAGCTCCAGCGCAACGCGATGCGCCAGCCCGTCGGCTGGGGCCCCTCCGCCCAGGCCTATGCCGCCCTCTTCCGGGAGGTCGCGCCGGCGGCATGACCCTCGACGCCCGGACCATCGCCAGAACCGCCGCCCCCGGCCCCGGCCAGCCCTATCCTCTGGGCGCCACGCCGGACGAGGAGGGCGTGAATTTCGCCCTCTTCTCGATCAATGCCGAGGCGATCGAGCTGTGCCTTTTCTCGCCCGAGGGCGAGGAGCTGCGCCGCGTCATGCTGCCGGAAAAGACGCACCATGTCTGGCATGGCCACCTGCCCGGCCTGCGCCCCGGCCAGCACTACGGCTACCGCGTCCACGGCCCCTATGCGCCGGAGCAGGGCCACAGGTTCAACCCCTACAAGCTGCTGATCGACCCCTATGCCCGGCAGCTGACAGGCCACCCGACCTGGCATGACGCCCTCATGGGCTACGTGCCGGGGCACGAGGAGGCGGATCTGTCTTTCGACACCCGCGACAGCGCGCCCTACATGCCCCGCGCCGTGGTGACCGAGCGCCCGCAGGTCCATCCCCGCCGCCCCGGACGCCCCCTCGAAGAGAGCGTGATCTACGAGGCGCATGTGAAGGGGCTGACGGCGGGCCGCGGGGATATCCCGGATCGCGGCGGCTTCCTCGGCCTCGCCTCGGAGCCGATCCTCGATCACCTGACCGATCTGGGCGTGACCGCGATCGAGCTCCTGCCCGTCCAGGCCTTCCTGACGGACCGTTTCCTCGCCGACAAGGGGCTGACAAACTACTGGGGCTACCAGACCATCGGCTTCCATGCGCCTGAGCCGCAGTACCTAAGCATCGGAAAGATCGTCGAATTCCGGCAGATGGTCGACCGCTTCCACGAGGCCGGGATCGAGGTCATTCTCGACGTGGTCTACAACCACACGGGCGAGGGCAATCACCTTGGCCCGACGCTGTCCTTCCGCGGCATCGACAATGCCACCTACTACAGGCTGGCCGAGGATCCGCGCTACATCCTTGACGATACCGGCTGCGGCAACAGCCTGAACGCGGCCCATCCGATGGTCCTGCGGATGATCACGGATTCGCTGCGCTATTGGGTCGAGGTGATGGGTGTCGACGGCTTCCGCTTCGATCTCGCCTCGACGCTGGGACGCCTGCCCCATGGCTTCGACCGGCGCGCGCCCTTCTTCCAGGCGCTGCGGCAGGATCCCGTCCTCTCGACCGTGAAGCTGATCGCCGAGCCCTGGGACATCGGCCCCGGCGGCTACCAGCTTGGCGCCTATCCGCCGCCCTTCTCGGAATGGAACGACAAGTTCCGCGACGACGTGCGCCGCTTCTGGCGCCGAGACGGCGGGTTGGTCGGGCGCCTGTCCCAACGCGTCGCCGGCAGCGCGCGGCAGTTCGACCACGACGGACGGCCGGCCAGTGCCTCGGTCAACTTCATCACCGCGCATGACGGCTTTACCCTCATGGATACCGTCAGCTATGCCGAGAAGCACAACGAGGCGAATGGTGAGGATAACCGCGACGGCCATTCCGACAACCACTCCGGCAACCTCGGCCAGGAGGGGCCGACCGAGGATGCGGCGATCATCGCCGCCCGCGACCGCCGCCGCCGCAACCTGATGGCGACGCTCCTTCTCAGTCAGGGCACGCCGATGCTGCTGGCGGGGGACGAGCTGGGCAACAGCCAGGGCGGCAACAACAATGCCTATTGCCAGGACAACCCGATCGGCTGGGTCGATTGGGAGGGCGCCGATCCGGCCTTCCTCGCCTTCGTGAAAAAGCTGATCGCCTTTCGGCAAGAGCATCCCATCCTGCGGCAGAAGCGGTTCCTGCATGCCCAGCCGCGACAGACGGACGGGATGCCGGATCTCTTCTGGCGCCGCGCCAATGGCCAGCCGATGACGCCCGAGGACTGGCAGGATCCCTCGCGCAAGCTGATCTGCGTCGAGATGCGGACAGCCAGCGGCACGCCCGACTATGCGACGCTCGAATACGCGATCTTCGCCGTCTTCAACCAGGGCCGCCCCGCCCGCGTTACCCTGCCCGAGCCGCCGCCCGGCCGGCACTGGGTGCGCTACATCGACACCGCGCGGCCCGACGAGATCCCGAAACCTCACGGAAAGCGGACCCGCGTGCAGGGCAGTTCCGTTATCGCCATGGTGCTAGAGCCAGATGGAAAGGACGCAGACGATGGACGTCATCACGGTTGAAACGAGCCCGATCGAGGGCCAGAAGCCGGGTACATCTGGCCTGCGCAAGAAGACCCGCGTCTTCATGCAGGCCCATTTCCTCGAGAACTACGTCCAGTCGATCATCGACGGGATCGGCGGCGCGGAAGGCAAGACCTTCGTCGTCGGCGGCGATGGGCGCTATTTCAACGAGCGCGCGATCCAGGTGATCCTGCGCATGGCCGCAGCCAATGGCGCGGCGCGCTGCATCGTCGGGCGGAACGGCCTGCTGTCGACGCCCGCGGCCTCGCACCTGATCCGCAAGCGCGAGACGGGCGGCGGCTTCATCCTCTCGGCCAGCCACAACCCGGGCGGCGAAGAGGGCGACTTCGGCCTCAAGTTCAACACGCCCAACGGCGGCCCCGCGCCCGAGGGTGTGACCGAGAAAATCTACGACGCCACCCGCAAGATCGAGGCCTACAAAATTCTGGAAAGCCAGGACGTCGACCTGAGCAGCCTCGCCGAGGTGCAGCTTGGCGACATGGCGGTCGAGGTGATCGACCCGGTCGAGGATTACGCCGCGCTGATGGAGACGCTGTTCGATTTCGACGCGATCCGCAGCATGATCAAGGGCGGCTTCACCTTGCGTTTTGACGCGATGCATGCCGTGACCGGCCCCTATGCCACCGAGATCCTCGAAAAGCGCCTCGGTGCGCCGGCCGGCTCGGTGATCAACGCCGTACCGTCGAAGGATTTTGGCGGCGGCCACCCCGATCCCAACCCGATCTGGGCCAAGCCGCTGGTCGATGAGCTGATGGCCGAGGACGCGCCCGATTTCGGCGCCGCCTCGGACGGCGACGGCGATCGCAACATGATCCTCGGGCGCGGGATTTACGTAACCCCCTCGGACAGCCTCGCGCTGCTGGCAGCGCAGGCGCATCTGGCCCCCGGCTATGCGCAGGGCCTCAAGGGCGTCGCCCGCTCCATGCCGACCTCGCGCGCGGTCGACAGGGTCGCCGAGGCCAAGGGGATCGAGTGCTTCGCCACGCCCACGGGCTGGAAGTTCTTCGGCACCCTCCTCGATGCCGGGCGCGCCACGCTCTGCGGCGAGGAAAGCGCCGGCACAGGCTCCGACCACGTGCGCGAAAAGGATGGCCTCTGGGCGGTGCTCCTCTGGCTCAATATCCTCGCGGCGAGCGGCAAATCCGTTCAGGCGCTGATGGAGGCGCATTGGCGGGAGTACGGGCGCAACTACTACTCGCGCCACGACTACGAGGACGTCGAGGCCGAGAAGGCCGGCGCCCTGATGGATGCGCTGCGCGGCGCCCTGCCCGATCTGCCGGGCAAGACCTTCGGCGCGCTGACCGTGTCCGAGGCCGACGACTTCGCCTACGAGGATCCGATCGACGGCAGCAAGGCCTCTGCCCAGGGCATCCGCGTGATGTTCGAGGACGGCAGCCGCGTGGTCTATCGCCTCTCGGGCACCGGCACCGTCGGCGCCACGCTCCGCGTCTACCTCGAGCGCTACGAGACGCAGGAAGATGCGCTGATGCTCGATCCGCAGGAGGCGCTGACGCCGATCATCTCGGCCGCCGACGGCATCGCCGGTATCCGCGCCCATACCGGCCGCGGTGAGCCCGACGTCATTACCTGACCACGGCTGGCGGCGGGCCCGCGCTCGCCGCCGCTACAGCCAGCCGCGCGACTTGAACCAGGCCCAGGTGCCGGCGGAAGAGACGACCATGGCGCCCAGCACCACCGGATAGCCCCAGGCAAGGTCGAGTTCGGGCATCACCTTGAAGTTCATGCCGTAGATGCTCGCGATCAGCGTCGGCGGCAGGAACAGCGCGGCGACGACAGACAGCGCCTTGATGCTCTCGTTCTGGTCAAGGTTGATATGGCCGAGCGTCGCATCGGTGGCGAGGCTCACGCGGTTCGCCAGAAAATCGGCATGCACCTCGAGGGCGTTGATGTCGCGCATCAGGCTCTTGATCAGCGGGGTGACCTCGCGGTCCGGCCCCTTCCCGTGCCAGAGCTGCACCACCGAAAGCATGCGCTCCAGCGTGAGCAGGCCCAGCCGCACGCGGCCCATCAACTCCCCCTGCCGGCCGATGTCCCTCAGCGCCTGCTTCAACTCGGGCGCGGGATGGTCGTCGCTGCCGAAGACCGTCGCCGACACGCGGTCGAGCGCCCGGCCCGCCCCTTCCAGCAGGTCGGCCTGCCGGGCGACGATCTCTTCGACGAGGCCAAGGAACAGCCGCAGCGTGCTGCCGCAGCCGGCGCTGGAGCGGCCCGCCTGCTCGGCAAAGGTTTCGAAGGGGCGCGGCGCATGGTGGCGCACCGAGACCAGCCGCTCGGGCGTCAGCAGGAAAGAGACCGGCGCCGCGACGTGCTGCCCGAGGTCCCCGCTGGCGTCGTCCCGCACCTCGAGCGTCGGATCGACGCGCCCCGGAAGGACGACGGTCATCACGTCGACCCCCTCCTCGCGGTAGAGGCGGTTGGAGATCTCGATCTCTTCCATCTCGGCAAGGCTGGGCACCGGCAGGCCGATGCGCTGCAGAGCCTCGGCCTGCTCGGCCGTGGGGCGGTAGAGGTCGATCCAGACCGCCTGGGTCAGATCGGCATCGGGCGGCAGCCGGACCAGGGCGCCGCCCTCGCCCTCACCGCCCTTGGCGCCTCGCCCGTAGGCGAAGAGCATTTAACGCAGGCCCTCGCGGGCGATGGTCTCGGCCAGCTGCGCCATGGCGGCGGCCCGCGCCGCGGCGACGCCCGCGATGCCGCTGCCGGCCGGCGCCGCGGCGGCGACGTCGAAGCGGGCCGCGCGGTCGCGCCCTTCGGCATCCAGGGTCGCCACGAAATACTGGCCCGAGATGCGGAAGCTTCCCGGCGTCTCCTCGCCCGGCAGCGTGGCGAGGAACTCCTCGACCCGCACCTCGACGCGCGCGTCGGCGTAATCGTCGAAGGGCCAGGGCTCGGGCGCCACGCGGGCGCCGGTGATGATGCCCAGATCGCGCGACAGCTCGAGCGTGGCGGCGCGCCCCGGCTCGTCCGCCCAGAGAAGGTCGGGCTGGGACTGGATCAGCCCGCCCGCCTGCCCGGTGTAGATCTCCTCGAGCGAGGCGTAGGTCGGCAGCATGACATCACGCACCTCGATGCTGGAGGCGGAGACGGCTACGCGGGCCACGGGCGCGCTGACAGGGACCGAGTAGCGATACTCCGGCCCGCCGCAGGCCGCGAGCGCGAGCAGCGAGGCGCCAATCAGGGGCAGTCTCAGGGGGGCGATCATGGGCTGTCCTAACGTCCTGTCAGAAGAGAGTTCGGGCGACGCTCGATCGCGCGGGCCAGGCTGGAGACGGCCTCTGCGGCATCCGAGACCTGCCGCAGCGCCGAGCGCAGGTCACGCAGCGCGGGCTCCGTCTGGCTGCCCACGACACCGACCGTGCCGCTGGCGCTGACCAGCAGCGCATCGGCCCGCTGCGCCAGCTGCGGCAGCGTATCGGCCACCACGGCCAGCTGTTCGAGCGCGGTGCGCGCCGAGACCAGCGTGGCATTGACGTTGTCGATCACGCCTTGGCTGCGCAGGTCCGACAGGATCTGCCGCAGCTCGCTCAGCGCGCCGTTCAGCTCCTCGGGCAGCTGGCGGGCGCTGTCCTGACCGATGACGGCCTGCGCGTCGCGCAGCAGCGCGTCGACCCGGCCCGCAAGCTGGTCCAGCGGCACGGCCTGCGCGCTTTCCGCGATGGCGTCGATGCGGGCGACCAGCGCCGGAACCCCGGCGAGGCTTTCGTCGACCGAGGCCGAGACAGAGCGCGCCGCCTCCTGCGCCGCGTCCACCGCGGCCAGCAGGCGCTCCGCGCCGCCGGTCTCGTTGACCTCTGCGATCAGCTCCCGCGCCTCGCTGGCGGCGCCGGACAGCTGATCAGTCAGCGCGCCGATGCGGCCCGGCAGCGCCTGCGTCGCCTCGGAGGAGACGAGGACGCGGGCATCCGCGGCCAGCCCCTCGACCTGCGCGGCAATGCCGTCAAGATCGACGCTCTGCGCCTGCGCCGCGACAGCATCGAGTCGATCGATCAGCGCCGGAACACCGGCAATGCTGCCTTCCACGCCAGAAGCCGCGGCCTGGGCCGAGTCCACGGCCGCCAGCAGCCGCGCCACGCCGTCCTGATCGGTGATGCCGGTGACGAGGCCGCGCACCGCACCAAGCGTGCCGTTCAGCTGCGTCGTGAGCGCCGCGATCTGCGCCGGCAGCGCCTGCGTCGCCTCGCTGCCGACAAGACCGCGCGCATCGGCGGCAAGACCCTGCACCTCGGCGCTCAGCGCCGGCAGGTCCATCTCTCCGGCCTGGGCCGCGAGGCTGTCGATCCGCGCGACCAGCGCGGGCACGCCGTCCAGCGCCTCGGTCAGCTCGTCGGCGGCGGCGCCGGCGCTGTCGACAGCGGCCAGCGCACGCGCCACGCCCTGCTGGTCAGAGACCTGACCAAGCAGGCCGCGCAGCTGCTGCACCGCGCCGTCCAGCTCTTCGGTGACGGAGGCGACACGCTCGGGAACGGCCTGAATCGCCTCGGAGCCGACGAGGCTGCGCGCATCCTGCGCGAGGCCCGCGATCTCGGAGACCAGCGCGTCCAGCGGCAGGTCGCCTGCCTCGTCCGCCACGGCGGTGAGGCTGCTCAGAAGCGCGGGCAGCCCCTCGAGGCCGTCGTTCACGTCGCTGGCCGCAGCCGAGAGCGCGTCGACAGCCGCGAGGACACGTGGCACGGCCTCGTTCTCGTCGATGTCCTGCAGGATCAGATCGACATCGGCGACCAGCGCATTGGCACCCGCCATGACCTCGCTCAGCTGCGAGGGCAGTTGCTGCACCCCGTCAGAGCCGACGACGCCGCGCACATCGGCCAACAGGCCGCGCACCTCGGCGGGGGTGCGCTGCAGGTCGTCGCTGCCCAGCAGAGCGGCGGCATTGTCGAGGAAGTCGGAGGCGTTCTGCAGCAGCGCCTCGATCGGCAGGTCGTTGATCCGGTCGAGCGTGCCCTGCGCCGTGGCCTGCACGTCGACAATATCGCTCTCGACCGTCGGCAGCGCCGGGAAGGGCTCCGCGTCCAGATCGAGAGAGGCCGGCTGCACGGTCTCGGGGTAGAAGAGCTGCACCTTGAGCCCGCCGGTCAGCAGGTTGCCGGTGACCAGCCGGGCGCGCAGCCCCTCGCCGACGGCGGCGGTCAGGAAATCCAGCGCCTCCTCGGCGCCGGCCTCCTGATCGAGGCCAAGGGCCGAGGGCCGGATCTGCAGGATCGTCTGCAGCCGCACGTCGGTATCGCCGAAGCGTGCACGATCAACGAGGCCGGTCAGCCCGGCGACGGTGCCGATCCGGATGCCGTTGATCTCGACCAGCGAGCCGATGGTCAGCCCTGCGACGTTCCCGTCGAAGAGCGCGGAAAGGTTGAGCGAGTTCTGATCGGTGGTCTGGAACACGCTGTTGCGGGCCGGCTCCTCGTCGTCGAAGACCTCGAAGACATCGCCCTCTTCGGCCAGCTCCGCCCCCGAGACGAAGGTGTCGAAGGTCAGGCCTCCAGCGACGAGCGAGGCGATGGAATCGAAGTTGATCTCGGCCCCCTGACTGCCCAGCGAGACCGAGAAGCCCGAGGTGTCCCAGAAGCGCGTCGCCTCGGTCACGAGGTTGTCGTAGGGCGCGTAGATCACGGCCGGCGCCTCGACGTAGAAGCCGTCGGCGCTGACCCGCGCCTCGCCGATGCGGCCGACCTCGACGCCCTTGTAAAGCAGCGGCGAATTCGACGACAGCAGCCCGCCGCTGGCCCGCAGCACGATGCTGAGGCCAAGGCGGTCGGGCCCGAGAAGCGGCGCCTGTGTCAGGCCCTCGAACTCCGAGGTCTGCTCGCCCTGGACGGTATCCCACTGGCCCTGAAGGTAGACGCCCGAGAGCACGGTCTCGAGGCCGGAGACACCGCGGGTCGAAACCTCGGGGCGGACGATCCAGAACTTCGCCTCTTCGTCGACGTAGGGCGCGACGTCGCGGTCGATCCGGACAGAGACCCGGACCTGGTCGAGATCCTCGGTGAAGCCGACCTCCTCCACGAGGCCGACCGTCACGTCGCGGAAGCGCAGCTCGGTTTCGCCGGCGGTCACGCCGGCGCCGTCGAGGAAGACGATCTCGATCAGCGGGCCCTGCTCGCGCCAGCTGTTCCAGGCGATGCCGAGTGCGACGATCAGCGCGGCGATCGGCACGACCCAGACGATGGAGACGCGCTGCCACAGGCTGCGACGGCCGCTTTGCACCGGCACCTCGGGGGCCGCATCGCTCAAGCCCGCGCCTCGTCGATGCGGTCCCAGATCATGCGGGAGTCAAAGGCCTGGGCGGAAAGCATCGTGAAGATCACCGATAGGGCAAAGGCCAGGGCCGCGGGCCCCGGGTGGATGGAGGCGACGACGTTGAGTTGCACGAGCGCCGTCAGGATGGCAACCACGAAGACGTCGATCATCGACCAGCGGCCGATATATTCCACGATTTCGTAGACATGCTGGCGCCGGCGCGGCTGCGCCCTGCTGCCCCGCCGCACCGAGAGTGCGAGCCAGGCGATGGCGATGAACTTGCCGATCGGGATGCAGACGCTGGCGACGAGGACAATCAGCCCCGGAACGGGCGCACCGTGTTCGACCAGCTCTATGGCGCCGCCGACGATGGTGTTGGACTGGCTCGACATCAGCGTGCTGGTGACGAGCATCGGGTACATGTTGGCCGGGATGTAGCACATCAGCCCGGCGAGCCACCAGGCCCAGACCCGGCTGAGACTGCGGCTGTCGCGGCTGACGAGATGGCTGCCGCAGCGGCCGCAGCGCTCCGTTCCCATCGGCCAGACCCGGCTACAGCGGGTGCAGGCGACGAGGCCGGCCTCGCGCGCGCTTCTCGGCGCGCTCATGCGGGCGTCCCGGCGCGGGAGGCCGGGTCCGCGATCGCGGCGGCATGATCCTGCGGCGGCAGCGGCTGCGGCTCCAGCGCCTGCCAGACCGACCAGCGGTCCAGCGTCCGGTCCTGCACCACCGTCAGCACCACGAGGGCCGAGAACATCCAGAAGGCCGGCCCGAAGCTGAGCTGCGCGAGATCGGCCACCTTGACCAGCGCCACGGCGCAGCCGAGCGCGAAGATCTCGCCCATCGACCAGGGGCGCAGCGCCTCCGACAGGCGGAAGGCCGGGCGGGCGAGCACCCGCGGCGCCCGGTCGAAGACGATCGGCCCGAGGACGTAGATCAGCAGCAATGCGCGCGTGAGCGGCAGCAGCACGATCATCAGCGTCACCGCGACCGAGAGCAGCGCCAGCGGCCCCGTCCCGAAGGAAAGCGCGGTGCCCAACAGCGTCGCATCGTTCGAGAACCCGGCCCGGCTGATCCGCAGGAAGGGAAACCAGACGGCGCCCACCACCAGCACCGCGACGGCCGCCGCGATCATGATGATCCGCATGCCGGCCCGCTTGCGCGGCCGGATCAGCACGCTGTGACAGCGCCCGCAGACCGCCCGCTCGCCCTCTTCGGGCAGGCGCACGTGGTAGAGCGCGTCGCAATGCGGGCAGGCGATCAGCTGCGCCAGATCATCATGCTCGGCCATGGCCACCCTCCCGGCTTTCGCCCGGATGGTAACGGCCCCGAGGGGCAAGCGCCAGCGGCTGCAGGCCGCCCGCGATCACGCCCGGGTCATCACGGCGCACTCAGCCGCGGCCCGCGCCTGCGCCTGCCGCGGTCCCCGCCTCCACCGCCCCGCTCTCCATCGCCCTGCCCTGGGCCGGGGCGGGGCCCGGCGGCGCGGCCGCACCCTCCTCGGGCGCAGCCTGCCGGCCCAGCAGCGGCCGTCCCAGGCGCGCCTCCCAGCCGGCGGCGACCTGCGTTCCGGCCTGCCGCAGCACCCGCGACATCGCGCGGCTGAGCGTGGTTTCGGCGGCCGCGACACCGATGGTCACCATGCTGCCTTCCATCTGCAGGCTGGCCGCGACGGGATGGGCCGCGATCAGCCGCCGGCTGTCGGGCGCCAGCCTGGCCGTCAGCCGCGCCATTCCCTCCTGCGAGGAGGGCGCGACGCCGGCGATCGCCCCCTCGAGCGACAGGGAGCGGCCGAGGAAACCGGACAGGGTGACCTGCACCCCCTCGCCCAGGGTCAAGCTCGCCGCGCGGGCCAGCGGCATGTCGAAGCGCACCGTATAGCCGGCCGTCGCCTCGGGCATGACCTCCAGGATCGGGCCCCTCTCGGGCATGGCGGCGCCGAGGGCGACCTGGCGCACCCGGGTGACGCGCCCGCCGCGCGGCAGGCTCAGCCGCGGGCTCGCGCGGAGCGCCAGCAGCGCGGCCTCGTCCCGGCGCGCCCCGGCGATCTCCTCGGTCAGCCCGGCGATCTGCTCCAGGCGCGCGCTGTCCTGCTCGCGCCCCCGCTCGCTCAGCGCCTCCTCGAGCTGGCTGCGCCGTGCCTCGAGCCGATTGCGCTCCGCCGCCAGCGAGATGGCGCGGTTGGCCGTCTCCTGCCCCTCGCCTCCGCCGGCGGTGACTGTCTCGACCAGCATGCGCCGGCTCGCCTCGATCACCGCCATGTCGGCGGCGACGGCGGCAAGACCCGCCTGCAGCCGCTCCCGCTCGCGGCTGGACAGGCCGCGCTGCTGGTGGCAGCTCTCCTCGGCGGCCATCAGCCGGGCCTCCGTCTCGGCCAGGGTCTCGGGATCCTCGGCGAGGTCGGGCGGCATCTCCTGCGCCGGCATCTGCCCCGACAGCAGGCAGTCGCGCAGGCCCCGCGCGACCAGCCTGTCGGCGCGGCGCAGCAGCGCCTGCCGCGCCAGCGCGGCCTCGTCCAGCACGGCAAGCGTCTGCCCCGGCGCGACCCGCTCTCCGGCCGAGACGAGGATCGCCCGCAAGGAGGCCCCGGCCGGCACCTCGAGCGCGAGGGGCGTGGCATCGGCCGTCAGGGCACCGACAAAGCTCTCGCGCGCTGGAACCGGGACGGCGAGCGCCCCCTGCCACAGGCCCGGCAGCGGCGCGAGGACGGCCGTCACCGCCCCCGCCGCCCAGAGAAGGCGGCGCAGACCGGCCCGGCGCGACGGGCAGTGGCGGAAGGCGCCTCGGGCGGACCGGCTCACAGCGGGCCTCCCCCCGGCTGGATCCGGCGCGGATCGAAGGTCGCGACCTGCGCCGTGATCACCCGCTTGTCCCGCTCGACCGTGGTCTGCAGATCCTCGACATGGCGCAGCACCTCGGCCAGCGGCGTCAGGCGCATGCCCTCCTCGGCCTCTTCCATCTCGAGACGCGCCCTCTCGATCCGGCCACTGGACAGGCCGGGATCGTCGTCGATCATCCGCAGCAGGGCATGGGTGCGGGTCTTCTTCAGCTCGAAGCGGATGCGCGGCTCGCCCAGCCGCGGCGCGCTCTGGCACGACAGGGCGAGCATCTCGGCCGCGACGCGGGACATGGCGCGGCGATTCGGCTCGTCCCCGGTGCGTTGGAACTGGTTGCGCACCCAGCGCGTCAGCCCCTCTTCCGAACTTAGCGCTCGCCGCCCCGAGTAGCGCAGCCAGCCAGCGACGGCCTTTTGCCGGATCTCGCGGGCATCGCCGTAATCGACGACACGCCCCTCCTCCATCGCCAGCAGCCGATCACAGATCTCGAGGAGCGCGCGGTTGCCGGTGACCATCACGATGCAGCGGCCGAGCCGCTTTTCCTGCAGCAGACGCTCCGCCAGCGCGGCAATCACCGGATCGGACAGCCCGTCCTCGGGCCGGTCGAAAAGGTAGACGTCCGGCGCCATGAGAAGGCCGCGGGCTAGCGCCAGGGCCTTGCGCCGGCCCAGCGGCAGGCGCGTGGCATCCGGCGCCGCGCAGATCACCTCCGCCTCCTCGGCGGAATGGATCAGGCTCTCGAGGATATGCTGCCCCTGCTGGGGCGCGCTGCCACCGTGGAAACAGGTCAGGTTGTCGCGCCCGCCGGCCGGAAGGATCAGCGGCTGCGGCGGCAGCAGGACGGCGGGCACCATGTCGGTCTGCGCGTCGCGCTGCCACAGGTCCCGGCCATTGGCGCGCACCGCCCCGCGCAGGTCGAGCCCGGCAAGATCGTA
Source organism: Pseudoroseicyclus aestuarii (assembly GCF_003217255.1). Classification (GTDB taxonomy): domain Bacteria; phylum Pseudomonadota; class Alphaproteobacteria; order Rhodobacterales; family Rhodobacteraceae; genus Pseudoroseicyclus; species Pseudoroseicyclus aestuarii. The sequence goes on along the minus strand of NZ_QJTE01000001.1, from coordinate 718,142 downwards.
GGGCGCGCCCAGCGCCTGCAGAAGCAGCGACTTGCCCGCCCCGCTCGGCCCCGTCACCCCAAGGATCGAGCCCGGCTCGAGATCGAGGCTGACCTCCGACAGGAGGCTCGGCCCGGCGGGCTGCATCACGCTGAGGGCCGCGACATGCAGCCCGGGCGTCATGTCCGGCTCCGCGGCCTCGAGGCGGTCGAGGCTGCGGGTCAGCCCCTCGGCCCGGCTCTCGGGGCGCGTCCGGGCCAGGAGGTGCCCGCCCAGCGCGCCAGAGGCCCAGAGCGTGATCAGCCCGACGCCCGGCACCGCCGCCGTGGTCAGATGCCCCTGCGCCGCCAGCAGGCTCGCGCAGGCCAGCCCGACCAGGGCCCCGCCCCAGCACAGGCTGCGCGCCAGCGGCGCCTCGAGCGCATGGCTGTCCGGCGCGGTCGTCGCCATCGCCAGCCCGACCGCATCGCGCCCGGCCAGGATGCCCGCCGCCTCGGCGGGCGTGACATCCCAGAGCGGCTCCGCCCGGTCGCGGCGCGACAACAGCCAGCCGCCAGCCAGTCCGCCGAGGCCGGACAGCGCAACGCCCAGCGCCAGCAGCGGGTGCAGCACCCCCAGCAGCACCCCGACCAGCAACGCCAGCCCGGCCTGGGCCCGCCGCGCCTGCGCCCCGCGCAGCACGCGGTAGCCCCAGAGAGAGCGGCCATGGGCGAAGTCGAAAAGCAAGGCCCCCAGAACCGGCACAAGGCCGACGAGGGCCAGCAGCAACGCGAAGACCGGTTGCGCCTGCTCGGCCACCAGCGCCTGGAAGAAGACGGCCAGAAGACCGACGGCAAGCAGGCAGAGCCCGGCCCCGATCGCGAAGACCGCGGAGAGCGTCGCGGCCCAGGACGGCAGTGACCGGGGCGCGCAGAGGATCGCCGTCTGCGGCTCTGCCGCGTCGGTCGCCCTGCTCCAGCGCGACGGGGGGGCCGGCTGCGCCTGCGCGGCGCCGGGCTCTGCCGTGAACTTGCTCTGGTACAGCATGGCTGCTCCCTTTCTCGGACAGCAGCAGACCTACAGCACCGGCCTTAACAAACCGCTTCGCAAACCCCTTGACAAGCGCGGGAGATAAGAACCGGGCCTAATGAAGCGCGATTCCGCCTTTGTTAAGGACGTTTTGCCTATGGTGGCGAAATCGCTCCTGCCAGGAAGGCGAATCCTCTATGCCGCACCGTCACAAGACCCCGCGCAGATCCGCTGGCTTCGGCCTTGCCTCTCTGGCCGTCTCGACGGCGGCGCTGCTCGGGCTGACCGTCTCTGCCGGCGTTGCTGCCCGGGCCATCTTCCTGCAGCAGCCTGACCAGGCGGTGCCTGTCCTTGCCGGCAGCGCGCTGGACGACATGCCGGCCCTGATGCGCGGCAGCCTTCCGATCGAGACCCTCAGCAGCATCGAAGGCCGCCCGATGCGCGAACGCCCGCCGCGGATGTGCGAGATGCCCGAGGATTACTTTGAAACCATGCCCGATGCGCGACCCGCGGCGGATCAGGTGCAGGTCGGCTACACCGCCCGCAACGAATACGTCAGCCAGTACAGCCCCCGCCGCGGCTTTCTCGACGAGCGCGAGATGCGCGCAGCCGAGGTCGCCTGGCACTACTTCGAGACCTACACGCAGGAAGAGACGGGCCTGGCCAATTCGGTCGGAAACTACCCCTCGACCACGATGTGGGACACCGCCTCCTACGTCAGCGGCATGGTCGCCGCCTACGAGCTGTGCCTGATCGAAAAGCCGGAGTTCGACCGCCGGGCGATGCAACTTCTCACCACCCTCAAGGGGCTGGACCTGTTCCGCGGCGAAATGCCGAACAAGGTGTATCACACCCGCACCGGCGAGAAGGTGAACTACACCAACCGATCGGGCGAGATCGGCTTCTCCGCCCTCGACATCGGCCGGTTCCTCGTCTGGATGCGGATTCTCAAGCACCGCTACCCCTACCTCGGCAACAGCATCGACGCCGTCCTGCTCAAGTGGGACTTCAGCAATATCGTCGACGAGGAAGGTCTGCTGATCGGCGCCTATATCGACAAGGAAACCAACGAGACCGTCTATGCCCAGGAGGGACGCCTGGGCTACGAGGAATATGCCGCCAAGGGCTTTGCCCTCTGGGGATTCCGGCCGCTGCTGTCGCACCGGGCCGAGCCCTATCTCACCGCCTCGATCTTCGGCGTGCCGGTGCCCTACGACGGGCGCGATCCGCGGCTGTTCCACTCGCAGAACTACGTGGTGACGGAATCCTACCTGCTCGACGGGCTAGAGCTGGGGTTCGACCTGCCGCACGACGACATCACGCCGGACTGGCTGCATTCCGACGGCTGGCGCGCGGAATTCGCCGATCGCATCTACGAGGTGCAGGAGGCGCGCTGGCAGAACACGGGTTTCATGACCGCCCGGTCCGAGCACAACGTCTCTGGCCCGCCCTACTTCACCTACGACACGATCTTCTCGGACGGGTATCCCTGGAACACGGTCTCGCCGCGCGGCGACTACGTCCCCGACCATGCCGCCATCGCCGCCAAGGCCGCGATCGGCCTCTGGTCGCTCTGGGACACCGACTACACCGACGTGCTCTTCGACGCGATCATCGAAAGCTACGACCCCGAGCGCGGCATGTACGAGGGGCTCTACGAGCGCGGTCAGGGCCGGGTGGAGATTTTCACCGCCAACAACAACGGCATCATCCTGGCGGGGCTGCTGCACAAGGTGCAGGGCACGCTGCTTACCCCCTACGAGGGCGGCTCCGAGGTCTGGTTCACGGCCTACCGCGAATCCACCATCCGGGAGACCCGCAATTACCCCGATCCGCCGAGGCAGGAGGACTGGCTTCCGGCCCTCCGGCACTCGGTCAGAAGCGAGGCGGAATACTGATGAAAACCTTGATCTCCGGCGGCCTGACCGCCCTTCTCCTGCTTACCACGGCGCCGGCCCTGCAGGCGCAGGCCACCCCCGAAGAAGGCTTCGCCTCGGAAAACGCGGTGCTCGACACCTCGATCCCCTTCGCCATCGGCGCGCGCGAGGCCCGGCAAGAGCTGCGCGGGGCCTTCGGCTGGCCGACCTTCCAGGAGGGCATGGTCGAGGGCGTTTACTTCCGCTTCGATCCCGACGGCTATGCCCGCTTCGCTCCCACCCCGCGGCTGGACACCGATATCTTCGAGGCGATCTGCCGCCCGCGCACCCTGTCCTGCATGGGGCGCAAGGACATCATGACGCTGTTCCTGAACGCCCGCGGCCAGTTCGAGCTGCGGCTCGACGAGGTGATGCAGGGCGACACCTTCTACCTCGCCGAGGGCGTCAGCGAAATCCAGTTGCCCGAGCAGATCCTGATGCCGCTGACGCCGCAGCTGGAGACGCTGCTCTCCTCGGGCGGAGAGCTGGTGGTGCGTCGCGACGGCGAAGAGAAGGCGCGCGTCTCGCTGGTCGGGTTCAGCGCGATGTCGGCCTACCTGCGCTGGGTCGCGGCGCGGCAGGACTACACCGTCCTGCCGCGGGGCTGGCCGGTCCCCAATGCCGTCGGACTGGCCGAGGGCGGACGCCTGACGCAGCCGCAGGAATGGGCCTCGCCCATGCCGCAGCCTCAGGCGCAGCCGGTCATGCCGATGGCCGCGCAGGGATCGACCGAAGTCGCCGAGGTGCGCGGAGAGCTGAATGTGCTGCGGCAGATGCTCCTCCAACGCTCTGGCGCAGGGGTCGCCGCGACTGCCGACCTGCCCCAGCCCGGTCCCCAGGACGCGACGCATCAGCGCCAGCTCGAGGTCGCGCGCATGAACGAGATCGGGGTGCCCGAAGAGCCGCCCGCTGCCGCCCTGATCGCCGAGGCGGAGTCGGACGCGGAAGCGGAGGCAGGGGCCGAGGAAATGCCCGGCGACCGGATCGCCCGCCACATCGCTTACCTTATCAACGAGATCGGCCTCGATCCGCAGACCGCCGTCATGCTGCTGCAGATGAACGAGGAGACCGACAGCCCGCTCGGCACCGAGGAGGGCGGCGGCAGCTCCGTGCTCGCCCTGCTCGACGAGCTGGGGATCAGCGCAAGCGATCTGGCCGACCAGAGCACGGACCCGACCGTCGAGGCGGCAATTGAAAGCAGCGCTCCGGCGCAGCTGACGCGCGCCGAGTTCAGCCTGCTGACCGAGTATTTCGGCCTCGTCTTCACCGAGCTCCTGGCCAGCCAGCAAGCCGCGCTGGTCCAACCCTGAGACAGTTTTGCGCGCATTTGACGGCAGTGCCCAGATTCTGCCGCGCCCCCAGACGATCGAGGCCCTCCTGCCGCGGCATGCTGATGCGGCAAGGAGGGCCTTTTCATGCCTGCAAGAGTTCGACTGCCGACCCTCGATCTGCCTGCCTGGCTGCCGCGGGACCTCTCTCCCGAGGCCCGGCGCCTCGCCTTGCCGGTGGCCGGAGCCGCCGGCGCCGCGCTGCTGGTCGTGCTGATGCTGCTCTTGTTGCCGCGTCTGCAGGAGACGCGCCCCCTCTCCTCCTCCGGTGACGACGCGGCCAGGCGGATCGTGCAGCACATCGACGCAGATGGCGGGGCCCGCTTCCTCGAGGAAGGGCCGGAGGGGCGCAGGACGGTCTGGACGGTCACCTGCCGGGTGCCCCTGCGCGGCTGCATCGCCCGCGCGCCGGGCCTGGTCCTGAGCATGGACAACAGGCGGCGCCCCTGGATCATCGCCAGCGCCTCGCCCCGTGCGCAGCTGGCGATCGAGGCCGGCGGGGACCGGCAGCCGGCGCCCGGCCTGTTCGGAGCGCCGGTTCCCGAGGCGCTGCTGGAGCAGCTGTCACTGCCGGACGCCGCGCTAGTCATCGAAGAGCCCGACGAGCCGGCGCAGATGCTCTTCACCGCGGGCGCGGACTCGGTCGCCGCCTATCTGGGCTGGCTGCAGGGCGACGCCGCCCGCCGCTCGCGCGATGCGCGGACCTGGCCGGGGCACCGGGCCGAGGGGGTACCATCCGAGCCCGGTGCGACGGAGCCCCAGCCAGAGCTGGCGCCGGAGCGGCCCGCCTACGGCAGGGGTGCATCGCTGTGGCAGACCCGCGCAGAAGGCCCCGGCGCCGCGCCGGCGGCCGAAGACCTCTGAGGCTGCGCTCCGCCGCGCGGCATGCCGTCGAAGGTTACTGTCAAGGTCGCCCACTAGGGCGGCCTCCACCCCAGCACGATGCAGGCCCGCGCCCTCTCGCCGTCAACACGCCGACAGGGACGCATCGACTTAGTATCCCGATGGCGCCGCCAGGAAAGTCGCCCTTTTCGGCCGGACCTCTCGTCCCTTGCCGCTCCAGCCGCTCGGGGTGCGGGCACCATGGCAACGGCGCCTAATCACCCAGCGAATGCAAGCGAGCATAGGCAAAGACCTGCGCTGAACGGCACGAAGAGACTGCCGCCCTCTGGGGCGGCCAAGGGTGCCCCCGTGGCGATGCCGGTCCTTCAGGCGCTGGATCGCAGCGCCAGAGCACAGGCCGAAGGCACCAGTGGCGCCAGCCGCGGGGCGGCGGGTTTAGCGGCAGTCGCGGGCGTGGATGGCGACACGCCGGTTCTCGGGCGCCTCGGGCTCGAAGCCGGCCAGGCTCTGACCCTCGCCGGCCCCCAGCACGGCGCCGACGCGCTCCGGCGCGCTCAGCCAGCGGCGCAGCTCCTGGGCGACGGTCTCGGCCCGCTGCATCGACAGGCGCTCGTTCCCGGCGGCGCTTCCGACCGTGTCGGCATGTCCGACGAGGCGCAGGCAACTGCCGCGCAGGCTGCGCGTCTCGAGGACCTGCGCCAGAAGCCGAATCCGCTCGCGCGCAGCGTCGTCGAGGCTGGAGCCCCCCTGCGTGAAGAAGATATGGTTGGCCTCCATCCAGGGCGTCAGGCCGTCAGCGCCGGCCGGGTCTGACGGCGCCGACGGCGCCGCCCCCTCCTCCTGCGCCAGCCCCTCGCGCGCCGCCGGCCGGACCGCGGCCGGAACCGCAGCCCCATCCGTGCCGCCCGCCAATGCGGTACGGCAGGCCTCCGTCGTCACGCCGTAGCCCTGCCACAACGCAGCGCAATGCTCTGGCGTCGGAAGGCCCTGCGCGGCGACCGCAGAGGGCACGACCGCGGCGAAAGCGCAGAAGGTAAGGACCTTGAACGGCATGAGCGCGACTCCTGACGTGCTGGATGCCACGGGAGATAAGCCGGGATGGTTAAAGGCAGGCTAACGGTCCTGCCCGCCGCTCCGAATGGCTAAAACCCGCCGCGTTGCCCCCTCCGTTGAAGGAAAATTAGCGCTTCCGGTGGAATGTGACCGCGACCAGCCAAACAGCGGAGCGGACGGGAATCCATGGCCGAAACGGAACGTTACGTCTGGCTCGACGCGCTGCGGCTGACGGCGGGCGTCTCGATGATCGGGCTGCACGCGACCGCAGATGCCGCGGGTCAGCCCTTCACCGACTACGCCCCTTCGGAGCGCATCGCCCCGATGCTGCTGCGCGCCGTGATCTACATCGCGCGGACCGAGCTTTTCATCATCATCGCCCTGTTCCTGCTGCTCATGGCGCTGGACCGCAGGCCGCGCCCCTACCGCCGGGTGGTGGCCGAGCAGGCGCGGCGCCTGCTGGTGCCCTTCGCCTTCTGGACGGTGTTCTACGCCTTCTACAACCTGGTGAAGGCGCAGAGCTTCGGCTTCGAAGAAGCGATCCTGGCGCAGCTGACCGATCCCGCCGCCTGGCTGGGCCACCTGCTGCTGGGCGACGTGAAGTACCACATGCACTTCATCCCGACGCTCTTCGGCATCATCCTGGCCTATCCGCTCTATCGACTGTCGGTGCAGCAGCCCGCCCTCGGCCTCGTGGTGATCGGCGCGCTCTTTTTCCGGCGCGAGCTCGACGGCGTGATCTATCCGGCCTTCTGGGGGACCGAGGCGCTGTCCTGGCTGGTGCGGCTGGTCAAGATCGCCTCCTACATCGGCTACGGCATGGTCGCCGGGGCGATGCTCGGCTTCTGGCGCCGCAGCACGCCACAGCAGCGCGAGGCGCTGATCCCGGCGCTGCTCTTCGCCGGGGGGCTCTTGTTCATGGGCAAGCTCGCGGGCACCTGGATGACCGTGACGCGGGGCGAATGGCCGCATGGCCTGCAGGTCGCCTACTGGGCCGACTACCTGATGCCGGTCGCGCTTTTCGCGCTGTGCCTTTGCCTGGGGCATCGTCGCTGGCCGGCCTGGATCTCGCGCCTCGCACCCTATTCCTTCGGCATCTACCTGTGCCACCCGATCTTCCTCGACCTCGCGGAGATCGCCCTGCGCGGCACCCAGATGGGCCCGATGGCGCAGGTCCTGACCAAAATCGCGTTGGCGCTGGCCGGAACGGCCCTGCTCGTCGCGGCTTTGCGCCGGTGCCGGCCCCTGGCCTGGACCATCGGCCTAGGCAAGCTGCCCTCCCTCCAGGCGCGAAAGCGCGCCCCCAACCCGGAGTTGACCTGATGCGGATCGAGACCGAAGCCCTGTCCCAGACCCTTTGCGTCCTGCGCCTGACCGGTGCCAGCCTGACCAGCACATCGGCGGCCCGGCTCGGCGACGCCTGCGAGGAGGCCCTCTCCCGCGGTGTCGAGGCCGCCATCGTCGATCTGGGCGGCTGCGCCGGTACTGGCTACACCGGGATCGCCGCGCTGATGGAGCTTTACACCACCTACAGCGAGCGGATGCGGCTGGTCTTCGCCGGGCTCGAGGCCGAGGGCCGCAGGGCGCTCGACCGCGCCGGGCTGACGGGGATCCTGCCGCTCTTCGACAGCGCGGCGCAGGCCGCGGCCGCGCCCGAGATGCAGCGCCACGCGCTGAGCGGCACCACCGCGATCCTGCTCTGCGCCGGGCGCGGCAAGCGGATGCGCCCGCTCAGCGACGAGACGCCAAAGCCGATGATCGACCTTCTGGGCCGGCCGATGCTGGAGCGCATGCTCGCGCATCTGGCGGGCTTCGGTATCGGCGATACCATCGTGAATACCGCCCACCGCGGCGATGTGATCCGCACCCATTTCCGCGAGTCGGGCCGCTGCGGGCCGGCGCTTTTCTTCGCGCCCGAGGGGCGCAGGATGCCCGACGGGCGCTGGGAATCGCGCCCCCTGGGCACCGGCTCGACCCTCGCGCGGCTGGCGCGCGATCACGCCGCCTTCACCGGCGATGTTTTCGTCATCGCCGGGGATGTCCTGACCGACATCGACCTTGCCGACATGGCCCGGCAGCACCGCGCCAGCGGCGCCGACGTCACCGTCGCCGTCGCCCAGCGCGATCAGGACATGCCGGCGGCGGCGCGGCTGCTGGCGGCGGCGGGCGCGGCCCAGCCGCTCGCCCTTGCCGTGCCGCAGGACGTCGGGGTCTACCTCTTCAAGGCCGAGGTCCTCAACGCGCTGCACGACCAGGCCGGGCGCACCATCGCCGGCGACCTGCTGCCGGAGATCCTGGCCCGGGGCGGGCGGATCCGCACCTACCAAGCGCCCTTCTTCTGGACCTCGATCGACACGGGCCGCGACTACTACGACGCGGTGGCGGGAAGCCTGCGCGGGCAGCGCGATTGCGTCACGCCGGAGGGGACCGAGATTCGGCCCGGCCTCTGGGTGATGCCCGGCGCGCAGGTCTCGCCGCAGGCGCGGATCGAGGGCCCCTGCCACATCGGCGAGGGCGCCGTGATCGAGGCGGGCGCGGTGATCAAGGGCGCCTGCGCGATCGGCGCCCATTGCATCGTCGAGGGCCGCAGCGTGATCGACAACAGCGTCATCCGCCCGGGCACCCGGGTCGAGGCCGGCGCCATGGTTCTCGAGATGATCGCCGGCGCGGACTGGGCGGTCGAGCATCGCTTTGCCACCGGCTCCCAGGAAGAGCCGCTGCCGCTGGATATGCTGTCGCAGGCGCAGGAGCCCGCAGCCGGCGACCTGCGCGCCACGGGCCTGCGCAGCCTGCCCCGCATCGCCTGACGGGGCGCACCCGCCGCCCCGCCGCCGAGACCCAACGAGATCCCGAGGGGAGCTATGCCATGAAGCCCTACTTCGCGGCCTACGAGGCGCGCATGCCGGCCCGCGTTCCCGCGCATTCGCCGCGCCAGGCCATGCTCTGGCAGGTCCTGGCCGGGGCGACGATCGGCCTTGCGGTCTGGTATCTGCACTGGCGCTGGACCGCCTCGCTCAATCCGGAGGCGATGGTCTTCTCGGTCGCCGTCGCGGCGGCCGAGACGCTGGGCCTGATCGGCACCCTGCTGTTCTTCTACGACATCTGGCGCGAGGGCGACACGCCCCAGGCCGCCCCGCCCGAGACGCGGGCGCAGGCAGGTCTGGCGGGGGACGGCGCCATCGGCGTCGATCTCTACCTGACCACCTACGACGAGGAGGTCGAGGTGGTGGAGCCCTCGATCCGTGCGGCACTGGCGCTGCGGGTGCCGCCGGGCACCCACCTTGCGATCCACCTCTGCGACGACGGCGACCGCCCCGAGATGGCGGCGCTGGCCGCGTGCCACGGCATCGGCTACTTCCGGCGCGAGGGAAACCGCGGCTACAAGGCCGGCAACCTGCGCAACGCGCTGTTCCGCTCGGGCGGCGATTTCGTCGCGATCTGCGACGCCGACACCCGCGTCCTGCCGAGCTTCCTGGAAAACACGCTGGGCTATTTCCGCGACCCCAAGGTCGCCTGGGTACAGACGCCGCACTGGTTCTACGACATCCCCGAAGGCACCAGCTGGGAAAGCTGGCTGCGGCGGCGCCTGGGGCCAGTCGGCCGCAGGATCGCCCCGGCCCTCGCCCCGGCGCTGCGCCGGGTGACGGGCATCCAGCGTCTGGGCACCGATCCCTTCCGCTCGGATGCGATGCTGTTCTTCGACGTGATCCAGCGCCGCCGCAATCGCCACGGCGCCTCCTTCTGCTGCGGCGCGGGCTCGATCCACCGGCGCGAGGCCGTCTTCAGCGGCGCGCTGCAGCATCAGGCCGGGGCGGCGACAGGGCTGCGCAACCGGGCCCGCCCGCCGCTTCCGGCGCGGTTGGGCCGGATGCTGAAGATCGCGGCGATGCCCTGGCTGCGCCATGCCCGCGGTCCCCGGCCCGCGCCCTACCAGCGTGCCGCCGCCTTCCTGCGCGGGGCCGAGATGCAGCCCTTCCGCTACCACGTCTCCGAGGACATCCTGACCTCCATCCACCTGCATGCGGACAAGGCGGCAGGCTGGACCTCGGTCTATCACCCGCAGGTCGAATGCCGGATGCTCTCGCCCTGGTCGATCGACGCCTGGACGACACAGCGGCTGAAGTACGCCGGCGGCACCTTCGACATCATGCTGCGCGAGAACCCGGTGTTTCGCCGCGGCATGGACTGGCGCAAGAAGCTGCATTACGCCGCGACCTTCTGGTCCTACCTCGGCACGCTCTGGGCGCCGGTGCTGCTGCTGGCCCCCGCCGTTGCCCTCGCCTTCGGCGTGGCGCCGGTGCGCGCCTATACGACGGACTTCTTCCTGCACCTGCTGCCGATGCTGGTCCTGAACGAGCTGGCGATGCTGGCGGCCTGCAAGGGCTACAACATCCACCACGGCCGCTCGATGGCCATCGCCTCGCTGCCGCTGCAGCTCAAGGCGGTCTGGGCGGTGGTGCGTGGCAAGCGCCCGCGCTTTCCGCCGACGCCGAAGACGCCGGTGATCTCGCCCTCGCTGCGGCGGGTGATGCCGAACGTCGTGCTGCTGGCCCTGATGGGCGCGTCCCTGCTCTGGGCCCTGCTGCGCCACGCGCAGAACGATCCGGACTACGGCGCCTCCATGCTGGTCGTGAACAGCTTCTGGCTGGCCTGGAACATGTCGGCCCTGGCGCAGGTCGTCCTCGCCGCGCTCTGGCGCCCCGAGACCGCCGACCCGCAGGAGCCCGCGCCGCTGCAGCCCGCCCTTCCCACCTGACACCGCCCTTCAGAAAGGGACCGACCCCATGGCCACCAGCCCCTTCTCCCTCAAGCCGAGCCTGCTGTTCCTGGCCGGTCTCGGCCTTGCCACCAGCTTCGCCATCGCGGCGGACGGCGCGGGCCGCGTCGGCGCCCGCACGATGGCGGCGATGGATTTCACCGCCGCGCCGGACCTTGCGCCGCTACCGCCGCGCGCCCTGACTGCAGCCGACCGGCAGGCCGCCGAAGCCGCCTGGGGCTACATGACCGCCAATACCGACCCCGAGACCGGGTTCGTCGGCTCGGTCGAGGGGTTCCCTTCGGCGACGATGTGGGACCAGGCCTCTTACCTGCTGGGCGTCGTCGCGGCCGAGCGGCTGGAGGTGATCGACGACGGCGAGCGCGCCTGGCGCATCGAGCGCTTCCTGACCAGCCTTGCCGATCTGCCGCTGGTCGACGGGCAGCTGCCGAACAAGGCCTACGACACCCGCACCCTCGCCATGGTGAACTACGACAACAGCCCGGCCCCCGAGGGGATCGGCTGGTCCGCCGTGGACATGGGGCGCCTGCTGGTCGCCCTGCGCGTCCTCGAGGAACGGCATCCGCAGTACCGGGACTGGATCCGCGGCATCCTCTCGGGCTGGAACCTCAAGGGTATGGCCATCGGCGGAGAGCTTTACGGCACCGCGCGCGAGGGCGACGAGCTCGAATACCTGCAGGAAGGGCGTATCGGCTACGAGCAATATGCCGCCCGCGCCGCCGCCCTCTGGGCGCTGGACACCACCTCCGCCATCTCGGCGGCCCGGATCCTCGACTGGCGAGACGTGACGGGCGTCGAGGTCGCGGTCGACCTGCGCAGCGCCTCCGCCTTCGGCGCCATCACCCCCGTCGTCAGCGAGCCCTACCTGCTGCAGGCGCTGGAGATGGGGCTGAACGGCGAGGCGTCGCAGCTGGCCGAACGCATCTACCTGGCGCAGGAGGCGCGCTACCGCGACACCGGACAGCTGACCGCCGTCTCGGAGGATCACATCGATCAGGCGCCCTCCTTCCTCTACAACTCGGTCTTCGCCAATGGGCGGGATTGGGGCGTGGTGACCGAAGAGGGCAGCTTCCACCCCGAGCTGCGGACCATCAGCCTGAAGGCCGCCTTCGGCTGGGATGCGCTCTATGGCACCGACTACACCGCCCTCCTGCGCGATACGCTGGAGCCGCTGGCCGGACCGACCGGCTGGGCCGCCGGGCTTTACGAGGCGGACGGCTCGGCCAATGACATCCGCACGCTGAACACCAATGGCATCCTGCTCGAGGCGCTGCACTACAAGGCCTTCGGTCCGCTGCTGCCCTGAGGGGCGGCAACCGGCCCGCGTCGCACTTGCCGCGGGTCAGTCCGCCGTCTGCTCAACCTCGGCCAGCAGGTCGGCCGCCTGCGCCTCGGCCCAGGCCTGGGCGAAGGCCTCGATCACCTGCCGCATGGCGTCGCCGGCGCCGAAGTCGACGTCGTCCTCGCTCTGCCCGGCCGAGCTGCTCCAGGTCGTGGTGGTCAGCGCCTTGCTGCGGTCGCGGTCCAGCACGACCGTCTGCCGCAGCGAAAGCGAGACCGACCAGAGCCGGCAGCCCACCACCTCGGGGCTGAACCGCAGGCTCAGCTCGGGCCGGCCCGGGATCGCGGCGAGCTCCTCCTCCGAGACGAGGGGGACGCCGGCCTCCGAGAGGATCCGCTCCACCGCGCGCTGCGCATCGCCGCCGAAGTCGCTCGGGTAGCCGGCAGGACCGCGGACCCCTCTGAAATCGGCATGCACACCGCCCAGCCCCTCGAGCGTCTCGATCGCGGTGGCCATTTCCGGATCGCCCTCATCCGGCGCCTCGTTCAGCCGGTCCATGCAGATCGGCAGCGCCGAATGCACGAGATCGGCGGTGCCGTAGCGCTGCGCGCGGGGCGAGAGGAAGCGGAAGAGATCCAGCGCCTCGTCGCCCGGCACCTGCATCAGGAAGTGGCTGCGGAACTGGCTGTCGCCGTCGCAGGCCCCGGTGGCCGGATCGGCGCAGCTCGGTGAGGACAGGCCCGAGCGTTCCCACATCAGCCACAGGTTATTAACCTCCTGCGCCTGCGGCGCGGCGGGCAGCAGGCCCGCCGCCAGGGCGAGCACGCGAAACCGATATGTCATTCGGGATCCTCCGCCTGACGCCCGACCCTGCCCCTCCCCGTCTTAAGGCGCGGTTACTGCCACCGGCGAAAGCGACGTTAACCCTTCGTCAGGTTTAAAATTGGTTAAGCCGCCGCCATTCCTTACCTAGCCCTTAACGACGGAATTAAGGGTTTGGTAAGTTATGCGACGTCTCACGGGTCTGGTCCTCGCGGCCATCACGAGCATCGGAAGCGTCTCGGCGCAGGGCTTCACCGAAGGCTTCGGCGGCGACGCCGAAGAGAATTGGTACGTCGCCGACTACGACTTCAGCCACCCCAAGTTCGACACCGACTGGCACGCGGACCACGCCACCTTCGACGACGGCCTGCACCTGTCGCTCACGCCCCAGCCGGACAAGGAGAACGACTTTGCGGGCGCCTCCGTCCGCCGCGAGGAGGCCACGCATTACGGCCGCTACAGCGTGCTGATGCAACCCGCCGCCGGCGAGGGCATCATCACCGGCTTCTTCACCTATACCGGCGCCGCCTACGGCACCCGCCACGACGAGATCGACATCGAGTTCCTGGGCCGCGACACCACCGCGATGAACGCCGCCTGGTTCGTCGACGGCGTCCTGCAGTCGCGCACCGTGCCGCTGGGCTTCGATGCCGCGGACGAGCCGCGCCTCTATTCCTTCGAATGGCTGCCGGACGCGATCCGCTGGTACGTCGACGACCGGATGATCCTCGAGGTGACGCGCGACGACGGCCCCCTGCCCGAGGTTCCCGGCATGCTCTTCGCGAACCTCTGGGCCGCCGATCCGATCATCGACAGCTGGTCGGGCACGACGCGCGCCGGCACCCGTGCCGCGGCGGACGTCTACTGCATGAGCTTCACGCCGCTCGGCGACACAGGCGCCTTCGAGGCGGCGCCCTCCTGCGCCCCCTCGGCCGATGTCCTGGCGAAGATGGAGTGACCCCGCGCCCTAGCGCGCGCCGCGGTAGCCCGTGGCGACCACGAATTTCTCGGAACTGTCCGACCGGCTTGCCGGCGGCTTGACGTTCTGGACCTTGTCGAACCGCAGCTTCAGCAGTTTCTGAAGCTCGCCCTCGGCGCCCCCCGCAAGAACCTTGGCGACGAAGGTGCCGCCTTCGGTCAGCACGTCGAAGGCCAGCTCGGCCGCCGCCTCGCAGAGCGCAATGATCCGCAGGTGATCGGTCTGCTTGTGGCCAGAGCTCGAGGCCGCCATGTCGGACATGACGACATCGGCGGGCCCGTCGAGCCAGGCCTTCACCGCCTCGTCCGCACCCTCGTCCATGAAGTCGAGCTGGTGGATCTCGGCGCCGGGGATCGGCTCCACCTCCTGCAGGTCGATGCCCAGAACGCGGCCCTGCTTCTTGCCGGACCTCTCGCCCAGGGCGTTGACCCGCTGCACCGCGACCTGGCACCAGCCGCCGGGCGCGCAGCCAAGGTCGACCACGCGGGCGCCGGGCACGAGGAAGCGAACCTTGTCGTCGAGCTCGAGGATCTTGTAGGCGGCGCGGCCGCGATAGCCCTCGGCCTTGGCGCGGGAGACGTAGGGATCGTTCAGCTGCCGCTCGAGCCACAGCTTGCTCGACATCTTGCGGCCCCGCGCCGTCTTGACCTTGATCGTCAGGTCGCGCTGGCCGCGACCGGATCCGGACTTGCCCGTGGGTGTTTTCGTCATGTCGCGCAGCTAGGCGAGCCGGCGCCCCTTGGCAAGACCCCGCGCATGCAGGGGCAGGCCCGGCATGAACGGGAACCGGCTCATCGCCACGGGGCGAACAGGCGGCTCTCCGCCTGCCCGCCTGCCCCACCTGAACCGCCCGCCGGCCGCCGGGTTGGTCAGCCATGCAAGGCGCCGGCGATGACCGGCGCGAAGTTGGAGGAAGACCATGCACAAGCTGCTGACCGGAACCGCGATGGCCCTGACGCTGGCAAGCACCAGCGCCTACGCGCAGGACACCGAGACCGAAACGACGGATACCGAAACCGTTCAGGTCGAGACCGTCAGCCCCGACGAGGCCGAGACGACGGCGCCCGCGGGCACGGAGATGGACGGCGACGCGGCAACCATGGGCGATGGCGATATGGAGGCTACCGGCGACGAGGCCGCCGTGCCGACGCCGGATTCGGTGATGCGCGAGCAGTCCCAGAACGAGCTGCGGATCGACTGGATCACCGACGCCACCGTCATGTCCCCTGATGGCGAGACCATCGGCGACATCAACGACGTGATCTACGACGGCGAAACCGGGCAGCTCACCGCGGCCATCGTCTCCGTCGGCGGCTTCCTCGGCATCGGCTCCAAGCAGATCGCCGTCGACTGGGCCGACCTGCAAGTGGACTACGATGCCAACGAGGTCACCGCGTCGCTGAGCCGCGAGGAAGCCGAAGCCGCGCCCGAGTACGTCTTCCGCGAGCAGGAAGCCATGCCGGCCCCGGCCGGTGACATGGGCACCGGGATGGATACGACCGGCATGGACACCACCGGAACCGCCGGCACGACCGGCACCGCCGATCCGGCCCTCGCTCCGACGGCCGATCCCGCCACCGGCTCTGCCGACACCACGATGGACGAAGAGCCGGCCCAGCCCGCCGGCAACTAAAGCCCACCGCATCGCAAGATGTGACCGCCCCCGCGTCCTACCCGGACGCGGGTTTTTTTACGTGGCGACCAAGCCAGACGCCGGAGGATTCCGTGGTTCTATAATTATATTTCAAGGAATTGCAGACCATTCATCATTTTCTGAATGAAGCTCCTCTGCAGCACCCCCTCGAGCCTTAAGAAGCGACCCCGCGCACCCCCGGAATGACCCATGGATCTGCTGCGCCGAGGACCGGCGGCTGCGCGCGCTAGGTCCGTGCCTCGCCGCTTGCACAAGACCTGCCGAAGCCATAGCTTGGGGACAACTCATATTGGAGGGCGTGACCGATGGCGCCCAAGCGTCCCGATGGTGCGGGCGCGTTCCCGAGGGCGGTCGAAAGCCCCGCGCCGATACCGGATCCGGCAACGCTTTACGCGGCCCTGGATCTTGGAACGAACAGCTGCCGGATGTTGATTGCCCAGCCGAAGGGCAGTCAGTTCCATGTCATCGACAGCTTTTCGAAGCCGGTTCAACTGGGCCAGGGGCTTGAGGGCTCCGGGCGGTTGTCCCGTGCCGCGATGAACCGCACGATCAACGCGCTGCGGATCTGCCGCCAGAAGCTGTCCAAGCACAAGGTCACCCGCATGCGCCTCGTCGCGACGGAGGCCTGCCGCCGTGCCCGCAACGGGCGCGCCTTTCTGGCACAGGTGCAGCGCGAGACCGGGCTGCACCTCGAGATCATCAAGCCCGAGGAAGAGGCCCGCCTGGCGGTGATTTCCTGCGCGCCGCTGGTCTCGACCCGCACCGAACAACTGCTGGTCGTCGATATCGGCGGAGGCTCGACCGAGCTGGTCTGGATCGACCTCAGTCGCGTCCCACGGCGGGAACGTCCGCGCGCGATCATGCGGCTGCACGCGGGCTTCCGCCCCGCCGCGGGACGCTTCCCTAATGCCCGCGTGGTCGACTGGATCAGCGTCCCGCTGGGCGTCGCGACGCTGCGCGACCAGTTCGACGACGTCGAGGACGATGCCGCGCGCTTCGCCCTGATGAGCTGGTATTTCGAGGAAAGCCTCTCGGGCTTCACGCCCTACGGGGCCGAGCAGGCGCGCGACGGGTTCCAGATCATCGGCACCTCGGGCACCGTGACCACCGTCGCCGCCAGCCATCTCGGGCTGCGCCGCTACGACCGGACCAAGGTCGACGGGCTGCGCATGACCTCGGACCAGATCGACAGCGTGATCCGCGACTACCTCGTGCTCGGCCCCGAGGGGCGGCGCCGCGATCCGCGGATCGGCCGCGACCGGCAGGCGCTGATCATGTCGGGTTCGGCCATCCTGCAGGCCCTGATGCGGCTCTGGCCGACGGACCGCCTCTCGGTGGCCGACCGCGGCCTGCGCGAGGGGCTGCTCTACGCGCAGATGAGCGCGGATGGCGTGCTTGAAGACGTGCCGTACTGAGGCCAGCCTCCGCCAGAACTGAAAAAGCCCGCGCTGGACCCTTGGTCCGGCGCGGGCTTTGTCTTTCGGGCGCCCGGTTTCCCGGGCGCCTGGCCCTGCCTTACGGCTCGCCGCGATGCTCCGAGCGGAGCACCTTCACGATGCAGAAGCACATGATCAGCAGCAGGATGGTGAAGGGGAAGCCCGTCGCCACCGCCATGGCCTGCAGCGCGGCCAGACCGCCGCCCAGCAGCAGCGCGATGGCCACCAGCCCCTCGAAGACGCACCAGAAGACCCGCTGCGCCAGCGGCCCCTCGAGCTTGCCGCCAGAGGTGATGGTATCCACCACCAGCGAGCCGGAGTCCGAGGAGGTGACGAAGAAGACGATCACCAGCACGATGCCGATCAACGAGGTGATCGAGGCCAGCGGCAGCTGGCTGAGCATCTCGAAGAGCTGCACCGGAAGCGCGGCCTCGGCGGCGCCGAGGAAGCCGTCCTGAACCACCTGGAAGATCGCCGCGCCGCCGAAGATCGACATCCACAGCACGCAGACGAGGCTCGGGATCAGCATCACGCAGATGATGAACTCGCGCACCGTGCGGCCGCGGCTGACGCGGGCGATGAACATGCCGACGAAGGGCGACCAGCTGATCCACCAGGCCCAGTAGAAGGCCGTCCAGCCCTGGCTGAAGTTCGCGTCCGTGCGGCCGAAGGGGTTCGACAGCGCCGCGAAGTTCGTCACGTAGGCCCAGAGCGAGGTGACGAAGTTGGTCAGGATCGCCGCCGTCGGCCCGACGAAGAGCACGAAGAGCAGCAGCAGCGTCGCCAGTACCATGTTGATCTCGGAGGCGCGCTTCACGCCGCCGTCGAGGCCGGCGAGCACGCTGACCGTGGCGATGCCGGTGATCAGCAGGATCAGCAGCACCTTGATCGTGGCGCCGGTGCGGCCGATTTCGTCCCCTGCGGGATTGAACAGCGGGTTGTTGTAGGAAAAGCCGAAGACCTGCCGGCTGTTGTCCACCACGTCTCCGCTGCCGAAGAGGAAGTCGAGGCCGGCCACCGCCTGCTCTGCCCCCAGCCCCAGCGAGGTCGCCAGGCCGAAGAGCGTCGCGAAGACCGCGACCACGTCGATGATGTGACCCGTCCAGCCCCAGACCCTGTCACCGAAGACCGGGTAGAAGGCCGACCGGATGGAGAGCGGCAGGCCCTTGTTGTAGCTGAACAGGCCAAGGGCCAGCGCGACGACGGCGTAGATCGCCCAGGGGTGCAGACCCCAGTGGTAGATCGTCGCCGCCATGCCGAGATCGCGTGCCGCCGCCTCGTCGCCCGGCGCGCCGTTCAGCGGCGCCCAGCTTTCGGGCGTGCCCGCCGTATCGGCCAGCGAGGTCGAGAAATGGCTCAGCGGCTCGGACACGCCGTAGAACATCAGACCGATGCCCATGCCGGCGGCGAAGAGCATCGCGAACCAGCCGGCGTAGCCGTATTCGGGCCGCGCGTCCTTGCCGCCCAAGCGCACCTTGCCCAGCGGGGTGAAGATCAGGACGATCCCGAACAGCACGAAGATGTCGCCGGCCAGGATGAAGAACCAGCTGAAGTTGCCGGTCAGCCAGTCGCGCAGGCCGAGGAAGGCGTCCGTCGCCGTCTCGGGCGCGAAAAGCGTGATGATCACGAAGAGGACGACCGAGAGGCCGGCAATCGGGAACACCGGGTTGTGGATGTCGATGCCGAGACCGGCGATCTCCGTGGTGTAGTTGTCCTGCCCGACCTCGTAGTCGATCTCGTCGATGAGCTTGGGCGCCTCGTCGCCCTCGTCTCGTGGATGTGCCGTTTCGTCGCTCATTGCTGCCCCTTCATGCTGTCTATCGGCGTGACGCGCGGGTGGCGGATTGCCGCCATCCGCGCAGGCTTCCAAGCCAAACTCGGCCTATACCCTATCGCCGACCAGCAGCAGCGGCCAGCAATCTTTGGCCGATCCGCCTCGCGCCCCCCTGCCGCGATGCACCGATGCGCCACCGATGGCCTCGCCCTTGCCCCGCCAGCCGCCGCGGCCTAGCCTTGGCGGCGATTTCATTGCCACCGATTGGGAGACGCCCCCGATGACCCTTCTGCGCCTGACACCCCGCCTTCTTTCCGGCGTGGGCCTCGCAGCCCTGGCCAGCGCCGCCGCCGCCCAGGACAGCGAGTTGATGATCCTCGATTATTCCGGCTTCGAGCGGCCGGAATTCCACGCGCCCTACGCCGAAGAACACGGCACGGAGCCGACCTATTCCTTCTTCGGCGACGAGGAAGAGGCCTTTCAGAAGCTGCGCTCGGGCTTTGAGGCCGATACCGCCCATATCTGCGCCGGTTCGGTCACCAAATGGGTCGAAAGCGGACTGATCGAGCCCTGGGACACCAGCCGCATCGACGCCTGGGACGATCTGGAAAGCGCGCTGACCGGCTCTGACGTCACGGGCGAGGGCGATGTCTACTTCGTGCCGACCGACTTCGGCTCCACCGCCATCGCCTACAATCCCGAAGAGGTCCCGGAAGAGGACGTCTCGACCCTCGCGGTGTTCAACGACCCGGCCTACGCGGGCCGCATGACCATCCCCGACAACGTCGACGACGCCTATGCGCTGGCCTATCTCGCCACCGGCACGACCGATATCGCCGGCGCCAGCGAGGAAGAGTTCCAGGCCGCCTCCGACTGGCTGCGGCAGGTCCACCCCAATCTCGTGACCTACTGGACCGATCCCGCGGAGCTGGCGCAGATGCTCTCCTCCGGGCAGGTGGTCATCTCCTGGGCCTGGAACGAGACCTATCCCGCCATGGCCGACGAGGGGCGCCCGATCGGCTTCGAGCGCACGCCCGAAGAAGGGTCCTCGCTCTGGGTCTGCGGGCTGGTGAACATCGCGGATGGGCCCGGCTCCGAGGACAAGGTCTACGACTACGCCAATGCCGTGCTGGACCCGGTCTCGGCCGAGCCGCTGCTCGAGGACGGCTACGGCAGCGCCAACCGCGCCGCGCTGGAGCAATTCGACGAAGAGCGCCTCGCCGCCTCGGGCCTCGAGCAGATCGACGCGCCGATCGCCGCGCAGCTGCCGATGCCGCAAGAGCTGCGCCAGCGCCAGGCCGAGGAATTCGAGCTTATCAAGTCCGGCTTCTGATCGGGCCGAACGGACGTAGAAACGGGGCGGGCCATCGGCCTGCCCCGTTTTCGTTTCAAGAGCTTAAAGGATGATCCTCGCGTTCTGCGCGAAGGCCATCAGCCGCGCAGGTCCGGGATGACCTGCCTCTCGATCAGCGCCAAAAGATCACCGAAGTAGCCGTCGGATCGCGCCGGGCGGTTAGGATCCGAGGTAATGGCAAGGCTCGCCTCCAGCCCCGGCAGCACGGCGATGATCTGCCCGCCGTAGCCCCGCGCCATGGCCAGCCGTTCCCCGGCGAGGGTGCCGAGGAACCAGCCGTAGCCATAGGCGAGCCCGGAATAGGGCGAGCGGGTTCGCGGCTGCAGGCTCGCCTCGATCCACTCCTCGGAAAGCACCTGCGTGCCGTCCGACCGCCCCTGCATACGCACCATCTCGGCGATCCGCAGCATCGCCAGCGGCGACAGCGCCATCTGGTTGCCGCCCATGTAGTAGCCCTGCGGATCGCGGGTCCATGGCGGGATCTGGATGTTCAGCGGCGCCCCGAGCCAGTCGCGCATCATCTCCAGCAGCGTGAGGCCCGAGGCCTCGGTCAGCGCGGCGCCCAGCACGTGGAAGGAGCCGGTGGAATAGAGCATCCGCCCGCCCGGCTCGTCCACGAAGGGACGCGAGAGCGCATCGGCCACCCAGTTGCCGCTGGCGACCCAGCCGCCGTAGTTCGGCCCCGAGGTCCGCTCGAGCCCGGCGCGCAGGCTGACGAGGTCTTCGAGCGTGATCGCCCCCACCCGCGGATCGGCGCCGGCCGGGATCAGCCTGGGCGCCACCGCGTCCAGCCGCACATCGACGCCCGGCACCACGCCCCTGTCGATGGCCGCGCCGAGGCACAGCGCCACCATGGTCTTGGAGACCGATTTGACGTTCACCGGCACATCCAGTGCCGGCCCGCGAAAGGCGCGAGAGAAGACCGTCTCGCCCTGCCGCGCCACGGCGAGGCCGTGCAGCTGGTCCAGCGACTCGGCGGCCTGCGCCGTGCGGTCGAAGGCCGCTTGCGCCCGGGCCGGGGCGGCGAGCGCGGAAGGCAGCAGCGCCGCCGCCCCGAGGGAGGCGAGCGTGGCGCGGCGGGTCGGGCGGGTCTGTGCGGGGTCTGTCATGCCTCAGGACCATGCGGCTTTACCGACCGATGGCCAGATCGCAGCCGCCCCGTCCCGGTCATCTTCGCGTGAAGCCGCCTGCGGCGCCGGCCTTGCAAGGCCCGAGCGCGGGGCCTATATTCCATGCTGTCTCCGCAAGGGGACTATGGACATAAACGCGCTCGTAATACGCGGATCGGACCCGGGGGCGGTACCCGGCGGCTCCACCAAACACCCTTTGTTGGGGGGACATGGGGCCGAAACAGGATCGACGAACGTCTAAAGGGGTATGCTTTGTCCCGGTGAGGTACCACCGTTATCGGTCCGAATTGTACAGTTGCCAACAACAACCGTGCTCCGGCTATGGCTCTGGCTGCTTAAGCAGTCCGAGTTGCCGAAACTTAAGCCCTTGCGCCTAGCAGCGTAAGGCGGGGTTCGCAGGCACCTGGCAACAGAAGCCTGCACTTTACCCCCCCCCCCTCGATCATCTAGACCTGCCGCGGGTTCGCGGCCCGCTTGCCCTTATCGCGGCGCTTGGTATGTTACGGTATAACGTATCTAATTCGGAGAGCCGCGATGCCGCACCCGTTCCCGTTCGACACCCGCCTGCCCGTCACCGTGCTCTCGGGCTTTCTCGGCGCCGGCAAGACGACGCTGCTGAACCAGGTTCTGAACAACCGCGAGGGGCGGCGCGTTGCCGTCATCGTCAACGACATGTCCGAGGTGAACATCGACGCCGACCTCGTGCGCAGCGGCGGCGCCGATCTCAGCCATACCGAGGAAACGCTGGTCGAGATGAGCAACGGCTGCATCTGCTGCACCCTGCGCGACGATCTTCTGACCGAAGTGCGGCGCCTCGCCGAGGCCGGGCGCTTTGACTACCTGCTGATCGAATCCACCGGCATCTCGGAGCCGCTGCCCGTCGCCGCGACCTTCGAGTTCCGCGACGAGCGCGGGCAGAGCCTCTCGGACCTCGCCCGTCTCGACACCATGGTGACGGTCGTGGATGCGGTGAACCTGCTGAAGGATTACGCCAGCCACGACTTCCTGCGCGACCGCGGCGAGAGCCTTGGCGAGGGGGACGAGCGCACGCTGGTCGACCTGCTGGTCGACCAGATCGAGTTCGCGGATGTCGTGGTGCTGAACAAATGCGCCGATGCCGGCCCGCAGGGGCTGGATGCGGCGCGCAAGATCATCACCGCGCTCAATCCCGATGCCCGGCTGGTCGAGGCGACCTTCGGCCAGGTCGACGCGGATCATATCCTCGGCACCGGCCTCTTCGATTTCGAGACGGCGCATGAGCATCCGCTCTGGGCGAAGGAGCTGTACGGCTTTGCCGATCACGTGCCGGAGACCGAGGAATACGGCGTCTCCTCCTTCGTCTACCGGGCGCGGCGGCCCTTCGACCCCGCGGCGATCCACCGGGTGCTGAACGGGCCGCTGCCGGGCGTAATCCGGGCCAAGGGGCACTTCTGGATCGCGACGCGGCCCGACTGGCTGGCGGAATTCTCGCTTGCCGGGGCGCTGTCGAGCGTCAAGCCCATGGGCCGCTGGTGGGCCACGGTGCCGCAGGCGCGCTGGCCCGATCATCCGGGCGCGCAGGCCTATATCGCGCAGCACTGGGACGAGGCATGGGGCGACCGCCGGCAGGAGATGGTCTTTATCGGCGCCGGCATGGACAAGGCCGCGCTGACCGCCGCGCTCGACGCCGCGCTGGTGCCCGAGACGGAGTTCCAGCCGCAGGGCTGGGCGGGCCTGCCTGACCCCTTCCCGCGCTGGCGCGACGCCATGGCGGCGGAATGAGCGGGCGCCGCTGCAACCTCGGCGCCTGCGACCTGCCCCGCCGCCGCCGCAGCGCCCCGCCGATGGAGGCCTTCGACAGGCTGCCGCCCGCGCTGCGCCGCTGGCTGGCGCAGGCGGCCCTGCCCTGGTCGCCCGCCTCGGCCCGGCGCGCCTGGCGCGCGGCACTGGGCCGGACCGGCGGCTGCGAGATCGCCGCCTGCGAGGAGCTGAGCCGGATCGAGGCCGCGCAGCTGCGACGCAACGCGGGCCCCGCGCCGGCCCCCCACGCGGTGTCTTGATCCCGTCACAGGCGCGCGTCACCAAGACGGGATGACCGCGCCTGTTCCCCTGCCCGCCCTGATCCGCACCTTCGGGCGCATCGGCCTTCTGTCCTTCGGCGGCCCGGCGGCGCAGATCGCGCTGATGCACAAGGAGCTGGTCGAGGACCGCCCCTGGCTGAGCGAGGCGCAGTTCCTGCGCGCGCTATCCTTCTGCATGCTGCTGCCGGGGCCCGAGGCGATGCAGCTGGCGACCTATGCCGGATGGCGCCT
Source organism: Pseudoroseicyclus aestuarii (assembly GCF_003217255.1). Taxonomy (GTDB): domain Bacteria; phylum Pseudomonadota; class Alphaproteobacteria; order Rhodobacterales; family Rhodobacteraceae; genus Pseudoroseicyclus; species Pseudoroseicyclus aestuarii. Next base: position 694,516 of record NZ_QJTE01000001.1, on the reverse strand, counting down.
GCGCGGCTGGCGCGGCGGCCTGATGGGCGGGCTTCTCTTCACCCTGCCCGGCGCGCTGGTGATCTTCGTGCTGGCGCTGCTTTACGGGCGCTACGGCACGCTGCCGCCGGTGCAGGCGGCCTTCCTGGGGGTCAAGGCGGCAGTCGTGGGCATCGTCGCGCAGGCGCTCTGGCGGCTTGGGCAGCGGGCGCTCAAGGGGCCGCAGGACGCGATCCTCGCCTGTCTCGCCTTCCTCGCGCTCTTCGTCTTTTCGGCGCCCTTCCCGCTGGTGATCCTTCTCGCCGCGCTCTGGGGCGCCTGGCGGGGCCGCCATGCGGCCCTGCCCGATCCGGCGCCGGGCGATCCGAGGGCCTGGCGCGGGCTGCGGCTGCTGCCCCTTGGCGCGGCGCTCTGGCTGGCGCCGCTGGCGCTGCTGCCGCTGGCGGGTCAGGGCTTTCTCACCGAGCTGGGCCGCTTCTTCGCCTGGCTCGCGGTGCTGACCTTCGGCGGCGCCTATGCGGTGCTGGCCTGGATGGCCGATGCGGTCGTGGGCGACTTCGGCTGGCTGACCGCCGGGCAGATGATCGACGCGCTGGGATTGGCCGAGACGACGCCGGGGCCGCTGATCCTCGTCACGCAGTTCGTCGGCATCCTCGCCGGCCAGGGCCAGGGCGGCAGCGGCGTGGCGGCGGGTCTGCTGGTGCTCTGGGTCACTTTTGTGCCGTGCTTTTTATGGATTTTCGCCTTCGCCCCGCTGGTCGAGAGGCTGGGCGAGATGCCGCGCCTATCAGCGGCGCTTGCGGGGGTGACGGCGGCGGTGGTGGGCGTGATCGCCAATCTCTCGCTCTGGTTCGCGGCGCATGTGCTGTTCCGCGAGACGGTGCAGATCACCCAAGGCCCACTGGACATGGTGCTGCCGGTGCTGCCGGCGCCGCGGCCACTGGCCATGGGGCTGGCGGCGCTGTCCTGCGCCCTGCTGCTTTGGCGGCGCTGGCCCCTCGTGGCGGTGCTGGCACTCTCGGCCGGTCTGGCCCTTTCTGCGACCCTGCTGGCAGCCGGGTAAGCCGCCCGGCCCCCTTTTCTCTGCCCGCGAATGACGTATGATCGTCTCCGAACAAGAGGGAAGCTGCCGCATGGCCCAGTCCGACCGCACCATCGACTACGGCAAGCTGATGCACCGCGCGATGCGGGGCCTGATCCAGCGGGTGCTGGAGGATGTCTCGCGCGAGGGGCTGCCCGGCAACCACCACTTCTTCATCACCTTCGACACCATGCATCCGGATGTCGAGATCGCCGACTGGCTGTCCGACCGCTACCCCGGCGAGATGACCATCGTGCTGCAGCACTGGTTCGACAATCTCGTGGTGAACGACGACGGCTTCGCGATCACGCTGAACTTCGGCGACAACCCCGAGCCGCTCTACGTGCCCTACGATTCCATCCGCACCTTCGTCGATCCTTCGGTCGAGTTCGGCCTGCGCTTCGAAAGCCAGGACGGCGAGATCGAGGACGAGGATCAGGACGAGGCGCCGATGCAGGAGATGGTCGAGGACGAGGAGCCGGAGCCCGCCCAGAAAGGCGCGGCCGAGGTCGTCAGCCTGGACAAGTTCCGCAAGTAATCATTCGGCCCATGGCCTGACCGAGCGCGCGCGGGCGACTTTCGCCCGGCGCATCGCCGTGTCTTGGCGCCCGGCGACGGCCCTCCGCCGCCGGGCGCTGCCCCGTCAGGCCAGCACGAACTCGTCCGAGAAGTTCAGCCCCACCAGCATCGGATCGTGGTCCGAGGTGCGCCAGGGCGTCTCGCCATCGAAGATCGCCGGATCGCGCCCGAAGTCGAGGTTGTAGTCGTACACGTCGGGCTCGCTGCTGTTGATGTGCCAGGTCGCGGCATTGGTGACGTTCCCCGCGGCCGCCGCACTCGCGAAGGCATAGTCCAGCGTCCCGAGCTGCCCGTCGAAGACATAGGTGGCATCGCCGGGGTTGTAGGTCTCTTCGAGGTTCACGTAGCCGCGGTCCTTCATCGCGTCGATCGGATCCTCCATCGCGTAGGCGTTGAAATCGCCCAGCACGATCTGGTCGGCATCGGCAAAGGCGCCGCTCCGATCCGCGTCCAACCAGTCGGTCAGCGCGCGCACGCCCTCGGTCCGGGTCTCGTTATAGGCCCCCGCCCCGTCGTTCGCGTCCGCATCGCCGCCCGAACCAGAGCCGCCCTTGGACTTCATGTGGGCGACGGTGACGTTGAAATCCTCGGCCCCCGTATCCCAGGCATAGGTGAAGTTGGCCGAGAGCGGCGCGCGGTTGGTGCTGGACCCGTCGAAGAGCGGATCGCTGCCATAGTCGCCCGGCAGGCTGGCGAGCACATCGTCGTTCAGGATCGAGACGGAGTCGTCGATCAGCGTGACGCTGTCGGTGCGGTAGATCATCCCCACCGAGATCGCGTCGGAGCTGTCGACGAAGGGCTGCCCCGGATCGACGGAGGCCCAGACATCGCTGCCATAGGCCGCGTTCAACCCGTCGACGATGGCCTGAATGGCGAAGGTGCCGTCGCCGTTCTGATCGAACTGGAACTCGTTCTCCAGCTCCACCACCCCGAAGATATCGGCGTCGATCGCCTCAAGCGTGGTGATCAGCTTGTCGAACTGCCGCTCGTATTCCGCCAGGCTGTCGGCGCCCCGCGGCTCCAGCCCCGAGGGGCCGGAGACATTGCCGTTCTCGTCGATGGTGGTGAAGAAGTTCAGCACGTTGAAGCCGGCGACGGTGATGTCCGGCGCGGTGCCATCCTCTGCTGACAGATCGGGCGGCGTCTCCTCGCGCGTGCGCGTATCCTCGAAATCGTTGACGCCGTCCTCGGCGCTGCGGACCCGGAACTCGTCGAAGTTGAAGTCGAGGACGCCCGTCAGCCCCGTGATCGTATCGCCAGAGCCGAAGCCATCCGCGGTGTCGAAGACCCCGTCGCCGTTCAGATCCGCCTCCGCGAAGATCGGCGCGTTCTGCACGGCAAGGCCGTCGTCGAAGTAGACCTGGTTCGACGCGATCTCGCGCAGGTAGTCATCGTAGGCGCCGGTCTGCGGATCGTTGGTCTGGGTAAACTGCTGCGGCTGCTCTCCGGTCGTCAGCACCACCTCGTTGAAGCGGTCGAGGTTGAAGGTCTCGGTCACCGTCAGCGTGTTCGAGAAGGTGACGAGCATGCTCTCGTAGGCCTCGAGATCGGCGGCATAGGTGCCGTTCGATCCCTGCACGCCGTCGATGGCATCGAGGTCCACCGTCACCGCGAGGTCGTTGATATCGGCCACGGCGCCGGCCTCTTCGATCACGGTCGAGGCGGCGGTGATCTGCGTCTTGCCGAAGTATTCGCTGACCTGCCCGGTGACGGTGACACGGTCGCCGATCTGCACATCCGCGAGGAAGGAGGGATCGAAGATGAAGATGCCTTCGGAAGTGGCGGCATCGCCGTCCTGATCGAAGGCTTCCTCCTGCAGGAAGAAGCCGTTGAGGTTGCGCGTCCCGTCGGCATCGCCGTCCTGGAAATCGCCCACCACGATGGCGGTCACGCTGACAGTCTGCCCCGCCAGCGGGCTGTCCCCGCCGATGCCCTGCACCTCGCTGATCAGCACCGCGCCGGCCTCGCCGCCGTCGCCGGGGTCCTGGTTCAGCTCGCCCGGCGTGTCGCCGGCGGTGGAGCCATAGGGCAGCTCGACGTAAGCGTCCGAGCCGTCGGGAACGGCAGCGATACCGCCGTAGGTGTAGTTCCCGTCCGCCCCCGTCACCACATCCGAGTAGTTCACGTCCGGATTGCCGTCGCCGTCGGGCATCGAGACGCTGTCGAGAACCGCGTCCCAAGCGGCGACATCGAAGGTGCCGTCGTTGTCGGCATCGAGGTCGTCGCCGGCGCTCGCTGTGAAGTTCGAGACCAACATGTAGGTCGAGGGGCTGCTGAAGATGTCGGTACCCGCCGGGATCACCAGATCCCCCGCGTCGAAGGTGCCGGTCGAAAGGCTGTCCTGCGCGATCATGAAGATGCCGCTCTCGTCGAAGAACCCGCCCGAAAGATCGAGGGCGAAGTCCACCGTCCCCGGCTCGTATTCGCCCGAGATCGAGATCAGTGTCAGCCCCTCGAGAGAGGCCGAGGCATCGGCGCTGTAAAGCTCGAAGAAGCCGTCCGACAAGCCGCCGCCCTGGCTGTGCCGCAGCTCGTTGATGAAGATATCCGCGAGCGGCCCGTCGGTGTCGCCGCCCGTGTTGCCGGGAAAGGCCGTGCCGTCGGCCTCGGTGCCGGGGCTGTAATCCGTTCCCGACACGGTGTCGTGCTCGGCGAAGCCGCCCGTCAGGTCGGGATCGCGGGTCAGCGAGACGTCGCGCCCCCCTTCGGAGCCGTAGGTGACCGTGTCGATGGGGCTGCCGTCGGCACCGGCCAGCGTGATGCTATCGCCACCGTTGTTCAGCCCCAGCGCGCCGCTGCTGGCGGTCACGACCTGCGCGCCGCCGAAGCTGCCCGTGGGCGTGCCCCCGCCGAAGACGACGATGGCCTCGCCCGCCGCCAGCGTGGTGCCTTGTGCAAAGACATGGCGGACCTGCACCGCGTCCGAGATGGTCATGCCGGACAGGTCGAGCGGCGTATCCCCGGTGTTCACGATCTCGACGAACTCGTCATCCGTGGCATCGCGGGTGCCGTCGCCATTGGCATCCCCGTCAAGGCCGCTTGCGGGATCGGCAAGGAATTCGTTGATGACGAGGGTGACTGCCGGCGTCTCGCCGCCGCCGCCATTGCCCTCGCCCAGGTAGGTCGGGTTCGCCGCGCCGAAGGTCAGGCCGGGCGCGCTGTCGAAATCTGCCGCCGCGACCTCGGTGCCGTCGGCGCCGACCACCGTGTCACCGCCGATGCCGTTCACCGCCCAGAGCGTGCCGTCGCCGCCGTCGCGGAAGATCAGCTCCGGCTCGCTGCCGGTATAGGCGAAATCCGTACCGCCCAGCTGCGCGCCGTAGGAATAGACCTCGTCGCCCGTCGCATCGGGCACGCCGATGGCGTCGAAGACCGTCCCGAAGACGGAGGCATCGTCAAGCACGCCGTCATCATCGGCATCGAGGTCGACGCCCGCATCGGCGGCAAAGCTGTCGGCAAGGACCAGCGTGAAGCTGGGGTTCTCCAGATCCGCGATGGTAACGGTGAGGATGCCATTCGCGTCGAAGATGCCCTCCACCGTCTCGATCACGTTGATCGAGCCGGGGTTGGCCCCGCCCGCATCGCCTTCGATCGCGACGAGGACGCCGGAGAAGGTGGCGCCCGGCGTGCCGGTCAGCTCCACCTGCTGCGTCGCGGGGTCGGAGCCGGAAGGGTTGGGCTGGAATTCCGAGATCAGGATCGGCGTCTCGGGCAGGTCGGTCACGGTGATGCCAATTTCGGTGCTGTCCGTGGCGCCGCTGGCATCGCTCGCGATCACCGTCACGTCGTAGACATTGTCGCCATTCGCATCGGCCGGCGCCTCGTAATCGGGTGCGGCGATGAAGGAGAGCGCGCCGCTCTCGTCGATCTGGAACAGCGCGGCATCCGCGCCCGCAAGGTTGTAGGTCAGCGCATCGCCCTCGGCGTCGGTGGCGTCGAAGCTGGCGATGGGGCCGGAGGCGTTCTCCTCGAAACTCGCGGTCGCCGGGCCGGTCAGCACCGGGGCGTCGTTGGTGCCGGTGATCGTCACCTCGACCCGCGCGGTGGAGATGCCGCCGCGCCCGTCGCTGACGGTATAGGTAAAGCTGTCGGTCGCCGTCTCGCCCTCGGCCAGCGCGTCGAAAAGGCCGGCGGGATCGTAGGTCACCACCCCGTCCTCGAGGCTGACGCTGGCGCCGCCCGCGCTGGTGGCCGAGACGCCGGTGACGCTCAAGGCATCGCCGTCGAAGTCGCGGTCATTGGCCAGCAGCGTGGCGACATCGATGACAAGGGCGCCATCCTCATCCGTGGCGGCCCTGTCGTCCTGCGCCAGCGCCGCGTTGTTGCCGCCATCGAGGCGGAGGACGAAGTCGTCGAAGACCAGTCGCTCGACAGAGGTCAGGATGTCGCGCCCGCCCGCCCCATCGGTCACGGCGGTGCTGCCCAGCAGCCGGGAGCGGGCGCCGATCTGATACTCGAGGATCGAGCCTTCGTAGACGATGGTATCCGTGCCCGAGCCGCCAGAGATCACGTCCGACCCGGCCCCGCCAAGGATGGTATCGTCGCCGCGCCCGCCGCTGATGACGTCATTGCCCGCGCCGCCGTCCAGCAGGTCGCTGCCCGCGCCGCCGAACAGCAGGTCCTTGCCGCCACCGCCGTAGAGGCTGTCGTCCCCGCCGAAGCCGAAGAGGATATCCGTGCGCGCACCCCCCGCGATGCTGCGACCCGCCGGGGCCCATCCCAGAAACGGTGCGAAGAAGTTGAATGCCATGACGTCCCCCGAAGCCTGTCTTACCCGCCCCATCTTCCCGGCGGGCAACACAACTTTGCAACAAAGACGCCGCAGTTGGCTGGATTAGCTGTCACTGACGTTGCGTCATGTCCTCAGCTCCAGGCCCGTGCGCCCGTCCCGGCGCCGCGCGCGGGGGCCGTGCGCTGGTGCAGATTGACCCGCCGGGCGCCCATGGCATCTCTGGCCGCAAAGGAGATTTGCCATGGAAGTCGGTCTTTATACCTTTGGCGATATCGGCACCGATCCGGTCACGGGCGCCAAGGTCGATGCGCCCCAGCGCCTGCGCGAGCTGATCGAGGAGATCCGCCTCGCGGACGAGGTCGGCCTCGATGTCTTCGGCTTGGGTGAACACCACCGCCCGAACTACGCGATCAGCAGCCCCGCCACCGTGCTCGCCGCCGCCGCGCCACTGACGAAATCGATCAAGCTGACAAGCTCCGTCACCGTGCTCAGCTCGGACGATCCGATCCGGGTCTACCAGCAATACGCCACGCTCGACGCGCTGACGGGTGGCCGCGCGGAGCTGATGGCCGGGCGCGGCAGCTTCATCGAGAGCTTCCCGCTCTTCGGCTACGACCTGAACGATTACGACGCGCTCTTCGACGAGAAGCTGCAGATGCTGCTGCGGATCAACGAGGGCGAGAATCTGCGCTGGAAGGGCACCGCCCATACCCGCCCCGCCAATGGCGGCATCTACCCGCGCCCGGTGAACGGCAGCCTGCCGATCTGGCTGGCCGTCGGCGGCACCCCGAACTCGGTGATCCGCGCCGGCGCGCTGGGCCTACCGATGGCGCTGGCGATCATCGGCGGAGAGCCGGCGCGTTTCGCGCCGCTCTTCGATCTTTATCGCCGCGCGGCGGAGCAGTCGAACCAGACGCCCGGCCCGACCTCGATCAACGTGCACGGCTTCGTCGGCAAGACGACGCAGGAGGCCGCCGATACCTTCTTCGAGCCGCAGAAGCAGGTCATGGACCAGATCGGCCGCGAGCGCGGCTGGGGCCCGCAGAGCCGGTCGCAATACGATGCCTCGCGCGGGCCGGATGGCGCCCTTTTCGTAGGAAGCCCGGCCGAGATCACCGACAAGATCCTCGGCCTGCGCGAGAAGATGGGCTTCGAGCGTGTGCTGATCCAGATGGCCATCGGCGTGATCGAGCACGACAAGATGATGAAGGCGATCGAGCTTCTGGGAACCGAGGTCGCCCCGGCCCTGCGCAAGGCGACCGCCTGACACCCTGTGGCGGCCCTCGACGGGGGCCGCCGCCGCCGCGGGGCGGCCCGTTGCGCCATATTGACGCCATAGCCCCGCGGCATGCTCTCCGGACGTTGTAGGTTTACGATCGAAGGAGGCCCGTTATGCCCCATTCCTCCGCGTCCACTCTCGGGCGCGCGCGCGGCGTGCTGCCGCGACGACGCGTCAACAGGCTTGCCGCGGTGCGCCCGCGGGCGGCACAGCAGGCCTCCACGCAGCTGCGCATCGCCACGATCCTGACCGCCTTCATGATGTTCAAGGCGCTGGCCCATGCCTGGATGGGGCGCGCCGATTACGCGCGGGCGATCCACGACCTGGCGCAGGGCACGCTGGCCGAGCGCTCTCTGGCCCTGCTGCTGCATCCCGATCCGGTCACGGTCTGGACCAGCACGCATTTCGTCGCCTTCTTCGGCGGCTAGGCGCCCCCTATTCGGGTGCGCGCTGGGCCGCCTCGCCCTGCGCGCGGATCTGCGACAGGCTTTGCCGCGGTGTCAGCGCCTCGGCCGAGACCACGAGTTCCAGCAGCGCGCCGCCCGGCGCCTCCATCGCCCGCTCGAATGCGGCCTCGAAGCCCTCCGTCCGCTCGACCCGCTCGGCGTGAAAGCCGTAGGCCTTGGCGAGGGCGACGAAGTCGGGGCTGACCATCTCGGTCCCCGAGACGCGGCCGGGATAGTGCCGTTCCTGGTGCGCGCGGATCGTGCCGTAGATGCCGTTGTTCAGCACCAGCACGATGGGCTGCGCCCCGGCCTGCGCGGCGCTGGCAAGCTCCTGCCCCGTCATCTGGAAATCGCCGTCGCCGGCGAAGCAGACAACGCAGCGCTCCGGATGGGCCACCTTCGCCGCGATGGCGGCCGGGATGCCGTAGCCCATGGCGCCCGATTGCGGCGCCAGAAGCCGCGCCTTCGGGCCGTAGCGCATCTGCTTGTTCGGCCAGATGGCGAAATTGCCGGCGCCGTTGGTGACGATGGCGTCTTCCGGCAGGCGCCGCTCGAGCAGCGCGCAGACGCGCCCCATGTCCACGGGGGACGGCTGGTCGGGCAGATCGAAGCCCGCCTCGTAGGCGGCGCGACCCTCGGCCCGCCAACCGCCCCATGGGCCGGAGACGGGCCCCAGCGCCTCGAGCGCCGTGGCGAAGGCATTGGGTCCGGCCTGCAGCGCCAGCGCGGGGCGGTAGATCTTGCCCAGCTCCTCGGTGCTGGCATGGACGTGCAGCAGCTTCTGCCGCGGCGCTGGCACCTGCATGACGGTATAGCCGCCGGTGGAATTCTCACCGAAGCGGGCGTTGATGGCGAGGATCACGTCGGCCTCTTCCAGCAGGCGGCGCACCCAGGGCACCATCCCGACGCCCGCCTCGCCGCAGAAGACCGGCGCATCATTGTCGACCTGGTCCTGGTAGCGGAAGACCGAGACCACCGGGATGTCGCTGGCTCCGGCAAAGCGCTGAAGCGCGCCCGCACCCTCGGGCGTCCAGGTGCAGCCGCCATAGAGGATCACCGGGCGCTGCGCGGCGGCGAGCGCGGCGTGCAGATCGGCCAGCGCGGCGGCATCGGGCGCAGGCTCCGCGATGCGCAGCGGCGCGGTGAGCGGCGCCGCATCGGTTTGCGCCGTCAGCATGTCCTCCGGCAGGGCGATGACCACGGGGCCGGGGCGGCCGGAGACGGCAGTGGTCCAGGCGCGGGAGATCAGCTCCGGCAGGCGCTCCACCTCGTCGATTTCCGTCACCCACTTGGCCATGCTGCCGAAGACGGCGCGGTAGTCCAGCTCCTGAAAGGCCTCGCGGCCCTTCATGTGGGTGGCCACCTGCCCGACCAGCAGGATCATCGGCACGCTGTCCTGCATGGCGGTATGCACGCCGATGGCGGCATTGGTGGCGCCGGGGCCGCGGGTGACCATGCACAGGCCCGGCTCGCCCGTCAGCTTGCCCCAGGCGGCGGCCATGAAGGCGGCGCCGCCCTCGTGCCGGCACAGCACGTAGTCAAGCTGGCCCCGGGTGTCGTGCAGCGCGTCGAGAACCGCGAGATAGCTTTCGCCCGGCACGCCGAAGGCCTTGCGCGCCCCCAGCCCGATCAGGCTTTCGACCAGTAGCTGCCCGCCGTTGCGCATCGTGCCCTCCTGCCCCGCGTCGCGGCAGGATCGCGCGGGTGGCGGCCGAAGGCCAGCCCCCTTTGCAGCCCCTCAGGCCGCCCCGAGCAGGCGGTCAACCTCGTCGGCAAGCGTCATCGGATCGTAGGGCTTGCTGATGACGCCGGCAGCGCCGAGGCCCATCAGCTCGTCGATCGTGCTGCGCTGGGCGGCGGCGGTCATGAAGATGACCGGAACGCCGCAATACTCGGGCCGCCCGTTCAGCACGGTCTTCAGCTCCGGTCCCGACATCTCGGGCATCATCACGTCCAGCAGGATGACGTCGGGTAACTGGGCGCTCAGGCGCTCCAGCGCAGCGCGGCCGCCTGAGGCGGTCTCCACCTCGATCTCGCCGTTCATCTCCAGTGCGAACTTGGTGATCTCGCGGATATCGTCGTCGTCGTCGACATGCAGGATTTTCATCGTGTCTCTCCCTACTCTCTTGTTCGCCCGGCCCATGGGCCTCAGGCGGCCGAGGACATGCCGGTGGCACCGCGCGCGGCCAAGGCCGCCGTCACCTCGCGCGCGACATCGCATTCGCGCACGCGCGATTTGGTCATGACCGCATAGACGCGCTGCCCAATGTCCGCCCCCACCTCGAAGGCCGAGAAGACGATCACGGGGATCGACTCGTCGATCTCGTCCAGCAGGTCGAGGCCGGACCCGTCCGGCAGCACCTTGTCGAGGATCACGAGGTCGAAGCCGTTCTGCGCCAGCGCGCGCCGCGCCCCCGAGAGGGAGGCGGCCGAGACGAGGTCGACCCGCTCGTCGAGGTTCTCGCGGATGATCTGGTGCAGCGAGGCATCGTCCTCGACATAGAGGACGCGCGGTGTGCTGCGCTGCCGGTTCCGCAGCGCGAGGTCGATCTCGCCGCGCAGGACGGCGGCATTGACCGGCGCGGGCAGCCAGTCGCTCAGATCGGTCATGTCGAGCGGCGGATCGGCGGCGACGAGCACCAGCGGCAGCCCCGAGGCTTCGATCTGCGGCCGCAACGCCTCAAGCTTGCGCAGATCGCTCATCCGCGAGAGGTCGATGACGAGGGCGGAGTAGGTGCGGGCCGCGATGCGCTCGGGCAGTTTCGACAGGTCGGGGCACAGGTCGCACTTGGCGCCGTTGACCGAGAGGATCTCGATCACACGGGCGTTCAGCCCGGCGCTGCTGCCGCAGATCAGCAGCCGCGCGGCGGCGATCTCGGGCACCGGCTCCGGCGCCTGCAGGGGCGCCGCCAGCGGCAGCTCCAGATGGAAGGTGGCGCCGCCCTCGGACGTCTCGTCGAACCAGACCCGGCCCTGCAGCGTCTCGGTGATGGCGCGCGAGATGTTCAGCCCCAGCCCGGTGCCGCCGAGCTTGCGCGTGCGCCGGGTGTCGGCCTGCTTGAAGCGGTCGAAGAGGTGGGCGCGGAACTCGGGCGGGATGCCCGGCCCCTCGTCGGCGACGGTGATCCGCAGCCGGTTCTCGACGAGCCGCGTGCGCAGGTGGATGGTGCCGCCCTGGGGCGAGAACTTGGCCGCGTTCGACAGGAGGTTCATCAGCACTTGGTGCAGGCGGTCGGCATCGACGTCGATCATCGCCTCGGGCGCCCCGGCCTCGCGCGCGATGCGCAGCAGCTTGTCGGGCGCGTAGCCCTCGATCGCCAGGACCGCCTGGTCGAGGATCGGCCCGACGGGCTGCACCTCGGTCGAGAGGGTCATCTGCCCGGCCTGGATCTTCTGCATGTCGAGCAGGTCGTTCACCAGCGTCACCAGCCGTTCGGCATTGCGATTGGCGATCCGGATCATGTTGCCGATCTTCGGCGGAACCGCATCCTCGCCCATGCCGACCACCAGCCCCAGCGAGCCGCGGATCGAGGTGAGCGGCGTGCGCAGCTCGTGGCTGACGATGGAGATGAAGCTGTCCTTCATCTGCTCGATCTGCCGGCGCTCGGTCACGTCGAAGATCATGCCATCCCAGACACGGGCACCGGTGCGGTCGATCCGCATGCCGGCATCTGTGCGCAACCACTGCGTCGTACCGTCGGCCAGCGGACGCTCTATCTCGAAGGTGATGCTGTCCCCCTCGTGCAGGCAGTCGCGCAGGGTCTGGTAGAACTGCTCTCCGCCCTCCTCGCCGAGGATCTGCCGGGAGCACAGCCGGGGCTGCCCTAGGACGGCCCGGTCCATGCCGAACATCGTCTCGGCGCGGCGCGAGATGTAGCTGATGAAGGGCTCTTCCCCGCCACGGCGGACGACCTGGAACAGGACGACCGGCGCGTGATCGGCGATGCCGTTGATCTGCGCCTGTTTCTCTTCGCGGAACTCGATGGCGGCGACACGCTCCTGCTCGCGCAGAAGACCATATCCCAGCAGCAACGCCGCGAGGAAATTGGTCGGCGCGGCAAGCCCCATCGCCGCCCAATAGATCGACCAGGGGGCGCTCGAGAGATACAGAAGCGACAGCGGCGGCACCAGCCCGGCGACCAGCGCGAAGAGAAAGACATAGGTCAGGGTGATGTCCCGCCGCTTGACCCGGTGCCACCAGACCCAGAGGCCCAGTGAAACAAGGGTCGTGATCAGGACATAGCCCACGCCGGGCAAGGCCCCGCTGCCGCCGTGCAGCCAGCGCAGGAAGGCGATGGCGGTGCCGGTCATGACCGAGGCGAACGGCCCGCCGAAGGCCGTGGCGACGGCCACCACGGCGGCGCGCGGATCGATGCGGATACCGGGACGAATCTCCACCGCGTGTTCGACGACGAAGACGCCCACCAGCATGAAGATGGCGCCCAGCGTCAGGCTCCGCACCACCCTGTACCCCGCCAGGCGCGTCCGGATCGCCGCCAGAACGAGGACGGGAAGCAGCATGACGGAGGCGCTCTCCACCATGGTGACGATGTTATCGACAAGCATCGGCAGTCCTTCCCGCTGGGCCGGGCGCAGCCGGCGCGGGACGCGGCTGGAAGTTAATGAAGCGTTAGCCTTTCTTCCCGAAAATTCTGGCAGAATCACGGCGGAGCACGAAAAATCGACGGGGGCTCTCGTCCCCGGCGTGTGGCCCCGCCCGCGTCAGAATTCGGTCCAGAGCCCGAGCTTGAGGGCGAGGTTCTCGTCCTGAGGCACCCAGACGGCGCCCATCTCCAGCATCAGCCCATCGCCCACGGGCCGCACCCAGGAGGGCGCGAGGCCGACCTGCCAATCGCCGCCCGACAGCCGAGAGGTCTGCAGCTGCAGGACCGCAAGGGCGCCGCCCTCAAGGTTCAGGCCGATGACCGGATCGACCTTCAGCTCCGTCGTGGCATCGGCACGATAGGCGAAGGTCGCCTCGACGCCGTACCAGCCGCTGAACGCGCCGCGCTGCCAGCCGCGCCCCCATGAAGCGCCGGGCCGCAGGGCCGCGCCCGCGCCCTCCACCCAGCCAGCGCCGAGAGAGAGGGCGAAGACGTCCGACCCCTCGGGCGTCAGCGTCTTGCGCAGAAAGGCAATGGCATTGCTGTCCGCGAAGACCGGGTTGTGCCCGGCGGTCAGCCCGAAGGTCAGGCTGTCGGACAGCCCCCGCTCGTAATAGAGACCGCCATAGGCATCGTCCGAGGGCGCGACATCGTGCTGGTAGGACAGCGTGAGGAAGCTTTGCCCCGCCCCGCGCGGCCAGGCGGCGGCACGTGCCTCGCCCGCCCAGGGGCCGAGCAGCAGCGCAAGGGCGCAGGGCAAACCGGCCGATCGCAGCAGCATCGCCTCAGTTCCCCCGGCCCGGGCCTTCGGCACCGGCGATGCGCAGCCCGCCCGGCTGCGCCTCCTCCAGCGCCGCGAAAGCATCGCCGAGGCCCGCTGCCAGCGTCTCGAACTGGCCGGGCAGCGCAAGACCGGCGCTCAGGCTCGGGCGGGTGCCCTGCCACAGCGCCGACGCCCCGTCCCGGTCCAACGCGCGCGCCATCTGGCCTGCGGTCTCGACGAGGGTCTGCGCGTCCTGCGACAGGCTGGCGAGGCAGAAGCACCCCTCTTCCCACTGAACCAGCGCATCCCCGGCGGGCAGCGGCACCTGCGCCAGCAGGTCCGAAACCATGGCGGACAGCGCGCGCGCCTGCGCCGGGTCGTAGTCGGGCGCATCGCGGCGCAGGCTGTCGATGCGCAGCGCGACGAGGCCGAGCCTTCGCAGCGCGGTGGGCTCCAGCGCGCCCAGCACCTCGGTCAGCCCGGTACGAGTGGCAAGCAGCCCCGGCGCCGGCGCCTCTATGGTGCCGCGCCGCCGGGCGGAGGCCCGCGACCCCTGGCCCGCGACGCGGCGACGGTCGAGCTCGGATTTCAGGCGCAGCAGGCTCTTGATCCGGGCCTGAAGCTCAATCCGCTGGAACGGCTTGGTCACGTAGTCGTTGGCGCCGGCCATGAAGGCCTGCGACAGCGTCTCCTGCTCGGAGCGGGTGGTCAGCATGATGATCGGCGTGTCCCGCCAGGCCTCGAGCCCGCGGATGCGGGCGCAAAGCTCGATCCCGTCCATCCCCGGCATCATCACGTCCAGCAGGATAAGGTCGGCAGGCACGCTCTGCTCGGTCATCGCGGCCAGCGCGTCATGCGGATCGCCGAAGCTGCGCACATCGTCGTAGCCGAATTCCGACAGGGTCAGCGTGATCAGCTCGCGCGCGATCTCGGAATCGTCGACGGCGATAATGGGGCGTGTCATCGTGGGGTCTCCGCGCGATCGAACGTGATTATCTGCCAATTACCTGCATTTTGCATGCTTTTGCCGTCGAGCGGCGGAGAATGCAACTGTCGCGAAAGCGCGGCCCCCACCGGGTCCACCGGCAGCGGCCAGCCCCCCGAGATGCTGGGGCCGGCCTCGCGCCGCATCAGGGATATAACGCCACCGGATCGACCGGAAAGCAATGCCAGGTCGCGTTCGGGGCTTCCGGGCAGCAAGAGCCCCTCGGCGCTGCCCAGCAGCGCGACAAGGCCCGGGGCATTGGCCGTATCGACGAGCAGCGCGCCACGCCCCGCGACAAGGGCGGCGGCCTCCCGGTCGCCCGCCAGCGGATCGCCCGGCGCCTCGGCGCCCGGCAGCGCCGCCGCGATCCAGGCCCGGCTCTCGGCCCCGCCATGGGCGCGCAGGGCCAGCGCCGTCAGCGGCAGGGTCAGCGCCAGAAGCAGCAGCACCAGCGGCACCCGACGCGCCGAGGGCGGCCAGCGCCGCGCCGCCAGGGCGGTAACGGCCAGCATCGGCAGCGCGGCGATGGCCGGATCGGGTTCCGCCCGCAGCACCGCGTTGAAAAGGCAGGCGCTCAGCGCGGCGCCCAGAAGCGCCAGCACCGGCATGGCATAGCGCGGCAGGCGCCAGAGCGGCAGCAGCGCCGCCAGCGCCAGCAGCCCGGCGGCCAGCGCGATCAGCGCCGCCTCCGGCCCGGAGGTGCCGGCAAGAGCGCGCGCCGGCCAGAGGTCGGTGCCCAGAACCGCCTGCACGAACCCCAGCGACAGCAGCGCCGCCAGCGCCGGGAAATAGACCGCCGTCAGGTAGCCCCATGGCGCGACGGCGAGGGAGCTGGGCCGCGCCGCCAGCGCGACGAAGGGCAGCGCGGCCAGTGCCAGCACCATGCCCATGGGATGCGAGAGCACGAGCAGCAGCAGCGCCGCGCCAAGCTGCATCATGCCCGGCGCGCTGTCGTCCAGCCGCAGCCGCGCCAGCGCCTGCGCCACCAGCGTCGCCCCCAGCAGCAGGAGCATGGCGCCCGGCCCCTCGGCCAAGGCGCGCGGCAGAAGCGGGTTCAGCGCCAGAAGGGCGAGGATCGCCAGCGCCGCGCTGGGACCATAGCCCTGCCCGCCCGCGCCGCTGCCGGGCCGCACCAGCTCCTTGTACCAGGACAGCAGCACCAGCGCGCCCAGCATCGCAGAGGCCAGCGCCGGCGCCCACAGCGCCGACAATCCCAAGGGCGCGCCCGCGGTCTGCACCACAGCCGTCAGCAGCACGGGCAAGGGCGGGTAGAGGCTGCCGCCCCCCGTGGTCCCGGCAGCGGCCAGAACCGCGCGCCCCGCCGTCTCGATCATCGCCTGCGACAGAAAGCCCCGCCCCTGCGGCCAGGCCAGCAGCGCCAGCATGACCGGCACCAGAAGCAGCCAGCAGGTCAGGCCCCGTCCAAGCACCCTCATGCCGCGGCCTCCCCGTCGGCCTTGGCCGCCGCCAGCTCTGCCGCCGTGTGGCTGGACAGCCCGTGCTGCGTCTTCTCCCAGTAGAAGGGATTGCTGATCAGCTGAGACAGCGCCTTGTAGGAGGCGATGGTCATCAGCACCCAGTAGCCGACCACGCTGATCCCCCAGGGGGCCAGATGCGTCCAGCGCCGCCGGAAGGGCGCGACCATGGTCAGGTAGATCAGCAGCCCGTTCCCGGCTAGCAGGTTGAACAGCGACAGATAGAGCAGCGCCGGCGGAAAGACCGGCTCGATCAGCGATCCGCCCGAGGCGAGCCAGACGGCGAAGATCGCCCAGAACAGCGGGTTCAGCAGGCCCGAGAGAAAGGTGCCGCCGATGAAGAAGACGAAACCCAGCAGCCCCGCCGGCCCCACCGTGCGGATCAGGTTCACCGGGCGCCGCGTGTGCACGAGGAAGGTCTGCATGTAGCCCTTGATCCAGCGCGAGCGCTGGCGGATCCAGTTCGGGATCGAGACATTCGCCTCCTCGAAGGTGGTCGAATCGATCACCCCGACGCGGTAGCCCTTCTGCGTCAGGCGGATGCCGAGGTCGGCGTCCTCGGTCACGTTGAAGGGATCCCAGGCGCCCAGATCGCGCAGCACGTCCATGCGGAAGTGGTTCGAGGTGCCGCCCAGCGGGATCGGCACGCCCAGACGCTCCAGCCCCGGCAGCATCAGGTCGAACCAGAGCGAGTAATCCAGCGTGAACATCCGCGTCAGCCAGTTCTCGCCCGCGTTGTAGTAGTTCAGCCGGCATTGCACGCAGGCGGTCTTCTCGCCCTGCTGGCGGAAGGTGGCGAGCACCTTTTTCAGCTGGTCCGGCTCCGGCTTGTCCTCGGCATCGAAGATCACGAGGAACTCGCCGCGCGCGTATTGCAGCGCGTAGTTGCAGGCCTTGGGCTTGGTCTGCGGATGCGAGGCCGGGACCAGCACGATCTCGAAGACCCCCTCGAGGCCGAGCGAGCGCGCCGCCTCGATGGTGGAATCGTCGCTCTCCTCGAGCACGATCTTGATGTCGAGCTTGGCGAGCGGGTAGTCCAGCTCGCGCAGGGCGCGGGTCAGGATCGGCAGCACCTCGGGCTCTCGGAACATCGGCACGAGGACGGTGTAGACCGGCAGATCCTCGTCCCGCAGCAAGGCGGCCTCCGCCGCGATGGCGCGAGAGGACCGGTCCTGCGCCGCGCCGCCGACCCAGACCAGCAGCGTCTTGAAGGCGAAGTTGCCCGTGTAGAAGATCGTCATCACCACGTTCAGCGCGATCAGCGTGGCGATGGGCGCCAGCGCGAAACCCGCCAGCAGCACCGTCGCCAGCGCGTAGAGGATCACCATCTGCGGCAGCGTCGCCACCCGCTGCGCCGACATCAGCGGATCGGCCTCCGCCAGGCCGAAGACCGCGCGATGGGATTGCCGCTCGCGGAAGGCGCGCTGCAGCGCCAGCGAAATGTCGAAGCCCGATGCGACGGCCAGATCGACCTCGGCGCCGAAGATCCGCCGCATGGCGAGCACGACCTGCGGCCCCGGCCGCGCCGCGGCGACCAGCAGCCGCCCCGAGGGCTGGCGCCGCACCGGCAGCAGCATCGCGTTGGTCATCTGCTGGGCGTCGTACTCGCGGATCAGCGCCTCGTCCGGCCTGTCGCCAGTCAGATCCAGCAGCGGCAGGTCATGGTAGAAGGCAAGCTGGCGATAGATCTCGTCAGCCGAGACCCAGCGCCGGCTTTGCAGCACGTCGAAGAGGCCGACGTTCCACTCGGCGCAGAGCGCCTCTGCCTCGTCCAGCTGGTCGGCCGTCAGCGCGCCCCGGTCGAGGAGCAGATCGCCGAGGGCCTCGCTTTCCGCGTCGAGCGCCATGGATCAGCCCTCGCCCTCCGCGCCGTCGCGCCGCCGCGCCTGCCGCCGTGCCAGCGCCCGCAGGGCCAGCGCCGTCAGCAGCAGCCAGCCCACCCCGACCAGCCAGGGCCAGGCCTGCCGCGCCATGCCGCGCCAGAGACTGGCATCGAGATAGCCGATCCGCGCCAGCGCCGGCTCCGTCGTCGGCAGCGCAAGGGCCACGCCCTCGGCGTCGATCAGCGCCAGATCCCCGCGGTCGAGGATCAGCGGCTGGGCCTGCGTCGGCTCGGGCGCCGGCCCGCTGCCGGGCCGGATCCAGATGCCCGGCCGGCCCTGCGCGGTGACGATCTGCACCGCGCCCATCCGCTCCAGCGCATCGCCGCCGTAGACCACCGCCCCCTCCGCATCGACAAGCTGGGCCGCGCCCTCGTCGAAGCGCAGGGCCGGATCGCTGCCGCCCGGCGGCTGATCCGAGACGTAAAGGAAGGGCGGTAGCCACTGCCCCTCGGCGGCGGCCTCGACTTCGGGATGCGCGCCGGAGGTGACGGTGATCGGCCCGGTGCCGGGCAGCAAGCTGCCCGCCAGCGGCATCAGCCAGTCCAGCAGCGCCTCCGGCGCCTGCGTCAGATCGGTGTCGAGGATCACCGCGGCCCCCGCAGCGAACTCCTGCCGCATCAGGAAGAAGTCATGGTCCGCCCGGGGCGCGGCACCGAGGAGGAGCGCGCTATCCGGCAGGATCTGCACAGGATACCCCTGCTCCGCGGCCACGCAGCCGCCGCCCTCGGGCTGGCGCTGGGCGATGATCTGCAGGGCGTTGTCGCGGCCCACGAGGGCCTCGGGCAGGGCAAAGCGCAGCCGCAGCGGCGCGCCCGGCGGCACCGCCTCGCTGCCCAGGAAGCTGCCGTTCAGGAAGACCGAGAGGCTGATGCCGCTGCCCCGCGGCGAGGGCGCCGCCCCCACCGTCAGCGCCACGGCGCGCGGCAGACGGCCCGGCGGCAGATCGTCGATGGAAAAGCCGATCTCGAAGCGTCCCGTCGTCGCGATATCCTGCGGCGCGAGCCCCGCGCCGAGGGAGGACAGCGGGATGCTTACCGCCTCCTGCGGTGCCTCGCCGCCGGGGGCGAGCGCATCGACCCGCAGGCCCGGCGCATCCGCGAGCCCGGCCCATGGCGCCTCGAGCCCGGCGAGGGCCAGCTGCGGCTGCGCACCGGAGAAGACCAGCGCCGGCGCCCCGCCCACATCGGCAAGCGTCACCGCCCCGCCCTGCTCTGCGCCCGCCGCATCCAGCCGAAGCCGCGCCTCGGTCCAGCCCGGCGCGGCGGGGGCATCCGCCGCCTCCGGCTGGACGCTGACCAGACCGGCCTCGCCGCCGCGCAGCGCCGCCGCGCGCAGGGCGAAGGCAAGGCCCGCCGCGTCATCGACACCCGCGCCGATGGAGACGCGGCTGCGCGCCGGCATCAGCGCCGCCACGGCCGCGGGACTGTCGAGGCGCGCAGGGTCCAGCCGCAGCGACAGCGCGCTCTCCGGCCCGATGGACAGGAAATCGCCGGCGCTGCGCGGATCGAAGCAGACCTCGTCGCTGTTGCCGCCGCCGTAGGTCAGGCCGATCTGGACGAAGCCGCCCTGCATCGCCTCGGGCGGGATCGGCACCTCGATCTCCTGCGCCGCCTCTCCCTCCTCGGACAGCGGCACGACCTCGAGGATGCGGCCCCCGGCCCGCAGCTGCAGGTAGCGCTGGGCTTCGGCGGCCTGCCCGTGCCGCAGGCTGAGCCGCAGCACAGCGCCCGTGACCACATCGCCGGAGGGGCCGATCGGGAAGAACAGCTCCGAACTGCCGCTGAGGCCGCTGAAGTCGAGGCCCTGCGTCAGGCCGATCTCGGCAAGGGCGATGTCGCGCCTGAGGCCGGCCTCGACGGGCGCGGAGGAGACGGCCTCCTGCGCCGAGAGGGCGGCAGGCAGGACCAGCGGCGGGAGGGCCAATGCGGCGAAAAGGGCGGCGGCGGGCAGAGCTCTGATCAGGCGGCTCATTGCGCGGAGGGCGCCTGGTCCGGCGCCGCGCTTTCGGCGCGGATCGCCGTCGTCATGGCCTCCAGCGACGCGGCGACCTGGCTCCGCTCCTCGGGGGTGAGATCGCCGCCGGGGCGGTCGGCGCGCTCTACCGGCGCCAGAGCGGCGCGGGCCTCGGCCTCGATGGCGCCGCAGCCAAGCATCCCGGCATTGCCGGCCATGTCGTGCAGCTTCCGGTGCAGCAGCGTCAGCGCTTCGGGCGCCGGAATCTGCTGCAGATGCGCCCGCGCCTCCTCGATTCGCGCGGGGGCCTCGCTGAGGAACTTGATGCGCAACTTGGTTAAGGCTTGGCTATAGGCTTCGGACGCCACGGTGTTCTCCCCTTCACGGCCCCCGTCGTCCAAGCCAATCCCCTGCGAGATCGGCCATAGGAGCCAGTTCCATGAACAATGGATTAGTCCGAGGTTCTGGCCGGCCTCGCGACCGCAATGTGGCATCCGAAAGGCAACGCCCGGATTTTCAGCCGCCCGCGCCCGGCCTCTGGGCCGCGCCGCAGAGCGTCTTGAGGCTGGGGGCGCCGGGGGCGAGGACCTGCGCGATCAGCCCGTCCGACCGGAAATCGCTCTCCTCAAGCGTGCGAAAGCCCTCCGCATCCGCCGGCTCATCCAGCGGCCCATCGAAGACCACGCGCCCGCCCAGAGCACCGGAGAGCAAGCGGGCTTCACGATTGCGTGCGCGGTCGGTCAGTGGTGTCAAATCGTAAACCAGCGATGGGATGCGCCCGGCCAGCCGCAGCGCGATGGAGTCGAGTCGCACCACCGAGGCGAGGAAGACCTGCGGCGCGCCCTCCGGCACGGCCACGGGCCAGAGCCGCAGCTGCGTGCGCGGGATGGTGCCCCGCGTCTCCTGCCAGGCCATGTCGGTGCTGACCCCCTCGAGCAGCAGGGTCGAGGCCGGCGGCCGCCCGCGGTAGGTCAGCGTCACCACCTCCCAGGCGTCCAGATCGTCGCCGGCATAGGTGCGGTTGCGCAGCCAGCCCAGCCCCTGCAGCAGCGCGCCCGGATCCTCGACCCCGATCAGCGCGAGGTTCACCGGCTGCGCGGTATTGAGAAGCGTCGGCCCGCTGCGCGCGACCAGCGTGTCGGAAAGCGCCGTGCAGGCGGTGTCGAAGGGAACAGGGCCCATCCGCGCCTGCGGATCGGTATAGCCCGAGAGGGTGCCGATGTTGACGGCGATCAGCATCCCCACCGCCAGCAGCGCGGCATAGGCGAGGCGCAGCGGCATCGGTTGCCGCCCGCGCCGCAGGATCAGGCCGATGCCCAGCGCCAGCAGCACTAGAAACCCGATCAGAACGGCATAGGGGCCGAGCCAGATCAGCAGCGTCTCCTCGGGCTGCAGCCCCAGCTTCTCGAGGCCGATGGCAGTGAGCCAGCCGAAGGCGGCATATTGCGCGATGGCCAGCATCGCCCCCAGCCCGGAGGCGAAGAAGAAGGTGCGGTAGCGCATGCCCCAGATGCCGGACATCACCTGCGCCAGCGTGGCGATCGGCCAGATCAGCTGCGCGACCACGACGAAGCCCGGCCCCCAGCGGTCGAAAAGCCGCTTGGCCCGCGCGATGGCCCCCGATCCGACCCGCATCCGCGAGACGAGCCGCGCGCCGGCGGTCCGGCCCAGCCAGTAGGAGGCCTGCATCCCGATCCATGCCCCGATCAGGCAGGCCGCGAGGCTGGTGTAGCCGCTGCCCTCGGCCACCTGCGTGCCGAGGTAGACGTAGATCGGCTCGGTCGGCACGAGAGCGCTGATGACCGGCAGCTGGTTGACGATGGTCGCCAACAGCAGCGCAAGGGGCCCCCAGCTTAGCATCCGCGTTCCGTCTCCTTCGCCTCGGGCCGATCCCGCGGCGCCATAGCGCCGATCGCCCCGAGGCTCCAGACCCGGCGGAGGCCGGCGCCTCAGGCCATCTCAAGCTGCGGCGATGCGGCGGCAGGCGCGGTCTCGATCCGGCGGCCGGTCGCCGCATCGAAGAGGCTGATCGCGCCGGCCTCGATCTGCGGCTGCATGCGGTCGGCGACGGGCTGCTCGATCGGCACCTGGCAGATCATGCGCTGCCCTGCGATATGGCCATGCAGCAGGCGCGTCGCCCCCAGTTCCTCGATGTAGTCGAGCGCGAAGGGCCCCGAAGGCGCGGGCGTCAGGCCGAAGGCCTCGGGCCGCAGGCCCAGCGTCACCGGCCCCTCGGCGCAGGCCACGCCGCGCACCAGCGGCACCTGCCCCACCGACAGCGTGCCGCCCGTGGCCCTCGCCTCCAGCAGGTTCATCGCCGGAGAGCCGAGGAAGCTGGCCACGAAGGTCGTCGCCGGCTGGCGGTAGAGGTCGAGCGGACGGCCCGCCTGCTCGATCTTGCCGCCGTTCAGCACCACCAGCACATCGGCCAGCGTCATCGCCTCGAGCTGGTCATGCGTGACATAGACCGAGGTCGTGCCCAGCCGCCGCTGAAGCTGCTTGATCTCGCCGCGCATCTGCACCCGCAGCTTGGCGTCGAGGTTCGACAGCGGCTCGTCGAAAAGGAAGGCCGCAGGCTCGCGCACGATGGCGCGGCCCATGGCGACCCGCTGCCGCTGCCCGCCCGAGAGCGCGCGCGGCTTGCGGTCGAGAAAGCCGTCGATCTCGAGGATGCGCGCGGCCTCCTCGACGCGCGTCTTGATCTCGGCGCTGGGCATCCGGCGATTGCGCAGCCCGTAGGAGAGGTTCTGGCGCACCGTCATATGCGGGTAGAGCGCGTAGTTCTGGAAGACCATCGCGATGTCGCGGTCGGCCGGCTCGGCCTCGTTCACGCGGCGCCCGCCGATGCGGACCTCCCCGTCCGAGATCGTCTCGAGGCCCGCGATCATCCGCAGAAGGGTCGACTTCCCGCAGCCCGAGGGGCCGACGAGCACGACGAGATCGCCGTCCTCGATCGACAGGTCGATCCCCTTCACCGCCTCGACGCCGCCGGGATAGACCTTGCGCACCTGTGTCAGTTCGATGTCGGCCATGGCTATTTCTCCTGCTCGACGAGGCCCTTGACGAAGAGCTTCTGCATTCCGACGACAACGAGGATCGGCGGCAGCATCGCCAGGATCACGGTGGCCATCACGTAGTTCCATTGCGGCTCGCTGTCGGCGACGTCCGAGAGCCGTTTGATGCCCATGACGACGGTGTAGTAACTTTCGTCGGTCGTCACGAGAAGCGGCCAGAGATACTGGTTCCAGCCGAAGATGAAGAGGATCACGAAGAGCGCCGCCATGTTCGTGCGCGACAGGGGCAGCAGCATGTCGCGAAAGAAGCGCATCGGCCCCGCGCCGTCGATCCGCGCCGCCTCGACCAGCTCTTCGGGGATGGTCAGGAAGAACTGGCGGAAGAGGAAGGTCGCCGTGGCGCTGGCGATCAGCGGGATACTCAGCCCGGCGTAGCTGTTCAGCAGCCCGAGGTTCGCGACGACCTCGAAGGTCGGCACGATCCGCACCTCCACCGGCAGCATCAGGGTGACGAAGATCATCCAGAAGGCTGTCGCCCGGAAGGGAAAGCGGAAGTAGACGATGGCGAAGGCCGAGAGGATCGAGATCGCGATCTTCCCCACCGCGATGGTCAGCGCCATCACGAGGCTGTTGAACATCATCTGCGACAGCGGCGGCGCCCCCGCGGTCGAGACGCCGCGGGTGAACATCGTGCGATAGGTCTCGATCATCGCATCGCCGGGCAGCAGCGGCATGACCCCCGAGACAAAGTCGCGCGGCGAATGCGTCGAGGCGATGAAGGCGAGGTAGACCGGGAAGGCCACGACGGCCACGCCGAGGATCAGCACCACATGGGCGAGGATGTTGAGATACGGACGGTTTTCAACCATGACAGGCCCCTTCAGTACTGCACGCGGCGTTCGATCCAGCGGAACTGGACGAAGGTCAGCGCCATGACGATCAGCATCAACACGACCGATTGCGCCGCCGAAGAGCCGAGGTTCAGGCCGACGAAGCCGTCGCGGTAAACCTTGTAGACAAGGATGTTGGTGGCCTGCGACGGCCCACCCTCGGTCGCGGCGTCGATCACCCCGAAGGTGTCGAACATCGTGTAGGTGACGTTGATCACCAGCAGGAAGAAGGTCGTCGGCGACAGGAGCGGAAAGATCACGGTGAAGAACCGCTTCGCCGGCCCCGCCCCGTCGATCGCCGCCGCCTCGCGCAGGCTTTGCGGGATGGACTGCAGGCCCGCGACGAAGAACAGGAAGTTGTAGCTGATCTGCTTCCAGGCCGCCGCGACCACGACGAGGATCATCGCGTCGGTGCCGTCGAGGTTGTGGTTCCAGTCGTAGCCCATCTGGCGCAGCGCGTAGCTGAGGATGCCGATGCTGGGATTGAACATGAACCACCACAGCACCCCCGCCGCGACGGGGGCGACGGCATAGGGCCAGACCAGCATCGTGGTGTAGAGCTGGTTGGCGCGCAGCACGCGGTCCACCGCGACGGCCAGCGCCAGCGAAAGCCCCATCGACAGCGCGGCGACGCTGACCGCGAAGACAGCCGTCACCTGGAAAGACTGCAGGTAGCTGGGGTCCTTCAGCAGCGCGAGATAGTTCTCGAGCCCGACGAAGCTGGTCTTCAGCCCGAAGGCATCCTGCCGCAGGAAGGATTGCCGCACGGCCTGCGCCGCCGGCCAGAGAAAGAAGATGATGGTGATCGCAAGCTGCGGGGCGAGCAGCGCGTAGGGCAGCCACCGGTTGCGGAAGATCGTGCGTTTGGTCTGCATCGAGGCCTGTCTTCTGAAGGCGGCGGGCCTGCGCATCGGCAGGCCCGCCTGTGCCCCCGCGCGCGGCGGGGGCGAGGTGCCGGGCACCTAAAGGTCCGGCCTGGGACGGGCTCAGTTGTTGGAGCGGGCGAAGTCGGCAATCAGCGCGTTGCCGCGCTCGACCGTGCTGTCCAGCGCCTCCTGGGCGGTCTTGCTGCCCGAAAGAAGGTTCTGGAACTCCTCGTCGATGACATCGCGGATCTGCACGTAGTTGCCGAAGCGCAGGCCCTTGGAGTTCTCGGTCGGCGCGTTCAGCGTGATCTGCTGGATCGCGACCTCGGAGCCGGGGTTCGCCTCGTAATAGCCCTGCTCCTGGCCCAGCTCGTAGGCGGCTTGGGTGATCGGCAGGTAGCCCGAGAACTGGTGCCAATCGGCCTGCACCTCGGGCGAGGAGAGGTAGGAGAAGAAGTCGGCGACGCCAGCATAGTCCTCTTCCGGCTGGCCCTGCAGCACCCAGAGCGTCGCGCCGCCGATGATCGAGTTCTGCGGCGCGCCCTCGACATCGTCGTAGTAGGGCAGCATGCCGAAGCCGACCTCGAAGTCGGTATTCGCCATGACGCCGGCGCGGCTGGCCGAGCTGTTCATGTACATGGCGCAGCTGCCGGAATAGAAGGCCGGCGCCGCATCCTCGCCGCCGCCGACGCCGCCGTAACGGAACAGGCCCTCTTCCTGCCAGGAGGCGAGGTTCTCCCAGTGGCGAGCCTGCGTCTCGCCGTTGAAGGTCAGCTCGGGGTCGATGCCGCCGAAGCCGTTCTCGAGCGTGCCGATCTGCAGGTTGTGCCAGGCCGAGAGGTTCTCGAGCTGGATCCAGCTGATCCAGCCAGAGGTGAAGCCGCAATCGGCCGCGCCGCTCTCCATGATCTGGCGCGACGCGGTCTCAAGCTCTTCCCAAGTCTCGGGCGGCTGCTCGGGATCGAGGCCCGCCTCTTCGAAGACGTCCCGGTTGTAGTAGAGGATCGGCGTCGAGGAGTTGAAGGGCATCGACAGCATGTTGCCGTCGGTATCGGTGTAGTAGCCGACGACCGCCGGCAGGAAGGCCGCGGGGTCGAAGTCGGCGCCGGTGTCTTCCATCAGCTGGTAGACCGGGTAGATCGCGCCCTCGGCGGCCATCATCGTGCCGGTGCCGACCTCGAAGACCTGCACGATGTCGGGCTGCTCGCCGGCGCGGAAGGCGGCGATCGCGGCGGTCATCGTCTCGGTGTAGTTGCCCTTGTAGACGGGCGTGACGGCAAACGCGTCCTGGCTGTCGTTGTAGCCCTGCACGATCTCCTCGAGCTTGGTGCCCAGCTCGCCGCCCATGGCGTGCCACCAGGTGATCTCGGTCTGGGCGGCGGCGCCGCTGGCGCAGAGGGCGGCGAGAGAGGCGCCGGCGAGAATGCTGCGATGCATCGGGAGTGTCTCCTTGGGGAACGGTCTGCGCCGGGTGCTATGCGGGCCGCGTGACAGCTTTGTTTCAGTTCCGCGAATTGATGATGACGGCGGCCGCGCCCGCGGCCCGGGCTGGTCAAGGCCCCTCTGGCCGGACTACGACTGTCCCGCCGGGCCGGGCGACGGCGGCGCGAGGACAGGAGACGCGGCATGACTTTGATCCCCGCCTGGAAGGACGGCCGCCTAGCGCCCAGCGAGAAGCTGGCGGTTCACCGCGAGGGGCTGCGGCACAAGGCGATCTCGGTCTTCGTCACCCACGAGGGGCAGACGCTGCTGCAGCGCCGGGCGGCGGGCAAATACCACTCTGCCGGTCTCTGGGCGAACGCCTGCTGCACCCACCCCGACTGGGACGAGGGGGCCGAGGCCTGCGCCCAGCGCCGCCTGCGCGAGGAGCTGGGTCTGCAGGGCGCCCCCCTGCAGCACCGCGGCGTTATCGAGTACCGCGCCGATGTCGGCGGCGGGATGATCGAGCACGAGGTGGTCGATCTCTTCACCGCCGAGCTTGCCGCGCGCCCCACCCTCGCCCCCGACCCCGAGGAGGTCAGCGAGACGCGCTGGATCGGCTGGGAGGCCCTGCGGCAGGAGGTCGAGGTCTCGCCAGAGCGGTTCACAGCCTGGCTGCGCATCTACCTTGCCGAGCACGCCGCGCTGCTCGTTGCGCAGGCGGCCCCGGGCCGATGACGCAGGACGCGCCCCGCGCCGCGCTTGAGGCGTTGCGCGCCGAGGCCGAGGTGCCGGATCTGGCCGCGCGGCGGGCGCATCTCGACGCCCTGGCGCAGGTGCTGCGCCGCGAGGCCGAGGCGCTGGTGCGCGCCGTCGACGCAGATTTCGGCGGGCGGCACCGGGCCGAAACCATGCTGGCCGAGATCACCATGGCGCTGCGCAACATCCGCTGGACCCGCCGCCGGTTGCGCCGCTGGTGCAGGGCCCGTCGCATCGCCCTGCCCTACGAGCTCTGGCCTTCGCGCGGGCGAGTGTCCCGCGTGCCGCTGGGCGTCGTCGGCATCCTCGCGCCCTGGAACTACCCGCTGCAACTGGCGCTGGTGCCGCTGATCGCCGCGCTGGCGGGCGGCAACCGGGTGATCCTGAAGCCCTCCGAACATGCGCCGCGCACGGCGCAGGCGCTGGCAGGCCTGCTGGAAGAGGCGCTGCCCGACCGGGTGCGCGTGGTGCAGGGCGATGCCCGGACCGCCGAGGCCCTCTGCCGCCTGCCGCTGGACGGGCTCTTCTTCACCGGCGGCACCGAGACCGGGCGCCGGATCATGGCAGCTGCCGCCGATAACCTGACGCCGCTGGTGCTGGAGCTTGGCGGCAAGTCACCGGCGCTGCTGCTGGAGGACACGGACCTCGAGGCCGCCGCCCGCTCCATCATCGCGGGCAAGCTGCTGAACGCGGGCCAGACCTGCGTCGCGCCCGATTACCTGCTGGTGCCGCGCGCGCAGATGGAGCCGCTGCTGCAGGCGCTGAAGGCGGCAACCACGGCGCTCTATCCCGACCCCGAGAGCGGCGATTACACCGCGATCCCGCGCGAAAGCGACCGCGCCCGCCTTGCCGTCCTGCTGGAGGGGCAGCGGGCAGAGCCGCTGATGGCGCGGATGCCGGCCCCGCCCCGCATGGGCGCCTGGGCGGTGATCGACCCGCCCGCCGATGCGCCCGTGATGCGGCAGGAGGTCTTCGGCCCCGTCCTGCCTCTGGTGCCCTACGACAGCCTGACCGAGGCGCAGGACCGCGTGAACGCCGACCCCTGCCCGCTGGCGCTTTACGTCTATGGCCGCGACGGGCGCGCCTGCGATGCGGCGGTGGCGGCGATCCGTTCGGGCGGGGCGATGATCAACGATGCCGTCGTGCATGTCACCGTCCATGGCCTGCCCTTCGGCGGGGCCGGCGCCTCGGGCTTTGGCAGCTACCACGGGGAGGAGGGCTTTCGCAGCTTCACCCGGCCGCGCAGCGTGCTGACGCGGCGGCGCCCCTCGCTGATCGACATGGCGAAGCCGCCCTACGGCAAGCGGACAGAGGACATCATTCGCCGGCTGCTGCGCTGAGCGTGCCGTAGTCCGCCAGCTCCCGCGGCCAGCGACGTCGCAACAGCGCCTCCTCGGAGGGCGTCAGCGGATTGTCGGAGGGGCGGAAGGACGACAGGCTCTCGCAATAGGCGCGCGCGCGGCCCAGGGCCTCGGCGCCGCCGGGCAGCGCCAGCCGGTGCCACAGCCCCTCCAGCGTGGCGGCGGGATCGGCGACGAGATCCTCGAAGGCGACCTCCGTGAAGGCGCCCTCGGGCAGGCCCTCCGCCCCTTCGCGCAGTCGCGCCATGACCTGCGGATAGGTCCGCAGCACGGCGGCCTCGATATCCACCTCGCGCCAGTCCTGCAGCGCCATCTCCGACAGCACGATCCGCAGCGAGCGGCGGGTCGAGGCGAAGACGGCGCGTGGATCGCGGCGGATGTGGATCACCCGCGCGCCGGGGAACAGCCGCAGAAGCTGCGGCACCTGCGCGGTATAGGCCGGGTTCTTCAGCAGCAGCGGCGCGCCGGGGCTGCGCGCGGCCATGCGGCGCACGTAGCCCCGGATCGCGCGGGCGCGCCGCGCCTGACGCCGCGGCGGCCCCTCCTGCAGCAGCCCCTCCTCCCAGTCCTCGGCGAAGCGGGACGGGAAATAGAGCGCGTGGAAGTAGGACAGAGGCCCCATGTTCGCGAGGCCGATCTCGTCCTCGGTCGGATCCTCGCCATGCATCGCCACGCCGTCGATCAGCCGGGTGGCCGGCAGGCGCGGCTCGACCAGCGGGCGCATCAGCGGGCCGATGCTGCGCCGCTCCCACGGGAGGGTGGCGATCACTGGTGGCACGAGGCCGAAGGCGCCGGAGGCGGCGAGCACGTTGTGCAGATGCGTGGTGCCGCTGCGCGGATGGCCGACGACGAAGACCGGCGGCTGGGCCGGATCGCCGAGGCCCGCGTCCAGCGCCGCCTCGGCCAGCGTGAAGGGCGCGCGCATCAGCGACATCAGGGCGGCGACGGCCAGCGTCGGCGCCCCGCGCAACGATGGCGCGCCGCGCCGCGCGACCAGCGAGGCCAGCGTCAGCGGGTCGGCGCCGCAGAGCGGGTGAAAGGCCCGGTGCCAGGGAAAGCCGCCCTCAGCCGGCATCGTAGTGCCGCCCGCGCCATTGCACCTGCCGCCCCGCCCGCGCCGTCATCAGCGCCCGCCATTGGATCGCCAGCGACAGCGCAACGCCGAGGGGGTGCAGCAGGACCGAGCGCAGGTTTTGCCGCCCGCGCAGCGCGATGCCGGCGCGCGCCGCCAGCACCAGCGCCACGGCGATCAGCGACAGGCTCAGCGCGCTGCCGGCCCCCGCCGCCCAGGCCAGCGGCGCCAGCAGACAGGGCAGCACATGTCCGCCGCCCAGCAGCAGCGTCCAGATGGGAAGCGCCACGGGCGTGGCCATCCCCTCGGTCGCGTTCTTGGAAAAGCCGCTCCAGACCTGGGCCCAGCCGTCGTACATCCGGCAGACCGCCAGCGGCGCCGCGTCGCAGATATCCGTCCTGTAGCCGTGGCGCCGCAGCAGCCGCGGCAGTTGCAGCCCGTCGTGCATGGAGGCGGCGAAGGCGCGGTGCCCGCCGCTGCGCAGGTAGGCCTCGCGCCGCACCGCCATGAGCTGGCCGCAGCCCGCAGCCAGGCCGATATCGCCGCGGCGGCGGGCGATGGGCAGCGGCAGGTAGCCCAGCAGCAGCACCAGGATCTGCGGCACGATCAGGTCCTCGGCCAGGCTGCCGGTGCTTTGCCGGGGAAAACCGCTGAGCAGGTCGAGATCGCGCGCCTCGAGCCCCGCCGCCATCCGCGCCAGCGCATCGGGCGCCAGCCGCACATCGGCATCGACGAAGACCAGCAGCGGATCCTCCGCCGCCTGGGCCAGCTGCCAGCAGGCATGCTGCTTGCCGTTCCAGCCCTTGGGCAGACCGCTGCCGGAGATCAGCCTCAGCCGCGGGTCCGCCTCGGCCCGGCGCCGCACGATGCCAGCGGTCCCGTCGGTCGAGCCGTCGTCGAGCACCAGCACCCGCAGCACGACCCCGCGCGAGGCGAGGACGGCATCGATTGCGGCGCCGATGGTCGCGGCCTCGTCCCGCGCGGGGATCAGCACCGTGACGCGGGGGCCTGCGCCCGGAGCGGCCGGGGGCGGCGCGCGGAACACCAGCAGGTTGAGGGCGGCCATGAGGGCGAAGAAGGCGGCGAGGGCGCAGCATAGCCCCGCAAGGACAGTCAGCATGAGGATCACTTGTCAGCGCGCTCCTGCGGCATGTGTTCGGCCTGCCAGCGGCGGCCAGTCATCGCGGCGCGGGCGCGGCCGAAGGCGTCGTAGATCCCGCCGACGCCCGCCCGCCCGCCAAGCAGCCTGTCGAAGGCCGAGGCGTCGCGACCCTGCGACAGGCCGGCGAGCCGGTCCTGCGCCGCTTCCAGCGCCCCAGTCAGTCGCGCATTCGCGGCTTCGGGTCCCTCGCCGGGCCGGGCCTCGACCGGCGCGCCGAAACAGGCCAGCGCCTCGGGGCGGCTTTCGGTCCAGAAGGGATACTCCACCGCCAGGGGCAGGGCCATGAGCCCCGGCACCCGCGCCAGAAGATGCGCGGCGCCGGGTTGCAGGCGCAGCGGGCGGTCGCGCGGATCGGCGAAATGCCCCTGCGCGGTGATCCAGAGCATCCGGCCCGGATCTTCGACCAGCGGCTGGGCTGTGCGCAGGAACTGCGCCGCGCCGCGAGGGTCGCCCTGCGCCACGCCGAAAAGGCCGATGCGCGCCATGAAGCGATAGCGCCGTAGCATCTCGGCGTCGATCGGCCCGTAGCTTTCGCGCTGCGGGAAAAGCCGCGTCGCCAGCGCCATGAACAGCGCCGGGTCCCAGAAGGAGGGGTGGTTGGCCACCACCATGAGCGGCCGCCCCTCGGGCAGATCGGGCAGGCCCGGACGCGCCAGCCTTACGGCGTGGAAGTTGCGGCCGAGCTGCCGGTCCATGACCCGCGCGAAGAAGCGCAGCATGACCGGCGAGCGCAGGGCGACAGGATCACTCGGCCGCGACATCGGCCCCCGCGGCCCGCCCGCCGGCATCACTGTCCAGCGCATCGGCGGCGATCCAGCCCGACATCAGCGCCATCGGCATGCCCGGCCCCGGATGGGCCGAGCCGCCGGCCAGATACAGCCCCTCGACCTGACGAGAGCGATTGCCGGGCTTGAAGGCGCCCAGCACCTTGCCATGGCTGGCCAGCCCGTAGATCGCGCCGTCCAGCACCTTGTAGCGGTCGTTGATGTCTTGCGGGGTCAGCGCGCTTTCGAAGGTGATCCGCTCCTCGATGTCCTCGAGCCCGGCAGTGCGCTTGAGCTTGTCGAGGATCACCTGCCGGTAGCCCGGCAGCATCTGGCTCCAGTCCTGGCCGGGGCGCAGGTAGGGCGTGTGAACGAGGACATACAGCGCCTCGCCCCCCTCTGGCGCCACGCCCGGCTCGGTCCGCGCGGGGGCGGCGATATAGGCGGTTGGGTCGGGCGCGGGCACGCCCTTGTTGTAGATCGCGTCGAACTCTTCCTCGGCATCGCGCGAGAAGACGAAGTCGTGATGCGCGAGGTGATCGTAGCCCCGGTCGAGCCCAAGGTAGAGGACGACGCCCGAACAGGCGGCCTCGCGCTTGCGGCCCTTTTGGAAGCCCTCCCAGGCCTTTCCGCCGACAAGCTCTCGGTAGGTGCGGACGCTGTCCATGTTGGACACGACCTTGTCGAAGGCCATCCGCTCGCCGCCCTTTGCGACGACGGCGCGGGCACGGCCCCCTTCGGTCTCGATCCGCTCGACCTCGACGCCGGTGCGGAAGGTCACGCCCAGCTCTTCGGCCAGCTTGGCCAGCGCGGCGGGAACGGCGCGGGTGCCGCCCATCGGGTACCAGACCCCCTCGCCCACCTGCATCTGCGCGATGCCGCAAAGCACGGCAGGCGAGGCGAGCGGCGAGGAGCCGACGTATTGAATGAAATGCTCCAGCATCTGCGCCACGCGGCGGTCGCTCACGTTGCGCTTGACCTGGTCGGCGACGGTGCGGTGCATTCGCAGGCTGAGCACGTCCTTGAGCGTGTCCAGCGACATCTGCGCCTTGAAGTCCATCGTGTCCTTCAGATCCTCGACCGCCTTCCAGAAGAAGAACCGGTCCGAGACGTCGGACAGCTGCGAGGCGACCTTCAGGAACGCGCGGTAGCCATCGCCCTGCCCCGGCGCCAGTTCGTTCAGATCGCGCGCCATCTCGGCCTGGTCCTGCTTGAGGTCCAGCACCGTGCCGTCGTCGTAGAAGCAGCGCCACTGCGGATCGAGGCGGACGAGATCGAGGTAATCCTCCATCCGCCGCCCGCTTTCGGAAAAGATCCGCTCGAGCACGCGGGGCATGGTCAGGATCGTGGGCCCCATGTCGAAGCGGAAGCCGTCCTGTTCCAGCACCGCGGCCTTGCCGCCGAGCCAGTCGTTCCGCTCCAGCAGCGTGACCTTGTGGCCCCGCGCCGCGAGGGTGCAGGCGGCGGCGAGCCCGCCGAGACCGCCGCCGATGATGCCGATGCCGCTCATTCCGCCGCCTCCGTCAGGGTATGCGCCGGGACGTCCGCCTCCGGCAGGTTCAGGTCCTCGGCCACGAGGGTCGAGGCGATCTTGGCGCTTTCGAAGATGGTCGGAAGGCCCGATCCGGGATGGGTGCCGCCCCCTGTCAGGTAGACGCCGTCCAGATCCTCGAAGCGGTTGCGCGGCCGCAGGTGCAGCATCTGCCCGAGGTTATGGGCAAGGTTGAAGGTCGCGCCGCGGAAGACGGCGGCCTGCGCCTGCCAGTCCTCGGGGGTGAACATGACCTCCGTGCGGATCAGCGGGCGCACGTCCCGCCCCGTCAGCCGCGCCACCCGGTCGAGGATCTTCTCGCGGTAGGCGGGCGCGAGGGCCTGCCAGTCGACGCCGCCCGTCAGGTTGCCCACCGGCACCAGCACGTAAAGCGCGGTATGCCCCTCGGGCGCGAGGGTGGGATCGGTGACGGAGCCGTTCTGCACGTAGATCGTCGGCTCTTCGGGGGCCAGCCCGGCGTCGATCTCGCGCACGTTCTCGGCGTAGTCGCTCGACATGTAGATCGTGTGGTGATGCATGTCCGGAAACTCTCCCTCCAGCCCGAGGTAGAGCATGAAGGTGGAGCAGGAATACTGCTTGGCCTCGATCTTGGCGTCGGTCCAGCGCCGGCGCAGATTGTCCGGCACGAGGGTGCGCATGGCCTGGGCGAAATCGGCGTTCATCACCAGCGCGTCGCAGGGGTAATGGCCGTGATCGGTGGTGGCCCCGGTGACCCTGCGCCCCTCGAAGCTCAGCGCGGTCACCGGCTCCGACAGGCGGATCTCGACGCCCATCTCGGTCGCGACGCGGGCCATGGCGCGGGTCAGCTGGTTGCAGCCGCCCGTCGGGTGCCAGACGCCGAAGCCGTATTCCACATGGGCCAGGATCGTGAAGAGCGAGGGGCACTTGAACGGCGACATGCCGAGGTATTTCGACTGGAACGAGAAGGCGAGGCGCACGTCGGGGTTCTTGAACCAGCGCCCGAGGTCGGCGTCGACCCCGGACCAAGGCCGCAGGTTCGGCAGCGCCCGCAGCATGTCGCCGCGCAGGATGTCGCGCAGCCCGAGGAAGGGCCGCCGCAGGATCGGCAGGAAGCTGTCGAACTTCGCGCGGTTGGCGTCGAGATAGGCGCGGACGTTGCGGGCGTCGTCCTTGTCGATCACCGCCACCTGCTCTGCCAGCGCATCGACATCCGCCGTCGCCTCGAAACGGACGCCATCGTCGAACTGCAGCCGGTACATCGGATCGAGGCGCGTCAGCTCGACCTCGTCCCAGAGATGGCGCCCGCAGGCGGCGAAGATCGCCTCGAGCGATTCCGGGTACAAGAAGAAGGTCGGGCCGACGTCGAAGGTGAAGCCGTCCTGCTCGATGGCGGCGGTGCGCCCGCCGACGCGGTCCGCCCGCTCGATCACCGTGACATCGGCACCGGCGGCGCGCAGCAGCATGGCCGTCGCTAGGCCACCGGGTCCGGCGCCGACGATGACGACGCGCTTGTGGTCGGTTTTCTGTAGCATCATTCGAAGTACCTGATCGTGACAGGGACTCTTACGTTTGTGTCCGGCACCCGGATTGCCGCATCGTCGAAATCGGGCGGGCCGAAGCGCATCGGCGCGTCGTTGGAAAAGCCGAAGCCTTCCTGCGGCCTGCCCAGCAGGCTGCGGTCGAGATCGGTGTTGCCGTTCTCGTCGTGGAAGACCTGCGCCGCGTAGATGCCCGGCGGCACATCGGGCAGGACAACCCGCCCCTCGCTGGCGGGCGCACTGCCGGTATGGGCACAGCCGGCGCGGGTGAAGGTCTCGCGGTTGCATAGCGCCACCAGAAGCATGCCCTGCGTGTTGCGCAGCGCGCTCGCCGTCACCTCGACCTGTCCCGCATGCGCCGCACCGGCGCCGAGGCCGATGCCGGCTGCGGCCAGCACGGCGGCCCGAAACAGCCCGCGGCCTCGCGGCGCGATAGCCCTGCCCCGTCGTTCCATGCTCGGATCCTCCGCTGCCGGTTCGGCTCAACTATGCGTCGAAGAATGACCTCGGCAAGGCAGGCCCGGCGGCGCCGCGCGGAAGCGCCGCACCCGCACCCCGGCCCGCCCCGCCGGGGGCAGCCACATTTTGCACAAGTTTTAATCGAATTACGTAAGGGCAGCACCCCCCGCCCGGCTCTCGATGGCCCGAGGCACTGCAAAGGGTTGCCGCCGCAGTTTCGCCCCATATCATCAAAGTCATGACGCAGACGCAAAGCCAGAACGGCCAGAGCCAGTCGCAGAGCAGCGGCACATTCGACGAGATGTGGGGGCGGGACGAGAGCCTGCGCCGGCCCTATGAAGGGGTGGAGGGCTGGCTCTCGGGCGAAGACCCGGCCCGGCTGCGGCGCAAGCAGCGCGAGGCGGAGGACCTCTTCCGCCTGACCGGCATCACCTTCAACGTCTACGGGCGCGAAGAGGCCGCCGAGCGGCTGATCCCCTTCGACATCATCCCGCGCATCATCTCGGGCCGCGAATGGTCGCGCCTCTCGCGCGGGATCGAGCAGCGCGTGCGGGCGATCAACGCCTTCCTGCACGACATCTACCACCGGCAGGAGATCGTCCGCGCCGGCCGCCTGCCCGCCGAGATGATCGCCCGCAACGAGGCCTTCCTGCCCGAGATGATCGGGGTCGAGCCGCCGGGCGGCATCTATACCCATATCGTCGGCATCGACCTCGTGCGCACCGACGACGACGAGTTCTACGTGCTCGAGGACAATGCCCGCACCCCCTCGGGCGTCAGCTACATGCTCGAGAACCGCGAGACGATGCTGCACATGTTCCCCGAGCTTTTCATGAAGCAGCGGGTGCAGCCGGTCTCGGGCTACCCGTCGAAGCTGCACCGCTCTCTTTCGGCCTGCGCGCCGATGGTGACGGACGATCCGCCCGTGGTGGGCGTGCTGACGCCCGGCAGCTACAACTCGGCCTATTACGAGCACAGCTTCCTCGCCGACAAGATGGGCGTGGAGCTGGTCGAGGGGCACGACCTGCGCGTCGTCGACGGGCGCGTGGCGATGCGCACGACCCGCGGCTACCTGCCGATCGACGTGCTCTACCGCCGGATCGACGACGACTGGATCGACCCGCTGAACTTCCGCCGCGACAGCGCGCTGGGCGTGCCGGGGATCTTCGACGTCTATCGCTCGGGGCGGCTGACGCTGGCCAATGCGCCGGGCACCGGCATCGCCGACGACAAGGCGATCTACAGCTACATGCCCGAGATCGTCGAATTCTACACCGGCGAGAAGCCGATCCTGCAGAACGTGCCGACCTGGCGCTGCGGAGAGCCGGAGGCGCTGAAATACGTCCTCGACCAGCTGCCGGAGCTGGTGGTCAAGGAGGTGCACGGATCGGGCGGCTACGGCATGCTCGTCGGCCCAGCCGCCTCGCGCCGCGAGATCGCCGCCTTCCGCGAGAAGCTGATCGCCCGGCCCGAGAACTACATCGCCCAGCCGACGCTGGCGCTGTCGACCGTGCCGATCTTCACCAACAAGGGGCTGGCCCCGCGCCATGTCGATCTGCGCCCCTTCGTGCTGGTCAGCCCCGAGGGCGTGAGCATCACGCCGGGCGGCCTGACGCGCGTGGCGATGAAGAAAGGCAGCCTTGTGGTGAACTCCAGCCAGGGCGGCGGAACGAAAGACACCTGGGTGCTCGACGAATGACGATCCTCGGAAAGACCGCCGCGGGCCTGTTCTGGATGTCCCGCTACCTCGAACGCTCGGAAACCGGCGCTCGCCTCGTCGAGGTGGGGCAGCGCATGGCGCTGACCCGGTCCTCCTCGGACGATGAATGGGCCTCGGTGCTGAACACCGCCGGCGTCGGCGAAGGCTTTCAGGCCAAGTACGGCGAGGCTGTGACCCGCGACCTGGCCATCGACTGGATGCTGCGCGACCGCGACAACCCTTCTTCGGTTCTCGCCTCGATCGAGGCGGCGCGAACGAATGCCCGTGTCGTGCGCACCGCCCTGACTCGCGAGGTCTGGGAGGCGGTGAACGAAAGCTTCATGACGCTGAAGGCGGCGCTGGCCCGCAGGGTCGCCGACCGCGACCTATCAGAGGTGCTGGCCCTGATCCGCGCCCGCATCGCCTTCGTGCGCGGCGCGATGAACGGCACGATGATGCGGGACGACCGCTACAACTTCTGCCGCCTTGGCACTTTCGTCGAGCGGGCGGACAACACCGCCCGCATCCTCGACGTGAAGTATTACGTGCTCTTGCCCTCGGCCTCGGCGGTGGGCAGCAGCCTCGACACGGTGCAGTGGGAGACTATCCTGCGCTCCGTTTCGGCCGAGGGGTCCTATCGCCACACGATGGGGCAAAGGGTGCGGCCGCGGCTGGTGGCGCAGTTCCTGATCTTCGACCAGCGGATGCCGCGCAGCCTGATGTTCTGCGCCGAGATGCTCTGCGAGAACCTCGATCACTTGGCCGCCGATTACGGGCTGCGCGGGCCGGCGCATGATATCGCCGACGCCCTGCGGCAGCGGCTGAAATGCGCCTCGGTCGACAGCATCTTCGACGAGGGGCTGCACGACTTCCTGCAGGATTTCCAGACGCGCGTGGCCGCGTTGGGCCAGCAGACCGAAATGGATTACCGGTTCTCCCTATGACCACTTTGCGCATCCGCCACGAGACGACCTACAGCTTCGATGAACCCGTGCAATACGGGCTTCAGCAGCTGCGCCTGACGCCGAAATCCACCGGCGCCCAGACCGTGAAGCACTGGCGCACCGATATCACCGGCGGCGCCCGGCAGCTGTTCTTCGACGACGAGCACAACAACCGGGTCGAGTTGGTCGCGGTCGAGCCGGGCGTCGACCGCATCACCATCGTCTCCGAAGGCGAAGTCGGCATGAGCGACACCAGCGGCGTGCACGGCCCCCATGCCGGCTACGTGCCGCTGTGGCTGTTCGAGCGGACGACGCCCCTCACCCGGCCCGGCCCGCGCTGCCGCGCCCTCCTGCGCGAGGTCGATCCCGCCCTCGGCCCGCTGGAGAAACTGCACGCGCTGTCGCATGTCATCTCCGGCGCGGTCGAATACCTCGTCGGGACCAGCACCGCGACCTCCACCGCAGAGGATGCGGCCGTCGCGGGCAGCGGCGTGTGCCAGGACCATGCGCATATATTTTTGGCCTGTGCCCGCGCGGCAGGCATTCCGGCGCGCTACGTCTCGGGGTATCTGAAGATGGATGACCGGGATCAGCAGGAGGCGACGCATGCCTGGGTCGAGGGCCATGTCGAGGGATTGGGCTGGGTCGGCTTCGACGTGTCGAACGCCATCAGCCCCGACACGCGCTATGTCCGCGTCGCGACGGGGCTGGATTACCTCGGCGCTGCGCCGATCACCGGCTTCCGCTTCGGCGCGCCCGGCGAATCGCTGCACGTCGCGCTCGAGGTGCGGCAGGACTGATCCCGCAGGGCGCGCCCTATGACCTATTGCGTGGCGCTGAAGCTCGAGACCGGGCTGCTTTTCATGTCGGACACCCGCACCAATGCCGGGCTCGACAACATCTCGACCTATCGCAAGATGACGACATGGTCCGAGCCGGGTGAAAGCGCGATCACCCTGCTGGCGGCCGGCAACCTTGCCACGACACAGGCCG
The DNA here is from genome assembly GCF_003217255.1 of Pseudoroseicyclus aestuarii. GTDB lineage: Bacteria > Pseudomonadota > Alphaproteobacteria > Rhodobacterales > Rhodobacteraceae > Pseudoroseicyclus > Pseudoroseicyclus aestuarii. The sequence goes on along the minus strand of NZ_QJTE01000001.1, from coordinate 656,304 downwards.
TCATCAGCCTGATCGACGAGCGGATGAAGGCGCCGGGGGACCGCAGCCCCTCGATCCTGGGCCTGCCGTCGATGTTCCAGATCGCCCGCGCGGTCGGAGAGATCCTGCGCGGCGAGATTGCCCGCTCTGCCGGCGAGGGGCAGAGCGCCGAGGCCTTTGGCGCCACGCTGATCCTTGGCGGACAGGTGCGCGGGTCGGAGCCGCGCCTCTTCATGATCTACCCCGAGGGGAACTTCATCGAGGCCGGCGCCGATACGCCCTGGTTCCAGTCGGGCGAGGTCAAATATGGCCGCCCGATCCTGGTCCGCGCCTTCGATCCGGCGATGAGTTTCGAGGCCGCGATGAAGCTGCTGATGGTCAGCTTCGATTCGACCATCAAGGCCAATCTCTCGGTCGGTCTGCCGCTGGACTACGCGCTCTATCCCGAAGGCAGCCTCACCGCGCCGCCGATCCGGCGGGTCGAGGTCGAGGATGCCGACTTCGCGCGGCTTTCCACCGGATGGGGCGATGCGCTGCGCGCCGCCTTCGACAGCCTGCCGGATGTGACGCTGGACGATTGATGCCGCGGCGCCGCGCGCTAGGGTGGCGGGCATGGAACGAAGCTACGCCATCGGCGACATTCACGGCCATCTGGACAAGCTGCGCGCGGCGCACGACCGGATCGCCGCCGACCGGGCGCGCTGCGGCGATGCCGCAGCCCCGGTCATCCACCTGGGCGACCTGACGGATCGCGGCCCCGAAAGCCGCGGCGTCATCGACTACCTGATCGAGGGGATTGCGCGGGGCGAGCCCTGGCTCGTGATCCGCGGCAACCATGACGAGACCTTCCTGCAGTTCGTCCTGGACCCCGCGCGCCCCAACCCCGTCCTGCCCGAGGACGAGACTTGGCTCAGCAAGGCCTGGGGCGGATCCGAGACGTTGCGCAGCTATGGCGTCACCGTGCCGCGGCTGGGCTGGTCGCGGCTGGACCTGCCCGCCCTTCACCGCGCGGCGCACGAGGCGGTGCCGCAGGCGCATGTCGACTTCCTGCGCGCCCGCCCCTACTGGCACCGGCGCGGCGATTGCGTCTTCGTCCATGCGGGTGTGCGGCGCGGAGTGGCGATCGAGGATCAGGATCCGAACGAGCTGATCTGGCTGCGCGAGCCCTTCCTCTCGGACCCGGAGCCTTTCCCCTGGCTTGTGGTGCACGGGCACACGGTCGTCGGCGATGATCCGGTGCACTTCGGCAACCGGCTCGCGCTGGACACCGGCGCCCCCTTCGGCGGGCCGCTGACCGCTGCCGTGATCGAGGGGCGCGAGGCCTGGCGCCTGACGGATCAGGGGCGCGAGGTCATCGCGCCCCCGGAGAGAAACGGCCCGCGCTTCAGTCGTTGATCTCGACGATCACCACGTCGCGCTCTGCCGCGCCCTTGGCGTAGCTCAGCGCCTCTTGGTACTCGGCACTGTCGTAGCAGGCCTGCGCCGCCTCGAGCGAGGCGAAGCGGATCACCACGTTTCGCGGGCTGTCCTGCCCCTCGAGCTGGACGTAACGCCCGCCGCGGGCGATGAAGCTGCCGCCATGAGCCTCGATCGCGCCGGTGGCGCGCTTGGCGTATTCGCCGTAGGCGGCATCGTCGCTGACGCGGCTATGGGCGATCCAGAGTGCTGCGGGCATGGGCCCCTCCCTTACAGGTTCTCGATGATGCTGGCGGCGGCGGCAAAGGCCGCCTCCGCGTTCTCGGCGCTGGCCGCGCCGCCCTGGGCCATGTCTGGCCGGCCGCCGCCGCCCTTGCCGCCCAGTTCGGCGACCGCGGCGCGCAGAAGATCCACCGCCGAAAGACGATCCTTCAGATCCTCGGTCACACCCGCCGCGACAGCCGCCTTGCCGCCGGTATCGGCGATCAGCAGCACGGCGCCGGTGCCGATCTGGCCCTTGATCTCGTCGATCAGGCCGGGAAGCTCCTTGCCGGTGACGCCGGGCAGGACCTGCGCCTGGAAGGCCAGGCCGTTGACCTGCCGCACCTCCGCCGCGCCGCCCTTGCCGCCGCCAAGCGCCAGCTCGCGGCGCAGCTGCGCGACCTCGTTGGTCAGGGCGCGGCGTTCTTCCGTCAGCGCCTTGACCCGGTCGAGCACATCGGCGGGCGCGGTCTTCAGCATCTGCGCGACGGCATCCAGCGACTCGGCCTTGCCGGCGAGGTGGCGCAGCGCGGCGCAGCCCGTCAGCGCCTCGATCCGGCGCACGCCGGAAGACGACGCGCTGTCACCAAGGATCACGAAGGGTCCGATCTCGCCAAGGCTGCGCACATGGGTGCCGCCGCAAAGCTCGACCGAGTAGACATCGCCCGAGCCGCCCTTCCCGGTGCCATCCATCCGGCCCATCGAGACCACGCGGACCTCGTCGCCGTATTTCTCGCCGAACAGCGCCTGTGCGCCGAGGGCCTTGGCATCGTCGGGGGCCATCAGCCGCGTCTCGACGCTGCCGTTCTGGCGGATGAGGTCGTTCACCTCTTCCTCGACGCGGGCCAGGTCCTCGCGGCTCAGCGCCTGCCCGTGGCTGAAGTCGAAACGCAGGCGGTCCGGCGCATTGAGCGAGCCACGCTGCGCGACATGGGCGCCAAGGGCGCGGCGCAGCGCCTCGTTCAGAAGGTGCGTGGCCGAGTGGTTGGCGCGGATGTCGCTGCGGCGCGCGTGATCGACGGTCAGCTCCGCGCCTTGCCCGCGCTCCACCTGGCCCTTCGTCACCGTGCCGATGTGCAGGTGCAGCCCGGCGATCTTGCGGGTGTCGCTGATGCGGATCATGCCGCTGTCGGTCGTCAGCGTGCCGGTGTCGCCGACCTGACCACCGCTTTCGCCGTAGAAGGGCGTCTGGTTCAGCACGACCTGGACCTCGTCGCCTTCCTGCGCGGTCTCGACCCGCTCGCCGCCCTTCAGCATCGCGAGGACCTGGCCATGCGCCTGCTCATCGTCGTAGCCGAGGAACTCGGTCGCGCCGTGGGTGTCTGCGATGTCGAAGTAGACGGCGGCATCGGCCTGCTCGCCCGAGCCGGCCCAGGCGGCGCGGGCCTTGGCCTTCTGCTCGGCCATGGCGGCATCGAAGCCGGCGGTATCGACGCTGCGGTCCATTTCGCGCAGGGCATCCTGCGTCAGATCCAGCGGGAAGCCGTAGGTATCATAGAGCTTGAAGGCCGCCTCGCCCGGCAGATTGGCCCCTTCGGGCAGCTGCGCGAGCTCTTCGTCCAGAAGGCGCAACCCGCGGTCCAGCGTCTGGCGGAACTTGGTCTCCTCGGCGCGCAGCGTCTCTTCGATCAGCGCGCGGGCCTCGCCCAGCTCGGGATAGGCCGCGCCCATCTCGCCGACCAGCGCCGGGACCAGCCGGTACATCAGCGGGTCCTGCGCGCCCAGAAGATGCGCGTGCCGCATCGCGCGGCGCATGATCCGGCGCAGCACGTAGCCGCGCCCCTCGTTGCCCGGCATGACGCCATCGGCGATCAGGAAGGAGGTCGAGCGCAGGTGATCGGCGACCACGCGATGATGCACCTTGCCCGGCCCGTCGGGGTCAGAGCTGGTGGCATGGGCCGAGGCCTCGATCAGGCTCCGCATCAGGTCGGTGTCGTAGTTGTCGTGCTTGCCCTGCAGCAGCGCGCCGATCCGCTCCAGCCCCATGCCGGTGTCGATCGAGGGCTGGTCGAGCGGGCGGCGCGTGCCGTCCTCGAACTGCTCGAACTGCATGAAGACGAGGTTCCAGATCTCGATGAAGCGGTCGCCGTCCTCTTCCGCCGATCCCGGCGGGCCGCCCCAGATGTGATCGCCGTGGTCGTAGAAGATCTCCGACGAGGGGCCGCAGGGCCCGGTCGGCCCCATCATCCAGAAGTTGTCGCTGCTGCCGTCGGGCTTGTCGGCGAGGCGGATGATCTTCTCGTCCGGCAGGCCGGCGATCTTCTTCCACAGCGCCGCGGCCTCGTCGTCGGTGTGGTAGACGGTGACGAGCAGCTTGTCCTTGTTCAGCCCCAGGTCCCGGGTCAGCAGGTCCCAGGCGTGGCTGATCGCCTGTTCCTTGAAGTAGTCCTGGAAGCTGAAGTTGCCGAGCATCTCGAAAAAGGTGTGATGCCGGGCGGTATAGCCGACATTGTCGAGATCGTTGTGCTTGCCGCCCGCGCGGACGCATTTCTGCGCCGTCGTCGCGCGGCTGTAGTCGCGCTTCTCGACGCCGGTGAAGACGTTCTTGAACTGCACCATGCCCGAATTGGCGAACATCAGCGTCGGATCGTTCCGCGGCACCAGCGGGCTGGAGGCGACGCGCGCATGCCCGTTGCGTTCGAAGTAGTCGAGGAAGGTCGATCGGATATCGGCGAGGCTGGTCATGGGGTCCTCAGGTCAGGCAACAGGCCGGGCAGTCCTAGCCCTGCCGCAGCAGGGCGTAAAGGGATCGCAGCGTCTCGCCCACGCAGATGACAAAGGGGCCGGGGCGTCACCGCCCCGGCCCCTGACGGACCGATCCGGACCGACGCCCGGACTATTCGTCCAGAACCTCGTCCTTGTCTTCCTCGGTCATGTGGAAATCGAGGCCGTGGGCCGCGCGGATCTTGTCCTCGATCTGCGAGGCGATATCGACGTTGTCCTTGAGGAACTGCTTGGCGTTCTCGCGCCCCTGCCCGATCCGCTGATCGCCATAGGAGAACCAGGAGCCGGATTTTTCGACCACCCCGGCCTTCACGCCCAGATCCAGCAACTCTCCGGTCTTGGAGATGCCCTCGCCGTACATGATGTCGAACTCGACCTGCTTGAAGGGCGGCGCGACCTTGTTCTTGACGACCTTGACGCGGGTGGCGTTGCCGACGACCTCGTCGCGGTCCTTGATCGCGCCAATCCGGCGGATGTCGAGACGGACGGAGGAATAGAACTTCAGCGCGTTGCCGCCCGTCGTCGTTTCGGGGCTGCCGAACATGACGCCGATCTTCATCCGGATCTGGTTGATGAAGACGACCATGCACTTGGAGCGGCTGATTGAGCCGGTCAGCTTGCGCATCGCCTGGCTCATCAGGCGGGCATGAACACCGACGGAGCTGTCGCCCATGTCGCCCTCGAGCTCGCTCTTGGGGGTCAGGGCGGCGACGCTGTCGACCACCACCATGCTGACCGCGCCGGAGCGCACAAGGGTATCGACGATCTCCAGCGCCTGCTCCCCGGTGTCGGGCTGCGAGATCAGCAGCTCGTCGAGGTTCACGCCCAGCTTCTTGGCATATTGCGGGTCGAGCGCGTGTTCGGCGTCGACGAAGGCGCAGACGCCGCCCTTCTTCTGCTCTTCGGCGACGGCATGCAGGGTCAGCGTCGTCTTGCCCGAGCTTTCGGGGCCGTAGATCTCGATGATCCGCCCTTTCGGCAGGCCGCCGATGCCGAGCGCGATGTCGAGGCCCAGAGAGCCGGTCGAGGTCGCCTCGATATCGGCCATCTGGTGCTCGCCGCCGAGCCGCATGATGGAGCCCTTGCCGAACTGCCGTTCGATCTGCGCAAGCGCCGAGTCGAGCGCCTTCTGCCGGTCCGCTGTCCGCTTGTCCGTCATCTGGAGAAGATCTGCCGTTGCCATGAAAATCGGCTCCTTATTCCACACCGCGGGCGGGGCGGCAATCGCTGCTTCGTTCGCCTCTTGTTCTCTGCACCGAGATATGAGGCCAAAAGGAGAACACTTCAAGTCCCTTTACGCGATCCAGCTTTCGACTACGGCAGTTAATGAAGCGTTTACGCCCGCAGACGAAAACGGGTCATGCTGATTTTCGTCAAGGAGCGCCTGGTCCTGCTCGCCGTGCCCAAGACCGGCACCACCGCGCTCGAGGCCGCGCTGGCGCCGCGGGCCGGGCTGGTGCTGCGCGATCCGCCGCAGATCAAGCATGCGCCGCTCTACCGCTATCGCCGGTTCGTCGAGCCCATGCTGCGGCAGGTCGGCGCCGAGGGGTTCGAGACGCTGGCCGTCCTGCGCGAGCCGGTGGATTGGCTGGGCAGCTGGTGGCGCTATCGCCGGCGGGCCGATCTCGCCGGCACGCCCGCCAGCACCGCCGATGTCGATTTTGCGCAATTCGTCTCGGACTATGCGCGCGCCAGGCCGCCGCCCCATGCCGGTGTCGGCAGTCAGGCCCGTTTCATCGCGGGCGCGGAGGGCATCGGCGTGACGCATCTGTTCCGCCACGACCGGATGCCCGAGCTCATGCGGTTTCTCGAAGACCGGCTAGGCCCGCTGCCGAAGCTGCAGCGGCTGAACGTCTCGCCCCCGATGCCGCTGGAACTGCCGCAGGGCGTTCTGGCGCGGCTGCATCGCCGCCGCCCGGAAGAATTCGAGGCCTGGCGTGCCGCCTGTCAGCCCGTGTCCTGATCCGCCTCGGGCGCACCAAGCGTCGCGACGAGATCTGCGGGAGCGCCGCGCTTGACCGCGCTGTCGCGCACGGCGCGGCGCAGCTTGCTGCTGCGGCGCAGGAGCCGCAGGAACCGCGCCTCGTCGAGCTGCAGCACGACGCCATGGGTCAACGCGCGCACGTCGGCCCGCCGCGGCGTCCGGCTGAGCAGCGCGAGCTGGCCGAACATCTCGCCGCGGCCAAGGCGGACCTTGTTGCCCGCCCGCTCGGCCTCGACCGCGCCGCTGGCGATGAAGCTGACCGAGGTCACCGCCTCGTCCCGCCGCTGCAGCACCTCTCCGGGGGCGACGAACCGGGTCACGACGGCCCGCGCGAGGCCGCGCCGCGAGGCGGGCGGCAGATCGGCGAAAAGCGGGAACTGCGCCACGAGATCGGCCTTCTGCAGCGCGAGATCCAGCGGCGGCCGCTCTTCCGCGGCGCCGCGGCGCCGGTCGAGCGCGCCGCTGAGCGTGGCGTGCAGCTCGGGGCCGATCAGCCCGTCGCCCAGCAGCAGGTCGTATTCCCGTTCCTCGATCCGCAGCGCGGTGCGGCGCAGGAACCGCCGCTCAAGCTCCTCGGCGTAACCCGGAAATTGCAGGCGCAGACCGGCGAGGGCGCGCGCGATCTCTTCGGAGCGGCGTTCAAGCAGCTCGCGCAGTAGCTCTGCCACGCGGCGGCCATGGATGCGGCGGATGCGCGATTCGATGAACTCGGGCAGCGCGGTCAGGATCAGCTGCTGCGTCAGCAGGCTTTCGAAGCGGTCGGCGGCGGCGCGGGCCAGCGGGCGCGACAGCCGGGCGCGGGTGTGCAGCAGGGCGGCAAGACCATAGGCGCCGCCCTGCCCCAGGCTGCGGCGGGCGGCACGGTTGTAGCCCAGCCGCCCGCCGCTGCGCGCGCCCTCGATCAGCCGGTCGCTATTGGCGAGGGCGCGTTCGGCCATGCGCGCCGAGATCGCCCTTTCGCGGAACAGGTAGAGCACGCGGTCGCGTTCCGCCCCGGCCAGCGCGATCAGCCCCAGCGTGATGCGGTCGCGGGCGTGGATATCTTCGCCCTCTTCCGCCGCCGCCAGCGCCCGGTCGAGCCGGGCAGCGAATTCCTTGGCCTCGGGGCGCACCACCTCGCGCGCAAGGCCGTAGGCCTCGGCCCGGCGCGAGACCTCCTCGCGCACGCCCTGCAGCGCGACGGCGACGACCTGCCGGGCCAGCGCGGCGTCCAGCGGCGAGAGCTTCTCGAGCCCCAGCCAGCGGATCAGCGGCCGCAGCGAGGGACCCTGCACCATCAGGGTGAACAGGGTGAAGCCGGTGGCGAGGATGCCCGTCATCCGCCGCACGTCTGGCGGCACGCGCAGGGATTCGGTCACCGCCAGCGCCAGCGCCAGCGTCACGGCGCCGCGCAGGCCGCCCCAGAGGATCGCGACGCGGTAGCTGGGCTGCACCGCCGGCGAGAGGCGCAGCGCCGCGAGCGCCGGCAGCACGCCCCAGAGCATCAGGGCCCGCGCCGCGATGGCCGCTCCCGCCACCACCGCCACGAGGCCGAGGTCGGACCAGCGCACGCCGTCCAGAAGGCGCGGGATCAGCAGCGCGGCGAGCAGGAAGATGAAGGCCCCGGCCCAATGCGCGAGGAGGTCCCAGACCTCGCGCAGCGCGGTCCAGGCCGCTGGCGACAGGCGCCCCGGCGCCGAAAGGTTCACCGCCAGCCCCGCCGCCACCACGGCGATGACGCCCGAAGCGCCCAGCACCTGCTCGGCCAGCACGTAGGAGAGGTAGGGCAGCGCCACCGAGACCGAGATCTGCGCCAGCAGGAACCGCCCCAGCCGCGCCATCAGCCACAGCCCCGCCTGCCCGGCCAGCCAGCCGACAAGGGCGCCGCCGCCCAACAGCACCGGGAACTTCGCCAGCGCCGCCCCGATCTGCGGATCGGGGACGCCGCGCATGACGAAGCCCATGAAAAGCCCGAAGAGCGCGATGGCGGCGGCGTCGTTCAGCAGGCTCTCGCCCTCGATGATCCGCGCAAGGCGGCGCGGCGCGGCGAGGTTGCGGAAGATGCCGACGACGGCCGAAGGATCGGTGGTCGAGACGATGGCCCCGATCAGCAGGCAGGCGGTCAGCGGCAGCACGCCCGTGGCATAGAGCGCGCCGCCGACGGCCAGCGTGGCGACGATCACCGCGACCACCGCCAGCACCATGACCGGCACCCAGTCGTCCAGCATCCGCCGCAGGTTCACCCCCAGCGTCACCTGGAACAGCAGCGTCGGAAGGAAGAGGTAGAGGAACACGCCCGAGCGGATCGGCAGCCCCAAAATCGCCTCGGCGACCGGGTTCAGCGCATCGGTGATCTGCGTCGTCAGCAGGAACACCGCGCCGATGCCCACCGCGATGCCGAACCCCGCGAGCAGCACGGTGAAAGGCAGTCGCAGCTTGGCCGCCAGGGGCTCGCCCAGGCCGATCAGCAGGAAGAATGTCGCGAGGATCGCGACGGCGATGACGATATCCATGGCCCGCTGATACTAGGCAATTCCGGCCGGCGGAACAGGTCAGAGCGGGCCGCGGGTTCACCGAGGCGTCAGCGCTCCCCTCCCCTGAAACGAAAAACGGCGCCCGAAGGCGCCGTATCGTCCCGCGAAGGGGAGGAAATGCTTACTGCGCTTCTTTGATGAAGCGGACGGCATCGCCGAAGGTCTGGATGGTCTCGGCGGCATCGTCGGGGATCTCGATCCCGAACTCTTCCTCGAAGGCCATGACCAGTTCCACGGTGTCGAGGCTGTCGGCGCCCAGATCGTCGATGAAGGAGGCGTTCTCGGTCACCTTCTCTTCTTCGACACCCAGGTGCTCCACCACGATCTTGCGCACGCGATCGGCGACGTCGCTCATCTCATTTCCTCACGTTCTTTTCGGCCCGGGGGGCCTGTTCTGCCTGCCCCGTCAGGGGCGATGATCGGCCCCCGTACGGGTGCCGGACCGGACGCCATCCCAAGGGACGGCCCGGCAAATCCTGCCGTCGTTTACCAGAGATTGCGGGCAGCGCAAACGCTTTCGCGCAGCCGGCGGATCGGCGCCGGAATGATGGCGCGGCGGGCCGTCGAATGGACACGGAGCTGCCGCGAGGGGGACACTGCACCGCCCACGCGCCTGTGCCATGCTCTGACCTGTTACTTAAATTGTAGATGAGTCGACGATGTTTTCAGCAGTTTCGCACAGCGGCCTTGCCTTTCTGGCCGCCGCCCCGGGCCGGGCTTGCCTTGCCCTCGCGACCACCGCCGCCCTGATGGCCGCCTGGATCGGCCTGCCGCGCCTCGCTCAGGTCGCCGTCGCCCTGCACAAAAGCGGCCAAAACGACGAGGGCGAGGACTGGTTGTCCTACGGCCCCGCCGACGAGGACCGGGGCCGCGGCGGCCAGGACTGACCGCCCCGCAGGCACTGAAAAGGGCGCCCGGAGGCGCCCCTTGATCCGTTTGCCCTCGGCGTGCCGGGGGTCAAAGCATCGCCATGCCGCCGTTCACGTGCAGCACGGTGCCGGTGACGTAGGCGGCCTCGGAGCTGGCGAGGTAAAGCGCGGCGGCCGCGATCTCCTCGGGGGCGCCCATGCGGCCCATCGGCACCTGGCCGAGGATGCCGGACTTCTGGTCGTCCGTCAGCTTGTCGGTCATCGCCGTGGCGACGAAGCCCGGCGCGATGCAGTTCACCGTGATGCCGCGGCTCGCCACCTCATGCGCGAGGCTCTTGGAAAAGCCGACGAGCCCGGCCTTGGAGGCGGCGTAGTTCGCCTGCCCCGGGTTGCCCGTCGCGCCGACGATGGAGCCGACGTTGACGATCCGGCCCCAGCGCGCCTTCATCATGCCGCGCATGGCGCCCTTGCACAGGCGCATGGTGGCGGTGAGATTCACGTCCAGAACCGTCTGCCAGTCCTCGTCGCTCATCCGCATCATCAGGTTGTCGCGGGTGATGCCGGCATTGTTCATCAGCACGTCGAGCGATCCCATCGCCTCGGCCGCCTGCTTGGGCAGCGCGGTCACGGCCTCTGCATCCGAGAGGTTGCAGGGCAGGACATGGGTCCGCTCGCCAAGGCTGGCGGCCAGCTCCTCGAGCGGGCCGGTGCGGGTGCCCGAAAGCGCGACCGTGGCGCCGGCCTCGTGCAGGCTGCGCGCGATGGCGGCGCCGATGCCGCCCGAGGCCCCCGTCACGAGCGCCGATTTTCCCGTCAGGTCGAACATGCCGTCCCCTTCTCGTTGCGTTGGCGCAGGGTTTAGCAGCCCGCCGCGCGGCGGGCCAGCGGCCTAGGCCTTCAGGCTGGCGGCGGCCTCGGCCACTTCGTCCGGGGTGCCGATGCTGCGCGTCTCGCTGCCCTTGGCGATGCGGCGGATCATGCCGGTCAGGGCCTTGCCGGCGCCGATCTCCCAGAACTCCGTCACGCCGGCGGTGGCCATCGCCTCGACGCTCTCGCGCCAGCGCACGGCGCCGGTGACCTGGTCGACCAGCAGGCCGCGGATCGTGTCGGGATCGGTGACCGGAGCTGCGGTGACATTCGCGATCAGCGGCACGGCGGGCGCGTTCAGGGCGATATCGGCCAGCGCGGCGCGCATCGCCTCGGCGGCGGGCTGCATCAGTGCCGAGTGGAAGGGCGCGCTGACGGGCAGCATCAACGCCCGCTTCGCGCCCCACTCCTTGGCGAGGGCGGCGGCCCGCTCCACCGCGCCCTTGTGGCCCGAGATCACGACCTGCGAGGGATCGTTGTCATTCGCGGCCTGACAGACCTCGCCCTCGGCGGCATCCGCCGCGAGCTGGCGCACTGCCGCGAGATCGAGGCCGAGCACTGCGGCCATGGCCCCCTCGCCCACCGGCACGGCGGCCTGCATCGCCTCGCCGCGCAGGCGCAGCAGCCGGGCGGTATCGGCCAGCGTCAGCGCGCCGGCGGCGCAGAGCGCGGAGTATTCGCCCAGCGAATGGCCGGCAACGTAGCTGGCGGCCTCAATATCCACGCCCTCGGCTTCGAGCGCGCGCATCGCGGCGATCGAGGTCGCCATGAGCGCCGGCTGGGCGTTGCGGGTCAGAGTCAGCGTCTCGATATCGCCGTCGAAGACCAGCTGGCTCAGGCTCTCGCCCAGGGCCTCGTCGACCTCGTCCCAGACGGCCTTGGCGGCCGGGTAGGCCTGGCTCAGCGCCTGCCCCATGCCGATGGTCTGGGAGCCCTGCCCCGGAAACACGAATGCGCGCATCTGATCCCTCCTGCGTTCGGGAGCGGCAGATAGCGCGCCGGGCCGGAACGCTCAAGCGCCTGGGCGGCGCCCCGCCCAGAGCGCGCGGTCCATCTCGAGCCGCAGGCGCAGCGGCTCGAGCCGGAGGGTCGGGCCGCGCAGGATCTCGACCGCCGTGCCGCCGCGCGGCATCAGCATCAAGGCGCTGCGCGCGCCGCCAGAGCCCGCGACCGGGCGCAGGGTGAAGGCGCAAAGATCGGAGAGCCGCAGCGTCACGATCACCAGGGGCCGGCCGGCGCGGCGGCGCAGCAGGACCCGCGCCTGCCGCTTGCGGCGATCCATCTGCAACTCGCGCGGGCCATCGGCATTGGCCAGCACGAAGAACTGCCAGGCCAGCGCGGCACAAGCCAGCGAGGCGCCCAGCTTCAGCACCAGGGGCGCGGGATCGAGGCCGAGGGGCCCGAGCAGCCAGACCCCCAGCGCGATATCGGTCAGCACAACGCCCACCGCCCAGGCCGCGAGGCTGCGCGCGCTGAGCCGCAGCGGACGCGCCGCGCGGTCCTTGATGGCATAGCCCCAGGGGGCAGCATCGACACCGGGCAGACGCCCGAACAGGCGCGGCTCTAAACCGGTTAACTGGGTACCGACGTCGGGGAACGAAGTCATCGTGGCCCTCATCAGTTGCTGTTACACTATGGTTAACGCTGACCTCCGATCCGGGCAGCAATGCGACGAAGGAATGGTCAAACTATACGCGCCGGCCCCTGCGGCGATTGGTTTCAGGCAGGCCGGGGATCGGGCGCCCTTGCATCCCGGCGCGCGATCCGTATAAGGCGCCATCCTTCCGCGTGACCGCTTGATGCGCAGCCTCTCGTGGACGGGGTGCGGAAGGCTCACCCCCCGTCCTTTGAAATGCGCCAGATTATGATTGGAGTGAGCATGCCGCTGTACGAGCATGTCTTCATCGCGCGCCAGGATCTGTCCGGCTCGCAGGCAGAAGGGCTCGTCGAGCACTTCTCCACCGTCCTCGCCGACAATGGCGGCAAGGTGCTCGAGAACGAGTACTGGGGCGTCAAGACGATGGCCTACAAGATCAACAAGAACCGCAAGGGGCACTATGCCTACCTGCGCACCGACGCCCCCGCGCCGGCCGTGCAGGAGATGGAGCGCCTGATGCGCCTGCACGACGACGTCATGCGCGTGCTGACGATCAAGGTCGACGCGCACGAGGAAGGCCCGTCCATCCAGATGCAGAAGCGCGACGAGCGCGACAGCCGCCGCGAGCGCCGGTAAGCAAGGGAGATCACAGCCATGGCCACCAGACCGTTTTTCCGTCGCCGCAAGACCGATCCCTTCGAGGGCGAGAACGCCCCGAAGATCGACTACAAGGACACCCGTACGCTGCAGCGCTACGTGTCCGAGCGCGGCAAGATCGTGCCCAGCCGTATCACCGCCGTCGGCGCCAAGAACCAGCGCAAGCTCGCCCGTGCGATCAAGCGCGCCCGGTTCCTGGCCCTTCTGCCCTACGCCGTGAAGTAAGGGGGCCGTCATGGACGTCATTCTACTGGAACGCGTCGCGAAGCTCGGCCAGATGGGCGAGATCGTGAAAGTCAAAGAGGGCTTCGCCCGCAACTTCCTCCTGCCGCAAGGCAAGGCGATGCGCGCGAACGAGGCCAACAAGGCCCGCTTCGAAGAGCAGAAGGCCCAGCTCGAGGCCCGCAACCTCGAGACCAAGAAAGAGGCCGAGGCCTTCGGCGAGAAGCTCGACGGGCAGCAGTTCATCGTGATCCGCTCCGCCTCCGACAGCGGCGCGCTCTACGGCTCGGTCACCACCCGCGACGCCGCGGACGTGATCACTGCCGAGGGCTTCAGCGTCGACCGCAAGCAGGTCCAGCTGTCGCCGATCAAGGAACTCGGCCTGCACCGCGTCACCATCGTTCTGCACCCCGAGGTCGAGGCCACGGTCGAGCTGAACGTGGCGCGCAGCCCCGAGGAAGCCGAGCTTCAGGCTTCGGGCAAATCGATCCAGGAGCTGGCCGCCGAAGAGGAAGCCGCTGCCGAGTTCGAGATTCAGGGCCTGTTCGACGAGATCGGTGCCGCCGGTCGCGACGACGATGACGACGATCGTCCGCGCGAGCAGCAGGACGATGCCGACACCCAGGACGAGCAGTCCTGATCGCCGCGGCCTGACCCTCAGGCCGACGCGAGCATGGGCCGGCCCGGCGACGGGCCGGCCCTTTTCATTTCAGGCGCCCGCGCGGCAGGCCCGCGCCGGCGAAAGACACGGACCCAAAGACATGACCGTCGAGATTCGCACCATTCCCCTCCCCAAGACCGAGCCGCACGAGGCGGTGGCCCGGATCCTCGGCTCGCTCACCAGTCATGCCGAGGCGGCGGGGCAGAATTTCCGCTACGAAGAGGCGGTGCTGGAGGCCTGGGATGGCGAGACCTATCTCGGCGGTCTGCACGCGCGCTTCATGGTCGACTGGGTCTTCGTGAGCCTTCTGGCCACCACGGAAGACGCGCGCGGCCAGAAGGTCGGCTCGCAGCTGATCGAGGAGATCGAGCGCCTGGCCCGCGAGGGGGGCAAGATCGGCGTCTGGCTCGATACGCTGTCGTTCCAAGCGCCCGGCTTCTACGCCAAGCAGGGCTATACCGAGTTCGGCCGAATCCCCGACTACCCCAAGGGCGAGACGCATCATTTCTTTGCCAAGCGGCTGGACGGGCGCCCGCTGGAGGACGGTCTTTCGGGCTGAACCCAGCGCAGTATGGGGGCCAGCCCCCGCTCGCCTGCGGCTCGCCCCCCGGGATATTTGGAAAGAGAAGACAAGGGGCGCCGGGTCTGGCGCCCCTTTGCTGTTTCAGGGGCTCAGGCGTTGCCGCCCTGACGCTCCAGCATCCAGCCGGGGTATTCGGGGGGCAGCTTGCTCGCCTCGTCCAGCACCGAGAGTTCTTCGTCGGTGAAGGCGATGTCGGTGGCGCCGATGTTGTCGGTCAGCTGCTCGAGGCGCGTGGCGCCGACGATAACGCTGGTTACCGCCTGCTGGTGCAGCAGCCAGGCCAGCGCCAGCTGCGCCACGCTGGCACCCTTGCCCTCGGCCATCTCGCGCAGGCGGCGCACAACGCCGTCGGCGCGGTCCTTGTCCAGCGGCGGGAAGTCGAAATTCGCGCGCCGCCCCTCGGAGCCGTCCTGATCGGTGTACTTGCCGGCGAGATAGCCGCCCGCAAGCGGGCTCCAGACCAGCAGGCCCAGCCCCTCGGAGCGGATCGCCGGGATCACCTCGCGTTCGAGATCGCGCCCGGCCAGCGTGTAGTAGGACTGCACCGAGCGCAGGGGCGCGGTGCCGCGCCGCTCGGCGAGGCCCTGCGCCTTGGCGATCTGCCAGCCGGTCCAGTTCGACACGCCGGCGTAGCGCACGTGGCCGTGCTTCACGAGGATGTCGAGCGCCTCCATCTGCTCGTCCATCGGCGTCTCGGCGTCGAAGCCGTGCAGCTGGTAGAGGTCGATGTGATCGGTGCCGAGCCGCTTGAGCGAGGCCTTGCAGGCGTCGATGATATGCCCGCGGCTGGCACCGCGCCCGTTCGGGCCGTCGTGCACCGGGCCGAAGCCCTTGCTGGCGACGACCACCTCATTACGCGGCAGGCCGGTGTCGCGCAGGGCCTGGCCCAGCATCTCCTCGGAGCGGCCCTCGGAATAGACGTCGGCGGTGTCGAAGAAGTTGATGCCGGCGTCGAAGGCCGTCTTGACCATCTCGTTGGCGCCGGACTGGTCGAGCTTGCCGATCTGGCTCCACATCTCGCCCTGCCCGTGGAATGTCATCGTGCCGAGGCAAAGCTCGGAGACCTTGAGGCCGGAGCGGCCCAGGGTTCTGTATCGCATGTCGTGTCCTTTCGGAAATCGGGGCGACCGCAGCATGGCGGCCCGCCCGCAGGACCGATCTAGGCCGCAGCGGACGTCGAGCAATGCCCAGTTTCGCGGCGCTGCCGCGCCGGCACCCGCGTCCCCAAGGCCTTGGGTCATTGCGCTGTGACGAAAGGCGCCTAACCTACGCCGGACATCAGGCAAACCGGGGACCCATCATGGCGCTGATCATCAACCGCAGAGGCTTTCTGGCCGGGGGAACGGCCATGTTCGCCCTGCACCCCTTCTCCGTGAAGGCGCAGGCCGGGCAGGCCCACCTGCGGATCATGGAAACGACGGACATCCACGTCCACGTCTATCCCTACGACTATTACGCTGA
This sequence comes from Pseudoroseicyclus aestuarii, assembly GCF_003217255.1. GTDB lineage: Bacteria > Pseudomonadota > Alphaproteobacteria > Rhodobacterales > Rhodobacteraceae > Pseudoroseicyclus > Pseudoroseicyclus aestuarii. The sequence goes on along the minus strand of NZ_QJTE01000001.1, from coordinate 640,510 downwards.
CCGGGCGGTCGATACCCACGGGATGGCGCGGACCGCCGCGCTGATCGAGGACGTGCGCAGCGAGGCCACCAACGCGCTGCTCTTCGACAACGGCGATTTCCTGCAGGGCAACCCGCTGGGCGATTACATCGCCTACGAGCGCGGCATGGAAGAGGGCCAGATGCACCCCGTGGTCACCGCGATGAACACCGTGGGGATCGAGGCCGGCACGCTGGGGAACCACGAGTTCAACTACGGGCTGGAGTTCCTGCAGCATGCCATCGCCGGGGCGAACTTCCCGATCGTCTGCGCCAACGTCGCGACCCGCACCGGCGCCACGCCGGATCAGGACGAGACGCTGGTGCCGCCCTATACCATCGTCGAGCGCGAGATCACCGATGGCGCCGGCGAGACGCATCCGATCCGCATCGGCGTGATCGGCTTCGTGCCGCCGCAGATCATGCAGTGGGACGCCAAGCACCTCGAGGGGCGTGTCGAGGCGCGCGACATCCTCGAGGCGGCAGAGGCCTGGGTGCCGGTGCTGCGCGGCGAGGGCGTCGATCTTGTCGTGGCGCTCTGCCACTCGGGCATCGGCGCTGCCGAGCACGAGCCGATGATGGAGAATGCCGCCGTGCCGCTGGCGGGGCTCGAGGGGATCGACGTGATCCTGACCGGCCACAGCCATCTCGTCTTCCCCGGCCCCGACTACGAAGGCTGGGACGGCCTCGATGCGACCGCCGGCACCATCCAGGGCAAGCCCGGCGTCATGGCCGGCTTCTGGGGCAGCCACATGGGCCTGATCGACCTGATGCTTGAGCGCGAGGGCGAGGGCTGGCGTGTCGTCGGCAGCGAGGTCGAGGCGCGCCCGATCTACCTGCGCGACGAGGAAGGCGATGTCTCGGCCACGGTCGAGAGCGACGAGGCCGTGCTGGAGAGCATCGCGGCCGAGCACGAGGCGACGCTGGACTACGTCCGCCGCGCCGTCGGCAAGACCGATGCGCCGCTTTACAGCTACTTCGCCTTGGTCGCGGACGATCCCTCGGTGCAGATCGTCTCGAACGCGCAGACCTGGTACATCGAGCAGATGCTGCGCGACACGCAGTATGCCGACCTGCCCCTCCTCTCGGCGGCGGCCCCCTTCAAGGCCGGCGGCCGCGGCGGGCCGGAGTATTACACCGACGTGCCGGTGGGCGACGTGGCGATCCGCAACGTGGCGGATCTCTACCTCTATCCCAACACGGTGCGGGCGGTGAAGGTGACCGGCGCCCAGCTCAAGGACTGGCTCGAACGCTCTGCCGGGATGTTCAACCAGATCACCCCGGGCGAAGAGGATCAGGTCCTGCTGAACCCCGACTTCCCCAGCTACAACTTCGATGTCATCGACGGGGTCACCTACCAGATCGACCTGAGCCAGCCGATGAAGTTCGACCGCGAGGGCAATGTCATCAACGAGGGCACGAACCGGATCGTGAACCTCCAGTTCGAGGGCGCGCCCGTCGATCCCGAGCAGGAGTTCGTGATCGCCACCAACAACTACCGCGCCAGCGGCGGCGGCAGCTTCCCCGGGGCCGATGGCTCGACCATCATCTTCGAGGGGCCGGACACCAACCGCGACGTGATCGTCCGCTACATCGTCGACCAAGGCACGATCAGCCCCTCGGCCGACGGCAACTGGGGCTTCGCGCCGATGGACGGCACCACCGTCCTCTTCGACAGCGGCCCAGCGGCCGCGGCCTATGTCGATGCGGTCGAGGGGGTCGAGATCTCCACCGCCGGCGAGGGGCCTGACGGCTTCGCCCGCTTCGTGATCCGGCTCTAAGCCAGGCCCAGGGGGGGCGCCGCCAAGGGACCGGCGGCGCCCCCTTTCGCTCACCGGCGGCAGCCGCGGACTGCCGCCGCCGATTCTCGCGCCTTCCCTCGGGTCGCCCGCCGCCGTTTCCGTAAGGAAAGCTGCGGAAGAAAATGTCTCGAATCGGCCCTATCCGGCTCTGACGTTTCGTCAGAAAATCCGTGACGCCGCGTCACTGTCATGCCCATAATCTGTTTCCTTGTATGCTCTGCCTCGAGGCTTCAGGTGGCGCCATCTCACAACAAGATGGCCACCGAGGGCACACGACAGACATGACCGAACAGACCATGACGATCCGCGAGATGTGCGATGCCTATGACGTCACGCCGCGAACCCTGCGCTTCTACGAGGCGAAGGAACTGCTCTTCCCGATCCGTCAGGGCACCCGCCGCCTGTTCACCAAGCGCGACCGGGCCCGGCTGACGCTGATCCTGCGCGGCAAGCGCTTCGGCTTCAGCCTCGAGGAGATCCGCCAGCTCCTCGACCTTTACGACACGGACGGCCCCGCCGTGCAGCTGGAGCGCACGCGCGAGGTTGCCCAGACCCACCTCGCCGAGATGCAGGCGCAGCGCGCCCAGCTCGACAAGGCCATCGCCGATCTGGAGGAGCAGATCGCCCAGGGAGGCCGCAGCCTCGCAACCATGAGGGCCGGCGCCTCCGAAGCGGCGTGACCCTCGCATCATAACCGTCCAGGGAGGACCGAGATGCCTGACTACCGCGCACCCCTGAAGGACATGCAGTTCGTGCTGCATGACTTCCTCAGCATCTCGGACCAGGACATCCCTGGCTACAGCGATCTTGATCGCGATTTCACGGCCGGCGTGCTCGAAGCCGCCGGCCGCCTTGCCTCGGACGTGCTCGCGCCGCTGAACGCGGTCGGCGACACGCAGGGCTGCCGCATCGAGAACGGGGTCGTGCGCACCCCCGACGGCTTCAAGGAGGCCTTCGACCGCATCCGCGACGACGGCTGGACCGCCATCGACTGCGCCGAGGAATGGGGCGGCCAGGGCCTGCCCTACATCATGCATACCGCGGCCAACGAGCCGATGGTCAGCGCCAACATGGCGCTGAACATGTACCAGGGCCTGACCCACGGCGCCTATTCGGCCCTCGCCATCCACGGGACCGATGCGCAGAAGGCGCTGTATCTGCCCAAGCTTGCCTCCTGCGAATGGACCGGCACGATGAACCTGACGGAGCCGCATTGCGGCACCGACCTCGGCCTCATGCGCACCAAGGCCGAGCCGCAGGGCGACGGCAGCTACGCCATCACCGGGCAGAAGATCTTCATCTCCTCGGGCGATCACGACATGGCGGACAACATCGTCCACCTCGTGCTGGCCAAGATCCCCGGCGGGCCCGAGGGCACCAAGGGCATCTCGCTCTTCGTGGTGCCGAAGATCCTGCCGACCGAGGATGGCGGCCTCGGCGATCGCAACCCGCTCTCCTGCGGCAAGCTCGAGGAGAAGATGGGCATCCACGGCAATGCCACCTGCGTGATGAACTTCGACGGCGCCAAGGGCTGGCTCGTCGGGGAAGAGCACAAGGGCATGCGCGCCATGTTCACCATGATGAACGAGGCGCGGCTGGGCGTCGGCATGCAGGGCTGGGCCACCGCCGAGGCGGCCTACCAGGCCGCCCTCGCCTATGCCCAGGACCGCCTGCAGGGCCGCGACGTGACCGGGGCGAAGGCGCCCGAGTCCCCCGCCGATCCGATCATCGTGCATCCCGACATCCGCCGCGCGCTGATGGACCAGAAAAGCTTCCTCGAAGGCGCGCGCGCGCTGACCTACTGGGGCGCGATGCTGCTCGACCGCGGCCATCGCAAGGGCGACGCGGAGGCCGAGGCGCTGGTCTCGCTGCTGATCCCGGTGATCAAGGGCTTCCTCACCGACAAGGGCTTCGAAGGCGCGGTGCAGGCGCAGCAGGTCTACGGCGGCCATGGCTACATCGAAGAGCACGGCATGTCGCAGTTCGCCCGCGACGCGCGCATCGCGATGATCTACGAGGGCGCCAACGGCATCCAGGCCCTCGACCTCGTGGGCCGCAAGCTGGCGCTGCACGGCGGCAAGCCGCTGATGGGCCTGATGGAGCGGATCAAGGCCGTCGCCACCGCCCCTGAGGAGGACGAGGCCTTCCGCAAGACGATCCTCGACCCGCTCAAATCGGCCTCCAAGGATCTGCAGTCGGCGGCGATGCTTTTCATGCAGCAGGGGATGAAGACCCCCAATGTCGCCCTCGCCGGAAGCTACGACTTCATGCACCTGATGGGGCACGTGCTGCTGGGCTACAGCTGGGCGCAGATGGCCCATGCCGCCCGCCGCGCCCTGGCCGAGGGCCGCGACGTGACGTTCCACGAGACGAAGCTGGCGACGGCGCGCTACTACATGGCCAGGCAACTGCCGGCGACGAAGATGCACCTCACGCGCATCGAAAGCGGGGCAGAGCCGGTCATGGCGCTGGAGGCCGCCAACTTCTGAGGCCATCCGCGCCCGGCGCCGCAGGGGAGGCGGCGCCGGACACAGGGGGCGCAGGCCGATCAGGCCGCGCGAGGAGGAGGAGAGACCGATGCCGCAGGACCCGCACCCGTCTCGCGCCACCAGAGGCCAAGGCCGCTTGCGGCGGACCGGGCGTGGCGCTTGCATGGGGCGCCCCGGCCCGGCCGCCCTGCGGGACCCGGCCCTTCCCATTGGGGATCGGGCACAATATCCCGCTCTCCGCCAGGCACCTCACAGCTCTGCTGCTCAGGCAACTTGTCCACGCGCAGCGAGCGAGCTTCGACCCTCTCCCGCGACCGGACGCCCGGCGGCCTGCGCCGGCCACGTCGCCCTCGTCCTCGCCTGCGCACTCGCTGCGGGCCGGGCATGAGTATTTTTAGAAACATGAAACACGCAGGACGCGACCCCGCCCCGGCCGGAGTCTCCAGGAGCAGGGCCGGGGCGGAGCTTCACGTTTCACGGTCATCGGCGCTCCCGCCTGTACCGTGCGACCGAGGCTGCGGCCACGAGGTTAAGGATAGATTGATGCCCCCGTCCCTTCATGTTTCCCGAAATACTCCGGGGGTCCGGGGGCTGGCCCCCGGCGCTCTCCGCCGGCGCCGCGCAGGAGGTCGCCCATGACCGCCCAGCTGACCTGCTTCGGCGAAAGCGGCAATGCCTACAAGGCGGCGCTGACGATGCAGCTTTCGGACTACGCCTGGGAGGCGGTGCCGATCGACTTCTTTCGCGGCGCCGGCCGCAGCGCCGACTTCCTTGCGTTGAACGAAATGGGAGAGGTCCCGGTCCTCGTCGACGGCGATGTCACCCTCAGCCAGTCCTGCGTGATCCAGCTCCATGTCGCCGAGCGGACCGGCAAGCTGCTGGCAGAGGACCGCGCCGAGATGCTGCGCTGGATGTTCTGGGACGCGCACAAGGGCTCCTCACAGCAGGGCACCCTGCGCTTCCAGATGAATTTCCTGCCCGAGGAAAAGCGCAGCGCCGAGGTCATCGCCTTCCTGACCGGACGCGTCCAGGCCGCCCTTGCCACGCTCGACCGCCATCTCGAGGCGCGCGACTGGATCACCGGGGATGTTCCCAGCCTCGCCGACACGGCCTGCTGCGGCTATCTCTACTACCCCGAACCCTTCGGCTTCGATGCCGGGAGCTATCCCGCCATCGCCGCCTGGCTGGACCGCATCGCCGCCCTGCCCGGCTGGCGCCACCCCTACGACCTGATGCCCCGCGCCCTGCCCGGCGCGGCCTGACCGAAAGGCCCCGCAGATGACCGACGCCTATATCTTCGACGCCGTCCGCACCCCCCGCGGCAAGGGCCGGCCCGACGGCAGCCTGCACGAGGTGACCTCGGTGCAGCTCTCCGCCGGTGTGCTCAACGCGCTCAAGGCGCGCAACGGCCTCGAGGGGCCGGGGGTCGAGGACGTGATCTGGGGCAACGTCACCCAGGTCAAGGAGCAGGGCGGCTGCCTCGCGCGCTCTGCCGTGCTGGCCTCGGACCTCGACGAGAGCGTGCCGGGCCTCGCGATCAACCGCTTCTGCGCCTCGGGGCTGGAGGCGGTGAACCTCGCCGCCAACCAGGTCAAGGGCGGCGCGGGCGAGGGCTATATCGCCGGCGGCGTCGAGATGATGGGACGCGTTCCCATGGGCTCGGACGGGGCGGCGATCGCGGTCGACCCCTCCCTCGCGCTTGAGACCTACTTCGTCCCGCAGGGCATCAGCGCCGATATCATCGCTACCGAATACGGCTTCTCCCGCGATGATGCGGATGCGCTCGCGGTGGAAAGCCAGCGCCGCGCCGCCCGCGCCTGGGAGGAGGGGCGCTTCGACCGCTCCGTCATCGCGGTGCGCGATCTGAACGGCCTGCCGATCCTCGAGCGCGACGAATACATGCGCCCCGGAACCGACATGCAGGCCCTCGGCGCGCTCAAGCCCGCCTTCAAGGAGATGGGCGAGGTGATGCCCGGCTTCGACAAGGTCGCGCTGCTGAAGTACCCGCACCTCGAGCGGATCGAGCACATCCACCACGCCGGCAACTCCAGCGGCATCGTCGATGGCGCCGCCGGGCTGCTGATCGGGTCGAAGGCCTTCGGCGAGGCGCATGGGCTGACACCGCGCGCCCGCATCCGCGCCACCGCCAAGATCGGCACCGATCCGACGATCATGCTGACCGGCCCGGTTCCGGCGACGCAGAAGGTGCTTCAGGCGGCCGGCATGGAGATCGGCGATATCGACCTCTTCGAGGTGAACGAGGCCTTCGCCAGCGTCGTGCTGCGCTTCCTGCAGGCCTTCGAGGCCGATCCCGAGCGGGTGAACGTCAATGGCGGCGCCATCGCCATGGGCCATCCGCTGGGCGCCACGGGCGCGATCATCCTGGGCACGCTGCTCGACGAGCTCGAGCGGCAGGACCGGGAGGTCGGCCTCGCCACGCTCTGCATCGCCAGCGGCATGGGCGCGGCCACGGTGATCGAACGCGTCTGATTTTTGCAAAATTCGAACGAAAGGAGGGGTGATGCTAGGGAATTCCGGACTTGCCGAAACAGCGCGCCTTGCCTTGTCGTGGGCAGGTAAGGTCCTGTCGGGCACGGAAGGATGGCAAGGCCCTCCCGTCGTCCCCTATCGCGGTGTGTCGAGTGAAGAAGTCCCTTGGACAAGAGATGCAGCAGATCATGCGCATGCTCAGCGAGCGAAAGCTGCGCGAGGTGACGCGGTTCTACGACTTTCCCCTGCCCGTCCATTGGGACGAGCATTTCGTGATCTATCAGACGCCCGAAGCCTTTCTCGAGGCGCTGAGCGACCATATCCCGCAGGGCGTGCCGCCGCGCTACGAGGCGCACGTCAGGGCCATCGAATTGCCGCGGCAGGGGCGCTACCGCCTGTGGTGCGATTTCATCGTCTCCACGCCCGCGGGGGTCACGGTGACGCCCACGGTGCATTTCTGCCGGCAGGACGAGGCCGGCATGCGGATCGAGATGGTCGAGACGCAGACCTGCAGCACCGCGATGCCCGAGGTCGCCCGAGAGGTGCTGGTCCTGGGCCTCTGACTCGGCGCGGCAGGGGCCGCGGCCCGGTATCGGATCCTCGCCCCTTCTTCCATTCCTTCAAGTCCAGGAGGTCGTCATGACCGATTTCACCCTTTCCAAGGGCGCGGACGGCGTGGCCGTCGTGACCTGGGACGTGCCCGGCCGGCCGCTCAACGTGCTGACGCTCGACTCCCTGCGCGAGCTCGACGAGGCCGTCGCGGAGGCGCTGGCCGACGAGGCCGTGAAGGGCATCGTCATCACCTCGGGCAAGGCGGACTTCGCCGCCGGCATGGACCTCAAGGTGCTCGCCTCGATGAAGGAGGCGGGCGGCGAGAGCCCCGCCGCCAGCGTCTTCGACGGCATCATGCAGATGCACCACGTCCTGCGCCGGATCGAGCGGGCGGGCATGGACCCCAAGACGCTGAAGGGCGGCAAGCCCGTTGCCGCCGCCCTGCCCGGCACCGCCCTTGGCATCGGGCTAGAGATCCCGCTGGCCTGCCACCGCATCTTCGCCGCCGAGAACCCGAAGGCCAAGATCGGCCTGCCCGAGATCCAGGTCGGCATCTTCCCCGGCGCCGGCGGCACCACGCGCCTCGTGCGCAAGCTGGGCGTCATGGCCGCGGCGCCGCTGCTGCTGGAGGCGAAGCTGAACGATCCGGCCCGCGCCAAGAGCATGGGCGTGATCGACGAGGTGGTTGCAGACCCGCTGGAGGCGGCGAAGGCCTGGGTGCTGCAGGCCACCGAGGCCGATACCGTCAAGCCCTGGGACCGCAAGGACTACAAGATGCCCGGCGGCGCGCCCTATCACCCCGCCGGCTTCATGACCTTCACCGGCGCCAGCGCGATGATCAACGGGCGCACCGCCGGCGCCTATCCCGCGCCCAAGGCGCTGCTGAAGGCCGTCTACGAGGGCGCGCTCGTGCCCTTCGACACCGCCCTCAGGATCGAGGCGCGGCACTTTACCTCGGTGCTGCTCAACCCCTCGTCCTCGGCGATGATCCGCAGCCTCTTCATCAACAAGGGCGCGCTGGAAAAGGGCGCCAACCGGCCCGAGGCGCCGGACCAGAGCGTCCGCAAGCTGGGCGTGATCGGCGCGGGGATGATGGGGGCCGGCATCGCCTATGTCGCCGCCAATGCCGGGATCGAGGTCGTGCTGATCGATGCCGATGCGGCGTCGGCCGAGCGCGGCAAGGCCCATGCGGAGGGTATCCTCGACAAGGGGATCAAGCGGCGCAAGGTGACCGAGGAGAAGAAGGCCGAGGTCCTCGGCCGGATCACCCCCGGCGCGGATTACGCGCAGCTCGCCGGCTGCGACCTGGTCGTCGAGGCGGTGTTCGAGGATCCTGCCGTCAAGGCGGAGGTGACGGCCAAGGTGCTGGCGGCCGTGGGCGAGGACTGCATCTTCGCCACCAATACCTCGACCCTGCCGATCACCGAGCTGGCCAAGGCCTCCGATCGGCCCGGGGATTTCATCGGCATCCATTTCTTCAGCCCCGTCGACAAGATGATGCTGGTCGAGATCATCAAGGGCGAGGCCACCGGAGACCGGGCCGTGGCCAAGGCGCTCGATTTCGTGCGCCAGATCCGCAAGACGCCGATCGTGGTGAACGACGCACGCTTCTTCTACGCGAACCGCTGCATCATCCCCTATATCAACGAAGGGATCCGCATGGTGGCCGAGGGCATCGCCCCCGCGCTGATCGAGAACGCCGCGAAGCAGGCGGGCATGCCCGTCGGCCCGCTGCAGCTTGTCGACGAGACCTCGATCGATCTCGGCGTGAAGATCGCCAAGGCGACGCGCGCGGCCCTAGGCGAGGCCTATCCCGACGAGGCGGTCGACGAGGTCCTCTTCGCGATGGCCGAAAGAGGCCGCCTGGGGCGCAAGGCCGGCGCCGGCTTCTACGCCTATGACGACAAGGGCCAGCGCATCGGCCTGTGGGACGAGCTGGAGCGCGCCTACCCGCGGGCCGCGGAGCAGCCGGAGCTGGCCGAGGTGCGGGACCGCCTGCTCTACGTCCAGGCGCTCGAGGCGGTGCGCGCCTTCGAGGCCGGGGTGCTGACGGATATCCGCGAAGGCGATGTCGGCGCTATCCTCGGCTGGGGCTTCGCGCCCTGGTCGGGCGGACCCTTCTCCTGGCTCGACATCCTTGGTGCAGGCGCGGCGGTTGAGAGGGCCTCTGCGCTGGAAGCGGCGCATGGGGCGCGATTTGCCGTGCCGGACCTCCTGCGCGATCTCGCCGAGGGGGGCGGCAGTTTCTACGGCCGCTGGGGCGGCGGAGAGGCGGCGCAGGCCGCCTGACTTTGGTGCCTGCGGAAGCGGGTGGAGCGGGGGCCAGCCCCCGCACCCCCGGGATATTTGCAAAGAGAAGAGGGGGCAGCCGTCTGCCCCCGTCTTGGCCCTGTTCCTTTGTCCGGGCGGCGGCTAAGGTGCCGCCGTCACCGGCAGCAGGGATCAGATGACGGCGCTCAAGCAATTCGCGCGGCTCGAGACGGTGGGCCTCTGGCGCCCCGAGCCCGAGGCGCAACGCCGCGAGGTGACGGTCTCCTTCGGCGAGGCGACGCTGATGATCTCGGACATGGCGGGGCGGCCGCTGGCGCATTGGTCGCTGCCCGCGGTGCAGCGGCTGAACGGCGGCGAGGAGCCGGCGCTCTATGCCCCCGATGCCGAGGCGACAGAGACGCTCGAGATCGACGACGAGACCATGGTGCAGGCCATCGAGACGGTGCGCCGGGCTGTCGCGGCGCAGCGGCCGCGGCCGGGCCGGCTGCGCGGGGTCCTGCTGATCGGTCTCGCGGTGCTGACGCTCTGGGGCGCCGTCTTCTGGCTGCCCGGCGCGCTGACGCGGCAGACGCTGAGCGCGGTGCCGCAGGCAAGGCGCGGCGAGATCGGCACCACGCTGTTGGGCCTGATCCAGCAGCAGACCGGCGAGGCCGCCTGCCGCAACCCCCTCGGTACCGAGGCGCTGGCCGCCCTGCGCACCCGCGTGCTCGGTCCCGCAGCGGAGCCCGTGGTGGTGCTGCCCGCAGGCCTCGAGGCGCCCGCCGTCCTGCCGGGGGGCATCATCGCCCTGCCCCGCGCGATGATCGAGCGCACGCAGGACCCCGCCGTGGTCGCGGGCGCGCTGCTGGCCGCCGCGCAGGCGCGCGCGGCGCAGGATCCGCTCGCCACGATGCTGCGGCAGGCCGGATTCGGGACGGTGCTGACGCTTCTGACCACCGGCGACGTGCCGCCCGAGGTGCTGCAGGACTGGGCGCGGGGCCTGCAGGGGGCGGCGCCGCAGCCGCTACCGCCGGTCGAGGCGCTGCGCGCGGCCTTCGAGGAGGCCGAGGTGCCATCCCAGCCCTGGGCCAATTGGCGGGACCCCTCTGGCGCCCTGGCGGAACGGCTCGCGCAGGAGGGCAGCAGGGGCTATGCCCCGGTGCTGAGCGACGGGAACTGGGTCAGCCTGCAGGGCATCTGCCGGGGCTGACAGGCTTTCTCAGGCGTAAGCTTTCTCAGGCGGCGCCGAAGTAGCGCGCGCCGCTGAGGTAGCCCGCCGTGCGCGCGGCCTCGGACCAGTCGCGCTCTGCCGCCGTCTCGCCCACCACCAGCAGCCTGTTGGCCGGCACCCCGCGGCTGCGGATCACCCCTGCGAGGTGGTCGCGCATGGCGGCCCAGCCAAGCCCGAAGGAGGGTGCGGAATGGGCGGCGTCGAGCGGCGCCAGCCCCAGCACCTGCGCTGGATCGAGGGGGGGCTGCGCCAGCGCGGTGCGATCGGCGGCCAGCTGGGCCAGCCGCGCGGCGCGCGCTTCGGGCGGCGCCTCGCCCCGGCGCAGCATCTGCAGCGCATTGGTCGAGAAGAGAAAGCCCACGACGTCATGCCCGGTGGCGGCACGGACCGAGGCATAGGTGCGATAGTCCAGCCCCAGCGCCTGCGCCCGCGCGACGCGCAGCCGCACGACCTCGATCGGCAGGCTGGGCAGCAGGTCGCGCCGCGCCCGGCCCCAGGCATGGCGACGCCAGGCGGTGCTGCCAAGCTCTGGCCCGCGGTTGTGCCCGATCCCGGCCATGGTCAGCCCGCCTCCTGCAGCCGCGCGACGTAGCGTGCCATGGTATCGACCTCGAGGTTGACGGCATCCCCCTCCTCGACGGCGCCCCAGGTGGTGACGCTGCGGGTATGCGGGATCAGGTTGATGCCGAAGCGCGTGCCGTCGACTTCGTTCACCGTCAGCGAGGTGCCGTTCAGCGCGACGGAGCCCTTGGGCGCGATGAACTTGGCCAGCGCCTCGGGCGCCTCGAAGCTGATGCGCAGGCTGTCCCCCTCGTCTCGCAAGCCGGTGACCCGCGCCATGCCGTCGACATGGCCCGAGACGATATGGCCGCCGAGCTCGTCGCCGACCTTCAGCGCCCGCTCAAGGTTCAGCCGCTGGCCGATGCCCCAGCCATTGCCCTGCCCGATGGTGGTCAGGGCCAGTGTCTCGGCGCTGGCCTGCACCTCGAACCAGGGACGGGGCTCGGCGCCAAGGGCGGTGACCGTCAGGCAAACCCCCTCGCAGGCGATGGAGGCGCCGATCTCGATGCTGTCGGGATCGTAGCTGCAGGCGATGCGCAGCGTGGTGTCGCCGCTCTTGCGGATGTCGACGACCTCTCCGATGTCGGTGACGATGCCGGTGAACATGAAGACGGCCCCTTGCTGCTGTGCTGGGCACAAGACCTAAGCCCCCGCGCCGGGGCGGGCAAGCGGGCCGCGTTAACCGGATGGAAAGGCCTGCGGGCGCCATGCTGCCGGCCATGAGCCAGCCAGCCTCGCGCCAGTTCCTGTTCCTGCAAGGGCCGCATGGTCCCTTCTTCGACCGCCTCGGACGGGCGCTCAGGGCCGCGGGGGCCGGGACATGGCGCGTCGGCTTCAACGGCGGCGACGCCCTCTTCTGGCATGAGCCCGGCAGCTACATCCCCTATCGCGGCGCGCCCGAGGATTGGCCCGAGAAGCTGCGCGAGCTGATCGAGGCGCATGGCATCACGGACCTCGTGCTCTACGGCGACAGCCGCCCGCTCCATGCCGCCGCCGTGGAGGCCGCGCGGGAGCAGGCACTGCGGCTGCATGTCTTCGAAGAGGGTTACATGCGGCCCTGGTGGATCACCTACGAACGTGGCGGGACCAACGGAAATTCGCGGCTGATGGAGCTGGGCCTGTCGCGGATGCGGGCGGTCCTGCCGCCCGAGGCGCCGCAGGCCAGCGAGGCGGCGGACCGCTGGGGCGAGATGCGGCACCACATGGTCTGGGGCGCGCTCTATCACTGGTGCGTCCTCGCCCTGACCCACCGCTACCGCCTTTATCGCGGCCATCGTGCCCATCCGCTGCGCGAGGAAGCGCGGCGTCACATGCTGGGGATGCTGCTGATGCCGCTTCAGGCGCTGGAGCGGTGGCTTGCAACGCGCCTCCTGCTGCGCAGCGGGCAGCCCTATCACATCGTGCTGCTGCAGCTCGATCACGACAGCAACCTGCAAGACCACTCGGATCTGACCGGTAGTGAGCAGCTGGTGGAGCAGACGCTCGATGGCTTTGCCGAAGGCGCGCCGCCGCATCACCGCCTTGTCTTCAAGGCCCATCCGCTGGAGGCTTCGGCCCCCGCGCTGCGCCGAATGATCCGGCGCGCCGCCCGTGCGCGCGATCTGGGGGGGCGGGTGCATTTCATTCCGGGCGGCAAGCTCGCGCGGCTTCTGGACCAGGCCCGCAGCGCCGTCACGGTCAATTCCACGGCGGCGCAGCAGGTGCTTTGGCGCGGCATCCCGCTGCGAATCTTCGGCCGCGCCGTCTATGACAAGCCGGGCCTGACATCGCCGCAGACCCTGCCCGCCTTCTTCGCCGCGCCCCGCCGCCCCGATGCCGCCGCCTATGCTCTTTACCGCCGCTACCTTCTGGCGACGAGCCAGGTACCCGGCAGCTACTACTCGGCCCGCGGGCGACGCCGCCTCCTGCGCCGGATCACCGACATGATGCTGGCAGAGCACGATCCCTACGAGGCGCTGGAGGCGGCGCAGGCGCGACCCCCGCTGCGTCTTGTCGCATCGAAGCAGCAACCTGAGGGAGATATGCAGACCGCAGGGACACGCATAGAGCCCTATGCGCAACAGTGAGGCGATCAAGCGCCGCGCGCCGATGCGCCCAGCTGGCGCGGCGCGGGGGCCGCGGCTACCCTCGGGGAAAGAGGGCCCATGAGAGGCCCGCCCGAGGCAGACCCCATCGCAAGAGGTCCGGCAGTGACACCCCCCTTCCTTAGGCTACCCCCCCTCGCGGGCGCCCTCGCGGCGCTGGCCCTCCTCGCCTCATGCGGGCTGGTGCCGCGCGCCGGGCCCAGCCGGGGGCAGATCTTCGACGGCTCGGTCATGCGGCAGGGCGATGCCTTCGTCGTCACCGTGGACGACCGTGTGAACGCCATCGCCGGCGTCGTTCCCGCCCTCGGGGTCGCGGCGACGCTCGAGGGTGCCGGCGTCATCGGCTCCGACACCATCCGGCCCGGCGACGTGCTGGGCCTGACGATCTGGGAGAATGTCGAGACCGGTCTGCTGGTGCCCACGGGCACCAATGCCGCCGTCCTCGAAGAGGTGCAGGTCGATGGCGACGGCTTCATCTTCGTGCCCTATGCCGGGCGCCTGCGCGCGGCGGGCCAGACGCCCGAGGCGCTGCGCCGGCTGATCACAACCCGGCTCGAGACGCAGACACCCGATCCGCAGGTCCAGGTGCGCCGCACCGCCGGCGACGGGGCAACCGTCTCGGTCGCGGGGGGCGTGGTGGCGCAGGGCGTCTACCCGATTGACCGGCCCACCCGCACCCTCTCGGCGATGATCGCGGCGGCGGGCGGCGTCTCGGTCGAGCCGGAGCTGGCGCGCGTCACCGTCACGCGCGGCGGCACGCGCGGCAGCCTTTGGCTCGAGGATCTCTATACCGTGCCCGGCGCCGATATCGCGCTGCGCGGCGGCGACCGCATCCTCGTCAGCGAAGACGACCGCAGCTTCACCGCCCTCGGCGCCACCCTGCGGCAGACCGAGATGCCCTTTTCCAGCCGCACGATCAGCGCGATCGAGGCGATCGCACAGGTCGGCGGGCTGAACCCCAATTCCGCCGATCCGACCGGCGTCTTCGTCTTCCGCAACGAACCGGCCGAGATCGCCTCGCAGCTTGTCGGCATCGAGGGGCTGACCGGCCCGCAGCGCGTCGTCTACGTGCTGGACCTGACACGCCCCAACGGCATGTTCACGGCCCGCGACTTCGCCATCCGCGACGAGGACACGGTCTATGTGACCGAGGCGCCGATCGTCGAGTTCAACAAGGTGATCGGCGCGGTGACCGGCACGCTGACCTCGACCCGCGCCGCCACCGACGGGCTGGCGGAGTGACGGGCGGGGCCGCGCGCCCCGCCCCGCCCGGGCCGCAGCGGCTCTGTGTGCAGACCCTCGGCCTGCGGCGCCCTCCGATCGGCCGTATCCTGACGCTGGCCGGTTGGACCCCGCGCCTCGGCCTGCCGCGGGCAGGCGACTGGGTCGGCGTCTGGGGCCAGCGCCCGCGTGCCCGCCGGGGCGAGGCGCTGGCCCGCCGCAGTGGCGCCCCGATCCTGCGGATCGAGGATGCCTTTTTGCGCTCCGTCCTGCCGGGGCGGGCGGTGCGATGCGCCCCCCTTGGGCTGCTCCTTGACCGGGGGGGCGTGCATTTCGACGGCAGCCGGCCCTCGGACCTCGAGGTGCTGTTGGCGACGGCGCCGCTGGACTCGCCCGCGCTGCTGGGCCGGGCGCGCGATGCCATGGCGCGGCTGGAAGAGGGCGCGCTGTCGAAGTACAGCGGCTTCGACCTCGGCGCGCCCCTGCCCCGGCCCGGCTACGTGCTGCTGGCCGATCAGCTGCGCGGCGATGCCGCGCTGCGGGCCTGCGGCGCCGGGCAGGCCAGTTTCGCGGCGATGCTGGCCCTCGCCCGGGCCGAGCATCCGGGCGCCCGCATCCTGATCCGCCGCCACCCCGAGACGACGCGCGGCGGGCGGCCCGGCCACTTCCTCGCCGGCGATCTGGGCCCCGGCGAGGCCTTTGCCGACGACGCCCTGCCGCCCGGACCGCTGCTGAGGGGGGCGGCGGCGCTTTATACCGTCAGCTCCCAGCTTGGCTTCGATGCGATCCTCGCCGGGCTGCGCCCGGTGGTGCTGGGCCAGCCCTTCTACGCCGGATGGGGCCTGAGCGACGACCGCGCGCCGCTGCCCCGGCGCGGCCGTATGCTGAGCCCGGCGCAGCTCGTGGCGGCGGCGCTGATCCTGCAGCCGGTCTGGTACGACCCCTACCGCGACCGCCTCTGCGCGCTGGAGACGGCGCTCGACATCCTCGAGGCGCAGACCCGCGCCTGGCGCGAGGATTGCCGCGGCTGGGTCGCCGTCGGCATGCGCCGCTGGAAACGGGCGCGGCTGCAAGACTTCTTCGGCGCCTCCCGCCGCATCCGCTTTGCCACGGCCGAGCGTGCGCCACGGATCGCGCAGCAGGAGGGGCGGCGGCTGATGGTCTGGGGCACGCGCGGCACCCCGGCGCTGCTGGCGGCGGGCGCGGTCCATGTCGAGGACGGTGTCCTGCGCTCGCGCGGGCTCGGGGCGGCGCTGACCCCGCCGCTGTCACTGGCGCTGGACGATCTGGGGCTGCCCTTCGACCCCGCGCGCGAGAGCCGGCTGGAGCGGCTGATCGCCCGGCCGCTGCCCGAGCATGCCCGCGCCCGCGCCTCCCGGCTGCTGGAGCAGCTGCTGCAGGCCGATCTGACCAAGTACAACCTGCCCGGCGATCCGCTGCCACGGCTGCCCCCGGGCCGGCGTATCCTGATACCCGGGCAGGTCGAGGATGATGCCGCGCTGCGCTTGGGCGGCGGCCCGCTGCGCAGCAACGCGGCGCTGCTGCAGGCGGTGCGCGCGGCCAATCCCGATGCGCTGCTGCTCTACAAGCCGCACCCGGATGTCGAGGCGGGGCTGCGCCCCGGCGCCCTCTGCGCCGAGGGGCCCGAGGGGCAGGCCGAGGTGGTCCTGCGGCGTGTTCCTGCGCAGGACGCACTGGCCGCGGCGGAGGAGGTCTGGACCCTGACCAGCACACTGGGCTTCGAGGCGCTGCTGCGCGGTATCCCGGTGACCTGCCTCGGCCGCCCCTTCTACGCGGGCTGGGGGCTCACGCGGGATCTCGGCCCGCCGATCCCGCGCCGAGGGGCGCGGCCCGACCTGCTGCAGCTGGTCCATGCGGTTCTGATTGCCTACCCGCGCTACCACGACCCGGTGACGGGGATGCCCTGCCCGCCGGAGGTCGCGCTGGAGCGTCTCGCCGCGGGCGCGGTGCTCAGGCCGCAGGTGCTGCGCCTGCTGGCGGCGCTGCAACCCGGCCTGCCCGCCCGCCTGCGGCGGCGCGGCTGACCCCGATCAGTCCCGCCGCCAGAGGCTCAGCACGTCGGGCCCGACCGCCTCGCAGCGGTCCAGCGCAAAGCGCGGCGCCTCGGCCAGAAGGCTCAGCCCCATGGCATCCAGCGCCGGGGTGCCCTCTGCGCCGATCGCGAGGCCGGCCTGAAACAGCGCGAGGTCGTCGACAAGGTCCGCCCCCAGAAGCGAGGCGGCCAGACCGCCCCCCCCTTCGCAAAAGACCCGCGTCAGCCCCGCCTCGGCCAGCGCCGAGAGGGCGGATGACATGTCGATCTGCCCGCCCTCGACCGCGCAGGGAATCAGACGCGCGCCGCGCGCGCGCCAGGGCGCGCAGGCGGCCTCGGGCAGCGCGGCGTCGTGGCAGAGCCAGAGCGGGATGGTGCCGGCGCTGGCGGCAAGCGCGCCCTCGGGCGGCAGATCGAGCCGGCGCGAGACGACGATCCGCACCGGCTGCGGCACCGCGCCCATGCCGCGAACCGTGAGCATCGGATCGTCGGCCCGGGCCGTGCCGCCGCCGATCATCACCGCATCGTGCCGGGCGCGCATCGCATGCACCCGCGCCCGCGCGGCGGGCCCGGTGATCCAGCGGCTCTCGCCGCTCGCCGTCGCGATCCGCCCGTCGAGGCTGGTCGCCAGCTTCAGCATGACGCGCGGGCGTCCCCGCTCGACCCGCGACAGGAACCCGGCGAGGTCGGCCCGCGCCTGCGCCTCCATCAGCCCCGTCTCCACCGCGATGCCGGCGGCGCGCAAACGCTCGAGGCCCCGTCCCGCGACGCGCGGATCGGAATCGCCCGCCGCCACCACGACGCGGGCGATTCCGGCGGCGATCAGGGCGTCGGCGCAGGGCGGCGTGCGGCCGTGATGCGCGCAAGGCTCCAGCGTGACGTAGGCCGTGGCGCCCCGCGCTGCCTCCCCGGCAAGGGCCAGGGCCTGCGCCTCTGCATGCGGCCTACCACCATCGGCGGTGCGGGCGCGCGCAAGGATGCGGCCCGCCTTGACGATGACGCAGCCGACGTTCGGATTGGGCCAGACACGCCCGGCCCCGCGCCGCCCCAAGGCCAGCGCCAGTGCCATGAAGCGGCGATCCTCAGCGGCGGTCATGGGCATGGATCAGCAGGGTCAGCCCTCGTCGGGGGTGCTGGTGGGCCGCAGCTCGGACATGAACTTGTCGAAGTCGCCGACGGCCTGGAAATTCATGTAGACGCTGGCAAAGCGGACATAGGCGACGGTGTCGATGCGGGCCAGCGCCTCCATCGTGATCTCGCCGATGCGCTTGGAGGGGATGTCAGTATCGCCCAGGCTCTCGAGGCGGCGCACGATGCCGCTGATCATCTGGTCGATCCGCTCCGTCTCGACGGGGCGTTTCTGCATCGCGATGCGGATCGAGCGTTCAAGCTTGCTGCGGTCGAATTCCTCGCGCCGGCCCGAGGTCTTGATGACCACGAGGTCGCGCAGCTGAACCCGCTCGTAGGTGGTAAAGCGTCCGCCGCAGGCGGGGCAGAACCGGCGCCGACGGATCGCGACATGATCCTCGGCCGGGCGCGAATCCTTCACCTGCGTGTCGACATTTCCGCAAAATGGGCAGCGCATCGGACCCCTCGCCTTTAGAACGCCGTGCCAAGGCGCCCGCGACGACTATAGGCAAGCCGGCAGGGGTTGGGTAGATCCGGGGGCGGCCCTACCAGATACCGTGGCGTAAATGCCCTTTAGCGCAGCAGCGCCTGCACGCTGCGCCTGTGCGGACGGTCGCGATGCTCCACCAGGTAAATCCCCTGCCAGGTTCCGAGTGCGAGGCGCCCGCTGACCACCGGGATCTGCAGGCTCGTCGGCAGCAGTGCCGCCTTGATGTGGCCCGGCATGTCGTCGGGGCCCTCGTAGGTATGGGTCAGGTAGGCCATGCTGGCATCGTCGCCCGGCGGCACCAGCCGGCGGAGGTAGGCGAGAAGATCGGTGCGGACCTCCGGATCGGCATTCTCCTGGATCAGGAGCGAGCAGGAGGTGTGCCGCACGAAAAGCGTGAGAAGCCCCTCCTCCTCGGGCCAGTTCGAGGCCCAATGGGCCACGTCATCGGTGAACTCGTACAGCGCGGGGCCGCGCGTCGCGATCTCGAAAAGCTTGTGCATCAGCCCGCGACGCAGCGCGCGACCGGAAGACCCTGTTGCTGCTGTTCGGCCGAGACGAGTGTGAGGGAACTATCCTGCGCGTCCTGCGGCACGATCTCGGCCCCGGGGGCAGCCGCGCCGGCGCCGGTCACGGCGGAAAGCATCGCCTCGCAAGCCGCCAGCTCATCCGCGGCCACGGTGATCTCGATGACCTCGACGCCCTGCGCCGGGGCCGTGGTGTCCGGCATCGCGGCGCGGGAGGGCATCGTTCCGGCCAGCCACAGAAGGACGGCGGCGAGCACTGCCGCAATCGCAATGGTCAGGTGATCGAGGATTTTCGCGGCAAAACCTGCGGACATCGCTTGCACTCCCGTAACAGTCGAAAGCGCAACCGGCTGGCGCGGCCAAGGTTCCAGCGGCTGCACCCGCTCCTGCCTCCCCCGGCCTCTGCCGTTGCGTCACGACAACGGGATGCCTCAGCCCTCGGTGCCGAGCAGCGCGGTCGGCTGCGCCGCGTCCTCGTCGTCATCGTCGGCGTCGAAGCTGGTCGGCAGCGATTTCGTCGTGCGGGCGCCCATGACCTTGAGCTTGTCGATCTGCCCCAGCACGTTGCCGCGGCCCTGGCTGAGCTTGCCCATGGCATCCTCGTGCGCCCGGGCCGCCTGCCCCAGCGCGCCGCCGACCTTCTCCATGTCGGTGACGAAGCCTGCGACCTTGTCGTAGAGCCGGCCCGCGCGGATGGCGATATCCTCGGCATTGCTCTCGCGCCGCTCGACCGTCCAGATGTGATCCACGGTGCGCAGCGTGACCATCAGGGTCGAGGGCGTCATCACCCCCACCCCGCGGGCCACGGCATAGGCGGTCAGATCGCCCGCCTCTGCCAATGCGGCGGACAGCGCACCCTCGATCGGCATGAACATCAGGACGTAATCGACCGATCCCGCGTCGAGCGCGTGGTAGCCCTTCGCCGCGAGCTGATCGATATGGCGGCGCACGGAGAGGACGTGGTCCTTCATGTGCCGGGCACGCTCGGCCTCTTCCTCGGCGTTCACCGCCGCCTCGTAGGAGACGAGGCTGACCTTGCTGTCGATCACCAGGCTCTTCTCGCGCGGCATCTTGACCACCACGTCGGGGCGCCAGCGCGCGCCCTCGGCATCGGTGCGGCTTTCCTGCACGACGTAATGCGTGCCCCGTTCCAGGCCAGAGGCCTCGAGGATCCGCTCAAGGATCATCTCGCCCCAGGCGCCCTGCTTCTGCTTCTCGCCCTTGAGGGCGCGGGTCAGGTTGGCCGCCTCGGTGCGCACGTTCTCGGATTGCACGGTCAGCATCCGGATCTGCTCGCCCAGGCGGGCGCGCTCCTCGTCGGCCTTGCCGTGCACCTGCCGCAGTTCCGTCTCGAAGCGGGAGACGTGATCGCGGAAAGGCGTCAGAAGTTCGGTCAGCTTTTCGCCATGCGCCTTGGACAGGTCGCTCCCGGTGGAGCGCAGGACACCCTGTGCCAGCTGCTCGAACTCGGCGCGCATCTTCTCGCGCATCTCCCTGAATTCCTTCAGGCGTTCCTCGGCGCTGGCCAGCTTCCCCTCGGTATCGGCGGAGAGTGCGGCGTGATCGCGCTGCAACTCGTTGTGACGCTCCTGCAGGTCCCGGTGCTGCCCGCGCAGGTCCGCAAGCTCTGCCGAGAGCCGCGCCTCTGTCCGGCGCAGGGCCTCGGCGGCCTCGCCACTGCGGGCCCCCTGCTCCGAGGTGGCGGCATGGGCGGCGCGCTCCTCCCGCAGGTCGCCCCTCGCGGCGGCGATTTCGTCAGTCATTTCGGAAAGGCGAGTTTCGCGGGCATCGGCCAGGGCGGCGTGACGATGGGCACGTTCCTGCGCCTCTTCGAGGCCGCGGCGCAGCCCCGCCACCTCGGCGCGCGCCGTGCGAAGGCCCGCCAAAGCGGCAAGGCAAAGGCACAGCAGCACGAGGCCGAGCGCGGCAAGAAGAAGCAGGGACAGGTCGGGCATCGGGCCTCCGATCAATCTGCCCCGATGTTCCCCTTTTACCCCGAAGAGGTCAAGCGGCGAAAGGAGCCTTCCCGCGACAGCGCGAAACCGGCACCGGGGCTATCAGTCGAACAGGGCCTCACCCTGCTCGTCGATCACCTGCCGGGCCTTGGCCAGCGAAATGCTGGCCGCTTCGTCGGCGCTGCCGGTGGTATCCGCGCGGATCAGGTAATGGGACCGCAGGGTGCCGCCGACCGTCTTCTCGATCCGGGCGGCGACGCGGTGCTGGCCGCCGTCCTTGATCGGCTCGGGCCGGATCGAGAATCCCTTGTAATCCTCTGCCTTTGCAGGCTCGGGCGCGGGCTCGGCGGTGCCTCCGCCGAAGAGCTTGGACCAGAGGCTCATTGGTCGAGGAAGCTGCGCAGTTTGCGCGAGCGGCTGGGATGCTTGAGCTTGCGCAGCGCCTTCGCCTCGATCTGGCGGATGCGCTCACGCGTGACGCTGAACTGCTGGCCCACCTCTTCGAGGGTGTGGTCGGTGTTCATGCCGATGCCGAAGCGCATGCGCAGCACGCGCTCCTCGCGCGGCGTCAGCGAGGAGAGGACCCGCGTCGTCGTCTCCTTCAGGTTCTCCTGAATGGCCGAATCCAGCGGCAGGATCGCGTTCTTGTCCTCGATGAAATCGCCAAGCTGGCTGTCCTCCTCGTCGCCGATCGGCGTTTCGAGGGAAATCGGCTCCTTGGCGATCTTCATCACCTTGCGGACCTTCTCGAGCGGCATCTGCAGCTTCTCGGCCAGCTCTTCCGGCGTCGGCTCGCGGCCGATCTCGTGCAGCATCTGCCGGCCGGTGCGGACCAGCTTGTTGATCGTCTCGATCATGTGGACCGGGATGCGGATCGTCCGCGCCTGATCGGCGATGGAGCGGGTGATCGCCTGGCGAATCCACCAGGTGGCGTAGGTCGAGAACTTGTAGCCGCGGCGATACTCGAACTTGTCGACGGCCTTCATCAGGCCGATGTTGCCTTCCTGAATGAGATCAAGGAATTGCAGCCCGCGGTTCGTGTATTTCTTGGCGATGGAGATCACCAGGCGCAGGTTCGCCTCGACCATCTCCTTCTTGGCGGCCCGCGCCTCCTTCTCGCCCTTCTGGACCTGCTGCACGATGCGGCGGAATTCGCCGATATCGACACCGACGTATTGCCCGACCTGCGCCATCTCGGCGCGCAGATCCTCGACCTTGTCGGTCGACCGCTCGAACAGCGCCTGCCAGCCGCGGCCCGGCTTCTGCCCCATCCGCTCCACCCAGGAGGGGTCGAGCTCGGCACCGCGATAGGCTTCGATGAACTCGCGGCGGTTGATGCGGGCCTGGTCGGCCAGCTTCACCATGTTGCTGTCGATCGACATGATCCGGCGGTTGATGCCGTAGAGCTGGTCGATCAGCGCCTCGATGCGGTTGTTGTGCAGGTGCAGCGAATTGACCATCTCGACGATCTGGCTGCGCAGCTGCTGGTAGCCCTGCTCCTCCGCCTTCGAGAAGCTCGAATCCTCGTTCAGCGTCGCGCTCATGCGCGCGTCCTGCATCTCGCTCAGGCGGGCGGAGTTCTCGGCGATGGTGTCGAGCGTCTCGAGGACCCGCGGCTTGAGCGCGGCCTCCATCGCGGCAAGCGACATGTTCGCCTGCTCGTCATCATCCTCGTCGTCGTCGCCGCTGATCGGATTGCCATCGGCGTCGAGCTCCTGGCCCGAGCCGCCCTCCTGCCGCCGCTCGCCGCTGTCCTGCGACGGGCTTTCGACCACGGGGGCATCGGCCTCCTCTTCGCCCATCTGGGTGCCGAAGGTCGTCTCGAGGTCGATGACGTCGCGCAGCAGAATGTCCTCGGACAACAGCTCGTCGCGCCAGATCGTGATGGCTTGGAAGGTCAGCGGGCTCTCGCAGAGCCCGGCGATCATCGTGTTGCGCCCGGCCTCGATCCGCTTGGCGATGGCGATCTCGCCCTCGCGGCTCAGCAGCTCGACCGAGCCCATCTCGCGCAGGTACATGCGCACCGGATCGTCGGTGCGGTCCAGCTTCTCGGTATCGCCGGCCGAGACGGCGACGTCGCGGGTGCCGCCAGTCGTCGCGACCTCGCGGCTGCCGGTATCCTCGGCTTCTTCGCCTTCCTCGGCCTCGGTGATCTGGATGCCCATCTCCGAGAGCATCGACATCACGTCCTCGATCTGGTCCGAGCTGACCTGATCGGGGGGAAGGACGGCGTTCAGCTGGTCGTAGGTGATGTAGCCGCGCTCACGCCCCTCGGCGATCATCTTCTTGACCGCGGCCTGGCTCATATCCAGCGAGATATCGCCGTCCTGGGCCTCGTCCTTCGTGCGGTCGTCGCTGGCGTCTTTCGCGGCCATCAAGGGTCTCCTCGCGTTCCGTGATCCTGAAAGCCTGGAGCTCAGGCTTCGACCGACAAGTGATTCGGACCAGACGAATCAATCGTCCCCTGCCCCGATTCGCAACCGGCCTTGGTTAATTTCCTGATAACGCTGTCTTTGCGCCGCCAGGTTGTCCCGCCGCGGGCCTGCGGCTACCGCCGACCCGACGACTTGCTGTAGTCGATTCCCCCGAGAAGCGCACTCAGCTCTTCGCGCTCGTCCCGGCGAAGCAACGCACCGTTGGAGGCCGATTCGTATTCGGTCCGGTCCTCGGCATTGCCGCGCCAGGCCCGGTCGCGCGCCGCGGCCGCCTGTCCAAGGCGCCAGGTCAGCGCCTCGTCCAGCGGATGGCCCGCCGCGCCCAGGGCCGCGGCCGCCTCCTCAATCTCGCGCGGCACCCCGCGCTGGACCGCGAGCTTGGCCAGCTCCTCGAGGATGCATTGGCGCGCGATGTCCAGATCGCCCGCCCGCCGCACCGCCGGCATGATCGCCAGATGGTGCTGGCCCAGGAAGCTGTCAAGCACCTCGCCCCCCAGCTCTTGCCGCACCGATTGTCTCAAATCGTCACGACCGGCGTGATGCAGCACCGCGTCGCGGATCGCCCGATGCGCTGGCGTCCGGCATTCCATCCGCTCGAGCGCGGCCTCAACCTCGGGCAGGACCGCGGGCGTCGAGAGCACCGCGGCCAGCACCACGGCCTCGCGCAGCGCCTCTTCATCGGCATCGCCAGCGGCCGCCGCCAGCGCCTCGGCGCTGGCCTGCACCGGCAGGTCGCGGCCCCAGGCGGGCTTTCCGCCCTGCCCGCGCGGCCGCGCCGGCCCCTTGCGCCGACCGCCGCCGAAGCTGTCCCACATCAGCTGCCGGATCTCGCTCTCGGCATGGCGGCGCAGACCGGGATCGCGGATCGCGCCGATGGCCTGCTTCAGCTCGTGCTCGAGGCCGGCCCGCCGCTCCGCGCTGTCGATCACCCGCCCCTCGGTCGCCCGGCGCCAGAGCATCCGCAGCATCGGCTGAGCGCCCTCCAGAACCGCACGCATGCCCTCTGCGCCCTGCGCCTTGATCAGGTCGTCCGGGTCCTGCCCGCCCGGCAGCACGGCGAACCGCAGCCCCTGCCCCGGCTCAATCAGGGGCAGCGCGAGGTCCACCAGCCGCCCGGCGGCCCGGACCCCGGCGGTATCGCCGTCCAGCGCCACGACGGGCTCGGGGCAAAGCCGCCAGATCAGCTGCAGCTGATCGGCGGTCACGGCGGTGCCCAGCGGCGCGACGGCGGCCTCAAAGCCCGCCTCGCTCAGCGCGATCACGTCCATGTAGCCCTCGGCCAGGATCAACGGCACCTCCCGCCCCAGCGCGGCCCGCGCAGGCCCCACGTTGTAAAGGCTCCGCCCCTTGTCGAAGAGCTCGGTCTGCGGCGAATTCAGGTACTTCGCGCTCTCGCCCGGATCCATTGCCCGCCCGCCGAAGGCGATGCAGCGCCCGCGCGCATCGCGGATCGGGAACATCAGCCGGTTGCGGAAGACGTCGTAGGGCTTGCCGCCCTTCGCGCTCTCCTTCGACAGGCCCGCCGCCTTGAGCATCTCCATCGGCACGCCGGCCTGCGTCAGGTGATCGGTCAGCGCGCGCCAGCCGTCGGGCGCAAGGCCCAGGCCAAAGCGCTCCTGCCCCGCCTCGGACAGGCCCCGCCCGGCCAGGTAGTCGCGCGCCGCCGCCCCGCCGCCGCCCTGCAGCCGCATGCGGTAGAAGCGCGCCGCCTGCTCCATCACCTCGGTCAGCTGCCCGCGCCGGTCCATCTTCGCCTTGGCCGCGGGATCGCGCGCGGGCATCGGCATACCGGCCTCGCGCGCCAGGCTCTCGACCGCCTCCATGAAGCCGAGGTTCTCGGTCTCCTGGACGAAGTTCAGCACATCGCCCTTCGCGTGGCAGCCAAAGCAGTAGTAGAAGCCCTTGCGATCATCGACATGGAAGCTCGCCGTCTTCTCCTGGTGAAAGGGGCACGGCGCCCAGAGATCGCCCTTGCCCTGGTTGGACTTGCGCGGATCCCAGGTCACCTTGCGCCCGGCCACGCGGCCAAGCGAGACGCGGTCTCGCAACTCGTCCAGGAATCCAGGGGGCAGCTTCATACCTGCCAATATCGGGTCGCCAGCCGCCCCTGTCCAGAAGCCGCGCCTTCATGTTTCCCGAAATACTCCGGGGGGTGCGGGGGGCTGGCCCCCCGCTTGCCCCGCCGGGGCTCAGTGCCCGGCCAGCCAGTCCCAGCGCGCCGCCGGCACGAGGCCGAGGTTGTAGAAGTTGATCCCCTCGACATGCGGGCGAGCCGCCGCCACCCGGGCGCGCAGATCCGCGGGTCCAGCGACCTGCGGCAGGCCCAGGCTCAGCCCCGCCCTCAGCCCCGCCGTCCCGATCTCTTGCCGCAGCTGCGCCAAAAGCGGGCCCAGCCGCTCGGCGGGCGTGTCGTAGGCGCAGAACACCAGCCCGTCGCAGGCCGCGGCCGCCGCCGCGCGGTCGACGCCGCCCGCCGCGCTGCCCTCGGCATCGATCAGGTAGACCGGCACCTCGCCCGCCGCTGCCTTGGCCTCGGCGATGAGCGACGTCACCGGCTCGCTCCGCCAGGCCAAAACAGGCGCCAGCTCGGGCAGCGCGGCAAGCTCGGCGAGGCTTGCAAATTGCGCCTCGGGCATCTCTCGCGCGAAAGAGGCTTCGAGAAGCCCCGTCACCCTCTCCTGCGCCGCCCGCAGGTCGACGCCCGCCTCGGAAGCGCGGGCATGGCAATGCTCGCAGAAGCACAGGCCCAGCAGGACAAGATCCTCCTCCAGCAGCCCCAGCCCGTCCTTCTCGTGGTGGTAGCCATGGGCGAAGCCGAGGAAGTCGGGACTCTCCAGCTCGATCCTGTCTGGGGCGTAGCGCTCGGCGATCTCGGCGACCATGCCGGTGACATAGGCGCGCGCCGCGGGACTCGAGGGGCAGAGCGCGTAGAAATTCGGATCGCCGAAGGCAGTGCGGGTCACGTGCTCCGGATGGGCCATGCCGGCGCGGGTATTGTGCAGGCAGACGCACCAGGCCGCGACCTCTGGCCCGCCGGCGTCCCGCCGCGCGATCAGGGCGCCCAGCTTGTCCCCCTCGGTCGCGACGATATCGGCCTCGACCGGCGCGATCTCGGCGCCGCGCCAGCGCGCGGGATCGACCTGCCAGTAAACCGTGCCGTCCTGCGGAAAGTAGCTGCGCCGGCGCGGGTTGCCCGGCTGCAGGAACCTCCCTGCGTGGTAGGAGGTGGCAAGGCTGACGCCGCGCCCGCCGGTACGGCGCGCGACCTCCTCCAGCCCGATGTCCTGCAGATCCCAGGCATAGCTCCAGACCGCGTCGCTCATGCCGCGTCCCGCCATGCGCCGCCCAGCACGGTGCCGCGGGCGACCAAGCGCGCGTCATGCGTGACGATCCGCCCCTCCACATCCTCGAGCGCGATCTCCCCCGGCTGCAGCGCGATCACGCTGGCATCGCCCGGCAGCCCCGCCGCCAACCGCCCGAGGTCGGGGCGCCGCAGCGCCTCGGCGGGCGCAAGGCTCGCCGCGGCGATCACATCGCCCAGCGGCAGCCCGAGGGCGAGGAACTTGGTCATGCAACGCAGAAGGTCGTAGGCCGGCCCCTCGATGCAGAAGGCATGCACGTCCGAAGAGATCGTGTCGGGCGCAAAGCCATTGGCCAGCATCGCCCGCGCCGTCTCCCAGGAAAAGCTGCCCTGCCCGTGGCCGATATCGAACAGGACGCCGCGCGCCCGCGCATCCAGCACCGCCTGCCGCACCCCGCCCCCGGCCACGGGGGCATTCGGGAAGGGGCGGAAGGCATGGGTCAGGATATCGCCGGGCCGCAGGAGCGAGACGACCGCCTCGTAGCTGGGCGGCGGCTCGTCGATATGCACCATGAGCGGCAGGCCGGTCTCCTCGGCGACCTGCAGGCCGATCTCCAGCGGCGCGATGCCGGTGGGGCCAGAGGCGTGGAAGCCGACCCGCACCTTGATCCCCGCGATATCGCCGGGATGCGCCCGCGCGACCTCTACCGCCTCGCGCGGCGCCATCAGGCGCGGATCGTGGCTTTCCCCGACCTGGCTGCGCACCCCGAAGCCGAAGATCCCGGCGAAGGAGACATGCAACAGCGCGAGGATGCGCGGGCTGGCGGGGCGGATCACGTGGTTCAGGAAGCCGGCGAAATTGCCGGGACCCGCGCTGCCGGTATCGACCATGGTCGTCACCGCGCTGCTGCGGGCGTAATCCTCGGGGTCCACCCCGAGAGAGGTGCCGCCCCAGTAGACATGCGTGTGCAGGTCGATCAGCCCGGGCGTGACGATGCAGCCCGTCACGTCCCGCGTCTCGCGCCCCTCGAGGCCCGTGCCGATCCCGGCGCAAAGCCCGCCGGAAAAGGCGACATCGGCCACGGCGTCGGTCCCGCTGGCCGGGTCGATCACCCGCCCGCCCCGCAACACCAGATCGTGCATCTCCGTCTCCTTCGTCGTTCCGACCTGTCCCGCGCGGCAGGGTGCCCCGCCCGCGGCGAGGCGCACCCTGCACGCAAAGTTCCGGATTGGCCATCGGGCGCGGCGAGATCGCCGGGGCGCTGGCGCCGGGCCGCCACCGGGGCTACGACAGGGGCACAGGATCAAGGAGAGACCCCATGCCCGCCAAGCTCTCGGTCAACCTCAATGCCGTGGCGATGCTGCGCAACCGGCGCGACCTGCCCTGGCCCAGCGTGGTGGACATGGGGCGGATCGCCCTGCAGGCCGGCGCGCATGGGCTGACGGTGCATCCGCGCCCCGACCAGCGGCACATCCGCTTCTCGGACCTCGCCGATCTGCGCGCCCTGATCGACGCGGAATTTCCCGGCGCCGAGTTCAACATCGAAGGCTACCCCAGCGAGGACTTCCTCGCCCTGCTGCCCGAGGCGCGGCCCGAGCAGGTGACCCTTGTGCCCGACGATCCGGACCAGCCGACCTCGGATCACGGCTGGGACTTCGCGGGTCAGGCCGATCTGCTGCGCCCGGTGGTGGCGCGGCTGAAGGCCGATGGGCGGCGCGTCTCGCTTTTTGCCGATCCCGAGGCCGGGCAGATTGCCGCCGCGGCCGCGACCGGCACCGACAGGGTGGAGTTCTACACCGGCCCCTACGGCGGCACCCACTCGGATCCCGATGCCGCGGGTCAGGAGCTGGAGCGGCTGCGCAGCGCCGGGGCCGCCGCACTGCAGGAGGGCCTCGGCGTCAACGCGGGGCACGATCTGACGGTCGCCAACCTGCCGCCCCTCGCCGCCGCGCTGCCGCAGCTGGCCGAGGTTTCCATCGGCCATGGGCTGACAGCCGATGCGCTCGAGCATGGCATGGCCGAGACGGTGCGCCGCTTCCGCCGCGCCTGCGGCGAGACGGTCTGAGGGCGCGGCACGCGTCAGCGTCCCGGGCCCGGGCGTGCGCCCTTAACGCCGGGGCCCCGTGCAGGCTACACTCGGGCGCGTGACGTCAATCGCAGGGGTCCCGCGCGTGAAATTTGCAATTCTGGCCGATATCCACGGCAATTCCTTCGCCCTTGATGCCGTTCTTCGGGACATGGCATCCTTGGGCGTCGAGCAGGCCGTGAACCTCGGCGATGTCTTCAGCGGCCCCATCGATGCGGCCGGAACAGCCGCCCTCCTCATGGCGCGAGACTTTGCCACGGTCCGCGGCAACCATGATCGCTACCTGATCGAACAGGATCCCAGCCGGATGGGCCCCTCGGACCGGGTCGCTTTTGAGAGCCTGTCGCGGGACCATCTTCAGTGGATCGCGGGCCTGCCCGAGACGCAGACCATCTTCGGCGATGTCTTCCTCTGCCATGCGACGCCAAACTCGGATTCGACCTACTGGCTGGAGCGGGTGGAGGAGACCGGTGCCGTCCGCTCCGCCAGCCTTGCCGAGATCACGGCGGAGGCGGAGGGGGGTCGAGGCGAGCCTGATCCTCTGCGCCCATACGCATATCCCGCGCTGCATTCGCCTGCCGGACGGGCGGACCATCGTAAACCCCGGCAGCATCGGCTGTCCTGCCTACGATGACGACAGCCCCCGTTACCACGTCATGCAGACGGGGACGCCGAATGCCTCCTACGCGCTTGCCGAACGGCGGAAAGAGGGCTGGAGCGTGACCTTCCGCTCCGTCCCCTATGATGCGCAGCGCGCCGCGGATTGCGCGGCGCGGTACCAGCGAGACGACTGGGCTCGGGCGCTGAAGACGGGCTGGTTCGAAGACAGCCCCGGCTAGGGCGCTTCGGCTGCCTTGACGCCGGACAGGCCCGGACAGGCAGGCGAGCCCCCGGCCCCCTGCCCGTCGTCGCGCCCCCAGCCTAGCTGGCCTCGGCCATCAGCGCGGCATTGCCGCCGGCGGCGGTGGTGTCGACGCAAAGATGCCGCTCGAAGACCGCGCGTTGCAGCAGATCCTCTTCGGCCAGCAGCGGCACCCTCGCGCCCAGCCGGGCGGCAAGCGCCTCGCGCGCCGGGCGCAGCGCTTCGGCATCCCCCTCCAGCGCGACGCCGCCGATGCCGATGAGGCCGGCCAGAAGCCCCGCCGGGACGATCCCGTCGAGAGAGCCTGCCTCTTCGCCAAGGCCGGGCGCCACGGCCACCGCGCTGCAGCCGATCGCGCGCAGCTGGCGCGCCTGCTCGGCCGCGCGCCCCACGCCGGGCCCGAGGCAGAGGATCGGGCCGCGCGCATGGGCGGCCAGGCGGTTAAGCTCTCCGGTCGGGCCGGGAAGCTCCTGCACCGACAGCGGCGCGGGTTCCGCGCGGCGCGCGGCCTTCTCGATCAGGCGCTGCAGGGCGCGGGCGCTGACCGGCTGCCCCTCGGCTGGGATCGGACGCTGCCGCGCCGGCCGGGTGAAGCGCGGCAGGTAGAGCGGCCCGCCGGCCTTGGGGCCGGTGCCCGACAGCCCTTCGCCGCCGAAGGGCTGGCTGCCGACGACAGCGCCGATCTGGTTGCGGTTGATATAGAGGTTGCCGACCTTCACCCGCGCCTCGGCCAGCCGGTGCCGCGCCGCGATTCGGCTGTGCAGCCCGAAGGTCAGCCCGTAGCCGGCGGCATTGACCGCATCCATCACCGCCTCTTCCTGCCCCGCCTTGTAGGTGGCGACATGCAGGACGGGGCCGAAGACCTCGCGCTCGAGTGCGCCGATGCCCGGCAGGCGGATCAGCGCGGGGCCGGTGAAATGCCCGGCATTGGGCGCGGAGACCTGCCAGATCAGCCGCCCCGCCGCGCGCTGCTGCGCGACATGCGCCTCGATCCCGCGGCGGGCGGCGGCGTCGATCACCGGGCCGACATCGGTCGAAAGCTCCCAGGGGTCGCCAAGCCGCAGCTCGTTCATCGCGCCCTTGAGCATCTCGATCAGCCCCTCGGCGACATCCTCCTGCACGTAGAGCATGCGCAGCGCCGAGCAGCGTTGCCCCGCGGACTGGAAGGCCGAGGCGACGATGTCGCGCACCGCCTGCTCGGGCAGCGCCGTGGCATCGACGATCATCGCGTTCAGCCCGCCGGTCTCGGCGATCAGCGGGGCGGCGGGATCGAGGTTGCCGGCCATGGCCCGGTCGATCGCCGCGCCCGTCGCGGTCGAGCCGGTGAAGCAGACGCCGTCCACGCGCGGATCGCCGGTCAGCGCGGCGCCGATGCGCCCGCCCTCGCCCGGCAGAAGCTGCAGCGCGGTCTGCGGCACGCCGGCCTCCTGCATCAGCCGCACGGCGAGATCGGCGATCAGCGGCGTCGCCTCGGCGGGCTTGGCGATCACGGCATTGCCGGCGGCCAGCGCGGCGGCGATCTGCCCGGTGAAGATCGCGAGCGGGAAGTTCCAGGGGCTGATGCAGGCGAAAAGACCGCGCGCGGGGCGATCCAGAAGCGGCGCGCGCGAGGCGTAGTAGCGCAGGAAATCCACCGCCTCGCGCAGCTCGGCCACCGCGTCGCGCGGCGTCTTGCCGGCCTCCCGCGCGAGAAGCGCGAAGATCTCGCCCCAGTTCTCCTCGAAGAGATCGGCGGTGCGGTTCAGCACCTCGGCCCGCTCGGCGACAGTAGCGCCCCAGGGACGCGCCGCATCCAGCGCGGCATGGGCCTCGGCCTCGGTCGCGAGCCGGATGGTGCCGACGCGGTCCTCGGGGCGGGCCGGGTTGCGCACCGCCTGCGGCTCGGGCGCCTCGGGGTCGGGATCCGCGGCCAGCCGCGGCGCGGCCTGCCACTGCGCCTCGGCGAAGGGGGCGCGGGCCTCCTCGAGGCGGGCCAGCACCTCGGGGGCGCTCAGGTCCCAGCCGGCGGAATTGGCCCGCTCGGGCTCGAAAAGATCGGCGGGCAGCGGCAGCGCGGCCTGCGGTTCTGCCAGCAGCGCCGCCACCGGATCGGCGGCCACAGAGGCGGCCGGCACAGCCGGATCGGCGATCTTGTGCACGAAGGAGCTGTTGGCCCCGTTCTCCAGCAGGCGCCGCACGAGGTAGGCGAGAAGGTCGCGATGCGCGCCGACGGGGGCATAGATGCGCAGACGCGTCCCCTCGGACTTGCGCACCGTCTCGTGCAGGGCCTGCCCCATGCCATGCAGGCGCTGGAACTCGAAGTCGCGCGGCCCGCCGGCCATCTCGAGCACGGCGGCGACGGAATGGGCGTTGTGGGTGGCGAACTGCGGGTAGATGCGATCCGTCAGATCGAGCAGCTTCTTCGCGCAGGCCAGCCATGCGACGTCGGTGGCCGCCTTGCGGGTGAAGACCGGGTAATCCTCCAGCCCCTCGACCTGGGCGCGCTTGATCTCGGTGTCCCAGTAGGCGCCCTTGACCAGCCGCACCATGATCCGCCGGTCATGCCGCGCCGCCAGCGCGTGCAGCCAGTCGATGACGCTGGGCGCGCGGCGCTGGTAGGCCTGCACCACCACGCCGAAGCCGTCCCAATCGGCAAGGCTGGGAGAGCGCAGGACCTGCTCGATCACGTCGAGGCTGATCTCCAGCCGGTCGGCCTCTTCGGCGTCGACGTTCAGCCCCATGTTCGCGGCCTTCGCCTCCTGCGCGAGGCGCAGCAGACGCGGCGCCAGCTCCGACAGGACGCGGCCGCGCTGCGCCTCTTCGTAGCGCGGGTGCAGGGCCGAAAGCTTGACCGAGATGCCGGGCCGCTCGCGGATGTCGCTGCCATGGGCATCCTGCGCGAGATAGGAGATCGCGCCCGAATAGGCCTCTAGGTAGCGGTGCGCGTCCTCGGCGGTCATCGCCGCCTCGCCCAGCATGTCGTAGGAATAGGTGACCCCCTCCTCGCGCCGGCGCTCGGCCTCGGCGATGTCGCGGCCCAGCACGAAGGTCTTGCCCATGATCTTCATCGCGCTGCGGGCCCCGATGCGCACGGCGGGCCGCGCGGCGGCGGCGATGCTGCCGCCCCGGCCCAGCATGTCCTGCGCCACGCCCAGGCCCCGCGTCGCGAGGTTCACCGCCGAGGACGAGGAGGCGCCGCGATGGGCGGCCCAGTCGCCGGGCAGGATCTTGTCGGCGATCAGCGCATCGGCGGTCGCGGCATCGGGCACCCGCAGCAGCGCCTCGGCCATGCCCATCAGCGCCAGCCCCTCGGTGCTGCCAAGGCCATACTCGGCAAGAAAGGCCTCCATCAGCGCGGGCTTGCCCTCGGCGCGGATCGTCTCGACCAGATCCGCGGCGCGGCGGGCGGCGCGGCTGCGCATCCTCTCGTCCATGGCATGGGCCGAGGTCAGCGCGGAGAGCACCTCTGCCTCGGGGCGGCGGTGATCGGCGCGGATCGCGTCGCGGAGGGCGGCGAGCCGTTGCTCGGAACTCAGGGGCATCATGGCGGTCTCCGCAGGCAGGGTGGTCTGAGCGTAGCATAGCACTGGACGCGCAGGGCGATCTGTCCGATGAAGGCGCTCGATGACGCTAATTCGGCCGTAATTCACGATGCATCCAGACGCTTCGACCACAAAACAGACCGATCCGCTACATCTTGACCGGATCGACCGCCGCATCCTGAACGAGCTGATGCGCGAGGGGCGGATCTCGGTCACCGATCTGGCCGAGCGCGTCGGCCTGTCGCGCACGCCCTGCCAGGCGCGGCTCGCGCGGCTGCAGGCGAGCGGTGCGATCCGCGGCTTTCGCGCGGTGGTCGATCCGGCGGTGCTGGGGCGCGACCACGTGACCTTCGTCGAGGTGCGGCTGACCGACACCAGCGTCGCCGCGCTGGAGGAGTTCAACGCCGCCGTGGCAGAGGCCCCCGAGATCGAGGAGTGCTACATGATCGCCGGCGGCTTCGACTACCTGCTGAAGGTGCGCTGCGCCGACATCCGCGACTACCGCGAAATCCTGGGCAAGGTCATCTCCGGCCTGCCGCATGTCGCCAGCACCTCGACCCATGTCTCGATGCAGGCGGTCAAGGAGATCGGCGGCGACGCGCGTCCATGAAAAAGGGCCGCGGACCGATGCCGGTCCGCAGCCCCTTCTCTTTCCAATCCCCCTTCGGGGCGCCGCTCAGACCTTCTGCAGGTCAGCAGGCAGCAGCGCCTCGGGGATGTTCTGGTAGCTGACCGGGCGCAGCCAGCGCCGGATCGCCATGGTCCCGACGCTGGTGGCGCCGAAGTTGGTCGAGGCCGGGTAAGGCCCGCCGTGCACCATGGCATCGGCGACCTCGACACCCGTCGGGAAGCCATTGGCCAGAACACGGCCCGCCTTGCGCGTCAGCACCGGCAGAAGCCGGGCGGCAAGGCCCTGATCCTCGTCATCCATCTGCAGCGTGGCGGTCAGCTGGCCGTGCAGCCCATGCGCCAGCTCCGTCATCTGCGCCTCGTCACGGACCCGGACGACGAGGCCGAGCGGGCCGAAGACCTCTTCGGCCAGATCCTCGTTCGCGGCCCAGGTGTCGCCGTCGGTCTGCAGCAGCCAGGGGGTGACATTGCGCCCCTCGGCGGCCTCGCCGAAGCGGTGGGTGGTGCCGTCCTTCATCTTGGCCGAGCCGCTGCGGAAGGCCTCGGCGATGCCGGAGGTCAGCATGGTCTGGGCCGGCGTCTCGTCCAGCGCGGCGGTCGCGCTCTCGATCATCTGGTCGGCGGCGGGGCCGTCCACGACGAAGGCGACGCCGGGGTTGGTGCAGAACTGGCCCGCGCCCATGGCGAGGCTACCGGCCCAGGCCTTGCCGATATCGGCGGCACGGGCGCCCATCGCGGCGGGCAGGCAGAACATCGGGTTGATGCTGCCCAGCTCGCCGAAGAAGGGGATCGGGTTCGGCCGCTTGGCGCACAGATCGAACAGCGCCCTGCCCCCGCGCAGGGAGCCGGTGAAGCCCACGGCGGCGATCAGCGGATGCTCGACCAGCGCGCGGCCGATCTCGGTCCCGCCGTCATGCACCATCGAGAAGGTGCCGCTGGGCATGTTGCAGGCCTTGACGGCCGCGCTCACCGCCTCGGCGACGAGAGAGGTCGTGCCGGGGTGGCCGGGGTGGCCCTTGTTCACCACCGGGCAGCCGGCGGCCAGCGCGCTGGCGGTGTCGCCCCCGGCGGTCGAGAAGGCGAGCGGGAAGTTCGAGGCGCCGAAGACGGCGACCGGCCCGATCGGCACCTGCATCAGCCGCAGGTCCGGGCGCGGCAGCGGCTTGCGATCCGGCAGCGCATCGTCGTGGCGGCGGTCGAGATAGGCGCCGTCGCGGATATGGCTGGCGAAAAGCCGAAGCTGGTTGCAGGTGCGCGGCAGCTCGACCGAGCGGATGCGCGGCTCGGGCAGGCCGCTTTCGGCCATCGCGACCTCGGTGATCGCGTCCACGCGGGCCTCGATCTCCTCGGCGATCTTCTCCAGCAGCACGGCCCGCTCTTCGCGGGTGGTGGCGGAAAAGGCCGGGAAGGCGTCCTCGGCCGCGCGGACGGCGCGGTCCACGAGGTCGGTCGTGCCCTTGGGATAAACCTGCGCCTCGCCTGTGGCGGGGTCGGAATGAAAGCTGTCGCCGCCGGTGACGGGATCTCCGGCGATCCAATGTGCGCCTTGCGTCATCTTGCGTCTCCTTCAGAAGTCGAAGGGAGCGGTGCTCACGCGCCGCCCCAGAGAAAAGGCATCGAAGACATGGACCATCGGCGAGAGGTCCACGTCAGAGCGGCCAGAGCGGACAAGCTCGGCCATGCGGGCATAGAGACTAGGGTATTCGCCGGTCAGGTCGAACTCTGCCGGCTCCTCGCCGCTTCCAAGGACGAGGCGATTGCCCCCCTCGCGCAGCGCCAGAAGGCCCTCGCCCGTCTCGACCTCGATGTCCCAGGTCTGCGTCCCCTCCTGCCGCCAGTCGAAGACGGCAGAAACATTGCCGGTGAACTGCAGCTCGGCGGCAATGGGCGTATCGCGGTTCTCCGGCACCTCGAGCGTGGCGGAGGTCAGGTGCACCGGGCGCGGCAGGATCTCGGTCAGGATCGACAGCGCGTTGATGCCGGGATCAAAGACGCCCATGCCGCCCGGCTCGAAGACCCAGTCCTGCCCGGGATGCCAGTGCCGCACGTCCTCTTTCCAGATGATCCGCGCGGCGCGGATTTCCTGCCCCTCGAGCCGGGCCTTGGCGGCGGCGACAGCGCGCGCCATGCGGCTGTGCCAGGTGGCGAAAAGCGTGACGCCCATCTCCTGCGCCAGCGCGGTCAGCGCATGCACCTCGGCCAGCGTCTGGCCTGGCGGCTTTTCAAGCATCACGTGACGTTTGGCCCGCAAGCACTTCTCGGCATAGGGAAAACGCGGCTGCGGCGGCATGCAGAGCGAGACGACATCGATGTCGGGCCGCGCCTCGAGGAAGGCGTCGATGTCGTGATGCGCCTCGACCCCCTCGACGCTGCCGGAGCGCGAGATTGTCGCCGCCAGCTCCCAGTCCGGGGACCCCGCAATGGCGGGCACGTGCTGATCCGTCGCGATCTTGCCGATGCCGGCGAGGGCGATCTTCATCAGTGGCTCTCCCGCGCGACGGCATTGCCGCGGCAGCCCACGAGGAAGTCGAAATCGGCGCCGGTATCGGGGCCCATGACCCGCTCGTGGTACAGCTGGGCATAGCCGCCCGTCGGCTGCTCAACCTGCGGGGTCCAGTCGGCCAGGCGCTGGGCCAGCTCCTCCTCAGAGATATCGAGGTGCAGGCGCCGGTTCGGCACGTCGAGCTCGATCATGTCGCCGTTGCGCACGACCGCCAGCGGCCCGCCCCGCGCCGCCTCGGGCGCCGTATGCAGCACGACGGTGCCATAGGCGGTGCCGGACATGCGCGCGTCCGAGATGCGGATCATGTCCGTCACGCCCTTGCGCAGCACCTTGGGCGGCAGGCCCATGTTGCCGACCTCGGCCATGCCGGGATAGCCGCGCGGGCCGCAGTTCTTCAGCACCATGACGCAGGTCTCGTCGATATCGAGATCCTCGTCCTCGATCCGCGCCTTGTAGTCGTCGATGTTCTCGAAGACGACGGCGCGGCCCTTGTGAACGAGCAGCGCGGGCGTCGCGGCAGAGGGCTTCAGCACGGCGCCGTCGGGCGCGAGGTTGCCGCGCAGCACCGCCACGCCGCCAGAGGCCGCAAGCGCCTTTTCGACCGGAAGAATGACATCCTCGTTCCAGTTCTTCGCGTCCTTGACCTCGTCCCAGATGCCGCCGCCGCTGACGGTTATCGCGTCCTTGTGCAGCATCCCGGCCTCGCCCAGACGCTTGATGACGACGGGCAGGCCGCCGGCATAGAAGAACTCTTCCATTAGGTACTTGCCCGAGGGCATGAGGTTGACGACCGTCGGCACGTCGCGGCCGCAGCGGTCCCAATCCTCGAGCGTGAGGTCGATCCCGACGCGCCCAGCGATGGCCAGCAGGTGGATCACCGCATTGGTCGATCCGCCGATCGCACCGTTCGTCCGGATCGCGTTCTCGAAGGCATCTTTCGTCATGATGTCAGAGGGTTTCAGGTCGTCCTTCACCATCTGCACGATGCGCCGACCCGACAGCCAGGCCATGACGCGGCGGCGCGAATCCACCGCCGGGATCGCGGCATTGCCCGAGAGGGCCATCCCCAGCGCCTCGGCCATGGAGGCCATGGTGCTGGCGGTGCCCATGGTGTTGCAGGAGCCGGCGGAGCGGGACATGGAGCTTTCGGCCTCGACGAACTCCTCGGCGGTCATCTCGCCGGCCTTCACGGCCTCGGAGAATTTCCACAGGTGCGTGCCCGACCCGACGCGCTCGCCCCGGAAATAGCCGTTCAGCATCGGCCCGCCCGAGACAACGATGGCCGGCAGATCGACCGAGGCCGCGCCCATCAGCAGCGCCGGGGTGGTCTTGTCGCAGCCCGCGAGCAGCACCACGCCGTCCATGCATTTCCCGCGGATCGCCTCTTCGACGTCCATTGCGGCGAGGTTGCGGAACATCATCGCCGTGGGCCGCAGGGTCGATTCCGACGGGCTGAACACCGGGAACTCCACCGGGAAGCCGCCGGCTTCGTAGATGCCGAACTTCACCTTCTCGGCGAGGTCGCGCAGATGCGCGTTGCAGGGCGTCGTCTCGGACCATGTGTTGCAGATGCCGATGATCGGCCGCCCGTCCAGCTCGTCCGCCGGGAAGCCTTGGTTGCGCATCCAGCTGCGGTGGTAGATCGCGTCCTTCGAGGTGCCCTCGAACCATTCCTGAGAGCGCAGGCGGCGGGGCCATTCGGCGGGTTTGAAGGCCATGGCTTAGGCTCCCTTACAAGGTGCGAACGGTGGCGAGACCTTCGTCTTCGGCCACGGCGAGCGGATTGGTGAGCGGCAGGCCGAAGGGCGCCGCCTCGATCTCGAAGACATCGCCCTCTTGGGCGCGGATGCCGTCCGCGAAGCTCAGCGTCGCGGTGCCGAACATATGCACGTGCAGATCGCCCGGCTGGCGGAAGATGTCGTACTTGAAGTGGTGGTGTTCGAGGTTGGCGATGCTGTGCGACATGTTCGCCTCGCCCGAGAGGAAGGGCTTTTCCCACAGCACCTGATCGCCACGGCGGATGCGGCTGGTGCCCTGCACGTCCTGCGGCGGCGGGCCGAGCAGGATCTCGGGGCCGAAGCTGGCGCAGCGCAGCTTGGAATGGGCGAGCCAGAGGTAGTTCACCTTCTCGGTGACGTGGTCCGAGAACTCGTTCGCCAGCGCCCAGCCGATCCGGCAGGGCGTGCCGTCGGGCGCGATGACGTAGAAGCCCGCAAGCTCCGGCTCCTCTCCGCCGTCCTCGGCGAAGGCCGGGCTGGTCAGCGGCTGTCCGGGCGCCACGGCGGCGGCGCCGGTGCCCTTGTAGAACCATTCGGGCTGCACGCCGGCGCCCGAGGCGGGCTTGCCGCCCTCCAGCCCCATGCGGAACATCTTCATCGAATCCGTCATCTTGTCCGGATCGCCGCTGTGCATCGCGTCGCGGGTCGAGGCGCTGCCAAGGTGCGTCAGCCCCGTCCCTGTCAGGTGCATATGCGCGAGATCGGGGTGCGACACGGGCAGCATCATCCGCCCCTGCGCCGCCGCCTCTTCGAGGTTCACGGCCTCGCCGAAGCCCGCCTCGGTCACCACCTCGGCCAGCGGCCGGCCCTCGCCCGCCGCCGTCATCGCCAGCGCGTAGACGCTTTGCGCGCCTCTCACGATGGCGGCCTCGGCCCCCTCGCGCGCCACGACGGCGACGCCATCCGGCGTCCTGATCTGCGACAGCAGCATGATCGTCCTCCCCGCTTCTCCGCCCTCCCGGCGGGCGCCGCGGCGCCGACGCGCCCCGTGCCGCGCGACCCTGCCAAGGCTGGCCATGCCGGTCAATTGATATTACAGCCATATGGCATATCAGGATGGGGATACCACTATGACCGATCTGCTCCTCCGCCGCGGGCTGAAGCTGGCGCATCTGCGTCTTCTCGCGGCGCTCGGCGAGACCGGGCAGATCGGCCTCGCAGCGGCGCGTCTCGGGCTGACGCAGCCCGCCGCCTCGCGGCTGCTGGCCGAGGCAGAGCGGATCGCCGGCCATCCGCTGCGCCGGCGCGAAGGGCGCGGAATCGCCCTGACCGAGGAGGGCGCCGCCCTCGCCCGCCGGGCCGCGCGCGTGCTGATCGAGATCGCCGATGCCGGGCGCGAGATGGACGAGATCGCGGGCGGCGCCGGCGGTGCGGTGCGCATCGGCTCGGTCACCGGGCCGGCGATGGACCGGGTGCTGCCGATGCTGCGCAGCGCCCGGCTGAGCCTGCCGGATCTCTCGATCGAGGTGGAGGTCGGCACCTCGGACCTGCTGGGCGACATGCTGGCGGCAGGGCGCCTCGACCTCGCGGTGGCGCGGCTGCCCGCCGGGCACGACCCGGCGCTCTTCGACATGGAGCTTCTGGGGCCCGAGCCGGTGGCCCTGCTGGTGCGCGCCGGCCATGCGCTGCTCTTGGGGCCGCAGCCGACGCCCGAGGCGCTGATGCGCT
Organism: Pseudoroseicyclus aestuarii; assembly: GCF_003217255.1. Classification (GTDB taxonomy): domain Bacteria; phylum Pseudomonadota; class Alphaproteobacteria; order Rhodobacterales; family Rhodobacteraceae; genus Pseudoroseicyclus; species Pseudoroseicyclus aestuarii. Next base: position 600,878 of record NZ_QJTE01000001.1, on the reverse strand, counting down.
ACGACTGGATCCTGCCCGGCGAGGGGGCGATCCTGCGCGAGACCGTGCTGACCCGGCTGGCGGAGCTGGGGCTGTCGCGCCCGCCGGGGCGGATCGCCACTTCGTCCTTCCTGCTGACGCTGGCGTTGATCGGGCGCAGCAATGCCATCGCGCCGCTTGCCGCATCGGTCGCCGCGCGCTTCGCTGGTGAGGGTTCGCCCTACCGCGTGGTGCCGCTGGATCTGGGCATCCAGGTCGCGCCCTTCGGCATCATCACCCGCGCCTCGGGGCGGCTGACACCGGCGGCGCAGCGGCTGCGCGCGCTTCTGCGCCGCCCGCCGGAGGAGGCGTGAGGCCGGCTTGCCTTTTGCCGCGCCCGCCGCGACAACGGGGCCGAGCACCGACAGGAAGGGGGGGCCTGTGACCGACGCAAACCGCATTCCCGACTGGATCGCCGTGGACTGGGGCACCAGCCGCCTGCGCGCCTGGGCCATGTCCGCCTCGGGCGAGGTGCTGGACACGGCCAGCAGCGACGACGGCATGGGGCGCCTGACCTCTGACGCCTTCGAGCCGGCGCTGCGCGCGCTGACCGGCAGCTGGCTTCCCGCGGGCGGCCTCGCCTCGGTTCCGGTCATCGCCTGCGGCATGGTCGGCGCGCGGCAGGGCTGGGTCGAAGCCGCCTACGGCCGCGTGCCCTGCCCGCCCCTCGGCCCCGATCTGACCCGCGCGCCCGGCACGATGGACGTACGCATCATCGCCGGGCTGTCGCAGGCCAGCCCGCCCGACGTCATGCGCGGCGAGGAGACGCAGATCGCCGGGCTGATCGCCCTGCGCCCCGGCTGGGACGGCGTCGTCTGCTTGCCCGGCACCCATTCCAAATGGGCCGAGATCAGCGCCGGTGAGGTCGTCAGCTTCCGCAGCTTCATGACCGGAGAGCTTTATGCCGCGCTGGCCGAGCATTCGGTGCTGCGCCATTCGCTGACCGCGGAGGAGACCGAGGTCGCCGCCTTCGACGCGGCGGTCTCCGAGACTCTGTCCCGCCCCGAGCGGCTGGCCGGCGGCCTCTTCGGCATCCGCGCCGCGGGCCTTCTGGACGGTCTGGAGCCGCGCGCCGCGCGCGGGCGCCTTTCTGGCCTGCTGATCGGCGCGGAACTCGCGGCGGCCAAGCCCTACTGGCTGGGCCGCGAGGTGGCGCTGATCGGCGCCGGCCCCCTCGCCGCGCTCTATGCCCGCGCGCTGACCGCGCAGGGCGTCCCGGCCGAGGCCTTCGATGCCACCGATACCACACTGGCCGGATTGACGGCCGCCTGGAAGGACCAGCAATGACACGCACCCTGATCGCGATCCTGCGCGGCATCCGCCCCGAAGAGGCCGTGCAGACCGCCGAGGCGCTGGTCGAGGCCGGCATCACCGTGATCGAGGTGCCGCTGAACTCGCCCGACCCCTTCAAGAGCATCGCCGTCATGGTCGAGGCGATGGGCAGCCGCGCCGTGATCGGCGCCGGCACCGTGCTGCGCCGCGAGCAGGTGGCCGAGCTGGCGCTGGTCGGTGGCAAGATCGCCGTCAGCCCGAACTGCAACGCGGAGGTGATCCGCGCCAGCCGCGACCTCGGGCTGCAAAGCTGGCCCGGCGTGATGACGCCGACCGAGGCCTTCGCCGCGCTGGACGCCGGGGCCACGGGCCTGAAGATCTTCCCCGCCGAGCTAGTTGGGCCCGCCGGCCTCAAGGCGATGCGCGCGGTGCTGCCGCGCGAAGTGCCGGTCTATGCCGTGGGCGGCGCCGGGCCGGACAGCTTCGCCGAGTGGCGCGCGGCGGGGGCCGATGGCTTCGGCCTTGGCAGCGCGCTCTACAAGCCGGGGCAGACGGTGCAGGACACCGCGACGAAGGCCGCCGAGATCGTCGCGGCCTACGACGCCGCCTTCGCAAGCTGACATCATCGGGCTGCGGAGGAGCAGCCCGCCCATGGGAGGGACCACATCATGACCGACGCCGCCGTCTACGACGACACGCTCTGCCTGCTGGGCGAAGGCCCGCTTTACCATCCGCAGCGGCAGGAGCTGTTCTGGTTCGACATCATGGCCCGCCGCCTGCACAGCAAGGGGCGGCACTGGGGCTTTGACCGCACCGTCTCGGCTGCCGGCTGGGTCGACGAGGGCACACTGCTGGTCGCCTCGGACGTGGCGCTGATGCGCTTCGATCTGGAAACCGGCAAGACCGAGGACCTCTGCCCGCTGGAGGCCGACCAGCCCGTCACGCGCTGCAACGACGGGCGCGCCGACCCATTCGGCGGCTTCTGGATCGGCACCATGGGGCGCGGCGCCGAACACGGCGCGGGCGCGATCTACCGCTTCTACAAGGGCGAGCTGCGCCAGCTTTACCCCGGCATCACCATTCCCAATGCCATCTGCTTCTCGCCCGATGGCGGCACCGCCTATTTCGCCGATACGCCGACCAAGAAGATCATGCGCCAGCGCCTGTCGGACAAGGACGGCTGGCCCGAGGGCGAGCCCGAGGTGCATGTCGATCTGAACGCCGCCGGCCATGCGCCCGACGGCGCCGTCACGGATCAGGACGGGCGGCTGTGGAGCGCGCAATGGGGCAGCGGCCGCGTCGCCGCCTACGACACCGAGGGGCAGGAGATCGCCGCCGTCGCGATCCCGGCCGAGCAGGTGACCTGCCCCGCCTTCGCGGGCGCCGGATCCTCGACCCTCTACTGCACCAGCGCCGCCGTGGGCCTCGCGGAGAGCGCCTTTTCCGAGAAACCGCTGAGCGGGCAGACCTTCGTCGTGGAGGTCGAGGCCAAGGGCCAAGCCGAGCATCAAGTGATCCTCTGAAGGAGCCTGCCATGAGCACCCCCTTTGCCACCGACAGCCGGGGCGAGAGCGTCGAGGCTGTCACCCTGACCGGCCACGGGCTGACCGCGACCCTGCTGACCCGCGGCTCCGTCCTGCAAAGCCTGCGCCTCGAGGGCGTCGGGCACGACCTGACGCTCGGCTCGGATAACATCGCCGATTACGAGGGTGCGATGGGCTATTTCGGCGCCATCGTCGGCCCCGTCGCCAACCGCCTGTCGGGCGCCAGGGTCGAGATCGCCGGGACCGAGTACCGCTTCGAGGCCAATCATATCAACTCGCTGCTGCACGGCGGGCGGCAGGGCACCTGGTCGCGCAACTGGCAGGTCGCCGAAGAGGCGGATGATGCCGCGACGCTGGTGCTGGACCTGCCGGACGGGATCGACGGCTTTCCCGGCAACCGCCGCATCACGGCGCGCTGGTCGCTGCAGGCGGATGCGACGCTCCGGCTGGAGCTTGAGGCGGTGTCCGATGCCGAGACGCTCTTCAACCTCGCCAATCACAGCTACTGGTGCCTTGATGGCAGCCACAGCGTGACCGACCATCGGCTGACGGTCCATGCCGACAGCTACACGCCCACCGACGACGAGGTGCTTCCGACGGGCGAGATCGCGCCGGTCGAGGGCGGCGATTACGACTTTCGCGCGGGCAAGCGCGTCGTGCCGGGCGCGCCGCCGCTCGATCACAACTTCTGCACCGCCAGCGCCGAGGTGGAGCTGCGCGAGGTCGCGATGCTCGAGGCAGGCGGCGTGACCCTGCGCATGGCCAGCACCGCGCCGGGGCTGCAGGTCTTCGACGGGCGCAATACCGACGCGGCGGGTCTGCCGACCTATGCCGGCCTCGCGATCGAGGCGCAGCTCTGGCCCGATGCGCCCTCGCATCCCGAGTTCCCCTCGATCGCCCTGCGCCCGGGCGAGACCTTCCGCCAGGTGACGGAGTGGCGGTTCGCCAAGGGCTAGGCCACCACTCCGCCGCGCGCCGGGATCAGTCCGGCAGGCGCAGAACCATCTCGATCTCGATCTGCAAATCGGGCGTCGCCAGCGCGGCGACGCCGATGCCCGTCAGGCTGGGCTGCGCGCCCTGCAAAAGCTCCGCGAGGCAGGGCATGACCATGTCCTGCGTCTCGGGGCGCAGGTCGGTCATGTAGCAGCGCAGCATGGCGATGTCCTTCGGCGCCGCCCCCACCGCCTCGAGCGCCGCGCGCAGGTTCGAGACGACCTGCCGCGTCTGCGCCTCGAGGCCCTCGGGCGGCCTCTCGCCGCCGCTCCCCCAGGCGACCTGCCCCGAGACGAAGGCAAGCCGGCCCGGCTCCACCGTGGTGATCTGCGAATAGCCGACCGCCCCGGCATCCGGCAGCGTGGGCGGGTTGAGGCCCCGGACGGGGTCAGTGGCTGGTGTGATGGTCATCGATAGGGTCCTCGGGATCGTCGATGCGGGGTTAAACCGCCTGCGATATCGAGATAGGGATGCGATTGGCGAATATGCGTCGCCACTGGGTCGACAAGACGGAGGAGCTTCGTGCAGGGCGCGAACCTCGGCGATATCCTGATCTTCCTGTCGGTGGTCGAGGCTGGCGGCTTCGCCGCAGGCAGCCGCGCGCAGGGGCTGTCGCGCTCGGCCGCGGGCAAGGCCGTCGCCCGGCTGGAAGAGCGGCTTGGCGCGAGGCTGCTCAGCCGCACGACGCGGCGTCTTGGCCTGACGGAGGAAGGCGCGCGCTTCCACGCCCATGCGCTGCAGGTCCGCGCCTCCGTCCGCCAGGCCGAGGCCAGCGTCAGCGAGGGCGCCGGCACGCCGCGCGGCACGCTGCGGCTGACGGTGCCGGATGCCTATGGGCGGATCGTGCTGATGCCGCTGGTGCAGCGTTTCCTGCGCGACTGGCCCGAGCTTCGGGCCGAGGTCGAGTTCTCGGACCGCACGACCGACATCGTCGAGGCGGGCCATGACCTTGCCGTGCGGATCGGCGGCGAGAGGCTGCCGGATGCCGGGCTGACCGCCCGCGTGGTAGCCCGCCATGGCACGAGGCTTTGTGCCGCGCCGGGCTACCTTGCCGCCCGGCCCGGGCCACGAGACGCAACCGATCTGGCCGATCACGCCTGCCTGCCCTTCAGCGGAAGCGCCGGGCGGCAAGCCTGGCGGCTGCGCGCAACGGGCGCGGAGGCGTGGCAGACCGTCCCGGCGCGCGGGCGGCTAAGCCTTGGCAGCGGCGAGGCGCTGCGCGATGCCGCCCTCTCGGGCCTCGGCATCGCGCTGCTGCCCGGCTTCCTCGCCGACCCCGAGATCGAGGCCGGCCGGCTGCAGCCCGTCCTGGCCGATCACACGACCGAGGCGATCGCGGTCACCGCCCTCTACCCCGAGCGGCGCCTGCTCGAGCCGCGGGTGCGCCGCTTCATCGACCTCATGGTGGCGGCGCTGCCGCGCTAGCCCTTGACCCCGGACGAGATCATGACCGCCTCGGTCACCCGCCGCTGAAAGATCAGATAGGCCAGGGCCACCGGCATCGCGCCCAGAAGCGCCACCGACATGAGCCGGGCATAGAACACGCCGAAGGCGTCGTTGACCTGCGTGATACCGACCGGAATCGTCATCTGGTTCTCGGTGGTGATGATCAGGAACGGCCAGAGGAAGCTGTTCCAGGCGCCGATGAAGGTGATGATCGCCAGGGCGGTCGTGATGCCCCAGTTCAGCGGCATGTAGACACGCCACAGCAGCGTGTAGTCCCCGCCGCCGTCCAGAAGCACGGCTTCGCGCATCTCTTGCGGGATGGCGTCGAAAAACTGCTTGTAGACGATGATGACAACGGGAACGATCAGCTGCGGCAGGATGATCCCACCCCACTTGTTCACGAGGTCCATGTCGTTCATCAACATGAACTGCGACACCACCAGCGCCTGCGCCGGGATCATGAAGCAGGCCAGCACCACGCCGTACAGCAGCCGCCGCCCCGGAAAGCGCATCTGGCTGAGGGCATAGGCACACATCATGCCGGTGGCGATGACCGCCGCGGTGATGATCAGCGAGGTTCCGATCGAATTCCAGTACCACAGGGGAAGCTTGGTGCCGGTCAGCACCTCGACGTAGTTGGACAGGTTGAACTCGTCCGGCACCACGCCCGCCCCTGCACTGACCGCCCGCTCTTCCGACCGGATCGACGTGACGAAGGCCCAGTAGATCGGGAAGAACCAGATCGCGCAGGCGACGAGCGTGAAGACCGAGATCAGCCCGTTCTCAATCCGGCGGGAGCGGGACTTGACCGCGCCCTGAGAGGGAACGGCGGAAGCTGTGGCAAGGCTCATCGACGGCCTCCTAGGCGCAGAAGCTGGAATTGCAGGACCGAGACGACGACGATCAGCAGGAACAGCACCAGCGCCACCGCCGAGGCATAGCCGCCGTGGTTCAGCTGGAAGGCTTCGCGGTAGACGAGCATCAACAGCACGTAGGACGAGTTGAACGGTCCGCCCTGAGACAGGAGATAGACCTGGTCGAAGATCTTCAGCTGAAGGATCAGCTGCAGGGTCAGGACCAGCGCCGTCACCGGCCAGAGCAGCGGCCAGGTCACCTTGAAGAACTGCTGACGCTTCGTCGCGCCGTCGAGGGCCGAGGCCTCATAAAGCTCGGTCGGGATGTTGCGCAGGCCGGCGATGAACAGCAGCACATTGAACCCATTGGTCCACCAGACCGTCACCAGCGCGATCATCGGCATGACCCAATAAGGATTCTGGAATACCTTCACCCGCTTACCGACGACCATCTCGAGCAGCGGCTGGACGACGCCGAATTGCTGGTCGAGCATCCAGCTCCAGATCATCGTCACGACGGACACGGGCAGGATGTAGGGCAGAAAGAAGATCGCCAGCACGAAGGCCTGCATCCGCCCCTTCAGGCGGTTGACCATCAGCGCAATCCCCAGCGCCAGCAGCGTCGTCGGGATAACCGTCAGCAAAAGGAAATAGCCGTTGTTCTTCAGAGCGGTAAAGAACAACCGATCCGAGAGCAGGCGCTTGTAGTTGTCCAGCCCGACCCATTCCCCCTCGCCCACGAGCGGGGCGTTGGTGAAGCTCAGGCGAACGACCTCGATGGTCGGCCAGAGAAAGACGAGGCTGAAGATGGCAACGAACGGAAAGATCAACACGTAGGCGTTGACCATTTCCCTGCGACGGTTGCGGATGACGGCCACGGCGGGCGCTCCTTCGATCGGGCCGGGCGCGGGGACCACCGCGCCCGGCGGTCGTTTACTGCATCATGCCGGAGAGGTCGGACTGCATCTGCGCCACGGCATCTTCGGGCGAGAGGTAGCCGGCGATGGCCGGAACCATGATGTTCAGCGCCTGATCGTAGACCGGAGAGGCGACGCCGGCGATCGGGTCGCGCGGATCGAAGACGGCGGTATCGGCCAACGAGGCATAGGTCGCGTTGGGCTCCATCTGCTGGTACTCGTCGCTCTCCGTGATCGGGCGGTAGGCCGGGATGTGACCTGCGCTGGCCCACTGGATCGCATGCTCTTCCATCCAGCCGATGACGGTCATCACCGCCTCGCGCTTCTCGGGCGACATCTCTTCATCGCCCTGGACCGGGATCGCGAAGGCGTGGCTGTCGGCCCAGGTCGCCTCGGTGCCCATCAGGGTCGGAACCTGCACGGCGCCCCATTCGTAGCCCAGCGTGCCGGCCTCGGCCATGTCGACCTGCGTCGGCACTTCCCACACACCATTGATCTGGAACGCCGACTGTCCCGAGCTGAACAGCGCGACGGAGGCTTCGTATTCGGCCTGCTCGGGAGTCCAGCCTTCTTCGGCCCAATGGCGCATGGTCTGCAGCGCGGTCACGGCCTTGTCGGCATTGTCGCCGGGCAGAACTTCGCCGTCGACGATGAACTCTCCGCCCTGTTGCGCCAGCAGCGTGTAGAAGATGCGCCAAACGCCGCCTTCACCGCCGGTCTGGTAGCTCAGCGGCGGGTTGGCGCCGTTCGCGGCCGCGGCCTGCAGCGCCGCCTCGAAGGACTCGAGGCTGTCGATGCCGGTCAGCTCGCCGTTCTCGTCGAGGTAATCGGTCCCCTCGAGGTAGCTCTTGTTGTAGTAGAGCACGATCGAATGGATATCGAAGGGCACGGCGTAAAGCTGACCGTCCGGCCCCTTGGCCGCCTCGAGCGCCGAAGGGAAGAAGTCCTCTTCGGAGAGGCCGGCGACCTGCATGTCCTCATCGGTGATCGGGCTGAGCACGCCCTCCTCCAGCGCCAGCGGCAGCCGGCTGAGGTGGTAGGTCATGACGTCGGGGCCCTGCCCCACGGCGGCAGAAGTGCGCACCTTGGTGTAGAAGGGCACGCCCCATTCAAGCGTCGTCCCGTCGATCTGGATCTCCGGGTGCTCTTCGTTGAACTGCTCGATCAGCGACTTCATGCGAACGCCGTCGCCGCCGGCGAGAAAGTCCCACCAGACCACGGTTTCCTGAGCCGCTGCGGGCATGGCCATCAGCGCGGCAAGGCTTGCCGCCATGGTCGTCCTGAGATTGATCATCCTGTCTCCTCCCTTGCGTTTCAATGTCACCTCAGCCGCTCCCCTTCAGGGGAGAAGACGAGGATATCGTCGGGTCTGGCGGTCAGCGCGACCTCCTCGCCCTCCAGCCGGTCGCGGATCGAGCGACGCTCGATCACGACCTGTCGGCCATCGGCCATCTTCGCGTGCAGGTACGACACGCCGCCAAGCGCCTCGGCCATCTCGACGCGGACCCTCGGGCCGGTCTCTGCCAGGTCCAGGTGCTCGGGGCGCACGCCCAGCACAACGGCGTCGCCCTGCGACAAGGCGGCGGGCCGCGCAGCCTCCATCCGGGCGCCATCGCTGCCATCGATGGCGACGGTCATCCGGCCGTCCTGCACCGCCTCGACCCGTCCGGGCAGGAAGTTCATCGCCGGACTGCCGATGAAGCCGCCGACGAAGCGGTTCGTCGGATCGTCGTACAGGTCGAGCGGCGCGCCGGATTGCTGCACATAGCCGCCCTTCAGCACGAAGATGTCGTCGGCCAGCGTCATCGCCTCGACCTGGTCGTGGGTGACGTAGATCATCGTCGCGCCGATCTGCCGGTGCAGCCGGGCCAGCTCCAACCGCATCTGCACGCGCAGCTCGGCATCGAGGTTGGACAACGGCTCGTCGAAGAGGAAGACCTTGGGCTGGCGAACGATGGCGCGGCCGATGGCCACGCGCTGACGCTGCCCGCCCGACAGCTCCTTTGGCCTTTTCTTGAGCTGGTCGGTCAGCTGCAGGATTTCTGCCGCTTCCTCGACCTTTGCCTTCGTCTCCTCCTTGCTGGCCTTCGCGAGGCGCAGCGAGAAGGCCATGTTTTCGAAGACCGACAGGTGCGGATAAAGCGCGTAGTTCTGGAAGACCATCGCGACCTCGCGGTTCGACGGCTCCTCGCGCGTGACGTCCCTGCCCTCGATCTCGATCCGCCCGCCCGAGGTCTCCTCGAGCCCGGCGATCATCCGCAGCAGTGTGGATTTCCCGCAGCCCGAGGGGCCGACGAAGACGGCGAAGGAGCCTTGGGCGATCTCCATCGAGACGTCGTGGATCACCTCCACCTCGCCGAACTTCTTCGAGACCGATGTCAGGGTGACGCCGCTCATCGCCTCAGACCTTCAGCCGGACGACGTGGTAGGACAGCGGCGCGAGCTTGCCCTTCAGCCGGCCGTCCTCGACACCGACGCCCTCGCCCTTCTGCATCGCCACCCGGTCGGGGGCATCGGGCATGTTGGTCGCCTGCAGATCGTGGCCCTGCATGACCTGATGCATCGCGAGGGTCGCGCCGTCGAAGCCGGTCAGCCGCATGTCGAGCTCGGCCTCCTCGGTCAGGTGGCGGTTCACGATGAAGACCGTGACCATCCCCTCGCCGTCGTTATGCACCGCCGAGATGTCCATGTAGCGGACGTCCTGGCTGACCTCGCAGTTGTAGGTCGGCCCGTCGACGGCGACGTTCAGCGCGATGCCGCGGCCATACAGCGAGGCCATCTGGTAGGGCCAGTAGATCGTCGTGCGCCAGGCGGCACCGCCGGCCAGCGTCCGGATCGGCGCGATCACGTTCACCAGCTGGGCGATGGCGGCGATGCGCACCCGGTCGCTGCGGCGGATGAATTCGTTCAGCAGGCCGGCGACGAAGAGCGCATCCTCGAAGTTGTAGTCCTCTTCGAGAAGATGCGGCGCCTCGGGCCAGTCCCAGCTCTTCCAGTTCTTCTCGTCCTGGCCGCGGATGTGATACCAGACGTTCCACTCGTCGAAGCAGATGCCGACCTTCTTCTTCGACCGCTTCTTGGCCTGCACGAAGTCGATGACCCCGGCGATCGCCTGGATGTAGCGGCCCGTCTCCTCGATCTTGCCGAAGAAGTTCAGCGTGTCGTTGCTGGAGTTGCCGAAGTACTTGTGCAGGCTGATGTAATCGACGGTGTCGTAGCACTCTTCCAGCACGCCCCGCTCCCAGTCGGGATAGGTCGGCATGGCGTCGTTGGAGCTGCCGCAGACGATCAGCTCGGCATTGGGGTTGAGGCCACGCACCGCCTTGCCGGTCTCGTCGGCGAGGCGGCCGTATTCTTTGGCCTCCTTGTGGCCGACCTGCCAGGGGCCGTCCATCTCGTTCCCCAGGCACCACATGTTCACGTCCCAGGGCGTCTCCTGCCCGTGGCTGCGGCGCAGGTCCGACCATGTCGTGCCGCCCGGATGGGTGACGTATTCGACGTATTCGCGGGCTTCCTTGATCCCGGCGGTGCCGAGGTTCATCGCCAGCATCATGTCGATGCCGGCCTTCTCCGCCCAGATGCCGAATTCGTTGATGCCGACCTGGTTCGTCTCCTTGCTGCGCCAGGCCAGGTCCAGACGGACGGGCCGATCCTCCTTCAGACCGATGCCGTCCTTCCAGTCGTAGGCCGAGACGAAGTTGCCGCCCGGGTAGCGGATCGCCGGGATCTTCAGGTCCTTGACGTATTGCAGCACGTCGCCGCGAAAGCCGTGCTCGTCGGCGCTGGGGTGCCCGGGTTCGTAGATGCCCTCGTAGATGGCCCGGCCCATATGCTCGATGAAGGCCGAGTAGAGCCTGTCGTCGATGCGGGCGACGGTGAATTCGCGGTGCAGGTCGGCGCTGACTTTCATGCGCTGTAGTTCCTTCGCTGCAGATGGACGCTATGCGCCGGCACGGGCGCGCATGCCCCGAAAGGGCAGGCCCGCGCCGCGCGAGCGCCGGCACGGCGGCCGGTCATCTGACGGTGTCCTCCTCGGTGCGGCCCGGGGGCCGCCGGACGCTCCTATCGCCCGTTAATACCTGCCTAACCGTCGCGAGCCATGCGCGTCAAATGCTAGTAAAGCGATTTATTATATCAAAGGTGTTATACCTCGGCCATCTGTCCGCTCCTGACCAACCGCATCAGAGACGTGACTCGCAACATGATCGCCCCTAGGTTGTCCCCGCAGCCCCCTGAAGGCGTGCCAAGTTCCGTTATCGAGGGCCGCCCATGCCGCCGATCCCGCCCCTGCTGTACCAGATCATCGAGGGCACGCTCGGCTTCGCCTCGGTGCTGGATGCCGACGGCATGATCGAGCACATCTGCCAGAGCGGCCTTGATGCCGTCGGCCTGACACTCGAGGAGGTGAAGGGCACGCCCTTCGCCACGGGTCCATGGTTCAGCTACGACCCCGCCCTGCAGCACCGGATGGAGGCTGCCGTGGCGCTGGCCACGCAGGGCATCTCCAGCCGCCATGACGAGATCACGCGCACCGCCGGGGACGGCCGCGCCCGGGCGATCTTCCAGCTCATTCCGCTGCGGGCGCCGGACGGGACGGTCACGCGGCTTCTGTCGACCGGCCACGAGTTTCCATCGCCGGACATGGCGCACCAGCCCACGGCGGCCGAACTGCGCGAGATGCGGCACCGGAACAAGAACCTCGTCTCCTCGATCCGCTCCATGGCGAAGATGACCCAGCGCACCGCCCCGCCGCTCGAGGCGATGGATGCCTTCATCGCGCGGCTCGACGCGCTGACCGCTGCCCATGGCACGCTGAGTGCCGGGCTGCAGGACACCGCCTTGTTCGAGGATATCGCCGGCCGCATCCTGCGCCCGCACGGCGCCTCGCGCGAGGCGGTGTCAATCCGGGGCCCCTCCCTGCCACTCCAGCCCGAACCGGCGCGGCAGCTGGCGCTCTGCCTGCACGAGCTGGCGACCAACGCGGTCAAATACGGTGCGCTTTCGACGCCGCAGGGCCGCGTGGACCTCGAGCTGAGCCATCCTGACAAGACCGGCGCCGTGGTCCTGACCTGGGCCGAACGCGACGGCCCCCCGATCCGCGAGCCGACCCATTCCGGCTATGGCAGCCTGTTCGTGCGCGCCTCGATGCTGAAACTCTTCGGCAGCCGCTGCGAAATCCGCTACTGGCCTGCCGGGTTCCGCCTGCGCGCGCAGGGACCGGGCGGCGGTCTCTTTGCCCAGACGGCGCCGGGCGCAATTGAAACATTGCGGGATGGGTCTGCTTGACGCAAAAAGCGCGCGAGCCTGCAACCGAGGATGCCGCAATGACCCAGACCCGCGTTGAAACCGACAGCTTCGGCCCGCTCGACGTGCCGGCGGACAAGTACTGGGGCGCGCAGACACAGCGCAGCCTGCAAAACTTTCCCATCGGCTGGGAGACGCAGCCCCTCGCCCTCGTCCGGGCGCTCGGCGTGATCAAGCAGGCCTGCGCCCTGGCCAACAAGGACCGCGGCGCGCTCGACGCCGGCAAGGCCGATGCCATCGCCGCCGCCGCCGCCGAGGTGGCAGAAGGCAAGCTCGACGATCACTTCCCGCTGGTGGTCTGGCAGACCGGCTCCGGCACGCAATCGAACATGAACGCCAACGAGGTCATCTCGAACCGCGCGATCGAGATGCTGGGCGGCACGATGGGGTCGAAGGACCCGGTCCATCCCAACGACGACGTCAACAAGGGCCAGTCCTCGAACGACACCTTCCCCACGGCGATGCATATCGCGGTCGCCACGACGGCGCGCGACGTGCTGATCCCGGGGCTCGAGCATCTTCATGCAGCACTCGAGGAAAAGGCCGCAAGCTTCGAGGATATCATCAAGATTGGCCGCACCCACATGATGGATGCGACGCCCCTGACGCTGGGGCAGGAATTCTCGGGCTACGTCCATGCACTGGGCCAAGGCCTGCGCCGGGTGAAGGCCGCGCTGCCGGCGATCTACCAGCTGGCGCAGGGCGGCACCGCCGTCGGCACCGGGCTGAACACCCCCAAGGGCTGGGGCGAGACCGTGGCGCAGAAGATGGCCGAGATCACCGGCCTGCCCTTCGTCACCGCCCCCAACAAGTTCGAGGCGCTCGCCACGCACGACGCCATGGTCGAGATGTCGGGCGCGCTGCGCTCGGTCGCCGTCACGCTTTACAAGATCGCGCATGACATCCGCGTCATGGGCTCCGGCCCCCGCACCGGGCTGGGAGAACTGCTGCTGCCCGAGAACGAGCCCGGCTCCTCGATCATGCCGGGCAAGGTGAACCCGACGCAGGTCGAGGCGCTGACGCAGGTCTGCGCCCATGTCATGGGCAACGACGCCGCCGTCGGCTTTGCTGGCAGCCAGGGGCATTTCGAGCTGAACGTGATGAAGCCGATGATGGCCTACAACGTGCTGCAATCCATGCAACTTCTGGGCGATGCCGCGCGCGCCTTCACCGACAACTGCATCGCCGGGCTGCGCGCCGACCGCGACCGGATCGAGAGCCTGATGCAGCAAAGCCTGATGCTGGTCACCGCCCTCGCCCCGACCATCGGCTACGACAACGCGACGACGGTGGCCAAGACCGCGCACAAGAACCGCACCACCCTGCGCGAGGAGGCAATCAACCTCGGCTTCGTGGATGCCGAGACCTTCGACCGCGTGGTCCGGCCCGAAGACATGATCGGCCCGAAGTGAGCAGCGCGCCGGTCAATCTGAACCGGCTGCGCAAGCAGAAGGCGCGGGCCGAGAAGCGGGCCCGCGCCGACGAGAATGCAGCCCGCTTCGGCCGCACCAAGGCCGAGACGGCGCTGCAGACGGCCCGCGAAGAGGCCGAGGCGCGCCGGATCGAGGCGCATCGGCGCGAGCGGGGGCCGCAGGGCGATGACGATCGCGGCTGAGGGGCGGCCGGTCAAACGCTCCCTGACGCTGCAGGGGCACCGGACCTCGGTCTCGCTGGAAGAGGCCTTCTGGCAGGGCTTCCGCGCCAGCGCCGCCGCGCGGGGCCTGCCGCTGAACCGCCTCGCCGCCGAGATCGACGCCGCTCGCGGCGAGATCGGCCTCGCCTCAGCGATCCGCGTCTACGTGCTGCGCGAGGCGCAGCGGGCCACGGCGCAGCCCGACGGCTAGTCCCGCGGCCCCCGGCCCTGCCCTTCCTGCATCTCGCGCTCCAGCCGGTCGGCGATCTCGGCGCGCTCCTCGGGAGACAAGGCCTCCAGCGCGGCGACGGCGGCCTCCTGCGCGGCGGTCTGCACCGCCGTCACGCGCTGGCGCATCGCCCCCAGCTGGCGCGACAGTGCCTCCGGCACGAAGGGCTCGGCGCGCAGGGCCTCCAGCAGGGTCTCCTCGAAGGCGCGCCGTTCGCCGCGGCCCGGCGGGCGCAGGGCAGGATCGGCGCGCATGGTCTCGCGGATGTCGCGCATCACCTCGGGCCCCAGCGCCCGCACCACGGGGCCAAGCGCGAAGTCGACGTTGCGCGGCGGGCCGTGACGCGCCGGGCCGAAGAGCACGGCGCCCAGCACCAGCCCGGCAACGGCGAGGTTCAGCGCCAGCGAGGCGATCAGCAGCCAGCGAAAGCGGCGCGGCGGGGTCGGGGGCTGGGCCATGCTCAGTCCTCCAGCCCGTAGAGGTCCGCGTCCGACAGCAGGCTGTAGGACACCGTCTGCCCCATCACGTCCGAGGCGAAGGCGGTCAGGGCAGCGGGCGGCGCGCCGCCGATCATCACGCCGGCCGCCGCGGCGGCGGCAAGACCGCCGGCCACGGGCCAGCCGCCCAGCAGCGCCCGCAGCCAACCCGCGCCCTGCCCTGAGGGCGCCGCCGCACCGGGCCGTGGCTGCATCGCCCTGCCCTGCGCCGCGATGCGCGCCATCAGCGCCTCGCCCGGCGCCTCGGCCCGCTGGCTGACCTCGCCCAGCAGCGCGTCAAGCGCATCCTCGGCCCGTGCATCCCCGGCCGCCCCGCCCGGCGGGGTCTCGATCCTGTCACTCATCCTCGTACCCCAGTTCCGCCCGGCGCTTCGACAGCAGGCGCGCGAGCGCCCGCTTGCCGCGGGCGGTCAAACTTTCCACCGCCTCGACCCCGATGTCCATGATCCCGGCGATCTCCGGGTTGCCCAACCCCTCGAGGTGGCGCAGCGCAACGGCGCGGGCCTGCCGTTCGGGCAGGCTGGCCAGCGCCTCGCTGAGGGCGCGGTTTCGCGCCGCGCCCTGCAGGCGCTCGGCGGCGCCGGGCGCGGGATCGGGTGGCTCGGCCGCGGCCTCGAGCGGCGCGGTCCGGCGCCGCCGGCGCAGCCTGTCGATGCAGAGGTTCGCGGTCACGCGGTAGAGCCAGGTGGTCACCTGCGCCTCGCCCTCGCGCCAGTCGGGCGCCACCTGCCAGAGCTTCAGCATGGCGTCCTGCGCCACGTCCTCGGCCTCGGCCCGGTCGGCCAGCATTCGCATGGCCTGAGCATAGACGCGCGGCACCAGCCGCTCCGTCAGCAGCTGGGCCGCAGCCTCCTGCCCGGCGGCATAGGCCACCAGCAGGTCGCCATCGGACAATCCGGTCAGGGCCAGCCTCGCATCCTCTCGCGCTTCAGGGGGTGGTACGGCCTGCATCTGCAGCCGTCCAGCGCCCCGGACGGCGGTGCCCCGGCGCAGCCGCGCCGGGGCTGGCCCCAGGCTCATCGCGCCGGAGGACATGCTCATTCGTCCTGCGGCGCATCGGCCCCGGGCCGCGCCTCTTCGGCAGCCGGGCCGCCGCGCGGGCCGTGGCGCCCTTCGCCACCGGGTCCGCCGCGATGCCCCCAAGGGCCGCCGCGCCCCCAGCCCCGGGGCCCGCGCGGAGGCTCAAGCTCCTCGGCCGAGAGGCTGCCGTCATCGTCGCGGTCCAGCCGGTCGAGCAGCGCCTCGGACGAGGGGGCGCGCGCCTCGATCTCGGCCAGTTGCAGAAGGCCGTCGTCATCCGCGTCCATGTGGCCGATCAGGCGCTGCATCTGCCGCAGCAGCGCCTCCTGGCGCATCCGCTCCGCCTCGGCGGCCATCTCCTCGGCCGAGAGGGCGCCGTCGCCATTGGTGTCCGCCGCGGCAAAGCGCGTCGCCATGGCCTGATCGATCTCGGCGGCGGTGACGGCGCCGTCGCCATCCGCGTCGAGGCGCTCCATGTCCATCATCGGCCCCATCATCGGGGGCATGCCGCGGCCCATATGGGGGCCGCGGTCCCGGCCCTGCGCGGTGGCGGCGCCGGCGGTCAGCGCGGCGAGGGCGGCGGTGGCGAGTAGGATGCGCGTCATCGGGTAACCTCTGGATTGGGCGGGGCGCTTCAGGCCCCTGATGCCCTCTCCAACGGCGCGCGGCCTGCATTCCGTCGCCGCTTTCTGCAGGCCCGCCCCCGCGGCGTCAGACCTCCGGCTCGGGCCGCATGGCGACGCGGCCGGACCCCTCGGGGCGCGGCAGGCGCTGATGCGCCGCGGCCAGCGCCGAGAGCCGCGCTGCCAGATCCGCGGCCGGCACCGTGGGGCGCCTCTCGCGCCGGTCGGCATGGACCAGCAGCACCTCCGCCGAGGCGACCAGCCGCTTGTCGAGCCAGAGCTTGTGGAACAGCTGCAGGTGACGCCCCTGAAAGCTCAGCACCTGCGTCTCGACCGTGACGGCGTCGCCGGCGCGCGCAACGCCAAGGTGGCGCAGATGCGTTTCGGCCATGAGGAAGGTCTCGCCGCGGTCGCTGGGGCCGCCGCCGCCCTGATGATCGCCCTCGGCCTCGTCGCAACCGACCATGCGCAGCAGCCGCCATGTCGCGCCGTCCATCAGCTCGGCCACGCGCCATTCTGCGACGCAGCCATCCTGCCCGACCCAGTCGACGGGGATCGTGCGGCTGGCGGTGGGCAACGGGCTGGTCAGGGCCAGCGCCTCGAGATCGGGGGTGTCGTCGTAGCGGCGATCCATGCCGCGCAGCAGCCGGCCGGCGCCCCAATCCGCCCCCTTGAGCCCGCGCAAGAGCGAGGAGAGGGCGGCATCGCGCACCTCCTGCGGGGCATCGCGGCCATCCGGCAGACCGCCGGCCCGCGCCTCGAGCCGGTCGATGACATCGTGCAGCGGCTGCGCCCGCCTCGGCGCCCGCGGCATGCCCGAGAGCGGGTCGCTCTCGGTCTGCACCGGCTCCTCGACCTCGACGCGCAGGTCCTCGCCGGCGATCGGGCCGGTGCCGAAAAGGCCCGTCTGCGTCCAGAGAAGCGCCGCGCCGTGCCGCAGCGCGTCATCGACCGTCTCGGCATCCGCCGCGCCATCGGCGACAAGCTGCGCCGCCTCCTGCCAGAGCGCGGCCGAGAGGCGGCCCATCAGGTGTTCCTCGCGCCCCATGCGCAGCGGGTAGCAGCCCAGCGACAGCAGGGTGCTGCGGGCCTGTTCCACGACTTCGTCGCGGGAGGCGGCGCTGGCGACCAGCTCGACCAGCGGCACGAGGTAGACGGGCGCCAGCGGCCGCGCGATCACCATCCGCCCCCGCCGCGGCAGATCGCCCTGCAGCTGCGCCAGATCGATTCCCGCCGAGGAGGAGGCGATGATTGCCTCCGGCTCCGCGTGATCATCCAGCTCGGCCAGCACGGACTGCTTGAGGTCCAGCCGCTCGGGCACGCTTTCCTGGATCCAGCTGGCGCCTCTGACCGCATCGGCAATCCCGGCATGCCAGCTGACCGTCCCTTCGACCGGCGGCGCGACATCCAGAAGGCCCGGCAGGCTGCGCCGGGCGCGGGCCAGCACCGCCTCGAAATGCGGGGCGGCGCGCATGTCGGGATCGTGCATCCGCACGTCCCAGCCCATCAGCGCGAAGCGGGCCGCCCAGCCCGCGCCGGTGCGCCCGGCGCCGAGGATAGCGGCGATGCGCTGCCCCTGGGCCGGAGCGCTCATGCCGAGGGTCCCGCCCGCAGGGCGGTAAGGTCGTAGCCGTTGAAATCCAGAAGCTCCCGCGCCGCCCGGCTGCGGTCGGGGCTGGCGGCGCCGGGCCGGTTCAGCACCGCGCCCAGCAGGCCGTCCGGCGCGCCCAGCACCATGGTGCGGAAGCCGTCGTCGGCCCAGAGCAGCCACCAGTCGCGGCCCGCACCGCTCCAGCGGCTGGGGCCCGCCGCCTCGAGCCGGATCAGCCGCGCCGCCCCGTCGGCGCCGGTGATCCTGAGAAGCCCGTCCCCTTCTGCAGTCAGCTGGAAGGTGGCGCTGTCACCCGGCGCCAGCGGGCCGCCCGGATAGGCGGCCTCCACCTGCCAGAGCCCGTTCAGATCGCTCGGCCGACCGCGCGTGGTCGAGGCGATGGGCGCCTGCGCGTCGCGGAACCCCTGCGGCGCCTCCGGTGCCGGGGCGCAAGCGGCAAGGGCCAGAAGGCCGAGGCCGAGGATGGCGGGGAAACGGCAGGGGATCATCGGCGCACTCCGGTCTCTGAAGATGGCGGTCAACGCCGTCAGTAGGGGAAAGGATGCGCCTTGTTGATCGCATCGATGCCGGTCAGCACCGCCTCGCTCAGCACGAGGTCGGCGCCGGCCAGCTGCTGCTGAAGCTGCGCGGCGGTGGTGGCGCCCAGGATCGGGATCACCGGGAAGGGCCGCTGGCGCTGCCAGGCAAGGGACATCTGCACCAGGTCGAGGCCATGCTCCTGCGCCAGATCGGCATAGGCCTGCACCGCCGTCAGCGCCTGCTCGGTCAGCCGCCCGCCCAGATCGCCGTTGATCGCGGCGCGGCTGCCCTCGGGCTTGGCGCCGTTCTGGTACTTGCCGGTCAGAAGCCCCGCCGCGAGCGGCGAGTAGGAGAAGAGCGGCACATCCTCGTTCACGCTCATCTCGGCGAGATCGGTGTCCCAGTGCCGGTAGAGCAGGTTGTATTCGTTCTGCACCGCCGCGACGCGGGGCCCGCCGGTGACCTCGGACCGCTCGATCCATTTCGTCGTGCCCCAGCAGCTCTCGTTCGACAGGCCGAAGGCGCCGATCTTGCCTTCGGTCGTGAGGTCGGAGAGCGCGCCCAGCACATCGTCCATATGCGCCCGCGTGGTGGCGGGATCCTGCGCGGAGGGGTCGTAGGACCACATCTGCCGGAACGCGAAGGAGCCGCGCTCGGGCCAGTGCAGCTGGTAAACGTCGATGCGCTCGACGTTCAAGCGGCGCAGCTGTGCCTCAATCGTCTCGCGGATCGTGGCGCCGTCATAGCCCTTGCCGCCCCGGACGAAGCCGCCGTTGGGGCCGCTGATCTTGGTGGCGATCTTCACGTCTCCGCTGCGCGGGCTGGCGCGCATCCAGTTGCCGACGATCTCTTCGGTGCGGCCGACGGTCTCGGCCTTGACCGGGTTCACCGGATACATCTCGGCGGCGTCGAGGAAATCGATGCCGGCCTCGACCGCCATGTCGATCTGGCGATGCGCCTCGGCCTCGTCCGTCTGGTTGCCGAAGGTCATGGTCCCAAGGCACCAGGCCGAAACCTCGATGCCCGACCGGCCCAGTGTTGTACGTTCCATGGATTGCCCTTCCGCTCGTCTGGTGCGCTCGCGCGCGAATTCTGCCGCGCGACACTGACCGCGCCCGCAGAAGAGAGCAAGCAGATCGCGTTCGGCACCAGAATCGCCCACGGCGGCACACCACCACCGGCAGGCGAGTGGCCGTACGCGACCAAAGCGCGCACGCTACAATTTGAGGCGGAATTGGGACATGTTTTCTCGGAACCTCGGGGAGCAGCGGGCAACCTTTCACATCCATGTGATGACTCGGAGACCGAAACGCGCCGCGCTGCGACTGGGGTGTTCTGTCATTTTGAAAAGAGCCCAAATTAAAACATCAGTATTTCAAAGGCTTGGGATCAGTTGCGCACAACCTTTGAACGGTTCCGGGCGACTTAACATGCTCGGGAAACGGTCTGTACGCGGGCGACATGGCAGAAGGGGGCCTGTCATGCCGCCCGCGATCGTTTATGTCGGTTCTTGGGCACAAATGTGGCTGGGCGTCGTTAGAACTAGGACGACAACGAGCCACGCAACGAAACAGGCGAGCGTCTTGCTGACGCAGGGCCCTCGCTACAACTGGAGATGACAATGAAAACGTACATCGCAGCAGCACTCTTCGCGACCGCCATTCCCGTGGCCGCCGCCGCCGCGCCGATCTCGGCCGGCGATTACCTTACCGACGGCTTCAGCCTCGGCGGCGACAGCTCGACCGCCAGCTACTCCTTCGAGCCGACCGGCCAGGTCAAGATCTCGAACTTCGCCATCTCGGGCACCGGCGGCAGCGAAGGCGCCGACCTGGTCAAAGTCAGCTTCGGTGTCGACAGCACCGACGAAGGCTTCGAGGAAATCTACCAGCTGGGCGGCATCTCGGCTGCCACTGCCTTCCTCGACGGCATGGTGACCTCGTCGCCCTTCACGCTGCAGTTCGACGCCACCGGCGTGAACAAGCCGGTCTCGCTGACCTACTCCTTCGACGTCGAAGCGGCCGCCGTGCCGGTTCCCGCCGCCGGTGGCCTGCTGGTCCTCGCGCTGGCCGGTGCGGGCTTCGTCTCGCGTCGCAAGTCGAAGGCCTGAGGCCTTCACGGCACCGGCCCCCGCGGGGGCCGGACGCCCTGAGACCACTCAAGATGGCCGCGCCTTCGGGTGCGGCCATCTGCTTTTGGCCAGGCCTATTGCCCGCCGCGAAGGGCAGCCGGCGGCTGGCCAAAGATCCCTCTCTGCTCTAGACCGCCGAGAGCCGCTAAAGAAGAAGTGTCCATGGCCCGCCATCTCATCACCTCCGCCCTGCCCTACATCAACGGGATCAAGCATCTCGGCAATCTGGTGGGCAGCCAGCTTCCCGCCGATCTCTATGCCCGCTACCAGCGCGGACGCGGGAACGAGGTGCTGTTCCTCTGCGCCACGGACGAGCATGGCACCCCGGCCGAGCTTGCCGCCGCCAAGACCGGCGAGGCCGTGGCCGATTACTGCGCCCGGATGCATGGCGTTCAGGCCGAACTGGCAGAGGGCTTTCGCCTCAGCTTCGATCACTACGGCCGCAGCTCCAGCGCCCGGAACCACCAGCTGACGCAGCACTTCGCCGGCAAGCTGGCCGAGGCCGGCCTGATCGAGGAGGTCTCGGAGCGGCAGGTCTATTCCAATGCCGACGGACGCTTCCTGCCCGACCGCTACATCGAGGGCACCTGCCCGAACTGCGGCTACGACCGGGCGCGCGGCGATCAATGCGAGAACTGCACCAAGCAGCTTGATCCGACGGACCTGATCGATCCGCGCAGCGCGATCTCGGGCTCCACCGATCTCGAGGTGCGCGAGACCAAGCACCTGTTTCTCAAGCAGTCGGCGATGCGCGGGCAGCTCAACGACTGGATCGACGCGCAGACGGACTGGCCGATCCTGACAACCTCCATTGCGAAGAAATGGCTGAACGACGGCGACGGCCTGCAGGACCGCGGGATCACCCGCGATCTCGACTGGGGCGTGCCGGTCAAGCGCGGCGACGCCGATTGGCCGGGGATGGAGGGCAAGGTCTTCTATGTCTGGTTCGACGCGCCGATCGAATACATCGCCGCCGCCGGCGAATGGGCCGATGCCAAAGGGCTGGGCGAGGCGGATTGGCAGCGCTGGTGGCGCACCGACGAGGGCGCGGACGACGTGCGCTACACCCAGTTCATGGGCAAGGACAACGTGCCCTTCCACACGCTCGGCTTCCCGACGACGATCATGGGCTCTGGCGAGCCCTGGAAGCTCGTGGATTACATCAAATCCTTCAACTACCTGAACTACGACGGCGGCCAGTTCTCGACCAGCCAGGGCCGCGGCGTCTTCATGGACCAGGCGCTCGAGGTGCTGCCCGCCGACTACTGGCGCTGGTGGCTGTTGAGCCATGCGCCCGAGTCCGGCGACAGCGAGTTCACCTGGGAGAATTTCCAGCAGTCGGTGAACAAGGATCTGGCCGATGTGCTGGGCAACTTCGCCAGCCGGGTGACGAAGTTCTGCCGCTCCAAGTTCGGCGAGACCCTGCCCGAGGGCGGCGCCTACGGGCCGCGGGAAGAGGCGCTGGTCGCCGATCTGACGGCGCGGCTCGCGCGTTACGAGCAGCTGATGGACGCGATCGAGGTCCGCAAGGCCGCGGCAGAGCTGCGCGGCATCTGGGCCGCGGGGAACGAGTACCTGCAATCCGCCGCGCCCTGGTCCACCTTCAAGGAAGACCCCGAGACGGCGGCAATGCAGGTGCGGCTGGGGCTGAACCTCGTGCGCCTTTACGCGGTCCTCTCGCAGCCCTTCATCCCCGATGCCGCGGCCAAGATGGCCGATGCCATGGGCGGCGCCGGCGCCTGGCCCGAGGATGTCGCCGCAGCGCTGAGCGCTCTGGCGCCCGGTGCCCCCTTCACCGTGCCGGAGAACCTCTTCCGCAAGATCACCGACGAGGAGCGGGCCGACTGGCAAAGCCGCTTCGCCGGTCGCCGCGGCTAGGGCACATCACCTTCAGGGCCCCCGCGCCCGGCAACAGGACGCGCGATGATCAGACGCCTTTACGACTGGACGATCCGCCTCGCGGACACGCCCCATGCCATGTGGGCGCTGTTCATCGTCGCCTTTGCCGAAAGCTCCGTCTTTCCGATCCCGCCCGATGCGCTGATGATCCCGATGATCCTCGCCCGCCCCGGCCGCGCCTGGCGCATCGCCGCTGTGGCGCTGGCCGGATCGTTGCTGGGGGCGCTGGGCGGCTACGTCATAGGCGCGACCCTCTTCGAGAGCGTCGGCAGGCCCGTGCTCGAGTTCTTTGGCAAGGACGTCTACTTCGACGGCTTCTCGGACCGCTACAACGACTACGGAGTCTGGGCGGTGCTGGTGGCCGGGGTCACGCCCTTCCCCTTCAAGGTCATCACCATCCTGTCGGGCGCGACGGGCCTGAACCTCGTGGCCTTCCTGCTGATGAGCCTCGTGGCGCGGGGGCTGCGGTTCTTCCTTGTCGCGGCGCTGCTGTGGCAGTTCGGCGCGCCGATCCGCGATTTCATCGAGCGGCGGCTGGGGCTGGTCTTCGTCGCCTTCGTGGTCATCCTGATCGGCGGCTTCTACGCGACGCGCTACATGTAGGGCGCAGGCCGCGCCTTGATCGCGGCGCGCGCCCTCCCATCTCGGGGGCGGGCGCGCTTTACCGCCGCACCCGCCGCGCCTATGATGGCGCCCGCCACCCCAAGGCCACGGCCTTGCAGCAGAGGATCGCGTCATGCCCGAAGACCAGGCCCCCGGCACCCCGCTCATCGCGCCGTCGGACACCGACCACCCGCTCTACGACCAGATCGTCGAGGCCTGCCGCTCGGTCTATGATCCCGAGATCCCGGTGAACATCTACGACCTCGGCCTTGTCTACACGATCAAGATCGACGCCGAGAGCGCCGTGGACATCGCGATGACGCTGACCGCCCCGGGCTGCCCCGTCGCCGGCGAGATGCCGGGCTGGGTCGCCGATGCCGTCGGCGCCGTGCCGGGCGTGAAGCAGGTCGATGTCGCCATCACCTGGGAGCCGCAGTGGGGCATGGACATGATGTCCGACGAGGCGCGGCTCGAGTTGGGCTTCATGTAACAGGCACCCTGTTGGGGTTGCTTTCGCGATAGCAACTCTTCTGGGCGTCCTTTGCAGATGCAGCTGAATAAGGTTGCTTTTCATATAGCAACCGATAATGGTTGCCACATGGAGCGACAGCAAGGCGCATCACCCAAGGTATTCGCGGTCCTGACCGG
The DNA here is from genome assembly GCF_003217255.1 of Pseudoroseicyclus aestuarii. Taxonomy (GTDB): domain Bacteria; phylum Pseudomonadota; class Alphaproteobacteria; order Rhodobacterales; family Rhodobacteraceae; genus Pseudoroseicyclus; species Pseudoroseicyclus aestuarii. Next base: position 577,119 of record NZ_QJTE01000001.1, on the reverse strand, counting down.
CGATCTCGTCGCCTCCGAAAGGCTATCCGCCGCCGCGCTCGATGCGGCACTGGCCACTCTGGGCGATGCAGCCGCGCGCTACGGCAAGACCCATGACATGGCCCTGCGGTTCACCCGGTTTCGCGGGGACGGCTGGCAGGTCTTGCTGGACACTCCGGGCCTGTGCCTTGAGGCCAGCCTCTACATGACGGCCAGACTGGCAGGCGCCCATCCCGGCCTGTCGACACGGATCGCCACCGGCCTCGGGCCAGTCGAAGCCTTCGGCACGGCCGATCTTTCGGACGCCCGAGGCGAGGCCTTCACGACCTCGGGGCGGCAACTCGACGGCATGACGGGCGCCGACCGGCTGAGCCTTTGTCGCACCGAGCGTGCCGGCGGCGGGTACCAACAGGCGATCTTCCAGCTTGCCGGCTATATCTGTGGCGGCTGGACAGAGCGACAGGCCGAGGCGATTGCCCTGGCGATAGAGCATCCCGACGACACGCAAGACAGCCTTGCACAGCGCCTCGGCGTCACCCGGCAGGCCGTTCAGAAGCGCCTTGCCGGGGCAGGATGGGGCGTCCTGCGCGAGGCGGCAGAGGCCTTCGAAAGCGATGAGTGGGTGCCATGACCGAGACCTTCGCCGCCCTCCTCTTCGCCCATGTCATGGCCGATTTCGTGCTGCAGCCGGACCGCATGGCGCAGAACAAGCGGCACCCCCTGATGCTGCTGGCGCATGGGCTGGTGGTGCTGGCCGTGCTGCTGGCGGTCTTCGGGCGGCTGGATATCCCGCTTCTTTACGCGCTGGCGCTGGCGCATCTGGCGCTCGACGCCGCCAAGCTGCTGCTGCCGCCCGGACTGCGCGCCTTCCTCGGCGATCAGGCGGCGCATCTGGCGACGCTGCTGATCACCGCCGTCGTGGCCCCGGCGCTGTGGTCAGCGGCCCCCTGGGCCGGCATGGCGCTGCTGCCCGCGGCAATGGCGGCCGCGGCGGGCTTTGTCCTGGCCACCCGCGCGGGCGGCTTTGCCGTGGGCCTGCTGATGGCGCCCTGGACCGATGTGGCCCTGCCGCCCGGCCTGCCGGGCGGCGGCAGGCTGATCGGCCTGCTGGAGCGCGCGCTGATCTTCCTGCTGGTGCTGGTGGCCCAGCCCGCGGGCATCGGCTTCCTGATCGCGGCGAAATCGGTGCTGCGCTTCGAGACCGCGAAGAACGAGGGGCCGGTGGGCGAGTATGTCATCATCGGCACACTCGCCTCCTTCGGCTGGGGCATCGCCTGCGCCTATGCCACGCGCGGGCTGATGGTGGCGCTGGGGGCGCCCCTGCCCGCGCTCTAGCCCTCCCAGGCGATATCGGCGCCAAGGCGCGTGAGGTTCTCGATCAGGTTGGGATGCGCGCGGCGCAGCGGATCGGCCTTGAGGATCTTCGACCGCCCCTCGATCTGCATCGCGGCAATGGCAAGGCCCACGACGACGCGGATGATATAGGGCGCCTCGACCTCGGCCGGTTTCAGGCGGTTGCCGCCGAAGAGGATCAGCCGGTGCGGGTCCGACAGATGCGCGCGCACGCCGAACTTGGCGAGCTCCGAACTCCAGGCCAGGGCGCCCTCGTAGACCTTGTTCCAGAACATCACGTCGCCCTCGCAGCCCACGGCCACGCCCACCGCCTGCGGCAGCAGATCGGCGGGGAAATAGGGCCATGGCGCGGCCTCGATCTTGGCGGTCATCTGCTGGGTCAGCGGCTGGGTGACCTGTCGGGTCCAGCCGGTCACCGTGACCTCACCCTCGCGGGTCTCGAACTGAAGGCCCAGCTTGCCGAACTGCTCGAGGATCAGCGGCATTTCGGCGATGATGTCGGTCTCGACCGTCACCTGCCCGCCGGTCACGCCGCCGAAGGCGAGGAAGGTCGCGACCTCGTGGTGATCGTCCGGCACGCGCTGCGTGGTGCCGCCCAGCCGGTCGCGCCCCTTGATCGTCAGACGCGAGGTGCCGATCCCCTCGACCCCGGCGCCCATGTCCGAGAGCATCCGGCACAGCGCCTGCACATGCGGCTCGGAGGCGGCATTGGTCAGCACGCTGGTGCCCTCGGCCACGGCGGCGATCATCGCGAAGGTCTCGGTCGCGGTGACGGAGGCATATTCCGCCCAGATCGAGCGCGCCTCGGGACGGGTCTTCAGCGTCAGGTCGATGCCGCCCGACTTGTCCAGCGCCGCGCCGAAGGTCGTCAGCGTGTCGATATGCGGGTCGATCTCGCGAATGCCCAGCGCGCAGCCCTTGGCATCGACGTCGAAGCGCAGGCGGCCCATGCGGTGCAGCACCGGCGCCAGCAGCAGCACCGCCGAGCGGATGCCCAGCGGCAGATGCTCCGCCCCCGCCGGATCGAGCGTCTTGGGGTGGTGCAGGCGCAGCGTGCCGGCCTCCACGTCGTGCTCCACCTCGGAGCCGATCTCGCGGAAGTAGGCACCGATCTTTGCGACATCAGTGATGTCGGGAACATTGGTGAAGGTCACCGGCTCTGCCGTCAGCAGCGACGCGCACATCATCGGCAGGACCGCGTTCTTGTTGCCGGACGGCCTGATGCGACCGTTCAGCGGCACGCCGCCGTTGACGATAAGGTTTGCCATGGATCTGCCCCTCGGTTTCCGATTTGGGCCGCATCCTACAGCCCCCGCGCGCGAAGCGCGATGCCCCACGGCAGCAGATGCGGCAGAAGGCGGCGCACTGCCGAGCACCGCGGGCGTGCCGGAGCGTACGGGCCGGCCGCCAGCCTTGTCCGGCCGGGCCGCGCGGGCTAACACGAAAGGCGGGGGCCAAAGACGCCGAAGGATCACATGCGCCGGATCATACGCCCTTTCGCCCTTTGGCGGACCCTTTCCCTCGTCCTGCTGCTTCTGGCGCCGCAGATCGCTGCCGCGCAGGGCGCATCCCTGCCCCCCGATACCCAAGGCAGCGAGGGCGAGCAAAGCGGCTCCGCCGCTGCGCCCGATCCGTCGGAACCGCCCGCCTTCGACGTCGATGCGCTGAATGCCGGGCTGGGCGATGCACCAGCCGACCTTGACCGGAGCACGCCGCAGGGCACGATGGAGGCGCTCCTCGACCTGAACGCGGCCCGGGCCTGGGGCCCCGCCGCGCATCTGCTGGACCTCGGCTTCGTCGACGAGGCCGAGCAACCGCTCGAAGGCTCGCGCCGCGCGCGCGAGCTGGTCGAGATCCTGAACCGCAAGGTCGTGCTGGACTGGTCCGACCTGCCGGACCGGCCCGATGCCCTCGTGACCCGGTCGGACAACCCGATGGCGGGCCAGGCGCGGCGGTCGATCCTGCTGGGCACGGTCGAGATGCGCGGCCGTCCGGTGGAACTGCGCCTCAACCGGGTCCGCCCCCCCGAGGGAGACCCGGTCTGGGTCATCTCGCGGCAGACGGTGGCGAACATCCCGGTGCTGCACGACCGCTACGGCCCCACCGCGCTCGAGATGTCGCTGCCCGAACAGCTGCGGCAGGAGGCGATTTGGGGCCTCATGCGGTGGGAGCTTCTGGGTCTGCCCCTCGTGCTGGGCATCGCCGTCCTCGCGGGTGTCCTGACCAGCCGGCTGATGCGGCTGCTGGCCTCGCGCGCGAATGGCAAGCTCGTGACCTCCCTCCTGCGGGCGGCGCGGCGACCGCTGATCGTCTTTGCCTTCACCGCGACGCTGACCTGGCTGACGGGCACCTACTTCGTTTTCTCGGGCCGCATCGACATGCTGCTGGGGCCGCTTCGGACCATCGGCTTCACGCTCGCCGGGCTGGTCTTCCTGCTGAACGGGGTGGACGAGATCCTCGACCGTCTGATCAGCCCCAGCAGCGACGCGCTTTTCGACGCGCGCGAGGGGCACAGGCGTGAGCTCGCGACGAACATCGCCGCGGGCCGGCGTGTGCTGGTCGTCGTGGTGGTGATCTTCGGCCTCGGGATCATCCTCAGCCGGGCAGAGCTGTTCCGCGGGCTGGGGCTGTCGCTGCTGGCCTCGGCCGGGGCACTGACACTGGTCTTCGGCTTTGCCGCGCGGCAGGTGCTGGGCAATATCCTGTCCAGCCTGCAGATCGCCTTCAACCGCAGCGCCCGGATCGGCGACAAGATCATGTACCGCGACCACCTGTGTTACGTGGAGCGGATCAACTTCACCTATGTCCAGCTGCGCGAATGGACCGACGTGCGCATCGTCGTCCCGGTGTCGGAGTTCGTCTCCGAGCCCTTCGAGAACTGGACCCTCGCCGATCCCAAGATGATCCGCTTCTTCAAGATCCGCCTGTCGCATACCGCCAAGGTCGAGCGGCTGCGCGAGGCCTTCTTCGAAATCGTGGATGCCATGGACCCCGAAGAGCTGCAGGAGCGCGAGAACCACTTCGTCTCGGTGACGGATCACGACGTCTTCGGGCAGGAGGTCATGGTCGCGCTGGCCTGCGCGAACGCCGATACCGCCTGGGCGCTGTCCTGCGAGGTCCGCGAGAAGCTGCTGATCAAGGCCGCAGAGTTCGAAGGCGAGAGCGGCGGCTACTTTCCCCAGCCCAGCGCCGCCGAAGGCGCGGCCTGAGGGAGGTCGCCCGGCGCCCTGAGGCGCCTCCGACCGAAGACCGCCGCCCGCAGGCGCAGCAGCCGGAGACGCCTCATCCGGCGCCGTCTGCTTTTTATGCGCCGTGCGATCACCTCCAGCTCGCTGAGGCTGCGAAGGCCGTCCCCGTGGTATGCCGTATTGACGAGCATGACGAATGCCTTTCATATTTGGAAGGATGATCCCACGATATCCGTCGATACAGTCATCAGAAGCCGTTCTTATCGAAAGGGGACTTCCATAAATGAAAGACGAGCCGCGCCCGGACGACCTGCTCCTGTTCCTCGCGCTGGCCGAGACGGGCGGGCTCGCGCGGGCGGCTCTGGCCACCGGCACCAGCGCGCCGACCCTGTCGCGGCGGATGGCCGCGCTCGAGGCGCAGCTGGGACGGCGGCTGTTCCTGCGCGGGGCGCAGGGCTATGCCCTCACCCCCGATGGCCGCGCCCTGGCCGAGACGGCGCAGCCGCTGTCGCGCACGCTGGACCGGGTACGCGACTGGGCCATGGGCGCCGCACCGGTGCGGGTGCGCATCACCGCGGGCTTCTGGACCTCGCGCTTCCTGGCACGGCGGATCGGGGACGTCTGGCGGCCCGGCGCCGGCTGGACGCCGGAGTTTCTGCCGGGCAACGCCATCCTCGATATCGCGCGGCGTCAGGTCGATATCGGAGTCCGCAATCGGCGGCCCGAACAGCCCTGGCTCGCCGGGCGGCGCACCGCCCGTATCGGGTACGCGGTTTACGGCAAGGGGCCGGAGGTCGCCGGCTTCGTCGGGCGGGCCGAGGGACAGCCCACGACGCCATCCGACCGCTGGCTGGCCGAGACGCACCCCGACCGCATCGTCACCACGGCCACCGAAGGGCGGCTGATGCTGGACCTGGCGCTTTCAGGGCTGGGGCGGATCGTGCTGCCGACCTTCGTCGGCGAGGCCGAACCCGGTCTGGTCCGCCTGTCCGAGGATATCGCCGAGATCGCCCACGACGAATGGATCGTCGCCCATCAGGACGCGCGCGAGACGCCGCCCGTGCGCCGCGCGCTGGACGCCGTGACCCGTCTTCTGACGCAGGAGCGCGTCGCTTGATGGCCGGCTCCCGGTCTATCCCGGCAGCGTCAGCACGATGGGCTTGCCCCGGGTGGCGACGACCGTGTGCTCGTATTGCACCGCCGGGGCGCGGGGGTCGGCATAGAGCGTCCAGTCGTCCTCGTCGCCGCCCTCTGCCCAGAGCCCGCCCTTCGACAGGAAGGGCTCGACGGTCATGACCATGCCGCGGGCGATGCGCCGCCGCTCGCCCCGGTCGGGCCATGTCGGGATCTCGCCCGGCTCCTCGTGCAGGGCGCGGCCGATGCCGTGGCTGGCGAGGTTGCGGATCAGCGTGTAGCCGCGGCCCTCGGCGAAGCGGCCGATGGCGGTGCCAATGCCGGCAAGCGGCTTGCCCGCGCCGACCTGCGCGACGCCGATCTCCATCGCGCGCCTCCCGTCCCGGCACAGCCGGTCGAGGTCAGGCGTCACGGCCCCAAGGCGGAAGGTCGCGCCGGTATCGCCGAAGTAGCCGCCCTTGGAGGCGGAGACATCGATGTTCACCAGATCGCCCGTCTTCAGGACCCGGCCTCCGGGGATGCCATGGGCGATCTCCTCGTTGACGCTGATGCAGGTCGCGCCGGGAAAGCCGTAGGTCGATTGCGGCGCCGAGACCGCGCCCTCGCGCTCGAGATACGCGGCACCGATCTCGTCCAGCTCGGCGGTGGTCATGCCCGCCACCATCGCCCGCCCCATGGCCTGCAGCGCATTGGCGACGATCCGGCCGATGTGTTTCAGCCCCTGAAGCTGGTCGTCCTGCGTGATGGTCATGGCGCGCTCCCGATGCTGTCGCCCCGGCCTCTTAGCGGACAGGGCGCCGCATGTCCCGCCTCTCAGCCCAGCTGGAAGTGCTCGAACCGCTCCAGCGCCGCCTCCACGCGGGGGCGATGCGCCTCGCCGCCGGGGCCGGTCCAGTGCCAGGCCTGGATCAGCAGCCGCCCGGCCTGCCGGTCCGCCTTGAGGTCGAGCGCGGCGATCACCGCGTCACCGTCGAGGACCGGCAGGGTGAAATACCCCATCTGCCGCTTCTCCTTCGGCACATAGGCCTCGAAGAGATGGGCATAGCCCAGCAGCGCCTCGGTGCGCTTGCGCTGGATGATCAGCGGATCGAAGGGCGAGAGGATATGCACCAGCTCCGGCGCCGCGGGCGGAACCTCCAGCACCTCGGGGCGGCACCAGTGGCGATCCTTCAGCCCCTCGATCCGCAGCTCGACCAAGCGGCCCGCGCGCCCCTCGCGCTCGATCAGGGCGAGCACATCGGGCTTGGCGGCGGCATCCATGTAGCAGGCCGAGGCAAGGCTGATGATGCCCTGCGACCGCAGCGCACGCTCCAGCTTGTAGCGGGTGATCTGCGCCGGGGTGGCAGGTTTCGGCAGCGCCTCCCAGCCGAAATGGCGCAAGGTCAGCTCGTGGGTCTTGAGCATCCCCTCGCGGGCGGAGATCGCCAGTTCGCCGTTGAAGAAGCCGGCGCGGAGGGCGGTGCGGCTGGGCTTGCGGCTGGCCCAGGCATGGGTCTTCTCGACCAGCCGGTCGTCCTTGATGTCCGACAGGGTCAGCGGCCCCTCGGCCTCGATCCGGTTGAGCATGGCGCGGATCTGCCGCCGCCGGGCCCCCGCGTCCCAGCCGCCCGCCTCGCGCCGGTGCCGCCTCATCTCGGGGACGAAGTAGCGGAAGTCCTGCGTGGCGACGTAGGACAGCGCATGGGTCCAGTATTCGAAGACCGACCTGTCGCGGCTTTGCGCCTGCGCGAGGTCGGCGCGGGTATAATCGGGGATGCGGGACCACAGGATATGGTGATGGCAGCGCTCGATCACGCTGATCGTGTCGATCTGCACATAGCCCAGATGCGCCACGCAGGCGGCCACGGCCCCTGCCCCCGCGCCGAAGGGCGCGGGCCGGTCCAGCCGCTGCGCCGCGATCCAGTGTCGCCGCGCGTCGCGGCGCGCCATCTCTGCCGTCTTCGGTGTTCTGGCCATGGCCCCTCGTTCGGCATGGCAGCATAGGGCCGCGACGCAGGGGCGCCACCCCCGTTGAGTGCGCGGCGCCCTGCCCCTATATTGGCACCAAGCGAAGGAGACCGCCCATGTTCTCGATCCCCGGCAATCCCCCCGTCAGCGTCACCCCCGAGGCCGCCAAGCAGATCGCGCGGCTGATGGCGAAGGGCGGTCACCAGGGGCTGCGCATCGGCGTCAAGAAGGGCGGCTGCGCGGGCATGGAATACACCATGGACTATGTCGACGAGGCCGATCCCAACGACGAGGTCGTCGAAAAGGACGGCGCGCGGGTGCTGATCGCGCCCATGGCGCAGATGTTCCTCTTCGGCACCGAGATCGACTACGAGACCAGCCTGCTCGAATCCGGTTTCAAGTTCCGCAATCCCAATGTCGTCGATGCCTGCGGCTGCGGCGAGTCGGTGAAGTTCGCGGTCTGAGGCCCGTGGCGCCGCCGCCCACCAACGCCGGGCCGCTTGGCCCGCCCCCCGGCGGCTGCTAGCCTTCCCGAGGGCCTTGAGGGGGGAGATCGCGCGATGCGCCAAAGACTTGCCGTGGCGAACTGGAAGATGAACGGTCATCTGGCCGATGTGGCGCAGGCGCGGGCCATTGCGGACGGCGCGAAGGACATGACCGGGGCCGATGTCCTGATCTGCCCCCCGGCCACCCTGATTGCAGAAGTCGCACGGGCGTTGGAGGGCACCGCCGCCCTTGTGGGGGCGCAGGACTGCCATGCCGCCGCGGGCGGGGCCCATACCGGCGATCTCTCGGCCGCCATGCTGCGCGAGGCCGGCGCAACCCACGTCATCCTCGGCCATTCCGAGCGCCGCGCCGCCTACGGCGAGAGCGATGCGCAGGTCCGCGCCAAGGCCGAGGGCGCCTGGGCCGCCGGGCTGGTCACGGTGCTCTGCGTCGGCGAGGATGAGGCGGTGCGCGATGCCGGCGAGGCCGAGGCCTTTGTCACCGCGCAGGTCGAGGGATCGGTCCCCGATGGCGCGGGGCCCCACAACACCGTCTTCGCCTACGAGCCGGTCTGGGCGGTCGGCACCGGCCGCAGCGCCGATGCCGAAACGATTGAACGGATGCACGGCGCGATCCGCCGCGCGCTGCTGCGGCGCCTTGGCGATGCGGCCGAGGCGATCCCGCTGCTCTACGGCGGCTCGGTCAAGGCGGCGAATGCAGAGGCGCTCTTCGCGCTGCCCCAGGTCGACGGCGCGCTCGTCGGCGGGGCCAGCCTGAAGGCAGAGGATTTCTGCCCCATCATCGCCGCCCTCGCTGCCGCACCGCGGTAGGCGGGCCGGCAGCGATTGCGAGGGCCTGACGTGCCTCAGCCCAGGTAGCCGGGCTGCTCGACATCCTCCACGATGCCGGGCTGTTCGGGATGCCAGCCAAGCGTTTCCCTCGTCCAGGCGTTCGAGGCGGGGCCGTGGTTCGCGACCCAGATCGCCAGCGGCCCGAAGTGCGCCTCGGCCTCCTCGGGTGTCAGCGACACGGCCGGCAGGCCAAGCTGGCGGCCAATGGCATCGGCGATGTCTCTGAACGGCACGCCCTCCTCCGCCACGGCATGGTAGGCTTCGCCCCGTGCTCCGCGCTCCAGCGCCAGGCGGTAAAGGCGCGCCGCGTCGAGGCGATGGACGGCAGGCCACATCTGCTGCCCCTCGCCGATATAGGCCGAGACGCCCTTGTCGCGCGCGACGGCAGCCAGCATCGGCACGAAGCCGTGTTTCTCGCCCTGCCCATGCACGGACCGCGGGTTGCGGACGACGCTGGCATGGACGCCGCGACCCGCGAGCGCAAAGGCGGTCTGCTCCGAGGCGCGCGGGAAGTCCGGCAGAACCTCCGGCCGCTCGTCCTCAAGGGTCTTGCCGCCCGTCACGTTCAGAAAGCCGCTGGTCACGACGATCGGCCGGCTCGATCCCGCGAAGACCTCGCCGAAGGTCTCGATCGCGGCTGCGTCTTCGGCGGCGAGATCAGCGATCCTCGAGATATCGAGCCCGAAGGCCGTGTGGATGATCCCCTCCGCATCCTCGGCGCCGCGCCGCAGGACATGGGTATCCTGCAACGTCCCGACCAGCGGCGTCACCCCCGCGGCGCCCAGCGCCTCTGCCTTGCCCGGCTTGCTCGTCAGTCCCGTGACAGAATGGCCCGCCGCGAGAAGGTCCCTCGCGATCATCGAGCCGATCCAGCCGCTCGCCCCCGTCAGAAAAACACGCATGATCGATCTCCTTGCGCTTGGTGACGCCGATCCTATGATCCTTGTCAGTGACTGACATATCCCAATGTCAGTCACTGACAAGGGGGACTCGATGGCAGCGACGGCGCGCACACGATTGCAGCAGGCGGCGGTGGATCTGTTCGGGGAGCGTGGCTTCGACAGCACCACGGCTGCCGAAATCGCCGCCCGCGCAGGCGTGACGGAGCGCACCTTCTTCCGGCATTTCGCCGACAAGCGCGAAGTTCTATTCGACGGGCAGGCGGTGCTTCTCGAGGCGCTTCTCACTGGGATCGAGACGGGCGCGCGCGATGCGCCGCCGCTGGATATCCTGTTCCACGCCTTCCGGTCGGTCTGCCCGCTGCTCGAGGCCAACCGCCCCTTTTCCGAGCCCCGGCAAGCGGTGATCTCGGCCACGCCCTCGCTTCAGGAGCGCGAGCTGGCCAAGATGGCCGCGCTTGCCGAGGCTCTCGCGCAGGCCCTGCGCACGCGCGGCATCCCGGAAGACCGGGCCCGCTTGGCCGCGCGGATCGGGATGGCTGTCCTGGCTGACGTCACCCTGGCCTGGCTGAGCGAAACGGGGCCTTCCCTAAGGGACCGTCTGGACCGGGCGGAGCAGGATCTGAAGGCGCTGATCTGACCTGCGCCGAGCCGGGCGCCTGGAAACCCATGTCGGGCACAGAGCGGCCCGTGACCGCTTGCCGCGGGCCGCGCTGCGCGGCAGGAAGGACGCCATGCAGCACCTTAAGCAATCCCCGACCGACCGCGCCTTCGTGCAGGACCCCTATGCCTTCTACGACAAGGCGCGCGCCGATGGCGCCGACCTCGTCTTCTGGGCCGAGATGGGCATGCCCTGCGCCGTCAGCCACCGCGCCGTTTCGGCGCTGCTGCGCGACCGGCGGTTGGGACGGGAGGCGCCGCCCGAGACCGCGCCAGAGATCCCCGAGCGGCTGGCCCCGTTCTACGAGGTCGAGGCGCATTCCATGCTGGAGCTTGAGCCGCCGCGGCATACCCGTCTGCGCGGGCTGGTGCTGCGGGCCTTCACCTCGCGCCGGATCAAGGCCCTTGCCCCGGATATCGAGGCGCTGAGCCATGCGCTGATCGACGGTTTCCCCGAGGGGCCCTTCGATCTGCTCGAGGCCTTTGCCCGGCCGCTTCCCGTCACCGTCATCGCCCGGCTTCTGGGCGTGGAGGAGGCACGGGCGCCGGATCTCCTCGCCTGGTCGAACGCCATGGTCGGCATGTATCAGGCCGGGCGCAGCCGCGCGCATGAGGATGCCGCCGTCGCGGCCACGCTCGCCTTCCGCACCTTCCTGGACGAGGCCATCGCGCAGAAGCGGCGCGCCCCGGCGGACGACCTGATCAGCGAGCTGATCGCCGCCGAAGAAGAAGGCGAGAAACTGAGCGCCGAGGAGCTGACCTCGACCGTGATCCTGCTGCTGAATGCCGGTCACGAGGCGACGGTGCATTCCATCGGCAATGCCGTGCGCGCGCTTCTGGCCCATGACCACCGCAAGGTCGATGCCGCCACGGTCGAGGAGCTGCTGCGCTATGATGCGCCGCTGCATCTCTTCACCCGCTGGGTCTACGAGGATGTGGAGCTGTTCGGCCAGAGCTTCCGCAGGGGCGATCAGGTCGCCTGCCTGCTGGCCGCCGCCAACCGCGATCCCGCCGCCTACGAGGCGCCGGAGCGCTTTGATCCCGCGCGCTTCAAGGACAAGGTGCCGCCGCAACAGGGCTTCGGCGCGGGCATCCACTTCTGCGTAGGCGCGCCGCTGGCGCGGCTGGAGCTTGAGATCGGGCTCTCGGCGCTGATGCAGCGCTGCCCGGACCTCGCGCTGGCCGAGGCGCCCGAATACGCCGACAGCTACGGCTTTCACGGGCTGAACCGGCTGATGGTGACGGCGGGCTAGAGCGGCAGCGCCAGCGTCGACTTGATCTCTTCCATCGACAGAAGCGCGGTGACCGACTGCACCTTCACCTCGGCGATCAGCGCCTGGTAGAAGACGTCGTAGGCGCGGGCGTTCTGCACGCGCACCTTGAGGATGTAGTCGATCTCGCCGGCGAGGCGATGCGCCTCCTGCACCTCGGGGCGGCTTTTCACGGCATCAAGGAAGCGGCTCTGCCAGGCGGCATCATGCTCGCTGGTGCGGATCAGCACGAAGAAGGTCGCCTCGAAGCCCAGCGCCTCGGCATCGAGCCGCGCGACCTGCGCGCCGATCACCCCGGCCTCGCGCAGCTTGCGAATGCGATTCCAGACCGGCGTCTTGGAGCTGCCGACCGCGCGGGCAATCTCGTCCAGCGGGCGCCCGGCGTCCCGCTGCAACTCGGAGAGGATTTTCCGGTCGGTCTCGTCGATGCGGACTGGCATGCACCCTCTCCCTGCCCTGATGGAACACGTGTCGCCCTATCCGCCAGAGGGCGGAACGGACGTCCTTATCTGCGCCGCCCCGTGGCCGCTTGCAAGTCATTTGTTCTATATTGCGACGCAGCGATACCGCCGGAGGCCGCCATGCAGCACTATCCGATCTTCCTCGACCTCAAGGGTCGCGACGTGGCCCTTGGCGGCGGCGAGGAGACCGCCCTCGCCAAGCTGCGCCTGCTGATGAAGACCGAGGCGCGGCTGCATGTCTTCAGCCCCGCGCCCTGCCCCGAGCTGGTGCAGCTGGCCGACGAGGGGCGCCTGCGCCTCGTGCGGCGGGCCATGGCGCCGGGCGATGCCGATGGCATGGCGCTGGTCTATGCCGCCACCGAAGACGATGCCGAGGATGCGCGCATCGGCGCCATCGGCCGGGCAGCCGGCGCGCTGGTGAACCTCGTCGACAACCTGCAGGCCTCGGACTTCATCACGCCGGCGATCGTCGACCGCGATCCGGTGACCGTGGCCATCGGCACCGAGGGGGCCGCCCCCGTCCTCGCCCGTGCGATCAAGGCCGACCTCGAAGAGCGGCTGCCGGCGCAGCTGGGCATGCTGGCGCGGCTGGGCAAGGGCTTTCGCCATCATGCCGACGCCCTGCCCTTCGGACGGCGGCGCCGCGACTTCTGGTCGGAGTTCTACTTTGCCGAGGGCCCCCGCGCCGCGGGCCATGGCGAGGGGGCGGTGCGCGAGGCGCTGCATGCCCTGCTCGCCCGCCACAAGCAGGCCGAAACCCGCGCGGGGCATGTCGCCTTCGTCGGCGCCGGGCCGGGCGATCCGGAGCTGCTCACGCTCAAGGCGCGGCGCCTGCTGCACGAGGCCGATGTCGTGGTGCACGATCGCCTCGTGCCCGGCCCGATCCTCGAGCTGGCGCGGCGCGAGGCGCTGCTGATCGCCGCCGGGAAGGAGGGCTTCGGCCCCTCGACCCCGCAGAGCGAGATCAACGCGATGATCACCGAACACGCCCGGCAGGGCGCGCAGGTGGTGCGTCTGAAGGGCGGCGATCCGTCGGTCTTCGGACGACTCGACGAAGAGACCGAGGCGCTGGACGAGGCCGGCGTCGCCTGGTCCGTCGTGCCCGGCATCACCGCCGCCAGCGCCGCCGCCGCCTCGCTCGGGCGCAGCCTGACCCGGCGCGGGCGCAACACCGAGCTGCGGCTGATCACCGGGCACGACATGGATGGCTTCGCCGAGGCCGACTGGCGCGCCCTCTCCCGCCCCGGCACGGTGGCCGGCATCTACATGGGCAAGCGGGCCGCCCGCTTCATCCAGGGGCGGCTGATCATGGTCGGCGCCGATCCCGCGACGCCGGTCACGGTCGTCGCCAATGCCTCGCGCCCCGACCAGCGCTGCACCGGCACGGTGCTGGGCCGGCTGGCCGAGGAAATGCGGGCCGCCGCGCCCGAGGGGCCGGCCCTCCTGCTGCTCGGCCTCGCCCCGCGCGAGGCCGCCCGATCCGCCCTGCGGCAAGAGGAGGCCGCGCTGTGAGCAAGCCCTTCACCCCCAAGGTCGTCACCGCCAACAGCCTGCTGAAGGGCGATGCCGTCTGGCTGACCGAGGACGACGGCTGGAGCCCCGACATGCACGAGGCCGAGTTGATCGAGGACGAGGCCCATGCCGACCTGCGCCTGCTGTGGGCGCAGAGCCAGCCCCACCTCGTCGTCGGCGCCTATCTCGCCGATGCCAAGGCAGGCCCGATGGGCCCCGAGCCCACCCATTTCCGCGAGGCGTTCCGCAGCCGCGGCCCCTCGAACTACCCGCTTGGCAAACAGGCGGGCACCCCCGCCGTGGAGGCCTGATGTACCAGTACAGCGATTTCGACCGCGACTTCGTCCAGGCCCGCGTGGACCAGTTCCGCGCGCAGGTGGCCCGGCGGATCGACGGCTCCCTCACCGAGGATGAGTTCAAGCCGCTGCGGCTGATGAACGGCCTCTACCTGCAGCTTCATGCCTACATGCTGCGGGTCGCGATCCCCTACGGCACGCTCTCCTCGGCGCAGATGCGCCAGCTGGCGATGATCGCGGAGCGCTGGGACAAGGGCTACGGCCATTTCACCACCCGGCAGAACATCCAGTTCAACTGGCCAGAACTTGGCGATGTGCCCGACATGCTGCAGGCGCTGGCGGATGTGCAGATGCACGCGATCCAGACCAGCGGGAACACGATCCGCAACGTGACCGCCGATCACTTCGCAGGCGCCGCTGCCGACGAGGTCGCCGATCCGCGCCCGGTGGCCGAGCTGCTGCGGCAATGGTCCACCGATCACGCCGAGTTCCAGTTCCTGCCGCGCAAGTTCAAGATCGCCGTGACCGGCGCCCCCTCGGACCGGGCGGTGACGGCGGCGCATGACATCGGCATCCGCATCCTGCGGGGCGAGGACGGCGAGATCGGCTACCGCGTGCTGGTGGGCGGCGGGCTGGGCCGCACCCCGGTCATCGGCAAGGTCATCCGGGAGTTCGTGCCCGGCGCGGACCTGCTGCCCTACCTCGAGGCCATCGTCGAGACCTACAACCTGCTCGGGCGGCGCGACAACAAGTACAAGGCGCGGATCAAGATCACCGTGAACGAGACCGGCCTCGAGGCTTTCCGCGCCAAGGTCGACGAGCGCTTCGCCCTGACCCGCGCGCGCTTCACCGGCATCGACCAGCAGATCCTGGCCGCGATCAAGGCGCAGTTCCCCGAGCCGGCGTACCGTCGGCTGGAGACCGGCCCCTATGAGGCCGCGCTGACCACCGACCCGGCCTTCCGCGCCTGGACGGAAGTGAACCTCGCCGCGCACCGGCAGGCCGATCACGCCATCGTCACCGTGTCCCTCAAGGCGCCGGGCGAGACGCCGGGCGATGCGACGGCGGCGCAGATGCGCGCGCTGGCCGACTTGGCCGAAGCCCATGCCTATGGCGAGCTGCGGATCAGCCACGAGCAGAACGTGATCCTGCCGCATGTGCCGAAGGCCGCGCTGCCGGGCGTCTTCCGCGCGCTCAAGGAGATCGGCCTCGCCACCGCCAACGTGGGCCTGATCTCGGACATCATCGCCTGCCCGGGGATGGATTACTGCGCGCTCGCCACCGCCCGCTCGATCCCCATCGCGCAGGAGATCGCCCTGCGCTTCGAGGCGCTGAAGCTCGAGCACGACATCGGCCCGCTGAAGATCAAGATCTCGGGCTGCATCAATGCCTGCGGGCATCACCATGTCGGCCATATCGGCATCCTCGGCCTCGACCGCGCGGGGGTCGAGAACTACCAGCTGACGCTGGGCGGCGACGGCACCGAGGAGATGACGCTGGGCGAGCGGACGGGCCCCGGCTTCGGCGCCGAGGCGGTCGTGGGCGCGGTGGAGACCATCGTGCTGGCCTACCTCGACAAGCGCGAGGGGCCGGAGGAGACCTTCCTCCAGTTCTATCGCCGGATGGGCATCGCGCCCTTCAAGCAGGCGCTCTACCCGGACGCCCCGAAGAGGGAGCGGTTCGTTGCCGCGTGATCTTGCCCCAGCCGCCGAACGCGCGCCGGCCCTGAACGCGCGCTATCGCCATCACGGCGCGACCGCGGTGCTGGAGCGCGCGCTGCGCGACGCCGAGGTCGGGCGCACGGCCATGGTCAGCAGCTTCGGCGCGGAATCGGTGGCGCTGCTGCACCTTGTCGCCATGGTCGACCGGCACACGCCGGTCCTCTTCATCGACACCGAGATGCTCTTTGCCGAGACGCTGACCTACCAGCAGGAGATCGCGGAGCGGATGCGGCTGAGCGATTTGCGCATCCTGCGCCCCGCCGAGGCCGACAAGCGCGGCTGGGATCCCGATGGCACGCTGCACCTGACCGATCCTGACAGCTGCTGCGCCTTTCGCAAGACCGGCCCGCTGCAGGAGGCTCTTGGCAGTTTCGACGCCTGGATCACCGGGCGCAAGCGCTACCAGAGCGGGCGGCGCGCGACGCTCGACTTCTTCGAGCCGGACGGGGCGGCCCGGCTGAAGATCAACCCGCTGGCGCATTGGACACCGCAGGACGTGCAGGACTACATGGTCGAGAACCGCCTGCCCCGGCATCCGCTGGTGGCGCAGGGCTACCCCTCGATCGGCTGCGCGCCCTGCACCAGCCGCGTCGCGGAAGGCGAGGACCAGCGCTCCGGGCGCTGGCGCGGCCGGGCCAAGGACGAATGCGGCATCCACTTCGAGGGCGGCAAGCCGTCGCGTGCGAAGACCGGCTGAGGCCCCGAGGGGTTGCAGCCGGCGGATCATGAGTATTTTTGGGAAACATGAAGAGGGGCGGCGCGCCCCCATCGGAGACCGAGAGATGAGCGTGATCGTGCGCGATACGGGCTTTGCCCCCGAGGATTTCACCGGCAGCTTCGTGCCGCTCGAGGCGCTGGCCGAGGGCGACCGCGCCGTGGACGTTGGGCCGGCCGACGGGCTCGAGGCGCTGGAGGGGCGGCTGGGAAGCCTCGAGGCGATCCGCATCGCCTTTCAAAGCTTCTCGGACGGGCGCGGTTTCACCCTCGCGCGCGATCTGCGGGCCCGGGGGTTCGCTGGGCGGCTGCGCGCGCAGGGCCACGTGATCGCCGATCAATACGCCATGGCGCGGCGCTGCGGCTTCGACGAGGTCGAGATCTCGGAGGAGCTGGCCGCGCGCCAACCGCAGGACCAGTGGCAATTCCGCGCCGACTGGCGCGACCATGATTACCAGGCGCGCCTGCGCGGCTGACACCAGACAGGAAAGACGAGACGCGATGACCACCAATCCCGCCACCGCCGAGCATCACCAGGACGAGGCGCGCGCGCCCGGCAAGCCGATGCCGGTGCTGCCCGATGCGCAGACCGTCACCAGCGTCCGGCACTACAGCGACCGGCTTTTCAGCTTTCGCGTGACGCGGCCGCAGAGCCTGCGCTTTCGCTCGGGCGAATTCGTGATGATCGGGCTGATGGGCGAGAACGGCAAGCCGCTGCTGCGCGCCTATTCCATCGCCTCCCCCGCCTGGGACGAGGAGCTGGAGTTCTACTCGATCAAGGTGCAGGACGGCCCGCTGACCAGCAAGCTGCAGCATGTGCAGCCGGGCGACCAGATCATCCTGCGCCCCAAGCCCGTGGGTACGCTGGTGCACGACGCCCTGCTGCCGGGCAAGCGGCTGTGGCTGTTCTCGACCGGGACGGGCTTTGCCCCCTTTGCTTCGCTGCTGCGCGATCCCGAGACCTTCGAGAAGTTCGACGAGATCATCGTCACCCATACCTGCCGCGACGTGGATGAGCTGACCTACAGCCGCGAGCTGGTGGAGAGCATCAAGTCCGACGAGATGCTCGAGGAGCTGCTGGGCGTCGAAGCCCTCGGCAAGCTGCGCTACTACCCCACCACCACGCGCGAGCAGAGCGGGACGATGGGCCGCATCACCACGCGGATCGAGGACGGCTCGCTGTTCTCGGACCTGGGCGTGCCGGCGCTGAACCCGGAGGAGGATCGCGCCATGGTCTGCGGCTCGCTGGCCTTCAACCTCGACATCAAGGCGCTGCTCGAGCAGGCGGGGCTGCGCGAGGGGGCGAATTCGGACCCGGCGGAATTCGTTGTGGAAAAGGCCTTCGTCGGTTAAAGGGGCCGCCGTCCCGGTGAAACGGTTGAACCGAATCGCCCGTGGCCCTACCTATTGCACAGAGAATTAGAACGACCCGAAAGGACCACTGCCATAGCCCGCAGACCGCATAATGCCCCCCCTACCCGTGACACCGGACCGCGCATCAACGACCGCATCCGGGTTCCGGAAATCCGTCTGATCGGCCCCGAGGGCGAGAACGTCGGGGTCGTGACCCCCGAGCGTGCGCTTGCCCTTGCCGAGCAGGTCGGTCTGGACCTCGTCGAGATCTCTCCCAACGCGGCGCCGCCCGTGTGCAAGATCATGGACTACGGCAAGTTCAAGTACGAGAGCCAGAAGAAGGAATCCGAGGCGCGCAAGAAGCAGAAGATCATCGAGATCAAGGAGGTCAAGTTCCGCCCGAACACCGACACCCATGATTACGATGTGAAGATGCGCAACGTGCTCAAGTTCCTCGAGAACGGCGACAAGGTTAAGGTCACGCTGCGCTTCCGCGGCCGCGAGATGGCGCACCAGGACCTGGGGCGCGAGCTTCTGCAGCGCGTGGCGGGCGACGTCAGCGAGCTGGGCAAGGTCGAGAACATGCCGAAGATGGAAGGCCGTCAGATGGTCATGATGATCGGCCCCAGCGCGCGCTGATCGCGGGCTGGTCCACGGTTTGAACGTTAAGGAAGGCTCCGCTGCGGCGGGGCCTTCTTTCTTTTGTCAGGCAGGTCCGGTCAGCCGGCCTCATCGCCCGTCAGGCGGCCCAAGGCCGCGGCGCAGGCGGCCGGATCCTCGGCCGAGAGGGCCATGCGCATCACCCCGGCCGAAGCCTCGGGTTCGGGCAGCCCCGCTTCCTGGATATAGCCCAGAAGCGCCGCGCAGTCGGGATCGGCGAAGCCCTGGTCAAGCTGCATCAGCGTGAGCGTGGCGAGGCAGGTGTCCTCCTCGCCCGAGGCGGCGGCTTCGCGCAGTTCCTCGATCTCGATCGCGTCGCCCTCGGGGACGGTGTCGTAATCGACGAGCTCGCCCAGCGCAGTGCAGGCCGAAAGGGCCGGCGGGACGGGCGGGGCATCCTCTGCCTCCTGCGCGGCGGCAGGCAGGGGCAGCATGAGCAGCGGCAAGATCAGGCGTTTCATCGGGTCTCCTCCGGTGTCCTCGGGGCAAACTTGGGACCGCGCAGGGTCAATGTCATCGCCGCGAGCACCGAGAGCGCGATCTCGGCGGGCGAGCGCGCACCGATGTCGAGGCCGACGGGCGCGTCGAGCCTGTCGAGCGCCGGGCCGAGATCGGCCAGACGCTCCATCCGTTGAGCATGGGTGCGGCGCGAGCCCAGCGCGCCGACGTAGAAGGCGCGCGAGGTCAGCGCGACGCGCAGCGCCGGATCGTCCAGCTTGGGATCGTGGGTCAGGGTGACGACAGCGGTACGGGCATCGATCCCCAGCGCCTCGAGCGCCTCGTCCGGCCAGTCGTCGACCAGCGTCTCGCCGGTGAAGCGGTCGGCACTGGCGAAACCGGGGCGCGGATCGACGATCACCGGCGCATAGCCCAGCTGCCGCGCCATCGGCACCAGCGCCTGCGCGACATGGACGGCGCCCACGACCACCAGCCGCAGCGGCGGGTTGTGCACGGCGATCAGCCGCCCCTCCTCCACGCCGGAGGCATCGCGCGTGAAGCGGTCGGGAAATTCCTCCGGCGGGGCAAGACGACGCTCCGGCCCCTCGAGGGCCGAGACCATCGCGACGGGCCGATGCGCGGCGCGCGCGGCGACGAGGTCCTCGAGAAGGGCCGGCTCCAGCGCGCCGCCTACTGGATCGACCAGCACGCGGATCGTGCCGCCGCAGGCGAGGCCGACGGAAAAGGCGTCACCGTCGCTGACGCCGTAAGTCAGCAGCCTCGGGCGACCGTCGGCAATGGCCTCGATCGCCTCCGCCACGACAGCGCCCTCGACGCAGCCGCCCGAGACGGAGCCTTCCATGGCCCCCTGCCCGTCCACCGCGAGCTGCGCGCCCACCGGACGCGGGGCGGAGCCCCAGGTTTCGACCACCGTGGCCAGGGCCGCGCCGCGGCCGGCGCGGTGCCAGCCAAGGGCTACGGCGGGAATATCGTCGCTGTCATGCATCATCTGTCTCCTGGCCCGGGGATCTAGCCGCCATGCAGCGACAGCCAAGGGCTGGACGGCCCCGCGCCGGAGGGCGATCCTGCGTCATCCCGGCGGCCCCGGCCTGCCGCAGCCACAGGAGGGCGAGATGTACCTGACGATGAACCGGTTCAAGGTGAAGCTGGCCGAGGAAGCCACCTTCGAGGAGATCTGGCTCAGCCGCGACAGCGTGCTGAAGGAGGTGCCGGGCTTCGTCTCCTTCCACCTGCTCAAGGGGCAGGAGGTCGACGGGTCCCACCGTCTCTATGCCTCTCATACCGTCTGGGAGAGCGAGCAGGCCTTCCGCGACTGGACGACCTCCGAGCAGTTTCGCCGCGCCCATGCCGGCGCGCGGCCCAGCCGCGACATCTACCTCGGCCCGCCCGAGCTCGAGATCTTCGAAAGCCTGCAGGCGCTGACGGCCTGAGCCGCCCGCACGAAAAAGGGGCCGGCCCCAAGGACCGGCCCCTTCCGATGTGCTGGCAATGCCTTACTGCGCGGCGGCCTGCTGCAGCAGCGGCGTGATCCGGCGCACGGTGGCGCGGCGGTTCGCCGGCTCGGCCTCCTGCGTCGCGACCTTGAGGTAGCTCTCGCCATAGCCCTGCACCACGAGGTTCTCGGGCGGGATGGCAAAGGCCTCGGTCAGCGCGAGGGCGACCGTCTCGGCGCGGCGGTCGGACAGCGCGAGGTTCAGCTGCTCGGAGCCAGTGGCATCGGTATGCCCCTCGACGAGGAAGACCTCGCGCGGGTTCTCGGCGATGACGCCCTCCATCAGGTTGCCCAGACGGGCAAGGCCCTGAAGCTGGTCAGTGGTGATGGCGGCAGAGCCGCTGGCGAAGGTCAGCGTGTCCAGATCGATGGCCGGCACCAGCTGGCGCACCTCCTGGATGTCACGCACCTGACGCAGGCTGAAGCTGCGGCCCGCATCGGCCAGCAGACCGCGATCGAGCGCCGCGCGCAGCGCCTCGATATCGGCATCCGAGTCCGTGACCGTCACCGGCTGCGGCTCGCTCGCGACGAGCTGGCGCACGTCGACCGGCTGCGTCTCGATCAGGTCGTCGAAGAGCTGCACCTGCGTGCCGTCGGCAAACTGGCGCGTGCGGCGCAGAACGCGGCCCTCGGCGTCGCGGATGGTGATGACCTGGCTGCCGTCCTCGCGCGCCAGCGTGGTGCGGGTGGAGCCGTCCGAGAAGGTCTCGGTCCTGATGTCGCTGCCCGGCTGGCGCAGAAGCGCGTCGTCGTCGCGGTAGACCTGGTAGTTGCCCTGGTCGTCCTGCGTCACGACACGGTCGCCGGTGTTCGAGACGACCTGCTGGCCATTGCGCATCAGGGTGCCAACGGCCACGGCGCCGGCGCCCAGAAGCAGCGCCTTCTGGAAGTTGCTCAGGCCGTCATCCTCGTCGTCATCCTCCTCGGCGGATTGCGCCTCGGCATCGACGGCCGTGTCGAACTCCTCGTCGCTCTGGCGCGAGTTCTCCTCGTCCACGACGGTCTCGGTCACTTCCGGGGCTTCGGCATCGCCCTCACCCCCGCCGGCGGCAGCAGCGGCAGCGGCAGCCTGAGGCGCGGCGTCCGGCTGGGCCTGTCCCTCGGCGTCCGTGACGGCAGCGTCACCGGCCTCGGTCGCCTCCGGCTGATCGGCGGTCGGCGCGGCCGGCTCCTGCGGCGCGGGCTGCTCGGCCGGGTCTTCCGCGGGCCGCTCGGCCGCGTCTTCGTCGGGGGCAGCGTCGGCAGCCGGCACCGCAGGCTCTACCGAAGCGGCGTCTTCGGCCGGCGCGGCAGGCGCCTCGGGTGCGGCTTCGACTTCGGCTTCGGGCGCAGCCGGCTCAGCTTCGGCAGGGGCCGCCTCTTCGGGCATCGCCTCAGCCGCCTCGGCAGCGGCATCGGCTGCCTCGGCATCGGCCTCGGCAGGGGTCTCGGCGCCCGGCAGCGGCGCGCTCATCTCGGCCGGGGCTTCTGCGGGCTCCTCGGCGGCGGGCGCTTCGGCAGGCTGCTCTTCGGCGGGTTGCTCTTCGGCAGGCTGCTCTTCAGTCGGCTGGGGCTGCTCGACAGCCTCGGCCGGGGCCTCGGGTGCGGCAGCGGGCTCCGTGGCTTCGGGCTCAGTGGCCGCCGGCTCCGCGGGGGCTGTATCTGCAGGCGCCGCCTCAGCCGGGACCGCCTCTGCCGGGGCCTCCTCGGGTGCGGGCTCCTGCGCCGGCTCGACTGCCTCCTCAGCGGTCTCGGCGGCGGCGGGGGCGGGCTCGGCCTCGGTCACGGCCTGGTTCGCCTCGGCATCCTCGACGGCCTCGCCCTCGGCGCCCGGCGCCGGCTCGGGGGCGGTGCCCTCTTCGGTCGCGCCGTCGGGGACCGCGCAGGGCGGCTCGCTGCCGTCCTCGCAGAGAACGGGCTCCGCCTCCTGCGCCGCGGCGGGCGAGACGAGCGGCGCGGCCGGCATCATCAGCGACAGGCCGGCGACGAGCGCCGTGCTCGTACGGAAGCTGGTCTTGGTCTTCATGGTGCATCCTCCTGCAAGGCCCGAGAAACGGGCCATCTGCCTTCGAGACGCAAACGCCGGCTGGGCGGAACCGGTTCGATGACGCCCCCCGCTATCGGATAACCGCGCGCTTCGGAGTAGTCCGCCGCGGGGCCGGACCACTTTTCTGCGCGGAAATGAGCCATTTGGCTGCCCAATTCGGCCTTATTCCCGAAGCATTGGAACAAAGGGCGGACCCCGGCCGCACCGCTTTGTGAAGGTTCCCGATGCCCAACAACGACCCCAGCCTCTGCGACGACCTGTCCGAGCTCTCCGTTCAGGACTGGCTTCAGCGGCTGGACGATCTGGGCGAGGCGCATGGATACCTCGAACCGGTGGGCGCCGAGGACACGGCGCTGCTGCTCGATGCCGGCAAGACCCTGCTGGTGACCTTCGAGACCCGAGCCGGCATCCGGGCCCAGGGTGGCGCGCGCCCGCGCGGATTCGAGCTGGTCAACCGCAACGGCTGGTCGCTGCTGGCGCTGATCTCGGAGGGCGACGGCTGGTTCCGCAGCCGCGCGGTCTGGGGCTACTTCGACCGCCTGATCGACGACGGCTTCTTCGAGGATTTCGACCGGGTCCTGTTCTACGGCCACCACGTGCAGGCCTATGCCGCCGCCGCCTTCTCGGTTGCCGCGCCAGGGGCGCGGGCACTGCTGCTGCGCCCGCTCGCCACGCTCGAGCCCTCGGTCGCGGGCTGGGACCACCGCTACGAGGACAAGCGCCGGCACGATTTCACCTCGCGCTACGGCTTCGCGCCCGACATGATCGAGGCGTTGCGGCAGGCCTATGTCGTGGTCGATCCGACCTGCCGCGAGGACGACATCCACGCCGCCCTCTTCCGCCGGCCCAACCTGCTGCGGCTGCCCGCCCGCTACATGGGCCCCGAGATGGAGGCCGGCTTCGACAGGATCGACATGACCGTGCCGCTGATCGAGGCGGCAATGGAGGGCAGCCTGTCGCGCCGCAGCTTCGGCCATATGTGGCGCGCGCGGCGGCGGCTGCCGGGCTACCTGCGGCGCCTGGTAGATGCTGCCGAGACGCGCGGGCACCCGGCCCTGGCGGCCCGCGCCGCGCGCTACGGCCTTCAGACCGAGGATGCCGCGCAGTTCCGGGCCCGTCTCGCCGCGCTCGACGGCGGACCGCCGGCGCCGTGATCCGGGCCGCGCGCGGGCTGGCGCGAGGCGCGGGCTGGGTGTAAGCGGGGGGCATGACAGAGGCCATGCCAGACAGACTGACCCTGCGCCGCCCGGACGACTGGCACCTGCATCTGCGCGACGGCGCGATGCTGGCCGCCGTGGCCGCGCAAAGTGCCCGCGATTTCGGCCGCGCCATCGTGATGCCGAACCTCGTGCCGCCCGTGGTGACCGCCGCCGATGCCGTGGCCTATCGCGCCCGGATCGAGGCCGCCCTGCCCGAGGGCGCCGATTTCACGCCGCTGATGACGCTCTACCTCACCGAGGAGACGGATCCCGAGGACCTGCGCCGCGCCCATGCCGAGGGGATCACCACGGCGGTGAAGCTGTACCCGGCGGGGGCGACGACCAATTCCGCCTCGGGCGTGCGCGACATGGCCAAGGTGATGCCGGCGCTCGAGGTCATGGCCGAGATCGGCATGCCGCTGTGCGTGCACGGCGAGGTCACCAGCCCCGAGATCGACATCTTCGACCGCGAGGCGGTCTTCATCGACAAGGTCCTCGCCCCGCTGCGGCGGCAGCTGCCCGACCTGCGCGTGGTGATGGAGCATGTGACCACTGCCGATGCCGTCGATTACGTGCGCGACAATCCCAAGAATCTCGGCGCGACGATCACCACGCATCACCTCGTGATCAACCGCAACCATATCCTCGCGGGGGGCATCCGGCCCGATTACTACTGCCTGCCGGTGGCCAAGCGCGAGACTCATCGCCTGGCGCTGGCCGAGGCGGCGGTCTCGGGCGATGCGCGGTTCTTCCTGGGCACCGACAGCGCGCCGCATGTGCAGGCGGCCAAGCACACGGGCTGCGGCTGCGCCGGCATCTTCACCGCGCCGGTCACCATGCCGATCCTTGCCGAGATGTTCGAGGCCGCGGGCCGGCTGAACCGGCTGGAGCAGTTCGCCTCGCTGAACGGGCCGAAGTTCTACGGCCTGCCGCCGAACGAGGCGCGGATCACCATGACCCGCGGCGAGGCCTGGTCGCCGCCGGCGCAGATCGCGACCGGCGAGGGGCCGGTCACCGTCTTCGATCCCGGCTTCGCGCTGCACTGGCGGGTCGAGGGCTGAGGCGGCGGGACCGGGGGCTTCGCGCCCCCGGACCCCCGCGGGATATTTTCAAAGAGAAGAAAAGGGGCGCGATATGATCCCGAGCGGGTTCCCTCCGAAGGACGAGATGGCGCGGCTGGTGGCGCGGATGCTGCTGGAGATCGGCGCGGTGCGGTTCAATGCCGAGGAGCCCTTCACGCTGGCCTCGGGCAAGCAGGCGCCGACCTACGTCGATTGCCGGCAGCTGATCTCCTACCCGCGCATCCGCTCCACCGTGATGGACTTCCTGGCCGTGCAGGTCATGCGCGAGGCGGGCTTCGAGGCCTTCGACAATGTCGCGGGCGGCGAGACCGCGGGCATCCCCTTCGGCGCGATGATCGCCGAGCGGCTGGCCCTGCCGATGAGCTACGTGCGCAAGAAGCCCAAGGGCTACGGCCGCAACGCCCGGATCGAGGGCGCGATGAGCGAGGGCCAGCGCGTGCTGCTGGTCGAGGATCTGACCACGGACGCCGGATCGAAGGTCGGCTTCGCCGAGGCAATCCGCGAGACCGGCGCGCGCTGCGACTGGACCGCCGTCATCTTCTACTACGACATTCACAAGCACACCGATCAGGTGCTGGCGGAGGCCGGGCTGAAGCTGATCCACCTGTGCACCTGGTGGGACATGCTGGCCGAGGCGCGCGCGCAGCAGGCCTTCGATGCCGCGACGCTGGACGAGGTGGAGCGCTATCTGCGGGATCCCGCCGGTTGGGCCCCGCGCGGCTGAGCGCGCACAACCAGATGTTGACGCGTGGGCAGCCCCTGCCGCAAGATGAGGCTGCGTGAGCAATCATCCCCGGGTTTTCCACAGCCTTATACAATTTGAACGACTCGGGGCACGCGGGTAGGCAGGCAGGCACCGCGGGCCCGGCGATGGCCGGGCCGCGGAACCAAGGAGCCGGAGAACCGGCCGCGACCGCCAGAAGGCCGAAGGCCCATGCGGGGAACGAGGGACAGCGATGAACGAGATCACGACATTCCGCCCCGGCGGCGGCGGCGAGGTGAGCGAGGCCGCGACCCAGGGGCTGCCAAGCTCCATTGAGGCCGAGCAGCAGCTGCTGGGCGCGATCCTGACCAACAACGACATCTTCGACCGGGTCGCCGCGATCATCGGCGCCAAGCATTTCTACGACCCGGTCCATGCCCGCATCTTCGAGGTGGCCGAGCAGCGCATCTCGAAGAACGCTCTGGCAAGCCCGGTGACGCTGAAGCCCTTTCTCGAGGATGACGAGGGGCTGAAGGAGCTGGGCGGGCCCGCCTACCTCGCGCGGCTGGCGGGCACCGCGATCTCGGCCTTCGCGGCGCGGGACTACGCGCAGATGATCTACGACCTCGCGGTGCGGCGTGAGCTGATCCAGCTGGGCAACGACATCTCGGCCAAGGCGCAGAAGGTCGATGTCGCGAGCGAGCCGAAGGAGCAGATCGTCGAGGCCGAGCAGGCCCTTTACCGGCTGGCCGAGCAGGGCACGTCGGAGAGCGGCTTCCAGTCCTTCCTGCGCGCTGTCACCGATGCGGTGAAGATGGCCAATGCCGCCTACCAGCGCGACGGCGGCCTTGCCGGCGTCTCGACCGGGCTGGTCGACATGGACAAGAAGCTGGGCGGGCTGCATCGCTCGGACCTTCTGATCCTCGCCGGGCGCCCCTCGATGGGGAAGACCTCGCTGGCGACGAACATCGCCTTCAACATCGCCAAAGCCTATCGCCGCGGCCAGCTTCACGACGGAACCGAAGGCGCGGTGAACGGCGGCGTCGTCGGCTTCTTCTCCTTGGAGATGAGCGCCGAGCAGCTGGCCGCGCGCGTGCTGTCGGAGGCCGCCGAGGTGCCCTCGGAGCAGATCCGCCGCGGCGACATGACGGAGACGGAGTTCCGCCGCTTCGTCGATGCCGCCAAGACGCTGGAGAGCTGCCCGCTCTACATCGACGACACCCCTGCCCTGCCGATCGCGCAGCTCGCTGCCCGGGCGCGGCGGCTGAAGCGGACCCATGGCCTCGACGTGCTGATCGTGGACTACCTGCAGCTTCTGCGCGGCTCGGGCCGGTCGGACGGCCGGGTCAACGAGATCGCCGAGATCTCGATGGGTCTGAAGGCCGTCGCCAAGGAGCTGGACATCCCCGTGGTCGCCCTCTCGCAGCTGAGCCGCCAGGTCGAAAGCCGCGACGACAAGCGGCCGCAGCTTTCGGACCTGCGGGAATCGGGCTCCATCGAGCAGGACGCCGACGTGGTGATGTTCGTGTTCCGCGAGGAATACTACAAGGAACGCGAGAAGCCCGGCGAGCACGAGCTTGAGAAGATGGCCGCCTGGCAGGACGAGATGCAGCGCCTGCACGGCCGCGCCGAGGTCATCATCGGCAAGCAGCGGCACGGCCCCATCGGCACGGTCGAGCTGAGCTTCGAGGGGCAGTTCACCCGCTTCGGCAACCTCGTGCGGCCCTGGCAGAACGGCGAGGAGGGCGAGGGCTTCTAGGCCTCCGCCGCCTGCACATTCGCGTCAGGACGGGGCGCGGGCGACTCGCGCTTGCGCGCCGCCTCGCCTAGTCTCGGTCCCCGGGGGACACAGGGCGCGATGGCGGGAGACCCGATGGACGACGACAGCAGTCACAGCCGGGCCGAGAGCCGCGGCCTTCGGCAGGCGCGCGAGATCGAGCGGCATCTCGGCTGGCTCGACAGTTTCACCGGCACGGCGCTGGCGGTGCTTTCGGTCGCCTCGGGCATCTATACCTACCTCGGCGTCTCCTCGCTGCTGGACGATACCGGCGCGCTCTCGGTCTTTGCCGCGATGGCCTATTCCATCGCCGTCTCGACCGGCATCTTCGTCTTCTGGTCCTACATGATGCGGCTGCTGCCCGCCGTCCGCTCCCTCGCCTCGCGGCTCGGGCTGATGGCGGCCATGGGGTTGGGGTGCCTCGCGATCATCGCCATGTCCTCTTGGCTGAACGCCGCCGCCCTCGCCGGGGCCGCGGCGGTCGAGCAGCATCTCGCGACCACGGTGCAGGAGTATCAGGGCGCGCTGGAGCGGGCGAACGAGATCGCCGTCTCGGGCCAGGGGCTGGAGCGGGACGTGGCGCGGGTGCGCACCAGCTTCGAGGACCTGGGCGAGCAAGAGGCCTCTGGCGATCTGTCGGGCTTCGCCGGGCGCGGCGCGGTCTTCCGCCTGCTGCGGCAGAAGGCGGACGAGCTTTCGGCCCTCGAGGCGCAGATCGCCGCGCAGGCGCCCACGGTCGAGGCCGCCTTCGCCGAGGGCAATGCCATCCTCAGCCGGATGCGCGCCCTGACGGTCGAGCCGGGGCCGGTCGAGACGCGCTCGGTCCAGTTTTCGGAAGAGGCGGTGCGGCTGGCGGGCGTGATCACCGGGCTGCGGCAACTCTCGGTCGCGCCCCTCGTGGTGCGCGCGGCAAGCGATCTGGGCGATGCTGTGGTGCTGCCGGACCTCGACGGCAACAGTGCCGAGACGCGGACCAGCCAGCAGGCGACGATCCAGTCGGTGCTGGCGGTGCTGGAGCAGCGGGCCGAGACGCTGCGCCTCGCCGCCGAAGAGGTGACGGCCATGCAGCAGCCGGACGAGACGATCTACACGCCGATCTCGGCCGCCGATGCGGTGATCCTCTATGCCCGCAACTTCATCCCCTCCTGGGCCGGGGCGATTGCCATCGACCTGCTGCCTGCCGTTCTCGTGCTGATCATCGCCGTCTCGCAGGCCGCGATCCGGACGGGGCGCGAAGGCGCGGCAGAGGACGAGACGATGACCCTGGCCGAGCTGCGCACTGCCATGCGCGTCCTGCGCGAGATGGAGCCACAGCCTGCCGCCCGGCGCGACGCCGCCCCGGCAAGCGCCGCCGCCACGCCGCGACCCGCCGAAGCCCCGGCCCCGGGCCAGACCGACCTCGCCGCCGAATGACCGCGCAGGCGGCGGCGCCGCGCCCGAAGCCGGGTCGCACCCGGCGCTGGCTGATGGCGGTCCTGGGGCTGGAGGGCGCGCTGGCGCTGGTGCTCTTCGCCTCGGACATGCGCCTCGCCCTGCCCCGGCTCGGCCTGCCCTCCTCGGCGCCGGCGCTGACGCAGCCCGTCGCCCCCGGCGACCAGACCCGCCGCTACAGCCCCCGCCAGCTTGAGCGTCCGGCAAGCCCCGGCCAGCCGATGCCGAGCACCGGCCCGATGCCCGAGCGGCTGGCCTTCGAGCGCGAGGGTACGGTGCTGACGCTGACCGGCAGCATCGCGCCGGGCGATGCACAGCGGCTGGCCGAGGCGCTGGAGCGCGCGGAAGAGGCGCCGCAGGTGGTGCAGCTGAACAGCCCCGGCGGATCGGTGACCGATGCGCTGGAAATCGGGCGCGCCCTGCGCGAGGCGGGCGCCGAGACGCGTATGACCGAAGGGGCGATCTGCCTTTCGGCCTGCCCCTATGTCTTTGCCGCCGGCACCGAGCGGCGGGTGGCCGAGGGGGCCATGGTCGGCGTCCACCAGCACTATTTCGGCGAAAGCCCGGCAATGCCGCTTTTCGCCGCCGTCTCGGACATCCAACGCGGCCAGGCCGAGGTCATGGGCTATCTCATCGAGATGGGCGTGGATCCGGCGCTGATGCAGCCCGCGATGGAGACGCCGCCGGACGAGATCTACTTGCTGCTGCCAGAGGAGCTGGAAAGATTTCGGCTGGTGACGCCCGAGGCCGAGGAGGCTTAGCGCGTCTCGAGGATTTCGATCCGGTTGCCGAAGGGGTCGTCGACATAGACCCGCACCAGCCCCGGCAGGGCGCCGCCGTCGCGCACCACCAGCCCCGCGGCCTTTAGCCGGCGCACAGCATCGGCCAGATCGCCTGTGCGAAAGGCCGGATGCGCCTTGCGCGCGGGGGTGAAGGGCGCCTCGACGCCAAGGTGCAGGCGCAAGGCGCCCGTTTCGAACCAGACGCCGCCGCGCCCCTGAAGCGCAGCGGGTTTCTCCACTTCCGGCAGGCCGAGGGCACCGCCGTAGAAGGCGCGGGCGACATCTTCCTGCCCCTCGGGCATGGCGAGTTGCACGTGGTGCAGGTCTAGCAGCATCGCGGCGCTCCTTTCGGTATACCTTGGTGTACCGTATAGGTCGGCGGCATCACGGGCAAGCGATCCGCGGCCTCTTGACCCGCGCGCGGCGCCTGTCACAAGGGCGCCATGAGCACCGGCACCCTGACCATCGACCTCGACGCGATCGCCGCGAACTGGGCCGCCCTCGACGCGCGGACCGCCGTCGAAACCGCCGCCGTCGTCAAGGCGAACGGCTACGGCCTTGGCGCGGGGCGCGTCGCCGCCACCCTCAAGGGCGCGGGCGCGCGCAGCTTCTTCGTGGCCATGGCCGAGGAAGGCGCCGCGGTGCGCGCGGCCGTGGGGCCGGACGCCGATATCTGCATCTTTTCCGGACACATGCAGGGCGATGCCGATCTTCTGCGCGAAGAGGGGCTGATCCCGATGCTCAACAGCCTCGATCAGGTGACGCGGCACCTCGAGACGCTGCCAGAGCATCCCTTCGGCGTGCAGCTCGATACCGGGATGAACCGGCTGGGGATGGAATGGGCGGACTGGGCCGCGGTGGCCGAGGACGTGCTGGCGCAGAACCCGGTCCTTTTGATGAGCCATCTGGCCTGCGCCGACGAGCCGGACCACCCGATGAACGCCTACCAGCTGGACGTCTTCACTCAGATGACCGAGGGGCTGGGCGTGCCGCGCAGCCTCGCCGCGACCGGCGGCCTGCTGCTGGGGCCAGAGTATCACTTCGACCTGACCCGCCCCGGCATCGGCCTTTACGGCGGGCTGCCCTATGCGCAGGCGCGCGCCGCCGTGCGGCTCGACCTGCCCGTCGTGCAGCTGCGTGACCTCGTCGCGGGCGAGGTCGTGGGCTACGGCAATGCATGGCAGGCGCAGCGGCCCAGCCGCATCGCGA
Organism: Pseudoroseicyclus aestuarii; assembly: GCF_003217255.1. Classification (GTDB taxonomy): domain Bacteria; phylum Pseudomonadota; class Alphaproteobacteria; order Rhodobacterales; family Rhodobacteraceae; genus Pseudoroseicyclus; species Pseudoroseicyclus aestuarii. The sequence continues at coordinate 546,474 of NZ_QJTE01000001.1, read as the reverse complement.
CCGTCGCGGCGGGCTATGCCGATGGCCTGATGCGGGCGCTGTCCGACCGCGTGACCTTCTGGGCCGAGGATCGCCCCTGCCCCGCCGTCGGCCGCGTCTCGATGGATCTGATCTGCGTGGACGTGACCGATCTCGCCGAGGATCCCGATCACCTGACGCTGATCGGCCGGCACCAGAGGGTCGACCGGCTGGCCGAGGCCGCCGGGACCATCGGCTACGAGATGCTGACCTCGCTGGGCCATCGCTATGCCCGCCGCTACCTCGGCGGCTGACCGCGCGGCGGCACGCTTGCCATTGCCGCCGCCGCCGCGATCCGGCAGATAGCGCGGCATGGCCAAGGACGCCTCCTTCATCTGCACCGCCTGCGGCGCCACCCATGCCAAGTGGTCCGGGCAATGCGACGCCTGCGGCGCCTGGAACACCATCAAGGAAAACGAGGCGATCTCGACCGGGCCGGGGCCGCGCGTGACGCGCGGCAGCGCCCTGACCCTCACCGACCTCGCCACGACAGAGGCGCCGCCCGCCCGCACCCATGCCGGCGTTGACGAGCTGGACCGCGTGCTGGGTGGCGGCCTCGTCGCGGCCTCGGCGATCCTTGTGGGGGGCGACCCGGGCATCGGCAAGTCTACGCTGCTCCTGCAGGCGGCCGCGCGCTTTGCCCGCGGCGGGCTGAAGGTGATCTACATCACGGGCGAGGAATCGGCCGGCCAGGTGCAGATGCGCGCGCAGCGGCTTGGGCTGACCGAGAGCCCGGTGAAGCTGGCCGCCGCGACCGACCTGCGCGACATCCTGACGACGCTCGAGACCGAGAAGCCCGATCTCGCCATCATCGATTCCATCCAGACCGTCTGGTCCGACACCGTCTCCTCCGCGCCCGGCTCGGTCACGCAGGTGCGCGCCGCCGCGCATGAGCTGACGAGTTTCGCCAAGCGGCGTGGCATGGCCTGCATCATGGTCGGCCATGTCACCAAGGAAGGCACGATCGCCGGCCCCCGCGTGGTCGAGCACATGGTCGACACCGTCCTTTATTTTGAAGGCGACCGCGGCCACCCCTTCCGCATCCTGCGGGCGCACAAGAACCGCTTCGGCCCTGCCGATGAGATCGGCGTCTTCGAGATGACGGGCCGCGGGCTGGCCGAGGTGAAGAACCCCTCGGCCCTGTTCCTCGCCGAACGCGGCGCCGCCACGCCCGGATCGGCAGTCTTCGCCGGGATCGAGGGGACGCGCCCGCTGCTGTGCGAGATACAGGCCCTCGTCAGCCCGGCCCCGGCTGGACAGGCGCGCCGCTCGGTCGTGGGCTGGGACGGCGGGCGGCTGGCGATGATCCTCGCCGTGCTCGAGGCGCGGGCCGGCGTCGCCTTCGCCGGGCTCGACGTCTACCTGAACGTCGCGGGCGGGCTGCGCATCTCGGAGCCGGCGGCCGACCTCGCCGTCGCCGCCGCGCTGCTTTCCGCGCGAGAGGATACAGCCCTGCCCGAAAGCGCCGTATTGTTCGGCGAGATCAGCCTCTCGGGCGCCTTGCGCCCCGTCGCGCAGTCGGAAATGAGGTTGAAAGAAGCCAAGAAACTTGGTTTCACCACCGCCATCATTCCGCCGGTGCCAAGCCGGCGTGCAAGGATGTCAACGGGGACACCGGCAGACCGGGCTGCCCTGCCGGAGGTGCGCGAGATGCACGATCTGGCCGGGTTCGTCGAGGCTCTGTTCGGCACCGAGCCCGGACGCACGCAGGTGCCGTCCGACCAGGACTGAAGGAACGGGGTTTGGACGGATTCACAATCATCGACGCGGTCGTCGCGCTCGTCATCGTCGTCTCGGCACTGCTGGCCTATGCCCGTGGCCTCGTGCGGGAGGTGCTGGCCATCGCCGGATGGGTCGCGGCGACGATCCTCGCCTTCATCTTCGCCGATGCGGTGCGCCCGCTGATCGCGCAGATCCCGGTGCTGTCGGATTTCATCGGCGACAGCTGCGAGCTGTCGATCATCGCCGCCTTCGCCGCCGTCTTCGCGGTCGCGCTGGTAATCTTCTCGATCTTCATCCCGCTCTTCTCGGGCGCCGTGCAGCGCAGCGCGCTGGGGGCGGTCGATCAGGCCGGCGGGTTCCTCTTCGGCGTGGCGCGCGGCGTGCTGCTCTGTGCCGTGGCCTTCTTCCTGTACGACGTGATCCTCTCGGCGCAGGACATCGCCATGGTCGAGGACAGCCGCTCTTCCGCGGTCTTCGCGCAGATCACCGGCCGCTTCTCGGTCGACGAGCCGCAGCAGGCCCTCGGCTGGATCACGCTGCAGTACGAACAGCTCGTCGGCGCCTGCTCGGGCACCGCGATCTGATCCCGGACCGGCTGACGCGATGCAAAAAGGGGCGTGCAGTGCAGACTGCGCGCCCCTTCTGACTCCAGCCTGCGCCTCCTGCATGATCGTTTCGTGACACCGGTCCCGCAAAGTCTTAAACCCGCCCTGCACGCATCCGATTCGAGGTTCCGCATGTCCGCCGCCGCCGCCGAGGACCGCGCCCTTCCGTCCCTGCCCTTCGACGACGACGCCCTGCACGAGGAGTGCGGTGTCTTCGGCGTGATCGGCGTGACGGATGCGGCCAATTTCGTCGCCCTCGGCCTGCATGCCCTGCAGCATCGGGGTCAGGAAGCCGCCGGGATCGTCACCCACGATCCCGAGGCCGGCTTCAACTCTGCCCGGCGCATGGGCTACGTGCGCGACAACTTCACCAGCCACGAGGTGATCCGGACGCTTCCGGGGACCATCGGCATCGGCCATGTCCGCTACTCGACCTCGGGCAACAAGGGCGGCACCGCGATGCGCGACGTGCAGCCCTTCTTCGGCGAATTCTCGATGGGCGGCGCCGCCGTCGCACATAACGGCAACCTCACCAATGCCGCGCAGCTTCGAAAGGAGCTGATCGAACGGGGCAGCATCTTCCAGTCCTCCTCGGATACGGAGTGCATCATCCACCTGATGGCGCGTTCCATGGGGCGGACGATCCCCGACCGGATGGAAGAGGCGCTGCGCAAGGTCGAGGGCGCCTTCTCGGTCGTCGCGATGACCCGGACCAAGCTGATCGGCGTGCGCGATCCGCTGGGCGTGCGGCCGCTGGTGCTGGGCCGTCTGGGCGACGGCTATGTCCTCGCCTCCGAGACCTGCGCGCTCGACATCATCGGCGCAGAGCTGATGCGCGAGGTCGAGCCGGGCGAGATGGTCGTGGTCACCGGCGAGGGCGTCGAAAGCCACCGCCCCTTCCGCCCCCGCCCCTCGCGCTTCTGCATCTTCGAGCATGTCTATTTCAGCCGCCCCGATTCCATCCTCGGCGGCAAGTCGGTCTACGAGACGCGGCGCCAGATCGGCGTGGAGCTCGCGAAGGAGGCCCCGGTCGAGGCCGACCTCGTCTGCCCCGTGCCGGACAGCGGCACCCCGGCGGCGATCGGCTATGCCGCCGAGAGCGGCATCCCCTACGGCATGGGCATCGTGCGCAACCAGTACATGGGCCGCACCTTCATCGAACCCAGCGAGCAGATCCGCAACATGGGCGTCCGGCTGAAGCTGAACGTCAACCGCGCGCTGATCCGCGGCAAGCGGGTGATCCTTGTCGACGACAGCGTCGTGCGCGGCACCACCAGCCGCAAGATCAAGGAGATGATCCTCGATGCCGGCGCCGCCGAGGTGCATTTCCGCATCGCGAGCCCGCCGACCGCCTGGCCCTGCTTCTACGGCGTCGACACGCCCGAGCGGGACAAGCTGCTCGCCAGTCACATGAGCGAGGAGGAGATGTGCGCGCACCTGGGCGTGGACAGCCTGCGCTTCATCTCTCTCGACGGCCTCTACCGTGCCGTGGGCGAGGCGCGGGGCCGCGACCCCGAGCGTCCGCAGTATTGCGACGCCTGCTTCTCGGGCGAGTACCCCATCGTCCCCGCCGACATGGTCGAGCGCGGATTCCAGCTGAAGACAGCGGCGGAATAGCGCCCCCTCGCGTTGAAGTCCGGGCGAAAGCGCATACCTCGCGTGCCTCATGACCCATGGGGGAGCGAGATGACAACGCGCGAGACCACCGCCGCCGCCGAGACTGCCACGCAGGAGGACAGGATCGACCTGGGCCAACTGGTCCTTCTCGGCGTGTTCCTCGGCGCGGAGCGCGACACTGCGCTGGTGCGACTGCCCGGCGGCAGGCTGCAGCGCGTTGCGGCAGGTGACCGGCTGGGCCGGGCCCATGTCGTCTCGGTCGACGAGAGGGGGCTGCACATGGTCGATGGCGGGCGCACCCGCAGCCTGACCCTGCCGCAGATCGATGCCAGCCTCGAGCCGCTGCCCCGCCCGCACGAGCGGCCCGGCCGCCGCTTTGCCGAGGCGGTGGAACGGGGCCGCATCGCACCGCAAGAGGTGCAGCGCCCGAAACGCCGCGGCTGACCCCCGGAACGCAAGACGCCGCCCCGGGGGGCGGCGTCTCTCGCGCCCGGGGGCGCGGCGCCGGGCCGGGGATCAGCGGTGCTTGAGCGCGGCCCAGCCGCCCGAGACGATCATCGCGGCCAGCACGGCCTTGACCGCATCGCCGATCAGGAAGGGCGCGGCACCGGCGGTGAAGGCCCCCGACAGATCGAGCGGCGTGAGAACCGTCAGCCAGGCGATGCCCGGCAGGTAGAGAACCGCGGCCGGCACCAGCGCCGCGAGGGTCAGGCGCAGGGTGCCGCGGCCCAGGCCGTTCTCGGCCAGAAGGCCGGCGAGCCAGGCCATCAGCGCGAAGCCCAGCAGGAAGCCGCCCGTCGGGCCGGCCATGTAGGCGAGGCCCGCGCCGCCGTTCGAGAAGACCGGCAAGCCGAGCGCGCCCTCGGCGAGGTAGGCCAGCAGCGTGGCGCCGCCGAGGCGCGCGCCATAGGTCAGGCCGACCACGAGGATCGCCAGCGTCTGCAATGTCATCGGCACCGGGATCATCGGCACCGAGATCTGTGCGGCGACGGCGATGGCGAGGCTGCCGCCAAGGACCATCAGGGTCTGGACGGGCAGGCTGCGCGGCAGGGCCGCGGCGGTAAGGGTCGTGCGCATCGAGGATCCCCCGGGGTTTTGAAGCGTCGAAATCTACCCCCTTCTGTCCTGTTCCGCAGGGCTAAAGTCAAGCTGCGGCGCGCGAGGCCCGGCGGTGCGGCGGCGGATGCCGGGGCCTCCGGCGGGGATATTTTCAAAGAGAAGATGGGGGGCGCGCGCCCTTGCCGCGGCGGCGCGCTTGCGCCAAGAGGCGGGCCATGGCTGCGCCTTTCGATACCGTCTTCGTGCTTTGCACCGGCCGCTGCGGGTCCACCACGCTGGCGCGGGCCGCGGCGCATCTGCCCGGCTGGACCGCCGGGCACGAGACGCGCGTGCGCCGCCTTGGCGCCGACCGGCTGGCCTATCCGGCGCGGCATATCGAGGTCGACAATCGCCTCGCCTGGATGCTGGGGCGGCTGGGGACCACCTGGGGCGACCGCGCCGGCTACCTGCACCTGACCCGCGATCCCGAGGCCGTGGCCGAAAGCTTTGCCGCGCGGGCGGGCCAGGGCATCCTGCGCGCCTATCGCGAGGGCATCCTCTACCGGGCGCCGGGCGCCGAGACGCTGGAGGTCTGCCGCGACTACGTCGCCACCGTCACCGCCAATATCGAGGCCTTCCTCGCCACCCGCGCGCATGTGCGCCGGCTGCGGATGGAAGAGATGGCCACAGATTTCGAGGATTTCGCCGATTGGATCGGCGCCGGCCCCGACCGCGGCGCCGCCCGCGCCGCGCTGGCGCAACGCCACAATGCAAGAGGTTCACAATGACCGACCCCCTGCCCGCCCTCGTCACCGGGGCCGGCCGCGGCCTTGGCGCCGCTCTCGCCGAGGCGCTGGCGCCGACGCATCACGTCATCGCCGTGGCCCGCACCACCGGCGCGCTGGAAGAGCTGGACGACCGCATCCAGGCGGCGGGCGGCAGCGCGACCCTGGCACCGATGGACATCGGCGTGGCGGCGGCGATGCAGCAGCTCTGCCGCGGCATCCACGACCGCTGGGGCGGGCTCTCGCTCTGGATCCATGCCGCGATCCATGCGGCACCGCTGGGCCCGACCTCGCACCTTGCGGAGAAGGATTTCGAGAAGTCCGTCGCCACCAACCTTGCCGCCACGCAGCGGCTGATCGGCTATGTCGCGCCGCTGCTGGGGCGCGAGGGGACGGCCGTCTTCTTCGACGATGCCCGCGCCGGCGAGAAGTTTTTCGGCCATTACGGCAGCACGAAAGCGGCGCAGATCGCCCTCGCCCGGTCCTGGCAGCAGGAGACGGAGCGCACCGGCCCGAGGGTCGAGATCCTGACGCCCGAGGCGATGCCGACCTCGCTGCGCGGGCGGTTCTTCCCGGGCGAGGATCGCACGGCGCTGGCCGACCCGCGGGCCGAGGCGGCGCGGCTGCTGCCGCGGATCCTCGGCGCTACTCCTCGGGGGTGATCAGGTACTTCTGCAGCGCCGCGATCTGCACCCAGAGGAAGACGAAGAGCACGGCGGGAAAGACGAAGGTCTCGATCGTCACCCAGGTCTGATCGGACTGGGTGCGCCAGATCACCTCGTTGGCAATCGCCAGCCCGCCGAACATCAGCGCCAGGCGCCGGGTCAGCAGATCCCAGCCCTCGCGCTGCATCGGCAGCACCTCGCCCATGATCCATTCGAGCCAGCTTTTCCGCATGGCGATGCCGATGCCCAGCAGCACGGCGAAAAGGCCGTAGACGATCGAAGTCTTCATCTTGAAGAAGCGCTCGTCGTTGAACCAGGCGGTCAGCCCGCCGAAGAAGACCACGACGACGGCGGTGAAGATCTGCATCCGGCTAAGCTTGCCGGTCAGCGCCCAGAGGATGCCCATCGCCACGAGCAGGATCGGCACGAAGAGGACGGTCGCGACGATGAAGCCGGAATACTCCGTCCCGCCGACCTCGAAGCTTCGTTCCTTCAGCCGCAGGTAGGCGAGGAAGAACAGCAGCGTCGGCCCCAGTTCCAGCACCTGCTTGAGGACCGGGTTGATCCGCTTTTCCGCCATCTCGGGTCTCCTCTTTGCGCCGCGCGGGGGGGCGGCAGCCGGGTTCTTGCGCGCAATCGGGCCGGGTTCAAGGCACCTTGCCGTCAGCCGCCGAATTCTACGAGCACCGCCCCCAGCGCGATCAGCCCCATCAGCAGCGCCCGGCGCGGGCCGACCTTGTCGCCCAGGATCAGCCAGCCGATCAGCGCGGCGAAGACGGTCGAGGTCTCGCGCAGGACAGCCGCCTCTCCGACCTTGTCGAGGTAGGTCGCGATCATCACCCCGCCGAAGCTGAGCCAGGCGATGAGCGCGCCGATCACGCCGCGGACCATCAGCGGCCCCACCCGCGGCGGCGCGGGCATCCGGCGCCAGCGCGCATAGGCGATCAGCGGGAAATCCAGCGAGGTGACGAAGAAGAACCAGGCGAGGAAGGTGAAGGGATCGGGCGCGGCGCGGATGCCCCAGGCGTCCCATGTGGTGTAGAGCGCCACGGTCAGCCCTGCCGCCAGCGCCCAGGCCATGCCCTGCTTGAGCCGCCGCAGATCCAGCGCCTCTTCCGCGATGTTGCGCAGCGCGAGGCCGAGGATCGCGCCCGAGACCAGCGCCACGCCGAGCCACTGCATCGGGGCGAAGTGCTCGTGAAAGACGATGCCGGCGAAAAGCACGGTGACCACCGGGCCGGTGCCGCGCACCACCGGGTAGACGACCGTATAGGCCGAGCGTTCGTAGGCCAGCGCCATGCACAGCTTGTAGACGAAGTGGATGACCAGCGCGCCGGCCAGCGCCATCCAGGTCACGGCATCGGGCGCCGGCACCACGAAAAGCGCGATGGGGGCCGAGAGGATCGCCAGCCAGAGGTCGATCGACCCGCGCGAGAGCCAGGGGTCGTGCGCCCCCTTCTGCAGCGCGCCGAAGCTGGCATGCGCCACAGCCGAGAGCAGCGCGAAGCCTGCGGCGAGGCGCGCGCCCTCGGGCGTCCCGGCCAGCGCGGCGAGCCAGTCGCTCACGCCGTGATCCCGCGCGGCGCGCTCATGATGCGGGCTCGTAGTCGACGCTCAGCGCCATGCCGCGCAGGATGCTGGAGGGATCGGCGCCGGGTGCCGGCGTCAAGCGCCCCGGCCCCAGCGGCGGCTCTATTGCGAGGCTGGCGGCGATGCGCCCCGAGGGATGCGGCATGTCCCCGAGAAGGGCTGTCAGCGCGGCGCGGCTCTCGACGTCGAGCATCGCCTCTGGCGCGGCGGCAATGGCCCTCTCGCCCGCCTGTTTCAGCGCCTCCACCTGCACCTCGGGATCGGCGCCCGGCTGCAGCAGGAGGCTGCCCAGCGGGATCAGGGCGTAGGTCTCGAAGAGGCCGTCTGATGTAACTTCCGCATCGAGCGTGGTAAGGCCGGCCTGCCCGAGGCTGCCCCCGAAGGCGCTGGCGGAGGCTAGCCTCAGCCCTTCGATCCGCGCCGACAGGGCGAGCGTTCCGAGGGCGCCGAAATCGATGCGCAGCGCCTCGACCAGCAGGTGCCCGGACTTGGGATCGGCGCGCAGCGCAAGCTCCGCCCCGATGCGGCCCGGATAGGCCTGCTCCGCCAGCAGCCAGTCCGTGATCGGATCTCCGGTCAGGGGCGCGATGCGCAGCCCCTCCACCCCCAGCTCAGCGCGGTCCGGCAGCGGGCCGCCCGCCAGCGCCGGGCCGAGATCCGGCGCCGCGAGGGTCACGCGGTCGGCAAGGATGCGGCTGGCGTATCCGCCCTCGGGCAGGAGGGAGACATCCTCGGCAGCGCAGCCCGAGGCGTCCTGCGTCACCCGGCCCTCCAAAGCGAACCCGCCGATCTCGGCCCGCTGCTGCGCCACGGACCAGAGCCGCGTGCAATCCTCCGCCTCCTGCGCCGCAGCCGGGAGGGCGAGCATGCAGAGCGCGGCGGCAAGCCTCATGCCAGCTCTCCTTCGGCCCCCGTCAGGGCGCGGGCGAATTCCTCGGGGTCGAAGGGGGCGAGGTCGTCGATCTGCTCGCCGACGCCGATGGCATGGATCGGCAGGCCGAACTTGTCGGCCAGCGCCACCAGCACGCCGCCGCGCGCGGTGCCGTCGAGCTTGGTCATCACGAGGCCAGAGACATCGGCGATGGCGCGGAAAATCTCGACCTGGCGCAGTGCGTTCTGGCCCGTTGTCGCATCCAGCACCAGAAGCGTGTTGTGCGGCGCCTCGGGGTCCTTCTTGCGGATCACGCGGACGATCTTCGACAGCTCTTCCATCAGGTCGGCGCGGTTCTGCAGGCGCCCCGCCGTGTCGATCAGCAGAAGGTCGGCCCCCTCCTCCTGCGCCTTGGTCATCGAATCGTAAACGAGGCTCGCCGGATCGGTGCCCTGCGGCGCGGTCATCACCGGCACCCCGGCCCGCTCGCCCCAGACCTGAAGCTGCTCGACCGCGGCGGCGCGGAAGGTATCGCCGGCGGCGATCACCACCGACTTACCGGCGTCGCGGAACTGGCTCGCCAGCTTGCCGATGGTCGTGGTCTTGCCCGATCCGTTGACCCCGACGACGAGGACGACCTGCGGCTTTTTCGGATAGATCGGCAGCGGCTTGGCCACGGGCTGCATGATGCGCGCGACCTCGCCGGCCAGCAGCTCCTTGATCTCGGGCACCGAGAGCTTCCGGCCCATCCGCCCCTCGGCGATATTGGCGGTGACGCGCAGCGCCGTCTCGACGCCCATGTCGGCCTGAATCAGCAGCTCTTCCAGCCGTTCCAGCATCTCGTCGTCGAGCTCGCGCCGGGGCGCGGCATCGGCCCTGCGGCCGAACATCCGGCCAAGGATGCCGCCACGCTCTCGCTGCGGCTCGGCCTCGGGGAGCGGATCCTCGGGAACGGCGGGTTCTATCGGCATGGCTGGCGCGGCCGGCGCGCCGGGCATGGGCTGCGGCGTGGCGGGCGGTGCGGGACGCTCCGGGACGGGTTCCGGATCAGGCTCGGGCGTCGGCGCGCGCTCCGGCTCCGGCTCGCGCCGGGGGGCCTCAGGCGCCTCGGGCGCGGTCTCCTCCGGCGCCGTCTCCTCGGGCGCCGCGCCCTCCGAGACGATCTCCTCGAGGCCCTCGTCGAGCCTGGAAGAGCTGCCCATCAGCCGATCCTTGAGCTTGCGGAAGAACGCCATGCTGCCTCGCCTCACAAAGTGCCTTTGCCGTCACCTAAGCCGCGCGGCGCCCATTGGAAAGATCCCGCCGCCTCCGGCGCCCCCTTTGGGGGAAGGGCTGGCGCGGCCTCGCGCCCGGTGGCAGGGTCGCCCGATGATGCGCCCTCTCGCCCTTGCTCTTTGCGGCTTGGCCGCCCCGCTGGCCGCCCAGGCGGAGCAGCCGCTGACCGCGGCCGAGTTCGAGGCGCGGGTGACCGGCCTGACCCTCAGCTACGAAAACGGCGGCAGACCCTATGGCGCCGAGCGCTACGAGCCCGGGCGCCGGGTGACATGGTCCGACCTCGACGGTGACTGCCTCGAGGGGGAATGGTTCGAGCAGGCGGGCGAGATCTGCTTTGCCTACGAGGACGGCACGCCCCTGCAATGCTGGCGCTTCTACGACGAGGGCGGCTCCCTGCGCGCGGTCTTCAGCGAGGCCGGGGGCACCACGCTCTACCACACCGAAACGCGGGACGAGCCGCTGGAGTGCCGCGGCCCGGAGGTCGGCGTCTAGAACAGATCCGGCTGCTCGGGCTTGCTGGCGGGCTTGCGGCGCGGCGCTTTGGGGGCCGGTGCGGCGGGCGGCTCGCTGCCCCCGCCGCCCTGCCCGACCGTCAGCCGGCCATCCTTGAACTCGATCTCCAGCTCTGCCGCGGCGGCGGCGCTGGCCCGATCCGTCACGACGGTGCCACCCGCGCGCACGACGGCGAACCCCCGCTCCAGCGTGGCCCGATGGCTCAGCGTTTCGCGCAGGCGGTCCAGCGCGGCGAGCCGTTCGGACAGGCGCCTGAGCCTGTCCGTCACCAGCTCGGGCGTCAGGCGCCCGGCCACGCGCTCGGCATGGCGCCGCTCCTGGCGCAGGCGCTCGCTCAGCCCGGCGGGGCGCAGACTGTGCTGCGACAGCGCCAGCCGCCGCTGCGCGATGCCGCCGCGAAAGGCGCCCGGCAGGGTCGCGGCGGCGCGCTCCACCCGGTCGCGCGCCCGCGCCACCGGCACGGCGGCCAGCGCCGGGCGCAGCGGATGCTCCGACAGGGCCAGCCGCTTGGCGGCGATGGCGGCGCGCAGCGCCCCCGGCAGGCGGCGGTCGAGATCGTCCAGCCGCTGCCTTGGCCCCTGCAGCAGCGCATCGCTACGCGGCAGCCCGCGCGAGAGATCCCGCAGCCGCTCCCCCCGCCGGTCCATGGCATAGCGTTGCAGCTGCCCCAGCCGCGCGCCCATCTGCGCGATATCGGCGGCCAGCTCGGCCCGCACCGGCACCGCGATCTCTGCGGCGGCGGTGGGCGTCGGCGCGCGGCGGTCGCTGGCATGGTCGATCAGTGTGGTATCGGTCTCGTGCCCCACGGCCGAGATCAGCGGGATCGCGCTTTCGGCGGCCGCCCGAACGACCGATTCCTCGTTGAAGCCCCAGAGATCCTCGATCGACCCGCCGCCCCGCGCCACGATGATCAGGTCGGGGCGCGGCAGCGCGCCACCCACGCTCAGCGCGTTGAAACCGCGGATCGCGCGCGTCACGTCGGGCGCGCAGTTCGGCCCCTGGACGGCAACGGGCCAGACGAGAACCTTGCGCGGAAACCGGTCGCGCAGCCGGTGCAGGATGTCGCGGATTACCGCGCCGGTGGGCGAGGTGACGACACCGATCACCTCTGGCAACCACGGAATCGGGCGCTTGCGGGCGGGGTCGAACAGCCCCTCGCCCTCCAGCATCTTGCGCCGCTTCTCCAGCATCGCCATCAGCGCGCCGGCCCCGGCGGGCACAAGGCTCTCGATCACCATCTGGTACTTGGACTGCCCCTGAAAGGTCGTCAGCCGCCCCGTCGCGATGACCTCCATCCCCTCCTCGGGGCGGGTCTCCATCTTCGAGGCCGAGCCGCGCCAGATCACGCCCGAGAGGCTCGCCCGCTCGTCCTTGAGGTCGAGGTAGACATGCCCCGAGCGGTGATGCGTCACGCGCCCCAGCTCTCCGCGCACGCGCACATGGCCGAAGGCGCCCTCGACGGTCTTCTTGACCGCGCCCGAGATCTCGGAGACCGAGAATTCATGCGCGTTGTCCCCGCCCTTGGGGGCCTCGTCCTCGAACAGGTCCATGCCGAACACCTTGCTGCCAAGCGGGGGCCACCCTAGAACGCCGGGGCTGCAAGGGAAAGGCGGGCACGATGAACATCCTGATCCTCGGCGCCGGGGCGCGCGAACATGCGCTGGCCTGGGCGGTGCTTCAGAACCCGAAATGCGACCGGCTGGTGGTTGCGCCGGGCAATGCCGGGATCGCCCGCATCGCCGAGCTCGCCGATCTGCCGATCGAGGATGCCGATGCCGTGGCCGGCTTCGCCGCCGAGACGGCGATGGATCTGGTGATCATCGGGCCCGAGGCGCCGCTGGCCGCCGGGGTCGCCGACGCGCTGCGCGCCGCCGGCATCGCGGTCGTCGGCCCAGGCGCCGCGGCGGCCCGGCTCGAAAGCTCCAAGGCATTCACCAAGAGCATCTGCGACGCCTGCGGCGCCCCCACCGCCGCCTACGCCCATTTCACCGATGCCGCGGCGGCCGCCGATTACGTGCGCCAGCGCGGCGCGCCGCTGGTGATCAAGGCCGACGGCCTCGCCGCCGGCAAGGGCGTGACCATGGCCGAGACCGAGGCCCAGGCGCTCGAAGCCGTGGAGGCGGTCTTCGCCGGTGCCTTCGGCAGCCCCGAGCTGGTGATCGAGGAGTGGCTGATGGGCGAGGAGGCCTCGCTCTTCGTGCTCTGCGACGGCGAGACGGCAGTGCCGATCGGCACCGCACAGGATCACAAGCGCGCCTTCGACGGCGACAAGGGCCCCAATACCGGCGGCATGGGCGCCTATTCCCCGGCGCCGGTGATGACCGACGATGTCACCGCCCGCGCGATGGACGAGATCGTCCACCCCACACTGGCCGAGATGGCGCGCCGCGGCACGCCCTTCCAGGGCATCCTCTACGCCGGCTTGATGATCGAGAAGGGCGCACCGAAGCTGATCGAATACAACACCCGGCTGGGCGATCCCGAAGCCCAGGTGCTGATGATGCGGCTGGGCGGCCAGGTCCTGGATCTGATGCAGGCCTGCGCCATGGGCGGCCTCGCCGATATCCGCCCCGTCTTCGCCGAGGATCATGCCCTCACCGTCGTCCTCGCCGCCAAGGGCTACCCCGAGGCCTACGAGAAGGGCAGCGTGATCGGCGGGCTCGAGGCCCCGCCCGAAACCTCCTCGCAGATCGTCTTCCATGCCGGCACGGCGCGCACAGGCGGGGCCGTCACCGCCGCCGGCGGGCGCGTCCTCTCGGCCACGGCGCGCGGCGCCAGCCTGAGAGAGGCGCGCGACCGCGCCTATGCACTGGCCGAGGCCATCGACTGGCCCGAGGGCTTCTACCGCCGGGACATCGGCTGGCGCGCTCTCTGACCCCTTCTTCTCTTTGCAAATATCCCGGGGGTGCGGGGGCTGGCCCCCGCTCCCGCGGCCGCCGCGCGCGCCCCGGCACGACAAAGGGGCCGCGGCGTCTCCGCCGCGGCCCCTCCAATGTGTCCCGCCCGGCGATCAGGCCGCGCGGCTGACCAGGACGCTGCCGATCTTCTCGGCGGCAGAGCTTTCGTCGTTGCCCGAGGCGGCGGCGATCTCGCGGGTCAGCCGCTCGAGCGCGGCCTCGTAGAGCTGGCGCTCGGAATAGGACTGCTCGCGCTGGTCATCGGCGCGATGCAGGTCGCGCACCACCTCGGCGATGGCGATCAGATCGCCGGAGTTGATCTTCTGCTCGTACTCCTGGGCACGGCGCGACCACATGGCCTTCTTGACCTTGGCCTTGCCCTTGAGCGTCTTCATCGCATGCTCGACCTCGTCGGCCGAGGCAAGCTGGCGCAGCCCGGCCTCGGTCGCCTTGTGAGTCGGCACGCGGAGCGTCATCTTGTCCTTCTCGAAGGAGATCACGAAGAGCTCCAGCGTCATGCCGGCCACTTCCTGCTCCTCGATGGAGACGATCTTTCCGACGCCATGCGCGGGGTAGACCACGAAATCATCGGGGCGGAAGTCGCTTTTCTTGGCCTTGGTCATGGTATCCTTCCTGTCGGACGCCGGATGCGCGATCACGAACAGCCCGGCGGGGGGACCCGTCGGGGTGCGGCGACTGCGGCGGCATTCAGGGTTTCAGCAGCATAGACCGGCATCATAGCACAAAAAAGCCGCCTGCGGAAGCATCCCGCAGCGGGCCTTGGCATGGGCCGGGTCCGGCGCCCCGGGGCGCCGGCGGCAATCCGCCAGAGCGCGGCTTCAGCCGCCCTCGCCCGGCGCCTCGGAGAAGATCTCCATCTTGCCGGGCTTGCCGTCCATCTCCGCGGCGGAAGGAAGCTGGTCCTTCTTGGTCACGATGACCGGCCAGATCTCGGAATACTTGCGGTTGAACTCGACCCATTCCTCGGCACCCGGATCGGTGTCGGGACGGATCGCGTCCGCCGGGCACTCCGGCTCGCAGACGCCGCAGTCGATGCATTCGTCGGGGTGGATCACCAGCATGTTCTCACCCTCGTAGAAGCAGTCCACCGGACAGACTTCCACGCAATCGGTGTATTTGCAGGCGATGCAGTTGTCTTTGACGACGTATGTCATTGAGACGGCCCCTTTCAGACGTGGGCCTGACTAAGACAGGCCCAAGGATCATTCAAGCGCATCCGGCGCCTCCACCGCGGGGGCATCGAGATCCTCGTAAAGCGCCCGCGCCTCGCTGGCGGGACCCCGCCGCGTGCCGGGGGCGAGCACCCGGATCACCCTGATCTCGCCGGCCTGCGGGAAGGTCAGGACATCCCTTTCGCCCACCATGCGCGAGGGGCGCGCCGCCTTGTCGCCGTTCACCCGCACCCGGCCCTTGGAGACGAGAGCCGAGGCGATGGCCCGGCTGCGGAAGAAGCGCGCGTGATAGAGCCAGCGGTCAAGCCGGATCACCTCGCGCGGCGGCGGCTCCGGCGCCCGCGCCATCACCGCGTCCCGGTGGCGGCCCGCTCGGCGCCGGGCGCGATCACTCGGGTTTGAAGCCGGCCAGGGCCGCGGCGAAAGGATTGTCGGGATCGACGGCCTTCTCGCGCTTGGGCTGGGACGAGAAGCTGCGCGGCTGTTCGTCGCGCGCCCCCTTGCCGGGCTTGCCGTCGCGGCGCTGCGGCTTGCCGCGGCGCGGCTTGCCGGCCTCGGCCCCCTCGGCCGCAGGCGCCTTGCCACGCCCCTTGCCGCGGCGCGGCTCGCGCTGCGCGCCCTCGGCCTCGCCGTCGCGGCCCCGCCCGCCGGAGCGCGCGCCGCGGCCGCCGCGGCCAGCCCAGGTAAAGGTATAGTAGCTCTCGACCTCCGGCTCGGCCTCGGCCTGCGCGGCCTGCGCGGGAATCCCGACCGGCGCGTCGCTGCCCGGCAACTCCGTCGGCGGCGCGGGCGGCACTTCTCCGGGCGTCTCGGCCGGGGCCTCGGCGGGCGGGCTGGGCGGCGTCTCGTCCGGCAGGTCGGGCACGGTGGGCGAATCGGGCACATCGGGCCCGGGCGTCGGGGTCTCCGGCACCTCGGGGACATCGGGCTGCGTCGGCGCTGGCGGCTCCTGCGGCACGTCAGGGGTCTCGGGCGCCGGCGGCGTCTCGACGGGCGCATCGGGGGCATCCGGCGTGGGGCCGGGATCGGGCATGTCGGGCCCGGGCGCCGGGGCCGGCGCGCCGGGGATATCGCCCGCGGCCTTCACAGGCTTCTGCTTGGCGCGCTCGCCCTTCTCGGCCTTGTAGCTGAGGCCGCCCATCAGCTCGGCGAACTGATCGAGCGTGAGGCCGGTGATCGACAGCATGTCCGCCGTCGCCTCGAACCCGCCGCGGCTGTCCTTGTCGCGCAGCATGTCGGCCAGCCGCTCGAGCATGTCGATGCGGATCGCCCGCTCTCCGGCCGCGCGGTAGCCGGCCATGGCGTAATAACCCGCGGGCGCGCCCTTCTGCGCCGGAACGGTCACGAGGCCCGGCGGCGGGCTTTCGGGGAATTCGTCGAGGTTCTTGTCCAGCGCCCAGAGCACCAGCCGCATGCGCGTCGGCGCGGGCTTCAGCAGCGGCGGCATGAAGACGGTGAACTGGCCGAAGCGCAGCCCGTGCTTGCGCAGGCTGGCCCGCGCATCCTGATCGAGCGCGCGCACCTCTTCGGCGACATCGCCGCGCGGCAGCACGCCGAAGGCCTCGACCATGCGGTAGGCAAAGCCGCGCGCGAGGCCGGTCAGCGCCTCGTCGTTCTTCAGCGCCAGCAGCGCCTCCTGCGTGGCGGAGATCTTGCGGTCGATGAAATGCTGCAGGCGGCGCTGCACCTTCTCGGCGATCTCGGGCCCGGCATCCTCGTCCACGAAGGCCTGAACCTGCGGCCGCAGCGGATCGGGCCCGCGCGAGAGCTTGCCCACGGCGCTGGAGCCCCACATCAGACCGCCCTGCTCGGTCACGTCGAGCTCGGTGTCGGGCGCGTTGTAGAAGCGGTCGGCGCGCAGGTGCAGCTGCGGCTTCAGCGCCTGCTCGGCGGCTTGCCGCAGCGTCTTCGCCTCGTCGGGGCTGCCGGCCTTGTCGGCGCGAAAGCGGAATCCCTCGAGCCGGCCGAGCACCTGCCCCTCAACCGTCACCTCTCCCTGATCCGTCACTTCGGCCACCAGGTCCTCCTTCTGTTTCAGTCTGCGGGCCAGCACGCTGGTCCGCCTGTCCACGAAGCGCTGCGTGAGCGCGCCGTGAAGTGCATCCGACAATCTATCTTCTACCGCGCGCGTGACCCCGCGCCAATGCTCTTCGTCCGGCAGCCAGCCGCGGCGTTGGGCGACATAAGTCCAAGTGCGGATGTAGGCCAGCCGTTTCGACAGGGTATCGATATCCCCGTCCGTCCGGTCGATGCGGTTGACCCGGTCGGCGAACCACTGCTCGGGGATGCGGCCGCGATCCTGCAGATGGGCGAAGATCTGCGCCACGAGGTCGGCATGCTCGCCCCGCCCGATGCCGCGGAAGTCGGGGATCCGGCACACGTCCCACAGCAGGCGCACCTCCTGCGGCCCCCCGGCGCGGGCCTGCACGACCGGATCGGCCGAGACCGCCTTGAGCGCGGCGAGATCGTCGCTCTCGCGCACGCGGCCCAGCCATTCGTTGTCGGTGCGCTGCTCGAGGCTGCCGATCAGCCGCTGCGCGCTGCCGAAATCCAGCCGCCCGTTGCGCCAGAAGAGGCGCGTGACCGGGCGGAACTGGTGGTTCTCGATCTGGCCGATCACCTCGTCGTCGAGCGGCGCGGCCTCTCCCGTCACGCCGAAGGTGCCCTGCGCCGTATGGCGCCCGGCACGGCCGGCGATCTGCGCCAGCTCGTCCGGTTTCAGCATCCGCATCCGGTGGCCGTCGAACTTCGACAGCCCCGAGAAGGCGACATGCGCGATATCGAGGTTCAGCCCCATGCCGATGGCATCCGTCGCGACGAGGTAGTCAACATCGCCGTTCTGATACATCTCGACCTGCGCGTTGCGGGTCCGGGGGCTGAGCGCGCCCATCACCACCGCCGCGCCGCCCTTGGTCCGGCGCAGAAGCTCGGCGATGGCATAGACGTTGTCGACCGAGAAGCCGACGATAGCCGAGCGTTCGGGCATCCGGCTGATCTTCTTGGCGCCGGTGTAGGTCAGGGTCGAGAACCGCTCTCGCCGCGCCAGCGTGCTGCCCTGCACCAGCGCCTGGATCGCCGGGCGCATGGTGTCGGAGCCGAGGAACAGCGTCTCGTGCCGCCCGCGCGCGTTCAGCAGCCGGTCGGTGAAGACATGCCCGCGCTCGGGATCGGCGCAAAGCTGGATCTCGTCCACGGCGAGGAAATCCGAATCGGTCTCGGGCATCGCCTCGACCGTGCAGACCCAGTAGGCGGTGCGCGGCGGCACGATCCGCTCCTCGCCCGTGACCAGCGCCACGACGGAGGGGCCGCGGACCGCGACGACACGGTCGTAGACCTCGCGCGCCAGAAGGCGCAGCGGCAGGCCGATGACGCCGGTGCGATGGGCCAGCATCCGCTCGATCGCGTAATGCGTCTTGCCGGTATTGGTCGGCCCCAGCACGGCGGCGATGCGCGAGGACGAGGCTCTGGGCGCCATGTGGTTCATCTGCATCGCTTTCGGTGAAGGGGCGCCCGCCGGGGCGGCAGGCTTCGGGGGCGCGGGGCCCGGATCAGGTCGGCTGGCCGCCGAGGCTGCGCTCAAGGCGCGCCAGGGCGGCCTCGGCCTCCGGGTCGTGCGGGTTCAGCGCGGTGATCCGCATCCAGACCTCCTGCGCGTCCTCGGGACGCTCCAGCTCCTCGAGAAGGGTGGCGACGCCCTTCATCGTGTCGAAATTGTCGGGGTTCAGCACCAGCGCCTGGCGCAGATCGTCCAGCGCCGGGCCGATGCGATCGCCCAGGTAGTAGGCCGTCGCGCGCAGCTGGTAGGCCTCTGCGAAATCCGGGTCGTGGTCGATGGCGGCGGTCAGATGCTCTGCCGCGGTGAGGACGTCGCCTTCCTCCAGCGCCGCGCGCCCGCGATCGACCAGCAGGTCGATGGTGGCAGAGCCGCTTTTCGACCATTCGGCGCGAAGCTGGGCTACGAGACGCTCCGCCTGCTCGGGCTCGGCCTGCTGCAACTCGGCCAGCAGGTCCTCGACCCGGGCCTGGTCCAACGCGCCCGCGGGGGCGGCTGCGAAAAGCGACGTTGCGACGCAAATAAGGGCCAGCGGGCGGGATAGTCTGGATCGAACATCCGGTTTCATGCCTTAAACCCTAGAAGGTCGCGGCGCCTGTTGAAAGGGCCGCCCGCGGCAGCACGTGACAAAAGGAACGCGATCGATGACCGAGACTGTGGATGCGGCCGTGGCCGCCCTGAACGAGAAACTGGGGACTGACGGCTTCGACGGCAAGGCGAAGATGGTGATCGAGAACGAAGGGTCGATCATCGTTGACGACGCCGGCGCGCGCGAGGCGGACGAGGACGCCGAGGTCACGCTGACCGCCGATGCCGAGACCTTCCGCGGCATCCTCGAAGGCACCGTGAACGCCACCGCCGCCTTCATGTCGGGCCAGCTGTCGGTCGACGGCGACATGGGCCAGGCGATGAAGCTCGCGGGCGCGCTGTCCTGAGCGGGATGCCGCAGAGCGCACCTCCCGGCGCGGTGGCGGGCAGCCCCGCCCCGCGTCTGGACGATATCGCCCCCGCCATGGCGGGGGCGACAACCTGCTGGGCGCGTGCCGCCGACGGGGTCCTGCTGCGCATGGCGCATTGGCGGCCACAGGGGCCGGGCCGGGGCACCGTGCTGCTGTTCACCGGGCGCACCGAATACATCGAGAAATACGCGGCCCTCGCCTCGAGCCTCGCGGAGCGCGGCTTTGCCGTCGCGACGCTGGACTGGCGCGGACAGGGGCTGTCGCAGCGGCTGCACCCCGATCCCAGCCTCGGCCATGTCCCCAGCTTCGCCGATTACCAGCACGACGTTGCCGCGCTGACGGAGCATGCGCAGGCGCAGGACCTGCCGCGCCCGTATCTGCTGCTGGGGCATTCCATGGGCGGCTGCATCGGGCTGCGCGCGCTGCATCAAGGCCTGACCGTCGCCGCGGCCGCGTTCAGCGCGCCGATGTGGGGCATCCACATGACCGGCGGGATGCGCATCCTCGCCCGCGCCCTCAGCGCCTCGGCCCGGGCCGCGCGGCAACACCACAGGCCTGTGCCGGGGCTCGAGGCCGGCAGCTATGTCGAGACGGCGCCCGTGCAGAGCAACATGCTGACGACCGACCCGCAGGCCTTCGCCGCCATGCAGGGTCAGCTTGCCGCCCATCCCGAACTGGCGCTCGGCTCGCCCACGCTGGCCTGGCTCGGCGGCGCGCTGGCCGAGGGGCGGGCGCTGGCGCGGATACCGCCGCCCGCCCTGCCCTGCGTCACGGTCCTCGGCGGCGCGGAGACGATCGTCGATCCCGCCGCGATCCGGCGCCGCATGGCGCGCTGGCCCGGGGGCCGGCTGGTCGAGATCCCCGGCGCCCGCCACGAGGTGCTGATGGAGGCGCCGGCCCTGCGCGCGCAGGCGATGGAGGCGATCCTCGACCTCTTCGAGGCTGCCGCGCCCTCTGGCCCGGGGGACGCCGCGCGCTAGATCGGCCACCATGGCGGATGTGCTCAGCTTCACCGACCGCGGCATCTACTGCGCCGCGGGGGATTTCTACATCGACCCCTGGCGCCCCGTGGACCGGGCGCTGATCACCCACGGCCATGCCGATCATTCGCGCTGGGGGATGCGCCGCTACCTCTGCACCGACCTCGCCGCTCCGGTGATCCGCCACCGGCTGGGCGATATCGACCTGCAGACCATCCGCTACGGCGAGCGGCGGCGGATCGGCGATGCCGAGGTGTCCTTCCATCCCGCCGGGCACGTCCCCGGCTCGGCGCAGATCCGGGTCGAGGTGAAGGGCGAGGTCTGGGTCGCCTCGGGCGATTACAAGCTCGTCGCGGACGGGCTGTCGGACCCCTTCGAGCCCGTGCCCTGCCATGCCTTCATCACCGAATCGACCTTCGGCCTGCCGGTCTTCAAATGGACGCCGCCGGACCGACTGGCCGAGGACCTGAACGCCTGGTGGGCGCAGACCGCGGCCGAGGGGCGCACGGCGGTGATCGGCGCCTATGCCCTTGGCAAGGCGCAGCGCGTCATGGGCGCCGTCGATCCCGCCATCGGGCCGATCCTGACCCATGGCGCGGTCGAGAATGTGACGCAGGTGCTGCGCGATCAGGGGCTGGCCCTGCCCGAGACCATCCGCGTGACGCCGGATCTGGACCTCAAGGCCCATCCCGGCGCGCTGGTGGTGGCCACGCCCAGCGCCCTTGGCGGCACATGGGCGCGCCGCTTCGGCAGCGCCGCCTCCCCCGCAAGCACCGCCTTTGCCAGCGGCTGGATGGCCCTGCGCGGGGTGCGCCGCCGCCGGGCCGCCGACCGCGGCTTCATCATGTCCGACCACGCCGACTGGCCCGGCCTGAACGAGGCGATCCGCGCCACCGGCGCCTCCCGCGTCTTCGTCACCCATGGCTATACCGGCCCCTTCCGCCGCTGGCTGGAAACACAAGGGTATGACGCCGGCATCGTCAGCACCGAATACGGCGAGGACGAGGGGGATGGCGAAGAGGCGACCCCGGAGCAGGCGGAGGCCTCGTGAAGCACTTCGCCGCCCTCTTCCGCGCCGTCGACCAGACGACCAAGACCAGCCGCAAGGTCGCGGCCATGGCCGAGTATTTCTCGACCGCGCCCGATGCCGACAAGCTCTGGTGCGTCGCGCTGTTTTCCGGGCGGCGCCCGCGGCGTACCATCACCGCCACCGTGCTGCGCGAATGGGCGGCAGAGCGGGCGGCTATCCCCGCCTGGCTCTTCGAGGAGTGCTATCCCATCGTCGGCGATCTGGCCGAGACCATCGCCCTCGTCCTGCCCGAGCCGGGGCAGGAGGACGACCGCCCGCTGTCGGAGTGGATCGCCGAGATCCGCCGCCTCTCCGCCGCCCCCGAGGAGGACCGCAAGGCCGGCATCCTGTCCGCCTGGGACAGCCTCGGCCCGACCGAGCGGCTTCTGTTCACCAAGCTGCTGACGGGCGGCTTTCGCATCGGTGTCAGCCAGAAGCTGATGACGCGCGCGCTGGCGCAGGCCACCGGCATCGACGAGGCCGAGATGACCCATCGCCTGATGGGCGACTGGACGCCCGAGACGGTCAGCTGGGAGACGCTGATCCATGCCCCCGACCCCGGCGCCGACCTGTCGCGCCCCTACCCCTTCTACCTCGCCTACCAGCTCGAGGACTTGGAGGCGCTCGGCCCCGTCACCGACTGGCTGGCCGAGCGCAAGTGGGACGGCATCCGCGGCCAGCTGATCCTGCGCGGCGGGGGGCACTACCTCTGGTCCCGCGGCGAGGAGCTGATGACCGACCGCTTTCCCGAGCTGGGGCGGCTGGTGGATTTCCTGCCCGAGGGCACCGTGATCGACGGCGAAGTGCTGGCCTGGAACGGCCCCGAGGCGCGCCCGCTGTCCTTCAACGCGCTGCAAAAGCGCATCGGCCGCAAGACCGTGCCCAAGAAATTGCTGGCCGAGGCGCCGGCGATCCTGATGGGATACGACCTGCTGGAATGGCAGGGCGAGGATCTGCGCCCCCGCCCCTTCGCCGAACGCCGCGCCCTGCTGGAAGAGGCGGCGAAGGCCCTGCCGCCCGAGGCGCCGCTGCGCGTCTCTCCCGTCGTCGCGGGCGAGAGCTGGGAGGCGCTGGCCGAGGAGCGGGCGCGCAGCCGCGAGCTGATGGCCGAGGGGCTAATGCTGAAGAAGCGCGGCTCGCCCTATCTTTCGGGGCGCAAGAAGGGCGACTGGTGGAAGTGGAAGGTCGACCCGCTGACCATCGACGCCGTGCTGATCTACGCGCAATCCGGCTCCGGCAGGCGCGCGAACCTGTTCACAGACTTCACTTTCGCCGTGCGCGACGGCGAGGCGCTGGTGCCCTTCACCAAGGCCTACTCCGGCCTCACGGATACCGAGTTCCGGCAAATCACTGCATGGGTGCGCCGCAACACGCAGCAGACCTTCGGGCCGGTGCGGCAGGTCACACCAGAGCATGTCTTCGAGATCGGGTTCGAGGGCATCCAGCCCAGCCCGCGCCACAAGTCCGGCGTCGCCCTGCGCTTTCCGCGCATGCTACGCTGGCGCCACGACAAGCCCCTGGCCGAGGCCAATACACTGGAGGACCTGCACGAGATGCTGAGGCTTTACGCAGGCGAGGACGCGGCATGATGCGGGTGCTGCGCTGGATAACCGCCCTCCTGATCCTTGGCCTCTGCGCCGTCTCCCTGTTGCCGCTGGTCGAGACCAACATCTGGTGGGTGCGCTTTCTCGATTTTCCGCGCCTGCAGTTCGGCGCCGCGCTTCTAGCGCTGCTCCTGCTCTGGCTGATCCTTGGCGGCTGGCGCGGGCGGCGGGCGCTGCTGCTGCTGCCGGCCTTGGCCGCGCTTGGCTATCACGGCTGGAAGCTCTGGCCCTACCAGCCGCTCGCCGCGCCGATGGTGGCGACCGCCGCGCAATGCGACGAGGGAGACCGCCTGCGGGTGCTGATCGCCAATGTCCAGCGTTCCAACCGGGACGCCGAGGCCGTGATCGCGCTGGCCCGCGCGCAGAAGCCCGACATCTTCTTCGTGATGGAAATCAACGCCTGGTGGGACGCGCAGCTTTCGGCGCTGGACGCGGATTTCCCCTACCACGTGCAGGCAATCCCCGACGAGGCGACCTACTTCGGCCTTCATGCCTTCTCGCGCCACCCGATGGACGAGACCGAGATCCGGCATCCCCTCGGGGCCGATACGCCGATGCTGGTGACCACCCTGCGCCACCCCGCGCGCGACGTCCGGTTCATCGGTGTGCATCCGCGCCCGCCGCAGCAGGGCCAGCCCTCGACCATCCGCGATGCCGTGGTGCTCGACGCCGCCGTGACGGCCGCGCGCAGCGATGTGCCCGCAATCGTCGCAGGCGATTACAACGGCACCCCGTGGGAGCGGACGGCGCGCCGCGCCATGCGCATCGGCGGCCTCGTCGATCCGCGCGTCGGGCGCGGCCTCGCGATCAGCTTCGATCACCACAGCGCCTGGATGAAATGGCCGCTCGACCAGATCCTCTGGCAGCCGGGGCCGGCGCTGCTGGACTTCGCGGTGATGGACCCCATCGGCTCGGACCACCTGCCGGTGCAGGCGGACCTGTGCCTGACCAGCGAGACCGAGGCGCGCGTGGTGCCCCGCCGCGCCGATGACATGGAGGAGGCGCAGACCAGCTTCGATGCGGCGCGCGCCCTGAACGGCGTCGCGGACTAGGGCCTAGCCCGCCTTCCGGTCGGGAGAGAGCCGCCGTTCCAGAAGGGTCAGCCCGTCGTAGATCAGCACGGCGAAAAGCCCGACGATCACCCCGCCCTGCAGCACGAAGGCGGTGTTGTTGGTCAGCAGCCCGGCGATGATGACCTCGCCCAGAGTGCGCGCCGCGACGGTCGATCCGATGGTCGCGGTGCCCAGCGCGATCACCACCGACAGGCGCACGCCGGCAAGGATCACCGGCAGCGCCAGCGGTAGCTCCACCACCCAGAGCCGGCGCCAGCGGGTCATGCCGATGCCGCGCGCTGCCTCCATGACCGAGGGCGGCAGGGTCGAGAGGCCGGTCATCGCGTTCTCGAAGATCGGCAAAAGCCCGTAGAGGAACAGCGCCACCAGCGTTGGCCCGGCGCCGAAGCCGAGGACCGGCACCGCCAGCGCGAGGACGGCGACGGGCGGAAAGGTCTGCCCGATGTTGACCACGCTGCGCGAGAGCGGGCGAAAGGCCGCGCCTGCCGGACGCGTCACCAGCACCGCCGCCGTCACCGCGATCAGCGTCGCGGCGAGCGAGGCCAACGCCACCAGCCCCAAATGGCTGAGCGAGAGCGAGAGCAGCGAGGTGCGGGTGTAGATCACCGGCCCGCCCTCGGGCGCGAAGGGCGCGAAGAGGGGCGCGAAGGCCTGCGGCCAGACCACCAGAGCGACCAGCAGCAGCGCCGGGATCAGGCGCAGCAGGCCGCGCCGCCTCATGCGGGCACCGGCGCGTCGTCCGTGGCGCCATGGCGCAGGGCGGCGGCGCGGATGGCCTCAAGCGTGACGCGGCCCACGGGCGCGCCATCGCGGCTGACCGGCACCGCCTCGCGCCCGGTCCAGAGGCAGGCGGAGAGCGCGTCGCGCAGGTTCGCGCCCTCGTCCAGCGGATCGCCCGGCGCCTCGCCCGGCTCCAGCAGGTCGGAGAGCGGGATCAGCGAGAGCAGCCGCAGCGGCCGCTCGGCATCGCCGACCATCTCGGCGACGAAGCGGCTGGCCGGATCGGCGACGATGCGCGTCGGCGCGGCGTCCTGCACCAGCTTGCCGCCGTCCATGACGCAAACCTTGTCGCCAAGGCGGATCGCCTCTTCCATGTCATGCGTGACGAGCAGGATGGTCGAGCCGAGCTGCCGCTGGATGCGGCGCAGATCCTCCTGCGCGCGGGCGCGGATGATCGGGTCGAGCGCGCCGAAGGGTTCGTCCATCAGCAGAAGGTCGGGGCGCGAGGCCAGCGCGCGGGCCACGCCGACGCGCTGCTGCTGCCCGCCTGACAGGGCGGCGGGATAGCGGGCGCGGAACTGCGAAGGCTCCATGCCAAACAGATCCAGCAGCTCGTCTACCCGCTCGGCGATCTTCGCCTTGGGCCAGCCCAGAAGGCGCGGCACGGCGCCGATGTTGCGCGCCACGGTATGGTGCGGAAAAAGGCCGTGCCCCTGGATCGCGTAGCCGATGCGGCGGCGCAGCAGGTGCGGCGGCATGGCACTCGTCGCCTCGCCGTTCAGCCGGACCTCGCCCGAGGTCGGCTCCACCAGCCGGTTGATCATCCGCAGCAGCGTCGTCTTGCCGGAGCCGGAGGTGCCGACGATGCAGGCGATGGTGCCCGTCTCGATCGTGGTCGAGACGGCATCGACGGCCCGCTGGCCCTGATAGATCTTGGTGATTTCGTCGATCTCGATCATCGCGTGCCTCCCGGGGCCGTCAATTCCACCGCCACATCCATCACGATGGCCGCCGAGAGGGCCATGACCACCGTCGGCAGCGCGCCCAGAAGGATCAGGTCCGTCGCGGTCTGGTTCAGCCCCTGAAAGACGAAGGTGCCGAAGCCGCCGCCGCCGATCAGCCCGGCAATCACCGCAAGGCCGATGTTCTGCACCAGCACGATCCGCAGCCCGGCGAGCATCACCGGCAGCGCCAGCGGCAGCTCCACGCTGCGGAGCCGCTGAAGAGCCGTCATGCCCATGCCCGTCGCCGCCTCGCGCGCGGCGGGGGGCACGGCGTCGAGGCCGGCCAGCGTGTTCGCGACCACCGGCAGCAGGGAATAGAGGAGCAGCGCGAGGAAGGCCGGGGCGAATCCGATGCCGGCAATGCCGACCTCTCGCGCGCCGGGCACGGTGGCGGCGACCCAGGCGAGAAGCGGGATCATGATGCCGAACATCGCGAGCGAGGGGATCGTCTGGACGAAGCTCAGAAGCGGCACCATCGCCCGTCGCAGGCGCCCGGAGCGGTGACAGGCAATACCCAGCGGAAAGGCGATTGCCGCCGCCGCCGCGAGAGAGCCGATGGACAGCGCCACGTGACGCCAGGCCGCCTGCGCAAAGGCATCGGCGCGGCCGCGGTATTCCAGCATGATCGACAGACGGTCCAGCGCGCCCGAGGCCAGGACCAGCCCCAGCGCCCCCAGCACCGCGACGAGCAGCCCGAGCCGCAGCCATGGCCCCGGCCTCAGCGCCGAGAGCGCATCCGCCATCAGCAGCATCAGCACCAGCGCAAGGCACCAGAAGCCCGCAGCGGGCGAGACGCGGGCCAGATCACCCGCCTCCTCCAGAAGATAGGGCAAGGCCAGCGCCAGCAGCGTCACGATGCCGGCAAGGCCCAGAAGGCTGCCGCCGAAGCGCAGCCAAGGGCGGCCCCGCTGAACGCCCAAGCCCAACCCAAGGACCACGGCGGCGAGCGTGAAGGCGACGAAGGCGCCGGGCGCAGCGGCCCAGGGGGCCAGCCCCTCGCCCAACACGATGCGGTTGGCCCGCAGCGTCACGAAGGGCAGCGCCAGCGAGGCCAGCCCCAGCACGGCGAAAAGCACCCCCGGCGGCGAAAACGCCGCCGAGGCTGCCCCGGCCGGCCGGGCGCGCAGGTCCGGCGCGGCCGTCACGCCGATCAGTCCAGAACGCCGGTCTGGGTCAGGTAATCGCGGGCCACGGCCTCGGCCGGCTCACCGCCGACCTGGATGCGACCGTTCA
The DNA here is from genome assembly GCF_003217255.1 of Pseudoroseicyclus aestuarii. Lineage (GTDB taxonomy): Bacteria > Pseudomonadota > Alphaproteobacteria > Rhodobacterales > Rhodobacteraceae > Pseudoroseicyclus > Pseudoroseicyclus aestuarii. The sequence continues at coordinate 519,490 of NZ_QJTE01000001.1, read as the reverse complement.
GCTCCTGCAGGGTCTCAAGGTCGAGGCCGGTGAAGATCGGGTTCAGGATCTCGGGGATCTCGGGATGCGCCTCGAGGACCTCGTCCCGCACGATGGGGGTCGGCTCGTAGACCGGCTGCACGCCCTTGTCGTCTTCCATGACCTTCAGCCCCGTCGCGGCGACGCCGCCGTCGGTGCCGTAGACCATGGCCGCGTTTACGCCCGATGTGCCGCGCGCCGCCGCCTGGATCGTGGCCGCGGTATCGCCGCCCGAGAGGATCACCAGCTGGTCGTCCGAAAGCTCGAAGCCATAGGTCTCCTGCATCGCCGGCAGGACGGCGGGCGAGGAGACGAACTCGGTCGAGGCGGCCAGCGTCACGTCACCGCCGCCTGCGACCCACTGGCCGAAGTCGGACATCGTGGACAGGTCGTTCTCCTCGGCAACGGGGCCGGTCACGGCGATCGCCCAGGTGTTGTTGGCCGGCGCCGGCTCAAGCCAGGTGATGTCGTTCGCCTCTCCGTCGAGCTCGCGCGCCCGCTCGAGCGCGGTGGCGGCATCGTTCCAGTCGCCGCTGTCGGCCTCGTTGAAGAAGAAGGCGGCGTTGCCGGTGTACTCCGGGTAGATGTCGATCTGCCCGGCGAGGATCGCCTCGCGCACGACCTGCGTGCCGCCCAGCTGCAGGCGGCGGTCGACGGTCACGCCGCCATCCTCGAGCGCGAGGGCGATCATGTTGCCGAGCAGCCCGCCCTCGGTGTCGATCTTGGACGAGACGGTGACGGCATCGTCCTGGGCACTGGCGGCGCCGGCAAGGGCGGCCAGTCCGGCGGCGGCAAGAAGGGTGCGTGTGGTCATGGTACTGGCCTTTCGCGGCTGGGGTGTATCGCACAGATGCGGTTGGCAGGCTCAACTAGGGCGTCATCGCGCGCGGCAAGGTGCAGCAGGCCCGAAATAGCGTACACAAGAGCCATGAGCGCCATCAATCCGGCGGGTTGAGCGGCGCGGCGCGGGCGCTTATGTCTGCGCGACCCCCAACGACAGGAATGCCGCCATGACCCTGCCCCGCCCCGCCCCGCTCCGCGATGCCGCGCAAGAGGCCGGTGCCCGCGATCTGGGCGCGCTGCCCGAATGGGATCTCTCGGACCTTTATTCCGCCCCCCATGCCGCCGAGTTCAACAACGACATCGACTGGCTGGAAGAGGCCTGCCGCGAGTTCGCGCAGGACTACGAGGGCAAGCTGGACACGCTGGACGCGCATGGCCTGCTCGACGCCGTCAAGCGCTACGAGCGCATCGACGAGGTCGCGGGCCGGATCATGTCCTATGCCGGGCTGCGCTACTACCAGAACTCCACCGACGCAGAGCGGGCCAAGTTCCTGTCCGACTGCCAGGACCGGCTGACCGCCTTCACCGCGCCGCTGGTGTTCTGGAGCCTCGAGTTCAACCGTCTCGAGGACGCGCATCTGGAAAGCCTTCTGGGCCAGAGCCAGGAGCTGGCGCGCTACAAGCCGATCTTCGACCGCCTGCGCGCGATGAAGCCCTACCAGCTTTCCGACGAGCTGGAGCGGTTCCTGCACGATCAATCCACCGTCGGGGCCGCCGCCTGGAACAAGCTTTTCGACGAGACCATCGCCGGCATGGGCTTTGAAGTCGATGGCGAGGCGCTGACCATCGAGGAGACGCTGAACCTGCTGACCGAGCAGGATCGCGCCAAGCGCGAGGCCGCCTTCCACGCTTTGGCCGGCAGCTTTGGCGCCAACGTCAAGCTCTTTGCCCGCATCCACAACACCATCGCCAAGGAGAAGGAGGTCGAGGACCGCTGGCGCGGCATGCCCACGCCGCAGACCGGCCGCCACCTTGCCAACCACGTCGAGCCCGAGGTGGTCGAGGCGCTGCGCGATGCCGTGGTCAAGGCCTATCCGCGCCTCTCGCACCGCTACTACGTGCTCAAGGCGAAATGGCTGGGCCTCGACAGGCTGCAGGTCTGGGACCGCAACGCCCCCCTGCTGATGGAAAGCGACCGCATCGTCGGCTGGGACGAGGCGCGCCGCACCGTCGAAGAGGCCTATGCCTCCTTCGATCCGAAGATGGCCGAGCTGGCCCAGCCCTTCTTCGAGGACGGCTGGATCGACGCCGCCGTGAAGCCGGGCAAGTCGCCCGGCGCCTTCGCCCATCCCACCGTCACCACCGCGCATCCCTACGTGATGCTGAACTACCTCGGCAAACCGCGCGACGTGATGACCCTGGCGCATGAGCTGGGGCACGGCGTGCACCAGCGCCTCGCCGCCGGACAGGGCGAGCTTCTCGCCTCCACCCCGCTGACGCTGGCCGAGACCGCCAGCGTCTTCGGCGAGATGCTGACCTTCCGCAAGCTGCAGGCCGAGGCGAAGGACGATGCCGAGCGCAAGGTGCTGCTGGCCGGCAAGGTCGAGGACATGATCAACACGGTCGTCCGGCAGATCGCCTTCTACGATTTCGAGTGCAAGCTGCACGAAGCCCGCGCCAAGGGCGAGCTGACCCCGGACGACATCAACGAGCTGTGGATGAGCGTGCAGGGCGAGAGCCTCGGCCCGGTCTTCGACTTCGCCGAGGGCTACGAGACCTTCTGGAGCTACGTGCCGCACTTCGTGCACTCGCCCTTCTACGTCTATGCCTATGCCTTCGGCGACGGCCTCGTGAACGCGCTCTACGCCGCCTACGAGGAAGGGCAGCCCGACTTCCAGCAGAAGTACTTCGAGATGCTGAAGGCCGGCGGGTCGAAGCACCACAAGGAGCTGCTGGCCCCCTTCGGCCTCGACGCGAGCGATCCGGCCTTCTGGGACAAGGGCCTGTCGATGATCGAGGGCATGATCGACGAGCTGGAGGCGATGGAGGGGTGATCACCCTCTCTGCGCTGACGGACCGGGGCGAGGTGCTGCACCTCGCCCCGGCGCCCGAGCAGATGGAGTTCGCCGGCAGTGCCGAAAGCATCCTGTCGGACCCGCGCCCGCACCTCGATTTCCACGTGATCCGCGAGGCGGGCAAGGCTGTCGGCCTGTTCAAGATCGACCGCGCCTACGAGGACGGTCGCAGCTTCGCCGGCCCCGGCACCTGGGGCCTGCGCGGCGTGATGATCGACCAGCACCACCAGGGCCGCGGCATCGGCCGCGCCGCCTTCGCCGCCCTGCCCGGCTACCTGCGCTAGGCTTATCCCGCCCTCGACCAGCTCTGGCTGACGGTGAACACCCGCAACCCGGTGGCGCGGCGGCTCTACCTCTCGGGCGGCTGGGAAGATACTGGCAGAACTTTCACCGGCGCCAGCGCCGAGCCGCAGCACATCATGCGGCTGGACCTGCGCGGCTGAAGGCCGATGCCTTGCCGCCAGCGCGCGGGCCGCTAGGCTGCCGCGCACCTCAGACCCGCTGCCAAAAGGATGCCCCCATGACACAGACCCTCCGCTGGGGCGTACTCGGCGCCGCGCGCTTCGCGCTGAACCAGATGGCCCCCGCGATCCATGCCGCACGCGGCGCAGAGCTGTTGGCCATCGCCACCTCGTCGCAGGAGAAGGCCGCGCCCTTCGAGGCCTTCGCCCCCGGTCTGAAGGTCCACCTCGACTACGACGCGCTCCTCGCCGATCCCTCGGTCGATGCCGTCTACATCCCGCTCCCCAACGCGCTGCACGTCGACTGGACGCTCAAGGCGCTGGCGGCGGGCAAGCACGTGCTGTGCGAAAAGCCGCTGGGCCTGAAGGCCGAGGATTTCGACCGCGTCATCGCGGCGCGCGACGAGACCGGGCTGATGGCGGCAGAGGCCTTCATGATCACGCATCACCCGCAATGGGCCCGCGTGCGCCAGCTTCTGGCCGAGGGCGCGCTGGGAGAGTTGCGGCATGTCGAGGCGGTCTTCTGCTTCAAGAACGACGACATGACCAATATCCGCAACCGGGCCGAGGTCGGCGGCGGCGCGCTGCCGGATGTCGGCGTCTACGTCATGGGCTCGATCCGCTTCGCCACCGGGCAAGAGCCAGAGGCGATCACCCATGCCGATCTCGACTGGGAGGCCGGCGTCGACACCTACGCCCATGTCGCGGCGCGCTTCCCCGGCTTCCGCTACTCGGGGCTCGTCTCGACCCGGCTCGACAACCGGCAGGGCGTCGTCTTCCACGGCACCGAAGGTCGGTTGACCATGACCACCCCCTTCACCGCCAATGCGGCAGGGCTGGCCGAGATCGTTCTCGACCGCACGGGCCAGCCGCAACAGCGCGAAAGCTGGCCGGGGCTGAACCAATACGTGCTGCAGGTCGAGGCCTTCTGCCGCTCCGTCCGCGAGGGCGCGCCCTATGCCTGCCCGCTGGAGTTCAGCCGCGGCACGCAGGCGATGATCGACGCGGTCTATGCGGCGGCAGGTCGCGGGAACGGCGCGGGCTGACAGGCGTTCGGCCCCGAACCAACCAGTGGGACCTGACATGCACCTTCTCATCCTCGGCGCCCGCGGCGCCACCGGCCGCGCGGCGACCGCGCTGGCCGCCGCCGAAGGCCATAGCGTCCGCGCCGCCGACATCAGCTGGGAGGGCGCCGAGCCCGCCCAGCCGGGGGTCGAGCGGATCGAGGCCGACATCCTCTCTGGCGATCTGGCCCCGGCGATGCGCGGGGTCGAGGCGGTGATCTCCGCGCTCGGCGTGCCGGGCGATCCCAAAACCCTTCTCGACCCGCCGCCGCTCTATACCGACGGCACCCGCCGCGTCGCCGAGGCGATGCAGGCCGAGGGTGTCTCGCGCCTCGTCACGATCTCGGCCAGCTGGGTTGCCACGACGCAGCGCGGGCCGCTTCTCTTCCGGACAACGGCGATCCCGGCGCTGCACCAGGTGATCGAGCAGATGAAGGAGATGGAGGCCTACCTGCGCGCCTCCCCCCTCGACTGGACGGCGGTGCGGCCCGGCTGGCTGATGCCGGGCGAGGTGACGGGCGATTACTGGACCGGCCCGGACATGATCCCCGAGGACATGATCCGCACCCGCCACGGCGATCTCGCCCATTTCATGCTGCATTGCGCCACGACCGGCGCCTGGTCCCGCGCCACCCCCGCCGTGGCCCGGAAGGAGCCGGAGGAAATGGGCAGCAACGTCGAACTGGTCAAGGAAATGCTGGCCTGACCGGGCTCGCCCGCCCGGCGCCCCCCATCTTCTCTTTGAAAATATCCCGGGGGGCGCCTGCGCCCTGGCGCAGGCGGGGGGCAGAGCCCCCTGCCACGCCGGACGGGCGCAGAACGTCTGACCGTCTCAGCTGAGGGCCATCATGCCCTTCTCGCGCGCCAGATCATGCATCCGCTTCTGCAGCTTCTCGAAGGCCCGCACCTCGATCTGGCGGATGCGCTCGCGGCTGACGTCGTAGACGCCGGACAGATCCTCCAGCGTCACCGGCTCGTCCGAGAGGCGGCGGCGGACAAGGATATCCCGCTCGCGCTCGTTCAGAACCTCCATCGCCTCGGTCATCAGGGCGCGGCGGCTGTCCAGCTCCTCCTGGTCGGCATAGTGGCCGGCCTGGTCGGCGTCTTGGTCCTCGAGCCAGTCCTGCCACTGGGTCGTACCCTCGCCCTCCTGCCCGACCTGCGCGTTGAGCGAGGCGTCGGAGCCGGCCATGCGCCGGTTCATCGAGATCACCTCGGTCTCGGTCACGCCGAGGTCGGTGGCGATGCGCTGCACCGTCTCGGGGCGCAGGTCGCCCTCTTCCAGCGCGCCGAGGCGGGCCTTGGCCTTGCGCAGGTTGAAGAAAAGCTTCTTCTGCGCGCTGGTGGTGCCCAGCTTCACCAGGCTCCAGGAGCGCAGGATGTATTCCTGGATGCTCGCCCGGATCCACCACATGGCGTAGGTCGCGAGGCGGAAGCCCTTCTCGGGATCGAAGCGCTTGACCGCCTGCATCAGCCCGACGTTGGCCTCGGAGATGACCTCGGCCTGCGGCAGGCCGTAGCCGCGGTAGCCCATGGCGATCTTCGCCGCGAGGCGCAGGTGGCTGGTCACCAGCTTGTGTGCCGCCGAGGAATCCTCGTGGTCCACCCAGCGCTTGGCCAGCATGTATTCCTCTTCCGGCTCCAGCATCGGAAATTTGCGGATGTCCTGAAGGTAGCGGTTCAGGCCCTGTTCCGGCGAGGGGGCCGGGAGATTGCTGTAGGTCGCTGCCACAGTGCCCCTCCTCATGTTAAAGGGTTTGACATGGATATGGTGTAACGGCGCATGTCTGGCAAGAACCGCTAGGCGCCAAGTGTTGATAGAAGATGAACGAGACTGCCATCCGGTTCCGTCGTGCACAATCCACCGGGCTGCACAGAGGCTGTTCGACTTGGGACGGATCAAACCCGCAGGGCGGCAAGGAGTTCCTTCATGTCGTCCGGCAAGGGGCTGTGAAACAACAGATCTTCGCCGGTGCCGGGATGGGTGAAGCCAAGTTCGGCGGCATGCAGCGCCTGGCGCGGAAAGCCGGCTGCCAGCGCCGCGCCCGCCTGCCCGACAGAGCGTAGCGCCAGCTTGCGCCGCCCGCCATAGGTCGGATCGCCGATCAGCGCATGGCCGGCATGCGCCATGTGCACCCGGATTTGATGGGTGCGCCCGGTCTCCAGCCGGCATTCGACCAGCGCCGCCGCAGGGGGATGGCCGAGCGGTTCGGTCACGCGCATCCGCGTCACCGCCCGACGCCCGCCTGCCTTGCTGACGGCCTGCTTCTGGCGGTCGGTCGGGTGGCGGGCCAGCAGCGTCTCGATCCGCAGCGTGGCGCCGTCCTCCCAGCGCACGCCCGCGACGCCGCGCAGCCGCGGGTCGGCGGGATCGGGCAGCCCGTGGCACATCGCGCGATACAGGCGGCGGGCACTATGCGCCTCGAACTGGGCGGCAAGACCGTGATGCGCCCGGTCGGTCTTGGCCACCACCAGCAGCCCCGAGGTGTCCTTGTCGATCCGGTGCACGATCCCCGGCCGGCGCCGCCCGCCCACGCCCGACAGATCCGGCGCATGATGCAGCAGCGCATTGACCAGCGTGCCGGAGGGGCTGCCGGGCGCGGGGTGCACCACCATGCCCGCCGGCTTGTCGATGACGATCAGGTCGCCATCCTCGAAGACCACGGCAAGCGGGATCGCCTCGGGCAAGATCTCGGTCTCCTCCGCCTCGGGCAGCGCGATCTCGACCTCGGCGCCCTCGCCCGCGCGGGCCTTGGCGTCGGTCACCACCGCGCCGTCGACGCAGACCGCGCCCTCGGCGATCAGCCGCGCGAGGCGCGAGCGGGACAGCGCCGCCGCCTCTGGCACGTCGCGGGCAAGCGCCTTATCAAGCCGGGGCGGCGGATCGGCCGCGAGGGTGAAGCGAAGGATGGACATGCAGCAGGACGCTCCCGGAGAGGTGCCGCCGCAGCTGCGCTGGCTAAAATGGCTGGTCGCGGCGATGGGCGTGGCGATGATCGCCTGCTTCGTAGTGCTGATGATCGCCCTTGTCATCCGGCTGAACGCCGATCCCCTGCCACTGCCCGAACGGATTTCCCTGCCCGACGGCGAAAGCGCCCGCGCCTTTACGCAAGGATCGGACTGGTTTGCCGTGGTGACGGACGCGGATCGCATCCTGATCTACAACCGCGCCACCGGCAGCCTGCGCCAGACCGTCGAGATCGAGTGATCGGGTTGGGCGGCGGGACAGCCCCGCCGCCCGGCGCCGATCAATGCGCCAGCAGGTCCTCGGCCACCTCCTCGCCGCTCCAATCGGCGGGGAAGTAGGTCGGCCAGTTCGTCACTTCCTCGAGCAGGGCGGCACGGTCGTCGCCCCAGTAGAGGTGGTAGTGCCCGGCCTCCATCGGCCAGATCAGGTGGTCGCTGAACTGGATGAACTGCGGCGCGTCCTCGTCGCCCTCGGCCTTCTCGAAGGAATAGCGGACGCCGCGGTTGCCGGCCTCGTATTCGAGGATCCAGTAGCCGTCGCTCTCGTAGCGGGCCTCGGTCGGCTCTCCGTCCTCGTAGAAGGTGACCGTGTCACCGTCGATCACGATGCGCTCCACCCCGGTGGCATAGCCGATCTCGTAGTAGTCGCGGTACTCCTCGGCACTCATCTTGCCGGATTCGGCCTTATGCGCCATCACCGGATCGAGTGTGCCGTCCATCAGGAAGGGGTAGATCGACTGCCAGTCGCCCTGCCAGTCCTGCAGCGTGCGGGGCTGGACCTGCGCGTCCTCGAAATAGCCGCTCCTGATCTCTTCGCTGACGCCGCCGTGGTCATGATCGTGCTCGTGGTCATGATCGTGGTCCTGAGCGAAGGCCGGCGCGGCCATAAGCGTCAGGGCCGTCAGCAGCGCGGCGCTGGTGGTGCGGGTCGTCGTCATCGGGTCAGCCTCTCGGTCGGAACAGTAAAGAGTGATACGTTATCACATTTTGACTGCTACCTCGTCCTCGCAGCCTTCGCAACATGCAGGCGCTGCTCTCACAAAAGATGCAGAGAGGCGTTGACTATTTGCGAATGATTATCACTGTCGAAAGCGAGACCTTCTTCATCACGGACCACCCATGGCCGACGCGCCCCGCCACCCCATCCGCACCTTCCTGCTCGGCACGCTTGTGGTCTGCGGTGGGGCTGTCGTCGCCTCTGCCCTTCTGCTGGGCGGCCCCGGCGGCGCCTCGGATGATCGCTTCAAGGTCGTGACCACCTTCACCGTGATCGCCGACATGGCCCGCAACGTCGCAGGCGACGCCGCCGAGGTCGCCTCGATCACCCGCCCCGGCGCCGAGATCCACGGCTACGAGCCGACGCCCCGCGATGTCCTGCAGGCCGAGGGGGCCGACCTGATCCTGTGGAACGGCTTCGGCCTTGAGCGCTGGTTCGAACAGTTCCTGAACAATGTCGGCGACATCCCCTCTGCCACCCTGACGCAAGGCGTCGATCCGATCCCCATCGGCTCGGGCGATTACGAGGGGCGGCCCAACCCGCATGCCTGGATGGGGCTCGATACCGCGATGATCTACATCGACAATATCGAGGCCGCCCTGTCCGAGCACGACCCAGGGAACGCCGCGCTCTATGCCGCCAATGCAGAAGCCTACAGGACCCGCATCCGCGACACGCTCGAGCCGCTGCGCCAGCGCGTGCTGGAGGTCCCCGAGGATCAGCGCTGGCTGGTCAGCTGCGAGGGCGCCTTTTCCTACCTCGCGCGGGACTTCGACATGAAGGAGCTCTATCTCTGGCCGATCAACGCCGACCAGACCGGAACGCCGCAGCAGGTGCGCCGCGTGGTCGATACGGTCGAGTCCGAGGATATTCCCGTGGTCTTCTGCGAAAGCACCGTCAGCCAGCGCCCGGCCGAGCAGGTGGCCCGCGAGACCGGCGCCCGCTATGGCGGCATGCTCTATGTCGACAGCCTCAGCACCGCCGAAGGGCCGGTGCCAACCTATCTCGATCTTCTCCAGCGCACAGCCGGCACCGTCGCGGACGGGCTGACCGGCACGCTTGGCAACTGACGAAGGCGACACGATGCTCCAGCAGACCATCCCCGCAGAGGCCGAGGCCAAGACCGGCGCCGGTATCGAGGCGCGGGGCGTCACGGTGACCTACCGCAACGGCCATACCGCCCTGCGCGACGCCAGCTTCGAGATCCCGCGCGGCACCGTCACGGCCCTTGTCGGCGTGAACGGCGCCGGGAAATCGACGCTCTTCAAGGCGATCATGGGCTTCGTTCCCGCCGCGGCGGGCGAGATCCGGCTTCTGGGCAGAACAGTGCGCGAGGCGCTGACGTCCAACCTCGTCGCCTATGTCCCCCAGGCCGAGGAGGTCGACTGGGCCTTCCCGGTGCTGGTCGAGGACGTGGTGATGATGGGCCGCTACGGGCACATGGGCTTCCTGCGCCGCCCGGCGCAGGCGGACCGCGACGCGGTCGAGGCCGCCCTCGCCCGCACCGGCATGACCGACTTCCGCCACCGCCAGATCGGAGAGCTCTCGGGCGGCCAGCGCAAGCGCGTCTTCCTTGCCCGCGCGCTGGCGCAGGACGGCCAGGTGATCCTGCTGGACGAGCCCTTTACCGGCGTCGACGTGAAGACCGAGGAGCAGATCATCGCCCTCCTGCGCGAGCTGAAGGACGAGGGGCGCGTGATGCTGGTCTCGACCCACAACCTCGGCTCCGTGCCGGAGTTCTGCGACCGGACCGTGCTGGTGAAGGGCACGGTGCTGGCCTATGGCCCGACCGAGACGACCTTCACCCGCGCCAACCTCGAGGCGGCCTTCGGCGGCGTTCTGCGGCACTTCACCCTCGGCGGGTCGGACCTGCACGACGACCACGACGCCGACCAGCGCCACATCACCATCCTGACCGACGACGAGCGGCCCCTCGTCCGCTACGGCGAGCGTACGCGCACCAGCGGGGACGCCTCGTGACCCTGCTGCTGGAGCCCTTTTCCTACGGCTACATGGCCAATGCGATGTGGGTCTCGGCCTTGGTCGGGGCGGTCTGCGCCTTCCTCTCGGCCTACCTCATGCTCAAGGGCTGGAGCCTGATCGGCGACGCGCTCTCGCACTCGGTCGTGCCCGGCGTCGCCGGGGCCTACATGCTGGGGCTGCCCTTCGCCATCGGCGCCTTCATCGCCGGGGGGCTTGCCGCGGCCTCGATGCTGCTGCTGTCGGAACGCTCGGGCCTGAAGATCGACGTGATCATCGGGCTGATCTTCACCGCCTTCTTCGGCCTCGGCCTCTTCATGATCTCGATCAACCCGATGGCGGTCAGCATCCAGACGATCACCATGGGCAATATCCTTGCCATCACGCCGGGCGATACGCTGCAGCTGGGGCTGATCGGCGTCGTGACGCTGGGGGTCCTGCTGCTGAAGTGGAAGGACCTGATGGTGGTCTTCTTCGACGAGAGCCACGCCCGCTCCATCGGGCTGCATCCGCAGCGCCTGAAGGCGATGTTCTTCGTGCTGCTCTCGGCGGCGGTGGTGGCGGCGATGCAGACCGTCGGCGCCTTTCTGGTGATCGCCATGGTGGTCACGCCCGGCGCCACCGCCTACCTGCTCTGCGACCGCTTCCCGCGGTTGATCGCCCTGTCGGTGGCGATCGGCACGCTGACGGGCTTTTTCGGGGCCTATGCCAGCTACTTCCTGAACGGCGCGACAGGCGGCGTCATCGTGGTGCTGCAGACCGCCCTCTTCCTTGCCGCCTTCCTGCTGGCGCCGAAACACGGGCTGCTGGCCGCACGCGCCAAGGCGCGCCAAGCGCTGGCCGCCCCTGCCCCGGAGCCCGCGGAATGAGCGCGCTGATCGAGCCCTTCCAGTTCGGCTTCATGCAGAACGCCTTCCTGATCGCCGCGCTCGTGGCGGTGCCGACGGCGCTGCTGTCCTGCTTCCTCGTGCTCAAGGGCTGGGCGCTGATGGGCGATGCAGTCAGCCATGCCGTGCTGCCGGGCATCGTTCTGGCCTGGATCATCGGCATCCCGCTGATTGTCGGGGCCTTCGCCGCCGGGATGCTTTGCGCGCTGTCGACCGGCTACCTCTCGGGCAACAGCCGGGTAAAGCAGGACACGGTCATGGGCGTCGTCTTCTCGGGCATGTTCGGGATCGGGCTGATCCTTTACACCGCCATCGACACCAACCAGCACCTCGACCACGTCCTTTTCGGCAACATGCTCGGGGTGGGCGCGCAGGACCTCTGGACCGCGGGGATCATCGCCGTCCTCGTCTCGGGCGTCCTGCTGCTGAAGTGGAAGGATTTCCTGCTGCATGCCTTCGATCCGGCGCAGGCGCAGGCCAGCGGCCTGCCGACCCGCCTGCTGCATTACGGGCTGCTGTCGATCCTGTCGCTGACCATCGTCGCGACACTGTCCTCCATCGGGATGATCCTGACCGTCGCGCTCCTGATCGCGCCGGGGGCTATCGCCTTTCTCGTGGCGCGCAGCTTTGCCGCCATGCTGGGGGTCGCCGTGGCGGTCTGCGAGATCGCGATGATCACCGGCGTCTGGATCAGCTTCTACCTCGACTCAGCGCCGGCGCCGACCGTGGTGCTGATCCTGACCGGCATCTTCCTTGCCGCGCTGGCACTGCGCATGGCCGCCGTGCGCGCTGCCTCCCGCTCAGGAGCGGACGCGCCGGGCTGAGGCCTTGCGCCCGCGCCGGGGCCCGTGCTGCACTGAAGCGGCCCAAGGGGGACCCGGACCATGGACGAGGTCGTCGCACCGCCCAGACCCAAGCAGGAGACGCGGACCGAGAGGCCGCGGCTGTGGAAGGTCATCCTGCTGAACGACGATTACACCCCGCGCGAGGTCGTCGTGCGCGTGCTGCAATCGGTCTTCCGGATGACAGAAGGCGAGGCGCTTGGCGTGATGCTGACCGCGCATCGCCGGGGCGCCTGCGTCGTCGCCGTCTTCACCAAGGAGATCGCCGAGACCAAGGCACAGGCCGGGCTCGAGGCGGGGCGCAAGCTGGGCTATCCGCTGGCTTTCACCACCGAACGAGAGAGCTGAGGGGGAGGATGGTACCGCCTCCCTGGCTTGAACAGGGGACCTCTGGATCCACAATCCAGCGCTCTAACCAACTGAGCTAAGGCGGCACTGGCGGGGGAGGTATCGCCCCCCGCGGCGAAATGCAAGACCGCTCGCGCGTGGCTTCCGTCACGACGGCTTGCACCCGGGGCGCGCCCCCCCTACCTGATCCCCTCAAGCAGTCAGGAGCAGGCCCATGGGCATCAACAGCGAACGCGACGTCGAGGCGAACATGCAGATCGGCCCCACCGACAAGGGCATGGTCCGCATCTTCGTGGAATCAGGCAGCACCGAGATCCCGATGGACTTCGATCCCGAGGAAGCCGAGGAAATCGCCGAAGAGATCAAGGCAGCCGCCCGCGCCGCGCGCGCCGTCGGCTGAGGCGCAGCGGCCTTCTCGCCCCGCTGGCGCGAGAAGGCCCCGCCCCCGCGCTACTCCGCCGCCAGCTTGCGCGGCTTGAGCAGCGGGGCGAGGTAGCGGCCGGTATGGCTTTCCTCGATACCGGCGATCTGTTCGGGGGTGCCGGTGCCGACCAGAAGGCCGCCGCCATCGCCCCCCTCGGGGCCGATGTCTATGACCCAGTCGGCGGTCTTCACCACGTCGAGGTTATGCTCGATCACCACGACGGTGTTCCCGCTGTCGACCAGCTCGTGCAGCACCTCGAGCAGCTTTCTCACATCCTCGAAATGCAGGCCGGTCGTCGGCTCGTCGAGGATGTAGAGCGTGCGGCCCGTCGACCGCCGCGACAACTCCTTGGCCAGCTTCACGCGCTGCGCCTCGCCCCCTGACAGGGTCGTCGCCTGCTGGCCGACCTTGACGTAGCCGAGGCCGACCCGGACCAGCGCATCCATCTTCTCGCGGATCACGGGGACTGCCTGGAAGAAGTCCTGCGCATCTTCCACAGTCATATCAAGGACATCGGCGATGCTCTTGCCCTTGAACTTCACCTCCAGCGTTTCGCGGTTGTAGCGCGCGCCCTTGCAGGTCTCGCAGGTGACGTAGACGTCCGGCAGGAAGTGCATCTCGATCTTGATGACGCCGTCGCCCTGGCAGGCCTCGCAGCGGCCGCCCTTGACGTTGAAGCTGAAACGCCCCGGCTTGTAGCCGCGCGCCTTCGCCTCGGGCAGGCCGGAAAACCAGTCCCGGATCGGGGTGAAGGCGCCGGTATAGGTGGCGGGGTTCGACCGCGGCGTGCGGCCGATGGGCCGCTGGTCGATGTCGATGACCTTGTCGAGGTGCTCGAAGCCCTTAATCGTCTCAGAGGGGGACGGCACCTCGCGCGCGCCGTTCAGCTTGAGCGCGGCGTTCTTGTAGAGCGTCTCGATCGTCAGCGTCGACTTGCCGCCGCCCGACACGCCGGTCACGGTGACGAACTTGCCCAGCGGGAAATCGACCGAGAGGTCCTTGAGGTTGTTGCCCGTCGCCTTGACCACGCTCAGCTTCTTGCCGCTGCCCTTGCGCCGTTCGGCGGGCACCGCGATCTCGCGCGTGCCGGCAAGGTACTGGCCCGTCAGGCTGTTCGTATCAGCCGTGACCTCGGCCGGCGTGCCATGGCTGACGACGTGCCCGCCGTGCACCCCTGCCCCCGGCCCGATGTCGAAGACGTAATCGGCCTCGCGGATCGCCTCTTCGTCATGCTCGACCACGATCACCGTGTTGCCCTGGTCGCGCAGGTTCTTCAGCGTCGTCAGAAGCCGGTCGTTGTCGCGCTGGTGCAACCCGATGCTCGGCTCGTCCAGCACGTACAGGACGCCGGTGAGGCCGGAGCCGATCTGGCTGGCCAGGCGGATGCGCTGGCTTTCCCCGCCCGAGAGGGTGCCGGAGTTCCGGCTGAGGGTCAGGTAGTCGAGGCCGACATTCACGAGGAAACCGAGCCGCTCGCGGATCTCCTTGAGGATGGCGCGGGCGATCTCGTTGTTCTGCTTGCTCAGGTGCTCGGGCACCTCGGCGCACCAGTCATGCGCCTCGCGGATCGACATCTGCACCACCTGCCCGACATGCAGCCCGGCGATCTTCACCGCCAGCGCCTCGTCGCGCAGGCGGTAGCCGTGACAGGCGCCGCAGGGGCGGCTGTTCTGATACTGCTCGAACTCTTCGCGGACCCAGGCGCTGTCGGTCTCGCGATAGCGGCGCTCCATGTTCGGAAGCACGCCCTCGAAGGGGCGCGAGACGGTATAGACCCGCCCGCCCTCGTCGTAGCGGAAGGTGATCTCTTCTTTGCCGGAGCCGTGCAGGAAGACCTTCTGCACCTTTTCCGGCAGGTCCTTCCAGCGCGCCTTGGAGGAGACGCCGTAATGCTTGGAGATCGCCTCGATGGTCTGCAGGAAATAGGGGGTCTTGCCCTTGCGCCAGGGCGCGATGGCGCCGTCGGCGATCTTCAGCGTCACGTCCGGCACCACCAGCCGCTCGTCGAAGAAGCGTTCCGCCCCGAGGCCGTCGCAGACCGGGCAGGCACCGAAGGGCGCGTTGAAAGAGAACAGCCGCGGCTCGATCTCGGGGATGGTGAAGCCGCTGACCGGGCAGGCGAATTTCTCGGAATAGGTGAAGCGCTCGGGCTCCCCCTCCTGCGGCGCAGTCTCGAGGATGGCGATCCCGTCGGCCAGGTCCAGGCCGGTACGGAAACTGTCGGCCAGCCGCGTCTCCATCCCCTCGCGCACGACGATGCGGTCGACGACCACGTCGATGTCGTGCCGGAACTTCTTGTCCAGCGTCGGCGGCTCGTCCAGTTCGTAGAACTCTCCGTCGACCTTCACGCGCTGGAAGCCCTGCTTGCGCAGGTCAAGCATCTCCTTGCGGTACTCGCCCTTGCGGTCGCGCACGATGGGCGCAAGCAGGTAGCCCCGCGTCCCCTCGGGCATGGCCATGACGCGGTCGACCATGTCCTGCACCTGCTGCGCCTCGATCGGCAGGCCGGTGGCGGGCGAATAGGGCGTGCCGGCGCGCGCGAAGAGCAGGCGCATGTAGTCGTAGATCTCGGTCACCGTGCCGACGGTGGAGCGCGGGTTCTTCGAGGTCGTCTTCTGCTCGATGCTGATCGCGGGCGAGAGACCGGTGATGTGATCGACGTCCGGCTTTTCCATCATGTCGAGGAACTGCCGCGCATAGGCCGAAAGGCTCTCGACGTAGCGGCGCTGCCCCTCGGCGTAGATGGTGTCGAAGGCGAGCGAGGATTTGCCCGAGCCAGAGAGCCCGGTCAGGACCACGAACTGGTCGCGCGGAATATCGACATCCACGTTCTTGAGGTTGTGTTCGCGCGCCCCGCGCACCTCGATGAACTTCTGCTCAGCCATTCTGCCCCGCCGCTCTACCACGTGCTGCAGATAGGTGCGCGAAGGCGATCTGCCACCCCGTGGAACATTCTGGCAACCTTTACCACGCGGCGCCAGCGGCGGAAAGGGGCGGCGGGAACCCCGCGGCCCGCCCGTGCCTTGGCCTGCCGAGATGCAGGAGGATGCGATGACGGAGCGTACGGAAGACGAGCGCAAGGAGGTCCGGAAGGAGTTCGGGGAGGTCGTCAACATGAGCCCCTCGGAGCTTGAGGACTGGCTCGAGACGGAGGAGTCGAAATCGGTCGGCGACACCGGCGGCGACGGCGAATCGACCGGCCACAAGTCCGGGCGCCGCATCGTGGAGCTGAAGCGAAAGACCGTGGACGAGCTGACGGAGGACGATCACGATTGGATGAACAAGGTGGTCGGCTATTGCCACAGGCACCTGAAACAGGGGCCGTCGAGCGACGTCGAGCACTCCAAGTGGCGGTATAGCTTGATGAATTGGGGCCACGACCCGTTGAAGGACTAGGCCGACCCTCGCGCGGCGGCGCGGGGCGCATCGCTGCGTCCTGCGCCACCTCACGAAGATGTCAGGGCCCGGATCGGCCCGCGAAAGCGCCGTTTCCAGCCCCGAAACAATCAAACGGCCCCCTTGGGCGCGCGACAGGCGGCCACACGATTTTCGGACCGAAAAGTTGCAGGGGGATCGGCTAATAAAGGCCTAAGGAAAGGCCGGATTCCGCCTTATTCTGCATCACGCGCTTACCCAGAAGCGTCCCCAACAAGGAGATGCAGATTAAATCCGTACCCTTCGTCGCAGCCGCCGTCGCCGCCCTTTCGGCGGCCCCGGCCTTTGCCGCGACCCTCAGCAACAGCACCGGCTACGCCCTGACCAACAACGGCAACTCGCTGGTCGTCTTCAACAATCTCGCCGACCTCAGCGATACCACGACGCTGCTGCTGTCGGGCAGCGGCACCATCGACGCCCTCGCCTGGCGCCCGGTGACGCAGCAGCTTTACGGCTATGCCAGCAAGGGCGACGACGCGGTCTTCGTGATCGACACGATGACCGGCGTCGCCACGAACACCAATGCCACCATCGGCAGCGGCGTCGCGATCGACAACAGCGCCGGCGTCGGCTTCGACTTCAACAACACGCTCGACGCGGCCCGCGCCGTCTCGACCCGCGAAGACAACGCCGTTTTCGTGCCGGGCGACACCATCGGCACGCTCGACCCGATGGGCCCCGACGGGCGCGTCTTCGCTGTGACCGACCTTGCCTACAGCGACTCTACCGGCCTGATGGCGCCCGACATCTTCGCCAATGCCTATACCAATGCCGTGAACGGCATGCTGGCCTCGACGACGCTGCAATACGGCCTCGACTCCGCGAACAACTCGCTGGTGACGATCGCCAACAACGCCGGCACGCTCGAGACCGTCGGCGCGCTGGTGGATTCCTCGACCGATCAGGTGCTGGATATCAGCGGCATCGGCGGCCTCGAGATCCTGTCGGATTTCGAGGGCGACAACCTCGCCCTCGCGCTGCTGAACTTCTCCAACGGCAGCACCGCGGGCCTGTTCGAGATCGACCTGTCGAACGGCCGCTCCACCCGCCTTGGTGACGCCAATGCACCGGGCGTCTTCCCCTACATCGGCTTCGCCGCCTCGACCGCGCCCGCGCCGGTTCCGGTGCCGGCCAGCGGCCTGATGCTGGTCGCCGCGCTCGGCGGCCTCGGCGCCCTGCGCCGCAAGATGCGCAAGGCCTGATCGCCCTGCCCCTCTGACGAAAGGCGCCGCCCCCTGTCGCAGGGGGCGGCGCCGATGCTGTCAGGCGTGGCCTGCAGCGGTCAGATGTGGATGACCCGGTCATAGGCGGCGAGGACGCTTTCGTGCATCGCCTCGCTCAGCGTCGGATGCGGGAAGACCGTCTCCATCAGCTCGACCTCGGTGGTCTCGAGCGTGCGGCCGACGACATAGCCCTGAATCAGCTCCGTCACCTCGGGGCCGACCATGTGGGCGCCCAGAAGCTCGCCCGTCTTGGCGTCGAAGATGGTCTTCACCATGCCTTCCGCATCGCCAAGCGCGACGGCCTTGCCGTTGCCGATGAAGGGGAACTTGCCGACCTTCACCTCGCGCCCCTCTTCCTTCGCCTTCGCCTCGGTCAGGCCGACGCTGGCGACCTGCGGGTGGCAGTAGGTGCAGCCCGCGATGGCGCCGGGCTTGATCGGATGCGGGTCGCCGCCGGCGATCAGCTCGGCGACCATGGTCCCCTCGTGGCTGGCCTTGTGCGCCAGCCAGGGCGCGCCCGCGACATCGCCGATGGCATAGATGCCCTCGGCGTCGGTGCGGCAGTACTCGTCCGTCAGCACATGGCTGCGCTCGACCTTCACGCCGGCCTCCTCGAGGCCGAGATTCTCGGTATTGCCGACGATGCCGACGGCGGAGATGACGGTGTCGTACTCCACTTCCTGCAGCTTGCCGCCGCTTTCGATATGGGCGACGACCTTGTCCTTCTGCCGGTCCAGCTTCTTGACCACGGCCTTCTCGAGGATGGTCATGCCCTGCTTGACGAACTGCTTCTTGGCGAAGGCGCTGATCTCGGCGTCCTCGACGGGCAGGATGCGGTCCAGCACCTCGACCACGGTCGTCTCGGCGCCCATGGTGTTGTAGAAGCTGGCAAATTCGATGCCGATGGCGCCAGAGCCGATGACCAGCAGCTTCTTCGGCATCCGCTTCGGCACCAGTGCGGCCCGGTAGTTCCAGACGCGGTCGCCATCCGCCTCGAGGCCGGGCAGATCACGCGCGCGGGCGCCGGTGGCGACGACGATAGATTTCGCCGTCAGCTCCTGGCGGCCGCCCTCGCCCTCAACGCTGACCCGGCCCTTGCCGGCCAGCTTGGCGGTGCCGGCGAAGACAGTGATCTTGTTCTTCTTCATCAGGTGCTTGACGCCAGAGTTCATCTGGGCGGCGACACCGCGGCTGCGCTTGACCACGGCATCCAGATCGAAGTCGGGCTTCTCGACCGAGAGGCCGAAGTCCTTGGCCCGGTGCATCAGGTGATAGACCTCGGAGCTGCGCAGCAGCGCCTTGGTCGGGATGCAGCCCCAGTTCAGGCAGATACCCCCCAGCTCGGACCGCTCGACCACGGCGACCTTCAGCCCCAGCTGGGCGCCGCGAATGGCGCAGACATATCCGCCGGGGCCGGAGCCGATCACGATCATGTCGAAGTTCTGCTCGGCCATCGGCACGTGCTCCTGCAGCTTGGAAAAGTGGTTCGCATGTAAACCATCGCGGGCGGGCCCGCCACCCGCCGCGGCGCAGGGCAGACCGGCGCCCGGTGCAAGGGCTCAGCCCTTGGCCTTGATCCGCTCGACCTCGGCGCCGTAGCCGCCCGCCTCGATCCAGGCGGCCTCCTCGGGGGTCGTCTCGCGCCCAAGCGCCTCGTTGCGGAAGGGAAAGCGTCCGAACTGCCGGATGACCGCGCGATGCGCGCGGGCATGATGCAGGTAGTCCGGCGGCTCGCTCAGCCGCGCCTCGAAAAGGGCGACGGCGCGGTCCTGGTCGATCAGGCTCTCAGAATGTTCGAGCGGCATGTAGAAGAACTGCCGCCCCAGCCCGTCGAAGCGCTGGTCCCAGTCCCGCTCAAGGCCCATCTTCGCCGCCGCCCGCGCCCTTGCGTCGGTGGCGAAGGCCTGGCCGGTGCCGCGGAACATGTTGCGCGGCAGCTGGTCAGTCAGGATCAGGTAGGACAGCGTGCCCTGCGCATCGACCAGCCAGTGCCCGAGGCCGCCGCCCTCGGCCTCCTGCCAGAGGTCGAGCCATTGCTCGCGGATGCGGGAATCCAGTGCCTCGCCGCCCTTGTACCAGCCTTCGGGACCGATCTCCTCGATCCACCAGCGGCGCAGCTCCTCGGACCTCGTCATCGCAGCACTCCTACCTTCCCGGTCACAGTGCCGCCCCCGCGAGGCAAGGGCAAGCACCGGAAGGCAGGGCGGCCGGGGCCGCGGTCAGGCGGCCTCGTGGCGCGCCTTCTCCTCGTCGTGCTCGTGCTCGGCCTCTTCGGCCGCCTCGCCGTAGTATTCCTGCGCAACCTCGAGGGCGACGGCCGTCGAGGTGGGCGAGACCGGGGCGTAGGACACCGTCTCGCCGATGGTGTTGCGCTCGGGGCGGCGGGCCATCCGCCACTGGGTGTAGATGGTCAGGAAGATCATCAGACCGGCGATGAACAGCCAGAAGCCGCGCGGCCCGAAGGCCGAGAGCATCCAGCCGACGAGGATCGGGCCCATGACCGCGCCAACGCCGTTGATCAGCAGCAGCCCGGCCGAGGCGGCGGCCATGTCGTCCCGCTCGAGGTAGTCGTTCGTATAGGCGATGAGCAGCGCGTAAAGCGGGTTGGAGGTGCCGCCGACGATCGCGCCCGAAAGCAGGATCAGCCAGTAGTGCCCGGGGAAGACGAAGGACAGCAGCGCCCCGACACCGCCCACGGCCGAGAGCGCCAGCACGAGGAAGCGGCGGTCGATGCGGTCCGACAGCCAGCCGATGGGATATTGCAGCACCAGCGCGCCAATGTAGGTGGCCGAGACGAAAACCGAGATCTGCGCCACGCTCAGCCCCGCCTGCCCGCCGTAAACGGCCGACATGCCGAACTGCGCCGAGAACACGCCGCCCAGCAGGAAGATCCCCATGCAGGCGAGCGGCGAGGCCTCGATCAGCCGCTTGAGCGGCAGCGGCTTGGTGGTGCTGAACTCGGGCGCCTTGCTGACCGACAGAAGGATCGGCGCGAAGGCCAGCGACACCAGAACCGAGGGCACGATGAAGAGGATGAAGCCCGACACGTCCCCCAGCACCAGCAGCGACTGGGCGGTGACGATGCCGGCCATCTGCACCAGCATGTAGAGAGACAGCGCCTTGCCGCGGTTGGTATTGTCGCTGGCATCGTTCAGCCAGCTCTCGGCGGTGATGTAGACGCCGCAGAAGCAGAAGCCTATCGCGAGGCGCCCCAGCGCCCAGGCCCAGGGCTCCGTCAAGGCGGGGTAGAGAATCAGGATCGCCGAGATGGTCGACCCGAGCGCCGCGAAGACGCGGACATGGCCGACGCGGCGGATCATCCGGGGCGCATAGCGCGCCGCGATCAGGAAACCGCCGAAATAGGCTGACATGACCACCGACATCTCGCCGGTCGAGAATCCCTCGAGCGGGCCGCGAAGGCCCAGAAGCGTGCCCTGCACGCCATTGCCGATCATCAACATGAACATGCCGATAAGCAGCGCCCAGCTGCTGCCGATAACCTGAAGCAAGAGATCCTCCTTGACGCGCCATGGGCCGTCTTCACCGGAAAGAACTGGATCCGGCGGCGCCGGGACTGACGGGGATGGATTCGGCACCGGGCCGCGATCGCCGCCCCAATGACGAAGCGCCTTGACCGAGGCAATAGCAGATATGCCCTGCCCGGACGAAGATTTCGTTACACTGCGATCCGTCGCCAGAAAACGCCGCTCAGGGAAGCAGGAGCGACGCGTCCCCGTAGGAGAAGAAGCGGTAGCGTTCGGCCAGCGCGTGATCGTAGATGCCGCGGACCCGGTCCATGCCCATCAGCGCCGAGACCAGCATCATCAGCGTGGACTTGGGCAGGTGGAAGTTCGTCATCAGCCCATGCGCCACCTGGAAGCGGTAGCCGGGGCGGATGAAGATATCGGTCTCGCCGCGCCAGGGCTGGATGAAGCCGCCCTGCCCCGCCGTCTCGATCAGCCGCAGCGCGGTGGTGCCCACCGCGATGATGCGGCCGCGGGCGGCGCGGGTGGCGGCGATCTGGACAGCCGCCTCCTCCGTCACCTCGCCCCATTCGGCATGCATGCGGTGATCCTCGATCCGGTCGACCTTCACCGGCAAAAAGGTGCCCGCACCGACATGCAGCGTCACGCGGGTAAAACCGATGCCCCGCGCCGCCAGCGCATCGAGCAGCGGCTGGTCGAAATGCAGGCTGGCCGTGGGCGCGGCGACGGCGCCGGGACGGTCGGCCCAGACCGTCTGGTAGTCGGTCCGGTCCTCGTCGTCGGGGGCGCGCTTGGCGGCGATATAGGGCGGCAGCGGCATCGATCCGGCGCGGTCGAGCGCGGCATCGAAGGCCTCGCCCGCTTCGGAAAACCGCAGCACGCCCTGCGCCGCGTCCCGCGCCACGAGCTCGGCCGTCAGCCCCTGCCCGAAATCCACCGTCTCGCCGATCCGCAGCTTCTTGAGCGGCTTGATCATCGCGTTCCAGCAGCCGTCCGCGCGCGGGCCGAGCAACGTCGCCTCGATCCGGGCCTCGGTCTGGCCGGTCTCGCCGCTGCGGCGGCGGATGCCGCTGAGGCGGGCGGGGATCACGCGGGTGTCGTTCAGCACCAGACGGTCGCCGGGGCGCAGGATATCGGGCAGGTCCGCGACGTGGCGATCCTTGATCCCGCTCCCCCCCTCGGCCACCAGCAGCCGGGCCGAGCTGCGCGGCCGCGCCGGGCGGGTGGCGATCAACTCCTCCGGCAGGTCGAAGTCGAAATCTTCGAGCGTGAGGCCGGGCCCGCTCATGGCGCCACCGGCGCCTGGCGGCGGAACAGGTCGCGCAGCGCGCCCGGCGCCAGCGCCGAGAGCGGATTGGCCGAGACGCGGGGCCGCGCGGGGGTGCCGCCCAGCGTGAATGTCACGCCCAGCAGCCCTTCGCCGGCACGGGTCAGCCCCTCGCCGAGCTGGTTCAGAAAGTAGAAGGGAGAGAGCACGCCCTGGAAATCCATTCGTTGAGAACCAAAGGTGTACACGCCGTCCAGCGAAATGCCAAGGCCGGGGCCGGTGGCGCTGGCCTGGCGCAGGGTCACCGTCTCGGGCGTCAGGCGGAAATCGGCCTCTACGTCGTCGAAGACGAGTCCCTGCCCGTCCAGCTGCTGCAGCAGCCCCACCACCGAGACGGCATCGAGAAGCTGCGCCATGACCGGCGCGTCGCGCAGGCGGATGTCGCTGACCGTCAGGCTGCCGTCATAGGTGCCGGCGGCGCCCTCGGGCCGCAGCGTCAGGTCCATCCGCCCGCCGCGCGCCGTCGCGAATAGCCCGGTATCGCGCAGCGCCGCGCCGGCATCGGCGGCCTGCACCCGCACCGCTGTGCCGCGCCTGTCGGGCACCACGAGGCCGGTGATCGGCGTGCCGCCGTTCACGCGCGCGTCGAAGCGGCCCGAGAGCCCGCCCTGCCCGTCGAAGCTGCCGCGAAACTCGGTCAGACCGATGCCGTCGGCGACGCGCAGATCGTCAAGCGCGACCTCGATCGGCCCGCCGTCCTCGCCGCCGCCCTCACCGAACTGCGCCCGCCCGAGGTCGAGCGCGCCGCCGGCGATCTCGATCCCGATGGCCGCATCCGGCCCGCGCCCGCGCAGCGTCACCGGCGCATCGAGCCAGCCGCCGACCTGCAGCCGCGAGAAGCGCGCGCGGTCGAGCTGGCCGCCGGGCGTTAGCGTGACATCGCCCGAGGCGCTCAGCCCCGGCGCCTCGAGCGCCAGCCGCTCGACCCGCGGCGGATCGGCCAGCGCCACCTCGAGCGACAGCGATCCGGGCGTGCCGGCCGGCTTGGACCAGCCGATCTGCGGCAGCGCCAGCGCGACGCCGGCAAGATTGGAATTCGCCGTCAGTCGCGGCTCAGTGGCGAGGTCGAGGCGCACGGCAGCCTGCGCGGCCCCGCTTACGCTGCCCTCGGGCAGGACGACGCCGAACTCCTCCAGCAGCGCCTGGTTCAGGGTTGCCGTGCCCTCGACACGGCCGGGGGTGCCGTCGAAGGGCTGGATATAGAGGCCGTCGAGCGCGGCTGCGCCGATCCGCACGGGCCCCTCGATCCGCAGCCCCTCGTTGTTCGCCTGCGCCTCCAGCCGCTCGGCCGTGAGGCTGCGATCGGGCACGAGGGTCGTGCTTTCGACCTGCGTCAACGCGCCGGCCATGTCCCAGACGATTTCCTCTGGCCGGGGGTCTTCGAGCGGCAGGGTGATCTGCCCGCTGACGCTGGCCTGCCCCGTTGCCAGATCCACCCCCTGCCCGGCGCGCGACAGCGCGGTCAGCGGCTGCTGGTCCAGCAGCGACAGCACCGCCGTCAGACCGCCCTCGGCCCGCAGATCCACCTGCGCCGGGCGGCGCGGCGCCTTGCCGTCCGGGATGGTGAAGCTGCTGCCGGCAAGGTCGATCCGCCCGCCCTCGGGCGGCGCCACCCAGCCCGCCTCGAGCATGGCGCCGAAGCGCCCCTCGCCGGTGCTGACCGTGCCCGCCGCTTCCTCGATCGGGGGCATACCGCGCAGCGCGCGGATGCTGGCGCCCGAGAAGCTGTGCGTCATCGCCAGCATCGGGCCATCGCCGTCCAGCCGCAGCGCGGCGGCAAGGTCGGTGATCCGCGCCTCGGGGCCGATGTTCTCGGCGGCCCAGCGGCGGGCGCCGGGGTTGAGCGTCTCGGGCCAGAACTGCAGCGCGCGGCCCAGCGGAACCGCGTCCACCGCGCCCTCCAGCGCCACGTCCCAGCCGCCGGGGCCGATGTCGATCCGGCCCTGCCCCGAAAGCCGCGCGCCGCTTTCGTCGTCGATCATGCCGACGCTGCCGATCTCGAGCGTCAGCGGCGCCGTGCGCAGCCGCAACTCGGCCCAGCCGTCGCGCAGGGCGACGGGCTCGGGGTAGAGGCCGGCGGGGTTCAGCGACACGGTCGAGAGATCCAACTGCGCAACCAGCGAGGCGGGCCAGCCGGCCTGAACGTCGCGCAGCCAGGCCGCGCCCACCCCCTCGATCCGGCCCCAGTCGCTGTCGACGGCGATGCGGCTGAAATCCAGCGCCGCGCGGGCGGGATCATAGGCGAGGTTCACCTGCGCACCGGAAAAGTCGGCCAGCACCGCCTCGGGCACGTCCACGCCCTCGGCGCCGAAGTGCCCTTCGCCGATCTCGAGGCTGGCGCTGAAGGGGCCCAGCCCGCCCTCGGGCGTGATGCTGCCGCGGATCGCAGCCGAGAGCGGTGCGTCGATCGCGGCCAGCCAGCTGAGCGCCGGGCTCTGGCTGGCGACATCGCCGCTGTAGACCTCGTCGAGGGTAACCGAGACCTGCGCCGATGCCTCGGCCTCGGGCCGGTCGTAGGCAAGCCCCAGCCCTGTGACGCTGCTGCGCCCCGACAGGATGGCCAGCCGCGCCGAGGCGCGGGTGCCGCGCGTCAGGTCGATGTCCAGCGTGCCGCCGTCGACCGTCCAGCTGCGCCCGACCCGCGCGTCGAGGTAGTTCAGCACCAGCCCCTCGGCCTGCAGGCGCTCCAGCGCGGCAAGGGCCGGGCGCTGTGTCAGCCGGTCGATCCGGGCCAGCCCCTCGGCCAGCGCAGAGCTGAGGCCGGTCGCCTCCCGGTTGGCCTCGGGCCCGGCCGGGGGCGCCTCGCTCGGCGCGGCCCCGGCGGCGGGCGACTCGCCCGGGCCGGTGTCGAAGCTGATGCCGATCCGCCCCGCCTCGTCGCGCGCGAGGCTGATCTCGGCGCCCCGGAGCACCGCCTCCTGCACAAGGAACTCGCGCTCCAGCAGCAGGCCCCGCGGGCTGATCTGCGCCTCGATCCGGGGCACGCGCGCGAGGCGCCGGCCCTCGGCATCGCGCAGCTCGACGCCGCGCAGCCGCACCACGGGATGCAGGTCGCGGCGCAGCGTCACGGTGATCTCGTCGAAGGTCAGGCTGCCGCCGGCCAGCATCCGCCCGGCCTGCGCCTCGATCCGGTCCCGCAGCCAGGACGGCGTGCGCAGCTCCTGGTCCAGAAGCAGGAAGGGCAGCACCAGCATCAGAACCACCGGCAGCACCAGCAGCGCGGCCAGCACGCGGCGCAGCGGCCGCCAGCGCGCCCGCGCGATGCGCCGCGCCCGGCGCCGGTCGCGCCGCCGCTCGGGCCCGGTCGGGGCCGCGCCCTCGGACGGGCTGGATTCGGTGTCGGGCTGTTGCATCGGACCGGGGCAGACTAAATCGGAGAAGCCGGATCGGCCATACACACCAAGGAGACGGACCCATGCCACAGACCGCCGAGACCCTTGCCACGGGCGACGAGGCCCCCGATTTCACCCTTCCCGCCGATGACGGCGGCAGCGTCACCCTGTCGGCGCTGCGCGGCGCGCCGGTGGTGCTGTACTTCTACCCCCGCGACGACACGCCGGGCTGCACGACCGAGGCGCAGGATTTCACCGCCCTTCAGGCCGAGTTCGCCGCCGCCGGCATCCGCGTTCTCGGGGTCTCGCGCGACAGCGTGGCCAAGCACGGGCGCTTTCGCGACAAGCACGGCCTGAAGGTCACGCTGCTCGCGGACGAGGAGGCGGAGGTCTGTCAAAGCTACGGCGTCTGGGTCGAGAAGAACATGTACGGCAAGACCAGTATGGGCATCGAGAGGTCGACCTTCCTGATCGCGGCCGATGGTGGGCTGGCCCGCATCTGGCGCAAGGTGAAGGTGCCCGGCCATGCGCAGGAGGTGCTCGAGGCCGCAAGGGCGATCTGACGCCGCGGCCCCCGGCCCCGGCTCCTGCCGCCGCCGAACCCCGGAATCGGCAAGATATTGCCGGTTCCATGCCGTCTCCCGGCGTTTTCCCCCCAGCCTCCGCCAGCCACGTTGCGGGCCGAGGCGCCGCCGGGTTAACAGGCTGTTGCGGCTGAGGCGACGACCTGCGCCCCGGCTGCGTGCAACAAGATGGGGGCAGACGCGTGCCGAAACGGCTGACGCACATGGTGCACACCGCGCTTGAACGGCGCTTTCCGGAACGGCGGCTTTTCCTGAAGTCGGACTCCGAGACGCGGTTCATCCGGCTCCGGCCCGGCATGCAGCTGATCGCCTGGACGGGCGTGTCGCTGACCCTGGCCTGGACCATCGTCGCCTCGGCGATCCTGCTCATGGACAACATCGGCGCCGGCAATGTCCGCGCCCAGGCCGAACGCGATCGCCAGGTCTACGAGGACCGGCTGAACGCCCTGGCCAGCGAGCGCGACATGCGCGCCGCCGAAGCCGCCGCCGCGCAGCAACGCTTTGCCTCCGCGCTGCAGCAGGTCTCGGTCATGCAAAGCGAGCTCCTCGGCTCCGAGGATCGCCGCCGCGAGATGGAGACCGGCCTCGAGGTGGTGCAGGCCACGCTGCGCCGCGCCATCCTCGAGCGCGAGACGGCCGAGGCGCGCATCGCCGAGCTCGATGCCGTCGAAGGCGGCGCCCTTGCCGCTGCCGCCGACGAATCGACCCTCGCCCAGCTGGACATCCTTGCCGACGCGCTGGCCGAGACCGCCGCGCAGCGCGACGCCATGGCGCAGGACGCCGACCTCGCCGGCGACCAGGCCGCCGAGCTGCAGCTGGAGCTGCGCCTGACCAACGAGCGCACCGCCGAGATCTTCGAGCAGCTCGAAGAGGCGATGGAAGTCTCGGTCGAGCCGCTGAACGAGATGTTCCGCGCCGCCGGGATGGATCCCGACAACATGATCCGCACCGTGCGCCGCGGCTACAACGGCGTCGGCGGCCCGCTGACCCCGCTGAGCTATTCGACCATGGGCGGCGGCGCCGATCCGGTGACGGACCGCGCCAACGCGATCCTGAACAAGCTGGACGACATCAACCTCTACCGCATCGCCGCGGAGAAGGCGCCCTTCAGCATGCCGGTGCTGGACCGCTACCGCATCTCCAGCACCTTCGGCAGCCGCTGGGGCCGGATGCACGAGGGCGTCGACATGGCGGCCCCCACCGGCACGCCGATCTACGCCACCGCCGATGGCGTCATCATCCAGGCCGGCTGGGCCTCCGGCTATGGCCGCCTGATCAAGATCCAGCACGAGTTCGGCATCGAAACCCGCTACGGTCACCTGAGCGAGATCGACGTTCAGGTCGGGCAAAGGGTCTCGCGCGGGGACCATATCGGTGATATGGGAAGTACCGGACGCTCTACCGGACCGCACCTGCATTACGAGGTCCGAGTCGGGGGCACTCCCGTCAACCCGATGACCTACATACGAGCTGGACAAGATGTTTTCTAAGAGCAAGATCAACGAGCCCGGACCGAAAGCAGCCGAAGGGGGTCAGCCCGTGCCCGAAACCGCCGGAAAGCCCGCCTCGCCCGCGCCTGCGCCCGCCTATGGCGGCGGCGCGCCCAAGGCGAAACCGCCGGCCTCGGTGCTCTCGGCGGACCTGCACATCAAGGGCAACATCAAGACGACTGGCGACGTGCAGATCGAGGGGCAGATCGACGGCGACATCCGCGCCCACCTGCTGACCGTCGGCGAGAACGCCACCGTCAAGGGCGAGCTCGTCGCCGACGACGTGGTGATCAACGGCCGGATCATCGGCCGCGTGCGCGGTCTCAAGGTGCGGCTCACCTCCTCGGCGCGGGTCGAGGGCGACATCATCCACAAGACCATCGCGATCGAGAGCGGCGCGCATTTCGAAGGCTCCGTCCAGCGCCAGGAAGATCCGCTCAGCACCTCTGGCGCGCAGAAGACGCTGCCCAAGCCGACGCCGAGCGAAGCGGCCGAATAGGCACGACCGGACGATCGATCCTTGCGGGGCGCCATGGGGCGCCCCTTTTTCGTATCTGCCTTAAGGTCGGGCGGCGTGGCGGCGGAGACCGGGGCCTCCGGCGGGGATATTTTCAAAGAGAAGAGAGGGGGGGCGCGCCGTCAGGCGCTGGCGCTGGCCTTGAGCTGCGCGAGACGCGTGCGGTTGAGGCCAATCGGCTGCCCGTCCGGCCCGAAGGGTGCGCGGAAGGTGAAGTGCGCCGGGCCGGGGCCGTGATCGTGCAGGCGCTCCAACCGCGAGGCGCCCTCGGCCCAGTGCGGATACCCCTCCCCCTCGTGCCACCAGAGGACCAGGGGCGGCCAGCGCGGCTCTTCGAACCATTCGCGGCCGCGGCGCAGCGCGGCCTGGTGCAGGCCGGTGTAGGTGAAGCAGAAGATCGATTCGAGGTCCTGCCAGAGCGAGAGCGTGGCCGGTGACCAGCCGTCGCCGCGTTCCTCGTAGAAGCGGGGGTAGATCTCCGAGCCCCAGGGGTCGGGACCGGGATCGGAGGCATAGCCCGAGCGGGCGATGAGCCCCGGCGCCCTGTCGACGGTCTCGAAGATCGGCCCGTTGAGCGCATCGAAGGAGGCATTGGCCGGATCATCGGCCCGCCGCGCGAACATCCCAAATGTATAGAGCGCGAGCGCCACTGCCGCCTCCTGCGTCCCATCCTACCCCGAGATGGCACGACGCTACGGAAAGGGCCAGAGCGGCGGCGGCGATCACTCCTCGGCCGTGGCCTCGGCGCGGCTCTTGCCCGAGACCTGCCCGGCGAGGGTCGCGGCCATGAAGCCGTCGAGATCACCGTCGAGCACGCCGCCGGTGTCCGAGGTCTCGTGCCCGGTGCGAAGGTCCTTCACCATCTGGTAGGGCTGCAGCACGTAGGAGCGGATCTGGTTGCCCCAACCGGCGCTGCCCTTCGCCTCGTGCTGGGCGTTGATCTCGGCGTTCCGGCGGTCGAGCTCCATCTGGTAGAGGCGCGATTTCAGCGCCTTCATCGCGATGTCACGGTTCTGGTGCTGCGACTTCTCGGAGCTGGTGACGACGATGCCGGTCGGCAGGTGGGTGATCCGCACCGCCGAGTCGGTGGTGTTGACGTGCTGGCCGCCCGCGCCCGAGGAGCGGTAGGTGTCGAGGCGAATGTCGTTCGCAGGCACCTCGATCTCGATGTTGTCGTCGACGACCGGGTAGACCCAGATCGAGGCGAAGGAGGTCTCTCGCGTGCCCTTGCCGAAGGGCGAGATGCGCACCAGCCGGTGCACGCCGCTCTCGGATTTCAGCCAGCCGTAGGCATTGGGGCCGCTGATCTTGTATGCGGCGGACTTGATGCCTGCCTCGCCCCCCGCTTCCTCGGACTGCAGCTCCACCTCGTAGCCATGCGCCTCGGCCCAGCGGACATACATCCGCTGCAGCATCTGCGCCCAGTCGCAGGCCTCGGTGCCGCCGGCGCCGGCGTTGATCTCGAGGAAGGTGTCGTTGCCGTCGGCCTCGCCGTCGAGCAGCGCCTCGAGCTCCTTCTGGGCGGCGCGCTCGTGGACGGAGCGCAGGGCGGCCTCGGCCTCGGTCACGACCTCCTCGTCGCCCTCGGCCTCGCCCATCTCGATCAGCTCGGCATTGTCCTCGAGCTCGCGGCTCAGCCCCTCGTAGGTGCCGATGCGATCAACCAGCATCTGACGCTCGCGCATCAGCTTCTGCGCGGCGGCGGGATCGTCCCAGAGCGTCGGATCCTCGACCCTTGCGTCGAATTCCTCGAGCCGGTGCTTGGCGGTATCCCAGTCCATGCGCCGGGCCAGAAGCTCCAGCGACTTGCGGATATCGGCGATGATGCTTTGCGTCTCGGCGCGCATGGGGGACCTTCCAGGGAGTGTCGGCTGCGTGAGGGGCGAGATAGCCTCTTGCGGCGGGCGTCACAAGGTCGCGGCGCTCAGCCGGCCGGCGTCTCGACAGAGACCTCGACCACCGTGGTCCGTTCGGCGCTTCGGCCGCGATGCGCAATCATCGCCGCTTCAACCCCCTCGGGCGAAGCGCTTAGGTAGCGGCTTGGCTGAGCCGCGGCGGAGTAGCGCGCGGAGCGGGCGCCCCTCCTGCCCGCGCGCTCAGTACAGCCCGCCCGAGCTGAGCGTGCCGAAGCTGGCGTTGGGGCCGACGGTCACGGTGTTGCCCTCCGAGGTTTCGACCTGGCGGGTGTTCTGCTGCGCCTCGTTGTAGAGCGGCAGGTCGGAGGCCATGGCGAAGCCGCCGTCGAAGGTCACGCCGAAGAGCGGCTCTTCCCCGGCGCGGAAGCATTCGCGCTGCACGTTCTCGCCCGAAGCGCCGTCGGGCATCCGGGCGCCGGTGTAGCGGTCGATGTTGATGAAGCGGCAGCCCTGCGGCACCGGGAACTCGCTGCCGCCGAAGCGCTCGACCGCGTGGCGCATGAAGGTCTGGAAGACCGGCCCGCAGGTGCCCCCGCCCGAGGCGCCGCGGCCCAGCGGGCGCGGGTTGTCGAAGCCGATGTAGCAGCCCGCCACGATGTTCGAGGTGAAGCCGATGAACCAGACGTCGCGGGCGTCGTTGGTCGTGCCGCTCTTGCCGGCGACGGGCACGGGCAGCGAGATGCCGCGCCCGGTGCCGCGCTGGATCACGCCCTGCATCATCGAGGTCAGCTGGTAGGCGGTGACGTCGTTCATGATCCGGTCGCGGTTCGACATGATGCGCGGCCCCTCGCCGCGCGGCCATTCGGGCACCGCGCAATCGAGGCAGGCGCGGGTGTCGTGGCTGTAGACGGTATTGCCGTTCCGGTCCTGCACCCGGTCGACCAGCGTCGGCTCCACCCGCTCGCCGCCATTGGCGAACATCGCGTAGGCCGCGACCATCTTGTAGAGCGTCGTCTCCTGCGCGCCGAGCGCGTTCGACAGGAAGGGCGAGAGGTCGTCGTAAACGCCGAAGCGCTCCGCGTAGCGGGCGACAGTGTCCATGCCGACCTCCTGCGCGAGGCGGATCGTCATGATGTTGCGCGACTGCTCGATCCCGGTGCGCAGCGGCGTCGGCCCGTAGAAGCGGTTCGAAGCGTTCATCGGCCGCCACATGCCCTGCGGCGTGTTGATCTCGATCGGGGCGTCGACGACGATCGAGGCGGGGGTGAAGCCCGAGTCCAGCGCCGAGGCATAGACGAAGGGCTTGAAGGAGGAGCCGGGCTGCCGCATCGCCTGCGTGGCGCGGTTGAAGACCGAGTACTGGTAGGAAAAGCCGCCCTGCATCGCCAGAACGCGGCCGGTGTTCACGTCCATCGCCATGAAGGCGCCCTGCACGCGCGGCACCTGCCGCAGCGTCCAGCGGAGGAAGCTGCCGTCCTCGTCCGAGGTCATGCGGCGGACCATCACCACATCGCCGACCTCGAAGGTCTCGAAGAAATCGCCGGGCAGCCAGGCGATGTCCTCGCGCGGGACATCGGTGGGGCCGCTGTCCGGCCCGCCCTCGAGCGGCACGCCCTCGACGCCCAGGCGCAGCACCTGGTCCTCGATGCCCAGCACCACCGCCGGCAGCCAGGGCCCATCGAGCGCGATGTCGCGCGGCACGCGGGTGCTCGACAGGGCGGCGCGCCAGGCCTCTTCGCTTTCGAGGGCCTCTGGCTCAAGCGCCTTGCCGGTGCCGCGCCAGCTGCCCTGCTGGCGGTCGTAGCGTTCGAGCGCGGCCTGCAGCGCCTGCGCCGCCTCGGTCTGCAGGTCGGCATCGACCGTGGCGCGGATCGCGAGGCCGCCGGAAAAGAACTCCTCCTCGCCGAATTCGGCCGAGAGCTGGCGGCGGATCTCGTCGCTGAAGTAGTCGCGCGGCGGCAGGGCGCTGCGGAAGCTCTCGTAATCGCCCGCCTGCACCGTCTCGAGCGGCTCCTCGCGCTGCGCCTCATAGGTCGCCTCGTCGATCCAGCCGTCTTCCCACATCCGCCGCAGCACGTAGTTGCGCCGGTTCACCGCGTCCTCGTGGTCGTAGACCGGGTGCAGGTTGCCGGGCCGCTGCGCCAGCGCCGCGAGATAGGCGGCCTCGCCCGCGCTCAGCTGGCTGAGCGGCTTGTTGTAGTAGCTTTGCGCCGCGGCGGTGACGCCGTAGCTGTTCTGGCCGAGGAAGATCTCGTTCAGGTACAGCTCGAGGATGTGATCCTTGTCGAGCGCGTTCTCGATCCGCACGGCAAGGATGATCTCCTTGATCTTGCGCTCGACCGTGCGGTCGGCGTTCAGCAGGAAGTTCTTCATCACCTGCTGCGTGATGGTCGAGGCGCCGCGCAGGTCGGCGCCGCGGGTGCGCACCGCATCGGCAAAGGCCGCCGCCATGCCGCGCACGTCGAAGCCGGGGTGGGTGTAGAAATGCTGGTCCTCGGCGCTGACGAAGGCATGCTGCACCAGCGGCGGAATCTCCTCGATCTGGGTGAAGAGGCGCCGCTGCGTGGCGAATTCATCGATGATGCGCCCGTCGGCGTTGTAGATCCGGCTGATCGTCGGCGGCGAGTAGCTCGACAGCGTCTCGGTCGAGGGCAGATCGCGGCCGTAGACGAAGAAGATCGCGCCCAGGGCCACCGCCCCCATCGCAAGGCCAAGCGTCAGCATCGAGAAGATGCCGCCGAAGAACGACAGAACGAAGCGCAGCAAGGGGGATCTCCAGGCAGGGAAGTGCCTGGCTTATAGGGTGCGGGGGCTTGGCGGTCAAAAGACAAACCCGTGCAATCGGCGGCACCCGGCCCGCGCCCCGCTCACCTTGGCGCGAGGCGGGGCGAAAGGCGGATCTAGCGGCGCAGAAGCGGTGCCCGCGCGGCCTCCTCTGCCGCCCAGACCTGCACCGCGCGCGTCATCCCGGCAACAATCGGCGCGCGCCCCTGCGGAGTGGAGAGCGCGGCGCGGTCCGCGGGGTCGGAGAGGAAGCCCGTCTCGACGAGGACCGAGGGGATATCGGCCGCCAGCAGCACCGCGAGCAGCGCCACGCGGTGGGCATGGTCGTTCACCGATGCGCCGGCCTCGCGCAGGCCGTCGACGACGGCATTCGCCAGACGCGCCGATTGCGGCGAGGTCTGCACCCGCGCCAGATCCATCAGCGCCGTGGCGACCGTGTCGTCCTGCCCCGTCAGGTCCAGCCCGCTGAGAAGGTCCGCCGGGTTGTGCCGCTCGGCCATCCGCTCGGAGGCGCCGTCCCGGCCCGCGGCCGACAGGGTATAGACCGAGGCGCCGGAGGCCTCGTCCTCTTCCAGCGCATCGGCATGGAGCGAGATCAGCAGATCTGCGCCGCCCTCGCGCGCGCGGGTGATCCGATCCTCCAGCGGGACGAAGACATCGCTCTCGCGCGTCAGAACTACCCCCAGACCGGCGCGGCGCATGGCCTCGCCCAGCTCCTGCGCGAGGGTGAGCATCAGGTCCTTTTCCGACAGCCCCGCCCGCTGCGCGCCGGGATCGCGGCCGCCGTGGCCGGGGTCTATCGCCACGGTCAGCGGGCCCGGTTCGGGCCTTTCGGGCTGGCCGGGTGCCGCCTGCGCCGGCTCCGGGCGGGCGGCCTCGGCGAAGGCCTCGGCGCTCACGGGACGCAGGCTGGCGCGCAGCCGGGCCGCGCCGGAGCGCGCGACGCGCATCTCGGCCTGCTCGATCAGCAGCGGCTCGGCCAGGTCGAGCACCAGCCGGCTCCAGCCCGGCGCGCCGCGCCCGGCCCGCAGCGCGACTCCCCGCCCCGGCGCAAGGATACCCTCCTCCAGCGGCGAGAGATCCAGCTCCGACAGCTCCACCACCAGCCGCCGGGGCGCGTCCAGCAGGTAGAGGCGCCAGGGCACCGCCTGGTCCAGCGCCAGATCGAGCGCGAGGCCCCGCCCCTCGTCGGCGATCCGGCTCTCGCCCGGCTCAAGCCGCGCGAGGCCCGAGAACTCCTGCGCCCGCGCGGCGCCAGTCAGCAGCGCCAGCAGCACCAGCACCAGCCCGGCAAGACGGCGGAGCGCCAACCCCTGCATCAGCCGCGCCCCTTCAGGAAGGCCTCGATCCGCCGCAGCCCCTCTTCGATCTCCTCGGTGCCGCGCGCGTAGGAAAAGCGCATCCAGCGATGCCCGCGCGCCTTGTCGAAATCGAGGCCCGGCGTCGCCGCCACCCCCGCCTCGCGCAGCATCTCCTGCGCGAAGGCGAGGCTGTCCTCCGTATAGGCGCTGACATCAGCGTAGATGTAGAAGGCGCCGTCGGGCGGGGCGATGCGCGGCAGGCCGGCGCGGGCCAGCCCCGCGACCATCAGGTCCCTGTTGCGGGCATAGGTGGCGGCATTCGCCTCCAGCTCCTCGGGGCAGTCCATCGCGTGCAGGGCAAGGCGCTGGCTGGCATGGGGCGGGCAGATGAAGAGGTTCTGCGCCAGCCGCTCGACCATGCGGACCTGCGCCTCGGGCACCACCATCCAGCCGACACGCCAGCCGGTCATCGAGAAGTACTTGGAGAAGGAGCCGATGACATGGACCTCGTCCGTCACCTCGAGCGCGCTGGTCCCGCGGGCGCCGATGCCGTGGTAGATCTCGTCCGAGATCAGCGCCGCATCCGCCGCCTCGCAGGCCTGCGCGAGGGCCGAAAGCTCCTCTCGCCCCAGCATGGTGCCGGTGGGATTGCCCGGCGAGGCGGCGATCAGCCCGTCGAGGCCGGCGACATCCTCGGGGCGCGGCTGCATCCGCGCCTCGAGCGTCGTGGGGATCGCCACGGGCTGCAGCCCCAGCGCCGTCAGGATCTGCCTGTAGGAGGGGTAGCAGGGCTCCCCCAGCCCGACCCGCGCCCCTTCGTCGAAAAGCGCCGAGAAGCTGAGCAGGAAGGCCCCCGAGGCGCCGGAAGTGACGATCACCCGCGCGGGATCGATGTCGACGCCGTACCACTCGCCATAGTGGCGGGCGATGCGGGCGCGCAGTTCGGGCAGGCCGAGAGCGACGGTATAGCCCAGCGGGCCCGCGCGCATGTCCGCCTCCAGCCTTTCGAGCGCGGCCTTCGGCGCGCCGCTGCCGGGCTGGCCCACTTCCATGTGCACGATGCTGCGGCCGCCCTCCTCTTCGCGGCGCGCGGCTTCCATCACGTCCATCACGATGAAGGGATCGACCTCGCTTCGGCGCGATCTGCGCATCGGATTCTCCTTGTATGGGCGGCAATCTCGGGCTTGCTGCCCTTGTTTCGCCCCGCGCGCCCGCGGTCAATGCGGGCCTTGGCAGCCTGCCGCGATTGTGCTCTGTGACCCGCACCGGCCACAGGGAGACCGCCATGCGCATCCGCACCAGCCTGACCGCCCTCGCCCTCGCGATTGCCGGGGCAGCGCCCCTGCCCGCCGCGGCGCAGCAGATGGACTTCGAGGGCATGAGCAGTGCC
Organism: Pseudoroseicyclus aestuarii; assembly: GCF_003217255.1. Lineage (GTDB taxonomy): Bacteria > Pseudomonadota > Alphaproteobacteria > Rhodobacterales > Rhodobacteraceae > Pseudoroseicyclus > Pseudoroseicyclus aestuarii. Next base: position 483,920 of record NZ_QJTE01000001.1, on the reverse strand, counting down.
GAGCGCGAGGCTTTCGGCGCCGAGGTCCGCACCTATCTGCTGGAGAACCCCGAGGTGCTGATGGAGGCGATCTCCACCCTCGAGGACCGGCAGACGCAGGCCCAGGCGCAGGCCGTCGGCGATGCCATCGCCTCGAACGCCAATGCGATCTACGCCAGCGAGACCGACTGGACCGGCGGCAACCCCGAGGGGGACGTCACGCTGGTCGAATTCTTCGACTATCGCTGCGGCTACTGCCGCCGCGCCTTCCCCGAGATCGAGGAACTGGTCGAGACCGACGGCGACATCCGCCTCGTGCTCAAGGAATTCCCGATCCTGGGCGAGCAATCGGTCCTTGCCTCGCGCTTTGCCATCGCGGTGCGGCAACTGCATGGGGACGAGGCCTACAAGGACACGCATGACGCCCTGCTGACGATGCGCGGCGATGTCGGCGAGGCGAGCCTGTCGCAGCTGGCCGAGGCGCTGGACCTCGATCCCGCGCCGATCCTCGAGGCGATGACCGGCGACGAGGTCACCGAGGTGATCGAGGCGAACTACGCCCTTGGGCAGGCCCTGCAGATCAACGGCACGCCCAGCTTCATCATGGGCGATCAGCTGATCGGTGGCTACCTGCCGCTGGGCCAGATGCAGGCGCTGGTGGACCAGACGCGCGAGGACTGAGGCGCGGGCCTAGCTTTCCGTCCCCTCGGGATCGCGGGTGATATCCTCGGCCGTCTGCCGGGGCCGGGTGTCCTCTCCGGCGATGATGCGCTTGGCGCCATGGTGGCGTTCGAGCCGGGCGTCATGGGTTTCCACCAGCTCGCGGATATCGCGCTCGACATGATCGGGAACCGGCAGGATCTCCCTGTTCAGGCCTTTCGCGATCTCGGCATCGAAGCGGACGCGGGCGAACATCGGGAAGTGGTCCGAGCCGACGAAGCGCCCGCGCTCGTAGGAGACCATGGCGGCCTGCTGCGTCAGGTAGAACTGGTCAATCGGCAGGCGCATCCACCAGCGCCGCGCATCAAAGCTGGGCATCGGCCCGCGCCCGATCCGCGCGTCGAGGAACCCGCCGCCCTGCTTGAACTGATGCGCCGCGCGGGACCATGCGACGGTGTTGAAATCGCCCATGGCGACGACAGGCTCGTCGCTGTCGCCCGCATAGCGCGCGGCATAAAGCACCTCGGCGTCGCGGGTCATGGTGTCCTGCCCCGGCACGGGCGGGACGGGATGCAACCCGATGAAGCGGAAGGCCGTACCGTCCGGGGTCCGCAGGCGGGCAAAGGCGGTCGGCGTGTCATCCTCGGTCATCAGGACGAACTGCGCCGTCTCGACCTTGAGCCGCGTGGCCAGCACCATGCCGTAGCAGTTGTCCAGCGGGTAGCGCAGGATGAAGTCGTAGCCCGCAAGCGCCGGCTCCATCGCGTCGATCCAGGCCTGGTCGGTCTCCATCAGCAGCACGACGTCCGGATCGAGGCGCCGGATCTCGTTTGCGACGTCCTCCTTGCGCTCGTTCTGCATCAGCACGTTCGAGGCGAGGAAGCTGACCGTTCCCGGCCCCTCCGGCGCCCGCTTCATCTCACGCGGCATGAGCGGCGTGTAGGGCACGCACCAGATCGCCTGCGCGCCGAGGCTGACGGCGGTGATCGCCGCGGCCAGCCAGTCTATGTAGGTCTGGCCGTAGCCGGCGAAGGCCATCCAGACCGTGGCGACAAGGAGCGGGATCGCGATCACCGCGACCTGCATGCGCGGGAACTCCGAGGCACGAACCCACCAGCGCGGCGATTTCGACAGCGGCAGGAAGGTGACGACCGCCAGAAGGATCGACAGCGCGAGAAGGCAATAGGTGACGACGGTCAGGGTCATGGGCTCTTTCGGGTCTGGGCGCGGCGGGCGGGCAGCAGCAGCGGGTACGACCCAACCTTACCGCGATTCTGCGACCAAATGAAAACGGCCGCCACAAGGCGGCCGTTCCCAAAAGAAAATGGCTGGTTTGCCGGGACTTAACGCCCGACGTAAACGATGTTGCGCTCCGGCCCGACGACGACCTGCTGCCTGTTGACGTTGGCATAGCTGTAGTCGCTGTCCGGAATCGGCGTCAGCACCACGTCCTCGGGCACGCCGGCCCCGATCACCACCTCACCCTCGAGGTAGATCGGATCGATGGGGTTGTCGTTGACATAGGTCAGCTCGCCGTTCTCGAACTCGACGCTGGTGCCGTCGGTCGTGCCGTCACCGGGCGAGACGAGCGCGCCGTTCACGGTGACCGCGCCATCGGGCAGCTCGGGGTCGTAGGTCACGGTCGCGATGTCGAGGCCGGCCTCGTTCTGGTAGATCACCGTCGGCGATCCTTCGGCCTCGGCCGAGAGATAGCCGCCGGAGGCCCAGCCCGTGGTGCCGTCATAGGTGACTTCGCACCAGGTGCTGCCCTCGGTGCAGCCCATGAGGTCGGCGGTCTCGCCGTTGGGGATGAAGCCGACCACGTCGTAGCCGACGCCGGCGCCGGAGCGGATGTTGAGATCGGTGGTCGCCGTTGCGCTGGTCACGGTCTGAGCGAGCGCGGGAACGGCGAGCAGGCTGCCCGTCAGCAGGGCGGCGGTGGCGACAGTCTTGCGGAACATGATGTCTCTCCAATCATGCGCCGACCTGGTGCCGGCGCTGTATTGAAGAGCAAACGCCCGACCACCCCCGCCCGATCCCTCGGGCCGGGGGCATCGGCATCATTCCGCAGCGACACTGTCCTTTGCCTGCGCCTCGGCGGCGCGGTCGGCCTCGATCTGCTCGGCCTTCTTTTCCACCTGCTCAACGATGTGGTCGATCATCTGGTCATTGGACATGCGGTGCGACTGCTTGCCGGCGAGATAGACCATGCCGTTGCCCGCGCCGCCGCCGGTGAAACCGACATCGGTCAGCAGCGCCTCGCCGGGGCCGTTCACCACGCAGCCGATGATCGACAGGCTCATCGGCGTCTTCACATGCTCCAGCCGCTGCTCGAGCGCCTCGACCGTCTTAATGACGTCGAAGCCCTGACGCGCGCAGGAGGGGCAGGAGATGATGTTGACGCCCCGGTGCCGCAGGCCGAGCGCCTTGAGGATCTCGAATCCGACCTTCACCTCTTCGACAGGATCGGCGCTGAGGCTGACGCGCAGCGTGTCGCCGATGCCCATCCACAGCAGGTTGCCCATGCCGATCGCGCTCTTGATCGTGCCGGTGGTCAGCCCCCCCGCCTCGGTGATGCCGAGGTGGATGGGCGCATCGGTGGCCTCGGCGATCTGCTGGTAGGCCGCGGCGGCGAGGAAGACGTCAGAGGCCTTCACGCTGATCTTGAACTCGTGGAAGTCGTGGTCCTGCAGGATGCGGATGTGATCGAGCGCGCTTTCCGTCATCGCCTCGGGGCACGGCTCTCCGTATTTCTCCAGCAGGTGCCGCTCGAGGCTGCCGGCATTGACGCCGACGCGGATCGAGCAGCCGTAATCCTTGGCCGCCTGCACGACCTCGGCCACGCGGCGGGCATCGCCGATGTTGCCGGGGTTGATCCGCAGGCAGGCGGCGCCGGCCTGCGCGGCCTCGATGGCGCGCTTGTAGTGGAAGTGGATGTCCGCAACGATCGGCACCGGGCTCTCGCGCACGATCTCGTGCAGGGCGGCGCTGCTCGCCTCGTCGGGGACAGAGACGCGGACGATGTCGGCGCCGGCATCGGCGGCGGCCTGCACCTGCGCGATCGTGCCGGGGATATCGGTGGTCAGCGTGTTGGTCATCGTCTGCACGCTGATCGGCGCATCGCCCCCCACGGGGACGGAGCCGACCATGATCTTGCGCGATGGCCGACGCTCGATGGTGCGCCAGGGACGAACGGCTCCGAGGGACATGGTATTGCTCCGGTATCGCGGGGACGCGCGCGGAGAGCGGGCGCCCTATTCTGTCAGGTCGGCCTGCGCGATGTTGACGATCTGCTGCAGGTCGCTGTCTTGGCTCATGTCCGCTACTTGGTAGCTTGCGGTCAGATTGTCCACCGACAGTGCCAGATCCGAAGTCACCGCACCGCGATCACCGATCGGGCCGTAATGCGTTCCGGCGACCTGGAAGTAGAGCGCGCCGCTGTCGCCGACGCGGATCGTCGGCGCCTGCTCCAGCGCCGGCACCTGCCAGGTATCGCCCTTGTGCATCGTCGCCTCGTAAAGCGTCGTCCCGTCCGAGCTGCGCACACGCACCCAAGCGTCCCGCACCGCGACGAGGGACAGGCCGGGCCGCCCATCGGCGGTGACCTGCACGCTGCCGGCCTGCGGCGTCAGGGCCGGATTGCCGATCACGCCGGCGAGGACGGCGTCGACCCCCTCCTGCCCCTGCGCGACCGCGGGCAGCAGCGGCGGATTGCGCGGCAGCTGGTCCATGCCGGCGACCATCGGGCCGGGCATCGGCGGCTCGACCACCGGCTCCTGCGGGGCCTGCGCCACGAGACGCGGGCTAAGCGTCGAGATCGGGCCGTCGCGGGCCACCATGACCGGCACGTCCAGCGCCTCGGGCCGGTAGAGGCGGTCCAGCAACTCGGGCGAGGCGGGCTGCGCCTCGGCCATCTGAAGGGCGCCCTCGCCCCGCTGCGCATTGCCGGCGAGCGGATCGACATCGGCCACGACGGTGGGCGGCTGATCGACCGGCGCGAGGGTGACCTTCTGCACCTCCTGCAGCAGCGTCCAGCCGCCGTAGCCCAGCCCGCCGATCAGCGCCGCCAGCACGAGGATGGAGCCGACGGCCCGCGGCTCGATCCCCGAGAGCAGGCGCTCTCCGGCGGGGATGAAGGGGGTCGCGCTGTCGGTGAAGATGTCGCGCCCCATGGCGCTGTAGCTGACCTGCGCGTCGCGCGACGGCCGCACGGCCGAGGCGGCGGCGGACATGCCATGCGCCGTGACGAAACCGCTTTCACGGCAGAAGACGCGAAAGGCCTCGTCCGGGTCCATGTCGAGATAGCGGGCGTAGGAGCGGACGTAGCCGGCGATGAAACCGGGGGTATCGAAAGCCGTGGGATCGGAATTCTCGATGGCCGCGATATAGGCGGCCTTGATCTTCAGCTCGCGCTGGACGTCCAGCAGGCTCTTGCCCATGGTCGCCCGCTCACCGCGCATCATGTCGCCGAGCTTCAGCTCGAAATCGTCGAACCCTCTGGCATCAGCGCTCACCTCTTCGGCATCATTCCCGTGCCTGAAGCCTCGCCCGATCATCGCGACGTCCCGTAGCTGCCCTGTGCCGAAGCGTGCCGGCCCGTCCCGTCCCGGACGAATCCCGAAGCACGCTTAGGCCCGATTTAACACAGCGGAAGGAGACCTGCGACCGCAGAAAGCGAGTCACCCCGCCAGTTCAGCGCGATTCAGCGCACAATGCGACCATAGCGCATCAAGGGCATGAACCAGTGCGTCCATTTCACGCGGACCGTGCACGGGAGAGGGCGTAAATCGCAGCCGCTCGGTGCCGCGGGGCACTGTCGGATAATTGATCGGCTGCACGTAGATGCCGTGATCTTCCAGCAGCATGTCCGATATCAGCTTGGTATGCTTGGGATCCCCGACGATCAGCGGCACGATATGGCTGCCGTGATCGATGATCGGCAGACCCAGCCCCTTGAGCCGGGTCTTGAGGATGCTCGCCTGCGTCTGGTGCCGCTCGCGCAGGGCAGAATCGGTCTTCAGATGCGCGACGCTGGCCGCGGCCCCCGCCGCAACGGCGGGCGGCAGCGAAGTGGTGAAGATGAAGCCGGGCGCATAGGAGCGGATTGCATCGACCATGCGTGCGCTGGCGGCGACATAGCCGCCGTGCACGCCGTAGGCCTTGCCGAGCGTGCCGTTGATCATGTCGATCCGGTGCGCCAGGCGATCCCGCTCGCTCACGCCGCCGCCGCGCGGGCCGTACATGCCCACGGCGTGCACCTCGTCGAGGTAGGTCATCGCGCCGAATTCCTCGGCCAGGTCGCACAGCGCCTCGATCGGGCCGAAATCGCCGTCCATCGAATAGACGCTCTCGAAGGCGATCAGCTTGGGCGCCGCGGGATCGTCCGCCTCGAGCAGGGCGCGCAGATGCTCCACGTCGTTGTGGCGGAAGACGCGCTTGGCGCCGCCGTTGCGGCGAATGCCCTCGATCATGCTGGCGTGGTTGAGGGCGTCCGAATAGATGATCAGCCCCGGAAACAGCTTCGGCAGGGTCGAGAGCGCGGCGTCATTGGCGATGTAAGCGCTGGTGAACAGCAGCGCCGCTTCCTTGCCGTGCAGATCCGCAAGCTCGGCCTCGAGCCGGTTGTGATAGACCGTGGTGCCCGAGATGTTGCGCGTCCCGCCCGATCCGGCGCCGACGGCATCGACCGCCTCGTGCATCGCCTCGAGGACCGCCGGATGCTGGCCCATGCCGAGGTAATCGTTGCCGCACCAGACCGTCACCGGCCGCTGGGTCCCGTCAGAGCGGTGCCAGGTGGCGTGCGGGAACTGTCCCTGCTTGCGCGCGATGTCGATGAAGGTCCGATACCGGCCCTCGGCGTGAAGCCGCTCGAGCGCGGCATCTAGCTGGGCGTTGTAGTCCACGGCGCTGTCCTTGTCTTCTGGCGTGCCCTTCGGGGGCAGCTGGCGGTCCCGGCGCGCCGCCGGGTCTTGCAGTCCCGGTGTTATAGACAGCCGCCCGCCGGAGCAACACGCCACAAAATGTCGCATTCGCCGGAACGCCCCGCGGCGCCCCTGCGAAGCGGCGTCTGGACACCGCCGCTGGCCCCCCTACCCTCGCGCGCGAAGCAAGACCCAGGAGCCTGCCCATGACATCATCCGATACCGACCCGCGCCTCGAGCCGGTCCTCGACCGCATCGATCAGCAGATGGACGCGGCGCTCGAGCGGCTGCAGGCGCTGATCCGCATCCCCTCGATCTCGACCGATCCGGCGCACAAGGCCGATTGCCAGCAGGCCGCCGAATGGCTGGCCGAGGAACTGCGCGGCATCGGCTTCGAGGATGCGGCCCCGCGCCCGACGCCGGGCCATCCGATGGTCATGGGCACCGCCGGCACCGGCGAGCGGCACCTTCTGTTCTACGGCCATTACGACGTGCAGCCGGTCGATCCGCTGGATCTCTGGGACCGCCCGCCCTTCGAGCCCGAGATCAAGGACGGCCCGCGCGGCAAGATCATCACCGGGCGCGGCTCCTCCGACGACAAGGGCCAGCTGATGACCTTCGTCGAGGCCTGCCGCGCCTGGGTCGCGGTGCATGGCAGCCTGCCGGTCAAGGTCACGATGTTCTTCGAGGGCGAGGAGGAATCGGGCTCCCCGTCGCTGATTCCCTTCCTCGAGGAGAACCGCGAGGCGCTGACCGCCGATGTCGCGATGATCTGCGACACCGACCTCTTTCAGGGCGAGCGTCCGGCGATCACCACCATGCTGCGCGGCCTGCTGGGCGAGGAGGTGACGATCACCGGCCCGAACCGCGACCTGCATTCGGGCATGTTCGGCGGCGCCGTCATCAACCCGATCCGCGTGCTGTCAAAGGTCATCGCCGGGCTGCATGATGACGAGGGGCGGATCACCGTCCCCGGCTTCTACGACGGCGTGCCCGAGGTGCCCGAGCATATCGCCGCTCAATGGGCGGAGCTCGGCTTCCGGGAGGCGGAGTTCCTCGGCGATGTCGGCGTCAGCGTCCCGGCGGGCGAGCAGGATCGCAGCGCGCTGGAAATGCTCTGGTCGCGCCCGACCTGCGAGGTCAACGGCATCTCCGGCGGCTACGAGGGCGCGGGCTTCAAGACGGTCCTGCCCTCCAAGGCCAGCGCCAAGATCAGCTTCCGGCTGGTCGGCGATCAGGACCCGCACGCGATCCGCGAGAACTTCCGCGCCTACGTGCAATCCGTGCTGCCGGCCGATTGCTCGGTCAGCTTCGCCGAGCACGGCGCCTCAAAGGCGAGCGTGATGTCGACGCAGAACCCGGCCTTCGAGCTGGCGCGTCAGGCGCTCTCGGACGAATGGCCGAAGGAGGCCGCCTTCACCGGCACCGGCGGGTCGATCCCCGTCGCGGGCTACTTCAACACGATCCTCGGGATGGACGCGATGCTGATCGGCTTTGCCCGCGAGGACAACCTGATCCACAGCCCGAACGAGAAATACGACCTCGACAGCTTCCAGCACGGCGTGCGCAGCTGGGCGCGCATCCTCGCCGCCCTCTCGCGCGAGAGCTGAGGGCGCAGCCCAAGGCCTCTGCGCCCCGGGACGCATAACCGAAGGGCCGGGTGCGACAGCGCCCGGCCCTTTGTCTTGCGGCGTCAGGCCTGCCGGTCAGACCCGCGCGGCAGGCAGGGCCTCCGGCTGGATCGCGCAGGCACCGGTGCCGCCGATGCCGCCCTCGGGCGGGCAGGTCCTGAACTGCGCCGGGGGCGAGCAGGCGCTGAGTGCGAGGAGCGCGGCAAGGATAAGGGCTTTACGGATCATGTTGGTCTGTCCCGGGTCCTGAGGTCTTGAAGAAATAGCCGCCGGCGCGGAAGCGCTGCTGCCCCTCGGCGCTCTGCGGCAGGGCGCGCACCATGCTGTCCAGCTCTTCCACCAGCCGGGTCATGCCGGCGCGGTAACGCTCTTCGAGCGTCGCGATCGCCTCGGGCGAGAGCCCGTCGTAATGCACCGCCATGTCGTAGTTGCCGGCCTCGCCGAGGACATTGGAGACGGCCGCCGAGAGGTGGTCCCCGACATTGTCGGCAAGGTAACCCAGCTGCTCTTCCGATCCCGGAAGCGGCTGGTAGCTGCGCGTGGTCAAGCTGGCCCGCCCCGCCTCTTCGGTGACGGCGCCGCTCTCGATCAGCAGGTCGAGGAAGGTTCTTGGATGAACGTCCTGCCGCACGCTGCGCGCGAGCGCGGTGAAGCTGCCCGCCTCGCCTTGGATCGGCAGGCCAGCGGGGTCGTAGGCCGGGTCGTCCCACCAACGCGAGATGATCTCGGCCAGCGGCTGGCGTGGCGGCTGCTCCGGCGCCTCCTCGCGGCGCAGCCGTGCGATGTCGCGCCGCTGCAAGCCGGTCATCACGCTGATCCGGCTGTCGGTCATCGCCCCCTCCCCGCCTGAGGTCGCGGCGGCGATATAGGCCTGCCGCAGCCGCCGCTCCACCGCCGGGAAGAGCCATCCCTTGCGGACGGCGAGGCGGGCCAAGGGGGAGAGGATCGGGTCGAGCCAGTGCATATGTGCATCTTGCACACTCACCCTTGACAGGGCAAGGCGCAGGCTGGAATGTGCATTATGCACACGCACCTCTCAGCCACCCAGACCCGCACCGGAGTTCCCAAATGAAAATCCTCCTGATCGCCTGCCTCGCCGCCTGTCTCGGCGGCTGTTCTGCCCCGAATTTCGTCGGGGATGCCGCGCCGATTTCCCAAGTCGAGGAGACGCCGGACCGCTTCGAACTACCCGCCCGCTTCGCGCTGGCGCGCAGCGTCTATGGCCATGCGATCCCTGCGGGGGCCGATGAGGCGGCGCTCTGGACGGACCTTGCCGAGCGCGCGTCGAGCCTCGGCAGCTTCACGCCCCTCGTCTCCTCCGGGATGCCCTCCGCCAGAGGAGGCACCGCCGCCCTGATCGAGACCGCGCGGCAGCAGCGCTACGCCTACCTGATCCTGCTCCGCATGCAGCCCGAGACCGGATCGGCCGATATCGTCCTTTATCACACCGCCTCGGGCGGGGTGATGGCGACGGCGCAGGCGGTCTCGCCCGCCGGCGGGCGGCGCGGCTTCTGGGGCGGCCCGATCCGCAACCCGGCCCAGCTGGAGCGGGTGACGGCGGACATCGCGCAGGCCGCGCTGCCTGTGGTCGAGGAGATGCTGCGCGGGATCGCCCGGCGCCCGGGCTAACCCGGCGCCGGGGCCGAGCGGCCCTAGCGCCGCTCGCCGTCCACCCGGAACCAGCAGTAGCCGTAGGGCGTCATGGCGATGCGGTTGTCGGCCTCCAGCGCCTCTCCGGCATCGCCCATGAGCGGCACGAGGTGCGAGGCACCATCGAGCGGCGCCTGCACCTCCTGCGGCTGATCGGACAGGTTGTGCAGCGTCAGCACGCGCCCGCCGCGCCAGCTGCACACGAGGCCCAGCACGCAATCGGGCAGCCCCACGATGATCTCGGTCTCGCCCCAGCCGATCTCGGGACAGGCGCGGCGGGTGCGGATCAGGTGCTGCACCTGCGTCAGAAGGCTGCCGGCCCGGCCACGCTGGCTGGCGACGTTGGTTTCGTGGTAGCCCATCGGCCCATCCTCGACCACCGGACGCACGAGGTCGGTGCCGTCGAAGGAAAAGCCCGCGTGGCGCTCGTCGGCCCATTGCATCGGCGTGCGGACCGCCTCGCGCTCTTCCAGCGACAGATCCTCGCCCATGCCGATCTCGTCGCCGTACCACATGACCGGCGTGCCCGGCAGCGCCAGCATCAGCGAATGCGCCATCTTCAGCCGTTCGGTATCCCCGCCCAGCATCGGCGCCAGCCTGCGGCGCAGGCCGCGCCCGTAAAGCTGCATGTCCTTCTCGGGGCCGAAGGCGTCGAAGACCTCCTGCCGCTCGTCATCGCTCAGCTTGTCGAGGCTCAGCTCGTCGTGGTTGCGCAGGAAGTTCGCCCATTGCGCCTGCCCCGGCACCTTCTGCGGCCGGCTGCGCAGCGCCTCGGCGATGGGGCGGGCATCGGCACGCGCAAAGGCGAGCCACATCGCCTGGTTGGCCGGGAAGTCCAGCAGCATGTGCAGCCGCTCCTCGGTGCCGTTCTCGTGGCCGCCGAAATAGCCCGGCGCCTTGTCGCGGGTGATGTTCGCCTCGGCCATGAAGATGCCGCCGGCGCGGCGCCAGGACAGGAAATCGCGCATCTCGGTCAGAAGCAGCAGCGGATCGCGATCCGGCTCTTCGTCGAGGCCCTCGTATTCGATCAGGAAGGGGGCGGCGTCGATGCGGAAGCCCCAGACCCCCAGCTCCAGCCAGTAGCCCATGATCTTCATGATCTCCTCCCGGACGGCCGGGTTCGAGATGTTGAGATCGGGCTGGTACTTGTAGAAGCGGTGCATGTACCAGGCATCGCGCGTCTCGTCGTGGGTCCAGACCGCGTCCTGCACGCCCGGGAAGACGATGCCCTTGGTGATGTCCTTGGGCTTCTCCTTCGACCAGACGTAGAAATCGCCGTAGGGGCCGTCGGGGTCCTCGCGGCTGGCCTTGAACCAGGGATGCTCGCTCGAGGTGTGGTTCACCACGAGGTCGATGATCACCTTGAGGCCGCGGTCCCGCGCCTCGCGCGAGAAGGCGACGAAGTCGCCGGGGCTGCCGAGCCGCTCCATCACGCCGTAGAAATCCGAGATGTCGTAGCCGTTGTCGCGGTTCGGGCTGGGATAGAAGGGATTGAGCCAGACGCAGGTCACGCCCAGCGCCTCGAGATGGTCGAGGCGGTCCGTCAGACCCTGAAAATCGCCCCAGCCATCGCCGCTTGCATCCATGAAGGATTTCACGTCGAGGCAGTAGATCACCGCGTTCTTGTACCAAAGATCCATCATGGGCCGAGCCTTTCGGGGTTTCCTGCCCGCCGCGAGATAGCGCTGCGCCGCGGCGCGGCGAGAGCGGGCCGACGCGCCACGGAACGGGTTCCGTCAGGGCGGCGTTGCCTTTCCGACCGTTCAAAGATCAGTGATCATGACGCAAAGACGCCACGCCAGCCCGTTCGACATAACGCCGAAGGGCTGGCTCTCGCTGCTGGGGCGGGTCTGGCTGCGGCAGCTGCGTGACCACGTCGGGCTGATCGCCGCCGGCTGCGCCTTCTTCGGCATGCTCGCGATCTTTCCCGGCCTCTTCGCGATGATGGCCGTCGCAGGCCTGCTGATCGATCCCGCCGCGCTGGTGGTGCCGCTGCGCGAGATCGGGCAGATCCTGCCCGCGCAGGCCGCCGAGATCGTGATCGAGCAGGCGCAGCAGGTGGCCGGCAGCACCGGAAGCCAGCTGGGGCTGACGGCTGCGCTGGGCCTCGGGGTGGCCTTCTACTCCTCCTCGCGCGGAATGGCCTCCCTGATCGAGGGGCTGAACGTCGCCTTCCACAAGCGCGAGACGCGCAGCCTGTTCAAGCTGATCCCCTATACCTTTCTGCTGACGCTCATGGCGATGCTGGGGGCGCTGGCCGGGGTCAGCGCCGTGGCGCTGCTGCCCGAGGTGACGGATCACCTCCTCGTGGGGCACTGGGCGCAGGATGCCGCGCGGGTGCTGCGCTGGCCGCTGATCCTCGTGCTCGTCGATATCGCGCTCGCCCTGCTCTACCGCTTCGGACCGGCGCATCCGCCGCGGCGCTGGCGCTGGATCACGCCGGGCTCGACCGTGGCCTGCCTTGTCTGGCTGGCGGGCACGCTGGCCTTCGCCTGGTACGTGCGCACCACATCGGCCTACAGCGCGACTTTCGGCACCTTCGCCGGCATGATCGTGCTGCTGATGTTCCTCTGGCTGACTGCCTATATCGTGCTTCTCGGCGCGACGCTGGATTCCGAGATCGAGGGTCAGGCCAAGGACGACCCGGAGCCGGAAAGCGGCTCCCCCTCCGGCCCTGCGGAGAAGCCCGAGGTGCCGGACGGAACAAGACCGACGCAGGAATGAGCGGCCCGCACAAAATAATGTTACGCCCAGAGCGTCTTTCGCGACACTTTATCGGCGCAGCCTGTTGACCCCGCCGCGCCCCCATGCTTAATCCGCAAGCAGGATGAATAGGGGCGATACGCGGATGCAAGAGCACCTCGTACTTGTGGAAGAAGGGCGCATGGGCCGGTAACGGCAGGACCATGACGGTCTCCCATGCGCCCCCGGTCCCCGCCGGGGGCTTTTTCGTCCCCCCCTCTCATGACACAGCACGCGACAGGCAACCGAAGGACACAGGCGATGACCCAGGCGATGACCGGCGCAAGGATGGTGATCCAGGCACTGACGGATCAGGGCGTGGACACGGTATTCGGCTATCCCGGTGGCGCCGTCCTTCCGATCTATGACGAGTTGTTCCAGCAAAGCGGGATCAAGCACATCCTCGTCCGGCACGAGCAGGCGGCGATCCATGCCGCCGAGGGCTATGCCCGTTCTACCGGGCGCGTCGGCGTGGCCATCGTCACCTCGGGCCCCGGCGCGACCAATGCGGTCACCGGGCTGACCGATGCGCTGATGGATTCGATCCCGATCCTCGTCATCTCGGGGCAGGTTCCGACCTTCCTGATCGGCACCGACGGCTTCCAGGAGGCCGATACCGTCGGCATCACCCGCCCCTGCACCAAGCATAACTGGCTGGTGAAGGACACCGACGCGCTGTCCCGCACCCTGCACGAGGGCTTCCATGTCGCCCGCTCGGGCCGTCCCGGCCCGGTGCTGATCGACGTGCCCAAGGACGTGCAGTTCGCCACCGGCACCTATACCGCGCCCGAGGCGATCCGCAGCCGCTACCAGCCCGGCACCAAGGGCGATCCGGCGGTCATCGCTGCGCTGGCGCAGGCGATCGAGACGGCGGAGCGGCCGGTCCTCTATACCGGGGGCGGCGTGATCAACGCGGGCCCCGAGGCGAGCCGCCTGCTGCGCGATCTTGTGGCCAAGACCGGCATCCCGATCACCTCCTCGCTGATGGGCCTCGGCGCCTACCCCGCCTCGGGCGAGCGCTGGCTGGGCATGCTGGGGATGCACGGGCTTTACGAGGCGAACATGGCGATGCACGGCTGCGATCTGCTGATCTGCGTCGGCGCCCGCTTCGACGACCGGATCACCGGCCGCACCGACGCCTTCTCGCCGCAGTCGATCAAGGCGCATATCGATATCGACGCCTCCTCGATCAACAAGGTGATCCCGGTCGACATCCCGATCCTTGGCGATTGCGCCAGCGTGCTGACCGACCTGCTGGAGGCCTGGGAGGCGCGCGGGTCGAAGACCGACCGCGCCGCGATGAGCCGCTGGCACGCGCAGATCGACGCCTGGCGGGCGCAGGACTGCCTGCGCTACAAGGGCTCGGAGACCGTGATCAAGCCGCAATACGCGCTGCAGCGGCTCGAGGCGCTGACCAAGGGGCAGGACCGCTACATCACGACCGAGGTCGGCCAGCACCAGATGTGGGCGGCGCAGTTCCTCGGCTTCGAGGCGCCGAACCGCTGGATGACCTCCGGCGGGCTCGGGACCATGGGCTACGGCTTCCCGGCCTCGATCGGGGTGCAGGTGGCGCATCCCGGCGCGACGGTCATCAACGTCGCGGGCGAGGCCTCCTGGCTGATGAACATGCAGGAACTGGGGACGGCGGCGCAGTATCGCCTGCCGGTCAAGCAGTTCATCCTCAACAACGAGCGGCTGGGCATGGTGCGGCAATGGCAGCAGCTTCTGCACGGCGAGCGCTACTCGCAAAGCTGGTCAGAGGCGCTGCCCGATTTCGTCAAGCTGGCCGAGGCCTTCGGCGCCAAGGGCATCCAGTGCAGCGATCCGGACAAGCTGGACGAGGCGATCCAGGAGATGCTGGATCACGACGGGCCGGTGGTCTTCGACTGCCTCGTCGAGAAGCACGAGAACTGCTTCCCGATGATCCCGTCGGGCAAGGCGCATAACGAGATGCTAATGGGCGAAGCGGCGACCGAGCAGGCCATCGAGGCCGGCGGCGCGGTGCTGGTGTAAGGAGACGAGGTCATGGCGCTGAACATCGAACAGGGCTCCACGAGCCATTCCGCCTACAACCTGCGCTCCACCTTCTCGGACGTGGAAGAGCGGCACACGCTGGCCGTGATGGTCGAGAACGAGCCGGGCGTGCTGGCGCGGGTGATCGGCCTTTTCTCCGGGCGCGGCTACAACATCGAGAGCCTGACCGTGGCCGAGGTGGACCACACCGGCCATACCAGCCGCATCACCATCGTCACCACCGGCACGCCGCAGGTGATCGAGCAGATCAAGGCGCAGCTGGGACGCATCGTGCCCGTGCACGAGGTGCACGACCTGACCGTCGAGGGACGCAGCGTGGAGCGCGAGCTCGCGCTCTTCAAGGTCGAGGGCCAGGGCGAGGCGCGGGTCGAGGCACTGCGGCTGGCCGATATCTTTCGCGCCAGCGTGGTCGACACGACGCTCGAGAGCTTCATCTTCGAGATCACCGGCACCAGCGACAAGGTCGATGCCTTTGCCGAGCTGATGCGGCCGCTGGGGCTGACCGAGATGGCGCGGACCGGGGTCGCGGCGCTGTCGCGCGGCAGCGCCGGCTGAAGTAGCGGGACCGGGGGCCAGCCCCCGGACCCCCGGAGTATTTCCAGAAACATGAAGGGGCCGGCGCCGGAAAGGAGCCGGCCCTTCTGCTTAGAGGACGCGCAGGCGCGGACGGCGCCAGCTGCGCGCGGGCTCTATCATCAGCTCGTGCAGGGCCCAGACGAGGGCATCGACCCTGTCGGGGGAGCCCGGCCCGTCGAAGCCGCGCAGGCTCATCTGGCCCATCTGGTCCTCGAGCGCCGAGAGGCCGCGCAGGTGGCGCACGCGCCCCTGCTCGTAGAGGGCGGCGACGGGCTCGGCCCGCAGGACCTTGCCGCGGGTGGCGCGCAGCGGCTTGAAGGGCACGAGCGGGTCGATCTGCCGGATCACCGCCTCGACCATGGCGCCGCCCTGGTTCACCTCGGCCACGAGACGCTCGCCGCCGTGGCGTTCGAGCGCGGCGAGGGCGGCGCGGGCCCAGGCCTGCGGCGAGGCCGCCGAGACCGTCGCATCCTCGAGCACATAGGCGCGCCATGTCTCGGGCGGGCCCTTGGTGACCGCGCCCGCGACGACGATGCCGCAATCGTCGGAGCCCTTGTGGCCGCTGGCCGGCGGATCCACCGCCACGACGATGCGGTCGAGATCGGGCGCACGGTCGATGCCGCAGCCCTCAAGGAGGGCGCTCGGCCAGAGCGCGCCCTCGGCATCGGCCAGCAGCACACCGTCGAGCTCCTGCCGGCCCTGCCTTGTGCCGGCGTAGCGGCGCTGCACCGCCTCGAGGAAGCTGTCGGCCAGGTAGGCGCGATTGGCGCTGGTCGGGGCATGGGTGCGCACCGTGCCCTCGCGCTCCAGCAGGTCCTTGAGGACGGCGACGTTGCGCGGCGTGGTGGTGACGCAGGCGCGCGGGCGGTCCCCGAGGCGCAGGCCGAATTCCAGCATGTCCCAGGCCTCCTGCCCCTGCTTCCACTTGGCCAGCTCATCGGCCCAGACGGCGTCGAACTGCGGCCCGCGCAGGGCATCGGGATCATGGGCGGAGAAGACCTGCGCCGTCGCCCCGTTCGGCCAGACCAGCATCCGCCGTCCGGCGATCCAGGTGGGCCGCCGGTCGGGGGGCGAGCAGGCGAGGATGCCGCTTTCGCCGAAGACCATGACCTCGCGCGCCTGGTCCAGCGTCTCGCCCACGAGAGCCACGCGCCGCGCCTCGCCCGCGTCCATCGGGCCGGCGCCTTCGACCCTGCTGCGCACCCATTCGGCGCCGGCGCGGGTCTTGCCGGCGCCGCGCCCGCCGAGGATCACCCAGGCGCGCCAGTCGCCCTCGGGCGGGAGCTGGTGGTCGAGGGCCCAGAAGTCGAAGAGCCAGGGCAGCCCGTGCAGTTCCGCCTCCGTCAGCCCCGCGAGGAACTCATCCCTCGCGGCAGCAGGCGCGGAGGCGAGCCAGGCGGCACCCGATCTGGTGTCTGACGGCGGCGAGATCGATGTCCCCGTCCCGTCCGCGTCCCGTCTGCTTGCCGATCCAGTCATTGTATTTCCCCTCCGTTTCGAAAAGACGCTTCAGGGCGCTTTCCAGCTCTCCCTGCTTCTGCACGAGGGCGCCAAGCGCGCCCGCCTCGCCCGCTGCCACCGCCGCCAGAAGATCGGCGACGGTGGAGCGCACCGAGAGCAGCAGCGCACGTGCATCCTCCACTTCCTTGGCGCGCGCCGCGGCCTCCTGCCCCTGACCGGTTCTGTCGTCCATGCTGCCTCCTGCTCGGGTATCGCCGGCAGCCGGGTCCATGATCGCGATGGGGATATGGTCCGAACGCGAAAAAGCGGCCTCGGGGAAGGTCCCCGGGCCGCTTGCCCAGCTGTCTCAGCTTGGCTTTACCCTTACGTCATAGCGGACGCAGAGTCAAGGTTGATCGCGTGAAGAGCGGGCGCCAAGCGCCCGCCATGGTTACGAAATCTTCATTCTCCGGACGACTGCTGCTCGGCCTCGATGGCGCGCCAGCGGGCGACGTTCTCGTTATGCTCCTGCAGCGTCTCGGCGAAGGCATGACCGCCCGTGCCGTCGGCGACGAAGAAGACGTAGTCGGTCTGGGCCGGGTTGGTCGCGGCCTCGATGCTGGCGCGGCCGGGGTTGGCGATCGGTGTCGGCGGAAGGCCGAGGATCACGTAGGTATTGTAGGGCGTCGCGGCGCGAAGCTCGCTTTGCCGCAGGCCCCGCCCCAGCACGCCCTCGCCTTCGGTGATGCCGTAGATCACCGTCGGGTCGGTCTGCAGCCGCATGCCGGAATTCAGGCGGTTCACGAAGACGCTCGCGACCTCGGGCCGCTCTTCGGCGATGCCTGTCTCCTTCTCGATGATCGAGGCGAGGACCAGCGCCTCTTCCGGGGTCTGGATCGGCAGGTCGCTGGCGCGGTTGGCCCAGGCCTCCTGCAGGATGGCCTGCTGGGCATCCTCCATCTGCGCGATGAGGCCGCCGGCCTGCATGCCCGGCTCCACCGGGTAGCTGCCGGGGGCGAGGATGCCTTCGTCCGGCACCGCGACCTCGCCTTCGAGGACATCCAGCGCGTTCAGCGCGGTCGCGATCTGCCAGCTTGTCGTGCCCTCGGCCACCACCAGGCGGTAGCGGGTATCGATGGCCTCGCGCACCGAGAGGTATTCCTCGGGCAGGGCCTCGTCGGAGGCGGGGTCGAACTCGGCCACTTCCTCGAAGCGCTCGGTCGCGGGGTCGAGCTCGCGCACCTCGGCCTGAAGCGCGTTGACGCCGACGCGGAAGACGACCTCGGTGCCGCAGGTGCTCTGGCCGCCGCGGGTGACGATGCCGAGGATCTCCTCCATGCTCGCGCCCTCGGGCACGAGGAAGCTGCCGGCCTTGAGCTGGCCCGAGAGGTCGGCGTAATCGGCGCCGATGCGGAAGATCGTGCCGGAGGTGATCGCCCCCTGCCCGGCCAGATCGCTGCTGACGCCGCGCATGGTGCCGCCCGAGGGGACCTGCAGGCAGATCGCGGCGGCCAGCGGGCCGGGATCGCGGAACTGCCGCGCGCCCCAGACCACGACCCCGGCCGCAAGGAAGAGGCCGATGATCAGGAAGGTCAGCGCGTTGGAGGCGATGTTACGCCACATCAGGCGGGCGCCTTGCCCAGCACGAGGCTGGCGTTGGTGCCCCCGAAGCCGAAGCTGTTGGACATGGCGACGTTGATCTCGCGCTCTCGCTTCACGTTGGGGGCGAGGTCGAGCGCCGTCTCGACGGCCTGATCCTCGAGGTTGATGGTCGGCGGGGCGACCTGATCGCGCAGCGCGAGGATCGAGAAGACGGCCTCGATGGCACCGGCGGCGCCCAGAAGGTGCCCGGTCATCGACTTGGTCGAGGACATGGTGGCCCGCCCGGCGGCATCACCCAGCATCCGCTCCACCGCGGCCAGCTCGATCGTGTCGGCCATGGTCGAGGTGCCATGGGCGTTGACGTAGTCCACGGCCCCCGGCTCGATCCCGGCGTCCTTGAGCGCGGCGCGCATCGCGCGCTCGGCACCGTCGCCAGTCTCAGACGGGGCGGTGATGTGGTAGGCGTCGCCCGACATGCCGTAGCCCAGCACCTCGCCGTAGATCGTGGCGCCGCGGGCCTTGGCATGCTCGTACTCCTCGAGCACGACCATCCCGGCGCCCTCGCCCATGACGAAGCCGTCGCGGTTCGCGTCATAGGGGCGGCTGGCGCGCTGCGGCTCGTCGCTCCACTTGGTGGAAAGGGCCTTGCAGGCGTTGAAACCGGCGATGCCGATCTCGCAGATCGCGGCCTCGGCGCCGCCGGCGACCATGACATCCGCCGCGCCGTACTTGATCAGCCGCGTCGCGTCGCCGATGGCATGGGCGCCGGTGGAACAGGCGGTGACGACCGAATGGTTCGGCCCCTTGAAGCCGTAGCGGATGCTGACCTGCCCCGAGATCAGGTTGATCAGCGCGCCGGGGATGAAGAAGGGAGAGACGCGGCGCGGCCCCTTCTCCTTGATCAGCAGCGCCGTCTCGGCGATGGAATTCAGCCCGCCGATGCCGGAGCCGATCATCACGCCGGTGCGTTCCTGCGCCTCGACATCCTCGGGCATCCAGCCCGCATCCTCGACCGCCTGCTGCGCGGCAGCAAGGCCGTAGAGGATGAAGTCGTCGACCTTCCGACGCTCTTTCGGCTGCATGTAGCGGTTCGCGTCGAAGGTCCCGTCCGAGCCATCGCCCAGCGGCACCTCGCAGGCGTAGTCCGTGGCAAGGCCGCTCGCGTCGAAACGCGTGATCTTCCCTGCCCCGGACCGCCCCTCGAGCAGGCGGGACCAGCTGGTCTCGACGCCATCGCCCAGAGGTGTCACCAGTCCCAGCCCTGTCACAACTACGCGCCGCATCGCCGTCTCCGCCCGTCTTGGTAAATCGCGCCCCTGATACAGCAGCGCAAAAGCCGGGGGCAAGCCTGCCCTCGGCGTCTGTCCGCCTGCCGGTCCTGCCGGCCTAGGCCTTCAGCACGTCGCGCCAGCCGTGCTGGGGCTGAAAACCGACCATCCGCTTGGCCTTGTCATTGGCGTAGAAGGTCTCGGTCTCGCCCATCTCGCGCTTTTGCGGAACGCCCTTGTAGAAGCGCTCCATCACCTCTTTGGTGGTGATGCCGACCGACATGTCGTCGTTCGAGACGTTGAAGACCTCGTAGCCCAGCCCGTCGGTCTCGAGGCACTTCTGCACCATCTGGCCCAGATCGCGCGCGTCGATATAGGCGAAGATGTTGCGACGGCGAAGCGAGGGATCCTCCATAAAGGCGGGGAAATTTTTCTCGTATTCGTCGGGCTCGATGACATTGTTGATCCGCAGACCGTAGATGTCGAAGCCGGTGCGCGCCTGAAAGCTGCGGCCCGTCGCCTCGTTCACCACCTTGGACATGGCGTAGCTGTCCTGCGGCACGGTCGGATGCTCCTCGTCGACGGGCACATACTCCGGCTTCACCTCGCCCTGCGCGAAGCACACGCCATAGGTGGTCTCGGAGCTGGCGAAGATCACCTTGCGGATGCCGAGCTTCGCAGCCGCGTCCATGACATTGTAGGTCGAGAGGACGTTGATGCGATAGGTCTCGTTGTCGGGACGGATCAGGATCGCCGGGATCGCGGCAAAGTGCACGACGGCGTCGTACTTCGGCTGGGCCGCGCCCGGCTCCAGCTCGTCCATGCCGTCCCAGGCCTGCATCGCGTTGAAGACCTGTCCGCTGTCGGTCAGGTCGACCTTCAGGTCGTGGACCTTCGGATTGTTCAACGGCGCCAGATCCGCATTGGTGACGCGGTGCCCCTGCTCAAGCAGGTACTGGATCGCGTGACGTCCGGCCTTGCCGCTGCCGCCGGTGAAAAAGATACGCATGTTGTGCCTCCCTCTTGCGGCCTGGGCCGCTACACTCGTCACAGTGGAAAGCACGGAACACGCGGAGAGTTCAATGAAGGTAACGCGATACAAGGCCGGCTGCGCCGCCGTGATGGCCGCCGGACTGGCCGGGACCCCGGCGCTGGCGCAGGATCCCATCGACACCATCCGCCCCGACGCGCCGGAGCTTGCCGCCTATGGCGACTGGCCGGTGGGCGTGCGCAGCCTGACGATCGCGCGCGAGGATGTGCCGGACGTGCCCGCCGTCATGGCGATGGAGGCGCCCGAGGGGGGCCCGGAGGAGGCGCCGCTGACCACCCGCAGCCTGACGGTCGAGGTCTGGTATCCCGCCGCCGAGGGCACGCAAGCAGGCACCACCTACGAGACCGTCCTGCGCGACGGCACCACCCCCGTCACGCTGAGCGGCCGCGCCGCGCGCGACGCCGGCGCCGCGAGCGGGGAGAGCTTTCCCCTCGTCCTCGTCAGCCACGGCTATCCCGGCAACCGCTTCCTGCTCTCGCCGCTGGCCGAGAACCTCGCCTCCAAGGGCTATGTCGTGGCCTCCATCGACCATCCCGACTCGACCTATTCCGACCAGGGCGCCTTCGCCTCGACCCTCGTGAACCGTCCATGGGACCAGCAGGCGGTGCTCGACGGCATGGCGGCGCTGGACGGCGATCTCGGCGCGATCACCGATGGCGAGACGGCCGCGATCATCGGCTATTCCATGGGCGGTTACGGGGCGCTGATCTTCGCCGGCGCCGGTGTCAGCGAGGCCGCGCTGGACAGCGGCTATGCCCCGCCGATGGAGCTGCTGGCCGTGAACCGCGCCGGAACCCCGGGCTTCGCCGCGCTGCGCGACGACCGCCTCAAGGCCGCCGTCGCCTTCGGCCCCTGGGGCCGCAACACTGATTTCTGGGATGCCGAGGGTCTGGCCGGGATCGAGATCCCCTTGCTGATCCTCGCCGGCAGCGCCGATGCGACCTCTGGGTACCCCGCCATCCGCGCGATCTTCGAGGAGACGACCGGCACCCGCCGCCAGCTTCTGACCTTTGAGAACGCGGGCCATAACGCCGGGGCGCCGATGCCCGCCCCCTCTGCCGCCTGGGGCGAATTCCCGGACATGGACTGGCTGCCCTTCACCCATTACGCCGATCCGGTCTGGGACACGGTGCGGATGAACAACATCGCCCAGCACATGGTCACCGCCTTCCTCGACCTTCACCTCAAGGGCGATACCGGCAAGGCGGCCTACCTCGACCTCGTCCCCGAGCAGCCGGTCGAGGGCCAAAGCGGCGAGTACTGGGACGGCTTCGCCGGCGGCGAGGCGCCGGGCCTGCGCCTCGAGACGCGCGAGGCGGGCGAATAGCCTCGGGCCGGGGCGGGCCACCCCGCTTCCCCGTCCCGGCCGGATCTGTCACAATGCCCCCTACCCCAAAAGCAACAAGAGCAGCCCCCATGGCCGACGACCTTCTTTCCGGCGAAGAGCCTTCCACCTACGACGCCTCCTCGATCGAGGTCCTCGAGGGGCTGGAGCCGGTGCGCAAGCGGCCCGGCATGTATATCGGCGGCACCGACGAGCGGGCGCTGCATCACCTCGTGGCCGAGGTTCTCGACAACTCGATGGACGAGGCGGTCGCGGGCCATGCCAACCGCATCGAGGTGGAGCTGCACGCCGATTATTCCTGCACCATCCGCGACAACGGGCGCGGCATGCCCTTCGATCCACACCCCAAGTTCCCGGGGAAATCGGCGCTGGAGGTGATCCTCTGCACGCTGCACGCGGGGGGCAAGTTCTCGGGCAAGGCCTACCAGACCTCGGGGGGCCTGCACGGCGTCGGGGCGAGCGTGGTCAACGCGCTCTCGGACCGGATGCGGGTCGAGGTGGCGCGGGATCGCAAGCTGGTGGCGCAGGAATTCGCGCGCGGCATCCCGCAGGGCCCCCTGCAAGAGGTCGGCGCGGCGCCGAACCGGCGCGGCACCTCGACCACCTTCCACCCGGACGAAGAGATCTTCGGCCACCACAAGTTCAAGCCCGCGCGCCTGCTGAAGATGGTCCGCTCCAAGGCCTACCTCTTTTCCGGCGTCGAGATCCGCTGGAAGTCGGCCATCGACGACGGCGAGACGCCCGCCGAGGCGACCTTCCACTTTCCCGGCGGCCTTGCCGATTACTTGACCGAGGTGCTGGACGGCGCCACCACCTATGCCGAAAAACCCTTCGCCGGCACGGTGGAGTTTCAGGAGCGCTTCGGCGTGCCGGGCAAGGTCGAATGGGCCGTGAACTGGACGCCTGCGCGCGACGGCTTCATCCAGTCCTACTGCAACACTGTGCCCACGCCCGAGGGCGGCACCCATGAAAGCGGCTTCTGGGCCGCGATCCTCAAGGGCATCCGCGCCTACGGCGAGCTGGTGAACAACAAGAAGGCCGCGCAGATCACGCGCGAGGACCTGATGGTCGGCGGCTGCGCCGTCGTCTCCTGCTTCATCCGCGATCCGGAGTTCGTCGGCCAGACCAAGGACCGCCTCGCCACCGCCGAGGCGCAGCGCCTCGTCGAGGGCGCGGTGCGCGACCGCTTCGACAACTGGCTGGCGGGCGATACGAAATCCGCCGGCGCGATCCTCGATTTCCTGATCCTGCGCGCCGAGGAGCGGCAGCGCCGCCGGCAGGAGAAGGAGACGCAGCGCAAGTCCGCGACCAAGAAGCTGCGCCTGCCCGGCAAGCTGGTCGATTGCTCCACCGGCGCCCGCGCCGGAACCGAGCTCTTCATCGTCGAGGGCGACAGCGCCGGCGGCAGCGCCAAGATGGCGCGCGACCGCAAGACGCAGGCCCTGCTGCCCCTGCGCGGCAAGATCCTGAACGTGCTTGGGGCCGCCAGCTCGAAGATCGGCACCAACCAGGAGATCAACGACCTGACCCAGGCGCTGGGAACCGGCCTTGGCAGCCGCTTCGTGCTGGACGACCTGCGTTACGACAAGATCATCATCATGACGGACGCCGACGTCGACGGCGCCCATATCGCGGCGCTTCTGATGACCTTCTTCTTCAGCCAGATGCGCCCGCTGATCGACGCTGGCCACCTCTACCTCGCCTGCCCGCCGCTCTACCGCCTGACGCAGGGGGCCAAGCGCCTCTATGTCGCCGACGACGCCGAGAAGGACCGGATGATGGCGCAGGGCCTGGGCGGCCGCGGCAAGATCGACGTGCAGCGCTTCAAGGGTCTGGGCGAGATGGACGCCAAGGACCTGAAAGAGACGACGATGGACCCGTCGTCTCGCAAGCTGATCCGCGTCACCGTCGGCGACGACATGCCCGGCGAGACGGCCGATCTGGTGGAGCGCCTGATGGGTAAGAAGCCGGAGCTGCGGTTCCAGTACATCCAGGAGAACGCGCGGTTTGTCGAAGAGCTGGATGTATAAATTTATAGAAGGCATGAAACACCTTCGCACACGTATAAAAAAAAATTTCGGGCCTGTTAATTTAATTTATTAAGAGTCAAGCCTTCATGCGCCACAAGGAATTCCTAGCTCGCTACAAAGAGGAACTGCCGCGCCTACGGACTCTGGATAGAAAAATTAAGTCGCTTTTAGAAGATGCACTAAGGGAATCTGGCAGCGAGTTCCAGATCCTCACGTCTAGAATAAAGTCCGCAGAAAGCGCCTATAAGAAAAGCGAAGCCAAGCCTTATAATGATCCGTTTACGGAATGCACAGATCTGGTAGGGTTTCGAATAGTCGTTTATCTAGAAAGCCATGTAGATAAAGTTGCAGAAGCCATAAAGAACTACATAGATGTCGACGAAAACAACAGCATCGATAAACGCTACTTTGATCGCGCGGACAGTGTAGGTTATCGCTCCCTTCACATTGTAGGAAAAATCGATAACGCTCGAAGATCTTTACCAGAATATAGAAATATCGGCGATCTCAACTTCGAAATACAAATCAGAACAGCCTTGCAGAATACTTGGGCGGAAATAGAACACAAATATAATTACAAAGGGCTCCACGCCTTACCCGATGATTTGGCTCACCGCCTCATGGTCTTAGCAGGTACGCTTGAACTTATTGATCGTGAATTTGCTCAGATCACCCATGAAGCTGCCGCATATGCAAGAAGCATTAGCGAAGATGATCAGTCCGAAAAGAATGAAAACCTTTCAAAGCTTGCCATCATAGAAGTTCTTCGTAAAGAAATTTCGCTCGTTGGAGGTGATGTGGATTCTCTCGGCGACTTGTCCGTTCAAGATGCCGCATTAACCGAACTCAACGGCTTCGGAATAAATACTGTCGCAGATCTCACCGCGCTACTTAAAACAGTCGACCTGAAAACCCTTTTTGACGCATCCGATGAAAACCAAACAGTCACAGGCCTAATCCGAGACTTCATGATCTGCCGCGATGCTGAAAGATATTTTAACGATGCTTGGCGCTATGGTTTCTCCACCATACTAGAGCAAGATATACCATATCTTGAAGAAGCCTCTGGAAGGACGGATCTCTACGCCGTATTTAAAAAGTACAGCATAGAGATCGAACCACCTAGTTGACTGAGAGGCGTTACCCCTCCGGCTGCAGCACAACCAGCCCCAGCGGCGGCAGCGTCAGGAACAGGCTCTGCGCGCGCCCGTGGCTTTCTTCCGGCAGCGTCACCACCTTGCCGCCGTTGCCGACGCCGGAGCCGCCGTAAAGGCTCGCGTCGGTGTTCAGCCGCTCGGTCCATGTGCCGGCATGGGGCACGCCCAGCTTGTAGCCCTCCTGCACCGTCGGGGTCATGTTGGCGACCACCAGCAGCGGCTTTGTTCCCTGCCCGCCCTTGCGCATGAAGGCGAAGACGGAGCGGGTGTGATCGCCGCCCTCGATCCATTCGAACCCCTCGGGCGAACAGTCGAGTGCATGCAGCGCCGGCTCGGCCTTCATCAGGTGGTTCAGGTCGCGCACGAGGTCCTGCGCGCCCTTGTGCATCGGATCGTCCAGCAGGTGCCAGTCCAGCGACTGGTCGTGGTTCCACTCGCGCTCCTGCCCGAACTCGCACCCCATGAAGAGCAGCTTCTTGCCCGGATGCGTCCACATCCAGCCGAGGTAGGCGCGCAGGTTCGCGAACTTCTGCCAGCGGTCGCCGGGCATCTTGTTCAGCAAGCTGCCCTTGCCGTGCACAACCTCGTCGTGGCTGATCGGCAGGACGAAATTCTCGGACCAGGCGTAATGGATCGAGAAGGTCATCTCGTTGTGGTGGTAGCTGCGGTAGAGCGGGTCTTCCTGCATGTAGGCCAGGCTGTCGTGCATCCAGCCCATGTTCCACTTGAAGTCGAAGCCGAGGCCGCCCTCGTTCACCGGACGCGATACACCGGGAAAGGCGGTGCTTTCCTCGGCAATGCTGGCGCCGCCCAGATGCGTGACGCGGTCGTTGGTCCGCTTGAGGAACTCGATCGCCTCGAGGTTCTCGCGCCCGCCGTACATGTTGGGCACCCACTCGCCGTCGTTGCGCGAATAGTCGAGGTACAGCATCGAGGCCACCGCATCCACGCGCAGCGCGTCGATGTGGTACTGGTCGATCCAGAAGGTGCCGCTGGCGCGCAGGGTGTTCGCCACTTCGACCCGGCCGAAGTTGTAGATCAGCGTGTTCCAGTCCTTGTGGAAGCCCTGGCGCGGATCCGCATGCTCGTAAAGCGCGGTGCCATCGAATTGCGCCAGACCATGCGCGTCCGAGGGGAAGTGCGCCGGCACCCAGTCCACGAGGACGCCGATCCCCGCCTGGTGCAGCTTGTCTACCATCGAGGCAAATTGCTCCGGCGTGCCATAACGCGCGGTCGGCGCGAAAAGGCCGATCGGCTGGTAACCCCAGGACCCGGTGAAGGGATGCTCGGTCACCGGCAGGAACTCGATATGGGTAAAGCCCATCTCGGTCGCGTAATCGGCCAGCTGGGTGCCGATCTGGTCGTAGTCGAGGATCTCGCCCTCGGCGCCGCGGCGCCAGCTGCCCAGGTGCACCTCGTAGATGCTGACGGGTTTGTTGTGCAGGCTTTCGCGGCGGGCCATCCAGTCGCCGTCCTGCCAGTCGTGCTTGATGAGGCCGTTGACGATGGAGCCCTGCGCGGGCGGCATCTCCTGCTTGAACGACAGGGGATCGGCCTTGAGCGGCAGGACATCGCCATAGGCGCCGACGATCTCGAACTTGTAGAGCTCGCCCTTGGTCAGGCCGGGAATGAACAACTCCCACAGCCCGCCGCCCATGCGCTTGCGCAGCGGATGGCGGCGACCGTCCCAAGCGTTGAAGTGCCCCACGACACTGACGCGGCGGGCATTGGGGGCCCAGACGCTGAAGACCGTGCCCTCGACACCCTGATGGGTCATCGGATGGGCGCCGAACCGCTCCCACAGCTCCTCGTGGCGGCCTTCGGCGAAGAGGTATTCGTCCATCTCGCCCAGCACCGGGTAGAAGCGGTAGGGATCGTCACGGTCCCAGATCGCTTCGCCCGCCTTCAGGCGCAGGCGGTAGTCTTCCTTAATCGCCTTCGGAAGGACACCGTGGAACACGCCCTCGGGGTGGATGCGGGCAAGGCTGCCCGCCTCCTTGCCCTTGGGATCCAGCACCGTCACCTCGGCGGCGTCGGGGGCGAAGACGGTCAGGACGCGCTGCCCCCCCACCTCGCGCGGGCCGAGGTGGGAGAAGGGGTCGCCAAGACGGCCGCGGACGATGGCCTCGAGTGTGGCGGCATCGGGGGCGGTGGCTGGCAGGTCGGTCGGCAGATCAGTCATGGTCATTGCGTCTCCGTTTCGTCTGCGGCGTCGCCGGTCGTGCCGGGCGCCTCGTCGCGGATAAGGTCCAGCAGGCCGGCCAGCGGGATATCCACCCAGGTCGGGCGGCTGGCCAGTTCGTAGACGACCTCGTAGGCCGCCTTCTGGATGAGGAAGAGGTCGAGCAGCGCGCGGGCGACCTTCGGGTCGTCCGGATGCGCCGGGCTTCCGGCGATCTCGCTGTCGTAGGCCTCCATGAACTCGGTGATCGCCCGTTCCCGCCACTGCAGAACGCGGCTCTCCACCCCTTCTGCGTCAGAGCCGGCCGAGGCCGCCCAGCGCAGCGCTGATTGCGCGGCGTAGTCGAGGCTGCGAAGCATGCCCGCGACGTCGCGCAGCGGATGCGCCTTACGGCGCCGATCCTCGAGGCTGCGGCGCGGCTCTCCCTCGAAGTCGATGATCTGCACGTCGTTCTGCGCCATCAGGACCTGACCTAGGTGATAATCGCCGTGGATCCGGGTCAGCGCACCGGATGGCGGCATCTGCGCCACCTGGTCAAGACGCGCTTCCAGCGCCCGGCGCCCTTCGACGACCTGCGTGGCAAGATCGGCGGCCCGCCCCGAGAGGCTGGCCTTCGACAGGCGCGTCAGCATGTCCTCGACCTCGGACCGAACCTCAGCGACCAGCGCCGTCAGCGCCTCCTGCGTCAGCGTCTCGGGCGCGAAGGCCTCGGAAGTGCCGCTGGCGAGGGCCTTGTGCATCCCGGCCGTGCGGGCACCCAGCACCGGCGCGATATCCAACGTCGGGATGTAGGAGGGCGTCTCCCCTTCGATCAAGGATGTCTCGGAGGCGTAGCGATCCAGCGCCGAGGTCAGCGCCGCCCAGGCATCGCCCTGGTTCGGCACGAAGGCGAAGGCCGCGCCGAGCGAAGTCGGTGCCCCCGCATCGGGCCGATAGGCGATCTCGCCCAGGAAGGCGGGCGTGCCGTCGAATCCGGCCTCTTCGGTCAGGAAGCGGGCGACCTCGATATCGGGCTGCACGCCTTCGCGCAGGCGGCGATAGAGCTTCAGGATCACCTTGTCGGAATAGGCGATCGAGGCATTGGACTGCTCTATCCCCAGAAGACGCGGCTCGCCCATCTCCTCGATCTCGGCCATGGCGGCGGTGGTGTCGAAGACCACCGAACCGCCCTCGGCCTTCAGGTCCCCGCCCTGCGACAGGGCCTTGCCCAGCGCGGCGGTGAAGCCGGTATCGGCGGTGGCGTCGATCAGGCCGCCCACCTTCGCCATCTGCCGCAGCTTGGCCAGTGTGAAGCCCAACGTCGAAGAGCCGAAGGAGACGTTCTCTTCGCCCCAGAGCGCGGCCAGCGGCAGCAGGTAGCGCTGCGTCTCGCCATCCGCCAGCGTCACGTCCAGCGTCGTCAGGGCCGAGCGGCCCCCTTCCATATCCGCCAGCGGCGTGATCGCGGTGCTGCTGACGCGCTGATCCTTGGCCGCGAACCAGCGCTGAAGCGGCAGGTAGCGGGTGATGTCCGTCTCCAGCTGGCGCCCCTCGCGCCCGGTTATCGCGCTCGAGACGCGGCCGTCGCGGGTGGTCAGGGTGATGAAGTCGGGCAAGATCTGCTGCGGCGCGGAATGCCAGCTGGGGGCATCCGCCTCACCGGCCAGCATGAACCAGTAGAAGCCATAGGCCGGCAGGGTGATCAGGTAGGGCAGCGCGCCGATCGGCGGGAAGGCCGAATGGCCCGTCAGCTCGATCGGGACGGAGCCGTTGTAATCGCTCAGATCGATCTCGACCGCCTGCGCCTGCCGCGAGAGGTTCGCCACGCAAAGCACCGAGGTCCCCTCGTGCTCGCGCACGTAGGCCAGAACCTTGCGGTTCGACGGGTAAAGCAGCTTCATCTCGCCGCGGCCAAAGACGCTCTGCGTCTTCCGGACCGAGACCATGCGCCGCATCCAGTTCAGCATGGACGACGGATCGTTCGACTGAGCCTCGACGTTGCGCGCCTCGAAGCCGTAGACCGGGTCTTGGATCGTCGGCAGGTACAGCCGCTGCGGCTCGGCCCGGCTGAAGCCGCCGTTGCGGTCGGGCGACCACTGCATCGGCGTACGCACCCCGTCCCGGTCGCCCAGGAAGATGTTGTCGCCCATGCCGATCTCGTCACCGTAATAGAGGATCGGCGTGCCCGGCATGCTCATCAGCATGGAGTTCAGAAGCTCGATCTTGCGGCGGTCGTTCTGCATCAGCGGCGCAAGGCGGCGCCGGATGCCCATGTTGATCCGCGCCTGCTTCTCGCTGGCGTAGGTCTCCCACAGGTAATCGCGCTCCTGGTCGGTCACCATCTCGAGCGTCAGCTCGTCGTGGTTCCGCAGGAAGATGCCCCATTGGCAATCTTCCGGGATCTCGGGCGTCTGGCGGATGATGTCGGTGATCGGGTGCCGATCCTCCTGCGCAACGGCCATGTACATCCGCGGCATCAGGGGGAAGTGGAACCCCATGTGACACTCGTCGCCCTCGCCGAAATAGGGGCGCGTGTCCTCGGGCCACTGGTTCGCCTCGGCCAGCAGCATCCGGTCGGGATAATGCTTGTCGAGATCGGCGCGGATCGCCTTGAGGACATCATGCGTCTCGTCGAGGTTCTCGTTGTTGGTCCCGTCCCGCTCAACGAGGTAGGGGATCGCGTCGAGCCGCAGCCCGTCGACGCCCATGTCGAGCCAGAAGTGCATGGTGCGCAGCACTTCCTCCATGACCGCCGGATTGTCGAAGTTCAGGTCCGGCTGATGGCTGAAGAAGCGGTGCCAGTAATACTGACCGGCCTCGGGATCCCAGGTCCAGTTCGACTTCTCGGTATCGGTGAAGATGATCCGGGTCTCGGGCCATTTCTGATCGTCGTCGGACCAGACGTAAAAGTCCCGCTCGGGGCTGCCTTTCGGCGCCTTGCGGGCGCGCTGGAACCAAGGGTGCTGGTCGCTGGTGTGGTTGATCACCAGCTCGGTGATCACCCGGATGCCGCGGCGATGCGCCTCTTCGACGAAGACCTTGAAGTCCTCCATCACCCCGTAGGACGGGTTGATGCTGTCGTAATCCATGATGTCGTAGCCGTCGTCGCGCAGCGGCGAGGGGTAGAAGGGCAGCAGCCAGATGGCCGTCGCCCCGAGGCTCTCGACGTGGTCAAGACGGCTCATCAGGCCCTTGAAGTCACCGATGCCGTCGCCGTTGCTGTCCTGGTAGGCCTTGACGTGCACCTGGTAGATGACGGCGTCCTTGTACCAGTCCTTGCGGCTCCGGTCGATCGCGTCGGCGCCCGCATCGGCCGCCGTGGTCATTGCTTGGTCTTCCATTCTCATCCTCTCGCGCCGCCGGGGGGCAGCAGTCGCCAGATCGCATAGGGCCGGGTCTCGGGATCCAGCGTCAGCCGGTGTTCCTTCCCGTGCCAGGTGAAGTAGTTGCCCTGGATCGCATCCTGCACTTCGATGCTCGCCTCGTCGGGCAGGCCGAATTCCCACAGCGGAACCTCGAAGCCGAACTCGGCCGGGTTGTGGGGATCCAGCAGGACGTGGAACAGCAGGTAGCTGTCGCTCTCGGGATCGAAGCGCCCGTAGTACAGGACCTGCTCGGAGCCCGCGTCGAAGAACTTCAGGTTGGTGAAGTCCCGCATGCAGGGGTTCTCGCGCCGCAGCGCGTTCAGCAGGCGCAGGTCGTCCTTGACGTGGCCGGGGGCGTCG
The DNA here is from genome assembly GCF_003217255.1 of Pseudoroseicyclus aestuarii. GTDB lineage: Bacteria > Pseudomonadota > Alphaproteobacteria > Rhodobacterales > Rhodobacteraceae > Pseudoroseicyclus > Pseudoroseicyclus aestuarii. The sequence continues at coordinate 452,948 of NZ_QJTE01000001.1, read as the reverse complement.
AAGTCCCAATCCTTGATCTCGTATTTCTCGGAATCGAGGAATTCTTCCTTGCCCGGAAGGGGCGCGGCATCGCAGATCTCGAAGCCGTTGTAGACGCCCCAGTTCCCCGAAAGCGTCGCCGCCAGCGCCGCGCGGATGCGGAAACCGGGACGGCCCGAGGTCTGCAGGAAGACCGGGTTGATATCGGGCGTGCTGGTGAAGAAGTTCGGCCGCATGTAGTGCCGGCACTCCTCCGTCGTCAGCTCCGTCAGGTATTCCTCCAGCTCCCACTTCTCGTTGCGCCAGGTGAAGTAGGAATAGCTCTGGTTGAAGCCCAGCTTCGCGAGGCGCTTCATCACCTTGGGCCGGGTAAAGGCCTCCGACAGGAAGATCGCGCCGGGGTGGCGGGCCTGAACCTCGGAGATGATGAACTCCCAGAAGGGATAGGGCTTGGTGTGCGGGTTATCGACGCGGAAGGTCAGCACGCCGTGGCCCGCCCAGAACAGGAACATGTCACGGATCGCTTCCCAGAACGGCGCGTTCGCGCTGCCGTCGTCGAGGTAATAGCGATAGTTGACGATGTCCTCGTACTTCTTCGGCGGATTCTCGGCATACTTGATGCTGCCGTCGGGCCGCCATTCGAACCAGTCCGGATGCTGCTTGATCCAGGGATGGTCGGGCGAGGCGTTCAGCGCGATGTCCAGCGCGATCTCGAGGCCATGCTCGTCGGCCGCGCCGACCAGCGCATCGAAACCCTCGATCGTGCCGAGCTGCGGGTGAACCGCCGACTGACCGCCCTCGGCGCTGCCGATGGCATAGGGGCTGCCGACATCGTCCGGGCCCGGTGTCAGGGTATTGTTCTTGCCCTTGCGATTGGTGCTGCCGATCGGGTGGATCGGCGTGAAATAGAGCACGTCGAAGCCAAGATCGCGGACATAAGGCAGCTTGCCGATCACATCGCGGAAGGTGCCATGCTCAAGCCCCTGCCCCTGGCTGCGCGGGAACATCTCGTACCAGGCAGAGAAGGCCGCGGCCTCCCGGTCGGCCCAGAGCTGCAGGTCGCGCGCGTAGCGGGTCAGGTTCGTGCGTGGGCCGGCGCGGTTCATCAGCGCCAGCGTCTCGGGCGCCAGCAGCACGTCGAGACGGGCCTGCGTGTCCTCGACGCCCGCGGCATCGGCCAGCGCCTTGAGGGCAGCCTTATCCTCGCGGCTCGGCGCGGGACGGGCAGCCGCGGCCGCGGCGATCTGCCTGCGGCCTTCCTCGGCCTCGATGGCGACATCCTGCCCTGCGGCGATCTTCTTCTGGGTGTCCTTGTGCCATGTGCCGAAGTCGTCGCGCCAGGCGAGGACGGTATAGACATACATCCGGTTCTCGGGCGGGGTGAAGCGGGCCTGCCAGCGGTCGTTGACGACATGCGTCATCTCGACCTCCGTGGCCTCCTTCTCGCCCAGCGGCCACCACAGCAGCGAGGCGCGCATGAGTTCATGCCCGTCGGTGAAGGCATCGGCCGTCACGGTGACAGGCTGTCCTGCGACCCCCTTGGCCGGGAAACGGCCGGCGTCGATCTCGGGTTCTACCGCCTCGATCGCCACGCGATGCGCGGCAAGGGCGGCGATGGACGGGGCGGCGGCTTGCCGTCCGGGGCGCCTCATGGTTTCGCGGCTCCGGTCGTGATCGGAAATAGCGTCTTCATAAAATGCCCCCTCTTGCAACTGGTGACGGTGCAAGCCGTCCTGCCTCAAACGACCGGCGCGGCCCCGATGTTCCCCTCGGCAAGGCCGGCGGCGCAGCTTAGGCGGGTTTTGCCTCGCCCCTGCCGCCGCATTGGGCAGGGGCGGACTTTCGCCCGGAGCGCGACTGTGATGAACTGCCACCCTCGCCCGACGGAGCCCTTTGCATGTCTTTCATCCTGCCCCTGCTGAGAGAGCTCTACGAGGCGGATACGGCCCGCGCGCGGCGGTTCCGCTACGGGCTGCTCGGCTTCGACGCGCTGACGATCCTTTACGTCATCGCCACCTCCTTTTTCCCGCACGAACCTTGGGTGGAGCGGGTCGATACCCTCTTCGGCCTCGTCATCGCGGCGGATCTGGCGGCGCGGCTGGCGGTCTCGCGCAAGCGGATGACATTCCTCGCCAGCCCGCTGACGCTGGCCGAGCTGGCGGCCCTAGTCTCCTTCCTGCTTCCCTTGGCGGGCGAAGGCTTCGGCTTCCTGCGGGTGCTGCGCACGCTGCGGTTCCTGCACTCCTACGAGCTTCTGGCGCGGCTGCGAAAGGTCAGCCCGACCCTGCGCAGCAATCAGGAGGTGCTGACCGCCGCCACCAACCTCGCGGTGTTCCTCTTCGTGATGACCGGGCTGATCTACGTCACCCAGCACCGGACCAATCCCGATATCGGCAATTACGCCGATGCGCTCTACTTTACCGTCACTTGCCTGACGACAACCGGCTTCGGCGACATCACCCTGCCCGGCACCGGCGGGCGGCTTCTGTCGGTGGCGGTGATGATCGTGGGGGTGACGCTGTTCCTGCGGCTGGCGCAGGTGACCTTCCGCCCGACCAAGGTGCGCGAGCCCTGCCCGCGCTGCGGGCTGATCCTGCACGATATCGACGCGATCCACTGCAAGCATTGCGGCAAGAGGCTGCAGATCAAGACGGAAGGCGTCTACTGAAGGCGTCGGGGCGGCGACCGGCTGCGGGAGCGAGGGGCTTCGCGCCCCTCGCGCTCCCCGCGGGATATTTTCAAAGAGAAGATCGGGGCGCCGCGGGAAGTGTGATGCGGAAGCCCGCGCCGCCCTGCCCCGGCAGATAAGCGATGGCGCCGCCGAGGCGGGCCATGATCTCGCGGCAGATCGCGAGGCCGAGGCCGGCGCCCCCTGCCCGTCCCGGATCACCGAGGCGGCTGAACTTCTCGAAGATCACCGGCACCTCGGCGGGGTCGATGCCGCTGCCGTTGTCGATCATGTCGATCTCGATGCGGCCCTCGCGGCAGGTCACGCGCACCCAAAGGCGCGGCTGCGGCGCATCGCAATACTTGGCCGCGTTGGAGGCGACGTTGATGAAGACCTGCGCCAGCCGGTCGAGATCGGTCTCGACGATCACGGCCTCTGCCGCGCGGTCGCGCCGCAGCGCGAGCGTACCCTCCGGGACGGCGGCGGCCAGGGCGCGGTCGAGCACCTCCGACAGGGGGCCGCGGGCGATGCTCCGGCCCCCGCCGCCCCCTTCCAGCGCGGCGAGGTCGAGCAGATCGTCGAGCAGGCGGGTCAGCCGCGCGGCCTCGCCCTCGATGATCCCGGCGAAGCGGGCGCGGTCGGCCTCTTCCAGCCCCTCTTCGCCGAGGATGCCGGAAAAGGCGCGGATCGAGGTCATCGGTGTGCGCAGCTCGTGGCTGACCTGGCTGAGGAAGGCGTCCTTCTGCGCCGAAAGCGCCGTCAGCTTGTCGTTGGCCTCGTGCAGCGCCGAGAGCGCCTGTTCGAGCGCGCGGGACTTCTGCTCGGCCCGGGCGGAGTGGTCGATGATCTGCGCGGCCTCGTCGGCGACGGCCAGCAGATCCTCGACCGTGACGCTGGCGCCCTGCGTCATCCGGCCAATCATCGCGTGGGCCGTCGCGGCGCCGACCGATCCCGCGAGCTCGCGCTCGAGACGCTGGATGAAGCCGGGCGTGACCTCGGGGAGCGCCGGGGCGGCCCGGCCCTGTGCCGCGGCGGCAGAGGCGAAGAGGGCCTGCGCTTCGGAGGGGCCGAGGATGCGCTGCGCCATGACCAGCAGGTCCTCTGCCGCGGCATGGCCGCCACTCCAGCCACCGGCCTCGGCCCCCGGAACGCCGACGAATTGCGCGCCCTGCAGCCGCTCGACCGGGCCGGGGAAGTCGACCAGCGAGACGAGGATGAAGAGCGCCGCGTTCAGCCCCAGCGACCAGAGCACCGCATGCAGCAGCGGATCGATCCCGGCGATGCCGAAGAGCGCCTCTGGGCGCAGCCAGCCCAGGCCCAGCGGGCCCTCGGCCATGACGCGGGCGGGCAGCACCTCGAAGCCCGGCAGGAGCAGCGTCCAGACCCAGAGCGCGAAGCCGCAGGTCAGCCCCGCCGCCGCGCCGCGCCGCGTGGCGCCGCGCCAGAAGAGCCCGCCCAGCATCGCCGGCAGCGCCTGCACCACACCGGCGAAGGCCACGAGGCCGATGGAGGCCAGCGCATCGCCGCCACCCGAGACGCGGTAGTAGAGCCAGCCCAGCAGCAGCACGCCAAGGATCGACAACCGCCGCGCCCGCAGCACCACGCGCCGCACGTCGCCCGAGACGGTCGCCCCCTGCCGCCGCAGCCGCAGCCAGAGCGGCAGGGCGATATGGTTCGACACCATGGTCGCCAGCGCGATGGTCGCGACGATCACCATCGAGCTGGCCGAGGAGAAGCCGCCGAGAAAGGCGAAGACGGCAAGGCCGCTGCGCCCCTCGCTCAGCGGGAGGGTCAGGACGAACATGTCGGGATTGGCGCCCTCGGGCAGGCGCTCGAGGCCGGTGACGGCGATCGGCACGACGAAGAGGCTCATCAGCGCGAGGTAGAGCGGGAAGGCCCAGCTTGCGGTCGCCAGATGCCGCTCGTCGGCGTTCTCGACCACCATGACCTGGAACATTCGCGGCAGGCAGAGCAGCGCCGCCCCCGACAGGAAGCTGAGGCCCGCCCAGCGCGCGCCGCTTTGCTCCCATGCGGCGATGGGCGAGGCGTCGATCCGGTCCAGCGTCGCGCCGAGCCCGCCGTTCAACCCCCAGACTGTAAAGAGGCCGACGCAGAGCAGCGCGGCGAGCTTGACCACCGCCTCCACCGCGACGGCGGTGACGACGCCGGGATGCCGCTCTCCGGCCGAGAGGTTGCGGGTGCCGAAAAGGACGGAGAAGAGCGCGAGCCCGGCGGCCGACCACAGGGCAATGGCGCGCAGCTCGCCGCCCGCGAAGACGGCGAAACTCTGGGCGATGGATTGCAGCTGCAGCGCGATATAGGGGGTCACACCAACCACGGCGAGCAGGGTCACGAGGCCCCCGAGGCCCGGCGATTTGCCGTAGCGCGAGGAGATCAGGTCCGCGATCGAGGTCAGCCGCTGGCTGCGCCCCAGCCGCACCATGCGCCGCAGGAGGCCCCACCAACCCAGCAGCACCAGCGAGGGGCCAAGGTAGATCGTCAGATACTCCAGCCCCGAGCGCGCCGCGTAGCCGACCGCGCCGTAAAAGGTCCAGGCAGTGCAGTAGATCGACAGCGAGAGCGTGTAGACCCAAGGGCTGCGCAGCCAGCGCCCGCCGCCCCGCGCCGCCTGCCTGTCGGCCCAGAAGGCCAGCGCGAAGAGGAAGGCCACATAGACCAGCGAGATCAGCGCCAGCAGGTTCGGCGTCACGCGCCCCTAGGCCTCGGGCGGGGGGCGGCGCAGGGCGCGCGCCAAAAGGGCCGACAGAAGGATCAGCAGCGCCCAGACCCCGAAGACGTAGAGCAGCGCCGAGGAGGTGGCCGTCTCGCCCCGCGGCCAGAGCAGCGGCACCGACCAGAGCGCCGCCCCGGCCAGCGGCGCGAGGCGCGCGGCCTCTGCCAGCCGCCGCCGCCGGTAGGAGGCGCGGGCAAGGAAGGGCGGGCGCGGCGCGGGGCTTGGCAGGGGGCCCGGCGGCTCGGGCCAGCTCATGGCCGGGCCCCCTCGGCCAGCGCCCTGACGCGGGCGAGGATCTCGGCGTTGGAGAAGGGCTTGGTCATGAAATCGGTGGCCCCGAGGTCGCGCGCCCTCTCGCGATCCTGCGCCTGCCCGCGTGCGGTCAGCATCAGCACCGGTATCCCCCGCGTCTCGGCGGCGGCGCGCAGGTCGCGCAGCACCTCGTAGCCGGAGCGGTTGGGCAGCATCACGTCCAGCACCACGACATCGGGCCGCAGCGCCGCGGCCCGCTCGGCCGCCGCCGCGCCGTCGCCATAGACCTGCACGGTCCAGCCGTCTCGGCTGAGCAGGAAGCTCAGCGCCTCGACGATGTTGGGCTCGTCCTCGATCAGCAGCACGCGCGGTGCCATCGCCTTCCCCCTCCTGCCGTGCCGGATGCGGCTGCGGCAGGCGCCGCGCGACCCTCCCCCGATCGCGCGGCAACCTCAGGAGGAGTCATGCCGCCTCGTCACGCTTTTGTCAAAGTGCCAGTCAGCGCAGCAGGCTGGGCTCGCGCCGGGCCCTGCAGTCCTGTCGCGGGCAGATGCGGCAGCCGGGGCCGACCCGCCGCTCGGGCAGGCCGCCGGTCTCGCCGTGCGGCAGCAGCAGCATGCTCGATTCCATCAGCGGCGGGGCATCGGGGTCATGCGCCTCGCGCGGGGCAGCATGGGCCCAGGCCAGCACCCGCCGCTCGCCCGCGCCGTCGGGGATCAGCGCGGCGACCCGCAGCGGCTGGCCGGGCCGCGACAGCGCCTCGTAGAGCGGCCAGAGCGGGCAGGCCCCCTCGCGCGCCAGCCGTAGGCCCGGCGCGGGGCGGTGCCGGATCAGCGCGCCGCCGGCATCGCAGACCGCCAGCGCCACCGGCGGCCCCTCGCCCAGCGCGGCGCGGCGGCGCAGCACGAGGCCGATGTCGGTGCCATGGCTCCGGGCGATGCGGACCGGATCGAAAGGCCCCGTGACGGCCGAGAGCGGCAGCCGCCGCGCCTCCTCTGCCACGCGGGTCAGGCGCTGCAGCAGCATCTCGCCCGCGCCGCCCGTCAGCCCCGAGGCCGCGACCACCGCCTCTGGCGACTGGCCGGCCTCGATCTGCGGCAGATGATGACCGCGCGCCTCGATCCAGGCCTCGGCCTGCTCCTGCGGCAGCGCCCCGGCGCCGGGATCCGGCGCCTCGAGCTGCAGCGCCAGCGCCCGCCCCGCCTCGGTCAGGCGGCGGGCGTCCTGGTCGATATTTGCAAGGAAACGCGCCTGCCAATCGGCATCCAACCCCTCGGTCTGCGACAGGATCGCGGCACTCGACCGGATCGCGGTGATCGAGGACAGCGTCTCGTGCAGCACCCGCGCGAGGCCGGGATCATGCGCCAGCCGCCCCGCCAGCGCCTCGGCCCGGTCCTGCGTCTGCGCCAGCCGCTCGGCCTGCGCGGCGACGAGGGCCGCCCAGCCGGGGAAGCGGCCGGCGAAGTCATCGGCCCGACGCACCTCGGCGCCGGCCTCGGGCGCTGTGGCGGCGGCGGCCTGCAGCGCCCCGGTCAGCGCGCCTGCCCCTTCGGCCAGCCGTGCGGCATCGGTGCCGAGGATGCGCGCGATCTCGTTCAAAAGGCGCCCGCCGATCCGCCGCCGCCCATGCTCGATCAGGTTGAGGTAGGAGGCCGAGATCCCGGCCTCCCGCGCGAGATCGGCCTGCCGCATGCCCAGATCGAGGCGCCGGTCCCTGATCCGCGCCCCGGCAAGCACCGAGCCTTCCATCGCCGCTCTCCTCTGCTGCAGACGCGAGACAAGGAATTTACAGATTTCTGCGCCGCCTAGATCATAAGTTTACAGAATATCCTCGGTAAGCCAGAGGTTTGTTGAGCAGTTTTCTCAATTCCCCCCATAGTTGATGCAATTAGGCCGATCCGCCCGAGGAGGGGTGTCAAGATCGGCGCAACCTTCAGGGAAGGAGAAATTATGACCAGCAGGTTCACGCGCCGCGGGCTGCTCAAGACCGGGACGGCCTTCACCGCCTCCGGCCTTGCGCTGCCGACGATCTTCACCAGCCGCGCCAGCGCCTTCACCAACGAGCCGACGGGATCTTCGGTCGTCCTCGGCTTCAACGTGCCGCAGACCGGCGCCTATGCCGACGAGGGCGCGGACGAGCTGCGGGCCTTCGAGCTGGCGGTGGAGCACCTGAATGGCGAAGGCGACGGCGGCATGCTGAGCACCTTCTCCTCGGACGCGCTGGGGGGAGACGGCATCCTTGGCAAGCGGGTCGATTTCGTCACCGGCGACACGCAGACGAAATCCGACGCCGCCCGCGCCAGCGCCCAGTCGATGATCCAGAAGGACGGCGCGATCATGATCTCGGGCGGGTCCTCCTCGGGCGTCGCCGTCGCCGTGCAGGGGCTGTGCCAGGAGGCCGGCGTGATCTTCATGGCGGGGCTCACCCATTCCAACGACACCACCGGCAAGGACCGAAAGGCGAACGGATTCAGGCACTTCTTCAACGCCTACATGTCGGCGCAGGCCATGGCGCCGGTGCTCTCCAGCCTCTACGGCGACGACCGCCGCGCCTATCACCTGACCGCCGACTACACCTGGGGCTGGACCCAGGAGGAGAGCATCGCCGCCGCGACCGAGGCGCTGGGATGGGAGACGGTCGAGAAGGTGCGCACGCCGCTCGGGGCCGGTGACTTCAGCTCCTACATCGCGCCGGTCCTGAACTCCGGCGCCGACGTGCTGGTGCTGAACCACTACGGCGGGGACATGGTGAACAGCCTGACGCAGGCGGTGCAGTTCGGGCTGAAGGACCGGCAGGCCAACGGCAAGGATTTCCAGATCGTCGTGCCGCTCTATTCCGAGCTGATGGCACGCGGCGCCGGCAGCGCCATCGCCGGCATCCCCGGCTCCCAGAACTGGGACTGGAAGCTCGAGGATGCGGGCACGCAGGCCTTCGTCCAGAGCTTCGGGCAGAAGTACGGCTTCCCGCCCAGCCAGGCGGCGCACACCTGCTACGCGCAGACGCTGCTCTATGCCGATGCGGTGGCGCGGGCCGGCAGCTTCGATCCCTGCGCGGTGGTCGAGGCGCTCGAGGATTACGACTTCGACGGCCTCGGCAATGGCCCCACGACCTACCGCGGCGCCGATCACCAGTGCTTCAAGGACGTGGTCGTGGTGCAGGGCGCGGAAGACCCGCAAGACGAGTTCCACCTTGTCGACATCGTCGAGGTGACGCCGGTCGATCAGGTCACCTACCCGCCCGATCACCCGATGTTCGCCGGCGGCAGCCTGGGGGAGTGCAACCCGGGCGCATAGGCTTCGGGTCGGGGCGGGCCGAGGCCCGCCCTACACCCGCGCCGCCGGGCGGTGATCCGGCGGTCTCGGCACGAACAAGGGATCTTCGATGGACGCCTTCCTGCTGCAAATCCTCAACGGCCTCGACAAGGGCTCTGCCTATGCGCTGATCGCGCTGGGGCTGACGCTGATCTTCGGCACGCTTGGTGTCGTGAACTTCGCCCATGGCGCGCTCTTCATGATCGGCGCCTTCTGCGCCGTCACGCTGCAGCGGCTGCTGACCCTCAGCTACGAGACCGTCGATCCCGAGCGCACCGATTTCCTCGGCAACCCGATGACCGTCGAGACGCCCTACGTCGAGGCCTGGTTCGGCCCGGCCACGGGCGGCGCGCTGGTCGACTGGGCGGTGCCGCTGGCAATCGTGCTGGCGATCCCGGTGATGATGCTGGTCGGCTTCGTGATGGAGCGCGGGCTGATCCAGCACTTCTACAAGCGCCCGCATGCCGACCAGATCCTCGTGACCTTCGGCCTTGCCATCGTGCTGCAGGAGATCGTGAAGGCCGTCTACGGCGCCAACCCGATCCCCACCCCGGCGCCGTCGGCGCTGCGCGGGTCAATGGATGTCGGCGCGCTGGTGGGGATGGAGGCCTATGCCGTGGTCTACCCGATCTGGCGGCTGGTCTACTTCGTCTTCGCGGCCCTCGTCATCGGCGGCGTCTTCGCCTTCCTGCGCTTCACCACCTTCGGCATGGTGGTCCGCGCCGGGATGGCCGACCGCGAGACGGTGGGCCTGCTGGGCATCGACATCGACAAGCGGTTCACCCTGATGTTCGGCCTTGCCGCCGCCGTCGCGGGACTGGCCGGGGTGATGTACACGCCGATCCTCAGCCCGAACTACCACATGGGCATGGACTTCCTCGTCCTCAGCTTCGTGGTGGTCGTCGTGGGGGGCATGGGCTCCCTGCCCGGCGCGGTGCTGGCGGGATTCCTGCTGGGTATCCTGCAAAGCTTCGCCTCGATGAACGAGGTCAAGTCGCTGATCCCCGGCATCGACCAGATCATCATCTACCTCGTCGCGATCGTGATCCTGCTGACCCGCCCGCGCGGTCTGATGGGCCGCCGCGGCGTGATGGAGGAGTAACATGACCGACGCGACACAGACCGCCTTTCCGGCCCAAACGCCCCGCGCCGAGGCGGCGCGTGACGCGCAGGGGCGGCGCGACAGGATGCTGCTGCTGATCGTGGCGCTGCTGGCGCTGGCCGCGCCGATCCTGCTGAACCCCTTCCCCACGGCCAGCGCGCTGGCGCAGTTCAACGCGGGCTACCCGGATCTCATGCAGCGCTTCGCGATCTACGGGATTCTCGCGATCGGCTTCAACATCCTCTTCGGGCTGACCGGCTACCTCAGCTTCGGCCATGCCGCCTTTCTGGGCGTGGGCAGCTACTCGGCCGTCTGGATGTTCAAGCTGCTCAGCATGAACGTGATCCCGGCGATCCTGCTGGCCACCGTGATCGGCGGGCTCTTCGCGCTGGTCATCGGCTTCGTCTCGCTGCGCCGCTCGGGGATCTACTTCTCGATCCTGACGCTGGCCTTCGCGCAGATGTGCTACAACCTCGCCTATTCCGTGCTGACCCCGATCTCCAACGGCGAGACGGGGCTGCAGCTCTCCCTCTCGGACCCGCGGGTGCTGGACGGCCCGTCAAGCGGCTCGCTTCCCGTCACCAGCCTTTTCGGGGCCGAGATGCGCGAGGCCGCGACGATCACCCTGGGCGGCTGGAGCTGGACCTTCTCGGTCGGCTACTACGTCTGCGCGGCGCTGCTGCTGCTGGCCTTCTGGCTGTCGATCCGCATCTTCCGCAGCCCCTTCGGGCTGATGCTGCGGGCGGTGAAGTCGAACCAGAACCGCATGGCCTATACCGGCCTGTCGGCGCGCCCCTACACCCTGGCCGCCTTCGTGATCTCCGGCATGTATGCCGGGCTCGCGGGCGGGCTGCTCGCCTCGATGGACCCGCTCGCGGGGGCCGACCGGATGCAATGGACAGCCAGCGGCGAAGTGGTGCTGATGACGATCCTCGGCGGCGCGGGCACGCTGCTGGGGCCGGTGCTGGGCGCCGGCGTCATCAAGTACTTCGAGAACATCTTCTCGAAGATCAACGACGCCATCCTGCACCAATGGGTCGCCGTGCTGCCCGACGGGCTGGAGGATGCGGTGGTCGCCGTGATCCACCCCTTCGTCGGCAAGGGCTGGCACCTGACACTGGGGCTGATCTTCATGGCCGTCGTCATCTTCCTGCCCGGCGGGCTGGTCGAGGGGGCGCGCCGCGCCGGGGCCGTGGTCCGGCGCCGCGACAGGAACGCCCCCAGCGTGGAATCCGACGCGGCGGCCCGCCGCGCGGCAGCGGAGTAGGCCCATGAGCATTCTCGAGGTTCGCGACATCTCCAAGCGCTTCGGCGGGCTGCAGGCCCTGTCCGATGTGAACATCAGCGTGGCTGAGAACACCGTTCACGCGATCATCGGGCCGAACGGGGCAGGCAAGTCGACACTGCTGAACTGTTTCGTCGGCAAGCTGATCCCCGACACCGGCTCCGTCAGCTTCGACGGGCAGTCGGTGCTGGGGCGCAAGCCGCACCAGATCAACCAGATGGGCATTTCCCGCGTGTTCCAAACGCCCGAGATCTTCGCCGATCTGACGGTGATCGAGAACATGATGGTGCCCTGCTTCGCCCATCGCGACGGGCCATTTCGCCTGCATGCCTTCGAAAGCGTCCCGAAGGAGCGGCATATCACCGAGATGGCCGAGGCGATGCTGGACGACGTCTCGATGCTGGAAAAGCGCGACCTCCATGCCGGCAGCCTCAGCCGCGGCGACAAGCGGCGGCTGGAAATGGCGATGTGCCTGGTGCAGGAGCCGCGGCTGCTGCTGCTGGACGAGCCGACCGCAGGCATGGCCCGCGCGGATACCAACAACACGATCCAGCTGCTGAAAGACATCCGCCGCACACGGAACCTGACCATGGTGATCATCGAGCACGACATGCATGTCGTCTTTTCGCTGGCCGACCGGATCACGGTGCTGGCGCAAGGCACGCCGCTGGTCGAGGACGTGCCGGAAAACATCAAGGGCCACCCCAAGGTCCGCGAAGCCTATCTCGGGGAGGCGCAGGTATGACCCGTCACGAGCGTATCGCGCAGGCCCCGACAGAGGCCGCCTTCCTCTCGGTGCGCGGCATCCAGGGCTATTACGGCGAAAGCTACATCGTGCAGGATGTCAGCTTCGACCTCGCCGAGGGGCAGATCCTCGCGCTTCTGGGCCGCAACGGCGCGGGCAAGACATCCACCCTGCGCACGCTGGCGCGCACCGGCACGCCGCAGCTGACGGCGGGCGAGATCTGGATGAACGGCGCCCCCCTGCACCGGATGAAGGCGCATCAGGCCGCCGCGCAGGGTCTTGCCCTCGTGCCCGAGGACCGGCGCATCATCGCCGGGCTGACGGTCGAGGAGAACCTGCAACTGGCGCAGATCGCGCCGCCCGTCGGCTGGCCGATCGAACGCATCTACGAGCTGTTCCCCCGCCTCGGTGAACGCCGCCGGCAGGAGGGGGTGACCCTGTCGGGCGGAGAGCAGCAGATGCTCGCCATCGGCCGCGCGCTGGCGCGCGAGATCAAGGTGCTGCTGCTGGACGAGCCCTACGAGGGCCTCGCCCCGGTGATCGTGCAGGAGATCGCGAAGACGCTGGAACTGATCCGAGACCAGGGCATCACCACCGTGCTGGTCGAGCAGAATGCGGTTGCGGCCTTGAAGCTGGCGGACCGGGCGGTCATCCTCGACACCGGATCGGTCGTCTTCGACGGCACGGCCCGCGAGGTGCTGGAGGACGAGGCCCTGCGCCAGCAATACCTCGCGATCTGAGGGAGGACACCATGACCATGCACGAGCCGCACGCCCCATCCGCCGAGACGGCGGCGAAGAGCCATGCCGACAAGGCCACCTACGAGGCGATGTACCGCGCCTCGACCCAGGACCCGGCGGCCTTCTGGGCCAAGGAGGGCAAGCGCATCGACTGGATCGAGCCCTTCACCAAGGTGAAGGACGCCAGCTTCGATCTTGGCAATGTCTCGATCAAGTGGTTCGAGGACGGCGTTTTGAACGTCTGTGCCAACTGCGTCGACCGGCATCTTGCAACGCGCGCGGACCAGACCGCGATCATCTGGGAGCCGGACGATCCCGAGGGCGAGACGCAGCACATCAGCTACGCCGAGTTGCATGAGAAGGTCTGCCGCTTCGCCAATGTCCTTCTCAGCCAAGGGGTGATGCGCGGCGATAGGGTGGTGATCTACCTGCCGATGATCCCCGAGGCGGCCTATGCCATGCTTGCCTGCGCCCGGATCGGCGCGATCCATTCGGTGGTCTTCGCCGGGTTTTCCCCCGATGCGCTGGCGAACCGGATCAACGACAGCGAGGCCAAGCTGGTCATCACCGCCGATACCGCGCCCCGCGGCGGCAAGCGCACGGCGCTGAAGTCGAACACCGACGCCGCGCTGCTGCACTGCTCGGACAAGGTGCGCTGCCTCGTCGTCAAGCATACCGGCGACCAGATCACCTGGATCGACGGGCGCGACGTGGACGTCAAGGCGATGATGGAGACGGTCGCCCCCGACTGCCCGGTGCGCCCGATGAAGGCCGAGGATCCGCTTTTCATCCTCTATACCTCGGGCTCGACCGGCAAGCCGAAGGGGGTGGTGCATAGCTCTGGCGGCTACCTCGTCTATGCCTCGATGACGCATCAATACGTCTTCGACTACCACGACGGCGATATCTACTGGTGTGCGGCCGATGTCGGCTGGGTGACGGGGCACAGCTACATCCTCTATGGCCCGCTCGCCAATGGCGCGACGACGCTGATGTTCGAGGGCGTGCCGACCTGGCCCGATGCCTCGCGCCTCTGGCAGATCGTCGAGAAGCATAAGGTCAACCAGTTCTACACCGCGCCGACCGCGATCCGCGCGCTGATGGGCAAGGGCGAGAGCTTCGTCGAAGGGCACGACCTGTCGTCGCTGCGCGTTCTCGGCACCGTGGGCGAGCCGATCAACCCCGAGGCCTGGGAGTGGTATGACCGGGTCATCGGCAAGCACCGCTGCCCGATCTCGGACACCTGGTGGCAGACCGAGACCGGCGGCCACATGATCACCCCCCTGCCCGGCGCCACGGCGACGAAACCGGGCAGCGCCACGCTGCCCTTCTTCGGCGTCGTGCCGGCGATCCTCGAGCCCGAGAAAGGCACGCTGCTCGAGGAGACGGTAACCGAGGGCGTGCTCTGCATCGCCGAAAGCTGGCCGGGGCAGATGCGCACCATCTGGGGCGATCACCAGCGCTTCGAGGAGACCTACTTCCAGCAGTACAAGGGCTACTACTTCTCGGGCGACGGCTGCCGCCGCGACGAGGACGGCTATTACTGGATCACCGGCCGGGTCGACGACGTGCTGAACGTCTCGGGCCATCGCCTTGGCACGGCCGAGGTCGAAAGCGCCCTCGTCGCCCATCCCGACGTCGCCGAGGCGGCAGTCGTCGGCTACCCGCACGAAGTGAAGGGCCAGGGCATCTATGCCTATGTCACCGTGATGAACGGGGTCGAGGCGACCGATGCGCTGCGCAAGGATCTCGAGGCCTGGGTGCGCAAGGAGATCGGTCCGATCGCCAAGCCGGACCTGATCCAATGGGCGCCGGGCTTGCCGAAGACCCGCTCGGGCAAGATCATGCGCCGGATCCTGCGCAAGATCGCCGAGAACGACTACGGCAGCCTGGGCGATACCTCGACCCTGGCGGAGCCCGAGGTGGTCGAGAGCCTTATCGAAAACCGGATGAATCGCTGACAGCGTGGGAGCGGGGGGCCAGCCCCCCGCACCCCCCGGAGTATTTTTAGAAACATGAAGGGGCCAGCGCCTCAGCCCTCTTCGGCCTTGGCCTCCAGCGTCAGCCATTCGTCCTCGGCCGCGGCAAGCGCGGCCTGGCGCTGGGTCAGCGCCTCCGTCGCCTTGCGAAACTTCACCGGCTCCTTGGTGAAGAGATCGGGATCGGCCAGAAGCCCCTCGAGCTTGCCGATCTCGGCCTCGATGCGGGCGATCTCCTCGGGCAGCACCTCGAGCCGATGCTTCTCGGTGAAGCTGAGGCTGGCGCCCTTCGCGGATTTCGGCGCAGGGGAGTCGGCGGCCTTCGCGGCGGCGGGCCGTGCCGGTTCTGGCGCAGGCTCTGCCGGACCGGACAGCGGCGCGCTGCCGCGCTGCGCCACCATGTCGGCCCAGCCGCCGGCATAGACGGTGGCGCGGCCGCCGCCCTCCATCAGCACGGTCGTCGTGGCGACGCGGTCGAGGAAATCGCGGTCGTGGCTGACGAGGATCACGGTGCCGTCGTAGCCGTCGAGCACCTCCTGCAGCAGGTCCAGCGTCTCGATATCGAGATCGTTCGTCGGCTCGTCCAGCACCAGAACGTTACTTTGCCGCGCCATGATCCGCGCCAGCAGAAGCCGCGCCTTCTCGCCGCCCGAGAGCGCGCGCACCGGCGCACGGGCCTGCGCCTCGTCGAAGAGGAAATCCTTGAGGTAGCCGATCACATGCCGCGGCGCGCCGCGCACCATGACCTGGTCGGACTGGCCGGACACCCGCATCTCGGGGTCCTGTGTCAGGCTGTCCCAGAGCGTGGCATCCGGCTCCAGCGCGGCGCGCGCCTGGTCGAAGACCGCAATCTCGAGGTTGGTGCCATGGCGGATGCTGCCCTCGTCCGGCGCCTCGCGGCCCAGCAGCAGGTTGACCAGCGTCGTCTTGCCCACGCCGTTCGGGCCGACCAGCGCGACCCGGTCGCCGCGCATCACGGTCAGGTCCAGCCCGCTGACGATCTGCTTGCCGCCGAAGCTCTTGGTCAGACCTGTCGCCTCGATCACCTTGCGGCCCGAGGAGGGACCGGAGCCCAGCTCCAGCGCCGCCGTCCCCTCGCGCCGGATATGCGACGACCGCTCGGCCCGGAGGTCCTGCAGCGCCCGCACCCGGCCCTGGTTGCGCTTGCGCCGCGCGCTGATCCCCTCGACCGCCCAGCGCGCCTCGGCCTTGATCTTGCGATCCATCTTGTGGAGCGCCTGGTCTTCCTCTTCCCAGATCTTGTCGCGCCAGGCCTCGAACCCGTCAAAGCCGATGTCCTGCCGCCGCACCGCGCCCCGGTCGAGCCAGAGCGTGCCCTTGGTCAGGTTGCGCAGAAAGGCGCGGTCGTGGCTGATCAGGACGTAGGCGGTGCGGGTCTGCTTCAGCTCTTCTTCCAGCCAGGCAATGGCGCGGATGTCCATGTGGTTGGTCGGCTCGTCCAGCAGCATCAGCTCCGGCGCCTCGGCCAGAAGCCGCGCCAGCGCCGCGCGCCGCCGCTCGCCGCCCGAGGCCACGGCCGGATCGCGGGTGGGATCGAAATCGAGGCCCTCCGCCGCGATCTCGACCTTGTATTCCTCGCCCGGCTCAAGGCCGGCCGCGGCCCAGTCGCCCAGCGTCGGATAGCCGGAGAGGTCGGGATCCTGCTCCATGTAGCCGACGCGGGTCGAGGGCGAGAGGGCGCGATTGCCGGTATCGGCTTCGACCAGCCCCGCCATCACCTTCATCAGCGTCGATTTGCCGCTGCCGTTGCGGCCCACCAGCGCCAGCCGGTCGCCCGGCTGCACGGTCAGGGACAGGTCCTGCCAAAGGGGATCGCCGCCGAAGGTCAGGGCGATGTCGGAAAGCTGAAGAAGGGGTGCGCGTGCCATGCGCGGCAGCTAGAGGGCAAGTGCGCCGGGTTCAAGGGCGCATCGAACGGGCTTCCCCGCTGGGCTGGCCATGCTATCTGGACGGCCATGAGCATTCGCAGCACAGACATCCTCGTCGCGGGCGGCGGCCCGGCCGGCCTCAGCGCCGCCGCGGCCTTCGCCGCTGCCGGGTTCGACACGCTCTGCGTCGATCCCGCGCCTGTCGTCACCGATGCGGCAGCCCCCGGCGCGGACCTGCGCACCACCGCCGTGCTGCAGCCCGGACAGGCCCTTCTGGACGAGGCCGGCGTGTGGGACGCGCTCGCCCCCCTCGCCGCGCCGCTCGAGGTGATGCGCATCGTCGATGCCGGGCGGCAGCCGCCCTTGCGGCGGGATTTCGCGTCGCGCGACTTCAGCGAGGCGCCCTTTGGCTGGAACCTGCCCAACACCGCCCTGCGGCGGGCGCTGGCAGAGTGCCTCTCAACCCTGCCGCAGGCCGAATTGCGCCAGGGCACGGGCTTTGCCGGCCTCACCCAGCGCGACGAGACGGCCATGGTGCAGCTGACCGATGGCAGCACCGTCGCGGCGCGGCTGGTCATCGCCGCCGACGGGCGCGACAGCCCGGTGCGCGCGGCCTGCGGCATCGGCGCGCGCAGCCTGCGCTACGGCCAGTCGGCGCTGGTCTTCGCCGTGACGCACGAGGCCCGGCACGAGATGATCTCGACCGAGGTGCACCGCTCCGGCGGGCCCTTCACGCTGGTGCCGCTGCCCGACCTTGACGGGCGCCCCTGCTCCTCCGTCGTCTGGATGGAGCGGACGGGCGAGGCCCGCCGCCTCGCCGCGCTGCCGGACGAGGCCTTCTCGGCCGAGGCGACGGAGCGGTCGGCAGGCGTGCTGGGCCCCCTGACCCTCGCCAGCCGGCGCCAGCTCTGGCCGATCCTGACCCGTGTGGCGGACCGCATCACCGCGCCGCGCGTGGCGCTGGCGGCCGAGGCCGCGCATGTGATCCCGCCCATCGGCGCGCAGGGTCTGAACATGAGCCTGGCCGATATCGCCTGCCTGCTGCGCCTCGCGCAGGAGCGGCCCGAAGGCCTCGGCGATGCGGTGATGCTCTCCGCCTACAGCCGCGCCCGGCTGCCCGACATCCGCCTGCGGGTGGCCGGGATCGACGCGCTCAACCGGGCCTCCATCGCCGGCGCCGCCCCGCTCAGGGCGCTGCGCAGCCGCGGGCTCGGCCTTCTTCACGATGCCGCCCCGATCCGCCACGCCGCCATGCGCCTCGGCCTCGGCGCCATGGGCTGACGCGCGCCTGCCCCTTCATGTTTCCTGAAAATACTCCGGGGGGACGCGCGGCTCAGCCGTGCGCGGGGGGCTGGCCCCCCGTCCCCGCCCGGGGCAAGCATGACCGGCCGGCGCTAAAGCGGCCCCGCCCGCCGCTCCTCGCTCAGCAGCACGTTGGCCTCGACGTCGCCGACACCCGGCAGCGTCATGATCCGCCGCCGCAGCACCCGCTCGAAATCCGCGAGATCGCGCGCCACCACCCGCAGGCGGTAATCGTAAAGCCCCAGCACATGCTCGACCCGCTGCACCTCGCGGATCGCGCCGACGGCACGCTCGAACTCCTCCAGCGCGACGCGCTGGCGCGACGAGAGCTTCACCCCCAGAAAGACCGTCACGCCGAAGCCGAGCGCCGCGGCATCGAGCCGCAGCCGGCGCCCGGCGATCACCCCCGCCTCGCGCAGGCGGCGGATGCGCCGCCATGTCGCCGGCTGGCTCAGCCCCAGCTCGCGCCCGAGGGCGCTGGCGGGACGGGCAGAATCCTCGGCCAGAAGGCGCAGCAGGCGGCGGTCGGTCTCGTCGATCTCGGGGGCATCCGGGCTCACAGCGGCAGCGCCTCCTCGTCCTTGACCACGGCGAGGGTCATCAGGCTCTCGATATCGGCGATATGCGGCAGGGTCAGGATACGGCTGCGGTAGAGATCGCGGTAGGCCGCCAGATCCCGCGCCACCACGGACAGGCGCACGTCCACGCGGCCGAGGAAGGTCTGGATCTCCACCGCCTCGGGCACCTCGCGCGCAGCGGCGAGGAACTCGTCGAAGGCGCGCGGCTGGGTCTTGTCCAGCGTCACCCGCAGCGAGACGGCGACCTCGTAGCCCAGCGCCTTCCAGTCGATCACCGCGCCCTGCCCCTGCAGCACGCCGGCCTCCTGCAGCCGCGCCAGCCGCCGCCCGGCCTTCAGCGCCGGCACGCCGGCCTGCGCCGCAAGCTCTGCTGTGGAGAGCGCGGGATCGGCCTGGAACAGGCGCAGAAGACGGCGGTCGAGATCATCGAGCATGAGTGCATCAGTAAATCGTAGATTCGCGAATGACCATATCTCCAGACGCCGAATTTTACTCTCGTCGCACCTTCATATCCGCGCCAGATCGCCGCTATGATCGCCGCAACACGGTAAGAAGGACACCAGCCATGGCCATGCGCGTCTACTACGATCGCGATTGCGACGTGAACCTGATCAAGGACAAGAAGGTGGCGATCCTGGGCTACGGCTCCCAGGGCCATGCCCATGCGCTGAACCTGCGCGATTCGGGCGCCAAGAACCTCGTCGTCGCCCTGCGCGAGGGCTCGCCCTCCGCCGCCAAGGCCGAGGCCGAGGGCCTGCAGGTCATGGGCATCGCCGAGGCCGCCGCCTGGTGCGACCTGATGATGTTCACCATGCCCGACGAGCTTCAGGCCGAAACCTACAAGAAATACGTCCACGACAACCTGCGCGAAGGCGCGGCGATCGCCTTCGCCCATGGCCTGAACGTGCACTTCGGCCTGATCGAGCCGAAGGCGGGCGTCGACGTCATCATGATGGCGCCCAAGGGCCCCGGCCACACGGTGCGCGGCGAATATGCCAAGGGCGGCGGCGTGCCCTGCCTCGTCGCGGTGGACCGCGATGCCAGCGGCTCGGCGCTGGAGCTGGGCCTCAGCTATTGCTCGGCCATCGGCGGCGGCCGCTCGGGCATCATCGAGACGACCTTCCGGCAGGAATGCGAGACCGACCTCTTCGGCGAGCAGGCCGTGCTCTGCGGCGGCCTGGTGGAGCTGATCCGCATGGGCTTCGAGACGCTGGTCGAGGCCGGCTACGAACCCGAGATGGCCTATTTCGAGTGCCTGCACGAGGTGAAGCTGATCGTGGACCTGATCTACGAGGGCGGCATCGCGAACATGAACTACTCGATCTCGAACACCGCCGAATACGGCGAATACGTCTCGGGCCCGCGCATCCTGCCCTACGACGAGACGAAGAAGCGCATGAAGGACGTGCTGACCGACATCCAGAACGGCAAGTTCGTGCGCGATTTCATGCAGGAGAACGCCGTCGGCCAGCCCAGCTTCAAGGCGACGCGCCGGATCAACGACGAGCACCAGATCGAGCAGGTCGGCGCCAAGCTGCGCGAGATGATGCCCTGGATCTCGAAGGGCAAGATGGTCGACAAGGCCCGCAACTGACGCCTGAGCGCGTGACGTGAAGCCCGCCCTGTCGACAGGGCGGGCTTTTTCGCTACCGTAGCGTGTAAAGCGATGCGGAGTGCGCGATGCCCGACGATGTGATCCTCGATGCCCTGCGGCCCGAACCCACCGGCGGGCTGATCGTCACCTTCAAGCCGGGCGTGGACACTGGCCGGCAGGAGCGCTGCCTGACGGATGCCGCCGGCAGCGGCCTAGCCCGCTACAGCGCCTCCGAGGCCGATCTGCCGGCGATGCGCGCCCGGTCCCGCGCCGTGCGGCTGGCCGAGACCGGCATCGCCATCCTGCCCGGCCTGCCGGAGGCCGCGCAGGAAACAGCCGCCCTGCGCGACCGCCTGCTGAACGACGAGGCCGTGGCCGAGATCCGGCCCGAGTTCTGGATGTTCGCGCAGGACACCGCCCCCGCCTTCGCCGATACCGCGGAGTTGACCTGGGGCCTCGCCGCGACGGGCGCCGCGCTGTCACAGGCCACGGGCGCGGGCGTCCGGCTCTGCGTTCTCGATACAGGCATCGACGCGGGCCACCCCGATTGGCAGGGCCGCCAGATCACTGCCCGCAGCTTCGTTGAGGGTGAGGGCGTTCAGGACAGGCAGGGCCACGGCACCCATTGCGCCGGCACCGCCGCCGGGCGCCCCGCGCGCGAGGGTGTGCCCCGCTACGGCGTGGCGCCCGAGGCCGAGCTGTTCGTCGGCAAGGTGCTGAACGACAGCGGCGCGGGACAGGAGGGCGATATCCTCGCCGGGATGCTCTGGGGGATCGAGGAGGGCTGCGCCGTCATCTCCATGTCGCTGGGCCGCAGCACCCGCCCCGGCGAAAGCTACTCCCTCGCCTACGAACGGCTCGGCGCCCTCGCGCTCGAGGCGGGCAGCCTGATTGTCGCGGCGGCGGGCAATGAAAGCTCGCGCAGTTTCGGGCTGATCGCACCGGTGGGCGCGCCGGCGGATTCGCCCTCGATCATGGCGGTGGCGGCGCTGGACCAGGCGCTGGCGGTGGCGGAGTTCTCCTGCGGTGGCATCACCGCTGGCGGCGGTGAGGTCGACATCGCCGCGCCCGGCGTCGGCGTCTTCTCCTGCGTGCCGCGGCCCGAGCTTTACAAGAAGCTGCGCGGCACCAGCATGGCCTGCCCGCATGTCGCGGGCCTCGCCGCGCTCTGGGCTGCCAGCGATCCGGCCCTCAGGGGCCGCGCCCTGTGGCACATGCTCACCTCGAGCGCACTGCCCCTGCCGCTGCCGGCGCGCGACGTCGGCGCCGGCCTCGCGCAGGCGCCGCGCCCGCCCCTGTCCTAAGGGCGACTGGCCGCCCGGCCGGGGCAGTCCTACATGTATGCCGGACCCCGGGGGAGCCTCATGGCCGAAATCAGCATGACCATCGTCCTGACGCAGACCGCGCTGTCGCGCCCCGAAGAGGCGCGCGCCCGGATCGAGGCGGTGGGCGTGCGCATCAGCCGCTACCTGCCCGAGGTCGGCATCCTGACGGGCAGCGGCGAAGAGCGGCTGCTCGAGACCCTGCGGCACCTCGGAGAGGTCGCGCAGGCCCGGCCTGAACACCGCGTCAGCCTGCCGCCACTGTCCGGGCGCAGGCCGCAATAGGCTCCGGGGCCCGGACCGCAGGGCCGCCGCCTCAGGCCGCCGCCTCGACCGCGGCAACGATCTCGTCCACGACGTCGCGCATCAGAGTCTCGTCGGTCGATTCCGCCATGACGCGGATCAGCGGCTCGGTGCCAGAGGCGCGGATCAGCACCCGGCCCTGCCCGCTCAGCCGCGCCTCGCCGTCGCGGATCGCCCGGCCCACGCTGTCGCTTTGCAGCGGCGCGCGGCCCGGCGTGTAGCGCACGTTCTTCAAGAGCTGCGGCACCCGGTCGAACTGGCGCACCAGCGCGCTGGCCGGCTGGCCCGTTTCGATCATCGCGTTCAGCATCTGCAGGCCGGCCAGAAGCCCGTCGCCGGTGGTGGCGTAATCGGTCATCACGATATGGCCCGACTGCTCTCCGCCAAGGTTCCAGCCGCCGCGGCGCATCGCCTCGACGACGTAGCGGTCGCCCACCCGCGTCCGCTCAAGGCGCAGCCCGCGCCCGGTCAGGAACTGCTCGAGCCCGAGGTTCGACATCACCGTCGCCACCAGCGTGCCGCCCGCAAGCCGCCCGGCCTCGGCCCAACGCGCGGCCATCAGCGCCATGAGCTGGTCGCCGTCGGCGATCTGGCCGGTCTCGTCGATGATCATCACCCGGTCGGCATCGCCATCGAGGCAGATGCCCAGATCCGCGCCGGTCTCGCGCACCTTGGCCGCCGCCGCCTGCGGCGCGGTGGAGCCGACGCCGTCGTTGATGTTCACGCCGTTCGGGCTGGTGCCGACGGTCACGACATCGGCGCCCAGCTCCCAGAGCACCTCGGGGGCGACCCGGTGCGCGGCGCCGTTGGCGCAATCGATCACCACCTTCAGCCCGTCCAGCCGCCGGCCATGCGGAAAGGTGCCCTTCAGCCGCTCGGCATAGCGGAAGCGGCCGTCGTCGACCCGCTTCGCGCGCCCGATGTTGCCCGCCTGCGCCGGCTCCACCCCGGCCTCGAGCAGGGCCTCGATCTCGGTCTCGGCCTCGTCCGACAGCTTGAAGCCGTCGGGGCCGAAGAACTTGATGCCGTTGTCCTCATGCGGGTTGTGGCTGGCCGAGATCATGATGCCGACATCCGCCCGCATC
The DNA here is from genome assembly GCF_003217255.1 of Pseudoroseicyclus aestuarii. Classification (GTDB taxonomy): domain Bacteria; phylum Pseudomonadota; class Alphaproteobacteria; order Rhodobacterales; family Rhodobacteraceae; genus Pseudoroseicyclus; species Pseudoroseicyclus aestuarii. The sequence goes on along the minus strand of NZ_QJTE01000001.1, from coordinate 430,079 downwards.
GAGACCGTCAGCAGCCCCACGGCAGGCGTCGGCACCGGCCCCAGCAGCAGCGTGTTCATGCCGGTCGAGGTCAGGCCCGCCGTCAGGGCGGTCTCGAACATGTAGCCCGAGAGGCGCGTGTCCTTGCCGATCACCACGCGGTGCCCGTTGCTGCCGTCGTTACGGAAATACCGCCCCGCGGCGGCCCCGAGGCGCAGCGCCATCTCGGCCGTCATCGGCCACTGGTTCGCGGTGCCGCGCACCCCGTCGGTGCCGAAAAGCGTCCTGCTCATTGCCTTGTCCCTTCGTCCCGGGCCTGCTCGCCCATGATTGCCTGCTGCAGGCTGAGCGCCTGTCTGGTTTCTGCCACGTCGTGCACGCGCAGGATCTGCGCCCCCTGCTGCGCCGCCCAAAGCGCGACGGCGACAGAGCCGGGCATCCGGTCCTTCGCCGCCTCGGCGCCGCCAAGGGTGCCGATGAAGCGCTTGCGCGAGGCGCCGACGAGCAGCGCCTGGCCGAGGCCATGATAAAGGGCAAGGCCCCGCAGCACAGACACGTTATGTTGCAGCGTCTTACCAAAGCCGATGCCGGGGTCGATCACGATATTCGCCCGGTCGATGCCCTGGGCGGTGGCCGCCTCGATCCGCGCCTCCAGCCAGTCCGCGACCTCGGCGGTGACATCCGCGTAATCCGCCTGCGCCTGCATGGTTTCGGGTGTGCCGCGGTGATGCATCAGGCAGACCGGCACCCCGGCCTCGGCCACCACGCCCGCGAGGTCGGGATCGAAGCCGAGGGCGGCGACATCGTTGATCATGTCCGCCCCCTCGGCCAGCGTGGCGCGGGCGACGGCGGCCTTGCGGGTGTCGATGCTGATCGGGGTCGCGATGCCACCCGCGCGCAGGGCGGCGACCACGGGAACCACGCGCCGCGCCTCTTCCGCGGCGGGCACCTCGGCGGCGCCGGGCCGCGTGCTCTCGCCGCCGATATCGAGGATATCCGCCCCCGCCGCCACCATGGCCCGCGCCCGCGCCACGGCCTCCTCGGGCGCGAGGTGATCGCCCCCGTCCGAAAAGCTGTCGGGCGTGACGTTGAGAATGCCCATGAGGCGCGGGCGATCGAGGCTCAGCCTGCAAAGCGCGGGACGCTCCTCCGTCAGCCGCGCCAGAACGCCCGGCTCCAGCGCCCCGGCGGGCAGCCGCGCGCCGCCCTGCCAGATCTCGCTGAACCGCAGGCTGCGGCTGCCGGCCAGCGGCAGGCCCGGACCCTCGGGCCCGGCAATCGGACGCGGCCTCACGGCGCGCCCGCCGCATCCAGCGGCAGGCTGCGCACCGGCAGCCGTGTCTCGGGCGGCGCGCAACCCAGCGCGAGGATCTCCTGCAGCCCCATCGCCTCGGCGAGCCAGGCGGCCAGCCGCGGGGCCTCCACCCGCTGCGGCGCCTCGGGCTGCGACAGCACCAGTCGCGACGGGGCCCAGACCACCGGCCCGCCCTGACGCAGCCCATGCTCCAGCTCGGTGCGGGTGGCGGCCACCGCCATCCCGCCCAGGCGCGCGGCCAGCAGCCATGCCGCCTGGTCCAGCGCCAGAAGATCGATCCGCCGCTGCGCCTCGGGATCCTGGGCGCGCGGTGCGCGGCGCGCCTCGGCCAGCAGCACCGCGGCGCCCGCCTGCGGCAGATCCGCCGCCTCGGCCGCGGCCTGCGACAGCAACACCAGCCTGCCGCCCGGCTCCTCTGCCGCGCGGGCCGGCGCAGAGGCACCGCCACTGCGCGTGATCGCCACCCCCAGCGCGCCAGAGGCACGGTCCAGCTTCTCGACCCGCACGAAAACCCGCGCCGCCTGCGGGGCGGAAAGGATGCGCGCCGCGATATCCTCGGCCAGCACCTCCAGCAGCGCCCGCCGCTCCGCCGCCAGCGCTGCGGCGATGGCGCCCGTCAGCACGTCGTAGCTGAGGATGCCGTCGACATCGTCGCCGGCCCCCTGGCTCGCCGCCAGCGCCACCTCGACCTCGAAGCGCAGCCGCTGCAGCCGCCCCCGCTCCTCCTCGAAGGCGCCGATATCGGCCTCGACGATGTGATCGCGCAGCGTCAGCCGGTCGGGATGATCTGTCATGGCAGCTCCTTGGCGTCGCGCCCCGATAGCCGCGCGGCGGCCCGAAATCCAGCAGCGCCGCGCCCCCCTCTCTTCTCTTTGCAAATATCCCGCGGGGGTCCGGGGGCGCGAAGCCCCCGGTCCTGCCGCCAAGGCTAGTCCCGCCCCTCGAGCGCCAGCTGCGCCGCCGAGAGCCGCGCCAGGGGCACGCGGAAGGGCGAGCAGGAGACATAGTCAAAGCGCTGCCCGCGGCAGAAATCGATCGCCTTGCGGCTGCCGCCATGCTCGCCGCAAAGCGCCAGCGTGATGCCCTCGCGCCCGGCCCGGCCCCTCTCGGAGCCGATGCGCAAGAGCTCGCCCACGCCTTCCAGGTCCAGCGTCAGGAAGGGGTCCTCCTCGTAGACGCCCAGCTGGACATAGGCCGACATGAAGCGGCCCGCGTCGTCGCGGCTGAGGCCGTAGGTCATCTGCGTCAGGTCATTGGTCCCGAAGGAGAGGAAGCTGGCGTGCTGGGCGATCTCCTCGGCGCGCAGGGCGGCGCGGGGCGTCTCGACCATGACGCCCAGACGGTAGTCGAAGGTGCTGCCAGTGGCGGCCCGCACCTGCGCCGCGACGGCGTCGATCCGGCCCTTGACCAGCTCCACCTCCTTCATCGCCGAGACCAGCGGGATCATCACCTCCGGCACCACCGGCGCCCCGCTGCCCGAGGCTTCGACCGTCGCCTCGAAGATCGCGCGGGCCTGCATCTCGTAGATCTCGGGAACCGTCAGCCCCAGCCGCACCCCGCGCATCCCCAGCATCGGGTTGTATTCGGTCAGCGCCTCGATCCGCGCCTCGACATCCGCGAGCGGCAGGGCGAGACCCTCTGCCAGCTCGCGCATCCCCGCCCGCCCCGAGGGCAGGAACTCGTGCAGCGGCGGATCGAAGAGGCGGATGCAGACGGGCTGGCCTTCCATGATCTCGAAAAGCGCCGTGAAATCCGCGCGCTGCAGCGGCAGCAGACGGTCCAGCACGGCGCGCCGGTCCGCCGGCTCCTCGGCGAAGATCATCTCGCGCATCAGGCCGATGCGCGCCTCCTCGAAGAACATGTGCTCGGTCCGGCACAGCCCGATCCCCTCGGCGGCGAAGGTGCGGGCGATGCGGGCATCGGCGGGGGTATCGGCATTGGCGCGCACGCCGATGTCGCGAAAATCGTCGGCCCAGTCGAGCAGCGTGCGAAAGGCGCCGTCCAGCGCCGGCTCCAGCAGCGCCGGCTGGCCGGCCAGAACCTCACCGGCGGTGCCGTCGAGGGTGATAACCTCGCCCTCGGCGAAGCGGCGGCCGCCGGGGGCGATGACGCAGCGCGCCTTGCGGTCGACCACCAGCTCGCTGGCGCCCACCACGCAGGGCAGCCCCAGCCCGCGGCCGATCACCGCGGCATGGCTGGTGATCCCGCCGCGCACCGTAAGCACCGCCTGGGCGGCATGCATGCCGCGGATATCCTCGGGCGTCGTCTCGCGCCGCACGAGGATGCAGGGCTCCCCGCGCGCCGCCGCGGCCTGCGCCTCGGAGGCAGAGAGCACGATCCGCCCGCTCGCCGCGCCGGGCGAGGCGGCGATGCCGCGAACGATGCTCTGGCGGGCGGCGGCGGGATCGACCTGCCGGTGCAGAAGCTCGCCCAGCGCCTGCGGGGCGATGCGCATGACCGCGTCGCGGCGCGCGATCACCCCGTCCTCGGCCAGCGCCACGGCGATGTTGACCGCCGCCCGCGCGCTGCGCTGAACGCGCACCGCGTCCAGCACGCGCAGCCGGCCCGCCTGCACCGTGAACTCGATCTGCATCTCCTCGCGCAGGCGCTCGCGGCACAGGGCGCCATGCTCCAGCAGCGCGGCGAAGGCCTCGGGGCAAAGCCCCTCGAAGCCGCCCTCGCCCGTCATCTCGATGGCGCCGGCGCCGGACAGGGCGGCGCGGCCCTGGCTCTGGCTGCGGTAGCGGCCCGTCACGCGCGGCGCGCCGGTCGCGCCGTCGACGAACTGGATCAGCCCCGATCCGCTTTCCTCCGGCCCCAGCCCCAGCGCCATCTCCTGCACCACGAGGCCGAGGCCGGCATCTGCCGGCGCCCCCTTCGCCTCGCGCAGCAGGCGCGCGCTCGTCCCCTCCCAGGCCCGCGCCATGGAGCGCAGGACCCCGGAGAGCTGCACCGCGATATCCTGCGGAAAGGGCTCCTCCGCCTCTTCCTCGTAGGCGCGCAGCCGCTCGGCCAGAGCCTCAGCCGTCGGCTCGGCCGGCATGTCGAAGACATCGGGGTCCAGCCGCGCGACATGCACCGCATAGGCCCGCACGAAGCGCAGGTAGAGCTGCGTCGCCGCCGCCTCGCCCAGCCGCCCGGAGAGGGCGGCGTGGCGGGCATCGTTCATGCCGATGTTGAGGATCGCGCCGGGACCGCCCCAGTCAGCCTCCTGGCTCGAGGGGCGCACCGAGAGCAGCGGGTCGGGACCGAAGGCCTCGAGCATCTGCGCCATATCGGGCATCCGCCCGCGCGCGATCCCCGAGACGGCGCCGAAGGACAGCGCCACGGTCGGCGGCACCGGCAGGCCCAGACGCACCAGCCGCTGCAGGCATTTTGCCCGCCCGCCATGCTGCGCCGCCGTCATCGCGGCGGTCTCGGTGACGCGCGTCAAGGGCTGGACCGTGATCTGCTGCATTGTCTCGTCCCCCCGGCGCGAAGCCTAGCGCCGCCGCGCCCCGCGTAACAAGCCTCAGCCCTCCAGTCGCGTCAGATCCGCAACCGAGAGGCAGAGCGTGCGGATGCGCGAGAGCAGGTTCAGACGGTTGCGCCGCAGGATCTGGTTCTCGGAATTCACCTGCACCGCCTCGAAGAAGCCGTCGATGGGCCCGCGCAGGCCGGCCATGGCGGCCATGGCACCGGCGAAATCCTCGCGCCCCATGGCCTCGTCGATCTTCGGCTGGGCGGCATCGAGCGCGTCGAAGAGCACCGTCTCCGCCGGGTCCTCGATGAACTTGCGGTCGGCGCCGAAGGCGTACTCCACGCCGTCCTGCGTCTCGGCCTGGGTCAGGATGTTGTTGGCGCGGCGGAAGCCCTGCAGCAGGTTCTCGCCGTCATCGGTCTTCAGCACCCCCGCCAGCGCCTGCGCGCGGGCCACCAGAAGCCACAGGTCGTCCGATCCGGGCATCGCGGCGGCGGCATCGATCACGTCGTGCCGCAGCCCCTCGCCCTTCAGGTGCACCTTGAGGCGGTCGTGGAAGAAGCCCAGCAGATCGGCGGCGGCATCGGGCTGCGCCTGAGTGCCCTGCTGCGCCTCGACCACGGCGTCATGCGCGGCCGCGACCTCGCCCTCTTCCGTCGCCCTCAGGCCGGTGTAGGCCAGATGCGGCAGCAGCGGCAGCCGCAGCCCGTTGGCCAGCACGAGGCGGATCACCCCCAGCGCGGCGCGGCGCAGGGCGAAGGGATCCTTCGAGCCCGTCGGCTTTTCATCGATCGCCCAGAAGCCGGCCAGGGTATCGAGCTTGTCGGCCAGCGCCACGGCGATGGAGACCGGGGCCTCGGGCACGGCGTCCGAGGGGCCGAGCGGGCGATAATGCTCTTCGGCGGCCTGCGCCACGGCGGCGGGCAGGCCGGCCTCGGCGGCGTAGTAGCGGCCCATCAGGCCCTGAAGCTCGGGGAATTCGCCGACCATCTCGCTGCGCAGATCGACCTTGGCGATCCGCGCGGCCTGCTCGGCCTCATCCGCCTCGGCGCCGACCTGCGGCGCGATGCTGCGCGCCAGCGCGGCGATGCGCCCGACGCGGTCGGCCTGGCTGCCAAGCTGGCTCTGGAAGGTCACGGCCTCCAGCCCCTCGCCCAGCGCCTCCATGCCGCCGGCCTTCACCTTGCGCAGGTCGTTGTCCCAGAAGAAGCGCGCATCGGCGAGCCGCGCGGCCAGAACGCGCCCGTTCCCGGCAAGGATCGTCGCGCCGTCATCCGGCGTGTCGATATTGGCGACGGTAACGAAGCGGCTGATCCGGCCCTGCCGGTCCTTCACCGAGAAGAACTTCTGATGCTCCTTCATCGAGGTCTGCAGGACCTCGGGCGGCAGGTGCAGGAACTCTTCCCCGATCTCGCCCATCAGCACCACGGGCCATTCGACGAGGCCCGAGACCTCGTCCAGCAGGCCCCTGTCCTCGACCAGCTCCAACCCTTGCGCGAAGGCGCGGGTCTGCGCGTCGTGCTGGATCGTCTCGGCCCGCTCCTCGGGGCGCAGGATCACATGGGCGCGCTTCAGCTTCGCCTCGTAATCCTCGAAGGAGGAGACGGAGAATGCCTCGTTGCCCATGAAGCGGTGGCCGATGGTGCCGGCGCCGGCGGCCAGCCCGCCGATCTCCATCGGGACGATCCGCGGCCCGGCCTCGTCCGTCAGGATGCAGAGGATGCCGTGCAGGGGCCGCACCCAGCGCAGATCGCCGGTGCCCCAGCGCATCGACTTGGGCCATGGGAAATCGCGGATCGCCCGCTCCAGCACTTCGGCCACGATGGCGTCGGCGGGGCGGCCCTTATGCGCAATCACGGCGAAGTAGACCTCGCCCTTGCCGGCATCGCGCTTTTCAAGGGCCGAGACCTCGACCCCGGCGCCGCGGGCGAAGCCCTCGACCGCCTTGTCGGGGGCGCCGACGCGCGGGCCCTTGCGCTCTTCGCGGGTGTCGGGGCTGGAGGCGGTCAGCCCCTCGACCGACAGCGCGAGGCGGCGCGGGGTCGAGAAAGCGGCGGCGCCGGCATAGGTCAGCCCGGCCTCCACGAGACCATTGGTCACGAGGGACTTGAGGTCCTCGGCGGCGCGGCGCTGCATCCGGGCGGGGATTTCCTCGGACAGCAGTTCGATCAGCAGGTCGGGCATGTCGGCTCCGTGGTCATCTGGGCCGGATCAGCCGGCGTATTCGGGGGGCGGCGGCGGGCAGCCCGCGGGGGCGGGATCGCCGTCGAAGACGGTGCGGCCGCAGGCATTGAGCTGCGTCCAGCCATAGGCGCGGCCATCGGGGAAGACGGCGAGAACGCGGTCGATCCCGTAGGGCGCATTGCCGCGCCAGAGATAGGCCTGCGCCTGCCCCGCCTCCAGCGCATCGCCGATCATCTCGGCATCATAGCAGTCGAACCAGCCGGGGGCGGTCAGCGGCGCGGCCTCCTCGGCTGTCAGCGCGGCACCCGCCAGGGCATCGGGGTCGGCGACCTCCATGCAGGCGCGGAACCGGATCGGCGAGGAGGGGCTGTCGATCGCCTCGATCCCGCTCACCTCGACCGGCACGCCCACCTCGCCCTCGACCGGCAGCAGGGCGACGGGGCCGATCTGCTCGGCCTCCAGCCGCTCGTAGAAGGCGTAGACCTGCGTGTAGTAGATCCCCGCCCCCACCGCGAGCGCGGCGAGCAGCATCGCGATGATCGCGATGCGGGCGGTCATGACGCGGCCGCCGCCTCCGGCGCACCGCCGCCCGCCTCGGTCAGCAGGAAGGCATCGGCGCAGGCCTTGGCCAGCGCGCGGACGCGGCCGATATAGGCCTGCCGCTCGGTGACGGAAATCACGCCGCGCGCGTCGAGCAGGTTGAAGAGGTGGCTGGCCTTGATGCACTGGTCATAGGCGGGCTGCGCCATGACGATCTGCCGACCCGTCCGGGGGTCGGTCGCGGGCTGCTCGAGGATGCGGGCACACTCGGCCTCGGCATCCTCGAAATGGCGCAGGAGCGTGGGGGTATCGGCCACGTCGAAGTTCCAGCGGGCATATTCCCGCTCCGCCTGGCGGAAGACATCGCCGTAGGTCAACGGCATCGGCGTCTGCGGGTCGTTGAAGGGCATCTCCATCACGTGGTCCATGCCGAGGACGTACATCGCCAGCCGCTCGAGGCCGTAGGTCAGCTCGCCCGAGACGGGGCGGCAGTCATGCCCGCCGACCTGCTGGAAATAGGTGAACTGCGACACTTCCATGCCGTCGCACCAGACCTCCCAGCCCAGGCCCCAGGCGCCCAGGGTCGGGCTTTCCCAGTCGTCCTCGACGAAGCGGATGTCGTGCAGCGCCATGTCGATGCCGATCGCCTCGAGGCTGCCGAGGTAGAGGGCCTGCAGGTCCGGCGGGCTCGGTTTGATCAGCACCTGGAACTGGTAATAGTGCTGCAGCCGGTTCGGGCTGTCGCCGTAGCGCCCGTCGGTGGGGCGGCGCGAGGGCTGGACATAGGCCGCGGCCCAGGGGTTCGGGCCAAGGCTGCGCAGCGTGGTCGCGGGGTGAAAGGTGCCGGCGCCGACTTCCATGTCGTAGGGCTGCAGCACCGCGCAGCCCTGGCGGGCCCAGTAGGCCTGAAGCGCCAGGATGATGTCCTGGAACGAACGGGGTTTGCCTGTCATCTCTTTCGTCCCTCTTGGGTCCGCGCCTGCCTAGCCCCCGGCGCCGGACGGGTCAATCGCGCCACGGTTCACGGCCGAGGCCGGCCCTCACGCGATATTTAGGCTTCGGGCGCGCGATGGCTCTGCTAGGGCCATGACCTCAAGGACCAAGCCGACCGGGAGAGCGCGATGACACGAGTGAAGGCCAGACTGCTGGCAGCCCTTCTTTCGGGACTGGCGGCGGGTGCCGCCCTGCCGGCGCTGGCGCAGGAGGCCTGGGTGCAGATCGAGGCACGCCCGACGCTGAGCGACGCCACCCAGCGGGCGCGGCTTTACGCCGGGCAGCTGCGCGACGTGAGCGGCTTTGCCCTTGGCGGCGGCTGGTACGGCATCGTCCTCGGCCCCTATGGCGAGACCGAGGCCCAGAGCCTGCGCGCCCGCCTTCTGGCCAGCGGCGCGATCCCTTCGGACGCCTTCATCGTCGACGGCAGCCGCTTCGGCACGCGCTTCTGGCCCCTCGGCGCGCAGGCCGCGCGTCCCGCCCCCGCGCCCTCTGCAGATGCCGCACCGGCACCGCAACCGGAACCACAGCCGCAGCCGCAGCCGCAGCCCGAGCCGGAGCGCCCCGACGAGACGCCCGCCGAGGCCCGCGCCTCGGAGGCGGCCCTCGGCCGGGCCCAGCGCGAGCAGCTTCAGGTCGCGCTGCAATGGGCCGGGGTCTACGACGCCGCCATCGACGGCGCCTTCGGGCGCGGGACGCGGGCCGCGATGGGCCAGTGGCAGGCGCAACAGGGCCTGCCCACGACCGGCATCCTGACCACCCGCCAGCGCGCGCAGCTGCTGGAGGCCTATAACGCGGTGCTGGAGGGGCTGGGCATGACCCGCGTGGCGCGGCGCGACGCGGGCATCGCCCTGCCGTTGCCCACCGCGATCCTCGATGGCGGCACCGCCTCCGCGCCCTTCGTGCGCTACGAGCCCACCGGCGAGGAGCCGGTGCAGGTGCTGCTGATCAGCCAAGAGGGCAATGCCGAGACGCTGGCCGGGCTTTACGAGATCATGCAGACGCTGGAAATCCTGCCCGAAGAGGGCCCGCGCCGGCGCGAGGCGGGCCGCTTCAGCATCGAAGGCACCGGCGGCGGCCGGCACACCGTCGTCGAGGCCAGCCTCGAGGCGGGGCAGATCAAGGGCTTTGCCCTCGTCTGGCCCGAGGGCGACGAGGCGCGGCGCACCCGAGTCCTCGGCCAGATGCGCGCGGGCTTCGAGCGGCTGCCGGGCGTTCTCGACCCCGCCGTCATGCCCGAGGACGAGGCGCAGGCGACTGACCTCGTCTCGGGTCTGCAGATCCGCCAGCCGCTGCGCGAGGCCAGCGGTATCTTCGCCGACGCCGCGGGCACGGTGCTGACGGCGGAGGCGGTCGTCGCGGGCTGCGGCGATATCGCGATCGAGGGCACCCGCGGCGCAAGTGTCCTGCACAGCGATGCCGGGACGGGCCTTGCGGTGCTGCGCCCGGCGGCGCCCCTCGCGCCCATGGCCACGGCCCGGTTCCGCAGCGCGCCGCCGCGCCTCGGCGACGAGATCGCCGTGGCGGGCTATCCCTATGGCGGCGCCCTGCCCGCCGCCGCCGTGACTTTCGGCACCCTTGCCGACAGCCGCGGGCTGGAGGGCGAAGCGACGCTGAGCCGGCTGGAGATCGCGGCGCGGCCCGGCGACGTGGGCGGCCCCGTCCTCGACCGCGAGGGGGCTGTGATCGGCCTGCTGCTGCCTTCGCAGCGCGCGGGCGACACGGCGCTGCCCGATGGCATCGGCCTCGCGCGCGATGCGGGTCCCCTGATCGCCGCGCTCGAGGCGGCGGGGGTGAGCCCGGCGCGGGCCGAAGCGGCGGAGCAGAGCCCGGAGCGTCTAGCCCGGGCCGCCGCCGGGATGACGGCGCTGGTCAGCTGCTGGGAGTAGCGTCTGCGCCGGGCCGGGCCCGGGGGCGTCATGGGGGCGCTGCCCCCCTCCCGGCTGCGCCGGGCCTCCCCCGGGATATTTGAAAAGAGAAGACGGGGCGCGCGTCAGCCCTGCCAGAAGCGGCGGGTGACGACGACCAGCACCACGAGCATCTCGAGCCGGCCGATCATCATCGACAGGGTCAGGATCCACTTGGCCGGATCGTTGAGCCCGGCGAAGTTGCCCGCCGGGCCGATATGCTCGCCCAGCCCCGGCCCGACATTGGCGAGGGCGGTGGCAGCACCGGTGACGGCGGTCACCGCGTCGAGGCCGGTCAGGGTCAGCAGCACCGAGACGATGCCGATCCCGACGATGAAGACAACGAAGAAGGCCATGACCGAGCTGAGCGCGTCGCGGGTGATCGGCCGCCCCTCGTAGCGCGGGGTGAAGACGCCGTGGGGGGCGTGGATCTTGCGGATCTGCGCGCCGATGCAGGCGAAGAGGATCTGGTAGCGGAAGATCTTGACCGAGCAGGCGGTCGAGCCGGCGCAGCCGCCGATCAGCCCGATGAAGAAGAACATCGCGACCGGGAAAGGCCCCCACTGCATGTAATCGGCGCTGGCATAGCCCGTCCCCGACATGATCGAGACGACGTTGAACAGCGACTCGCGGAAGGCGACCTCGGTGAAGCCGTGCGAGTAGGAGGCGAGGCTGGCGCCGATCAGCAGCGCGCAGACGAGGATCGTCAGAAGAAAGGCGCGCACCTGGCTGTCGCGCCAGAGCGGTTCGGCCTGCCCGCGGGCGAGCTGGATGTAGCGCACGAAGGGCAGCGCCGCGAGGATCATGAAGAGGGTGCCGACGTAGTGCGCGGCGCCGCCGTAGGCCCCGAAGGAGGCGTCGGTATTGGCAAAACCGCCGGTCGAGAGGGTCGTCATCGCATGGACCGTGGCGCTGAAGGTATCCATGCCCGACAGGATGTAGCAGATCGCGCAGAGCACGGTCAGCCCGACGTAGAAGACGGCAATGCCGCTGGCGATCTCGGCCGCGCGGGGCAGGATCTTGCCCATGGTCTCGAAGGCCTCGGAGCGGAAGACCTGCATGCCGGCGACCTTGAGCTCGGGGAGGAAGACCATGGCCATGACGATGATGCCGATGCCGCCGAGCCATTGCAGGATGCCGCGCCAGAGCTGGATGCCGGCGGGCAGGTCCTGCAGCCCGGTGAAGACGGTGGAGCCGGTGGTGGTGATGCCAGACATCGCCTCGAACAGCGCGTCGGTCAGATCGGCCTCGGGCGCGCCCAGCATGAAGGGGATGGAGCCGAAGAGCGGCAGCACGATCCAGACCAGCGTCGTCAGCAAAAAGGTCTGGCGCAGCGTCAGCCCGCCGCCGCCCATGCCGCCCTGGCAGGCGAGCGAGAGCAGCACCCCCACGGCGAGGCAGAGTGTCGCGCTTTCGAGGAAGACCGGCCAGTGCCCGTTGCCCACGGCGATATCGGCCACCAGCGGCCCGGCCATGGTCAGCCCCAGCACGCACAGCAATAGGCCGATAACGTATCCGACGGGCCGCATGTCGATCATGAGGCAGCGTTGGACGCAGCCGCGGCGGCTGTCAAGCGGGCCTGCGGGTCAGCAGGGACGCATGGGGATGGGGAGGGAAGACTGGCGCGGTTGACGGGACTCGAACCCGCGACCCCCGGCGTGACAGGCCGGTACTCTAACCAACTGAGCTACAACCGCGCTGAGGGGGCGTTTAGGCGAGCGCAGGGCCGGCGTCAATAACCGGATGCCGAGAAGGCGATGGCTATTGCCGCGCGGTCATCGGCCCGTGGGCCGAGTGCTTGGGGATGTCTTTGGGAGAAGGTGATGGCGCGGTTGACGGGACTCGAACCCGCGACCCCCGGCGTGACAGGCCGGTACTCTAACCAACTGAGCTACAACCGCGCATCGCGTCTGCACCGTCTCCGGCGCCTGACGTGACGCGGGTTCTAGGCAAGGGGCGGACGGGCGTCAAGCGAATCCGCGCAGGCTTTACCCTGCCTGCCGCAAGGTCGTCCGGTCGGGACGCCCTGCCCCGCCTCGCGGCGCCCCGGGCCCCTCCTGGCGGCACGGCAGGCGCAGGACGGATTCGTCCGCCGGGTGCGGGATCAAGGCGCCGCCTACGGCAGCACAGGGGGCGGCCCGATCCCCCCGGTCGGGCATCCTGTCGCGGCGGGTGGTTCATCCCGGCCTGCGAGGGCATAGGGTGCACCTCGCTGCACGCCGCGCCCGGCAGCGCCCCTTGCCAGAGGTCCCGACCCACCATGCCGCTTCGCCTTCTCGTGGTCGCCAGTGAGACCCCCGACCAGCAGGCTGCCCGCCGCAGGAGGTCGGGACTGGCCTCGCACGAGACCTATGCCGAGACGCTGAGGGACATGGATCCGGATTGCATCGTCGAGCATCACTCCTGCGTGGAGGGAAGCGACGCGATCAGCGAGGCGAGGCTTGGCCGCTTCGACGGGGCCATCTTCGCCGGCTCGCCGATCCAGATGCACGAGGACAGGCCCGAGGTGCGCAGCGCGGCGGGGTTCATGGCGCGGGTCTTCGGCGCGGGCCTGCCGTCCTTCGGGTCCTGCGCCGGGCTCCAGATTGCCGCCGTCGCGGCCGGCGGCACCGTGAAGCCGCGGGATGCGGAGATGGAAGCGGGCTTTGCGCGCTGTGTCGTGGCCAGCGATGCGGGGCGCGCCCATCCGATGCTGCAGGGCCGACCGGGCGCCTGGGATGCACCGACGATGCACTCCGCCATGGTGGACCGGATGCCGGCGGGCGGCACGGTGCTGGCCAGCACGGCGGAGGTTCCGATCGAAGCGGCAGAGATCCGGTCGGGGCGCGGGGTCTTCTGGGGCGTCCAGTACCACCCCGAGCTTGCGCTGCGGGAGATTGCCGAGGCGTTGCGGGGGCAGTCGGACGCGCTGGTGGATCAAGGTCTGGCCCGCAGCCCGGAGGTGATCGACAGCTACAGCCGGCACCTGGAGGCCCTCGACGCCGACCCGGCGCGGCGCGATCTGGCATGGCAACTGGGGCTCGACGCCGAGGTGATCGACAAGCAGCGGCGCAGGCGGGAGATCCGGAACTTCCTTCGGCACCTCAAGGGGGCCGCTTCGCCGCGTTGAGCGCTCTGCGGAGCCGGTCGGCACGGGCGCCCTGCCCGGCCTAGCCTAGACGGCAGCGAGGCTTGCAAGGCGACAGCGCCCCATAGGGCTCCTCCTCCGCGCCGCCTCTGGACAAGGGCGCGTGCGGGGTGTTCGCTGCGCCGGATCAGCCCCCTGACCCCCAACGGGAGATGCGCATGTCCGAGCGCGCCTGGACCGTCGTGCTCTGCGACAGCCTCGAGAAAGTCTTTCCAGACAGCGCGCCGCGCGCCCTCGACCCCGGCCTGCCGCTGCGCGGGACGCGGGGCGGCGCGGTGCGGGTGCAACTCGCGGTGCGCCCGCCCGAGACCCGGCACAACGCCAGCCTGCCGCATCCGCCCGAGGGCCTTCTTCCTTCCGTCGGCGTCACGGCGGACACCCCGGACGGCCTCGAGGCGCGGCTCCATGCCGTCGATCTGGTCCCTGCCCGCTTCCTCGCCTTCGAGGGGCACGACGACTTTTACCTGCGCGACACGCCCGGTCTCTGGCCCGACCCCCTGCGCCCCCTCGCCCCGGGCGAGCGGGTGGCGAGCCATGTCGGCCAGTGGCAGGCCTTCTGGATCGACATCGAGATCGCGCCCGAGGCAAAGGCCGGTCCGCGGGACATCGAGCTGACCGTGACGACCAGCACGGACGTCTGCATCGCCCGGCTGACCCTCCGCGTCGAGGTCGCGGACATCGCGCTGGAGCCGCTCGGCATCGTCAACACCCATTGGCTGCACGGCGATTGCACGGCGCAGTACTACGGGGTGGAGCCGCTGTCCGAGCCATGGTGGCACGCGATTGACCGGACCATGGCGGCGGCTGCCGAGATCGGGGTGAACGGCCTGCTGACGCCGGTCTGGATGCCGGTCCTAGACACCGCCCCCGGCGCGGAGCGGCTGAACGTCCAGCTCCTCGGGATCCGCGCGGAGGAGGATGGCTATAGCGTCGATTTCTCGGCCCTCGACCGCTGGCTGGACCTGCTGCGCAAGAACGGGATCGCCTATGTCGAGGTCGCGCATCTCTTCACGCAATGGGGCGCCGAAGCGACGCCGCCGATCCGCGTCACCCACGGCAACGAGACCCGCCGCGACTTCGGCTGGGACGTCGCCGCGACCGACCCGCGCTATCGCCGCCTGATGGAGGCGCTGCTGCCGGCGCTCAAGGCGCATCTCGCGGCTGAATGGGGCCTCGAAAGGGTCATCTTCCACATCTCCGACGAGCCGACGGGCGCCATGCTCGAAAGCTACCGCGCTGCGCGGGAGACGGTGATCGACCTGCTCGAGGGCTGCCGCGTCGTTGACGCGATGAGCGCCTATCTCCTGTACTCCGAGGGGGTCGTGACCGAGCCGGTCGTGGCCAGCGACAAGGCCCAGCCCTTCCTCGACGCCGGCGTCAAACCGATGTGGCTCTACTACTGCGTCGGCCAGCACCGCGAGGTGTCGAACCGCTTCTTCGCCATGCCCTCGGCCCGGACGCGGGCGCTGGGGCTGCAGCTCTGGCTGACCGGCGCGGCGGGCTTCCTGCACTGGGGCCTGAACTTCTACAACGGGTACCTGTCGAAGCAGGTCATCGACCCCTTCCTCTCGCCCGATGCCGGCGGCGCCTTTCCCGCGGGCGATCCCTTCATCCTCTACCCCGGCCCTGAGGGGGAGCCATGGCACTCGCTGCGCGGCAAGGTGCTGCGCGACGCCTTCGACGATCTGGCGCTGATGCAGATGCTCGAGGCGCGGCTGGGGCGGGAGGCCGTGCAGCGCCTCGTCGATCCGGAGGGCGCCATTACGCTGACCGCCTACCCCCGCGATCCGGCGCATTACCTGGACCTGCGCAACCGCCTGATCGCCGCTTTGGAAGACGCAGGCTGAGGCCGGCGTCACCGCTTGCGGTCACGCCGGCGCAGGATCCGCCAGCTCGCCCCGCAGCCATGTCAGCAGGGCATCCGTCTGCGCATGGTTGCCGCTTCGGCTGCCGCGAAAGACCGAGATCTCGGCGGGCCGGAACACCGCCTCGTCGCAGACCCTCACCAGCTTGCTTTCGGCCAGAAGCCCGCGCACCGTGTTGCGCCAGCCCAGCGCGATGCCCTGCCCCGCGACCGCCGCCTGCAGCACCAGCGGAAAGCTGTCGAAGCCGATCACCTTCGCGCCGCGCGGGCCGGGGCGCCCGAGGGCGGCGAACCAGTCCGGCCAATCCATCCAGTCCTGCGGCAGCACCTGATGCGAGAGCAGCGGCTGCCGCGCCAGATCCTCGAGCGAGAGGGGCAGCCTCTCGGGCGGCACCAGCCCCGGCGCGGCAACGGGAAAGACCTCGTCCGAGGCGGTGAAGGCCAGCCGCGCAGAGCCCGAGGGCCGCCCCGTCGTCTGGATCGCCACGTCGAAGGGATCGGGCGCTGCGGTTAGCGGGGCGAGTGCGCTGACGACGCGGACCTCGACGCCGGGATGGCGCTCGTGGAACTGCGACAGGCGCGGCATCAGCCAGTAGAAGGCCTCGCAAAGCTGGCAGTGCAGGACCAGCCCGCCCGGCGCGCGCCCGCCGCGCAGCCGCACCGTCTCGCTCGATATCTCGGCCAGCGCCGCGCCGACGACACGGCCATAGGCGCGCCCCGCCTCGGTCAGGAAGACAGCCCTGTTCCGGCGCTCGAAAAGCCGCAGCCCGAGGTCCGCCTCCAGCGCGGCGATCTGCTTGGTCACGGCGGTCTGCGTCAGGCCAAGCTCCTCGGCGGCGGCGGTGAAGCTTTCGTGCCGGGCCGCCGCCTCGAAGGCCGGAAGGCGGGACAGCGGCGGCAGCGGACGGGAATCCATTCCAAATCCTCATGCAGTTTCGAGATCATCTCATTTTATAGACAGGATCGCACGTGCTTTGCATCCGGCATGGCATGGACACTCGAAAACACGCTCCCGCGCGGCGGCACCGCCCGAGGCATCCTCGCGATCCTCGCAAGCGTGGCCCTGCTGTCGCTTTCGGACGCACTGGTGAAGCTGAGCGGGGATCGCTTCGGGCTGGCGCAGCTGGTCCTTCTGCGCTCGCTCGTCGCGGCGCTGCTGCTGGCGCTGTGGCTGCTGCCGACCGGAGGTGTCGCCAGCCTGCGCCTGAGGCGGCCGCTCTGGGTCTGGCTGCGCAGCCTCTGCCTTGCCGCGATGTGGCTGTGCTACTACGCGGCCCTGCCCTCCATGACCTTGGCGCTCGCCGCGGCCTGCTACTATACGGCCCCGGTCTGGATGGCGCTGCTGGGCCGCTTCGTGCTGGGGATGACGATAACTGGCCGAGGCTGGGCCGCGATCCTGCTGTCCCTTTCGGGCGTGCTCCTCGCGGTCGCTCCCGCGCCGGGCACCCTCACGCCGGTGCTGCTGCTTCCGCTCGCCGCCGGCGGGTTCTACGCGCTGGCCGGGATCGTGACCTACCGCCACTGTCAGGCGGAGCACCCGGGCGCCATGGCGCTGACGCTGAACCTTTGCCTGATCTGTGTCGCCGCATTGGGGCTGGCCCTCCTCGCGGTGCTCCAGCCCGGCGGAGAGGAGAGCTTCGTCCTGTCCCTCTGGCCGCGGCTGATGGGGGCGGACTGGGGCCTCGTGGTCCTGCTCGGGGCGCTTCTGGCGATCATCGCGACGGCGGTCGCGCTGGCCTATCGCCTCGCTCCGACGCCGGTGGTGGGCGTCGTCGATACCGCCTACCTCGGCTTCGCCGCCCTCTGGAGCGCGGTCTTCTTCGCAGAGGTGCCCAGCGCCCGCGAAGCCATCGGCCTTGGCCTGATCGCGGGGGGCGCGGTCCTCATGAGCGGCAGGCGACGGGCGCGCGACGGGCGCTGGCCCTTGGCGCGCGGCGGGATGCGCTAAGTCTTCGCTGACCCAAGGAAGGATGGACCCATGGCACCCGATCTGCGCAGCCTCGCGACGCATCACGGCCTGACGCTGGCCTATGACGACCCCTTCGGCGAGACGGCGCCCCGCCCGGTGCCGGAGGAGACGCTGCGCCTCGTGCTGCGGGGGCTCGGCGTCGATCCGGACGCCGCGCCTTCCGGCAAGGGGGCGGCGCAGCGGATGACGGTGCCGCGCGGCGCCCGCTGCTGGCTGCCGCCAAACCTGCACGAGGCGCCGGGCTGGGGCTTCTTCTGCCAGCTTTACGAGCTGCGCTCGGCCCGGAACTGGGGGATCGGCGATTTCGCGGATCTGGCGCAGCTGGCGGGCCTCTGCGGGGAGGCCGGGGCCGACTTTCTTGGCATCAACCCGGTGCATGCGCTGTTCCTGGCCGATCCGGACCGCCGCAGCCCCTTCTCGCCCTCGAACCGGCGCTTTCTCAACCCGCTCTACATCGCGCCGGACCGGGTCGAGGGCGTCGAGATGCCCGAGGGGCTCGAGGCGCTGCGCGAGACCGAGATGGTCGATTACGCCGCCGTTGCCGCGCTGAAGATCGGGGCCCTTCGCCAGGCCTTCGACCGCGGCGCGGAGCGGCCGCAGCAAGAGGCCTTCGCCCGCGAGGGTGGCGAGGCGCTGCGCCTGCACGCCCTTTTCGAGGCGATCTCGCAGCGCATGGTGGACGAGGGGCACGGCGCCGGCTGGCGCGACTGGCCCGAGGCGCTGCGCGACCCCGCCCGCGCGGAGGTCGGCGCCCTCGCGCAGGAGCTGGCCGAGGAGGTCGCGTTCCACATCTGGCTGCAGATGATCGCCCGGCGGCAATTGTCCGAGGCGGCGCAGGCCGCGAAGGAGGCCGGGATGCGCATCGGCCTCTACCTCGATCTCGCGGTGGGCGAGGTGCCGGACGGCTCCTCCACATGGTCGGGGGCAGCCGCCGCCCTGCCGGGGCTGACGGTCGGCGCGCCGCCCGACATGTTCGCAGCAAGGGGCCAGAACTGGGCCCTCTCCGCCCCCTCCCCGACCGAGCTTGCGCGCACGGATTTCGCGCCCTTCCGCGAGATGATCGGCGCGCAGCTGCAGGATGCCGGCGCGCTGCGGATCGACCATGCCATGGCGCTGTGGCAGCTGTTCCTGATCCCCGAGGGCGAGAGCCCCGCCGAGGGCACGCACCTGCGCTACCCTTTCCCCGACATGGTCGCCGCCCTCGCCGAGCTGTCGCAAAAGCACGAGGCCGTGGTGATCGGCGAGGATCTGGGCTTCGTGCCCAAGGGGTTCCGCCGGGCCATGGCATCGGCCAACGTGCTCTCCTACCGCATCCTCGTCTTCGAACAGGAGGAGGCGGGCTTCAAACCCCGCAGCGCCTACCCCGAGCTGGCGCTGGCGTGCCTGTCGACGCATGACCTGCCGGTGCTGAGCGAATGGTGGAAAGGCTCCGACATCGAGGAGCGGCGCCGGCACGGCCTCGTCGACGAGGAGCAGTCCGAGCAGGCCGCCGCCCACCGGCGCGAGGAGCGCAAGGCATTGGTCAGGCGGCTGCGGCAGTCGGGAACGCTGCGCGGCCGCTTGAACGCGGACGCACCGGAGCTGCCCGAAGAGGTGCTCGAGGCCGCGCACCGCTTCCTCGCCCGCACGCCGAGCCTGCTGACAGCGATCCGACTGGCTGATCTGACCGGCCCGGCGATGCAGACCAACGTGCCGGGCACGACGGACGAGCATCCGAACTGGCAGCCCCGCAGCACGGTCGATATCGCGCAGATCGCCGAGGATCCGCGCTTTGCCCGGATCACCGATCTCATGCGCTCCGAACGCCCGCGCCCGGGGACCGGCCCCGCGCAGCGCTGATCGCGCCCCCTTGGCAATGGCGGCAGGAGGCGGCACTCTGCCGCCTCCTGCCCCCGCACGGATATCTTCATGCCGCTCAGCGACTACGGCGTCTGGACCGCCAGCCCCCTGCGCGTGACGGCAGAGCGGGCGGCGCAGGATCCGGACAGCCCGCATATCCACCTGTTC
The DNA here is from genome assembly GCF_003217255.1 of Pseudoroseicyclus aestuarii. Taxonomy (GTDB): domain Bacteria; phylum Pseudomonadota; class Alphaproteobacteria; order Rhodobacterales; family Rhodobacteraceae; genus Pseudoroseicyclus; species Pseudoroseicyclus aestuarii. The sequence continues at coordinate 410,734 of NZ_QJTE01000001.1, read as the reverse complement.
TACGACGACGGCGCGGGCGGCACCTTCGACGGGGCGAAGCGCGCCTCGATCAACGTCAAGTCGCAGTCGGCGGTGTCGGAGCTGGTGGTCTGGCATATCCCGGATTTCGTCCATCCGGTCAGCGCCGCCCTGCCCGGCCTCGCCCCCGGCTTCAGCCGGCTGCCGCGGCGGCCGGGCGGGCTGGCGCTGGATTACATCCGGGGCAATCTGCTCGACGTCACGCGCGGGCGGCTGCTGCCGCATGACCGGCCCGGGCCGCGCGACGACATCATCGACCTCGTCCTGCCAGAGCTTCGGGCCGCGATCCGGCGCGGCGCCACGGTTCACCTTTTCGGAGATCCCTATTCCGACGGTCAGGGCATCCACAACATCCACATGAACCAGGGCTCCGAGGCGCGGTTCCGCGGCTCCGACGGGGTATGGCAGGATGGCGCGGTGCTGATCCGCTACCCCGGCGAGCGGCGGGTGGCGGCGCTGTTCTTCGCCTTCGCGAGCCAGGCGGTGCATACCGACGACCGGACCGGCCATGCCCTGCCCGGCGTGCCGACCTTCGCCGCCCTCCTCGCACGGCGACCCGCCGCCCCTCCGGCTCCGCCAGAGCCCGCCGCACCACCCGCACCCGCCGCGCCGCCGGAACCCGCCGCCCCGTCGGCGCCCGGTACACCTGCGACGCCCGGCGCGCCGCCGCTCGTCATCACCGCCGCGCTGGTGAACCCGGTCGGGGCCGAGAATACCCCCGGCTTTACCGGCCGGCCCGAGACGGTCTGGCTGCGGAACCTCTCGGATCGCGGCGTCTCGCTGGGGGGCTGGCGGCTGCTGAACGCCCGCAAGGCGGCGCATGTTCTGCCGCCGGACCTCTGGCTGCCGCCCGGCGGCACGGTCGAGATCGCGATCGAGGTGCCGCTGTCGAACGGCGGCGGGCTGATCAGCCTGCTCGATCCGCGCGGGCTCAAGGTGGACGGCGTGGCCTATACCGCCGACGACGCGGCGGAAGAAGGCGGCCTCGTGCTGTTCCGCTGAGGGATCAGCCGCTCAGGTGGTTGCCCAGAAGCTGGTCCATGGAAATCGAGGGCTGGTCGCAGCCCGCCTCGCCGACGATCTTGGCCGGCACGCCGGCGACCGTCTTGCAGGGCGGCACTTCCTTCAGCACGACCGAGCCGGCGGCGATGCGGCTGCAATTGCCGACGCGGATATTGCCCAGCACCTTGGCCCCGGCGCCGATGAGGACGCCGTTCCCGATCTTGGGATGCCGGTCTTCCTCTTCCTTGCCGGTGCCGCCCAGCGTCACCGAATGCAGCATCGAGACATTGTCGCCGACCACCGCCGTCTCGCCGATGACGATGGAATGGGCGTGGTCGATCATGATGCCGCGGCCGATCACCGCGTTGGGGTGGATGTCGATGCCGAAGAGCTCCGAGATCCGCATCTGGAAGAAATAGGCCATGTCGCGCCGGCCCTGCTGCCAAAGCCAATGCCCGATCCGGTAGGCCTGCAGCGCCTGGAAGCCCTTGAAGTAGAGAAGCGGCTGGATCAGCCGGTGGCAGGCGGCATCGCGGTCGAAGACCGCGCCAAGGTCGGCGCGGGCGGCGGCGGCGAGGCTGGGATCGGCCTCATGCGCCTCGTCCGCGATCTCGCGCAGGATCTGCTCGCTCATCTCCGAAGAGGCCAGCTTGAGAGAGATGCGGTAGGCCAGCGCCCGCTCGAGCGAGGCGTGGTGCAGCACGCCCGAATGGATCAGCGGCCCCATCAGCGGCTCGTCGGCGATGGCCTGCTCGGCCTCCTGCCTGATGCGGTGCCAGACCGGGTCGACCTGGGCGATGCTGGACCGGTGCTGTTCCATGCCGGATCTCCTGAAGCTCTGGCGCGCCATAGCAAAGATGGGACGCGCGGGCCAAGGGTAAAGACCCCGCCCGCCCCTCAGCGCCGCCGCCACTCGGCCAGTGCCGCCAGAAGCACCGCCAGCGCGGCGCACCAGTCGGCATCAAAGCGCCCCCGCCAGCCGGCCTGCGGCGCGCGCATCGACGCGGCCATGAGAGAGCCGTCGCCCCAGAGGGGATGCGGCCGGCGCAGGCGCTTGCGCCACTTGTCGGCGGCATGGGCGCGCAGGATCAGGCGGCCGGCAAGGGCCGCGCGCCGCGCCTCCGGCACTGCCAGAAGCGCGCGCACCGCCTGATCCATGTCCCCCGGCAGCAGCGGCCGCATCAGAGGGAAAGCACCTCGAAGGGGCCGGGGCCGAAGACCTCCGAGAGCTGGGCGACGCGGATCACCACCGGGCCCGCGCCCAGCGCCGCGCGCGTGGCGGCATCGAGGTGCCAAGCCGGCGCTGTCAGCACCTCCGACCGCGCGAGGGCGCCGTCCACCAGCACCTCCAGAAGGTAGCGTTCGCTCGCCTCGCCCAGCGGCACATCGGGGCCGGTCCAGCTGTCGCCGCCGATGCGGGTGCGCCGGGTCCAGCCGATCCGCAGCCCGCCCGCGCCATCGGGCGCGGCGCGCAGGTGGCAGGGGCTGTAGGGCCGCAGGCCGACGCCTTCGAAGGCGCGGACCTCGTGCCGGAAGGTCGCGTCGTCCAGCGCCCGCTGCGCCGGCCCGTAGCGGTAATGCCGCGCCACCCCGCGCATGGAAGGCGGATAGGTGACCTGCCGCACCGCGCGGTCCAGCAGCACCACGCGGCTGCCCGCCGGCCAGTCCTGCGGCATCACGCCGTCGGTCCCGGCCTGCCCGCGCAGCCGCAGGCGCAGATCGTAGACATTCGGCGCGACCAGCTCTGCCTCGGCGAACTGGAACACCTCCCACAGATCCGAGGCGCCGTCGCCGATCGCCATGACATTGGCGCCGGCCAGCAGCGCGGCCTCGGTGGCGCTGCGCAGCGCGCCCGAGACCAGCTTGACCTGCAGCGCAGGCCCCCGGTCCCAGACCCCCGGCCGCGCCGCCTGCATCGCGCTGAGCGTCGTGCCGAGGATCGCGGTCACGGGCTGCACCATGTCGACATCGTAGTCGCTGTCCGTCGGCGCATCATACAGCGCGACGGAGCCGGGCCAGGGCCGCGCGGCGGCGGTGAAATGCGGCGTATGCGGCACCTCGTCCCCGGTCAGCAGCGGCAGGTCGAGGAAGGTGCCGACCACCGGCACCGGCGGGGTGAAGGCGCCCATGCGCGGCGGCTCGTCCGTCACCGGCGCCTCGCGGTAAAGCGCGGGCTGCGTGCGCACGGCCTCGATCTGCAGCGCCTCGGCCTGCTCCACCCGGTCGATGCGCCAGCTGCCCCCCGGCCCCTCGAGCGTGACCGTATCGCCCGCACCCAGCGCGAGGCGCGAGGGCGGCAGGGCGAAACGCGCGGTCTCGCGCGCGGTCTCCGCCTCGGCCAGCCAGCGCAGGGCGATCTGCTTTGCCTCCGCGCGGGTCAGCGCCAGCGGCAGCTCGGTGCCGGCGACGGTCAGGGCCGCGTCGTCCGGCGTCATCGCCTCGGCGGTGCGCTGCTCGTAATCGCCGCCCGCCTCGATGTAGGATAGGCGCACCCGGCCCGAGACCTCGGCCTCGGCGGCGCGGGTGATCTCGATCGGCGGCTGCTCGGAAAGGTGCACCGTCTCGCCGGTCTCGATGCTCGCCGCAGGCGCATCGCCGCGCAGGCGGAAGGAAAGGACCCCGCCCCGCTCCACCGCGTCGAAGCCATGCGCCAGCATCAGCGGCTGCAGCGCCGCGCGCGCACTGCCGACCTCGTCCAAGAGGTAGCCGCGCACCAGCCCCCAGAGGGCCGAGGTATCGATGGGGACCGCCCCGGCACGGCGACAGATCGCCTCGACGACCGAGGCCAGCGTCCAGGACGCGGTGCGCCCGGTGATCCAGTGCCCCAGGCGCCAGTTCTCGCCATCGGCCCAGACCTCGTCCCGCGCCGGGAACCACGGATAGGGCCGCGCGTCCCAGGCCCAGACCAGCATCCGCGCGGTATCCAGCATCCGCCCGTCGTAGACATCCGAGGCCGGGTTGTTCGCCGGATCGCCGAAATGCCGGTGCACGGCGCGCAGGTACTGAAGCTGGATCAGCTCGTCCCGCGTGCCGTCCGAGTAATAGGGCAGCGCGCTTTCCGAGGATTTGGGATCGACGAAGACATTGGGCTGGTTGGTGCCCTTGTCGACGCTGGGGCAGCCCAGCTCGGTGAACCAGATCGGCTTGCTGCGCGGCACCCAGGGGGTCGGCGTCTCTGCCCGTTCGCCCAAGGGGCGGTCGTAATGCGGGTTAGCCCACCAACTCGCGAGGTCCTTGTAGCGCCAAACCCAGGGCTCGCCGAGGTAATCCTCGATCGGGGTGCGCAGCTGCGCATCCCGCGCCTCGGGGCTGGCATAGTACCAGTCATAGCCCTCGCCGCCCGCGACGTTGCCGGTCAGGTAATCGAGGTCATAGATCGCGTCGAAGGTCTGTGCGTCGAGGTGATCGGTCCCCTCCCGCCAGTCCGAAAGCGGCATGTAGTTGTCGATGCCGATGAAATCGATGTTCCCGTCCGCCCAGAGCGGGTCGAGGTGAAAGAGCTTGCCGCCCTCCGCCGGCTGGTAGCCGTGGTATTCCGACCAGTCCGCGGCATAGGAGATCTTCGTGCCCGGCAGCATGGCCCGCACGTCGGCGGCCAGAACCCGCAGCGCCTGCACCGCCGGAAAGCCGCTGGCCCCGCGCGCCGTCGTGATGCCCCGCAGTTCCGATCCGATGCAGAAGGCATCGACCCCGCCCGCCGCGCGGCACAGCGCCGCGCAATGCAGGATGAAGCGGCGCAGGCCCCAGTCCTCGGGGCCTGTATAGTCCAGCCCGTCGAAGTCGCCCGGCTGCGCGCCGCCGAAGAAGGCGGCGACCTGCGCCCCCGCCGCGGCGGTGCCGTCGGGGCTGCCCGCCTGCCCCGGCGCGCGGCTCAGCGTGATGCGGCCGCGCCAGGGCAGCGCGGGCTGCTCGCCCCCGCCGTAGGGGTCGGGCAAGCCGTTGCCGGCCATCTGGTCCATCAGGATGAAGGGATAGAAGACGACCTTCTGCCCGCGCGACTTCAACTCCTGGATCGCCTGGATCACCGAGGCATCCGCCGGGGTGCCGCCGTAGACCGGGCGCCCCTCGTCCAGCGGAACGATGCCCGCCTCGGCGCGGGTCACGCCCGAGACGGTCCAGGGCATCTCCTGCCCGTCCTCCTCGGCCTGCTCGACCAGCGGGCGGATGCGGCAGTCGGCCATGCGCAGGTCGGTGCCGAACCAGCTGACGACAAGGCTGACGGTGCCGCAATTGGGCAGCTCCTCGGTCAGCGTCTCGGCGGCGGTGACGAAATCGGGCAGGCCCGAGGGCGTGTTGACGTTGGCGGGCACCATCTCTCCGAAGGACCGCTCGAGGTGCACGGGCTCCGTCGCCAGCGCGTATTCCCCGGTGCCCGGGATCAGCGCCACGCCCTGCACGAGATGCGCGACGGAGCCGTCGCCGACCTCCTCGGGGACGGGGCGCAGCACCTCGAAGCTGAACTGCGGCACGCGGTTGCCGAACTGGCCCAGCGGCAGATCCTCGATCACGACATAGGCGGTGCTGCGATAGGCCGGCACGCGGCCGATCCCCTCGATCGCCTCCATCTTCGGGTCGGGCAGCTGGTCCTCCGTCCCCTCGTAGACGCGCAGGGTCAGGCTCTCGCGCGGGATCTCCTGCCCGTCGGCCCAGATCCGCCCCAGCCGGGTGATCGGCCCCTCGCAAAGGGCGACGGCAAGGCTGACGGTATAGGAGAACTCCGTCACCTTCGGCTGGCGCGGCGCGCCCTTGCCGCCGCCCGTCGTCTCGCGATCCTCGAGGAAACGCGAGGCCCAGATCACCTGCCCGCCCAGCCGCATGGTCCCGTAAAGGCGCGGGATCGCCCCGCCCTCGCCGGCGCGGGTCAGGCGGAAGCGGTCGATCCGCCCGGTCTCCACCGCATCGCTGCCCTGCCCCAGAAGCCGGCTGTCGATGGCCGCCCCGAGCGCCGCGCCGGCAAAGCGGCCCAGCGTCGCGCCCGACAGCCCCAGCGCCGTGCCGCCGACAGAGCCGCCGAGGGCCAGCCCCGCAGCCGAAAGAACGATCGTCGCCATGGTTCATCTCCCTGCGCGCTGCGGCGCCTTGGTGGTGTCAGTCGAGCCGCGCGGCCAGCGCGAAGGCGGCTGCAAGCCGCCTGCGCCAGGGCGCGGTAAAGGCGCTTTCGACAACGCCATGTCCCTGCCAGGCATGGACGAAGCCCGCGCCGGTGCAGATCCCCAGATGTTTGGCCACCGATCCCGCGCGCATGCGGAACAGCAGCAGGTCGCCCGGCCCGGGCGCCTCGAGGGGGGCCAGGTGCCGCAGCGCCGCCTCGTGCAGCAGCTCGGCCCGCTGCGGCTCACCCCAGTCGGGGGTATAGGGCGGCGGCACCTCGGGCGGCGCGCCGGCCAGCTCCTGCCAGACCCCGCGCAGGAGGCCGAGGCAGTCGCAGCCCGCGCCCTTCGCGCTGGCCTGATGCACGTAGGGCGTGCCGATCCAGCCGCGCGCCGCCTGCACGACCCGGCTCACCTGCGGCTGCCGCCGCTGGTATCGGCGGTGCTCCTCGGCACAGCGGCCAGCCAGTCGTCCGAGGGCAGGTCCGGAAAGCCCTGGAAATTGATCAGGTTGTCGAATTTCTGCCGGCAGGTGGCAAAGCGCTTGGCGCAGCCCACCTGCAGCCGCAGCCTGTCGCCGGGCCGCAGCGCCGCGCGCAGCGGCTGCCACAGCGCGATGCGCCGCGGATCGCCGCCCCGGTCGCTCTTGATCGCGCCGGACAGCCCCTCTGCCTCGCCCGACAGGACGGTCAGGCTGCCGCGCGCGAACCAGCCCGCCTCCTGCGTCAGGCCCGGAACCGTGACCTCGGCATCCTCGACCGCCTGAACCGCCACCTCGACGGTATAGCCCGGCTGCGACAGGTCGACCCGGCAGCGGGCATCGCCCAGCACCGCGGTGCAGTCGCGCTGGAAAACGCGGCCCTGCGGCTGGTTCAAGGGCTCCGTCAGCCCGCGCAGCTCGGCCTGGAAGACGCCGCCGCCGCGCCGGATCTCGCCCACGGTGCCGGCAAAGCGCAGCAGCCGCGCCTCGGGCGCCTGCCAGTTCACCAGCCAGATGCGGACGCCGGCGCCGTCGAGCAGCCCGCGCTCGATATCCGCCTCGCTGATCGCGGCGGAGGAGAGGATGCCCAGCGCCTCGCTGTTGTCGATCGAGAGGCCGGTGCCCTGCACCAGCGCCCGCGCGCTCATCCCCGCTTCGGGGCGGAAGGCGATGCCCTCGAAATCCAGCGGACCATCGTGGTCGGTAAACCCTTCCACGCGGCCATCCGCCAGCGTCACGGCCCAGCAGCGGCAGACGGTGCTGACCTGCCCCTCGAGGTGCGCCAGAAGCTGCGCCCCGCTCACAGCCGGATCTCCACGACCTCGATGCGCGGCATGGCGCCGGCGCCGAAGGTCTCGACCGAGACCTCGAGCCGCTCGGTGTCGAAGCGGGCCGGCACGTCGAACTCGAACCCCGCCGAGATCACCGCGCCCAAGGCCGGCGGATGGCTGAAGGTGACGAGGCCGGTCGTATCGTCCAGCTCGTAATCCACCCCCTCGATCTGCGGATCGCCCGAGACGGCGATCAGCACCCGGTTCGGCACCGGCTTCTCGATCCGGCGCTGCCAGGCATGGGCGCCCTCGCCATAGGTCTTGATCAGCGCAAAGGTGTCGTCGGCATCGGTGCCGAGCGCGATCTGCTGGTCGAGCGCGTCGATCGCCTCGCTCGGGGCGCAGGACTTGTAGTCCGCCCAGTCCTTCCAGCGAAAGCCGTGCAGCGGCCCGCGCCGCGCCTCGAAGAAGGCGAAGACCTCGGCCAGATCGTCGAGGCTGCGCAGCCCCGCGCCGGCGTCATAGCGGCGCCGGCTGTTCGCCCAAGGCGTGTTCCGCTCCTCGTAGCCATTGGTCAGGGTGACGATCTCGGTGCGCCGCTCGGGCCCGCCGGAGGCGCCGAAGCTGACCGCGATGGGAAAGCGTTCCTCGTGGAATTCCATAGCCCTACCTTTCGTTCTTCGCGCTTTGGATCAGCGGTTTCGGGCGCCGCGGGTGACCGCGCGCGCGACCTCGGCGGCGATCTGGCCCTGGCTGCGGCGGAAGCCGGCGACATCGGGGCTGCTGACGTTGATCGTCACCTGCACGGGCCGCGCGCCGCCCTGCGCCGCGACGCCAAGGCTGCCGTCCGGCCCGCGGGTCAGCGGCATGATCGCCTCTGGCCCCGCCTCGCCCATCAGGCCGGTGCCGCCGCGCATCGGAAAGGCCACCGGCCCCGTCACCACGCCGCCGCGGGCGAAGGGCACAGTGCGCCCGCCCGCCAAGGCGCCACCGCGGGCATGGGGCATCAGCCCAGAGACGAGCCCGTTCAGCCCCTGCGCCAGAAGACCGCCGACATGGTCGGTGACCGGCTTCGTCGCGGCGGCATGGACGGTCTTGACCATGCTCCCGGCGAGGCCGTGCAAGACCTCCGCCATGCGATCCCCGCCGACGACCACGCCGTTCAGCGCGCGCTGCAGCCCGCGCGAGAAGCCGCGCTCCAGCGTGCCGAGATCGCGCGTCGTCGCGCCCAGCGCGCGGCGCATCTGCCCCAGCTCCTCGGTGAAGGCCGCGGTCATGCCGCCGGCCGATGCCATTGCGCGCTCCAGCGCGTCCAGATCCTCATCCGTCATCGCGTCTCTCCTTGGCGTCTCGGCCCCTGTCGGGATAGGCGGCCAGCAGCTCCTCCAGCCTTTCGCGGCCCATCGGCGCGGCCCCCGCGCCCAGCATCAGCCGCAGCTCTGCCGGGGTCAGGGCCCAGAACTCAGCCGGTCGCAGGCCAAGGTCGTGCAGCACCGCCCGCATCAGGGCGCCCCAGTTCACGCGGGCACCGAGAAGGCGCGCGCCAGAAGCTGCGCCGCCGCCCTGGCCGCGCCGAGCGGGCCGCCCGCCAGATCGGCCGTCAGCAATTCCGCCCGGCCGCCCTGCCAGCCGCCGCCCCGAAGGCCGGCTGTCAGCAGCGCAAGGACATCCCGGCTCGAGACGGCGCCGCCCTCGAAGCGGGCGATCAGCGCCGTCAGGCTGTCCTCGCCCAGCGCGTCCTCCAGCTCCGCCAGCGCGCCGAGTGTCAGCTTCGCGCGGTGCGGCACGCCGTCCAGCGTGACCGTCACCTCGCCTGCCAGCGGATTGGCCATCACTCCGGCTCCGGCGCGAAGGTCATCTCCCCGGCCGAGGCCAGCGACAGCTCGAAGGTCGCCTCGCCGTTGACGGTGCCGGCGTAGTCGATCCCGATGATCTGGAACGGCCCCTCGATGATGCCGAAACTGGGCAGGATCACCTGGAAATCCGGCGTCAGCCCGTCGAAGAAGATCTGCCGCGCCCGCTCATCGGTGGCCTCGTCGCGGAAGACGCCCGATCCGGCGACCTGCGCGCTGCGCACACCGGCGCCCGACAGAAGCTCGCGCCAGCGGCCGCCGCTGCCCAGCGAGGTCACCTCGACGCTTTCCGCGTTCAGGCTGAGGCGCGTGGTGCGCAGCCCGGCCATCGTCTCGAACATGCCGTCGCCGGTCATGTCCACCTTCAGCAGCAGGTCGCTTCCGCTCTGAACCGCCATGTCGTATCCTCCTGTCCTGCCTTAAATTCCGTCGTCGACCCGCGCGCGAAAGCTCAGCTCGATGCGCCGCCTTGCGCCGCCGTCGATCCGCTGCGCCTTCGCGCGGTAGAACCCCAGTGCCACCAGCCGTCCGCGCGCCAGCGCCAGATCGGCGCCCACCAGCGCGTCCGAGACCGCCGCCGCGACGGCCTTGGCGCCGGCGAACCCCGCCGCCTCGGTCACGACCGAGACGGTGAACTCATGCTCCGCCCCGCTGCCCGAGATGTCGCTGCGGTCGCGCGCTAGATCCGGCCCCAGCGCGACGTAGAGCGCTGGCAGCGCGCCGGCGGGCACCGCGTCGTAGATCGCGCCGCCGACCAGATCGGTCAGCGCCGGCCAGCCCGGCAGCCGCTGGTAGACCGCCCCCTGAAGGGCCTCCCCCGCGCCGTAGCTCATCGCGCCACCTCCACTTCGGTATCCAGCACGAGGTAGCGCCCCTCCGGGTCCGCCTCGCGCACCGCGAGGACGCGAAAGACCCGCCCCGCCCCGCGCAGCCGCTGCTCGGGCATCGGGCGGCGCGGGCTGCCCATCGGCGCGCCGCGCAGCGTGATGCGCACCCGCGTCAGGCTGACCTCGTCGCCCGCCGCCGCTGCCCCGGCCCGGCCGGACCGCGCGTCGATCTCGGCCCAGAGGGTGCCGAGCGCCTGCCACTGGGTGATCCAGCCGCCGGCCCCGTCGGGGCTGCGCTGCGGCGCCTCGAGCACGAGGGCCCGGTTCAGCCGCGGCACCCTCATCCCCGGCCTCCCAGCCGGACCGGGCGGAACCGCTCGATCAGGGCCGTCACGCCGAAGGGCATGCAGCCCGAGCCGAGGCCGGTGTCGTGCCGGAACTCGTAGTAATGCGCGGCCAGCATCAGCACCGCCTGCCGCAGATCGGCGGGCGCGTCGGTCCATTCCGGCCCGAAGCCCGCCAGCACCGCGATCCGCAGCGCCCCGCCCGGCGGCAGCGCGGGCCAGCCGCCCGGCCCCGCCTCGAGCGCCGGGCTCTGCATGTCCGGCACCAGCCGCCAGCCCTCGACCGGCAGCACCACGCCATCCGCCGCGACCCGCGCGACCGAGACGACGGCGCTGACCGGCGCCAGGGGCAGCGCCTGCCGGGCCGGATCGCTCCAGCAGGTCAGCCGCAGCGCCATCTCGCGCTCCAGCAGCACCTTGCCGGTGCGCCCCTCGATCGCCGCCAGCGCGGCGCGCAGGAAGCCGGCCAGCACCGGGTCCTGCAGCCCCTCCTCGGCAAAGCCCGAGCCCAGCCGCAGATGCGCGCGAAACGCCGCCAGCGGCAGGGCCCCTTCCGCGATTCCCCCGTCCTCGATCACCATCTCCGGCCTCCTGTCCGCCTGACGCGGCCGCCCCGGCGTCGGGGCGGCCCACCCCCTCATCAGCTGTCCGCGAAGCGCAGCAGCTTGATCGCGGCGAAATCGCTGACGCCGCCGCCCACGCGCTTGGTCGCGTAGAACAGCACATGCGGCTTGGCGCTGAAGGGATCGCGCAGCACGCGCAGGTCGGGCCGCTCGGGGATGGTGTAGCCGGCCTCGAAGTTGCCGAAGGCGATGGCGACCGCGCCGGCCGCGATGTCGGGCATGTCCTCGGCCACCAGCACCGGGTAGCCCAGCAGACGCGCCGGCTCTCCGGCGGCAAGGCCGTCGGACCAGAGGAACCGCCCGTCGGCATCCTTGAGCTTGCGCACCGCCCCCGCGGTCTTGGAGTTCATCACGAAGCTCGCGCCCGCGCGGTATTCGGCGCCCAGCGCGTAGACCAGCTCGACGATGGGATCGGCGGGCGCATCGCTGGGGAAGCCGCCCGAAACGCCCGTGTCGACGGTGCCGATATGGCCCCACTCCCACAGCTCGTTCTCGATCCGGTCGTAGTCCAGGAAGCCGCGCGGCTTGCCCACGCCGTCGCCCAGCACGAAGGCCGCCGCCTCGGAGCGGGCGAATTTGTCGGCGATGCGCCCGGCCAGCCAGCTTTCGATGTCGAAGGCGCTGTCGTCCAGCAGCCGCTGCGAGGCCTTGGGCATCGCCGAGAGCTCGTGCAGCGGGATGGTGATGCGGTCGATCACCGGGGTGCCGGTCTCGGCCACCGGGCCGGCCTCGCTGCCCCAGCCGGCGCCCATCTCGGTATGGTCGATCAGCACGTCGTAGGAGGTCGCGTCCACCGTCACCACATTGGCGATGGCCCGGATCGAGGCCGTGGTGCTCAGCACGCCGCGCACCGTCTCGGAGGTCTGCGGATCGACGAGGTAGCCGCCGTCGCCCGCCACCGCGGTGCTCATCGCCTTGCCCTCGAGCGTCAGGCCCCGCAGCCCGTCGTCGTCGCCCGAGCGCAGGTAGGCGCCGAAGGCCTGAACATGCGGCGCCGCCGCATCTTCGGTCTTGGTGGCCAGCGCGTGACGCGCCCCGATGTAGCCCGCTTTCCGGTCCAGCTTGGTCATCCTGTCATCCTGCTGTTGAAGTCTTGCCTTCACATCATCCGCGAACCCGCTGCATTCGCTGATGAACCCGGCCATTGCGGCCGAGATGTCCTGATCGCTCATTGCACCTCTCCCCGAAGATCGGCCCGCCGCCGGGCCAGTGCCGCCCGCCCCGCGCCCAGCGCGCGGGCCAGATCGTCCAAGGGGGCCGCCGCCTTGCCGGCGATGCCGCCGCCGCCGACGCGGGCCCCGGTCAGCATCGGGAAGGTCACGAGAGAGACCTCCCAAAGCTCCACCTCCTCGAGGCACCGGCCGCCCTCGGGGCGCTTGCTGGCGCGCAGGGTGCGGTAGCCGATCGACAGCCCGTCCATCGCGCCGGCGGCGATCAGCGCCGCCGCCTCGCGTCCCCGCGCCACCTCGGTCAGCAGCCGGCCCTTCACGAAGAGACCGCGCGCATCCTCGCACACCTCGTCCCAGACGCCGATCGGCTGGGCCGGGTCGTGCTGCCACAGCATCCGCACCCGTCCCCCGCGCGCCGCCAACCGCTTGAGGCCCGCGGCATAGGCGCCGGGCATCACCACGTCGCCGCCGCCGTCCCGCGCCCCGAAAAGCGAGGCGTGGCCCGACAGCACCGTGCCCGTCTCGCCCTCGGCCAGGGTCACCGGCCCGGCGCCCGCGCCCGCGAATTTCAGTTCCAGCTCCATCGTCCCTCCCGTCATGCCGCCATATCCAGAAGCTGCTGCACCCCCTGCACCAGCACCGCGGCGACCACGCCGTAGACCGCCAGCCACAGCCGCCGCTCCAGCCGCTCCATCGTCGCCTCGATCTTGCTCAGGGCGATCGAGACCTGCGTGAACTGCAGCTCGACCAGCCTCTCGTGCGCCTCGATCCGCAGGCCCGGGGCACAGGCGAACTCGCGCCATTCCTCAGCCATCCTGCGCCTCCTCCTGCGCGGTCCGCCCCGGCGCCACCTCGGGCAGGCCCAGCAGGCGCCGCTTCTCGGCCTCGGTCAGGAAGGTCGCCTCGCCGACGCGGCGCCACTGCGCCTCGCGCTCGGCCGCCAGCGCCGGCACCCCGTCAAGGTCGGGGCGCAGCTCGGCATGGCTGCCGGCGTGATCGCCCAGCCAGTCGGCCAGCGCGCCGGTGACGCGGGCGGCCAGCGGCAGCACCGTCAGCCGGTAGAAGCCTCGGTTCGCCTCCTGGTAATTGGCGTAGGTGGCGTCGCCGGGGATCCCCAGCAGCATCGGCGGCACGCCGAAGGCCACGGCGATCTCGCGCGCCGCCGCCTCCTTGGTCTGCTGGAACTCCATGTCCGAGGGGGAAAAGCCCATCGGCCGCCAGTCCAGCCCGCCCTCCAGCAGCATCGGCCGGCCCGCGTTGCGGGCGCCCGAATGCTGCATCTCCATCTCGCTCACCAGCCGGTCGTACTGGTCCTGCCCCAGCGCGCCCTGCCCGTCGGCGCCGCGGTAGATCAGCGCGCCCGAAGGCCGCGCGGCATTGTCCAGCAGCGCCTTCGACCAGCGGCTGGCGGCATTGTGGACGTCGACCGCACTCGCCGCCGCCTGCAGCGGGGTGAAGCCGTAGTGATCGTCCTGCGGGTGAAAGCTCTTGATATGGCAGACCGGGGACGGCCCGCCCCCCAAGGCAAAGCGATGCGCCTTGCCGTTGACGGTGTAGTCGTAAGCCATGGGCCAGCCGTCCGGCCCCGGCACCAGCGCCATCCGGTCCGACCGCAGGACATGCAGCTCAAGTGGCAGCCCCTCTTCGCCCACGGCCTCGATATAGGCGTTTCCCGTCAGCAGCAGCTGGCCGTAAAGCGCCTCCAGCAGCTCTGCCCGGCCCTGCGCGGCATTGGGCCGGGCCAGCAGATCGAGCATCGGGTGCGTGTCGTAGCGGCGGCGGCGGTCCTGCAGCACCAGTGGCAGCGCCGCCGCCGCCTCGGCGATCATCTTGACCGCGCGAAAGCCGACCGGGTTCGCGGCAAAGCCTGCCCGCGTCAGCGCCCCGCTCTCGCGCGGGGTCCAGGCCACGCGCCCCGCGCCGGGCCAGGTGCTGGCCCGGACGGCACTCGCCTTGCGCTCCGCCGGGGCCTCGCCCGCCTGCGCCGCCGCCTCGCCGGTCCCGCGTCTGAACATCTCGAACATCGCCCGCCCCTTCCGCTTGCCGCGTCTTGAGGCTCACTCTGCCGAAGGGGTCCTTACGCGGGCTGACAGCACCGCGCGGGCGGCAGTGGCGCCGCGCAACGCCCCCCTTGCGGCCCGGCGCGGGCGACGCCACCCTCCGGGCCATGCGCTGCTTCATCGCCATCCCGCTGCCCCGCGCCACCCGCATCGCCCTTGAAACCGTGCAGGAGGCGCTGCCCTTCGGCACCCCCACCGACCCCGAGCAGCTGCACCTGACCCTCGCCTTTCTGGGCGAGCAGCCCGATCACGCGGTAGAGGCCGCGCACGAGGCGCTCGAGGGGCTGCGCTTCGCCCCCTTTCAGATGCAGCTGCGCGGGCTTCATGCCCCCGGCAAGCGCCCCGAGACGCTCTGGGCTGGCCTCGCCGACCCCGCCCCCGTCGCGGCCCTGCACGAGAAGATCCGTGCCGCCCTTTACGGCGCAGACATCGTGCTCGAACGCCGCCGCTTCCGCCCGCATGTCACCCTCGCCCGGCTCGGCCCGATGGACCCGCAGGACGAGGCGCGCCTCGCCCGCACCCTCGCCACCTGGGACGGTTTTCCCAGCCCGCCCGTGACGGTCGAGGGCCTCGCGCTCTACCGCTCCACCCTCACCAAGGCCGGGCCGATCCACGACGAGCTTGCCTTCTACCCCGCCTCCCCTCTGGCCAGCGCCCCCGGCGCCTGATTGACTGCGCCGCGCAGAGGGAGGGGAACCATGACGCCGCGCAAGATCATCATCGACACCGATCCCGGGCAGGACGACGCCATCGCGATCCTGCTCGCCCTCGCCTCGCCCGAGGAGATCGAGGTGCTCGGCATCACCGCCGTCGCCGGCAACGTGCCCCTGCCCCTCGCGCAGCGGAACGCCCGCGTGACCTGCGAGCTGGCGCAGCGCCCCGAGACCCCCGTCTTCGCCGGCTGCGAGGCGCCCCTGCTGCGCCCGCTGAAGACGGCAGAGCATGTCCATGGCGCGACCGGCCTCGACGGCGCCGACCTGCCCGACCCTTCGATGCCGCTGCAGGAGGAGCACGCCGTCGATTTCATCATCGACACGCTGCGCCGCGAACCCGCCGGCTCCGTCACGCTCTGCGCCCTCGGCCCGCTCACCAACCTCGCCAGTGCCTTCGCCCGCGCCCCCGACGTGGTCGAGCGTGTGGCCGGCATCGTCCTGATGGGCGGCGCCTATTTCGAGGTCGGCAACATCACCCCGGCGGCCGAGTTCAACATCTTCGTCGACCCCGAGGCCGCGCGCGCCGTCTTCGCCTGCGGCCGCCCGATCACCGTCCTGCCGCTCGACGTCACGCACAAGGTGCTCGCCACGCCGCCCCGGATCGCGGCCATCACCGCCCTCGGCACCAGTGCCGCCGAGGCCGTCACCGGCTGGCTCGGCTTCTTCGAACGCTTCGACACGGCGAAATACGGAACCCAAGGCGCGCCGCTGCACGACCCTTGCGTCATCGCCTTCCTGCTGCGCCCCGACCTCTTTACCGGCCGCGAGATCAACGTCGAGATCGAGACCCAGTCCGACCTCACCCTCGGCATGACCGTCGCCGATTGGTGGGGCGTGACGGAGTGCGCCCCCAACGCCCTCTTCATCGGCGATGTCGATGCGGATGGCTTCTTCACCCTTCTCACCGACCGCCTGCGGAGACTGCCATGAAGATCGCCCACCAGTACACCGACGCCAGCCTAAAGAAACTCGGCCCGGTCGAGGGGGTGGAGTTCGCCGCCAACGACCCCGCCGCACCCTACCGGCTGCCCGAGGGCACCGATGCCCTCCTCCTCGATCCCGAGAACGCCGGCGGTCTGAACCACGACACCCCCCGCCCAGAAGGCTGGCCCGGCGCGGTAGAGTGGGCGCACCTCAGCTCCACCGGCATCGACTACGTGCCGGACTGGCTGCTCGAGGTGCCGATCCTGACGGTCAGCCGCGGCGCCCAGGCCACCGCGATCTCGGAATACGTCATGGGCTGCCTGCTGGACCACGTGCAGGATCTCCCCGCCATGCGCGTTACGGACAAGGCGCAGTGGGAAAAGCACCGCTTCGGCAATCTCGCCGGAAAGACCCTTGGCCTTCTGGGCTTCGGCGAGATCGGCAAGGCGATCGCCCGCCGCGCCCTCGCCTTCGACATGGAGGTCCTCGCCGCCCGCCGTCACGAGGGCCCCTCGGGCATGGAGGGGGTCGAGGCCGCCCCGAAGGAAGAGGTCCTCGCCCGCGCCGACGCCCTCGTCCTCTGCCTGCCGCTGACCGAGGCGACGCGCGGCATCCTCGATGCGCAGGCCTTCGCCCGGATGAAGGAGGGCGCCCACCTCGTGAACATCGCCCGCGGCGCCCATGTCGACCAGGACGCGCTCAAGGCCGCGCTCGACGAGGGCAGCCTCGCCCGCGCCTCCCTCGACGTCGCCACCCCCGAGCCGCCCGAGGAGGGCCACTGGCTCTACACCCACCCCCGCGTCCACCTCACCGCCCACACCTCCTGGAAGGCCCCCAGCACCACCGCCCGGATGCGCGCGATCCTGCGGCAGAACCTGGAGGCCTGGCGCGACGGAGAGCGCGAGGCGCTGCACGGGGTGGTGTCGAAGGAGGGGGGGTATTGAGGAGGGGGGGGGGGACTTGCCACCCTTGGCAGACGACAACATAGGGCGGGAACCGGTCATTGGTGTCGTTGAGCACGAGCGAGCTGTATGGAAAATTGTCTTCTTAATCTCATTTAGAGTGCATAGGCTTTCCGCACCAACTGAATCTACTAGCTTGTCGATCTATAGAGAAGATATATTTCCTCTCGAAAGACCCATATACAAGCACTGCCGTCCAATAGGGAGTCTTAATGAGTAAAATAAAGTCGATTGATTTTCACGACTACAAAACCTTCCCTAGATTCTCAATCTCTGCGAGGGATAAGAATATCCTTGTTGGACCCAATAACGCAGGAAAATCTACAGCTCTGGATGCGTTCAGGATTTCCTTCGATACGCTGAGATACGTTGCTCGTAGAAACGCAATTTTAAAGTCTCAGGGTGAAGACGGCGTATGCTCGACTTGGCAGGTTCCAGCTTCGGCTGTACAAACTGACTTGAGATACTGCATACATAATTTTGGCGATTCTAGGGCGAGAGTTTCTATAAAATTAGACAATGGAAACTCTTTTACTATTTTGATGTCGGGCGACGGACCTTTGGAGTGCTATTTAAAAACAGGACTTCAACCTCGAAAGAGCACTCAATTTCTGCAAGATCAATTTCCACTTAATCTGACGATTGTCCCGACGCTTAGCCCACTAGAGCAAAACGAAGAACTGGTGCAGCAAGAAACAGTTGAGAAAAATCGGTATAGCCGACTTGCTAGTCGCAACTTTCGAAATTTCTGGCTCCAAAAAACTGAAGAAGAGTTTTCACTGTTTGCTGATTTAGTCGAATTGGGGTGGCCAGGCATAAGACTCCAGCGACCTGAAGTCGAGCGAGGAAGCAAGCGCCCAGTTGTGCGGATGTACTTTCGAGAAGGAGCCCATGTCAGAGAGGTGCAATGGGCAGGATTCGGTTTCCAAGTTTGGATGCAAACCATGATGCATCTTGCGACTGCCAATCATGTCTCCACTCTTGTTCTGGATGAGCCTGACATTTACTTGCACCCTGACTTACAGCATCGCTTACTCCGGCTAGTCGGCCAACGGGTGGGTCAATATTTCATTGCCACACATTCCACAGAGATTATAAATGACGCCGAAGCTGGCGAAATATTAATCATTCGGCCCGGCTCTAGAAGCGCCAAAAGAATTCAAGGTGAATCTGGATATTCGGATGTTTACTCAGCGATCGGTAGCTCAGAAAACGCGCAGTTCGCCCGGCTAGCAAAAACAAAGAAAGTTCTGTATTTCGAAGGTAAAGATGCAAAGATATTGTCAAAAATTGCCAAAAATCTTGCTGGCATGGATTTCATTTCTAACTCTTCCGTAACACTTATGAAGACGGATGGATTCGAAAATTGGACGAGGGTCACAACTTCCTCCTGGGTTTTCGAAAACTTCTTTGAATTCAAGATACCGGTGTGCGCTATTTTTGATCGCGATTATCGTTGCGACGAGGAGATTAGCGACTTCATAGAAAATGTGAACAATGAGGACACGCTTTGCCGAGTGCTGCCACGAAAAGAGATTGAAAACCTGCTTTTAGTTCCAGATGCGATTGCTAGGGTTGTTGAGAAGTATGGCCGTGATCAACTTCCAGCTGATTGGAAGGCAGTTGTGTCAGAGGCAATCAACACAAGCTTAGACGAAGTAAAATCGAAGACCTTATCAGCGAGGATCGGTGCGAGGATTAGCTATAACGTCGAGAAAAAGTCAAAAAAAGATATCGGGACTATCTCCGCCGACGAGGAGAAATTCTTTACAGGTAACTGGGACGATTTAGAATTTAGATATCGAGTCGTTCCAGGAAAATTGGTTTTCGCCTCAATCGCTAAAAGGATACAGGAGGCATTGAAGGTAACGGTAACTGCGTCGCGAGTTATTGATGAAATGACAGCGGCTGACATCCCGCCTGGTATCTTTGAAATACTGAAGGAGGTGAAGGATCATCTAAATAGCTAGAACGAATGTATGTGAATTCCAGTCCAAACTGCATATTCGATCTACATCCGTATCAATAGCTTGTAGCACAGATGTTTTAGACAACGGGGCTGGACCCGAGAACTATGGCGTACAGTCAGAATGGTCGGTTCGGACCAGAAGGATATGCTACAAAAAAATCTTTGTCCGAGCCGCTGCTTTGTAGCCCTCCTACTCCTCCGGCCCAGCCCTCCCCACGCCCTTGAACACCGCCTTCAACGGAAACGCCCAGACCACCCCTAGGCCGACGTAGATCCCCAGCTCCACCAGAATAGGCGGGCGCTCGAAGAGGTTCACCACCGTCACGGCGACGACGATATAGGCCGGCAGGCCGATCAGCAGGATGACCAGCGACCAGCGCTTGCGGGCCTTGTGGCTCAGCGCCATCAGTCGGCGAAGGGGTCGGTGACGAGGATCGTGTCCTCCCGCTCGGGCGAGGTCGAGACCAGGGCCACGGGGCAGCGGATCAGCTCCTCGATGCGGCGGACGTATTTGATCGCCTGCGCCGGCAGGTCGGCCCAGCTGCGCGCGCCCTGGGTGCTTTCCTTCCAGCCCGCGATCACCTCGTAGATCGGCTCGACCCGGGCCTGCGCCTCGGCGGCGGTGGGCAGGTAGTCCAGCACCTCGCCGTCCAGCCGGTAGCCGGTGCAGATCTTCAGCTCGTCCAGCCCGTCGAGGACGTCCATCTTCGTCAGCGCGATGCCCTTGACGCCCGACAGCGCGCAGGTCTGGCGCACCAGCACGGCGTCGAACCAGCCGCAGCGGCGGTTGCGGCCTGTCACGGTGCCCTTCTCGCGGCCGACGTCCGCGAGGTGCCGGCCGATCTCGTCGTCGAGCTCGCAGGGAAACGGCCCCTCGCCCACGCGGGTGGTATAGGCCTTGACGATGCCAAGGACGAAGCCGACCGCCCCCGGCCCCATCCCGGTGCCGGTCGCTGCCATGCCCGAGAGCGTGGTCGAGGAGGTGACGAAGGGATAGGTGCCGAAATCCACGTCGAGCAGGCTACCCTGCGCGCCCTCGAACAGGATGCGGCTGCCGGCGCGGCGCTTCTCGTCCAGCACCTTCCAGACAGGGGCGGCATAGGGCAGGATTTTCGGCGCGATCTCCAGCAGCTGCGCCTTGAGCGCGGCGCCGTCGATCTCCTCGAGCCCCAGCCCGCGGCGCAGCGCGTTGTGATGCGTCAGCAGCCGCCCGATGCGCGCGTCCAGCGTCGCCTCGTCGGCAAGATCGGCGACCCGGATCGCCCGGCGCCCGACCTTGTCCTCGTAGGCCGGGCCGATGCCACGGCCCGTGGTGCCGATCTTGGCGACAGAGTTCGAGGCCTCGCGCGCCCGGTCCAGCTCTCCGTGGACGGGCAGAATCAGCGGCGCGTTCTCGGCGATCATCAGGTTCTCGGGGCTGATGCTGGCGCCCTGCGCCTCGATCCGCGCGATCTCATCCACCAGCGCCCAGGGGTCCAGCACGACGCCGTTGCCGATCACGCTCAGCTTGCCGGGGCGCAGGATGCCCGAGGGCAGCAGTGACAGCTTGTAGACCGTGCCGTCGATGACCAGCGTATGGCCGGCGTTGTGCCCGCCCTGGAACCGGGCGATGACATCGGCCCGTTCGCTCAGCCAGTCGACGATCTTGCCCTTGCCTTCGTCACCCCACTGGGTGCCGATCACCGCCACATTCGCCATTCCCGGTCACTCCCTCTTAGACCGTCGCCCGCTATAGCGATGCACGGGCGGGGGCGAAACCGCAAATCGGGTTGCGGCAGGCGCCGCGCGCCTCTAGATACGCCCCGTCCTGCCGGGCCGGAGCATCGCATGGAAAACGTCGTCCTCATCGTCCACCTCGTCCTCGCGCTGTCGCTGATCGGCGCGGTGCTGCTGCAGCGCTCCGAAGGGGGCGGGCTGGGCTTTTCCGGGGGCGGCACGATGACCGGGCGCGGTGCCGCGACGGCCATGGCCAAGGTGACCTGGGGCCTCGCGGTGGCCTTCATCGCGACCTCCATCGCGATGACGATTATCGCGGCCGAGAATGCCGGCGGCTCCTCCGTCGTCGACCGCATCCGGGACGACACCGATCCCGCCACCATCCCGGCCGAGAACGAGCCCGCGCCCGCCACGCCGCTGGGCGGCGACCTGCTGCCCCCCATGGCCGGCGACGGCCCGGTGATCCCCGAGGCCGAGTGATCCGGCAGGCGCCGCGGCAAGCGGCGCCATGACGGTCGGCCCGCGGGCCGACCCCAGACTTGCGAAACCCGGGGCATGTCCCCACGAAATCTAGCGTCGCCGGTTGCCCCGAGGCCCCGGATCGGGATACCATTGACTCCCGTGATGCTGCGAAACCCGGACCTCTCGTCCGGGCGCGGCGGCTGGCTTGCAAAAGAACAGGACACGGGATGGCGCGTTTCATCTTCATTACCGGCGGTGTGGTCAGCTCTCTGGGCAAGGGCCTCGCCTCCGCCGCGCTCGGCGCGCTCTTGCAGGCGCGCGGCTATACCGTGCGGCTGCGAAAACTCGATCCCTACCTGAACGTCGATCCCGGCACGATGTCGCCCTTCGAGCATGGCGAGGTCTTCGTGACCGACGACGGCGCCGAGACCGACCTCGACCTCGGCCATTACGAACGCTTCACCGGCGTCGCCGCGCGGCGCACCGATTCCGTCAGCTCCGGGCGCATCTATTCGAGCGTCCTCGAGAAGGAGCGGCGCGGCGACTACCTTGGCAAGACGATCCAGGTGATCCCGCACGTCACCAACGAGATCAAGGACTTCATCTCCATCGGCGAGGACGAGGTCGACTTCATGCTCTGCGAGATCGGCGGCACCGTCGGCGATATCGAGGGCCTGCCCTTCTTCGAGGCGATCCGCCAGTTCGCGCAGGAAAAGCAGCGCGGCCAATGCGTCTTCATGCACCTGACGCTGCTGCCCTTCCTCGCCGCCAGCGGCGAGCTGAAAACCAAGCCGACCCAGCACTCGGTCAAGGAGCTGCGCTCCATCGGCCTTGCGCCCGACGTCCTCGTCTGCCGCTCCGAGCAGGAGATCCCCGAGCGCGAGCGCGAGAAGATCGCCCTCTTCTGCAACGTCCGGAAAGAGGCGGTAATTCCCGCCTACGACCTGAAGTCCATCTACGAGGCGCCTCTGGCCTACCACCGCGTCGGCCTCGACCAGGCGGTGCTGGATGCCTTCGGGATCGCCCCGGCGCCCAAGCCGGTGATGGACAAGTGGGAAGACGTCATGGACCGGCTGGAGAACGCCGAGGGCGAGGTCCGCGTCGCCATCGTCGGCAAGTACACCCAGCTCGAGGATGCCTATAAGTCGATCGCCGAGGCGCTGACCCATGGCGGCATGGCGAACCGGGTGAAGGTGCGCACCGAATGGGTCGATGCAGAGCTCTTCGACCGAGAGGATGCCGCCCCGCATCTGTCGGGCTTCCATGCCATCCTCGTGCCCGGCGGCTTTGGAGAGCGCGGGACCGAGGGCAAGATCAAGGCCGCGCAATTCGCGCGCGAGCACAAGATCCCCTACCTCGGCATCTGCCTCGGCATGCAGATGGCGGTGATCGAGGCGGCCCGCAACGTCGCCGGCCTCGCCTCTGCCGGGTCGGAAGAGTTCGACCACGAATCCTCGGGCAAGCGCCGGTTCGAGCCGGTGGTCTACCACCTCAAGGAATGGGTGCAGGGCAACCGCGTGGTCGAGCGGCGCCCCGGCGACGACAAGGGCGGCACCATGCGCCTTGGCGCCTATACCGCCGATTTGTCCGAGGGCAGCCGCGTGGCCGAAGTCTATGGCACCGGCGCCATCGAGGAACGCCACCGCCACCGCTACGAGGTCGATACCAAGTACCGCGAGGCGCTCGAGGCGCAGGGCCTGCGCTTCTCCGGCATGTCGCCCGACGGGCGCCTGCCCGAGATCGTGGAATGGGCCGATCACCCCTGGTTCATCGGCGTGCAGTTCCACCCCGAGCTGAAGTCGAAACCCTTCGACCCGCACCCGCTCTTCGCCGACTTCGTGCGCGCGGCGGTGGCCAACAGCCGCCTCGTCTGATCCGGGGGGCCGCGGCGGGACCGCAGTCCCGCCTCATGCGTTTGCTTGGCTGAAAGGGCGCCGCGCGGCGGCGCCACCAGCAGCCGGAGACGCGCCATGAAAGCCCCCCTCACCGCCATCCTCGCCCTGATCGCCGCCCCTGCCCTCGCGCAGGGCACCGGGACGTCCACGGACCTGCTGCAGCAATGGGACGCGGATGGGGACGGCACGCTCAGCGCCTCCGAATGGCAGGCCGGCAGCTTCGACCGCTTCGACGAGGATGGCGACGGGGTGCTGAGCGAGGCAGAGCTTTCGATGCTCCTCGCCGATCTGCGCGGCGCCGGTTCGGCCACTGGCGGCACCACGGGCGAGGCGGATGATGCAGGCCTCACCACCGGCCTCGACAGCGACCTGAGCGGCGGGGCGGAGACGGAGGTCGACCTGTCCACTGACATAGACCCCGCCGATACTGATATCGACGCGACGATGGACGGCCTTCAGGACGACCTGCGCGCCACGACCGGAGAGATCGACAGCGGGCTGGCCGGCAGCGTCTCCTCGGGCGACGTCGACATCGACGGCGGCGTCGAGGACCTGAACGACAACGACAGCATCACCGATCCGGGCACCGTCGATCCGCTCGACGATACCGGCAGCGGCATCGGCAGCGCGACGGATGTGGAGACGGGGACCGGCGGCAGCGACCTCGGCGGCCGCATCGACAGCATCACCACCATCGGCGACTGACTGCAGCCGCAACGAAACGGGCCGCCCGCGCCGGGATCGGCGGGGCGGCCCTAAGACCTCGCTCGGGAAGACCCTAGAAGCGGAAGTCGAAGCGGCGGGTGACGCCGAGACGGGCGGTGAACTGCTCGTCCTCGACCGTGATCGGGCTGTCCTCGGCGTCGTTCAGGAAGCGGTCGTAGCCCACGGCGCCCTCGATGCCCCAGCGCTCGGTCAGCATGTAGGCGGCCTGAAGCTCGACCCCCGCCGACAGCAGCCCGCCCTCGGCGTCATAGGCGGCGTAGTCGCTCGCCGCGGCCTCGGCCTCGGTCACGCCGAAATAGGTGCTGGCGTAGTCGTCCGAGCCCAGCAGGACGCGCGGGCCGGCGCGCAGGGTCAGGCGGTCGCTGACGCGCAGGATCGCATCGGCGCCCAGCTCGGCCACGAGGCTCTCGTGCCCGCCGATGCCGTAGCGCAGGTCGGCGAAGACCTCGAAGAGGGGCTGGCTGTAGGTCACGCCGAGGCCCAGCTCGTAGGTCGCGTCGATATCCTCGAGGCCCGCCAGTTCCTCGTAGTCGTCGGCGCTGCGCTCGGGCACGTAGCGGAAGGAGCCGCGCAGGCCGAAGCCCGTGGCGATGTAGCCCGGATCGTCGTTGCCGATGTCGAAGAAGCCGAAGCGCAGCCGCTCCAGCGCGAAGCCGAGGTCGGGCCCGACCTCGTACTCGTCCGAGCCGAAGTAGCCGGGCCGCGTGGCGACGCCGCCGCGCAGGGTGAAGCCGAAGGTATTGCCGACCCGCGCCTGCGCCACCGGCGCATTGCCGACGATCACCGGCTCGCCCACCGGCTGAACGAGGCTGCCGGCGCTTGCGGCCATGGGCATGAGGATCGTGGCGGCGATCAGGGATTGGCGCAGGACCATGGGGATTCTCTCGATCATTGGGGGCTTGTCCCATTTACGCCATCTTCATCCGCTGGCGACAGGCTGCGGGCCGATCTGCGCCCGATCCTGACCGGGCTGCAGCAGCGGCGCCACAGCTTGCCCGCGGGCGGCGGCCCGTCTAACCGGGGCAAGGCCAATTCCGGGGATCCTCAATGCTTTCCTACCAGCACGCCTACCACGCCGGGAACCTTGCCGATGTGCACAAGCACGCGGTGCTGGCCTGGATCCTCTCGCGGATGACCTCCAAGGCCAAGCCGATCAGCTATATCGAGACGCATGCCGGTCGCGGCCTTTACGACCTTGCGGGCCAGGAGGCCGCCAAGACCGGCGAGGCCGCGGGCGGCATCGCCCGCAGCGAGGACTGGTTCCCCGCCGCCCATCCCTATGCCCGCGCCATCGCCGCGGTGCGCGCGAAGCACGGCGCCGCGGCCTATCCCGGCTCTCCGATGATCGCAGCGCTGACCCTGCGCGAGGGCGATCGCGGCGATCTGGCCGAACTGCACCCGGCCGAACATGCCGCACTGACAGAAGCCCTCGCCCCCTGGCCGCTGCGGGTGCACAAGCGCGACGGCGGCGACCTCGCGCTTTCGCTCGCCCCGCCCGAGCCGCGGCGCGGGCTGTGCCTGATCGACCCCTCCTGGGAGGTGAAGGAGGATTACCGCACCATCCCCCGCCTCACGCGCAAGCTGCACAAGGCCTGGCCGGTGGGCGTGCTGATGCTCTGGTACCCGCTGCTCGACGGGCGTGCCGAACCCTCGCCCCATGCCCCGATGCTGCGCGCGCTCGAGCCGGACCTGACCGATGCGGTGCGCCACGAGGTCCGCTTTCCACCCGCGCGCGAAGGGCACCGGATGGCCGGCTCCGGCCTGCTGATCGTCAATCCGCCCTACGGCCTGCACCGGGAGCTTGAATCCCTCTCCGCCCGCTTCGCGATGCTGTGATTCCTCCCTTCCCTCCCGGCCCCTGCCGCCCTAGCTTCGCTTCATGTTTGCAGATCTGCTTCGCCGGCTGACGGCGCCCGACCCCGAGACGCTGCCCGATCCCGACGCCCGCCGGGCGCTCGGCGCGCTGCTCGTCCGCATCGCCCGCTCCGACGGCACCTACGATACCGCCGAGGTGGCGCGGATCGACCGCATCCTCGCGTCGCGCTACGGCCTGACGCCCGGGGATGCCGCGGCCCTGCGGCAGGACTGCGAGGCGCTCGAGAACGAGGCCCCCGATACCGTCCGCTTCACCCGCGCCATCAAGGACAGCGTCCCCTACGAGGAGCGGACCGCCGTGATGGAAGCCCTCTGGGATGTGGTGCTGACCGACGGCCAGCGCGACGACGAAGAGGACTCGCTGATGCGCATGGTCGCCCCGCTGCTCGGCATCTCCGATCCCGACAGCGCCCGCGCGCGGCAGGCGGTCGAGGCGCGGCGCCGCTAGGCGCAGGCCGCAGCGCCCATCCTTTGCGCGATCCGCCCAGCGCACGGGCGGGCGCGGCCCCCCGCCGCTGCCGGTCGCGGCGGCAGATGCTCAAATGGATTGCATTCGTGCAGATCCTGCGCCGTAGTGGTGGCCCTGCACCCCAAGGTTCCAGAGGCCCCGTGAGCACCAGCAACGTCATCGAGATCCGCGACCTGCACAAATCCTACGGCGCGCTCGAGGTGCTGAAGGGCGTCGACATCACCGCCCCGCGCGGCCATGTCGTGGCGCTGATCGGCTCCTCTGGCTCGGGCAAGTCCACGCTGCTGCGCTGCTGCAACCTGCTCGAGGACAGCCAGCAGGGCGAAGTCCTCTTCGAGGGAGAGCCGGTGCGCTGGACCGGCACCGGGCAGGCCCGCCGCCCCGCCGACCGGGCGCAGGTCACCCGCATCCGCACCAACCTGTCGATGGTCTTCCAGCAGTTCAATCTCTGGGCCCATCTGACGGTGCTGCAGAACGTGATGGAGGCGCCGGTCCATGTCCTCGGCCGGCCCAAGGCCGAGGTCGAGGCCGCGGCGCGCAAGTACCTCGACCGCGTCGGCATCGGCGACAAGGCCGATGCCTGGCCCGCACAGCTTTCCGGCGGGCAGCAGCAGCGCGCCGCCATCGCCCGCGCCCTGTGCATGGAGCCCAAGGCCATGCTCTTCGACGAACCGACCAGCGCCCTCGACCCCGAGCTCGAGCAGGAGGTGGTGCGCGTCATCAAGTCCCTCGCCGACGAGGGGCGGACCATGGTCCTCGTCACGCACGACATGAAGATGGCCGCCGATTGCGCCGACCACGTCATCTTCCTGCACAAGGGCCTGATCGAAGAAGAGGGCCCGCCGGAGCAGCTTTTCGGCCAGCCCCGCTCCGAGCGGCTGCGGCAGTTCCTCTCCGCGACGATGCCGAAGGACGCCGCGGGCTGACCCCATGAAAAAGGGGCGGCCCGACCGGACCGCCCCTCTTCGTCATCAAAGCCTTCAGGCGATCAGCCGCGGCGCAGGCGGCGCATCCCGCCCAGACCGCCGAGGGCGGCCAGCAGCATGAGGCCGGCGGCCGGCAGCGGAACCGGCGCCGTCGCAGGCATCTCGCTGTAGGTCACGCTCTTCAGCTTGAAGGCGTCGTCGTGGAAGTTGGCACCGAAGCCGAAGAGAGAGCCGGTCAGCATGCCATCGGCGAAGGCGAAGGTCTTGACCGGGCTGTCACCCTCCGCGTCGTGATCGCTGGTGAAGCTGATCGGCTTCGATCCGGTCGCAAGCGAGGCGTAGCTCGCGAAGTCGAACTCGTCGCTTTTGCCCCAGTAGCTCAGCGTGACGGAGTCGATCTGCACGTCCAGCGATCCGAACGACAGGAAGGCCATTTCGGGCGCGCCCTTGCCGTCGATCGTGTGCTGGTCGAAAAGCGAGCCCCACTCGGCCGTGCCGGTGGTGCAGATCAGACCCGAACAGACGCCGATGCCGCCCATTTTGCCGGACCAGCTGGCGACCGCGCTAGTGTTGGTCAGGATCGTCCCGTCCCTGCCGACATGACCGCCGGTGACGGTGACGTCGCCGTAGGTCTGCCCCGCGCTGCTCCAGCCGCGGTTGACGTCGAAATCGATGGTGGCGGCAGAGGCCGCGCCGGCCGCCCCGACGAGGACTGCCGCAATCGTCGCAATAACTTTGACGCTCATTACTCAAACTCCCGTTGAATGCCTTGGAGCGTGCTTAGCGGGGCAGAGCAGCGGCGCTCTACCGGCCATTTTCGAAACAAGGCGTTTCCATGGCGGTCCGGCGGCGGACTAAGGCGCTCGGGAGGCGATATCTGCCCATCGCGCTCCTCCCTCAACACTGCCCAAGTTTCGGGCATTTGCCATGGATTCTTGCGATTTTTGGGCCAAAAACCTTGTGATTTGCGCATTTCGCGGCTTTCATCGCCGGCACACACAGGGAGACGACAATGAAAAACACCCTTCTTCTCGCCGCGGGCCTCGCCCTCGCCCCCGCCGCCTCCTTCGCTCAGGACACGATCCGCATGGGCACGGAGGGCGCCTATCCTCCGTACAATTTCATCAACGACAGCGGCACTGTTGACGGCTTCGAAATCGAGCTCGGCAACGTGCTGTGCGAGCGGGCCGGCCTGACCTGCGAATGGGTCACCAACGACTGGGATTCGATCATCCCCAACCTCGTCTCCGGCAACTACGACACGATCATGGCCGGCATGAGCATCACCGACGAGCGGGACGAGGTCATCGACTTCACCCAGGACTACTACCCGCCCACCGTTAGCTCCTATGTCGCGCTCAGCGAGGATGCCGATATCGATGGCGGCGTGGTCGCGGCGCAGACCGCCACGATCCAGGCCGGCCATGTCGCCGAGACCGGCGCCACCCTTCTTGAATACGCCACGCCCGAGGAAACCGTCGCCGCCATGCGCAACGGCGAGGCCGATGCCGTCTTCGCCGATTACGACTACCTCGTGCCGGTGGTCGAAGCCTCGGGCGGAGAGCTGGTCTTCGTCGGCGATGGCGTGCCGCTGGGCGGCGGCATCGGCATGGGCCTGCGCGAAAGCGACGGAGACCTGCGCGAGACCTTCGACGCCGTCATCACCGAGATGAAGGAAGACGGCAGCCTCAACGAGATGCTGCGCAAGTGGTTCGGCGAGGATACCGCCGTCTACGAATGACGCGCCCTTTCGCCTGATCCCTGCCCTGCCGGCCCGCCCGGCAGGGCACCCCTCCTGTGCCGGACCCTGTAATGTTCTCATACTGCGCCGATCCCGAGACGCTTGAGGGCCTGGCCTGGCTGTCCTGCTACCTGACGACGGGCAAGCACCTGGCCTTCTACCAGGCCTTCGGCACCGTCCTTTTGCTGCTGGCGGTCACCGCCCCGGCCGCCCTGGCCTTCGGCTTTGCCGGCGCCGTCGCGGCGCGCAGCCGCATCGCGCCGCTGTCCTGGCTGGGCAAGGGCTATATCGCCGTGGTGCGCGGCGTGCCCGACATCGCCTTCTTCCTGTTCTTCGTCATCGCGCTCGACCAGGGCATCGAATGGCTGCGGCACAAGGCGCTCTGCCCCGACTGGGACCAGCCGATCCGGCAGGGCAACGACTTCGTCGTCTGCTCTGCGGCCAAGATGCCGCTCGGCAATGCCGCGCAATGGGTGCACGACCTTTATGGCTTCTGGCTCGCGGTGGTGACCTTCGCCATCGTCTTCGGCGCCTTCGCCGCCAATGTCCTTTACGGCGCGATGCGCGCCGTCCCCCGCGCCCAGCTCGAGACGGCCGAGGCCTACGGCATGGCGCCGCGGCAGGTCTTCCGCCGCATCCTGGTGCCGCAGATGTGGGTCTATGCCCTGCCCGGCCTGTCGAACACATGGATGGTGCTGCTCAAGGCGACGCCGCTGCTGTTCCTGCTGGGCATCCAGGACATCGTCTACTGGGCCCGCGATCTGGGGGGCAGCAAGACGCCGCAGTTCACCGACTACCCGCATGGCGACTGGCGCGTCTATTACTTCGGCGCGCTGCTCGTCTTCTACCTTCTCTGCACGAAGCTTTCGGGTATCGCGCTCGACCGGCTCGAGGGGCGGATCGGCCATGTCGATGCCCGCATCGCCCGGGCCGAGCGGCGCGCCGGCGCCCGGCAAGCAGACGCCATGGGGCCGCAATGAGCTGCTGGGACACCGTCGCGGATTACGCCTTCCGCTCCATCGGCTATGGCGAAAGGCTGCTGCCGCGCAGCGATTTCACCCTGTGCCAGCAGGTCACGCTGATCGGCTCGGGGATGATCTGGAACCTCTACTTCGGCCTCGTGGCGCTGCTCAGCGGCTTCTGCCTCGCCACGGCGCTGGCGGTGGGCAAGGCCTCGCGCAACCCGCTCTGGCGCAAGCCCTCGGAGGCGGTGATCTTCGTCTTCCGCGGCAGCCCGCTCTTCATCCAGGTCTTCTTCGCCTACTTCCTCTTCCTCTCGCTCAAGGGCGCCTACCCCGGCCTCGGCGCGCTCACCTCGGCCTGGGCGGGGGCGGCGCTGGTCCTGTTCCTGAACACCGCCGCCTATTCGGCCGAGATCTTCTACGGCGCCCTGCGCGCCGTCCCGCCGGGCGAATCCGAGGCCGCCGATGCCTATGGCCTGACCGGCTGGACCAAGTTCCGGCGCGTGACATGGCCGGTGCTGCTGCGCCTGGCCTGGCCCTCCTACACGAACGAGGCGATCTTCCTCTTCCACGCCACGACGCTGGTCTTCTTCTCGGGCTTTCCGGCGCTGCAGCAGCGCGGCGATGCGCTCTATTACGCCTCCTACTTCGCGGACAAGACCTTCAATCCCTTCGTCCCCTACCCCATCCTAGCCGGCTATTTCATCCTGCTGACGCTGGCGATCATCGCCGTCATGGGCCGGGTGAACGCCCGCCTCAACCGCCACCTGCCGCAGGCGCAGCGGCGCGGCCGTCCGAAACTGCTGACGCAGATCCTGCGCTGACACAGATCCTGCGCTGAGACGGCGCCGCTGGACGGCGCCGCGGCGCGCGGCTAGCTGTGGGCGATGACATCCCGGATCCCGCCTGCATGAGCTTCCTGACCGACCACCCCGAGGTGCGCACCATCCGCTGCGGCGCCGCCGATCTGAACGGACAGGCCCGCGGCAAGCGCGTGCCCACCCGCTTCGCCCGCAAGATCGAGGAGGAGGGCACCCGCTTCCCGCTCTCGGTGCTGAACCTCGACATCTGGGGCGAGGACGTCGAGGACAGCCCCCTCGTCTTCGAGATCGGCGATCCCGACGGCGTGCTCTGGCCGACCGAGCGCGGCTACGTGCCCACGCCCTGGCTCTCGACCCCGACCGCGCTGCTGCCGCTGTGGATGTACACCGAAGCCGGGGAGCCCTTCGCCGGCGACCCGCGCCATGCCCTCGCCGCCGTGCAGAAGCGCTACGCCGCGCGCGGCTGGACACCCGTGGTGGCGACCGAGATGGAATTCTACCTCGTCGATGACAGCGGCAAGGAGATTCGCCAGCCGAAAAGCCCCCGCTCCGGCAAGCGGCGCATGGGCGCCGATATCCTCAGCCTGAGGGCGCTCGATGCCTTCGACGTCTTCTTCAACGATCTCTACGACGCCTGCGAGGCGATGGATATCCCGGCCGAGGCGGCGATCTCCGAGGTGGGCCTCGGCCAGTTCGAGGTGAACCTCGTCCATGTCCCCGACGCGCTGAAGGCCGCGGACGACGCCTGGCTCTTCAAGATGCTGGTGCGCGGCCTCGCGCGAAAACACGGCATGGCCGCCAGCTTCATGGCCAAACCCTACGAGGATTGGGCCGGCAGCGGCATGCACATGCATTTCTCGGTGCTGGACGATCACGGCCGCAACATCTTCGCCGATGGCACGCCGCATGGCACGCCGGCCCTGCGCCACGCCATCGCCGGCTGCCTGCAGGCGATCCCGGACTGCGCACTGATCTTCGCGCCCCATGCCAACAGCTACGACCGGCTGGTGCCGGACAGCCATGCGCCGACGGGCATCTGCTGGGCCTTCGACAACCGCACCGCCAGCGTGCGCGTGCCCGGCGGCAGCCCCAAGGCCCGCCGTATCGAGCACCGCGTCGCGGGCGGCGACGTGAACCCCTACCTGCTGCTCTCCGCCGTTCTCGGCGCCGCCCTCGTCGGGATCGAGGACGGCCTCGTCCCGCCGCCCCCGATCTCCGGCAATGCCTACGAGCAGGAAATGGCGCAGATCCCCGCCACCTGGGCCGAGGCGATCGACGCCTTCGAGAATTCCGCCCTCGCCCGCCGCATCTTCCCGCAGCTTCTGGTCGACAACCTGGTGATGACCAAGCGGCAGGAGCTGCACTACATGGGCGAGCTCACGCCAGAGCAGCAGATCGCCCTCTACCTCGACACGGTCTGACGCCGCGCCCCCTTCATGTTTCCGGAAATACTCCACGGGGGTCCGGGGGTGTGAAACCCCCGGCGCGCGCCGCCCGCGCCCCCGCCCGGCCTGCTGCGCCCCCGCCCCGACCGCTGCGCCCGCTTGCCCCACGCCCGCTTGCCCCACGCCCGCTTGCCCCGTGCCCGGCCCGCGGGTTAGGCTCGGCCCGTTCCCCAACCACGGTGCTTCATGCAGATCGGCATACTCGAGACAGGCCATGCGCCCGATGCGCTGCGCCCGGATCTCGGCGATTACGCGGACCTTTTCGAGGGTCTTCTCTCGGGCCACGACTTCACCTTCCGGCGCTACGACGTCGAGGCGCAGGAGATGCCAGCCTCGCCGCAGGACTGCGACGGCTGGCTGATCACCGGCTCGCGCCACGGCGCCTACGAGGATCACCCCTGGATCCCCCCGCTGGAGGCCTTCATCCGCGCCGTGCGCGAGGCCGAGGTGCCGATGGTCGGCATCTGCTTCGGCCACCAGATCATCGCCCAGGCCCTCGGCGGCCGTGTCGAGAAATTCGCCGGCGGCTGGGCCGTCGGGCGCCAGCTCTACGATTTCGGCGGCGAGGCGGTCGCGCTCAACGCCTGGCACCAGGACCAGGTGACCGTGGCGCCGCCGGGCGCCCGCGCCGTCGCCGCCTCGGCCTTCTGCGAGAACGCGGCCCTCCTCTATTCGGACCGCATCTGGTCGATACAGCCGCACCCCGAGTTCGACGCCCGCTTCATCCGCGGCCTGATCGAGCATCGCGGCGGCGCCGTCCCCGAAGACCGCCTCTCCGCCGCCGAGGCCGCGCTGGAGCGGCCTACCGACAGCGCCCGCATCGCCGACCACATGGCGCAGATCCTGAAAGGTCTCCGCGCATGAGCAACTGGCACGACCTGATCCCCGACGCCGCCCGCGCCTATCTCGAGGCCTCGCGCCTCGACGAGGTCGAATGCGTCATCGCCGACCTGCCCGGCATCGCCCGCGGCAAGGCCGTTCCCGCCGCCAAGTGGGAGCGGCAGCAGTTCTTCCACCTGCCCAACTCGATCTTCTTCCAGACCATCACCGGCGACTGGGGCGAGGCCGCGGGCCCCGAGGGCTTCATCGAGCCCGACATGGTCCTCAAACCCGACATGGCGACCGCCACCGCCGCCCCCTGGGCCAGCGACGGCACGCTGCAGGTGATCCACGACGCCTACGACCAGCGCGGCCGCCCCATCGAATGCGCCCCCCGCAACGTGCTGCGCCGGGTGGTGGAGCTGTATCGCGCCGAGGGCTGGGAGCCGGTCGTCGCCCCCGAGATGGAATTCTACCTCGTCGGGCGTAACGTCGATCCGGCCAAGGCGATCGAGCCGATGATGGGGCGCACGGGGCGCCCCGCCGCCGCGCGGCAGGCCTATTCGATGACGGCGGTCGATGAATACGGCCCCGTCATCGACGACATCTACGAATACGCCCAGATCCAGGGCTTCGAGATCGACGGCATCACCCAGGAAGGCGGCGCCGGCCAGCTCGAGATCAACCTGCGCCACGGCGATCCGCTCAAGCTCGCCGACGAGGTCTTCTATTTCAAGCGGCTGATCCGCGAGGCCGCGCTCAAGCACGACTGCTTCGCCACCTTCATGGCCAAGCCGATCGAGGGAGAGCCGGGCAGCGCCATGCATGTCCATCATTCGATCGTCGATGCAAACGGGCGCAACATCTTCACCGGCCCGCAGGGCGGTGAGACCGATGCCTTCTTCAACTTCATCGGCGGTCTGCAGGAACACCTGCCCTCGGTGATCGCGATGATCGCGCCTTACGTGAACTCCTACCGCCGCTACGTCCGCGACCATGCCGCGCCGATCAACCTCGAATGGGGGCGCGACAACCGCACCACCGGCATCCGCGTGCCGATCTCGGCGCCGCAGGCGCGGCGGGTCGAGAACCGCCTCGCCGGCATGGACTGCAACCCCTACCTCTGCATCGCCGCCTCGCTCGCCTGCGGCTACCTCGGCATGAAAAATGAAATCTGGCCCGACAAGCGCTACCGCGGCGACGCCTACGAGGCCGACGACGCGATCCCGCAGGGCCTCGGCGCCGCGCTCGAGCAGTTCGATGCGGCCAAGGCGATCCACGAGGTGCTGGGCCCGGATTTCGCCCGCGTCTATTCCATCGTCAAACGGGCCGAGCATGACGAGTTCCTGCAGGTGATCAGCCCCTGGGAACGCCAGCACCTGCTGCTGAACGTATGAACCCGCTCTACCGCAACGACCGGCCCGGCATGCATGCCCCCAGCTGGTATGCCGCCAGCCTGCCGGCAGAGGCTGATCGCGCCCCCCTCGCAGGCGACATCCGCTGCGATGTCGCGGTGGTGGGCGCGGGCTATACCGGCCTCTGGGCGGCACTGACGGCGGCGCGGGCCGGGCTGCGCGTCGTCGTGCTCGAGGCGCATCGCGCCGGCTGGGGCGCCTCGGGGCGCAACGGCGGGCAGGTCAGCTCTGGCTACAACAAGCCCCAGCGCTGGCTCGAGGCGCGGCTGGGCGACGGCCCGGCCCGCGCGCTCTGGGATCTCGCCGAAGAGGCGAAGGCCCAGCTGCGCGCCTTCTGCGCGGCCGAGGCGCCCGAGGCGCGCTACACCCCCGGCGTCGCCCATGGCACCTATACCGACGGCGAGGCCGCCGAGGACGCGCGCGAGGCCGAGCATCTGCGCGCCGCCTACGGCTATGAAGAGATCGAGGCGCTGGACGGCCCCGCCTTCCGCGACCTCGTGAAATCGCCGCACTACAAGGGCGGCACGCTCGACTGGGGCGCCGGCCACGTCCAGCCCCTGGCCTATGCCCGCGCCCTTGCCCGCGCCGCCGAAGCCGCGGGCGCCACGATCTTCGAGACGACCGAGGTCACGCGGATCGCGAAGGGCAGCCCCGCCCGACTGCACACGCCGCAGGGCTGCGTGACGGCGGATCATGTCATCCTCGCCGGCAACGGCTACCTGCCCGACATCGAGCGCGAGGTGAACGCCCGCGTCATGCCGATCAACAGCTTCATCGCCGCGACCGAGCCCTTGCCAGAGCGCTGGACCGATATCCTCGCCCGCGACATCGCCGTCGCCGACAGCCGCTTCGTGGTGAACTACTACCGCTTCACCCACGACCGCCGCTTCCTCTTCGGCGGGCGCGAGAACTACGCCCTAGGCTTTCCGCAGGACATCCGTCCGGCGCTGGAAAAGCGGCTCGGGCATCTCTTTCCGCAGATGACAGGCGTGAGGGTCGATCAGGCCTGGGGCGGCACGCTGGGCGTCACCATGACGCGCCTGCCGATGCTGCTGCGCCCCGCGCCCAACATCCTCGCCGCTGGCGGCTTCTCGGGTCACGGGGTCGCGCTTTCAGGGCTGGCGGGCCGCGCCATGGCCGAGGCCGTCGCCGGGCAGGCCGGCCGCTTCGACGTCCTGGCGCAGCTGCCCACGCCGCCCTTCCCCGGCGGCCGCCACGCCCGCGCGCCGCTGCTGACGCTGGCGATGACCTGGTTCTCGCTGCGCGACCGCCTCGGCATCTGACGCTTCAGGCACTGCGGCCAGACGCAAGAAGGCCCGCCGCCCTGTCATGGGCAGCGGGCCTTCTAGAACTATGATCCGGCCTGTGGCCGGTGTGCCCCGCGCTATCGCGGCAGGGCCGGCAGGATCACTTGATCTTGCCTTCCTTGTACTCGACGTGCTCGCGCTTGACGGGGTCGTACTTACGAACGACCATCTTCTCGGTCATCGTGCGCGCGTTCTTCTTGGTCACGTAGAAGTGCCCGGTCCCCGCGGTGGAGTTCAGGCGGATCTTGATGGTTGTCGGCTTCGCCATGGCGTCTCTCCTGTCGCCGCGGGGCTGGGTGCCCGCACGGGGAAAATCCTGAAACCCGCCTTCTAAGGCATCCTCGGCCACTGTCAACCGCCCTCGGGGCAGGCAGCGGGCGCCGCGGCGCCAGCCGCCGCGCGGCGGGGGGCTCGATGCCCCGCGCCGCGCGCCCCCGGCGGAGGGGAGACATGCGCGGACAGCCTGTAAGCCGGATTTTGTTCAGGGGTCGCCCCCTTCGATGGCCATTCCTCTTGGCCCGCCGTTACCGGCGCGCCTCTAGCTGCCAACCCGGACTTCTCGGGATCAGGCATCCCTGCCGCGACCCGAAGGCCCGGCGCGAAGTCCCTATTCGGCATTGCTCCCGGTGGGGCTTGCCGTGCCGGTCCGGTTGCCCGTCCCGCGGTGGGCTCTTACCCCACCGTTTCAGCCTTACCCCGCATGCGGGGCGGTCTCATCTCTGTGGCGCTTTCCCTCGGGTTGCCCCGGCCGGGCGTTACCCGGCACCGTGCCTTGTGGAGTCCGGACTTTCCTCGAGGCCCCGAGGGGCCCCGCGGCCATCCGGCCATCCGCGCAGTGGCCCCCTAGCCCCGCCCCCGGGTCCGGTCAACCGGATAGCGCGCGGCGAGATCGGCGATCGCGGCCACGTCCTCTGGCCCCGAAGCCCCCGCCTCCAGCGCCCAGGGGCGGAAGCGGCTGCGAAAGGCGCGCAGAACCACCTCCGCGCCGCCGTCCTCGGGCGGCACATAGCCAAAGGCCCTAGCCAGCGCGTCGAAGTCGCCCTGCGCGGCGCGGGGGTCGGGCCAGACCGACAGCCCCGCCAACGCGAGGCGCCGCCAGTCGAAGCGCGGGCCGGGGTCGCTCTTGCGCCCCGGGGCCATGTCGGAATGGGCGATGACCCGCTCTGGCGGGATCGCCCAGCGCGCCGTGATGCCGGACAAAAGCCGCTCCAGCCCCGCCATCTGCGCGGCGGGAAAGGGATGGGTGCCGCGGTGCGACAGCTCGATCCCGATGGAGCGGGAATTGACGTCGCGCGCATCGCCCCAGGCCCCGGCCCCGGCGTGCCAGGCACGCCGCTCCTCGGGGACGAGGGCCAAGGCCGTGCCATCCGGCGCGATCAGCCAATGGGCGGAAACCTCGAACTCCGGATCGCAGAGACGCGCAAGCCCGGCCTCATGCGTCATCGCGGTGTAATGCAGCACCACCATGTCCGGCACCGCGCCATCGCGGCGCGGGCCATGGTTCGGCGAGAGGGGCTCAGTCGCCGAGGGCGGCACGGAAGGGGGCCGGATCCCAGCCGCAGGCGAAGCCGTCGCCATCGGGATCGATGTTCAGAGGATCGCGGTCCGGCCCGCCGCGCGCCATGAAGACGCGCTGCGCATCGTCGGCATTGCCGTAACGCGCGCAGTTGCGCTCGTAGCGGCCCGGCACATTGCCCAGCATGAAGCGCGAGTAATACTCCTGCCCGCGCGCATTGGGCGCGTTCAACGCGTATTGAACGAGGTTCGGGCCCGAGCCGCCGTCGCGCTGCGGCAGCGCCGTGGGGGTGACGACCTGGTACTCGGCGGCCTGACGGGCGCGCCGCTCGGCATCCGATTCGATGGATTCGCGGCCCGCCACGGCGTCGAAGTTCTGCTCGTCCGACAGCGCGCCGGGCACCACGCCAACGAGGTCGGGCGCGGCATTGCCGGGGCTCGCCTGCACGCCGCCGCGGCGGTCGGCATCGCCGCCGGGCGCAGCGGCATTGTAGGTCGCGGGCTCAGGCGGGGCGGCGGCAGGTGCCGCGCCGCCGCCGATGCCCGCCGCGGCGAGCTCGGAGGTCGAGATGCCGCCCGGCACTGCGGGCGCCGCAGCGGTATCGGACAGCGGCGTCACGGCCGTCGGCGCGGCGGGGCTGAAGCTGGTGGCGGGCGCCTGCCCCGGCGGCGGCAGGGTGCTGCCGCCGAAGGAGGTGGCGCTGGCCCCGGCCAGCTGCGCGTTGCGCGCCGCGACGGCGCTGTCGGGCACCGCGGGCGCGCAGGCCGAGAGGCTCAGCGCCGCGAGGGCGGACAGGACCGCCCCGGATTTCAGACCGCTCACCATCGTTCCAGTGTCTCCATGAGGCCCTTCAGGCCGCTACCACCACTTGTCCGGCCGCGCCACGAAGCCCGCAGCACGTTCCAGTGAATAGGCGGTATCCAGCAGCTCCGCCTCTTCCCAGGGCTTGCCGATCAGCTGCAGGCCCAGCGGCAGGCCCTGCCGGTCGAGGCCCGCGGGCACCGAGATGCCCGGCAGCCCGGCGAGGTTCACCGTCACCGTGAAGACGTCGTTGAGATACATCTGCACCGGATCGGCATCCGCCATGTCGCCCAGCCCGAAGGCGGCCGAGGGCGCGGTCGGCGTCAGGATCGCATCCACGCCATCCGCGAAGACCTGCTCGAAGTCGCGCTTGATCAGCGTGCGCACCTTGCGCGCCTTGTTGTAGTAGGCGTCGTAGAAACCGGCGGAGAGCACGTAGGTGCCGACCATCACGCGGCGCTGCACCTCGGCGCCGAAGCCCTCGGCGCGGGTCTTCTCGTACATCGCGGTGATGTCCTCGCCCTGCCCCAGCGCCGCGCGGCGCCCGAAGCGCACGCCGTCATAGCGCGCGAGGTTCGAGGAGGCCTCGGCCGGGGCGATGACGTAATAGGCCGGCAGCGCGTATTTCGTATGCGGCAGGGAGATGTCGCGGACCTCGGCGCCCGCCTCCTGCAGCATGCGCCGCCCCTCCGCCCAGAGGGCCTCGATCTCTTCGGGCATGCCGTCCATGCGGTACTCGCGCGGGATGCCGATGACCTTGCCGCGGATATCGCCGGTCAGCGCGGCCTCGAAATCCGGCACCGGCAGGTCGGCGCTGGTCGAATCCTTGGGATCGGCGCCGCACATGGCGCGCAGCATGATCGCGGCATCGCGCACGTCGCGGGTCATCGGCCCGGCCTGATCGAGGCTGCTGGCGAAGGCAATGATGCCCCAGCGCGAGATGCGCCCGTAGGTCGGCTTGATCCCGGTGATCCCGGTGAAGGAAGCCGGCTGCCGGATCGAGCCGCCGGTATCGGTGCCAGTCGCGCCGAGGCAGAGCCCCGCCGCCACCGCCGCCGCCGAGCCGCCGGAACTGCCGCCCGCCGTCAGGTCGCGGTTCTTGCGCCAGGGGTTCACCACCGGGCCATAGGTGCTCGTCTCGTTGGAGGAGCCCATGGCGAATTCGTCCATGTTCAGCTTGCCCAGCATCACCGCGCCATCGGCGAAGAGCTGGCTCGTCACGGTCGATTCGTACTCGGGCTTGAAGCCTTCGAGGATGCGGCTGGCGGCCTGGCTCGGCACGCCCTTGGTGCAGAACAGATCCTTGATGCCCAGCGGGATGCCGCAAAGGTCGGGCGCCGCGCCCTCGGCCAGGCGCGCGTCGGCGGCCTCGGCCTGGGCGCGGGCGATCTCGGGCGTGGCATGGACGACGGCGTTGAGGGCGCCGGCCCCCTCCTGCAGCGCGAGGAAGCCCTCGGTCAGCTCCTGGGCGGTGAAGTCCTTGGCGCGCAGCCCCTCGCGGGCCGTGGCGATGGTCAGGCTGCTGAGATCGGGAAGGGTCATTCCACCACCTTCGGCACGGCAAAGAAGCCCTCGCGGGCATCGGGGGCATTGGAGAGAACGGCCTGCGGCTGGCCGCCGTCGGTCACCACGTCGTCGCGGCGCTTCAGCCGCATCGGGGTGACGGAGACCATGGGCTCCACGCCCTCGACGTCGACTTCGCCGAGCTGCTCGATGAAGCCGAGGATGGCGTTGAATTCCTGCGCGAGCGCGGGCAGGTCCGTCTCCTCGACGCGGATCCGGGCCAGGCGGGCGACACGGCGCGCCGTGCCTTCATCTATCGACATGGGCTGCCTCCTTCGATCAGCCTGCGGATTAGC
The DNA here is from genome assembly GCF_003217255.1 of Pseudoroseicyclus aestuarii. Lineage (GTDB taxonomy): Bacteria > Pseudomonadota > Alphaproteobacteria > Rhodobacterales > Rhodobacteraceae > Pseudoroseicyclus > Pseudoroseicyclus aestuarii. The sequence continues at coordinate 371,174 of NZ_QJTE01000001.1, read as the reverse complement.
GCCCCTCCCCCCTGTCTGCAAGGCGCGGCTGGCGCGCGGGGCGGGCCGCGGCCCCGCTCTGGTCGCCGCGCTGAGGCGCCCTACCCTCCGGGCGCAACATCACAAGCGAGGCACCCCATGCGCATCACCTGGCTCGGACATGGCTCCTGGCGGATCGAGATCGGCGGCAAGACCCTGCTGATTGACCCCTGGTTCAGCGGCAATTCGACCTTCCCCGAGGACCGGCGCGCCGAGGCGCTGGAGGGGGCGACCCACATTCTGATCACCCATGGCCACGGCGATCACACCGCCGATGCGCCGGATCTGGCCAAGGAGCTGGGCATCCCGGTCCTCTGCATCGCCGAACTCGGCGGATGGTGGAGCGCCAAGCACGGCATCGAGACCGTGGGCTTCAACAAGGGCGGCACCGTCGATCTGGACGGGGCCAAGGTCACCATGGTGACGGCCAGCCACTCTTCGTCCGTCTCCACCGACGGTGGGCCGGTCTATACCGGCACCGAGTCGGGCTTCATGATCGCCGGCGAGGGGCATGTGATCTACTTCTCGGGCGATACCGACATCATGGCCGACATGGGCTGGATGGGGGAATACTACCGCCCCGACATCGGCATCCTCTCGGCGGGCGGCTTCTTCACCATGGACATGAAAGCCGCGGCCTGGGCGGCGAAGAAATACTTCGCCTTCGAGACTGTCTTCCCATCGCATTGGAAGACCTTCGGCGCGCTGGAGCAATCGGCCGATGCGCTGGTGGCGGGGCTGCCGGGGGTCGATGTGAAGACACCGGACGTGCTGGAGCCGGTCGAGATCGCCGCGCGCTAGGCGCCACGTCCGGTTGCGGGAGCGGGGGGCCAGCCCCCCGCGGCCCCCCGGAGTATTTCCAGAAACATGAAGGTCAGAAGGCGACGGCCTGGCCGTCCTTGCGCGGGTCGGAGCCGCCGATATAGCCCTGCGCGCCCTTCAGGATCAGCTGGGCGCCGCCGAAGCCGAACATCGCGTCGAGCGTCTCGACCGTGATCTCGTGGCCAAGGGCGCGCAGCGCCTCGGCCAGGGCGGGGTCGAAGCCGGCCTCGACCGCGACCTTCTTGCCGCCCATGCAGCGCCAGCGCGGCGCATCGGCGGCGGCCTGCGGGTTCTGCCCCGCGCGCAGCACCCGAAGCGCCATCTGCACGTGCCCCTGCGCCTGCATCAAGCCGCCCATCACGCCGAAGGCCATGCGCGGCGCCCCGGTCTCGGCATCGGTGGCGAAGGCCGGGATGATGGTGTGGAAGGGGCGCTTGCCGGGGCCGACTTCGTTCGGGTGGCCGGGTTCGAGCGTGAAGCCGGCGCCGCGGTTCTGCATCGAGATGCCGGTGCCGGGGACCACGACGCCCGAGCCGAAGCCCATGTAGTTCGACTGGATGAAGCTGACCATCATGCCGTTCTCATCCGCGACGGAGAGATAGACCGTCCCCCCTTCTGTCGGGGCGCCGGCCTGCGGATCGCCGGCCCGGGCGGAGTCGATCAGCGCGGCGCGCGAGGCGAGGTAGGCGGGATCGAGCAGCGCCTCGGGCGCCCAGCGCATCGCGGCGATATCGGCGACATGGGCGCGGGCATCGGCCATGGCCAGCTTCACCGCCTCGATCGCGAGGTGCATCTGCGCCGGATCGTCGGGGTGGTCGGGCAGGTCCAGCCCCTCAAGCATGCCCAGCGCCATGAGCGCGGTGATCCCCTGCCCCGAGGGCGGGATCTCGTGGATGACATGATCGCCGAAGCGCTGGGAGACGGGCGCGACCCAATCGGCGCGATGCGCGGCGAGATCGTCGCGCGTCATCGCGCCGCCATTGGCCTGCGCATGGGCGACCATGGCCTCGGCCAGATCGCCCTCGTAGAAGGCCGCGCCCTCCGTATCGGCGATGCGGCGCAGGGTGGCGCCATGATCCGGCAGGCGCACCCACTCCCCCGCCTCGGGGGTGCGGCCGCCGGGCATGAAGCACGCGGCGAAGCCGGGCTGATCCTGCAGGATCTCGGCGCCGGAGCGCCATTGCCTAGCGATCAGCGGCGCGAGGGGATGCCCCTCTTCGGCGTAGCGGATTGCGGGGGCGGCGATCTCGTCGAGCGGCAGGGTGCCGAAGCGGCGCCAGAGCGCGATCCATCCCGAGACGGCGCCCGGCACCGTCACCGCATCCCAGCCGCGGGTCGGCATCGCCTCCTGCCCGGCGAAGCGCTCGGGCGTCCAGGTGGCGGGCGCGCGGCCCGAGGCGTTCAGCCCGTGCAGCGCCTGCCCGTCGTGCACCAGCGCGAAGGCATCCGAGCCGATGCCGTTGCCCGTCGGCTCGACCACCGTCAGCACCATGGCGGCGGCCACGGCGGCATCGGCGGCACTGCCGCCGCGCGCCAGCATCGACAGCCCCGCCTGCGCCGCCAGGGGCTGCGAGGTGGCGACCATGGCCCGGCCCATCACCGGCTGGCGTTGCGAGGGATAGGGCAGCTCGGGGGTCATCGGCATTCTCCTGCCCGTCAGGGGGCCGTGCCGCCTGCGGGTTCATAACGTTCGCGGTATTCCAGCCGCGCCGCCGCGGCGGCGTCGAGCACGATGGTCGCCCGCTCGTGGAACTGCAAGGCGGAGGCCGGGCAGATCGCCGTCACCGGCCCCTCGACCATGGCCTGCACCGCCTGCGCCTTCTCCGCGCCGACGGCGAGGAGCAGGATCTCGCGCGCCTCAATGATGGTGGCGACGCCCATGGTCACGGCCGTCGTGGGCGGCGTCTCGCCGCCGTCGAAGAAGCGCCTGTTGGCCTCGAGCGTGCTGGCCGAGAGGCGCACGCAGCGGGTGCGCGAGGCGAGCGAGCTGGTCGGCTCGTTGAAGCCGATATGCCCGTTGCGCCCCAGCCCCAGCAGCTGCAGGTCGATCGGCCCAAGGCGGGACAGCTCTGCCTCGTAGCCCTCGGCCGCCTTCTCGGGGTCGATGTCGCCGCGCGGGATGAAGCAGCGCGCGGGGTCGATGTCGATCTCGCCGAAGAGATGCTCGCGCATGTAGCGGCGGTAGCTTTGCGGGTGGTCGCCCGCCAGCCCGACGTATTCGTCGAGGTTGAAGCTGGTGGCCTGCGCGAAGCTGAGGCCCTGCCGGTGACGGTCGATCAGCGCGGCATAGACCGGCTCCATCGTGCCGCCCGTGGCGAGGCCGAGGACGGAGGCGGGCGCGGCCTCGAGGCGGGCGGCAATGCGCGCGGCAGTCGCCTCGGCGGCCGCCGCGCCATCGGGCGCGATCAGGACGCGCATGCCTCAGGCCAGCTCGGGCAGGTCGGGCAGCGCGCCGGTGCGCGGCAGGGCCGAGCCGTCGGCACGGAACAGATGCGCCTCGGCGGCGGGGATGCCGGCGGTGACCTTCTGGCCGGGCCGGACATTCAGCGCGCCGTCGGCGACGAGGCAGACGGCAGTGCCGTCCTCGTCCTGGCAGTAGACCACCGTGGAGCTGCCGAGCCTCTCGACCACCTCGGGCATCAGGCTCAGCGCGCCGTCTGCGGTGCCGACGGTCAGCGCGTCGGGGCGGATGCCCAGCTCGACCGCCTCGCCGGGCTGGACGGTGCGGCCATCGGCCTCGACCGTCACCATGCCGCCGCGCTTGAGGGCGACCGTGACGCCGGTCGGGCCGACGCTATCGACCGTGCCGGGCAGGAAGTTCATGTTCGGCGTGCCGATGAAGCCGGCGACAAAGCGGTTGGCGGGGCGATGGTACAGCTCCAGCGGGCTGCCGACCTGCTCGATCAACCCGTCGCGCAGCACGACGATCTTGTCGGCCATGGTCATCGCCTCGACCTGGTCGTGGGTGACGTAGATCATCGAGTTGCCGAGCTGGCTGTGCAGCCGGCTCAGCTCCACCCGCATCTCGGCGCGCAGGGCGGCATCGAGGTTCGACAGCGGCTCGTCAAAAAGGAAGACCGAAGGTTCGCGCACGATGGCGCGGCCGATGGCGACGCGCTGGCGCTGCCCGCCCGAAAGCGCGCCGGGTCGGTGCTGCAGCCGGTTCTCGAGCTTGAGAACCTTGGCGGCGCGGCCCACCAGCTCATCGACCTTGGCCTGCGGCGTCTTGGCGACGCGCAGCGGGAAGGCGATGTTCTCGTAAACCGACATATGCGGGTAGAGCGCGTAGCTCTGGAAGACCATCGAGATGCCGCGCTTGACCGGGGCGAGGTCGTTCACGACCTTGCCGTCGATCTCGACCGTGCCCGAGGTGATCTCCTCGAGGCCGGCGATCATCCGCAACATGGTCGATTTCCCGCAGCCCGAGGGGCCGACGAAAACGACGAATTCGCCGTCCTCGATCTCGAGATCGGTGGGCTGGATCACCTGCGCCGTGCCGAAGCTCTTCGTCACGCCCGAAAGCCTGAGCTGTCCCATTGTGTCGTCTTCTCTCCTGCCTCGGGTCCTAGAGTGCGGGCCGGGGGACACCTGCCCCCCCGGCCCCGGCGCCGTTATTCTTCGGCGAGTTCTTCAAGCTGCTCCTGCGCCTCGGCGGCGGCTTCCTCGGCCGTCACCTCGCCCAGGATGACGCCCTGGATCGCCTCGATGATGGCGTCCTGCATGGCGACGTAGTCGAGCATCAAGGGCTCGGGTCCGCCCGTGGGGATCGAGGTGATGAAGGGCTCCCAGGTGGGATCTTCCTCGATCAGCGCGTCGGTGTCCTGCGTCTGACGGATCGGCGTCCAGGCGCCGGCGATGTCGAAGGCGGACTGGGCCTCCGTCGACGTCAGCGCAAGCGCGAGGTCGGTCGCCGCCTCTTCCACGCCCGAGCCTTCGAAGACCACGAGGCTGTCGGTGATCAGCAGGGTGCCGTTCTCGCCCGAGGGGCCGTGCGGGATCAGCGCGAGGCCATAGTCCACGTCGCCGGTCCGCTGGCGGCCCCAGCCGCCCGAGATGTACATCGCGACCTGCCCCTCGCGGAACAGCGGCTCGAGCTTGCCGCGGTCATAGGCGATCGGGCCGTCTTCGCTGTAGGGCACGAGATCGGCGTAAAGCTGCAGCGCCTCGATCACCTCGGGGGTGTCGAAGGTCACCTCTCCGTCGGGGCCGAGGATGGTGCCGCCGTTGGAATAGACGAAGTTCAGCCAGTCATGCATCGTCGCGTCGAAGGAGGCGGCGACCATGCCGAAGCCGCGGGCATCGGTGTTCTCGGTGATCGCCTGCGAGGCGGAGACCAGTTCCTCGAAGGTTTCGGGCGGGCTCTCGGGATCGAGGCCGGCCTCTTCGAAGAGCGCCTTGTTGTAGTACAGCGCCTTGGTCGAGAAGGCGCGCGGCAGGCCCCAGACCTGGCCGTCGAACTGCACCGTCTGCAGAACCGAGTCCTCGTAGGAGGAGAGCTCTTCCTCGGTCATGTCGAAGGGGCGGATCAGCCCGGCATCGGCCAGCTGCATCAGCACGCGGCTGCCCATCAGCGCGATGGCGGGCGGGTTGCCGGCAGAGGCGAGCGTGGTGGCCTTTTCCTGGCACTGGCCCCAGGCCACGAACTCGAGGTTCACGGTGTAGTCGGGGTTCTCGGCCTCCCAGGCCTCGATCGCCTCCTGCTGGACGGGGACCTGCGGCTCGGCATCGGTGCCGCAGTTGATGATGTAGATCTCTTCCTGCGCGGCGGCCGCGCCGGCGAGGCCGACGAGCGCCGTGGAGGCGAGGATGGTGTTGCGAAGCTTCATGTCTTCTTGACTCCCTGTTGCGACCCTATTGCCGTCATTCCTTCACCGCGCCGGAGGTCAGCCCGGCGACGACGTATCTTTGCAGGAAGACGTAGACGATCAGCACCGGCAGGATGCCGACCAGGCTCGCCGCCATCAGCTCGTTCCAGACGACGGCCTGACGGCCGAAGAACTGGTACAAGCCGACCGGCAGCGGGTTCAGCGCGTTCACCGAGTTGAAGGTAAGCGCGAAGAGGAACTGCTGGGCATAGGCGTTGATGAAGGTCGTGATGGCCACGACCATGATGCCGGGCAGCGAGACCGGCAGGATCACCCGCCACAGCGTGTAAAGCCGCGAGGCGCCGTCGACGATGGCCGCCTCCTCCAGCTCCTTGGGGATGCGCAGGAAGTAGCTGCGCATCAGGAAGATGCCCGTCGGCACGGTGAAGGCCGCGCCGGGGATGATCATCGACAGGTAGCTGTTCAGCAGCCCCAGCGTCATCATCAGCTTGTAGAGCGGGATGATGAGGACCGCCGCGCCGATCATGTTGATCGCGAGGAAGGCGCCCAGCAGACCGTCCCGCATCCGGTATTCGAAGCGGCTGAAGGAATAGGCCGCCGGGATGATGCAGAACAGGGCCAGCAGCGTCACGCAAAGCGCGATGAAGAGGCTGTTGAAGATGTAGCGCCCCAGCATCGGCACCGAGGTCCACATGTCCCGGTAGGCCTGGAACGACATGTCCTCGGTGAAGAAGCGGTAGGGGATGCGGAAGACCGCGTCGATCGGGCGCATCGAGACGAAGAAGGCCTCGGCGAAGGGCGCCAGCACGAAGACGAGGAACAGCGCCATGCCGGCATAGATGAAGACCAGTTCCCACCAGCGATACTTGTTGATCATGCCTGGGCCCTCTTGCTGATGCCGCGCAGCAGCGCGAGGTAGCATCCGGCGAAGATCGACATGCACACGAGGATCATCACCGCCCGTGCCGCACCCTCGCCGTAGCGGAAGCGGCTGATCGCCACCTTGTAGGTATCGATGATCATCGTGGTGGTGGCGCCGCGCGGGCCGCCCTCGGTCAGGATCCAGATGATGTCGAAAGAGTTGAAGGTCCAGATCGCCGACAGAAGCGCCATGGTCGCGATGGAGGGCGCGATCAGCGGCAGCGTGATCCGGCGGAAGCGGTAGAAGCGCGATGCCCCGTCGGTCCAGGCGGCCTCGTACATCTCGGTCGAGATCGACTGCATCGCCGCCAGCAGGTAAAGCGCGACGAGCGGCGTGCCGACCCAGACATCGGTGACGATGGTCGCGTAGAAGGCGCTGTCGCCATAGGCGAGGAACTCGAAGGGTCCGGCGAGAATGCCCAGCCGCTGCGCCACGCCCGAAATCATCCCGAACTGACCGTTATAGAGCCAGCCCCACATGAAGGCGCCGATGGCAATCGGCACGATCCAGGGCGGCATCACCAGGATGCGGAACAGCGCCCGCCCCGGGATCGCCGCGTTCAAGAGCACCGCGCCGATGGTCCCCATCGCCAGCTTGAGCACGACCGAAAGCGTCATCCAGTAGAGCGTGCGGCCGATCACCTCGCCGAAGTCGTCCTGGAAGATCTCGACGAAGTTCTCGAAGCCGACATAGTCGTAGGTCGGCCGCATCGAGGCATCGGTGAAGGACAGGCGGAAGGTTTCGAACAGCGGCCATGCGACGATGACCAGCGTCAGGATCAGCGCCGGGACCAGCAGCAGGTAAGGAAAGGGGTCGAACTTCCGGGTCATGCCGCGACTTCGCCGGCCAGCGCATGGTCGAAGGCGTCCCAGTACTCGGCCAGCTCGACGATGCGGTTTTCCGTGCGGCTGGCGTCCGCGGCCAGCGCCGTCACCCCGGCCTCAAGCGCGTCGATGATCGACAGCGGAAGCTGCGGCAGGTCGCCCCGCAGATGGTTCGTGATGTCGCGCGCCATGGCGCTGTCGGCGCCGTAATGCCCGCCGGAGGTGTCAGTGGCCACCTCCTTCTCGTCGATCACCGCCTTGCCGTCGTCGGACAGCGTGACCTTGAAGTAATTGCGCAGGAAATCCCCCTCGGCCATGCCGTCGCGGCCGATCACGCAGAAGCGGCGGAATTCGTCGGGCACGTTGAGGTTGGTGTGAAAGGCCATCGACTCCCCGCCCTGATACTCGATCAGCGCGGTCTGGTAGTCGATGATGTCCGCCGTGCCGGAAAAGGCGTCGTTGGTGCCGCCCCAGCGCGGCGCCATCTCTGACAGGTAGGCCGGCTCGCCCGCAGGGCGGTTCTCGGGGAGGTACTTCTTGCGCCCGCCGAAGCTGACGACGCGCGCCGGGCGCGATCCGACGACGCCCTGATAGAGGTCGATGTCGTGGCAGCACTTCTCTAGCAGGAAGCCGCCCGAGAGCTTCGTCTCGCGGCGCCAGTCCCGCATGAAGAAGCTGCCGTGATAGGGCGCGATATGCTCCGAGGCCTCGATCGAGCTGATCGGGCCCAGATGCTCGGCCTGCGCCGCCCGGAGCGCGCGGTAGAGCGGGGAGTAGCGCAGGACCATGCCCGGCATCAGCCGCTTGACCCCGTCGTGCGTCCCGATCAGCCGCGCCAGCTCCAGCGTCTCTTCCATCGAGATGACGACCGGCTTCTCGGTGAAGATCGCCGGCGCGTTCGACTGCAGCGCGGCGCGCAGATGCTCAAGGTGCATCATGTTCGGCGAGCCGATCATCAAGAGGTCGAACTCATGCGCCGCGATCAGCGCCGCGCCGTCCTCGTGCCGGGTCTCGAAGGTGATCCCCTTCTGCTCGAGCTGCGCCAGCCGCACGTCCGAGGGGTCCGCCACAGCGACGAAGCGCGCCTCGGGGGCGACGGCGGCGAATTCCGCCACCAGATGCCCAAGCCTCTGGCCGAGGCCGATCACACCTATTCTCATGCCGGCACTCCTGCCTCCGTTGTCGTCATTGCCCGGCGCAGCGCCTCGATGCGCGCGGCATCGGTGCGGGCCGGGGCGCCCAGCGCCATCAGCGCCGGCGCGGTCTCGTCGTCGCCCTTGCAGGAGGCATGCAGCCAGGCCGCCCCCGTCTCGATCAGCGCCGGCGCCGCCTGCGCGGTGACGCCGCCGCCCGCCATGATGGCGATGCGGCCCTGCGCCCGCTCGGTCAGGCGGGCGATCAGCGCCGCGCCCGCAGGTGCGCTGGGCGCCTGCCCGGATGTCAGGATGCAGTCGAAGCCGAGGTCGATCGCCTGCTCCAGCGCGGCCTCGGGGTCGGGGGTCAGGTCGAAGACGCGGTGCAGCGTCGCGGCCATCGGGCCCGCCGCCTCGCGCAGCCGCGCCAGAGCCTCGGTATCGAGGCTGCCATCGGCCCGCGCGGCGCCGAGGACGACACCCTCGAGACCGGCGGCGCGCATGGCGCGAAGATCGCCGAGGCTGACCTCCAGATCCGCGGGCGAAAGCACGAAGCCGCCGGCCCGGGGCCGGATCATCGCCCGCACCGGAACGCCCGCGCCCGCCGCTGCCGCGACCAGCCCTGCAGAGGGCGTCAGACCGCCCAGCGCCAGCGCCGAGCACAGCTCGATTCGGTCAGCCCCGCCCGCAAGTGCGGCGGCCAGCCCATCGGGCGTATCCACGCAGATTTCCAGCGCTGCGGCCATCGAACCCCCTCGGCCCGTGTTTCATTTCACGGAAGGTGAGCAGGTTTGACTAAAGCTGGCAAGAAATTTTGTTTGTTTTTTCCGCTGAAATTATTAGCCAACCTAAAACATGGGGGCTGTTTAACTTTGTTTGACAAAAATCTGCCCGCCCGCCACCATGCTACCCAAGGCTGCAGGGGACGGAGATGGACATGGCCGGATCGAGCGATGATCTGATGACCCTGATCGACGGCCAGCGCCCGGTGCTGACGCCGAAGCTGCGCGGCATCGCCGATTTCGCGCTGAGCGAGCCCGAGCGTTTCATCCGCTCTTCCAGCCGCGAGCTTTGCGCCACGCTGGGCACCTCGGAGCCGACGTTGATCCGCTTCTGCCGCAGCTTCGGGCACTCCGGCCTCGCGGAGTTCCGCATCGACCTCGCGCTGTCGCTGGCGCGGGGGCGCGGGCAGGTCGGCGCCTCGCGATTCGTGGAGCCGCAGTCGACCGACCGCCGCCGCGCCAACCTGCCCGCCAAGCGGCGCATCGCCCAGGCCGCCGCCGCCCTGGTGACGGGGGACAACGCGATCCTGATCGACAACGGCTCCACCGCCGAGTTCTTTGCCGAGGCGCTGGCCGAGACGCCGCCGCTGACGATCATGACAAGCGGGCTGATGGTGGCGCAGAACGCCCTGCGCCACGGCACGCACGAGGTGATGCTGACCGGCGGGCGAATCCGCCGCAACCACCTCTCGCTCAGCGGGCGGCTGGTCGAGACGGCGCTCTCGGGCATGCGATTCGACACCTTCGTGATGGGCGCCGATAGCGTCGATCCCACGCTCGGCCTCTCGACCTTCCGCGAGGACGAGGCGCATCAGACCCGCGCCATGGTCGAGGCGGCGAACCGGGTCATCGTGCTGGCCGACAGCACCAAGTTCCTCAAGCCCGCGCTGCACAAGATCTGCGATCTGGCCCATGTCTCGGTCCTCGTCACCGACATGCCCGAGGGCGGCGCGGTGATGCAGGCGATCGAGGCGCAGGGCATCGCCGTGCTGCGCCCCGACCCGGTCGACGACGCAGCCCTGGCGGAGGCGCCGCAATGATCGGCGGCATCGACCTCGGCGGCACCAAGATCGAGGCCCGCCTCTTCGACGAGGGGCTGGAGACGCTGGCCGTGCAGCGCGTCCCCACGCCGCGCGGAAGCTTCGAGGCCTTCATGGCGGCGCTGACCGGGCAGATCGACTGGCTGATCGCCCGCGCGGGCGATCCTGCCCTGCCCGTCGGCCTGTCGGTCGCCGGGGTAATCGACCCCGAAACCGGGGAGACCTTCACCTCGAACACCGCCAGCTCGGGCCATTCCATTGGCGCCGCGCTGCGCGCGCACTACGGGCGCGCCTTTCCCGTCGCCAACGACTGCATGGCCTTCACCCTTTCGGAGGCGCATGGCGGCGCCGCGGAAGGCGCGGCCAGCGCCGTCGGCCTGATCCTCGGGACCGGCGTGGGCGCGGGGCATGTTCTGGACGGCGCCCTGCCGCCCCGGCATTCGGGCCTCGCGGTCGAGATCGGCCATGTCGGCATGCCCGCCCGCGCGCTCGAGGAGACCGGCCTGCCGCTCCTGCCCTGCGGCTGCGGCAAGCTGGGCTGCATGGAGAACTACGTCTCGGGCACCGGCCTTGCGCGCATCGCCCAGCATCTGACGGGGCGCGAGATGACCGCCCTCGAGATTGCCGCCGACCCCGAGATGGAGCCGGTACTGCAGGCCTGGGCCCGGCTGACGGCAGAGCTTCTCTACACGCTGCAACTGACCCTCGCGCCCGAGGTCATCGTGCTGGGCGGCGGGGTGTCGCAGATGCCGCGGGTGGCCGAGCGGCTCTCCGCCGCGCTGGCCCCGCTCAGCCTCGGGCCCTTTCTCAAACCCACGCGAATCGTGACGGCTCGTCACGGCGACAGCTCCGGCGCGCGCGGCATGGCGGTCCTCGCCCAGGCCGGCGCCCCAAGAACCACCGACAGGGAAACGACATGACACTACGCCTCGACCAGACCTACCGTGACGGCGCCAAGTTCGGCGCCCTCGTCCTGCGGCTGCACAACCTCGGCGATGCGCCGCTGCGCCCGGTGCGGCTGTGCTACGCCTCGATGACGCGGCCTGCGAACGACGTGGCGGTGACCGGCGGCAGCTTCCGCCGCCGCTTCGCCAACCATGTGGAGGTCGATGCCGCCCCCAGCACCGAGATCGCCCCCGGCGAAGTTTGGGAGGTGGTGATGGACGGCCTGACCCATGCGCCGAAGAACCGCACGCAGGGCGTTCTCGCCGCCTGGATCGAGACCGCGGATGGCGACCGGATCGAGGCCGAGATCGGAGAGCTGCAGCCCGCGCCCGGCCAGTCCCGCGGCCCGCAGCGCGACTACCCCGAGGGCGAGGCCGCCCTGCCCTATGCCGTGCTGCCCTGGCCCGCGACGGTGGCCTGCGATGGCCGGTCCAAGGCCGCGGTTCTCGTGCCCGCGGCGGATGCGCCCAAGGCCCCCTTCGCGGCCGTCGCCGCGCTGCACCGCCGGCTCTTCCCGGTGGCGCCGCAGGTCATCTCCCTCGACCCCGTCGAGGACAGCGCCACCGTTACCGTGGCCAAGGACGGCGCCCTGCCTGCGGGCGGCTACGCTCTGGCCTTCGACGGCGCGGCGATCACGCTGCGCCATTCGGATGCCGAAGGCCTGCGGCACGGGCTGATCACGCTCGCGCAGATGTCCCATGCCGCGCAGACCGACAGCCGCTTCGCCCTGCCCGAGAGCGGGACGATCGAGGATGCGCCGCGCCACGGCTGGCGCGGCTGCCACATCGACGTGGCCCGCAACTTCCGCGATGCCGAGAAGATCGCGCGCTTCGTCGATATCCTCGCCTGGCACAAGCTGAACCGGATGCACTGGCACCTGACCGACGACGAGGGCTGGCGCCTGCCGATCCCCGCCTACCCCGACCTCGCGGAGCGCGGCGGCAAGCGCGGGCCGGGCACCGACCTCGACCCGCAGTATGCCGACGGGCCCAAGGGCCAGGAGGGCCGCTACACGGTCGAGGAGGTGAAGGCGCTGGTCGCGCAGGGCGAGAGCCTCGGCGTCACGCTGATGCCCGAGATCGACACCCCCGGCCATGTCACCGCGCTTCTCAAGACGATCCCCGGCCTGCTCGACCCGGAAGAGCCTGAGGACAGCTACCGCTCGGTCCAGGGCTATCCCAATAACGCGCTGAACCCCGCCCTGCCGAAGACCTACGAGGTGATGGAGGTGGTGATCGACGCGCTCTGCGATCTCTTCCCCTCCGAGGTGCTGCACATGGGCGGCGACGAGGTCGACAAGGCCTCCTGGGCGCAGTCGCCCGCCGCGCAGGCGCTGCGAGAGGAGAAGGGCCTCGACGGCACCATGGGGCTGCAGTCCTACTTCCTGCGCCGCGTGCAGGAGATGATCGCCGCCAAGGGGCGCCGCATGGGCGGCTGGGACGAATGCGCCGAGGGCGAGGGGATCGACCCCGAGAACGGCGTCATCTTCGCCTGGCAGAAGGTCGAGAGCGTCGCGGCGATGATCGAAGACGGCTACGACGTCGTCGCCATGCCGGGTCAGGCCTATTACTTCGACATGGTGCAGGGCGAGGGCTGGGATGCCCCCGGCGCGGCCTGGGCCGGCACGGTCTCTCCCAAGCAGACCTACGACTACGAGGCGACGGCGGGCCTGCCCGAGGGGCCGGGCCGGCTGATCGGGGTCGAGGGCGCGATCTGGACCGAGACGATCTACACCACCGAGCGCTTCAACGAGATGGTCTTCCCGCGTCTGTCGGCGCTGGCCGAGGCGGGCTGGAGCCCGGCAGAAGCCAAGGACTGGACCCGCTTCTGCGCGCTCTCGCGCCTGATGCCCCAGCTGTGACGGAGGCTGCCATGCGCATCGCGATCGGCGGGCTGCATACCGAATGCTCCAGCTACAACCCGCTGCACCAGCGGGTCGGGGATTTCACCGTGACCGAGGGGGCGGACCTGACGGCCCGCGCCCACCACGACTTCGGTGCGATAGAGGCGGTGCCGCTGGTGCACTACCGCTCGGTCCCCGGCGGGCCGGTGGCGCCCGAGGCCTGGGCCGCGATGACGGGCGATCTTCTGGGCCGGCTGCGGGCGGCGCAAGAGGAGGCGCCGCTGGACGGCGTGCTCCTGCTGATGCACGGGGCGATGTACGTCCCCGATGTCGCCGACCCCGAGGGCTGGCTGATCGGCGAGGTCCGGCAGATCGTCGGACCCGAGGCGATCCTCTCGGCCGGCTTCGACCTGCACGGCCAGATGACGCCGGCCATCGCCGAGACGCTCGACGCCTTTGCCGCCTACCGCACGGCGCCCCATGTCGACGTGGAGGAGACTGCCGCCCGCGCCAGCCGCATGCTCGAGGATGCGCTGACCGGCGGGCCGCGGCCCATGGTGGTGCGCCGCCCGGTGCCGATCCTCGTGCCGGGCGAGATGTCCTCGACCTTCGTGGAGCCCTGCGCCGGCCTCTATGCCGCCCTGCCCGGCTTTGATGAGCGGCGGGGCGTCCTCGATGCCAACCTGATGATCGGCTACGTCTGGGCCGATATCGCCCGCGCCACCGCCGCCGCCATGGTCACCTGCACCGACCGCGCCGCCGGCGAAGCCGCGGCGGAGGAGATCGCCCAAAGCTACTGGGACGCGCGCGAGCGGCTGGCCTTCGACGTTGAGGCCGGGCCGCTGGACGCGCTGCTCGCGAGCCTCGGGGACGGCTACACCATCCTCGCCGACAGCGGCGACAACCCCACGGCGGGCGGCGTCGGCGACAGGGCCGACGTGATCGAGGCAGTGCTCGAGCGCGGGATCGAGGGCGCGCTTTTCGCCGGGATCGCCGACCCTGCCGCCTACAAGGCGCTTCAGGAGGGCGCGACCTCGGTCGAGATCGGCGGCAGCCTGGGCGGCGGCGGGCCGCGCCTCGTGCTGCCGGTGGAGGGGCTGCGTTTCGCCATGGGCTGCGCGGTGCTGCGCACGCGCGGGATCACCGTCGTGATCTCCGAGCGGCGGCGCCCCTTCCACAACATGGCCGATTTCGTCGAACTGGGGCTCGATCTGCGGATGCACCCGCTGCTCGTGGTGAAATCGGGCTACCTCTCGCCCGATGTCCGGATGCTGCCGGGGCGGCAGGTCATGGCGCTGACCCCCGGCGCCGTCAGCCAGGACCTGTCCGCGCTGGAGAACCGGCACCGCCCCGAGGGCACCTTCCCCTTCGCCCGCTAAGCCCGGCAGCCCCCCGCGGGGGCCGTCAGCCCGCCGCGGCGGAGCGGGCCGCCAGCTCGGCCATGGCCTGGCGGACATGGGTGAGGGTATAGGGTTTGCGCACCACGGGCATCACCGGGTAGCGGCCGATCACCTCCTCGCGCGCGCCGTAGCCAGTCGCGAGGATCGCCGGGATGCCGGCCTCGCGGCAGGCCAGGGCCACGGGCAGCGAGATCTCCGAGCCGAGGTTGATGTCGATCAGCGCGAAGGCAATCGCCTCCGTGCCCAGAATGCGCAGCGCCTCGGGGACGGAGGCGGCGGTATGCACCCGGCTGGCGCCGAGGTCGGACATCATGTCACCCGCATCCATGGCGATGATCATGTTGTCGTCCACCACCAGCGCCTGCCCGTCGATCCGCGTCTCCTGCGGGCCGGCGGCAGGGGCCGGCGCCGCGGCGCCCTCTGCCGGGGCCTCCTGCAGGCGGACGTGCTGGGCCGGCAGGCGGAACTCGGCCTCGAGGCCCGAGACCTTGTAGCTGACCTGCGCCGTGCCCTTCAGCTCGAAGGGGATCGACCGCTCGATGATCGTGGTGCCGAAGCCGCGGCGCTGCGGCGCGCGCACCGGCGGGCCATCATGCTCGACCCAGCGCAGCATCACCGCCCCGTCGCCCTGCTGCGCGATGGTGACGGCGACCCAGCCGCTGCTGTCCGACAGCGCGCCGTATTTCGCGGAATTGGTCACCAGCTCGTGGATCACGAGGGCGAGCGTGGTGAAGGCGCTTGGCGACACCTCGACGGCATCGCCCTCGATCTTCAGCCGGTCGCCCTTTTGCGACAGGAAGGCGCCGATCTCGTTGGCGATCAGCTCGCGGATGCTGATCCAGGAATAGTCCGTCTGGGTCAGCTGGTCGTGCGCCAGCGCCAGGGCATGGATGCGGTCGTCCAGCACCCGGTGATAGGCCTCGATCGAGGTGGCGCCGCCGCGGCCCTGGCTGACAAGGCCGCGGATCAGGTTCAGGATGTTGCGCACCCGGTGGTTCAGCTCGGCGATCAGCAACTCCTGCTGCTCCTGCGCGCGGCGGGCGGCATCCTGCGCCTCGTCCGACAGCTTGAGCACGACCTCCAGCAGCGTCACGCGCAGCGCCTCGGCGGCGCGCTGTTCCGCTGCCCGCCAGGGGGCGGAGCGGCCGCGCACGACCTCGGACCAGGCCTCGAAGCTCTTGCGGGGGTGCAGGCGCGGGCCGTTCGGCCCCTGCTGCACCGCCTTCTCGGGGTTGCCGGCCCAGGTGACGGTCTGCCGCTGCTCTCGGCGGAAGAGCACGATGTAGTCGCGCGGCGTGCGCGAGATCGGCAGCGCGAGGATCCCCGCCGCGCGGTCGGCGAAATTTTCGGCCTGCGGATAGACCTCGGCCAGCCGGTCGGTGCTGTAGACGGTGCCCGGCTCTGCGCCGTTGAGAAAGCGCGCGAGACCCAGCATCTCTTCTTCGTTGACCGCAGAGCCACGGACATGGAAGCGGCCCTTGACGTAAAGCGCGATCCCGTCGTGCGGGATCACCGCGCCGATCTCCTCGGCCATCGTCTCGAAGCCGTCGGCGATGTCGTCGCCGCTCGAGATCTGGGCCATCAGCCGGTCGTGAAGCTGACGCGCCCGCTCGATCTCGGCCATCTCGGCCTCGGTCTCGAGCTGCGCCAGCTCGTAGGAGAAGAGCTGCGCGAAAAGCTCGATCGCGCTGCGGCGCTGGTAGTCGACGTGGAAGGCCTCGGAATGGTGGCAGGCGAACAGCCCCCAGAGCTTGCCCCGCCGCAGGATCGAGACCGACATCGAGGCGCCGACGCCCATGTTGCGCAGGTACTCGATATGGATGGGCGAGACGGCGCGCGTCACCGCCATCGACAGATCCAGCGGCTGGTCCTCGCGCTCGGGCACCGAGAGGATCGGATGGGTGGGATCGTCCACGTCGCCGATCAGCCGAAGCAGGTTGCGCAGGTAAAGCGCGCGGGCCTGTTTCGGGATATCGGAGGCCGGATAGTGCAGCCCGAGGTAGGGATCCATCCCCGGCTCCATCGCCTCGCCGACGACGGTGCCGGCGCCGTCCTCGCCGAAGCGGTAGACCATGACGCGGTCGATGCCCGTCAGCCGCTTCAGGCCGAGCGCGGCCTTCTGCGCCGCCTCCTCGAAGGTGGACTGGGCGCGGACGCGGGCGATCAGCGGCTGCACCATCGCCAGATCGTCGCGGTTCGGGGCGCCGATCTCGGGCTCCATCTCGATGACGCAGAGATCGCCGGTGATGTGGATCGACAGATCGAAGCGGCGGCCATCGCCGAACATGTCGTAGGCGTAGATCCGGGCGGCCTGACCGTCGCTGCCGAGGACATGCATCCGCCGGCGCAGATCGTCGCGGACGGAGGCGCTGACCACGGTGTCGAGGCGCTGCCCCAGCAGGGCCTCTGCGGCATGGCCGATCACCTCCTCCGTATTGGCCGAGGCCTGGACCACCGTCCAGTCCGGGGCCACGGCCAGCAGGCAGCCGAAGGATTGCACCCGCCCCAGCAGGTGGATGGGCTCGCGATCGCAATTCGTCAGATCGACGGATCGCTCGGCGTGGTCGTCAGGCATCAGGCAGTTCCTTCAGGGCGCGTCTCGGCGGCCCGGTCCGCTGCATCGAGGGCGGTTTCGAATAGGGCGAAAAGGGCGGCAGCGTCGCGCACCACGCAATCCGCGCGGGGCCCGGAGGCCGGCATGTCATCGGTCCGGTCGCAAAAGGCGCGCCAGCCCTCGATCCCGGCATCGGCCGAGAAATAGGCATCGGCCCGGGCGAGGTCAGGGTCCGCGGTCTCGGCCCAGCTGCGGCGCAGCATCTTGGTGCCAAGACGGGAGCCATGCAGGATGTAGCCCGCCGCCAGCGGATCGACGCGGGCCGGCGGCAGCGGAGAAAGGGCCGGCACCGAGAGGCTGCGCAGATCGCGCCCCAGACGCCCGGCCAGATCGGCAGCGAGGTCCTGCAGGTCCGGCTCCGCCGCCTCGTCCCCCTGCCCCGCAAGGCCGCGGGCCAGGCTGGAAAAGGCGGCCTCGTGCGACTGGGCGAAGCGGATGAAGCCGGGGCGCGTGTCGATGGGCCGGGCCGAAAGACGGACGTCGAACGCCTCGTGCGCCCCACGCGTATCGCGCCGCAGCCTCTGCCTCAGGGAATCCTCCGGCAGGGCTGCCGGATCGGGTCGTGTCATGCGGAGCGCGGTCCTGTCGCTGCCATGCAGAGAGCGAAACCTAGAGGCCCCCACCCCCGGGGACAAGGATCTGCCCCCGGGGGATGCACAAAAACGGAAAATCCGTACGATCTCGTGCAGTCGTCACAGCCCCTTGGCACGGTAGCTGGCCGCAACCCGCTCGATCGAGACGAGGTAGGCGGCGGTGCGCAGGTCGTGCACGTCGCTGCGCCCGTGCCAGACCGTCCGCATCGCCTGGTAGGCCGTGCGCATCGTGTCATCGAGGCCCGAGCGCACGAGCTCCAGCTCGCCGGCGCCGCGCAGGTAGCGCTCCTTGAAGCCGGGCGAGAGCGTCCAGCCCAGCTGCTTGTCGGCGCTCAGCCGCTCCAGCTCGTCGACCAGAAGCTGGTGACGCGCCTCCTCGGCGCGGCGCTGCATCCTCCCGAAGCGGATGTGGCTGAGGTTCTTGACCCATTCGAAGTAGCTGACCGTCACGCCGCCCGCATTGGCATACATGTCGGGGATGATGACGCAGCCCTTCTCGCGCAGGATCTCGTCGGCGCCTGCGGTGACGGGGCCGTTCGCGGCCTCGACGATCAGCGGCGCCTTGATCGCATGGGCGTTGGTGAGGTTGATCGTCCCCTCCAGCGCGGCGGGGATCAGGATATCGCAGTCCGCCTCGAGCAGCTTGCTGCCATCGGGCTCATGCGCGGCGCCGGGATAGCCGGTGATGCCGCCATGCTCGCGGATCCAGTCGTAGACCGCCTGCACGTTCAGCCCGGCCTCGTCGTGCAGCGCGCCGTCGCGCTCGATGATCGCGGTGATGCGGCAGCCGTCCTCTTCGGACAGAAACTTGGCGGCGTGGTAGCCGACGTTCCCCAGGCCCTGCACGATCACCCGCTTGCCCGAGAGGCTACCCGACAGCTTCGCCGCGGCGACATCCTCGGGGTAGCGGAAGAATTCGCGCAGGCCGTATTGCACGCCGCGGCCCGTCGCCTCGATCCGGCCGGCGATGCCGCCGGCGTTCAGCGGCTTGCCGGTGACGCAGGCATTGGCGTTGATGTCGGTGGTGTTCATCCGGCGGTACTGGTCGGCAATCCAGGCCATCTCCCGCTCGGAGGTGCCCATGTCGGGCGCCGGCACGTTCTGGGACGGGTTGATCAGGTCGCGCTTGGCCAGCTCGTAGGCGAAGCGGCGGGTGATCCGCTCCAGCTCGTCCTCCTCCCAGTCGCGCGGGTTGATCCTGAGGCCGCCCTTTGAGCCGCCGTAGGGCACCTCGACGAGCGAGCACTTGTAGGTCATCAGCGCGGCCAGCGCCTCGACCTCTTCCTGGTGGACGTTGGGCGCGTAGCGGATGCCGCCCTTCACCGGTTCCATGTGCTCGGAATGGACGGAGCGGTAGCCGGTGAAGGTATGGATCTGCCCGCGCAGCCGGACCCCGAAGCGCACCGTGTAGGTGGCGTTGCAGACGCGGATCTTCTCCTTCAGGCCGGGACTCATGTCCATCAGCGCCACGGCGCGGTCGAACATCAGATCGACGGAGTCGCGAAAGCTCGGTTCGGCCTTCAGGTCCTGGTTCTGGCTCATGGTCTCGGCTCTCCTGTCTCGTGGCCGGCGCCGCGCGTGCGGCCCTGCTTCGGGACCATCTTAGTCCGATTCTGAGGCGCAGCTACTTAACAAGTTCAAAACACGGACCTCTTGTCGGGGCAGGCGGCGGCGGGGCCAGCGCCGATGACGCTGCGCCGCTTGGCTTCGCCGCCTCCCCGCGCCTATAAGCGCCCCGCACGGCAAGGAGACGGCGCATGCGCGAGGCAACCATCACCCGCAGCACGGCGGAGACCGAGATCACGGTGACGCTGGGGCTCGACGGCACCGGCAAGCACGACTGCGACACCGGCGTCGGCTTCTTCGACCACATGCTGGACCAGCTGGCCCGGCACGCGATGATCGACCTGACCGTGCGCGCCAAGGGCGACCTGCATGTCGACGATCACCACACGGTCGAGGATACCGGCATCGCGCTGGGCCAGGCGCTGGCAAAGGCGCTTGGCGACAAGAGCGGCATCCGGCGCTACGGCGACTGCCATCTCGCGATGGACGATGCGCTGTTGCGCGCGGCGCTGGACCTCTCGGGCCGGCCCTATTTCGTCTGCGACCTCGGGGCGATGCCGGGCAAGATCGGCAGCTTCGACACCGAGCTGGTGCGCGAGTTCTTCCGGGGTTTCAGCACCCATGGCGGGGTGACGCTGCACCTGCACCGGCTGGAGGGGATCAATGCCCACCACGTCGTCGAGGCCGGGTTCAAGGCCGTCGCCCGCGCCCTGCGCCAGGCGGTGGAGCCCGATCCGCGGCAGTCCGGCATCCCCTCGACCAAGGGCGCGCTATGAGCCTGACCGCGCTGATCGACGTCGGGGCGGGCAACCTGCACTCGGCGCAGAAGGCCTTCGAGCGGATGGCGCGCGAGGGGGACGCCGGCACGATCCTCGTGACCGACCGCCCCGAGGACATCCGCCGCGCCGACCGCATCGTGCTGCCGGGCGACGGCGCCTTTCCGGCCTGCCGCCGCGCGCTGGCGGACTTGCCGGGCCTCGAAGAGGCGCTGCGCGAGGCGGTGGAGCGGGAGGCGAAGCCGCTTCTGGGCATCTGCGTCGGCATGCAGCTTCTGGCCGACGAGGGCGAGGAATACGAAGGGGCGCCGGGCCTTGGCTGGATCGGCGGCCGCATCACCCGCATCCGCCCCGCCGATCCGGCGCTGAAGGTGCCGCACATGGGCTGGAACGATCTGGTCATCGAGCATCCGCACCCCGTGCTCGAGGGGATCGAGACCGGCGATCACGCCTATTTCGTCCATTCCTACCAGTTCGCCGTCAGCGACACGGGCCAGCGCCTCGCCTCCTGTGACTACGGCGGGGCGGTCTCGGCGGTGGTCGGCGCCGGCACGGTGGTCGGCAGCCAGTTCCACCCCGAGAAAAGCCAGGCGACCGGCCTGCGGCTGATCGCCAACTTCCTGCGCTGGCGCCCCTGAGGGCCGTTGGCGGCGGCTACTGCCGCTGCCAGGTCCCGCCGTTGCGGCAGATGCCCAGAACGCAGCCCTCGACCTGCAGCACGTCGCCTTCCAGCGTCAGGCGCGAGTTGTAGGTCTGGTCGCGGTCCGGCGCCCAGACCTTGCCGCGGTAGGTGCCGTCGCCGCGCGGGCGCGTCTCGCTGATGATCTGCCGCCCGACCCGGTCCGAGGCGATCTCGGCCCCGTCCGGCCCAAAGGCGCGGGTCAGCGTGCCGCAGAGCGCGTCGCCGCAAGGCGCGACCTCGATGAGGCCGGTATTGCCGTTGTCGTCGGGCGCGCTGCGCCACAGCCCCTCGAGCGGGTCGGCCAGCGCGCCGGCAGCCCCTGCGGCCCAGAGCGCCAGAGCGAGCGCGATGGTACGTGGTGTCATGATGATCCTCCCAGCCGGCCTCCCCGCCGGCAGGATCAGACTGGCGCGCGGGCGGCGCGGCTGGCAAGCGCGACTGTCCGTAACGTCACGTTGCATCCGGCGACGGCCCGTGCTCTTGCAGCCGCGCGTAACAGGAACGAAGGCTCCGACGATGATCCTCTACCCCGCCATCGACCTCAAGGACGGTCAGGCCGTGCGCCTGCTGCGCGGCGAGATGGACGCCGCCACGGTCTTCAGCGACGATCCCGCAGCGCAGGCGCAGGTGTTTCAGGAGGCGGGCGCCGAATGGCTGCACCTCGTCGACCTGAACGGCGCCTTTGCCGGGCGCCCGGTGAACGCGGCGGCGGTCGAGGCGATCCTAGCGCGGGTGAGCGTGCCGGTGCAGCTGGGCGGCGGCATCCGCGACATCGCCACGGTCGAGCACTGGCTGGATGCCGGCATCAGCCGGGTGATCCTTGGCACCGCGGCAATCGAGGATCCGGAGTTCGTGCGCCAGGCTGCGCAGCGGTTTCCGGGGCAGGTCGCGCTTGGCATCGACGCGCGCGGCGGCAAGGTCGCGACGCGCGGCTGGGCCACCGAGACCGAGACCGAGGTCACCGATCTGGCCCGCACCTTCGAGGACGCCGGCATCGCCGCGCTGATCTACACCGACATCCTGCGCGACGGCGCCATGGCCGGCCCCAACGTCGCCGCGACCGAGGCGCTGGCCCGCGCCGTCTCGATCCCGGTCATCGCCTCGGGCGGGGTCTCCTCGCTCGCCGATCTGACGGCGCTGCGCGACACCGGCGTCATCTCCGGCGCGATCTCGGGCCGCGCGCTCTATGACGGCGCGCTGAAGCTGGACGAGGCGCTGACGGCGCTGCGCTAGGACTGCGGCGGCGCCCCGGCCTCGGCCTGCATCGCCTCGGTCGCGGCCTGAAGGCCCTGCGCGTAGCGCCGGACCTGGGCCGCGAAACCGGCGATCTCCTCGGGCGTCCAGCCGTCGAAGACCTGCGCGAGGGCGCGCCACTTCTCGGCCCGCACCGCCTGCAGCACAGCCTCGCCCTTCTCCGTCAGCGCCAGAACGGATCGGCGGCCGTCGCCCGGCGAGGCGCCGCGCTGCACGAAGCCGGCGGCGACGAGGTCGGCGGCGATCCGGCTGGCGCGCGAGGGATCGACCGCAAGCTCTCCGGCCAGAAGGCCCACGGTCGGCTCGGCGGCGGGACGCCCGACGCCGGCCTGCAGTCGCACGACCGCCGTCAGCCCGTGGAACTGCGCCGGCTCCACCCCCAGCTGCAGCCGCGACAGGATCGTCGAGAGCAGCTCTCCCTTGGCGATCATCCGGCTCCAGATGAAGCTCGCCGTCTCGAAATCCAGCAGCGGATCGATCGCCGCCTCGGCGAAGCCCTGCGCGCGCAGCCTCTCGGCCGCCTCGTCCCTGCCCCGTGCGAGGGGCGCCTGATCGCTCGGTCCGGTCATGGCCCCTGCTGCGACCGGGGACGGGGGCCTGTCAATCGAAACCGTTCCCAAATTCGTGCGATTGACACATAGTTGCCCTGCGCATAGGTCCGCCGAAGCTCCCAGCCCCTCCCGCGAGGCCGCCATGACCGATATCACCGCCTCGCCCGAGGCTGCCGCCCGCGCCGCGCGCGCCGCCGGACCCGCCCCCAGAACGCCCGAGACCGGGCCCGAGGGGAGCAACGTGCCGGTGGTCATCGCCTCTGTCGCCGTGCTGCTGCTGCTTGCCTCGCTGGACCAGTCCATCGTCTCGACGGCGCTGCCGACCATCGTCGCGGATCTCGGCGGTCTCGATCACCTCAGCTGGGTGGTCACCGCCTATATCCTCGCCTCCACCGTCTCGGCGCCGCTCTATGGCAAGCTCGGCGATCTCTATGGCCGGCGCGTCATGGTCTTCGTCTCGGTCGGGGTCTTCCTGCTGGGATCGGCGCTTTGCGGGCTGGCAGGCTCCATGCTGTTCCTGATCCTCGCGCGCGCCTTGCAGGGGCTGGGCGGCGGCGGGCTGATGGTGCTGGCGCTGTCGATCATCGGCGACATCATCCCCCCGCGCGAGCGCGGCAAGGTGCAGGGCGTCTTCGCGGCGGTCTTCTCGCTGTCCTCGGTCGCCGGCCCGCTGCTGGGCGGCATCTTCGTCGAGCGCTTCACCTGGCACTGGATCTTCTACATCAACCTGCCCTTCGGCCTTCTGGCGGTGCTCGGCTTTGCCAGCGCCTTCAAGCCGCTGGGCCAGCGCACCCGGCACAAGATCGACTATGCCGGCGCGGCGGCGCTGAGCCTCGCGCTCGGCGCGCTGGTGCTGCTGACCTCGCTGGGCGGGACCACCCTGCCCTGGACCTCGCCCGTGATCCTTGCGCTCGGCGTTCTGGTGCTGGTGGCCCTGCCCGGTTTCCTGCTGATCGAGGCGCGGGCGGCGGAGCCGATCCTGCCGCTGTCGCTCTTCGCGATGAACACCTTCTGGGT
Organism: Pseudoroseicyclus aestuarii; assembly: GCF_003217255.1. Classification (GTDB taxonomy): domain Bacteria; phylum Pseudomonadota; class Alphaproteobacteria; order Rhodobacterales; family Rhodobacteraceae; genus Pseudoroseicyclus; species Pseudoroseicyclus aestuarii. Next base: position 347,566 of record NZ_QJTE01000001.1, on the reverse strand, counting down.
GACCTCGGTCGTCGGCTTCGTCGCCGGCGCGGCGATGTTCGGGGCGATCACCTACCTGCCGATCTTTTTGCAGATCGCGCGCGGCTCCTCTCCCACCCTCTCGGGGCTGGAGCTGATCCCGATGATGGCGGGCGTGCTCATCGCCTCGAACAGCTGCGGCGCGATCATGCGGCGCACCGGGCGCTACCGCCCGCTGCTGATCGCCGGCCCCGCTTTCCTGCTGGTCGGCATGCTGCTTCTGACGACGATCACCCCCGAGATGCCCTTCTGGCGCTTTGCCCTGACGCTGGGCCTCGTCGGCTGCGGCATGGGCTGCATCTTCCCGGTCACCACGACGGCGGTACAGAACGCCGTCCCGCGCGAGGTGATGGGCGCGGCCACCGCGGCGGGGCTGATGTTCCGGCAGGTCGGCGGCAGCCTCGCGGTCGCGCTGTTCGGCGCGCTCTTCGCGGCGCGGCTCTCCGTCCTCGGCGGCGCCGAGGGGCTGGAGATCGGGCCCGAACTGGGGCCGCAGACGCTTGAGGGGCTGGATGCCGCCGCGCGCGAGGGCATAGCGCAGGCGGTCACGCAGGCGCTGCACCCGGTCTACATGATCGCGGCGGGCGCGGCCCTTGTCGGCCTCGTCTTCGCGCTGATGCTCAAGGAGCTGCCGCTGCGCGGACAGGGACCCGCCGCGCGGGGCTGATCGCCCGCGCCCTTGCCTTTTCCGCGGTGCAGCAACACCATGCCCCCGTACCGGTTTCGGGGGACGTGATGGCCGAGTTTCAGAAAATCCTAGTCGCCAACCGCGGCGAGATCGCGATCCGCGTGATGCGCGCGGCGAACGAGATGGGCAAGAAGACGGTCGCCGTCTTCGCCGAAGAGGACAAGCTCTCGCTGCACCGCTTCAAGGCGGACGAGGCCTATCGCATCGGCGAGGGGCTGGGCCCGGTTGCCGCCTACCTGTCGATCCCCGAGATTATCCGCGTGGCCAAGATGGCCGGCGCCGACGCGATCCACCCCGGCTACGGGCTGCTCTCCGAGAACCCCGATTTCGTCGATGCCTGCGACGCCGCCGGCATCACCTTCATCGGCCCGCGCGCGCAGACCATGCGCCAGCTTGGCGACAAGGCCAGCGCAAGGCGCGTCGCGATCGAGGCCGGCGTGCCCGTCATCCCCGCGACCGAGGTGCTGGGCGAGGATATGGAGGCGATCCGGGCCGAGGCCGCTGAGGTCGGCTATCCCCTGATGCTCAAGGCCAGCTGGGGCGGCGGCGGCCGCGGCATGCGGCCCATCGCCTCGGAGGACGAGCTCGAGGCCAAGGTGCTGGAGGGCCGGCGCGAGGCCGAGGCCGCCTTCGGCAACGGCGAGGGCTACCTCGAGAAGATGATCATCCGCGCCCGCCACGTCGAGGTGCAGATCCTCGGCGACCGGATGGGCCAGATCTACCATCTGTGGGAACGCGACTGCTCCGTGCAGCGGCGCAACCAGAAGGTCGTCGAACGCGCCCCCGCCCCCTACCTGTCCGAGACGCAGCGCGAGCGGATCTGCAACCTCGGCAAGAAGATCTGCCAGCACGTCAATTACGAATGCGCCGGCACGGTCGAATTCCTGATGGATATGGACTCGGGCGAGTTCTACTTCATCGAGGTGAACCCCCGCGTTCAGGTCGAGCATACCGTGACCGAGGAGGTCACCGGCATCGACATCGTGCGCGCGCAGATCCTGATCGCCGAGGGCAAGAGCATCATGGATGCCACCGGCTGCGCCTCGCAATACGACGTGCAGCTCGACGGGCACGCGCTGCAATGCCGGGTGACGACCGAGGATCCGCAGAACAACTTCATCCCCGATTACGGCCGCATCCAGACCTACCGCAGCGCCACCGGGCCGGGCATCCGTCTCGACGGCGGGACGGCCTATTCCGGCGCCGTCATCACCCGCTACTACGACAGCCTGCTGACCAAGGTCACCGCCCGCGCCCAGACGCCCGAGATGGCGATCGCCCGCATGGACCGCGCCCTGCGCGAGTTCCGCATCCGGGGCGTGTCGACCAACATCGATTTCGTCATCAACCTGCTGCAGCACCCGGTCTTCCTGTCGAACGAATACACGACCAAGTTCATCGACACGACGCCCGAGCTTTTCGACTTCGCCCATCGCCGCGACAGGGCGACGCGGCTGCTGACCTATATCGCCGACATCACCGTCAACGGGCACCCCGAGACGGCGGGCCGCGCCCAGCCCCCGGCCGAGGCGCGCATCCCCCGCGCCCCCGCCCTGCGCGTGGAGACCCCGCCCGAGGGGACGCGGCAGATCCTCGACCGGGATGGCCCCAAGGCGCTGGCCGACTGGATGAAGGCGCAGACCCGCCTTCTCGTCACCGACACCACGATGCGCGACGGGCACCAGTCGCTTCTGGCCACCCGGATGCGCAGCATCGACATGACCCGCGTGGCCCCCGCCTATGCCGCCAACCTGCCGCAGCTTCTGTCGGTGGAATGCTGGGGCGGCGCGACCTTCGACGTGGCCTACCGCTTCCTGCAGGAAGACCCCTGGGAGCGGCTGCGCGCCATCCGCGCGGCGATGCCGAACCTGCTGACCCAGATGCTGCTGCGCGCCTCCAACGGCGTCGGCTACACGAATTACCCCGACAACGTGGTGCAAAGCTTCGTCGCGCAGGCCGCGACATCCGGCGTCGACATCTTCCGCGTCTTCGATTCGCTGAACTGGACCGAGAACATGCGCGTCGCGATGGACGCGGTGATCGAGGCCGAGAAGGTCTGCGAGGCGGCGATCTGCTACACCGGCGACCTGCTGGATCCGGACCGCGCGAAGTACGACCTCAAGTACTACGTCGCCATGGCGAAGGAGCTCGAGGCCGCAGGCGCCCATGTCCTCGGCCTCAAGGACATGGCGGGCCTGCTGAAGGCGCCCGCCGCCCGCGCCCTCTTCAAGGCGCTGAAAGAGGAAGTCGGCCTGCCGATCCACTTCCACACGCATGACACCTCCGGCGGGGCCATGGCGACGCTGCTCGCGGCGAGCGAGGCGGGCGTGGACGCGGTCGATGCCGCGATGGACGCCCTTTCGGGCAATACCAGCCAGCCGACCCTCGGCACCCTGGTCGAGGCGCTGGCCCGGACGGAGCGGGACACCGGCCTCGACGCCGGCGCGATCCGCGAGATCAGCAACTATTGGGAGCGCGCCCGCGCGCATTACGCCGCCTTCGAGACCGGCCAGCAGGCCCCGGCGTCGGAGGTCTACCTGCACGAGATGCCGGGCGGGCAGTTCACCAACCTCAAGGCGCAGGCCCGGTCCCTCGGCCTTGAAGAACGCTGGCACGAGGTCGCCAAGACCTATGCCGACGTGAACATGATGTTCGGCGATATCGTGAAGGTCACGCCCTCGTCCAAGGTGGTCGGGGACATGGCGCTGATGATGGTGGCGCAGGGTCTGACCCGCGCGCAGGTCGAGGATCCGGCGACCGACGTTGCCTTCCCCGATAGTGTCATCGACATGATGCGCGGCAACCTCGGCCAGCCCCCCGGCGGCTGGCCCGAGGCGCTGCAGAAGAAGATCCTGAAGGGCGAGACCCCGATGACGGATCGCCCCGGCGCCCATATGGCGCCCGTCGACCTTGCCGCGGCCAAGGCGAAGCTGGCCGAGGATCTGGGACAGCCGGTCTCGGACGAGGATCTGAACGGCTACCTGATGTATCCCAAGGTCTTCACCGACTACATGGCCCGCCACCAGACCTACGGCCCGGTGCGCGCCCTGCCGACGCGCACCTTCTTCTACGGCATGGAGCCGGGCGAGGAGATCAGCATCGAGATCGACCCCGGCAAGACGCTGGAGCTGCGCCTGCAGGCCGTGGGCGAAACCACCGAAGAGGGCGACGCCCGCGTCTTCTTCGAGCTGAACGGCCAGCCGCGCACGATCCGCGTCGCCGATCGCAAGGCCGCCGCCACGACGGCCAAGCGCCCCAAGGCCGAGGCCGGAAACCCTGCCCATGTCGGCGCGCCGATGCCCGGCGTCGTCGCCACCGTGGCCGCACAGGCCGGCAAGCCGGTGGCGCAGGGCGATCTTCTGCTGACGATCGAGGCGATGAAGATGGAGACCGGCATCCACGCCGAGAAGGCCGGCACCGTCAGGGCCGTCCACGTCGCCCCCGGCGCGCAGATCGACGCCAAGGACCTGCTGGTCGAGATGGAGTGACGCCCCGGCGGGCGGCGGATCACCAGCGCCCCGCCGGTCCGGGCGCGGGCCGCGCCATGGCGCGGCGGCGGCCGAGCGGGGGCTCGATGCCCCCCGAGGCCGCCCTCCCCCTTTGCGCGGCAGCGGCGGCGCCCCATATCGAGGCGCTAAGGAGACGCGTCATGCAGAACTATTCCCTACTCGATCTCGCCCCCGTGGTAGAGGGCCAGAGCACGGCCGAGGCGCTGGCGAATACCGTCGATCTCGCCCGCCATGCCGAAGGCTGGGGCTATCACCGCTACTGGCTGGCCGAGCATCACAACATGCCCGGCATCGCCAGCGCCGCGACCTCTGTCGTGATCGGCCATGTCGCGGGCGCCACCAAGACGATCCGCGTCGGCTCCGGCGGGATCATGCTGCCGAACCATGCGCCCCTCGTCGTGGCCGAGCAGTTCGGCACGCTCGAGACGCTCTATCCCGGCCGGATCGACATCGGCCTGGGGCGCGCTCCGGGCACGGACGGGGCCACCGCGCAGGCGCTGCGGCGCTATTTCTCCAGCGCCGACCAGTTCCCGCAGGACGTGGTCGAGCTGATCAATTACCTCGATGACGAGGACGGCGCCGCCCCGGTGCGGGCCTATCCCGGCGCAGGCACGCAGGTGCCGGTCTGGATCCTCGGCTCCTCGCTCTTCGGCGCGCAGCTCGCCGCGCATCTGGGGCTGCCCTATGCCTTCGCATCGCATTTCGCGCCGCAGATGCTGGGCGAGGCGATCGCCGCCTATCGCAGCGGCTTCAAGCCCTCGGCCCGGCTGGCGAAGCCGCATTTCATGATGGCCGCCGGGCTCTTCGCCGCCGAGACGGACGAGGAGGCGGTCTACCACCGCTCCTCGCAGATGCTCAGCTTCGCGCGGATGCGCACGGGCCGCCCCGGAAAGCTGCCCGCGCCGGTGGAGAATGTCGCCGATCACGTGCCCGCGCAGGCGCTTGCGGGAGCCGAGGCCGCGCTCGCCGTTTCGGCCACCGGCAGCCGCGACACGGTGCGGCGCCAGCTCGAGGTGCTGATCGACGAGTACCAGCCCGACGAGCTTCTGCTGACCAGCATGATCCACGACCACGGCGCGCGGCTGAAAAGCTTCGAGATCGGGGCCGAGGTCCTGGCCGGGATGCGCGTCGCCGAAGCCGCCTGACCGCGGCGCAGGGGACAGGAAAAAGGGGGCCGCGAGGCCCCCTTTTTGCGTCTCAGATCACCTCGACGTCCAGCGGCGGGAAGCCGTTGAAGCAGACCGAGGAATAGGTCGAGGTATAGGCCCCGGTGCCGCGGATCAGCACCCGGTCGCCGGATTTCAGCGCCAGCGGCAGGTTCATCGGCCGCTTCTCGTACAGCACGTCGGCGCTGTCGCAGGAGGGGCCGGCAAGGATGCAGGGGCCCGTCGCCTCGCCGTCGTGCGGGGTCACGAACTCGTAGCGGATCGCCTCGCCCTCCGTCTCGGCCAGCCCCGAGAAACGGCCGATCGAGAGGTAGACCCAGCGGTGCATGTCGCGGTCGGACTTGCGCGAGGTCAGCATGACCTCGCAGGCGATGACGCCGGCCTCGGCGACCATGCCGCGCCCCGGCTCGGCCATCAGGTGCGGCACGCCCGGAAAGCGCTCTTCGACCATCGCCACCACGGCGGCGGCGTAATCGGTCGGCGCGTCGATCGCCTCGCCGTAGAAGGCCGGGAAGCCGCCGCCGATGTTCAGCAGCTGCAGGTCGTGACCCGCCTCCTGCGCCGCGGCCCAGATGCCCGAAAGCTTGTCGAGGACGGGGGTCCACATCTCGGCCCGCCGGGTCTGGCTGCCAACATGGAAGGAGAAGCCGACGGGCCGCAGGCCCAGCTCGGTCGCGCGGTCCAGAAGCTCCAGCGCCATGCTGCGGTCGCAGCCGAACTTGCGCGTCAGCGGCCAGTCCGCCGAGGAGGTCTCGACGATCAGGCGGATGTAGACGCGCGCGCCCGGCGCGTTCTCGGCGATCTTTTCCAGCTCTTCGGCGGCATCTGCCGCGAAAAGGCCAATGCCCGCGTTATGCGCGAAGGCGATGTCGCTGGCGCGCTTGATCGTGTTGCCGAAGCTGACGTGCTCGGGGCGCGCGCCCTGGCTGAGGCAAAGCTCGATCTCGCCGCGGCTGGCGGCATCGAAATGCGCGCCCAGCTGCACGAGGCGCTCGATGATCGCCGGATGCGGGTTCGCCTTGACGGCATAGTGAATGTCGGCGCGGCCGAGGCCCGCACGCAGGGCGCGGAACTGCGCCTCGACCCGGTCGAGGTCGATGACCAGCGTCGGCCGGTCGAAGGGCGCGGTGGCGGCATAGGCCTCGAGGCGCGAGGATACGGGAAGGCGCGCCGACGCCGAAGCGTCAGAGAAATGCAGGGTCATGGTCATCTCCGCCAGACAGGGGGGCCCAAGGGCCGGCTCGTTCCAATGGAGACGTTACCGTCGCTGCATAAACGCGTGCTGGGCTCGTTCGTCTGCCCCGTCATCGGGGGCTGGCGACCAGGCGTGGCCAGAGGCGCGTGCGTTGGCGTCTTGAGGCGGCATGTGGCCCATGAGGGGATTCGGATCAAGGGCCTTTCTCCCCCCGGCGGCAGTTTTTTCCATCATGCCGCTTATCCCCCTGATACCGGGCGTCAAAACGCCCAGAACCCGGTCATTGCATTTAGGGGCTTGCGCCGAAGCCCGCCCTGCCCCATCTTCCTAGGGCTACCGCTTTTCTATTGCATCTCTGTCTGCGCTTTCCGGCCTCAGTTGATCGATCGAGACCGCGTTCGCCACGCTGCCGCATACTGCGGGCAGCAAAGAGACAGGAGACCACGGATATGGCCACTGGCACCGTGAAATGGTTCAACACCACCAAAGGCTTCGGCTTCATCGCTCCGGACGGGGGCGGCAAGGACGTTTTCGTGCACATCTCTGCCGTTGAGCGTTCGGGCCTGTCCGGCCTCGCCGACGACCAGAAGGTGAGCTACGACATCGAAAGCGGCCGTGATGGCCGTCAGTCGGCCGTCAACCTCGAGCTGGCCTGATTGATCGGGCGGGGCCACTGGCCCCGCCCTTTTTCGTTGGCCCCCGGGCCAATCGACACGACGAGGACCCCGATGCCCTCCACGCCGCCGCTCTTCAAACCGTCCAAGTCCGAGACCCGCGCCGAAGAGACGACGCGCGTCGCGACCGAGATCATCTCGGCCGACAACGACAAGCGGAAGGCGCAGAAGGATCGTCTTCAGGCCGCCCGCCTCGAGCAGCAGGCGAAAGCCGCCGCAGAGGCGAAGCCCGAGCCGAAGAAAAAGACCCGCGCCAAGGCCAAGAAGACCGCCGGCTAGCGCGGCCCGCGCCACTGGCGCCCTGCGTCCCCCGGCGCTAAAAGGACGGCCATGAGCCGCCTCATCCTGTTCAACAAGCCGATGGACGTGCTGTCGCAGTTCACCGACGCGAAGAGCGTCACGAAACGCGCGACCCTGTCGGATTTCATCGACAGTCCCGGCGTCTATCCCGCAGGCCGCCTTGACCGCGACAGCGAGGGGCTGCTCTTGCTGACCGACGACGGTCGGCTGCAGGCCCGCATCGCCGATCCCGCCCATGCGCAGGCCAAGACCTACCTCGTGCAGGTCGAAGGCGCCCCGACGGAGGCCGATCTGCAGCCGCTGCGGGACGGTCTGCGGCTGAAGGACGGGATGACCCGCCCGGCCGAGGCGCGCTGCATCGCCGCGCCCGACCTCTGGCCGCGCGTCCCGCCCGTCCGCTTTCGCAAGACCGTGCCCGATGCCTGGATCTCGCTGACGATCCGCGAGGGGCGCAATCGGCAGGTCCGCCGGATGACCGCCGCCATCGGCCTGCCGACGCTGCGCCTCGTGCGCTGGCGCATCGGCGATTGGAGCGTCGAGGGGCTGGAACCGGGCGCCTGGCGCGAGGTTCCGGCGCCTCAGCCCAGCCAGCTGCGGTAGTCGCTGACCAGCAGGTGCTCGGGCGAGGCATCCTCTTCGACCGGGCCGAAGGGGCCGATCTCGTCGCGAAAAAGGGTATCTCCGGCTGTATCGCCCGCGGTCGAGACCGTGCCGATCAGCACGCTGCCGCCCTCGCCCCAGAAGGCATGCCAGTCGCCGGGCCTTAGCGTCAGGCTCTCTCCGGGCTGCAGGCGGATGCGGTCGCCGGGGGCGAAGTCGCAGGCGATACCGTCGCGCAGCACCCGCCCGCCGCGCCCCTTGGCGAAGCCGCCCCTGTCGTCGGACCCGTAAAGCTCCACCACCAGCGCGGCGCCGCCACGGTTGATGATGTCGCCGGCCCCATGGGTATGGCTCCGCATCGGCGAGAGCTGGTCCTGCCGGCTGACCAGCAGCCGTTCGGCATAGCCGGTCCCCTGCGCCCGGTCCGCCGGCGTCACGTTGCGCAGGGTGAAAAGCACGAGCCCGCTCCGGTCGAAATCGCCGGTGCCGTAGTCCGTGACCTCCCAGCCACAGCCCGCCTCGATCACCCCGCGGGCGCTGTCGCGCCGCGCCATGAACTCCGCCGGGCTCCACCAGGCCCAGGGCGGCAGATGGAGGCCCTGGCTGCGGACGACCTCCGCGGCCTCTGCCATGACGGTATTGATGCGCGAGCGTCTCATGTCCCTGCCCTCCCCCGGCAGCGCGTCAGGCGCTTTGCAGCACCTGCACCGGGGTGCGGCTCGCGGCCCAGGCGCGGCAGGCGCGGCCAAAGGCCTCGAACAGCGGGCGAGAGACGGGATCCGCGGCGGCGTTATACTCAGGGTGCCACTGCACCGAGAGGGTAAAGCCCGTGGCCCCGCGCACGTAAAGCGCCTCGGGCGTGCCGTCGGGGGCATGGCCGTCGATGGCGATGCGCGCGCCGGGCCGGTTCACCCCCTGCCCGTGCAGCGTGTTGGTCATCACCTCGGTCCGGCCGAAGAGGCGGTGGAAGGGTCCGCCCTCGGTGAAGGTCACGACATGGCGCAGGGCGAACTTCTCCTCGATCGTGCCGTCGGGGGGCATGCGGTGATTGTCGCGCCCCGGCAGATCGCGGATTTCTGGGTAGAGCGAGCCTCCCATGGCCACGTTCACCTCCTGAAAGCCGCGGCAGATGCCGAAGAAGGGCTGCCCCCGCTCGACGCAGGCGCGGATCAGCGGCAGCGTGACGGCATCGCGGTTGCGGTCGAAGGCGCCATGGGCGGGCGTCTCCTCCTCGCCATATTCACCCGGATGCACGTTCGGTCGCCCGCCGGTGAAGAGGAAACCGTCGCAGGTCTCCATCAACTCCGGCACGCTGACGAGGGTGGGGTCGGCCGGCACGATCAGCGGCAGCCCCTCGGCGACCTGCGCCACGGCCGAGGCGTTCATCGTGCCTCCGGCATGGCTGTTGTAATCGTCGACGGTAAGGCTGTTGCTGATGATGCCAATAACGGGGCGGGACATGCGACCTCCGGTTTGCCTGCCCCCAAGCTAGGCCCTGCCCGGCGCGGTGAAAAGACCGCGCAGAGCCTTTGTGCACCCGTGCAAGGCAGCTGCCCGGCAATTGGGCAGCCGGCGGCGCGGCGCCCGCGTTAACCGCGGGCGGAGAAGGCCGCGCGCAGGTGATCGGCCGCCGCCCGCACCGGCGGCGCGGCATCAAGCGCCACGGCAAGCGCAAGCCCGGTGTCGGGCAAGGGCGGCAGACCGGCAGAGGCAGGCGCCTCGACCACCCCTTCCCCCAGTTGCGACAGGGGAACGGGTGCCACCGCCAGATCCGCGCGCAGCGCCGCGAGCTGGCAGACCGTATGCGCGCTCTTGAAGGCGATGCGGTAGTCCCGGCCCTGCGCCTGCAGCGCGGCGAAACCGGCCGAGGCCCAGCTGCAACTTTCGTCCCAGGCAGCGACGGGCAAGGGATGACGCTCTGCCGCGACACCGCTGCGCGCGATGCCCCAGACCAGCGGCTCTTTCCACAGCAGCTCCAGCTCGGCATCGACGACGGTCGTCTCGCCCCCGTCGCAATCTACGGTGAACAGCGCGAGATCGAGCGACAGCACCGAGAGTCCCTGCCGCAGCTGCTGGCGCAGGCGGCGCGTCAGCCCGACCGAGACGTCGACGGTGACGCCCGGATGGCTGTCGCCGAAGCGGCGCAGCAGATCGGGCAGCACCGAGGCGGCGACGTGGTCGGGGGCCCCCAGCCTGACGGTGCCCGCAAGGTCGGGGCTGACGAAACGGGCCAGCGCCTCGCGGTTCAGCGCCAGCATCCGGCGGGCATGCTCCAGCAGCGCGCGCCCGTCCTCCGTCAGGGCGACGGAGCGGCTGTCGCGCAGGAACAGCGGGCGCCCAAGCAGATCCTCCATCTTCTTGACCTGCATCGAGATGGCCGAGGGCGTGCGATGCACCACCTCCGCCGCGGCGGAAAAGCTGCCCCGCTCCGCGATGGCGATCAGGCTGCGCAGAAGATCGAGGTCGAGCAGCGGCGGCTCCGGCAGGGTCATCCGGTTCATCTGACAGATTTCCTGATCTTTGGGATCACATCTATTCGTTTGATTGAACGGTGCCATGTCGCCAGCTTCGAGTCAACGGCCCAGCGAGGGGCCGCGACAGCGGAGAGAGACGATGATGATCACCCTGCCCCACCTGAACGTCGGACTTTGCCTGACCTTGGCTCGCCGCCCGCCGCGGCCCCCGCGCCGGCCCCGCCGGCGGCTGCGCGACATCGACCCGCGCCTCCTCGAGGATCTGGGCGTGTCGCGCCGCGACCTAGAGATCGCGACCCGGCTCCCCTACTCGCACGACACGCAAACGGCGCTGCAGATGCTGCAGCGCCGTGAGGGGGCCGGGGCCGAGTGGCAGGCCTTCGTACGAAGGAGCGGGCGCTAGAGCGTGGCCTTCAGCTCCAGTCGGCGGCGGTGCAGGACCGGCTCGGTGTAGCCGGAGGGCTGCTGGCGCCCCTCGAAGACGAGGTCGCAGGCGGCGCGGAAGGCGAGGCCGTCGAACCCGGGCGCCATCGGCTTGTAGCCGGCGTCGCCCGCGTTCTGGCGGTCCACCACCTCGGCCATCTTCTTCATCGCCGTCAGAACCTGATCCTCGGTGATCACGCCGTGATGCAGCCAGTTCGCCAGCGCCTGAGAGCTGATGCGGCAGGTGGCGCGGTCTTCCATCAGGCCGACGTCGTGGATGTCCGGCACCTTGGAGCAGCCGATACCGGCATCGACCCAGCGCACCACGTAGCCAAGGATGCCCTGCGCGTTGTTCTCGACCTCCTGCTGCACCTCGGCGGCGTCGAAGTTGCGGCCCGTGGCCAGCGGGATCGTCAGCAGATCCTCGAGGCTGCCGCGCGGGCCGCCCTTCGCCAGCTCGTCCTGCCGCGCCATGACGTCGACGACGTGGTAATGCGTCGCGTGCAGCGTGGCGGCGGTGGGCGACGGCACCCAGGCGCAGGTCGCGCCGGCCTTGGGATGGCCGATCTTCTGGTCGAGCATCGCCTCCATCCGGTCGGGCATGGCCCACATGCCCTTGCCGATCTGCGCCCGGCCCTTGAGGCCGCAGGCAAGGCCGATATCGACGTTGCGATCCTCGTAGGCGGCGATCCAGGGGGCGGACTTCATCTCGCCCTTGGGGATCATCGGCCCGGCCTCCATCGAGGTATGAATCTCGTCGCCGGTGCGGTCGAGGAAGCCGGTGTTGATGAAGGCGACGCGATGCTTCGCCGCGCGGATGCATTCGGCGAGGTTGACCGAGGTGCGCCGCTCCTCGTCCATGATGCCCAGCTTGACCGTGTAGCGCGGCAGGCCCAGCATCTCCTCGACCGCGCCGTAGACGGCATCGGCGAAGGCAACCTCTTCGGGGCCATGCATCTTCGGCTTCACGACATAGACGCTGCCGGTCACCGAGTTCCGCGGCCCTTCGGTCTTTTGCAGGTCATGCATCGCAATGAGCACCGTCACCACGGCGTCGATCAGCCCCTCAGGCACCTCGCGGTCGTCCTGGTCGAGGATCGCGGGGTTGGTCATCAGGTGGCCGACGTTGCGCACCAGCATCAGGCTGCGGCCCTTGACCGTCATCTCAGCGCCATCGGGCGCGGTGAATGTGCGGTCGCCCTCGAGCCGGCGGGTCATCTTTTCGCCGCCCTTGGTGAAGCTGGCGGTCAGATCGCCCTTCATCAGCCCCAGCCAGTTGCGATAGGCCAGAACCTTGTCCTCGCCATCGACAGTGGCGACGCTGTCCTCGCAGTCCATGATCGCGGTGACGGCGGATTCGAGGCGGATGTCGGAGATGCCGGCGGCATCGGTGCTGCCGATGCGGCTGGTGGGATCGATCACGATCTCGATCAGCAGGCCGTTGGCGCGCAGCAGGACCGCGCCATCCGTGCTGCCCGCGTATTGCGCGGGATCGGCAAGGCCGGTCTCGCCCATCGGGCCTTCGACGGCGAGGCGCTCGCCCGTGCTCCAGAGCCGGGTGACATCGCCCCAGCTGCCGCCCGCGAGCGGGGCTACCTTGTCGAGATGCGCCTTGGCCCAGGCGATGACCTTGGCGCCGCGCGCCTCGTCGTAGCCGCCGCCCTGCGGCAGATCGCCCAGTGCGTCGGTGCCGTAGAGCGCGTCGTAAAGGCTGCCCCAGCGGGCATTGGCGGCGTTCAGGGCGAAGCGGGCATTGGTGATCGGCACCACGAGCTGCGGGCCGGGGCGCAGCGCGATCTCGGGATCGACGTTCTCGGTCTCGATCTCGAAGGCGGGGCCTTCGGGGACGATATAACCGATCCGCTCGAGGAAGGCGCGGTAGTCGCCTGCGTCGATCTCCTGCCCGCGGTGCATCTTGTGCCAAGCGTCGATCTCGGCCTGCATCCGGTTGCGGGTCTTCAGCAGATCGTCGTTCTGCGGGCGGAAGCGGTGGATCAGCTTGGCGACATCATTCCAGAAGGCGCCGCGATCCAGCTCCAGCCCTTCGAGCGCCTCGTCCTGCACGAACGAAAAAAGCACGGGGTCGATGAAGAGCCCGTGCCGTTCGATGCGCTGTTCCTTGTCAGGCTGGGCCATCCTGCCGCCTCCCTCTGCGTTCCTGCGTCGCGCACAGACCTAGTGGAGGCACCGTCAGGCGGCAAGGCGGCAGCCCCGGCAGGCCGGGGCCGCTGCGCGTCATTGCTGGACGTCGGTCTCCTCGACGCCCGCGCCTTCGCCGCCGTCCTCGACGATCGCCTCTTCCGGCGCCGCCTGGTCGGGCGTGACGGTGGTCGCGCCGCCGACGGCCTCGGCCCCCTCGTTCGCGCCCTCATCGGTGTTGATCACTTCGCCCGTCGAGGTGTCGAGGACCTGCTCGGCCTCCGGGGTCTCGCCTTCGCCGAAGACGAAGAAGGACAGGAGCACGATCATCACGACGCCGAACAGCGCGGCGAGCCCCATGCCGACGAGCGGTGTGCGGTGCTGACGTTCCTGCTTTTCGACGTCTGTATGGGGGGCGGACATGGGTATGGCTCCTATCGGGGTCGCGAAGGGGGCCGCTTGCGGCCCGGGGGTTAGGGGCATAACTACCGGCGGCCCATTCGGTTCACACAGGAGACGGCGATGCGCGATGCTGCACCCCAGACGATTTACCTCAAGGACTACGCGCCCTTCCCCTGGCTGATCGACGGGGTCGAACTGACCTTCCGCCTGTCGCCCAAGGCGACGCGCGTCACCTCTCGCATCCGCTTCCGGCCGAACCCCGATGCGCCCTCCGGCCCCTTCTTCCTGAACGGCGAGACGATGACGCTCCTCTCCGCCCGGATCGACGGCGCCGAGGTGCAGCCCGAGATCACGCCCGAGGGGCTGACCTGCGCGGTGCCCGACGGCCCCTTCACCTTCGAGGCCGAGGTCGAGATCGACCCCGAGGCGAACACCTCTCTCGACGGGCTTTACCGCTCGGGCGGGATGTACTGCACGCAATGCGAGGCGCAGGGCTTCCGCAAGATCACCTTCTACCCCGACCGCCCCGACGTCATGGCGGTCTTCACCGTCCGCGTCGAAAGCGAGATGCCGGTGCTGCTGTCGAACGGCAACCCGGTGGACCAGGGCGACGGCTGGGCCGAATGGCACGATCCCTGGCCGAAGCCGGCCTACCTTTTCGCGCTGGTAGCGGGCGATCTCGTCAGCGTGCCGGGCCACTTCACGACCCGCTCGGGCCGCGCGGTCGATCTGAACATCTGGGTGCGTCCGGGCGACGAAGGCCGCGCGGGCTGGGCGCTCGAAAGCCTGAAGCTGTCCATGCGCTGGGACGAAGAGGCCTACGGGCGGGAATACGATCTCGATGTCTTCAACATCGTCGCGGTCGATGATTTCAACATGGGCGCGATGGAGAACAAGGGGCTGAATATCTTCAACTCCCGCCTCGTCCTCGCCAGCCCCGAGACCGCGACCGACACCGACTTCGAGCGGATCGAGGCGGTGATCGCGCATGAGTATTTCCACAACTGGACCGGCAACCGCATCACCTGCCGCGACTGGTTCCAGCTGTGCCTGAAAGAGGGTCTGACGGTCTTCCGCGACCAGAGCTTCACCTCCGACGTGCGCTCGGCCCCGGTGAAGCGGATCGAGGATGCGATCCTGCTGCGCGCCCGCCAGTTCCGCGAGGATCAGGGCCCGCTGGCGCACCCCGTCCGGCCCGAAAGCTTCGTCGAGATCAACAACTTCTACACCGTCACCGTCTACGAGAAGGGCGCCGAGATCGTCGGCATGCTCAAGCGCCTTGTCGGGGACGAGGGGTACCGCGCCGCGCTCGACCTCTATTTCGACCGGCACGACGGGCAGGCCGTGACCATCGAGGACTGGCTCAAGGTCTTCGAGGATGCGACGGGGCGCGATCTGACGCAGTTCGCCCGCTGGTACAGCCAGGCCGGCACGCCGCATCTCACCGTCACCGATGCCTTCGAGGACGGGCGCTATACCCTGACCTTCCGGCAGGAGACCGCCCCCACTCCCGGCCAGACCGAGAAGGCGCCGCAGGTGATCCCGATTGCCGTCGGCCTTCTGGGCGCGAATGGCGACGAGGTGGTCCCGACCACCCTTCTCGAGATGACGGAAGCCGAGCAGAGCTTCACCTTCGAGGGGCTCACCGGCAAGCCCGTCCCCTCGATCCTGCGCGGCTTCTCCGCCCCGGTGGAGATCACGCGCGAGAGCAGCGGGGCCGAGAAGGCCTTCCTGCTGGCGCATGACACCGATCCCTTCAACCGTTGGGAGGCCGGGCGCGACCTCGCCCGTGCCACGCTGACGGCGATGATCCTCGAGGATGCCGCCCCTGACGCGGGCTGGCTGCAGGGCCTCGGGGCCGTGCTGCGCGACACCGCGCTCGACCCGGCCTTCCGCGCGCTGGTGCTGGCGCTTCCGACGCAGGACGAGATGGCGGCGCACCTGGCGCGGCTGGGCCATGTGCCCGACCCGCTGCGCATCCGCGCCTGTCACCGCGCCCTGCGCGAGGCCATGTCCGAGGCGCTGGAGGATAGCCTGCCGGCCCTGCACGAGGACGCGCAGATCCCGGGCGAGTATTCGCCGCAGGCAGAGCCGGCGGGCCGCCGCGCCCTTGGCAATGCCGCGCTGGGGCTGATCACCCTGCGCGACGGCGGCGCCCGCGCCCGGGCGCAGTTCGAGACGGCGGACAACATGACGCAAAGCATCGCCGCCCTCGGCGCGCTGCTGGCGATCGGCAAGGGGCAGGACCAGCTCGCCGCCTTCGAGGCCAGGTGGAGCCACGACCGCCTCGTCATGGACAAGTGGTTCGGCCTGCAGATCGCGCTGGCAGAGCCGGAGGAGGCCGCCCCCCTGACCGAGCGGCTGACGCAGCATCCGGGGTTCGACGTGAAGAACCCGAACCGGGTGCGCGCCGTCTTCGGCAGCCTCTCGGGCAATGCGGCGGGCTTCCATGCGCCCGGCGGCGCGAGCTACGCGCTGCTCGCCGATTGGCTGATCCGGCTCGATGCGCTGAACCCGCAGACGGCATCGCGCCTTTCGACCGCCTTCGACAGCTGGCGCCGCTACGACGAGACGCGGCAGGGCCAGATGCGCGCCCAGCTCGAGCGGATTGCGGGCACGGATGGCCTCAGCCGCGACCTGTCGGAGATGGTCCAGCGCATGCTGGGCTGATCTCTGCCCGGCGGGCCTAGACCTGCGCCCGCAGGCGGCCCGCCAGATGCTGCACCCCGGCCCGCAGATCGCCCTCGATCTGACCGGGCCGGGGCGCGTCCAGCAGTCTCGCGATCAGGCCGGGCGGCGGGATCACCGACGGCGCCCCGGCCTGAAAGCGCAGCGCGGTAAGCACCGCCTGCGCCTCGGGCGGCAGAAGGTCGGGGAGCTCCTGCCCCGAGAGCCGCCCCCAGATCGCGGTCCAGAGGCGTCCGACGCTCCAGGGATTGTAGCCGCCGCCGCCCTGCACCAGCAGGCGCGGGGCGAGCGGGCGCAGCCCCTCCAGCACGCCGAGATGCGCGTGCCCCGAGAAATCCAGCCGCGCCTGCGGATCCTCGCGCAGCCCGTCGGCCCCGCATTGCAGCACCACCGCATCGGGGGCGAAGCGCTGCACCGCCGGCAGGATCACGGCATCCCGCGCCAGCGCCATGGCATCGTCGCCGGAAAACTTCGGCAGCGGCAGGTTGAAGACCTGCCCCACCCCCTCGTCGTGCAAGGCGCCGGTGCGCGGCCAGCGCCCCGCCTCGTGGGTCGAGATCAGCAGCACCTCGGGGTCGCGGGCAAAGGCCGCCTCGACCCCGTCGCAAGGATGCGCGTCGATATCGACATAGGCGACGCGCCGCGCGCCATGCGCCTTGAGCGCGAGGATCGCGAAGACCGGATCGTTCAGGTAGCAAAAGCCGTTCGCCCGGTCCGGCATGCCGTGATGCGTGCCCCCGCCCGGCTGATGCACCACGCCGCCCTGCGCCAGAAGCGCCCCGGCCAGCATGGCGCCGCCCACCCCGGTGGCCGGGCGGCGAAACATCTCGGGAAAGACCGGGTTCGACACGGTGCCAAGGGCGTGGCGCTCCCGGTCCGCCTCGCTCGCCCAGCCCGCCGCCTCGACCCGCTCGAGCGCGGCGACGTAGTCGGGCGTATGGAAGGCCGTCAGCGCGGCGGGGCGGGCCCGCGGGCTGGTGCGATAATCCGCGCGCGGCAGCCAGCCCAGCGCCCGCGCAAGGTCGATCACCGTCGAGACGCGCGGCACCCTGAGCGGATGCCAATCCCCGTAGCTGCTGCCGCGATAGACCTCGGAGCCGATGAAGAGCGGCGCCGGGGCTGGGCCTCGCGGCAGTGGGATCGGCATCGGCGTCATCGAGCGTCCTGTCTTTTCGGTGCATCAGCTTGCCAGACCCCGGCCGGGCATGAAACTGTCGGAACACCTCCTGCGATCACGGGTCCGAGTGTCGATGTTGCTGAACAAATCGCTGCAGCTGCCGCTTCGCATCGCGCGCCGCAAGAAGGGCAAGGCGCGGACGCAGTTCGCCGCCCTGCCCTGGCGGCTGCAGGGTGGCACGGTGCAGATCTGCCTGATCACCAGCCGCGGCTCGGGCCGCTGGATCCTGCCCAAGGGCTGGCCGATCAATCGCCAGACCCCGGCCGAGGCCGCCGCCACCGAGGCGCGCGAGGAGGCGGGGCTGATCGGCACGCCCGACGACCGCTGCCTTGGGGTCTATTCCTACGTCAAACGCGGCGACCGCAGCCGCACACCGCATCTCGCCATGGTCTACGGCATCGAGGTGACACAGGTGCTGCAGGACTGGGACGAGCGGCGCCAGCGCCGGCGCAAGTGGTTCTCGCTGGCCGAGGCCGCCGCCCGCGTCGATGAGCCCGAGCTGCGGCACATCATCACCGGCTTCGACCCGCTGGCCGAGACCCGGCGGCTGGGCTGAGGCGCCCCGGCGCCGCTTGGCAAGCGCGGCGCGGGGTCTTATCTGCGAATGGCCCCTTCAGCCTCCGGACCCCACCGCCCATGATCCGCTACGACCTGCGCTGCGCCGATGGCCACGACTTCGACAGCTGGTTCGCCTCTGCCTCGGCCTTCGACGATCTCAGCGCGCGCGGGCTGCTGTCCTGCGCGATCTGCGGCTCCTCCCGCGTCGAGAAGCGGCTGATGGCGCCCGCCGTCCGGCCCGAGCCTGCCGCCAAGCCCGGCGCCGGCCCGCGGGTGCCGCCCCTCAGCGCGCCGCGCGACCAGCGCGAGGCGGCGCTGGCGGCGCTGCGCAAGCAGATCGAGGCCAAGTCGGACTATGTCGGCCTCTCCTTCGCCGCCGAGGCGCGCCGGATGCACGAGGGCGAGGTCCCCAGCCGCCCGATCCACGGCGAGGCGAAGATCGAGGACGCGAAGAAGCTGCTGGAAGACGGCGTGCCCGTCGCGCCCCTGCCCTTCCTGCCCAAGCGCAAGACGAACTGACGGCACGCGGGACAGGCGTCAGTCCGGGACCGGCTCTCGGGCCGGGGGCAGCAGGTCGCCGGCCAAGCTTTCATTGGTGTCCCACCAGTCCAACCGGCAATGACGCTCGATGTAGCGGGCGATGGACTGCGCCAGCTCCGGATCGGGACCGACCGGAAGGTAGACGCCGAAGATGCTGAAGGGCGACGGCTCTCTGGTGGTGCCGTCGCAATATTTGCCGCTAGAAATGACATGCTCGCGGTAGCTGCGCTCGGCAGGCTGCCAGGCGGATCCGAAGGCGATGTAGGGGCCGTACCGGCTGACACGGTGATCGACCTCGGAGACTGCGCGCAAATCGACGACCCGATAGGTCCAGTGCCAGGCCCCGGCCCAGTGGCAAGAGCCGGGCGCCGTCGTTCTTTGCGAGCGCAGGGTGCAGCCCTCGATCTGCGTGTCCCGGCGGTATTTCGGCATGACGAAGGTCAGGGCGCGGGAAAGCTCTGCCGCTTCGGCCGCAGCCTTGGGGATTTCGTCCGGGTCCGCGCGGGCCTCGCCGCCGGGGGCGCCGCATAAGCCGCTGGCGAGCACTGCGCAGGCGACAGCGCGGAGCATGGGGATACAGGGCATCGAGCCATCCACAGATACATCCGGCAGAGGGCACGGCCCCGCTGGGCCATTGGCCCGGCTCCACTGCCCCTGCTGCTCTACAGCCTCCGCGGCCCCCGTGATCGCAGGAAGGCGACAAACGCCTGTCGCAGTTGCACCCTCTCACCGCTCTACCGCGAAGCGACCCGTCGCGACATGCGGCTCCGCCGCCAGCCCGGGCGTGAAGGGCGGCGTCAGAACGGTGCCCGTGACCTCGCCCGCCACCGCCGCGCCCCCCGGCCCGCGGAAGTCCCCCCGAAGCTGAAGGTCCAGCCGCCGTGTCTGCCCGCCCATCTGCGCCTCGGGGTTGCTGAAGCTGGTGATCAGCCGCCCGCCGCGCCTCCCGCCCAGAGGCGCCTCGTCCACCGCGACGTAGCTGAAGCGGCTTTCGGCCTGCATGTCGGGCAGGTCCAGCGGCTGGCCCTCGAAGCTGCCGCCGATCCGCGAAAGCCGCGCCTCGACCGGCAGCTCCTCGGCGGGCGAGAACTGAACCTCGATGTCCAGATCGGCGGTCATCCGGCCCGCGGGCGCCGCGCCGCCTTGCGCGAAATCGGTCACGATGCCGCCGCTGTAGCCCGCCGATCCGCTGATCGGCAGATCGGTGGTGATCGGGCGCGAGAGGATGTCGGAGTAGTCCTCAAGCACGGAGCGGCCGGTGTCGGGCGGGCCCTCGGGGCTGCCCCCGCCCCCTCCGCCGCCGCAGGCCGAGAGCAGCAGCGCCGCGCCGACGGCGCAAAGCGATCGGATCATCTGTCCTCCCGCGGGAAACGCCCCCCGGCGCGCCGCTGGGCCGATCCTGCACCGCCCGGCCACACACGTCAAAGGCGAATCGCGCTGCGGAATCGCGCTGCGATGGACAGGGCCGCGCCGGGGCGCTACCCCTGCGGCACAGGATAGCGAAAGGACCCGCCATGACCCCCGAACACGCCTCCGAGCTGACCGCGCGGGTCTGCGCGCTGGCCCCCGTCGTCCCCGTGCTGGTGATCGAGGATGCGGCAAGCGCCGCCGACCTCGCGCGGGCTCTGGTCCGCGGCGGTCTGCCCGCGCTGGAGGTGACGCTGCGCACCCCCGCCGCGCTGGAGGCGATCCGCGAGATGGCAGGCGTCGAGGGCGGCGTCGTCGGCGCCGGGACCCTGCTGACAGAGCGCGACGTCGAGGCCGCGAAGGAGGCCGGCGCCAGCTTCGGCGTCTCGCCCGGCGCGACGGACCGCCTGCTCGACGCCGCCGAGGCGAATGACCTGCCGCTGCTCGCCGGCACCGCGACCGCCTCGGACGTGATGCGCCTGCTGGAGCGGGGCTATACCACGGCGAAGTTCTTCCCGGCCGAGGCCAATGGCGGCGCCCCCGCGCTCAAGGCGCTGGCCGCGCCGCTGCCGCAGATGCGGTTCTGCCCCACGGGCGGCATCGGGCTGGGCAATGCGCGCGACTACCTGTCACTGCCGAACACGCTTTGCGTCGGCGGCAGCTGGGTCGCGCCGAAAGACCTGGTCGCGGCGGGCGACTGGGACGGCATCGCCGCCCTCGCCGCCGAGGCGGCGGCCCTGCCCCGCTAGGCCCCGGCGCCCTCCTCCTCCAGCGCCGCCTCGATCGCGGCGCCGGCCGCTGCCGCGGCCTCGGCGATCGCTGCCTCGAGCGCGGCGAGATCCGCCATGCCGGCCTGCTGCAGAAGGACGCAGCGCGCGCCCTCGCCCAGATCCTCGGGGGCGGCCTCGGGCCCGCCGGTCAGCCGCAGCGCCATCTGCGCCGGGCGCATCAGCCGCACGGCGCGGTCCAGCGCCTCGGCCTGCGCAGGCTCCAAGAGGCCCGCCGCCGCCCCTGCGGCGATCTGCGCGCGGGTCCCGCGGGAGGGGTCGCCGGCCCGCAGCGCGAGGCTCTGGCCAAACAGCTCGATGTCCTGAAGGCGGCCCGGTCCTGCGCGCAGGTCCCATGGCCCCTGCGTGGGACGTGCCTCCGACAGGCGCCGGCGCATCGAGGACAGCTCTGCCAGCACCTCGCGCGCGGCGCCATTGGCCAGCACCTCGCGCCGCACATGCTCCACCGCGGCGCGCAGGGCGCGCGGGCCGGCGACGGGGCGAGCGCGGGTCAGGGCCAGATGCTCCCAGACCCAGGCCTCCTGCTGCTGGTAGGCGCGGAAGGCGCCGAGGGAGGTCGCGACCGGCCCCTGCTTGCCCGAGGGGCGCAGCCGCATGTCGACCTCGTAAAGCCGCCCCTCGGCGGTCAGTGCCGTCAGCGCGGTGATCAGGCCCTGCGTCAGCCGCGCGTACCAGCGCGCCGCCGGCAGCGGGCGCGGCCCGTCCGAGGTTTCGACCCCGGCGGCGTCGTAGATCACGATCAGGTCGAGGTCCGAGGTCGGGGTCAGCCGCCCCGCCCCGAGAGAGCCCATGGCCAGCACCATGGCCCCGCGCCCCGGCGCCGGGCCATGGCGGCGGGCGACGTCCTGCGCCACGGCGGGCAGCAGCGCGGCGACGACCGTCTCGGCGATATCGGCATACTGCCGCCCGGCGGCATCGTCGTCGATCAGCCCCTGCAGCAGGTGCACCCCGACGCGGAAGTGCAGCTCCTTCATCCAGATGCGGGCAACGTCCAGCCGGGCCTCGTGATCGCCCGCGCGGTCCAGACGGTCCTTCAGATCGGCCTTCAGGGCCCCGGCCTCGGGCCAGGGCGCGAAGAAACTGCCGCCGATCACCGCGTCCAGAACCCGCGGGTTCTGCGACAGGTAGACCGCCAGCGCCGGGGCCGAGGCGCAGATATCCACGAGCAGCCGGGTCAGCTGCGGGTTCGCCTCGAACAGCGAGAACAGCTGCACCCCGGCGGGCAGCCCCGAGAGGAAGGCGTCGAACTGCGCCAGCGCCTCTTCCGGGCGGGCGGCAGAGCCGAGGCGCGAGAGGATCTCGGGGCGCAGGCGGTGGAAGATCTCGGTCGCGCGGGCCGAGCGCAGCGCCGGGTAGGACGGCCAGCGGGCCGTGATCTCGCGGCCGAAATCGCCCGCCGGATCGGGCGCTTCCGCGGGCGCGGCGCGATCGGGCGCGAAGAAGGATTCCGTCAGCCCGTGCACCGCCTCGAGCCGCGCGGTCAGAGCCTCGCGCAGAGCCGGCAGGGGCTGGTCCACCATCGCGGCCAGCCGCTCCCACCCCTCGGGGGTGGCGGGCAGGTCGTGGGTCTGCGCATCGGCGGCCATCTGCAGCCGGTGCTCGATCTCGCGCAGGGCGCGGTAATGCCCGCCCAGCGCCTGCGCCGTCTCGGGCGGGGCCCAGCCGGCATGAGCCAGCCGGTCGAGCGCCGGGACCGTGGCGCGCACCCGCAGCGAGGCATCGCGCCCGCCCGAGATCAGCTGCCGTGTCTGGGCGTAGAACTCGATCTCGCGGATGCCGCCGCGCCCCAGCTTGACGTTGTGCCCCTCGAGCGTCAGCGGCCCGCCGAAGCCCTTGTGATCGCGGATCTTCAGCCGCATGTCATGCGTCTCGCGGATCGCCGCGAAGTCGAGGTGGCGGCGCCAGACGAAGGGCCGCAGCGCCTCGACGAAGCGCGCCCCAGCCGCCAGATCGCCCGCCACGGGGCGCGCCTTGATCCAGGCCGCGCGTTCCCAGCTGCGGCCGACGCTTTCGTAATACTGCTCCGCCGCCGCCATCGAGAGGCACACAGGCGTGACAGAGGCATCGGGCCGCAGCCGCAGGTCGGTGCGGAAGACATAGCCCTCGGCGGTCATGTCGGACATCAGCCCGCAGAGCCGCCGGGTCACGCGCACCAGCACGCTGCGCGCCTCCTGCGCCTCGCGCGGGTCGTAGCGCGTCTCGTCGAAGAGGCAGATCAGGTCGATGTCGGAGGAATAGTTCAGCTCGCGCGCGCCATGCTTGCCCATGGCCATGACGACGAGGCCGGCGCCGGTCGCGGCATCCTCGGGGTCCATACCCGGCAGCTTGCCACGCGCGATCTCGGCCCCCACCAGCGCCGCGACCCCGGCCTGCAGCGCCGCATCGGCGAGATCCGACAGCGCGCCGGTCACCTGCTCAAGGCTCCAGGCGCCGCCGAGATCGGCCAGCGCGGCGATCAGCGCGACGCGCCGCTTGGCCTGCCGCAGGGCGCCCGGCAGCTCTGCCAGAGACGGCGCGGCAAGGCCGGACAGCTCCTGCGCGAGGGCGCCCTCCGGATCGTCGACCGCGGCGGCCAGCCACGCCCTCTCGCGGGCGATCAGACCAGCAAGGTAGGGGCTGCAACCCGCCGCCCCCTCCAGCAGGGCGCGCAGCTCGGGCGGCGCAGCGGGCAAGGCATCGGCGGCCTCGGCGCCGCGTTCTGGGGCGAAGGGGCGCGGGCATCGGGTCAGGCGGGAGGCGAGCGTGGACATGCGCGGCAAGCTGCGGCGCGGCGCCTGCGGGGTCAAGGCCGCGCGGGCACGGCCGCTGCCGACCCGGATCGGGGGCCGATGTAAAAAAGATTAACTTCACCCTTGAAGGGTGATCGGGAACCGCCAATATGCTGTCATGTGAAAGGTATTCACATCAGCCCCGCCCGGTGGACCCGGCGGTCCAACAGGGAAAGGATCCAGACGATGACGTCTTCCGACACCGATTTCTCCGCCGCCGACGGCCGGCGCGGCACCTGGACGCAGGCGCAGGAGCGCGTGCGCCATATCGCCGAAGGGTTCGACCGCCCCTCCGGCGGCCCGAGCTGGCTCGGCCGCGCCGAGGCCTGGCTCGATGCCCGCGGCAAGGGCGCCTGGATCGCCGCCATGGTGGTCGGCTTCGTGGCCTTCTGGCCCATCGGCCTCGCCCTTCTCGCCTACATGATCTGGAGCAAACGCATGTTCACATCCTCCTCCGGCCCCCGCGGCCGCTTCTGCGGCGGGGGCCGCCGCAGCGCCAGCTGGGAGCAGGCCCGCAGCTTCCGCGACGCCATGCGCCCCTCGGGCAACGGCGCCTTCGACAGCTACAAGGCCGACATGCTCAAGCGGCTGGAACAGGAACAGCGCGACTTCGAGGCCTTCCTCGAGCGGCTGCGCGAAGCCAAGGACAAGGCCGAGTTCGACCAGTTCATGGACGAGCGCGAGCGCCGGGCCCGCGAGGCCGAGACGCAGGGCGCCGAGGATGAGGCTGGCGCGCTGGCGCGCCGCGACTGATCCCAAGGCGGGCGGCCCCTTCCCCGAGGCCGCCCGTCCCCCAACCTTTCAGGCCACAACAGGTATTCGACGATGACCGACCAGACCGCCGCCCCTCTTCTCTCGGGCCTGCCCGACCCGGAGGCCCGGCCCGAGTTCTACGCCGGCGTGCCGGTCAAGCGCGGGCTGGCCTGGCTGGTCGACGTCACGCTGGTGGCGATCCTCTCGGCCCTCCTGCTGCCCTTCACGCTGTTTATCGCGCTGCTGTTCTTTCCGCTGCTGATGATGTGCGTCGGGTTTTTCTACCGCTGGGCGACCCTCTCCTGGTGGTCCGCAACGCCGGGCATGTGGCTGGCCGGGATCGAGCTGCGCGAGGGCGATGGCGCGCCGCTGCGCAGCGGCACGGCCATGGCCCATACGCTGGGCTACGAGGTCAGCGTCGCGATCTTTCCGCTGCAGCTCGCCTCCGCCGCGATGATGCTGCTTGGCCCGCGCGGCCAGGGGCTGAGCGATGCGCTGCTCGGGACGGCGGCGATCAACCGGCCGCTGCCCGGCACGCTCTCTGCCTGAGACGGCCTGCCGGACCTTGCGTCAAGAGGGGCTTGGCGGAGGCCGGCGGGGTTGCTAGGCTCTCTTGCGACACATCTTCCCGGATACGCATGCGTCACAGCCTCCCCCTCGCGCCGCAGTTCTACGTGACGGCCCCGCAGCCCTGCCCCTACCTCGAGGGGCGGATGGAGAGAAAGCTGTTCACCGCGCTCCAGGGGGAGCAGGCCGAACGCCTGAACGATTCGCTGTCGAAACAGGGATTCCGCCGGTCGCAGAACGTGCTCTACCGGCCCTCCTGCGCCGAATGTTCGGCCTGCCTCTCGGCGCGGATCGACGTCGAGGCCTTCACCGCGTCAAAGTCGCAGCGCCGGGCCCTCCGCCGTAGCGCCTACCTCGCGCGGCGCCCGACCTCGGCCTGGGCGACGGAGGCGCAATACGCCCTCTTCCGCCGCTACCTCGACAGCCGGCACGCCACCGGCGGCATGGCCGACATGGACATGTTCGAATTCGCCGCCATGGTCGAGGAGACGCCGGTCCGCTCGCGGCTGGTGGAATACAGCGATCCAGCCGCGGCCGATGGCGGGCTGAAGGCGGTCTGCCTGACCGATATCCTCGATGACGGGCTGTCGATGGTCTACTCCTTCTTCGACCCTGCGTTGCAGGGCGATTCGCTCGGCACCTACATCATCCTCGATCACATCCGCCTCGCGCAGGAGCAGGGACTGCCTTACGTCTACCTCGGCTACTGGGTGCCCGGCAGCCCGAAGATGGACTACAAGTCCAAGTTCTCGGGCCTGGAGATCTACCTGCGCGGCGAATGGCAGCCGATCGGCGATCCCCAGAGCCATACCACCGAGACCCATCCGCTCTGCGTCGATCCGATCGCCGAGCAGGTCGCGAAGATCACCCTGCCCGATACCAGCCATGTCAGCGGGCCGATGCGGCCCGGCTGGCACGGGCGCAAGGGCTAGCCGCCGCGCCCGCTCCTGGCCGGGGCCTCCGGCGGGGATATTTTCAAAGAGAAGAAGGGGGCGCGCCTAGCCCGGATGCCGCAGACCCGCGAAGAGCCGCGGATCGAGGCTTTCGGCATGAAACGTCGGCCCCTCGGTCAGCAGGCTGACGGCATCATGGCTGTGCAGGCTTTCCTGGTGGCTCGCGAGGACACGGAAATCGCCGATCCGCGGGTCCGCCAGCAGCCGCTCGGAAAACAGGCGCACGGCATCCTCTACGAAGACCGGGTTGGCGGCGTTCAGCTCGGCGAAGGCCTGTTCATCCTCGCGCTTGACCATGACCTGAGTCTCGGTGGGCACGGCACCGCGCGCGAGATCGATCAGATCCTCGAACCATAGCCGGGGCCCCGGCGCGCAGACCACGGAGAGCCGCGCGACAGAGCGCTGCGAATGCGGCGTTGCCAGCTGGCCGCGGCTCTGGCGCGCGTGTTCCGACAGCTCCAGCGAGCAGGGGCAGGTCGAGGAATAGACGTAGTCGAGATGGATGATCCGCTTGGCCGCGCCGCCCTGCTCCACCAGCTCCAGCGCGAGATCGTAGTACTGGAACCCCGCGAGGCCGGAGCGCAGCGAGGCCATCCGCAGCGGGAAAGAAAACCGCATCTGGATGCGCGCGTCGAAGCTGTCGAGATCGCTTTGATAGGCGGCCAGCGCCCGCTCGATCACCTCGAAACTGAAGCTCTCCTCCGCGTGGCGGTAGAAGCTGCGCATGATCCGCGACATGTTGATGCCCTTGCGCCCGGCATCGAGGCTGACCGTCCCGGTGACCGAGGTCTCGAGCGTCAGATCCGATCCGCCCTTGGTCTCGAAGCGGATCGGCAGGCGGAAGTTCGAGATGCCGACATGCTGGATCGGCCGCGGCGCGCCCCGGATCAGGCTGGCCGGGCCGTTCTGCAGGTCCGGCAGGGCCGCGCGATAGGCCTCGTCGGCGGTGAAATCCTCGGGGTAGGCCCGCGCCAGCGCCGGGTAGTTCGCCAGCGGCGCGCCCGGCAGCAGCCGCGCGATGCGCGGATCGAGCGCGGCGACCTCCTCGGGGCTCGCCCCCGCGGCCCAGTGCCGCAGCGTGGCCAGCGCGGCCTCGGCCTCGGCCCGCTCAGGCAGGGCGGTTGCGTGATCGGTCATCGCCCGGTCTCCCCTCGGCTTGCGCCGCCCGGTATGGCGCCTCCCGCGGCAAATGTGAACGCCGCGGGCCGCGCCCCTTCATGTTTCCGAAAATACTCTGCGGGGGGTCCGGGGGGCGCAAAGCCCCCCGGCCTGTCCGCCAGCGCCTCAGATCGCCGCGAGGCCGCGCTGCAGGTCGCCGAGCAGATCCTCGGGATCCTCCAGGCCGACCGACAGCCGGATCAGCCCCGGCGTGATCCCCAGCGTCGCCTTCTGCGCGTCGGGAAGGCGGCTATGGGTGGTCGAGGCGGGATGCGTGGCGATCGACTTCGCATCGCCGAGGTTGTTGGAGATCACGACGATCTCCAGCGCGTTCAGGAACCGGAAGGCCGCCTCGCGGCTGCCCGTGTCGAGCGCCAGAACGGTGCTGCCGCAGCCCATCTGCCGCATCGCCAGCGCGTGCTGCGGGTGATTCTCGAGGCCGGGGTAGATCACCCGCTCCAGCCCGCCGCCCTGCAGCGCCTCGGCCAGGTGCTGCGCCGTCGCGGTCTGCGCGCGCACCCGCAGGTCCAGCGTCTCAAGCCCCTTGAGCATCATCCAGGCGTTGAAGGGCGAGAGCGAGCCGCCCGTGTGCTTCATGTAGGTCTCGACCGGCCCGCGGATCACCTCCTCGCGCCCGAGGATCGCGCCGCCCAGGCCGCGGCCCTGCCCGTCGATATGCTTCGTCGCGGAATAGACCACCAGATCGGCGCCCTGCTCGATGGCGCGCGAGAAGACCGGCGTGGCGAAGACGTTGTCGACGATGACCATGGCGCCCGCCGCATGGGCCAAGGCCGAGACGGCCTCGATGTCCACCACCTCGAGCCCGGGGTTCGAGACGCTTTCGAAGAAGACCGCGCGGGTGTCGGGGCGGATCGCCTCCTCCCATTGCGCAAGGTCGGTGCCGTCAACGAAGGTCACCTCGACGCCGAAGCGGCCCAGCACCTCCTCGAGGACATAGAGGCACGACCCGAAGAGCGCGCGGGCCGAGACGACGTGATCGCCGGCCTTCAGCATCGCCGTCAGCGCGCCCGAGACAGCCGCCATGCCGGAGGCGGTGGCAAAGCCCGCCTCCGCCCCTTCCAGCGCGGCGAGGCGGTCCTCGAACATGCGCACGGTCGGGTTGCCGTAGCGGGCGTAGATGAACTCGTCCTCGCCGAGCGAGGTGAAGCGCGCCTCTGCGGCTTCGGCGCTGTCGTAGACGAAGCCCTGGGTGAGGAACATCGCCTCGCTGACTTCGCCCCACTGACTGCGCCGCGTGCCGGCATGAACCGCTTGGGTGCGGCGGCCGCGCCCGGCTGTATCCTTGGTCATTCTCGCCTCCCGGCCCCTCGCGGCCAATGAAAAAGCCCCGGACCTTTTAAGGGTGCGGGGCGCGGGAACTGCGTCGGGCACCTCTTTAGCGGTTTGTTTAACGTGGCCCGCAATCCGGCTACAAAGCACCACATCCGCCCGCTTAGAGGCAGCGGGGCGCCCGGTCAAGGCGCCCTTCCCCTTGCCCACGGCTGCGCGAGCCTCATTCTGGGGGCCAAGCGCCGCAACAGGAGAACCCCATGCCCGCCCCCATCGCCCTGCACTACTGGCCCACGCCGAACGGCTGGAAGATCACCATCGCGCTCGAGGAGATGGGCCTGCCCTACGAGGTCCACCTCGTCGACATCGGCGCCGGCCAGCAGTTCGAGCCGGAGTTCCTGAAGATCGCGCCGAACAACCGGATGCCCGCGATCACCGATCCCGAGGGGCCCGACGGCCAGCCCGTCAGCATCTTCGAGAGCGGCGCGATCCTGCAGTACCTCGCGCGCAAGACCGGGCAGTTCTGCGGCCCGACACAGGCGGACCGGATCGCGGTGGACCAATGGCTGATGTGGCAGATGGGCGGCCTCGGCCCCATGGCCGGGCAGGCGCATCACTTCCTGAAATACGCGCCGCAGATGGGGCAGGATCTGCCCTATGCGCAGGACCGCTATCGCAACGAGGTCGCGCGGCTTTACGGCGTTCTCGACCGGCAGCTGGCGAAGGGCGAATTCGTCGCGGGCGACTTCTACTCCATCGCCGACATGGCGATCTGGCCCTGGGCGCAGGGCTGGGAAGGCCAGCGGCAGACGCTGGACGACAAGCCGAACCTCGCGCGCTGGCTGAAGGCGGTCGGAGAGCGGCCCGCCGTGCAGAAGGGCCGCGCCGTGGCCGAGGACAAGCGCTCCACCCAGCCGCATACCAAAGAGCAGCAGCAGGCGCTCTTCGGCAAGCGCGACTGACGCTCGCGGCCCGGCCCCCGACAGGGCGCCGGGCCGCAGGGGCCCTAGAACGGGCTGTCGGGGTAGTAGTACTGGTCCGCGTTCTCCTGCGTGACCAGCACCGAGCCGATGGTGAACTCCCCCGAGACCGGCGCGCCGGAGACGAGGCCCACGGCCGTCAGCTCGATCGCGGTCGAGATCATCGCCGGCGGATAGGTCACGTCGGCCGGGATCATCTCGTCGCCCTGCCGGACGAGGTCGATCATCTCCTTCATGCCGGCGCCGCCGAGAACGAACTGCACGTCATCGCGCCCCGCCGCCTCGATGGCGGCCAGAACGCCCACCGCCATGTCGTCGTCCGAGGCCCAGACCGCGTCGATCTGCGGATGGCGCGACAGGAAGTCCTGCATCACGGTGAAGCTGTCGTCACGGTTCCAGTTGCCGTGCTCCATCCCAATGACGTTGATGCCCTTGCCCTCGATCGCGGTCTCGAAGCCCTCGACCCGCTCGTTGTCGATGGCGGTCGGGATGCCGCGCAGCACGACGATATCGCCGCCCTCGGGCAGCTGCTCGGCCACGAACTCGCCCGAGACGCGGCCGAAGCCGGGGTTGTCGCCCGCGACATAAAGATCCTCGATCCCCTCTTCCGAGAGGCCGCGGTCCACCACGGTGATCCAGATCCCCTGCTCGGCGATGGAGGCGACGGGGCCGGTCAAGGGCTCGCTCTCGAAGGGCAGCACCACCAGCGCGTCGATGCCGCGCGCGGCCACCATGTCCTCGATGTCCGAGACCTGCTTGGCCGGGTCCGAGGCGGTGGCGAGCACGAAGTCGAGCTGCGGGTAGGTCTCTTCCAGCCGGTCGATGGTTTCCTGTGCGTGAAAGTTCATGCCGCCGGCCCAGCCATGCGTCGCCGCCGGGATCGACACGCCGATCACCTGCGTCTCATCCTCCTGCGCCAGCGCGGGGCTGGCCAGCAGCGCCAGCGCGGCGGCGGTACTCATCAGTTTTGTCATCGAGGTCTCCTCCCTCATGCAGCCGGCGGTCAGGCGCCGGCCTTGCCTTCGCGCTGCAGGATCACAGCGAGAACGATGATGACGCCCTGGATCGCCCCGTTGAGGTAGGGGCTGACCCAGTCCGTCAGGTTCAGGATATTGCCGATCAGCCCGAGGATCAGCACGCCGACCACGCTGCCCCAGACCCGTCCGAAGCCGCCCTTGAGCGTGGTGCCCCCGATGATGACGGCGGCGATGGCCTCAAGCTCCCACAAGACGCCGGTGGCGGAAGAGGCGCTGCCGAGGCGGGGCACGTACATCACCGTCGCCACCCCCACGAGCAGCCCCAGCAGCACGTAGGTCAGCAGCCGCACCCGGTTCACGTCGACCGAGGAGTAGCGCGCCACTTGGTCGTTCGAGCCGATGGCGGCGCAGTAGCGGCCGAAACGGGTCATCCGCATCGCCCCCTCGCCCAGCAGCGCCACGACGGCAAAGACGATGATCGGCCAGGAGATCCCGAGGATCCCACCATAATAAAGCGGCTGCATCGCCGTGCGCAGCCCGAAATCGAGGCTGAGCGTGCCGCCATCGGCCAGCCATGTGACGAGGCTGCGGTAGATGCCCATGGTGCCCAGCGTGACGATGAAGGCCTCGATCCGCATGGTGGTGATCAGGACCCCGTTGATCCAGCCCGCCGCCAGCCCCGCGACGAGGGCCGCGCCGATGCCGAGGACGATCACCCCCAGCCCCGCGCCCATCCCCGCCAGCGCGCCGTTCATCACGAGGATCATCAGCCCCGCGATGAAGGCCGCCATCGACCCGACCGAAAGGTCCAGCTCGCCTGCAGTGATCACGAAGGTCATGCCGACCGCGATGATCCCGATGAAGGCCGAGCGGGCGAGGACATTGGTGATATTGGCATAGCTGAGGAAGTTGGAATTCATCGCAGCCCCGATCACGATCAGCGCCACCAGCGCCAGGATCGGCCCCAGCACGTGCAGGTCGGGCAGCCGGCGCTGCGGTTTCGGGGCGGTATCGCTGACGCTGCTCATGCTGCGGTCTCCTTGCCGTCCAGCCCCATGGCGAGGCGGACGATCGTGTCTTCTGTCTTGGCCTCGCCCGCGACCTCTCCGGCGATGCGGCCCTGCCGCATCACCAGCACCCGGTCGGCGAGGCCGATCACCTCGGGCAGCTCGGAGGAGATGACGATGACCGCCACGCCTTCGGCCGCGAGGTCGTGGATCAGCCGGTAGATCTGCTGCTTGGTGCCGATGTCGATGCCGCGCGTCGGCTCGTCGATGATGACGATGCGGGGCTTGGCCAGCAGCACCTTGGCCAGCAGCAGCTTCTGCTGGTTGCCGCCCGAAAGCGTGCCGGCCTTCGCGTCGCGAGAGGGCGCGCGGATGTCGAAGTCGCGGATCGCGCGGGTCAGCGCCTCTGCCTCGGCCCGGCGGTCGAGGAAGGGATGCGCGAAATCCTCGAGCGCCTGCAGCGTCAGGTTCTCGCGCAGGCCCATGTTCAGGACGAGGCCGCGGCCCTTGCGGTCCTCCGTCAGGTAGACAAGGCCATGGGCCTGCGCCGCGCGCGGCGAGGCGATGCGCACCGCGTGCCCGCCGATCTCGATCGTGCCTTCGTGGGGGCGCAGGCCCACCAGCCCCTCCATCGCCTCGGTCCGGCCCGATCCGATCAGCCCGGCAAGGCCCAGCACCTCGCCCTCGTGCAGATCGAAACTCAGCCCCCGCGCATGGCCCGGCACCGTCAGGTCGCGCAGGCGCAGGGCCACGCCCTCGCCCACCGGCGCGCTGCGGGCGGGGAAAAGGTCGGAGAGCGCCCGGCCCACCATGGCCTCGGCCATGGCATCCTCGCTCATCTCCTCCGTCGGGCGGCTGGCGACGACGCGGCCGTCGCGCATCACGGTCACACGGTCGCTGATGCGCTTCACCTCGTCCAGCTTGTGCGAGGTGAAGAGGATCGCGACCCCCTCGGCCCGCAGCCGATCCACCTGCGCAAACAGCACCTCGGCCTCGCGCCCGGTCAGCACGGCCGTCGGCTCGTCCATGATCAGCACCCGCGCCTCGCGGCCCAGCGCCTTGGCGATCTCGACCATCTGCTTGTCCGGCCCCGCCAGATCGCGCACCCGCGCGCCGGGATCGACCCGGCACTCCAGCCGCTCCAGCAGCGCCCGGGTGCGGGTGCGCATGGCGCGCTTGTCCAGCAGCGGCCCGCGCCGCAGCTCGCGCCCCAGAAAGACGTTCTCCTCGACCGTCAGATCCTCGGCGAGGTTGAATTCCTGGTGGATCAGCACGACGCCCTGCGCCTCGGCGGCATCGCTGCCCTCGAAGCGGGCCTCCTGCCCCTCCAGCAGCACGCGCCCGGACGAGGGGCGGAGGTAGCCCGAGAGGATCTTCATCGTCGTGGACTTGCCGGCGCCGTTCTCGCCGATCAGCGCATGCACCTCGCCCGCCTGAAGCACGAGCGAGACGTCATGCAGCACCTCGACCGGGCCGAAGCTGCGGTCCACGCCGCTCAGCGCGAGCCGCCCCGTCACGCCCTGCCCCCCGCCGCGCGGGGATGCCGCGCGCTGGCCAGAATCGTCATTCATCCTCCCTCGCGGCGCGCGCCCTCCCCGGCGCGCCCTGCCGCAGAGGTAGCCTAGCGAAATCACGCCACACCTCAAGGTGGTTCTGGCGGGGCGGGCGCGGGTCCGGCCCACAGCCCCCGCC
The DNA here is from genome assembly GCF_003217255.1 of Pseudoroseicyclus aestuarii. Lineage (GTDB taxonomy): Bacteria > Pseudomonadota > Alphaproteobacteria > Rhodobacterales > Rhodobacteraceae > Pseudoroseicyclus > Pseudoroseicyclus aestuarii. The sequence goes on along the minus strand of NZ_QJTE01000001.1, from coordinate 314,675 downwards.
TTGCTGCCCCGCCGCCCCTCGCATAAGCAGGCGGCACGGCAAAACAGGCGGAGGCCCTTGTGCGGGTACTGATCACGAACGACGACGGCATCAACGCGCCCGGCCTCGAGGTGCTCGAGGCGATCGCGACCGATATCGCGGGCCCCGGCGGCGAGGTCTGGTGCGTCGCCCCGGCCTTCGAACAGTCCGGCGTCGGCCATTGCATCAGCTACACCCGCCCGACGATGATCTCGCAGTTTGGCCCCCGCCGCTTCGCCGCCGAAGGCTCCCCCGCCGATTGCGTGATCGCCGCGATCCACGAGGTGATGGAGACGGCGCCCGACCTCGTCCTCTCGGGCGTGAACCGGGGCAACAACTCCGCCGAGAACGCGGTCTATTCGGGCACCATCGGCGGCGCGATGGAGGCGGCTCTGCACGGGCTGCCCGCGATCGCGCTGTCGCAGTACTACGGCCCCGGCAACCGCGAGTTGGAGGACCCCTTCGAGGCCGCGCGCGCCCATGGCACCGATGTCGTGCGGCGCCTTCTCGATCACGGCACCTGGGGCGGGGACGGCGATTACGTCCCCTTCTACAACGTGAACTTCCCCGCCTGCCCCGCCGACGAGGTGCAGGGCATGCGCGTCGGGCGTCAGGGCTTCCGCCGCAGCCGCGGCTTCGGGATCGAGCCGATGAACTCGCCCGGCGGGCGCCGCTTTTTCTGGATCAAGGGCGGGCGGCAGGATCTGCCCACCGGGCCCGGCACCGATGCGCAGGACAACATGGACGGCTACGTCTCGATCACGCCGATGCGCGCCGACCTGACCGCCCACGACCTTCTGGACGGGCTGACCGCCAGCCTCGGGCGCGCGGACTGACGATGACCTGGGGCGCCGAGGAGAAGATGCAGTTCCTCTTCGCGCTGCGCTCGCGCGGGGTGACGGATGGGCGCGTCCTCTCGGCGATGGAGCGGACGGATCGCGCCAGCTTCCTGCGCGGCCTCTTCGCCGAGCGCGCCTATCAGGACACGCCGCTGCCCATCGCCTGCGGCCAGACCATCAGCCAGCCTTCGGTCGTGGGGCTGATGACCCAGGCGCTCGAGGTCAATCCGCGCGACAAGGTGCTCGAGGTGGGGACAGGCTCGGGCTACCAGGCAGCGATCCTGTCGCAGCTGGCGCGGCGGGTCTATACCGTCGACCGCTACCGCCGGCTGGTGATCGAGGCGCGCGCCACCTTCGAGGCGCTCGGCATCGGCAACATCACCGCCGTCACCGGCGACGGCAGCCACGGCCTGCCCGAGCAGGCGCCCTTCGACCGCATCCTCGTGACCGCCGCAGCCGAGGATCCGCCCTCGCCCCTGCTGGCGCAGCTGCGCGTTGGCGGCGTCATGGTCCTGCCCGTGGGCCAGTCCGATACGGTGCAAAGCCTGATCCGCGTGACCCGCACGGAAGACGGCTTCGACTACAGCGAGTTGCGCAAGGTCCGCTTCGTGCCGCTGGTCGAAGGCATGGGCGAGGAATGATTGCCGCCGAGGCCGCGGCAGGGGGCTTGCCTGCGCCGCCCTGCCGGGCCAAACGAGGACCCGAATGACCACCAAGGACGAGCCGATGCCGCATCCCGCCCGCTCCCTGCTGATTTCAGCCGCCGCCTTCGCGCTTGTCGCGGGGTGCAGTCGGCCGATCGACGTCGACATGCGCGGCCTCGGCAACGGCTTCGACACCTCGGGCGCGGTGCAGGACCTGCCCTCCCGGCCGCAGCCGGATGCGCGCGGCGTGATGTCCTACCCCAATTACCAGGTCGTCGCGGCGCGCGAGGGCGATACCGCCCGCGCCGTGGCCCAGCGCCTCGGCCTCGATGCCGACGGCCTCGCCCGCTACAACGGGATTGAGCCCGACAGCCCGCTGCGCGAGGGCGAGATCCTCGCCCTGCCGACCCGCGTGACGGAGCCCGCAGCGCCGCAGGCCGCCGCCCCGACGCAGCCCCTGCCCTCGGCCGCCGGATCGCGGATCGACGTCACCAGCCTCGCCAGCGCCGCGATCGACCGCGCCGGGCCGACGCCGGTGCAGCCGCAGGCCGCCGCCCCGGCCCCCGCGCCCACGCCCGCGCCGGTCACCCCCGGCAGCACCAGCAGCGCCTCCTCCAGCGCCGCAAGCGCGCCGGGGCCGGAGCCGCTGCGCCACCAGGTGCAGCGCGGCGAGACGGTCTATGCGATCGCCCGCCAGTACGGCGTGCCGGTGCGCACCATCGCCGAATGGAACGGCCTCGGCCCCGATCTCGCGATCCGCGAGGGGCAGTACCTGCTTCTGCCGCAATCGGCCTCCCCCGCGCCGCAGCCCGTGCAGGAGATGCCGGTGACCGAGCCGGGCGAGGGCAGCCCGACGCCGACGCCGCCCAGCGCCTCGGCCCCCCTTCCCGAGGACGAGGCCCCGGCCGCCGCGCCCGCGGCGGAGCCCGCGCCCGCGACTCCGGCCCCCGACATCGGCGAAAGCACCGCCCCGGCCCGCGCCAGCACGCTGGCGATGCCCGCCTCGGGCAGCATCATCCGCGAGTACAGCCGCGGCCGGAACGACGGCATCGACATCGGCGCCGCCGCCGGCAGTGCGGTCAAGGCTGCCGATGCCGGCACCGTGGCGGCGATCACCACCGATACGGACGGGGTGCAGATCGTCGTGATCCGGCACGAGGGCGATCTGCTGACCGTCTACACCCATGTCGGCGATCTGACGGTGACCCGCGGCGCCAGCGTCAGCCGCGGCCAGACCATCGGCAAGGTCGCGCCCGGCGATCCCGCGCTGCTGCACTTCGAGGTGCGGCGCGGCATGGACAGCCAGGACCCGGCAGAGTTCCTGCCGATCTGAGGGGGGCGGGCCCGCCGATAGAGATCGACGCCGGCCCGCCTCATCAAGCCTCACGGCGCCAGGTCGGCCCGCGTGAAGAGCGGCTGGGCGGCTAGCGACGGCACGCCTTCGATCCGCCCCGCGCCCTCCGCGCGCCAGATCGCGCAGACCACCGCCAAGACCTGCCCCCTTCCGCCAGAGCCTTGCCCTGCGCGGAGGCCACCTCGCCGCCTCTGCTGATAATGTCCCAAGCGAAGACGACCAAATTGCCGGCGACGTCCTGCCCCTCGATGGCGCAACAGGTGCCCTAGGTCTTGGCCTCCTTGCGCAGGACAGCCGCCGGCAGGCCCGTCTCGAGGCTCACTGCCACGACGAGGGGGATCCCGCCCTTCCCGCGCCCGGCGATAATCTCGCCCCAGCCAGACGAATGGCGCTCATCTCCCCGGCAAGGATTCCCAGGAGGACCGGATCGCTCTGAAAGCAATACTTTTCGACCTAGCGGTGCGATCTCTGGCCGCAAAACTCCCCCTCATCGTCGCGCCCTCCGCAATGCGCAGAGCCAGCTCCCCGCGTGCCAGAACCGTCATGTCCATCACCGCCCTGCCTCTCGATGCCGCGGCGCCCCGGTAGCGGACCGGCAGCCGCCCGTCATGCCCCGCGCGCCCGCTGGCATCCTCGCGCCAGGCACCGGGGCCCGACCGCCCGCCCCCCCACCGCTCACTACCACCGGCCGCAACGGGCCCAACCTGCGCCGCCGGGGCCCGACGCCCCCCCTCTTTCTTCTCTTTCAAAATATCCCCGCCGGAGGCTCCGCCACTGCCGCCAGAACAACCGCTGGGCGATAAATAAACCCGCTCTGGATGTAGACCGCGCGAGGGCCTAGGCTCCCCCGCACCCGTCCCAGCCAAGGCCCCGCCCGTGCCAGCCTGCCGCGCCCTCCTCCTGCTCCTGCTCGCCGTGGCCCTCGGCGGCTGCGCGCGCCCCCCCGCCACGACCCTGCCCGCCTTCATGGTGGCCGCGGTCGAGGCTGGCGAGGGCGGGCGCTGCTTCGGGCGCGACACCACGCCCGCGGTGATCGAGACGGTCTCGCAGCAGGCGCCCGAGCGGGCCTCGGGCGGGCGGGCGGTCTGGCGCAACGACAGGCGCCAACGCATCCTGCGAGAGCGGCAGGCGGTGCGCTTCGAGGTGCTCTGCCCGCCGGCCTATACCCCCGCCCTGACGGAGGCGCTGCAGCGCGCGCTCGTCACCCGCGGGCATCATCCGGGGCCCGTCACCGGCGCGCTCGATCCGGCGACGCTGGCGGCGGTGCGCAGCTACCAGCGCCTCCGCGGCCTCGATTCGGCGCTCTTGTCGCTGGAGGCGGCGCGGGCGCTCGGCCTCGTCGCGGTCTCGCCCGAGGAGCTGGCGCGGATGAACGCCCGCTGAGGGCCCCGCCCGGCCCGGCCCGCTTGCGTCTGGCCTTGCCCCGCCGCTTCGTGGCACGAGGGGCCAGTCCATCATTCCCACCGGAGGCCGCATGAGCGATCCGCATCTCACCATCGTCGATCATCCCCTGGTGCAGCACAAGCTGACGCTGATGCGCCAGCAGGAGACATCGACCGCCAGTTTCCGCCAGCTCCTGCGCGAGATCAGCCATCTTCTGGCCTACGAGGTCACGCGCAGCCTGCCGATGGGCAGCCTCTCGATCCAGACGCCGCTCGACCCGATGGAGGCCCCGGTGATCGAGGGCAAGAAGCTGGCGCTGATCTCGATCCTGCGGGCCGGCAACGGCCTTCTCGACGGGATTCTCGAGCTGATCCCCGCCGCCCGCGTCGGCTTCGTCGGCCTCTACCGCGACCCCGAGACGCTGCAGCCGGTGCAATACTACTTCAAGGTCCCCAAGGCGCTGGAGAGCCGCACCACCATCGTCGTCGACCCAATGCTGGCCACCGGCAACTCCTCGGCCGCGGCGGTGCAGCTCCTGAAAGATGCCGGCGCGACCGACCTGCGCTTCATGTGCCTTCTCGCCGCGCCCGAGGGGGTCGAGCGGATGCGGCAGGCCCATCCCGACGTGCCGATCGTCACCGCCGCCTTGGACGAGCGGCTGGACGAGCATGGCTACATCCGGCCCGGCCTCGGCGATGCCGGCGACAGGATGTTCGGGACAAAGTAGAACTATCGCTTGCTTTACAGCCCCCGGCGGGCGCGGCATCCTGACCCTTCCAGCGGGGTCAGGCGCCGCGCCCGCCGGATGCCGCAGCACCGAGATCGGGAGGATCCCCTTGCATCGTGACCCCTCCGCCCCGACAGCCGGGCGCGTCCTGAGCGGCGCTTCGCTCTGCCTCCTGCTGTCCCTGGGCGCGGCACCCGTGGCCCGGGCACAGGCCTCCGGTCCGGCAGAAATACCGCCCGAAAGCTACAGCGGCACGCAGTTCATCGACAGCCGCGGCTGCGCCTATGTCCGCGCCGGGATCGACGGCGCCACCGACTGGGTCCCGCGCATGAGCCGCGATCGCGACCCGCTCTGTGGCTTCCAGCCCACCCCGATCGAGGCGCCGGTAGAGGCGGCGGAGCCCATGACCGCGCCTGACGCGCAGGGCGCCCCGCCCCCTGACAGACAGGCGGCCGCAGCTGATCCCGCAGAGGGAGGCCCCTCGGACCCCGTCCAGGAGGCCGCGCCCGCGCCGGCCCTCAACCCTTCGCCCGAGCCCCGCGTCACGGCCGAGGCCGGGCCAGCGGCGCCGCCCCCCGCTCGCGCCGCGGCGCCGCGCACCGCCAGCCCCGAGGCCGGGCGCACCGCGCGGGTCAGCCCGCCGCCGCAGCCCCGCGCCGCAGCCCCCGCGCCGGGCCCGCGCGCGCCCCTCACCCGCGAGGCCTTCTGCACCGGTCGCAGCGGGCCGCAGCCGGGCTATGTCGGCAGCCGCAGCGGCCAAGTCATCGACTGTGGCCCCGAGGCGTCCCAGAACCCAGAGGCGGCGCCTGCCCTGACGCTCGAGGCCTTCTGCACCGGCCGCAACGGGCCGCAGCCGGGCTATGTCGGCAGCCGCAGCGGCCGGGTCATCGATTGCGGCCCCTCGCCCGCCGGGCCAGCCCCGCAGGCGCCACCGCGGGGCTACCGCGCGGCCTGGGACGACGGGCGGGTGAACCCCGCGCGCGGCATCGAGGGCCCCGCCCGCGCCGCCGCCGCGGAGACGAGGCCGCAGGAGCCGCAGCAGGCAGGGCGCTACGTGCAGATCGGCACCTATGGCGTGCCTGCCAATGCCAGCCACGCCGCCGCCCGGCTGCGCGACATGGGGCTGCCGGTCACCATGGGACGGCTCGGGACGCGCTACGACGTCGTGCTGGCCGGCCCATTCACGCAGGCCGAGGCGCTGCACCGCGCGCTTTCCGCCGCCCGCGCCGCCGGCTACGGGGACGCCTTCATCCGCTAAGGCCGGGCTGGTCTTCGGTACGCAGACGCCGGGCGAAGCCCCGGATCGACGCCGCGGGTGGCGAGGCGCAGGTGTGGGCGAGCTTTCCGCCCTGCCCCCCTGTTCACCCGGCCGAGCGGGCAGCACCCGCCTCGTTGTCGGACAGAGCAGGCAGGTGGCGAGGACGCGCAATGCGAGGCAAGATCGGGGACGGCACCGGGCCCATCTCCGACGGGGCGCCCCCCGCTAGAACCTCATGCCTGCCCGCCCGCGCCTTGAGGCCAGCTACCCTGCGCAAGGCCCTCCCTCCGGTTGACCGGGCCGCGCCGACCCCGCGGCAGCCCCTCATCCCCCGGCCCGGCCCCGGGCGCAGCCGCGGCGCAAAGGCGCGGCTGGCCGGCCGAGGGGGCTCGATGCCCCCGAAGGACGGCTCCCCCCTTCAGCAGTTCGGCACGTTCACCGCGAGGCCGCCAAGCGCCGTTTCCTTGTACTTCTCGCTCATGTCGCGGCCGGTCTGGCGCATCGTCTCGATCGCCGCGTCCAGCGGCACCAGATGCGCCCCGTCGCCGCGCAGCGCGAGGCTCGCGGCGGCCACCGCCTTGACCGCGCCCATGCCGTTGCGCTCGATGCAGGGGACCTGCACGAGCCCCTTCACCGGATCGCAGGTCATCCCGAGGTGATGCTCCAGCGCGATCTCGGCGGCGTTCTCGACCTGGCGCGCATCGCCGCCCAGCACAGCGGCCAAGCCCGCCGCCGCCATCGCCGCGGCCGAGCCGACCTCGGCCTGGCAGCCGCATTCCGCGCCCGAGATCGAGGCATTGTGCTTGATGATCCCGCCCACCGCCGCCGCCGTCAGCAGGAACTCCGGCACGCGCGCGGTGCTTGCGCCCGGCACATGGTCCAGCCAGTAGCGGATCACCGCGGGCACAACGCCAGCCGCGCCGTTGGTGGGCGCGGTCACGACCTGACCGCCGGCGGCGTTCTCCTCGTTCACCGCCATGGCATAGGCGGTGATCCAGTCCGTCACGAGGTGCGGCGCCATCAGGTTGCGCCCGCGCTCTGCCTCCAGCGCGCGACGGATCCCGGCGGCGCGGCGGCGCACCCGCAGCCCGCCCGGAAGCTCGCCCTCGCTGGCAAGCCCGCGGTCGATGCAGGCGCCCATGACCTGCCAGATGCGACCAAGGCCCTCCTCCAGCGCAGCAGGCCCGCGCAGGCGCAGCTCGTTCTCGCGCTTCATCGCGGCGATGCTCAGACCAGACGCCTCGGCCATCTCCAGCATCTGCGCCGCGCTGGCGAAGGGATAGGGCACGGCGGGGCCGCCGGCCGTCGCATCGCCCTGCCCCAGCTCCTCCTCGGTCACGACGAAACCGCCGCCGACGGAGTAGTAGGTCACTTCGGTGATCACGTCGCCGTCGCGATCGAGCCCGCGGAAGATCAACCCGTTGGCATGCCCCGGCAGCGCTGGCCCGTAGTCGAAGACAAGGTCCCCCTCGGGATCGAAGCGCAGCGGCGCCAGCCCCTCGGGCTCGAGCCGGCGCGTCTCGCGCAGGCGCGCGAGCGCCGCCTCGGCGCGGTCGGGATCGTAGCTCTCGGCCTCGATCCCCGACAGGCCCAGCAGCACGGCGCGGTCGGTGGCATGGCCGACGCCGGTGAAGGCGAGCGAGCCATGCAGCGTCACCCGCACCTCGGAGACGGCGAAGGGCAGCCCGCGCAGATGCTCAAGGAAGCGGCCCGCCGCGACCATCGGACCGATGGTATGCGAAGAGGACGGGCCGATCCCGATCTTGAACATCTCGAAGACCGACAGGAACATGGGGCTCTCTTCTCCTCAAAAGGCGTCAGGTCCAGCCTCGCAGCCGTGGCGCCGCGCGGGCAGTCCTTTTGCGACGCATCGCGGCCCGCAAGCGCGCCGGCGGATCAGCTCGGGCGGCTGAGGATATAGGCGCCGACCAGCGCGAGACACAGCGCCTGTCCCAGCACCAGGGGCAGCGCGAGGCCCATCCAGAGCGCCAGCGCGATCGAGGCGCCCATCGCCAGGCAAGAGGCCCATTTGCCCGAGCGCGAGATCGCGCCCCGCTCTTCCCAGTCGCGGATCGGCGGGCCGAGATGGGCGTGGTTCAGCAGCCAGTGACGCGCGCGCGGGCTGCCGCGCGAAAAGCAGAAGGCCGCGGCGATCAGGAAGGGCGTGCCGGGGACCAGCGGCAGGATGATCCCGGCGATGGCGAAGGCCATCATCAGGCAACCCGCCGACAGAAAAAGCACTCTGGTCATCGCATCCCCTGCGCCGGCCCGCGCCGGCGGCCCTGCCGACCTGTCCTAGTTGGGCTTTCCTGCCGCAATGTCCAGTGGGCGCGGCGGCCCCGGCACGATTGCCTCTCGCCCCCGTGCGCGGGGGCCGCTAGAGTCGCGGCGCGCTGCCAAGGGGAGGCTCCATGCCCACTGATCTGCCGCCGGTCGACAAGGCCAAGTTCGTCGCCGCGAAGCGGGCCAGCGCCTATGTCGAGGACGGGATGACCGTCGGTCTCGGCACAGGCTCCACCGCCGCCTGGCTGGTGCGCTGCCTGGGCGAGCGGGCGCAGACCGAGGGGCTGCGCTTTCGCGGCGTGCCGACCTCGGAGCGGACCGCCGATCTGGCGCGGGAGCTCGGCCTCGAGATCACGACACTCGAGGAGGCGCGCTGGCTCGACCTGACGATCGACGGCGCCGACGAGCACGACGCCCGGCTCGACCTGATCAAGGGCGCCGGCGGCGCCCTGCTGCGCGAGAAGATCGTCGCCACCGCCTCCGAGCGGATGATCGTGATCGCCGATGCCTCCAAGAAGGTCGAGACGCTGGGTGCCTGCCCGCTCCCGGTCGAGGTGATCCCCTTCGGCTGGCAGACCACCTGCGCGCTGATCGAGGAGGCGCTGATCGGCCTCGACGTCATGGGCCGCGAGGTGACGCTGCGCATGGAGGGCGAGGCGCCCTTCGTCACCGACGAGGGGAACCACATCCTCGACCTGCACCTCAAGCGGATCGGCGATCCGCGCCGCCTTGGCCTGATGCTGAACCAGATCGCGGGCGTGGTCGAGAACGGGCTCTTCGTCGATATCTGCGACGTGGTCGTGACCGGCTATGCCGATGGCCGCGTCACCCTGCATGACGAGACGCGCGGCACCTTAGAGGAGACACGCTACGAGTTCGTCACCGAGGACAACATCTTCACCGACATCTCGGATTAGCGCGCGGGCCCCGCGCCCGATAACAAGACTGCGACAGGGCGTCTTCTGGCCAGCGGCGCCGTCATGTGGTCTATGCTGCGGCAGCACACGTGTACCGCGAGACGGGAGACCGCAATGGCTGACTTCGACCACGACCTCTTCGTCATCGGCGGCGGCTCCGGCGGCGTGCGCGCCGCGCGCATGGCGGCCGCGACCGGCGCCTCCGTCGCGCTGGCCGAGGAAAGCCGCATGGGCGGCACCTGCGTGATCCGCGGCTGCGTGCCGAAGAAGCTGATGGTCTTCGCCAGCGAATACGCCGGCATGGTCGACGATGCGCAGCGCTACGGCTGGCAGCTGGAGCGCGGGCGCTTCGACTGGCCCAGCTTCCGCGGCAACCTGCACCAGGAGCTTGACCGTCTCGAGGCGATCTACCGCCGGATGCTCGATACCGCCGGCGTCACCGTGCACGACAGCCGCGCCGTGCTGCAGGACGCCCACAGCGTGCGGCTGGACGACGGCACCGTGGTGACCGCGCGGCATATCCTCGTGGCCACGGGCGGCCATCCGGTCCGCCCCGAGATCACCAATGCGCATCTGGGCATGGTCTCGGACGATATCTTCAATCTTGAGACGCTGCCGAAAAGCCTGCTGATCGTCGGCGGCGGCTATATCGCCTGCGAATTCGCCTGCATCCTGAACGGCCTCGGCGTCGAGGTGACGCAGTATTACCGCGGCGCGCAGATCCTGCGCGGCTTCGACGAAGAGGCGCGCGGGATGATCGCGGATGCGATGAAGGCGCGCGGCGTGAACCTCTTCTGCGGCACCGACATCGTCGAGATGCGCCCCGCCAGCGCCGCCGCCGCCGATCCCGCCACCCGGGCGGGGATGAGCGAGGCCGAGGGCACCGAGGCCGCCGAGCATGACGCCGCCCTGCCCGAGGAACGCGCGGGCGGCCCGGTCTGGGTCAAGGCTACCAACGGGGAGGAGCGCAGCTTCGACGCCGTGCTCTTCGCCACCGGGCGGCGCCCGAACACCGCAGGCCTCGGCCTTGAGGCGGTCTCGCTCGAGACCGGGCGCTTCGGCGAGATGCCGGTGGACGACTACAGCCAGACGGCGGTCCCCTCGATCTACGCGATCGGGGACGTGACCAACCGGATCAACCTGACCCCCGTCGCGATCCGCGAGGGGATGGCCTTCGTCGAGACGGTCTTCAAGGGCAACCCGACCCCGGTGGACCACGACCTCGTGCCCTCGGCGGTCTTCACCCAGCCCGAGTTCGGCACCGTCGGCCTGACCGAGGAAGAGGCCCGCGAGCAGGAGCCGATCGAGGTCTATTCCGCCAGCTTCCGCCCGATGCAGCATGCCTTCGCCGGGCGCGAGGACCGCGTGCTGATGAAGCTGATCGTCAGCCAGGAGACGCGGCGCGTGCTGGGCTGCCACATCGTTGCAGACGGCGCCGGCGAGATGATCCAGCTGGCCGGGATCGCGGTGAAGATGGGCGCCACGAAAGAGGACTTCGACCGCACCGTGGCGGTGCACCCGACGATGGCCGAAGAAATCGTGACCATGCGAGAGCCGGTGCGCCGCGCCTGAGGGCCGGATCGCGCTTGAACATGCGCCCGCCGTGCACACATCGGATGGAACCGGCAAGGTCCCGCTGATCGTGCAGGGGGAGGCGCAAGAGGAAAGGACGACGGAACAGCTGATGGCAGGCAATTCCCAAGGGCCCTGGGGCGGCGGTGGCCGCGGCACAGGGGGCAGTAACGGCACCGGCGGCGACAGCGGAGGCAACGGCGGATACGACGGCGGGCGCCGTCCGCAGCAGCCGCCGCGCCGCCCCGGTGAGTCGCAGCAGATCGACGATCTGATGAACCGCGGGCGCGAGCAGCTTCGCGTGCTCATGGGCGGGCGCAGCACCAATGGCGGCGGCGGCGGCAACGGCGGCTCGTCGGGGCCGGAGTTCCGGATCATCGCCATCGGCGGGTTGATCGTCCTCCTCGTGCTCTGGGCCTTCCTGTCGTTCTACACCGTCCGCCCCGAAGAGCAGTCGGTCGAATTGTTCCTGGGCGAGTATTCCTCGACCGGCGAGTCGGGCCTGAACTTCGCCCCCTGGCCGCTGGTGACGCATCAGGTCATCGACGTGACCTCCGAGCGGACCGAGAGCATCGGCAATACCGGCAACCGTCAGGGCACCGACGGGCTGATGCTGACCACCGACGCGAACATCGTCGACATCGGCTTTCAGGTGGTCTGGAACATCAGCGATCCGGCGCAGTACATCTTCAACATCCGCGATCCCGAGACCACCGTTCAGGCGGTCGCGGAATCGGTGATGCGCGAGATCATCGCCGCCTCGAATCTGGCGCCGATCCTCAACCGCGACCGCGGCCTGATCGCCGATACCGCGCAGGAGCAGATCCAGGAAACGCTCAACGATTATGGCAGCGGGATTAACATCCTGCGGGTCAACCTCGAGGCAGCCGATCCGCCGGCCGAGGTGATCGACGCCTTCCGCGACGTGCAGGCCGCCGAGCAGGAGCGCGATCGCGTGCAGCGCCTTGCCGATGCCTATGCCAACCGTGTCCTCGCCGAGGCCCGCGGTGAAGCCGCGCAGATCGTCGAGGGGGCCGAGGCCTACCGGGCGCAGACCGTCAACGACGCGCTGGGTGAGGCGAGCCGCTTCTCCTCCGTGCAGGAGGAATACCAGCTCGCACCCGAGGTCACGCGTCGCCGCATCTACCTCGAGACGATGGAGGACGTGCTGGGCGGCATCGACAAGATCGTGCTCGATTCCGCCATCGCCTCGGGCGGTCAGAACGGCGGAACCGGCATAGTGCCCTTCCTGCCGCTGAACGATCTGGCGCGCTCGGGCTCCGGCGGCGCCGCCGCCAGCACTCAGACAGGGGGAGGCAACTAAGATGCGCCGATCCATTTTGTACATCGTTCCCGTCATCGTCATCGCCCTGATCGGCATCCTCTCGTCGGTCTTCGTGGTCGACGAGCGGCAGAAGGCGCTGGTCCTGCAATTCGGCCAGATCCGGCAGGTGCGCGAGGATCCGGGCATCGGCTTCAAGATCCCGCTGATCCAGCAGGTCGTGACCTACGACGACCGGATCCTGTCGCTCGACACCGAGACCTTCGAGGTCACGCCGGCCGACGACCGCCGGCTGGTGGTCGATGCCTTCGCCCGCTACCGCATCGCCGATGTGGTCCGCTTCCGGCAGGCCGTCGGCACCGGCGGCGAGCGGCAGGCCGAGGCGCGGCTTGAAAGCATCCTGAACTCGCAGATCCGCGAAGTGCTGGGTGCCGATCAGGTCACCTCGGACGTCATCCTGTCCTCCGACCGGCGCCTCCTGATGAACCGCATCAGGGACCAGGCCCAGAGCCAGGCCGCCGATCTGGGCCTCGACGTGATCGACGTCCGCCTCAAGCAGACCAACCTGCCCAGCCAGAACCTCGAGGCGACCTTCGAGCGGATGCGGGCCGAGCGTCAGCGCGAGGCCGAGGACGAGCGGGCCCGCGGTGAAGAGGCGGCGCAGCGCGTCCGCGCCCTCGCCGACCGGACCGTGACCGAGACGCTTTCCGAGGCGCAGCGGGAGCGGAACGTGACCCGAGGCGAGGCCGATGCCCGCGCCAACGCGATCTTCGCCGAGGCCTATGGCGCCGATCCGGAGTTCTTCGACTTCTACCGCAGCCTTCAGGCCTACCGCCTTGCGCTGCAGGGCAACAACTCGACCATGGTGATGACGCCGGACAACGCCTTCTTCGACTACCTCTACTCGCAGAACGCGCCGGAGAACGCCCTGCCGAGCGGGCCGATCGACCTGCCGCCCGAGGTCGCGGAAGAGGCCGCGGCCGCGCAGGCCGAGGTCGAGCCGGTCGAGGTCGAGGCCGGGGGCCCCGAGACGCCCGAGGCCGTGGAAGAGGACGCCGCCGAGGATGCCGCGGGCGATGACGGCAGCGCGCAGGACCTCGAGGTGCAGCTGCCCGCCGGGGCGACCGATCCGACGCCGGTGCCGAACGATGCGCCGATGGACATCCGCACCCCCGACGGCAGCACCCCGCCGGCCGAGGGCGCCGCGGACGAGGCCGTGGACGGCGCGGTGAGCCAGCCGGACGACGCAGAGGATGCAACCACGCAGGCGCCCGAGGACGAGGCGCAGCCCTGATCCGGTCCGCTACTGGCGCACAAGACACAAGGGGCCGGCGGAAACGCCGGCCCTTTTTGCATCCACGACGGCGCTGACCTGCGTAAACACCCGGTTAGGACTTCGCCCCTATACCGACCGTCAAAGTGCATCAGCGTCGGGATGGTCTGGATGTGGTACGGCTCGGGCAAGGCCTCTTCGAAGAACAGGACGATCTCTGACGCGGAGATCATGCAATCCGTCATCGAGCGGACGCAGGCCGTCATCCAGTTCACGCCGGAGGGCGAGATCCTTGCGGCGAACAACATCTTCCTCAAGGCCTTCGGGTACACACGGCCCGAGATCGTGGGACGGCACCATTCGATCTTCGTCGACCCCGAGCATGTGAAGACGGAAGGCTATGCCGCCTTCTGGCGCCGACTCGCCGATGGCGAAAGCTTCACCGATGAATACGCGCGCATTGCGAAGGACGGGACCACCGTCTGGATCCACGCGACCTATGCCCCCTTCATGGACGATTCCGGAAAGGTGGTGAAGGTGATCAAGGTCGCCTCCGACATCACCCGCCGCAAGACCGGGATCCTGTCGATCTCGCGGGCGCTGCGGCACCTGAGCGAGGGCAACCTGGTGCACCGGATCGCGCCCTGCGGCCTCGAGGATGTCGACCTGCTGACGCAGGCCTACAACACGGCCGCCGAGCAGCTGTCAGGCATGGTCGCCTCGGTCAGCCGGGCGGTCGAGAGCCTCCTCCAGACCGCGGCAGAGATGGACCGCACCTCCTCCGACCTCTCGGGCCGGACGCGGCAGCAGGCCGACACGGTGCAGGAGGCGGCCGCGGGCCTCGACAAGCTGACGCAGACCGTGCGGTCCTCGGCCGATGGGGCCAGGGCGGTCGAACGCTCCGCCGATGCGGCACGCGGCACCGCGGAGGGGGGCAAGGCAGTGGTCGAATCGGCCATCGCCGCCATGTCGAAGATCGAGGGATCCTCGACCCGCATCTCGCAGATCATCTCGACCATCAACGACATCGCCTTCCAGACCAACCTTCTGGCGCTGAACGCGGGGGTCGAGGCCGCGCGGGCGGGCAACGCAGGCCTCGGCTTCGCCGTCGTCGCCTCCGAGGTGCGGCTGCTGGCGCAGCGCTCCTCCGAGGCGGCGAGCGACATCAAGGACCTGATCTCCCAAAGCTCGAAGCACGTCGCCGAAGGGGTCGCCCTGGTCGAGCAGGCCGGGGGCGAGTTGCAGAAGATCGTCGCCGGGGTGGCCGGCATCCACGACCACGTGACCGAGATAACGCGCGGGACCGAGAACCAGACCGCCGCCCTGGCCGAGATCGGCGGCGGTGTCGCGCAGCTGCGCCGCGTGACCGAGCAGAACGCCGGCGCCGTCGATCAGTCCGGCGCGTCGGTCCGCGTCCTGGCCCAGGATGCCGCCACCCTGAGCGAGCAGGTCTCCCTCTTCCGCATCGGCTCCGGCGGGGTGCCGGCCGCCCGCGGCGCGGGGGCCAGTGCGGCGCGCGCCTCCTGAGCCGGCGGCAGGGCCCGGGGGGCCGCGGCAGCCCCCGGCCCTGACACGACTTCTCACGTCCGTTTGACGCGGTGCGATGCGGCTTTGAGTTGCAGCCGAGCGGCTCTAGGAGGAAGGTCTCCGCTGTTCCGGACGCGACAGCTCCGGCTTGACGACGACAACGCAGGAGTCTGTCTCAATGCGCAATGCACCCACCATCGCCTCGCCCGCCCCGCTGCGAGCTGCGTCGGCTCTGGCTCTCGGCGCCGTTCTGACGCTGGCCCAGGTCATGCCGCTCGCCGCGCAGGACGCGATGGCCCAGACCGATCGGACCGGCGAGGTCCCGCAGGAGCAGAGCGGCCAGCCGCTGAATGCCGACGGCGCGGCCAGCGATCCTTCCGTCCGCCCGATGAGCTTTGCCGACCTCGCCGAAGAGGTCAGCCCCGCAGTGGTGAACATCACCACGACCACCATGGTCGCCGGCCGCAGCGGCCCCTCCGGCGCCTTTCCCGAAGGATCCCCCTTCGAAGAGTTCTTCCGCGACTTCAACGACCGTGAGGATCAGCCGCGCCGCTCCTCCGCGCTCGGCTCGGGCTTCGTCGTCTCGGCCGATGGCTACGTCGTCACCAACAACCACGTGATCGAGGGCGCCGACGAGATCGAGGTCGAATTCTACACCGGCGGCAGCCTGCCGGCCGAGGTGATCGGCACCGATCCCGAATCCGACATCGCCCTTCTCAAGGTCGACGGCACCGATCTGCCCTTCGTCCAGTTCGGCGACAGCGACGGCAGCGGCGCCAGCGTCGGCGACTGGGTCATGGCCATGGGCAACCCGCTGGGCCAGGGCTTCTCGATCAGCGCCGGCATCATCTCGGCCCGGGGCCGTGCCCTGCAGGGCGCCTACGACGACTACATCCAGACCGACGCCGCCATCAACCGCGGCAACTCCGGCGGGCCGCTCTTCAACATGGAGGGTGAGGTGATCGGCGTGAACACCGCGATCCTCTCGCCCAACGGCGGCAGCATCGGCATCGGCTTCGCGATGTCATCCTCCGTCGTCAGCAGTGTCGTCGACCAGCTGCAGGAGTTCGGCGAGACGCGGCGCGGCTGGCTCGGCGTGCATATCCAGGCGATCACGCCCGACATGGTCGGCGCCATCGCCGGCCTTGATGCCGCCCGCGGCGCGTTGATCACCGCGGTGCCCGAAGGCCCGGCGCAGGAGGCCGGGATCGAGGCCGGGGACGTCATTCTCAGCTTCGACGGCCAGGAGGTCGAGGACGATCGCGACCTCGTGCGGCTCGTCGGCGGCGCCCCGATCGGCGAGGCGGTGGAGGTGACCGTCCTGCGCAACGGCGACACCCGCACCCTGCCCGTCACGCTCGGCCGCCGCGAGACCGTGGAAGAGCTGATGCCCGCCTCCGCCCAGGGCGAGGGGGAGGCCGAGAACGCCGATATCCTCGGCCTCTCGCTCAGCGAGATCACGCCCAGCACCGCCGAGGAGTTCGGCCTCGACGAGGGGACCGAGGGTCTCGTGGTGACGCAGATCGACCCGGCTTCCGATGCCGCCGAAAAGGGCCTCGCCCCCGGCGACATCATCACCGAGGCCGGGCAGCAGCCTGTCACCTCCCTGAGCGACCTGCAGGACCGCGTCTCCGAGGCGCGCGATGCCGGGCGCCGGTCGCTGCTGATGCTGGTGCGCCGCGGCGGTGAGCCGCGCTTCGTTGCCCTCGTGCTCGGCGACGACGACAACTGATCCAGCGCGTAGCCCGACGAAACAGGCCCGCCGCACTCGATGCGGCGGGCCTTTTCAATCGCAGCCCCCGAAGGCCGCCGCGTCAGATCAGGCTGTGCCCCTGTCCCGCCGCGGGCACGCCAAGGAAGTCGGTGACCGTGGCGGCGACATCGACGAAGTCGCAGATCCCCAGCTCTCGCACCCCCAGCCCATGCGCCAGCACCGGCACCCTTTCGCGGGTGTGGTCGGTGCCGGCAAAGGTCGGATCGTTGCCGTGATCGGCGGTGATCAGCAGCAGGTCCCCCTCCCGCAGCCGCCCGATCAGCGCACCGATGCGCCCATCGACCCATTCCAGCGCCCGGGCATAGCCCGAGGGATCGCGCCGATGCCCCCAGAGGCTGTCGAATTCCACGAGGTTGGCGAAGACGAGGTCCCCCTCGCCCGCCTCCCCGGCCAGCCGGTCGAGCGCATCCATCAGCGCCGCGTCGTCCCCCTTGGCCAGCGTATCGACCCCGCGCATCGAGAAGATGTCGCCGATCTTGCCCACCGCGTGGACCTGCCGCCCGGCGCCCTGCACCGCGTCCAGCAGCGTCGGCGCCGGCGGCTCGATGGCGAAATCCTTGCGGTTCTGCGTCCGGGTAAAGCCCGAGGCCTCGTCGCCGACGAAGGGCCGCGCGATCACCCGCCCCACCTTCATCTCATGCAGCATCGGCGCGACGGCGCGGCACATCGCGTATAGCCGCTCCAGCCCGAAACGCTCTTCATGGGCGGCGATCTGCAGCACCGAATCGACCGAGGTGTAGCAGATCGGCCAGCCGCTGCGCATATGGGCGGCGGCCTCCTCCTCGATGATCAGCGTGCCCGAGGCATAGCGATTGCCGAGGATACCCTCGGTGCCTGCCGCCTCGCAAAGCGCGCGCGTGATCTCTGGCGGGAAACAGGGGTCGGCCTTGGGAAAGACGTGCCAGTCCCAGGGCACCGGCACGCCGGCCAGCTCCCAATGCCCGGTGGGGGTGTCCTTGCCGGCCGAATGCTCGGTCGCCGCGCCCCAGGCGCCGGTCGGTTCGGCGCCAAGGCCCGGCGCCTCGAGGCCTGAGGCCAGCGCCACGGCGCGGCCCAGCCCCAGCCCGTCCAGCACCGGCAGGCGCAGCGGCCCGCTGCGCCCCGTTTCGGCCCGCCCCGCCGCGCAGGCCTGCGCGATGTGGCCCAGGGTATTGGCGCCGGTATCGGGCGTGCTCCCGTTGAAGAAGCGATCCGCATCGGGCGCGCCGCCGATGCCGACCGAATCGAGGACGATGACGAATGCGCGGGTCATGGCGCCTCCCTGGGATCGATGCGGTGCAGGACGAGCGGGTTGGGCTCCGGCCCCTCGCCAAAGGTGAGGGCGGCGCGCACCGCGGCCTCTGCCGCCTCGGCGGCGCCCTCGCTGGCGGCATGCACGGTGCAAAGCCGGTCTCCGGGCGACAGAGCGGCGCCCAGCGCGGCCATATCCGTCAGCCCGACGCGCGGGTCGATGCGGTCGCTCTCGCGCCGCCGCCCGCCGCCAAGCGCGACGACGGCGCGGCCCAGCGCCTCGCCGTCGATGACGGCCAGCCGCCCCGCGGCCTGCGCCGTGACCACCCGCTGCACCGGCGCGGGGGCCAGATGCGTGCGCCAGTCGTCTTCCATGTCGGGCGGGCCGCCCAGCGCATGCACCATGCGGGCAAAGCGCTCCATCGCCGCGCCCGAGGCGATGGCCCGGGCGATCGCCTCCTCGCCCTCGCCCTCGGCGCTGCCGGCCAGCGCCAGCAGCCGCCCGCCCAGAAAGACGGTCAGGTCATGCAGCCGCGGCGCGGCCTCGCGCTCCCCCGACAGCAGGCGCATCGCAACGCCGGTCTCGACGGCATTGCCCAGCGCCGGGGCGAGTGGTTGATCCATCGCGGTGACGACCGCAGCCGTGCGGCAGCCCGCGCCATTGGCGGTCTCCACCAGCGCCCGGCCCAATTCCACCGCGGCCTCGGGCGTCTTCATGAAGGCCCCGGCGCCGCATTTGACGTCCAGCACCAGCCCCTCCAGCCCGGCGGCCAGCTTCTTCGACAGGATCGAGGCGGTGATCAGATCGAGGCTCTCGACCGTCCCCGTCACGTCGCGGATCGCGTAAAGCCGCTTGTCCGCCGGGGCGATGCCCGGCCCGGCGCCGGTGATGGCGCAGCCGACCTCGCGGGTCACCGCCCGCAGCCGCGCCTCGTCGACCTGCGTCTCGTAGCCCGCAATCGCCTCCAGCTTGTCGAGGGTGCCGCCGGTATGGCCCAGCCCGCGCCCCGAGATCATCGGCACATAGGCGCCCACCGCCGCCAGTGCCGGCGCAAGGATCAGCGAGACGCAGTCGCCGACCCCGCCGGTCGAATGCTTGTCCAGCACCGGCCCCGGCAGGTCCCAGGACAGCACCCGCCCCGAATCGCGCATTCCTTCGGTCAGCGCGACGCGTCCCTCCGGCCCCAGCCCCCTCAGGCAGACCGCCATGGCGAAGGCGCCGGCCTGCGCGTCGCTGACGGTCCCCTCGGCCAGGCCCGCCGCGAAATCGGCCAGCGCCTCTGGCGCCGGTGCCTCGCCCCGGCGCAGACCGGCGATCAGGCTGCTCGCATCCAGCACGGCTCCTCCCTTTCTTCTCTTTGCAAGTATCCCGGGGGAGTCCGCGCCCCGCGCGGACGGGGGCAGCGCCCCCGCGCCCGGCCTGCCGGGGGCGCTCAGCCGCGGCCCGCCCGCTCCATATGCGCCTGGCTGAAGACGCCGGGCAGCAGCTCGGCCAGCGTGGTCCGCTGCAGCGTGCCGTCGGTCGTGGCCAGCACCACCGGCACCGACCCCTCGCCGAACTCAGCCAGCTTCTGCCGGCAGCCGCCGCAGGGGCTGACCGGCTGCGGGCTGTCGGCGATCACGGCGACGGCCTCGATCCGCCCCTCGCCGGCGGCGACCATGGCGGCGATCGCCCCGGCCTCGGCGCAGGTGCCCTCGGGATAGGCGACGTTCTCCACGTTCACGCCTAGGTGCACCGCGCCCGAGGGGGTGCGGATCGCCGCGCCCACCTTGAACTGCGAATAGGGCACATAGGCATTCTCGCGCACGGCCCGCGCGGCCTCGACCAGCGCCTGCTCCATCTCGTCCGCCATCTGCATCCTCCCGGCTCTGACGAGCCCGAGTGTGACGCCCCCGGCGGGCAAAGCGCAAGCCGGGTCGCTGCGGCAGCGGCAGAACGCCCGCCGGGCGCCTTAGCCCTTTCCCCCTGCCGCGCGGATGGTTTAACGCTGCACCATTCTTCAACGGGGGACAGCATGACAGACGCGCCGGACGAGCATCAGGCTGGGCTGCGCCAGGCCGCACTGGATTACCACCGCCTGCCGAGACCCGGCAAGCTCGAGATCCGGGCGACCAAGCCGCTGGCCAATGGCCGCGACCTCGCGCGCGCCTACTCTCCCGGCGTCGCAGAGGCCTGCATCGAGATCGGCAAGGATCCCGATACCGCCCGCGACTACACCGCGCGCGGCAACCTCGTCGCCGTCGTCTCGAACGGCACCGCGGTGCTGGGGCTGGGCAATATCGGCGCGCTCGCCTCCAAGCCGGTGATGGAAGGCAAGGCGGTCCTGTTCAAGAAATTCGCCGATATCGACTGCTTCGACATCGAGCTGAACGAGAGCGACCCCGAGAAGCTGGCCGATATCGTCTGCGCGCTGGAGCCGACCTTCGGCGCCATCAACCTCGAGGATATCAAGGCCCCTGACTGCTTCACCGTCGAACGGCTCTGCCGCGAGCGGATGAACATCCCCGTCTTCCACGACGACCAGCACGGCACCGCCATCGTCGTCGGCGCCGCCGCGACCAATGCGCTGCGCGTGGTGGGCAAGGACTGGGCCGATCTCAAGGTGGTCTCGACGGGCGGCGGCGCGGCCGGCATCGCCTGCCTCGACATGCTGGTGAAGCTGGGCGTCCGGCGCGAGAACATCCACCTCTACGACCTCGAGGGCCTCGTCCACGAGGGGCGCGAGGCCGGCATGACGCCGCAGAAGGCCGCCTATGCGCAGCCCGGCGGCAGCGGCACCCTGGCCGAGGGGATCGAGGGCGCGGACCTCTTCCTCGGGCTGTCGGGCCCGGGCGTCCTGACGCAGGACATGGTCGCGCGCATGGCCGAGCGGCCGATCATCTTCGCCCTCGCCAACCCCCACCCCGAGATCATGCCCGATCTCGCCCGCGCCGTCGCACCCGGCGCGATCATCGCCACGGGCCGGTCGGACTTCCCGAACCAGGTCAACAATGTCCTGTGCTACCCCTTCATCTTCCGCGGCGCGCTCGATGTCGGCGCGACGACGATCAACGACGAGATGAAGATCGCCTGCATCGAGGGCATCGCCGCCCTCGCCCGCGCCACCACCAGCGCCGAGGCCGCCGCCGCCTACCATGGCGAGCAGATGACCTTCGGCCCCGACTACCTGATCCCCAAGCCCTTCGATCCGCGGCTGATGGGCGTCGTCGCCTCGGCCGTGGCCGAGGCCGCCACCCGCACTGGCGTCGCGCTGCGCCCGCTGACCGACAGCGCCGCCTACAAGCAGCAGCTCGACCAGTCGGTCTTCCGCTCCTCGCTGCTGATGCGCCCGGTCTTCGACGCCGCGCGCAGCTCCGTCCGCCGCATCGCCTTCGCCGAGGGCGAGGATGAGCGCGTTCTGCGCACCGCCCAGGCGATGATGGAGGAGACGACCGACACGCCGATCCTGATCGGCCGTCCCGACGTCGTGGAAAGCCGCTGCGAGCGCTTCGGCCTGACGATCCGCCCGGGCCGCGATTTCGAGCTGGTGAACCCCGAGAACGACCCGCGCTACCGCGACTACTGGGGCACCTACCACGAGATCATGGCCCGCCGCGGCGTCAGCCCCGATCAGGCCCGTGCCATCATGCGCACCAACACGACCGCCATCGCCGCGGTCATGGTCCAGCGCGACGAGGCCGACAGCATGCTCTGCGGCACCTTCGGCCAGTACCTCTGGCACCTGAAGTACGTCACCCAGGTCCTGGGCTCGAACGGGCGCCAGACCGCCGGCGCGCTGAGCCTGATGATCCTCGAGGACGGGCCGCTCTTCGTCGCAGACACGCAGATCAACACCGAGCCGACGCCCGAGCAGATCGCCGAGACGGTCAAGGGCTGCGCCCGCCACGTCCGCCGCTTCGGGCTCGAGCCGAAGATCGCGCTCTGCTCGCATTCGCAGTTCGGCAACCTCGACAGCGGCTCCGGCCGCCGGATGCGCGCTGCGCTCGAGATCCTCGACGCGGAGCCGCGCGATTTCACCTACGAGGGCGAGATGCATGTCGATGCCGCGCTCGACCCCGAGCTGCGCGAGCGGATCCTGCCGCAATCGCGGATGACGGGGGCGGCGAACTGCCTCGTCTTCGCCAATACCGACGCGGCCTCGGGCGTGCGCAACATCCTCAAGATGAAGGGCGACGGCCTCGAGGTCGGGCCGATCCTCATGGGCATGTCGAACCGGGCGCATATCGTCACCCCCTCGATCACCGCGCGGGGGCTGCTCAACATGGCCGCCATCGCCGGCACCCCGGTCACGCACTACGGCTGAGCGCGGGGGAGGCGCGGCCTAGCGCTGCGCCTCCCGCCAGTCGGGATGGATCCAGGGCTCTGCGTTCTCGGCCGCCAGCGGCGCCCGGCCGAGGATATGATCGGCGGCCTTCTCGCCCGTCATCATCGAGGGCCCGTTGAGGTTGCCGTTGGTGATGCGCGGGAAGATGGAGCTGTCGGCAAGCCGCAGCCCCTCGACCCCGATCACCCGGCATTCGGGATCGACGACGGCATGGGCATCGTCACGCGCACCCATGCGGCAGGTGCCGCAGGGGTGATAGGCGCTTTCGACATGCTCGCGGATCTGCGCGTCCAGCGCCTCGTCGCTCTGCGCCGCCGCGCCCGGCAGGATCTCCTCGCCCCGGAAGGGGGCGAAGGCGTCTTGGGCGAAGATCTCGCGCGTCAGGCGGATGCAGGCACGGAAATCCTCCCAGTCCTGCTCGGTGCTCATGTAGTTGAAGCGGATGACGGGCGCGTCGGCGGGATCGCTGCTGCGCAGCGTCACAGACCCGCGCGAGGCCGAGCGCATCGGCCCGACATGTGCCTGGAAGCCGTGCCCGCCGGCCGCCGCCTGCCCGTCGTAGCGCACCGCGAGCGGCATGAAGTGATACTGGATGTCCGGGTACTCGACGCCCGCGCGGCTGCGGATGAAGCCCGCGCTCTCGAACTGGTTCGAGGCGGCGAGGCCCTTGCTCGTCAGCAGCCACTGCGCACCCAGCAGGCCCTTGCCCCAGAGGTTCCAGTAGCGGAAAAGCGAGACCGGCTTGGTCGCCTTCATCTGGATATACATCTCGAGGTGGTCCTGCAGGTTCGCCCCGACGCCGGGGCGGTCTGCCAGCACCTCGATCCCGTGCTCGGCCAGATGCGCCGCCGGCCCGATCCCCGAAAGCATCAGCAGCTTCGGCGAATTGAGCGACGAGGCGGCGAGGATCACCTCGGCCCTTGCGCGGATCACCTCGGTCCGGCCGCGCCGCGTCAGCTCCACGCCGCGGGCGCGCCCTTCTTCGATCACCACGCGGCGGGCGAGGCCGTTCACCAGCGTGCAGTTGTCGCGCCTAAGCGCCGGGCGCAGGTAGGCCTTGGCGGCGGACCAGCGGCGGCCGCGCCAGATCGTCGCCTCCATCGGGCCGAAGCCCTCTTGCTGGCGGCCGTTGTAATCCTCGGTCAGCGGGTAGCCCGCCTGATGCCCGGCCTCGACGAAGGCGCGGGTCAGCGGGTTGGTGCGCGGCCCGCGGGTGATGTGCACCGGCCCGTCATGGCCGCGCCAGCCCTGATCCGGCTCTCCGCCGTGCCAGGTTTCCATCCGCTTGAAGTAGGGCAGCACGTCGGCATAGCCCCAGCCCGCCGCGCCGCTTTCGGCCCAGTGGTCGAAGTCGCGCGCATGGCCGCGCACGTAGACCATCCCGTTGATCGACGACGAGCCGCCGATCACCTTGCCGCGCGGCGTCGCCAGCACGCGCCCGCCCAGATGCGGCTCCGGCTCGGACTTCAAACCCCAGTCGTAGCGCGCCATGTTCATCGGGTAGCTCAGTGCTGCCGGCATCTGGATGAAGGGCCCGGCGTCCGAGCCGCCGTGTTCGATCACGATGACGGATTTTCCCGCCTCGCTCAGGCGGTAGGCCATGGCGCAGCCCGCGCTGCCCGCGCCCACGATGACATAATCGGCTTCCATCGCCCTGCCCTTTCACGGCTTGGCGCGCGGTGCCGCCGGCCCCGCGCCCCGAAATTTCACGTCGCGCTGCCGCCTGCGAAATCGCATGCGCGGCAGCGCGCATTTTTGCTTTAAAACGGCGCCTCGCAGGGGCCGGTGGCGACGTAGACGCTTTTCGGGGCGGACCAGTGCTCGATCGCGGCCCAGCCGTTCTCGCGGCCCACGCCCGACATCTTGACGCCGCCGAAGGGCGCCTCGACCGGGGTCAGGTTGTAGGTGTTGATCCAGCAGGTCCCGGCCTGAAGCGCGGCGGCCATGCGGTGCCCGCGGGCGAGATCGCGCGTGAATACGCCTGCCGAGAGGCCGTAGTCCGTGCCATTCGCCCGCTCCAGCACCTCGACCTCGGTCTCGAAGTCCAGCACCGACATGACGGGCCCGAAGATCTCCTCGCGGGCGATGGTCATCTCGTCGGTGACATCGGCGAAGACGGCCGGCTCGATCCAGAAGCCCGCGCCCTCGGGCACGCCGCCACCTGTGACCAGCCGCGCGCCTTCCTCCTGCCCCTTGGCGAGGAAGCCCTGCACGATCTCGCGCTGGCGGGCGCTGACCATGGGGCCGATATTGGTCGCCTCGTCCAGCACGTCTCCAATGCGGATGCCCTTCATCCGCTCCGCCAGCCGCTCGAGGAACCGCTCCTTGATGCCGGACTGCACGAAGACCCGCGTCCCGTTCGAGCAGATCTGCCCGGTGGAATAGAAGTTACCGTTGATCGCGCCAGAGACGGCGTCGTCAAGATCGGCATCGTCGAAGACGATCAGCGGCGACTTGCCCCCCAGCTCCATCGTCACCGACTTGATGTGCTGCGCGGCGGCGGCATAGACCTTCTTGCCCGTCGGCACCGACCCGGTGAGAGAGACCTTGGCCACGCGGCCGTCCTCGATCAGCTGCGCGCCGACCGTGCCGGCACCCTGCACCACGTTGAAGACGCCCGGCGGGGCGCCCGCCTCGGTCAGGATCTCGGCCAGCTTCAGCGCGCAGAGTGGCGTCGTCTCGCTGGGCTTGAAGACCATGGTATTGCCGCAGGCGAGCGAGGGCGCGGCCTTCCAGGCGGCGATCTGCGTGGGATAGTTCCAGGCGCCGATGCCGACGGTCACGCCCAGCGCCTCGCGCCGGGTATAGACGAAATCCTCGCCCACCGGGATATGCTCGCCGGTGATCGCGCCGGCGAGGCCGCCGAAATACTCCAGCGCCTCGGCGGCAGAGGCGGCGTCGGCGACCAGCGTCTCCTGCAGCGGCTTGCCGGTGTCCATCGTCTCGAGGATCGACAGATCGCGGTTGCGCTCGCGGATGATCTGGGCGGCGCGCAGCAGGATGCGCCCCCGCTCCACCCCGCGCAGCGCGGCCCAGGCGGGCTGCGCCGCCTTGGCCGCCGCCAGCGCGCGATCGACGATGTCCGGCGTCGCCTCGTGCAGGGTGGCGATGGTGCTGCCGTCACCGGGGAAGATCACCGGCAGGTCCGTGCCGGCGGTATCCTCGGCATAGCTGCCGGCGATGTAGTGGCTGCCCTCGGGCTGCGTGGCATAGGTCATCGGGGCCTCCGTCATTCGCCGCGGGGGAAGCGCTGCGCTTCCTCCAGCACGTTGAGATCCATGTGGTTTCGCATGTAGCGGTCGGACGCCTGCTTGAGCGGCTGGTAATCCCAGGGGTAGTAGCCGCCCTGCCGCAAGGCCTCGTAGACGACCCAGCGCTGCGCCTGGCTCTGCCGCACCTCGGCGTCGTAGCGGGCGAAATCCCAACGCTCCGCCGCCATGGCACGGAAGTGCTCCAGCACCTGCGACTGCGCCGCGTCCCCGGCCAGATCGTTCCGCTCGCGCGGGTCGCTGGTCAGGTCGAAAAGCTGCTCGGGATCGACCGGGCAGCAGGTGTATTTCCACCGCTTGCCCTCATGCTCTGCCACCAGACAGCCCATCGGCGCGATGGAACCCTCGGCGGCGTATTCTACCGCGACCGGCTCGCTCCGCGCCTCGCCCCGGCCCAGCGGCGCGAGGCTGGTGCCATCGGTCCATGGCTGCACCTCGGCAAGATCGAGACCGGCGAGGTCGGCCAAGGTCGGCACCAGATCCATGGTCGAGACCGGCGTCTCGACGCGCCCCGGCTCCATCCCCGGCGCGGCGATCATCAGCGGCACGCGGGCAGAGCCCTCGTAGAAGCTCATCTTGAACCAGAGACCCCGCTCGCCCAGCATGTCGCCGTGATCCGAGAGGAAGATGATGATCGCCTCCTGCCGGGTATCTTCCAGCACCTGCAGGATCTCTCCGACCTTCTCGTCGATGTAGGAGATATTGGCGAAATACCCCTGCCGCGCCCGGCGCACGTCGCGGGTCTGGATGTCGAAGTTCTCGGCATCGGCGGCATCGAGAAGGCGCTGCGAATGCGGATCGGCCTGATCGTAGGGGATCGCCTCCCCCTCGGGCTCGAGGTGCTCGCAGTCGTTGTACAGATCCCAGTGCTTGCGCCGCGCGACGTAAGGGTCGTGCGGATGGGTGAAGCTGACGGTCATGCACCAGGGCCGCGCGTCGTGCCCGCGCGCGAGGTCGTAAAGCTTGGCCTTGGCCTCGTGCGCGACCTCGTCGTCGTATTCCAGCTGGTTCGAGATCTCGGCGACCCCCGCCCCGGTGACCGAGCCGAGGTTGTGGTACCACCAGTCGATCCGCTCGCCCGGCTTGCGCCAGTCGGGGGTCCAGCCGAAATCGGCCGGGTAGATGTCTGTCGTCAGCCGGTGTTCCAGCCCGTGCAGCTGGTCGGGGCCGACGAAGTGCATCTTGCCCGAGAGGATCGTCTGCCAGCCGGCGCGGCGCAGGTGGTGCGCATAGGTCGTGACCGAGGATCGGAACTCGGCCGCGTTGTCGTAGACGCCCGTCCGCCCCGGAAGCTGGCCCGACATGAAGGCCGCCCGGCCCGGCGCGCAGAGCGGGCTGCCGGTATAGGCATTGACAAAGCGCGTGCTGCGCTGCGCCAGCTTGCGCAGGTTCGGCGCATGCAGCCAGTCCGCCGGCCCGTCCTCGAAGAGGGTGCCGTTCAGCTGGTCAGCCATCAGGATCAGGATGTTCGGCCCCGGTTTGTCGCCGGGTCGCGTGTCGTTCGTCGTCATCGTGCAATCTCCATGTCCAGGGCGGTCAGCACCAGCCGCACCGCCTCGGCGGCATCCGGATCGGCGCGCCGCTGTGTCGCGCCGTCTCCGCTGGCCAGCCCCTGCCGCAGGTAGAGGCCGTCGATCAACCCGGCGATCCGTTCCGCCGCGTCGCGGGCGCGCGGGCCGACCAAGGGCGCAAGCTCGTGCCGCAGGTTCGACTGCAGCCGCCGGTGATAGACCCGCAGCAGCCGCGCCGCCTCGGGGTCGGTGCGGGCCAGCGAATAGAAGTTCAGCCAGGCCGCGACCGCCTCGGGGCGGAAGTTCGACTGCGCGAAGCTGGCGCGGATCAGCGCCTCGCTCCGCGCCCGCGGCCCGCGCGCCATGGCGAGCGCACCGCGCACCTCGGCGCCGTAGACCGTCAGCAGGTGGCGCATCGCGGCCAGAAAGATCCGGTCCTTCGCGCCGAAGTAGTGATGCGCCAGCGCGCTGGAGACCCCGGCCCGCCGCGCGATCTGCGCCACGGTGACCGACAGCGATCCCTTGGCGCCGATCTCGTCGATCGTCGCACGCACCAGCGCGGCGCGCCGGATCGGCTCCATTCCCAGCTTCGGCATCGAGGTCCCGTTCCTTGCGAGGGGACAAGGAACCACAGGGTAATTGACGCGTCAATCAATAACCCGATCCCGCGCCGGGGCTGGACGCCGCGCGCGGGCCGGCCCACCCTGCCCCGGGACAAGGGAGGGACCGCCATGCATATCGAGCCGTTCGGCGTCGAGATCTGGATGAACGCGCATGAGACGCGCTGCCGCTACAACCTTGCGGAGACCTGCGTCGACAGCCTGACGGTGGCAGAGCTGCTGCGCCTGTGCGGGCAGAACGAGACCGCGCTCGAGGCGCTGCTCTCGCTGAAGCTGACCTATGGCGAGATTACGGGGTCGGAGCGTCTGCGCCGCGCCATCGCCGCGCTCTACGACGGGCGCGCGGCGGAGAGCATCCTCGTCACCCATGGCACGATCGGGGCCAATGCGCTGGTCTATCAGGCGCTCGTGAGCCGGGGCGACCACGTGGTCTCCCTGGTGCCGACCTACCAGCAGCATGTCTCGATCCCCGAAAGCCTCGGCGCCGAGGTCTCGCAGCTGGAGCTGCGCCCCGAGGACGGCTACCTGCCCGACATCGACCGCCTGCGGGCCCTGATGCGCCCCGAGACCCGGCTGATCGCGCTGACCAATCCGAACAATCCCACCGGCGCGCTGATGGACGAGGCGCTGCTGCAGGAGGTGATCTCCCTCGCACGCGAGGCCGGCGCGTGGCTGCTGGCGGACGAGGTCTATCGGAGCACGGACCAGGCCGAGCCCGGCATGACCGCCAGCGTCGCGGATCTCTATGAAAAGGGCATCTCGACAAGCGGCATGTCCAAGGCCTTTTCCCTCGCCGGGCTGCGGCTGGGGTGGATCGCGGCGCCGGACGCGGTGCTTGAGGCCGTTTCGCACCACCGTGACTACACGACGATCTCCGTCGGCATGATCGACGACCACCTCGCCGCCATCGCGCTCGAGGGGGCAGACCGCATCCTCGCGCGAAGCCGGGCGATCACCCGCACGAACCTCAGGATCCTCGAGGAGTGGGCGAAGGACGAGCCGCGGATCACCTTCACCCGCCCCGGCGGCGGCACCACCGCACTCCTGCGCTACGACGGAACGATGGGCTCCGAGGCCTTCTGCCTCGCGCTGCTTGAGGAGACCGGCGTGCTTTTGACCCCCGGCGCCGCGATGGGCGCCGAGGGACATCTGCGCATAGGCTACGCCTGCGCCACGACTGTCCTGCGCGAGGGGCTGGAAAAGCTCTCGGCCTTCATCGCCCGGCAGGGCTAGCGCGCCGGTTCAGGCGGTGACGACCAGCACCCGCCCCGGCTCCGCCAGCTGCAGCGTGATCGCCTCTCCGGCCTCGAGGGCGATGGTATCGTGGCGCTGCAGGCTGCCTTCGGGATGCAGGTGCGGGCGGTCCGGGTCGTCGTCCGACATCGGCGCAAGAAGCGAGGGCGCATCGACGTCCTGCGGCAGCACCGCCTGCCCGCCGCAATCGGGCAGATATACCAGCGCCTCGCTCCGGGGGCGGATATCCGTCGCCTCCTCCACCTGCGCCCAGTCGATCTGCGGCGCGGCCCCATCGCCCACGGCGCAGGCGATCATCGCCTCGCCGCGCGCGGTCAGCTGCCAGTCGCCCGTCACGCTGCGGGCGGCATCCCCGGGGCCAAGCGGCCCCTCAGGCCCCTCGGCCTCGCCCGAGATCACCCGCAGCGTCACCGCGCCATCGCCGCGCGCCGTCTCGCCATCGGCGAGGCGGAAGAGGCGCAGCGCCACGAGGCGCGTCAGGCCAAGGCCGGCGCCGTCGACGCTGACCGGGCAGGGCCTGAGGCCAAGGTCGGGCAGCTCGATCTGCCGCTCGGGATCGGCGGGAATGATGTGCATCGCAAACTCCGTGTCATGCGCCGCGGCGGGGCGGCACGCGCCCGCGCGCGGAACAACGCCGCGCGGCAAGCTCAGGGAAGAACCCGCCCGCAGCGGCGCTGTTCCCGTGCAGGCGCCTGCCCCGCCGCCACCGGCATCAAGCCGCTTTACATCGCGTGGCCGGGGTTGTTCATCACCGCCATGACACCGGATGCGCTGGCCCCGACCCTCGGCGTCGATATCGGCGGCACGGCCTCGCGCTGGTGCCTTCTGGATGCGCGCGACCAGGTGCTGGCGCGGGGCACCACCCCCGGCGCCAGCGGCCGGATCGAGACGCCCGCGGCGCTGGCCGCGCTAGAGGCCGCCCTCGCCCGCATCGCAAAGGCCCTGCCCGCCCCCCCTTGCGCCGCCGGTTTCGGCATCACCGGCGCGGGCCTGCCCCCGCATCCGGGCATCGAGCCGGCGCTGACCCGCGCCTTCGGCCTGCCGCCCGCGCGGCTGTGGCATGCCAGCGACGCGGTGCTGGCATGGCACGCCGCCTTCCCGCGCGGCGGGGCGGGCCATCTCGTGATCTCGGGCACCGGCTCGGTCGGGATCGGCATGGGGCCGGAGGGCCCGGTGGTGGTCGGCGGGCGCGGCCTGCTGCTCGACGACGCGGGCTCGGGCGGGTGGATCGCGCTGCGCGCGCTCGACCTCGTGCTGCGCGCGGCGGAGGAAGCAGAGGCGCCCGGCCCGCTGGCCAAGGCAATCGCGGCGCGCCTCGGCGGGCTGGACCGGGATGCCGTCTACCGCTTCGTCTACGGGCAGGATCGCGGCGCCATCGGCCTACTGGCCCGCGATATCGCGGCGGCGGCCGAGGCGGGCGATGCCGCCGCCCTCGCCCTGCTGACCCGCGCCGGGCAGGAGCTTGCGCGCCTTGCCCGCGCGACGATCCGCGCCTGCGGGCCCGGCCCCGTGGCGCTGACCGGCGGCGCCGCCGCGCTGCACCCGGCGATTGGCGCGGCCTTCGCGGCGGGCCTGCCCGGCACGCAGATCGACACCCCCAGCCTCGACGCCCCGGCCCGCGCCGCCGGTCTGGCGCGGGATCTTTTGAAAGGCCAGCACGCATGAGCACGACCGAAACCGCCGCCCCGCGCTATGCCGGGATCGAGACATGGCCCACAGCCGACCTCGTCGCCGCGATGATCGAGGGGCAGATGGCCGCGACCGCTTCGCTGCTGCCCGCGGCCCCCGCCATCGCCCGCGCCGTCGAGCATGGGGCAAAGCGGCTCGCGCGCGGGGGGCGGCTGATCTACCTCGGCGCCGGAACCTCGGGCCGGCTCGCCACGCTCGACGCGGCGGAATTGCCGCCCACCTTCGGCTGGCCGGCGGAGAGGGCGCTGGCGCTGATGGCCGGCGGCCCCGCCGCCGTGACGGGCGCTGTCGAGGGGGCCGAGGACGACGGCGCCGCGGCCATCGCCGCACTGAAGGCCGCGGGGCTGGGCGAGGCGGATGTTGTGATCGGCCTCGCCGCCTCTGGCCGCACCCCCTTCGTCGCCGAAGGCCTGCGCCATGCCCGTGCCGAGGGCGCGCTGACCCTGGCGATCTTCTGCAACGAGGGCGGCCCGCTGGGCGAGATCGCCGAGATCCCGATCCTCGTCGCCACGGGGGCGGAGGTCCTCGCCGGCTCGACCCGGATGAAGGCCGGCACCGCGCAGAAGGCGGTGCTGACCGTGCTCTCGACCGGTATTTTCACCGCCATGGGCTATGTCCACCGCGGCCGCATGGTCGAGATGGCGCCGACCAATGAAAAGCTCGCCGCCCGCGCCCGCCGGATGATCGCCGATCTCGCCGATGTCCCCGAGGCCGAGGCGCAGGCCGCCCTCGAGGCGGGCGGATCGATCAAGACCGCCCTCGTCATGCTCGAGCTGGGCCTCGACCGCGACGCCGCCGAGGCGCGGCTGGCAGCCTCGGGCGGGCGCCTGCACCGCGCCCTCGCCGCGCCCCTTTCGGCGGGTTAGGGCGCAGGCCCGGACGGTATGAGCAGCGAAGGAGACGCGTGATGGAGCCGATCTGGGCCGTGGGACTGATGACGGGCACCGTGCTCGACGGGAACATCGACGTGGCGCTGATCCGCACGGATGGAGAGAGCGTGGCCGAGTTCGGCCCCTATGCGCTGGTGCCCACCCCGCCCGGCCTGCTCGCGCTGCTGCAGCGCACGTTGGCCGAGGCGCGCGATTGGGCCTTCGTCGGTCCCGAGCCCGCGATCTTCGCCGAGGCGGAGGAACGCCTGACCCTCGCCCAGGCCGAGGCTGTGGCGCGGGTGCTGCAGGACCATGCACCGGGCGCCGGGATCGTCGGCTTTCACGGGCAGAGTGTGCTGCACCGCGGCCCCGTGCCGGGACGCCCCGGTGCCACGCGGCAGCTGGGCGACGGGGCGCTGATGGCGCGGCATCTGGGCCTGCCGGTGGCCTATGATTTCCGCAGCGCCGACGTGGCGGCGGGCGGTCAGGGCGCGCCGCTGGCGCCGATCTACCACGCCGCGCTGCTGGGTCGGCTCGGGGATGCGGCGGGCACGGCGGTGCTGAACCTCGGCGGGGTGGCGAACCTGACGGCGCGGGCGCCGGACGGCAGCCTCGCCGCCTTCGACTGCGGCCCGGCGAATGCGCCGATCAACGATTTCATCCGCGCGCGGGTGCTGGGCGAGATGGACCGCGACGGCGCGCTGGCGCTGGCGGGCCGGGTCGACGAAGCGCGGCTGGCGCAGGCGCTGGAGCATCCCTACCTCGCGCGGCCCTACCCAAAGTCGCTCGACCGCTTCGATTTCGGCCCCGGCCTTGCCGAGGGCCTGAGCGATGCGGATGGCGCGGCCACGCTGACCGCCTTTACCGCCGCCTGCGTCGGGCGCGGGCTGGACATGCTGCCTGTCCGGCCGGATCGGCTGATCGTCTCGGGCGGCGGGCGCCGCAACCCGGCGCTGATGGCGATGCTGGAGCGCTTTGCCGGGGTGGAGGCCCTGCCTGCCGAGGCCGTCGGCTGGCGCGGCGATGCGGTCGAGGCGGAGTGTTTCGCCCTCCTCGCCGTGCGGGTCCAGCGCGGCCTGCCGATCAGCTTTCCCACCACCACCGGCGCGCCGCATCCGCTGACCGGCGGGCGCATCGCCAGACCTTAAGAAAACGGGGCCTAAGCCAGCAGTCCGGGCCTGCCGGGCGACAGCGCCTCGGGCACCCCTTTTCCGCCTGCCATCGCCTCGGCCAGCAACGCGGCGGTGGTGGGGCCGAGGGTGAAGCCCTGGTGCCCATGGCCGAAATGCAGCCAGAGGCCCGGCTGGCCCGGCGCCTCGCCCAGCACCGGCAGCATGTCCGGCAGGCAGGGCCGGGTACCATGCCACTGCGCCTCTTGCACCCTTGGGCCGAGGTCGATCGCATCGGCAACGGCCTTCGCCCCGCGGTGCAGCTGAAGGGGGGCCGAGGCCTCGGCGTGCCCGACCAGCGCGGCGCCGGTGGCCAACCGCAGGCCGGCGCGCATCGGCGAGAGGACAAGGCCGTGATCCGCCATGACCAGCGGCAGGCGCGGCATCACCGGGGCGGCGAAATGGCCGTGATAGCCGCGCTTGAGGATCATCGGCACCCGCAGGCCGAAGCCGCGCAGCAGCAGCGGCGACCAGGGGCCGAGGGCGACCACGCCGCGCGGCGCCTCGATCCGGCCCTCGGGCGTGGTGACCTGCCAGCCACTGCCGGCGCGCGTCAGGCTGGCGGCATCGCCCGTCAGAAGCTGCCCGCCCCGCGCCTCGAACAGCCGCGCATAGGCGGCGACGAGGCCGCCGGGATCGCTGCAGGTCCAGGGACCGGTCCAATGGAGCGCCCCGGCCATCGGGATCCGCAACGCCGGCTCCCGCGCGGCCAGGGCCGCACCGTCCAGCGGGCGCGACGGGACGCCATACGCGGCGCCGAGACGCTCTGCCTCGGCCTGACCGGCGGCGAAGGCCTTGGGATAGCGGTAAACCTCGAGATAGCCCTGTTGCGCGATCAGCGCCTCTGCGCCCGCAGCCTCGATCAGCGGCGCGTGGTCCTGCGCCGCCCGCGCCGTCAGCGCGCTGTAGACCGCGCCGCGCGCCGCACGGCCCGAGGCGCGCGAGGCGCGGGCATAGCGGGCCAGCGCCGGCGCCATGCCCAGCAGGCCGCGCAGGCTGTAGGCGACGTCGTTGTCGCGCCCCAGCGCGATGCGGGCGAGGCTGCGCAGGGCCAGCGGCATGGCATAGGGCTCTGCCGCCTCGGTCTGGATGATCCCGGCATTGCCGTGGCTCGTCTCCTGCCCCGGGGCGCGGCGGTCGACCAGCGCCACCGACCAGCCCCGCGCCTGCAAGGCCAGCGCGGTGCTGACGCCGACCATGCCGGCGCCGAGGACGATGCAATCAGTCATGGGGGTGGGCTTCCGGGCTCTTGCGACTGGCGCACAGTCCCGGTGCGCCGGTTGCGTGTCAATCCGCGCCCCGCGCCCTTATCTGCGGATCAGGACGCCAGGAAAGGCCACGCCATGAAAAACATCGGTTTCCTGTCCTTCGGACATTGGACTCCCTCGCCGCATTCGCAGACCCGCTCTGCCGCGGACGTGCTGCTGCAATCGATCGAGCTGGCCGAGCGCGCCGAGGAGCTGGGCGTGGACGGCGCCTATTACCGCGTGCACCACTATGCCCGGCAGCTGGCCTCTCCCTTTCCGCTGCTGGCCGCCGTCGGCGCGAAGACCAGCAAGATCGAGATCGGCACCGGCGTCATCGACATGCGCTACGAGAACCCGCTCTACATGGTCGAGGACGCGGGCAGCGCCGACCTGATCTCGGGCGGGCGGCTGCAGCTTGGCCTCTCGCGCGGCTCACCCGAGCAGGTGATCGACGGCTGGCGGCACTTCGGCTACCAGCCGGGCGAAGGCGAGACGCCCGCGGACATGGCCCGCCGCCATGCCGGCGTCTTCCTGAAGATGCTGGAGGGCGAGGGCTTCGCCCAGCCGAACCCGCGCCCGATGTTCCCCAACCCGCCGGGCCTGCTGCGCCTCGAGCCGCAGTCCGAGGGGCTGCGGGATCGCATCTGGTGGGGCGCCGGGTCGGATGCCACCGCCCGCTGGGCGGCGCAGATGGGGATGAACTTGCAAAGCAGCACGCTCAAGGACGACGAGACGGGCGAGCCCTTCCACATCCAGCAGGCCAAGCAGATCCGCGCCTACCGCGAGGCCTGGGCCGAGGCCGGCCATGCGCGCAACCCGCGCGTCTCGGTCAGCCGCAGCATCTTCCCGCTGGTCACCGACCAGGACCGCTCGATCGTCGGGCGCGCCGGGTCGGACAGCGACCAGTTCGGCTGGATCGACGAGACGCGCTCCGTCTTCGGGCGCGGCTATGCCGGAGAGCCGGATGCCCTGATCGAGCAGCTGAAGGGCGACGAGGCCATTGCCGAGGCCGACACGCTGCTGGTCACCGTGCCGAACCAGCTGGGCGTCGATTACAACGCGCATCTGCTGGAAAGCCTGATGCGCCACGTCGCGCCCGGCCTCGGCTGGCGCTAGGCCGGCGCCGCCCCTGCGGCGCGCGCCTGCCACCAGTTCAGGCCAAGGATCGCCGCCAGCGCCAGCGCGCCGGCGGTCTCTACCCAGAGCAGGGGGTGAAAGACAGCGACGGTGGCGGGCAGGATCGCTGCCCGCATCACCCAGCCCATCGGCCCGAAGAGCCAGCCCTCGAGCGCCGCGGCGAAGGCCGCGAGCGCGAGGGCGGCGATGATGCCGGTGAAGATCACGTAGAGGACGGGCCCGCCGAGGATGATCTCGGGGTTGTAGACCATGAAGACCGGGATCAGGTAGAGGCCCTTGGCGAACTTCCAGGCCTGCATGCTGGTCTCCAGCGGCTTCGATCCGGCGATCGCGGCCCCGGCGAAACCCGCCAGCGCGATCGGCGGCGTGACGTTGCTGTCCTGCGAATACCAGAACACCACCAGATGCGCGATCAGCAGCGGGATGCCGAACTCCTGGCTCAGCGCGGGGCCGACGAGGACGATCAGCACGATGTAACTGGCCGTAACCGGCAGCCCCATCCCCAGGATCAGGCTGGCGATCAGCACGAGGATCAGCGCCAGCACCATGTTGCCGCCCGAGAAGGCGATCATCATCGCGCTGAACTTCAGCCCCAGCCCGGTCAGCCCGACGACGCCGACGATGATGCCCGCCACGGCGCAGGCCATGCTGACGGCGACAGCGTTGCGCGCCCCCAGCTCAAGCGCCTGCCAAAGGAGCGTCAGCCCCTGCCGCAGGGCCGCAGCAATGCGCGCTCCGCTCAAGGCCTCGCCCCGGCGTGGGGCGAGAACCAGCAGATCCGCCGCCCCGCGCAGCGCCGCGACCGCGACGACCGAGATGATCGCCCAGAAGCCGACGCGCATCGGCGAGAGGTTCTGCACCAGAAGGAAGATCAGGATGAAGAGCGGCAGGATGAAGTGCCAGCCCGAGGCCAGCGTCTCGCGCACCCGGGGCAGCTCGGCCTGGGGCATGCCCTTCATGCCCTGCTTCATCGCGACGATATGCACGAAAAGGTAGACCGTCCCGAGGTAGAGGATCGCCGGGAAGATCGAGACCTTGACGATTTCGATGTAGGGCAGCCGCGTGTATTCCGCGATCAGGAAGGCGCCCGCGCCCATCAGCGGCGGGGTGATCTGCCCGCCGGTCGAGGCCGCGGCCTCGATCCCGCCGGCCTGCGCCGGGCGGTAGCCGAGGCGCTTCATCAGCGGGATGGTGAAGGCGCCGGTCGTGACCACGTTGGCGATGGCCGATCCGCTGATCGAGCCCATGCCAGCGCTGGCCAGCACAGCCGCCTTGGCCGGCCCGCCGGGTTTGCGGCCCGTGGCGGCATAGGCCAGATCGATGAAGAACTTGCCCGCGCCCGTCACCTCCAGAAAGGCGCCGAAAAGCACGAAGACGAAGATATAGGTCGCCGCCACCCCCAGCGGCAGGCCGTAGATCCCCTCTTGCCCGAGGTAGAGCTGGCCGGTCAGCCGGTCGAGCGAATTGCCCCGGTGGCTCAGGATGCCGGGCATCCATTCGCCCAGCCAGACGAGTTCGCCGCGCGATCCGGCAAGGCCGTAGAGGATCGCCGCCACGCCGATCAGCGTCATCGGCAGCCCGATGGCCCGGCGCGAGGCTTCGAGCACGGCGAGCGTGGTCACGATGCCCATGACCACGTCGGTCTGCGTCCAGAAGCCCGCGCGAGAGAAGATCGCGTCGAGGTTCCAGCACAGGTAGGCGCCGCTGGCGACGGCGGCGGTCAGGCAGACTGCGTCGATCACCCAGGCGAGCGGCCCGCGCGGGCGCCCGAAGGCCGGGAACATCAGAAAGCAGAGCACCATGATGAAGGCGAGGTGGATGGAGCGCTGGTAGAACAGCCCCAGCGGCTGGATCCCCGCGCCATAAAGCTGGAAAAGCGACAGGGCGACGGCCACCACGGCGATCGCGGCGCCGATCCAGCGCGCCTGCCCCGCCCCCTCGGCCTGCCCTGCGGCGGGATCGGCCAGCGCCTCGGCGCGGCGTGTCGGATCGCTCATCTCGGCCTCACGGGATCAGGTGCAGCACCACGCGCTCTCCGGCGGCCATGGCGCTGAGGTCATGGGTCACCCCGCCCAGCACCAGCCGGTGCCCGGTCGAGGGGCGGCCGACGCGCAGCGGCAGGGCATTGTCGGGGATCGCCTCGTCGATATCCTCGATCCAGTAGCCCCCCTCGGGGGCCGGACGGACATGGCCGCGGCCCGGCACCTCGCCCAGCCCGGCGGCGTAATCGTGCAGGTAGGAGCGGTGCAGGATCATCCGCCCGCCCCGCGCCTGAAAGCAATCCGCCACCGGCCCGCCGGTGACGGAATGGTGCCAGCGCAGGCACCAGCCCTGCCCCTCGGCCACCTCCAGCGACAGAAGGGGCGCGCCCGCCCGCTCGACCGCCAGCACCCCGGCGGGCGAGGCCGCCGGGAGGACCGTCAGGATCGCGGCGAGAAGCCGCCCCGGGATCACGGGCGCTGCGCGTCCGAAACCTCTGCCCCGACCTCGTCGTAGTAGCGGATCGCGCCGGGGTGGAAGGGGATCGGGGTCGAATTGACCGAGAAGTCCACGGTCGTATCCTCGGCCGCCGGATGCACGGCGATCAGCTCGTCCGTATGCTCGAAGATCGCCGAGGTGATCTGGTAGGCCAGTTCCTCGTCCATCGCGGCATTGACCACCAGCACGTTGGGGATGGCGATGGTGGCCACGCCCTCGTCCACGCCGTCGTAGGTGCCGGCGCGCAGCTCGTAGGCGGCGAAGACCGGCTGCACCTCCTGCGCGGCGGCGACCTCTTCTTCGGTCAGCGGCACGAAGGCGATGTCGGTCGTCGCGGCGAGGTTCAGGATCGAGGAGGTCGGCGGCCCGACGCTCCAGATGCCGGCGTCGATATCGCCGTCGCGCAGCGCATCGGCGGTTTCGTTGAAGTTCAGGCGCTGCTCGTCGATGTCGTCGTAGGTGATGCCGTTCGCGCTGAGCAGCTGCTCGGCATTGACCTCGGTCCCCGACCCCGGCGCCCCGACCGAGACGCGCTTGCCGACGAGGTCCTGAAGGCTCTCGATGCCGCTACCCGCGAGGGTCACGATATGCACGGCGTTGGGGTAGATCGAGGCAAGCGCCTGCCCGTCCACCGCGCGATCCGTGAAGGGATCGATGGTGCCGTTGACCGCGCCATAGGCGGTATCGGCCAGCACGAAGGCGATGTCCGACTGCTCCTGCGCGATCAGGGCCATGTTCTCGACCGAGGCGCCGGTCACCTCGGCCACGGCGCTGGCGCCATCGACATGGGCGCCGATCAGTTCGGCCAGCGCGCCGCCGTAGGGGTAGTAGGTGCCGCCGGTGCCGCCGGTGGCGATCGACAGGTCCTGCGCCGTCGCGGCCGAGCCCAGGCCCAGCGCCGCCAGCAGCGCGATGCTCGTTCTCATCATGTCATTCCTCCCGTTGCGGGGCCCGCTGACGCGGAGGCACCCGTTCCGCCATGACGCCGCAGGGCGGGTGCCCTGTCAATGGCCGCGCAGGGGGGATGCGGTGGGGCGCAGGTCACAAAGCCCTCTATTTATTTTTAATAGCAGGTGCTTATGACGCCTTCCTCACGCGTCGCATGAACTCCGCGGCCAGAGCCTCGCTCGCCGTTTCACCGGCCCAGACCGCCTGCCTCTGTTCCCTCGGGTGGCATCCGCGTAAGAGAGTGGCACCTACGACCACAGGAGAAGACCGATGCTGACGCTGAAACGGCTCGATGAAAACGACGCGCAGATCCTGATCGACGGCGCCGCCGCCAAGGCGCGCGAGATCGGCGTGCCGATGTGCATCGCCGTGACCGACGAGGGCGGCAACCTCGTCGCCTTCCGGCGGATGGACGGCGGCAAGGTGACCTCGATCACCATCGCCATCGACAAAAGCTACACCGCCAGCGCCGCCAAGAAGGCGACGCATGAATACGGCGAGATCAGCCAGCCCGGCGCCCCGGCTTACGGCATCGCCAGCGCCATCGGCGGGCGGCTGATGGTGGTCGGCGGCGGTCTTCCCGTGGCCGCGGGCGGCGAGGTCGTGGGCGGCATCGGCGTCTCGTCCGGCACCCCGGCGCAGGACCGCGAAGTGGCACAGGCCGGCCTCGACGCCTTCCTCGCGCAGCTCTAGGCGCGCCTCAGTCCCGCGCGCCCAGAAGGTGGCGGTCCAGCGTCAGCTCGACCGTCAGCCCACCCTCCCCATGGGTGCGCAGGCTGCCAGAGTGCTTCTGCACCATGCTGCGCACCATCTGCCAGCCAAGCGAGCCCGAGCGTTCGGGCCGCTCCTGCCCCTCGGCAAGGCCGACGCCGTCATCGGCGATCCGCAGCTTCAGCTCGTCCTGCAGCGGCTCGACCGTGATGGCGACATGGCCGCAGCTGCGGCCCGGGAAGGCGTATTTGCAGGCATTGGTGATCAGCTCTCCGACCACCAGCGCCAGATCGACCGCCGGGCTGCTCGAGACATGGATCGGCGCGCCCTCGACATCGACCGTCACCGCCAGATTGCGCGATCCGAAGGCGCTGGCCGATTGCCGCGCGACGTCGCGCAGCAGGGCCGTCAGCTCCACCTGATCCGAGGCAGCGGCGTTTTGCAGCTGGTCGTGGACCTTGGCGATGGCCGAGACCCGCCCTTCCAGATCGCGCAGCACGTCCTTCGTCTCGTCGCTTGAGGAGGCCGCGCGGCCCAGCCGCATGAGGCCCAGCACGAGGCTGAGGTTGTTCTTGGTCCGGTGATGCACCTCGGCCATCAGCAGGTCGCGCTGCTGCAGCGCCTCCATCAGCTCGCGGTTCTGGCGGGCCAGAAGCTCGGCCGGATCGCCCTGCTGCAGCTGCTCGACCTCGGCCAGCAGGCTGCGCACCCGCTCCTCGTGCTCGCGCGGCTGGACGGGCACGAGGAAGCTGGCGCGCACCCGCGTCCCCTCGGCGCCCGATTGCAGATCGAAGAGGTCTGCCATCCGCTTGACCCCGCGCAGCCCGAGGCCAAGCCCGCCCGGCCCGCCCTCGGCCTCCATGCCGGGCCCTTGGTCCACGGCATCGGCGACAAGGTAGACCTGCTGGCCCACCTCGCTCAGCAACAGCGCAAGCCGCCCGCCAGAGGCATGGTCGATCAGGTTGCGCCCCAGCTCCAGCAGCGCGGTCACCACGCGGGTCGCGGCAAAGCCGGTCAGCCCGGCGCCCGCCACCACGGTCTCTCCGACCTGGCGCAGGCGCAGGATGTCGCGCTCGTCCTCGATGCGCAGGCTCGACAGCCTCATGCGGCCACTCCGGTCTCGGTCGGGGTCACGCGGGCCACGAGGATGCAGGCATCGTCGCGTCCGCGGTTGTGATCGCGCATCAGGCTGGCGGCGACGAGGCCCGGCGGCTCGCGCAGGAGGGCGCGCAGCCCCTCGCTTTCGTGCAGGGTGGACAGACCGTCGCTGTGCAGGATGACGGTCTCGCCGGGCAGCAGGCGGCGGCTGTCGCTGGCCGGGCCGCGGCTGCGCCCGCCGATCCGCCCGTCGCGGCCCACGAGGCGATGCAGATCGCCCCCAGGCCCGGCGACGAGGGCCGAGATATTGCCGATGCCGGCATAGCGCACCAGCCCCTCGGCGGCCTCGACCTGGGCGAGGCCGGCGACCGATCCGCGGGTGCCGATCAGCCCCTCGGAGAGGGCCGACAGGATGCTGCCGGGATCGCCCCGCCCGCTGCGGGCAAAGGCCTCGACGGCCTCCTGCGCGGCGATCTCGGCCTTGGGGCCATGGCCCAGTCCGTCGACGGCCAGCAGCTCCAGCAGGCCGTCGCGGTTGCGCAGGCTCCAGGCATCGCCGCAGGCCGTCTCTCCGGGGTAGTTCATCTTGAAGGCCGCGACCTCGACGCCGGCGATGCGGCGCGGCCCGCGGCCGAATTCGCACAGCACCACCGTACCCTCGCCCGGCACGGACCGCAGGGCAAAGCGGTCGGACAGCCGCTTCATCGCGCCCAGCCCGTTGCCCGAGGATCCGGCGGTCGAGACGCCGTCGTGCAGCACCGCGTCGAGGTCGGGGATGCCCGGCCCCTTGTCGATGGCGGCGAGGCACAGCCAGGCCCCCTGCTGCCCCGGCACCACCTGCAGCAGCAGGGTACCGCCGCCGCCGTGGCGCAAGAGGTTGGTCGCGGCCTCGGAGGCGACGATGGCGATCTCGTCGCAGCGCAGCTCGGGCAGATCGGCCCGTTCGGCCAGCGCGCGGGCATGGCGCCGCGCCTCGGCGATGCCGCTTTGCTCGGTGACCTCTACCGCCTGTTTCATACCTGCGAACTCATTCTGACCTCGACACCGCCCTCCGGACGGTTGCGGATTTCGAACCTGTCGACAAGGCGGCGCGCGCCGCCAAGCCCCTTGCCCATGCT
The DNA here is from genome assembly GCF_003217255.1 of Pseudoroseicyclus aestuarii. Taxonomy (GTDB): domain Bacteria; phylum Pseudomonadota; class Alphaproteobacteria; order Rhodobacterales; family Rhodobacteraceae; genus Pseudoroseicyclus; species Pseudoroseicyclus aestuarii. The sequence continues at coordinate 273,151 of NZ_QJTE01000001.1, read as the reverse complement.
GCCGGCGGTGGTGAAGCCGTCGCGCATCGCCTGGTCGATATCGAGGATCCCGGGGCCGTTGTCATGACACAGCACGGCGATCCGGCGCGGCGCGCGGCTTGCGCTGATCTCCAGCGTGCCGCCGCCGCCGTGCTCCAGCGCGTTGCGGGCGATCTCGCTGACGGCGGTGACGAAGCGGACCTTGCGCAGGGCGCTGGCCTGCAACTCGTCGCAGGCCCGCGACACGGCGCTGCGGGCCGCGGCTATGTCACGCTCCGCCTTCAGCTCGATGCGGCGCGGGGCGGCAGCCGCGCCGGTCACGCCAGACCTTCGCTCCGCAGCGCGCGCAGGGCGTGGCTCAGCGTCAGGGCGGTGCGGCTGCCGTGCAGGTCCATCCCCAGCTCGACCAGCGTCATCGCGACGGCGGGCCGCATGCCGACGACGAAGGTCTCGGCCGCCAGCAGCCGCGCCATCGAGGACAGCTGCGCCAGCACCCGCCCGACGAAGGTGTCGACGATCTCGAGCGCCGCGATATCGATCACCACGCCCCGCGCACCGTCAGAGACGATGCGGGTCGAGAGCTCTTCCTGCAGGCTCATGATCTCGGTGTCGGTGATGTTGTCCGGGATCGCGACCAGCAGCACATGCTCGACAAGGTAGACCGAGGCTGTATCAGCCACGCGCGTTCTCCACCTTCTCGATCGAGAAGCCGACGCGGCGGAAGGCATGCGCCAGCGCGGCGCGGATCGTCGGCCGGGTCGTGACCTCGCCCACGTCGACGCCAAGCTCGACCATTGTCTGGGCGATCTTCGGGCTGATGCCCGAGATGATCGCCTCGGCGCCCATCAGCCGGACGGCGGCGGCGGTGCGCAGAAGATGCTGGGCGACCTGCGTGTCGACGACGCGCACGCCGGTGATGTCAACGATCACCACCTCGGCGGAATGCTCGACGATGGCGTTCAGCAGGTTCTCCATCACCTCCTGGGCGCGCATCGAATCGAGCGTGCCGATCAGCGGGATGGTCAGCACCCGGTCCCAGAGCTGCACGACGGGGGTCGACAGCTCCATCATCTCGGCGCGCTGGCGCTCAATCACCTGGTCGCGGGCCTCGATGAAATGCTCGTTCGTGTGCATGGCGAGCGCATCGACCACGCGGCTGAACTGGGTGATCTCTTCGATCAGGCGGGTCGGATCGGCCGCGAGGCGTTCGCGCAGGCGGGCGAAGACCGGCTGCTTCATCGCGAGGATGAAGGTCGCCATCTCGGAGGGGGAGACGCCGCGCTCCACCCGCTCCTGCGTGACCTCGTCGAGGGTGGCGCGCAGGTCGGTCCAGCTGTCGGCGTCGAGGGCGATGCCCTCGCTCAGGTCGGAGCGCGAGATCCCCTCGCCCAGCCCGCGCAGGATGTCGCCCAGCTGGCGCCGGCTCTCGCGGTCCGAGAACAGGTCGGGACGGCGCACGCCCTCGGCCTTCTGGGTTTCGAGCCAGGCCTGCAGGATGCTGTCGTAATCCTCGCCCAGCAGGGCGAGAACGGTCTGGAGCGCGTTCTTCATCGGTCAGTCTTCCCTATTTGTCGCCCCTTTAGCAGCAAATTTCCTGCTCTAGAAGGTCGCAGCCCGTACCAAGCGGGCCATGGCAGAGAGTTGCCCAGGCGCCGGGCTTTTGCCCCGGCCGGGCGATGCGGGCGCCGCCCGCCGCGGTCAGTGCGTCCCGCGCAGCGAGGAAATCCCGGTCACCGCCATCGCGATCACGCCGCCGACGGCCAGCGCGAGCAGGCCCTGCAGCGCCGCGCCCGTGATCCATGCAGCCGCGCCGCCCAGCCAGCCCGGCACCGCGTGCAGCGCCGCTTCCTGCGCGTGGTGCAGCCAGTGCTCCGGCCCCTCGAGATGGAAGTAGGCCAGCCCGTGGATCAGCAGGCTGCCCCCGACCCAGAGCATGGCCAGCGTGCCGACGATGCCCAGAAGCGTCAGGAAGGGTGCCACCGCGACCACGAGGTGCCGGCCCAGCCGCCCGAGGAAGGCGCCCTTGTGCCGCTTGGCCAGCGCGATGCCGATATCGTCCGCGCGCACGATCAGCGCGACGGCGCCGTAGACGCCCAGCGTGAAAACGACGCCGATGGTCAGCATGACGCCGATTTGCGTAGCCAGCGACTGGTCGGCCACGGAGGAGAAGGTGAGCACCATGATCTCGGTCGAGAGGATGAAATCGGTGCGCACGGCGCCGCTGACGGTCTTGGCCTCGATCTCCTGCGGGGTGGCGGTGGCGAGCGCCTCGGTGTCCTTGGCCTCGTGATGGCCGAGGCCCATCCATTCGAGCACCTTCTCCGCCCCTTCGAAGGCGAGGTAGAGCCCGCCGAGGGTCAGGATCGGCGTGATGATCCATGGGATCACCGCGCTCAGCAGCAGCACGGCGGGGGTCAGGATCAGCAGCTTGTTGATCAGCGACCAGCGGGCGATCTTCCAGATCGCCGGCAGCTCGCGCGCGGGGCTGACGCCGGCGATGAAGCGCGGGGTGACGGCGGCATCGTCGATGATCAGCCCCAGCGAATGGGTGCCCGAGCGCGCCGCCTGCGCCACGACATCGTCGATGGAGGTGGCGGCCATCTTCGCCAAAGCGGCGATGTCATCCAGAATGGCGAGAAGGCCGTAACTCATGATGGTGCCTCTGCAGGGTCGGATCGGGTGTCGCCTCCGGCCTTGGGTACAGCAGCAGCGGCAGCAGTTACAATGCTGCGAGGAAAATGTTCATTGATGTCAGAATATCCTGAACAGTCTGGACATGTCGAACGGACCGATCCATAGCGGCAGCATCAGGAGGCGCCCGCAATGAAACACGAGACCGATCGCGCGATGCTGCGCAGCACCTTCATCGAGAGGCTGGGCGCCCTGACGGCGGACAAGGGCCTGCCGCGCAGCGCCGGGCGGCTTTTCGCGATGATGGTCTTCGACGGCGAGACGGTCTCCTTCAGCACGCTCTCGGACCGGCTGCAGATCAGCCGCGCCAGCGTGAGCGCCAGCACCCGCCACCTCGAGGACAAGGGCCTGCTGCGCCGGGTCAGCCGCCCCGGCGACCGGCAGGATTACTTCGAGCTGGCGCCCGATGCCTTCGTGAAGCTGCTGCGCCAGTCCCAGCAGCACCTGCGCGACATCGAGACCGAGATAACCGGCACCCTGAACCGCCTGTCGCCGCAGGACGACGCGACGCGCGGGCGGCTGGCGGAATACGCAGACTTCTACGCAGCGCTGGACGAGGGCCTCGGCTTCGCCGCCCAGCAACTTGAGCCGAAGGCGGACGCGGAATGAACGACATGTCGAAGAACCGGGCCGATACGCACGAGGACGCGCCGCGCGAGGACCCTGCCCTCGTCGATGCCAATGGCAAGCCGCAATGGGCGATGAGCCGGCGCGAGACCGAGCGGCTGCTGCGCGAGCGCGCCGGCCTGCCGCCGATCAGGCGGCGCTGGCCATGGATCGTGCTGGCGCTGGTGCTGCTGGCCGCCGCCGGCGGCGCCGCCTACTGGCAGATGCAGCGGGGCGCCGCGGCGCCCGTGGAAGAGGCCGCGCCGGCAGAGCCCGCGCCCGAGGAGACGGTCTACCGCCTTGCCGGCCCCGAGGTCCTGCAGCTGGAGCCGATGCTGCTGACCCGCACCGTGCGCGTGACCGGCACGCTTGAGCCGACCCGCTCGGCCGAGCTGTCGTCAGAGATTTCGGGCACCGTCGAAACAGTCGCGGTGCAGCCCGGCGACAGTGTCAGCCGCGGCGACATCCTCGTGCAGGTCGACACGGAATCGCTTGGCATCGACCTCGACCTCGCGCGCAGCAATGCCTCGGCGACCGAGGTGCAGCTTGGCCTCGCGCAGACACAGCTGGAACGGGCGCAGCAGCTCAGCGACCGCGGGGTGGCGACGACCTCGACCCTCGACGAGGCGCGCAGCTCCGTCCAGCAGCTGCAATCGAGCCTCAGCGCCCAGCAGGACCAGGTCCGCTCGGCCGAACTGCGGCTGCGCAACGCGACCCTGCGCGCGCCTTTCGACGGCATGGTCTCGTCCCGCACGGTAGACCCGGGGCAGTTCGTGCAGACCGGCACGCCGCTGATGACCGTTGTCGACCTCTCCAGCGTCGAGATGGAGGGCAATGCCCCCGTCGCCTCCGCCGCCCGGCTGGAGGCGGGCCAGAGCGTACGGCTGAACATCGACGGCATGGAGGCGGGCGCGATCGAGGGCACAGTGCAGCGCATCAACCCCGTCGCCTCCTCCGGCAGCCGCACCATCACCGTCTACATCGAGATCGACAATGCCGAGGGGCGCCTGCGCGGCGGCATGTTCGCCACCGGCGAGGTCGTGACCGCGACCGAGGCGGATGCGCTCGCCCTGCCCGAGGCCGCCCTGCGCGAGGACGCCGAGGGGACCTACGTCCTGCGGGTCGAGGACGGCGTGCTGGCCCGCGCCCCGGTCGAGACCGGCGCCGGCTGGTCCGGCGATCTGACCCGGGTCACCGAAGGCCTGGCCCCCGGCGACATCGTCGTCTCGGCGCCGCTCGACGATCTTGCCGCGGGCGCCCGCGTGCAGCTGGAGGAATAGCACCGTGTTCCTGACCCGGATCAGCGTGAACCAGCCCGTCTTCGCAACCATGATCATGGTCGCGCTGATGGTGATCGGCGGCTACGCCTTCACCAAGCTGCCGATCGAGCAATATCCCGATATCGAGTTTCCGGTCGTCGCGGTCGTCGTCTCCTACCCCGGCGCCGCGCCCGAGGCGGTGGAAGCGGACGTGATCGAGCCGATCGAGGATTCGGTGAACACGATCAGCGGGATCGATTCCATCCAGTCGACGGCGCAGTCGGGCCAGGCGCTGGTCGTCATGCAGTTCGACATGGACGTCGACACCGCCGTCGCCGTGCAGGACGTGCGCGACAACATGGCCAGCGTCCGGCCGACCCTGCCCGACGGGGCAGACGACCCGCTGGTCCTGCGCTTCGATCCCGCAGAGCTGCCGATCATCTCCGTCGCCCTCAGCTCCGAGACCATGGCCCCGCGCGACCTGACGGAGCTGGCCGAGGATACCATCGCGCAGCAGTTCTCGGTCATCGACGGCGTGGGCCGGGCCTCGGTCGTGGGCGGCGTGCCGCGCCAGCTCGAGATCCTGCTCGACCCCGACCGGATGACCGCCTTCGGCATCGGCGTGACCGAGGTCGTCGGCGCCCTCTCGTCCGAGAACCGGGATCTGCCCGCAGGCTCGGTCGATCTGGGCCGAGAGGAGCAGTCGCTGCAGGTCGCCGGGCAGATCGAGCAGCGCGACGAGTTCCTCGACCTGATCGTCGCGCGCCGCGGCGGCCAGCCCGTGCGGCTTGGCGACATCGCCACGCTCGAGGAAGGCGAAGCCTCGATCGACAGCCTCGCCGTGCTCGACGGGCGCCGCGCGCTGGCCATCGACGTGGTCAAGACGCAAGGCTCCAACACCGTCGCCGTCGCCGAGGCCATCCGCGAGAAAGTGGCCGAGCTGAACGAGGACGGCCTGCCCGAGGGCGTGACCCTAGAGGTGGTGCGCGACAACTCCGTCAGCGTCGAGGAATCCTACGAGAACGTGCAGGACATGCTGATCGAGGGCGCGGTTCTCGCGACGCTGATCGTCTTCCTCTTCCTCAATTCCTGGCGCTCGACGGTGATCACCGGGCTGACACTGCCGATCTCGATCATCGGGACGATGACGCTGATCTGGGTGCTGGGCTTCACGCTGAACCTGATGACGCTGCTGGCGCTCAGCCTCGCCGTCGGGCTGCTGATCGACGACGCCATCGTGGTGCGCGAGAACATCATGCGCCACCTGCACATGGGCAAGAGCCACCGGCAGGCGGCCCTCGACGGGACCAACGAGATCGGCCTCGCGGTGCTGGCGACCACGCTGTCGATCGTCGCGGTCTTCCTGCCCGTGGCCTTCATGGAGGGAATCATCGGGCAGTTCTTCCTGCAGTTCGGCGTCACCGTCTCGGTCGCCGTGCTGATCTCGCTCTTCGTGGCCTTCACGCTCGATCCGATGATGTCCTCGGTCTGGTACGACCCGGCGGGCGATCCGGACCGCAAGCGCGGGCCGGTCGGGCGCCTCGTGAACCAGTTCGACCGGGGCTTCGAATGGCTCTCGCGCCGGTACCTGTCGGTATTGCGCTGGTCGCTGAAGCACCGGCTGGCGACGCTGGGGATCGCGCTCGGCGCCTTCATCGGCAGCTTCTTCCTCGCGCCGCTGGTGGGGGTGGAGTTCATCCCCGCCGCCGACGAGGGCGAGTTCCAGGTGCAGATCGAAACGCCGCCGGGATCCTCGCTGGATTACACCGCGATGAAGATCGCCCAGGTCGACGGCGTGCTGCGCGATTTCGACGAGGTGACGGGCACCTATGCCACGGTGAACTCCGGCACCTCGGCCTCGGGCACGAATACCGCCACCATCATCGCCGCCATGACCCCCTCGACCGAGCGCGAGCGTACCCCCGTCCAGATGGTGGAGCCGGTGCGCCGGGCGCTGGCCTCGATCCCCGGGATCGATCCGGTGGTCAGCGCGGCGGGCGGCCTCGGCGGCGTGTCGAAGCCGGTGGTCGTCAACCTCTACGGCGACGACATCGCCGTGCTCGAGCGGCTGGCACAGCAGCTGGCCGAGGAAATGCGCGGCATCGACGGCCTCCTCGACGTCGAATCCAGCCTCGCCGAGACGCAGCCGATCCTGAGCGTCGAGGTCGACCGCGATGCGGCGAGCGATCTGGGCCTGAGTCTGGCGCAGATCGGCAATGCCCTCAGCCCGATGTTGGGCGGAGAAGAGGTCACCGACTGGACCGCCCCCGATGCGCGCACCTTCACCGTCGTGGTGCAGCTGCCCGAGGCGGTGCGCAACGATCTCGACCGGCTGCGCGCCCTGCCCATCGCCCCGGCAGCCGCGGATGCCACGGGCGGCACCGGCGGGGCGCAGATGATCACGCTCGACCAGGTCGCGCGGATCACCCAGGGCGCCAGCTCGGCCGAGATCAACCGCCTCGACCTGACCCGGCAGGTCGAGGTCTCGGCCAACCTCGCCGCCGGCACGACGCTGGGCGCCGTGGGCGGGCCGGTGCAGGCGGCGATCGCCGCCGTCGACACGCCGCCGGGCTACCGCATCTCCTCGGGCGGCGAGGCGGAGGACCTGGCCGAGGCCGGCACCTCTGCCGCGACGGCGCTGCTGCTGGCGGTGATCTTCATCTACCTCGTGCTCGCCTCGCAGTTCGGCAGTTTCCTGCAGCCGGTGGCGATCATGGCGGCGCTGCCGCTCTCGCTGATCGGGGTCATGCTGGGGCTGCTGGTGGGCGGCTCCACCCTCAATATGTTCTCGGTCATCGGCTTCATCATGCTGATGGGCCTCGTAGTGAAGAACGCGATCCTGCTGGTCGACAATGCCAACCAGCACACCCGCGCGGGCTGGACGTTGTATGACGCGCTGGTCGAGGCGGGGATGACGCGGTTCCGGCCCATCGTCATGACGACGCTGGCGATGATCTTCGGCATGCTGCCGCTGGCGCTGAACATCCACGGCGGATCGGGCCAGAACGCGCCGATGGCCCATGCGGTGATCGGCGGGCTGATCAGCTCCACCCTGCTGACGCTGGTGGTGGTGCCGGTGGCGCTGACCTATGTCGCGGGCTTCACCCGCGTCGTCCAGCGCTTCACGCCCAAGGCGCCGGACGACGGCGCCCATGCCGCCCCCGACCAGGCCTGAGACGGCCTGAGGCAGCGTCCCTGCCCCGCCCTGCGGCAGGGCGCCGCCTTGTGTCGGGGCACTGCCGGGGCTAGGTTCGCCCCCTCGCATTGGGGGTGCGGCGGATGATCAACCTGTTGAAATTGTCGGTGGGAACCGAGGATGTCGCCGGCCTCGAGGCCTGGCAGTCGCAGCGCGCGGCGCAGACCGCCGACGGTCTGCCGCGCCACGTCACCCGCATGTGGCCAAAGCGCGAGGCCGAGGTGCTGGACGGCGGGTCGATCTACTGGGTGATCAAGGGCAGCATCCTGTGCCGCCAGCCCATCGCCCGCCTCGACGAGGTCACGGGCGCGGACGGGGTGCGCCGCTGCGCCATCGTCTGCGAGCCGGGGCTGATCCGCACCGCGCCGACGCTGAAAAAACCCTTCCAGGGCTGGCGCTATCTCGAGCCGGCGAATGCGCCGCGCGATCTGGGCGCCTACCGGGCCGAGGATGACGAGCTGCCGCCCGCCCTCTCGCGCGCGCTCGCCGAGATCGGCGTGCTCTAGGGGCAATCCCCGAGACGTCCGACCTCACAACGCAAAACGGCGCGCCCGAAGGCGCGCCGCATGTCGGGCCCTAATGGGCGCTGAATTTACTGGCTGTCCTGAACCATGTCGCCGGTCATGGTGCTCATGACTTCCGAGACGCGCATCGGCTCGTTGCCGGAGCAGGCGTCGACGACGGAGTTCACGTCGGCGTTGCCGGTCGCGGTGTCGTTGAGGTTCTCGCCGGCGTCTTCGCCGGTCTCGGGCTGCATCGACATCACGTGCAGCTCGTCAACGACGGCCAGCTGGTCCGGCGTGTCGAGGTCGAGGAAGGTCTCGCAGGTCATGATGACCGCTTCCGACCCGATGTCCGAGGGATCCATCTCGATGTCGGCATCGTCGGCTTGGGCGAAGGCGGCGCCGGCCATGCCGAAGGTCAGCGAAACGGCGGCGGCGGTTTTGAGAAGGGCGTTCATAACGTATCTCCTAGTAAGGGGACGCGCTACGTTGCGCGTCGTTGCCTTTCAAACCGCTTGGTTCAGCGTAAGGTTCCGCCCGGACTCGAATTTTGCTGGCGAAGGCCGTTGCGCCTGCGATCCCGCCCCTGCGATCAGACGCCCAGCTGCGCCGTCAGCCGGTCCAGCAGGGCGCGATCCTCGGTCATCCAGGGCGCCTCGCGGCTTTTGAACAGGGTCGCCTGGCTGGCATGGATCAGCCCGTCGGGCAGCACCTTGAGGCCATTGGCGCGCAGCGTCTCGCCGGTGGAGGTGATGTCGGCCACGGCCTCGGCGGTCTCGTTGCGCACGGTGCCCTCGGTCGCGCCCTGGCTGTCGACCAGCAGGTAATCGGCCACGCCCCGCTCGCGCAGGAACTCCCGCACGAGGCGGTGATACTTGGTCGCGATGCGCAGGCGCATGCCGTGACGGCGCCGGAAATCGGCGCAGACCGCGTCGAGATCCTCGAGCCCCTCGACATCGACCCAGGCCTGCGGCACCGCGATCACCAGATCCGCGCCGCCAAAGCCCATCGGCGCCAGCACCCGCAGCTTCAGGTCCCAGCCCGCGATCCCCTCCTGCACGAGGTCGGAGCCGGTGACGCCAAGGTGCAGCCGGCCCTGCGCCAGCTCGCGCGGGATCTCCGAGGCGGAGAGGAGGACCAGCTCGACCCCCTCGATCCCCTCGACGGCGCCGGCATAGCCGCGGTCGTGCCCGGCCTTCTTCAGCGTCACGCCGCGCGCGCCGAACCAGTCGAAGGTCTTGTCCATCAGCCGCCCCTTGGACGGCACGCCGAGGCGGATGCTCATGCCCTGCCCTCCTGAACCCGGGCCACCAGTTCGGGGCGGATCACCCCGCCGACCGCGCGCACGCCCTTGCCGCCGCCCAGCACACGGGTCAGCGCGTCGTAGCGCCCGCCGGTGGAGAGGGGCGGCAGGTCGGGGCGATCCGGCGCCGAGAAGCCGAAGACGAAACCGTCGTAGTATTCCAGCGAGGTGCGGCCGAAGCTGCCCTCGAACGGCAGGGCATCGACGTCGATGCCGCGCGCCGCCAGCGCCTCCATCCGCGCGGACAGCCCCTGCACCGCCGGGCCGATGGCCGGCAGGTCGACGGCGATGTCGCGCAGCGCGCTCAGGACATTGGGCGCGGTCTCGGACAGATCGAGGATGGCGTCGATCAGGGCGATCTGCTCCGCCGGGATCGGCGGGGCGGCGGCATCCTCGCGCAGGGCCTCGATCCGGGCGGCGATCTCCTCGGCGCTGCGAAGCCCGATCTCGGGGCCGGCGCCCGGCCCCTTGCCGCCCAGCGGATCGGCAGAGGCCAGAAGCGCGGCGCGCGCGGCATCGGGCGCGGCCTGCCCGCCGAAGCGGGTCAGCAGGGTGCGGAAGCGGCGCGGACGCCAGAGGTGCCGCATCAGGGCCGCCTTGCGCGGCGCCGTCGTCTCAAGCCCCTCGACCGCGGCCCGCAGCAGGCCAATGTCGCCGGTCGAGGGCCGCAGGGCCAGCCCCTCGAGCGCAGAGGCGATGGCGCTGAAGACCTCGGCATCGGCGGCGGCGGGATCGTCCCCGCCGAAGAGCTCGAAGCCGACCTGCAGGAACTCCACCGGCCTTTCGGGATCGGTCTCCTGCCGGCGAAAGACCTCGCCGGCATAGGTGTAGCGCGCGGGATCGCCGCCCTCGGCCATGTGCATCCGCACCACCGGCACGGTGAAATCGGGGCGCAGCATCATCTCGCCGCGCAGCGGGTCGGCGGTGACATAGGCGCGAGCGCGGATATCCTCGCCATAAAGATCGAGCAGCGTCTCGGCCGGCTGCAGGATCGGCGTCTCGACCGGCTCTGCCCCCGCGGCCCGGAACAGGGCCGTAAGCCGCGCCGCCTCGGCGCGGGCGCTGGCGGGCACGGCGGGGATCATGATCCCTCCAGCATGGCGCGGACCTGCGCCACCAGCTGATCGCGCGGCGCCTCGACCTGGGAGGGGCGGTCCTTCCACTCTTCCAGCGAAGCATTCTTGGCGATCTCGGCCCCCAGCACGAGGTCCTTGATCTGCACCACGCCGCGCGCCTTTTCATCGCCGCCCTCGATCACCGCGACGGGGCTGCCGCGCCGGTCGGCGTATTTCATCTGGTTGCCGAAGTTCTTCGGATTGCCGAGATAGACCTCGGCCCGGATGCCGGCGGCGCGCAGTTCCTCGGCCATGGCGAAGTAATCGGCCATCCGCTCGCGATCCATCACCGTCACCACCACCGGCCCGGCGGGCGCCGCGGCCTGCGCGCGCCGCGCCTGTAGTGCTGCGAGAAGACGGTCGACGCCGATCGAGATGCCGGTCGCCGGCACCGCCTGCCCGGTGAAGCGCTTCACGAGGTCGTCGTAGCGCCCGCCCCCGGCGACGGAGCCGAACTGCCGCGGGCGGCCCTTTTCGTCCAGCGTCTGAAACGTCAGCTCTGCCTCGAAGACGGGGCCGGTGTAGTAGCCGAGGCCGCGCACGACCGACGGGTCGATCAGCGCCCGGTCCCCGAGGCCCTGCGCCGCCAGCAGCCCGGCGATGGTCTCAAGCTCGTCGACGCCCTCGGCGCCGGTGGCAGAGGTGCCGACAAGCTCGCGCAGGCGGGCAAGCGTGGCCTCTGCCGTGTCGCGGCGCGCCTGGGTGAAGCCGATGACAAGCTCGGCCTGCTCCTCCGCCAGCCCGGCGCCCTTGGTGAAATCGCCGCTCTCATCCTCGCGCCCCTGCCCCAGCAGCGCACGCACGCCAGCCTCGCCCAGGCGGTCGAGCTTGTCGATGGCGCGCAGGACGATGCCGCGCTCGGCCTCGAAGCGGCTGGGGTCGGCGGGGTCGAGCACGCCCGCCGCCTCCATCACGCCGTTCAGGACCTTGCGGTTGTTGACGCGGATCAGGTAGTCGCCGCGGTCGATCCCCACGGCCTCGAGCGCAGAGGCCAGCATGGCGCAGATCTCGGCATCCGCGGCCACCGAGGGCGCGCCGACAGTATCGGCATCGCATTGGTAGAACTGACGGAAGCGGCCCGGACCGGGCTTCTCGTTGCGCCAGACGGGGCCCATGGCGTAGCGGCGGTAGGGGGTCGGCAGATCGTTGCGGTACTGCGCGAAGACGCGCGCCAGCGGCGCCGTCAGGTCATAGCGCAGGGCCAGCCAGTCGGTATCCTCGTGCTCCTGCCAGGCGAAGACGCCCTCGTTCGGGCGATCCACGTCGGGAAGGAACTTGCCCAGCGCCTCGACCGTCTCGACGGCGCTGGTTTCCAGCGCGTCGAAGCCCCAGGCGCGGTAGACCCGGCCGATGGCCTGCAGCATCTCGGTCCGCGCCGTGACCTCGGCGCCGAAGTAGTCGCGAAATCCCTTGGGCGTCTCTGCCCGGGGGCGCCGCACCTTGTCCTTGGCCATGTCTCGGGTCTCCGTCGCTGCCGCGCGTGCTGTTAGCGCGGGCTGCGCCCAGCGGCAACCGCGGCCCGCCTTTCGCCGCAGGGCGGCCCGCCCCTTGCCGCCGCGGGGATGAGGGCGCATCTAGGGCGCGCATCGACGACGGAAGGCCACCTCATGACCGATACCCTCGCCCTTGAAGAGCGCATCGCCCATCTGACCCGCGCCCTTGACGATCTGTCGGATGTCGCAGCCCGGCAGGAGCGCGAGATCGCGATCCTGACCCGCCGCGTCGGCTGGCTTTACGAGCGCGCCGCCGAGCAGCAGGAGGACGAGAGCAGCGTCACCCTCGCCGACCAGCGCCCGCCGCATTGGTAGGGATCAGTCGGTCGCGGCCCTGATCCGGTCGCGCAGCGTCAGCAGCTGGGTGTTGAGGGCGCGCAGCTCGCTCTCGGTCATGTCGAGCGCGGTGCGCACCCGCGAGGGGATCTCGCGCGCCTTCTCGCGCAGTGCAGCGCCGTCCGGCGTCAGCGAGACGCGCACCACGCGCTCGTCGCGCCTGTCGCGGCTCCGGCGCACAAGCTCCATCGTCTCCAGCCGCTTGAGCATCGGGGTAAGCGTGCTGGTATCCAGCTGCAGCGCACGGCCGAGCTCCCCCACGGAGCGGGCGTCGTGGTCCCACAGCAGGGTCATCACGAGGTATTGCGGGTAGGTCAGGCCGACCCCGCTAAGAAGGGGCCGGTAGAGCTGCGTCAGCGCATGCTCGGTCGAATAGACGGCGAAACAGAGGAAATCCTCAAGAGCCGCGCCATGCGCCTCTTCCTTGTACTCTAACATGAGCCGACTCCGATCGGTGGACTGTTCGGGCGATACATCTTGCGGGTTAGAGACACCGCTGGCGGGTCGCAAGCGCCAGCTGTCCCCGGAACCTGCCCCACTGTGCGGCAATCACCGGCGAAAGGCCAAGAAAAGGCACATCGTTTAAACAAAAGGCGAAATACGTGCCGCCCTCAGGGACTTACGCCTCCGGCGAGAACGGTGCCATCATGCAACAGCAGTTCGGCATGCTGGCCCGTATCGCCGAATGCGGCATAAAGGGTGAGAAAGGCGGTTTCCCGCGCAAGGCGATCAATCCGCCCGCCGCAGGGCTGGCCGCTGTTCACGCGGCAGACCCGGGCCTTGAGCTCTTCATAGGCGGTATCGGCCGGGCTCCAGCCGTCGGTGGCGCCATCGCCGTAGCGGATGACCTCGTGCGTGCCGACATCGCCGAACACGCCCAGCGCCGCCATGACCTCGCGCGGGCAGCCGTCGGCAAAGCCGGTGACGTACTGCCGGTGCAGGCCGGTCTCGCCGGGCGTCGGATCGTGCAGCACGTAGCCCGATTGCTGCGCCACGGCGGTGCCCAGCTGCGCCGCGTCCAGCCCGCAGACCGGCCGCGCCTCGCCGAAGGCGACAGGACCGCTTTCGGTCGCGGGGGCGAAATCGTTGCCGGCATCGAGGGTGCCGGAGAAGATCCGGCTCAGCAGAAGCGGCGCCTCGCCCCGCTCGTCCTCGGCGGGGATGGCAGCGGCGGCGGTGCCCTCCTCGCCCAGCGGCACCTCGCTCAGCCGCTCGACGTCGCGGAGCGGATCCTGCGCACAGCCCGCCAGGGCGAGGCAGAGGGCAGTGCCGGCGAACCCGGCTGTCAGGGATTTCATCACGCGTCCTCGGCAGATCCTTGCTGCGGTGCCGAGCGATCTAGACCGGATGCGCCGCAGAGTCACCCGCGGCGCCGGCGACTGCGCGACCCGGCGCCGAGCCGGGCTAGAGATCCTCGACCATGGCCACGCCCGGCAGGCTGCGCAGGGCGCCGCGAATCTGCGGGCTGACGGGCCAGCCGGCGCCGCAGTCGATCTCGACCTCGCCGGGCAGCCCCTCGGACAGCAGGCACAGGGTGATCGGCCCGCGCCCGCCGCGCGTCTTCTCGGCTTTGGCCTGCCCCAGCACCTTGGCGACAAGCTGCGCGGCCTCGGGCTCTTCGACGAAGACGCGCAGGCCCGAGACCTCTCCTTGCGTGACGACGCTGTCGATCGGCGCGACGGAGCGGGCCAGCAGTTTCAGCTGCTCGCTTTCCATCGTCGCCTCGACGCCGACGACGACATGGGTGCCGCTTTCGAGGTGCTCGCGGCTGGTCTCAAGCGTGTCGGAGAAGACCATGCATTCGTACTGTCCGGTCGGATCGGACAACTGCACGAAGGCAAAGCGGTTGCCCCGCGCCGACTTCCGCTCCTGCCGGCCGGCGACGGTGCCGGCCATCTTGGCGACGAAGGGGCCTTTCTGCGCCCGCTCCATCACCTCGTCGAGCATCATGATCTTCTGCCGCTTGAGCGCGCTGCGGTAATCATCCAGCGGATGGCCCGAGAGGTAGAAGCCGACGGCGGCGAATTCTTCGGCCAGCCGCTCGGCGGGCAGCCAGTCGTCGACGCGCGGCAGGCGCGGCTCGGGCAGGTCGTCGCCCGCCTCGCCGAAAAGCGAGACCTGGTTCGATCCGCGCTGCTCGTGCACCGCCGCCGAATAGGCGATCAGCGGATCGAGGCCCTGCAGCACCCGCCGCCGGTTGCGGTCCAGCACGTCGAAGCCCCCGGCGCGCGCCAGCATCTCGAGCGGGCGCTTGCCGATCCGTTTCAGATCCACCCGCCGCGCGAGGTCGAAGAGATTGACGAAGGGCTTCTCGCCCCGCCCCTCGACCACCAGCCGCATCGCGTCGGTGCCGACGTTCTTGAGCGCGCCCAGCGCATAGACCAGCTTGCCGTCCTGCACGTCGAAGGTCGCCTGCGACCGGTTCACGCAAGGCGGCACCCAGCCAAGGCCAAGGCCCTTGCGGACCTCCTGGAAATAGACGCCCAGCTTGTCGGTCAGGTGGATATCGCAGTTCATCACGCCGGCCATGAACTCGACCGGGTGGTTCGCCTTCAGCCAGGCGGTCTGGTAGCTGACCACGGCATAGGCGGCGGCGTGCGACTTGTTGAAGCCGTAGTTCGCGAATTTCTCGAGCAGGTCGAAGACCTCGGTGGCCTTCTTCTTGTCGACGCCCTTCTCGGCGGCGCCGGCCTCGAACTTGGGCCGCTCGGCGTCCATCGCCTCCTTGATCTTCTTGCCCATCGCCCGGCGCAGCAGGTCGGCGCCGCCAAGCGAATAGCCGCCCATGACCTGGGCGATCTGCATCACCTGCTCCTGGTAGACGATGATCCCTTGCGTCTCTTCGAGGATGTGGTCGATCAGCGGGTGGATCGAGGCGATCTCGCGCTGGCCGTTCTTCACCTCGCAATAAACCGGGATGTTCTCCATCGGGCCGGGCCGGTAGAGCGCGACGAGGGCCACGATATCCTCGATGCAGGTCGGCTTCATGCGCCGCAGCGCGTCCATCATGCCGGTCGATTCCACCTGGAAGACGGCGACCGTCTTGGCGCGGGCGTAAAGCTTGTAAGTCTTCTCGTCGTCCAGCGGGATCAGGTTCATCTGATTTTCCGCGCCGGCGGCGGGTTCGTAAAGCTGCGTGCCATCGGCGGCGACATGCAGCGGGCGGCCCGATTTCAGGATCAGATCGAGCGCGTTCTGGATCACCGTCAGCGTCTTGAGGCCGAGGAAGTCGAACTTCACGAGGCCCGCCTGCTCGACCCACTTCATGTTGAACTGGGTCGCCGGCATGTCAGAGCGCGGGTCCCGGTAAAGCGGCACCAGCTCGTCGATGGGCCGGTCGCCGATCACCACGCCGGCGGCGTGGGTGGAGGCGTTGCGGTACAGCCCCTCGACCTGCTGGGCATATTCGAACAGGCGCGCGGCGGGATTGCGCCGCCCCTCGCGGCGGTCCTGCTCGGTTTCCTTCGTCTCCTCGCGCAGGCGCGGCTCGTCGGCGAGAGCTTTTTCGATGCTGACCGGCTTCACGCCCTCGACCGGGATCATCTTCGACAAGCGGTCGACATGGCCGAAGGACATCTGCAGCACGCGGCCGACGTCGCGCACGGCGGCCTTCGACAGAAGCGCGCCGAAGGTGATGATCTGCGCGACCTTCTCGCGGCCGTACTTCTTCTGCACGTATTGGATCACCTCCTCGCGGCGATCCATGCAGAAGTCGATGTCGAAGTCCGGCATCGAGACCCGCTCGGGGTTCAGGAACCGCTCGAAGAGGAGGCTGTAGCGCAGCGGGTCGAGGTCGGTGATCGTCAGCGCATAGGCGACGAGGCTGCCGGCGCCCGAGCCGCGGCCCGGCCCGACCGGAATGTCATGCTCCTTGCCCCACTTGATGAAGTCGGCAACGATCAGGAAATAGCCGGGAAAGCCCATCGACTCGATGATGCCAAGCTCGAATTCCAGCCTCTTCTCGTAGTCCTCTACCGGGGCGGCATGGGGGATGACGGCAAGGCGTGCGGCCAGCCCTTCCTTGGCCTGTCGGCGCAGCTCCTCGACCTCGTCATCGGCAAATTTCGGCAGGATCGGCGCGCGCTTGTAGGTCTTGAAGGCGCAGCGGCGGGCGATCTCGACGGTATTCTCCAGCGCCTCGGGCAGGTCGGCGAAGAGGGTCGCCATCTCCTCGGGGGTCTTGAAGTAGTGCTGCGGCGTCAGGCGGCGGCGGGGTTCCTGCTGGTCGACATAGGCGCCCTCGGCGATGCAGATCAGCGCGTCATGCGCCTCGTACATCGAGGATTTCGGGAAATAGACGTCGTTGGTCGCGACCAGCGGCAGGTCCATCTCGTAGGCCATCTCGACATGGCCGCGCTCGGTCAGACGCTCTGCCTCGGGCGCGCCGCCCTCGCCCGGATGGCGCTGCAGCTCGACATAAAGGCGCTGGGGGAAGATCGCCGCGAGGCGCCGCAACAGCGCCTCCGCCGGCGCGGCCTGACCGGCACGCAGGAGGCGCCCGACGGGGCCATCCGGTCCGCCGGTCAGGCAGATCAGCCCCTCGGCATGGGCCTGAAGCTCGTCCAGCAGCACCTGCGGGCGGTCGCGGTCCTGCCCGAGATAGAGGCAGGTGTTCAGCTTCATCAGGTTCTCGTAGCCGGTCTCGCTTTGCGCCAGCAGCACGATGGGCGCGGGGGCCGCAGGCTGCTTGCCCGGCTCCGGCTCAAGGTAGCGCAGGTCCACCTGGCAGCCGATGATCGGCTGAAGCCCGGCCTTGGAGGCGTATTCCGAGAATTCCAGCGCGGCGAACATGTTGTTGCTGTCGGTCAGGGCGACGGCGGGCATGCCCGCGCCCGCGGCGAGACCGGGCAGCTTCTTGACGGGAATCGCCCCTTCGAGCAGCGAATGCTCGGTATGGACGCGCAGGTGGATGAATCGGGGAGAGGCCATGGCCCCTGTCTAATCCCGCCCGGCGGGCGGGGAAACGGGCAACCTGCCGCAGGGCGCGCTTCCCCGCGGGTCAGCCGGCCTGCAGCGTCTTGGCCAGATCGGCCAAGCGGTCCGAGCCCCTGAGCACCGCCACCGTCTGCGTCGCAGAGACCGCGCCTGCCGCGACCTTCATCAGCTGCCACGGCAGTGCGACGGTCCGGTCCTCTGTCTCGACCAGAACGCAGAGGAGGCGGCCGCCGGGGATCGCCACGAAATCGGTGATCGTGCCGATGCTGTTGGGTCGCGTGCTGACCGATGGTTCCCCCGGCGCGGCGTTCCCGCCCTTGCCAAGCGGCGCCCCCTCGCGTTTGATCGCGGGAACGGGGCCCGCCCTCTACGCCGCATCGAGGGCGCGCGAGACCCAAGGACAACCGGTAAGGCGGCGGGTCAGCATCATGACCGTTTCATTCCTGCTCAACGGCCGGCCGGTCGAGGCCGAGGGGCCGGCCACCCGCACCCTGCTGGACTGGCTGCGCGAGACGCGCGGCCTGACCGGCACCAAGGAGGGCTGCAACGAGGGCGATTGCGGTGCCTGCACCGTCATGGTCACCGGAGAGGACGGCCCGCGCCCGCTGAACGCCTGCATCCTGCTTCTGCCGCAGTTGGAGGGGCGGGCGGTGCGCACCGTCGAGGGGCTGGGCGGCGATCACCCGGTACAGGAGGCCATGGTCACCCATCACGGCAGCCAATGCGGCTTCTGCACGCCGGGCTTCGTGATGTCGATGGCCGCGGCCCATGCGCAGGGGCGGCGGGATCACGACGACGTGCTGGCCGGCAACCTGTGCCGCTGCACCGGCTATGCACCGATCGTCCGGGCCGCCGAGGCAGCGGAAGGCGCGCCGGTGCCGGGCTGGGTCGCGGCGGATGCCGAGGCGCTGCGGGGCCTGAAGGGGTCGCGGGCCTCTGGCGGCGGATTTGAGTATTTGGAGAAACATGAAGAGGTGGATGCACCTGAAGGCCCGGCCGGGCGGCCTGCCTACGAGCCGGAAGCGGCGGGCGGCAGCGGGGCGCGGGTGGGTAAGCAGGCTGTCTTTCTGCCTCGCAGTGCCGAGGAACTGGCCGAGTGGTACGTCGCGCATCCCGAGGCCACGCTTGTCGCCGGGGCGACGGATGTCGGGCTTTGGGTGACCAAGGGGCTGCGGGAGCTGCCGCAGGTCGCCTTTCTGAACGGCTGCACCGATCTGCAGGGGATCGAGGAAGCGGAGGGCTGGCTGCGCATCGGTGCGGGCGTGACTATGGAACGGCTGCTGGGCGTGCTGGCGGGACCCTACCCCAGCTATGCCGAGATGATCCGCCGCTACGGCAGCCTGCAGGTGCGCAGCGCCGCGACGATCGGCGGCAGCCTCGCCAATGCCTCGCCCATCGGGGACAACGCGCCGGCGCTGATCGCGCTGGGGGCGCGGCTGCACCTGCGGCAGGGCGAGGCGCGGCGCGAGATCGCGCTGGAGGATTTCTTCATCGATTACGGCAAGCAAGACCGCGAAGCGGGGGAATTCGTCGAGGCGGTCTCGCTGCCCGCCGAGGCGCCGGGATTCCGGGTCTGGAAGATCTCCAAGCGCTTCGATTCGGATATCTCGGCGGTCTGCGGCGCCTTCAACCTGGCGATCGAGGGCGGCCACGTGCGCTCCGCGCGCATCGCCTTCGGCGGCATGGCGGGCATCCCGAAGCGGGCGGCGGCGCTGGAGGCGGCGCTGGAGGGGCAGCGCTTCGACGCCGAGACTGTGGAGGCGGCCCTGCCCGCGCTGGAGCGTGACTTTGCGCCGCTGACGGACATGCGCGCCTCCTCCGGCTACCGGATGGAGGCGGCGCAGGGGCTGCTGCTACGCTATCTCGCGCAGGCCGGCGGGGCGCCCGTCTCGGTGCTGGAGCTGGGCTCGTGAGCGTCGGCAAGGCACTGCCGCACGACAGCGGGCCGCTGCATGTCAGCGGGCAGGCCCGCTACGTCGATGACATCCCCGCCCCGGCGGGCGCGCTGCACCTCGCCTTCGGGCTGAGCCATGTCGCGCGGGGCCGGATCACGAAGATGGACCTGGACGCGGTGCGCGCCGCACCCGGTGTCGTCATGGTGCTGACCGCCGCCGACCTGCCGCGCCCGGTCGATGTCGCGCCCGGCGCCCATGACGAGCCGCTGCTGTCCGACAAGGCCGTGCATTTCATCGGCCAGCCGCTGTTCCTTGTGGTGGCCGAAAGCCACCTCGAGGCGCGCAAGGCCGCGCGGCTGGGCCGGGTCGAGATCGCCGAGGAGCCGCCGATCCTGACCATCGAGCAGGCGCTCGAGGCGGACAGCCGCTTCGAGGATGGCCCGCGCGTCTGGACCAAGGGCGATGCCTCCGGCGCCATCATGGGCGCGCCGCACCGGCTGCAGGGCCGGATCGAGATGGGTGGACAGGAGCACTTCTACCTCGAGGGGCAGGCCGCGCTCGCAAGCCCGCAGGAGGATGGCGGGATGCATGTCGCCTCCTCCACCCAGCATCCGACCGAGATCCAGCACAAGGTCGCCGATGCGCTGGGCCTGCCGATGGCCGCCGTGCGTGTGGAGACGCGGCGCTTGGGCGGCGGCTTCGGCGGCAAGGAAAGCCAGGGCAATGCGCTGGCGGTCTCCTGCGCCATCGCGGCGCATCTGACGGGGCGCAGCTGCCGCATGCGCTATGACCGGGACGACGACATGATCGTCACCGGCAAGCGGCATGACTTCCGCATCGACTGGGAGGTCGGCTTCGACGGTGAGGGGCGGATCGAGGGCCTCGACGTCACGCAATACGCGCGCTGCGGCTGGAGCCAGGACCTGTCGCTGGCGGTCGCCGACAGGGCGATGCTGCATGCCGACAATGCCTACCTGCTGCCGAGCGCGCGCATCACCTCGCACCGCCTGAAGACCAACATGCAATCGGCCACCGCCTTCCGCGGCTTCGGCGGGCCGCAGGGTGTGCTGGGCATCGAGGCGGCGCTGGACCGGATCGCGCGGCACCTTGGCCTCGACCCGGTGGAGGTGCGGCGGCGGAACTACTACGCGCCGATGACCGAAGGCGAGCAGGGCCACCCGCATCTGGAGGTCGCGCCCGGCGAGACCTGGCAGGAGGCGCCGGAGGATTCCGACCTCGCCTCGCGCGGGTCAGGCGAGGACCTGCCGCGAGAGCCCGTGGCCCCCGCGACGCGCAATGCGACGCCCTACGGCATGGAAGTGACCGACTTCGTCCTGCACGGCATGACCGACCGGCTGCTGGAGACCAGCGATTACGCCGCCCGGCGGGCCGAGATCACGGAGTGGAACGCGGGCAGCCCGGTGCTGAAGCGCGGGATCGCCTTCTCGCCGGTCAAGTTCGGGATCAGCTTCACCCTGACGCATCTGAACCAGGCCGGGGCCCTGGTGCATGTCTATCAGGACGGCTCCATCCACCTGAACCACGGGGGGACCGAGATGGGACAGGGCCTGTTCCGCAAGGTCTCCCAGGTCGCGGCAGAGGTCTTCGGCGTCGATCCGGCCCGCGTGCGGATCACCGCCACCGATACGCAGAAGGTGCCCAATACCTCGGCCACCGCAGCCTCCTCGGGCTCGGACCTCAACGGCATGGCGGCCAAGGCGGCCTGCGAGGCGATCCGCGGCCGCATGGCCGAGGCGCTGGCTAGCCTGCATCAATGCGAGGCGCGCGCCGTGCGCTTTGCCGAGGATCACGTCGAGGTGGGCGGGGATCGCATCAGCTTCGCCCGCGCGGCGCAGATTGCCTACGAGGCGCGGGTCAGCCTCTCGGCCACCGGCTTTTACAAGGTGCCGGATCTCAGCTGGGACCGGATCAAGGGACAGGGCCGGCCCTTCTTCTACTTCGCCCATGGCGCGGCGGTGACCGAGGTGGCGATCGACACGCTGACCGGCGAGAACCGAATTTTGCGCTGCGACATCCTGCATGACGCGGGGCGCAGCCTGAACCCGGCGCTGGACATCGGCCAGATCGAGGGCGGCTACGTGCAGGGCGCCGGCTGGCTGACCACCGAGGAGCTGGTCTGGGACGAGCGCGGCGCGCTGAAGACGCATGCCCCCTCGACCTACAAGATCCCCGCCTGCTCGGACCGGCCGCGCGATTTCCGCGTCGCCCTCTGGGACCAGCCGAACCCGGCGGCGAGCATCTACCGCTCCAAGGCGGTGGGAGAGCCGCCCTTCATGCTGGGCATCTCGGCCTTCCTGGCCCTGTCGGATGCCTGCGCGGCCTGCGGCCCGGCGGAACCGGCGCTCGACGCCCCCGCCACGCCCGAGCGGGTGCTGGCGGCGGTGCGCCGGGCGCGCGGCTAGGCGCGGGCATGGGCATCGTCCGCATCCTCGTACTCGAGACGCTGGGCTCCGCCCCGCGCGAGGCCGGGACCGCCATGCTGGTGACGGCAGAGGGTCAGGAGGGGACCATCGGCGGCGGTGCCCTCGAACTCATGGCGGTGGAGCGGGCGCAGGCGATGCTCGCGGGCTGGCCTTCGGCGCAGGAGGCGCGCATCCCGCTGGGCCCGGCGCTGGGGCAATGCTGCGGCGGCGCCGTGCGGCTGGTCTGGGAGCGGTTCGAGGCGCTGCCCGATCCCCTGCCCCCGGTGCGCCCGCTGATGGCCGAAGGCCCGGTGCCCCCGGCCCTCGCCGCGCGCGCCGCGGCGCTACCGGCGGGCGCGGCGCCGCGCCTTGAGAACGGCTGGATCATCGAGCCCTCCGCCTCGCCCCGCCGCCCGCTCTGGGTCTGGGGCGCGGGCCATGTCGGACGGGCGATCGTTCAGGTCACGGCGCCGCTGCCGGATATCGCGATCACATGGGTCGATCTCGCGCCCGAGCTTTTCCCCGATCCCCTGCCCCATGGCGTCACCGCCATCCCGGCGGCCACGCCGCAGGCGCTGGTGGCGCGCGCGCCGCGGGACGCCGATCACCTGATCCTGACGCGCAGCCATGCGCTCGACCTCGAGTTGTGCCACGCGCTGCTGGGGCATGGCTTCGCCTCCTGCGGGCTGATCGGGTCGGCCACCAAAGCGGCGCGATTCCGGGCAAGGCTGACCGCGCTGGGGCACGGGGCCGAGGCCATCGCCCGCATCGCCTGCCCGATCGGCGATCCATCTCTCGGACGGCACCCGCAGGCCATTGCGGTCGGGGTCGTGGCAACGCTACTGTCTCACGGCGGTGTGAAACAGGAGAGACGGACGGGATGACGGATGCGCTGTTGACGCTGAGCGGGCTGAGCAAGGCCTATCCCGGCGTCCGTGCAAACGACGACATCTCGTTTTCCGTGGGCCGCGGCGAGATCCACGCCCTTCTGGGCGAGAACGGCGCCGGCAAATCCACCCTCGTCAAGACGATCTACGGCCTCGTGCAGCCCGACAGCGGCAGCATGGTGCTGGACGGCCAGCCCTATAACCCGGCGGAGCCGCGCGAGGCGCGGGCGCGCGGCGTCGCGATGGTCTTCCAGCACTTCTCGCTTTTCGATGCGCTCAGCGTGGCCGAGAACGTCGCGCTGGGGATGGAGAATCCACCCGGCCTGCGCGCCCTCTCGGACCGGATCGCCGAGGTCAGCCGCAGCTACGGCCTGCCGCTCGATCCCGCGCGCACCGTCGGCGGGCTGTCGGCCGGAGAGCGGCAGCGGGTCGAGATCCTGCGCTGCCTGCTGCAGGAGCCGCGGCTGCTGATCATGGATGAGCCGACCTCGGTCCTGACCCCGCAGGAGGTCGAGGTGCTGTTCCGCACCCTGCGCCAGCTGCGCGAGGAAGGCGTGAGCATCCTTTATATCAGCCACAAGCTGGGCGAGATCCGCGCGTTTTGCGAGGCGGCGACGATCCTGCGGCAGGGCCGCGTCGTCGGCACCTGCGACCCGCGTGAGACCGAGCCGCGCGCC
This sequence comes from Pseudoroseicyclus aestuarii, assembly GCF_003217255.1. Classification (GTDB taxonomy): domain Bacteria; phylum Pseudomonadota; class Alphaproteobacteria; order Rhodobacterales; family Rhodobacteraceae; genus Pseudoroseicyclus; species Pseudoroseicyclus aestuarii. The sequence continues at coordinate 249,853 of NZ_QJTE01000001.1, read as the reverse complement.
ATGGCCGAACAGATGGTCGGCGCCAGCTTCGCCGCCCCCTCGGGCGCCGCGCGCGAGCCGGGCGCGCCGGTGCTGGCGCTGCGCGGCCTCTCGGCCCCGGCCCCGCAGGCCTTCGGCACGCCGCTGCGCGAGATCGAGGTAACGGTCCACGCGGGCGAGATCCTCGGGATCGGCGGCGTTGCCGGCAACGGCCAGGACGAGCTGACCGCCGCCCTTTCGGGCGAGATGACGGTGGCGCCGGACATGGTCTCGCTAAAGGGCACCGAGATCGGGCGCATGGGGCCGAACGCGCGCCGCGCGCTGGGCCTTTGCGCTGCGCCCGAGGAACGCATGGGCCATGCCGCCGCGCCGGACATGAGCCTGACGGAAAACGCCATGCTGACCGGCGCGCAGCGGCGCGGCCTCGTGCATCGCGGCTTCCTGCGCTGGGGCGCGGCGCGGGATTTTGCGAGCGCGGTGATCGACCGCTTCGACGTGCGCACCCCCGGCCCCGGCACCGCCGCGCGGGCGCTGTCGGGCGGCAACCTGCAGAAATTCGTCATAGGGCGAGAGATCCTTCAGGCGCCCGAATGCCTTGTCGTGAACCAGCCGACCTGGGGCGTCGATGCCGCCGCCGCCGCGGTGATCCGGCAGGCGCTGATCGACCTCGCGCAGGAGGGCGCCGCCGTCGTCGTCATCAGCCAGGACCTCGACGAGCTGATGGAGATCGCGGACCGCTTCTGCGCGCTGAACGAAGGGCGCCTTTCGGCGCCGCGCCCGATGCGCGGCCTCACGCTCGAGGAGATCGGCCTGATGCTGGGCGGCGCGCATGACCTTAAGGAGGCCGGATGATCCGCCTTGAACGCAGGCGAGAGCCCTCGCGCGGCTGGGCCCTCGCCACCCCCTTCATCGCCGTCCTGCTGACGATGCTGGCCGGCGGGCTGCTTTTTGCCGCGCTGGGCAAGGACCCGGTCGAGGCGATCCGCACGATCTTCTGGGATCCGCTCTTCGGGCCCTATGCCGGCTACTCGCGCCCGCAGCTTCTGGTGAAGGCGGCGCCGCTGATCCTGATCGCCACCGGCCTGTCGCTGGGCTTTCGCGCCGGCATCTGGAACATCGGCGCCGAGGGGCAGTACATCGTCGGCGCGATCTGCGCCGCCGCCGTGGCCTTGGCCGCCTACCCGGCCGAAAGCGTGCTGCTGTTCCCGGCCATGGTGCTGGCGGGCGCCTTGGGCGGGCTGCTCTGGGGGCTGATCCCGGGGGTGCTGCGGGTGCGCTTCGGCGCGAACGAGGTGCTGACCTCGCTGATGCTGGTCTATGTCGCCGAGGCGCTGCTGGCTGCCATGGCGCTGGGCCTGCTGCGCAACCCCGAGGGGCGCGGCTTTCCGGGCAGCCGGAACCTCGCGCAATATCCCTCTGCCGCCAACCTCGAGATCCTGCCCGGCAGCGGCATGCACTGGGGCGTGGTGGCGGCATTGATCGCGGTTGTCGCGGCACAGGTCATCTTCGCCCGCCACCAGCTGGGCTACCGCATCCGCCTGACCGGCGCCGCGCCGCGGGCCGCCGTCTTCGCCGGGGTCCGGCCGGGACTGCTGGTGCTGGTCTGCATGGGCTTTTCCGGCGCGCTGGCCGGCCTTGCCGGCATGTTCGAGGTCGCGGGCCCGGCGGGGCGGCTGTCGATCGACTTTGGCGCGGGCTACGGTTTCACCGCGATCATCGTCGCCTTCCTCGGCCGGCTGAACCCCTTTGGCATCCTTGCCGCCGGCCTCCTGATGGCGCTGACGTACATCGGCGGAGAGCTGGCGCAGATGCAGCTGGCGCTGCCGGTGGCGGCGATCCAGATCTTCCAGGGCATGCTGCTGTTCTTCCTTCTGGGGATCGACGTGCTCACGGCCTATCGGCCTCGCATCGGAAAGGCGCGCGCATGAGCGGCATCGATCCCGTCATCCTGCTGGCGCAGCTCATGGTGGTCGCCACGCCGATCCTGCTGGCCGCCATCGGCGAGCTGGTGGTCGAGCGGGCGGGGGTGCTGAACCTCGGGGTCGAGGGGATGATGATCACCGGCGCCGTCTGCGGCTTTGCCGTGGGGGTGGCGACCGGATCGCCGCTGCTGGGCTTTGCCGGGGCCGCGCTGGGCGGGGCGCTGGTCTCGATGATCTTCGGGCTGCTGACGCAGGTGCTGCTGTCCAACCAGGTCGCGACTGGGCTGGCGCTGACCCTCTTCGGCCTCGGCCTCTCGGCGCTGATCGGTCAGGGCTACGTCGGGCTGCGCGGGCCGGTGGTGCCGGATCTTTACCTGCCGCTCCTGCGCGACATCCCGGTGCTGGGGCCGATGCTGTTCCGCCATGACGCGGTGGTCTACCTCGGCCTCGGCCTCGTGGTCGCGGTCTGGTGGCTACTGACCCGGACCCGCGCCGGGCTGATCCTGCGCGCGGTAGGCGAGAACCACGATGCCGCCCATGCGCTGGGCTACCACGTCGTGCGGGTGCGGCTGATGGCCATCGCCTTCGGCGGCGCCTGCGCGGGCCTCGGCGGGGCCTACCTGTCGCTCGCGCGGGTGCCGCAATGGACCGAAGGGATGACCGCCGGCGCCGGCTGGATCGCTTTGGCGATCGTCGTCTTTGCCAGCTGGCGGCCCGGGCGCCTTGTCATCGGCGCCTATCTCTTCGGCGGCATCACCGTGCTGCAGCTTAATCTGCAGGCAGCCGGTGTACGCGTGCCGGTCGAATACCTGCAGATGTCGCCATACCTCGCCACCATTCTGGTGCTGGTGCTACTGCGGGCCGGTCGCGCGCCCGGATCGCTGGGCAAGACCTTTCACGCCGCACAATGACGGCAGGATCATCACGAGGAGAATGAGACCGATGCAACGCAGGACCATGCTGAAGAGCGCGGCGGCCGGGGCCGTCCTTGCCGGGATCGCCACTGTCGCCGCGGCGCAGGACGACGTGCCGAAGGTCGGCTTCATCTACGTCGGCCCGGTGGGCGATCTGGGCTGGTCCTACCAGCACGACCAGGGCCGCCAGCAGCTGCAGGAGCATTTCGGCGACGAGATCGAGACGGTCTACATCGAGAACGTCCCCGAGGGCCCCGATGCCGAGCGCGTGCTCACGCAGCTGGCGCTGCAGGGCGCCGACCTGATCTTCGCCACCTCCTTCGGCTTCATGGAGGCGACCAACAACGTCGCCCAGCAGTTCCCGGACGTGAAGTTCGAACATGCGACCGGCTACATGACCTCCGACAACCTGTCGGTCTACGGCTCCCGCTTCTACGAGGGGCGCGCGGTCGAGGGGCTGATCGCGGGCGAGCTGACGGAAAGCAACATCATCGGCTACATCGGGTCCTACCCGATCCCCGAGGTGATCCGCGGCATCAACTCCTCCTTCCTGCACGCGCAGAAGGTGAACCCGGATGTCGAGATGCGCATCGTCTGGGCCTATAGCTGGTTCGATCCGGCCGCCGAGGCCGAGGCCGCGCAGGCCCTGATCGACGCGGGCGCCGACGTGGTGCTGCAGCACACCGATTCCACCGCCCCGCAGGCGGCGGCGCAGGCGGCGGGCGACGTCTATACCTTCGGCCAGGCCTCGGACATGAGCGATTATGCCCCGATGCCGCGCGTCACCTCGATCATCGACGAATGGGGCGACTACTACATCGAGCGGACGCAGGCGCTGATCGACGGCACCTGGGAGACGAGCGATACCTGGGGCGGCATCGACAGCGGCATGGTCGGCATCGGCGAGATGACCGACGCGATCCCGCAGGACGTCCGCGACGAGGCGCAGGACCTGATCGACCGCATCGCCTCGGGCGAGTACCACCCCTTCACCGGCCCGATCAACAAGGCCGACGGCACCCAGTGGCTGGCCGAGGGCGAGGTCGCGACCGACGAGCAGCTGCTGTCGATGGACTTCTACGTCGAGGGCATCGAGGCCGCGATCCCCGACTGACGTCCCGGGCCGTCCCGTCCCGGGGCGGCCCTACCCCCTTCCCCCAGGGCGCGGGGCGTGCCACGCTCGCCCCATGCTGACACTCGAATCCTCTGCCCCCGTCTCTCGCTTCGCCTTCGGCACGATGCAGTTCGGCTCCGGTGCCGACGAGGGCGAGAGCCGCGCGATGCTGGACGCCTGCCGCGAGGCCGGCATCACCCACTTCGACACCGCCGTCGGCTATTCCGACGGGCGGTCCGAGCAGATCCTGGGGCGCCTCGCCGCGCCGATCCGCGACAGCCTCTATATCGCGACCAAGGTCGCCTTCCACGGCGATGCCAGCGCCGTCGAGATCCGCGCCCAGTTCGAGGATTGCCGCAGGCAGCTGAACATGGACAGCGTCGACCTGCTTTATATCCACCGCCACCACCCCGAGACGCCGCTGGACGAGACCATCGACACCCTCGCCCAGATGCAGTCCGAGGGGCTGATCCGGCACATCGGCCTGTCGAACTTCGCCGCTTGGCAGGTGATGAAGGCGCAGGCCATCGCCCAAAGCATGGGCACGCGGATCGACGCGATCCAGCCGATGTACAACCTCGTCAAGCGGCAGGCCGAGGTGGAGCTGCTGCCCATGGCCGCCGACCAGGACATCGCGGTGCTGCCCTATTCGCCGCTCGGCGGCGGGTTGCTGACGGGAAAATACGCCGGCAATGCCGCGCAGGAAGCCGCGCGCGGGCGGCTGGACGAGAACAGCATGTATGCCCGCCGCTACGCCCCCGGCTGGATGCACGAGGCCGCGACCGGCCTTGCCGATCTCGCGCGGCAGGAGGGGACCGATCCCGCGACGCTGGCCGTCGCCTGGGTCGCGTCGCATCCGGCCGGCCCGATGCCGATCATCTCGGCCCGCAACACGCGGCAGCTGGCCCCCTCGCTCGCGGCGCTGGACTACGAGATGAGCGCGGAGCTGCGGGCGCGCATCTCGGCGCTGGTGCCGAGCCCGCCGCCGGCCACCGACCGGCTGGAGGAGGCGGGCTGACGTCACTGTGATCACACCCTCGCCACGAAGCCGTTACAGGCTGGGGCAAAGCCGGCGGCAAGGATCGGCGTGACACGAGGGACCCGAGCGATGAAGACACTCACACGGCGCGCGGCGCTTGCGGGCGGCGCAGCCGCCGCGTTGGGCACATTGGCCAGCTGCGGCGTCACCGGCGGCGCGCAGGCCCCCGGCCAGGTCGTCTCGACCCGGCCCGATTTCGGCGACGCCGCCCCCCATCCCTGGAGCGGGCGCCGCCCCTCGGACCACCCGGTCCATGGCATCGACGTCGCGCGCTATCAGGACCCGCTGGACTGGCGAAGGGCGCAGCAGGCCGGCGTCAGCTTTGCCTTCATCAAGGCCACCGAGGGGGCCGACAACGTCGATGCGGCCTTCCGCGAGCACTGGAACGGCGCGGGTGCGGCGGGGGTGCCGCGCGGCGCCTACCACTTCTACTACTTCTGCGCCCCGGCGGCCGATCAGGCCCGCAACTTCATCCGCATGGTGCCGCGCATCCCCGGCGATCTGCCGCCCGTGCTGGATCTGGAGTGGAATCCCTTCTCGCCGACCTGCACCTGGCGCCCGCCCGCGGCCACCGTCCGGTCCGAGGTGCAGATCTGGCTCGACATGGTCGAGCGGCACTTCGGGCAGAGCCCGGTGATCTACACCGCCATCGATTTCTGGGAGACGAACGAGCTGTGGCGGCTGGGGGATTACGACTTCTGGCTACGCTCCGTCGCCGCCGATCCCTCAGAGCGCTATGCCAACGCGCGCTGGGTCTTCTGGCAATACAGCTCCACCGGGCTGGTGCCGGGCGCGCGCGGCGAGATCGACCTGAACGCCTTTGCCGGCAGCAGGGCGGAATGGGCGCGCTGGCTGGCCGCGCGGCGGATCTGAGGCCCCGGGCGGATTGCGGCGCCCGCCCTGCCCGGTATAGTGCCGCCTGCATCAGCAGGAGGGCGCCATGGGGGCGGAAGTCGGCATCATCATGGGCAGCCAGTCCGACTGGCCGGTGCTGAAGGAGGCGGCGGCGATGCTGGACGCTCTCGAGGTGCCCTACGAGACGCGCATCGTCTCGGCCCACCGCACGCCGGACAGGCTCTGGGATTACGGGCGCACGGCGGCCGAGCGCGGGCTGAAAGCCATCGTGGCGGGCGCCGGCGGCGCGGCGCATCTGCCGGGCATGATGGCCAGCAAGACGCTGGTCCCGGTGATCGGCGTGCCGATGCAGACCCGCGCCCTGCAGGGCGTCGATTCGCTGTATTCCATCGTGCAGATGCCGCGCGGCTTCCCGGTCGCCACCATGGCCATCGGCGGGCCGGGCGCGGCCAATGCCGGGCTGATGGCGGCGCAGATCCTCGCCCTGTCCGATCCCGCGCTGGCGCAGCGCCTGGCCGCGTGGCGCGCCGCGCTCTCGGCCTCGATCCCGGAGGAGCCTGAAGATGACTGAACTGGCCGCGAACAGCACCATCGGCATCCTGGGCGGCGGTCAGCTGGGCCGGATGCTGGCCGTCGCGGCCAGCCGGCTGGGGCTGCATGTCCATGTCTTCGACCCCGCCCCGGACGGCCCCGCCGCCGAGGTCGCGCGCGAGGCGACCTGCGCGCCGTGGGAGGACGAGGCCGCGCTCGAAGCCTTTGCCCGCGCCGTCGATGTCGTCACCTACGAGTTCGAGAACATCCCCGCCGAAGCGCTGGAGGTGATCGCCCGCCATGCGCCGATCCGGCCGAACCGCCGCGCGCTGAGCGTCTCGCAGGACCGGCTGACGGAAAAGCAGTTTCTCACCGAGCTGGGGCTGAAGGTCGCGCCCTATGCCCCGGTCGAGGATGCCGAAAGCCTCGCCAGCGCGCTGGAGGAGATCGGCGCCCCGGCGATCCTGAAGACGCGGCGGCTGGGCTACGATGGCAAGGGACAGGCGCGGATCTCCGGCCCCGAGGATATCGAGGCGGCGCTGGAGGCCATCGGCCATGCGCCCGCGATCCTCGAAGGGCTGGTCGAGTTCGAGCGCGAGGTCTCGGTGATCGGGGCGCGCGGCACCTCGGGGCCCGTGGCCTGCTTCGATCCGGGCGAGAACCGGCACGAGGGCGGCATCCTGCGCCGCACCACCGTTCCCGCCGCGATCAGCGAGGGGCAGGCCGCCGATGCCGTGCTGATCGCCGGGCGCATCCTCTCGGCACTCGATTACGTCGGCGTGCTGGGGGTCGAGCTTTTCGTCACGCCCGAGGGCCTTCTGGTGAACGAGATCGCGCCGCGGGTCCACAACTCCGGCCACTGGACGCAGAACGGCTGCACCATCGACCAGTTCGAGCAGCACATCCGCGCCGTCGCCGGCTGGCCGCTGGGCGACGGGACGCGCCATTCGGACGTGGTGATGGAGAACCTGATCGGCGACGACGTGGCCGAGCTTGAGGGGATCGCCGCCTCGGGTGCGGCGCTGCATCTTTACGGCAAGGCCGAGGCGCGGCCCGGCCGCAAGATGGGGCACGTGAACCGGGTGACCGGCCCGGCCTAGCGCCGCGTCGCCCCGACCCTGTCCCCGACCCGGCCCGCCGGCACCTTCGGCGGGCGGGGCGCGGCCCAGGCCAGCGGCCAGCGCACTGGCCTCGCGTGATCGAAGTAACCCTCTTCGAGGAACAGCCGCACCTGCGCCATGACCTGCGGGTCATTCATCATGAAGCTGTGGCTGACCGGCAGGGTGATGTGATCCGCCGCCCCATCGAGCCGGGTATCCTCGACCGCAACCTTGCCGTCGTCCGGCCCCACGATGAAGCGCGAGTACAGCGGGTTCAGCGAGAGCGAGCCGGCGATGATGCCGACAGGATAGTCGGGCTGCGGCAGAAGGTTCGGCACGCTCTCGGCCGCCGTGCCCAGCTGGTAGCCCGCCGGACCGTTCAGCCAGCCGAAGGCGCGCAGCCGCATCATCGCCTCGGCGAGTTGCGAGCCGCGGTTGGGCGGGGCCAGCATGACCGTCCGGCCAAGCTGCCTGCGCCCGTCCAGCGCCTCGGGGTGGTTCTGCAGCCAGAAGCGCAGCAGGATGGCGCCCATCGAATGGGTGACGAAATGCACCCGCCGCCCGCCGCAGCGCGCCAGCGCGACCGGCAGCACCGCCTCGGCCAGCGCGTCTATCGGCGCGCGGGTCGAGGGGTAGCCGATATTGACCACGTCGTAGCCGTCGCGGCGCAGCGCCCGCTCCAGCGCCAGAAAGGACAGCCGCGTGCGCCCCAGCCCGTGCAGCAGCACGACGCAGTCGCCCCGGTTCGGCCGGGTGGCGCGGCGCAGCGCCTGCCGGGCGAGCAACAGCCCAAGGGTGCCGGCCCCCGCGGCCAGCACGGTGGTGCGTGCGATCGTTCTGCGTCTTTGCATGACAGCGATCATAGCGCGCCGCGGCCCATGTCCAGCCCTGATGCGGGGCCTTGCGCGGACCGGCGCCGGGACGCAGGCTGCGCGCGATGACGCCCCCTGCCCCCTTGCCCCGCCTCGCCGTGCGCGCCGTCCTGCTGCACGAGGACCGGCTGCTGCTGGTCAATGCCTATGCAGGCCGGACGGATCTGTGGTGCGCGCCCGGTGGCGGCGTCCTTGCGCATGACTCTCTGCCGCAGAACCTGCAGCGCGAGGTGCAGGAAGAGACGGGGCTGGAGATCGCCGTCGACGCGCCGTGCCTGGTGAACGAGTTCCACGATCCCGAGCGGGGCTTTCATCAGGTCGAGGTCTTCTTTCGCTGCCGCCTGCTCGCCGGCGACCCCGAGGGCGACTGGCGCGACACGGAGGGCGTCGTCGGCGCCCGGCGCTGGGTGACGCGAGATCAGATGGAGGGGCTGCGGGTCAAGCCCGAGGGGCTGAAGGCCGCGGCCTGGCCCGCCCGGGCAGCAGAGCCCCTGCTTTACGACCCGCTCGAGCCTCTGCTGCCCTGATCCCGCGCCTCCTGCACGAGGCGCTGGACGAAGCCGATCTTCTCGACCGCCGGTTCGGGCAGCACGAAGGGATAGATATCCGCCTGCCCCATCGCCCGGTTCAGCGCATTGAGCGCGGTCGAGACCGGCACCCAGGCCCGCATCAGGGGCGCGACCTCCTGCAGGCGCATGGGGTCGAAATCGACCTGGCCGGCGATCACCGCCTCGTCCGGGGCGCCGACAGCGCTGTAGATCGTCAGGCCAAGCGAGCCGGCCATTTCCAGCGTATCGACGATGTGCAGGTAATGCGCCCAGGTCTCGGCCCAATCCTCCCATGGGTGCATGCTGGCATAGGGCGAGACGTGGCGTTCGGCCCAGTCCGCGGGCGGGCCGTTCTCGTAATGCCGGTTCAGCGCCCCTTGGTAATCCTCGCGGTCGTCGCCGAAACGCGCGCGGCAGGCCTCGAGATGGCCACCGTCGCGCACCAGCAGATCCCAGTAGTAATGGCCGATCTCGTGGCGGAAGTGGCCCAGCAGGGTGCGATAGTCCTCGCCCATGCCGATGCGGCGCTTCTCGCGCTCGGCATCGTCGGCCTCTTCAAGGGCGATGGTCACCACGCCCGAGGCATGGCCGGTCATCACCGGCTCGGCGCTGCCCTCCTGGCTGAGGAAATCGAAGATCAGCGGCTCTGGATGGCCCGTGCCGGCAAGCGGCAGCGGCAGGCCGAGGCGCAGCAGCGTGTAGATCAGCCGGCGCTTGGCAGTCTCGATCCGGATCCAGCGGGCCTTCGCCTCGGGCGCCGACAGATCGGGGATCATCCGGTTGTGACGGCAGGCGGTGCAGAGCGCGCCTTCCTTGACCGGCGCCGTCTCGGGCGCCGGGATAAGCCAGTTGCAGGCGCCCTGCTCCCAGTTGGCGCAGAAGCGGTAGCGGGCAGAAGGATCGGGATCGGCATCCGCGATCCAGCGCGGCCCCTCGGGCCTGAGGCTGGTCATCGTGCCGAGGTCGGGCGAATAGCCGACCGTGCGGCTGCAATTGAGGCAGCTTTCGTTCTCGAAATAGAGGGTTTGTCCGCAGTGCGGGCAGTGAAACAGTTTCATGGGCTCTCGGGGGTCAACGGCGCGGCTTAACGCCCCGCTGCCTCAGGGGTTCCGCTGCGGCAGAAGCGACAGGGCGAGCCCGCCGATCACGATGGCCGAAGAGAGGATCAGCCGGGCCGTCAGCGCCTCGCCCAGCATCAAGCCGCCCAGCGCCGCGAGCACGGGCACCGACAGCTGCGCCACAGAGGCCCGCGTCGCGCCCAGCCGCGGCAGAAGGCCGTACCACAGCCAGTAGCCCAGCCCCGAGGTCACCGCCCCGGCGAGCATGGCGGTCAGCGCGCCGCCGGCCGTCACCGGCCCCGACAGGGCGAGGAGCGGCAGCAGCATCGGCGTGGCCAGCGCGAAGGCGGCGGCAGAGGCGGCCAGCGGATCGCGCACGCCGCGCCCGCGCAGCGAGAAGAGGCCCCAGCCCAGCGCCGAGGCCGCCATCAGCCCCGCCCCCAGCGGCGCGATCTGCCCGCCGGGGCGCAGCAGCACCGCAAGGCCCAGCAGCGCGACGCCCGCGCCGATCCATCGCAAGAGCGGCACCCGCTCTCCGCCCAGAACGGCGCCGGCGAACATGGTGATCTGCACCCCGCCGAAAAGGATCAGCGCGCCGGTGCCGGTGTCGAGGCTGCGGTAGGCGAGGCTGAAGCCCGCAAGGTAAAGCGCCAGCGCCGCCGCATCCCAAAGCCCCGCCCGCCGCCAGGCCGGCCCGCCGCCGCGCGCCCAGGCCAGCAGACAAAGCACCAGCGCCCCCGAGGCGGCGCGGATCACGGCAAAGGCCTCGGGCGCGGTGCCGTATTGCGCAACGCCGAGGCGGGTCAGGACGGAATTCGCGGCGAAGGCCGTCATCGCGAGGGCGGTGAGAAGAAGAAGGCGCATGCCCCCTTCCCTGCCCCAGCGCGCGGCGCAGCGCCAGAGCCAGACCCGGTGGGGGCGCGGCTAGCGCGCGTCCGTGCCGCGCAGGAAGACGGTCAGGCCCAGCTCGAAGCGGGCCCGCATCTCTGCCAACGAGGGGCGCCGCGCGGGATCGAGCAGCAGGTCGAGGACCGGGATCTGCACCATGTCCTTCAGCAGCGCGGCTGCCTGGGCGGTATCCGTCGGCGGCAGTTCCCCCCGCGCGACGCCGCGATCCAGCTCCGCGCGGATCATCTCGCGCAGGGCGCATGGTCCCCGCTCAAGGCAGGCCCGCCCCAGAAGCGGATCGGTCCCGCCGGAGGCGACGCCGATGCGCAGCACCTCGATCGGCAGCTCGGAGATCGGCAGGTCGAGCCGCGGCTCGAGCATCTGCCGCAGCCGGTCTTCCAGCGGCAGCGCCTCGTCCGCGGGGTCGAGGGGCCGGAAGAAGCCGTTCCGCAGCCGCTCCATGAAGGCGAGGATCAGGCTCGTCTGGTCGGTGTAGAGGTCGTAGAGCGTGCGCTTGGACATGCCCGCCCTCTCGGCCACGGCGGTCATGGTCAGCGTCTCCATCCCGCCGTCGGCAAAGACCGCGCCCACGGCATCGAGGATCAGCGCGCGCCGCTCCTCCGCGCTCAGAACGACGGGGCGCCCCCGCCGCTTCGGCGCCGTCTCCTCCGGCTTGGCTGCCATGACGGTTCCTCCTCCCGGGTGGGGCATACCTAGCCCCCGCACGATGATTGTGCAGCACCAACTGTTTACAATACCGGCGCGTTTTGTAAAAGCCCGCGGCGGCGCGGCAGTCCCTCTTCCATGCCGTGTGACCACAAGGAGCTTCCCGATGCCCGCAGCGCTGCGCCTCATCCGACCCGCGATCGCCCTGTGCCTGGCCCTGGCCGGCGCGGCCTCTGCCCAGGAGGGGCAGCCGCCCGCCGCGGTGACGGTGCAGACCATGCAGCCGCAGGACGTCACGCTGACCGCGACGCTGCCCGGCCGGGTCCGCGCCTCGGCGCAGGCCGAGGTGCGCCCGCAGGTCAGCGGCATCATCACCGAGCGGCTGTTCACCGAAGGTAGCCATGTCGAGGAGGGCGATGTCCTCTACCGTATCGACCGGGCCAGCTACGAGGCCGCCTATGCCTCGGCCGAGGCGGCGGTCGCGCAGGCCGAGGCGCAGCTTCGCGCCGCCGAGCGCGAGGCCGAGCGCGTGCAGCAGTTGCAGGAGCGCGGGATCAGCAGCCAGTCGACCGAGGATACCGCCGTCTCGACCCGCGACGCGGCGCAGGCGCAGCTTCAGGTCGCGCAGGCGCAGCTTCAGACCGCCCAGATCGACCTCGACCGCACCGATGTGCGCGCCCTGCTGACGGGCGAGATCGGCTTTTCCGAGGTTAGCGCGGGCGAGCTCGTGACCGCCGGACAGGCGACGGCCCTGACGACGATCCGCCAGCTCGATCCCGTCGACGTCGACGTCACGCAATCGGCGGCCGAGCTGATCGCCTGGCGCCGCGACGCGGCGGAGCAGGCGCAGGAGGGCGATGCCCCCTCCGAGGTGACGCTGATCCTCGCCGATGGCAGCCGCTATCCCTATGCCGGCACGCTGTCCGCCGCCGAACCCTTCGTCGACGAGCAGACAGGCGTGGTCGTGCTGCGCATCACCTTCGGCAATTCCGACGGGCTGCTGCTGCCGGGCATGTACGTTCAGGTCGAGATGCCGACGGGCACCGTTCCGGACGCCGTCCTCGTGCCGCAGCAGGCCGTGACGCGCGACCGCCGCGGCAGCCCCCTCGCCCTCGTCGTGGGCGAGGACAACATCGTCGAGCAACGCGCGCTGACGATCCGGCAGGATCGCGGCGCCGACTGGGTCGTCACGGGCGGCATCGAAGCGGGTGACCGCCTTATCGTCACCGGCGGGCAGAACGCCGCGCCCGGCGCCCCGGTCTCTCCGCAGGAGCCAGAGGGGGCCGCGCCGCAGGAGGCCGCACAGGCCGAGGGCGAACAGGCCGAGACCGACGGCGCGCCCGAAGCCGCCAGCGCAGAGGGCGAATAAACATGTCACGCTTCTTCATCGACCGCCCGGTCTTCGCCTGGGTCGTCTCGATCCTGATCATGGGCGTGGGCATCCTGTCGATCCTGCGCCTGCCCATCGCGCAATACCCGCAGATCGCACCGCCCAGCGTCAGCGTCTCGGCCAGCTATCCCGGCGCCTCGGCGCAGACCGTGGCCAATACCGTCACGCAGGTCATCGAGCAGCAGATGACCGGCCTCGACGGGATGCGCTACATCTCCTCGACCTCCTCCTCGGCGGGGACGGCCAGCGTCACCCTGACCTTCGAGACCGGGACCGACCCGGACATCGCGCAGGTGCAGGTGCAGAACAAGCTGGCCCAGGCCACCCCGCTGCTGCCCGAGCCGGTGCAGCGGCAGGGCGTGAGGGTGCAGAAATCCGCCGCCGGCTTCCTGATGGTGATCTCGCTGATCGCCGAGAACGGCGAGTACGACCAGACCGACCTCGGCGACTACCTCTCGAGCAACCTCGTGGACGAGCTCAGCCGGATCGAGGGCGTGGGCAGCGTGCAGGTCTTCGGCGGGCAATATGCCATGCGCATCTGGCTCGATCCCTCGCGGCTCGCCGCATACGAGCTGACGCCGACGGATGTCGTCAATGCCGTCAGCAGCGAGAATGCGCAGATCTCGGCCGGCGCTTTCGGCACCCGCCCCGCCCCCGAAGGGCAGATGCTGAACGCCACGATCACGGCCCAGTCGCTGCTGAGCACGCCCGAGGATTTCGAGCAGATCGTCCTGCGCTCGGACGTGGACGGCGGGCTCGTGCTGCTTGACGACGTGGCCGAGGTCGAGATCGGTTCGGACAGCTATGCCTTCGAATCCCGCTACAACGGCGAGGCCGCCGCCGGCATGGCCGTCAGCCTTGCCCCCGGCGCGAACGCGCTGAACGTCTCGGAGGCGGTGACGGAGCGGATGGCCGAATTCGCCGAGTTCTTCCCCGAAGGGATGGACTACGTGATCCCCTACGACACCACGCCCTTCGTCGAGATCTCGATCGAGGAGGTGGTGCACACGCTGATCGAGGCCATCGTTCTGGTCTTCCTCGTGATGCTTCTGTTCCTGCAGAACCTGCGCGCGACGCTGATCCCGACGCTGGCGGTGCCGGTCGTGATCCTGGGTACCTTCGGGGTGCTGGCGGTCTTCGGCTATACCATCAACACGCTGACCATGCTGGCGCTGGTGCTGGCCATCGGCCTGCTGGTCGACGACGCCATCGTGGTGGTCGAGAACGTCGAGCGGGTGATGGAGGAAGAGGGCCTCTCGCCGCGCGAGGCGACGCGCAAGTCCATGGGGCAGATCACCGGCGCGCTGATCGGCATCGCCATGGTGCTCTCGGCGGTCTTCGTGCCGATGGCCTTCTTCGGCGGATCGACAGGCGTCATCTACCAGCAGTTCTCGATCACCATCGTCTCGGCCATGGTGCTGTCGGTGATCGTCGCCGTGACGCTGACCCCGGCGCTCTGCGCGACGCTGCTCAAGCAGAAGCACGGCCACGCCAAGCGGCGCGGCCCCTTCGGCTGGTTCAACGCGGGCTTCGACCGGGTCCTTGGCGGCTACGGCCGCTCGGTCGGCTGGATCCTGCGGCACACCGTGATCGTCGGCATCCTCTACCTCTCGCTCGCGGGGGGGATGGTCTGGATGTTCCTGCGCACCCCCACCGGGTTCCTGCCGGAAGAGGATCAGGGCGTTCTCTTCACCATGGTCCAGCTGCCGACCGGCGCCACGCTGGACCGCACCACGGACGTGCTCGAGCAGGTCGAGACGCATTTCCTCGAGAACGAATCCGAGAACGTGCGCGCCGTCTTCGACGTGGCCGGCTTCGGCTTCGGCGGACAGGGGCAGAACATGGCCCTCGCCTTCGTGCGGCTGACCGACTGGGAGGAGCGGACCGATCCCTCGCAAAGCGCGCAGGCCATCGCGGGCCGCGCCTTCGGCGCCTTCAGCCAGATCCAGGATGCGATGGTCTTTCCCATCGTGCCGCCGGCGATCCCCGAGCTTGGCAATGCCTCGGGCTTCGACTTCTTCCTGCAGGCACGCGGCGGGCAGACGCATGAGGAGCTTCTGCAGGCGCGCAACCAGATGCTGGGCCTTCTGGCACAAAGCCCGCTGATCGCCTCGGCCCGGCCCAACGGGCTGGAGGATGCGGCGCAGTTCAACATGGACATCGACTGGCGCAAGGCCGGGGCCATGGGCCTTTCGGCGAGCGACGTCAGCAATATCCTGTCGATCGCCTGGGCGGGCCGCTACGTAAACGACTTCGTCGACGCGGGCCGGATCAAGAAGGTCTACGTGCAGGGGCAGGCCGACAGCCGTTCCACCCCCTCGGACCTTGAACAATGGCGGGTGCGCAATGCCTCGGGCGGGCTGGTGCCCTTCGCCAACTTCGCCACCGGAAGCTGGCAGCAGGGGGCGCAGGGGGTCAATCGCTACGATGGCTTCCCGGCGATGCAGATCCAGGGCGACCCGGCAGAGGGCGTGACCTCGGGCGAGGCGCTGGCCGAGATCGAGCGGCTGGCGGGGCAGATCCCCGGCTTTCAGGTCGCCTTCACCGGCCTGTCGCTGGAAGAGCGGGAATCGGGCAGCCAGGCCCCCCTGCTCTACGCGCTCTCGCTCGCGGCGGTCTTCCTGTCGCTGGCGGCGCTGTACGAAAGCTGGACGATCCCCTTCGCGGTGATGCTGGCGATGCCGATCGGCATCTTCGGCGCCCTCGTCGGGGCCTGGCTGGGCGGCTACGAGAACGGGGTGTTCTTCCAGGTCGGCCTGCTGACGGTCGTCGGCCTGACCGGCAAGAACGCGATCCTGATCGTCGAGTTCGCGCGCGAGAGGCTGGAGGGCGGAGAGTCGCTCCTCGTGGCGACACGAGAGGCCGCGCAGCAGCGCTTCCGGCCCATCGTCATGACCTCCATGGCCTTTTCGCTGGGCGTGCTGCCGCTGGTCCTTTCGACCGGCGCGGGCGCGGGCGGGCGCAATGCCATCGGCTCGGGCGTGCTGGGCGGCACGCTTTCGGCCACGGTGCTGGGCGTGCTCTTCGTGCCGCTGTTCTTCGTGGTCGTGATGCGGCTCTTCGGCCGCCGGAAAAAGGCCGAGGCGCAGCCCGAAGAGACGCGGCTGGCGGCGGAGTAACCCGCCGGCCCCGCCGCGGGGCGGTGCCTAGCGCGCCGCCTCGGGCGCCAGCCCGGCGTAGTAATCCGCCAGCGCGGCGATATCCGCATCGGTCAGGTCCCGCGCCGCCGCCTGCATCAGCGGCGCGAGGGCGCCGCCGCCGCGACCCCCCTCTCGCCAGGCAAGAAGCTGGTCCTGCAGGTAGGCGCGGTCCTGCCCGGCGAGCGGCGGGAATTCCTCCGCATCCTCGCCCTCACGCGCGCCGGCGCTGGTCCCCGGCCCGTGACAGGCGGTGCAGGCAGGCACGTCGCCGGTGCCCGCGCGCGCCAGCGCCGCGCCCTCCTGCGCCAGCGCGAAATCCCCGGCGGGCTGCGGCGCGGGTTGCCGGGCCAGCCAGGTGGCCAGCGCGGGCAGTGCGTCTTCGGGCACAGCGCTGGCCGCATGGGCCATGATCCCGCTTTGCCGCCGCCCGTCGCGGTACTGCTGCAGGGCGGATGCGAGATAGGCCTCCGGCAGGATCGACAGATGCGGCACATGGGGAAGCCTGCCGTCGTGGCAGCCGGCACAGTAGCCCGCGCCCTCGGGCCCCTCGACCTGCGGCGTGGCGGTCAGCCCGGCCTGCGTCTCGGGCGTCAGCCCCTGCTGGACGGCCGAGAGATAGGCCACGACCGGCCAGATCCCGTCCTCGCGCGCGCTCGGCCAGGCCGGCATGCCGGAGAAGTGGACGCCGGCCCAGACGATCTGGTGCAGCTCCGCCGGGGTCCAGCCTGCCACGGCCTCGGTGATATGCGGCGGCGGCGGCTCCATCGCGCGGATCGTCGCGGTGCGCTCTTCTCCGGGGACGGCATGACAGCCGCGGCAGGCGGCGTCGAAGTGCCGCGCGCCAAGCTCGACCAGCCCGGGCTGATCGAGGTCCGGCACCTCCGACGGCGGCGGCGCGCGGCGGCGCACCGAGCTTTCGAAGACCTGGTGGATCGCCTCCGCGACGATCCGCGGCTCCGTCCAGCGGGCGGAGGTGTTGAAGACCCCGAGGAAGATCACAGCGACGGCGGCGACAAGGCCGATGCCGGCCAGCGTGCCCAGCGTGGCAAGGACGGTGCGCAGGCGCTGGCTCATGGGGCGGCCTCCTCCGGGGTCAGGGCGCGGGCGGTCAGCATGAGGCCCGCGACAAGGTAGACCGGCGTGCCGATCGCCAGCATCAGAATGCCGCCTAGCTGCTGTCCCGTCAGGTCGGGGGCGTAGCCGCACCAGGCGGCGTAAAGATCGCGCGGCGCCAGCACCAGAAGCGTGCCCAGCAGCGTCATGTGCATCGATGTCAGCAGCAGCCCCCCGGCCCCGGCCAGCGGGCTGGGGGCGCGAAGACAGCCGGCCCAGACCAGCAGGCCGGCCAGAAGGAAGCTTCCCTGTTCGGCCAGACGGCCCAGCGGCGTGGTCCAGGCGAGGCCATGCGCCTGCGGCAGGTGCCAGGCCCAGACCAGCGCGAATTCGGCCGCGGCGGCGAGGAGCGCGGGGATCGCCAGCCAGCGCGCGAGGCGCGGCAGGCCCAGCACCAGAAGCGGCGCGGCGATCGCGACGATGGTCATGTGCCGCAGCATGAAGCCCGCGAATTCCCCCAGCCAGGCGGTCAGCGGCGCGGTCCAGACCAGCGCCAGAAGCGCCAGCCCCAGCGCGGCGGCGGGGGCGCGCAGCCCGGTCATGCGCAGCTGCCGATGAAGATCAGCGGCAGCGTGACGTAGCAGACCGCGATGAAGGAGATCAGCGCCAGCAGGAAGGCCGCGTGGCCGAGAAAGCGGTGCCGGTCCTCGGAGATGCCGCGCTCGTGCACCCAGTCGCCCGAGGTGCGCACATCCCAGCGCCGGAAGGCGAACCAGCCGATCAGGGCGATGCCCGCCAGCGCCAGCACCGTCGCGCCGATCAGCCCGGCGCGCAGCACCCCCAGCGAGAAGGCCTGCTGCCACTTGGCGCAGTAGATCGCGACGCCGCAGTAACAGACGAGGAAATGCGCGCACCAGATCAGCGGCGCGATGGTGATCGCCAACAGGCTGTCGGCCTCCTCCGCGAAGGCCTTCTGCTCTTCCTGGTGGCGGGGGGCGTCATCGGTGGCGTCATCGGTCATGGATGCGGAGCCTCCTACAGAAGCCGGGGCGCAAGGCCGATCACGGCCGCGCTCACCAGTGCCGTCAGCAGCAGAAAGTGCCAGAACAGCGTGCTGTTCCACAGGTCGGCGTCGTGCCGGGGCCGCAGCTTGCCGAAGAGGATCCCGGCCAGGCAGTAAAGCTGCATGATCACGCCCGGGATCGTATGGGTCACGCACCAGACCATGATCGCCCAGAGGATCGCCGGGTAGACATGGCTGGCCGGCTCGAGGTGCAGCACCGACAGGATCAGCGCGCCGGCCCCGAGCACCGCCAGAAGCGGCGCGAGGGC
This sequence comes from Pseudoroseicyclus aestuarii, assembly GCF_003217255.1. Taxonomy (GTDB): domain Bacteria; phylum Pseudomonadota; class Alphaproteobacteria; order Rhodobacterales; family Rhodobacteraceae; genus Pseudoroseicyclus; species Pseudoroseicyclus aestuarii. The sequence goes on along the minus strand of NZ_QJTE01000001.1, from coordinate 231,452 downwards.
GAGGCAGGCCATGGCCGCGCCGGAACGCTCCCCCCGGTTCAGCATCCGCGCGCCCAGCGTCAGGCCCCAGCTCGCGAGATAGGCGAGCGCGGCCCCGGCGGCGGGCCAGCCGGCGGCCAGCGGGCTGCCCGCGGGCGGGAAATCGCTGGCCGTCCAGTAGAAGAAGAAGCCGAAGACGACCGAGGCAAAGCCCGTCGCATCGCCCAGCATGGTGATCCAGACCGCCCACCAGCCCACCGCCGCCGGCCCCGAGGCATAGGTCGGCAGGCGCAGGCCCAGCCCGGCCTCGCGCATCTCGTGCCGCGGCGGGCGCGCCGTCGAGGTCCAGAGCCAGTAGAGGATCGTCACCACCGCGAAGGCGGCCGAGACCATGGCCGGCCCGTACCAGTGAAAGGTCGGAAAGATGAAGGCGCCGCCGGTGAAGCCCGCCGCCCAGAGCGTCACCCAGGTCGGGCCCGTCACCTCCTGCACCTGGATCGGGCGGGCGTCGATCACGCTGGTGATCAGCGTCTCGCGCTTCTGCTCGGGGCTGTCGGGCAGGTAGTAGCGGCCCGCGTCCATCCTCTCGACCAGCTTCGGCTCGTCCCAGAGGGGATAGCGCGAGCGGACGAAGGGGATCGAGCGGACGCCCCATTTCGCCTCGGGGATGTCATGCGTCCATTCCAGCGTGCCGGCGTTCCAGGGGTTCCGCGCCACCTGCCCCTGCCCGCCCTTCGGCCGCAGCAGGTCGTAGGCAAAGACGAGGAACCCCGCCGCGATGGCAAAGGCGCCGAGGGTCGAGATCATGTTCAGCCAGCCCCAGCCCAGCCCATCGGGATAGGTGTAGATCCGGCGCGGCATGCCGGTCAGCCCGGTCAGATGCATCGGGAAGTAGCAGATATTGGTGCCCGAGAAGATCAGCCAGAAGGACCAGCGGCTGAGCCGCGCCGAAAGCTGCTTCTTCGCAATGAAGGGGAAGAAGTAGTAGATCCCGCCGATCACCGGGAAGACCATCCCGCCGAAGAGCACGTAGTGCAGATGCGCGACGATGAAGTAGCCGTCGTGCGCCTGGAAATCGAAGGGCGCGACGGCGACCATGACGCCCGTAAGGCCGCCCGTGGTAAAGACCGCCAGCGCGCCCGCGATCCACAGCATCGGCGGGGTCATCTTCACCCGTCCCGCGATCAGCGTGGCGACGAAGCAGAACAGCTGGATGCCGGTCGGGATCACCACCGCCTCCGAGGCGGCCGAGAAGAACCCCAGGCTCAGCGCCGGAAGGCCCGTCGTGAACATGTGGTGCACCCAGAGCCCGAAGCTGATAAAGCCGGTGCCCACCGCCGAAAGGACGATCCAGGAATAGCCGAAGATCGGCCGCTGCGCGACGGTCGGCACCACCATCGCGGCGATGGCGATGGAGGGCAGGAAGACGATGTAGACCTCCGGATGGCCGAAGATCCAGAACAGGTGCTGCCAGAGCATCGGATCGCCGCCGCGCGCGGGGTCGAAGAAGGGCCAGTCGAAGCTGCGCTGCAGCTCGAAGAGGAAATCCCCGGCGATCAGCGGCGGAAAAGCGAACAGGATCATCCCGCCCACGACCATCACGTACCAGGCATAGAGCGGCATGGTGTTCACCCGCATCCCCGGCGGGCGGCATTTCAGCGTGCCGACGATCAGCTCGACCGCGGCGGCGATCGAGGCGACCTCGATGAAGGACAGCCCCAGCAGCCAGATGTCGGAGCCGACGCCCTCTTCCTCCGTCGCGAGGGGCGGGTACATGAACCAGCCGGCCTTGGGCGCCGCGTTGAAGAGGATCGCGCCCAGCACGAAGACCCCGCCGATCACGAAGCACCAGAAGCCATAGGCCGAGAGGCGCGGGAAGGGCATGTCCCGCGCCCCCAGAAGCCCCGGCAGCATCAGGATCGAGATCGCCTCGAACATCGGCACGGCGAAGAGGAACATCATCCCCGAGCCGTGCATGGTGAAAAGCTGGTTGAAGAGATCGGCCGAGATCAGGTCGTTCTCGGGCACCGCGAGCTGCACCCGGATCATCAGCGCCATCACCCCGGCGCAGAGCATGAAGAAGAAGGCGGTCAGCGCGTACCAGACGCCGACCTCGCTGTTGTTGACCGCCGTCCAGTAGCGCCAGCCCTTCGGGGCATCCCATGCGGCGGCAAGCTGGCGCCGCTGCTCGGCCTGAAGCGCTTCGGGCACCGGCTCGGACAGCATGGCCTCGGTCGGCGGATAGGGCCCCTCGGGCCGCGGCACCTCCGGATCGCTGTGGTGGCGGTCGGTCATTGCAGGCCCCGCAGGTAGGTGGCGAGGTCCGACAGCTGCGCCTCGCTCAGGTGGTCGTAGGCCGGCATCTCGGCGCCGGGCTTGAAGGCGGCGGGATCGCGGATCCAGCGCATGAGATCCTCCTGCGCCATGCCCAGCCGCCCGGCGCCCAGCGAATGCCGGCTGCCGACATGCGTCAGGTCCGGCCCGACCTGCCCCACCGCCTCGGTGCCGCGCACCGCGTGGCAGGCGCCGCAGCCTTGCGCGGCAAACAGTGCCGCGCCGCGCTGCGCCTCCGCCCCCTCGGGCGGCCGGGCGTCAGAGGCCTCGTGCGCCAGCCAGGCGTCGAAGGCGGCAGGCTCCATCGCCTCGACCTCGAAGGCCATCCAGGCATGGCTCTCGCCGCAGAACTCGGCGCATTGGCCGCGGTAGAGGCCGGGGCGCACCGGCTCCAGCGACATGCGCGTCTCGCGGCCGGGAAACATGTCCATCTTGCCGCCCAGCGCCGGCACCCAGAAGGAGTGGATCACCCTGTGGCTGTCCAGGCGGAACTCGGTCCGCGCGCCGACCGGCAGGCGGATCTCGTTGGCGGTGCGGATCGGGGCCTCGGCGCCCTCGGGCCAGTATTCGACCCGCCACCACCATTGCTCGCCCCGCACGGCAACGGTCAGCCCGTCGCCCGGGGCGCGCTGGTCCGGCAGGATCGCCAGTCCGTAGGACAGCAGCGCCGCCAGCACCACGGTCGGAAAGAGGATGCCGCCGATCACGATCAGCAGGAAGGAGCCCTTCTCGGAATGGGCGGAGGGGCTGCGGCGGGTGGCCCAGTAGAAGAGCCCGTTCATGAAGAGCCACAGCACCACCGCGCCGCCCAGCATCACGAAGAAGAGCACCGCCAGCACCTGCGCATCGGCGCCGCCCGGCCCCAGCGCGGACTGCCGCCCCGAGCAGCCGGCCAGCAGCAGCAGCAGGGGGAGGAGCAAGGCGGTCAGGCGGGCCATGGGATCCCCCGGAAGACATCGGTTCCGTCCCATAAACCCCGGCGGCACCGGCGAAATCAAGGGCGCGTGACCGCACCCTTCGCCGCGCCCTGCCCGGCCTGCCGGGGTTGCGGCCTTCAGACCCGCGCGGCCTCGAACCGGGCCCAGGCCTCCTCGAAGGCGGCGAAGTCGAAGCCGGGGGCGCGGGCGGCCTCCAGCACGATGGCCTCGGCGGCCTGCATCCGCCCGATCGCTTCGCCGAGGTGCGGGATCACCTCGGGCGGGATCACCAGCGCGCCGTGGCGGTCGGCATGGACCCAGTCCTCCGGCGCGACCCGCAGGCCGAAGACGGTGACCGGCTGCGCCACCTCCAGCACATGCACGAAGGCATGGCTGGGGCCGATGGAGCCGGCGAGAACCGGAAAGCCGGGCGCCATGTCGCCCAGATCGCGCATCACCCCGTTGGTCAGGGCGCCCACCATGCCGAAGCCCTTGTGGATGGTGGTATTCACCTCGCCCCAGTAGGCGCCGACGGGCCGGTCGTCCGCATCCTCGACCACGGCGAGGGTCGGCCCGGTGCCGTCCGCCATGTGGCGGTAGTAGTCCATGCGGCGGGCGCGGATGACCTCCGCCGGCTCCTCGGGCGGGCGGGTCGCGGCGATGCGCGCGGTGCGGGCCTGCCCGACGATGGCCCCGGCTTCGGGGGCAGAGGCGAGGACCGTGCCGCGGGTAAAGGCGTCGAAGCCGCGCCGGCCCTGCGCCACCTCGATGGCGTTGCAGACGGTGGGGGTATCGACCTGCCGCAGCAGGTCCAGAAGCGTCTCGTCCATCAATCCTCCTCCTCGAGCCAGCGCATCAGCGCGGCGGTTGTCTCTTCGGGCGCTTCGAGCGTGGGCAGGTGCCCTGCCCCCTCGACGATCTCCAGCCGCGCCCGCGGCAGCAAATCCGCCATGAGGACATGCCGCTCGACCGGGCAGAGGCGATCGTGCCGCCCGCAGAGGACCAGCGCCGGGGCGTCATGCCCGCGCAGCGCCGCCTGCCGGTCGGGCCGGTGCATCAAGGCCAGCGACTGGCGGCGGAACACCTCGGGCCCCAGTGCCAGCGCCATCTGCATGCACAGATCAAGCACCTCGGCCCGGCGCGGACCGGGGGCGAGGTAATTCGGCTTCATCTCGTCCCGCATCACCTGCGCAAGGCCGCCGCGCGCCACACGCTCCATCTGGGGGACCCGCCGGGCCTGCATCTCCGGCGCCTCGGCCAGCGGGTTGGTGTCCATGAGCGCGACCCGCGCGACGCGGCCGGGCGCCCGGGCCAGTACCTCCATCGCGACGATGCCGCCCATCGAGAGGCCGGCAAGGGCGAAGCGCGGCGGCGCATGGGCCAGCACCTCGGCGGCCAGCGCCGCCGTCGTCTCCTGCCCGCCAAGCGGGGCCACCTGCACCGCCCGCACCCCCGAGAGGGCGGCGATCTGCGGCACGAAGAGCCGCGCGTCGCACATCATCCCCGGAAGCAGGACCAGTGGCAGCATCAGGAGACCAGCGCCGCCCCTTCGGCCATGGCGGCCAGCTTGGCATAGGCGATGTCCGGATCGACCGCGCCGAAGCCGGCAAAGGTGCCGAAGCCGCAATCGCTGCCGGCCATGACCCGTCCGGTCCCGACGAGACCCGTGAACCGCTCAAGCCGCTGCGCGACGAGGCGCGGATGCTCGACGAAGTTCGTCGTGGTGTCGACGACGCCGGGCACCAGCACCTTGCCCTGAGGGATCTCGGCCCGGCGGTCGCGGAAGACCTCCCATTCATGGGCGTGGCGGGGGTTCGAGGTCTCGAACAGCACGTAGCGCGCCTTGGCGGCCATCAGCGTAGCAAAGACCTGATCCATGCCGATATCGCAGACATGCGGCCCCTCGTAGTTGCCCCAGCAGATGTGGATGCGCACCCGCTCCTCGGGGATGTCCTGCAGCGCGTGGTTCAGCGCCTCGACATGGGAGGCGGCGATCTTCACGAACTCCGCATCGGTCAGATCGGCGAAGAGCATGTGCCGCGACAGCGCGAGATCCGGGCAATCGAGCTGCAGGTCGAGGCCCGCCGCCACGATGGTCTCGTATTCCGCCTTCATCGCATCGGCGAGCGCGGCGAGATAGGCCTCGCGCGTCTTGTAATGCGCGTTCTGCAGGAAGAGCGCGATCACCCCCGGCGAGGCCGCGTTCATGAAGCCGCGCGCCGCGCCATGCTCGGCTATCGCCGCCTTGAGGTTCGCGATATCGGTCTCGAGCTCGCCCTGCCCCTTGGAGCGCACCTCGCCCACGCACATCGGGCGCGCATAGTGCGGCGTGCCGCCCGCCTCCGAGATGCGCTGGAGGAAGCCGGGGAAAAGCTTGAGGTCGGCGGGCGCGTTTCTCGGGCTGTCGCCCTCGAAGCCGGTGTAGCGATCCTTCACGTAGGTCGCGTAGCTGATCTTCGACGTCTCGCCGTCCGAAACGACATCGACGCCGGCCACGACCTGCCGCCGCACCGTCTCGGAGACCGCGCGGGTCATCGCGGCCTCGAAGGCGGCGGGATCGTAGGGCGTCCCCCTCTCGCGCGAGAAGATGAAATCGACCACCTCCTGGCTGCGCGGGAGAGAGCCGACATGGGTGGTGAGTATCCTGCTCATCGTCACTCCGTCGTCATGGGGTCCGGCGGCACTGCGGCTGGGCCGCCGGAGGGGGTTTTCAGCCGCGCCAGGTCGGGCCGGCGGGATCCTCGGTCGCCTTGACGCGGTAGAGGCTGGCCTCGCCGGTCATCGCGGGGGCGAGGGAATGGGCGAGGCCCGGCGGGACCGAGAGCGTGTCGCCGGGCGCGAGCGTCGTCTCGCCGCCGTCCCAGGCAAAGCGCCAGTGCCCGCGCATGCCCATCAGGACGGTGTGGCGGTCGTGGCTGTGCATCTCCCCGGGGATCGAGCCGCGGGTCAGAAGCTCCACCTCGAAGCCGGGGCGGTCCTTGAGCCGGGCCTCGGCGCCGATGACCTTCGCCGGCTCCTTCTGCGCGAGGGCCATGAGGTCCCAGTAGCGCGCGACATGGCCCGGCACGACGTCCAGCGCCGCAAGCTCGGGGAACTGCGTCAGCTCCGCCTCGGTCAGCAGCGGCATGGGGCCGACGCCCTCGGGCAAGCTCTGGCCCTTCTTGCTGTCGTAGAGCTTGCCGTTCTCGCCCAGCACGAGGCCGTGGTCCCGCGCGTCCTCGATCACCTGCGGCGCCCAGATCACGCCGCCGCCGGCATCGTCGCCGCCCAGCACCGCCATGATCATCCCGTAATCGGTGCCGATGTTCTCGAAGCCGCGGAAGATGCCGGTGGGGATGTTGATGATGTCGCCCTCTTCCAGCACGACCTCGCCCGCCGTGCCCCAGCGGCCCCAGAAGAAGCGCCAGCGCCCCTTGAGGACGAAGAAGACCTCCGCCGTGCGGTGGCTGTGCAGCGAGTTGCGGCATTTCGGCGGCTGCCCGGCGGCACCGATGTTGAAGCCATGCGCCTCGTTGATGTGCACGTGCTGATCGGCGCTTTCCGAGACGCCGCCGCCGATGATGGTGAAGTTCTCCTTCTGGTCCGAGCCCGGCGTATGGGCGTCGATGAAGGCGGTGCGGCAGGGCTGCAATTCGCCGTAGCGGACGATGCGGCCGGCCATTTCCGTGGGTGTCATGCTCATGTCCCTCAAGTCCTCTCCTGCGCGCGGGCGACCGGCCCGGCGCCCGTCATTCCGCGGTCCAGCCGCCGTCGACCATCAGCGCCGTGCCCGTCACCAGCGCCGCGGCATCCGAGGCGAGGTAGAGGGCGGCGCCCATGATATCCTCGACCTCTCCGGCGCGGCCCAGCTTGATCCGCCCCTCGAGCCAGGCGCGCTTTTGCGGGTCGGCGAAGGTCGGTTCGGTCAGCGGGGTGCGCACGAAGGTCGGGCAGATGGTGTTGATGCGGATGCCCTGCGGCCCCCATTCGATCGCCATGGCCTTCACCATGCCTTCGAGCGCGTGCTTCGAGGCGCAATAAACGGCGCGGTCGATGCCGCCGACCTGCGCCATCTGGCTGGAGATATGGATCAGGCTGCCGCCCCGCCCCGCCGCGACCAACGCGCGGGCGGCCTGTTGCGACAGGAAGTAGGCGGCGCGCAGGTTCAGCCCCATCACCGCGTCGAAATCCTGCGCCGCGGTGTCGAGCGCGGGGGAATGGCGCGCCGTGCCGGCGGCATTCACGACGACATCAAAGGGCGCCCCGTCGAAGAGACCGGCCTGCGCCTCGAGATCCGCGATGTCCATCGCCCGCGCCTCGGCCTGCCAGCCCTCGGCCCGCATCGCCTGCACGGCCTCCTCAAGCGGGCCTTCGCGGCGGGCGACGCAGGTGACATGGGCCCCCGCCTCGGCCAGCGCCGCGGCGCAGCCGAGCCCGATGCCCGACGAGGCGCCGGTGACGAGCGCGCGGCGCCCGCCCAGGCGGAAGGAGGGGGTGCGCGGCAGGATCATTCCGACGCCTCCTGCCCCGCCAGCACCGGCGCGGCCTCGCCGTAAGGGACATTCGCCCCGCCGTAGCGGCGGACCCGCAGGTTGCACTGCTCGGCGTGCCCGACGAAGCCTTCGAGCATGCAGAGCCGGCTGCCATAGGCGCCGATCCCGGCGGCGGCTTCGTCGGTGGTGACGCGCTGGTAGCTGTGCGTCTTGAGGAACTTGCCGACCCAGAGGCCGCCGGTATAGCGGCCGGCCTTCTTCGTCGGGAGCGTGTGGTTGGTGCCGATCACCTTGTCGCCATTGGCGACATTGGTGCGGGGGCCAAGGAACAGGGCGCCGTAGCTTGTCATCTTCTCGAGGTACCAGTCGTCGCGGTCGGTCATCACCTGCACATGCTCGGAGGCGATCTCGTTCGCAAGTTTCAGCATCTCGTCATGATCCTCGCAGAGGATGACCTCGCCGTAATCCTCCCAGCTTTTGCCAGCCGTCTCGGCGGTGGGCAGGATCTGCAGCAGGCGCGCCACCTCGGCCAGCGTGGCCTCGGCCAGGACGCGCGAGGTGGTCAGCAGGACGGCGGGCGAGTTGTAGCCATGCTCGGCCTGTCCCAGCAGGTCGGTCGCGCAAAGCTCGGCATCCACGGTCTCGTCGGCGATCACCAGGGTCTCGGTCGGTCCGGCGAAAAGGTCGATGCCGACACGGCCATAAAGCTGGCGCTTGGCCTCGGCGACATAGGCGTTGCCGGGGCCGACCAGCATGTCGACGGGGGCCATGGTCTCGGTGCCCAGCGCCATCGCGCCGACGGCCTGAATACCGCCCAGCACCCAGATCTCATGCGCGCCGCCCATGTGCATCGCGGCGATGACGGCGGGGTTCGGCTGCCCACGGAACGGGGGCGTGCAGGCGACGATGCGGGGCACGCCGGCGACGCTGGCGGTCAGAACCGACATATGCGCCGAGGCGACCATCGGGAACTTGCCGCCCGGCACGTAGCAGCCGACCGACTGCACCGGGATCGTCTTGTGGCCCAGGATCACGCCGGGCAGCGTCTCGACCTCGATATCGGTGATCGAGGCGCGCTGCGCCTCGGCGAAGCGGCGCACCTGCGCCTGGGCGAAACGGATATCGGCCAGCTCCTGCGGGCTGAGCCGGGCGATCAGCGCGGCGATCTGATCCTCGGTCAGGCGAAAGCTCTCGGGCGCGTAGTGGTCGAAATCCTGGCTGAAGGCGCGCACCGCGGCGTCGCCCTCCGCCTCGATCCGGGCAAGCGCGCGTTCCACGGTATCGCGGACCTTGGCGTCGTCCGAAATGCGCTCCGCCGCCGCCTTGCCCTCTTTGAGATGGATGGCCATGCCGCGTCTCCCCCCTCGCCGCGCCCGATTTTGCAATCGTATGCAATATGCCTAAAGCCGCGCCACCTCGGGCTGCAAGAGAAATCTTCCGGGTTGCAGGGGGCCGCGGCGGCTTGCCGAAACGAAAAGATGAAATGACAGTCTTGTTCTGAAATTTAAGGCGTGCATACGATTGCAAACCGACAGAGTCGCAAATTTTCGGTCAGAAGCCCGAAGGGCCGCACCGACCCCCGACAGGAAGGATCACAGACGATGACCCGTCTTTCTCGTATCAGCGCCGCCGCCCTTCTCGCCCTGGCTCCCGCCGCCGCCCTTGCCGAATGCGGCATCGAGGGCGATGGATCGGTGCGGGTGCTGGCCAATGACTTCAACGCGCTCGACCTGGTGATGGAGCGCGTGAACAGCTGCGCCGGAGACGGCGTCACGGTCTCGGTCAACCAGACCGAAGAGCACAAGAACCTGCAGGTTCCGGCGCTGTCGATCAACCCGGCGGAATATACCGTCGCGGTCATCGCCAACAACTCCCTGCCGCCGCTGCTGAACGCCGGGCTGGCGCGGCCGCTGGACGATCTGGTGGCCGAGTATGGCGACCAGCTGACCGACCAGCAGCTGATCCGCATCGACGGGAAGATCATGGCCGTGGCCTTCATGGTGAACGGCCAGCACCTTTTCATCCGGCAAGACATCTTCGACGAGGCCGGGATCGAGGAGATGCCCGCGACCTGGGAAGAGGTCCTGGAGGATGCGCAGATCATCCGCGACGCCGGGCTGATTGAATATCCGCTCGTCTCCTCCTACGCCCCCGGCTGGGAATTGGCCGAGGAATTCATCAACATGTACTCGGCCGAGGGCGGGCAATTCTTCGCCCCCGGCTCTGCCGAGCCGGCGGTGAACAGCCCCGAGGGCATCGCCGCGCTCGAGATGATGAAGGCGATGACCGAGTTCATGGATCCCGACTACCTGACCATCGGATCGCTCGAGGGATCGAAGATGTGGGGCGCCGGAGAGGCCGCGATCGGCCAGCTCTGGGCCAGCCAGGCCGGGCCGCTGATCGACACCGAGGGCGACTACCCCGAGGTCGCCGCCGAGACCGTGCTGATCGCCGCGCCCTCTGTTGCGGACAAGGGCATTCCCGGCGCCGCCCTGTTCTGGGACGGCTTCTCGATCGCGCAGAACATCTCGGACGAGGATGCGGCGGCCAGCTTCCAGGCGATGATGTACGGCATCGCGCCCGAGCTGGCGCAGGAAGAGCCCACCGGCGCGAGCTGGATGATCGAGGGCTACGAGCCGACCGCCAATGCCGTTGGCATCGTCGCCAACCTCGAGGGCGGCGTCGCCTATCCGACGACGCCCTTCATGGACCTTATGCATTCGGCGCTAGGGACCGAGCTGGTCGATTACTTCCAGGGCAACGAGAGCGCGGAGCAGGCGCTGGAAGGCGTCGAGGCGGCCTATACCGCCGCCGCGCAGGAACGCGGCTTCCTGAACTGATCCGCCTGCCGGGGCCCTGCGGCCCCGGCCCCAAGGGGGGGCCTTAGCGCCCCCCTGACGCCCCTTGACGCCCGCGCCGGAGGCTGCCCGCCATGCCGCACCGAAGCTTCCTGTTCTTCATCCTGCCCTCGGCCATCGCGATGATCCTCTTCATCGCGCTGCCCATCGGCTCGGTCCTCGTGCAGTCGCTTTTCGTCGAGCACGGGCAGATCCTGCACGAGGTCGAGACATGTTCGCCCTTCGGCGGCTGCACCACCGAGACGCGGGTCGATGCCGAGGCGACGAACGCCCTGCGCGCCGCGCAGCCGCTGGGGCGGTTCAACGGGCTGGGCACCTACCTCAACCGCAACCACCTTGCCACGGGCGAGATCGCGGCCTTCTGGTCCGCCTCGGGCAGCTGGGGCCAGTTCTGGAGCCGGGTCTCGCAGCTGCCCTTCTACCGCGCCCTCGGGTTCACCATCGCCTATACGCTGGTCGTGACGCCCTGCGGCATCGCGCTGGGGTTCTGGATCGCGCTGGCGGTGAACCGCATCCCCAAGGTGCTGAAGGGGCCAGTGATCTTCGTCTCGCTCCTGCCGATGATCATCACGCCGCTGATCGGATCGCTGGTGCTCTACTGGATGCTCAACAGCCGCGGCATCCTTGGCCGCGCGCTGCAATGGATTGCCGACGATCCGACGCTTTCCATCGGCTCTTCGGGGCCGCTGACATGGGCGGTGCTGTTCCTTTACGGCATCTGGATCGCGGCGCCCTTCTCCTTCGTGGTGTTCTACGCCGGGCTGCAGACCGTGCCGCAGGACACGCTGGAAAGCGCGATGATCGACGGCGCCAGCCGCTGGGAGCGGGTGCGCTTCGTCGTGATCCCGCACCTCGTGCCGCTGGCGACCTTCGTCGCGCTGGTGCAGCTGATGGACAATTTCCGCGTGCTCGAACCCATCGTCGGCTTCAACGCGCAGGCCCGCGCCACCTCGCTGTCCTTCATCATCTTCAATGACCTGAAGGCCGAGAACGGCCAGCTTTTCGGCAGTGCCGCCGCGACCTCGATGATGACGATCCTCTTCGTGGTCATCCTGCTGATGCCCGTCCTGATCCGCACATGGCGCGACTTCTCGCGCAAGCCAGCCTGAGGATTGCCATGACCGCGCACCGCCCCTCCCGCCTGCTGTCCGTCTTCGCCACGCTCTTCGTGCTGGTCTGGATGGTCACCGCCGGCTTCCCCTTCCTCTGGACCGCCTGGGGCAGCTTCAAGGTCGAGCCCGACTTCTTCAGCCGGGTGGACTGGACCAATGCCCTGACCGGGGTGAACACGGTCCGCCAGACCGGCGGGGCCTTTACCGGGGATGGCTACTACGGCGCCTGGGTGCTGAACGATTTCTGGGCCGCGGCGCTGTCGACCGCCATCGTCACGGTCGCCACCGTGACGCTGTCGCTGATCCTGGGCACGCTGGGCGGCTATGCCCTTGCCCGCTCGGGCTATCGCTATGCCTTCTGGATCCTGATCGTCGCGCTGATCTTCCGCGCGATGCCGCATATCACGCTGGTCTCCGGCTACCTCGTGCCCTTCTTCGAGCTGAACATCTGGGGCACGCTCACCACCTCGATCATCGTGCTGGTGGCGATCAACCAGCCCTTCACCCTGTGGATGCTGCACAGCTTCTTCCTGAGCGTCCCGCGCGATCTCGACGAGGCTGCGATGGTCGACGGCTGCACCCGCTTCCAGGCCTTTCGCACGGTGATCCTGCCCGTGATGTGGCCGGGCATCATCACCACGGGGCTCTTCAGCTTCCTCCTCGCCTACAACGACTTCGCCGTCACCGCGATGCTGCTGCGGCAGGACAACCAGACCATGATCCCCAAGATCGCCAGCTTCCTCGGCTCGATCCAGAACGAGGGGAACGTGATGTTCGCCGTCTCATCCGTGGTCTCGGCGACGGTGCCGCTGTTCCTGCTGGTGATGTTCTTCCAGCGCCAGATCGTCGGCGGGCTGACCGCCGGCGCCGTGAAAGGATAATCCCTTGGCCGAAATCAATCTCAAGGGCATCAGCCGCCGCTGGGGCGACTTCGTCGGCGTCGACGACCTGACGCTGCATATCCCGGATCGCGAGTTCCTCGTGCTGCTCGGCCCCTCGGGCTGCGGCAAGTCCACGACGATGCGGATGATCGCCGGCCTCGAGGAGGTGACGGAGGGCGAGATCTGGCTGGGCGACAAGATGGTGAACCGGCTGGAGCCGAAGGACCGCGATATCTCCATGGTGTTCCAGTCCTACGGCCTCTACCCCAACATGACGGTCTACGAGAACATCCGCTTCCCGCTGCGCATCCGGAAGGTGCCGAAGGACCAGCACCATGAGCGGGTGATGAAGGCCGCCGAGATGGTCGAACTGACCGGCTTTCTCGACCGGCGGCCCGCCGCGCTCTCGGGCGGGCAGCGGCAGCGCGTGGCCCTCGCCCGCGCCATCGTGCGCGAACCCAATGCCTTCCTGATGGACGAGCCCTTGTCGAACCTCGACGCCAAGCTGCGCGTCTCGACCCGGGCGCAGATCGCCAACCTGCACCACACGCTGAAGACCACGACGATCTACGTCACCCACGACCAGGTCGAGGCGATGACACTGGCCGACCGCGTGGTGGTGATGAACAAGGGCGTGGCCCAACAGGTCGCCCCGCCGATGGAGATCTACGACCGCCCCGCCAATACCTTTGTCGCCAGCTTCATCGGCGCGCCGGCGATGAACCTGATCGAGGGCGAGATCGCGGGCGGGACCTTCACCTCGCCCGTGCTGCGCGTCGAGGGGCTGCCGCATCCCGTCTCAGGCCCCGTCACGCTGGGCTTCCGGGCCGAGGACGTGGAGGTCGTCTCCGAGGGCGGCAACCTGTCCGCGCCGGTCTACTCGGTCGAGAAGCTGGGCGATTCCACCATGTTCGCGATCCGCGCCAAGGAGGACATGATCGCGCTCAAGGCCGGCAAGGCGGCGGACATGGAGATCGGCGAGACGGTGCATGCGCGCATCCCGCCGGGCGCCTGCCATGTCTTCGGCCCGGACGGCCAGCGTGTCGAGGCGCCCGGTCTCTAGCCATGACGACAGATAGGGTGAACGGCATCGCGCGCGCCTGGTGGAAGGAGGCCGTGGCCTACCAGATCTACCCGCGCAGCTTCATGGACGGCAACGGCGACGGGATCGGCGACCTCGCCGGGATCACCGCGCGGCTGGACCACCTGTCGGACCTCGGCGTCGACGTGATCTGGCTTTCCCCGCATTACGACAGCCCGGACCGCGACAACGGCTATGACATCCGCGACTACCGCGCCGTGTCGGAAAAATTCGGCAGCATGGAGGAGTTCGACGCGCTGCTGGCGGGGCTGCATGCGCGGGGGATGAAGCTGCTGGTGGACCTCGTGGTCAATCACACCTCGGATCAGCACGCCTGGTTCGCGGAAAGCCGCGCCAGCCGCGATGCGCAGAAGCGCGATTGGTACATCTGGGCCGATCCCGCCCCCGGCGGCGGCCCGCCGAACGACTGGCCCAGCTTCTTCTCCACCCCCGCCTGGAGCTGGGACGAGGCGACGGGCCAGTACTACCTGCACCTCTTCGCGCCCGAGCAGCCGGATCTGAACTGGGAGAACCCCGCGGTGCGCGGCGCAGTCTGGGACCTCATGCGCTTCTGGCTCGACAAGGGCGTCGACGGCTTCCGCATGGACGTGATCCCCTTCATCTCCAAGACGCCCGGCTTTCCGCCGATCCCCGAGGGGGGCACGCCGCAGAAGCATTATGCCGAGGGGCCGCATCTGCACGACTACCTGCGCGAGATGCGCACCGAGGTGCTGTCGCAGTACGACGTGATGACGGTGGGCGAGGGCAATGGCCTCGACCAGGCGCAGATGCGGCGGATGGTCGATGCCCGGCGCGGCGAGCTGGACATGATCTTCCAGTTCGACGTGGTGGAGTTCGACCGTGGCGAGGGCGGCTGGCCCCGCGACTGGACCCTGCCGGAGTTCAAGGCGATCTTCGCCCGGCAGGCCGCCAGCATGGACGCGCATGGCTGGACCACGGTCTACCTTGCCAATCACGACACCACCCGCCCGGTCAGCCGCTACGGCGACGACGCGCCGGGCTGGCGCGTTCCCTCTGCCAAGGCGTTGATGACCCTGCTGCTGACGCAGGTCGGCACGCCCTTCCTCTACCAGGGCGACGAGATCGGGATGACGAACTTCCCCTTCACCGCGATCGCGCAGTTCGACGACATCGCCGTGCGCAATGCCTGGGCCCGCGCGCAGAAGGCCGGCACCGCCGACGAGGCGCAGTTCCTCGCCCGCCTCAACCGGACCAGCCGCGACCATACGCGCACGCCGATGCAATGGGACGGGGGGCCGGGGGCCGGCTTCACCAGCGGGCAGCCATGGCTGGTCATCAACCCGAACGCGGAGGCGGTCAATGTCGCCGCCGACCGCGCCGACCCGAAGGGCATCTACGACTGGACCCGCGCGATGATCGCCCTGCGCCATGCCGAACCCGCGCTGGTTTACGGCGGCTACCGCGACCTTGCGCCGAATCACCCTGCCCTCTTCGCCTATGCGCGCGAAATCGGCGAAGGGGGTCTGTGCGTGGTGCTGAACATGGCGCGCGAGCCGCAGCGCTTCGCCCTGCCGCGCGCGGCAGAGCCGGTCATGGCCTCGGGCGCCGATCTGGAAGGGCGGGAGATCCGGCTGGACGGCTGGGGCGCCTGTATCTGCCGCTGGAGCTGAGGGATCAGGCGCGGCGAGTGGTGCCGCGCTCGACCAGCTCGGGCGGGATGCGGCGCTTGCGCGGGGTGTCCCCCTCCTCGCCCTCGATCGCGGCGATGAGGTCGGCCACCGCGCCTTCGACCATCAGGTCGCGCCGCTGCCGGATCGTCGTCAGGTCGAAGCTGGGCCAGGCGGCCATCGGCACGTCGTCGAAACCGACCACGGCGACATCCTCGGGCACCCGCAGGCGGAACTCGTGGCGGATCACGTCGAGCGCGGCGAAGGCCATGTGATCGTCCGCCGCGAAGATCGCGTCGGGTCGGTCCGCCATCAGCGCCCGCGTCGCCTCTGCCGCCTGGGCATAATGGTAGTTGCCCACCGCGCGGGCGCTGATGGACTGCCCGGCCTCGGCCAGCGCCTCGGTAAAGCCCTGTTCGCGCTCGATCTGGGTCTGCGCCTCCTCGAAGCCGGCGAGATGGCCGATGCGCCGCGCGCCGCCGGCCAGCAGCACCTGCGCGGCAAGGCGCCCGCCCTCGATGTTGTCCGAGGTGACGGCCCGCAGCCCCGTCGCGGGCTGATCGCGGTTGAACAGCAGCACCGGGATCGACAGCGCGGCGCAGCGCTCTGCCAGGACCGAGCTGACGGAGACCGAGACCATGACGATGGCATCGACGCGGTAATCGAGGATGTCCTGCACCACCGGCCCGACATCGCCCACCGTGCGCTGCGCCATGAACAGCAGCACGTGGTAGCCCTGCGCCTGCAGCGCGACGGACAGCTTTTCCACCACCTCGGGATAGAACTGGTTCTCGAGGTAATGGACCACCAGCCCGACGATCCGGCTGCGCCCGGTGATCAGCGAGCGTGCCAGAACGTTGGGCCGATAGCCCAGCGTGTCAGAAGCCTCGCGGATCTTCTCGGCCATGCGGGCCGAGACCGAGGCGCCGGGCGTGAAGTAGCGCGAGACAGCGGACTGGCTGACGCCGGCAAGGCGCGCCACGTCCACGGATGTCACCGGTCTGTCCGCCATGTCCGTCCTCGCCGCCAATCTCGTCAGGCGCCCAGCATAGCGGCACCGGCGGCGAGGAACAGGTCACTCCGCCAGGGCCGAGGGCCGATCCGCAAGCTGCGCCATCTTGACCTGCACCAGCATCGACAGCTCGTCATAGACCGTCCAGTCGTCGACGATGCGCCCGTCCTTGTAGTGCAGATGGGTGATGCCCATGACCTGCACCCGCTTGCCGGTCGGATCGCCGAAGCTTTCGATGCCGCCGTAGCCCAGGTGATGCCCCTCCATGATCCAGCGCACGGCGACCTTGGTGCCGCCCTCGTCGCAGGGGGTCGAGCAGATGTGCTGCGGCGCGAATTGCGCGTCGGGCAAGGATCCCACGAGGCCGATGGTCTGATGCATGACCGATGTGACGCCATACAGCTCCTTCATCAGGGGGCCGTGGTACTGCGCGGTCGGCGCGTATTCGGCGCGGATGCGGCCGAACATCTTGCGATTGTAGACCTGGTGCATCCAGTCCAGCACCCGCCGCTCGAGGTCGGTGGAGGCGAGGCTGAGGTCCGCCTCCTCCGCGGGGGGGTACTGGCCCAGCATCGCCCCCGTCTCGCCGATATCGAGCGAGTTGACGCCCTGCGACAGCTTCGCGGTCGCGATCCTCTCGGCCCAGGCCTGCGGATCGAGGCCAAGCTGCTTCACGATGGCCATCTGGTCGGCCACGACCCATTCGCGATAGATCTTGTTCTGGTAGATCATGCAGTCCGCGATGGTGCGGCTGACGAAGGGGCGGCCACTGGCCGGGCCGAAATGCCCGTTCTGCGTATAGCGCCCCGAGCCGGTGACGAGATGCGAGGTATAGAACCCCTCGCGGTCGTCGCCGCCCCAGACCACCTGCGTCGCCATCCCGCGCCGCTCGGGGAAGGAGACGAGGCGCTGGATCGTGTCGCGCACGACCTCTTCGCGGGTGTAGAGCGCGCCCATGGTGCCATAAAGGACGCAGTTATGCGTGTAATGGGTATAGATCAGGCCCACGTCGCGCTCGTCCCAGATCTTGTGGGTGCAGCGGACGATGTAGTCGACGATGTCGGTGTAGCAGTCGTCAAAGCCCTGCATCGACTGCGCGCGCGGGCGATCCGTCGGCACCAGATCGGTGAAATCGCGCCGCTCGCTTTGCAGCACCTTTGCCTCAGGCGCCGCGCCCAGCGCCTGCGGCCTTGCCTGCTGCGCCGCCTCGCCCATGGGCCCCTCGGCCTTGTCCTGACCTGCCATCGCGTCCCTCATCGAGCTGTGCCTCTTTCCCCGACCCTACCGGATGTGCATACGTATTCAAGTGCTTTGCGAGGAGTGTTCCATGCCCGATCCCGCGCCCCTTTCGGACCAGGACACCCTGGCCGCCGCCCTTGCCGAGCTCGGCATCGCGCCGCCGCCAGCGGAGGTCGCGGCCGCCCTGCCCGCGGCCCTGTCGCTGCGCGAGACGGCGCGGCGGCTGCGGGCGGAGGCCGGCGATGACTGATCCGCTCGACACGCCCCTCGCCGAGCAGGCGCTGGCCCTGCGGCAGGGCGCGCTCACGGCGCCGGCGCTGATGCAGGCGGCGCTGGACCGGATTGCGGCGCGCGATCCCGGTATCGGCGCCGTGGCCTATCTGGACGCAGGCGGCGCGATGCAGGCGGCAGAGGCGGCCCAGGCGGCGCTGGACGCAGGCGAAGCGGTCGGGCCGCTGCACGGCCTGCCGCTGGGCGTGAAGGACATCGTCGATGTCGCAGGCCAGCCGGGCACCTTCGGCTCCGCTTCCGTCGATCCGGTGCCGGCGGCGCGCGATGCCGAGGCCGTGGCCCGTCTGCGCGCGGCGGGCGCGATCCCGCTGGCCAAGCTGGTGACCTACGAGTTTGCCCTGACCGGCCCGGCCTGGGATCAGCCGCATCCCCCGGCGCGCAACCCATGGAACGGGGCGCATATCACCGGCGGCTCCTCCTCCGGCTCTGCCGCAGCGGTGGCGGGCGGGCTGCTGCGCGGCGCGGTGGGCACCGATACCGGCGGCTCGATCCGCAGCCCCGCGGCCTATTGCGGGGTGACCGGGCTGAAGCCGACGCGCGGGCTGGTGCCGGCGGAGGGGGCCTTCCCCCTCTCGCCGCACCTCGACTGCGTTGGGCCCCTCGCCGCGACCCCGGCAGAGGCCGCGCTGCTGCTGGAGGTGATGGCGGGCCGCCCGGTGACGGAGCGGCTGGGGCAGGACCCGACCGGGCTGCGCATCGGCTATGCCCGCGGCTGGCTGGAGGATGCGGCGGCGCATCCGGCGCTGCTGCCGGCCCTCGATGATGCGGTGGGGCTGCTGTCGCGGCTGGGGATGCCGGTCGTGCTGGCCGATCTGCCGCCCTATGCGCCCTACGAGGAGGCCGCGAGTGTGATCCTTCAGGCCGAGGCGCTGGAGGTGCATGCCCCCCGCCTCGCGCAGCATTACGACCGCTACGGCCGCGATGCCCGCGCCAACCTGATCAGCGGCGCGCTGCTGACGCCCGAGGATCTTGCCGCCGCACGGCAGGTGGCAAAGGGGCTGACGGCGGCGATGGACGCGGCCCTCGCCCCCTTCGACGTGCTGATCTGCGCGACGACGCTGGGACCGGCCCTGCCCTTCTCGGCCTTCGAGGGGGGCGCGGTCTGGACGCCGATGCGCACCTTCCCCTTCAACCTGACGGGCCATCCCGCGATCTCGGTGCCCTGCGGGCTGGCAGAGGGGCTGCCGCTGGGCCTGCAGATCATCGGCCGCCCCGGCGAGGAGGCGCGGCTGTGCCAGATCGCCCAGGCCTTTTTCGAGGCCTCGCTGCCGCTGGCCCCGCCCCTGCCCCCGATGCCACCTCGGGGGCAGGACAGCGGCGCGCCCTAGCCCTGCATCCGGTCGAGCCGCAGCTGCGCGGCGCGGCGGTGGCCTTCCAGCCGCTCGGTCGCGGCCTGCCGCGCGGCGGGCGGGGCGACGGCGGCGACGCCCTCGGGCGTCAGCCACTGGTGCGTCACGGTCTTGAGATAGCTGCCGACCCAGAGCCCGCCGGTATAGCGCCCCGCCGCCATGGTCGGCAGCGTGTGGTTCGTGCCCGAGCACTTGTCGGAATAGACCACGCTCGACAGCTCTCCGATGAAGAGAGAGCCATAGTGCGACAGCTTCTTCGCCATGGCCTTGGGATCGAGCGTATGCACCTGCAGATGCTCGGCCGCGATGATGTCGGAATAGGCAATCATCGCCGCCTCGTCCGACACGAGGGCGATCTCGCCGAAGTCGCGCCAGGCGGCGCCCGCCGTCTCGGCGGTGGACAGATCGCCAAGCTGGCGCTCGACCTCGGCCAGCACCGCCTCGGCCAGGGGGCGATGGGTGGTGATCAGACCGACGCGGGTGCGCACGTCATGCTCTGCCTGGGCCAGAAGATCGGTCGCGATCATCTCGGCATCGCCGGTCTCGTCGGCGAGGATGAAGATCTCGGAGGGGCCGGCCAGCTGGTCGATGCCGACGGGGCCGAAGACCTGCCGCTTGGCCTCGTTCACGAAGGCATTGCCGGGGCCGACGATCTTGTCGACGCGCGGCACGGTCTCTGTGCCCAGCGCCATGGCGGCGATGGCCTGCGCCCCGCCGATGCGGAAGATGCGGTCCGCCCCGGCAAGGTGGCAGCCGGCCACCATCGCCTCGTGCGCGTTTGGCGGCAGACAGGCGATGACCTCGCCCACGCCGGCGACCTTGGCCGGCACGATGGTCATGATCGGCGCCGAGAGCAGCGGGTAGCGCCCGCCCGGCACGTAGCAGCCGACGCGTTCGAGCGGGATGTTGCGGTGGCCCAGATGCACGCCGGGCAGCACCTCGACCTCTATCTCGGTGAGAGAGCCGAGCTGTGCCTCGGCGAAGCGGCGGACATTGGCGATGGCGAACTCGGTATCGGCCCGCGTCTGCGGATCGAGCGCATCGAGCGCCGCCTCGCGCTGCGCGGCAGTCACCTCGAAGCTGTCGAGATCGGCCTTGTCGAAGCGGATGGAATAGTCGCGGACCGCGGCGTCGCCTTCGGCCCGGACGCGCGCGATCACCTCGGCGACCAGCTCTGCGGTGCGGCTGTCGTCCTCGGCGATGCTGCGCCCCGGCGCCTTGAGGTACTCTGCCCCGGCGGGCGGCTGGTTGCTCTGCGCGGTCATGTCACCTGTCCCTGCTGTCTTCACGGGGGCAGCTTACGGCGATTGCATACGATTGCAATATCGTGAGAGCGGAGCGGTTTCGCGCCCTCTGCGCCCTGCACCCCGGCCCCCCTGCGAAGCCATGGTTAGGAGGCGCGGGACTGCGCTGCTGCCCGCCAGCCAAATGCGCTCTGCCCAATCGATAGGCAGAGGTGACAAATTCCATGCACAAATCTCCGTGATGCATTCCGAATTGGCGGGCGGCATTGACGTAAGAAAGTTGCCGGATACGGTCGAAACCAATCAATGAATGGTTTGAACATTGGTCACGCCCTCCACCACATCCGCTCCGCTGCTCGACGTGCGCGCGCTCAGCCTCGGCTTCGGCGCCTCGCAGACCGACCTTCTTAAGGGCCTGCGCTACTCCGTCGCCCCGGGCGAGACGCTGTGCATCGTGGGCGAGTCGGGCTGCGGCAAAAGCGTGAGCTCGCTCGCGATCATGGGCCTGCTGCCGAAGGGCGCGGCAACCATTACCGAGGCCGACATCCAGTTCCGCGGGGCGCCCTACGACTTGTCGGATACCGCCGCGCTGCGGCGCCACCGCGGCGCCGATATCGCGATGATCTTCCAGGAGCCGATGACCTCGCTGAACCCGGCCTTTCGGGTTGGCGACCAGATCGCCGAGGCCGTGCGCGCCCATAGGCCGGTCTCCGAGGCGCAGGCCCGCGACCGCGCGGTCGAGATGCTGGGCCGCGTCGGCATCCCGGCGCCCGAGGCGCGGATGAGCGAATACCCGCACCAGCTTTCGGGCGGCATGCGCCAGCGCGTGATGATCGCGATGGCGCTGGCCAACGATCCCGCGCTGCTGATCGCGGACGAGCCGACGACCGCGCTCGACGTCACGATCCAGTCGCAGATCCTGGACCTGATCCGCGACCTGCAGGCCGAGACCGGCATGGGCACGATCATGATCACCCACGATCTGGGCGTGGTGGCCGAGATCGCCGACAAGGTCGCGGTGATGTACGCCGGAACAATCGTCGAATCCGGCCCGGCCGAGGCGATCTTCAACGACCCCCAGCATCCCTACACGATTGGCCTGATGTCCTCGATGCCGCGGCTGACCGGCCCGCGCGAGCGGCTGGCGACCGTGCCGGGCACCGTCCCGACGATCGAGACGATGCCGAAGGGCTGCCGCTTCTCGACCCGCTGCCCCTTCGCGCAGCCGCTTTGCGCCGAAGAGCCGCCCAGCCGCGACTTCGGCGGAGGCCACCACGCGCTGTGCCACTTCGCCCCCCTCAACGACTGGCTGGAGCCCGGCTGATGCCCGAACCGATCCTCGAGGCGCTGAACCTCACCCGGCATTTCAAGATCGGCGGCTCGCTCTTCGCGAAGCCCAAGGTGCTGCGGGCCGTGGAGGATGTCTCGCTCTCGGTCCGGCAGGGCGAGACCCTCGCCATCGTGGGCGAGTCGGGCTGCGGGAAATCGACGCTGGCCCGGATGCTCATGCGCCTGATCGAGCCGACCTCGGGCCAGATGACCTTCGAGGGGCGCCAGATCGACAGGGCCAAGGGGCGCGCCCTGACGGAACTGCGCCGTGACATGCAGTTCATCTTTCAGGACCCCTTCAGCTCGCTCAACCCGCGCATGACCGTCGGGCGCCTCGTGGGCGAGCCGCTGGAGACCCATGCCCCAGAGATGTCCGCCAAGGACCGCCGCGCCAAGGTTTCGGAGCTTCTGGCGCAGGTCGGGCTGCGGCCCGAGCATGCGGACCGCTACCCGCACGAGTTCTCGGGCGGGCAGCGCCAGCGCATCGGCATCGCCCGCGCCCTCGCCTCCGGGCCGAAGCTGATCATCGGGGACGAGCCGGTCTCGGCGCTGGATGTCAGCGTGCAGGCGCAGGTGATCAACCTGCTGGCGGACCTGCGCGATGCGCTGGGCCTGACGCTGGTGGTGATCGCCCACGACCTTGCCGTGATCCGCCACATGAGCGACCGGGTCGCGGTCATGTACCTCGGCTCGGTGGTCGAGGAAGGCCCGACGGACGAGATCTTCGCCTCGCCCCGCCACCCCTACACGCGCGCCCTCCTCTCGGCGATCCCGGTGGCCGAGCATGGCCGCGCCCGCCACCAGATCGCCCTGACCGGCGAGATGCCGAGCCCGCTCGACCCGCCCTCGGGCTGCCGCTTTCACACCCGCTGCCCCTTCGCGCGCGAGGCCTGCCGGGCCGATGTGCCGGCGCTGCGCGTGACCGACACCGCGCCCGGCCACCGCGCCGCCTGCCACTTCTTCGAGGAGATCGCGGCAGAGGCCCCCCTGCCCCGGGCCACCGAAGGCAGCGGCCGCACCGCTGCGGCCCAGGCGCGCTTTGCCATGTACGCCGATGCGCTTGCCGGGGGCACGCTGCGCCCGCGCGAGACGGCCTGACAATCCAAGAACCGCTCGGCCAAGGGCGGCACGACCCAACACAAGGAGACATGTTGCAATGACACTTACACGCATGACGCTTGCCGCGGCGCTACTGGGCGCGACGGCGATCGGCGCGCAGGCCCAGGATCTGCGGATCGCGCTGCAATCGGATGCCGATGTGCTCGACCCGGACCAGTCGCGCACCTTCGTGGGCCGGATCGTCTATACCTCGCTTTGCGACAAGCTGGTCGACATCACCCCCGATCTCGAGATCATCCCCCAGCTCGCCACCGGGTGGGAATGGTCCGAGGACAACACCTCGGTCACCTTCACCCTGCGCGAGGACGCGAGCTTCCACGACGGCACGCCCTTCAACGCCGAGGCCGTGGCCGCCAATATCGAGCGCAGCCAGACGCTCGAGGAAAGCCGCCGCAAGTCCGAGCTGGCCTCGATCACCGGCACCGAGGTGCTGGGCGAATACGAAATCCGCCTCGACCTGTCCGGGCCGGACGCCACGCTGCTGGCGCAGCTGGCCGACCGTGCCGGAATGATGATCTCGCCCGCCGCCGCCGAAGAGGCGGGCGCCGATTTCGGGCTGAACCCCGTCTGCTCGGGCCCCTATGCCTTCGAGGAGCGGATCGCCCAGGACCGCATCGTGCTGAGCAAGTTCGACGATTACTGGAACGCCGACGAGTACCACTTCGACACCGTCACCTTCCTGCCGATCCCGGACACCACCGTGCGTCTGGCGAACCTGCAGTCGGGCGATATCGACATCCTCGAGCGCCTTGCCGCGACGGATCTGGCGCAGGTCGAGGCCGATGGCGGCATCAATGTCGAGAGTGCCGTCTCGCTGGGCTACCAGGGCATCACCTTCAACGTCGGCAACGGCGAGCGGGCGGATACCCCCTGGGGCCAGGATTCGCGCCTGCGCCGGGCGCTGAGCCTCGCCATCGGACGCGACATCATCAACCAGGTCGTCTTCGAAGGCGCCGCCGCGCCGGGCAACCAGCCCTTCCCGCCGAACTCGCCCTGGTACGACGCGGATTACCCCGTCCCCGAGCGCGACGTTGAGGCCGCCCGCGCCCTGCTGGAAGAGGCCGGCTACGGCGACGGCATCACGCTTGAGGTGCAGGTGCCCAACACCAACGTGCCGCTGCAGCTGATGCAGGTCGTGCAGTCCATGGTCTCCGAAGCCGGCATCACCATCGAAATCACCTCGAAGGAGTTCGCGACCCAGCTGCAGGACCAGACTGCCGGCGACTACACGGCAAGCCAGGTCGGCTGGTCGGGCCGCGTCGATCCCGATGGCAACATCCACCAGTTCGTCACCACCGACGGCGGGATCAACGACTCGGGCTATTCCAACGAAGAGGTCGACCGCCTTCTCGACGAGGCCCGCGCCTCGAACGACCAGGCCGAGCGGAAGGAGCTTTATGACCAGGCCCGCGACATCCTGAACGAGGATGCGCCGCTGGTGTACCTCTACCACGAGACCTGGACCTGGGCGATCGACGACGCGATCGAAGGCTTCGTGCCCTACCCCGACGGGATGATCCGCCTCAGCGGCGTCACCAAGACCGAGGGCTAAACCCCTCCCGGCCCCGCGTGCTGCGCGCGGGGCCGACACCCGATGCAGAGAGCCGCCATGCTGTCCTTCATCCTTCGCCGCCTGCTGGTCGCGATCCCGACGATCATCCTGATCTCGATCTTCGTCTTCGCGCTGCAGAAGCTGCTGCCGGGCGATCCGGTCCTTGCCATGGCCGGAGAGGAGCGTGACCCCGCGACCATCGAATTCCTGCGCGAGAAGTACCGGCTGAACGACCCGCTTCCGGTTCAGTATTTCACATGGATCGGCAATGCCCTGATCGGCGATCTCGGCATCTCGCTGCGCACCAACCAGCCGGTTCTCGAGCTGATCGGTGAGAAGCTGCCGGTGACGATCCAGCTTGCGACCATGGCGATGATCTTCGCGCTGGTCATCGGCATCCCGGCGGGCATCCTCTCGGCGATCAAGAAGGGCACGGTCACCGATTACATCGCCAACGTCGTGGCGCTGTCGGGCCTGTCGATCCCGAACTTCTGGCTGGGGATCATGCTGATCCTGCTGGTTTCGGTGAAATGGCAGCTTCTGCCGGCCTCGGGTTACGTGCCCTTCGACGAGGATCCGCTGCGCTCGATCCAGGTGATGATCATGCCCGCCTTCGTGCTGGGCACGGCGCTGGCCGCGACGCTGATGCGGCACACCCGCTCGGCCATGCTGACGGTGCTGACATCGGACTACGTGCGCACCGCGCGCGCCAAGGGCCTCAAGGAGCGGCGGGTGATCCTGAAACACGCCTTCCGGAACGCGCTGACGCCCATCGTCACCCTGTCGGCCCTGCTCTTCGGAGAGCTGATCGCCGGCGCCGTGCTGACCGAGCAGATCTTCACCGTGCCGGGCTTCGGCAAGCTAATCGTCGATGCCGTCTTCAACCGCGACTACGCCGTGGTGCAGGGCATCGTCCTCGTCACCGCCGTGGGCTTCATCGTGATGAACCTCTTTGCGGATGTCGCCTACGTCCTTCTCAACCCGCGTCTGAGGAAGCAGTGATGGCCCAAACCGCGACCCCGATGACCGTCGACGCCGAAAGCGCGAACGACCCGGTCCTCGACCGCCGCCCCGAGAACCGCGTGTGGAAGAAGTTCCGCACCCATCGCTCTGCCATGCTGGGCGGTGTTCTGGTGGCCTTCTTCGTGATCATCGCCATGCTGGCCCCCGTGCTTCCGATCGCCGATCCCACCGCGACCGACTGGGGCGCGGTGCGGCAGGCGCCCTCGCTGGTGCATCCCTTAGGCACGGACGAGATCGGGCGTGACGTGCTGGCGCGGATGATCTGGGGGGCCCAGGCCTCGCTCCTCGCGGGGGTGGTCTCGGTCGCCATTGCCGTCGCCGTCGGCGTGCCGCTGGGCATCGTGGCGGGCTATTTCGGCGGCTGGACCGATGCCGTGATCTCGCGCTGCACCGAGGCCCTGCTCGCCGCGCCCTTCCTGATCCTCGCCATCGCGCTCGCGGCCTTCCTCGGGCCCTCGCTGACCAATGCGATGATCGCCATCGGCATCTCGGCGACGCCGCTCTTCGTGCGGCTGACCCGCGGCCAGGTGCTGAGCGTCGCGGCCGAGGATTACGTCGACAGCGCCCGCGCCATCGGCCTGCCGACGCGCAAGATCCTCGCCCGCTACATCTTTCCCAACATCCTGCCGCCGGTGCTGGTGCAGGCCACGCTGACCATCGCCACGGCGATCATCGCCGAGGCCTCGCTCTCCTTCCTTGGCCTTGGGCAGCAGCCGCCCGCACCCTCCTGGGGGTCGATGCTGAACACGGCGAAGAACTTCCTCAGCCAAGCGCCCTGGATGGCGCTTTACCCCGGCATCGCGATCTTCCTCGTGGTGCTCGGCTTCAACCTTCTGGGCGACGGGCTGCGCGACGCGCTCGATCCCCGCGAACAATGACAGAGGCTTCATGACCGACTTCACGACCCGTCCGGATATCCGCGGCACCTTCGGCGTCGTCACCTCGACGCATTGGATCGCCTCGGCCGTCGGGATGGCCATCCTCGAGAAGGGCGGCAATGCCTTCGACGCCGCCGTCGCCACCGGCCTGACCCTGCAGATCGTCGAGCCGCATCTGAACGGCCCGGCGGGCGATCTGCCCGTGGTCTTTCACAGCGCCGAGACCGGCCCCGGCGTCGTCGCGGCGCAGGGCGTGGCGCCGCAGGCCGCCACCATCGCGCATTACAAGGCGCAAGGCATCGAGCTGATCCCGGGATCGGGCCTTCTGTCCACGGTCGTGCCCGGCGCCTTCGACGGCTGGATGCTGATGCTGCGCGAACATGGCACCCTGACCCTGCGCGACGTGATGGCGCCCGCCATCGGCTATGCCCGCGACGGCCATCCGATGCTGCCGCGCGTGGCTGACACCATCGGCGGGCTGGCCGAGTACTTCGCCGCCGAATGGCCGACCTCGGCGGCGGTCTGGACCCCCGGCGGCAAGGCGCCCGAAGCGCATGCCCTTTTCCGCAACCCCGACCTCGCCGCGACCTACCAGCGCCTCGTCGAGACGGGCGAGGCCGCGGGCGAGGACCGCATTGCCCAGATCGACGCTGCCCGCGGCGCATGGGCCGAAGGCTTCGTCGCCGAGGCGATCTTCGACTACCTGAAGGACGCCGAGGTCCACGACGTGTCCGAGCGCAAGAACCGCGCCGTCCTCGCCCCCGAGGACATGGCGGGCTGGCGCGCCGAGATCGAGCCGACGCTGTCCTACGACTACGAGGGCTGGACGCTGCACAAGACCGGCCCCTGGGGCCAGGGCCCGGTCCTTCTGCAATCGCTGGCGATCCTCAAGCACTTCGACCTCGCCGCGATGGACCCGATGGGGCCGGAGTTCGTGCATACGGTCATCGAGGCGATGAAACTCTCCTACGCCGACCGCGAGGCCTATTACGGCGATCCCGTTCACAGCGAAGTGCCGATGGAGCACCTGCTGTCCGAGGCCTACAACGCCGAGCGCGCGAAACTCATCGGCCACGACGCCTCGACCGAACAGCGCCCCGGCCGCGTTCCCGGCTTCGAGCATCAGGCCGAGGCCTATATCGCCCGCGCCGCCCGCGATTTCGGCGTGGCAGAGGTCGGCGCGCAGGAGCCGACCATGGCGCATCTGACCGACAGGAAAGGCGATACCGTCCATCTCGACGTGATCGACCGCTGGGGCAACTGCGTCTCGGCCACGCCCTCGGGCGGCTGGCTGCAGTCGAACCCGGTGATCCCCGGCCTCGGCTTTGCGCTGAACTCGCGCGCGCAGATGTTCTGGCTGGAGGAGGGTCTGCCGACCTCCCTCGCCCCGGGCCGCCGCCCCCGCACCACGCTGACGCCGACGCTGGCCGAGCATCGCGACGGCACGCGGCTGGTCTTCGGTACGCCCGGCGGCGACCAGCAGGACCAGTGGCAGCTGATCTGGTTCCTGCGCTTCGTCCATCACGGGCTGGGGATGCAGGCGGGCATGGATGCGCCGCTGTTCCATTCGATGCATTTTCAGGGGTCCTTCTTCCCCCGCGCGGTCAAGCCCGCCGAGATGATGATCGAGCCGAATGTCGGCGAGGATTGCATCACTGCCCTGCGCGCGCGCGGACACCGGGTGACGGTTGCCGCGCCCTGGACGGTCGGGCGGCTGACCGCCGCGCGGCGCCTGCCCGACGGCAGCCTGACGGCGGCGGCCACACCGCGCCTGATGCAGGCCTATGCGATCGGACGCTGAGGATGACCTATTCGATCATCGCCCGCGACGCCCGGACCGGGGAAATCGGCATCGCCGTCGCCTCTCGTTTCTTCGCCTGCGGCGCCATCGTGCCCCATGTCGGCGCAACTTCGGCCGTCGCCACGCAGGCCTTCGTCAACCCGCTTTGGGGGATCGAGGGGCTGTCTCGCCTCGAGGCCGGAGAGGCGGCGGAGACGGTGCTTGCCGATCTCGTCCAGCGTGACGGCGGCCAGGCGATCCGGCAGTGCCACATGCTCGACGCCGAGGGCCGCTTCGCCGCCCATACCGGCGCGGGTTGTGTCGACTGGTGCGGTCACCTGACGGGCGAGGCGCATTCCGTCGCCGGCAACATGCTGACCGGCCCCGAGGTGGTGCAGGCGACCTTCGACGCCTACGAGGAGGCGCGCGATCTGCCCCTGCCCGACCGGCTGCTCCATGCCATGCGCGCGGGCGAAGAGGCCGGCGGCGACAAGCGCGGGCGGCAGGCGGCGGGGCTGAAGATCAACCGCGGCGAGCGCTATGCCGTGCTCGACCTGCGGGTAGACGATCACGCCGATCCGCTGGCCGAGCTTGCCCGCCTGCTCGAGGTCTCGCGCGAGCGCTACGTCCACGTCGCGGATAGCTTCGCCACCTCGGACAACTTCTCCGGCAGCACGGATCGCGCCCCCATCGACGCGGCCATAAGGGCGGCGGAGGAGCGGCGGCGCGCGGCGGGCCGGCCCAGCCTGTCGCAGGCAACGGACACGGCGGAGGCCTGACGTGGAAGACCAGCTTTCGGCCCTTTTCGCCACCATCGCCCTGCCCGCCCTCGCCGCGGGCATCTGCGGCGGCATCCTCGCCGGGCTTCTGGGCGTCGGCGGCGGCATCGTCATCGTCCCCGCCCTCTACTTCGCCCTGTCCCTGACGGGGATGGATGCCGGGCAGGTGATGCAGCTTTCCGTGGGCACCTCTCTGGCCACGATCATCTTCACCTCGCTCAGCTCCTCGCTCGGGCATTACCGGCGCGGCGCCATCGACTTCGACCTGCTCAAGCTCTGGGGGCCCTCGATCCTCGTCGGGGTGGTCATCGGCGGCGTGCTCGGCGGCATCGTCTCGGGGCTGGCGCTGATCGCGGTCTTTGCCGTGGTGGCGCTTGTTGTCGCGCTCGACATGATCCTGCGCGGCGGCGGAGAGATCGACAGCCCGCGCAGCTTTTCCAAGCCCCTCTGGGCGGTCTTCGGCGTCATCGCCGGCGCCATCTCGGCGATGATGGGGATCGGCGGCGGCACCGTCTGCGTGCCGCTCCTGAGCTTTCTCGGCTACGAGATCCGCCGCGCCGTCGGCACCTCGGCGGCCATCGGCTTCATCATCGGGCTGCCCGGCGCGATCACCTACGTGCTGACCGGCCTGGGGCAAACCGGGCTGCCGCCGCTGTCCTTCGGCTACGTCAACCTTGCCGCGGCCGCGATCATCATCCCGCTGACGGTGGTCTTCGCGCGGGTCGGGGTCGCCATCGCCCATCGGATCCCGCGCCGCGCCCTGCGCCTGACCTTCGGGCTGTTCCTGCTGATCACCTCCGCCCGCATGGGTCTCGATCTCTACGCGGCCCTGCGGGCATGACCGGGGACGAGGGGCTGGCGCAGAGGCTGAGCAGGCTGATCGCCTCTGGCGCACTGCCCCCCGATGGCCGCCTGCCGCCCGAGAGGGATCTGGCGGACCGCTTCGGCATCAGCCGCGCCAAACTGCGCCAGGCGCTCGAGCGGCTGGAGTGCGACGGGGTGATCTACCGGCGGCAGGGGCGCGGCACCTTCGCCGCGCCGCCGGTGTCGCAGGGATCGAGCACCCTGTCGCGCATCGCCCGCGAGGCGACGCCGCAGGACATCATGGAGGTGCGCCTCGAGATCGAGCCCGCCCTCGCCGCCCATGCCGCCGCCCGGGCGCGCAGCGAGGATCTGGCGCGGCTGGAGCAGTTGATGCTGGCGACCATCGACCAGTCCGAGCGCGCCGCCTACGAGATCGCCGACGACATCTTCCACTACAACATCGCGGTTGCCGCCAGAAATCCGCTCTTTCTCGAGATGTACGAGTCGCTCCGCACGGTCAGGAAACTCGCCACCTGGGGCGAGGTCCGCCGCGAGAGTCACACGCCCGACGTCATGGCCCGCTTCGGCGAGCAGCACCGCGCCCTCTTCGCGGCGATATCCTGCAGGGACGGCCATGGGGCGGCCCAGCTGATGGAAGAGCATCTTCTGGACGTGAACCGGACGGTGATGCGCGGGGCCAAGCGAACGGCTTTGCCCGGCGCCGCTGCCCCGGACGCCGGCAGCTGAGCCCGGCGCGCGGGACGGGCGGCGGCCCCTTGGGGCCGTCATAGGGGACGGTCGATGAGTCCCTTACGGAACCTGTGCAACAGGGCCTGTTCAGGCAAAGGAAATTGGGGGGCTGGGCCGCTGACCCATATGGGATAGGTTGACGAATGCCCCGAGTGACTGCCCCGACAGGCCGCCTTCAGCGCTGTTGACGCCCGAGCCGGCTGACAGCGACACCCGCAGAACAACGGCGTTGCGCTATTCCGCTTGAAGCGCACTTCCCCCTTTCCCGGTTGAGGTCATGCGACTGGTTCGATCTCAGCGCGACCCAGGCGACGGATTGCCGCAGGATCTGGTTTCGGTCTTTAGCGGCGGCTCAGCGTCGCGAAGTCAGGCACAGCCTCATGGCTCCGCAAGATCGGTGGTCATTCGCCTCAGTTCGGCGATTACGAAACAGGCACTCGCGTATTCGCCCAAAGGGGCCCTTCGCGTCGCTGGACAACCCGGCACCTTCGCCGCAGCCTGATTTCACATGGTCGCATCGATCGACCCAGGCAATCGGGCCTCGCATGCCACCGGATCTCCGGTGGGGCGGGGCCTTTTTCGTTTCCGGGGGGCACGTGTCCTACAAACTTGGTCTGATCTTCTCGACGACAGGCAGCTACGCCGCCCTGGGACAGAGCGCGTTCGCCGGCGCGCTGGGGGCCATCGACAAGGTCGCGCGCGCAAGCGGGATCGAGATCGAGCCGGTCATTCGCGATCCGGGTGGCGATCCCGCCCTCTACGCGGCAATGACGTCCGAGCTGCTCGATGCGGGTGTGCGCAACATCATCGGAGCGATCACCTCGTGGAGCCGCAAGGACATGATCCCGATCCTCGAACGCAAGGGCGGGCTGCTGTGGTACCCCTGCCCCTACGAGGGGTTCGAGTGCAATGATCACGTGGTCTACCTCGGGGCCGCGCCAAACCACCATGTCGTGCCAGCCATCGACTGGATCGCGTCGCAGCGCATGTCGCGCGCCTACCTCGTCGGTTCGAATTACGTCTGGGGATGGGAGACGTTGCGGCTGGCGCGCGACCGTCTGCAGGCCTACGGGATCGAGGTGGTCGGCGAACGCTTCATCGCGCTGGGCTCGGACCAGCACGACCACGTTATCGACGAGATCACGGCCCTTTCGCCCGACTGCGTGGTCAACAGTCTGATCGGACCGTCCAGCGTCGGCTTCGTCCGCAGCCTTGGCGCGCGTGACAGGTCCCGGCAAGGTAAGGCGGGTCACCTGATCAGCTTCAACCAGACCGAAGCCGATCTGGACGAACTGGGCGCTCACGCCGATGGGCTGCTCTCGGTCGGCAGCTTCTTCGCGGAGGATGCCGACCCTGCCCTGTGTGCCGTTGCGCGCGCCCATGCGCCCAATGGCCGGGTCTCGGCCTTTCTCGCGACGGCACATGCGGCGGTTGAGATCTTCGCCGACTCCGTCACACGCGCCGGAACAGACGCCCCAGAGGCCGTCTTCCGCGCGGCGAGCATGGCGCCGGTGAGCACCGCGCTCGGTGCGATCAGTATCGATCCGGTCATGCGTCACGCCGCCCTCGCGCCCAGGGTGGCCATCGCGCGCGATGGACGGTTTCGCGTGATCGAACGCGCCACCGCGCCTGTTGCCGCCGATCCCTACCTGTCGCGCCAGGGTCTGCCTGTCGTCGACCGCCGCCGTCCTGTTCCGCGGCCACAACTGAGGATCGTGAAATGATCGATGTCCCTCAGCACAACTTCGCCGGACGGTCTGCTCTGATCCTGCACCGCTCGGACGATGCGATCGCGCGGGTGGTCGAACGTTGCGACAGGCTCGGCATTAGCGCGGCGGGACACCGTCGCGACCTGCCCACCGCCGAGGCCATGGCCGCCGACATGGTCGTGATCGACGTCGACACCGGCCATGACGCCGCCCTGCCCTGGCCGGCAGGCGAAGCGCCGATGCCGGTGATAGGCCTGATCGGATCAGAAAGTCCCGGCCGGCTTGGCTGGGCCCTGCGTCAGAACGTCGACGCGTTCCTTCCCCTCTCGGCGCTAGGCAACCTGTTCTCGGCACTGGTCATCGCCCATGCCACTTTCGAGCGGCGTCAGGACCTTGCGCGGGAGCGGGCCGAGGTCGCGCATCTGCGGGCCGGCCGTCTCGACGTGGTACGCGCGGTGATCGCCCTGGCCGCAGATGGCGAGAACGAGGCGCTGGCGCTGAAACAGCTGCGCACGATGGCAATGGTCGGCCGGACATCGCTGGAGGACGCGGCGCGCGCGGTCCTGGCGGCGGGCCAGACACACCGAAAGGGCCAGCGATGAACGCGGCCCTCGATCCGGTGGTCGGTCCCGCGACGCGCCCACGCCGCAGCGGCGCGCGCGAGGTGCTGCGCCAGCTGATGCGGCGCCCCCGCGCGGCCTTCGGCATGGTCATCATCGCGGCCATGTTCCTCGCCGCCCTCTTCGCACCGTGGCTGATGCCGGCGGATCCTTTCGAGCAAAGCTTTGACGGGCTTGATCTGATGGGCGGCCCCCTCCCGCCGGGCGGCGTCTACGTTCTGGGCACGGATTTGCTGGGCCGCGACCTCGCCTCGCGCTTGATCCTTGGCACGCGCACGTCGCTCATCATCGGCGTGCTGGCCAATGGCATCGCCGTCCTTCTTGGCGCGGGAGTCGGCATCACGGCGGGATATTTCGGCGGCTGGACCGCAACGATCCTGATGCGCTTCACCGATCTGATGATGGCCTTCCCGGCGCTGCTGCTCGCCATCGTGCTGGCCGCGATATTCCAGCCATCGCTGCTGATCGTGGCGCTGGTGATAGCCATGGTGAACTGGGTGCAGATGAGCCGGGTGATCTACACCGAAACCCGCAGCCTGACCGAGCGCGAGTTCATACAGGTTCAGCGCTCGATCGGGTCGGGGCCGATCCGCATCCTCTTCAGGCACCTGCTGCCACACCTGCTGCCGTCGATCATCGTCTTCGGGACGCTGGGCATTTCCACGACCGTGCTGCTGGAGGCAACGCTCAGCTACCTTGGCGTCGGGGTACAGCCGCCGATGCCGTCCTGGGGCAACATCATCTTCGAGAACCAGACCTACTTCTCGACGGCGCCCTGGCTGGTGTTCTTCCCCGGCCTGCTGATCGTGCTGCTGGCACTGGCCTTCAACCTGGTGGGGGACGCCCTGCGCGACATCCTCGATCCGACATTGCAGGGGCGGCACTGATGTGGGGCTACCTCCTGCGGCGCCTGTTCGAGAGCGCGCTGATCCTGCTCGGGATTACCTTCGTCACCTTCGTGCTGCTCTATCTCGTACCCGCCGATCCCGCTCGGCAGATCGCCGGACGCTCGGCCACCGCGGCGACGGTCGACAACATCCGCAATCAGCTGGGGCTGAACGATCCGCTGGTCGTCCAGTACTGGCGCTACCTGACCGGACTTGCCCAGGGCGACATGGGCCGGTCCTACCTACAGCGGGCCGAGGTCTCGTCGCTGATCGCGTCACGCCTGCCGGCAAGCCTGCTGCTGATGGTTTCGGCCATCGTAACCGAGCTGATCATGGGCCTGACGATCGGCGTGGTCGCGGCACTGCGCCGCAACCGGCCCGTGGACCATTCCTTGATGATCTTCTCCTTCGTGGCGATTTCGGCCCCGCAATTCGTGATCGGCATCCTGCTGCTCTACGTCTTTGCCGTGCAGCTTGGATGGTTCCCGATCGGCGGCTACGGCACCTTCGCGCACTTGGTCCTGCCTTCGATCACCCTCGGGCTGCTGGGGGCGGGCTGGTACAGCCGGATGATGCGCTCCTCGATGATCGAGGTGCTCAACCAGGACCTGGTGCGGACCGCGCGGGCCAAGGGCCTGTCAAAGCTGCGGATCGTCGCCGGCCACGTCATGCCGAACGCGATCCTGCCGATCATCGCGATGATCGGCATCGATATCGGCCTGTTCATGTCGGGGATCGTCGTCGTCGAAAGCGTGTTCGGCTGGCCCGGCATCGGCCAGCTGGCATGGCAGGCGATCCAGCGCATCGACATCCCCGTGATCATGGGCGTCACCATGGTCTCGGCCACCGCCATCGTGCTCGGCAACCTGATCGCCGATCTGGTCGCCCCGCTCATCGACCCCCGCATCAAGACCAAGTGACCAACAGTGGAGAAAGACCAATGAAGACGATCCTTCTTTCCGGAATCGCCGGGTTCGCCTTGGCAGCCTCGGGTGCGCTTGCGCAGGTGGACGAAGACGCACCGCAGGGCGGCGAAATGGCCGTGACCTATCAGGACGACGTGGCGACGCTCGACCCCGCCATCGGCTACGATTGGCAGAACTGGTCGATGATCAAGTCGCTGTTCGACGGGCTGATGGGGTACGAGCCGGGCACCACGACCCTGCGCAACGAACTGGCCGAAAGCTACGACGTCAGCGAGGACGGCCTGACCCACACCTTTGTCCTCAAGGACGGGATCAAGTTTCACAACGGACGCGAAATTACCGCCGAGGACGTGAAATACTCGCTCGAGCGCGTCACGAACCCCGAGACGCGCAGTCCCGGCGCGGGCTTCTTCGGCATGATCGAAGGCTTCGACAGCTGGAACACGGGTGAGGGAGAGGGCCTGTCCGGCGTGTCTGTCATCGACGACAAGACGGTTGAGATCACCCTGTCGCGCCCGGATGCTACCTTTGGCCATGTCATGGCGCTGAACTTCGCCTCCATCGTGCCGCAGGAAGCCGTCGAAGAGGCAGGCGAGGATTTCGGCCGACAGCCCGTTGGCTCGGGCGCCTTCCGGCTGGCCGAGTGGACGCCCGGACAGCAGCTCGTCTTCGAACGGTTCGAGGAGTATCACCGCGCAGGCGTGCCGAAGCTGGACAGCGTCACCTTCAACATCGGCCTCGATCCCACGGTGGCGCTCCTGCGCATCCAGAACGGCGACGCCGACATTCCGGGCGACGGGATCCCGCCGGCACAGTTCCTGCAAGTCACCGGCGACGCCGCCTATGACGACCAGATCGTCGAGGGCGGTCAGCTGCAGACCGGCTACATCACGATGAACACGCAGATGGCGCCCTTCGACGACGTCGAAGTGCGCCGGGCGATGAACATGGCGATCAACAAGGACCGCATCGTCCAGATGATCAACAACCGCGCGGTGCCGGCGAACCAGCCCCTGCCCCCGACCATGCCGGGCTATGACGCGGATTACGAAGGCTATGCCTACGACCCCGAGGCCGCGCGCCAGATGCTCGCCGATGCCGGCTTCCCCGACGGGTTCGAGACCGAGCTTTACGTGATGAACGTCGACCCCAACCCGCGCATTGCCCAGGCCATCCAGCAGGACCTGAGCGAGATCGGCGTCACCGCCCAGATCCGCAGCCTCGCACAGGCCAACGTCATCGCCGCCGGCGGCGAGGCAGATCAGGCGCCGATGATCTGGTCGGGCGGCATGGCCTGGATCGCGGACTTCCCCGATCCGTCGAACTTCTACGGCCCGATCCTGGGCTGCGCGGGCGCGACGCCGGGTGGCTGGAACTGGTCCTGGTATTGCAACGAGGACATCGACGCCCGTGCGACCGAGGCCGACGCGATGGTCGGCGAGGCGGCGGCGCGCGAGGATGCCTGGCGGCAGATCTACGTCGACATCATGGCGGACGCGCCCTGGGTGCCGGTCTTCAACGAGCAGCGCTTCACCCTGCATTCCGACAACGTCGCGGGCGACGACAGCCTGTTCGTGGACCCCGTCCACATCCCGGTGAACTACGACTACATCTACGCGACCGAGGCGCAGTAGCCCATGTGCAAGAACTGCGACTATACGATTCACGGCCATCATCATCACGGGTGGGATCATACGATCCCCCCCGTCGAGACGGTCGCACCGGGATCGCGCCTGCACTTCCAGTGCCTCGACAGCTCCGGCGGTCAATTCACCGCCCGGAGCACCTCGGCTGACGTGCCGACGCTGGATTTCGGCAAGATCAACCCGGTTACCGGCCCCGTCTACGTGGACGGGGCCGAACCGGGCGACATCCTGAAGGTGGGCATCGAGGCCTTCCACCCCTCGGGCTTCGGCTGGACGGCCAATATCCCCGGCTTCGGCCTGCTGGCAGACCAGTTCGCCGACCCACACCTCAAGACATGGTCCTACAACCCCGACACCCTTGCACCTGCGCTGTTCTCGGACATCGCGAAGGTGCCGCTGAAGCCCTTCGCCGGCACCATTGGCCTCGCCCCGGCAGAGCCCGGGCTGCACTCGGTGGTGCCGCCGCGGAGGATGGGCGGCAATCTCGACATCCGGGACCTGGCGGCGGGCACAACACTCTACCTGCCGGTCGAGGTGGCGGGGGCGCTGTTCTCCATCGGGGACACCCACGCCGCCCAGGGCGACGGCGAGGTCTGCGGCACCGCCATCGAAAGTCCGATGGACGTCGAGGTGACGCTGGACCTGATCAAGCAGGAAAAACTGGCCTTTCCCCGTTTCACCACGCCGGGTCCGGTGACGCGGCACCTCGATGCCAGCGGCTATGAGGTGACGACAGGGATCGGGCCTGACATGATGTCTGGCGCGCGCGACGCCGTCGCGGGCATGATCGAGCTGCTGTGCAAGACGCACGGTTTATCGGCCGAGGATGCCTACCTGCTGTGCTCGGTCGCAGGCGATCTGCGGATCTCCGAGATCGTGGACATGCCGAACTGGGTCGTTTCCTTCTACTTCCCCCGCGTCGTCCTGGAATGACGCAGGCCGGGGACATCGGATCGGGCGGCCGCCGCCCGGTCCTGACAGTGCACGACCTGAGCGTGCAGGTGGCCACTGACGCCGGCGCCAAGACGGTGTTGGATGGCTTGTCATTTGACCTGATGCCGGGCGAGACGCTGGCGCTTGCGGGCGAAAGCGGGTCGGGCAAGTCGATGACAGCGCTGGCGATCATGGGACTGCTGCCCAAGCCCATGGCGCGCATCTCCGGCGGCAGCATCCGGCTGGGCGAGACCGATCTGACGGCACTGGGCGACAGCGGCTACCGCAGGATCCGGTCGGCTCGCGTGGCGATGATCTTTCAGGAACCGATGACGTCGCTCAACCCGCTGATGACGGTCCAGCGGCAGATCACCGAAGTGCTGCTGGAGCACGGCGCCTGCTCCCGCCGAGAGGCTCCGGCACGGGCGCTGCGCCTGCTGAGGAACGTGCGCCTGACCGAGCCCGAGCGGCGCCTGTCGCAATACCCGCACGAGCTGTCGGGCGGCATGCGCCAGCGCGTGATGATAGCGATGGCGCTGGCCTGCGATCCCGAAGTGCTGATTGCGGACGAGCCGACCACCGCGCTCGACGTGACCGTGCAGGCCGAAATCCTCGATCTCATCCGCACCTTGCAGGCCGAGCACGGGACCGCCGTCCTGATGATTACCCATGACATGGGTGTGGTGGCCGAGATGGCCGACCGCGTCATCGTGCTGCGCCAGGGCCGCCAAGAGGAAGGCGCCCCTGTGCGCGAGCTCTTCGCACGGCCCCGAACCGACTACACCCGGACCCTTCTGGCCGCCGTGCCCCGGCTTGGGACTGCACCCGATCGGCCCGTGCCGTCACAGGCGAAGAAGATCGTCGAGGTGGACGACCTCAGCGTCCGCTTCAACATCGCGAGCGGACTGCTGAACCGAACCGTCGCACGGGTCCACGCGGTCGAAGGCGTCTCCTTTCACATCCGCGAGGGCGAAACGCTGGCCCTTGTCGGAGAGTCCGGGTGCGGGAAATCGACCATCGGGAAGGCGCTGCTCGGGCTGGTGCCCTGGGAGGGGTCGATCCGCATAGACGGTGTCCAGACGCGGGGCCGGTCGCGCCCGGCCATGCGCCCGGTGCTCCGCGACATCCAGATGGTCTTTCAGGATCCCGGCGCATCGCTCGACGCGCGGATGAATGTCGGCGACCAGGTGGTGGAGCCGATGCGTGTCCATGGACTCGCCAGCGGGTCGGAACTCGTCGATCGTGCCGAATGGCTGTTCCGCAGGGTCGGTCTCTCCCCCGACATGCTGTCACGCTACCCACATGAATTCTCCGGCGGCCAGCGCCAACGTGTCTGCATCGCCCGTGCCCTGTCGCTTTCGCCCAAGGTCATCATTGCCGACGAAAGCGTTTCGGCGCTGGACGTCAGCGTGCAGGCCCAGGTGCTGGAGCTTCTGCAGGAGCTGCAGGAGCAGGACGGCCTGTCCTACCTGTTCATCAGCCACGACATGGCGGTCATCGAACAGGTGGCCGACCGCGTGGTCGTCATGCGGCTGGGTCAGGTGATGGAGGACGGCCCCCGCGACGCCGTCCTGCGCAGACCGCAGCATCCCTACACCAAGCGCCTCCTCGCCGCCGTGCCGGTGCCAGACCCCACCCGCCAGCGCTCGGCCATACCCGATTTCGCAGGGGTCGAGATGGACAGCCCCGTCTTCCCTGTCGGC
Organism: Pseudoroseicyclus aestuarii; assembly: GCF_003217255.1. Lineage (GTDB taxonomy): Bacteria > Pseudomonadota > Alphaproteobacteria > Rhodobacterales > Rhodobacteraceae > Pseudoroseicyclus > Pseudoroseicyclus aestuarii. Next base: position 192,596 of record NZ_QJTE01000001.1, on the reverse strand, counting down.
GCAGCGCCCTTTCGAGTGGATTTGCAGGACCTGGGCCAAGGACATCGGGTTGCCCGGGCCGAGACGCCCCGGCCCTGACCATCGCGCCCGGGGCTGACCGAAACCGACCCGTCGGACGGGATCGGGCTCTTTGCGCAAAGGCTGGCTGGGATTCACGTTGGAGGGCCTGCGGCATAGCTATGCGGCATGTCGAAGCCCGCGCCCACCCGCTACCGCAGCCTGAACTGGCCTTCCTGTAATGCTTCGCTGCGTGAGTGCGAGGCGCTAACGGTCTGGTTTGATCGCTCTCATTTGGCACGCGGCACCTTCGGGAAAGCGTGGTCGTCAGCAGGCCCTCTTGGACGCCGCGGTCCAGGCGTGCCTGACGATCAAGGTTCTCTTCGGCCTGGTCGACGTCGATGCGCCATCGGTTCGAGCACGCTATACGGCCGGCTTCGTGGCGAGCCTGCTGAAGCTCGCAGGACTGGAGTGGCCCGTACCGGATGCCTCGACGCTGTGCCGGTGCCAGAAGAGGCTCGACGTGCAGCTGCCTAACCGCAACTCGGGCGGGCCACTGCATCTTCTGGTCGACAGCACCGGCATCAAAGGCGAGCGGCACGCCCGTCACGCACCCTGTCAGCTAACATCAAACCGGGAAGGGGAACTCCGGCCGCCGAGCGATTTGCGCGACAAGGCCGTCCGGAGCCTAACGCGACGGACCTTCGCCTAGCCTGCTAGGCCTCCGAAGCGCAGCGGGTCGTAGGGCGCGATATCGAGTGCCGGAGGCCTGCGCGCCGCGATATCGGCGACAAGCTCGGCGGTTCCTGCGGATTGCGTGAGGCCGAGATGGCCGTGCCCGAAGGCATAGATGACCCTATCGGCGCGGGGCGACCGTCCGACGGCGGGCAGGCTGTCGGGCATGGAGGGTCGGAACCCCATCCATGGCGTGCCCCCGGTCCCATCGAAACCCTGAAGGAACGTCACCGCCTTCTGCACGAGAACCTCCGACCGCTTGTAGCTTGGGGCCAGGTCGAGGCCGCCCAGCTCGACCGCGCCGCCGACACGCAGGCCGTCACCGATCCGGGAGACCACGAAACCGTGGTTGCTGAAGGTGATGTGGGTCCGCAAATCGAAGCTGCGGGTCGGGAAGGTCGTGTTGTATCCCCGCTCCGTCTCCAGCGGAATGCGGTCGCCCAGGGTGCGCGCCAAGCGGTGCGACCAGGCCCCGGCGGCCACGACGACCTGATCCGCGCGGTGCTGCCCGGCACCGGTCGTCAGTTCGACGGCGCCGTCCGTCTGGGCGAGCGACAGCACCTCCGCTGTCTCGATCACGCCGCCGAGGGCGGTGAAGCGCGCGGCGAGGTGCTCGGTCCAGAGCTTGGGATCGACGACGTTCATCCAATCGGGGGTAAAGCCGGCATGGGTGAACCGCGGCGCCAGGCCCGGCTGGATCTCGGCGATCGCCTCGGCGCCCTCGATCAGGTCGAAGGCGATGCCATGCTGCCGCCGAAGCGCCCAGGCCGGCAGGCTGGCCCGGTATTCGGCTTCGCCCTCGTAGACCTGAAGCTGCCCCTCGCGCCGGATCAGCGGCTCTCCCGCGACGCGGGCGATCTGCCGCTCGAGCGCATGGCGCGACAGGGCCATGAGCTGCGCCTGGGCCGAGATCGAGGCCGCATGACGGCGCGGACGGCTGGCGGCGTAGAAATGACGGGCCCAAGGCAGGATCTTCAAGGCATAGGCGGGCCGCAGGGAAAGCGGCCCGAGCGGATCGAGCAGCCACTTCGGCGCCTTGAGCAGGATGCCGGGCGAGGCCAGCGGTTCGATATCGGTGAAGGCGAAGGCCCCGGCATTGCCGCGGGAGGTTTCCTCCGCGACGCCGCGGCGATCAAGCAGCGTCACCGCGTGGCCCTCCTGCTGCAAGGCAAGGGCCGCGCTGACGCCGACGATACCAGCGCCGATGACGATGATGGACCTGTCCTTGGCCTGGGTCGGGCTTTCGGTCATGGGGCCTCTCTTCCGTAGCCGTCGGCGCGGGCATCGCGCGTCCTTGAAGAAAAATGCCGGGCCGACCAGATGGCCGGCCCGGCAGTCGGGGAGTCCTTATGGCCCGATGCCGTGGCGGAACGGATCGGCCTCGTCGAAGATCAGCTCGGCCGTCGCCATCACGAAGGCCTGTCCGGTGATCCGCGGGATCACGCCGCCCCGCGCGCCGGGCATCCAGGACAGCCGGTAGGCCGAGCCTATGACGCTGTGCTGCACGATCTCCTCGCCGCTGCCCAGCCGCCCCTCCGCCGCGAGGCAGGCCAGCCGCGCAGAGGAGCCGGTGCCGCAGGGCGACCGGTCATAGGCGTCATCGGGGCAAAGAACGAAGTTGCGGCTGTGCACCAAGGGATCATCGGAAGGTCCGTAGAAGATCACGTGGTCGACGGGCTCGCCCGCCTCGCCGCCGATCTTCTGCGCGTGCAGCGCCTCGCGCGTGGCAACCGCGGCATCGGTCAGGGCGCGGATATTGCCGGGCGCGACCGCAACCGGAGACGCGTCCACCAGGAAGAACCAGTTCCCGCCATAGGCCACGTCGCCGGTGACCGGGCCGACGCCGGGCACCTCGACGGTGACGGCATGGGACACGCGGCGGCTTTCGATATTGGTGACGGTGACCGTGTTTGCATCATGCAGCTCGACCGTGACGATGCCCGCGGGCGTCTCGATCCGGTGCGACCCAAGGCCGATGCGCCCCATGTGGTAGAGCGTCGCGGCAAGGCCGATGGTGCCGTGACCGCACATGCCCAGCACGGCCTCGACGTCGAAGTAGATCACGCCGGTGACGCAGCTAGGATCGGTCGGCGGCACCAGAAGGGCGCCGACCATGGCCACCTGTCCGCGCGGCTCGAGCACCACGGCGCGGTAGGTGTCGCGGAAGTCCGTCGCAAGGCGGGTGGCCCGCAACGAAAGCGGGCCCTCGCCGAGATCGGGGAAACCGTCCAGAATGACTCGCGTGGGCTCACCGCCGGTATGGCTGTCGATCACATGCATGTCGCTGTCCTCGGCTTCCCCGGATCCGCTATCGGTCGGTCAGGCCGCCCAGTTGGCATACCAGGTCTTGAACTGGGTGAACTGCTCTTCCACGAAGGCCTTCTGCGCCGGGGTCAGGGCGTCGGTCTCGTTGAAGTGCAGGCTGTATTCGGCATCCCCGTTCAGAACCATCAGGTACTTGTAGAACAGCACGAGGTCGACGCCCTCGTCGAACTTGGACAGCACGGCCAGGGCCTCTTCCAGCTCCTGCGCCTTGATGCGGGCCTCGACGTCGCCCTTGGCGGCGGCCTTGCACAGCGCGACGAGGTGCAGCGCCTCGGCGGGAATGGCGTTGCCAATGCCGGTGATGGCGCCGGTCGCGCCGCATTTCACGAAGCCGTGGAAGACCTGCGTGTCGACGCCCACCATCAGCGTCAGGGCGTCATTGCCCGAGGTGATGTGCTCGGCCGCGTAGGACATGTCCGCGGCGCCGCCGAACTCCTTGAAGCCGATCAGGTTCGGGTAGGCGGCATGAAGCTCGAAGAACAGGTCGGCGCGGGTGGCAAAGCCGTAGTGGGGGCTGTTGTAGATCACCGCGGGCAGGTCCTTGGCCACGTCCAGGATCGCCGAGAAATGCGCCTTCTGGGCGGCCACGGAGGTGCCGCGCGACAACACGCGGGGGATGACCATCAGGCCGGCGGCGCCAACGCGGGCGGCATGGGCCGAGATGGCGACGGCGGACTTGGTGTTGATGGCGCCGGTCCCGACGATGACGGGCACGCCCGCCTCGACCAGGGCCTCGACCCCCTTCATGCGCTGCTCGTCGGTCAGCAGCGGCCAGTCGCCCATCGATCCGCAGTAGACGACGGCGGACATGCCAGCCTCGATCAGCTCCTTACCCTTGCGGGCGAGGGCCGCGTAATCGGGCGTTCGATCTTCCGTGCAGGGGGTCATCAGGGCCGGAATGCAGCCGGTGAAGATCGATGAGGAGGTCATGGCGGGGCCTTTCGGAGTCAGGAAACGGTAGCGAACAGGGCTGGCAGGAGCGCAGGCGATCCCGGAACCGGATCGGCGCCCCTCTCGCCGACCGTCCTAGCATCGGGCGGATTACCTGTCGACAAATAAAATACTGAATCCGGCGGTCTACAGGAAACCACTCGCCAAACCCGCCCGGTCAGAGCGGGAGGGATGAGACGCTTCGCGAGTCCGCCGAGATATAAGACCGGATCTGCCGCACGATCTGGTCGGCATGCTCTGCCGCGAGGCGATCGGACTCCTCGGCATCGCGCGCGATCATGACGGAGATCATCCGCTCATGCTCGACCACGTACTGCCGCGGCAGGTTGTCGTCATAGGAATGGTAATAGAGCCGCAGGATGCGGCGGCCGTCATCCAGCACACGTCGGAACAGGTCCGTATAGTACTTGTTGCGCCCGGCCTCCGCGATGGCGATGTGGAAATCACGATTGGTCGCGATCATGCCCAGCACGTTCCGGTCTTCGACAGCCTTGGCAAATTCGGCCTGGCACGCCCGGATCTTGGCCAGGTCCGATTCCTCGTAGCGTTGCGCGGCGAGGCGAGCGGTGACCCGGTACATCAAGGTAAGCGCGTCGAAAAAGGCGCCAAGCTGCACGAAGTCGATATTCGACACGATGGTGGCGCGGTTGGTCAGCGTGGTGATCAACCCCTCGGCGGCAAGGCGCACAAGCGCCTCGCGGATGGGGGTGCGGGACATGGAGAACCGCGCCGAAAGCTCCGTCTCGTCGATCGGGCTGCCCGGCGGCAGCTGCAGGTCGATGATCTCGTTCCGCAGCGTCTCATAGACGCGGGCAACCCCGCCGCCCCGCTTGACCTGCTCCGTGTCGCGCTCTGCCGGACCCTTGGCCATCGGACATTCTCCATCGCATTTCGGCCCAGCATAAGTGCGATCAGCATACAATCCAACGCTGTATTTATATTTTTATTGTCGACAGATAGCATAATGATCTTTAGACCGCTTGGCGAAGGACGCCCTTTCGCACGCCAGCTGCCCGCCAGACCGGCAGCACCGGCCCGCCAAATACGCTGGACGACATCATGACCCGGACCGCCTATACGAACGCGCGTTTGCTGGACCTGGACGGGGAGCGCCTGGGACAGGCCACCACCGTCGTCACGGAGGGGGATCGGATCACCTCCGTAGGGGATGCGGCACCCGAGGACGCGACAATCGTCGATCTGGGCGGCCGGACCCTGATGCCCGGCCTGATCGACAGTCACTTCCATGTCGTCGCCCATTCGCTGGACCTGTGGAGCAACGTCACGGCCACCGACTCTCTGGCCGCCCTGCGCGCCGCGAAGATCATGGAGGGCCTGCTGGACCGCGGCTTCACCACCGTGCGGGATCTGGGCGGTGCCGATATCGGCCTGGTTCAGGCGGTGGAGGACGGGCTGATCGACGGCCCGGACCTGGTGATCTGCGGCAAGGGCCTGTCGATGACCGGCGGCCACACCGACCTGCGCGCCCGCACCGATATCCGCCCCGATGCCATGGGCTGGCGCCTTGCCAACATGGGCGTGCTGGTCGACGGGGTCGAGAACGTGCGCGTCACCTGCCGCAAGATGCTCAAGGAAGGCGCCAAGTTCATCAAGGTCATGGCCAACGGCGGCGTCTCCTCGCCCAATGACCCGATCGACTCGATCCAGTACTCCCGTGACGAAATCCTCGCCATGGTCGAGGAAGCCGAGAACGCCAACACCTACGTCTCTGCCCACGTCTACCACGACAAGGCGATCCGCCGCTGCGTGGAGCTGGGCGTGAAGTCGCTGGAACACTGCAACCTGATCACCGCCGACACCGCGAAGATGGCGGCAGAGGCCGGCTGTCCCCACCCTCGTCGCCTACGAGGGGCTGAAGCTCGAGGGCGCGGCCCTGGGCCTGGGCGCCTCCGAGCAGGCCAAGATCGACATCGTGCGAGACAAGGGCCTCGAGTCGCTGGCCATCATGCGCGACGCCGGCCTGCCCATGGCCTTCGGCACCGATCTGCTGGGCGAGCTGCGCAAGTACGGCGGCATGGAATTCGACATTCTGGCCAAGGTCCTCTCCCCGGCCGAGATCCTGCGCTCGGTCACCGAGATCGGCGCCATGGCCTGCATGCGCGACGGCGAGATCGGCGTGATCGCCGCGGGCGCCCGCGCCGACTTCATCGTGGTGGACGGCGACCCCTTCGCCGACGTCACCCTGCTGGGCCGCCCCGAGGAAACCCTGCGCATGGTCGTCAAGGGCGGCCGCGTGGCACGAGACTTCATGGAGGCCGCGTGATGCCGATGGACACCGCGACACTCTTCCGGCTGGCCGCCGGCCCCGATGCCGCCCGCCGTGTCTTTGCCTGGCTGGTGGAAGGGCTGAATGCCGATATCGGCAAGGGGCTGACCACGGCCTCGGTCTACGACATCCCCAACATGCGCTCGCGCCGCGTGTTCTCGGAGAACCCCGAGGCCTACGAGCTGGGCGGCTTCAAGGTGCTGGAGAAGAACCGCTACTTCGACGAGGTGCTGTCCGAGACACGGCATTTCAGCAGCACCACGATCGAGGAGATCGCCGAGGTCTTCTTCGACTGGGAGAAGATCCGCGATCTGGGCTTTCAGTCCAACATGAACCTGCCCGCCGTGGCGGATGGCCGCGTCATCGGCACCGTCAACATGCTGGGCCCGAAAGGCCATTTCGCCCCCGAAATGATCGGCAGGGCGCTGGCCTGGCAGCCGGCCGTCACCACGGCCTTCCTTCTGCTGCACCTCGCGAACGACGACACCGCCACCTTCCAGGACGGCTGACGCAAGGTGGGCGCCCCGCCTCGCCGGGCGCCCCCTGCCCCTACGACACCAAAGAAGCCGCAGAGCTTCGGTGAAGAAGCCGCACAATGGCCCCCGCCCGTTTCACCACCAACTTGGAGACGACATTCATGAACGCCCCCTTCAAGACAGCCCTGCTGTGCTCGGCCCTCGCCGCGCCGCTGGCTGCCCAGGCCGATGACATCACCATCGCCTTCCTCGCCGCCTCCAGCCAGAACGGCTTCAACCAGTCGATCTACGCCGGCATCGAGGAAGCCGCGGCGAAATACGATGACGTCAGCGTCGAGATCTTCGATGGCGCCTTCTCGGCGACCACGCAGTTCAGCCAGGTCGAGGATCTGGTGGCCGGCGGCCGCTTCGACGGCATGATCGTCACCCCCAATGACACCGTCGGCATCGCCACCGCGCTGGAAGACGCTGTCGCCCAGGGCATGTCCGTGGCCGCCACGTTGTTCCCCATCGGCCCGGAGCTGAGCAACATGGAGCCCCAGGTCGAGGGCCTGACCACCACCATCGCCGCCGATCCCAGCGTCGGCGCCCGCGAGCAGGCCGAAGCCGTCGCCGCCTATTGCGCCGACATCGACCCCTGCAAGGTCGTCGTGATCGTCGGCCAGCTGATCTTCCCCTTCGACAACCTGCGCAACGACACCTACGAGGAGGTCTTCGCGCAGCATCCGAACATCCAGGTCGTCGCCACGGGTGAAGGCAACTACAGCCCCGCGACCTCGATGGTTGCCATGCAGGACATCCTGCAGGCCAACCCGGACATCGACGCCGTCCTTGGCAGCGCGGACCAGCACCTGATGGGCGCCGAGATCGCGCTGACCGATGCCGGCATCGACACCGCGGAGATCTTCACGATCGGTGGCGGGCTGAACCAGATCGTCGTCGACGGCATCCGTGCCGGCACCTACGACGCGACCATGGCCCAGTTCCCGCACACCATGGGCGCCGCGGCGCTGGATGCGCTGGTGTCCTCTCTGCGCGGCGAAGACGTCCCCACCTGGATCGACGAATATTCCCTGCGCGACGTGCCGGTGATCGTGGACAGGGAGTGGCTGGAGGCCAACCCCGACTTCGACGCCGAGTGGCAGGGCTAAGCCACGATCGGACCGACGGGGCGCGGCACTGCCGCGCCCCTCTCTCGCCGTTCCGGCCAGGCGCTTTCGCGCCGGCAGAGGTGGCGGCCGAAAGGCCCACAACTGGAAAGGGAGGCCATGACCAGCAAGGACATCGCCGTGCGCGTCCAGGGTGTCGCAAAAAGCTTCGGCGGCACGCGCATCCTGAACGACATCACGATCGACTTCGAGAAGGGCTCGGTTCACGCCCTCGTCGGTGAGAACGGCGCCGGCAAGTCCAGCGTCGGCAAGATCGTCGGCGGCTACTACGCGGCCGATGAAGGCGCGGTAGAGGTCTTTGGCCAGACCGTGACACGCTTCTCTCCACGGGACGCCCTGGGGCGCGGCATCGCGATGATCCACCAGGAACTGCAGCTCGTCCCCGAGCTGACCGTGCTCGAGAACGTCTTCCTCGGGCTGGAAAGCAATATCCGCGGCTTCCTCAGCAAAGGCGACCTCGAGCGCTTTCATACGCTCGAGAAGACCTGCGATTTCGGCCTCGACCCGCATACCCGGATCGCCGACATGCGCATCGCCGAGCGCCAGAAGGTCGAGATCATGCGCGCCATCGCCCGCGAGGCGCGGGTGATCATCATGGATGAGCCGACCTCCTCGCTCACCGAGGACGAGGCCGAGCGCCTGCACCAGCTGATCGCGCGCCTGAAGGCCCGCGAGGTGACCGTGATCTACGTCAGCCACTTCCTGGACCATATCCTGGCCAATTGCGACCGCGTGACCGTCATGCGGGACGGCCATGTCATCCGCACCGACGAGATGCACGGCGAAACCAAGCAGAGCCTGGTGGATTCCATGCTGGGCGAGGCCTCCGAGATCAGCTGGCCCGCCCTGCCCACGCCCCCGGCCCGCCAGTACGCCGCCGCGGTCGAGATGGAGGGCGTCTCCACCCAGACGGGTCTGTCCGACATCACCCTGAAGGTGCGCCCCGGCGAAATCGTCGGACTGATCGGCCTTGTCGGCTCCGGCCGCTCCGAGGTGGGCCGCGCGCTGTTCGGCGCGGATCCGATCACCGCCGGAACCTATTCCATCAACGGCATTCGGCAGGACAAGCGCCTGAACGTTCGCCGTGCCATTGCACAAGGCCTGGCCTTCGTGCCGGAGGACCGGCGCAAGCAGGGCCTGGTGCTCACACAGGTGACGCGGCCGAACGTGTCGCTGGCCTCGCTTGGCAGCATCGCCAGCTTCGGGTTCATCAACAAGGCGCGCGAGCGCGAGCGCACGCAGCGGATGATCGACCACTTCGGCATCGTGCCCGGCAAGATCGACGGCGAGGTCGCCTACTACTCAGGCGGCAATCAGCAGAAGGTTCTCCTGTCCAAGTGGGCGGTCGAGAAGCCGCGCCTCCTGATCCTCGACGAACCCAGCCGCGGCGTGGATATCGGGGCGCGCCAGCGCATCCATGAATTCATCATCGAAATGGCGGCAGCCGGCGTCGCCGTGCTGCTGATCTCCTCCGAACTGGAGGAAGTCATCAACCTGTCCCACCGCGGCTACCTCATGAACGACGGTCGTATCTTCGCCGAAGCCGACTGCCGCGCCCTCACGGTGGAAGACGCGCTGAACCGCATCTTCCGGGAACAAGGCTCAGCCCCCCGCAGCAAGGAGGTCTCCCAAGCATGAGTACCGCTCAAACGAACACCCGCTCCAACCGCATGTCGGCCGGTGATTTCGCCCGCGATTACGGCGTCCTGGTGATCATCGTCATCCTGCTTGTCGGACTCAGCCTGATCTCGGACAGCTTCCTGACGGCGCGCAACCTGCTGAACATCGTCAACCAGTCGGCGCCCCTGGCGATCATCGCCTGTGCGCTGACACTGGTGATCATCGGCGGCGGGTTCGACCTTTCTACGGGTGCGATCTTTGGCGTCGCCTCGGTCTCGGCCGGGTGGATCGCCGTCAACATGGACCCCTACATGGTGATCGTCGCCGGGCCGCTGATCGGCCTGCTGCTGGGCGCGGTCAACGGGATCATCATCACCGGCTTCGGGGTCCATTCCTTCCTGGTCACGCTGGCGACCAGCCTCGTCTACCGCGGCATCGCCATCCTGGTCACCGACGGCTCGCTGATCCCCGTCCGCATCGCCGAATTCTCGTGGTTGGGCCGCGGGCGCATCGGCATGGTGAACTATGCCGTGATCGCGCTGGTGATCTTCATGATCATCTTCATGATCCTGCTGAACCGCACGACCTTCGGGCGGAAGGTCTTCGCCGTCGGCGGGAACGAAGAGGCGGCGATCCTGTCGGGTGTCCGCACCAACCTCGTCAAGATCATGACCTTCTCGCTTTGCGGCATGGCCGCGGGCCTGGCGGGCGTGATCGCCGTGTCGCGCATCTCGATGGCGGAACCCCAGGCCGGGACGGGCATGGAGTTCGAGGCCATCGCGGCGGTGATCCTGGGCGGCACCTCGATCCTGGGGGGCGCCGGCGCTGTCTGGCGGTCGGTCGCCGGTGTCCTGCTGATGGCGCTGATCAACAACGGCTTCAACATCCTGAACGTGAACCCCTTCTTCAAGGACCTCACCACCGGCGTGATCATCGTGATCGCAGTCGCCCTCGCCGCATCGGGCAACCGCCGCCGGTAGCGGCCGCTGAACGGAAACCGAGACCCCATGATGACTGACAAGATTACCCGCGTTTCGACCGATGTCGGCGGCACCTTCACCGACCTGGTCTACTTCGAGACCGATCTGGCAACCGGCAAGCAGACCGTGCGCACCGAAAAGTCCGACACCACCCCGCCCGACTTCGAGAAGGGCGTGCTGAACGTGCTGGACAAGGGCAAGGTGGATATCGGCTCGGTCGACTTCTTCACCCATGGCACCACCGTGGTCATCAACGCCCTGACCGAGCGCAAGGGCGCCAAGGTCGGGATGATCACCACCAAGGGCTTCCGCGACGCGATCGAGATCGGCCGCGGCAACCGCCCCGACTTCTTCAACCTCAAGTACAAGAAGCCGGAGCCTTTCGTGGAACGCTACCTGCGCCGCGAGATCACCGGCCGGATGGACTACCAGGGCGAGGAAGTGACCCCGCTGGACCTGTCGACGCTGGACGAGACGCTGAGCCTGTTCCGCGCCGAGGGCATCGAGGCCATCGCCATCAGCCTGTTGCACGCCTATGCGAACCCCGCCCACGAAGCCGCCCTGAAGGCCGAGGTCGAGGCCCGCTGGCCCGAGGTCACCGTGGTTGCCAGCCACCAGATCACCCGCGAGTGGCGCGAGTACGAACGCACCAACACCGCGATCCTGTCGGCCTACGTGCAGCCGAAGGCACAGCGCTACCTGGAAAAGCTGGAAAGCGGCCTGACGGACAAGGGCTACAAGGGCCGGATGTTCATCATGCAGTCCAACTGCGGCGTGGACTCGGTCGAGGCGATCAAGGCCGTGCCGATCACCATGGTCGAAAGCGGCCCGGCCTCGGGCTTCTGGGGCGCGGCCGAGCTGGGCCGGATCATCGGCGAGCCGAACATCCTGGCGCTGGACATCGGCGGCACCACGGCCAAGTGCTCGTTGATCGAGAACAACCAGGTGACGATCAAGACCGATTACTGGATTGAGCGGGATCGCAAATCGGCAGGCTACCCGATCATGGTGCCCGTCGTGGATCTTGTGGAAATCGGCAACGGCGGCGGCTCGATCGCCTGGGTCGACGACTTCGACAAGCTGCACGTGGGACCGCATTCCTCCGGCTCCACGCCCGGCCCGGCCGCCTATGGCCGTGGCGGCGAGGATGCGACGACCACCGACGCCAACCTGGCGCTTGGGCGGATCAACAAGGACTACTTCTGTGGCGGCTCGGTCGAGGCCGACCTGCCCGCGCTGGATAACGCTCTGGGCAAGCTGGCCGGGCGCCTGGGCAACACGCCCCGGGACGTGGCCCGCGGGATCGTGCGCATCGCCAACTCCAACATGGTCAATGCGCTGAAGCTGGTCTCGGTCAACCGCGGCTATGACCCGCGCGACTTCACCCTGGTGGTCTTCGGCGGCGGCGGCCCCATGCACGGCGTGGCGCTTGGCCAGGAGCTGGGCGTGAAGAAGGTCGTCGTGCCGCGCGGCGCGCCGGTCTTCTCGGCCTGGGGCATGATGATGTCGGACCTGCGGCGCGACTACTTCGTGACCCGCCTGATGGACGGCCGGGACCGCGAGACCCTGAACGACCTGCTCGGCGCGACCATGGATCAGGCGCGCGAGGAATACGCCCGCGAGGGCGTGAAAGCCGACAAGGTCACCTTCGAGCCCATGGTGCGCTGCCGCTACCAGAACCAGGAATTCGCGGTCGAGGTCCCGGTGCCCGCCGGCCCCGTCACCGAAGAGGTGATGGAAAGGATGCTGGCCGAGTTCCACGAGATCTACGAGCGGGAATACACCTACCGCCTGACCGCCGGCGTCGAGATCATCGGCATCCACCTGATCGCCTCCTCCGAGGTCGGCAAGCTGGAGCTGGTGCCGCTGCCCAAGACGGGGGCAAGGCTGGAAGACGCCGTGAAGGGCACGCGCATGGTCGACTACGCGACCGAGGGCGAGCACGAGGCGACCATCTACGACAGCACGAAGTTCGAGCCCGGCATGTCCTTCCACGGCCCCGCCGTGATCGAGGATCCGGGCACGACCATCGTCGTCCACCCCACCAACCGCGTCTTCATCGACGATTTCGGCAACACGCATATCGAGACGCGTACCGAGGAAGAGGGCTGAGCCATGGCGGACAAGACCTACGATCCAGTCACCTTCGACATCATCCAGAACGGGCTGGAAGCCATCGCGGACGAGATGTTCTACGCCCAGGTCAAGACCTCGATGAGCGCGATCATCTACGAGGTGCTCGACCTGTCGACCTCGATCCTGAACCCGCGGGGCGAAATCGCCGCGTCGGGGGCGGGCATCCCCGCCTTCATCGGGGTGCTCGACAAGGCGATCATGGGCATTTTAAAGAAGTTTCCGCTGGAGGCGATCCGCGAAGGCGACGTCTTGGCCTCCAACGATCCCTATTTCGGCGGCGTGACCCATCTGAACGACATGGTGCTGGCGCAGCCGGTGTTCCACGACGGCACGCTGATCGCCTGGGTGGCCAACATCGCCCACTGGAACGACGTGGGCGGCAACGTCCCGGGCTCCATGTCCTCCGAGGCGACCGAGATTTTCCAGGAAGGCGTGCGCATTCCGGCGGTGAAGCTGTTCATGGAAGGGATGCAGAACGACGCGGTCTTCGACATCCTGAAGATCAATTCGCGTCTGCCCGACTACCTGCACGGCGATCTCTGGGCCGGCATCGCCGGCCTGCGGATCGGCGAGCGCCGGGTGCTTGAGCTGGTGAACAAATACGGTGCCGACACCTACGAGGCCGCGGTTCAGGACTACATGGACCTAGGCGAACGCCGGGCCCGTGCCGCGATCAAGGAGATTCCGCGCGGCACCTATGCCTTCTCGGAAGAGCAGGACTCGGGCGCGATCCACAGCCTTGAGCTGACGATCACGGAAGACGAGTTTATCGTCGACCTGACCGACAACCCGGCGCAATCGGGCTCGCTCAACTGTTCGCGCGAAGGCACCGAGATCGCCGTTCAGCTGGCCTTCAAGGACTTCACCGATCCCGACGCCCCCGGCAACGGCGGCTTCTTCAAGCCGCTGAAGGTGGTGACCAAGCCGGGCACCATCTACCACGTCGAGGCCCCCGGCGCGCTTGGCTATTACTCCGAGGTCGAGATCCGGCTGTTCGACATGATCCTGCGCGCGCTGGCACACCACTTCCCCGGCGTCGTGCCAGCCGGCAACTTCGCCTCGATCTGCGGCACCAACGTGGGCGGCCCGCACCCCGAAACCGGGCGCCACTACACCATCGTGGAACCGCAGGTCGGCGGCTGGGGCGGCTGGGAAGGCTCCGACGGCGTGTCGGGCCAGTTCTCGGGCTTCCACGGCGAGACCTTCAACTGCCCCGCCGAGGTCGCCGAGGCGCGCTACGGGCTGGGTGTCGAGCAGGTCGCGCTGAACAGCGAACCGGGCGGCGAAGGCCAGTGGCGCGGCGGCAAGGGGATCGAGACCCACTACCGCGTGCGCGCCGACAACAACTTCCTGTCGGTGGGCTACACGCGCAACCGGATCGCGCCCTGGGGCGCCTCCGGCGGGCTGGACGGCTCGGTCAACTATGTCGAGGTGCTGCGCCGCGACGGTGGCACGGAGCGCTTTTCCTTCGCGACCAACCTGCAGGTCAACAAGGGCGACGTGATCCGCGTGGTGACCGGCAACGGTGGCGGCTACGGTGACCCGGCGAAGCGCAGCCGCGAGGCAATCGCAAGAGATCTGCGCAACGGCTACCTGAGCCCGGAGCGCGCGAAAGAGATCTACGGCTACGAGGCCTGAGCCCCCCTCACCCCTGCAAACGCAAGCTGCCTCGCAAGAGGCGGCTTCCCTTTCCTCCGGGCTTCGGGCCCGACCTCAAGGAGGCGCATATGACCTTTGAACCCCATGGCAAGCACCTGATCGCCGGCACCTGGACCGCCGGTGAAACGACCTTCCGCTCCAAACCGGCGCATGGCCCTGCCCATGACTTCTCGGTCGGCACCCCGGCGCTGGTGGACCAGGCCGTCGAGGCCGCCGAAGAAGCCTTCTGGACCTACGCCTACACCAGTCGCGCCGAACGCGCCGCCTTCCTTGAGGCGATCGCGGACGAGATCGAGGCCCGGGGCGAGGCGATCACCCAGGTCGGCACGGAAGAAACCGGCCTGCCCGAAGGCCGCCTGCAGGGCGAGCGTGGCCGAACCACCGGCCAGCTGCGGATGTTCGCCAAGCACATCCTGGACGGCGCCTACCTCGATCGCCGCCACGATGCCGCCCTGCCCGACCGCGCCCCCGCGCCGCGTCCGGAGCTGCTGATGATGCAGCGCCCGATCGGCCCGGTGGCCGTCTTCGGCGCATCGAACTTCCCGCTCGCCTTCTCGACCGCCGGCGGCGACACCGCCAGCGCCCTGGCCGCGGGCTGCCCCGTCGTCGTCAAGGGCCATGGCGCGCATCCGGGCACCGCAGAGATCGTGGCCGAAGCGATCCACGCCGCCATCGAGAAGACCGGCATGCCCAAGGGTGTCTTCAGCCTGGTGCAGGGCGGTGATCGGCTGGTCGGCCAGGCCCTGGTGCAGCACCCGCTGATCAAGGCCGTGGGATTCACCGGCTCGCTTGGTGGTGGCCGCGCGCTGTTCGACCTCTGCGCACAACGCGCCGAGCCCATCCCCTTCTTCGGTGAGCTGGGCAGCGTGAACCCGATGTTCGTCCTGCCCGAGGCCGCGAAGGCCCGCGGCACGCAGCTGGGCCAGGGCTGGGCCGGATCGCTCTGCATGGGGGCCGGACAGTTCTGCACAAACCCCGGCATCGCCGTGGTCATCGAGGGTCCCGAGGCCGATGCAATGATCGACGCCGCCCGCGCCGCCCTCGCTGAAACCGGCAGCCAGGTCATGCTGACCGAGGGCATCGCGGGCGCCTACGCCGAGGGCGCGGCGCAGATCGCCGGCCAGTCCGGGGTCGAGGCGCTTCTGACCTCGGACCATGGCCCCCGCGAGGCACGGCCCTTCCTGTTCCGCGTCTCGGCCAAGGACTGGCTGAACAACCATTCCCTGACGGAAGAGGTCTTCGGGCCGCTCGGCCTGGTCGTCACCGTCAAGGACGAAGCCGAGATGCTGAAGGTCGCGAAAAGCTTCGAAGGCCAGCTGACCGCCACGGTGCAGATGGACGACGCCGACGCCGCGCAGGCCCGCCGCCTGCTGCCGGTGCTGGAGCGCAAGGCGGGCCGCGTGCTGGCCAACGGCTTCCCCACCGGGGTCGAGGTCTGCGACACCATGGTGCACGGCGGGCCCTACCCGGCTTCCACCAACTTCGGCGCCACCTCCGTGGGCACCATGGCGATCCGCCGCTTCCTGCGCCCTGTCTGCTACCAGAACCTGCCGGCGGCCCTGCTGCCCAAGGACCTGGAGGATATCGCTGCCGGATGAGCAGCACGCAGCCCCCGGGCCTCTCGCAGCAGCGTCCGGCCATGACCATGGCCGGGCGTTTGGTACAGGAGGCCCGGCTGGCGCGCGCCTGTCGCGCCGATGCAGCCTTCATCCCCGAGGCGGGCAGAACCGGGCGCGGCCTCGGCACGGCATCCCCCGTCCCCGCACCTGCGGCGCAGCAAGGCCAGCCTCTCCAGACCGCTTGGCAGAGGTGACCACCATCGCGGCACTCCGCCCCTGATCACTGCCAAGGAAGGCTCCATGTCCGAGATCCACCACATTCCCGTCGAGACCCTGCGCCAGCAGGTGACCGGGATCTTTCGAAATGCCGGCATGACCGCCGCCAATGCCGCCGCGGTGGCCGACGTGATCACGGACGCCGAACGCGACAGCTGCAAGTCGCACGGGATCTACCGGATCGAGGGCTGCTTGCGGGTGATCGCGGCCGGCCGCGCCAGTCCCGACGCAATCCCCCGTGTTCTGGAAGGCGATACGGCGATCATCGAGGTCGAGGCCAAGGGCGGATTCTCGAACCCGGCTTTCGAAGCCGCCCGTGCCACACTGGCAGCCCGCGCCCGAAAGCTGGGGCTGGCGGCGCTGGTGATCCGGGACTGCCTGCATTTCTCTGCGCTCTGGCATGATGTCGAGGTGCTTGCCGGCGAGGGATTGGCGGCCCTGTCCATGTGTCCAAGCTATGCCTTCGTCGCCCCCGCCGGCGGCACGAAGCCGTTGCTCGGCACCAATCCCATGGCTTTCGGCTGGCCCCGTCCCAAAGATCATCCCTATGTCTACGATTTCGCGACCAGCATGGTCGCCCGCGGTGAGATCGAGCTTCACCGTCAGGCCGGGAAACCGATCCCCGAAGGCTGGGCCATAGACGCAGAGGGCCACGCCACCACCGATCCCGAGGCCGCGCTTGCGGGGTCGATGCTGACCTTCGGCGGCCACAAGGGCTCGGCGATCTCCACGATGATCGAACTGCTGTCAGGGGCGATGCTGGGCGAGATCATGAGCAAGGAGGCGCTGGAGGCAACCGGCGGCAAGGCGGTCTTGCCGCGTCACGGCGCGCTGATCCTCGCCTTCTCGCCCGAGGTCTTTGCCAGGCGCAGCGGGCGCGACCCGCTGGCAGAGGGCGAACGTCTGCTGCAGGCTTTTAACCTGCAGGGCGCCCGTCTGCCGTCCCAACGCCGCTTCGCCGCCCGCGCCCTATCGCTCGAAAAGGGCGTCCCGCTGACAACGGCAGAGGTGGACCGGCTGGCTCATTTCCGCGAACACGGTCTCCGAGGACTGGAGACATGAGCGGCCTGGACCCATCCTGCCTCACAGGGCCCGATGGTGCTGCGGATAGGGGGTCGTTGCGCGAGGCGGTGAAGCACAGACCTCTCCTTTCCCCAGCCGCACTTACTCCGCGGGTCATGTGACAGGTACGCCGAGCGCGGCGTAGCCGTTGAGGACGGCGGCGCGACCTGCGCTGGTCCGTGCCGCAAGAAGGGGACGTCGGAAGGCTAGACTCGCGGGGATCAGGCTCCCCCACGGGAGAGCTGCGAGTAGCGTGATGGGCAGCGGATCAAGCGGCGAGACTATCTGCCAAGGCTACCGATGAGCATCGCAAGGTATCGTCGAACGATACTCTAGGGCAAACTAGGGAAAAAATGGCGGAGCGACAGGGATTCGAACCCTGGAGACGGTCTCCCGCCTACACACTTTCCAGGCGTGCGCCTTCGACCACTCGGCCACCGCTCCGTTGCCGCGCTGCCTAGCCGGTTTGGGCGGGGCTTGGCAAGAGCGGGCGCGCGGGTTCCGTCACGGCGATGCGGTGGGGGCGATTGCGGCTGCCTGCCGATTGGGCAGGGCCTGCCGCCCCGGTGCGGCGGGGGCGGGTGGAGCCGGCCCTGCGCGTTGCGAAGCGGGGCCGCGGCGCGCATAGTGGGGACCGGGCAAGCAGCGCTGCCAGCCGACCGACCGACGCTCCAACGACCGCGATGGGGACCGATGACCGATCCGAGACCGCCCCACCCCAGCGACCGCGCCCCGTCGCTCCTCGCGCAGCCCGAGCGGATCCAGGCCGGCGCCCTGCTGCTGATCGCCGGGGCGATCGTGCTGTTCCTTCTGGTGCAGGCCCGCTTCGTGCTGATCAGCCTCGTGACCGCCGTGGTGATCTTCGCGCTGCTCTCGGATGCGATCAGCCTGATCGCTCGCGCCCGGATCGGGCCGCTGCGGATTCCGGCCTGGCTGGCTAGCGCCGCCGCCGTGCTCGCCGTTGCCGCGGCGCTGCTGACCGTCACCTCGGTCGTGCTGTCGCAGATCAACAGCGTCCTCGTCACCACGCTGGCCTATGCCGACCGCGCGCCCTCGGCGGTGGCGGCGCTGTTCTCCTGGTTCGGCGAAGAGGTGCAGGGCGCCGTCTACAACTCCGTCCGCACGGTCGAGGTCGGCGCCTGGCTGCGCACCATTGCCGGGCAGGCCAGCGGGCTGATGCAGGGCACGGTGCTGGTGATCCTCTTCGTCGGCTTCCTCTTCGCCGAACGGATCTGGTTCTCGACGAAGCTGACCAACCTGATCGGCGATCCGGTGCAGGCCCATCGGGTGGAGCGGATTTCGGCCTCGATCGTGCGGCGGATCAACCGCTACCTGCTGGTCAAGACCTTCGTCTCGGTGGTCACGGGGGCGATGATCTACATCGCCTCCAAGGCCTTCGGGCTGGAGCTGGCGCTGGCCCTTGGGGTGCTGGGCTGCATCCTGAACTACATCCCCAACCTCGGCTCGATCGTCGCGACCGGCCTCGTGACGCTGGTGGGCTACGTGCAGCTGGGCGATCCCGGCGCGACGGCGGCCCTCTTCATCGTCGTCTCGGTCATCCAGTTCTTCAACGGCAGCGTGCTCGACACCATGCTGATGGGGCGGACGCTGCGGCTGTCCTCCTTCGGGATCATCATCTTCCTCGCCTTCTGGGGCGCGGTCTGGGGCATCCCGGGGATGTTCCTGTCGGTGCCGATCATGGTGGCGCTGATGATCATCTGCTCAGAGGTGCCCTCGCTGCGGCCCATCGCCGTGCTGCTCTCGCGCGAGGGGCTGCCCCAGCCCGAGGTGCTGGAGGTCGAGGCCGCCGCCCGCGACCGGCAGCAGGCCGCCGCAGCGCGGGAGTCCGGTGCGCTGGGGGCGGAGGGTCCGGCCACGGTGCCCGCCGGCGAATAGGACGGCAGGCCCCTCGCCACACAGGGGCGTCAGGTCCCTCGCCCCGCACGGGCGGCCGGCTCCTCTCCCCGCACGGGCGGCCGGCTCCTCTCCCCGCAGGGGCGGCAGGCTCCTCGCCCGCCGCCCCTGCGCCTCAGGCGTCCTCGAAGACGCCGGGGATCGACGCGGGGCCGTCGCCCAGCCACCCGGGCACCGGAAGCCCCTTGTCTTTGAGGAAGGCGGGATTGAACAGCTTGGACTGGTAGCGGGTGCCGTAGTCGCACAGGATGGTGACGATGGTGTGCCCCGGCCCCATCTCGCGCGCCATGCGGATCGCACCGGCAAGATTGACCCCCGAGGAGCCGCCGAGGCAGAGCCCCTCGTCGCGCAGCAGGTCGAAGACCAGCGGCAGCGCCTCGCTGTCCGGGATGTTGTAGGCCATGTCGGGGGTAAAGCCCTCGAGGTTGGCGGTCACCCGCCCCTGCCCGATCCCCTCGGTGATCGAATTGCCCGAGGAGGCCAGCTCACCCTTGGTGTAGTAATCGAAGAGAGCCGAGCCGTCGGGATCGGCGATGCCGATCTTCACGCCCTTGGGCTGCAGCGCCATGCCGGTGCCGGCCAGCGTGCCGCCGGTGCCCACGGCGCAGATGAAGCCGTTCACGCGGCCCTCGGTCTGGTCCCAGATCTCCGGCCCCGTGCTGTCGATATGGGACTGGCGGTTGGCGATATTGTCGAACTGGTTGGCCCAGAGAACGCCTTCGGGCGTCGTCTCGGCCAGCTTCGCGGCCAGACGCTCGGAATAGCGGACGTAGTTGTTGGGGTTGCGGTAGGGAACCGCCGGAACCTGCACCAGCTCTGCCCCGGCAAGGCGCAGCATGTCCTTCTTTTCCTGGCTCTGCGTCTCGGGGATCACGATGACGGTCTTGAACCCCATCGAGGCGCCGACCAGCGCGAGGCCGATACCGGTATTGCCGGCGGTACCCTCGACGATGGTGCCGCCCGGCTTCAGCGCGCCGCGCGCGACCGCGTCGCGGATCATCCACAGCGCGGCGCGGTCCTTGACCGACTGGCCGGGATTCAGGAATTCGCACTTGCCCAGGATCTCGCAGCCCGTCGCCTCGGAGGCCGCCTTCAGCCGGATCAGCGGCGTGTTGCCCACCGCATCGGCAAGGTCGCTCTTGATGTCCATGTCAGGCCCTTTCGCTTCTCGGGCCCAGCCTTAGAAGCCGCGCCCCGCCATCACAAGCCGCGCCCCCGCCCGCGCGTTCCGCCGTCAACCCGCCGCCGTGTCCCGGTGCCGCTGCAGCCAGAGCAGCATGGCGATGGTCGGGGTCACGTTGATCTCTCCGGTGCCGATCAGCGCCACAGCCTCGTCCAGCGGCAGGACATGCAAGCGCAGGTCCTCGGCCTCTTCGGCGAGGCCGCCGGAATAGCTGTCGTCGTCGGGCAGGTCGGCATGGCCGAGGTAGCAGTAGTAGTGGTCGGTCGAATTGCCGGGCGAGGCATAGCTGTGGAACATCAGCTCGAGACCGGTCAGGGTCAGCCGCGCCTCTTCCAGCGCCTCGCGGCGCGCGGCCTCCGCCGGCTCTTCACCCGGATCGACGATGCCGGCGACCGGCTCGAGGCACCAGGGGTTCGGATCGCCGCGCCGGGCGGGGCCGGTACGAAACTGCTCGACCAGCAGCACGCGGTCGCGGGCGCGGTCCCAGGGCAGCACCAGCGCGGCATCGACGCCGACGAAGACCTCGCGCAGCAGCCCCTCCTCGCGCCCGCCGTCGAAGCGGCGATGCGCGGCCACCATCCGGTCGTACTTGAAAAAACCGCCCGTCAGCGGCTCGGCATGGCCCAGCGCGAAGGCGCCCGCGGGGGGCGAGAGGCGGCATGTCGCGGGCGCGGTCTCGCGCGCCGCGCGCAGCCCGGCCTCGGCCCGGCCGCTGCGCATCACGGCCTGCCGCCGCTGCAGCGCCGGCTCCAGCGGCGGGGCGTGCCCGGCAAGCTCGGCCGCCTCGCGCAGCGCGCGGGGCGCGTCATCGGCCAGCCACTGCGCCCGCGAAAAGGGCTGCGCCCCCGGCCCGGACGGGGGCCGGGACCAGAGCGCGGCCTCCCGCTCGGAGCCGTCGGGCAGGCGCAGGACGGCCTGCGCGGGCGAAAGGTCGAGCCCCTCGAGATAGGCCTCCAGCCGCGCCAGGGCGGCGGGCCCGGGCTCCAGCAACAGCCCTTCGACCGCGGCCTGCGGATCGGGCTGCAGGGCGGGATACCCCTCGGACTGCAGCAGGGCGTAACCGGGAAGGACCGCCTCCTGCGCGCCCGGCAGTGCCTCGGCCAGGAGGGTCTCGGCCAGCGGCAGGTGCCGGAGCGGGCCATAGAGAAAGATCACGGCATCGTCCTTTCGTGCAAGCGCATCACCGCCACCAGCGCCGGGCAAGGCCGGTCACCAGCCCGGTCAGCAGCGCCCAGGCCAGCAGCAGGCCCAGCGCCCGCGGCGCCAGCAGCGGCCCTGCCATCTCGCCCATCAGCCGGACCGCGGCCTCCAGCGCCTCGAGCGGCGTGTCGTAGCGCCCGCGCAGGCTGAGCGCGCCCATCAGCAGGGTGGCGCAGGTCAGAAGCATCCAGAAGACGAGGACCGCCACCAGTGTCAGCCCCTGCCCCGCCCAGGCCAGCAGGCCGCGTGCCGGGTGACGCCCCAGGCGCCAGCCGACGACCAGGCCCAGGCCACCCCCGATCCAGGGCGCGGCCTGCGGCGCCATCCGGACCGAGGCCGGCAAGACGGGAGAGATCCATCCGGCGATTTCCCAGCCCAGCGCCCCGAGCATCAGGGCCGCGACAAGACGGGCGGCTGTCGGCAAGGGCGGCCTCCTGCGGTGGGCTCGGGCGGGACATGGCCCTAGGCGGGACGGGCCAGGGTGATCTGCGTCACGTCGCAGTTACCCCCCGAAAAGGCGCCCGCGCAAGCGCAGAGGTAGAGGTCCCACATCCGGCGGAAGCGCTGGTCGAAGCCCTGCGCCGCGACCTCGTCGCGCCGGGCCTCGAAGCGGTCATACCAGTGCCGCAGCGTGCGGCTGTAGCTTTCGCCGAACTCGATGCTCCGTACGAGGCCGAGCCCGGCGCTCGCCGCCTGCGCCCGCAGCACCGAGGGCGAGGGCAGCATGCCGCCCGGGAAGATGTAGCGCTGGATGAAATCGACGCCGCCGCGATAGGCCTCCCAACGCTCCTCGGCGATGGTGATGACCTGCAGCGTGGCCTGGCGCCCCGGCTTCAGCCGCGCTTTGAGCGTCTCGAAATAGACGGGCCAGTAGCGCTCTCCCACCGCCTCGAACATCTCGATGCTGGCGATGCCGTCGTAATGGCCGCGCTCGTCGCGGTAGTCCTGCAGCTTCAGCGTCACGCGGTCCTGCAGCCCGGCGGCGGCGATGCGCGCGGCGGCGAAGTCATATTGCTCGCGGCTGATCGTCAGGCCCGTGACCCTGAGCCCGCGGGTGCCGGCGGCATGCTCGGCGAAGCCGCCCCAGCCGCAGCCGATCTCCAGCACGTGATCGCCGGGCTTGGCGCCCATCTCGTCGATGATGGAATCGTACTTGCGCCGCTGCGCCGCCTCGAGGCTTTGCGCGCCCTCGTCGAACAGCGCCGAGGAATAGGTCATCGTCTCGTCCAGCCACAGCTCGTAGAAGGCATTGCCGAGGTCGTAGTGCCGGGCGATGTTGCGCCGCGCCTGCCCCTTGCTGTTGCCCTGCAGGCGGAATCGCAGCCGCTCCCAGGCGCGCAGCAGCCGCTGGCCCGGAAACCCGTCGAGCGCGGCCTCCGCGCCATCCTGGATGAAGTCCATGAAGGCCATGAGGTCCGGCGTCGTCCAGCCGCCCTCGATATAGGCGTCGCAGAAGCCCAGATCGCCCTCGCGGATCAGCCGGGCGAAAAGGCCCGGATCATGGACCCTGATCTCGGCGAGGTGCCCCGGCTCGGCCCCCTCGGCCCGGAAGCGGCGCCCGTCGGGCAGAACGACGTCGAGGCGCCCGCGGGTGATCGCCCCGGCGCGGGAGAAGACGGCAGCGAAGTACCGCGGCAGGCCCTGCTGCCCCTGTGTCGTCGTCAAGATTTCGGTCATGCAGTCACCCGTCTTCGGAGCCCTGCTCTTCGCGGCGGCTGCGGTAGGCGTCAAGGGCCCGCTCCCGCCCCTCTCGCGTGCCGATCAGCGGCACCTGCGGATAGGCGTCCGTGGCGCTCATCCCCCAACTGCGCGGGATCGCGTCGAAATAGGCCAGCGCGCCCTTGGGCGGGTTCTCCTGCCCCTCGGCGATCCAGGCGCGGCGGTAGCGCCCCTCGGGGTCGAACTTGCTGGCCTGAGTCTCGGGGTTGAAGATGCGGAAGAAGGGGCTGGCATCGGCGCCGGAGCCCGCGACCCATTGCCAGTTCACGGCATTGGAGGCCTCGTCCCAGTCGATCAGGCAATCCTCGAACCAGGCGCGCCCGACGCGCCAGTCGGTCATCAGGTGCTTGGTCAGGTAGGAGGCCGAGATCATCCGCGCGCGATTGTGCATGGTGCCGGTGACGAACATTTCGCGCTGCGCGGCATCGACGACATCCATGCCGGTGCGGCCGCGGCGCCAGGCCTCGGCCTGCGGTCCGCCATCGGCCCAGGGAAACCCGTCCCACTCGCTGCGCCAGTTCGTCGTCGCCATGTCCGGCGCATGGGCCATCAGGTGCCAGGCGAAATCGCGCCAGACCAGCTCGCGGCGAAAGGCCTCCGCCCCCCGGCCCGAAGCCCCGCCTTCGTGCAGGGCGCGGGAGGCCGCGTGCCAGCAGGCGCGGGGCGAGACCTCGCCATAGGTCAGATTCTCGGACAGGCCGGAGGTCGCCCTGTCGGCCAGCCGGTCACGCGCCTCGGTGTAATCGTCCAGCCGGCCGAGGAAGGCCTCGAGCCGGTCCTGCGCCGCCGCCTCGCCGGCATGGCAATGGGGTTGCACCACCGCCGCGCCCTGCCGCATCGCCGCGCCCAGCGCCCAGTCCTGCAGATCGTCGCTGGCGGGCCAGGCCTCGGGCGCGGGCAGTCGCGCCGGCTCGGGCAGGAGGGCGCCGGGATCGCGCTGGCGCAGGGCCTTCCAGAAGGGGGTGAAGACCTTGTAGCTGCCCCCCGTCGTCGTGCGCGCCGCCTCGGGCGGATGCAGCGTGTGACCGTCGTGCAGGGTAAAGGCGATCCCGCGCGCCGTCAGCGCATCGGAGACGGCGGCGTCATTGGCCCTGTCGCGCGGGCCATGCAGCCGCCCGGCGTGGACGGCTTTCGCGCCGAGCTCCTCGGCCAGCGCGGGCAGGATCTCCTCCGCCTTGCCGCGCCGCAGGATCAGCCGGCTTCCCCGCTGCTCGAGCGCCTGCGACAGCGCCTCGACCGAGAGGCCGCGGCGAAAGCGGGGGGCCGCCCCCTCCCCCTCCAGCACGGCATCGCAGAGAAAGACCGGAACGACGGGGCCGCCGGAAGAGGCCGCCGCCGTCAGCGCGGCATTATCGGCCAGCCGCAGATCGCGGCGAAACCACATGAGTACGGGAGATGTCATGCCGGGCAAGCTAGCGCGGCGCCGGGCCGGTCAAGACGGCTGCGCGGCGCGGGTCATCCCGCGCAGCACCGCCGGCAGGGCCTCGGGCAGATCCTCGGCGATCAGGCCCGGGCCCACCTCCAGCGCGCAGCTGACGTGCAGGTAGGCGGCGGCGGCGGCAGCCTCCAGCGGCGGCAGACCGCGCGCCAGAAGGCCGCAGGCGAAACCGGCCAGCGTGTCGCCCGCCCCCGCCGTCGCCAGCCAGGGCGCGGCCCGCTGGTAGACCCCGGCATGGACCCGCACCGCGCCCGACGGATCGGCGATCACCGTGTCCGGCCCTTTGA
Organism: Pseudoroseicyclus aestuarii; assembly: GCF_003217255.1. Classification (GTDB taxonomy): domain Bacteria; phylum Pseudomonadota; class Alphaproteobacteria; order Rhodobacterales; family Rhodobacteraceae; genus Pseudoroseicyclus; species Pseudoroseicyclus aestuarii. The sequence goes on along the minus strand of NZ_QJTE01000001.1, from coordinate 167,623 downwards.
GGAGCACGGTGCACCCCGCCTCGCTTGCGGCCTGCCGCGCGGCATCGATGCGCGAGACGGCTGGCCCGGTGGTTGCAGGGGCCACCAGCCGCTCGTGGATCTGCGGAAAGAGGCGCTTGAACTCGCCCTCGTGCGGGGTCAGCAGGCAGCCGGGATGCAGCGCCGCCATCAGCCCCGCGTCCTGCGAGATCAGCGTCAGCGCATCCCCGTCGAGGACCGCCCGCCGCCCGGAGGCCAGCGCGGCGGCGGTGAGCGCCGCCTCCCGCCCCCAGGTGCCGAGGCCGGGGCCAAGGCAGAGGGCGTTCAGACGCGCATCCTCCAGCATGGCGCGCAGCGCATCGGCATCCTTCAGCGGGCGCAGCATCACCGCGTCCAACTGCGCGGCATTCTCGATGACGGCGGCGGGCGGACAGCCCAGCGTCACCAGCCCCGCGCCGATGCGCAGCGCCCCGCGCGCCGCCATCCGCGCCGCGCCGCCGCGCCCGACCCCGCCCGAGAGCACCAGCGCATGGCCGTAGTCGAACTTGTGGCCGCCGCGCTTCTCGATCTCCGGCGCCGCGACCAGCCGCGCCGCGCTCTCGGCGGGCGGCAGACCGATATCGCAGACCCGCAGGCTGCCGCAGTGGGCCGGTCCCTCGGCAAGGACATGGCCCGGCTTTGCGGTATGGAAGCTGACCGTCAGATCCGCCGAGACCGCCTGCCCCAGCACGCGCCCGCTGTCGGCATCGAGGCCCGAGGGCGTGTCGATCGCCAGCACGAAGGGCGGCGCCTCCGCCGCCCGCCGCCGGGCAAGCGCCTGCACCACCGGCAGATCCAGCGCCCGGGTGAGGCCGGTGCCGAAGAGCGCGTCGACGATCACCGCCGCCTCCGTCCCGGCGACGGCCTCTGCCGCCTCGTCCATCGGGCGGACGGGGCCCAGCGCCTCCCAGCGGGTGCGGGCCGTGGCGGCATCGCCGCCCCCCCCGCCCATGGCATGGACCGTCACTCTCCAGCCCCGCTCCGCCAGCAGCCGCGCCACGACGAATCCGTCTCCGCCGTTGTTGCCCGGCCCGCAGAGAACCAGCGCGCGCCCCTGCGCCTCTGGCCCCAGCCGCGCGAGCAGCGCCTCGACCGCGCCGGCGCCCGCCCGCTCCATCAGGTCAAGCCCGGTGACGGCGCCGCCGGCCATCGCCGCGGCCTCCGCCTCGCGCATTTCGGCGGCGGTCAGAAGCGGCAGCGGAAGCAGGGTCATGGTGTTTCCTTCGTGCTCATTTCTTGGGCTACTATCCCGACTTTTAATCATATGCCCATCATTCACGCCCGGGATCTTGCCAAGCCCGGCGGCTTGAATTGAGGTGCCCGAAGCGCCGTGATCTTAGGCGCAGGGAGCCGCGAAGAGGGAGCAGGACGCAATGAAAAAGATCGAGGCGATCATCAAGCCGTTCAAGCTCGACGAGGTGAAGGAGGCCCTGCAGGAAGTTGGCGTGCAGGGACTTTCGGTGGTCGAGGTCAAGGGCTTCGGCCGTCAGAAGGGCCATACCGAGCTCTATCGCGGCGCTGAATACGTCGTCGATTTCCTGCCCAAGGTGAAGATCGAGGTGGTCCTGCCGGACGACCAGCTGGAGCGTGCCATCGCCGCCATCGCCGATGCCGCCCGCACCGAGAAGATCGGCGACGGCAAGATCTTCGTCAGCACCGTCGAGCAGGCCATCCGCATCCGGACCGGCGAGTTCGGCGACGACGCCATCTAAGCTCCGGCGAAGGTCCGGACACAACACGAAGGAAATAGTGACATCATGAGCACAGACGTCCTGAAGATGATCAAGAACGAGGAAGTCGAATACGTCGACATCCGGTTCACCGATCCGCGCGGCAAGCTGCAGCACGTTACCGTCATGGCCGATCAGGTCGACGAGGACTTCTTCGAGGAAGGCTTCATGTTCGACGGCTCGTCGATCGCCGGCTGGAAGTCGATCGACCAGTCCGACATGAAGCTGATGCCCGACGGCGACAGCGCCTACATCGATCCCTTCTACGCCGAGAAGACGATCTGCCTGCACTGCACCGTGGTCGAGCCCGACACCGGCGAAATCTACGACCGCGACCCGCGCGGAACCGCCGTGCGCGCCGAGGAGTACCTCAAGGCCAGCGGCATCGGCGACACCGCCTTCATGGGCCCCGAGGCCGAGTTCTTCATCTTCGACGACGTCCGCTACTCCGTCTCGATGAACAAGGTCAGCTTCCAGGTCGATGCCATCGACGGCGCCTGGAACACCGATACCGAGTACGAGATCGGCAACACCGGCCACCGGCCCGGCGTCAAGGGCGGCTACTTCCCGGTCAACCCGGTCGACGACGCGCAGGACATGCGCTCCGAGATGCTGTCGACGATGAAGCGCATCGGCATGAAGGTCGACAAGCACCACCACGAGGTTGCCAGCGCGCAGCACGAGCTGGGCATGATCTTCGGCACGCTGACCAAGCAGGCCGACGACATCCAGAAGTACAAGTACGTCATCCACAACGTGGCGCAGGCCTACGGCAAGTCGGCGACCTTCATGCCCAAGCCGATCTCGGGCGACAACGGCACCGGCATGCACGTCAACATGTCGGTCTGGAAGGACGGCCAGCCGCTCTTCGCAGGCGACAAGTATGCCGACCTCTCCCAGGAAGCGCTGTGGTTCATCGGCGGCATCCTGAAGCACGCCAAGGCGCTGAACGCGATCACCAACCCCACGACCAACAGCTACAAGCGTCTGATCCCGGGCTTCGAGGCACCGGTGCTGCGCGCCTACTCGGCCCGCAACCGCTCGGGCTGCGTGCGTATTCCGTGGGCCGAAAGCCCCAAGGCCAAGCGCATCGAAGCCCGCTTCCCCGATCCCTCGGCGAACCCCTACCTGTGCTTCTCGGCGCTGCTGATGGCCGGTCTCGACGGCATCAAGAACAAGATCGATCCCGGCCCCTCCTCGGACAAGGACCTCTACGACCTGCCGCCCGAAGAGCTGGCGCAGATCCCGACCGTCTGCGGCAGCCTGCGCGAGGCGCTGGAAGAGCTTGAGAAGGACCACGAGTTCCTTCTGGCCGGGGACGTCTTCACCCGCGACCAGCTGATGGGCTACATGGAGCTGAAGTGGGAAGAGGTCTATGCCTACGAGCATTGCCCGCACCCCATCGAGTACAAGCTGTACTACAGCTGCTGAACCTGCCGGACGGCGCGGCCCGCGGGGGCCGCGCGACCCGGTCGAGGGGCGCCTTCGGGCGTCCCTCCTGCCTTTGATCGCTGTCCTCCGCAGCGCCGACCCCGCCCCAGCAAAGCCCGACACCCTCGCCCATTGCGGCGAAATGATGGCGCGCGGATTGTAGTTTGCCTTCAATTGACCTCAGTTCGACCTAGGCCGGGTCACAGACTCAGTGGCGTATAGTTGGTGCACCAACGATCGGAGGTCGGTATGTCTGGACAGAGCACGAGCACCGTCGCCCAACTGCTGTATCGCAGCGCCCCCGCGCTGGATTTCGGCCGTCTGGTGAGCGATCTGGAACTTGCCCTGCACGACGGCCCCTCCACGAAATGCGAGCTGACCTGGGATTACGAGGACACCGCCGTCTTCGATCTGTCGGGCGCGCGCATCCTGCTGGCCCTGTCCCCCGACCTTCGCGGCGCCTACGACACCTGCCTGACGATCAGCGTCGGAAGCCCCCAGCTTGGCGAGGGCGAACTCGGCGGCCTGGCGATGCGCCAGGGCGCTCTGGCCCGGCTGATCGCCGACCGCGTCAGCGGCCGCTACCCCTCCGACCGGATCATCTGGAAGCAGCTCGCCGGCCCCGCCTCGCCCGACCTCATCGACGAGCTCGTCGAGGCGCTGGAGGCGGCGCAGCCCTCCAACTCGGGCTTCGGACCCTCCGCCGTCGACGAGTTCGACCGGCTGCTTCAACGCTACGACGACACGGCCAAGCCGGCGGAGTCCAAGGCGCGGCGCGCCAAGCCCCGCGTTCAGGCCGCGCCCCGCCCCGCCGCTGGCGGTGAGAACATCTTCATCGACCGCAAGCCGCAGCAGCCCGCGACGCCCCCCGAGGACGCGGACATCGATTGGGAGGCGCTGCGCGCCGCGACCGGATCGGCCCAACAGGCCGAACGCGGCGCCGAAGCCGCTCCCGACGCGGATCAGGCGAAGCCGGCCAACCGCGCCGCTGGGGCGCCCCGCGCCGAGGCCGAGGCTCCGGCCGGTGGCAAGGACAAGCCCCGCGTCCGCCCGGCACGGCCGGTCCCGGCCTCAGAGATCCTCGCGGCGCGCAGCCGGCGGGCCACCGCCAGCCCCGCGAACGCCAGTCCCGCGAACGACACGCCGGACATGCCGCGCCCGATGCATCCCGAAATCGCACGGGTGAACGCGGCGCTGGAGGCCGCGACCCCGACCGGCGGCGTGCGCAGCACCCAGCCGGGCGAGCGGAGCCGGACGCAGACCGTGCTGATGCGGATCTCGGCCCTGGCCGTCTCGGGGCTGTGCATCCTGACGACGCTGTCGAACGCCAACCAGATCTCCCTGCCGCTGGGCTTCTGATGCCTGCGCTCCGGCGCCCCGCTCAGGGGCGCCGGTAGCGGCTTGCGATCACCTGCGCCTTGTTCGGCCCGGTCACCGCCCATCCCAGCCACCAGACCTCCGGCCCCTGCAGCGTCAGGCGCGGCCGGTAGAGGTCGTTGCCGCAGGGATGCGGCGTCGCCGTGCCCTGCCCCAGATCGAAGGTGAAGAAGGCGCGCCCGTCCTCGAAAGTCACCTCCACCGCGTGCCCCCGCGGCTGCCAGATCAGGCGCCGCTCGGCCGGCAGGACGGGGCCGCCGCGCAGGGAAAGCTGCCCCGCCTCGCGGTACAGCAGCCGGCCGCTGCCCGCCGGCTCGAGCCAAGCGCGGCCCTCGAGGCGCGCGATCAGCGTCAGACCCCCGGCCCCCTTCTGCGCCACGCGGCGGCGCAACAGCCAGTCCCCGCCGAAGCGTGCCTCGATGTCCATGGTGCCGCCCCCTGACCCGCGCGCCTCCGGGCCTTGTCCCCCGGGGCACCGCCACTTAAGACCCTGCGCGAAAACAGGCAACGGGAGGCCCCCGCCGATGATCGAACGTTACGCCCGCCCCGAGATGGTCGAGATCTGGTCGGCGCGGACCAAGTACCGCATCTGGTACGAGATCGAGGCCCATGCCTGCGATGCTCAGGCCGAGCTGGGCGTGATCCCGAAGGAGGCCGCCGAGGCCGTCTGGAAGGCGAAGGACGCGGAGTTCGACGTCGCCCGCATCGACGAGATCGAGTCCGTCACCAAGCACGACGTCATCGCCTTCCTGACCCACCTCGCGGAGTTCATCGGCGACGGGCAGGCGCGCTTCGTGCACCAGGGGATGACCAGCTCGGACGTGCTGGACACCACGCTGAACGTGCAGCTGACCCGCGCCGCCGACCTGCTGATCGCGGATGTGGAGCGGCTGATGGAGGCGCTGAAGACCCGCGCCTACGAGCACAAGGACACGGTGCGCATCGGTCGCAGCCACGGCATCCATGCCGAGCCGACGACGATGGGCCTGACCTTCGCGCGCTTCTACGCCGAATGGGATCGCAACCTCGCCCGGCTGAAGGCCGCGCGCGCCGAGGTGGCGACGGGCGCGATCTCGGGCGCCGTCGGCACCTTCGCCAATATCGACCCGGCGGTCGAAGAGCATGTCTGCGCCGCCATGGGCCTGGCGCCCGAGCCGATCAGCACGCAGGTCATCCCGCGCGACCGGCACGCGATGTTCTTCGCCACGCTGGGCGTCCTTGCCAGCTCGATCGAGAACATCGCCACCGAGATCCGGCACATGCAGCGCACCGAGGTTCTCGAGGCGGAAGAGTTCTTCTCCAAGGGGCAGAAGGGCTCCTCGGCGATGCCGCACAAGCGCAACCCGGTCCTGACCGAGAACCTGACCGGCCTCGCCCGGCTGGTCCGCTCTGCCGTGACACCCGCGCTCGAGAACGTGGCGCTCTGGCACGAGCGCGACATCTCGCATTCCTCGGTGGAGCGGGGGATCGGGCCGGATGCGACCGTGCACCTCGATTTCGCGCTGAGCCGGCTGGCCGGCGTCGTCGAGAAGCTGGTCGTCTACCCCGAGACGATGGAGAAGAACCTGCACAAGTTCCGCGGCCTCGTGATGAGCCAGCGCGTGCTGCTGGCGCTGACGCAGGCCGGCGTCAGCCGCGAGGATGCCTACACGCTGGTGCAGCGCAACGCGATGAAGGTCTGGGAACAGGGCGCCGACTTCCGTACCGAGCTGCTCGCCGATCCGGAGGTGACCGCCGCGCTCAGCCCCCAGCAGATCGAGGAGAAGTTCGACCTCGGCTATCACACCAAGCAGGTCGACCGCATCTTCGCCCGCGTCTTCGGCGCGTAGCATGGCACGGGCGGCGCCACCGGCGCCGCCCGTCGCAGTCCCCCCTAAAAGACCCGCCTCAGGCGGCCAGGGGCTGCTCGACCTCGCGCACCCGCTGGGAGGCGCGGCAGGGCATCGTCAGGACCGCGTAGCGCCGCCCGTCGGTGGCGTTGACGTAAGGCTCGCCCAGCCGCTCTGCCCCGAAGCCCAGCTGCCGCAGCGTGCGCGTCAGCGAGAGCGGCGAGAGCGAGATCAGCTGCGAGGCGCCGCCCCGCCCCGCCACGTCGACAAGCCCGCCGACGATCAGCGACAGGCAGCGCGCGCGGTCGGTCGCCCCCTTCACCTCGTCCGAGATGACGAGGCGAGTGCATTCCCAGACCTCGGGGCTGGCGACGTCGCCGGGCATGACCGCGGGGGGGATATCCCCCAGCTTGCCCATCAGGGCGTCTCGCAGCATGTAGCTGTGCTGCCCCCATTGCGCCGTGGTCGGCATGGTGCGCGCCCCGCCGATCACCATCCCGTCGCGCAGGACCAGTGAATAATGGGCCAGTGGATTGTCGTACTGATCCATCTCCAGAACCGAATCATGCGGGATGTCCCAGTTCAGGGTATCGACGAAGAACCGCTTCCTGAGGGCGAGAAAGCCGAAGAAGGCCTCGCCGCGGGTGTGCAGGGACGTGAAGCCGAAGGTGATGTGTTGCATGGAACCTCTCCAAATGGACATGGCCATTTATCGAAGTCCGGCAGGCTGAATCATACCCTGCGTAAATAGCGAAATTGCAGGATCGTCAGATCAGGCCGAAGTCGCTGGCCAGCGTGGCCGCCTGCGTGGCGGTGGCGGCGTCCAGCTTGATCCGCGCGTTCTTCAGCCGCTGCTTGATCGCGCCGTCCGTCACCCCGATCTCGTAGGCGATCTGCTTGATCCGCAGGCCGTTCTTGACCATGCGCAGCACCTCGATCTCGGCCCGCGTCAGGTTGGTGGGCGGCGATTTCTCGCGGTGCAGGGCCTCGACCAGGGCCAGCAACCGCACCGCCTCTGCATCGTCGTATTCGCGGTCGTCGCGCATGAACATGCCCCAGGACCGCTCCGGCCCCTTGGCATCCGTCACCGCCGCGACGAGGCCGTAGACCATGCCGAAGCGCTTTGCCTGTTGCAGCACGCCCACCGGATCGCTCTGCGCGAGCTCGCTGCAGCGCACTGTGCCGGTGTGGCCATGGACCCAGCGCATGACCGGATCGTCCAGCAGCAGGCCGCCTCGGGTGTAGTGATCGACCCAGGCCTTTGGCAGGGCGTTGACCTCCTCGATCGGGAAGGCAAAGCCGACCCTCAGCGCCAGGTAGTACCCTGCCGGGGCGAGACCGGGCAGAGCGTCACGATCGGCGGCCTTGTCATCGTACAAACCACTGTCCTTTCCGCCCAAAGGCGCCACCACGGTCGAACCGATCCAAAAGTCTAGGTGTTCCCGTTTATGAAGATAGTTTACTGTATGAGGTTGGGCAAGAATTGCCCGGAAAGGTTGGCAACGACGTGATCCGATCCAAAGAGATGGGCCGTTCCCTCGGCCGCCTGAAACAGCTTGCGCCGGCGGGATTCGCGATGGCGCTGCACGTGGCCTTCACGACGCCCGCCTTCATGTTCCGGACCTACTCGCGCGAATGGACCGATGCCTATACCCGGCGCGGGCTGATCATGACCGATCCCACCGTGCGCTGGGGCCTTCGCAACACCGGAATGATCCGCTGGTCCGACCTCGCGCCCGAGGACGAGGCCGGCATCCTGGCCATCGCGGCCGAATACGGCCTTGCCCATGGCGTCACCTATGCCACGCAGACGGGCGGCAGCCGGTCGGTCTGCAGCTTCGCCCGCTCGGATCGCGATTTCTCGCAGCAGGACTGCGACGAGATCGCGGACCTGGCCGAGACGATGCACGGGCTGACCGCCAACGAAGAGACGCTGCACCCGGAGTTCCGGGAGAGCCTGCGGCAGATGGCGGTGACCTTCAGCCAGCCCTGACCTGCGGGTCGTGAAGGCGGCGCTAACCATCTGGCAAGGAGGCCCGGTGCAGGATCATCCTGCCCGCCTTCAGCGCAGAGGTCCGCCATGCCCAGCCTCGCCGGAACCGATCCCGCCACCCTGTCCCGCCGCCGCAAGGCGGCGCTGGTGGTGCGCCTGCTGCTGTCCGACGGACGCAAGCTGGCGCTGAACAACCTGCCCGAGGACGTGCAGCTTAACCTGACGCGAGAGCTTGGGACGCTGCCGATGGCAGATCGCGGCATCCTCTCGCAGGTGGTGCAGGAATTCGCGGACCAGGTGGAACAGCTGGGCGTGCCCGCGATGGGCGGCGTCGACAAGGCGCTCGCGGCGCTGGCCGGTCAGATCAGCCCCGCCGCCGCCGCGCGGCTGCGCGCCGAATCGGCCGGCACCTACGGATCGGACCCCTGGGTCCAGATCATCGAGCTCGAGCCCGCGGAGCTGCTGCCGATCATGCAGGACGAAAGCACCGAGGTTGCCGCCGTCACCCTCTCGAAGCTGCCGGTCTCCAAGGCGGCCGAGGTGCTGGGCCGCCTGCCCGGGGAACGGGCGCGGCGCATCACCTACGCGATGTCGCAGACGGCGAGCGTGCTGCCCGAAGCAGTAAGCCGGATCGGCCAGGCGCTCGCGGCAGAGCATTGCACGCGGCCCGCCCCGGCTTTCCCGATCCCGGCCAGCAACCGCGTCGGCGCGATCCTGAACTCCGCCCAGTCGCAGATGCGGGATTCGGTGCTCGACGGGCTGCATCAGGACGACGCCCCCTTCGCCGAAGAGGTGCGGCGCGCGATCTTCACCTTCCCCGACATCCCGACCCGCGTCGCCCCGACGGATATCCCCAAGCTCGCGAAAAGCTTCGACCAGGAAGAGCTGGTCACCGCCCTTGCCGCCGCCGCCGGAGCCGGCGGGCCGGAAGGACTGGCGGGCGACTACATCCTGTCCAACATGTCCAAGCGCATGGCCGAGCAGCTGCGCGAGGAGATCGCCGAGAAGGGCCGCATCCGCAAAGGCGATGGCGAGGCCGCGATGCAGAAGCTGGTGACGCTGATCCGCGACCGCGCCGATGCCGGCGACATCGAGCTGTCGGTCCCGGACGAGGCCGAGTGATCCGCAGCCCCGCCCCGGGGCAGCGGCGCGGGTTTGCCGGCCCGCGCCGCGCCCGGCTTGGCTTCGCCGCGCCAAGGGCCTAGGTCTGCCCGATGCGGGCGGCCCCAGCGCCACCCGGTGGCGCAACGGGAAGGACGGGCGCATGGCGGCGCGCAAGGCCACGGCCGAGGGGACGAGGACGGATTGGATCGCCGACCGGGCGATGCGCGGCCTGATCGCCGGCGCCCATGGCCTGCCCTATCCCGCACGGGTGGCGGCGATGGGCCGCCTCAGCCGCCGCGCCGTGGCGCCGCTGGCCGGCTACAGGCGCCGCGCCTTGGCGAACCTCGCTCTGATCTGGCCGGATATGCCCGAGGCGCGCCGCCGCGCCATTGCCGCTGACTGCTGCGAGAACCTCGGCCGCACGCTGATCGAGAATTACTCGCGCCGGGACTTCGCGGCGCGCCTGGCCCGGGTCGAGCCGCGGGGCGAGGGTCTCGCGCCGCTGGCCGAGGCACGCGAGGCAGGCCGCCCGGTGATCTTCGTCACCGGCCATTTCGGCAACCACGAGGCACCGCGCGTGGTTCTGACCCGCTTGGGCTACACCATCGGCGGCCTCTACCGCGCGATGTCCAATCCCTATTTCAACGCCCATTACGCCGCGACGATGGAGGACCTCTCTGGGCCCGTCTTCGCCAAGAGCCGCGCGGGCACCACCGGCTTCGTCCGCCACCTACGCGGCGGCGGCATGGCCACGCTGCTTTTCGACGTGCACGAGCGGGGCGGCACGCCGATCCCCTTCCTCGGGCGCCCGGCCAGCACCTCGCTGTCAGCCGCGCAGCTGGCGCTGCGCTACGACGCGCTGCTGGTGCCCTACTTCGGCATCCGGCAGCCGAACGGCCTCGACTTCGAGGTCGCGGTCGAGGCCCCGATCCCGCATGGCGACCCGGTGGAGATGACGCGCGAGATGACGCGCCGGCTCGAGGCGCGGATCGAGGCGCATCCCGGTCAGTGGTTCTGGATCCATCGCCGCTGGAAGGGCGGTGCCGGCAAGGCGCGTGCCGGCGGCGCGGATTAGTCCAGCCGCGCGGCGGCGAGGATCGCGCCCGGCCCGTGGTGGCCGGTGGCCTGCACGAGGACGGCGCCCGGCCCCCCGCCCTGCGGCAGCTGCATGCGCAGCGGCGTGCTGCCATCCCACTCGCCCAGCACCTCCCAAGAGGTGACGATATTGGCGTAGGTCAGGGTCCGGCCCGCATTCTCGCCGGCCTCTATCTCGACCCGCGACTCGGGCTGGTAGTGCACGAGGTGGATCGCCATGGGCCGCGGCGCCTGGGCGGCCGGTGCGGTCAGCCACAGCCCGTCCGCCCCCTCTTCCAGCGCGACATGGACCTCTTCGGGCGCCTCCTCATGGGCCTGGATCGCGTCCATCAGCTCTATCGGCCGGGCGCCGGTGACCTGCCTGCGGCCGCCGACGACGAACTGCGGCGTGTAGATCGTGCGCTCCCCCGCCTCGGCGGCGTAGTGCTGCTGGCGGCTGGTATAGGCCTGATCGGCGAAGCGGTCCGGCCAGCCGATGTAGTCCCAGTAGTCGACATGCAGCCCCAGCGCGATGACATCGTCGCGCCGCGAGAGGTCGGCCAGCATCTCGTCCGCCGGCGGGCAGGAGGAGCACCCCTGCGAGGTGAACAGCTCCACCACCACCGGATCGTCACCGGCGCGCACGCCGCCGGCGAGCAGCGTGACCGCCGCGGCCGCGCCAAAGATGATCCTGCGCATGATGGGCTCCCCAGCTGCCTCAGTGCCCGACAGGCTTAACCTGACCGCTTCCGTCAGGCCAATCAACCAAGCGCGAGAGAGCCGGACCGTAGGTCATGCAGCGCCGGGCCGCCACTGGACTTCGGTGTGCGATGGTATACATCACGGGGCACGGCCAGACTTGATCGCTTGCGGGCCCTGGGGCACAAGCGGATTGCAGAGCCGAGCCATACAGCCAGAAGGGGCACGCAGCATGCCGATCACCGTTGGGCAGGACAGCGCCAAGACCCGGCGCACCTTGACCGCAGGCTCCCAGAGCCTTGCCTATTATTCCATCCCCGCTGCCACCGAAGCAGGCCTTGGCGATTTCTCTCGCCTGCCCGCCTGCCTCAAGGTGGTGATGGAGAACCTGCTGCGGTTCGAGGACGGCGGCTTCTCGGTCTCGACCGACGACATCAAGGCCTTCGCCGAATGGGGCGCGCAGGGCGGGAAGAACCCGCGCGAGATCGCCTATCGCCCGGCCCGCGTCTTGATGCAGGATTTCACCGGCGTTCCGGCGGTCGTGGACCTTGCCGCGATGCGCGACGGCATCCTCGGCCTCGGCGGTGATGCGCAGAAGATCAACCCGCTGAACCCCGTGGACCTTGTCATCGACCACTCGGTGATGATCGACGAATTCGGCAACCCGCGCGCCTTCGCGATGAACGTGGAGCGCGAGTACGAGCGCAACATCGAGCGCTACCAGTTCCTGAAGTGGGGCCAGAAGGCCTTTGAAAACTTCCGCGTCGTCCCGCCGGGGACCGGCATCTGCCACCAGGTGAACCTCGAGTATCTCGCGCAGGTCGTCTGGTCCGACACCGACCAGAACGGTGAAGAGGTCGCCTATCCCGACACGCTCGTCGGCACCGACAGCCACACCACCATGGTCAACGGCGCCGCCGTTCTGGGCTGGGGCGTCGGCGGGATCGAGGCCGAGGCCGCGATGCTGGGCCAGCCGATCTCCATGCTGATCCCCGAGGTCGTCGGCTTCGAGCTGACCGGCCGCATGATGGAAGGCACGACCGGCACCGACCTCGTCCTCAAGGTCGTCGAGATGCTGCGCGAGAAGGGCGTCGTCGGCAAGTTCGTCGAATTCTACGGCGAAGGCCTCGATCACCTGCCGCTGGCCGACCGCGCGACGATCGGCAACATGGCCCCCGAATACGGCGCCACCTGCGGCTTCTTCCCGATCGACGCCGAGACCCTGCGCTACATGGAGCAGACCGGCCGCGACAAGGACCGCATTGCGCTCGTCGAAGCCTATGCCAAGGAAAACGGCATGTGGCGCGGCGACGACTACGCCCCGGTCTATACCGACACGCTGCACCTCGACATGGGCACCATCGTGCCAGCGATCTCGGGCCCCAAGCGCCCGCAGGACTACATCGCCCTCGACAAGGCCTCGACCACCTTCGGTGAGTACATCAAGGCCCAGCGCAGCGCGCAGGACACCTCGGCCAAGTCTGAGATCCGCTGGGAAGGCGAAGGCGGCCAGCCCGAGCCGATGGACATCCCCGGTGACGAGGGCCACCACCAGCGCGGCTATGTCGCCACCGACGACGGCCACTACCAGCTGCACGACGGCAGCATCGTGATCGCCTCGATCACCAGCTGCACCAATACCTCGAACCCTTACGTGATGATCGGCGCCGGCCTCGTCGCCCGCAAGGCGCGCGCGCTTGGCCTGACCCGCAAGCCCTGGGTCAAGACCTCGCTCGCCCCCGGCAGCCAGGTCGTGTCGCACTACCTCGAGGCGGCTGGGCTGCAGGAGGATCTGGACGCCATCGGCTTCAACCTCGTGGGCTATGGCTGCACCACCTGCATCGGCAACTCCGGCCCGCTGGAGCCCGAAATCTCGAAGGCGATCAACGACTACGACTTGATCGCGACCTCGGTCCTCTCGGGTAACCGCAACTTCGAGGGGCGGATCAGCCCCGACGTGCGCGCGAACTACCTCGCCTCCCCGCCGCTGGTCGTGGCTTATGCGCTGGTCGGCGACATGAACGTCGATCTGGCCCATGGCGTCATCGGCCAGGACAAGGACGGGAACGACGTCTACCTCAAGGACATCTGGCCGAGCCAGGCGGAGATCGCCGACCTCGTCCAGAAGACCGTGACGCGCGAGGCCTTCCAGTCGAAGTACGCCGATGTCTTCAAGGGCGACGACCGCTGGCAGGGCGTCGAGACGCCGGACAGCGAGACCTACGACTGGCCGCCGGCATCGACCTACGTGCAGAACCCGCCCTACTTCCGGGACATGGACCCCGAGCCGGGCCAGATCCACGACGTGGAGGGCGCCAAGGTCCTCGCCATCCTGGGCGACATGGTCACCACCGACCACATCAGCCCCGCCGGATCGTTCAAGGACACGACCCCCGCCGGCAAGTACCTGGTCGAGCACCAGGTGCCCCAGCGCGAGTTCAACTCCTACGGCTCGCGCCGCGGCAACCACGAGGTGATGATGCGCGGCACCTTCGCCAACATCCGCATCCGCAACGAGATGCTGGACGGGGTCGAGGGCGGCTACACCAAGGGGCCTGACGGCAGCCAGATGGCGATCTACGACGCCGCCATGGCCTGGGCCGAGCAGGATCGCCCGCTGGTGATCTTCGGCGGCGAGCAATACGGCGCCGGCTCCTCGCGCGACTGGGCGGCCAAGGGCACCGCGCTTCTGGGCGTGAAGGCGGTCATCGCCGAAAGCTTCGAGCGTATCCACCGCTCGAACCTCGTCGGCATGGGCGTCATCCCCTTCGAGTTCACCGGCGGCGACACCCGCAAGACGCTGGAGCTGATGGGCGAGGAGACGGTCGACATCAAGGGCCTGTCCGACGTCAAACCGCTCTCGGAGGTGACGGCGACGATCACCTACGCAGACGGGTCGACGAAGGACGTCACCCTGCGCTGCCGCATCGATACCGCCGTGGAGATCGAGTACATCCAGAACGGCGGCGTGCTGCACTACGTGCTGCGGAACCTGGCGAAGGCGGCCTAAACAACTTAAGGTTGCATGACTTTTGGCGTCGCGCTATTCTAGCGCGGCGCCATTTTATTTTTCGGCGCCATCTCAAGACTTATCTTGATTGAGGTCTTTTTATGGAAATCATTAACGCTGCCAATCTGATAAAGGAAATCTACAGCTCAAGGGATCGCATCGACGTTCATACCGAGATTGACTTATCGGGCGTACAGGCGGCCTACCTGAATGATGGCACACTAATTATTCCCGGCACAAACGAGTTCAGCGATTGGTACCGGTTCAACTTTGATGTGTACGATCTATTCGGAGGGACGGCAGAGGGTTTCGATGTCGCTCGGGGCGATAGCGGTGCGTCATACCACGCCGGCTTTCTAGAGCACGCTACAACTGTATATGCCTTCGCAAAACCACTGAAACCCAAGCTCATAATCGGTCATTCCTTGGGAGCGGCCTCTGCGCAAATTGTTGGAAGCTCTCTTCAAATTCCGGCACTTTGCTTTGCGTCGCCTAAGACGCTCCGAAGCTCTCAGCGCATCAAGGGCGAGGACTTCGTGATGAATATCTGCCGTAGCGATGATACGGTCTGCCATGTCCCCATGGGGTTCCTAGGCTTCAGACACATCGGAAAGACCCTCTGGCTGAACCCCCAAGGATCTAATGCAGGTCAGGACCATCGGATCGACGAATACCTCGAACTCATGGAACACGAGGTTTTCGAGGACCTCCTTCCGAAAGGGTGGCCCGAGGAATTGCGTGAAGAAGTCGCCGAAGCGCTGACGGATTAGTTTCCGCTACTCCACCCAAAGCCCTCTCTCCTTGTGCCAGTCCTCCAGCGACTGCTGCGGGTAGCGGTCGAAGACGGCGTCCTCCGGCCCCGCCTCCACCGCCACCCAGTCCGGCTTGAAGTCGAGCATGATGTGCACCGAGGAGGGCGGCACGGGCAGCTCCGTGTCGATGACGCTGGCGAAGGGGTGGATCAGCTCGGACCAGGAGGGATCGAAAACCCAGAGCGCGGTGCCGCATTTCGTGCAGAAACGGCGCTCGCCGGAGCTGACCTCGCAATGGCCCGCCTCGTCCGCGATCTCGGCGTGGAAGACGCCGATCGCCTCCTCGCCCTCGACCGTCAGCGTCTCGGCGCGGGCCGAGAGGTTGATGGCGTAGCCGCCGCCCCCTTGGGTCTTGCGGCAGATCGAGCAGTAGCAGCGCATGAAGGGCACCGGCGCGTGGCTTTCGCAGGAAAAGCGGACGGCGCCGCAGCGGCAGGATGCGTTGAGGGTCAGGGTCATGGTCGTACCTCCTGACGCGCCAGATGGCGCGGTCGGGCGATGCGTAAACCCCTAGGCCTCCACCGGCTGGGTCAGCTCCGGCCCCGCGGCGCGGTTGGAGTTCACCGCACGGTCCACGCGGTGAAAGGCGAGCACCCCCTCCTCGGCGGGGCGCATCAGGGGCGCCGCGCCATGCCCCGCCTCCCCCAGCCACAGCGGCCAGTCCGGGGCCTCAAGCACCACGGGCATGCGCGCATGGATCGCGGTCATCGTGCCCTGCGCCGCGCAGGAGACGACGGCGCAGGTGGTCAGCGGACCGCCCTCCCCCGCCCAGTCCTGCCAGAGCGCGGCGAAGGCGAGCGGCGCGCCGTCGCGGCGGTGGACGAACCAGGGCAGCTTCGCGCCGCCCTCGCCCAGGGTCCATTCGTAGTAGCCGCTGGCGGGCAGGATGCCGCGGCGCTGGCGCACGGCCTCGCGGAAGGCGGGCTTCTCGGCCACCGTCTCGGCGCGGGCGTTGATCAGCAGCGGCCCGCCATTCGGTGCCTTGTACCAGCGCGGCAGCAGGCCCCAGCGCATCGCCCGCAGCCGCCGCGCGCCATCCTGCGCAGTGACGACGGCGACATCGTTCGTCGGGCAAACGTTGTAGTTCGGCCCCTCGGGCAGGTCGTTCGACGCCGCGGCCTCGAAGACCTGCGCCATCGCCGCATGCGGCAGCGTGATCGCCATGCGTCCGCACATCGCGCCTCTCCTCTCGGACCCGCGGCCAATCTGCCGCCCCGGCGCGCGCGGGTCCAGCCCCCGGCTTGAGCCTGCGCGCCAGCGCGGTATGGCTGTCCCGGCTGCCCCCCGCAGCGAGAGGAGCCCCCATGTCGCGCGCGACCCTGCTGGCCAGCCTGGCCTTTCTGGCCTTCATCAGCCTCGGCCTGCCGGACGGGCTGCTGGGCGTCTCATGGCCCTCGATCAGCCGCGGCTTCGATGTCGCGCTCGACAACCTCGGCCTCGTCGCCGCCGCGACCACGGCGGGCTACCTGACCTCGAGCTTTCTCGGCGGGGCGATCCTGCGGCATGTCTCGCTCGGCATGGTGCTGGCGGCCTCGACCCTCGCGGCGGCGCTGGCGCTGCTGGGCTTTGCCGCCGCGCCCGCCTTTCCGCCGCTGCTGGTGCTGGGCGTGCTGGCGGGGCTGGGCGGCGGCGCGGTGGATGCCGGGCTGAACGCCTATGGCGCCCGGCACTTCAGCGCCCGCACGCTGAACTGGCTGCATGCCTTCTTCGGCCTCGGCACCACGCTGGGGCCGCTGATCGTGACCGGCGTTCTCAGCGCGGGTCTCAGCTGGCGACTGAGCTACGTGATCGTCGGCGTGGCGCAACTGGCGCTGGCGGCGACTTTCCTCGCCACCCGCGCCCGCTGGGCCGAGGACCCCGAGGCCATCGCCGCCGCCGAGGAGGCCGCGCCAGATATGCCGGATGCCAGCACATGGGCAACCCTGCGCCGCCCCTCGGTCTGGCTGGGGATGGGCCTGTTCTTCTTCTACAGCGGGATCGAGATGGCGACCGCGCAGTGGAGCTATTCGCTGATGACGCTGGAGCGGGGGATCGATCCGACCCGCGCCGGCGTCTTCGTCACCCTCTACTGGGGCAGCCTGATGGTGGGGCGCGTACTTTTCGGGCTGATCGCCGACCGGGTGCCGCTGGTGCCTGTCCTGCGCGGCTGCATGATCCTGGCGCTGCTGGGCGCGCTGCTGTTCTGGCTGCAGCCGACGCCCGCCCTCGCGCTGGCAGGGCTGATGGGCATCGGCTTCTTCCTGGCGCCGATCTTCGCCTCGCTCGTGGCGATGACGCCCGAGCGGGTGGGCCGCGCCCATGCCGACAGTGCCATCGGCTTCCAGATCGCCTCCGCCGGTCTTGGCGGCGCGGTGCTGGTGGCGCTGACGGGCTGGGCCACGCGGATCTGGGGCCTCGGCGTGATCGGCATCGCCATCGTGCTCTTCGCCGCCCTCCTCTGGGCCTTCTACGAGGGGTTCATCCGCCGCACGGCGCGGCGGATGAACCTCTCCGACCCCGCCTAGGCCAGCGTTGCGAGGTCGGCGGCGTCGAAGCCCCTGAGGTCCTCGCTTAGCCCATCTCGGACCTTGCGCGGCCAGTCGGGGTCGCTGATCAGCGCGCGGCCTACCGCGATCAGGTCGAACTCCCCGCGCTCCATCCGCGCGGTCAGCCGGCCCAAATCCGTAGTCTGCGAGCTTTCGCCCGTAAAGGCTGCGAGGAACTCTCCCGACAGGCCGACAGAGCCGACGCTGATCGTCGGACGCCCCGTCACCTTCTTGGCCCAGCCGGCGAAGTTCAGCCCCTCTTCGCCGTCGATCTCGGGGAATTCCGGCTCCCAGAAGCGGCGCTGGGAGGCGTGGAAGATATCGACGCCAGCCTCGGCCAGCGGCTGGAGCCAGGCCTCCATCTCGGCCGGGGTAGTGGCGAGGCGCGCGGCGTAATCCTGCTGTTTCCACTGGCTCAGGCGCAGGACCAGCGGAAAGTCCGGGCCGACGGCAGCGCGGGCGGCCTTGACTGCCTCGGCGGCGAAGCGCGCGCGCTCCGGCAGGGTCTGCCCGCCCCAGGCATCCTCGCGCAGGTTGGTCCCCGCCCAGAGAAACTGGTCGATCAGGTAGCCATGCGCGCCGTGCAGCTCCACCAGATCGAAGCCAAGGCGCTTGGCGTCGCCCGCCGCACGGCCGAAGGCGTCGATGGCATCGGCGATATCCTCGTCGGTCATCGCCACGCCTCGCGGATCGCCCGGCCCCACGAGGCCCGAGGGGCTTTCGACCGGGGCCTCCGGCTCCCAAGCGCCAGCGCGGGTGGAGCCGGTATGCCAAATCTGCGGCCCCATCCGGCCGCCGGCGGCATGGACCGTGTCGATCACGCCCTTCCAGCCGGCCAGCGCGGCCTCCCCGTGGAAAAGCGGGATGCCGGCGAGGTTGCGGCTGGCGGGGCGGTCGATCACCGTGCCCTCGGACAAAATCAGCCCGGCGCCGCCCTCGGCCCGGCGGCGGTAATAGTCGGCTTGCGGCTGCCCGGGGATGCCCTCGGGCGCCTGGGCCCGGGTCATCGGTGCCATGACGATGCGGTTGGCAAGCTCGAGCGCGCCAAGGCGGAACGGCTGAAACAGGATATCGGTGGACATGGAAGGCTCTCCAGTTGATCTGGACGCCTAGGTATAAAATAGATACCTGAGCGCAAGAACGCACTTTCAGACCATCAGGTGCAGCGAAGGTAACCACCATGACCCAGCAGCCCACATGCTTCAGCGCGGGATGCCCGAACCGCGCCCTCTTCTCCGAGATCGCGGACAAATGGTCGATGATGATCCTCCATGTCCTCGACGAGGGGCCGCAGAGGTTCAACTACATCAAGCGCCAGCTCGAGGGGATCAGCCAGAAAAGCCTGACCCAGACCCTGCGCAAGCTCGAGCGGAACGGCCTTGTCCACCGCGAGGTGATCGCCAGCTCGCCGGTGGCGGTGCGCTATGAGATCACGCCGCTGGGCCGATCGCTGCAGTCCCCCTTCCGCGCGCTCTACCGCTGGACCTACGAGAACCTCGGCGCAGTCGAGACGGCGCGACAGGCCTACGACCAGCGGCTCTGAGATCCCCGACAAAAAACGGGCGCGTCCGAAGACGCGCCCGCTGGGTGCCGCTTTGCGGCCTGTCTTATTCGCCGGCAGCGGTGATGCGGCCGTCGGTATAGGGCTCGTAGGGCGAGTTCTCGGTGATGTACTCGGCCATCACCTCGGCCAGGTCGGGGCCGAAGTCGTAGGCATTGGCGGCATCCTCGAACATCGCGTAGCCGTCGCCGCCGTTGCGGACGTAGTTGTTCGACACGACGCCGTAGGTCGCGCTCTCGTCGATCGGCTCACCGCCGACCATCACGTCCGAGATGCGGCTGCCCGGCTCGGCGCTGGCGTCGAAGGTGTAGCTCATGCCCGAGACCTGCGGGAAGCGGCCGGCACCCTCTTCGATCTGGCCGACGCCGTTCTCGAGCGCCTCGATCAGCGTGGCGCCGTCGACCTCGAAGGTGGCGAGGGTGTTCTGGAACGGCAGGACGGTAAAGACCTCGCCCATGGTGACCTCGCCCGCGTCGATGCTGGAGCGCAGGCCGCCGCCATTGGTGATCGCGACCTGGATGCCCTGGTCGGCGACGCGGTCGAGCATGGCGTCGGTCGCCAGGTTGCCCATTTCGCATTCGCCGGCACGGCAGGTCTCGCGCGAGCCGTCGATCGGCCCGGCGCTTTCGCCGATGACCTCGCTGCGCAGCTCCTCGAGGGGGGCGGCCAGCTCGGCGACGCGGGCCACGGCGGCCTCGTCCTCGGTCACCGAGGCGTCGAGCAGGATCGGATCGCCGCTCAGTTCGGTCACGTTGCCCTCGTCGTCGAAGGTCACCTGAATCTCGCCGAGGTACTTGCCGTAGGCATAGGCGGTGAAGACCGGGACGTCGTTGACCATGGTCGGGTAGCTGTACTCGGCCTCGCCGTCGTTGGTCATCAGCGTGTGGCTGTGGCCGCCGATGATCAGGTCGACGCCCGTCAGCTCTTCGGCCAGGCGGCTGTCCTCGGTGACGCCGACGTGGGTCAGCAGGATGATCTTGTTGACGCCTTCTTCCGTCAGGCGGTCGATTTCACCCTGCGCGGCATCGACGTCGGAGGAGAAGATGACCGTATCGCCGGGGGAGGAGGTTTCGGGCGTGTCCTCGGCCAGAACCGAGACGATGCCGACCTGCTCGCCGCCGACCTCGATCGTCACCGACTTCTCGACGCGGCCGGCCAGCTGGTCGTTCTGGCTGACGTCGATATTGGCCGAGAGGACCGGGAAATCGACCTGGTCGAGGAAGTCCGACAGACCCTCGGGGCCGTTGTCGAACTCGTGGTTGCCGACGGCCATGGCGTCGTAATCGAGATCGCCCATGAACTCGGCCGCGATATCGCCGCCGTACTGCGTGAAGAAGAGCGAGCCCTGGAACTGGTCGCCCGCGTCCAGCAGCAGGACGTTGTCGCCCGCCCGCTCGCGCGCCTCGGCCACGGCGGCGACCAGCCGGCCGATGCCGCCAAAGCATTCGCCCGCGTCGGATTCTTCGGCCGAGCAGGTCGAATCATAGGCGTTGATCGGCTCGAACCGGTCGTGGAAGTCGTTGGTGTGCAGGATCGTCATCGACAGATCGGCCTGCGCGGCCCCCGCGATCAGCGCGAGCGCGGCGCTGGTGGACAAAAGCTTGATCGTCATGGATTTCCCCCTTGGGTTGGTCACGGGTACACTGGGCGCAACGACACGCCTGTGTCAAAGCTGACGTTCGGCTATCGCGGGCGAATGACAGGCCGATGACGCAAAGCGCCTTTCCTTCAGGCAATGGCGCCCAGGGCAAGCGCCTTGACCGGGGCGCCCCGCGGCGGCATCAGCAGACCCATGCTGATCTACAAGATTTTCCGCGCGCCCGAATGGGCCGCGCTCGAGGAAGCGGGCCAGACCGACGGCGCGCCCATCGATGTCACCGACGGCTACATCCACATCTCGACCGCCGCACAGGTAGAAGAGACGGCGGCGAAGCACTTCGCCGGCGAGGACGGGCTGATGCTGATCGCGCTCGAGGCGGAGAGCCTGGGCGAGGGCCTGCGGTGCGAACCCTCGCGCGGCGGCGCCCTCTTCCCGCATCTCTACCGGCCGCTGCGCCTCGATGACGTGCTGTGGTCGAAGCCGCTGCCCCTCGTTGGCGGGCGCCACGACTTTCCGGAGCTGGAATGAGCGGCGCCAAAAGGCTCGCCCTCGCCGGGCTGCGCCGCCTCGACCCCGAGCGGGCGCATGGTCTGGCGCTTTCGGCGCTGCGGGCCGGGCTGGGGCCGCGCGGCGGGCCGGTGCGCAGCCCGCGGCTGGCGGTCAGCCTTGCGGGTCTTTCGCTGCCGAACCCCGTCGGCCTTGCCGCCGGCCTCGACAAGAACGCCGCCGCCTTGGACGGCCTCGCGCGCTGCGCCTTCGGCTGGGTCGAGGTGGGCGCGGTGACGCCGCGCCCGCAGTCCGGCAACCCCCGCCCGCGCCTCTGGCGGCTGACCGAGGATCGCGCCGCGATCAACCGCTTCGGCTTCAACAACGAGGGGATGGAAGCCGCGGCAGAGCGGCTGGCGCGGCGGCCCGCGGGGCAATGCCTCGGGCTGAACCTCGGCGCCAACAAGGACAGCGCGGATCGCGCCGGCGATTTCGCGGCGGTGCTGACGCGCTGCGGGCCGCATATCGATTTCGCCACCGTCAACGTCTCCTCGCCCAATACCGAGAAGCTGCGTGATCTTCAGGGGCGAGCTGCGCTAGCGGCCCTTCTGGCCCGCGTGCAGGAGGCGAATGCCGCCCTGCCCCGCCCGCTGCCGATCCTGCTGAAGATCGCCCCCGACCTGACGGAGGCGGAGCTGGCGGATATTGCCGAAGCGGCGGAAGAGGCCGGTATCGCCGGGATCGTCGCGACGAACACGACCCTCTCGCGCAAGGGGCTGCGCAGCGCGGATGCGGACAAGCCCGGCGGATTGTCGGGCGCGCCGCTCTTCGAGAAATCGACGCGGGTGCTGGCGCGGCTCTCGACTCTGACGGCGCTGCCGCTGATCGGCGTGGGCGGCATTTCGACGGCGCAGGAGGCCTATGCCAAGATCCGCGCCGGTGCATCTGCACTGCAGCTATACACGGCCCTGATCTACCGCGGCCCGGCGCTGGCACGCGAGATCGCTCTGGGCCTCGAGGCGCTGCTGAAGCGGGACGGTTTCGCCTCGGTCAGTGAGGCGGTGGGAACGGGGCGCGGCGACTGGCTGTGACCGCGCCCCGGGCAAGGCGGGGCTACTTGCCCTTCTTGCCGCCGATGTTCAGGCCCTTGCCCTCGAGCGAGTTGGCCGTGGCCAGCACCTTGAGCTTTTCCTGCTTGGGTTTCTTGGTCTCGCGATTGCCGCGTTTCGAGTCGCCTTTTCCCATGATGTCCTCATCTGGAACGGGATCCGCCGGGCGAAACCCGGCGGTAGGCTCAGAAAATCAGCGCGGCGGCTATCCGGCGGGCGATGATCTGGTGAGGGGGGCCATCGGCCCCTGCCCCACAAGATAGGCCTGCCCGCGACCTGCGGCAAGCGCCGCCGGATCAGGCCGGGCCCGCCGCCCGCTCGAGCGCGGGATAGCGCAGGGCCAGCGTGACGCCGCGCGCGACGAAGGACAGCATCAGGGCCGCCCAGAGGCCGTGGTTGCCGAAGACCGCCATTAGCGGCCAGGCGGCGACGAAGTAGATCGCCGCCGAGACGATCATCATGTTGCGCATGTCGCGGCTGCGGGTGGCGCCGATGAAGACGCCGTCCAGCATCCAGGCCGCCAGCCCCACGAGGGGCGCCGCCACCATCCAGGGCAGGAAGGCTCGCGCCGCCTCGCGCACCTCGGGGGCGGTGGTCATCAGGTCGATCACCCCCGGCCCCAGCACGGCAAAACCCAGCGCCAGCAGGGCCGAGGCCGCAAGCGCCCAGCCGCTGGACAGCAGCGCCGCGCGGCGCAGCACCAGCGGCGCGCGTGCGCCCATCGCCTGCCCCACCAGCGCCTCGGCGGCGAAGGCGAAACCGTCCAGCGCGAAGGCGGTGACCTGCAGGAACTGCATCAGCACCTGGTTCGCCGCCAGCCGCACGTCGCCCATGCCCGCGCCCCAGAAGACGAAGCCGGTGAAGGTCGCCTGCACGAGGACCGAGCGGATCAGGATATCGGCGTTCACCTGCGCCATGTGCCGCAACCGCGCCCCGTCCAGCACCCGCGCCCGGTCGCGCCAGGCGCCATGCGCGAAGGCCGCGCGGCACAGCCAGAGGCCCAGCGCCAGCCCGCTCCATTCGGCGACGAAGGTCGCCGCGGCGACGCCCTGCACGCCCCAGCCGAGGCCGAGCACGAACAGCAGGTCGAGTGCGATGTTCAGCCCGTTCATCCAGAGCTGCAGCCAGAAGACGGCGCC
Organism: Pseudoroseicyclus aestuarii; assembly: GCF_003217255.1. Taxonomy (GTDB): domain Bacteria; phylum Pseudomonadota; class Alphaproteobacteria; order Rhodobacterales; family Rhodobacteraceae; genus Pseudoroseicyclus; species Pseudoroseicyclus aestuarii. Next base: position 144,126 of record NZ_QJTE01000001.1, on the reverse strand, counting down.
CGTCCGCTCCTGCGCGATGAGCCAGCCGTTCACGCCGTAGATCGCGATCAGCGCCGGCGCCGACCAGATGCGGATCGCCATGTAGTCGCGGGCCAGCGCCTCGACCTCGGGGCTGGCGGGGGCGATGCGGAAGGCCAGCGCGAAGAGCGGCAGCTGCGCGAGGATGAAGAAGGCCCCCGCCGCGCCGCCGATCAGCAGCGCCCGGCTGAGAAGGGCCGCGACCTCGGCGCTGTCGCCAGCACCGCGCGCCTGCGCCACGAGGCCGGTGGTGCCCATGCGCAGGAAGCCGAAGATCCAGTAGAAGCTGGTCAGGATCACCGCGCCCAGCCCCACCGCGCCGATCGGTGCGGCATCGCCAAGCTGGCCGACGACGCCGGTATCGACGATCCCGATCAGCGGCACGGTGGCATTGGACAGCACGATCGGCAGCGCGATGCGCAGCACCCGCGCGCTGGTCAGGCGCGGCGGCGGCACCGCCGCCTCGGCCGGCGCGCTCATGCCCCGGCCCCGCTGCCCGGGCGCGGCGGCATCAGGAAATGCCCCACCGCCTGGGCGAAGGGCCTCGCGCGCGCCTCCTGCCAGGCCTCGACCCGCACGCTGGCAAAGCGGCGCCCGGCGCGCGAGACATGGGCCCGGGCATAGGCGTCGCGCGGCAGGCCGGGACGCAGGTAGTCGATGGTGAAGTCGATGGTGCGCGGCAGCAGCGGCCAGCCGGCGCCCGGCTCGCCGTTCTGGTCGGTGCCGACAAGGCCCGTCTCGGCGCACAGCTGGCCGACCGCCGTCACCTCGAGGAAGGCGGCCGTGGCGCCGCCGTGAAGGGCCCGCGGCACGGGGTTGCCGATCAGCGCCTCCTTGAAGGGCAGCACGACCGTCAACTCGTCGCCGTGGCGATCGAGGCGGATGCCGAGAAAGCCGAGGTAGGGCACCTGCTCGACCAGCCTGTCCAGAAGATCGGCCATCACGCCTCCTCCGCCTGGCCGTGCATCCCGTCGCCGGCGCGGCTGACGCCGTCGACGGTGAAGGTGCCGGTGGCCGTGGCGACGGGGCGGTTCGTGTCCTCGTCGCTGGCGACGGCCCGGACGAAGGCCACGGAGCGGGTCATGTGCCAGCACTCGGCCCGGGCGGTGATCGTCTGCCAGGGGGTGGCGCTGCGCATGTAGTCGATGCGCAGGTCCAGCGTCGCCGCCGTGCGCGGCGCGGCAGGATGCGCCAGCACCGCCGCCCCGGCGGCCGTGTCCATCAGCGCCGAGACCGCGCCGCCGTGGATCACGCCGGTGGTCGGATCGCCGATCAGCCGCTTGTCATAGGGCATCGCCACCACGGCGCTGCCGGCGCCGATCTCGCGGATCGTGAGGCGCAGGGCGGCGGCATGCGGCAGCGCGGCGATGAACTGCTGCGCAAGCTTCTCTCTTCGATCCTGTGGCATGACCCTGCTCCGACATTCCCTAAGCGTCGCCTTGCAGGCATGACGCATTGCCGCCCGGGGTTCCAGAGGGCTTTGCCGCGCCTTGCCACAGGCCGCCGCGCCCCCTAGATCTCGTGCAAAAGAGGATCCGATGGACGACAAGCGCCTGTCTTTCAAGGAAATGGCCGCAAGGTTCGATGTGACGCCGCGCACGCTGCGGTATTACGAATACATCGAGCTTCTGTCGCCGCTGCGGGACGGCCGCGCCCGCTGGTATGGCCCGCGCGAGATCGCGCGGATGACCCTGATCCTGCGCGGCCGGCGCTACGGCTTCAGCCTCGAGGAAATCCGCCAGTGGCTGCTGATCTACGAGCGCGAGGGGAACGAGGCGCAGCGGCGGCGCCTGCTCGACCTCGCCGACCGGCAGCTCTCGGTGCTTGAGCAGCAGCAGCAGGAGCTGGCGGTGACGCTGGACGAGCTGCGCCTCCTGCGCGACGAGACCCGCCGCCAGCTGGACGAGGACAGGCCGGAGACCGCGCCCGGGGGCTGAGGCGCCCCGCCGCACCCGGACTGTGCGCTCAGGCGCCGACAGGGACGTCGGGGCCGTCTTGTGCCGCGCTGCAGCGATGTTAGCTCTGTCCTCTCCCGCTGCCCCCGAGGGGGCCGGCAGAACAAACAGACAGGCGCCCCTCCCCCCACAGCGGCAGGCGCCGGCACGGAGGCCTCATGGCACTGAAACTCAAGATCATCATCTCCAGCACCCGCCCCGGCCGCGTCGGCCCCAAGGTCGCCGACTGGATCGCGGACCTGGCGAAGGCCAACGGCGGCTTCGACGTCGGCGTGGTGGACCTTGCCGAGATGGACCTGCCGCTCTTCGACGAGCCGAACCACCCGGCGATGCAGAGCTACGAGCATGCCCATACCAAGCGCCTGAGCGCCGAGATGGGCGAGGCCGATGCCTTCGTCTTCGTCACGCCCGAATACGACGGCTTCCCGCCCGCGGCCGTGATCAACGCGATCCAGTACCTCGTCGCCGAATGGAATCAGAAGCCGGCCGGCGTCGTCAGCTACGGCTTCGTCTCGGGCGGGCTGAAGGCCGCGCAGGTCCTGCGCGAGCTGATCGGCAACGTCGGGATGATGCCGCTGAGCGGCGTGGTCCCGATTCCCTTCTACCCGCAGGTGATGGACGAGGCCGGCATCCAGGCGAACGAGCCGATGATCCAGGGCGCCACCGGCATGCTGGCCGAGCTTGCCACCTGGGCCGAGACGCTCAAGCCGATGCGCGAAAAAGCCGCCTGAGGCCGCGCAGCACTGACCGGAAAAGGCCGCCCTTGGGGCGGCCTTTTTCATGCGCGGGTCCCGGGGGTGGGCGCAAAAGAAAAGGGGGCCGCCCGAAGGCAGCCCCCTGTCGTCTCGGGGCGGCGCGCTTGCGCCGGCCCCGAAGGATCACTCCTCGTCGAGGGCCTCGACGGCCTTCTCGAGCTCTTCCTTCGAGACTTCCTTTTCCTCGATCTTGGTCTGCTCGAAGAGGTGGTCGATCACCTTGTCCTCGAACAGCGGCGCCTGGATCTGCTGGCGCATCTGCGGGTTCTGCTGGACGAACTCGAAGAACTGACGCTCCTGGCCCGGGTACTGGCGGGCCTGGTTCATCACCGCCTGGGTCATCTCCTGGTCGGTGACCTTGATCTCGGCCTTCTGGCCGATGTCGGCCAGCAGCAGGCCCAGCTTCACGCGGCGCTCGGCGAGCTTGCGATGCTCTTCGGTGGTCTCGATCTCGCCGTGGTCATGGCCGTGATCGTCCGGGTGCTCTTCGTGGTAGAGCTGGTGGGCGATCTGGTTGGCCTCGGCATCGACCAGGCTCGGCGGCAGCTCGAAGCTGACGGCCTCGTCCAGGCGGTCTAGCAGCGTGCGCTTGGTGACCGAGCGGGCGGCCTGGGCGTATTCGGCCTCGAGACGCTCGCGGATCTGGCCCTTCAGACCTTCAAGGTCCTCGGCGCCGAAGCGCTTGGCCAGCTCGTCGTCGATCTCGGCGGGCTTGGGCTTCTTCACGGCCTTGACGGTGCAGTCGAAGACCGCCGCCTTGCCGGCCAGATGGGCGGCCTGATACTCCTCGGGGAAGGAGACCTCGACGGCCTTCTCCTCGCCGGCCTTCACGCCCTTCAGGCCATCCTCGAAACCGGGGATGAAGCTGTTGGAGCCCAGGACCAGCGGGTAATCCTCGGCGGTGCCGCCTTCGAAGGCCTCGCCGTCGACCTTGCCGACGAAGTCGATGGTGACCTGGTCACCCTCTTCGGCGGCGCCGTCCTTGTCCTCGTAGTCGGTCGCGGTCTCGGCGAGGCTCGACAGCGCGTCGTCGACGGCGGCCTCGTCGGCCTTCACGGTCATCCGCTCGAGCGAGATCGAGGAGGCATCGAGTTCCGGCACGTCGGGCAACTTCTCGTAGGAAACCGAGACGACGACGTCCTCGCCCTCTTTCCAGTCGTCGTTCGTCATCTTGACGTCGGGCTGGCTGGCGGGGCGATCGCCGGTCTCTTCCATGTGCTCGGAGAGCGCGCCGTCGATGCTTTCCTGCATGGCTTCGCCGATCAGGCGCGGGCCGAACTGGCGCTTGAGCAGCGACAGCGGGACCTTGCCCTTGCGGAAGCCCTTCATCTCGATGTCGGGCTGGGCCTCGGTCAGCTTCTGCTGCACCTTGGCGTCCAGCTCGGCCGCCGGCAGAGTGATGGTGTAGCCGCGCTTCAACCCGTCGTTGAGCGTCTCGGTGACCTGCATTGTCCGTCCTTTTCTCTTGTCATCTCGTGGTGCGGGTGAAGGGACTCGAACCCCCACGCCTTGCGGCGCTTGGACCTAAACCAAGTGCGTCTACCAGTTCCGCCACACCCGCACGTCTGAACGGGGCGCCGGAACGCGCCCCGATATTCCGGCGCTCTGTATCAAAGCGCCTCGCCGGGCGCCATAGCGGAAACACCGGCGCGCGCAGGCGCCGCACCGTCGTCCCTGACAGGACTGCGGTTTACCTTCCTTAACGGCATGGATTGCCGCGGAAGCCCCGCGGCGGCAAGGCGCAGGCCATGCCCCGCCTCCGGTTCCTCGCGCTGATCGCCCTCCTGCTGTGCTGCGCCGGCCTCGCCGCCGCGATGCTCTCCGGCGCGCCCGGCCCCGGCGGTGCTGCAAGGGTCGAGCGGGTCGTGGATGCCGATACCTTCGTCCTCGACGGAGAGCGCATCCGCCTTTTCGGCGTCGACGCCCCCGAATCCGCGCAGCACTGCCCCGACGGCGAGGGTGGCGCCTGGGAGTGCGGCGCCTGGGCCACCGAGGTGGTGCGCGACCGGCTGGAGGGGCAGCGCCTCACCTGCCGGGAGGTCGAGCGCGACCGTTACGGCCGCAGCGTCGCGCGCTGCAGCCTCGATGGCGCGGACCTCGGCAGCATGCTCACGGCCGAGGGGCTGGCCACCGCCTACCGCGCCTATTCCACCGACTACGTCGAGGAAGAGGCCACCGCCCGCGCCGCCGGCCTTGGCATCTGGCGCGGCGGGCTGACCGCGCCCTCCGACTGGCGGGCCGGCCGGCGCGAGGTCGTGCCGGTGCCGCAGGCCAGCCGCGACTGCCGGATCAAGGGCAACATCTCCTCCTCGGGCCGCATCTACCATCTGCCCGGCAGCCGTCATTACGAGGACACCCGTATAGACACCGCCGCGGGCGAGCGCTGGTTCTGCACCGAGGAAGAGGCGCTTGCCGCCGGCTGGCGCGCCCCGCGCGGATGACGGCCCTCTTTGCCTCCCGACCGCGGGGCCTGTAGAGTGGCGGCGCTATGGGCAGGAGCCGGATGATGCAGGCAGGATCGACAGTGCTGGCGGCGCTCGCGGCGATCGGCTGCCTGGGGCCTGCCGCCGCCGCGCAGACGGTGATCGACACGCCCTCGGGCGCGAGCGCGCAGCTTCTGGGCGTGGTGCTGGAAGAGGATCTCCACGTCGCGCGCTTCCGCTTTCTCGTCGAGGCGCTGGGGTCCGATGGGCTGACCTTCGAGGCGGTCGATGCCGATTTCGCCTGGCTCTGCGCACAGCTCGCCCTGCCCGCGCTGCGGCAGAACGGATGGGAGGCCGGGCAGGTCATCCTGTCCTATTCCGACCGCGACCTGCCCTTCGGCACGCTCGATGCCGAGGCCACGCAATATTTCGAAGCCTTCCGCGTCGAGGACGGCGCCTGCATTCTGGACCCATTCGGATGATCAAGCATCGCGGTTTCCCCAGCCGGTTCCCCGGAACCGACTACCAGTTCACCATCCGCCGCGCCCACAAGGCCGGCCCGACCAAGCTGATCCGGCGCGAGCGCTACGCCGACCGCCGCGCGCTCGACCGCCGGGTGGACGCGGCCTTCATGGCCGCGCTCTGGGCGCAGTTCGGAGAGGAGCCCTTCGAGCGCGGCAACCTCGACGCCGGGCGGCTGAGCTGGCTCTTCGGGCGCGAGGTCGTGCCGGCCGAGGATCCCTTCGATCCCGAGGATTACGAGGCGCTGCTGCGCATCGACCCTGCCGCGGCCCGCAGCACCTATCCCGCCGCGATCGAGGGCGGCGCCGATCAGGACTGGGACCCCGACGACGAGGATTGATCCGCGAAACAGCGCGCCGCCGATCGGCAGACTATCGCCCGCCGGGCCGCTCCGGTGGCGGGGACAAGCGAAGTTGTACCTGTTCCCCATCAGCGGTTCTTGCACCCTCGGCAGAGCCATGGCAGGCAAGTCTTCGACTGGGGTTAAATATACATACAGGAGTTTTCCATGTCCTCGATCCTCAAGCTCTCCGGCGCCCTCGCCGTCGCCCTGACCCTCACCGCCTGCGGCGAGACCCCCGGTGAGCGCGCCGCCACCGGCGCCCTGGCCGGTGCTGCCGGTGCCCGCGTTCTGGGTGAAGACGCCGTGACCGGCGCCCTCGTCGGCGGCGCCGTCGGCGGCATCGCCCCCTGCGTGCAGAACCCGAACCGCGCCGGCTGCCAGTAAGGGCACCTGCCCCCCGCCGCGCGGGGGGCATCAGGCAAGATCTTGAAACGGCCGCCGAAGGGACTTCGGCGGCCGTTTCTCATTTCGGCGACATGGCAGTCAGCGCGCCTCGTTGATCTCCTGCTGGCGCAGGGGCATCTTGTCGATGGCATGGGTGATCTCGCGCACGCTCCAGGGGCTGGGCTTGCGCTGCGCGATGCGGCCATCCTTGTCGATCAGGGTCAGCGCAAAACCCCGTGGCCGCAGCACCTCGCGCAGCGCGCTTTCGGCGCCGGGATCGGTGTCGACGAGCACGATCACGTCGCGCACCGCCAGATCCTCGATCCGGTCCTGAAGAAGCGCCATCTGCTGCGAGAACGCCGGATCGCGCGGTGTATCGGCAAAGACCACCACCGGCCTCGCAAGATAAAGCAGATCGGACAGCGCGACATCCCCTGCCGCGAAGATGCGGGCCGGATCCTCCTGCCAGGCGGCGATCGTCGCCTCGGCTGTCGGCTCGCTCACCAGGGCCTCGACCATGGCCGGGGCCTGTGCCGCGGTCGCCGCGGGAAAGCCCGCCCAGAAAGTCGCCGCGCCGCAGGCGGCCAGGATCACGCTTTTCATGACCTTCATATAGGCATCGCGCCCCCCGGCGCAAAAGCCGCGCCGGCACAACTTTCCGTTGGGCCCGCGACGCCCGCTCTCCCCCCGGGGCAAGCGATGGAACGCCGCCGCGCTTGCCGCGTTGCACCGACCGACGAGCGAGAAAGGAGACATCATGACTCAGATCGCCGAAGCCAAGATCCTGATCATCGCCACCGACGGCTTTGAGCAGGTCGAACTGACCCAGCCCCGCGACAAGCTGCGCGAGGCCGGTGCCACCGTTCATGTTGCCAGCCCCGATGGCACCGCCATCCGCGGGTGGGACCAGACCGACTGGGGCCAGGAGGCCCCCGCCGAACTGAAGATCGCCGACGCACGGGTCGAGGATTACGACGCCCTCGTCCTGCCCGGCGGCCAGATCAACCCCGACAAGCTGCGCCTCGAGCCCGAGGCGGTGAAGCTCGTCCGCGACTTCTTCGATGCGGGCAAGGTGCTTGCCGCGATCTGCCACGGCCCCTGGCTGCTGGTCGAGGCCGATGTGCTGCGGGGCCGCGAGGCGACCTCCTTCCCGTCGATCCGCACCGACCTGAAGAACGCCGGTGCCATCGTGCACGACAAGGAAGTCGTGACCGACAAGGGGATCATCACCAGCCGCAACCCCGATGACATCCCGGCCTTCGTCGCGAAGATCATCGAGGAAGTGCAGGAAGGCCGTCACGAGCGCTCTGCCGCCTGATCGGCACGCTGCCACGGCATAACGGACCAAGGGCCCCCGCCTCGTGCGGGGGCCCTTGTCTTGCGCGGCCTAGTTTTCCGGGAAGAAGCAGGCCGCCGGATGCGCCTCGGCCTCGTTCAGCTCGGGCCGCTCGGCGCGGCACTTGTCCTGCGCCTTCCAGCAGCGCGGCGCGAAGGGGCAGCCCGAGGGCACCGCCAGCGGCGAGGGCAGCTCGCCCTTCAGCTTGATCCGGTCCCGCGCGCCGCGCGGATCGGCCTTCGGCGTCGCCGAAAGAAGGGCCTTGGTATAGGGGTGGCGCGGCGCGTCGAAGAGCGCGTCCTTCGCCCCCCGCTCCACCGCGCGGCCAAGGTACATCACGATGACCTCGTCGGCGACATGGCGCACCACCGAGAGGTCGTGGCTGACAAAGAGATAGGCCAGCCCCAGCCGCTCCTGCAGGTCGAGCAGAAGGTTTAGGATCTGGCTCTGGATCGACAGGTCCAGCGCCGAGACCGGCTCGTCCAGTACCAGCAGCTTCGGCTCCAGCATCAGCGCGCGGGCGACCGCGATGCGCTGGCGCTGACCGCCAGAGAACATGTGCGGGTAGCGGTCGTAATGCTCGGACCGCAGGCCGACCAGCGCCATCATCTCGCGCGCCTTTTCGGTGCGCTCCTTCGCGCTCATCTTCGGGCGGTTGATCTTCAGCGGTTCTTCGAGGATCGCGCCGATCCGGTGCCGCGCGTTGAGCGAGCCGTAGGGATCCTGGAACACGATCTGCACGTCGGTGCGCAGCTGCGCCCAGTGCTCTCGGCTGGCCTCGAGGCCGCCGATGCTCAGGCTGCCGCCCGTCGGCTCTTCGATCAGGGTGACCATCCGCGCCAGCGTGGACTTGCCGCAGCCCGATTCGCCGACCACGGCCAGCGTCTTGCCCGGCATCACGCTGAAGCTGGCATCTGCAACGGCCCGCAGGGTCTGCGGCTTGCCGAAAACCCCGCCGCCGACCTCGTAGTCGCGGCGCAGGTGGGTCGCCGTCACCACGGGGGCGGTCATCGGGCCACCTCCACCGCCTGCGCCTCTTGCGGCGCGTGCAGCGGGTAGTGGCAGCGGGCGAGGCCGAGCGCGGCGGGCTGCACCGGCGGGTCCACCTGCCGGCAGCGGTCGTCGGCGCGGGCGCAGCGCGGCGAGAAGAGGCAGCCCTGCGGCCTGTCGAACTGCCCCGGCACCACGCCGGGGATCGTCGGCAGCCGCCGCTCGGTCGCGCGCTCGGGCAGCGCGGCGAGAAGCGCGGCGGTGTAGTGGTGGTGCGGCGTGTCGAACAGCGCCTCGACGGCGTTCTCCTCGACCTTCTGGCCGGCGTATTGCACCGAGACGCGCTCGGCCGTCTCGGCCACCACGCCCATGTCGTGGGTGATCAGGATCAGCGCCATGCCGGTCTCCTGCTGCAGATCCTTCAGAAGATCGAGGATCTGCGCCTGGATCGTCACGTCGAGCGCGGTGGTCGGCTCGTCCGCGATCAAGAGGCGCGGGTTGCAGGCGATCGCCATGGCGATCATCACGCGCTGGTTCATGCCCCCCGAAAGCTGGTGCGGAAAGGCGGCAAGCCGCCGCTCGGGCTCGGGGATGCCGACGAGGTCCAGAAGCTCCACCGCGCGGCGCTTGCGCCCCTCGCGGTCCAGCTTCAGGTGCTGGCGCAGCGCCTCCTTGATCTGGAAGCCGACGGTGAAGCAGGGGTTCAGCGAAGACATCGGCTCCTGAAAGATCATCGCCATGTCCTTGCCGATCAGGCGCCGGCGGGCCGGTCCCGAGAGGCTGCGCAGATCGTGGCCGGCAAAGCTCATCTCGTCGGCGGTGATCTTCGCGGTCCAGGGCAGCAGGCCCATGGTCGCCAGCATCGAGACCGACTTGCCCGAGCCGCTTTCGCCGACGATGGCCAGAATCTCGCGCTCGTCGACCTCGACGTCGACACCGTCGACGGCACGGAAGCCGCCCGAGGATGTTGCGAACTCGACGCTGAGGTTGCGGATGGTCAGAAGAGACATGCCCTCAGCTCCGTTTCAGCTTGGGGTCGAGGGCGTCGCGCAGACCGTCGCCCATCAGGTTGATCGCGAGAACGGCGACCAGAATGGCGATGCCGGGCTGGGTGACGACCCAGGGCGCGCGCAGGATGAACTCCCGCGCCTCGGCCAGCATGGTGCCCCATTCGGGTGTCGGCGGCTGCGCGCCCATCCCCAGAAAGCCCAGCGCCGCGGCATCGAGGATCGCCGAAGAGAAGCTTAGCGCCGCCTGCACGATGATCGGCGCAAGGCAGTTCGGCAGCACGGTCACGAACATCAGCCGCAGGTAGCCGGCGCCGGCGACGCGGGCCGAGACGACGTAGTCCTTGCCCCGCTCGTTCAGCACCGCGGCGCGGGTCAGCCGCACGTAATGTGGCTGCTGCACTACCGCGATGGCGACCATCGCGTTCAGAAGGCTCGGCCCGAGGATCGCCACCAGCACCAGCGCCAGCAGGAGCGAGGGGAAGGCGAGGATCACGTCCATCACTCGCATGATCAGCGTGTCCAGCCAGCCCGGCGCGAAACCGGCGATCAGCCCGACCAGGATGCCGCCGGTGGCCGAAACGACGACCACGACTACGCCGACGAAGAACGAGAAGCGCGCCCCGCTGATCAGCCGCGACAGCATGTCCCGGCCCAAAGGATCGGTGCCCAGCGGGAACTGCCAGACCCCCTCGCCCGACCAGATCGGGGGCGTCAGCGCATAGGCGCGGAACTGCTGCGACGGATCGTAGGGAGAGATCAGCGGCGCGAAGATCGCGACGAAGAGGAACAGCGCGAAGATATAGAGGCCGATGACGGCGCCGCGGTTCTCGCGGAAGTAGCGCCAGAACTCGCGCAGGCGGCCGGGCCGGCCCGGGCCGACCTCTTCCTCGGGGGCGGTGGAGGTGACGTCGACCATGTCAGCGTTTCCGGATCTTGGGGTTGATCAGCCCGTAAAGGACATCGACCGTCAGGTTCACGATCATCACGATCAGCGCGATCAGCAGCAGACCGCCCTGAACGACCGGGTAGTCGCGGCGGAAGATGGAATCGACCATCCACTTGCCAATGCCGGGCCAGGAAAAGATCGTCTCGGTCAGGATGGCGCCGGCCATCAGCCCGCCGACCGAGAGGCCGATCACGGTGATGACGGGGATCATCGCGTTGCGCAGCGCATGCAGCCCGTTCACGCGGCTGGGGCGCAGGCGGTGCGGATGTAATCCTCGCTCAGCACCTCGAGCATGGCAGAGCGGGTCTGCCGGGCGATGATCGCCAGCGGGATCGTCGCCAGCACGATGGTCGGCAGGATCAGGTGCGACACCGCCGAGGCAAAGGCCCCCTCCTGCCCCGAGAGCAGGGAGTCGATCAGCATGAAGCCGGTCACCGGCTCGATGAAGAACATCAGGCTCATCCGGCCCGAGACAGGCGTCCAGCCGAGGGTGCCCGAGAAGAAGATGATCAAGAGCAGCGCCCACCAGAAGATCGGCATCGAGTAGCCGATCAGCGCGGTGGACATCAGCGCCCGGTCGAAGAACTTGCCCCGGTTGACGGCGGCGATGACGCCCGCCGGGATGCCCAGCAGCGTCGCCAGCACGATGGCGCAGAGCGACAGCTCGACCGTGGCGGGGAAGAGGGCGAAGAATTCGTCCCAGACCGGGCGGCGGGTCAGGAAGCTTTGCCCCAGATCGCCCTGCAGGACGCCCGTCAGATACTCCCAGTACTGGATCCAGAGCGGCTGGTCGAAGCCGTAGCGCGCCGTCAGCGCGGCGTAATCGGCATCCGAGAGCCCGCGTTCGCCGGCCATGACGAGGATCGGATCGCCCGGCAGCAGGCGGATGAAGGCGAAGGAGACCAGCGTGACGCCGATGAAGGTCGGCACGAAGGTCGCCAGACGCGACAGGAGGTAACGCAGCATCAGCCCACCACCCTCAAATCCTTGGGAAAGGTCGTCAGCGACCGGCACCCGTCCTCGGTGACGAGGATGTCGTCCTCGATGCGCACGCCGAAGGCCGACAGATCGTAAAGCCCCGGCTCGTTGGTGAAGACGCAGCCCGGCTCGAGCACCTCGTGGTTGCCGCGCATGATGTAGGGCGCCTCGTGCACCTCGCGGCCCAGCCCGTGGCCGGTCTTGGTGCGGATGCGATCCGCGAAGGGCGAGGCTTCGAGCACGCTCGTCACCGCATCGTCGATCTCATGCGCGGTGACGCCGGGGCGGGTGACCTCGTGCCCGGCAAGGTTGGCGCGCAGCACGGTGTCGTAGACCTCTCGCGCGTGGTCATCGGCATGGCCGACGAAGACGGTGCGGGTGATATCGGCGTTGAAGCCGCCCAGCGCGGCGCCGAAATCCAGCAGCAGCGCGTCGCCGGCCTGAATGCGATAATCGTCGCGGGCATGGGCATGCGGCTTGGCGGAATTCGTGCCGGCGGCGACGATGGGCGAAAAGGCGAGCGCATCGGCGCCATGCGCGAAAAGCGCCTGCACCAGCCGGCTCTCGACCTCTTTCTCGGTCTGGCCGACCTGAACCTGCGACAGAACCTCCTCGAGCGCGGCCTCGGAGGTGCGGATCGCCCGCTCCAGCATCGCGACCTCGTCCGGCGTCTTCTTCAGCCGCAGGGCCGAGATCGGCTTTTCCGCATCGACGAGGCGCAGCCCCGGATAGGCGCCGGCGAGGGCATGGTGCACGAAGACGCGCATCACCTGCCCTTCGACCGCCGCGCTTGCCAGCGGCATATGGGCCGCAAGCGCCGCGAAGGCCGCCTCGTAGCCGTCCTGGTCGCGCCAGTCGAAGACCGCGCCCTCGAAGTTCAGCGCCGCGAAGGAGCCCAGTTCGAGGTTCGGCACGATGGCGGCGGGCTCCCCTTCGGCGGGGATCGCGATCAGCATCGGGCGCTCGTGGCTGCCGTAGGCCTGCCCGGTGAGGCGGGTGAAGTTCGGCCCCGGAACGAGGATGACGGCGTCGAGGCCAAGAGCCCTGGCGGTGGCGCGGTACTCGGCGGTGCGGTCCATGACTGTCCTTGGAATAATGATCGGGGGACGGGACCCTCAGGCCCCGCCCCCCGGCTGTCGTGACGTCTTACTGCGACAGGCCGTACTGGCCGAAGACCAGGAAGCCCAGCGAGTCCAGCTCGAAGTCGGTGACTTCGCTGCGGTAGGGCGTGAAGACCGTCGAATGGGCGATCGTCGCCCAGGGGGCCTGATCCTTGAAGACGACCTGCGCCTCTTCGTAGAGGGCCGCGCGCTCGTCCTGGTCGGTGACCTGCGCCGCCTCGGTCACGAGGTCGTTGAACTCCTCGTTGCACCACTGCGCGGAGTTGCCGCTGCCGACGGCCTCGCAGCCCAGCAGCGTGGCGAGGAAGTTGTCCGGATCGCCGTTGTCGCCGCTCCAGCCCAGCAGGACGGCGCCGTCGCGATCGGTCTCACGCGCGCGGGAGAGGTACTCGCCCCACTCGTAGGAGACGATCTCGACGTCGACGCCGATCTCGCCGAAGTCCTCTTGCAGAAGCTCGGCCATGCGGCGGGCGTTGGGGTTGTAGGGGCGCTGCACCGGCATCGCCCAGACCCGCATCGACAGATCCTCGACGCCCGCATCGGCCAGCATCTGGCGCGCGGTCTCGGGATCGTAGGGATCGTCCTCGATGCTGTCGTTGTAGGACCACATCTGCGGCGGGATCGGGTTCTTTGCGGCCTGGGCGGAGCCCTGGAAGACCACGTCGATGATCGCCTGCTTGTCGATCGCCATGTTCAGCGCGCGGCGCACGTCGGGATTGTCGAAGGGCTCCTGCGTCGTGTTGTAGGCGAGGTAGCCGATGTTCAGGCCCTGCTGCTCCGCGACCTCGATGGTGTCGTCATCCTGCATGGCGGCGACATCGGCGGGGTTCGGGAACTGCATGAAGTGGCATTCGCCAGCCATCAGGCGCTGGTAGCGGACCGAGGCGTCGGGCGTGATCGCGAAGACCAGGTTGTCGACGGCGGGCTGGTCCTCGACCCAGTAGTCCTCGTTGGCGCTGTAGCGGATGACCGCATCGGGCTGGTAGCCTTCGAAGACGAAGGGCCCGGTGCCGATCGGCGCCTGGTTCAGCATCTCGGGGGTGCCGGCGGCCTCGAGGCTGTCGGCATATTCCTTCGAGAGGATCGAGGCGAAATCCATCGCCATGTTGGCGATGAAGGGCGCGCTCGGCTGGGTCAGGGTGAACTTGACGGTGCGGTCGTCGACGGCCTCGATGCTGTCGATGATATCGCCCATCGCCATGCCGTCGAAGTAGGTCCAGGTCCCGCCCGAGGCATTGTGGAAGGCGTTTTCCTCGTCCATCTGCCGCTCGAAGCTGAAGATCACGTCTTCGGCGGTCAGCGGACGCGAGGGTGTGAAGCTGTCGTTCGAGTGGAACTGCACGCCTTCACGCAGGGTGAAGGTATACTCCAGCCCGTCCTCCGAGACCTCCCAGCTTTCGGCCAGCGCCGGCAGCACCTCGGTGGAGTCGTTCGCGAAATCGACGAGCTTGTCGTAGATCGTGCGGCTGGAGGCGTCGAAGGTGGTGCCGGCGGTGTAGAGCGCCGGATCGAAGCCCTCGGGCGAACCTTCGGAGCAATAGACCAGCGTCTGCGCCGAGGCGCTGCCGGCGAGGGCGGCGAAGACGGCGCCTGCGGCATAGAGTTTGCGGTTGAACATTTGGGTCGGTCTCCCTGTCGTCGTCGTTGAGGGACGCGCCGCGTGTCCGCGGCGGCCCGCCGTCCCGGATTGCCCGGCCAGAGGGCCGGCCAGGAGGCTGAAACCGAAGGGGGCAGGGCGTTGCGCGCCTTCTTGCCCCGGCTTCGGCATGGCTGCGACGATACGGTAAAGACGGCCTCGCGCAAGCGTTACGGATGCCGTGGCAGCATGGGTCCTAGCGTAAGGATTGTGCAGCGCCCGGAAAACAGGCGCTTTTGGAACGGCGCCCGGACACGGGATGACGTTGGGTCAGGCCTCGTGACCGGGGGCCTTGCCGGAGGGCGAGAGCCAGGGCCGCGTCACGTCCTTGAGCAGGACCTCCAGCGCCTCGACGTCGATTGCGATGACGCCGTCGCCGGCAAGCGTCAGGGTGACGGTGCCGGTGCCGTCCGGCCCCGGCGCGAAATCCACCGACAGCAGCGACAGCACGGTATCGGCATCGCCCTGTGGCACGTCCTGATGCCGCACGGCGAGGGCCTCTTCGATCACGAGAACCGATTGCACCCGCTCGAGGCCCCTGCCCCGCCGCTCCGCCGCCTCGGCGTCTTCCCAACGAAAGCGGTTGAGCA
Organism: Pseudoroseicyclus aestuarii; assembly: GCF_003217255.1. Taxonomy (GTDB): domain Bacteria; phylum Pseudomonadota; class Alphaproteobacteria; order Rhodobacterales; family Rhodobacteraceae; genus Pseudoroseicyclus; species Pseudoroseicyclus aestuarii. The sequence continues at coordinate 129,119 of NZ_QJTE01000001.1, read as the reverse complement.
GCAGCGCAAAGCGCCTCTCGCGCCGCGACCAGCTCATCTCGCTGGCGGGCAGGACCGCGTCCTGTGCCAGCGCCGAGATCACCGCCAGATCCTCGGCATCCAGGGCGCGCAGCCGAAGCGGGGCCTCGCCGCCATCCTCAAAGCGGGCGTCGCCGGTCTCGTCGGTCATTCAGCTGTCCTCCTGCCGCGCCGCATCCGCATCGCCGGGCGCATCCTGCGGCTTGCGCGCGGCGGCCTGCGCCTTGCGGCGGGCGATATTGGCCTTGAGGGCGGATTTCAGGCGGTCCGCACGCGCGGAGCCCTGCGGCCTCTTCTTCGGCATGTCGTCCTGCGGCGTCTTCATGCAGCCATACCTAGGTGCGGCGTCGCGCGCCGTCCAGCGGCAGAGGCGGTGCGGCTACTCGGCGGCGGTCTGCCCGGCGCCGGTCTCCGGCCTTGGCTGCCAGCCCTCCTGCACCACGCTCTCGTGCAGACGCTCGGAGGGATCGGCCCCCACGGTCCGGCGGCCGCGCGACAGGAACAGCAGGTTCCAGCCGCCCCATGTGCCGCAGCCGGGCGCGGTGATGTCCTGCACGAAGCGGCGCCGCCAGCCGCTGGGCAGCGGCAGGCCTATGCCCTCGAGCCGGTCCAGCATCCAGACCAGCGGGATATTGGCCAGGGGCCGCGCCTCCTGCGCCTCGCCGAGCTGGCCGCCGATGTCGCCGTGGCTGCCGCGAAACCAGACCTGCTCCACCTCGGCGCAGCGATGGGGCGGCCAGTTCTCGGGTAGCACCCACATCACCGGCGCATAGGCGCGCCGCGTCTCGTCCAGCGCCAGCGCATGCAGCCCGTGCCGCACGTGCGGCCCGAGGGAATGGTCGTGAAAGGCATGCTCGGCCTCGGTCAGGCGCCAGAGCAGCGGCAGGCGCAGGCCCAGCGACTTCACGCAGTCCCAGACGGCGACGGCCTCGACCTCGATCCCCTGGTGGCATTCGATCCGCGAAAAGGCCCGCGCCGCCTGCGAGGTGCCGCCGCGCATGTAGTGCCGCCAGGCCTGCCGCACGCCGCGCACCGTGGCCCTGTCGCGCCGGAGCAGGCCGACCCGCCCGATCACCCCGGCCAGCGAGCGCACGGCATAGCCGCCGCGCGAATAGCCGATCAGCACGATCCGGTCGCCGGGCCTGAAGCGCGAGGCGAGGACGCCGTAGGCCCGCACGATCTGCCGGTCGAGCCCGCGCCCCGCGACCACGTCGAGGGTCGAGCGCCAGTCGCGCCACTGGATCCCCGCCTCGTAATACAGGCTCAGGTTGGCGCGCCAGCCGACCTCGCGCAGCAGCTTGTAGGTCAGGCCGGCATTGGTCTCGCGCCCCGGGGCGAGGCTGGACATGGTCCCGTCGAGGATCACCACATGCGTGGCGGGACCGCGCCGCGGCGCGGCGGCCTCCTCCAGCCGGGGGCGCCGGCCGAAGGCGCCCAATATCCAGTCCCGAAAGGCCATCCTCGCCTGCCTGCCGCCTCCTGCACCCCCGGTTTAGCCGATGAGGCATGGCAACGATCTTAACGAAGCGCGGCGCAGGGCAATTCCCTCGCCCCCTGCCCCGCGCACTTTCCCTTGCCCCGCCGCCGCGCTAGAGAGCCAAGGCCAAGACGGGAGCCTTATCATGGCGATGGAAAAGACCTTCGACGCGAAGACCGCCGAGGCGCGGATCTCGCAGATGTGGGAGCAGGCGGGCGCCTTCCGTGCCGGTGCCAATGCCTCGCGCAGCGAGACCTTCTCCATCGTATTGCCGCCGCCCAACGTCACCGGCTTTCTCCATGCCGGGCATGCCTTCAACCACACGCTGATGGACATCCTGACGCGCTGGCACCGGATGCGCGGCTTCGACACGCTCTGGCAGCCCGGCCTCGACCATGCCGGCATCGCCACCCAGCTTGTCGTCGAGCGCGAGCTGGCCAAGGAAGGCGGCGAGACCCGGCGCGAGATGGGCCGCGAAAAGTTCGTGGAGCGGGTGCGCGCCTGGAAGGACCATTCCGGCGGCACGATCATCCGGCAGGACCGGCGGCTGGGCAGCTCCATGGACTACGACCGCGAGGTCTTCACCATGGACGGCGCCTACCACGACGCCGTGATCCGCGTCTTCCGCGAGATGTTCGACAAGGGCCTGATCTACCGGGGCAAGCGGCTGGTGAACTGGGACCCGCATTTCGAGACGGCGATCTCCGACCTCGAGGTCGAGAACACCGAGGTCGCCGGCCACATGTGGCACTTCAAGTACCCGCTCGCCGGCGGCGAGACCTACGAGTACGTCGAGAAGGACGAGGACGGCACGGTCACCCTGCGCGAGACGCGGGACTACATCTCGATCGCCACGACGCGCCCCGAGACGATGCTGGGCGACGGCGCCGTCGCGGTCCACCCCTCGGACGAACGCTATGCGCCCATCGTCGGCAAATTCGTGGAAATCCCCGTCGGCCCGAAGGAGCATCGGCGCCTGATCCCGATCATCACCGACAGCTACCCCGACCCGACCTTCGGCTCGGGCGCGGTGAAGATCACCGGCGCGCATGACTTCAACGACTACGGCGTCGCGCAGCGCAACGGCATCCCGCTCTATGCGTTGATGGACACCAAGGGCGCGATGCGCGCCGACGGCCGCCCCTATGCCGAAGAGGCCGCGACCGCGCTGGCCATCGCCCGCGGCGAAGAGGACTGGACCGAGGCGAGCGTCGCCGCGATCAACCTCGTCCCCGACGAGCTGCGCGGCCTCGACCGCGCCGAGGCGCGCGAGGCGGTGGTGGCGCAGATCACGGACGAAGGCCTCGCCGTGATGACCACCGACGAGGAAGGCAACGCCATCCCGCTGGTCGAGAACAAGCCGATCATGCAGCCCTTCGGCGACCGCTCCAAGGTGGTGATCGAGCCGATGCTGACGGACCAGTGGTTCGTCGACACCGCGAAGATCGTCGGCCCGGCGCTGGACGCCGTGCGTGACGGCCGCGTGCGGATCATGCCCGAAAGCGGCGAGAAGGTGTACTACCATTGGCTCGAGAACATCGAGCCCTGGTGCATCAGCCGCCAGCTGTGGTGGGGGCACCGGATCCCGGTCTGGTACGGCCTCGACCTCGGCACGCCCGTCTCGGGCGGCGACGGCAACCTCGACGATGTCGATGTCCTCGGCCTGCTGCTCGAGGGCGGCATGGTGCACACCGGCGCCGTGATGCACACCGGCGAGGCGCTGGAGGAGGTGACGAGTGCCTTCCAGGACGAGATCGCCGATCTCCCCTCCCCGCTCAGCCATGCCCGCGTGACCGAGGTCGCCGACCGGGCCGAGGCGCTGGACGTGCTGGCGCAGAGCCTGGCCGATTACGCCACGAACCAGGACCCCTCGAAGCTGGTCTACCCGGTCTGGCGCGATCCCGACGTTCTCGACACCTGGTTCAGCTCCGGCCTCTGGCCGATCGGCACGATGGGCTGGCCCGAGCAGACGGAAGAGATGGAGAAGTACTTCCCCTCCTCCGTCCTCGTGACCGGGCAGGACATCCTCTTCTTCTGGGTCGCCCGGATGATGATGATGCAGCTTGCCACCGTGGACGAGGTGCCCTTTCACGACGTCTACCTGCACCAGCTCGTCCGCGACGAGAAGGGCGTGAAGATGTCCAAGGTGCTGGGCAATGTCATCGACCCCATCGACATCATCGACGAGTTCGGCGCCGATGCGCTGCGCTTCGCCAATGCGCAGATGGCGGCGATGGGCGGGGTGCTGAAGCTCTCGCTCGACCGGATCAAGGGCACGCGCAACTTCGGCACCAAGCTGTGGAATGCCTGCCGCTTCGCCGAGATGAACGGCGTTTGGGAGGGGCACGCCACGCAAACCGCCGCCCCCGCCGCGACCGCGCCCGTCAACCGCTGGATCCTCGCCGAGACCGCCAAGGCGCGGGCCGAGGTCGATGCCGCGCTGACCGCCTACCGCTTCAACGAGGCGGCGAACACGCTCTATGCCTTCACCTGGGGCGTGGTCTGCGACTGGTACGTCGAGTTTGCCAAGCCGCTGCTGATGGACGGCGACGAGGCCACGAAGGCCGAGACGCGCGCCGTCATGGCCTATGTCCTCGACCGCTGCATGATCCTGCTGCACCCCTTCATGCCCTTCATCACCGAAGAGCTGTGGCAGACCACCGGCAACCGCCCGAAGATGCTGGTCCATGCCGACCGGCCCGAGGACAGCTTTGCCGATCCGGCGGCCGAGGCCGAGATGCGGCTGGCCATCGCGATGATCGACGGCGTCCGCTCGGCCCGCGCGCAGATGAACGTGCCCGCCAGCCTCGAAGTGCCGGTGGTGCTGATCGGCGCGGATGCGCAGGTCCGCCAGGCCTGGGAGGCGAATGCCGCGATGATCCGCCGTCTGGCGAAGATCGGCGAAGTGACAGAGGCCGAAGTGGCGCCCCGCGGCGCGATCACTGTGCCCCTGCCCGGCGCGACGCTGGCGATGCCGCTGGCCGACCTGATCGACGCGGGTGCCGAGAAGGCGCGACTGGAGAAGAGCCTCGCCAAGCTCGACAAGGAGATCCGCGGCCTTGAGGGCCGGGCGAACAACCCCAAGTTCGCCGCCAGCGCCCCCGAGGAGGTCGTAGCCGAGACGCGCGCCAACCTCGCCGCCCGGATGGAGGAGCGTGCCCGCCTCGCCGAGGCCATCGCCCGACTGGACGAGATCGCGTGACGGACCCGCGGCTCACGCCGCTCGCCGCCGGGCTGCCGGCGACGGTGCCCTTCACCGGGCCCGAAACGCTGGAGCGGGCGGCGGGCCGCCCCTTCGCCGCCCGCCTCGGCGCCAACGAAAGCGTCTTCGGCCCCTCCCCCCGCGCCGTGGAGGCGATGCGCGCGGCGGCGGCAGAGGTCTGGATGTACGCCGACCCCGAGGCGCAGGAGTTGCGCGCCGCCCTCGCCGCCCACCACGGCTGCGGGGCGGAGCATATCCGCCTCGGCGAAGGGATCGACGGGCTGCTCGGCCTGCTGGTGCGGCTGACTGTCGGCCCCGGCGATGCCGTGGTCACCAGCGAGGGCGCCTATCCAACCTTCGCCTTCCATGTCGCGGGCTTCGGCGGCATGCTGCACAAGGTGCCTTACCGCGGTGATTACGAGGATCCGGGGGCGCTGCTGGACAAGGCGCGCGAGGTCGGCGCGAAGCTGATCTACCTCGCCAATCCCGACAACCCGATGGGCACCTGCCACCCGCCCGAGGTCATCGAGCGCATGGTCAACGGTATCCCCGAAGGCGCGCTCCTCGTGCTCGACGAGGCCTATGTCGATTTCGCCCCCGCCGCGCCGCGGATCGATCCCGCCGATCCGCGCGTGATCCGCATGCGCACCTTCTCCAAGGCCTACGGCCTTGCCGGGCTGCGGGTCGGCTGGGCGCTCGGGCCGGCCGATCTGATCGCCAGCTTCGACCGGGTCCGCAACCACTTCGGCATGGGCCGCATCGCGCAGGCCGGCGCGCTTGCCGCGCTTGGCGATCAGGACTGGCTGGCGCAGGTCCGAGGCAAGGTGGCGCAGGCGCAGGACCGCATCGCCGGCATCGCCGCCGGGAACGGCCTGGCCGCCCTGCCCAGCGCCGCGAACTTCACCGCCGTGGACTGCGGGCAGGACGGCGCCTTCGCCGCCCGCGTTCTGTCCGGCCTCGCCGCGCGCGGAGTCTTCGTGCGCATGCCCGGCCCCGCGCCGCTCAGCCGCTGCATCCGCATCAGCGCCGGAACCGAGGCCGACCTCGCCCGCCTCGCCGAGGCCCTGCCAGGGGCGCTGCAAGACGCCCGCGGCTGACGTCCCGGTCAGCCGCCGGAGCGGATCGCAGCCCCCCTGCCGCCCGCGTCGGCCTGGGGCCGGCGGCGCACCTTGCCGCGCATCGCCGTCTGAAGCGCCGGCGGCAGTGCGTCGATTGCGCCGTAAGCGAGCTTCGCGACGCTGAAGGCCACGAGAGGCGCGCCAAGGAAGAAGACGATGTAGAGCCCGGTGGTCTGCGCGCCGAAGACGCCCTTCCAGACCATCCACAGCATCGAGATCACGATGGTATGGGACAGAAAGGTCAGATAGGTGACTTCGCCCAGCTGCGCGATCCTGCTCCCGATGTCCCGGTGGGCCAGCAGCACGAGGGCCGCGCCCGCCATCGCCGCCCAGCGCGGCACCCGCAGCGGCAGACCGGTCCTGTAGAAGGCGGCTCCCGCAACCATGAAAAGCAGGATGCTCGGGCGAAGCACCAGCGGCTCGAGCAGGTCGAAGAGCGCGAGACCGAGGATCACCGGCAGCAGCCAGCCGGGGTTCAGCCGCGGCACCCGCAGGATCAGCGCCGTGATCACGCTCGCCGCCGCAAGATCGCGCAGGTAGCCAAGCGCGGGGGACACCGGCTCTCCGAAGAGGTTCAGGATGCCCTCGATCAGGATCAGCGCCGGGCCCTGACCCTGCAGCGTCCTGGAGGCTGAGGTCGGTGCCCCGAGCAGGGCAGGCAGGAGGCAGAGCGCCGCGAAGAGAGAGGCCCAGAAGACCATCGGCAGGTAGACAGTCTGCAGGCGCCGCAGCATCTGGTCGCCCAGCGTGCTGCGCTCTGCGGTCATCGCCAGCAGCAGCCCGCTGATGAAGCTCAGCGCCGCCACGCTCGATCTACCCAGGATATTGACCTCGAGCGTGCCGATCAGGACCATCGGCCAGTCGTGCGGCTGGCCCGAGAAGCCCGGGTTCACGTGAACCGTCATCATGAAGAAGATGCAGATCGGCCGCAGGACCGAGATCTGCCGGGACATATCTACGTCTATCGCCATGACTGTGCCTCCTCACGGAAGAACACAATCTTGGGAAGAGTGCTGTCAAGCGAGATTCAGGCTTTTTTGTGTCCTGGGGTCAAAGGGCCCTCCGCGCGGCATCCGGCTGCACAATCGGTGATCGCCCCGCCCGATGCCGCTGCCCCCTTCTTCATGTTTCTGCGAAATACTCCGGGGGGAGGCGGCCGCAGGCCGGCGGGGGGCAGCGCCCCCCCCCTTTCTCACGCCTCGGCGATCACCGCCGCCGCGGCACCCAGCGCGCCTTCGCCATGGGGGATCTGCAACGCCGTCAGCCCCGCCTCGATGGTGCCGAGCGCGCCCATGATCATGTTGGCATTGACGTGGCCCATGTGGCCGATACGGAACCAGGCGCTGCTGTCGTCGCGCCCCAGGCCGATGCCCAGGATCAGGCCGGCCTTCTCCTCGCACCAGGCGCGCAGGCGGTCGGCCTCGCCGCTGGCCATCCCGACCGAGGTGATGGCGCAGGAGCGCTTCGCCGCGTCGCGGATGTTCAGCCGCATGGAGCCGCCCTGCCCCCAGGCCTCGACGGCTGCCCAGACCGCGCGGGCCAGCGTCTCGTGCCGGGCCCAGACCGCCTCGAGCCCCTCTTCATTGATCATGTCGAGCGCGGTGCGCAGACCGTAGAGGTGGTGCGTGGGCGCGGTGCCGCCGAAGTTCATGTAGAACTGCTCGGCCTCGTCGCGGGGCGCCCAGTCCCAGTAGGGCGTGACCATGCCCGCGCTCTTGCGCGCCTCGGCCGCGCGATCCGAGAAATAGACGAAGGCCATGCCCGGCGGCGTCATCAGCCCCTTCTGGCTGGCGGTAAGCATCACGTCCACGCCCCAGGCGTCGAACTCGAACCGGTCGCAGCCCAGCGAGGCGATGCAATCGACCATCAGCAGCGCCGGATGCCCCGCCGCGTCGATCGCCGCGCGCATGGCGGCGATGTCGTTGACCACGCCGGTCGAGGTATCGACATGCACCGTGGTGATCACCTTGATCCGGTGCTCGGTATCGGCCTCCAGCCGCGCCTGCAGGCGCGCATTGTCGACATCGGTCTCCATGCCGAAATCCATCACCTCGACATCGGCCCCGAGGCGGGCGGCGACATCGGCCCAGCCGGCGCCGAATCGTCCGACCACCAGCGACAGCACGGCGTCCCCGCGGCTGAGCACATTGGTCAGCGAGGCTTCCCAGACGCCATGGCCGTTGCTGATGTACATCGCGCAGTGCTGCGTGCTGCGGGCCAGCGCCTTGAGGTCGGGAAACAGGCTGTCGGTCAGGACGTGCAGCTCTCCGGTGTAGATGTTCGGCGCCGCCCGGTGCATCGCCTGCAGCACCCGGTCGGGCATGACCGAGGGGCCGGGAATCGCGAGGTAGGAGCGGCCATGGGCGAGCGACATCTTGGACAACCTTTCGAAACTGCGTCGCGGCGGAGCCTTACGCCGCCCACACCCGGCGTCAATCCATGCGCCCGGCCTCGCCGTTGCGCCCGCCGCGGCATGGCGAAGCTTGCCCAAGCGCGGCCCAGCGCCTAATGAGGCGCCGCAACGACAGGCGGCTCAATGGCACTTTTCAGCAGGATCGCGGCGTTCCAGCAGCGCATCCGCCACGGCGCCCACCACCACCTCGGGGACGCCGAGGGCCGCTTCTTCGCGACGATGAACCTGATCGTGCACGACCACGTCTTTTTGCGCCGCTACTGGACCAACGAATGGCAGGTGGCGCCGGGGGTATGGCGGTCAAACCATCCCACGCATGGCCGGCTCGAGCGCTTTGCCCACCTCGGCGTGCGCAGCGTCATCAACCTGCGCGGCGAGCCGCAGGAGCCGTCCTATCTTTTCGAGACCGAGAGCTGCGCCCAGTTCGGGATGACGCTGGTGACGACCAAGCTGAACGCCAACAAGCCGCCCCAGCGCGAGAACCTGCTGCGCCTCTTCGATCTGTTCCGCAGCGTGGAGCGGCCCTTCATGATGCATTGCAAGTCCGGCGCCGACCGGGCGGGCCTCGCCAGCGCGCTCTACCTGCTCGCGCATGAGGGGGCGGATGTGGAAACGGCGAAGACGCAGCTGCACTGGCGCTACCTGCACCTGCGGCGCGGCAAGACCGGCGTGCTGGATCACATCCTCGATGTCTACGCGGCGCGCCACGCCAGCGCCTCGATCGGGATCGAGGACTGGGTGGCAACCGAATACGACCCCCAGTCGATCAAGCAAAGCTACAAGCGAAAGCGAGGCCTCGCATGAAGATGCCGCGCCCCGATCCGGACGACAGCCCCCATACAGAGGCCGCCCGCGGCCTCTTCGTCTGGCTGTGGCAGCACTACCTCAAGCGGCACTGGAAGCAGCTCACGCTGGCGCTGATCCTCATGACGATCGAGGGCGGCTCTCTCGGTCTTTTCGCCGGCATGATCGAGCCGATGTTCGACCGCGCCTTCGTGCAGGGCGAAAGCTCGATCCTCTGGCTTGTCGGCCTCGGCATGTTCGGCATCTTCGCCATGCGCGGCATCAGCAGCCTAGGCCAGCGGGTGATGATGACCTCGGTCCGCGAGCGCACGATGGAGCGTCTGCGCGGCGATCTTCTGCGCCATATCATGCGGCTCGACGGGGCCTGGCACCAGAGCCACCCGCCCGGCTACCTGATCGAGCGGGTGCAGGGCGATGTCGCGGCGATCAACCAGATCTGGTCCAGCATCGTCACCGGCGCCGGGCGGGACGCGGTCTCGGTCATCGCGCTTTTCGTGGTGGCGATGCGGGTCGACGTCTGGTGGACGCTGACCGCCCTCGTCGGCGTGCCGGTGCTGATCCTGCCCAGCCTCGTGCTGCAGCGCTACGTGCGCAAGCGGGCGCGGGCCGCGCGCGAGATCTCGGGCCTGATGTCCACGCGCCTCGACGAGGTCTTCCATGGCATCGCCCCGATCAAGCTGAACGGCCTCGAAGCCTACCAGTCCCGCCGCTACGACAAGCTCGCCCGCAGCCGGGTCAGGGCTCAGGTGCGCTCCTCCCTCGGACAGGGGACGATCCCGGCGATGGTCGACATCATGGCGGGTCTCGGCTTTCTGGGCGTGCTCTACGTCGGCGGCACGCAGATTGCGGCCGGCGACAAGACCGTGGGCGAGTTCATGGCCTTCTTCACCGCCATGGGCCTCGTGTTCGAGCCGCTGCGCCGGCTGGGCAACATGTCGGGCCTGTGGCAGAACGCCGCCGCCGGGATCGAGCGGGTGCGCAGCGTGCTGAACGCCGAGCCGAAGGTCGTCTCGCCCGCGCGGCCGCGCGAGCCCGAGGGCTCTCCGCCCGAGGTCGCGCTGACCGACGTGCATCTGCATTACGGCGATCTGCCGGTACTGCACGGGGTCAGCTTCACCGCCGCCGCCGGCAAGACCACCGCGCTGGTCGGTGCCAGCGGCGCCGGCAAGAGCACGGTCTTCAACCTTCTGACACGGCTGATCGATCCCGCCAGCGGCGAGGTCAGGATCGGCGGCCTGCCAGTGCAGCAGATGACGCTGGAGCGGCTGCGCGCCGAGATCGCCGTCGTCAGCCAGGACGCCCTGCTCTTCGACGAGAGCCTGCGCGACAACGTGCTGCTGGGCCGCGAGGGGGTCACCGACAAGCGCCTGAAGGAGGTGCTGGACGCGGCCCATGTCTCGGACTTCCTGCCGCAGCTCTCGCAGGGCCTCGACACGCCCGTGGGCACGCGCGGCTCGGCCCTGTCGGGCGGGCAGCGGCAGCGCGTCGCCATCGCCCGCGCGCTGCTGCGCGACGCCCCTGTCCTGCTGCTGGACGAGGCGACGAGCGCGCTCGACACCCGCTCCGAGGCGATGGTGCAGGCCGCCCTCGACCGGCTGAGCGAGGGGCGCACCACGCTGGTCATCGCGCACCGCCTCTCGACCATCGCGGATGCCGACAAGATCGTGGTGATGGAGCATGGGCGCGTCGTGGCGCAGGGCACGCATGCCGAGCTGATCGCCCGCGGCGGCCTTTACGCCGATCTGCACGCGCTGCAGATGCGCAGCCATTCCACCGGCGAGGACACCTGACGCCGGCGGATCGCGCCCCTATATGGGGGGCATGACAGACCGTACCCTCATCTCCGTCACCGGCGAGGACGCCGAGGACTTCCTGCAGAACCTCGTCACCAACGATGTGACCCGCACGCGCGGCGGCGGGATCGTCTATACCGCGCTGCTCACGCCGCAGGGCAAGCTGATCGCGGATTTCTTCGTCGTCGGCCAGGCCGAGGGGCTGCTGATCGACGCCCCTGCCGCCGTCGCGCCGCAGCTGTTCCAGCGCCTGTCGATGTACAAGCTGCGCGCCAAGGTGGCGTTAGCCGAAAGCCCGCTGCAGGTCCGCCGCGGCACCGGCACGCCGCCCGCGGGCGCCCTGCCCGACCCGCGCGATCCCGCCATGGGCTGGCGGCTTTACGGCGAGGAGGGCGGCGATGACGGCAGCGACTGGGACGCGCTGCGGGTGGCCGCCATGGTGCCCGAATGGGGCCGGGAACTCGGCCCCGAGAGCTACATCCTCGAGTACGGGTTCGAGCGTCTGAACGGCGTTGATTTCCGCAAGGGCTGCTACGTCGGGCAGGAGATCGCCGCGCGGATGAAGCACAAGACCGAGCTGCGAAAGGGCCTCGCTCGGGTGCGGATCGAGGGCATTGCAGAGCCGGGCGCCGCGATCAGCGCCGAGGGGCGGGAGGCCGGGACGCTGCACACCGTCGCCGGCGACAGCGCGCTGGCCTACCTGCGCTACGACCGGGCCCGCGGCGCCCTGGCGGCGGGCGAGGCCGTGCTGCGGCTGGAGGACCCGGCAGGCGCTTGACCCCTGCGCGGCGCTCGTCTAACCCCTCGCTCCAGCGCGGGTGTGATGTAGTGGTAGCCTGTCAGCCTTCCAAGCTGAACGTGCGGGTTCGATTCCCGCCACCCGCTCCACGCCGCCGGCCCGCAAATGGGGCCTAGGCCTCCTGCGCCAGAAAATCCTCAAGTGCCGCTGCATCGGTCACCGTGATGGTGCCATAGCCGATGGAGATCGCCCCCTGCCGGGCAAAGCGCCTGAGCACGGCATTCGCCGTGGGGCGCGAGACATTGGACATCTCTGCCATCTCGGCCTGCGTCACGACATGCGTGACCGGACCCGTGGCTGTGTCGGCCTCGCACAGGCGCAGCAGAAGGGCCGCGATGCGCTCGTCCGCGCGCCGCAGCAGCAGGTCAGAGATCGCCTCGATCACCGTGGCCTGGTTGTACTCGCTCAGCGACATCAGGCGCCGCCGGGCATCGGGCAGCTCGCGGGCGATCAGGTCGATGGCGCCGAGCGGCAGGTAGAGCACCGTGGACGGCTCCATCGCCCGGAAGGCGAGGCCGCGCGGCTTGCGGGTCAGCAGCGGCCCCTGCCCGAACCAGGCGCCGCGACGGAAGATATGCCCCAGCAGCAGCCCGGCGCGCCGGTTGGCGACCATCACACCGAAACTCCCCTCGCACAGCCCGAAGAGCCCGCTCGCCTCGTCGCCGATATGGTGGGTATAGGCGCCCGTGTCGTAAAACCGCCGCATCGCGTGCCGCAGCACGGCATCCTGCAGCGCCCGCGGCTGCTCCGAGAACCAGCCCCGGGTGAAGCTCGCCCTCGGGTCGGGGGCGCAACGGGTGGCGGCGTCGAAGGAGGACCTGGAATCGAGGGAGTTAATGGGACCGCACTCTAATTAACCGAATAGTCAGGAAAACGACATTTTCTGCCGCGTGATCAACTACAGGTGCACCGAGCCGGCGTGTCAAGGACGGTCACGAGGGTATTGTTTCCATAGCGGCTCACCATGGCACGCGCAGACCTTGCTGCGCGTGCCCCACTCCGCCCTGGACCCGCCCGCGCAGGGGTCCGGCCCCGCCCCCGCGCCAGCGGGTCCGACGGACTTGCAGCGCTCGCCCTGTGGGACTAGGTCGAAGCGCAGCCACAAGCGGGGCCAGATGGCCGATACAGACACCCAGACCGCGGTCCGCGACACTCCGCGCGACCCGCTCAAGGCACCGGCAAAGGACGGCGAGCGGGGCCGCTCGCGCGATCTCGGCGCGCTGCGGGCGCTCTGGCCTTTCCTGAGGCCCTACCGGGTCACCCTTGTCCTCGCCCTTCTCGCGCTGTCGCTGACGGCGACGATCAGCCTGACGCTGCCGCTGGCGGTGCGGCGGGTGATCGACAACTTCGAGGTCGGGCAGCAGCAGCTGGTCGACAGCTACTTCGCCGCCGCCCTCGGCCTTGCCGCCCTGCTCGCCGCCGGGACGGCGGCGCGCTACTACCTCGTGACCCGGCTGGGCGAGCGGGTGGTGACGGACATCCGCAAGGCCGTCATGGCGCGGATGATCGGCATGAGCCCCGCCTTCTTCGAGCGGATCATGACCGGCGAGGTCCTCAGCCGCGTTACCACCGACACCACGCTGATCCTCTCGGTCATCGGCTCCTCGGCCTCGGTCGCGCTGCGCAACCTGCTGATGCTCTCGGGCGGGCTGGTGCTGCTGCTGGTGACCTCGGCCAAGCTGACGGGGCTGGTGCTGCTGATCGTGCCGGCGGTGATCCTGCCCATCGTCACGCTGGGCCGGCGGGTGCGGACGCTCAGCCGGCAGAATCAGGACTGGATCGCCGCCTCCTCGGGCGGGGCGTCAGAGACGCTGCTTTCGGTGCAGACGGTGCAGGCCTTCACCCACGAGGCGCGCAGCCGCGACCGGTTCGACGCGGTCACGGAGCGCAGCTTCGGCGCCGCCAAGGCCCGCATCGCCACACGGGCACTGATGACGGCGATCGTGATCTTCCTCGTCTTCTCCGGTCTGGTGGGTGTGCTGTGGATCGGCGCCCGCGACGTCAGCGCCGGCCAGATGAGCGTGGGCGAGCTGGCGCAGTTCGTCATCTATGCCGTGATCGTAGCCGGCGCCGTCGGCGCCCTGACCGAGATCTCGGCCGAGCTTCAGCGTGCCGCCGGCGCCACCGAGCGGCTGGTCGAGCTTTTGCAGGCGCGCGACGCGATCCCCGATCCCGCCACGCCCCTGCCCGCCCCCGCCTTTCGCGGCGCGATCAGCTTCGACGACGTGCATTTCCACTACCCCTCGCGGCCCGACACGGCTGCGCTGGACGGCGTCAGCTTCGACATCCGCCCGGGCGAGACCGTGGCCCTCGTCGGCCCCTCGGGCGCGGGCAAGTCCACCGTGATCCAGCTTCTGCTACGGTTCTGGGACCCGGCCTCGGGCGAGGTGCGGCTGGACGGCGTGCCGCTGGACCGCATGGCCCGGCAGGACTTCCGCCACGCGCTGGCGCTGGTGCCGCAGGACCCGGTGATCTTCGCCGATACCGCGCGCGAGAACATCCGCTTCGGCCGCCCAGAGGCCACGGATGCCGAGGTCGAGGCCGCCGCCCGCGCCGCCGCCGCGCATGACTTCCTGATGGCCCTGCCGGGCGGCTACGACAGCTACGTCGGCGAGCGCGGCGTGATGCTCTCGGGCGGGCAGAAGCAGCGCATCGCCATCGCCCGCGCCATCCTGCGTGACGCCCCGGTGTTGCTGCTGGACGAGGCGACGAGCGCGCTTGACGCGGAAAGCGAGCAGGCGGTGCAGCGGGCCGTCGACGCGCTGGCGCGCGGGCGCACGACGCTGATCGTGGCGCACCGCCTGGCGACGGTGAAGAAGGCCGACCGCATCCTCGTCTTCGAGGACGGGCGCATCGTCGCCTCGGGCAGCCATGACGCCCTGGTGGCGCAGAACGGGCTTTACGCGCGGCTGGCGCGGCTTCAGTTCGCCGGTGGCATGGCGGCCGAATAACCCGGCGGCGGAACCTTGAACGCAAGGTCAGACTTGCTTCATCAGGCCTTGCAGGCCAGCCTCGGGTCACGCAAGCCATCGAGGGAGGAGCGATGAGCTACGCCGGTTACGCCGATCGCGCTGCGATCGAAGCTGAGGGCGACTGGGCCTCTCAGGACCAGCCCGCCACGATCCACGGACTGCTGACGCGCACCGCGCGGCGGCATCCCGGGCGTCCCGCGTTCAGCTTCCAGCTGTTCTCGGACCCCGATGCCCCTGCCGAAACGCTGGACTGGCAGACCCTGCACCAGCGCAGCGTCCAGGTCGCGAACCTGCTGCGCAGCCTCGGCGTGAACGAGGGCGACACCGTCGCCATGCTGCTGCCGAACTGCACCGAGGCGGTGACCACCTACCTCGGCGCGCAGATCGCCGGCATCGTCGCCCCGATCAACCCGCTGCTCGAACCGGCGCAGATCGCCGCCCTGCTGCGCGAGAGCGGCGCGAAGGTCGTGGTGACCCTGCGCGGCTTTCCCAAGACCGACGTCGGCCAGAAGACGGCGAAGGCGGTTGCGCAGGCGCCCTCGGTCGAGACCGTGCTCGAGGTCGATCTCGCGCGCTACCTGACCGGGGTGAAGCGCCTTGCCGTGCCGCTGATCCGCCCGCGGGTGAGGGCGGCGCACCGGGCGCTCGTCTACGACCTGAACAAGGAGGCCGCGCGCCAGCCCAAGCAGCTGACCTTCGCCGACAGCGCCGGCGACCGCGTCTCGGCCCGCTTCCACACCGGCGGCACCACTGGCATGCCCAAGGTCGCTGAGCATCGCTACAGCGGCCTCGTCTACAACGGCTGGATCGGCCAGCGGCTGCTCTTCGACGAAAGCGACGTGCTGATCTGCCCCTTGCCGATGTTCCATGTCTTCGCCGCCGTCGTGGCGATGGGCTGTGCGCTGGCCTCGGGCGCGCATCTGGTGATGCCGACCCCGGCGGGCTACCGGGGCGACGGCGTCTTCGACAACTTCTGGAAGCTGATCGAACGGTGG
This sequence comes from Pseudoroseicyclus aestuarii, assembly GCF_003217255.1. Classification (GTDB taxonomy): domain Bacteria; phylum Pseudomonadota; class Alphaproteobacteria; order Rhodobacterales; family Rhodobacteraceae; genus Pseudoroseicyclus; species Pseudoroseicyclus aestuarii. The sequence continues at coordinate 113,528 of NZ_QJTE01000001.1, read as the reverse complement.
CGCGTGACCTTCATCATCGCCGTGCCGACCGCCATGTCGGCGCTGATGCAGCGCCCGGTGGATGCGGACATTTCCTCGCTGCGGCTGGCCTTCTCCGGCTCCGCCCCGCTGCCGGTCGAGCTTTACAAGCGGTTCGAGGCGGCGGCGGGCGTGACCATCTGCGAAGGCTATGGGTTGACCGAGGCAACCTGCCTCGTGTCGGTCAACCCGCCCGACGGCGAGAAGAAGATCGGCTCCATCGGCCTGCCCTTCCCCTATACCTCGGTGCGGATCGTACGCCCCGGCACGGACCAGCCGCTGGGGCCGGACACCGTGGGCGAGATCTGCGTCGCCAGCCCCGGCGTGACCCGCCACACCTATACCGACGAGGCGAAGAACAAGAGCCTCTACTGGATCGATCCCGGCAGCGGGCGGCATTACCTGCGCACCGGCGATCTGGGCCGGATGGACGAGGATGACTACATCTGGATCACCGGCCGGTCGAAGGACCTGATCATCCGCGGCGGTCACAACATCGACCCCGCCGAGATCGAGGAGGCCCTGTCCGCCCATCCCGCCGTCGCCATGGCCGGGGCCATCGGCCAGCCCGACGTCCATGCCGGAGAGCTGCCCTGCGCCTATGTGGAGCTTGTCTCGGGCGCCAGCGTCACGCCAGAGGAGCTGCGCGCGCATCTTGAAAAGACGGTGCACGAGAAGGCCGCGCGCCCCAAGCACGTTGAGATCCTGCCAGAGCTGCCGAAGACGGCGGTCGGCAAGATCTTCAAGCCCGACCTGCGCCGCCGCGCCATCACCCGCGTCTTCGACGCGGCGCTGGGAGAGGCCGGGGTCAAGGCCCATGTCGAGAAGGTCGTCGAGGATCAGCGCCGCGGCCTCGTCGCGAAACTGCGCAGCGACGGCCCCGCGGACGAGGCCGGCGCCGCGCGGGCGCTGGACGGATTCACCGTCCCCTGGGACTGGGCCGAGGGGGGCTGAGCCCCCCTCCCCTCAGGGTTTGCGCCGGGGCTTCGCGGCGCCGCCGCGATCGGTGGGCGGGGTGAACCGCTTGGAGGTGTCGCGCGCATCCGCGCCGCGCTTCGGCCCGCCGGGCTTGCCGCCCGGTTTCTTGCCCGCGCCGTCCTTACCGGCCCAGGGCTTGCCGGAGCCGCCCTTGCCCGCAAAGCTCTTGCCAGCACCGGGCTTTCCGCCGCCGGGCTTGCCGTCACGGGCCGGGGCGCCCTTGCCTGCCGGCTTGCCGGCATAGGGCTTGCCGCCCTCATAGGGCTTGCCGCCGTCCTTGCGCGGACCGCCGGGCTTGCCGTCGCGCTTGGGCGCGCCGCCCTTGCCGGCGAAGCCGCCGGGTTTGCGCGGGCGCTCCTCGCGCGGCTTGTCCTGCCAGTCACGCTTGACCACGGCGCCGGGGCGCTCGTCGGGCGCGGCCTCGGGCGCACGCGCCTCGGCGGGCTCGGGCGCGGGGCGCGAGGTTTCCTCGGCCCGCTCCGCGGGGGGCGCGCGGCGCTCCTCGCGCGGGGGCTTGCCAGCGGGCTTGCCGCCGGGCTTGCCGCGCGGCGCGGGCTTGCCGCCGGTGGGGGCGCCGAAGTCGGGCGTGCCCTCGACCCGGCGCGCCTTGATCCCCTCTTCAAGCTGGCCGTCAGCGCCCAGCCCGGCGAAGAAGCCGGCGATGCTGGGCTCGGAAAGTTCGACGAAGGTCTCGGAGCCCTGCACCCGGATCGCGCCGATGGCGTCCTTGTCGAGGCCGCCGGCACGGCACAGCAGCGGCAGCAGCCAGCGTGCCTCGGCCCGCTCGTTGCGGCCCACGGAGAGCGAGATCCAGCCGCTCGGCCCGAAGGGCTCGCGCTCGTGGCGCGGCGCCTTCTCGGCCCGCTCGGGGCGGGCGCTGGCATCCGACAGCTCTTCCGGGGCCGAGAGGCCGGCGGAATAGAGGCGCAGGCAGGCGGCAGCGATTTCCTCGGCGCTGCGCTCGGCCAGCAGGCGCTTGACGATGGCGGTCTCTTCCTCGGCCAGGGGGGCGGCCCAGACCTCGTGCGAGAGCAGCCGCTCCTCGTCCTTGGCGCGGATTTCCTCGGCGGTGGGGGGCTGGGTCCATTCGGCGCTGACCTTGGCCCAGCCCAGCAGACGCTCGGCCTTCTTGGTCAGCTTCGGCGGCACCATCAGCGCCGAGACGCCCTTGCGCCCCGCGCGGCCCGTCCGGCCAGAGCGGTGCAGCAACCCTTCGGTATTGGTCGGCAGCTCGGCATGCACCACCAGGTCGAGGTTCGGCAGGTCGATCCCGCGCGCCGCGACATCGGTGGCGACGCAGACCCGGGCCCGCCCGTCGCGCATCGCCTGCAGCGCATGGCCCCGCTCGGTCTGGCTCAGCTCGCCCGACAGCGAGACGACGGCGAAGCCGCGATTAGACAGCCGCGCGGTCAGCCGCGCCACGGCGGCGCGGGTATTCGCGAAGACGATGGCGTTCTCGGCATCGTGAAAGCGCAGCATGTTGGCGATCGCGGTCTCGATCTCGTGCGGGACGACGCGCAGCGCCTGGTAGGCGATATCGGCATGCTGGCCGCCCTTGGACTGCGCCTGCACCCGCACCGCATCGCGCTGGTACTGCTGCGCGAGGGTGGCGATGGCCTTGGGCACGGTGGCCGAGAACAGCAGCGTGCGCCGACCCTCCGGCGCCTCGCCCAGCATGAATTCCAGATCCTCGCGGAAGCCGAGGTCGAGCATCTCGTCCGCCTCGTCGAGGACGACGGCCCGCAGGGAGGTCATGTCGAGAGAGCCGCGGCCGATGTGGTCGCGCAACCGGCCGGGGGTGCCGACGACGATATGCGCGCCCTTCGACAGGGTCCGCCGCTCGCCCTGCATGTCCATGCCGCCGACGCAGGTCGCGACCCGCGCGCCGGTGCGGCCATAGAGCCACTCAAGCTCGCGCGCGACCTGGAAGGCCAGCTCGCGCGTCGGCGCGATGATCAGCGCCAGCGGCGCCTCGGCGGGGCCGAAGCGCCCGCCCTCTTCGAGGATCGTCGGCGCGATGGCGAGGCCGAAGCCCACCGTCTTGCCCGAGCCGGTCTGCGCCGAGACCAGAAGGTCCGCGCCTTCGAGTTCAGGATCGGTCACCGCCTCCTGAACAGGGGTCAACGTGGCGTAACCGCGCTCTGCGAGCGCCTCTGAGAGGGTGTCAATCATGGAAGGCCGATCTGGAGTGGAAGGCGGCGCCGGCGCCGCGAGGGGCCGCCCCCGCAGGGCAGACCCGCCCCATTAGACCAGTTCGTCAGTAAAGTCGACAGCCAGTTTGCCCCTGCGGGCGCCTCAGACGAGCGCGCCTTCGGCGTCGATGCCGGTGGCGCCGCGCAGATAGGGGTGCAGCGCCTCGGGCAGCGTGACGGAGCCGTCCTCCTGCTGCCCGTTCTCGAGCACCGCGATCAGCGTCCGGCCCACGGCCAGCCCCGATCCGTTCAGCGTGTGCACGTAGTCCGGCTTGCCACCCCCCGCGGGCTTGTAGCGCGCGTTCATCCGCCGCGCCTGCCAGGCGCCGCAGGTCGAGACGGAGCTGATCTCGCGGTAGCAGTCCTGCCCCGGCAGCCAGACCTCGAGGTCATTGGTGCGCCGCGCGCCCGCGCCCATGTCGCCGGTGCAGAGCAGCATGCGGCGATAGGGCAGGCCCAGCGCCTCGAGCACCGACTCGGCGCAAAGGGTCATGCGCTCGTGCTCGGCCTCGGATTGCTCGGGCGTGGTGACCGAGACCATCTCGACCTTCTCGAACTGGTGCTGGCGCAGCATGCCCGAGGTGTCGCGCCCGGCGCTGCCCGCCTCGGAGCGGAAGCACAGCGTATGGGCGACGTGGCGCCGCGGCAGCGAGGCTTCCTCGACCGTCTCGCCGTTGACGAGGTTGGTCAGTGTCACCTCGGCGGTGGGAATCAGCCACCAGCCGTTCGTGGTCTGGTAGCTGTCCTCGCCGAACTTCGGCAGCTGGCCGGTGCCCAGCATCATCTCGTCACGCACGAGCACGGGGGTCGAGGTTTCGGCAAGGCCGTTCACCTCGACGTGGTGGTCCAGCATGAACTGCGCCAGCGCCCGGTGCACCCGCGCCATCGCGCCCCGCAGGACGACGAAGCGGCTGCCGGACAGCTTTGCCGCCGTCTCGAAGTCGAGACCGGGCTTGGCCGCGGGGATCTGGTAGTGCTCGAGCGGCGTGAAGCTGAAGTTGCGCGGGTTGCCGTGACGCTTGACCTCGACGTTGTCCGCCTCGTCCGCGCCCTCGGGCACGTCCTCGTAAGGCAGGTTCGGGATCGTGAGCAGCAGCTCCGTCAGGCGCTGATCCTCGGCCTTGGCCTCGTCCTGCAGGCGCGCGACCTCGGCCTTCTTCTCGGCCACGAGGGCGCGCAGACGCTCGAACTCCGCCTCGTCGCCGCTGGCCTTGGCCGCGCCGACCTGCTTGGAGGCGGCGTTCTGCTCGGCCTGGGCGGTCTCGGCGGCGTGGATCTTGGCGCGCCGCGCCGCGTCCAGCGCCAGAATCTCGGGCGAGGCAGCCGGCAGTCCGCGGCGGGAGAGGGCCGCGTCGAAGGCGTCGGGGGTCTCTCGGATCGCGCGGATGTCGTGCATGGTCTCGTCCCTTCTTCAGACGGCGGAAGATATGGCGCAAAGCGGGGTGAAGGTGAACCCGTCTCCCGCCGGAGACGGGTTCATCACGCCTGCGGCAGGCCCGCTTGCGTCTGGCGCGCGGGCTGTCCATATGCCCGGATCATGCCCAAGGCGCGTGCCCTGACCCGGGCATCACGGCGATCCGTTGTCATCGGGGGCCGTCGCGACTAGGGTGCCGCGACTTTTCCGGCGGGGGGACATCAGCCCTCGCACCCCTGACGCCAAGGACGTTCCGACCCCATGCAAGGCCTCGAATCCTTCATCCCCCTGATCCTGATCTTCGCGATCATGTGGTTCTTCCTGATCCGCCCCCAGCAGAAGAAGCTGAAGGACCACCAGAAGATGGTCGAGGCGCTGCGCCGCGGCGACCAGGTCGTCACCCAGGGCGGGCTGATCGGCAAGGTCACCAAGGTCAAGGACGACGGCGAGATCGAGGTCGAGATCGCGACCGGCGTGACCGTCCGCGTGATCCGCTCGACCATCGCGACCGTCACCAGCAAGACCGAGCCGGCCAAGACCTCCTGATCGCCCGGCTGGAGCCCGTTTGATGCTGTACATCCCCCTCTGGCGCCGCATCCTGATCCTTGCGGTCGTGCTTGCCGGCGTCCTTCTGGCGCTGCCGAACCTGTTCTACTCGCGGGTGGAGACGGCGAACGACGCCCGCGCCACCATCGAGACCGGGGTCACCAACCCCGAGCTCGAGGCGCAGGCCGCGCTCTGGCCGTCTTTCCTGCCGTCGAACCTCGTGAACCTCGGCCTCGATCTGCGCGGCGGCGCGCATCTTCTGGCCGAGGTGCAGGTCGAACAGGTCTATGCCTCTCGCATGGAGGCGCTCTGGCCCGCGCTGCGCGACGCGCTGGCGGCAGAGCGTGATACCGTCGGCTTCGTCACCCGCGAGGAGAGCGAGCCGGGCATCCTGCGGGTGCGCATCTCCGATGCCGATGGGGCGCAGCGCGCGGTGGAAATCGCCCGCGGGCTGGCGCAGCCGGTCAGCGGGCTGACCGGCGGGTCGGCCTCCAGCCTCGACGTCCGGGCGAACGGCCCGGTCCTCTCCATCCAGCTTTCCGAGGCCGAGCGCGCCGCGACGGACGAGCGCACGCTGCTGCAAAGCCTCGAGATCGTGCGCCGCCGCATCGACGAGGCCGGCACCCGCGAGCCAACGATCCAGCGCCAGGGCGAAGACCGTATCCTGATCGACGTGCCGGGCGTGGGCAGCGCCGACGAGGTCAAGGCTCTCATCGGCACCACAGCGCAGCTGAACTTCCAGCCCGTCGTGACCACGACGAGCGACGCCAATGCCGATGTCGGCACCACCGAGCAGCTGGCCCCCGATGCCAGCCAGGAGGGGCTGTACTACGTTCTCGAACGCAGCCCCGTCGTCACCGGCGACGAGCTGGTCGATGCGCAACCGACCTTCGATCAGAACGGCCAGCCGGCGGTCAGCTTCCGCTTCAACACCACGGGCGCGCGGGCCTTCGGCGACTATACGGCCGAGAACGTTGGCGCCCCCTTCGCCATCGTTCTCGACAACGAGGTTATCTCCGCCCCGGTGATCCGAGAGCGCATCCCCGGCGGCACCGGCCAGATCAGCGGCAACTTCTCGGTCGAGGAATCGACCAACCTCGCGGTGCTGCTGCGCGCCGGCGCCCTGCCCGCCGAGCTGACCTTCCTCGAGGAACGGACCATCGGCCCCGAGCTGGGCGCCGATTCGATCCGCGCCGGCCAGCTGGCCGCCGTGGTCGGCAGTCTTCTCGTCGTCGTCTTCATGGCGCTGACCTACGGTCTCTTCGGCTGGTTCGCCAATGTCGCGCTTGCCGTGAACATGGTGATGATCTTCGGCGTGCTCAGCCTGATCGGCGCCACGCTGACCCTTCCGGGCATCGCCGGCATCGTGCTGACCATGGGCATGGCGGTCGACGCCAACGTGCTGGTCTACGAGCGTATCCGCGAAGAACTGAAAACGGCCAAGGGCCCGGCCCGTGCCATCGACCTTGGCTATTCGCGGGCGCTCTCGGCGATCCTCGATTCCAACGTCACGACGCTGATCACGGCCGTGATCCTTTATGCCGTCGGCTCCGGCCCGGTGCGCGGCTTTGCGATCACGCTGGGCCTGGGGATCCTGACATCGGTCTTCAGCGCCATCTTCGTCACCCGCCTGCTGGTCGTGATCTGGTTCGACCGCCGCCGTCCCAAGACCATCGAGGTGTAAGCCATGCGGCATTTCCGGCTCGTCCCTGACGACACGAAGATCAACTTCTTCAAGTACGCCTATGTCACCTTCGGCGGCTCCATCGTCCTGCTGATCGCCAGCGCGATCCTCTGGGCGACCATGGGCCTGAACTTCGGCATCGATTTCCGCGGCGGCACGACCATCCGCACGGAATCCGAGCAGCCGGTCGATACCGGCGCCTACCGCAGTGCCCTCGACGCGCTGGACCTGGGCGACGTCTCGGTGACGGAGGTCTACGATCCGACCTTTGCCGCCGACGAGAACGTCGCCTCGATCCGCATCCAGGCGCAGGAAGGCGAGGAGAGCCTGCCGGCATCGACCCTGTCCGAGGTGCAGGCCGCGCTGCAGCAGGTCGACCCGACGCTGCAATTCACCAATACCGAGAGCGTCGGCCCCAAGGTCAGCCAGGAGCTGATCCGCACCGCGATCCTCGCCGTCACCGGCGCCATCGCGGCCATCGTCATCTACATCTGGCTGCGCTTCGAATGGCAGTTCGCCACCGGCGCCGTCGTGGCGCTGGTGCATGACGTCGGCCTGACGATCGGCCTCTTCAGCCTGCTGCAGATCCGCTTCGACCTGGCGACCATCGCCGCGATCCTGACCATCGTCGGCTACTCGATCAACGATACCGTCGTCGTCTTCGACCGCGTTCGTGAGAACCTGCGCAAGTTCAAGACGATGCCGCTCGTGGACGTGCTGAACATCTCGGCCAACGAGACGCTCAGCCGGACCGTCATGACCTCGGGCACCACGCTGCTGGCGCTGCTCGCGCTGCTGATCCTCGGCGGCGACGTGATCCGCGGCTTCGTCTTCGCGATCTTCTGGGGCATCATCGTCGGCACCTACTCGTCGATCTACATCGCCAAGAACATCGTGCTGATGCTGGGCGTGAAGCGCGACTGGTCGAAGAAGGACCCCAAGGCGGGAACCCAGTTCAGCAATATCGACGCCTGATGGGCGCGGGGCTGGCCCAGGCGCTGGCCCTGCCGGGGTTTCCCTGGCTCCTGGCGGCGACACTGCTGGCGGGCACGGTCTACGGCTTTGCCGGCTTCGGCGCGGCGCTGGTCTTCCTGCCCATCGCCACGGTTTTCCTGCCGCCCCAAACTGCGGTCGCCGCCTTCAATCTCGCGGCGCTCTCCTCCCTCGTCGCGGTGGTGCCCAAGGCCTGGCCGCAGGCGGATCGCCGCGCCGTGGGCTGGATGCTGCTGGGCGCGCTCCTCTCGGGCTCCGCCGGCATCCTCGTGCTACGCCGCGCCGCGCCCGAGGCGATCGGCTGGGCCGTCTCGATCCTCGTGCTGCTGACGCTCGCCGCGCTCATGCTGGGCTGGCGGCACAGCCTTGCCGCAAGGCCCCGCAACCAACTCGCCATCGGGATGGGCACCGGCCTCGTCGGCGGGGCGACGGGGCTGACCGGGCCGGTAATGGTGTTGTTCCAGCTGTCGGGCGGCGACAGCGTCGCGCGCAGCCGGGCCAACAGCGCCGTCTTCCTGACGCTGACCTCGCTGATGTTCCTGCCCCTTTTCATCCTGCAGGGGCTGATGACGGCGCAGGCCGTCTCTCTGGGCCTGCTGCTCGTTCTGCCCTATGCCCTCGGCTGCTGGCTGGGCACCGCGCTGTTCCGCCCTGCCCTCGTGCCGCTGTACCGCGGCGCGGCTTATAGCCTCATCGGCACCGCCGTCCTTGCCGGCCTGCCACTCTGGCACTAGCACCTCCCTGCAAAGGAGACCGATCATGCGCCTGAACGAAGTCACCTTCGACGACAGCCTGCCGGTCGACGGCTACGGCCCCGGCTTTTTCCGCATCGGCGGCAAGCTGCACGAGGGCCCTGCCCTGCTGCTGCCCTCGGGCCTCAGCGCTTGGGGCGGGTGGGACGACACCGCCCCGCTCCTCGCCGCGGCCGGGCAGGTCGACGTGCTTTTCATCGGCACCGGCGCCGAGATCGCCCATCCCCCCGCCGCCTTCCGCGAGCGGCTGGAAGAGGCCGGCCTCGGGGTCGAGGCCATGGCAAGCCCCGCCGCCGCCCGCAGCTACAACGTGCTTCTGTCCGAAGGGCGCCGGGTCGGCGTCGCCCTGCTGCCGGTCTAGTGCCCGCGCTGACAGTCAGCGCCCTCGCCTGCGCGCGGGGCGGCATCCCCCTGCTCGAAGGGGTCGGCTTCACCGTTCCCGAAGGCACGGCACTGATCCTGCGCGGCACCAACGGCATCGGCAAGACGACCCTGCTGCGCACGCTGGCCGGGCTGCAGCCCGCGCTTTCCGGCACCGTCACCGGCGCCGGAGACGAGGCCGCCTATGCCAGCCACGAGGGCGGCGTGAAGGCGGTCCTGAGCGTCGAGGAGAACCTCGCCTTCTGGGCCGCGCTTTACGGCACGCAGGTCCCCGAGGCCGTCTACCCGGCCTTCCACCTCGCCGCGCTGCGGGCGCGGCCCGCAGGCACGCTTTCGGCCGGGCAGCGGCGGCGCCTCGGGCTGGCGCGGCTGGCGGTGACGGGGCGCCCCGTGCTGCTCCTGGACGAGCCGACGGTCTCGCTCGACGCGGGCTCGACCGCGCTCTTCGCGGGCTGGCTGCGCGGCCATCTCGCCGCCGGCGGCACGGCGCTGGTGGCGACGCATGTGCCTCTGGGCCTTGAGGCGCCAGAACTCGACCTCGCGCCCTTCCGAGCGCGGGCCGAGACGCTGACGGATCCCTTCCTGTGAGGGCGGTTCTGCTGCGCGACCTGCAACTGGCGGTGCGGGCCGGGGGCGGCTTCGGCCTCGGCCTCGCCTTCTTCGCCATCGTCGTGATCCTCGTCCCCTTCGGCGTGGGGCCGGAGCCCGAGGTTCTGGCCCGCATCGCCCCCGGCATCCTCTGGGTCGCGGCGCTTCTGGCGGCCCTGCTGTCGCTCGACCGCATCTTCGCCCAGGACGCGGAGGACGGCGCGCTGGCGCTGATCGCCACGGCGCCGGTGCCGCTGGAAGGCGTGGTGCTGGCCAAGGCGCTGGCGCATTGGCTGACCACCGGCCTGCCGCTGGTGCTGGCGGCGCCGGTGCTGGGCGTGCTGCTGCATCTGCCCGCCGGCGCCATGCCCTGGCTCCTGGCGAGCCTCACCCTCGGCACCCCCGCGCTGTCGCTGATCGGCGCGTTCGGCGCGGCGCTGACGGTGGGGCTGCGCCGGGGCGGGCTGCTTTTGTCGCTGATCGTGCTGCCGCTCTACATCCCGACCCTGATCTTCGGGGCCGAGGCGGTCGCCCGCGGCGCGCAGGGCCTCGATCCCCTGCCGGGCCTGCTGCTGCTGGCCGGCGTCACCCTGGGCTGCATCGCGCTCCTGCCCTTCGCCGCCGCCGCCGCCCTGCGCGTCACCCTGCGCTGAGCCGCCTCTTTCTTCTCTTTGCAAATATCCCGGGGGGCGCGAGGCGCAGCCGAACCGGGGGGCTGGCCCCCCGCGCGCGCCATCACGCAGCTGCGACAGCATTTCGATTGAGGCGGGCGGCGCGCGCCGCTAATCAGGCGCCATGTCGCTGTGGTCCTATGCCAATCCGCGCAAGTTCCTCGACCGGGTGGAGCCGCTGTCGCGCTGGCTCTTCGCGGCGGCGGGGGCCTGCCTTGCGCTCGGCCTCGGCTGGGGCTTCTTCTTCACGCCCGACGCGGTGAACTTCGGCTCCAGCGTCAAGATCATCTACCTGCACGTCCCCTCGGCGCTGATGGCGATCAACGCCTGGCTGATGATGCTGGTGGCCTCGCTGATCTGGATCGTGCGGCGCCACCACGTCAGCGCGCTGGCGGCCAAGGCCGCGGCGCCCGTGGGGCTGGTGATGACGCTGATCGCTCTGGCGACGGGGGCGATCTGGGGCCAGCCGATGTGGGGCACCTGGTGGGCCTGGGACCCGCGGCTGACCTCCTTCCTGATCCTCTGCCTCTTCTACCTCGGCTATATCGCGCTCTGGTCGGCGATCCCCGATGCCGAGGCCGCGGCCGATCTGACCGGCGTCCTCTGCCTCGTCGGCTCGGTCTTCGCCCTGCTCTCGCGCTATGCCGTGAACTTCTGGAGCCAGGGCCTGCACCAGGGCGCCTCGCTCAGCCTCGACCGGCAGGAGAATGTGGCGGACGTCTACTGGCTGCCGCTGGTCATCGCGATGCTGGGCTTTGCCCTTCTTTTCGCCGCCCTTGTCGTGCTGCGCACCGGCACCGAGATCCGCCTGCGCCGCATCGCCGCCCTGCGTGCCCGCGCGCAGCGGTCCGAGGGGGCAGCATGATGGACCTGGGACGCTACGCGGCAGAGGTGCTGCTGGCCTGGGGCGTCGGCCTTGTGCTGCTGGCCCTCTTGGTGGCGCAAAGCCTGCGGCGCGCCCGCCGCGTCAGGGCCGAGCTCGAGAGGATCGAAGCAGATGGCTAAGCGCCGCATCCCCTGGCTGATCCTGCTGCCGCCCCTCGCCTTCGCCGCGCTGGCCGGGCTGCTGCTGGGCGGCATGTATTCGGACCGGGGGCAGGAGCTTCCGACCGCGCTCGCGGGCCAGCCGGCCCCGACCGCGCCGCTCGCCCCGCTGGGCGGCGGCCCCGCCATCAACACGTCGGCCTTCGCGGACGGAGAGGTGAAGCTGGTCAATTTCTTCGCCAGCTGGTGCGCCCCCTGCCGGGCGGAGCATCCGGTCCTGACCGAATTCGCGCAGGAGACGGGCGTGCCGATCTACGGCGTGGCCTACAAGGACATCGAGGCCAATGCCCTTGGCTTTCTGGATGAACTCGGCAGCCCCTACGCCGCGCTCGGCGCCGATCCCTCGGGCCGCGCGGCGGTGGACTGGGGCGTCTACGGCGTGCCCGAGACCTTCGTCATCGACGGCGAGGGCCGCGTGATCGACCGCATCGCCGGCCCGGTCACGGCGCGGGCCGTGACGGGCCGGCTGTTGCCGGCCCTGGCCGAAGCCGGGGCCGACTGACGGTTCTCAGTGCACCGTGACGGGGTGCATGTCGTGCTGCCGCGCCAGCTCGAAGGCCAGGGCGCGGTCCGCGACGAGGGCCAGCTGCTGCCCCTCTTCGTCGTGGACGGCGAAAAGCGTCTGCAGATCACCGGCCTGGTCCTGCACCTCTTCGGGCAGGTCCGAGACCGCAACCGGCTTGACGTAGACCAGCCGGTCCTCCGCATCGTTCATCTCGAATTTATGGTTCATGAGGTCGAACTCCTGTTGATGCGGATCGTCTGCACGGTGGCGTCGGGCTCGCGCCGGACGAGGTCGATATGCAGCAGGCCGTTCTCGAGGCTGGCCTCGCCCACCTCGACGCTATCGGCCAGAACGAAGCTGCGCTGGAACTGCCGGGCGGCGATGCCGCGGTGCAGGAAGACACGCTCCCTCCCCGCCTCGCCCTGCCGTCCGCGCACGGTCAGCTGGTTGTTCTCGAGCGTAAGCGACAGATCGCCTTCGGCAAAGCCCGCAACGGCGAGCGTGATGCGAAAGGAGGCCTCTGAGGTCTGCTCGATGTTGTAGGGGGGATAGCCATCGGCCGAGGCCTTGGCCGTCCGCTCCACCAGCCTTTCAAGCTCGTCGAAGCCCAGAAGGAACGGATGCGTCCCCAGTGTCAGCTTTGTCATGCGCCAGTCCTTGCAAAAGCGACGTCCGCTGGCGGCCCCGATTTCGGCGACCGCCTCTGAGATGAATATGGGACGGGCCCGCCCGCCTCGCAAGTGCGGCCTTCCGCGGGGCTATCCGCACCGCCGCCGCGCGGCTATACCCTTGGCAACACGAGAGGAGTGGCGACCGGACATGAACACGTCGAGCAAGATGGAGCAGGTCGAGGTGCTGCGGGTCGAGCTGCAGGTCCTGAAGGGCGAGCATCGCGACCTCGACCACGCGATCCACGCGCTCGAGGTGGCGGGCACGGCCGACATGCTGCTGCTGCGCCGCCTCAAGAAGAAGAAGCTGGCGCTCAAGGACCGCATCTCGCAGATTGAGGACCGCATCCTGCCTGACATCATCGCCTGACGGCGCGCGCCGCTATCCGCAGGAACCGGGTCGCCGGGCGGCCTCGAATGGCTCGATGATCGATCAGATCATACAGGAGCCATCTCATGTCCTATCGAATCGAAGCCCTTCCGGCCGAGCCCTTCGCGCCGCTCTTTGCCCTGTCCAAGGCCGAGCTCGAAGCGCGCAGCATCCGCCGCATGCGCGTCACGGCTAAATCCCGCATCCCCTGCCACGTCAGCCTGCAGGAGGCGCAGCCGGGCGAGACGGTGCTGCTGCTGAACCACGAGCATCAGCCGGCGAAATCGCCCTACCGCGCCAGCCATGCCATCTACGTGCCCGAGGGCGCGCGTCAGGCAGCGCCTTTCGTCGGTGCGGTGCCGGCGCCCTTGCAGGCGCGGCTGATCTCGCTCCGGCCCTTCGACAAAGCCGACATGATGCAGGGCCCCGAGGTGGTCGAGGGCGGGCAGCTCTACGCGGCGCTGCGGGCGCTCTTCGCGGAGCGCGACGACATCGCCTACGTGCAGCTGCACTATGCCAAGGCCGGATGCTTTGCCGCGACGGCCTGGCCCGAGCCAAGTCCGCCAAGGACCTGATCGCCCTCAGCCGTCGGCGCGCAGACGCTCGTTCGCCGGGTCGTAGGGGCTGTCCTGCGTCACCTCGGCGTCCCAGAGGCCGCCCAGCATCCGCACCTTCAGCCGCGTGCCCGGCACGGCGAGGTCCGGGCGCAGGTAGCCCATGCCGATGGACTTGCCGAAGGCCACCGAATAGCCGCCCGAGGTCAGGCGCCCGACCAGCGCGCCGCCCGCATCCAGCAGCGCCTCGCGGCCCCAGGGATCGGCATCCTCGGGGCCGTCGATGAGCAGCGTCACGCAGCGGCTGCGGATCCCCTTGGCCAGCATCGCCTCCTTGCCGAGGAAGTCCTTGTCCTGCGCCACGAAGCGGTCGAGCCCGCCCTCGAGCGGGGTCGCATCGCGCCCCAGGTCGCTGCCGAAGGCGCGGTAGCTTTTCTCCTGCCGCAGCCAGTTCTGCGCCCGCGCGCCCACGGGCTTCAGCCCGAACTCGGCGCCCGCCTCCATCAGCTTGTCCCACAGGTGGTTCTGCATCTCGATCGGGTGGTGCAGCTCCCACCCCAATTCGCCGGTATAGGCGACGCGGACAGCGCGCACCGGCACCATCCCCAGCTCAATGTTGCGCACCGACAGCCAGGGGAAGCGGGCGTTCGACAACGCAGTCGCCGGTTCGGGATCGCGGATCAGCCGCTGCAGGATCTCGCGCGACCGGGGGCCGGCCAGCGCGAAGACGCCCCACTTGGTGGTCACGTCCTCCTCGTTGATGCGGCCGAACGCGGCCTCTTTCTCCATGATCGCCTTGTAGAGATAATCCTGGTCGTAGGCGTGCCAGCCGCCGGCCGAAATCAGGGTGAAATCGTCCTCGGCCGTGCGGATCAGCGTGAACTCGGTCCGCGTCGTGCCGGCAAACGTCAGCGCATAGGTCAGGCTGATGCGCCCGACCTTGGGCAGGCGGTTGGTGGTGAACCAGTCGAGGAAGGCAGTCGCCCCCAGCCCCGACAGGCGGTGCTTGGCGAAGGCGGTGGCGTCGATCAGCCCCGCCGTCTCGCGCAGGGCCTGCGCCTCGGCCCGGGCATGGGGCCACCAGCCGCCGCGGCGGAAGGACCGGGCGTCGTGATCGAAGCTTTGCGGCGCATCGAGCGGGCCGTAGTAATTCGGCCGTTCCCATCCGTTGACGCAACCGAACTGCGCGCCCAGCGCCTTTTGCCGGTCATAGGCCGGCGCGGTGCGCAGGGGCCGTGCGGCGGGCCGCTCCTCGTCGGGGTGGTGCAGGATGAAGACGTGGGAATAGGCCCCTTCGTTCTTGCGGGCGGTGTAGTCCGTGGTGATCCAGTCGCCGAAGCGGCGCGGATCCAGCGACGCCATGTCGATCTCGGCCTCGCCCTCGACCATCATCTGGGCAAGGTAATGCCCGGCCCCGCCGGCTGCGGTGATCCCGAAGGAGAATCCCTCGGCCAGCCACATGTTGCGCAGCCCCGGCGCCGGACCGATCAGCGGGTTGCCGTCGGGCGTGTAGCAGATAGGGCCGTTGAAATCGTCCTTCAGCCCCACCGTCTCGGCGCTGGGGATGCGGTGGATCATGCTCATGTACTCTTCCTCGATCCGGTCGAGGTCGAGGGGGAAGAGATCGGCGCGAAAGCTGTCGGGCACGCCGTGCTGGAAGCGGGCCGGCGCGCCCTCTTCGTAGGGGCCGAGGATCCAGCCGCCGCGCTCTTCGCGGACGTACCACTTGGCATCGGCGTCGCGCAGCACGGGATGCTCGCCATTGGTGGCGCGCCAGGCGGTGAGGGCGGGATCGGGCTCCGTCACGATGAACTGGTGCTCGACCGGGATCGCGGCGGACTTGATGCCCAGCAGCTTCGCGGTGCGCTGCGCGTGGTTGCCGGTGGCGGTGACGACATGCTCGGCGGTGACGACGACCTGCTCGTCCGAAGGGACGAGGTTGCCGCCCTTCTCGACCATCTTGGTCAGCGTCACCTCCCAGGCGCTGCCGGTCCAGTGGTAGGCATCGGCCTGCCAGCGCCGCTCGATCGTGACGCCGCGCTGGCGCGCGCCGCGGGCCATGGCCATCGTCACGTCGGCGGGGTTGATGTAGCCATCGGTGGGATGGAAGATCGCGCCCTCCAGCCCCTCGGTATTCACCAGCGGCCAGCGATCCTTGATCTGCGCCGGGGTCAGCCACTCGAAAGGCACGCCCACCGTCTCGGCAGTCGCGGCATAGAGCCGGTACTCGTCCATCCGCGCCGAGGACTGCGCCATGCGCAGGTTGCCGACCACGGAGAACCCGGGGTTCAGGCCTGTCTCGGCCTCGAGCGTCTTGTAGAACTTGATCGAGTAGTCGTGGATCCAGGTGGTGGCATAGGACATGTTGAAATAGGGCAGCAGGCCCGCCGCGTGCCAGGTGGAGCCGGCGGTCAGCTCGTCCCGCTCCAGCAGCATCACGTCGGACCAGCCGGCGCGCGCCAGGTGATAGGCGACCGAGGTGCCCACCGCGCCGCCGCCGACGACCAGCGCCCTCACATGTGTCTTCATTGCCTGCGCCTTTTCATGCCGCGGACCCTGCCCCGTGCCTGCCCTGCCTGCCCCGAGGCTGCGACGAAAGCGGCCCTGTGCGCGACAGCGGGCCGACCTCTCGCGCGTCAAAACCGACTTTGCCTGCGGCAGAGGCCCCGCGGAGCACCCGCTGCCTTCGGCGCGGTGGGCCAGCAGGAGGTGGCCGGCGCTTCAGGTCGTGGTCCATGCGGCGCGCCCTGAGGGCGCCGGCATCAGGCGCGGGGACGGCCCTTCAGCACCCGTGCGAGGACAGCGACGAGGAAGAGGACGACGAAGACCACGAAGAGGATCTGCGCGACCCCCGCGGTGGCGGATGCGATCCCGCCGAATCCCATGATCCCGGCGATCAGCGCGATGACGAGAAAGACGATGGCCCAGCCCAGCATGGGGACCCTCCTGAAACAGCGTTTCATTTTTGACTTGACAATCTAACCGCTCTAGGCCTTCGCAAGTTCCACCGGGACCGCGCCGGGAGCCGTCGCCCTGCCGCCACAGCCGGGCACCTGACGCCCGGGAGGCGCTGTGACCGGGGCGCGAAGCATGGCAAGACGAGAGCCCTGGGACCATCAGCCCGAAGGCAGGGCCCGGCAGGACAGACAGGCAGGAAAGAGGCGAAGAATGGCGCGATCCGCATGGCCGATCCTCGTGGCGCTGGCCCTCCTGCCGGCATGGCAGTCCCCGCTCGCCGCGGCGCCCGAAACGCTCGAGACGCTCGACCTGCGGCCGCCCTCGCGCCCCGCGGCCGAGGACAGCGCCGCGGCGCCGGAGGAAGACGAGGCGGCTGCCGTGCCGCCCGAGGCCATGCCGGCCCCGCCCCTGCGCCCGGAGACACTGCCCGAGACACTGGACGGCGCGCCCGCCGCCGAGGAGGGCCCGGCCCTGGGGCCGGAGACCAACCTGCCGCTGCCGCGCTTCGTCTCGCTCGCCTCGGACGAGGGGAACGTGCGGCGCGGCCCCTCGCTGAGCCACCGGATCGACTGGGTCTTCCTGCGCCGCGACATGCCGCTGCAGGTCACGGCGGAATACGGGCACTGGCGCCGCATCAACGATTCCGAAGGCGTCGGCGGCTGGGTCCATTACGCCCTGCTCTCGGGTGTGCGCACCGTCATCGTGGGCGAGGGCGGCACAGCGCTGCGGGTCGCGCCCGATCCCGAGGCGCGCGAGGAGGCGATGCTGGAAGGCGGCGTGATCGCGCGGCTGGGCGACTGCACCCTCGACTGGTGCGAGATGTCCGCCGGCGGCTACAGCGGCTGGGCGCCCAAGACGGACGTCTGGGGCGTGGCCGCGGACGAGATCCGGGGGTAGGACGCGCGGATGCCCAGCGACTCGCCCCATGCAAGCGGGCATCACCGGCTGAACCTCTCGGCCGGGATGCTGTCCGTCACCATCGCCAGCCTGCTGGTGCTGGCCAAGCTCTGGGCGCTGTGGCGCACCGGATCGCTGTCGGTCGCGGCGACGCTGGCCGATTCGGCACTGGACCTGCTGGTCTCGCTCGGGGCGCTGGTGGCGATCCGCTACGCCGCCCGTCCCGCCGACGAGGACCACGCCTTCGGCCACAGCTCGGTCGAGGATCTGGCGGCGCTGGGGCAATCGGTCTTCATCGCCGCCTCGGCCCTCGCGATCGGCGTCTCCTCGGCGCTGCGCCTCGCGCGGCCCGCCCCCTCGGCTTTGCAGGAGCAGCAGGCCGGCATCGCGGTGATGCTGCTGGCGATCGTGCTGACGCTGGTGCTGGTGATCTGGCAAAGGCGGGTGGCGCGGATCACCGGCAGCCGCGTCGTGGCTGCCGACAGCCTGCATTACTTGGGCGACCTGATCCCCGCCTGCGGCGCGCTGGTCGCGCTCTGGGCCTCGCGCCGGTTCGGGGCAGGCTGGATCGACCCCGTCGTCGCGCTTGGGGCCGCCGCGCTGATGCTGGGCGGTGCGCTGCGGATCGGCAAGGCGGCCTGGGACGCGCTGATGGACCGCGCCGCAGACCCGGAGGTCGTCGCGGGGATCGAGCGCATCGCGGGCAACTACCCCGGGGTGCACGGCTACCACGACCTGCGCACCCGCCGCGCCGGCAGCCGCATCTTCGTGAACCTGCATATCGAGGTGGATGGCGAGCAGAGCCTGAAGGCCGCGCATGACATCGGCGCGGGGCTGCGGCAGGCCCTGCTCAGGGCCTATCCGCAGGCGGATGTGATCCTGCACAAGGATCCGATCGGGGATCCAATCGTCGATCCGGCGCGGGGCCCGGAGGCCGGGGCGCGGCGCGAGCCCTAGCCGGGCAGCGGGGGCCAGCCCCCGCACCCCCGGAGTATTTCAGGAAACATGAAGGGGGCGGGGGTCAGAGGCCCTGGGGGGCCGGCTTTGCCTGCAGGAGCGGCATGAGATGGGCCATCTCGGGGCCGGCGTCGCGGCCCGTCACCGCCCGGCGCAGCGGCTGGAAGAGGCCGCGGCCCTTGCGCCCGGAAGAAGCCTTGGCGGCCTCGGTCCAGGCCTTCCAGCTGTCTTCCGCATAGGGCGGCTCGCCAAGCTCGGTCAGCGCCGCCAGGACGAAGTCGCGATCCTCGGGCTCGACCCGGCCATGGGTGCCGGTGGAGAGGATCTCCCACCACTGCGCGATCTCGGCGCGGGTCGCGACGTTCTCTCGCACCACGGTCCAGAAGGCCTCGGCCCGGGCCTCGGGCACGCCGGCGGCGGCGACCTCGTCCCGCACGGCCTCCAGCGGGAGCTGCGCGAGGTAGCGATGCGTCAGCGGCCCGAGATCATCGGGATCGAACTTCGTCGGGGCGGAGCCGAAGCTGGCGATGTCGAAGCCCTCCACGACCTCACCGACCGCATTGCGCAGCTCCACCGGCTGGGAGGAGCCGAGGCGCGCCATCAGCGACAGGATGGCCATGGGCTCGATCCCCGCGCCGCGCAGGTCGCGCAGCGAGAGGGTGCCGAGGCGCTTCGACAGCGCCTCGCCCTGCGGGCCGGTCAGCAGGCTGTGATGGGCGAAGCGCGGCACCGCGAAGCCCAGCGCGCGCAGGATCTGGATCTGCGTCGCGGTATTGGTCACGTGGTCCGATCCGCGCACGATGTCGGTCACGCCCATCTCGCCATCATCGACGACGGAGGCGAAGGTATAGAGGATCTGCCCCGAATCCTTGATCAGCACCGGGTCCGAGACCGAGGCCGCGTCGATCGAGATCGGGCCGAGGATGCCGTCGTCCCATTCGATCCGCTCGAGATCCAGCTTGAAGCGCCAGTGGCTGGCGCCGCGCTCTGCGCGCAGGCGGTCCTTCTCGGCCTCGCTCAGGGACAGCGCGGCGCGGTCGTAGACCGGCGGGCGACCCATGTTCAGCTGCTTCTTCCGCTTCAGATCCAGCTCGGCCGGCGTCTCGAAGCATTCGTAGAGGCGGCCCATCTCGATGAGCTTCTGCTTCGCCTCGGCGTAGCGGGCCATGCGCTCGGACTGACGCTCCACCCGGTCCCAGCCGAGGCCGAGCCAACGCAGGTCCTCGAAGATGCCCTCGATGAATTCGGGCTTCGACCGCTCCTGATCGGTGTCGTCGATGCGCAGCACGAAGCTGCCGCCCTGCTGGCGCGCGATGGCGTAGTTGAACAGCGCGGCGCGCAGGTTGCCGATATGCAGCCAGCCGGTGGGCGACGGGGCGAAACGTGTGGTTGTCATCGGGACACCTCCTGTGCGGCGCCTCTTCCACAGGGCGCCGCGATTGTCCATATCGGGGCCATGACAGCCCGCATCGACATCCCCTCTTCCGACATGACCGCGCCGACCCTCGACGAGATCGAGGAGATCGCCCGCCGCACCGTCGCCGCCCTGCCCGCCGCCTTCCGCGGGCGGGCGCAGGAGGTGGCGCTGCGTGTCGCCGATTTTGCCAGCGAGGAGATGCTGGAGGAGATCGGCGGCGAGGCCTTCGACCTGACCGGCCTTTACGAGGGGATCCCGATGACCGAGAAATCGGCCTGGGACATGCCCGAGCGGCCCGATACCGTTTGGCTGTTCCGCCGGCCCATCCTGGACGAATGGGCCGAGCGAGGCGATGCCACCATTGGCGACCTGGTCGCCCATGTGACGGTACACGAGTTTGCCCATCACTTCGGCTGGTCTGACGACGATATCGCCGCCATCGACCAGTGGTGGCGCTAGGCCTGAGCTGGGGCGCCGGGGCGGGCGGTGCCGCCAAGGTCAGGGCGCGGCAGGCGCCAGACCAGCAGCGCCAGCGCGAGAAAGACCATCGAATTGTACCATAGCGCCGCCGAGAGCGCGTCGGAGTAGGCCGCCGGGGCCTCTCCGCCGCCCTGAGGCGCGAGGCGCATGACGGTCGAGAAGAAGAGCTCTCCCATCACGGCGATGCCCAGCGCGGCACCGACCTGCTGGAAGGCCTGCAGCGCGCCGGAGGCCGAGCCGGTATTGGCGCCGCCGACATGGCCCAGCACGATCTGGAAAAGCGGCGAGATCGCGGTGCCGAGGCCGAGGCCGGCCAGCAGCAGCGGCGGGATGAAGGCGGCGCGCGACAGCTCTCCGGGCATCTCCGGCAAGACGGTGCGCAGAGCGATCATCCCGCAGGACAGACCCAGCGCGCCAAGGCAGACACGCAGCCGCGGCATCCGGGTGCCGAGGCGCCCCGCGATGGCCGAGGCCGTCATCACGCCGATCGGGAAGGGCAGCGTCGTCAGCCCCGATTGCAGCGGCGTCAGGCCGTTGCCCGTCTGCAGCACGATGGCGAAGACCAGAAAGAAGCCGGGCATGCCGCTGAACAGCAGGACGGTCAGGCCGGTGCCGGTCATGTAGCTGGGATTGCGCAGCAGGCTTTCGGGGACGAGCTGCGCCCAGCCCAGGCGCGCCTGCCGCGCCAGCCACCAGCGCAGGAGGGCGAAGGCCGGCGCCGCGCAGACCAGCATGGCCCAGCACCAGAGCGGCCAGCCGATCTGGCGCCCCTCGATCAGCGGAAAGAGGATCAGCAGCAGCGCGAGCGCGGCAAGGCCGATGCCGATGAAGTCGATCTTGAGGTCGGCCTCCCCCGGCAGCGCGGGCACGAAGCGCAGCGCCGCGAGGATCGCCAGCACCCCCACGGGGATGTTCACGAGGAAGATCGGCCGCCAGTCGAGCCCGGCGATATCGGCACCGATCAGCGCCCCGCCGAGCACGGGGCCGGTCACGGCGGCAAGGCCAGTGGCGACACCGAAAAGGGCGAAGGCCGTGCCGCGCTCCTGCTGCGAGAAGAGCGCCGGGATGATCGCCAGCGTCTGCGGCATCATCATCGCGCCACCCACGCCCTGCACCACGCGCGCACCGATCAGCGCATACATCCCCGGCGCGAGGCCGCAGAGCAGCGAGCCGAGGGTGAAGACCATGACGCCGCCAAGGAACATCCGCCGCCGCCCGAAGACGTCGCCCAGCCGCCCCGCGGGCAGCAGGCACAGCGCGAAGGTCAGCACATAGGCCGCCACCACCCATTCGATCTGGCTCGCGGTAGCGCCGAGGCTTTCTTCCATCGTCGGCAGGGCGACGTTGACGATGGTGACGTCGATCAGGTTCATGAAGGCCGCGACCAGCAGGGCGGCAAGGGCGATCCAGCGGCCGGCGGAGGCCGCGGTTCTTTCGTCTTCGGTCACGGTGGATTTCCTTCAGTCGAGACAGGCGCCGGGCGCGGGCCGCGCCCATCCAGAACCCTCGACCCTGCGCGCGGGCGCAGTGCGGGGGACCCGCGGGACTGGTCTTAGCCCCGCGGGTCGGTTTGTCCAGCGAAGGGGGGGCGGCGGCGCCCCCCCTTGGAGCATCAGCCCAGCAGCTTCTGCGTCGTTTCGACCAGCCGCTTGGACTGGTAGGCGACCGAGCGCTTGCCGGTCTCGTCCAGCGGGCCGGGGGTGGTGGAATAGCCGTAGGGGTTGCCGCCGTCCTCGAACTTGACGCCGTCGGCATAGCCCGGCGCCACGATGATCGCGCCCCAGTGCATGGCGGTCGTGTAGGTCGAGAAGATCGTCGTCTCCTGCCCGCCGTTCAAGTTCTGCGCGCTGGTGGTCGCGGTGATCGTCTTGCCGGCGAGGGCGCCGGTCTGCCACAGCGGGCCGAGCGTATCGACGAAGACGCGGAACTGGCTGGCCGCCACGCCGAAGCGGGTGGGCACGGAGATGAAGTAGCCGTCCGCCCACTCCATGTCGTCCAGCGTCACCTCGGGGATGTCGGACATCCGCTCCTGCTGCTGCTTCCAGGGCTCCTGCCCGTCGATGACCTCCTGCGGGGCGGTCTCGGCGACCTTGAGCAGGCGGACCTCGGCGCCGGCGGCCTTGGCAGCCTCGGCGGCTTCGACGGCGATGCCGTGGTTCGTGCCGTAGGTGGAATAGAAGATGACGGCGATCTTGGGTGCGGCCATGTCGGGCGCTCCTTGTTCCGTGACAGTTTTCACTATGGAATATGGAGGCTCGGGCCGCGAGGTCACGGGCAATCTCCGCGCCAGGCTTGTGCGCTTGCGCGCAGAGGGGGTGGCCAGGATGACGGCGCGCCCTGCCGCCCTAACTGACCCGCCATGCCCATCGAAGAGATCCGCATCCCCGCCAATGGCGGCATTCCCAACCACCCCGACTGGCCGGCGCTGGTCGTGCCGGGCGCGCTGGAGGGGGATGCCGAGGAGATCCGCCAAAGGCTCGAGGCCAATGGCTGGGGCGGCACCTGGGTCTGGACCGTCTTCACCTATCACCACTTCCATCCCGACGCGCATGAGGCGCTTGTCTGCGCCTCCGGCACCGCAGAGGTGCAGATCGGCGGCGCGGCAGGTGACCGCGTCGCGATCCGGCCGGGCGACGGGCTGATCCTGCCGGCCGGCACGGGCCACAGGTGCCTGTCGCAAAGCCGGGATTTCGCCGTTGTCGGCGCCTATCCCCCGGGGCAGACGCAGTTTTCGACCTGCCACGCGGGCGATGCCGTGGATCTCGCGGCGCTGCGCGCGGTCCCGCGGCACGACCGCGATCCCTTCACCGGTCAGGCCTTCGGCAGCTGGAGCAGCACCGGCAGGTGATCCGAGGCGGCCCGCAGCGCCGCGTCGACCTCTGCCCCCTCGCCCCCGAGGATGTGCCAGAGCGGCTCTTCCCGGGCGAGGTCGGGGCTGACAAGGATGTAGTCCAGCAGCCTGCCGGTGCGGTGGCCGTCCTCCATCCAGTAGGCGGTCGCGGGGGGCGGGCCGCCCCGCGCCTTCTCGGCGCAGGGATCATGCAGGCGGGTCGCGCCGCTGCCGATGACGATGTCGGCGGCGGATCCGCCTGCCGCCCGCTCTTCCGCATCGAGGGCGGGATCGTCGTTCAGGTCGCCGAGGACGATCAGGCTGTCGCCGCGGGCGAGGGATTCGTCCACGCGGCGGCGCAGCCAGCGGAATTGGGCGCGCTGCTTGTCGCGCGCGGCACGGCCCCGCGCCTGCGCACCTTCTGCCGTGCCCGCCCATTTCGACTTCGCGTGAACCCCGATCAGGCGCAGCACGCGGCCCTGCCCCTGCACCGTGACCTCGAGCGGCGGCTTGGACCATTCGGTCCCCGCCTCGTCGGTCCCGTCGAAGCGCGGCGCCTCGCCCGGCGCGCCGCCGGGATCGTGGCGCGCCTGCAGGCGGTCCGGATCGTAGAGCAGCATGATCTCCTGCCGGGTGTGGCTGCGGTAGCCGGCCAGCACCGCGCGGCAGCGCAGCGCGTGATCGCGGGCAAAGCGGGTCATCGCGGCGACACCGTCGTGGCGGCGCCCGATGTCGGGCGCCTCGACCAGCAGCACGGCATCGGCATCCATGTGGTGCAGCACGCGGGCGATCGCCTCGGACTGCTGGCCCACCGTCACGCCATCGCGCGCGGAAGCCCCCGCGGGGCCGCGCGGCGATCCGTCCAGCCGGAACAGGGCCCAGGACTGCTCGATGTTCCAGGTGGCGATGCGCAGCCCGCCCTCCGCCGCGGCGCTCATGCCCCGGCCCGGGCCCCCTCGATCGCCTCCCAGGCGCGGTTGACGGCGATCAGGCGCTTCTCGCCCATGCGCACCGCCTCTTCCGGCAGGCCCCGCGCGGCAAGGCGGTCGGGGTGCCATTCGCGGACCTCGGCGCGCCAGGCCTGCCGTGCGGCCTCGACCCCATCGGCGGGGGCCACGCCCAGCACGTCCCAGGGATCGGGCTCCGCATCCGGGACGAAACGGGCGCGCAGGCGCGCAAAATCCCGCTCCGGCAGGCCGAAGATGCGGGCCACCTCGCGCAGGAAGACGTCCTCGTGCGGGTGGTAGCCGCCATCGGCCATGGCGACGTGGAACAGCCCCTCCAGCAGGTCGTGCAGCGGCCTGCGGTCGGTGCCGAACATCGAGGCGATGCGCCGGGCGTAATCCTCGAACCCCGCGATGTCCTGCCGCGCGAGGTTGAAGACCCGCGCGGCATTGGCCTCTTCGCCGGGCGGGATGGTGAAGACCTCGCGAAAGGCAGTGACCTCGGCGCGGGAGACGACGCCATCGGCCTTGGCCATCTTCGCGCCCAGGGCGATCACCGCGATGGTGAAGGCGACGGACCGTTCGGGCGGGGCGCGCAGGCGGTCGAACAGCGCCGACAGCCCCTCACCCCGGGCGAGGGCGGAGACGGCGTCTGCAATGCGGGACCAGATCGACATGGGCCGCATCATAGCGCCCCGCGCAGGACGGGACAGAGCCAAAAAAGGTGCAATTCGCCGGCTGCTCCAGAACGTTCACGGAATCGCCAGATCCGGTCGCGCTATCTTGATGATTGGCGCATGTCCTATAGGTCGGTCCGGAACTTCATCATCCCGGCCCGCCTCGCGCGGACCGGGCCCAGACACCGTTGAGGAGATTTGAATGGCCGCGCCCAGAACGATGTTCGAGCGTTTCATAAAACACGAGGCTTTCGGCGGCATCCTGCTGATGATCTTCGCCGCCCTGGCCCTCGTCGTCGCGAACTCCGCGCTGGCCCCGGCCTATAACGGCGTGCTCGACGCCTACTTCGGCGTGACGATCAACGGCGTCGGCATCGAGAAGCCGGTGCTGCTGTGGATCAACGACGGCCTGATGGCGATCTTCTTCTTCCTGATCGGCCTCGAACTGAAGCGAGAGCTGCTGGAGGGCCGCCTGCGCAACCCGCGCAACGTGCTGCTGCCCGGCGGCGCGGCGATCGGCGGCATGGCCCTGCCGGCCATCATCTTCGCCGCCCTGAACTGGGGCGATCCCGAGACGATCCGCGGCTGGGCGATCCCGGCGGCGACCGACATCGCCTTCGCCCTGGGCATCCTCGCGCTCATCGGCAGCAAGGCGCCGCCCTCGCTCAAGGTCTTCCTGCTGACGCTGGCGATCCTCGACGATCTCGGGGCGATCATCATCATCGCGCTCTTCTACACGGCCGATCTGCAGGTGAACTTCCTCTTCGCCGCGCTCATTCCGCTGGGGCTGATGATCCTTCTGAACCTGCGCGGCACGCACCGCGTGGCGCCGACGCTGTTCCTGGGCCTCGTCCTCTGGGTCTTGGTGCTAGAATCGGGTGTGCATGCGACGCTCGCCGGCGTGATCACCGCGCTCTGCATCCCGCTCAAGGACCGCTACGGCGCCTCGCCGCTGCACAGCCTCGAGCATGGGCTGGTCAGCTACGTGAACTACGGCATCATCCCGCTCTTCGCCTTCGCCAACGCGGGCGTCGTCTTTGCCGGCATGTCGCTCACGGACCTGCTCTCGCCGCTGCCCCTGGGCATCGCCGCCGGCCTCGTCGTGGGCAAGATGGTCGGTGTCATGGGCATCTGCTTCCTGATGGTGAAAAGCGGCATCGCGCGCCTGCCGGAACAGGCGAGCTGGCTGCAGCTTTACGGCGTCGCCTGCCTTGCGGGTATCGGCTTCACCATGTCGCTCTTCATCGGCGGGCTCAGCTTCACCTCGCTCGAGCATATGAACGAGGTGCGCATCGGCGTGCTGACCGGATCGCTGATCTCGGGCGTCATCGGCTTCACCGTGCTGCGGATGGGCGCGCAGAAGGGCGTGCGCGATCCCGACCCGATGCTGGCCGAATAGGCCAGCTTCCGGGCAGAAACCACAAAGGGCCGGCATCTGCCGGCCCTTTTCCTTTTGACGGGCCCGCCGGAGCGGCCCTGCCCTCAGCTGAACTGTTCGCGGATCAGCCGCTCGTCGAGGCCGTGGCCGGGATCGAAGAGCAGGCGGTGCCGCACCTCGGGCTCGACCCGAACCTCGACGCTGGCGACATCAGCGACGTACTGCCGGTCGGCATCGGCATCGGCCATCACCGGGCGCTTGGTATGCTGCAGCACGTCGAAGCGCACGACGGCGGTCTTCGGCAGCAGGGCGCCGCGCCAGCGGCGCGGGCGGAAGGGGGCGAGCGGCGTCAGCGCCAGCACCTCGGCCCCAATCGGCAGGACCGGGCCGTAGGCGGAGTAATTGTAGGCGGTAGAGCCGGCGGGCGTGGCGATCAGCGCGCCGTCGCAGACCAGCTCCTCGAGCCGGACCTTGCCGTCGATGCTGATCCGAAGGCGCGCGGCCTGCGGGCCGGCGCGCAGCAGGCTGACCTCGTTGATAGCGAGACCGGTATGCACCTCGCCGCTGACGGTCGTCGCGGTCATTGCCAGGGGGTTGATGATCGCCTCCTCGGCCTCGCACAGCCGGCGCGGCAGGTCGTCCTCGGCGAAGGCATTCATCAGGAAGCCGACGGTGCCGCGGTTCATCCCGTAGACCGGCACCCCCAGCCTCTTGGCGGTATGCAGGGTCTGCAGCATGAAGCCGTCGCCGCCCAGCGCCACGATCACCTCGGCCTTCTCGACCGGCAGATCGCCATAACGCGCCGCAAGCCTTTCGCGGGTGGCCTGCGCGACGGCGGTCTCGCTGGCGACAAAGGCGATGCGATCGTACATGGCGGCCTTTCCTGCCGGAACGCGGGACGGTCCCTGCTTGTCCTTTAGGCAGCACGGAAAAGCAAGCCGCCGCGCCCGCGGGGTACCGCAGCAGGCCCCTGCCCTGCCGCATTCAGCCTGTCCAAAGGCTCGGGCCGGCGTTAAAGAGGCGGCGAACCCGCTGCGAGAGGTGCCCCCATGAGCCTGGATACCGCCAAGACCCCCGCCGACGCCGTGCGCGACGAAGGTTTCTTCACCGAGACCCTGTCCAGCCGCGATCCCGAACTGGCCGATGCCATCGTGGGCGAGCTGGGTCGCCAGCGCCACGAGATCGAGCTGATCGCCAGCGAGAACATCGTCTCCCGCGCCGTGATGGAAGCGCAGGGCAGCGTGATGACCAACAAGTATGCCGAAGGCTATCCCGGCAAGCGCTACTACGGCGGCTGCGAATTCGTCGACGTGGCCGAGACGCTGGCCATCGAGCGCGCGAAAGAGCTTTTCGGCGCCAAGTTCGTGAACGTGCAGCCGAACTCCGGCAGCCAGATGAACCAGGCCGTCTTCCTGGCGCTGCTGCAGCCCGGTGACAGCTTCATGGGCCTCGACCTGAACTCGGGCGGGCACCTGACGCATGGCAGCCCGGTGAACATGTCGGGCAAGTGGTTCACCCCCCTGCCCTACGGCGTGCGCGCGCAGGACCAGCTTCTGGACATGGAGGCCGTGCGCCAGACCGCGCTCGAGAAGAAGCCCAAGCTGATCATCGCCGGCGGCACCGCCTATTCCCGCGTCTGGGACTGGGCCGCCTTCCGCGCCATCGCGGACGAGGTCGGCGCCTACCTGATGGTCGACATGGCGCATATCGCGGGCCTCGTCGCCGGCGGCGTCCACCCCTCGCCGCTACCTTACGCCGATGTCGTCACCACCACGACGCACAAGTCCCTGCGCGGCCCGCGCGGCGGCATGATCCTGACCAACGACGAGGCGATCGCCAAGAAGGTGAACTCCGCCGTCTTCCCCGGCCTGCAGGGCGGGCCCTTGATGCATGTCATCGCCGCCAAGGCCGTCGCCTTCGGCGAGGCGCTGCGCCCCGAGTTCAAGGCCTATGCCGCGCAGATCGTGGCCAATGCGCAGGCCATGGCGGACCAGCTGCAGAAGGGCGGCATCGACATCGTCTCGGGCGGGACCGACAACCACCTGATGCTGGCCGACCTGCGTCCCAAGAAGGTCACCGGCAAGGCCGCCGAGGCCGCTCTGGGCCGCGCCAACATCACCTGCAACAAGAACGGCGTGCCCTTCGATCCGGAGAAGCCCTTCGTCACCTCGGGCATCCGCCTCGGCACCCCCGCCGGCACCACCCGCGGCTTCGGCGAGGGGGAGTTCCGGCAGATCGCCGACTGGATCACCGAGGTCGTCGACGGCCTCGCCGCCAACGGCGAGGAAGGCAATGCCGAGGTCGAGGCCCGCGTGAAGGCGCAGGTCGAGGCCCTGTGCAAGCGCTTCCCGCTCTATACCGGGATGTGATGCTGAACCTCGTCCGGCACGGAGCGCGGGGGGATCTCCCCCCGCTGGTCATCGTCCACGGCCTCTTCGGCTCCGCCCGGAACTGGGGCGGGGTCGCGCGCAAGCTGTCCGAGACGCGCGAGGTCATCGCCGTGGACCTGCGCAACCACGGCGACAGCCCCTGGAGGGACAGCCACGACTACCCCGCTCTCGCAGAAGACCTCGCTGACCTGATCGCGAGCGAAGGCGGCCCGGTCGACGTGCTGGGCCATTCCATGGGCGGCAAGGCGGCGATGATGCTGGCGCTGACCCGGCCGGAGCTGGTGCGGCGGCTGGTGGTCGCCGATATCGCGCCGGTGGGCTACGGCCACGACCAGTCGCAGTACATCACGGCGATGCGCCGGGTTGACCTTGCCTCCATCGAGAACCGCGGCGATGCGCAGCGGCAGATGGGTCTCGACGCCGCGCATGGCACCTTCCTCGTGCAAAGCCTCGACCTCAAGGAGCGCCGCTGGAAGCTGAACCTCGACGTGCTCGAGCGCGAGATGCCGAAGATCCTCGGCTGGCCCGAGAGCGAGGGGCGCTTCGAAGGCCCCACCCTGATCCTGCGCGGCGGCGAATCCGCCTACGTCCTGCCCGAGCACGAGGATCGCATCATGGCCCTCTTCCCGCAGGCGCGGATCGAGACCATCGAGGGCGCCAGCCACTGGCTCCACGCGGAGCGCCCGCGCGAGGTGACGCAGGCGGTCGCCCGCTTCCTGGACTGAGGTCACGGGAACGCGAGGCGCGCTGCGGTGTTGTCCTCCCGACCACTGACAGGAGGATCCCTCATGGCCCGCATCATCACCGTGCTCTTCGGCCTCACCCTGCTCGCCGCCTGCGAGACCGTCGAAGGCGCCGGACAGGATATCTCGAGCGCCGGCAACGCGATCAGCCAGGAGAGCCGCGAGGTTCAGGGCGGCTACTGACGCCGCACAGGCCGCGCCCTTCGTCGGGCGCGGCCTTTCCGCACCTCCGGAACAGGAAGCGCGTTAGGAACATTACCTGAACATATCCGAGGAGAAACGCGATGACCGACGATCCCAAGAGCCACCCGCAGGGCAACGCCGAGAAGGACCCCGAGGACTGGACCACCGGCGAAGAGCCGATGACCGGTGCCCAGAAAAGCTACCTCAAGACGCTGAGCGAAGAAGCGGGCGAGGACTTCGACGAGAGCCTCGACAAGGCCCGCGCCAGCGAGCGCATCGACGAGTTGAAGCAGAAAACGGGCCGCTGAGGCTTCTGGCGTTTACGCCTTGCTAACCATGCCCCGGCACCCTCCGGGGCATGTCGCGTTACATCAGGCCGAAGATCGACGGCGCCACGATCTTCTTCACGGTCTGCCTCGCCCGGCGCGGCTCGGACCTGCTGGTCCGTTACCTGCCGTTACTGCGAGAAGCCGTGCGCGCGACCCGCGCAGAGCGTCCGTTCGAGATCGACGCCTTCGTCGTCCTCCCCGACCACCTGCACTGCATCTGGACCCTGCCGCCCGGCGACCACGACTTCAGCGCGCGCTGGGGCGCCATCAAGGCCCGCTTCACACGAAATCTCCGTAGGGCGGGGTTCACCCCGCCAATTGCGCGCCCCGTGGTCCCATCGGGACGGTACGGCGGGGTGAACCCCGCCCTACGGCACGACCGCGGCGAGGTCGCCCTCTGGCAACGGCGGTTCTGGGAGCACCACATCCGCAACGACGCCGACCTCGCGGTGCATATCCGCTATTGCTGGACAAACCCGGTCAAGCACGGGCTCGTCGCCACGCCGGCCGACTGGCCCTACTCCTCCATCCACCGCGACATTCGCCTGGGCCGTGTCGAGCCGGAATGGTTGGCCCCCTGCCCGGACGGCGTCTATGGAGAGCGGGAGGGATGATTCAGGCGGCAAGGTCGAGCCTTCCCCGACCACATCGCTCCACGTAGGGCGGGGTTCACCCCGCCTTATCGAGTCGCCCGAACGCGGCGGGGTGAACCCCGCCCTACAGCCCAAAGTTCGCGCTTAGGGCCCGCATTGATAGCACCCCCGTCATCTGCCTGCTGCCTGCTGCCTGCTGCCTGCTGCCTAACATTGTACGGACTGCCGAAAGAAAGGGAATAGAAGATTCCTGGTGGCGCCGTCAGCCGCCACGGCGCTGGATTACCGCGACGCTACGTTTCTTGGGAATCCCGTCACATCCTATTGGACGCACCAAAATTGAAGAAAAACTCTTGGGTAAAATAGGCGCCACTTAAAGTAGACACCGAAACCCAAAGCGACGCTACCCGTGCCCCTGAACTCGTGACTACAGGAGAAGAGAAAACGCCCACGCCAGCCGAAGAAGCCACCCAACCTCTTGCAGTCTTATTTCCAAAGAAATCCTCACCTAACTCGCTATGCAGTCGTGCCGCCAAGGTAATAAGATCAGCACCTTCGGGTGCAGCTTGGACAACAGCCTCAGCCGCTTCAGTTCCCGAAACGTTGCAAACTAGCGAGATCGAGTAGATGCCTCGAGCCTCGACCCGTTCGGAAATTCTCTCATTCCTATCCCGATTGCACTCAACTTGAGCCACTGGATCGGCAACCGGAACTACTGTCAAATGGTCTAAAAAGAGATCGCGCTCCGTTGGATTAAATAAGACAAGATTACCATCAAAGGTAATACCGCCAGATCCTACCGACTTAAAGAAATCACCCCTAATAGAAAATATCAGCGATTCTCGGTAAACGCTGTTTTGGTAAGACAACCAAGAAACCCCAAGACTCCCAAGGGAGATCAGGATCGCAATTGCCGAAATCCAAGAGGGACCTTTAATACCCAGCCTGCCCAATCCTGAGCGCCAAATTCATGGACTATGAGCTCACTAATAAGATAGCTCGACGCACCAAATCTCACCCATCCATCTTCAGCGCCGAGATGAACGCCTCCTGAGGGATATCCACCTTCCCGAACTGGCGCATCTTCTTCTTGCCCGCCTTCTGCTTGTCGAGCAGCTTGCGTTTCCGCGTCGCATCCCCGCCGTAGCACTTGGCGGTGACGTCCTTGCGCATGGCGCTCAGCGTTTCGCGGGCGATGACCTTGCCGCCGATGGCGGCCTGGATCGGGATCTTGAACATGTGGCGGGGGATCAGGTCCTTGAGCTTCTCGACCATAGCCCGGCCGCGCATCTCGGCGCGGTCGCGGTGCACCATCATCGACAGCGCGTCCACGGGCTCGTCGTTCACCAGGATCGACATCTTCACGAGGTTGTCCTCGCGGTAGCCGATCAGCTGGTAGTCGAAGCTGGCATAGCCCTTGGTCACCGATTTCAGCCGGTCGTAGAAGTCGAAGACGACCTCGTTCAGCGGCAGGTCGTAGACCACCAGCGGGCGGGTGCCGGCATAGGTCAGCTCCTGCTGGATGCCGCGGCGGTCCTGGCAGAGCTTCAGCACGTCGCCGAGGTAGTCGTCGGGGACCATGATCGTCGCCTTGATCCGCGGCTCCTCGATATGATCGACATGGGTCAGGTCGGGCATGTCGGCGGGGTTGTGCAGCTCCGACATCTCCCCATCCTTCATGTAAAGGTGGTAGACGACCGAGGGGGCGGTGGTGATCAGGTCGATGTTGTACTCGCGCTCGATCCGGTCGCGGATCACCTCGAGGTGCAGCAGCCCGAGGAACCCGCAGCGGAAGCCGAAGCCGAGGGCGGCCGAGGTCTCCATCTCATAGGAGAAGCTGGCGTCGTTCAGGGCGAGCTTCTCGATCGCGTCGCGCAGATCCTCGAACTCGGCGCTGTCGACGGGGAAGAGGCCGCAGAAGACCACCGGCTGCGCCGGCTTGAAGCCGGGCAGCGCCTTGTCGCAGCCCTTCTTCTCGTGCGTGATGGTATCGCCCACGCGTGTGTCGCGCACCTGCTTGATGCTGGCGGTCAGGAAGCCGATCTCGCCCGGGCCCAGCTCGTCCACCGGCAGCATGCCGGGGCGGAAGACGCCAACCCGGTCCACCTGGTGCACGGTGCCGTTCTGCATGAAGCGGATGCGGTCGCCCTTCTTCAGCACGCCGTCGATGATGCGCACCAGCACAACGACGCCAAGGTAGGAATCGTAGACCGAATCGACCAGCATCGCCTTGAGCGGCGCCTCGGCATCGCCCTGCGGTGCCGGCAGGCGGTGCACGATGGCCTCGAGCACTTCGTGGATGCCGATGCCGGACTTGGCCGAGGCGAGGATCGATTCGCTGGCGTCGATGCCGATCACGTCCTCGATCTGCGCCTTCACCCGCTCCGGCTCAGAGGCGGGCAGGTCGATCTTGTTCAACACCGGCACGATCTCGTGATCGGCGTCGATGGCCTGGTAGACGTTGGCGAGCGTCTGCGCCTCGACGCCCTGCGTGGCGTCGACGACCAGCAGCGACCCCTCGACCGCCTGCATCGAGCGGCTGACCTCGTAGCCGAAATCGACGTGGCCGGGCGTGTCGATCAGGTTCAGCACGTAGGTGTGCCCGTCGTCGGCCTTGTAGTCGATGCGGACGGTCTGCGCCTTGATCGTGATGCCCCGCTCGCGCTCGATATCCATGGAATCGAGGAGCTGGGCCTTCATCTCCCGGTCCTGCACGGTGCCGGTGGCCTGGATCAGGCGGTCGGCCAGCGTGGATTTCCCATGGTCGATATGGGCCACGATCGAGAAGTTGCGGATGCGCGAAAGCTCTGTCATCCGCGCGATATGAGCGGGTTTGGGGATCCGGTCAATGGGCTGCGGGCCGCTGCCCCCCTTACCCCGCCTTACGCGCGCGCGAGGCGGGGGAAGGGTTTGCGTGTCCCGCCGGTCTTGGGCATCATGCGCGCGGGCAGTCACGTGGCCGGCGATCCGGCCCGCAGGCAGGCGCAAGACGGGAGCAACCCGCCGCGCCACGGGAGAACAGGCGATGCGATATCTACTCGGGGCGGTTGCGATTCTCAGCCTCACCTCCTGCGGCGGCGGCAGGCTTTCGGGCCCGATCAGCGCGGCCTGCCTGCAAAGCGATCGCTCGGCCGCGAACACGCAGGTCTGTTCCTGCATCCAGGGCGCGGCGAACGACGGTCTCAGCCGCGGCGATCAGCGCCGCGCGGCCGCCTTCTGGGACGATCCGCAGCGCGCGCAGGACACCCGCACCTCGGACCGCGCCGGGGACGAGGCCTTCTGGACCCGCTACCGCGCCTTCGCCGACCGGGCCGAGCGGATCTGCCGCTGACCCCGGATGCGCGCCGGGGCGGTTGACGCCGCCGCCGTTTCCGCATAGATCGCCCCGATCAGATTCCGCCGGGCGCGCCTGCGCCCCGCCTTGGTGTCGCAAGACCGCCGGGGCCCAGCCTGAAACGAAGAGGACAGCACATGTCGCGCCGCTGCGAACTGACCGGCAAGGGCCCGATGACGGGCAACAATGTCAGCCACGCCAACAACAAGACCCGTCGCCGCTTTCTGCCGAACCTGCAGGACGTCACGCTGATTTCCGACTCGCTCGGCCGCAGCTTCAAGTTCCGCATTTCCTCGGCCGCGCTGCGCACCGTCGATCACCGTGGCGGCCTCGATGCCTTCCTCGCCCGCGCCAAGGACGACGAGCTGTCGCCGAGCGCCCTGGCGGTGAAGAAAGAACTCGCCAAGGCTGCCGCCTCGGCCTGATCCGGCCCGCGACCTTTATTCAGCGCCCGGCCTGCCCCGCAGGCCGGGCGTTTTCCGTTCCCGTGACACCTCTTGGACCGCGATGACCGCCCTGCCTCCCCTGCCGATCGACGCGGCCCTGCCGGACCTTCTGCGGGCAATCGATGATCGCGGCATGGCGGTGCTGCAGGCGCCGCCCGGCGCGGGCAAGACCACGCGGGTGCCGCTGGCCCTGCTGGACCGCCTGCCCGGCCGAATCCTGATGCTGGAGCCGCGCCGCCTCGCCGCCCGCGCCGCGGCAGAGCGCATGGCAGACAGCCTGGGCGAGGCGGTCGGCCAGACCGTCGGCTACCGCATCCGGGGCGAGGCGAAAGTCTCCAAGAGCACCCGGATCGAGGTGGTGACCGAGGGCATCCTGACGCGGATGCTGCAGTCCGATCCCGAGCTGCCGGGCACCGGCGCCGTGATCTTCGACGAATTCCACGAGCGCTCCCTGAACGCCGATCTCGGCCTTGCCCTGACGCTTGAGGTGCGCGGCGCGCTGCGGCCCGACCTCGTCCTCGTGGTGATGTCCGCCACGCTCGACGCCGGTCCGGTGGCAGAGCTTATGGACGCACCCAGCGTCACCTCCGAAGGCCGCGCCTTCCCGGTGGAGCGGCGCTGGCTGGAGACCCCGCTGCCGCCCCGCAGCCGGCTCGATAAGGCGCTGGCCGATCTGATCCAGCGCGCCGCCGGCGAGGAAGAAGGCGGCATCCTCGCCTTCCTCCCCGGCGAGGGCGAAATCCGGCGCGTCCAGACCCTGCTGGAGCGGGCGATGCCCGGCACCGACATCCGCCCGCTTTACGGCGCCCTGCCCTTCGCGGCGCAACAGAAGGCGCTGGCCCCCTCGAAAGCGCGGCGCATCGTGCTGGCCACCTCCATCGCCGAAACCTCGCTCACGATCCCGGACATCCGCGTCGTCGTCGACATGGGCCGGTCCCGCCGGGCCCGCTTCGATCCCGGCAGCGGCATGTCCCGGCTGGTGACGGAACGCGTGACCAAGGCCGAGGCAGACCAGCGCGCCGGCCGGGCCGGCCGCGTCGCCCCGGGCGTGGCCTACAGCCTCTGGACCAAGGGAGAGCATGGCGCCCTGCAGGCCTTCCCCCCGCCCGAGATCGCCAATGCCGATCTCTCGGCCCTTGCGCTGGAACTGGCGCTCTGGGGCGCGCAGGAGCTGCCCTTCCTGACGCCGCCCCCCGCCCCCGCCCTGGCCGAGGCGCAGGCCCTGCTGGGCCAGCTCGGGGCGCTGGACGGCACCGGCATCACCGCCCATGGCCGCCGCCTTGCCGCGCTGCCGCTGCATCCGCGGCTGGGGCACATGCTTCTCGTCGCGGGCCGGCAGGCCGCCCCCATCGCCGCGCTGCTGGGCGAGCGCGATCCCCTGCGCGGCGCCGGCAGCGATCTCGCCCTCCGCCTGCGCGCCCTCGCCGGGGGGCGCGACCTGCCGGTGGCCCCGGATCGCGGCGCGCTCGACCGCGCCCGGCAGGAGGCGAAGCGGCTGGCGAAGGGCCTGCCCGAGGGGCCGGAGCTTTCGCCCGGCGCCATGGTGGCCCTGGCCTACCCCGACCGCATCGCTCAACGCCGCCGGGGTGAGGCGCCGCGCTACTTGCTCTCGGGGGGCAAGGGCGCAGTGATGGAGGCCGCCGATCCGCTGGCGCAGGCCCCCTTCCTCGTGGCCGCCGATACCGGCGGCGACAAGCGCGAGGCGGTGATCCGCCTCGCCGCCCCGATCACCGAGAGCGAGATCCGCGACCTCTTCGCCGCGCAGATCGAAGAGGTGCATCTCTGCGACTGGTCCCGGCGCGAGATGCGCGTCACCGCGCGCCGGCAGGAGCGGCTCGGCGCGCTGGTCCTCTCGGACGCAGCCTGGGACGCGCCCTCGGACCGCCTGGCCGAAGCCATGCTCGAGGGCGTCCGGCAGATCGGCCTCGCCCTTTCGCCCAAAGCCGGGCGCTTTCGCGCCCGCGTCGCCCTTGCCCGCGGCGCCGGGGCCGATGTGCCGGACCTCTCGGACGAGGCGCTCATGGCCGGTCTCGAGGATTGGCTCCCGGTCTGGCTGGGCGGCATCCGCAGCGCCGCCGACTGGCGCGCCGCCGATCTGACCGAGGCGCTGAAGGCGCAGCTGACCCATGCGCAGCACCAGGCCGTGGACCGCGCCGTGCCGTCCCATTACGTCACGCCGATGGGGCGCAGCGTGCCGATCGACTACGGTGGCGGCCAGCCCGAAATCGCCGTGCGCCTGCAGGAGATGTTCGGCGTGACGCAGCACCCCCGCGCCGCCGGGCAGCCGCTGAAGATCGCCCTCCTTTCCCCCGCCGGACGCCCGATGCAGGTGACCACCGACCTTCCCGCCTTCTGGACCGGCTCCTACGGTGACGTGCGGCGCGACATGCGCGGCCGCTACCCCAAGCATCCCTGGCCCGAGGATCCCGCCGCCGCGCCGCCGACGTTGAAGACGAAACGAAACAAGAGCTGACTACATCGTGCGGTTGCGCCGGTTGCCGCAGCGCAAGGTTCTTGTTATGGTCCATGCTTACTTCATGCAGAGCCGCATCATTCAATGACACCGAGGGACACCATAGAGATCGACGGCCGTACGCCCTTTGCAGGACCTCTGAAGGTGCAGCTTGCCGCGCTGTGCCGCCGCAAGGGCAAGTCCGGGCCCGAGGTGCTGATGGTCACCTCCTCCAACGGCCGCTGGATTCTGCCCAAGGGCTGGCCGATGGAGGGTGTGAAGGACTGGAACGCCGCGCTGGTCGAGGCCTGGGAAGAAGGCGGCGTCAAGAAGGCCCGTGTCTCGAAGAAACCGCTCGGCAGCTACATCTCGACCAAGATCAGCGCCTTCGGCGACGAGGAGCCCTGCCTGACCTGGGTCTACGGCGCGCGGGTCACGAAGATGTCCAAGGACTACCCCGAGGCCGGGCGCCGCGACCGCCGCTGGATCCCGCTGCGCGAGGCCGCCCGGCTCGTCACCGAGGACGGCCTGCGCGAGATCCTCAAGCGCCTCTGACTCCGGCCCGCCCTTCCGGGCACGCCCCCATCTTCTCTTTCCAAATATCCCGGGGGTGAGGCCCGCAAGGGCCGAGGGGGCAGAGCCCCCTCCCCCGTCAGCCCCATGGGACCGCCATGCGGGTAGATCGCGGGCATCCGGCGGCAAACAGACCCGCCGCCCCGCCATCTCGCCTCGAAGGCCGTCAGTCCTGCAGGCACCAGCGGAGGATCGCCTTCTGCGCATGCAGCCGGTTCTCGGCCTCGTCGAAAATCACCGAATGCGGCCCGTCCATCACCGCGCTCGTCGCCTCGTCTTCGCGGTGCGCGGGCAGGCAATGCATGAAAAGCGCGTCGGGCTTGGCGCGGGCCATCAGCGCCTCGTTGACCTGGTAGCCGCGCAGCTGGTTGTGCCGCCGCTCCTTGGCCGATTGCGGGTCGTGCATCGACACCCAGGTGTCGGTCACCACGAGATCGGCGCCCTCGACCGCCCGCGCGGGATCGCGCTCGACGGTATAAAGGCCTTTCAGCCCCGGCTCGGGATCCAGGGGCGGCGGGCCGCTGAAGGTCAGGTCGAAGCCGAACTTCTCCGCCGCATGGGCGAAGCTGGCGAAGACGTTGTTGCCGTCCCCGGTCCAGACCACCTTCTTGCCGGCGATCGGGCCGCGATGCTCCTCGAAGGTCATGATGTCGGTCATGATCTGGCAAGGGTGGGTGCGGTTGGTCAGACCGTTGATCACCGGCACCGTGGCATGCTCGGCCATGTCGAGCAGCGTCTGCTCCTCGAAGGTGCGGATCATGATCAGGTCGACGTAGCGCGACAGCACGCGGGCCGTGTCGGCAATGGTCTCGCCGTGGCCCAGCTGCATCTCGTCGCCCTTGAGGACCATGGTCTCGCCGCCCATCTGCCGCACGCCGACGTCAAAGCTGACGCGGGTCCGTGTGCTGGGCTTCTCGAAGATCAGCGCGACCATCTTGCCGGCCAGAGGCTGATCGTCGTCCTTGGCGCCCTTGGGCCGGCCGTTCCGGGCCGTCTTCATCGCCCGCGCGTCGTCGATCATGCCGCGCAGGGCGCCCTGATCGGTGACGTCGATATCCAGAAAATGCCTCACCCCTGGGCTCCTTCGCTTGCCTGCATCGCGTCCTCGACGGTCGAGGCCGCCGCCTCGAGCCGTGTCAGCGCCTCGTCCACCTCGGCCTCCGTGATCGTCAGCGGCGGCAGCAGACGCACCACGTTGTCGCTGGCCGCCACCGTCAGGATGCCCGCACCGTAGCCCGCCGCGACGATTTCGCCCGGCGCGCCCTTGCATTTGAGGCCCAGGATCAGCCCGGTGCCGCGCACCGCCTCGAAAAGGTCGGGATGCTGCGCCACCAGCCCCTCAAGGCCCTGCCGCAGCCGCCCCGACCGCGCCCGGACCGTGCCGAGGAAGGCGGGATCCGAGACGATCTCCATCACCTTGGCGCCGATCGCGCAGCCCAGCGGGTTGCCGCCGTAGGTGGAGCCATGGGTTCCGGCGGTCATGCCCGAGGCCGCCTCTACCGTCGCCAGCACCGCGCCCAGGGGAAAGCCGCCGCCGATGCCCTTGGCCACCATCATGATGTCGGGGGTCACCCCGGCCCATTCATGGGCAAAGAGACGGCCGGTCCGGCCCATGCCGCATTGCACCTCGTCGAAGATCAGCAGCGCGCCGGCCTCGCCCGCGAGGCGCCGAAGCTCCCGCAGGTCGTGATCGGCAACGGCGCGGATGCCGCCCTCGCCCTGCACCGGCTCGACCAGGATCGCGGCGACATCGCCTGCGGCAAGCTCTGCCTCGACCCGCCCCAGATCAAGGAAGGGCAGCGGAGTGAAGCCCGGCAGCAGCGGGCCAAAGCCGCCGGCCATCTTCTCGGTCGGGGCCGCCGCGATGGCAGCGGAAGAGCGGCCGTGAAAGGCCCCTTCGAAGCTGAGGATGCGCATCTTCTCGGGCGTGCCGGCGGCGCTGAAATGCTTGCGCGCCATCTTCACCGCCAGCTCCATCGCCTCGGTGCCCGAGTTCGTGAAGAAGACGGTATCGGCGAAGCTGGCGGCGGTCAGCGCCTCGGCCAGCCGCTCCTGCTCGGGGACGGTATAGACATTCGAGACGTGCCAGAGCTTGCCCGCCTGCTCGGTCAGCACGCGCACCAGCTCGGGGTGGGCATGACCCAGCGCGTTGACCGCGATGCCCGACCCGAAGTCGAGGTATCGGCGCCCGTCGGTGGCGGTCAGCCAGGCCCCCTCTCCGCTTTCGAAGGCCAGGGGCGCACGGTTGTAGGTCGGCAGAACGCTGGGGATCATGGATCTTGTCCCGATAAAACAGGCCGAAGTCGTGCCCCGCGGGCACAGGCCTTGTCAATGATGCTGGGTGAATCGCGCAAGGAACGGGGGCGCGGGCCCCGTGACAGGGGTCAGCGTCGGCGTCGGATGATGGACCGGGCTTGCGTCATGCGGGCAAGGCTAGGGGGCGCCGCTCTGGCTGGCAAGCGGTTTTCGCGGCCAGTCTCAGGCGCAGCGGCCCCAGAGGTCGTAATCGGCGGCCTCCTCGACCGTGACGGTCACGATCTCGCCCGGGCGCAGATGCTCGAAATCCTCGTCGATGAAGAGGTTGCCGTCGATCTCGGGCGCATCGGACTTGGTCCGGCAGGTCGCGGCCTCCTCGTCGACCTCGTCGACGATCACATCGATCGTGGTGCCGACCTTGGCCTGCATCTTCGCCTCGGAGATCGCCTGCGCCTTCTGCATGAAGCGGTCCCAGCGCTCCTGCTTGATCGCGTCCGGCACGTGATCCGGCAGCGCGTTCGAGCGGGCGCCGGCGACGTTCTCGTATTGAAAGCAGCCGACCCGGTCGAGCTGCGCCTCGTCCAGCCAATCGAGAAGCGTCTGGAACTCTTCCTCCGTCTCGCCGGGGTAGCCGACGATGAAGGTCGAGCGCAGGGTGATGTCGGGGCAATCGCGGCGCCATGCGGCGATCTCGTCCAGCGTGCGCGCTGCCGCGGCCGGTCGCGCCATGCGGCGCAGGACGTCCGGGTGGGCGTGCTGGAACGGGATGTCGAGATAGGGCAACACAAGCCCCTCGGCCATGAGCGGGATCATCTCGCGCACATGGGGATAGGGGTAGACGTAATGCATCCGCACCCAGGCCCCCAGCTGCCCCAGATCGCGCGCCAGCGGCAGGATCGGGAACTTGTCCTCGCGGTCCTTCCAGTCGGTGCCGTAGGCGCTGGTGTCCTGGCTGATCACCAGAAGCTCCTTCACCCCCGCCTCGACCAGCTTCTCGGCCTCGCGCATCACGGCGCGGTGCGGGCGGCTCGCCAGCTTGCCGCGCATGTCGGGGATGATGCAGAACTTGCAGGCGTGATTGCAGCCCTCGGCGATCTTCAGGTAGCTGTAGTGCCGCGGCGTCAGCGACACGCCGCTCGCGGGCAGCAGGTCGACGAAGGGATCGGGGCTGGGCGGCACGGCGCTGTGCACGGCGTCGAGGACCGCCTCGTATTGATGCGGCCCCGTCACGGCGAGGACCGAAGGGTGCGCGCCGGTGATATACTCCGGCTCCGCGCCCAGACAGCCGGTGACGAGGACGCGGCCATTCTCCTTCAGCGCCTCGCCGATCGCCTCGAGGCTTTCGGCCTTGGCGCTGTCGAGAAAGCCGCAGGTGTTCACGATCACCGCGTCGGCGCCCTGG
Source organism: Pseudoroseicyclus aestuarii (assembly GCF_003217255.1). Taxonomy (GTDB): domain Bacteria; phylum Pseudomonadota; class Alphaproteobacteria; order Rhodobacterales; family Rhodobacteraceae; genus Pseudoroseicyclus; species Pseudoroseicyclus aestuarii. The sequence goes on along the minus strand of NZ_QJTE01000001.1, from coordinate 72,931 downwards.
TAGTCGGGGCTGATGGCATAGCCCTCGGCCCGCAGGCGCGTCAGGATGCGCTCGCTGTCGACCAGCGCCTTGGGACAGCCGAGAGAGACCATGCCGATGGTCGGCTGGCCGGGTCGGGGCGTATCCGTGATCCGCGCGCGCGGCGCGAGATCGGGGCGAAGGTCGGGCGGGTTCTGCATGCTCTGTCCCTGGCGCTATGGCGGGGGCGGAAAAGACACCGCCCCGCGGCCCTCAAGAGGCGGCGGGGCGGCGAAGACGGGCGCGGCGGCTGCCTAGCGCTTGCGGTCGCGGCGCGAGCTCATCGGCTGGAAGGCGACGCCGACATGGGCCTCGCAATAGGGTTTGCCCTGCTGCACCGGCAGGCCGCAGAACCAGAAGTTCGAGGTCGCCGGATCGCCGACGGGCCATTTGCAGGTGCGCTCCGTCAGCTCCATCAGCGACAGTTTCTTGGCCGATTTCTCGACCTCGCTGACCTTGGCGAGGGCCTCGGGGCTGATCTCGTTCTGGCTGGGCTGCGGCGGCAGCGGCTGGCCGGCGGGGATGATCGCACGCCGCGCTGCAGAGGGAGGCGGCGCGGGCTCCTCCTCCGGCTCGGGCTCGGCGGGGGCCGCAGGCTCTGCCGGGGCCTCGGCGGCGGCAGCGGCGGGCGCGGCGGCGGCAGCAGCCGGCGCGGCCTCTTCGGTCGCGGCACCGGAGGCGCCGCCGACGCGGTTGGACAGGCCGAGGCGATGCACCTTGCCGATCACGGCATTGCGCGTCACGCCGCCCAGCTCCTTGGCGATCTGACTGGCCGACTGGCCCTCGTTCCACATTTTCTTCAGGGTCTCGACGCGTTCGTCGGTCCAGGACATCGGCTTCTCCGCTACGGCTTGGGGCACGGGTCGGGTCTCGGCGCCCCGGGCGGCGGGGCTCTCCCGGCCAGCGCGGGAACGATCCGACCAGATATACCGCAGCCGCCCGCCGTTCAAGCCGCAAGGGCCATGAGGGTCGCGGAATGCATGTCTTCGGGGCGGATGGTTCATTCTTCTTGCACCAAACCCGTTTAAGCAGGGGCACCGGCGGAGGGATGCGTCGATCCGGCCACGGCCCGAAACTGCCGATGCACCGCGCCCGTTGCAGTCTTGCCCGGCGGGACCAGCCGGGTAGAAGGGCTTCGAAATAGTTAACGACCCTCACGAAGACGACTGACGCAGGAGGCGCAGATGGACCAAGACAGCAAGCCGCGGCTGGTCGAGGCGGTATCCGCCGATTATCAGCTCCTCGAAGACGGCCGCGCGCCGCATGGCCTGACTCTGCCCGAGGGCGGCGCGATGCCGCGAGAGGCCGCCAAGGCGCTGGCCCTGCTCTGCGGGCGGCTGAAGGCCGATCCGGGCTGGGGCAGCTACCTCATCGTGAGCGAAGGCATGGTGGCCGGCGCCATCGGCCTGCTGCGAGAGCCGCAGGGCGGCAGCGGGGAATTCGGTTTCGAAGTCGCCGAGGGCCTGCGCCGCCGCGGGATCGGCGCCGCCGCGCTGGACGAATTCCTCTCCATCGCCCGGAGCAACGGCCTCGACCAGCTGAACGCGCTGACCCGCCCCGACAACAGCGTCTCGGCAAGCATGCTGGAGAGCGCGGGCTTCACCTGCGACGGCGGCGATCCGCTGCGCTGGCGGCTGCAACTGGCCCAGAGCGACGCGGCCTGAAGGCCCCTGACGCATTCCTGACGTGGCGTCAGAGCTCTGGCGCCGCGCCCACCGCACCCGCGCCGCGGTTATGACAACAACCCTAGGGTGCATCGCATGTCTGGCGCCGTCAAAGCGCCTACATCCCCTTGCGTGCCTGCCCGCAGCTGCCGGCAGTGCCTGTTTTTCGATCTCCTCCCAGCCCCGATCCCTCGCCGCATCGCAGCATCTTGCACGTTCCGCGGGATCGCGTTGCAATGCGGCGCCTGCTGAGGCTTAATTGACCCAGCAATCAATAAAACGGACCGGGAGTTTCCATGACCAAGCTCAAGACGACGACCGCGGCCCTTCTGGCGGCCACCACGCTTGCCGCCGGCGCCGCCCATGCCCAAAGCCAGTGCGACGAGATCTCCTTCTCGGACGTGGGCTGGACCGACATCACCACGACCACCTCGACCGCCGCGCAGATCTTCGACGCGCTGGGCTACGACGTCAACGTGCGCGTGCTGTCGGTGCCGGTCACCTTCGCCTCGCTCGAGTCCGATGACGTCGATGTCTTCCTCGGCAACTGGATGCCCAGCCAGACCGCCGCGATCACGCCCTACCTCGACGAGGGCACCATCGACACCGTGGCCGAGAACCTGACCGGCACGATCTACAACCTCGCGGTGCCGACCTACACCTACGAGAAGGGCCTGCAGAGCTACGAGGACCTCGCCGACTTCGCCGACGAGCTGGACGACACGATCTACGGCATCGAGCCGGGCAACGAGGGCAACACCTACCTCATCGGCCTGATCGACGAAGACGAATACGGCATGGGCGATTTCACCCTGCGCGAAAGCTCCGAGCAGGGCATGCTCTCCGAGGTGCGCCGCGCCGTGGACCGCGAAGAGGACATCGTCTTCCTCGGCTGGGCGCCGCATCCGATGAACGCCAACTTCGACATCCAGTACCTCGAAGGCGGGGAAGAGTTCTTCGGCGGTGAAGGCGTCGTGAACACCATCAGCCGCGCCGGCTTCGTCGACGACTGCCCCAACGCGGGCAAGCTGCTGCAGCAGATGACCTTCACGCTGGACATGGAGAACACCATCATGGGCCTCATCCTCGACGAGGGGATGGATGCCGACGAGGCGGTCCAGCAGTGGCTCTCCGAGAACCCCGCGGTGATCGAGCCCTGGCTCGAGGGCGTGACCACCACCGACGGCGAGGAAGGCCTTCCGGCCGTCCAGCAGGCCCTGGGCCTCTGATCGGATTGGCGCGCTGGGCCCGCGGGTCCGGCGCGCCGCATCTTCGGCGCAGGAGCGCCCCCTGCCCCCCGGCCGCGCGCATCGCCCGGTCTCGGGCGCGCGGCAGGCGGACCGGACCAGGAAGGAAATGCTAGATGAATTGGCTGACGGATCACAAGATACCGGTCGGCGACGCCGCTGCCGCCGTCTTCGACTGGCTGCAGCGGATCGGCCAGGGCGTCTTCGACGCCATCGCGAACGGCGGAGAGGCGCTGATCGAGGCGATCCTCTTCCTGCTCGAACGCCCGCCTGAGCTGGTGGTGATCGCCTTCTTCGTGCTCCTGACCTGGGTCCTGCAACGCTCCTGGCAGGTCTGCCTCTTCATCGCGCTCGGCTTCCTCTTCGTCCTGAACCAGGACTACTGGAGCGAGATGAGCGAAAGCCTGACGCTGGTTCTGTCGTCCTGCGTCGTGTGCATGGCGATCGGCGTGCCAGTGGGCATCGCCGCCGCGCATCGGCCCAGGCTTTACGCGGTGCTGCGCCCGATCCTCGACCTGATGCAGACGCTGCCGACCTTCGTCTACCTGATCCCGGCGATCGTCTTCTTCGGCATCGGCATGGTGCCCGGCCTCTTCGCCACCGTCATCTTCGTGCTGCCCGCCTCGATCCGGCTGACGCAACTCGGCGTCTCCTCGACCCCGACGGAGCTGCTCGAGGCCGCGCAGGCCTTCGGCGGCACCAAGCGGCAGGTCCTTCTGAAGGTCGAGCTGCCCTATGCCTTTCCGCAGATCATGGCCGGGCTGAACCAGACGATCATGCTCTCGCTGTCGATGGTGGTTGTCGCGGCGCTGGTCGGGGCCGACGGCCTCGGAGTGCCGGTGGTGCGCGCGCTGAACCAGGTGAACACCTCGCTCGGCTTCGAATCCGGCTTCGTCATCGTCGTCGTCGCCATCATGCTCGACCGAATGCTGCGGGTGAAACGCTGATGACTGCTCTTGAATTCGACAATGTCTCGATCGTCTTCGGCGATCATCCCGACAAGGCGCTGCCCCTGATGGACGAGGGGCGCAGCCGCTCCGAGATTCAGGAAAGCACCGATCAGGTCCTGGGCGTTCACGACTGCTCCCTCACCGTGGGCGAGGGCGAGATCCTCGTGCTCATGGGCCTCTCGGGTTCGGGCAAGTCCACCCTTCTGCGCGCGGTCAACGGGCTGAACCCCGTGGCGCGCGGCGAGGTCAAGGTGAAGGACGGCGAGAGGCTGACCTCCGTCACCCATGCCGATGCCAAGACCCTGCGCCGCCTGCGCCTGAGCACCGTGTCGATGGTGTTCCAGCAGTTCGGCCTGCTGCCCTGGCGCACCGTGCGCGAGAACGTGGGCCTCGGCCTCGAACTGGGCGGCGTCGAGAAGGGCAAGCGCAACGAGATCGTGGAGCGCCAGCTCGAGATGGTGGGCCTCGCCGACTGGGCCGACAACAAGGTCTCGGAGCTGTCGGGCGGCATGCAGCAGCGCGTGGGCCTCGCCCGCGCCTTCGCCACCGATGCGCCGATCCTGCTCATGGACGAGCCCTTCTCGGCGCTCGATCCGCTGATCCGCGCCCGCCTGCAGGACGAGTTGATGGAGCTTCAGCAGCGGCTGAAGAAGACCATCGTCTTCGTCAGCCACGACCTCGACGAGGCCTTCAAGCTGGGCGACCAGATCGCCATCATGGAGGGCGGGCGCATCGTGCAGAAGGGCACCCCGCAAGAGATCTTCTCGCGCCCCGAGAATGCCTATGTCGCCGACTTCGTCGAACACATGAACCCGCTGGGCGTGCTGCGCGCCCGCGACGTCATGGAGCCGGCGCAGGGACAGCCCGCACTGACCGTGCAGGCCGATGCCGAGATCCGCGGCGTGATGGACGAGGTGCGCCAATCCGACAGGCCGGTGGGCGTCGTCGAAGAGGACGGCACCCTGATCGGGCAGATCACCTCGGACACGGTGCTGACAAAGCTCCTCGACCCGCGGCACTAGGCGCCGGGCGGCCACGGGCCGCCCCGAACCTGAAAGAACAAAGGGCTGCGCGACCTCGTCGCGCAGCCCTTTTCCGTTTGGTTCGGACCCTGGGGTCTAGACGACGCCCTCGGTCGCCCGGTCCAGCACGCTCGGCTCCTTGTAGTAGGGGCAGGCGACGAGGTGACCGTTCCCGAGGTCCTGCACCGCCGGCGGACCCTTGGCGCAGTCGTCATGCGCCTTGGGGCAGCGCGTGCGGAAGACGCAGCCCGAGGGCGGGCTCAGCGGCGAGGGCAGTTCCCCTTCCAGCACGGGCCGTTCGCGCGCCCGCTCCAGCTTGGGGTCGGGGATCGGGACCGAGGCGATCAGCGCCTGCGTGTAGGGGTGCTGCGGGCTCCGGGTGATGGTCCGCGAGGCCGCCGTCTCCATCAGCCGGCCGAGGTACATCACCACGATCCGGTCCGAGATGTGCTTCACGACCGAAAGGTCATGCGCGATGAAGACCATCGAGATGCCCATGTCACGCTGCAGTTCCTTGAGCAGGTTCACGACTTGTGCCTGCACCGAGACATCCAGTGCCGAGACCGGCTCGTCACAGATCAAGAGCTTGGGCCGCAGGATCAGCGCGCGGGCGATACCGATGCGCTGGCACTGCCCGCCCGAGAACTCGTGCGGGTAGCGGTTGGCGAGGTTCGGCAGCAGGCCGACCCGCTCCATCAGCTCGGCGACGCGGCGGCGGACTTCGGTGCGGCCGATGTCGGGCCGGTGGGTGCGCAGCGGTTCGGCAATGATGTCGCCGACCGTCATCCGCGGGTTCAGCGCCGCCAGCGGGTCTTGGAACACCATCTGCACGTCGCGCCGGTGCACCCGCCGCTCGCGCGGCGACATGCTGGCAAGGTCCTGCCCGTCGAACAGGATTTTGCCGCCTGTCGAGGGCACGGTGCCGACGATGGCGCGGGCCAGCGTCGACTTGCCCGACCCGCTTTCGCCCACGACGCCCAGGCATTCGCCCGGAGCAAGGTCGAAGCTGACGCCGCCCACGGCATGCAACTGGTTCGGCTTGGTCCAGGGCCAGGCGCCGCGCGGCATCACGTCGAAGGCGACCTTCAGATCCTCGACCCGCAGGATCGGCTGGCCGGCGCCGGCAGGCTGGGTTCGCGCCGGATCGACGTGGCCCAGGTCGTCGCCGAGCCGTATTCCCTCGGGCGCCGCTGTGGCGTCCTCCGGCCCGCCCTGCCCCGGCGAGGCCGAGGCGGGACGCGGATCGGGGGGCGTCGCGACGGGGGGCGCGCTGGCCGGCGGCGCGCCGGGAATGGGATCGGCGGTTTCGGGGTGCTGCGCGCGGCCTTGCGCGTCGCGGGCCTCCGGGTCGCCCGGGTGTTTCGGATCGGTCATCACTGAACCTCCTCGACGGGGGCATGGCAGGCGCGGCAGATGGGCGAACCCTCCCAAGCCGGAACCAGGTCCGGCCGGACGGTTGGACAGGGATCGAAGGCGAAGCCGCAGCGCGGGCTGAACGGGCAGCCCTTGGGCAGCCGGCTCATGTCGGGCGGCTCGCCCGAGATCGTGGCCAGCACCTCTTCCTCGCGGTCGAGGCGCGGCACCGCCTTGAGAAGGCCCAGCGTATAGGGGTGGGTCGGCCGCTCGAACAGCTGCTCGGTTGGCCCGGTCTCCATGATCTGGCCGCCGTACATCACCAGCGTGCGGTCGCAGAAATCCGCAACGATCCCGAGGTCATGCGTGATCAGGACGATCGCCGTCCCGAACTCTTCGCGGATCTCGCCCAGCAGCTGCATGATCTGCGCCTGCACCGTCACGTCGAGCGCGGTCGTGGGTTCGTCCGCGATCAGCAGGCGCGGCCGGCACAGCAGCGCCATGGCGATCATGATCCGTTGCCGCATTCCGCCCGAGAACTCGTGCGGGTACATGGTGATGCGGGCGCGGGCATCGGGGATGCGGACGGCGTCCAGCATCTTGACCGCCTCGTCCACGGCCTGCTTCTTGCCCATGCCCTTGTGCAACATGAGCACCTCGGCCATCTGGTCCGAGATCCGCATGTAGGGATTGAGCGAGGTCATCGGGTCCTGAAAGATCATCCCGATCTGGTCGGAGCGGACCTTGTTCATCTGCCGCTGGCTCAGCCCCAGCAGGTTCTGCCCGTTGTAGGTGACCTCTCCTTTGGCGCTGCCGTTGGCGGCCAGAAGGCCCATGGCCGCGAAGGCGGTCTGGCTCTTGCCCGATCCGCTTTCGCCGACGATGGCAAGCGTCTCGCGTTCCTCGATGTTGAAGCTCACGCCGTTGACCGCGTTCACCTCGCCATCGCCGGTGCGGAAGGTGACGGTCAGGTCCTTGATGTCGAGAAGGGGCATCAGCGGTCCTTCGGATCGAGGGCGTCACGCAGCCCGTCGCCGACGAAGAAGAAGGCGAAGAGCGTGACGACGAAGAAGAAGAGGGGGTACAGCAGCTGCCAGAGCACGCCGTAGCGCATCTGCCCTGCCCCGGCCGAGATCAGCGCACCGAGCGAGGTGCTCGGCTCCTGCACGCCGAGGCCGAGGAAGCTGATGAAGGATTCGGTGATGATCATCTGCGGCACCAGCAGCGTCGAGTAGACGATGACGAGGCCGGCGAGGTTCGGCACGATGTGCCGCAGGATGATCGTGAAGGGGCGCACGCCGGTGGCGACCGCGGCCTCGACGAATTCCTTGTTCTTGATGCTCAGCGTCTGGCCCCGGGCGATCCGGCTCATGTCCAGCCAGGATATCAGGCCGATGCCGATGAAGAGCATGGTGATCGAGCGTCCGAAGATCACCAGCATCAGGATCAGCACGAACATGTAGGGCACCGACATCAGGATATCGACGGTGCGCATCATGATGTTGTCGGTCTTGCCGCCCATGTAGCCGGCGATGGCGCCGTAGAGCGTGCCGACGATCACCGCGACGCCGGCGCCCACGAGGCCGACGAGAAGCGAGATGCGGGTCCCCTGCACGGTCCGGGCATAGAGATCGCGCCCGGACTCGTCGGTGCCGAAGTAGTGCCCCGTCTCGATCGAGGGCACGCCGTTGACCGCGTTGCGGCCCATCAGCGAGAAGTCGACATAGGCGCGCTCGTATTGCGCCAGGAACTCTCCGAAGAAGGCGAAGAGGCAGATCAGGATCAGCGCGACAAGGCCGGCGACGGCGGCCTTGTTGCGGAAGAACCTCGTGCGGGCATCGGCCCAGAGAGAGCGGCCCTTGACGGGCTGCTGGCCCAGGTCGGCCTCGGCGGTTTGCGTTGCCATCTAGCCCTCCCTCAGTAGCGGATTTTCGGGTCGATCCAGGCGTAGAGCAGATCGACGACGAGGTTGAAGGTGACCGTCAGCACACCCACGAGGATGGTGATGCCCATGATCACCGAATAGTCGCGGTTGAAGGCGGAGTTCACGAAGAACTGTCCGATGCCCCCGGTCGAGAAATAGACGTCGATGATGACCGATCCGGTGATCATGCCGACGAAGGCGGGGCCGAGGTAGCTGAGCACCGGCAGCATCGCCGGTTTCAGCGCGTGGCGCAGGATGATGCGCCGCATTGGCAGGCCCTTGGCCTTGGCGGTGCGGATGAAGCCGGCGTTCAGCACCTCGAGCATCGAGGAGCGGGTGATCCGGCTGATCGAGGCCATGTAGGAGGTCGAGAGCGCGATCACCGGCAGAACAAGGTAGTTCCACTGCCCGCCCTGCCAGCCGCCGCCCGGAAGCCAGCCCAGCCAGAGGGTGAAGATCAGCACCAGAATCGGCGCCATGACGAAGTTCGGCAGCACCTGCGCGCCGATCGAGATGCCGACGGCGGTGTAGTCCACGGCGCTGTTGTGCCGGATCGCGGCCGTGACGCCAAGGCTGACGCCGGCGATCACCGCGACCACGAAGGACCAGAAGCCGTAGGTCAGCGTGACGGGGAAGCCCTGCGCGATCACGTCGTTGACGGTGCGGTCGCGGTACTGGAAGCTCGGACCGAAATCGAAATGGACGACCACGTTCCAGACGTAGTCCGCCATCTGTTTCCAGTACGGCTGGTCGAGGCCGTAGCGCGCCTCGAGGTTCTGCATCACCTGCGCTGGCAGGGCCCGTTCACCGTTGAACGGACCGCCGGGCGCGGCGAACATCAGGACGAATGAGATGACGATCAGCAGCAGGATCGTGGGAATGGCGACGGCGATGCGTCGCAGGACATAGCTGAGCATGAGACCTGGCCCTGTGTGGAGCCCCCCGTTCGGAGGAAGAGGCTGGACCCGCGCCCCCTAGGACAAGGGGGCGCGGGAAGCAAGCGCAGGGCGGCGCTTACTCGTCGGCAACCCGGTACAGCTGACGGGCGTACCAGTTTTCTTGCGCGTTCTCGAGCGGCCAGCCCTTGATCGTGTCATCCAGCATGAAGACGCTGGCGTAGTGGTAGATCGGCAGGATCGGCCACTCCTGGACGATGATCTCTTCGGCCTGCTGGTACAGCGGCTGCGGATCCTCGGCGGTCTTCGCCTCGGTCAGCAGGTTGTCGTACTCCTCGTTGGAGAAGCCGCTGTCGTTGTAGGACGAGTTCGTGTCCATGATGTCGAGGAAGCTGGAGGCCTCGTTGTAGTCGGCACACCAGCCGGCGCGCGCGATCGCCGGGTAGTTCAGGTTGTGACGCTCGTTCAGGAAGGTCTGCCATTCCATGTTGTCGAGCTGCGTGGTCACGCCCAGCGTCTGCTGCCACATCTGGCCAACCGCCACGGCGACCTGCTGGTGCGCCTCGGAGGTGTTGTACAGGATGTCGAGGTTCAGCGGCTCGCCGTCTTCGCCGTAGCCGGCTTCGGCCATCAGCTCCTTGGCGCGCTCGTTGCGCTCTTCCTGCGTCATCTGCGCGACTTCGACCTCGGGGGCTTCGAAGCCCGCGGTGGCCCAGTGCGTCAGCGTGTAGGCCGGGCGCTGACCGCCGGCGAGCACGTTCTCGACGATGATGTCGCGGTCGATCGCCAGGCTCAGCGCCTCGCGCACGCGCTGGTCGTCAAGCGCCTCGAGACCCTGATCGGACAGGTTCACGTTGTAGTAGTAGGTGCAGAGTTGCGGCACGGAGACCGCCTCGTCGCCGTACTCTTCCTGCAGCTGCGGGAACTGGCCGGCGGGAACGTCGGTCCGGTCCAGCTCGCCGGCTTCCCAGCGGGTCAGGGCCTGGTTCTCGTCGTTGATGATGAGCGCCGTGACCTCGGTGATGTAGACGTTGTCCGCATCCCAGTACTCGGGGTTCTTCTCGAGCGTGATGTACTCCTGCGCCACGCGGTCGGCGAGGACATAGGCACCGTTCGAGACCATGTTGCCCGGCTGGGTCCAGCTGTCGCCGAACTCTTCGATGGTCGCCTGCGGCACCGGGAACGTGGTGGTGTGCGTGACCATCTGCGCGAAGTAGGGCAGCGGCTGCGAGAGGGTGACGGTCAGCGTGTGATCGTCGGTCGCCTCGACGCCCAGCTCGCTGGGGTCCATGTCGCCGGCGATGACGGCGTCGACGTTCTCGATCTGCATCAGCCCCATGTACCACTGGTACTCGGAGGCGGTGGCCGGATCGGCGGCGCGCTGCCAGGAATAGACGAAGTCCGAGGCGGTGACCGGCTCGCCGTTCGACCAGCGCGCGTCGTCACGCAGGGTGAAGGTATAGGTCAGGCCGTCGTCCGAGACCTCGTAGCCGGTGGCCACGCCGGGCACGACTTCGCCGGTCTCGTCCTGGTTCATCAGGCCTTCGAAAAGGTTGCGCCCGATGTTGGAGCCTTCGACGTCCTCGATCAGGTTGGGATCGATCGACGGAAACTCGTCCAGCACCCGGTAGGTGAAGGTCTGGTTCTCGGCGAGGGTCTCGCCGTTCGGGCCGGTCTGCTGCGCGATGGCGGCGGTGCTGCCAAGCGCGGCAACCAGCACGGCCGCGGTTCCGGCCCTGAGTGTTGCTTTGATAGTCATGATGACTCCCCTGTGGTGCATCGCGCCGCATTTGCATCGGCGCGTAGTGCTCTGCGGCCCGGCGGAGGCACCGCCGGGACAGTGCGCGCAATCCTTCGGTGTCGCCCGAGGAATGGCAAGGGGCCTGCGGCACTGACTTCGCGGTAGCGGAAAAACGCCGCCGATCCGCCCTTTCGTCCCTTCGGCCCCCTGCATACGCCGTTCGGGACCCGTCCGGCATAATATGGTAAACAATAAACCGTCACGCGTCCGGATAGGGCGCAATGCGCCTTGCGGTAGTAAAACAGGCTCACGACGACGAGAGATACGTGTGTCGCTTCTGGCGAAGGCAGTTTTGCTGTGACATGCAGCATTACGTCGCGCCCGGCGCATGACAGTGTTGACGAGTTGCAGAGAGGAGTGAAGCGATGGGGGACAAGGACGGAGCACTCGTCGCGCAGTTGGTGGACCAGGGTATCCAGCGTGACCTGCTGGAGGATGCGCTGGAACTGGATGGCGTGATGCTCGCCTGGCGCATCAAGCTGCGGCGGCGCAAGCTGGGCCAGCGGGCCCTGCGCGAGATCGGGCTGCCGATCGACCTGTCGCACCTCGACGTGCTGATGGCGATCCACAGCCCCATCGCCCGTTGCGACACGGACGAGGTCATGGTCTCGACCATCGCCTCCCGCCTGTACATCGACCCCTCGCGTGCCAGCCGCATGGTGACGGAACTGCTGCGCATGGGCCTTGTCGAGCGCTCGGTCTCGCAGCGCGACGCGCGGCGTAGCGTGGTCACCCTCAGCGAAGCCGGCGAAGCCGCCGTCGCCGCGGTGCGCAAGTTCAAGTACATCGTGCTCAGCGACTTCCTCAGCGGCTGGACGCGCGAGGAGATCGACACCTTCAAGCCGCTGTTCCAGCGCTTCTCGCACTGGACCGAGGTCGAGGACGAGATCGAGGATCCCGCCATCCAGGCCTATACCGACCGGGTGCGCACGGAATTGCAGGCGAAGCTTCCCGGGGCGGGCGGTGCCAGCGGCGCCGAAGCCTGACGCCACGCCCCTGCCGCCCCGCTTCGAGCGCTGGTTCTCGGGGCGCGGCTGGTCGGTGCATCCCCATCAGGCCGCCATGCTGGAGCAGGCCGGGGCCCCTGCCCTGATGCTGATCGCGCCCACGGGCGGCGGCAAGACGCTGGCGGGTTTCCTGCCGACGCTGGTCGAGCTGGCCGAGGGGCTGCACAAGGGGCTGCACACCCTCTACGTCTCGCCGCTCAAGGCGCTGGCCGCCGATATCCGCCGCAACCTGACCGTCCCGGTGCAGGAGATGGACCTGCCGATCCGGATCGAGGATCGCACCGGCGACACCGGATCGGCCGCCAAGCGGCGCCAGCGCGCCGATCCGCCGCATATCCTGCTGACCACCCCCGAAAGCCTTGCGCTGCTGACCTCCTACGAGGATGCGCCGCGCATGTTCGCGGGCCTCAGCCGGGTCATCGTGGACGAGATCCACGCCCTCGCCGAAAGCAAGCGCGGCGATCAGCTGATGCTGGCGCTGTCGCGGCTGCAGGCCATGGCGCCGGGGCTGCGCCGCGTCGGCCTTTCGGCGACGGTCGAGGATCCCGCCGCCCTCGCCGCCCAGCTGGCCCCCGCCCCCGCGCCTTGCGAGATCCTCTATGCCGATCCCGGGCCCGACCCGGATATCGAGATGCTGCAGGTCGATGCGCCCCCGCCCTGGGCCGGTGGCGGCGCCGCCTATGCCATCCCCCGCGTGCTGGAGGAGGTGAAGAAGCATCGCACCACGCTGATCTTCCACAACACCCGCGCCCAGGCCGAGATCTTCTTTCACAACCTCTGGCTGGCGAACGACGAATCGCTGCCCATCGGCATCCACCACGGCGCCCTCTCGCGCGAGGCGCGGCAAAAGGTCGAGGCGGCGATGGTGGCGGGAAGCCTGCGCGCCATCGTCTGCACCGGCACGCTCGATCTAGGCATCGACTGGGGCGACGTGGACCTGGTGATCCAGGTCGGCGCACCGAAGAACGTCAAGAAGCTGGTGCAGCGCATCGGCCGCGCCAATCACCGCTACAACGCGCCCTCCAAGGCGCTTCTGGTGCCGGCGAACCGCTTCGAGGTGGTCGAATGCGTCGCCGCGCTCGAGGCGGTGAAGGCGCGCGATCTCGACGGCGATCCCAAGGGCCCCGGCCCGCGCGACGTGCTGTGCCAGCACATCCTGATCCGCGCCTGCGCCGGGCCCTTCGAGGCGGATGCGCTTTATGACGAGGTGCGGACCGTGGGCGCCTACCGGACGCTGACCCGCGCCGCCTTCGACGCCTGCCTCGAGTTCTGCGCGACGGGCGGCTACGCCCTGCGCGCCTACGACCGCTGGCAGCGGCTGCTGCAGCGGGCGGACGGCCAGTGGCAACTGCGCGATCCGCGCGCCAGCCGCGACATCCGCATGAACATCGGCACGATCCAGAGCACCGACCTCGTCAAGGTGCGGATGCGGCGCGGCCAGCAGCTTCTGGGCGAGGTCGAGGAAGAGTTCGCCGCCACGCTGACGCCGGGCGAGACCTTTTTGATCGGCGGGCAGATCGTGCGCTACGACAGCCTCAAGGAGATGACTGTCCTCGTCTCGCCGAACCCCGACCGCACGCCGCGCATCGCCGCCTTCATGGGCACGAAGTTCGCCACCTCGACCCAGCTCTCGGCGCGCATCCTTCGGATGTTCCGGCAGGACGACTGGCCCGAGCTGCCGGGCCATACCCGCGACTGGCTGCGCCTGCAGCGCGATGTGTCGAAACTGCCCGAGGGCGACCGCCTGCTGATCGAGAGCTTTCCCCACGACGGGCGCGCCCATACCTGCGTCTACGGCTTTGCCGGGCGCAACGCGCAGCAGACGCTGGGGCTGATCCTGACCCACCGGATGGAGGCGCTGGGGCTGAACCCGCTGGGCTTCGTCGCCACCGATTACGCCACGCTGATCTGGGGGCTGGAGCCGCTGGACGACCCCGCCCCCCTCTTCGATCCCGGCGCGCTGCGCGAGGGGCTGGAGGTCTGGCTGCAGGGCAACGCGGTGATGAAGCGCACCTTCAAGGCCAGCGCCAATATCGCCCAGCTGATCCAGCGCAACACGCCGCAGGCGAAGAAGACCGGGCGGCAGTCGGCCTTCTCCTCCGACATCCTCTACGACACGCTGGTGAAGTACGACCCGGATCACCTGATGCTGCAGATCACCGCCGAAGAAGCGCTCCGCGGCCTCGTCGATTTCGGCCGGATCGAGGAGATGCTCTCCCGCACCGCGGGCCGCGTCGATCACGTCGTGCTGGACCGCGTCACCCCGCTCGCCGCGCCGCTGCTGCTGGAGCCGGGGCGCGTGCCGGTGCAGGGCCGCGGCCGCGAGCGACTGGTCGAGGAGCAGGCCGCCCGGATGCTGGAGGAGGCGGGCCTCGCCTGATCCCGGAACCGGCGCCCCGCAGGGGCGTTCGGGGCACATGATCAAGCGCCTTCTCGCCGCCCTCGCCCTGACCGCCACGCCGCTTCACGCCGAAGAGGTCGGCAGCGTCGGCGTCGACTGGGTCGGGAACGACATCATCATCGACGCGATCGAGGATCCGGAGGTCGACGGCGTGACCTGCCATATCGCCTACTTCGACCGCAGCCTGATCGACCGCCTCAGCCAGGGCAACTGGTTCGAGGATCCCTCGAACGCCTCCATCGCCTGCCGCCAGACCGGCCCCATCGTGATCCGCGACATCGACCGCGGCGAGGGCGGAGAGCAGGTCTTCCGCGAAAGCCGGTCGATCATCCTCAAGTCGCTGCGTGTGACCCGCATCTTCGACGAGGCGCATCAGACGCTGATCTACCTCGCCCATGCGAACGAGCTGACCGAAGGCTCGGCCAAGATGGCGATCTCGACCGTGCCGCTTTGGGATACCGACTGGTCGGAAGAGTGATCCGGCCCTAGTCCAGCGCGGCGAGCGTGCTGTCCAGCATCTCGAAGCCGGGCAGCAGCCCATCCGGGTCGAGTGAGGGCATCAAGGCGCCCTCGGGCCCGAAGGTCGTCAGGATCGACGGCACCCCGGCGGCCTGCGCCGTCAGCCGGTCGGTCTTCGTATCCCCGATCAGGCAGCAGTGGCCGATATCGCCGCCCGCCCGGCGCACCGCCTCGACCAGCGGCGCGGCATCGGGCTTCTTCACCGGCAGCGTATCGGCGCCGACCAGCGCGTCGAAGTCATCCCGCGCGCCCAGCGCCTCAAGCAGTTGCACGGCCAGCCCCTCGGGCTTGTTGGTGCAGATGCCGACCCTGTGGCCCCGCGCCCGCAGCCGGGCCACGGCCTCGCGCGCGCCGGGGTAGAAGACCGTGTGCACCGCGATGGCCTCGCCATAGGCGCGCAGGAAGCCGTCGAAATGCGCGTCGATCAGCCCCTCGTCCTCGCCGCCGGTGCGCTGCATCCCCAGCCGCAGCATCGCCCTGCCGCCGTGAAAGGCGGTGGCGGCGTCGCCCTCGGGGTCTAGCGGGGTGCCGCGGCCCATGCCCTCAAGGCAGGCATTGGCGGCATTGATCATGTCGGCGGCGCTGTCGACGAGCGTGCCGTCGAGGTCGAAGATCACGCATCTGGGGGAGGTCTCTGTCATGACGTCATCTGTAACGAAGCGAAGGGCAATGTGAAGCGGCGATGGGACACGATCTCTTGCCGGTACCCCTTCACCGTGACAGGTGCTAGAAAACACATAAAACAACGGGCAGTGGACACAGGCATGGCAACCGCCTTGATCGTCCTCGCGGCAGGCCGCGGGACGCGCATGAACTCCGATCTTCCGAAGGTGCTGCACAGGCTGGGCGGCGTGCCGATGCTGGCCCATGCGCTGGCCGCCGGTCGCGCGCTGGAGCCAGAGCGCACCGTCGTCGTCACCGGCCACGAGGCCGAGATGGTCGAAGCCGCGCTGGCCAAGCTGGATGACGAGGCGCTGAGCGCCCGGCAGGAGGAGCAGCTGGGCACCGGCCATGCCGTGATGCAGGCGCGCGCCGCGCTGAACGGGTTCGAAGGCGATGCCGTGGTCCTTTACGGCGATACCCCCTTCATCACGCCCGAGACGTTGGAAAGGCTGGTCGAGGCGCGGCGCGCAGCCGACGTCGTCGTCCTGGGCTTCGAGCCCGCCGATCCGGCCCGCTACGGGCGGCTGGTGACCGAGGGCGACGACCTGCTGCGCATCACCGAATACAAGGATGCCGACGCGGCCACGCGCGCCATCGGGCTGTGCAATTCCGGCGTCGTCGCCGCCGATGCCGCCACGCTGTTCTCGCTGCTCGACGAGGTGGGCAACGACAATGCCTCGGGCGAGTACTACCTGACCGATATCGTCTCAGTGGCCCGTGCGCGCGGCCTGAGCGCGCGCGTCGTGCGCTGCGACGAGGCCGAGACGCTGGGCATCAACAGCCGGGCCGAGCTGGCCGCGGCCGAGGCCGCCTTTCAGGCCCGCGCCCGCGCCAGCGCGCTAGAGGACGGCGTGACGCTCGCGGCGCCCGAGACGGTCTTCTTCTCGCTGCACACCGCCATCGGGCGCGACACGGTGATCGAGCCGAACGTCGTCTTCGGCCCCGATGTCACCATCGAAAGCGGCGTGACGATCCGCGCCTTCTCGCATCTCGAAGGCTGCCACGTCAGCCGCGGCAGCACCATCGGCCCCTTCGCCCGCCTGCGCCCCGGCGCGGAGCTGTCCGAGGGTGTGCATATCGGCAACTTTGTCGAGGTGAAGAACGCGCAGGTCGCGGAAGGCGCGAAGATCAACCACCTGACCTACATCGGCGATGCCGATATCGGCGCCCGCAGCAACATCGGCGCGGGCACGGTCACCTGCAACTACGACGGCGTGTTCAAGCATCGCACCACCATCGGCGCCGATGCCTTCATCGGCAGCTCCACCATGCTGGTGGCGCCGGTGAGCCTCGGCGACGGGGCGATGACAGGCTCTGGCTCGGTCATCACCAGCGATGTGCCGGCGGGCGATCTGGCCATCGGGCGCGCCCGGCAGGTGAACAAGCCCGGCCTCGCGCGGCGGCTCTTCGAGAAGCTGCGGGCGCAGAAGGCCGCCCGGACGAAGGGGGACGCGTAATGTGCGGCATCGTCGGCGTCCTCGGGCGGCACGAGGCCGCGCCGCTTCTCGTTTCGGCCCTCGGGCGGCTGGAATACCGCGGCTATGACAGCGCCGGCATCGCCACGCTGGACGAGGGCCGGCTGGGCCGCCGCCGCGCGGTGGGCAAGCTGGTGAACCTGTCGGATCTGCTGGTGCACGAGCCGCTGCGCGGCAAGTCCGGCATCGGCCATACCCGCTGGGCTACCCATGGCGCCGCGACCGAAGGTAACGCGCATCCCCATGCCACGCCCCGCGTCGCCGTCGTGCACAACGGGATCATCGAGAACTTCCGCGCCCTGCGCGACTGGCTGGGCGAGCGCGGCTACAGCTTTGCCAGCGAGACCGATACCGAGACGGTGGCCCTGCTTTGCGATCACTACCTCGGCGAGGGGCTGTCCCCGCGCGAGGCGGCGCAGCAGGTGCTGGCGCGGCTCGAAGGGGCCTATGCCCTGTGCTTCCTCTTCGAGGGCGAAGAGGACCTGATAATCGCCGCCCGCAAGGGCAGCCCGCTGGCCGTGGGCCACGGCACGGGCGAGATGTTCGTCGGCAGCGATGCCATCGCCCTCGGCGACCTGACGGACCGGATCACCTACCTCGAGGAGGGCGATCTCGCCGTGCTGACGCGGGCGGGCGCCGAGATATGGGATGAGGGCGGCGCCCCGGTCCAGCGCGCGGTGCGGACCATCCGCCTCGACGCGCAGCGCATCGACAAGGCCGGCCACCGCCACTTCATGGCGAAGGAGATCGCCGAGCAGCCCGTGGTGCTGGCCGAGGCGCTGTCGCGATACCTGCGCCCCGACGGCAGCCTGACCCTGCCGGAGCCGGGCCTCGATTTCGCCAATCTCGACCGGCTGGTGCTGATCGCCTGCGGCACCGGGCATTATGCCTGCCACGTCGCGAAATACTGGTTCGAGCAGCTGGCCGGCCTGCCCGTCGATATCGACGTCGCGAGCGAGTTCCGCTACCGCGAGCCGCCCGTGCCCGCCCGCAGCGCCGCGCTGTTCCTCAGCCAGTCGGGCGAGACCGCCGATACCCTCGCCGCGCTGCGCTACTGCAAGGGGAAGGCCGATCGCCTCGTCGCGGTGGTCAACGTCACCGAAAGCTCCATCGCGCGCGAAAGCGACCTGGTGCTGCCGATCCACGCCGGCGTCGAGATCGGCGTCGCCTCGACCAAGGCCTTTACCTGCCAGCTCATGGTGCTGGCCTGCCTCGCGCTGGAGGCGGCGCGGGCGCGCGGGCGGCTGACGGGCTCCGAGGACGCCCGCCTCGTCGCCGCGCTGCGCGCCCTTCCCGGCCTCGTGCACCAGGCGCTGGACATCGAGCCCGAGGCCGAGCGTATCGGCCGCAAGCTGGCCGAGGCGCGGGACATCTTGTTCCTGGGCCGCGGGCGGATGTATCCGCTGGCCCTCGAGGGCGCGCTGAAACTCAAGGAGATCAGCTACATCCACGCCGAGGCCTATGCCTCGGGCGAGCTGAAGCACGGCCCCATCGCGCTGATCGACGACAGCGTGCCGGTGATCGTCCTCGCCCCGCACGACGAGCTTTTCGACAAGTCCGTCTCGAACATGCAGGAGGTCATGGCCCGCGGCGGACGCGTGCTGCTTGTCAGCGACCGCAAGGGCGCCGAGGAAGCGGGTACTGGTGTCTGGGAAGAGCTGGCGATGCCGCAGGTCGACCCGGTCTGGGCGCCGCTGCTTTACGCGATCCCCGCGCAGCTGCTGGCCTATCACACCGCCGTCGCCAAGGGCACGGATGTCGACCAGCCGCGCAACCTCGCCAAATCGGTGACGGTGGAATAGGGGCCGGGCCGCGGCGGGGGGCCAGCCCCCCGCTCGGCTGCGCCTCGCGCCCCCCGGGATATTTTCAAAGAGAAGATGGGGGGCGCGGGCGGCGTCTGTTCAGCGGCTGAAGACCGTCAGCTCGGGCAGGCTGGTGAGCGGAAGCTCCAGCAGGCGCAGGGCCGCGAGGCTGATCTGGCTGCCGGAACCCGCGCTGCCGCCCGAGGGCCGCAGTTCGAGGTTGACCGAGGCGCCGCCAGCGGCCTCGACCCGGCCCGGCGTCACCGCGGAGACCAGCGGCGTCTCGAGCCAGATGCCCGGCTCCGTCGGCGCACCGAGCGAGGCCACGGTGGTGCCGAGGCGCTGGGCGCCCTCCGCAGGGGCCTGCGTGGCGGCGGCGCGGTCTTCCGCGCTGGTGGTGTCGAACTGCTCGGCCGTGCCCGCGGTAATCGCGGGGGCGGAGGCCGCCGGCGCCGCGTCGGAGGCGGGGGCCGGTGCGGCGGGAGCGGGGGCGGAGGCCTGCTCGACCTGGGCGCAGGCGCCGAGGGCGAGGGTGACGGCAAGGGCGGATGCGATGTGTTTCATGCCGTGCAAGCTAGGCCGCGCGGGCCGGCGCGGCAACAGCCTCGCCACCTCTCGGCGCCAGCTTGCCAAGGCCGGGGGGCAACCCTACCTTCCGTCCATGACAGAGCTCGTCGATCCCTTCGCCCGCCGCATCCAGTACCTGCGCGTCTCGGTCACAGACCGCTGCGACTTCCGCTGCGTCTACTGCATGTCCGAAACCATGCAGTTCCTGCCCAAGAAGGAGCTTCTGACGCTGGAGGAGCTTGACCGCCTCTGCAGCGCCTTCGTGCGACTGGGCGTGCGCAAGCTGCGGATCACCGGGGGCGAGCCCCTCGTGCGGCGCGGCATCATGTCCTTCTTCGAGGGGATGACGCGGCACATCGATGCAGGCGCGCTGGACGAGATCACCGTGACGACCAACGGCAGCCAGCTCGAGCGCTTCGCACCGCAGCTTTATGCCGCGGGCGTGCGGCGCATCAACGTCAGCCTCGACACGCTGGACGAAGAGAAATTCGCCCGCGTCACCCGCTGGGGCCGGTTGCCGCAGGTGCTGCGCGGGCTCGACGCCGCGCTGGCCGCCGGGCTGAAGGTCAAGCTGAACACGGTCGCGCTCAAGGGCTTCAACGAGGACGAGGTCGAGGCGCTGCTGGCCTTCTGCGCCGAGCGCGGCATGGACATCACCTTCATCGAGGTGATGCCGATGGGCGATATCGGCAACGAGGACCGGATTGGCCAGTACTGGTCGCTGCGCGATCTGCGCGCCCGCATCGCGGAAAGCCTGACGCTGACCGACCTGCGCGAGAGCACGGGCGGGCCCGCCCGCTACGCCCGCGCCGAGGAGACGGGGCAGAAGATCGGCTTCATCACCCCGCTCAGCCATAATTTCTGCGAGGGGTGCAACCGCGTGCGCGTCACCTGCACCGGGCAGATCTACACCTGTCTCGGGCAGGAAGGCAGCGCCGACCTGCGCGCGCCGCTGCGCGGCAGCGAGAGCGATGCCGCCCTCGAAGAGGCGATCCACGGCGCCATCGCGCTCAAGCCCAAGGGGCACGACTTCGATTACTCGCGCCAGGACGTCTCGGGCCGGGTCAGCCGCCACATGAGCCACACGGGCGGATGAGACCGCCGTTGCTGCGGGCCTACGGGCTTGCCGCGCGCCTCGGGCAGCCGCTGATCCAGCGGCGGCTGGCGCAGCGGCTTGCCGCGCAGGGGGTGGCGCCGGAGCGGCTGGCCGAGCGAGCGGGCCGCGCCACCCTGCCCCGCCCCGAGGGGCCGCTGATCTGGTTTCATGCCGCCAGCCTGGGCGAGAGCCTGTCGATCCTGCCGCTGATCGAGGCGCTGCGCGGCGAGTATCGCATCCTCGTGACCACCGGCACCGCCAGCTCGGCCGAGGTGCTGGCGCGGCGCCTGCCCGAAGGGGTGCTGCACCAGTTCGCCCCCTTCGACGGCCCGCCGGTGACGCGGTTCCTTTCCCATTGGCGGCCCGCGCTGGCGGTCTTCGTCGAAAGCGAGATCTGGCCCCTGACGCTCGAGGCCTGCGCGCGCGCGGGGGTCCCGCGGGCCTTGATCGGCGCCCGCCTCTCGGCGCGCAGCCTCAGGGGTTGGGGCCGCTTTCCGCGCAGCGCCGCGCATGTGCTGGGCCAGTTCGACATGATCGCCGCGCAGGATGCCGCCACCCGCGACGGGCTGGCGGCGCTCGGGGCGCGGCAGGTCAGGCTGGCCGGCAACCTCAAGTCCGCCGCCGCGCCGCCGCCCGTCGATGCCGCCGAGCTTGCGCGGCTGCGCGGCGCGCTGGGCCGGCCGGTCTGGTGCGCCAGTTCGACCCACGAGGGGGAGGATGCGCCGGTGCTGGAGGCGCATCTGCACCTGCTGCGGGACAGGCCCGACCTTCTGCTGATCCTCGCCCCGCGCCACCCGGAGCGGGCCGAGGCCATCGCCGCCCTCGCCCATGAGAGGGGGCTGACCACGGCCCGCCGCAGTGAGGGCGATCCGGGCGCCGCGCAGGTCTGGATCGCCGATACGCTGGGCGAGATGGGGCTGTGGTACAGCCTGAGCCCGATCACCTTCCTCGCCGGGTCCTGGGGCGAGGCCGGCGGGCACAACCCCTTCGAGCCGGCCAGCCTTGGCGCCGCGATCCTTGCCGGGCCGAAGGTGCCGAACGCCGCGCAGGCCTATGCCGCGCTGGAGGCTGCGGGGGCGCTGGAGACCGTTGAGGACGCGCAGGCGCTTGCCGATGCCGTGGCGGCGCTGCTGGACGCGCCCGAGGTGCTGCGGCAGAGGGGGGCGGCAGCGCGCGGCGCGGCGCGGCAGGGCGATGCCCTGATCGCCGAGCTGGCGGCATCCCTGCACGCCCTGGCGGAAGGCAAGACGGCATGAGCTATCGCGACGCGCGCGAGATCGAGGTCATCGCGCCCAACCTCAAGCGGCGCTATTCTGGCGTCACCTCCACCGTGCTGCGGCTGGTGCCGATCCAGGCGCGTCAGATCGCCATTGCCGCCGCGGGCCCGGTCCTGCCGGACGGCATCCCGCGCCTGCGCCTGCGCGATCTGGCGCTCATGCCGCGGCGCGGCCCGTCGGGCCCCCGCGTCTGGCATGCCCGCCGCAATATCGAGATGCTGGCCGGCCTTGCGCTGAAACACCTGCTGCGCAAGCGGCTGAAGCTGATCTTCACCTCCGCCGCCCAGCGCCGCCATTCGAAGCATACCCGCCGGCTGATCGGCCGGATGGACGCCGTGGTCGCGACATCCTCGCGCGCGGCGGCCTACCTCGAGCGGGAGGCGCAGGTGATCCGCCACGGCGTGGACACCGCGCTGTTCTCCCCTGCCCCGGATCGCGCGGCGCTGCGGCGCAGGCTGGGGCTGCCGGAGGAAGCGCTGCTGGTCGGCTGCTTCGGGCGGGTGCGGCCACAGAAGGGCGTCGATCTTTTCGTCGATGCGATGCTGGAGATCCTGCCGCGTCACCCGCAGGTGCAGGGCGTGATCATGGGCGGAGTGACGCCGCAGTTCGAAGGCTTCGTCGCCGAGCAGAGGCGCAAGATCGCCGAGGCCGGCTTGGCGGACCGCCTGCATATCCTGCCCGAGGACAGCGGCCCCTCGATCGCGCCCTGGTTCCAGGCGCTCGACCTCTACGTCGCGCCGCAGCGGTGGGAGGGGTTCGGGCTGACCCCGCTCGAGGCGATGGCCTGCGGCGTGCCGGTCGTCGCCACCCGCGTCGGCGCCTTCGAGGAGCTGGTCGCGGAGGGCGTGACGGGCACACTGGTGCCGGCGGAGGATCTGCCGGCGCTGACAGAGGCGACGGAAGCCGCTTTGGCCGATCCCGAGGCGCTGGCAACCCGGGGCCGCGCGGCACGCCAGCACGTGCTGGACCACTTCCGGATCGAGCAGGAGGCGGAGGCGCTGATCGCGCTCTACCGCCGGCTGCTGGCCTCTTGAACCCCGCTGCCGCGCGGCGGTAGGAACGCAGCATGAACGGGATCGAGATCCGCTTTGCCGGGCTGCGGCTGACGGCCCTCGGATCGGGCGCTCTCTATTGGCCCGAGGAGGGGCTGCTTGTCGTCGCGGACCTGCACCTTGGCAAGTCGGAGCGCATGGCCCGGCGGCGCGGCGTGATGCTGCCCCCCTACGAGGTGACCGAGACGCTGTCCCGGCTGGCGCAGGACGTGGCCGCGACCGGTGCCGAGGAGGTCCTGTGCCTTGGCGACAGCTTCGACGATCTGGCGGCGGCGCAGGCGCTGAGGGACGAGGATGCCGAGAGCCTTGCCGCGCTGCAGGCCGGGCGGCAGTGGTGGTGGATCGAGGGCAACCACGACCCCGGCCCCCTCGCCCTCGGCGGCACGCATCTGGCCGAGATGAGGCGCGGGCCGCTGCGCTTCGTCCATATCGCCGAGCAGAACCCCTCGGGCGAGGTCTCGGGGCATTGGCATCCGAAGTTGGCCCTGCCCGGCTGCGCCGCGCGCCGCGCGTTCCTCTTTGACGAGCACCGCCTGATCCTGCCGGCCTATGGCGCCTACACCGGGGGAATGCGGCCCGATCAGCCGCCGCTTTCGGGGCTTCTGAACCCGGGCGCGCTGGCGGTACTGACCGGGCCGCGACCCGTGCTGGCGCCGCTGCAGGCGCCGGTTAGGCGGGGCGGGGCGGGGCGGGCGCGGCTGGCCCGGCGATAAGGCGGGCGGCAGGCGGCGCGGATATGTTTAGGGGGTGTATCTGAAGGGTGCCCGTTGCCGTGCCCTCGGCCCGATGTCGGCTTCGAGCTCTTGTTGCCTGACGCTAAGTTTCTGATGAAGGCCTTCAGTGAATATGACTCATAGTGAGAACAGACGAAATCCGACTTGAATAGCGAGAAACACCGTTGCGACCTGCAGCACAGCAGCGGCGAGTGTAAAGAATGTCGCTCTAGGTTTATTGCCTTGCTCGGCAAGGACCCCGGATTTCCTACTGAGGTCTATTACCAAAGTCGTAAGAGACGAGAGGATCACTAGTACAGCAAGATCAAAGTAATTCATATTGCAAACCTGTTTCGCGCGCCCCTCATATTGACACGCTCGCCCTGCCAATGACGATCATTAATCGGACAGTCGCCAAACCAGATAGTGACCTCCGTTCGGCGACTGTCGGCAAGGGCAGCATACCGGACGACCACGATTTCTGGACATCTCCAATCTGCAACCAGAAAACCCGGGATGCGGCGCGCGAGGCCGGAGGGGTCGGGGACAACGCGGCTCAGGCGGTCAGGCCATCGGGGGCGGGCAGGCCATGGGCGCGGCAGCAGGCTGCCAGCGCATTGGCCAGCAGGCAGGCGATGGTCATCGGGCCGACGCCGCCCGGCACCGGCGTGATCGCGGCCGCGACCTGCGAGGCGGCGGCGAAATCGACGTCGCCGGTCAGGCGCTGCTGCCCCTCGGCATCGGTGACGCGGTTGATCCCGACATCGATCACCGTGGCGCCGGGCCTGATCCACTCTGCCTGGACCAGCCCCGGCCGTCCGGCGGCGGCGACGAGGATCTCGGCCCGGCGGGCGACCTGCGGCAGATCGCGGGTGCGCGAATGGGCGACGGTAACGGTGCAGCCCTCGCGCAGGAGAAGCTGCGCCATCGGCTTTCCGACGATGTTCGACCGGCCAATCACCACCGCCTCTCGCCCGGACAGATCGCCCAAGCTGCGGCGCAGCATCATCAGGCAGCCCAGCGGCGTGCAGGGCACCATGGCCGCCTGCCCCGTCGCGAGCCGGCCGATATTGGTGACATGAAAGCCGTCGACATCCTTGTCCGGCGCGATGGCGCCGATCACCAGCGCCTCGTCGATATGGGCGGGCAGCGGCAGCTGCACGAGGATGCCGTGCACATTGGGATCGACGTTGAGCTGGCCGATCAGCCGCAGCAGCGTCGCCTCCTCCGTCTCGGCGGGCAGGCGATGCTCGAAGCCGGTCATGCCGACCTCGCGCGTCATCCGGCCCTTGGAGCGGACGTAGACGGCGCTGGCGGGATCCTCTCCGACCAGAACCACGGCGAGACCGGGGGTCACCCCATGCTCTGTCTGCAGGCGCGCGACATGGCCCGCGACCTGCCCGCGCAGATCGGCAGCCATGGCCTTGCCGTCTATGACCTGCGCGCCGGCCCCGGTCATGACGCCCCGCCGGGCGCCCAGGCCCTTTGCCGCGGGACGTGCAGCCGCAGCGCGCTGCCGAGGTCGAGCCGGCCCGGCCGCTCCACCCAGGCGGTGACGCCGCGGCGGCCCTTCGCGGCGGCGCGGAAGCGCTTGCCATGGCCGGGCCGGGCCTCCTCGATGGTGGCGGAGACGATGTTGCAGGGCTCGTTCGTCATGTCGATGCAGAGGGTCAGCCCGCTTGCCGCCTGCAGCCGCGACGAAGGCGGCAGATGGCTGAAATCCGCGATCCCCTCGACCACCAGCGTGGCGCCGAGCCAGAGTGGATCCAGCCGCTCGAGGTCCAGCTCGGCGGCGATAAGGGCCATCTCCTCCTCCGAGACGATCGACAGCTGGCGGACGTTGCGGATCTCGGTGCCGCGGGGGTGCTGCTGGGTGACGCGGCTGCAGGAGGGGCGGGTCAGACCGGCATGCGCCTCGCCTTCGACCCCGGCGAAATCCAGCACCAGGTGATCTGCCGCCTCGGCCCGGACCCGCGGCGCATCGCGCGCGGTGGAGCGGCCGAGCCAGGTCACGGTGCAGGAATGGTCGGTCGGAACCAGCGCGGGCATGCCGTCAGTCCCGCTTCTTCATGCGGTAGATGCCCTCGGGCAGGTTCAGCGCGGCGGTCAGCTCGCGCGCCTGATCGGTCGAGAGGGTGATCCGCACGACGCTGTCGCTGCGGGCATCGTATTGCTCGAAGGTCACGCAATCCTCGAAGGCGCTGACGGTCACGTCCTCCTGCAAGGGGCCGGAGGTATCCGTGCCCTCGTCGACGAGGGTGACGACCGTGGCGTCGAAATCGTGCTCGATGGTGAACATGGACTGGATGCTAGGGCGGCGCGGAAGGCGGCGCAAGCGCGCGCGGCGATCACGCGGCTGGGACTGGCCTGCTGCTGCCGTAGCCCCTATGGTGGTGGCTGTCCCGCCCCCTCCCGGCCGGAGCCCTGTCTATGCCCCTGATCCGCCTTCTGCCGACGCTTTGCGTCTGCCTCGCCCTTGCCGCCTGCGGCAGCGTCACCGTGATGCCGCCTGCGCCCGGCCCTGCGCCGCAGGCGCAGCCGCAGTCCATCGGCACCGGCGCGCCCGAGGGCCTGGACCGCGACAAGGCGCGCATGTTCGTCGAGGTCGTGGACCGGGTGGAGCCGGTGGCCGAGGCCTTCTGCCGCGTCAATGCCGCGCCGGGCACCGATTGCGACCTGCGCATCGTCGTCGACGACCGGCCCGGCATCCCGGCCAATGCCTTCCAGACCCGCGACGCCTTCGGCCGGCCCGTCATCGCCTTCACGCTGGCGCTGCTGGACGATGTCGACAATGCCGACGAGATGGCCTTCATCCTGTCGCACGAGGCGAGCCACCACATCGCCGGTCACCTCGACCGGCAGAACGAGGCGGCGGCCGTCGGGGCCGATGTCTTCGTCCGGCTGGCCGGCACCTTCGGGCAGACCAGCCCCGAGGCCGTGGCCGCCGCCCAGCAGCTGGGCGCCGCCGTGGGCGCGCGCAGCTACAGCCAGGATTTCGAGCTTGAGGCCGATACCATGGGCACGGCGATTGCGGCGCGGGCCGGCTACGATCCGCTGCGGGGGGCCGATTTCTTCCTGCGCATCCCCGATCCGGGCAACCGCTTCCTTGGCACCCACCCGCCGAACGGCGCGAGGCGAGAGGCCGTGCGGCGCGCCGCGGCGCAGGCAGGTTACTGACACCCGGGCTGGGTCAGCCCAGCGCCTGAAGCCCCAGCGCGATGGCGGCGAAGAAGCAGCCCGAGGCCGCCAGCACGAAGCTGTGCCAGATGGCGTTCGAGAAGCGCAGGCTTTCCCAGCTGAAAAAGACCACGCCCAGCGTGTAAAGCAGGCCGCCCGCCACGATCAGCGCCAGCGGCACCGCCGGCAGCACCATGGCCAGCGGCCAGACCAGCGCGAGGCTGAGCCAGCCGAGGATCAGGTAAAGCACCGGCGCCATCCGGCCCGGCGCGCTCCAGAAGAAGACCTTGACCACGGCCCCCGCGAGGGCGAGCGCCCAGACCAGCGCGAGGATCGAATAGGCGAAGA
The DNA here is from genome assembly GCF_003217255.1 of Pseudoroseicyclus aestuarii. GTDB lineage: Bacteria > Pseudomonadota > Alphaproteobacteria > Rhodobacterales > Rhodobacteraceae > Pseudoroseicyclus > Pseudoroseicyclus aestuarii. The sequence goes on along the minus strand of NZ_QJTE01000001.1, from coordinate 45,959 downwards.
CGCTGCCGATCAGCACGACGAGCGGCGTGTAGGTGCCCGCGATCTTGAGGTAGATCGCCGCGTGATCCAGCCGCCGCAGCCAGGGACGCGGCCCCTCCCACGGGGTCATGTGGTAGCAGGCCGAGGCGAGGAAAGTCGCGATCAGCGCGCCGCCATAGACCGAGACGGCGGCGACCTGCCCGCTGCCCAGACCGCCGTGGCGCGCCGCGAAGACGATCAGCAGCACCGCGCCGGTGATCGCCAGCACCACGCCGAAGGCATGGACGATGCCATCGGCGACACGCTCCGGCAGGGCATAGGCGGGATAGGCGGGTTCGTTTGTCTGCATGACTGGGATCCTAATCTCGGCACCGCGGCGAAACCAGTCTGCGGCCAGAGTCCTTTCGATCAGGTCTCCGTCATCGCCCTCCCCTCGGCGCGGCGACGCGGTGGTAGAGATGCGTGAAGGCCGCGGCCCCCAGAACCGGCACCAGCAGGTTCATCACCGGCACCACCAGCGGCAGCGCCATCAGCACACCCGCCAGCCAGATCTGCCCGGCATGGCGGCGGCGCAGGGCCAGCGCCTGCGCCCGCCCCTCGCGCCGCAGGGCGGCGAGGGTGAAGTATTCCCGCCCCAGCAGCCAGCCGTTCAGCCCGAGGAACAGGAAAGGCCCTGCGGGCGGAAAGACCAGCGAGAGGGCGAAGACCCCGGCGTTCAGCGCCAGCATCAGCCCCAGAAAGCCGAGCGTGTCGCGCAGCCCCTGCAAAAGCGTGACCTGATGGGCGGCGGGCAGGCCCGGATACCAGCGGTCCTCGACCGCCTGCGCCACCTGATCGAGGAAGATCGAGGTGATCGCCGAGGCGACGGGGATCATCAGGAATACCGACAGCCCCAGCACCAGCAGCGCCGCGCCCCAGCCGGCAGCATCGTCGAGCCAGCCAACCTCGCCGAGCAGCGGCAGGCGCAGCGTCTCGGGCGCCAGCGCGCCCGCGCCCCAGAGCGCGGCGGCGCAGGCGCCGATCAGCAGCGCCAGCGTCAGCCCGACGCCCAGCGCCAGCACCCGCAGGAAGCGCGGATCGCCAAGCTGCCCCAGCACCCGCAGCAGATCGCGCAGGATCATTCGGCCAGCCAGGTCGTCAGCGCCGCGACATCGGGGCGCGGCCGCTCGGGCGGGGCGGAACGGGCGGTGCCGATGTGGATCACGCCGGCGACCTCCTCGCCTTCTGCCAGATCCAGCGCCTCGCGCCGGAAGGTCGCGTCATGGATCGCCCAGCCGGTCAGCCAGCTTGCGCCCCAGCCCGAGGCGAGGGCCGCGTTGACCAGCGACAGGCACACGCAGGCGGCGGAATGCTGCTGCTCGATCCGCGGCACGGGGCTCTCCTTCGGGGCCGAGATCACGGCCACGGCGAGGGGCGAGTCGGCGTATTGCGCGACCACCTTGTCGATGTCCCGCGCCTCGAGGCCCAGCGCCTCCCCCCGCGCCTGCGCCGCCGCTGCCAGCCGCCGCAGCGCCGGCTTTTCCAGCACGATCAGGCGCCATGGCTCCAGCTTGCCGTGATCGGGCACGCGCAGCGCGGCGGTCAGGATCGGCGCCAGCGCCTCGCGGTCCGGCGCCGGATCGGCCAGCAGCTTGGCGGGGCGCGAGCGGCGCGCGAGCAGGAACTCCATCGCGGCGGGATGTGCGGGTGTGGTCATAGGGCGTCCTCGTGTCTCTTCGCGCCCCATATCGGCGCTCGCGCGCCCGCCGCCAACCCGCCGCGCCTCAAAGAGCCTCGGCCATCTCCTCGATCAGGCCGAAGACATAGGCGTCGAACCCTTCCGATGGCTGGCGCTGCGCGAAGGTCTTGGCGAAGGGATCGGGCGCTTCTGTCCCGCTGCCGGACAGCACCTGCAGCACGGCATGGCCGCAGAAGGGCACGTAGGTTTCCGAATAACCGCCCTCGTGCACCATGGCGAGGCGGCCACCGCAGACCTCATCCGCCAGCGCCATGACGGAGCGGGTCATCTCGGCAAAGGTCTCGGCGGTGCAGAGCATCCGGCCCAGCGGATCATTCGCCCCGGCGTCGAAGCCGCAGGCGATCACGATGAGGTCGGGCGCGAAGGCGCGGATCTGCGGCAGCACCAGACGCTCCATCGCACGCAGGTAGGCGGCATGGCCGCATCCGGGCGGCAGCGGGATGTTGAGGTTCGCCCCCTCCCCCGCGCCGCGCCCGCGGTCCGCGAAATCCCCGGTATCGAGCGGGTAGTTCCGTTCCTGATGGATCGAGACGGTCAGCACCTCCGGATCCTCGTAGAAGATCGCCTCGGTCCCGTTGCCGTGGTGCACATCCCAATCCAGCACTGCGACGCGGCGCGTCAGCCCCTCGGCCTGCAGGGCGCGGATGCCGATGGCGATATTGGCCAGAAGGCAGAAGCCGTTGGGCCAGTCGGGCAGGCAGTGGTGCCCCGGCGGGCGGCACAGGGCATAGGCCTTGTCCTGCGCGCCCGAGGCGACGGCGCGCAGCGCCTCGCTCGCCATCCCCGCCGAGAGGGCGGCGATCTCGTAGCCGCCGGGGCCGAATGGCGTGCGCAGCCCCAGCTCTCCGCCGCCCGCGTCGGAGGCGGCCTTGAAGGCATCGAGGTATTCCGCCGGGTGGACGCGCAGCAGCGCCTCGCGATCCGCCGGCGCGGCGGAGGAGGTCTGAAGCTGGCCCAGCAGCCCCGTCGCCTCGGCGAGGTTCTTCAGCCTGCGACGGCTTTCCGGGCTTTCAGGCAGGCCGCCGGTGGCCATGGGCTGCACCCAGCCGCCCACGGGCAGCATCCCTGCGTAATTGCCGCCGCCGTGCCAGAAACAGCGCTCGTCCGTGTAAAATCCCGTGGTCATCCCTGCCCTTCCCTGCCGTGCGCCGTTAGTCTCGCGCCGCCCGCGCCCGCCTGCAAGGAGATGCCGATGCCGCCGCGCCCGCCCGACCTGTCGCACCTTGCCAGCCCCGGCGCGGCGATTGCCGTGCGGGTGACGCCCGGCGCCGGGCGCGATGCCGTGGCAGAGGCCGAGGGCGGCGTCGCGATCCGGGTGACCGCGGCGCCGGAGAAGGGCAAGGCGACCGAGGCCGCGCGCAAGCTGCTGGCCAAGGCGCTGGGTGTGGCGCCGGGGCGGCTGGCCCTGATCCGCGGCGCCGCCTCGCGCGACAAGGTCTTTCGCCTGGACTAGCGCCGGGCGATCACCTGTACCACAGGGCGATCTGCGGGAAGGCGATGACCAGCGCGAGGGCCAGAAGCTGCAGCCCGATGAAGGGCAGGAGCGAGGCGAAGATCGTGCCCAGTGAGATATCGGGCGGCGCCACGCTTTTCAGGTAGAAGGCCGCCGGGCCGAAGGGCGGCGACAGGAACGACATCTGCATGTTCAGCGAGAAGAGCACGCCGAACCAGATCGGGTCGTAGCCCAGCTCGACCACGATGGGGGTGAAGATCGGCACGGTCAGCAGCGCGATCCCGACCCAGTCGAGGAACATGCCCAGCACCACGAGGATCAGCATCATCACCAGCAGGACGACCAGCGGATTGTCCGAGACACCCAGCAGAAGCTGTTCGATGAAATGGATGCCGCCCATCAGGTTGTAGACCCCGATCAGCGCCGTCGCCCCCACGCCGATCCAGACGATCATCCCGCAGGTCCGCAGCGTCTGCAGCGCGGCGTCGGACATCATGCGCAGGCTGAACTCCCCCCGCAGCACGGTCGAGAGCATCACGCCGACGACGCCGATGGCCGAAGCCTCGGTCACCGAGGCGATGCCGCCGTAGATCGAGCCGAGCACGAAGACGACCACCAGGAGCGGCAGGATCAAGCCGCGCAGCAATGTCAGCCGCTCAGCCAGCGGGCGGGTATCGACCTCCTCCGGGACCGGCGCCTTGTGCGGCTGGAAGAAACCCACGAGCAGGACGTAGCCCGCGTAGAACCCTGCCAGCATGACGCCGGGCAGGAAGGAGGCGGTGAAAAGCTCTCCGATGGAGACATTGGCCGAGAGGCCGAAGATGATCAGCACGATCGAGGGCGGGATCATCGTGCCCAGCGCGCCGCCTGCGCAGACGATGCCGATGGCGAGCTTTCGGTCGTAGCCCAGCCGCAGCATCTGCGGCAGGGCGAGCAGGCCCAGAAGCACGATCTCGCCACCGATGATGCCGGACATGGCGGCCAGCACGACGGCGACCAGCAGCGTCTGCACGCCCACGCCGCCGCGGATCCGCCCCGCGACGAGACGCATCGCGTCGAAGAGATCCCGCGCGATCCCCGAGCGGTCGAGGATCGAGGCCATCAGCACGAACATCGGCACCGAGACGAAGACGTACTGCATGATGAAGGAATAGATGCGGGTCGTGACGATGGGCACGGCCATCGGGCCGAACCAGCCCAGCGCGAAGATCAGCGCCACGAGGATGGTGACGAAGGCCAGCGGCATGCCGGTCAGCAGAAGCACCAGCAGCATGCCGAACATCATCAGGCTGCCGCCGCCGATGCCCAGCGCGGAAAGGTCAAACATCGTCGATGGTCTCCGCGCTTTCGATTGGATGCGGCGTCTCTTCGGCCGGGTCGCGGCGCAGGTGCCGGATCGCCTGCAGGGCGAACTGCAGGCACATCACGCAGAGGGTGACAAAGAGCACCGCCTTCACGATGGCCGGGGTCGGCGGGTTCCAGGCGCTGCCGCTCGTCTCCAGCCGGAATTCTCCGCCGGCGGAGACGAAGCCCTTGAAGGCAAGGCTCCAGGCCGCCCAGGCCATGAGCGCGCAGGCCAGCGCCCCGATGACCGAGATGCCGACGTCGAACCAGCGGCGCAGGGCCGGCGAGAGGGCGTCGTAGATCAGCACGACCCGGATATGCCGGTCGAGCGCCAGGCAATAGGCGCCGCCGAAGGCGAAGCAGATCGCCGTCAGGGCGATCGTCGTCTCGTGCACCCATTGCGTCGGCGCATTGAAGCCGTAGCGCAGCACCACCTCGAGGAAGGTGATCGCGGTGATGAAGAGAAAGGCGAGGCTGACGACGCGCCCCAGCGGCGCCAGCCATGCCGAAAGCGGGTCCTGCGGCACGAGAACCGGGTCGCGGGCATTGTGGTCTTCGGGGTCCAAGACGGCCTCCTTCAAGGGCCGGGCGCTGTGCTCGCCCGGCCGGCCTCGTTGCGATCTGCTCTCGTGTCGAAGGCTAGAGGAGGCCCTGCTCAGACAGATAGGCCGTCAGGCTGTCATAGACGCGCTGGGCGTTGTCCGACCGCTCGGCGAAGGGGGCCCATTGCTCCTGCGCGATCTGGCGGAACTCGCGCTTCGCCTCTTCCGACCAGGTATGGATGGTGACGCCCTCGGTCGCGCGCAGCTCCTCGGCGACCTCCTCGTCGCGCTGCCCGATCCGCTCGGCCAGGGTATCCGCGTACCAGGCGACGGAGTCGGTCAGCAGCTGCTGGTCCTCCTCCGAGAGCGCGTCCCATTCCGCCGCGTTCATCGAGACCTCGTTGAGGGGCAGCGAATGGAAGCCCGGCCAGATCGGATGCATCGCCACGTCGTGCAGCCCCATCGAGTGGTTGGTGGCAAGCGTCGTGGCATCGGCGGCCGAGATCACGCCCTTGTCGAGCGAGGTGAAGACCTCGGACTGGGGCAGGTTCACCGGCGCGGCGCCGGCGGAGGCGAAGACCGACTGCACCATGCCCTCCGGCGCGCGCATCTTCACCCCCTGCAGGTCGGCAACCGAGTCGATCGGCACGGTCGAGGGGATCGCCTCGGCCGGCTGAGCGGCGGGGCCGATGAAGTGGACGCCGTAGGGCGCCAGGATCTCGTTATAAAGCTCGGTGCCGCCGCCCTCGTCGAAGAAGCCCCGCAGTTCGGCAGGCGAGGAATAGGCCCCGACCGGGTTGCCGATCAGCGCGAAGGCGGCATCCTTGCCGGTGAAATAGGAGCTGTCGGTGATATGCCCGTCGAGAATGCCCGCCCCCACGGCATCGAGCGTCTCGTTGTATTCGACGATGGAGCCCACCGGCAGCATCTCGATGCTGATCCGGCCGTCGGACATCTCGCCGACATGGGCCGCCCAGTCCTGCTGGATCTCGAAGGCGGCAGTGCCCGAGTTGTCGCTGCTCTGGAAGCGCATCTCGATGCTGTCCTGCGCCGCGGCACCCGAGGCCAGAGCCAGCGCGAGCGCGGTGGTCCCAATGAGTTTGTTGATCATGTCGTCCTCCCTTGAGCCTGCCCGGGCGCCATCAAACCCGATGACGCTCCCGGTACGGGCCTGGGATTACTCTGCGGAATGCGCGGCGAGGTTGCAAGCCGGCTGGATGGGCCGTGGTACGGGCCTCGCGCGATAGGTCCCCGGGCGCGCGGCGCGGCTGGCCGAGGGAGAGGGGGCGCTGCCTCCTCGGCCCTGCGGGCCTCACCCCCGGGATATTTCGAAAGAGAAGATGGGACGCGTCCGGGCGGAGGCGGGCCGCGCCGCGCTCGCGGCGCCCGGCCGAGGGGGGCTCGATGCCCCCGGAGGCCGGCCCCCTCGCCCGCGCGCGGCCTCAGGCGGGGTGGTAGCCGAAGCGGCGGACGCGCGCCTCGCGGGCTTGGCCGCTGGTGTCGAAGGCCAGGATCCCGACGAAGGCGCCGGTGAAGGAGGCATGCTCTCCGCGCCCGCCCTCGTCCGAGATCACGCTGGCGTCGAGCTGGGGTCCGACCGGGCGCCAGTCCCCCTCGTCCTGGCGGTAGAGGAAGCGCTGGCGCGCGCCCTCCACCTCGACCCGCAGCGAGACCGGCCCCTCCTCGAGCGCCACCGCCTCGCCCTGGCGGACCATCGCCTCGTTCTGCCAGTCGCCCGGGCAGGAGGCGATATAGAGCGCGCGGCCCAGTCCCGGCTCGTCGCTGATCAGGGCGGCGTGATACTTGTGCCGGTTGTAGTAGGTCACGAGGCCGGCGGCGTGCTGGTAATCCTCCGGCTCGATCTCGATCACCGTCTCGGCAGCATAGGCGGCATGCTCCTGCCGGCGCGCGACGAGCGACTGCTCGAACCAGCTGCCGAGGCTCTCGCGCCCGATCAGGGTCAGCGCCTCGGGATCGGTGCGGAACAGCCGCTCGGGATAGGGGCTGCGCAGCCACTGGAACTCGGGCGGCAGGCTGCCGGAGAAGACGCGCTCCACCGGCGCGTCGCGGTCCGGACCCGCCTCGGCGCCGCTCGGGGCCGGCACCTCTAGGCGGGGCACCATGCCGCCCTGCTTCAGCCAGAGCCAGCCGTCGCGCCATTCGACCTCCTCGAGGCCGGTCTCGCGGCCGGTGGCGCAGAACAGGCCCTTCGGCCCCTGCTGCGGGCGGCCCATCAGGAAGCTGTGGTAGTGCCGGCCCCAATGCGTCTCGACATATTGGCCGTGGCCGGTACGCTGGATCGGCCCGTCGCTGCCGGCGGCGCAGATCACGTGCCGCTCGGGGTGGGTCTCGTAGGGGCCGGTGATCGCGCGGCTGCGCGCCATTGTCACGGCGTGATCGTAGCCGGTCCCGCCCTCGGCTACGGTCAGGTAATACCAGCCGTCCCGCTTGAAGAGGTGCGGCCCCTCGGTCAGCCCGCGGTCGGTGCCGTGGTAGATCACCTGGGAGGTGCCCAGCAGCCCCTCCTCCGGGGACCATTCCTGCAGCAGGATGCCGTCGAAGCTGTCGTTGGCCGGGTTGCCGCCGGTGCCGGAGCCGCGGTGGTTCCAGCGCAGGTTCACGAACCACTTGCGCCCGTCGTCGTCGTGGAACAGCGACGGGTCGAAGCCGCTGGAATTGACGTACCAGGGATCGCACCAGTCGCCGTCGATGGTGCTGCAGGCGGTGATGTAGTTATGCGCGTCCTTGAAGCTGCCGGTGACGCGCTTCACGTCCGTGTAGACCAGCCAGAACCGGTCGCCGTCATGGCTGAGGCAGGGGGCCCAGATGCCGCCCGAATCCGGATCGCCGCGCATGTCGAGCAGGGCGGCCCGGTTCAGCGGACGCGCCACCAGCGTCCAGTTCACCAGATCGCGGCTGTGGTGGATCTGAACGCCGGGGTACCATTCGAAGGTGGAGGTGGCGATGTAGTAGTCCTCTCCCACCCTCAGGAAGGAGGGGTCGGGGTTGAACCCCGGTAGCACCGGATTGCGGATCATGGTCTTTCGTCCTTCCTGGCCGGCTGCCCGGCCCTCATGGCATGACGGCGCCGCCGGCCCTCCCCGGCCCGCGGCGCCGCGCGGATCAGGCCTCTCCCGAACCTTCGGAAGAGCTGGCCCAGAGGTTGATCTTCTCTTCGTCGGCGTAGTCGTCGATCGCCTTCAGCTCTTCCTCGGAGAAGTCGAGGTTGCCGACGGCCCCGGCGCAATCTTCGACCTGGGAAGGTTTGGAGGCGCCGATCAGGGCGCTGGTGATGCCGCCCCCGCGCAGCACCCAGGCGATGGCCATCTGCGCCAGCGTCTGGCCGCGCGCTTTGGCGATATCGTTCAGCTTGTTCAGGTTCTCGACCGCGCGATCCGAGATCATGTCGGGATCGAGGCTCTTGCCCTGCGTGGCCCGGCTGCCTTCCGGGATGCCGCCAAGGTACTTGCCGGTCAGCATGCCCTGCGCCAGCGGCGTGAAGGCGATAGAGCCGACGCCGAGGTCGGTCAGCGTGTCCTTCAGCCCGTCACGTTCGACCCAGCGGTTCAGCATGTTGTAGCTGGGCTGGTGGATCAGGCAGGGCGTGCCGAGGTCCTTCAGGATCGCCGCCGCCTCGCGCGTGCGCTCGGCGTTGTAGCTGGAGATCCCGGCATAGAGCGCGCGGCCCGAGCGGACGATGTGATCGAGCGCGCCCATCGTCTCTTCCAGCGGCGTCTCGGGATCGAAGCGGTGCGAGTAGAAGATGTCGACGTAGTCGAGGCCCATCCGCTTCAGCGACTGGTCGCAGGAGGCGATCAGGTACTTGCGGCTGCCCCAGTTGCCGTAGGGGCCGGGCCACATGTCGTAGCCGGCCTTGGAGCTGATCAGCAGCTCGTCCCTGAGGCCTGCGAAATCGGTGCGCAGGATCTCTCCGAAGGCGGTCTCGGCGCTGCCGTAGGGCGGGCCATAGTTGTTGGCGAGGTCGAAATGCGTGATGCCGTGATCGAAGGCGGTCTGGCAGATCGCGCGCTTCGTCTCGTGCGGCGTGTCGCCCCCGAAGTTGTGCCACAGCCCAAGGCTGACCGCCGGGAGCTTCAGCCCCGAGGTTCCGCAGCGACGATAGACCATCCGCTCGTAGCGGTTCTCGGCCGGTGTATACATGGTGCCCCCTTGCGGCCGCCCTCCTCCGGGCCGGCCTATCCTCGGGGTAGAATGCATCGCGCAGCCGGGATGTCCAGCGCCGGGCTCAGCCGGCGCTGGCGCTGGCCTCCTGCCCGTCGGATTTCGCCGAAGGGGCAGTATCGGTCGAACGGGCGGGCGCCTGCGCCCCCGACAGGAAGCCGCCGAAGGCATGCAGCGAGTCGATGTTGTCACAGATCGCCTTGACCACGACGAGAAAGGGCACCGCCAGAACCGCGCCGGGAATGCCCCAGAGCCAGACCCAGAAGGCGACGGTGACGAAGACGGCGACGATGTTCAGCTCGAGCCGGCGGCCGACGAGGGCCGGGGTCACGACGTTCCCCTCGATCGAGGTCAGCAGGAAGTAGGATCCGGGCACCAGAAGCGCGTAAGGCACGCTGTCGAAGGTCACCAGCGCGATGGCGCCCGCCCCGATCACGCCCATGACGGCCCCGATCAGCGGCATGAAGTTCAGCAGGAACCCGACAAGGCCCCACATATAGGGCATCGGCATGCCCAGCGCCCACATCGCGAGACCGATGCAGAGACCGAGACCGGCGTTGATGATCGTAATGGCGGCCAGATAGCGCGATATCTGCCGCTCGACGTCGCGCACGATGGTCAGCGCGCGCACCTTGTCGCGCAGGCGCGGGCTCGCCTCGACGATGCGGCGGTGGTAGAAATCGCCGCTGGCCAGAAGGAACATCGTCAAGATGAGCGCCGCCGCGATCGAGGTGCCGACGCTCGCCGCGCTGCCCACGGCCTGCGGGAGCATGCCGGACTGGTCGACCGTGACTTCCATGTCCTCGTTCCCGCCGCCCATGCCGGACACCTGGTCCTGCATCTCCTGGATGCTGGCGAAGCGGTCGATCACGCCCTCGAGCTTGCTGCGCACCTCGACGGCCACGATGGGCGCATTGTTGGCCATCTGCGTGACCGGCCCGCTCAGCATGTAGACCGCCGTGAAAAGCGCCATGCCCAGCACGAGCAGCACGCCCACGGCCGTCAGCGGCGGCGGGATGCCGATGCGCTGCAGCCCCCGCACCAGCGGGCGCAGGGTCAGCGTCAGCAGGATGGCAAGGACGATGGGCAGCAGCACATCGCGCGAGAAGTAGATCGCCGTGAAGAGGGACAGCAGCAGCAGGCACAGGATAAGCCGGCGAATCTTCCGCAGCTCGCTCAGCCGCTCGTGTTCTTCATAATCCGCCATGTCGGCAGCGCGCATCTCGTGCGTGTCTGTCACCGTGTCCTCCGCCTCGTAAAGCCGCACTGCCCTTAGCAGCATAAACGCCGCCTCGTGACGCGGGGTTCCTGCAGAAGCAGGGCGTGCGAAAGCGGGCCGGGGCTGCAACGCCGGAATTGAACCCGGAAGGCATCCCCGCTATCTGACGCGCTGCAGCGCAGGAGGTTCGCAATGGCCAACGTCAAGTTCGTCTACCACATGGATGGCGTCTCGAAGACCTACCCCGGCGGGAAGAAGGTGTTCGAGAACATCCGCCTGAACTTCCTGCCCGGCGTGAAGATCGGCGTCGTCGGCGTGAACGGCGCGGGTAAATCCTCGCTGCTCAAGATCATGGCCGGCCTCGACAAGGACTTCCAGGGCGAGGCCTGGGCCGCCGAGGGCGCGCGCGTCGGCTACCTGCCGCAGGAGCCGCACCTCGACGAGGGGCTAACCGTGCGCGAGAACGTCATGCAAGGCGTCGCCGCCAAGCAGCAGATCCTCGAGCGCTACAACGAGCTGGCGATGAACTACTCGGACGAGACCGCCGAGGAGATGGCCGAGCTGCAGGATACCATCGACGCGCAGGACCTGTGGAACCTCGACGCATCGGTCGACATCGCGATGGAGGCGCTGCGCTGCCCCGCCGACGATGCCGATGTCTCCACCCTCTCGGGCGGTGAGCGGCGCCGCGTCGCGCTGTGCAAGCTGCTGCTCGATGCGCCGGACATGCTGCTGCTCGACGAGCCGACCAACCACCTCGACGCCGAGACCATCGCCTGGCTGCAGAACCACCTGATCGACTACAAGGGCACGATCCTGATCGTGACCCACGACCGCTACTTCCTCGACGATATCACCTCCTGGATCCTCGAGCTCGATCGCGGCCAGGGCATCCCCTACGAGGGCAACTATTCCAACTGGCTGGACCAGAAGGTGAAGCGCCTCGATCAGGAAGCGCGCGAGGACCGGACCAAGCAGAAGACGCTCGAGCGCGAGCTCGAATGGATGCGCCAGGGCGCCAAGGCGCGGCAGGCCAAGTCCAAGGCCCGGATCGCCGCCTACAACGAGCTGGCCGACCAGTCCGAGCGCGAGCGCGTCGGCAAGGCGCAGATCATCATCCCGAACGGCGAGCGGCTGGGCGGCAAGGTGATCGAGGTCGAGGGCCTGAAGAAGGCCATGGGCGACAAGCTCCTGATCGAGAACCTCGAATTCACGCTGCCGCCGGGCGGCATCGTCGGCGTGATCGGCCCGAACGGCGCCGGTAAATCCACGCTGTTCAAGATGCTGACCGGGCAGGAAAAGCCCGACGAGGGGACAATCAGCTACGGCGACACCGTGCAGCTGTCCTACGTCGATCAAAGCCGGGACGATCTGAACCCGGACGACACCGTCTGGCAGGCGATCTCCGGCGGCGCCGAGGTGATCGAGCTGGGCAAGGCCTCGATGAACTCCCGCGCCTATTGCGGCGCCTTCAACTTCAAGGGCTCCGACCAGCAGAAGAAGGTCGGCCTGCTCTCGGGCGGTGAGCGCAACCGCGTGCACATGGCCCGCCTGCTGAAGGAGGGCGGCAACGTCCTGCTGCTCGACGAGCCGACGAACGACCTGGACGTCGAGACGCTGCGTGCGCTGGAAGACGCGCTGACCGACTTCGCCGGCTGCGCGGTGATCATCAGCCACGACCGCTTCTTCCTCGACCGGCTCTGCACGCACATCCTCGCCTTTGAGGGCGATGCGCATGTGGAGTTCTTCCCGGGTAACTTCGAGGACTACGAAGAGGACAAGAAGCGCCGGCTGGGCGTCGACTCGCTCGAGCCGAAGCGGGTGAAGTTCAAGAAGTTCACGCGCTAGGCCCAAGACCGGCCGGGCCGGCCCTCTGGGTCGGCCCGCAGCCCCGCGGATCAGGGGCTGTGACGTTGCAGCCGCAGGCATCAGGCACGCGGCCCCTTGTCCCGCCCCGCTTTCGTGCCATCTGATAGGGTAAGGCGATCCGAAGCGGATCGCCGGAAACGATCGGATTTTCAGACATGAACGCGCTTGACGCAACCTTCGCCGCGCTGGCTGCTCGCGGCGTCGGCCGCGCCCCCTCTGCCCTTGCTGCAGAGGCCCTCTTCCGCGCCACCCCGGCCCTGCCCAAAAGCAAGACCGACATCACGACAGCCGCCGCGCGCGCCATCATCGATGCCGAGACAGAGCGCCGGAAAAGCCTGACCCAGCGCCTGCGCGACGCGCGGCAGGTCCGCGACGCCAGCGCCGCCCTCTAGACCATGCGCGAGCGAACGGCGGCAGGCCCTCAGCCAAGCCGCTGCGCTACCTCGCATTCCGCCGGTTCCCCGCCGGCGCAGCACTACGGCGGCTTGGCTGCTCTAAGCCTTCTGCCGACCGCCGTGCGCCGTTACATCAGCGCTTCACCGTCTATCGCCACGATCATCGCGCCCAGGGGCCGGTTGGTCTCGGGGTCGTTGACGGTGAAGGTCACCTGGGCCTGGTAGGTGCGCGTGGAATCGTCGTACTCGATAGAGCCGAAGTGGATGCCCTCGGGCCCCTGATTGAAGCTTTCGCGGAACTTCGCCTCGTCACCCTGCCAGTAGTCCGAGGTCACGCCGGTGGCCGAGACGTTCAGCCCCTTGTTGTCGACGAGGATGATCTCGGTGATGGAGCCCCCCGCCTCCGCCTGCCGCGCGCGCAGGAAATCGGAGCCGCCGTTGCTCATGACGGAGTCGATCAGCGGCTGGCGCGTCTGCTCGGTCTCTTCCAGCCAGACCTGATCGAGTCGCCGGATCTCCGTCAGGTCATAATCCGCATGTTCTTGATTGGCCTCGCGCAGCGCGTCGATAAGCCTGGGGTCCTGGGCCCATGACCGCACCTGCGCCCGGAGGAACGCCTCCATCGCGCCCGAGAACTCGGTCGCTCCGGCCGGACCGGGGGCGAGGGTCAGGATCGCGGCGCAAAGGGCCAGCACAGGGGCAAGACGGCGCACAACGGGTCTCCTTCGCATGCTGTGGCGCCCCGGGGGCGCCGATGCGAGGGAGTTACGCTGCCGAAGGTTACGACCGCCTTAAGGCCGGAGCGCCGACGCGGCCGGGCGTCCAGCGCCCTGCCCCGCCACGGCGGGTCCGAAGACGGTGCAACAACAGGGCGTTAAGCAGGCCCCTGCGCTTGCGAGGCGCGGCAAACCCCGGTAGGAAATCCGCAGGGTCCCGTAGCTCAACTGGATAGAGCACCTGACTTCTAATCAGGATGTTGGGGGTTCGAGTCCTCCCGGGATCGCCATACCCGAGGCGGGGGTATCCACCGCCAGAATCCCGATACATCCGAGACGATAGCGCATCCCATGCGACCGCCCTTTCCGGGCGGCGGCGGCAGGCCGATGGGCCGGCAGGCGGCCCTAAGACGCCCTCAGTGCGTCCAGGCGCCGCGGCGGCTGGTGGCGAAGTTCTCGCCGTAGCCGGCGGGACGGATGTTCGGCTTGCGGGCCTGCGGCTCCTGCACGACGGCCTCGATGCCGTGGCGCGTCGCGTAATCCAGCGCGGCCTCGCGCGTCTCGAAGCGCATGCGGACCTGCGCCTGCGTATCGGCACTGCTGGTCCAGCCCATCAGCGGATCGACCTCGCGCGCCTCGGCGGGCGGGAATTCCAGCACCCAGTCCCGCGTCTTGGCGGTGCCCGACTGCATGGCGTTGCGGGCTGGTCTGTAGATCCGTGCGCGCATCTTTCGGTCCTTTCGCATCTTGGCCGCTTATCGGCCAGGGTTTCCAGCCTTGCAAGACTCTCTCTGCCCGCGTGCCCCTTGATCCGGAACAAATACGGATCAGATTGGACCCGTCTTCCCTTCACCCGGCCAGCACGGGAGCCGCCGTCATGCACAACAACTCACCCGAGCAGATGCCGGTCCTTCACGCCCCCGCGCCGGAGGTGAAAAGCCGCGAAAAGCTCGAGGGCGGCAAGCGATTCCGCATGCAGACCGAATTCACCGCGGCCGGCGACCAGCCGACCGCCATCGCGGAGCTGACCGAGGGCGTCAGGACCGGAGAGCGCGACCAGGTCCTGCTGGGCGCCACCGGCACCGGCAAGACCTTCACCATGGCGAAGATCATCGAGGAGACGCAGCGCCCGGCGATCATCCTCGCCCCGAACAAGACGCTGGCAGCGCAGCTGTACGGCGAGTTCAAGGGCTTCTTCCCCGACAACGCGGTCGAGTATTTCGTCAGCTACTACGACTACTACCAGCCCGAGGCCTATGTCCCGCGCTCGGATACCTACATCGAGAAGGAATCCCAGATTAACGAGCAGATCGACCGGATGCGCCACTCGGCCACCCGCGCCCTGCTCGAACGCGACGACGTGATCATCGTGGCCTCGGTCTCCTGCATCTACGGCATCGGCTCGGTCGAGACCTACGGCGCGATGACGGTCGATCTGCACAAGGGTCATAACTACGAGCAGCGGCAGGTGATCGCGGATCTGATCGCCCAGCAGTACCGCCGCAACGATCAGGCCTTCGCCCGCGGCGCCTTCCGCGTGCGCGGCGACAGCCTCGAGGTCTGGCCCGCCCACCTCGAGGATCGGGCCTGGCGGCTGTCCTTCTTCGGCGACGAGCTGGAGAGCATCGTGGAGTTCGACCCGCTGACCGGAGAGAAATCCGACAGCTTCGAGCGGATCCGCATCTACGCCAACAGCCACTACGTCACGCCGCGCCCGACGATGCAGCAGGCGATCAAGGGCATCAAGGCAGAGCTGGCGCAGCGGCTGAAACAGATGGGTGACGAGGGCAAGCTGCTGGAGGCGCAGCGGCTTGAGCAGCGCACGCACTTCGACCTCGAGATGCTCGAGGCGACGGGGGTCTGCAACGGGATCGAGAACTACTCCCGCTACCTGACGGGCCGCGCCCCCGGCGAGCCGCCGCCCACCCTGTTCGAGTTCATCCCCGACAATGCCATCGTCTTCGCCGACGAAAGCCATGTCTCGGTCCCGCAGATCGGCGCGATGTACAAGGGCGACTACCGGCGCAAGTTCACGCTGGCGGAGCACGGCTTCCGCCTGCCCTCCTGCATGGACAACCGCCCGCTGAAGTTCGAGGAATGGGACGCGATGCGCCCGCAGTCGGTCTTCGTCAGCGCCACCCCCGCGGCCTGGGAGCTGGAGCAGACCGGCGGCGCCTTTGCCGAGCAGGTGATCCGCCCCACCGGCCTTCTGGACCCGATGGTCGAGATCCGGCCCGTCTCGATGCAGGTGGACGACCTGCTGGACGAGATCCGCAAGGTCTCGGCCCAGGGCTTCCGCACGCTGGCGACCGTCCTGACCAAGCGCATGGCAGAGGACCTGACCGAATACCTGCACGAGCAGGGCATCAAGGTCCGCTACATGCACTCCGACATCGACACGATCGAGCGGATCGAGATCCTGCGCGACCTGCGCCTCGGCGCCTTCGACGTGCTGGTCGGGATCAACCTGCTGCGCGAGGGCCTCGATATTCCCGAATGCGGGCTGGTCGCGATCCTCGATGCCGACAAGGAAGGCTTCCTGCGCTCCGAAACCTCGCTTGTGCAGACCATCGGCCGCGCCGCGCGGAACGCCGAGGGCAAGGTCATCATGTATGCCGACCGGATCACCGGCTCCATGGAGCGGGCGATGGCCGAGACGAACCGCCGGCGCGAGAAGCAGATCGCCTACAACACCGAGCACGGCATCACGCCTGCCACGGTGAAGAAGAACGTCGATGATATCCTCGCCGGCCTCTACAAGGGCGACGTCGACATGAACCGCGTCACCGCCAAGGTCGACAAGCCGATGCACGGCGCCAACCTCGAGGCGGTGCTGGAAGGGCTGAAGACCGACATGCGCAAGGCCGCCGAGAACCTGGAATTCGAGGAAGCCGCGCGGCTGCGCGACGAGGTCAAGCGGCTCGAGGCGGTGGATCTGGCGATCTCGGACGATCCGATGGCGCGGCAGCAGGCCGTGGACCGGGCGGTGGAGCAAAGCGCCAGTGCCTCGGGGCGCAGCACCGCAGGCCGTCCGGGCCAGCGGGGTGGCAATGTCCAGCGGCGCAAGAAGCATTAGGGGGCGTTAACGACCCGGCAATACCTTGGGAGTACCTTCGGTCCACCCGATAAGGGCCGCATTCGCGCCTCATTCGGCTCGCAGGTTGAGATACTGCGAATGGAAGGGAGGAATCTATGTTTGTCGTACTCCTCGGATCGATCCTCGGGTTTATCAGCGCCGTCACCGGGCTGGTCTTCTTCGAGCTGTCCTTCCTTGCCGCGCTTGGCCTCTGGGCCCTGTCCGGGCCCGTCTCGCTGGGCGTCGCCCTGCTGATCGCCAGCATCCAGCACGAGAAGCCGGCGGAGCAGCCGCACCTCGCCTGATCGCCCTGCCCCACTGGCCGGGCCCAGTCAGCGCAGCGCGGGGTAGCGCGACCGACGCCCTCGGCACCATGTATCGTTTGTCCGGCATTTCGGCGCTCGCATGGCGCCTGCGGTGCTTATGGTCCCCGATTGCTCCTGCCAGTCAGCTAGCAGCGTCAGCGCAGCAGCTCCCTCCCTGGGCATCGCACCCCGGCGCCCCGCTTGCCGGTCGGACCGGCGGGCGCCCCTCCCATGGTCAAGCTCAGCCGCAGCAGCTAAGCCCGCGGGCAACGACAGGGAGCCTGCGATGCTGCGCCAGTTCTTCTCCTACTACCGGCCCTGGGCCACGCTGTTCTGGGTCGATTTCGGCTGCGCGGTCCTGTCGGGCCTGCTGGAATTGGCCTTTCCGCTGGCGGTGCAGCGCTTCATCGACACGCTGCTGCCGCGCGGGGATCTGGCGCTGACCGTCCTCGCGGCGGCGGGGCTGCTGGTGGTCTACCTCGTGAACACCGGGCTGATGTCGGTGGTGATCTACTGGGGCCACAAGCTGGGCATCAACATCGAGACCGAGATGCGGCGCCGCGCCTTCGATCATCTGCAGCGGCTGTCCTGGCGCTACTTCGACGGGCAGCGCACCGGCCGCCTCGTCGCCCGCGTGACCCGCGATCTCGAGGAGATCGGCGAGGTCGCGCACCACGGCCCCGAGGACCTCGTGGTCGCGGTGATGACCTTTGCCGGGGCCTTCCTGCTGATGATGCATATCCACGTGCCGCTGGCGCTGATCACCGCGGTGATCGTGCCGGCGACGGTCTGGCTGGTCGCGGTCTACGGCGGCCGGATGACCAGCACCTGGCGCGCGATTTATGCCCGCGTCGCCGATTTCAACGTGCGCCTTGAGGAGAACGTCGGCGGCATCCGCGTGGTGCAGGCCTTCGCCAACGAGGATCACGAGCGCAAGCTCTTCGCCCGCGACAACGCCGGCTACCGCGAGACCAAGCTGGCCGCCTACCGCGTCATGGCCGCCTCGACCGCGATCAACTACATCGGGATGCGCGGCATCCAGGTCGTCGTGATGGTCGCCGGCGCCTGGTACGTGCTGCAGGGCGCGATGACGACCGGCGGCTTTGTCGCCTTCCTGCTGCTGGTCAACGTCTTCTTCCGCCCGCTCGAGAAGATCGCCGCGGTGATCGAGACCTATCCCAAGGGCATCGCCGGCTTCCGCCGCTACCTCGAGCTGCTGGAGATCGCGCCCGATGTCGCCGATGCGCCGCAGGCCCGCCCTGCCCCCGCACTGACCGGCGCGATCCGCTTCGAGGGGCTGGGCTTCGGCTACGATCCCGCGCGGCCGGTGCTGCAAGGCATCGACATCGCCGTCAGCCCCGGCGAGACGCTGGCCTTCGTCGGCCCCTCGGGCGCCGGGAAATCGACGCTGCTGGCGCTGCTGCCGCGCTTCTACCAGCCGACCGCCGGGCGCATCACCATCGACGGCACCCCGATCGAGGCGATGACGCTGGAGAGCCTGCGCCGCCAGATCGGCATCGTCAGCCAGGACGTCTTCCTGTTCGGCGGCACCCTGCGCGACAACATCGCCTATGGCCGCATCGGCGCCAGCGAGGCCGAGATCCGGCAGGCCGCCGATCACGCCCGCCTCGGCAGCCTGATCGACCAGCTTCCCGAAGGGCTCGACACCGTGGTCGGCGAGCGGGGCGTGACGCTGTCGGGCGGGCAGAAGCAGCGCGTCGCCATCGCGCGGGTCTTCCTCAAGAACCCGCCGATCCTGATCCTCGACGAGGCGACGAGCGCCCTCGATACCGAGACGGAGCGCGAAATCCAGGCTGCACTGGAGCGACTGAGCGAGGGGCGCACGACGCTGGTGATCGCCCACCGCCTCGCCACCATTCGCGGCGCCGACCGCATCGCGGTGATGGAGGCCGGCCGCATCGCCGAGATCGGCAGCCATGCCGAGCTGCGCGGCAAGGGCGGGCTTTACGCCCGCCTCGACGCGGCCTGAGGCCTCAGGGCCGCCAGCGGATCGAGCGGGCGAAAAGCTCCGTCAGCTTCGCCATGTCGCCGGTCTCGACCAGCCGCACAGGCGGCGTGCCGAGGCGCCCGGTCGGATCGACCAGCGTCATCCCGCGCGCGAGGCCCGGCGCCAGCGCCACATCGACCGAGGCCTCGATCGAGGCGGTGATGATATCGGGGTCGATGACCACCGCAGCAGCGAAGGGATCGACGAAGCGGAAGACATCCGGCCCGCCGTAGCCCACCGTCGTGCGCCGGGCATGCTGCGCCAGCGCCAGCGAAAAGGCGTGGTAGTCGTCCTGCGCGTCCCCGTCGAACAGGGCATCGACCTCGGGCCCCTCCAGCGCATGGGCGACGCAGGGCTCCCACGGCACCACGGTGGTCGCGACATCGGCCTGGAAGACGATGGCCGCGGCCTCGGGGTCGGCATAGACGTTGAACTCGGCCGCGGCGGTGGTGTTGCCGCGCCCCCAGAGCGTGCCGCCCATGATCGTCAACATGCCGATGCCGGCGGCGATCCCCGGCTCCAGCCGCAGGGCCAGCGCGATATTGGTCAGCGGCCCGATCGCAAGGATATCCACCGGCTGCCCGTCCCGCGCCGCCTCGCGCAGGCGCCGCCGCAGGAAGCCCACGGCATCGTCGCTGGCGCCCTGCCCGATCTCGGCGGGACGCGGCGCGCCGCCAAGGCCGTCCTCGCCGTGGATGTAGGTCGCGTCGATCAGCGGCGCGGTCAGCGGCCGCTCCTGCCCCGCATGGACCGGCACGTCGCAGCCGGCCACGGCCAGCACCGTCAGGATGTTGCGCGTCGCCGCCGCCAGCCCGACATTGCCGAAGCAGGTCGTCACCGCCTCGGGCACGCGGCCCGCGGCGATCAGCATCAGCAGGGCCTGGGCGTCGTCGACGCCGCCATCTGTATCCAGGATCAAGGGGTTCATCGGCGGCCTCCGGCGTCAATTACATGCATTGGGCATTTGACGCGGCACGCCCAAAGCGTTTCGATAAGGGATAGCGGAAGACCCGAGGGGGGATCAAATGCATAGCGATGACGCGCCGGTCGGGTTGCCATGGCGACACTGAAGGACGTGGCCCGCGAGGCCGGCGTCTCACCCGCCGCCGTCTCGCGGCACCTGAACGGCCGGATCACCTTTCCACAGAAGACCCGAGAGCGCATCGATGCCGCGATCGAGCGGCTGGCCTACCACCCCAACCTCACCGCGCGGCGCCTGTCCCTGGGCCGGACGCGGGTGATCGGCGTGGTCCTGCCCGACATCGCCAATCCCTTCTTTTCGGAGATGGTGGCCGAAATCGAGAGGTCCGGCAGCGCGCAGGGCTATGACATCTCGATCTGGTCGACGCGCGGCGATCCGCGCCGCGAAGAGGCCGCGGCAGGCCGCCTGCGCGAGGCGCATGTCGATGGGCTGATCTTCGCCAGCGCGGGCGCCGATCCTGTCGCGCTGCGCCGGACGCTGACGGGGCTGGACCGCGTCGTCCTGCTGGACGAGGACATTCCCGGCACCGCCCTGCCCAAGGTCATGGTCGAGAACATGACCGGCGCGGCCGCGGCGGCCGAACATCTGCTGACCCTCGGCCACCGCGAGATCGCGATCATCGCCGGGCCGGCCGGCAGCAGCACCGTCAGCGACCGCATCGCCGGCTTCCAGACGGCGCTGCTGGCCGCGGGGCTGGGGCCGGCGCCGGTGCATTACGCCGACTTCCAGCGCGAGGCCGGGCGGCGGGCCGCCGAGGCGCTTCTTGCCCTGCCGCGTCGCCCCACCGCGATCTTCGCCTGCTCGGACGAGCTTGCCATCGGCGCGATCGTCGCCGCCCGGGCGATGCAGCTCGAGGTGCCGCGCGACCTCTCGCTGGTCGGCTTCGACGACATCAGCTACGCCTCGGTCCTCGGCCCCGCGCTGACGACGGTGCGCCAGCCGCTGGCCCAGATGGGCCAGACCGCCGTCGACCGGCTGCTATCGCTCCTCGCCGGCACCTCGCCGCCGCTTCTTACCCGGCTCAAGACCTCCCTGGTTGTACGCGACACGACCGCGCCACCGCGCAGGGCGTAGCCGGGCCCTCCCCTGGGGCCTAACGGCTTGCACAGCCTGTCCAAAAGGGTACTCGGGGGGCGGCTTGCGCCCCGCTCCTCTTGCGGCCTAGGCTTCCGCTCGGGGGAGGCAGGACAACAACAGGGATATCGACATGACCTTTCGCCTCTCGTCCTCCGCCGCGCGCCGCGCCCTTCTCGCCGGGCTCTCGCTGCCGCTCATGGCCGCTTCGGCCCATGCGCAGGACCAGCTGACCATCTCCTGGTGGGGCTACAACGGCGACAAGCTGCAGGCCAACATCATCGAGCCCTTCGAGGCGATGTGCGACTGCGAGGTCGTGTTCGAGACCGGCAACAACGCCGACCGCCTGAACAAGCTGATCGCCCGCGGCGGCCAGGGCATCGACGTCATCTTCCTGACCGACAGCTTCAGCCAGATCGGCATCGAGGCCGGCGTCTTCCAGGAGGTCGACCGCAGCGCCCTGCCGAACGTCGACAAGCTCTATGACCTCGCGCAGGCGCCGCAGGGCGAGGCCTATGGCCCCGCCTATTCCATCGGCCGCGTCGGCATCGTCTACGACAGCGAGCGGGTGGAGCCGCTGACCAGCTGGGACGACCTCTGGCGCGACGACCTCGCTGGCGCGATCAGCCTGCCGGGCATCACCACCACCGCCGGCCCGATGGTCGTGCTCAAGGCCGGCGAGCATGCCGGCGTCTCGGCCTACGACGATCCCGAGGGTGCCTTCGGCGCGATCCAGGAGCTCGAGGCGAACGTCGCCAAGACCTACAACACCGGCTCCGAGATGGTGAACCTGATCTCCACCGGCGAGGCGAGCGTCGCCGTGGCGCAGGACTTCACCTTCTCCTCGCTGCAGGACGCCGTCCCCTCGATGGTCTGGGCCGAGCTCGAAGGCGGCGATGTCGCCACGCTGAACACCGTCAACATCCCCACCGGCGCCGCCGAGCCCGAGCTGGCGCATGAGTTCATCAACTTCCTGCTCTCGACCGAGGTGCAGCAGATCGAGGCCGAGCAGGGCGTCGACGCCCCGGTCAACACCGAGGTCGAGCTGACCGAGGATCAGGCCGCCATGTGGACCTACGGGGCCGAGCAGGTCGGCTCGCTCGAGCTGGTGGACTACGCCGCGCTCAACGGCGCCAAGACCGGCTGGATCGACCGCTGGAACGAGGTCTTCGGCATGTGATGCCGCCGGGCCGGGGCCTCGCGCTCCGGCCCGCCCGCCACACCCCCTTGCCGGGCCGCTCGGGCCCGCACCCGATCCAGAGGCGCCGCAGGGCGCCGCCCGGAAAGCCCATGCCCCTTCTTCTCTTGATAAATATCCCCGCCGGAGGCCCCGGCACGCCGCCCGCGCAGCGCCCGGCCTTCGGCCCCTGCCGCGCAAGCGGCGGCGGCGCGGGGGGGCTCGATGCCCCCGCGCGGCGCCTCCCCCCGCGGCGGGCCCTGCCATGACCGCCCGCACCCTCGCCTGGGCGCTGGCCATGCCAGCCCTGCTGCTGGTACTGCTCGGCCTCGGCCTGCCGGTGCTGGCGACATTCGCGACCACCTTCACCGGCGGCGAAGGCCCCCTTGCCGCCTATGCCGAGTTCTTCACCTCGCGCTTCCGCCGCGTCGTGCTCTGGCGCACCTTCGAGGTCGCCGCCGTGACCACGCTGATCTCTCTGGTCTTCGGCTTCGCCGCCGCCTGGGTCGTCGCGAAATCGCCGGCCCGGCTGAAAAGCTGGCTGATCATCGCCGCCGTCTTCCCGCTGCTCACCGGCGTCGTCGTGCGCAGCTTCGCCTGGCTGGTGATCCTCGGGCGCGGCGGCATCGTGAACGAGACGCTGCTGGCCCTCGGCGCCATCGCAGAGCCACTCTCGATGCTCTACACGCAAGGCTCGGTCATCGTCGCCATGGTCTATCTCTTCGTGCCGCTGATGATCCTGACGCTGGTCGGCGTGCTCGAATCCATCCCCGAGGACCTGACCGATGCCGCCGCCTCGCTGGGCGCGCGGCCCGGCGCCGCCTTCCGCCAGGTGGTGCTGCCGATGGCGGTGCCGGGGCTGATCGTCGGCTCCGTCCTCGTCTTCACCGGCAGCTTCACCTCCTACGCAACGCCGCAGCTTCTGGGGGGCGAGCAACAGATGATGATGGGCACCTTCCTCTATCAACGCGCCATGGTCACCTTCGACTGGACCGGCGCCTCGACCATCGCCGCCGTCATGGTCGTCGTGACCCTCGCGACCGTGCTGGCGATGTCGCGGCTGGCGCAGCGCCTGAACCCGGTGGCCTCGTGAGACGCGGGCCGCATCCGGCGCTCGCCGCCCTGACCGTGCTGGTCTTCCTCTTCCTGCTCGGGCCGCTGGTGATCATCATCGGCGCCTCGCTCTCGGACACCAGCTTCCTGACCTTCCCGCCCCGCGGGCTGACGCTCGATTGGTACCAGAACGTCTTCGAGATCAGCGCCTTCCGCCGCACCATGGTGACCAGCTTCACGCTGGCGACCTTCGGCACGCTCTTCTCGCTGCTCCTCGGGATCCCGGCGGCCTATGCGCTGGCCCGCTACCGGGTGCAGCTGCCGCGGTTCCTGGCGAACGTCTACGTGCTGCCGGTGCTGATCCCCGAGATCGTGCTGGGGTTCAGCCTGATGAAATCCGTCGCCATCGGCGCGGGTGTGCCGGTCATGGCCAGCCTTCTGATCGGCCATGCCCTTCTGGTGCTGCCCTATTGCGTGCGGGTGGTGGGCGCCTCTCTCAACGGCTTCGACTTCTCGGTCGAAGAGGCCGCCGTCTCGCTCGGCTGCCCGCGCTGGCGCGCCTTCTTCACGGTGGTGCTGCCCAACATCAAGGCCGGCGTGATCGCCGCCTTCATCCTCGCCTTCATCACCTCTCTCAACGACGTCTCGGTGTCGATCTTCCTGACCGGTCCGGGCGTCTCCACCCTCCCCATCCAGCTGCTCGCGCATATGGAACAGTTCTTCGATCCCACCATCGCCTCCGTCTCCGTCCTGCTCATGGGCGTGACGGTCGCGGTGATGGCGGTGATCGAACGGACGCTGGGCCTGACATTCCTGACCAAATGACCGTATCCCTCACGCTATCAGACGTCACCGCCCACTACGGCCAGACCCGCGTGCTCGAGGATCTGTCGTTGCACCTCGCCGCCGGAGAGCTCGTCTCGCTGCTCGGCGCCTCGGGCTGCGGCAAGACCACGACGCTGCGCCTCGTGGCGGGCTTCCTGACGCCCACCTCGGGCACCATCACGCTGGGCGACCGCGACCTGACGCGGCTGCCGCCCCATGCCCGCGACATCGGGCTGGTGTTCCAGACCTACGCGCTGTTTCCGCATCTGACCGTCGCCGACAACGTCGCCTTCGGCCTCAAGCAGAGGGGTGTCTCCAAGGCAGAGCGTCTGCGCCGGGCGCAGGAGATGATCGAGAGGGTGGGTCTTTCGGGCTTCGCGGACCGCTACCCCGCCAACCTCTCGGGCGGTCAGCGCCAGCGTGTGGCCCTCGCCCGCGCGCTGGTCATCGACCCGCCGCTCCTGATGTTCGACGAGCCTCTGTCGAACCTCGACGCCAAGCTGCGCGTCGACATGCGGGTCGAGATCCGGCGCCTGCAGCGCGCCACCGGCGCCACCGCGCTCTACGTCACCCACGACCAGGAAGAGGCCTTCAGCATCTCGGATCGCGTGGCGATCATGAACGCCGGCCGGATCGAGCAGCTGGGCACCCCGGAAGAGCTTTACTCCCGCCCCGCCAATGCCTTCGTCGCCGATTTCGTCGGCTACGAGAACCTGATCCCGATGCGCGCCGTGGCCGAGGCCGGCGACGCGGTGCGGGCGCAGATGCCCGGCGGGCACGAGATCGCCCTGCCCCGCGCGATCTGGGGCGATCCGCCCTCCCGCGACTTCCTGCTCGGCGCCCGCGCCGACGGGCTGCGCGCCGCCCCCTCGGGCGAGGGGATTCCCGCCACGCTGGGCCTGCGCACCTACCTCGGGCGCGCCTACCAGTACCGCTGCGACACCCCGGCGGGCGAGCTTGTCGCCAATGGCCCGCTCTCGGCGCCGATGGACAGCGGCTCTGCCGCCGTTCTCGTGCCCGAGCCCGAGCAGTGCTGCCTGCTGCCCGCATGAGCCTGACGCTGACGAACGCCCGCCTGCTGACCATGGCGGGCGGCGATCTGGGCGAGATCGCCAAGGGCTGGATCCGGATCGAGGGCGAGACCATCGCCGCACTCGGCGAAGGCGAGCCGCCCGAAGGCGTGGGCGAACGCCTCGACATGCACGGCGATCTGGTCATGCCGGGCCTCGTGAACCCGCATGGGCACCTCGCGATGACGCTGTTCCGCGGCCTCGGCGAAGAAGTCGACGATCGCCTCTTCCGCTACATCCTGCCGCTCGAACGCGGGCTGATGGACGGAGAGGCCGTGCGCGCCGGCACCCGCCTCGCCCTGCTGGAATCGATCCGCGGCGGCACCACCACGCTGGCCGACATGTACTACTTCGAAGAGGCCGTCGCCGAGGAGGTGGAGACCGCGGGCCTGCGCGCCGTCCTCGGCCAGACCATCGCGGATTTCGACGCGCCGGACCACGCCGGCATCGACGAGGGCTTTGCCCGCGCCGATGCTTTGGCCGCGGGCTGGGCCGGCCATCCGCTGATCACCCCCTCCATCGCGCCGCATGCGCCCTATTCCACGGGCCTCGAGGTCATGACCCGCGTCGCCCGCTGGTCCGACCGCACCGGCCTGCCGGTGCAGATGCACCTCGCCGAAACCCGCCCCGAGGTCGACTGGGCCCGGCGCGAGCATGGTGCCACGACCGTCGAGGTGACGCGGCGCGCCGGGCTACTGCGGCCGGACCTCATCGCCGCGCACCTGATGTATCCGACCGAGGCGGACATGGATCTGTTGGCCGAGGCGGGCGTCGGTGTCGCCCATTGCGCCCGCGCCAATGGCAAGGCCGGGCGCGGCATCGCCCCCGTCACGGCGCTGCGCGCGCGCGGCGTTCCCGTCGGCATCGCCACCGACGGCGCCATGAGCGGCAATACCCTCGACCTCTTCTCGCAATTCGCCCCCGCGACCATGTTCCAGAAGATCGCCGGCGGCAGCCGCGCCCTGCTGCCCCCGCGCGAGGTGCTGCGCATGGCCACCCTCGAGGGCGCGCAGGTGCTGGGGCTCGAGGACCGGATCGGCTCGCTCGAACCGGGCAAGCAGGCGGACCTGATCCGCGTCAGCCTCTCGGACCCGCGCCAGCAGCCGCTTTACGATCTGGCCGCGACGCTCGTCTTCTCGACCCTGCCCGGCGATGTCGTCTCCAGCATGGTGGCGGGGCGCTGGCTGATGAAGGACCGCACGGTCGGGACCCTTGATGCGGCGGACATCCTCGCCGGGGCCGGCGCTGTCGCCGACCGCTTCCGCGCGCGGATCGCGCGGATCGACATGGGCACCGGCGCCGCATGAGTGGGCGCCCGCGGCCAGGGGCCGCGCCGGGCCAAGGGGGCTCGATGCCCCCGCGGACCGGCCTCCCCTTGAGCTGCGCATGAGCGGCCCGCTGGAGGTCTGGCAAAAGCTGCTCCCGCAGGACGGGGCCGTGCCCGGCGTGCAAGCGGACCAGCAGACCTACATCGCCCCGCTGCCTGACGGGCGCGGCGTCCTCCTGCCGATCCGGCCGCTGCCCGGCGGCGGGGCGCTCGCCTCGCTGATCCTGAACCAGGCCAGCTTCGCGGTTCTCGATGCCATCGCCGATGCGCTCGCCGCGCAGCTTGCGCCCATGGCGCCCGGCCTCGTCGTCGCGGTACCCACGCTCGGCCTGCCGCTGGCCGAGGCTGTCGCCCGGCGCCTGGGCCATGCGCGGATGGTCCCGCTCGGCACCAGCGAGAAGTTCTGGTACGACCCCGCGCTCTCGGTCCCGCTGCGATCGGTCACCAGCCCCGGCGGCGGAAAGCGGCTCTGGCTCGACCCGCGCATGCTGCCGCTTTTGCAGGGCGCGCGGGTGGTGCTGATCGACGACGTGATCAGCACCGGAAGCTCGATGCAGGCGGCGCTGGCGCTGCTGAAGGCGGCGGGCTGCACCCCCTGCGCCCTCGGCGCGGCGATGCTGCAGGGCGCGGCCGGAGCGGGACGCCTGCCGGAGATCCCGACCTGCGCCCCCCTCCGCACGCCGCGCCTGACCCGCGGCGCGGCGGGATGGGTCCCCGAAGGCTGACCCTCAGGAATCCCAGATCGGGCTGAAGCAGGGGATGCCTTCCGCTTCCAGCGTGCCGGTCACGTGCCAGGAACCCTTGCGGTTCGAGATGATGACCACGGCATCCGCGTCGAAGCGCTTGACCGCCTCGCGCGTCAGGTCGGCAAGGTCCGGCTTGCCGCGCTCGTCGGTGTTCCAGATCGTGTGCACCGGGCAGGCCTGCCGCACCTCGTCCACCAGCGCGCGGCCGTAGGTCTTCTCGGGGCTGCGCGTCACCCACAGAAGCGCGCAGGGGTCCTTGCGCGACAGCAGGTGCGGCAGGATCGGCCCGATCCCGGACCCGGTCGCGACGAAGACCACCCGCTCGAACATCAGCCCCACCCGCGCGGCGCCGGCGGTGGCGACGCCGCGCACCCAGACATGGCTCGGGCAGTCGTCGATGAAGCTGCTGGTCCAGTTCCCGGCGCGGCTGATGATGATGCGGTGATCGTCCGAGCCGGGCTTGGGGATCGAGGCGAAGGGATGCCATTCCAGCAGCGGGTTGCGGCTGATGGCATTGGTCGATCCCGGGAAGGCGTCCCGCCCGTAGTCGAAATTCACGATGACGGCATGGTTCGACGGCTTGACGATCTTGACCGGCACCCGCTTGAGGTGGGTCCAGGGCAGCACGATCGAGCAGGTGATAAGCGTCAGTTCCCAGAAGGCGACGCTGTTCAGGAAGGGCTGGCCCATGTCGCCGGCGAAGAGGATCGCCTGCGCCCAGAACAGCGCCAGCACGCTCCACCCGCCGAAGCGGTGCACCCGCTCAAAAAGGTCGTGGAACCTCTCGCGCAGCGGGCCCAGCGCCGTCAGGATGATCACGGCCAGCAGCACCAGGACGGCGCAGCCCAGCGCCGCGGTCTGCAGCGAGACGGCGCCGCCGTCGCGGACCGAGCGGAGCAGCCCGTAGAGAAACAGCCCGTACCAGAGCGAGCCGGAGACGGTGCAGCCCGAATGGACGCCGCCGAAGTTGTAGACCTTGCCCGCCATCCAGCGGAACCACAGCGGCCAGGACCGCGGCACGTTCGTCGCTGCGCTAAAGAGCAGGTTGATGACCCGCTGCTGGCGCATGATGATCCCGAGTGTGAGGTTCGCGAAGGCCATTTGGGAGATGGCGCCGAGGGCCGCATCGGATCCCGTCAGCCAGAACTCGACGGGGCGGGCGAGGAAGATCCAGAGGTTCACCACCACGGCAAGCATCGCGATCTGCCTGTAGGGGTAGAACACGGGGTGAGTGTAGAGCCGGTAGCGTTTGCGCCGGTTCTCGGCGAAGTCTGCGTCCAGGGCTGTAAGCAGTCCTTGGCTGATCTCTCTCACGGTCAGTGCACCTCTTAAACCATGTCTATTTCATGGCTATTGTTTGTCACAGCCTTGTGTCCAATGTTTCCTGCACTCAGGAGCCATTCTTTTTTCGTGTCTTTGTATTCTACGGGCGGTTGCGTCCACCGAAGGCGCAAGACCTGAGCCATCGAGAAACAGGTAGGCCATCGCTCAGCCAATTGTAGATCATGCAACCGAATCGTTTCTCTTCCTGGTTGTATTTAGTAATTCATGCAACCTCGGGTTTAGTTCGCCCTCTCCGCCACACGTCGCGGCGCCGCATTCGGCCTCAGCATTCGATACCGTAAGGGAGAGGCCGTCCCGGGCAGGGGCACGCGGCCCCCGCGGACCGGCGCTGGCGCCGAGCAGTGCGCCGCCAAGGGTTGTACCGGCCCCCTGCCTCGCCGTGCCGGGCCTTGCAAGACCGGACGGGCGACGCCCCGCCGCCATCAGGGCGGCGGCGGCAAGGCCGACCACCCCCACCCGCCGCGGGGCCGGCCCCCAGCACCGGATCAGTGGCATTGGGCCCTTTGAATCATGGACAGGCCGGATCGAAGCCGTTACCCGGATCGGCGCGCTGTGCCGACCTGCAGGGCTATCGTTCCACCCTCCGGCCAAGAGGCCGGCGACGCCGACAGAGGGGTCCCATCATGACTAGCGAAACGAACCTGATCCTGTGCCCCCTCAACCTTCGGCACTCGAAGCTCGATTACAGCGCCTACGAGGAGGCCGTCGCCATGGCGCGCCGCCGCAGCGCGAAGCTGATCGTGGCGACGATGGCGCCCGAGATGGAGCGGAACCTGAACATCCACGACTCCGAGGCCTACTGGGGCAAGGAGCTGCGCAAGTTCGTCGCCGATCACCCGGCGCCCGATGTCGACATGGAGATCATCGTCCGCAAGGGCGCCGTGCACCGCCAGATCGTCAAGCTCGCGGACGAGCGCAAGGTGGACATCATCGTCATGGAATCGGCGAACCCGAAGGTGAAGGACTACCTTCTGGGCACCGTGGCCAGCCACGTCGTCGCCCATGCGAGCTGCTCGGTCTACGTCGTCCGCTCCGCCTAACTCGCGCCCGCCGGTCCGAAGGGCCGGAGCGTCTGGAGCGCCTCCAGCATCCGCGGCCCCGAGGCGGCGATGAGCCGGCCTTCGTGCCGGGTCGGCGTGTAGGGCGTGCCATCCTCGAGCGCCGAGGCCCCGCCGGCCTCGGCCAGCACCAGCTGGCCGGCGGCATGGTCCCAGGGCTTCAGCATCGTCGCGGTCAGGAAATCCGCCTGCCCCATCGCGAGCAGGCGGTATTCATGGCAGGAGCAGCGCAGCGACTGCACCGCTTGCACCCCGGCCTAGGGCACGAGGCTTTCGGCGCGCTCCGCCGGTGCGGCGAGCGACAGCGGCACCAGCCCCTCGGCCTGCCGCAGCGGGCGGGGGCCGCGGGTCCTCAAGGCCCGCCGCCCGCCGGCGCCGAGGTACTGCGCGCCGCCGCCGCGATGGGCCAGCACCAGATCGTCGCAGACCGGATCGTAAAGCAGGCCGAAAACAGTCTCACCGCGCCGCGTCACGGCGAGGATCACCCCGAAGACCGCAAGACCGCGGGCGAAGTTGGCCGTCCCATCGACCGGATCGAGGATCACGCAGGTCTCGGACGTCTCGATGCCGGACAGGAGGCCCGGATCCGCGGCGCTCGCCTCTTCGCCGACGACGGCGCAGCCCGGCAAGATGCGCCGCGCGCCCTCGGCCAGCAGCGCCTCCGCCTCGCGGTCGGCCACGGTCACGAGGTCGGTCGGGCCCGACTTCGTCTCGATCTCATCGGGGGCGAGCTGGCGGAAGCGGGGCATGATCGCCCGGGCGGCGGTCTCGCGCACCAGCGCGATCAGCGCGTCGGCCTCGGCTTGGGTCAAGGCGGTCATCGGCACCTCCGGGCTTGTCTGGCGGCTGGATGCGGCGCAGAGCCGCGGGGCATCGGTGCGGGACCATAGGGGCAAGGCGCAGAAGGTACAGGGCCAGCGCGCTGGCGCCATTGCACCCGGCGCCCCGCTGGTGTTCCCTGCGCGCGCCAGAGGAGGAGACTTTCGAGATGATGACCCAACCGACCCGCCGCGCCGCCCTCGGCTGCGCCCTCGCCCTCGTTGCCGCGCCCGCCCTCGCGCAGGACGGCTGGCCCTCGGGGCCGCTGCACGTCTACGTCGGCTTCCCCGCCGGATCCTCGCCCGACGTGCTGGCCCGGATCATCACCGAGCCGCTGGCCGAGCGTCTTGGCCAGCCCGTCGTCATCGAGAACAAGCCGGGCGCCGGCGGCGTCATCGGTGTCCAGCAGATGCTGGCCAATGCGGATGACGACGATCTGACCTTCGGCACCACGATCAACGGGCCGCTGACCACCGCCGCGCGGATGATGGGCGACACCGGCTACGACGTCGGGGCCGATATCGCGCCGGTCACGCTGATCGCGACCTCGCCGCTGGTGCTGGCCGTGGCCGAAGGCTCGGGCATCGAGGACCTGCAGGGCTTCGTCGATGCCGCCGCCGCCGGGGATCAGGCGCTGGCCTATGGATCCGTCGGGCAAGGATCGGGCGCGCATCTGACGGCCGAGCTTTTCGCCGACGAGGCTGGGGTGAGCATGCTGCACATCCCCTTCACCAGCTATGCCGAGGTCACGACCTCGATCATCGGCGGCGAGATCGACGCCGGCTTCATGGCGCCCTCAGCCGCGGCGCCGCAGGTCGAGGCGGGCTCGATGAAGATGCTGGGCATCACCTCGGCCGAGCCCTTCGCGCAGGCGCCGGACGTGCCGGTGATCGCCGGTCAGGCCGGGCTGCCCGAGGATTTCCGCGCCGAGCTTTGGAACGGCCTCATCGCCCCCGCCGGCACCGATGCGGCGGTAATCGAGCGGCTGAACACCGAGGTGACCGAGATCCTCGCCGATCCGGCGGTGCAGGAGCAGCTGCTGGCGATCGGCTGGCAGGCCGCGCCCGGCACAGCCGACGCGATGGCAGAGCGGATCGAGGCGGACACCGCCATGTGGGGCGGCGTGATCGACCGTATCGAGGCGCAGTAACCCCCCGATGCAGCGCGACTGGCCGGATATCCTGGGCGGGTTCGCCCTTGCCGCCTGCGGGGCGGCGGCGGCGGGCTGGGCCTGGCTGCACTACGACCTTGGCTCGATCAGGCAAATGGGGGCCGGCGCCTTTCCGGTGGCCCTCGGGCTGCTGCTGACGGTGCTCGGCCTGATCGTCGCACTGCCCGCCCTGCGCCGGTCCGGCACCTTGCCGCGGGCGGAGCCATGGGCCGCCTGTGCCGTCCTCGCCTCTGTCCTGACCTTCGGGCTGGGGCTGCGGGTGCTGGGCCTCGTTGCCGCCACAGCCCTTGCCGTGCTGATCGCCTCGCTTCCCGCGCCGCAGCGGGGCTGGGGCTGGCGGCTGGCACTGGCGGCCTGCGTCACGGGGCTGACCGTTCTCGTCTTCCGCCTGGGGCTGCAGATGTCGCTGCCGCTCTGGCCGCGGCTGGGGTGAGCCTGCGATGAGCACATGGGATGGCCTGCTGACGGGCCTGAGCTTTGCCCTGCAACCGGGCGTTTTGATCTACTGCGTCCTGGGCGTGATGCTGGGGACCTTCGTCGGCGTGCTGCCCGGGATCGGCGCGATGGCGGCGATCTCTCTGCTGCTGCCGATCACCTACTACATCTCGGCCGAGGCGGCGCTGATCATGCTGGCGGGCGTCTACTACGGCGCGCAATACGGCGGGGCCGTCGCCTCGATCCTCCTGCGCCTGCCGGGCACGCCGCAATCGGCGGTCACCGCGCTCGACGGTTATCCCATGGCGCGCTCGGGCCGGGCGGGCGTCGCGCTTTTCGCGGCCATGGCCTCCTCCTTCGTCGGCTCGATGCTGGGCATCCTTGTGCTGGTGCTCCTGGCGGGCTGGCTGAGCCGGGCGGCCACGGCCTTCGGCGCCGCGGACTACGCCGCGATGATGGTGCTGGGCCTCGTCGCCGCCTCGACCATCGGCAGCGAGAGGCCGGCCAAGGGATTTGCGATGATCGCGCTGGGGATGCTGCTGGGCTGCATCGGCACCGACGTGAACTCTGGCACCATGCGCTTCACCTTCGGCCGGACGGAGCTTCTGGACGGCGTGAACCTCGTGGCGCTGGCCATGGGCCTGTTCGGCGTGGCCGAGGTGATCGGCAATGTCCGCGATCCCGACCGGCAGGGCGTGGCCGAACGCATCGGCCTGCGGCAGATGGCCCCGCGGCGCGAGGACCTGCGGCGGATGCCGCTTCCGATGCTGCGCGGCGCGAGCCTCGGCAGCTTCTTCGGCGCCCTGCCCGGCACCGGATCGACGCTGTCCTCCTTCCTCAGCTACGCGCTGGAGCGGCGCGTCGCCCGCCAGCCCGAGCGCTTTGGCCATGGCGCGATCGAGGGGGTCTCGGGGCCGGAGGCAGCCAACAATTCCGCCGCGATTACGGCCTTCGTGCCGACGCTGACGCTGGGCATCCCGGGCGATCCGATCATGGCGCTGATGCTGGGCGCGCTGGTGATCCACGGGGTGCAGCCGGGGCCGATGATGCTCGAGGCGCGGCCCGAGATGTTCTGGGGCCTCGTCGCCAGCTTCGGCATCGGCAACCTGCTGCTCTTGGTGCTGAACCTGCCGCTGATCGGGATCTGGGTCTCGATGCTGCGCATCCCCTTCCGCCTGCTCTACCCGGCAATCCTGATCTTCGTCTGCCTCGGCGTCTATTCGGTCCGCGGGCTGACATTCGACATCGTCGCCGTTGCCGGGATCGGGCTGGCCGGCTACCTGCTGGCGCTGGCGCGGTTCAGCCCGGCCCTGCTGCTGCTTGGCTTCGTCCTTGGCCCGCTGATCGAGACGAACCTGCGCCGCGCCCTTCTGATCAGCCGCGGCGATCCGATGGTCTTCCTCGAAAGGCCGATCTCGGCGGGCTTCGTTCTGGCCATCGCCGCCCTGCTGCTCCTCTCGGCCTGGCAGGCGCTGCGGCGGCGGCGCTAGCCCGGCACGAGCCCGCCGTCGACGATCAGGTTCTGCCCCGTCACCGCCCGCGCCCAGGGGCTGGCGAAGAACAGCAC
This sequence comes from Pseudoroseicyclus aestuarii, assembly GCF_003217255.1. Classification (GTDB taxonomy): domain Bacteria; phylum Pseudomonadota; class Alphaproteobacteria; order Rhodobacterales; family Rhodobacteraceae; genus Pseudoroseicyclus; species Pseudoroseicyclus aestuarii. The sequence continues at coordinate 12,485 of NZ_QJTE01000001.1, read as the reverse complement.
CGCGTCCGCCAGCTCCTCCGGCGTGGTGACGGAGCGCAGCGGGGTTGCGCCGGCGATATAGTCGAAGACGCTTTCGGGTGTCGCCGCGCTGGCGTCGGTGGTGCGCAGCAGCCCGCCCGAGACCATGTTGACGGTGATCCTCTTCGGCCCGAGCTCCGCCGCCGCCGTGCGGGTCAGGGCCAGGAGGGCGGCCTTGGCAGCGGTATAATCGTGGTAGGGCACGACCGGGTTCTGGAAGAGGTTCGTGCCGATGCTGACGATCCGCCCGAAGCCCGCCGCCTCCATCCCGGGTGCCGCGGCCTGAAGCACAGTCAGCGCGCCGAGAACGGCCGTCTCGTGCTGCGCCGTCATCTCCGCCGGGCTTATCTGGGCGAGCGTCTTGCGCGCATCGCCGTTGAAGCGGAAATCGGCGAGGGCGTTGTTCACCACTGTCGTGACCGGCCCCAGCCGATCCTCGGCCGCGCGCAGCATCTGCGCCACGGCCTCCGGGTCCCGCACATCCGCCTGAAGCGCGATGACGCGGTCCCCGAGCCTTGCGGCCAGCCCCTCCGCCGCGTCGCGGCTGCTGCGGTAGTTCACGACGACTGCCGCCCCCTCGCGGGCGAAGGCCGCCGCTATCGCGGCGCCGAGGCCGCGGCCCGCGCCGGTGACCAGCACGGTCTGATCCTTGATCGGTCTGCTCATCGCTCGTCCTTCCAGAGGTGGTGAAAGTGGTGCAGCGGCCCGTGCCCCTGCCCCACGCTGAGCGCGCCTGCGGCGGCGATGGCGCCCGAGACGTAGTCTTTGGCGGCCTCCACGGCGGCGGCGAGGCTCGCCCCCTGCGCCAGCTGCGCGGCCACGGCAGAGGACAGGGTGCAGCCCGTCCCGTGGGTGTTGCGGCCGGGGGTGCGCGGCGCCTCGAACCACTGCGCCTTGCCACCGGCAAAAAGCACATCGGGGCTGTCCGGCTGCTCGAGGTGCCCGCCTTTCAGGAGCACGGCCCGCACCCCGCCATCGGCCAGCGCCCTCGCCTGCGCCTCCATCCCCGCACGATCCACCGCCTCGGGCGCGCCCAGCAGGCGCGCGGCCTCGGGCAGGTTCGGCGTGATGAGGGTGGCCATCGGCAGCAGCGCCTCGCGCAGGGCCTGCACAGCGTCATCCGCCAGCAGCGACGCGCCGCCCTTGGCCACCATGACGGTGTCGAGGACGATGGGGATGCCCGGGTGATCCTTCAGCGCCCCCGCCACGGCATGGGTGATCCCGGCATTGGCGATCATGCCGATCTTCACCGCGTCCACGCGCACATCGGCGAAGACCGAGGCGATCTGCTGCGCGACGAAGGCCGGCGGCAGCACCTCGATCCCGCTGACGCCTTGCGTGTTCTGCGCCGTCAGCGCCGTCAGCACGGCCATGCCGTAGGTGCCCTGCGCGGCGAAGGTCTTGAGGTCGGCCTGGATCCCGGCCCCGCCAGAGGGGTCGGAGCCGGCAATCGACAGCAGGTTCCGGATCATCGGCGGTCTCCCGTTGCGGCATCGAGAGCGGCGCGCAGCCTGCGCGCGGCGGCTTCGGGATCGGGCTGGCCGCAGATGGCCGAGACAACGGCCATGCCGTCGCAGCCGGCGGCCAGCACCCCGGCGGCGTGGCCGGGCTTCAACCCGCCGATCGCGACGCTGGGCAGCGCTGTGCCGCCCGCCAGTTGCGCGAGGCCGGAGAGGCCGATGGCCGCCTTGTGATCCGGCTTCGACGGCGTGGAGAAGACGGTCCCGAGGCCGAGGTAATCGACGAGGGCCGGATCGGGGGCGCGGACATGGTCGGCAGTCTCGCAGGACAGTCCGATAATCTTGTCCAGCCCCAAGCGGCGCCGCGCCTCGGCCAAGGGCATGTCGTCCTGGCCCAGATGGACCCCGTCCACGTCGGCAAGCACCGCGGCCTCGACATCGTCGTCGATCACCAGCGGCACCCCGCTGCCCGCAAGGGCCTGCTTCAAGGCCAGCGCCGCCTCCACCCGCCGGGCCGTCGAGGCGCCCTTGTCGCGCAGCTGGACCATGCTGACGCCGCCGCGGAGGGCTGCCGTCACCACGGAGACCAGACCCTCCGCGGCGCAGAGCACCGGGTCGGTCACAAGGTAGAGGCGCAGGGCCGCGCGGGTCAGAGCCATGTCAGCCGGTCCTCTCCCAGGTCCTCGGGCTGGATGCGATGAAGCGCATCGAGGAAGGCGACCTGAAAGCTGCCGGGCCCCGCGGCCCCGGACGCACGCTCCCCCGCTTCGGCGAAGTGGACCAAGGCCGCGACGCTCGCCTCGAACGGCGGGGCGACGGCGGCATAACCGCCTATCAGCGCGGTCAGCGAGCAGCCCAGCGCCGTCACCTTCGGCATGAGGTCGGAGCCGCCGCGGACCATGGCCCGACGCCTGCCGTCGGTGACGAAATCGGTGGCGCCGGTGACCACGACGACGCAGCCGCAGCGCCGCGCCAGATCCGCCGCGCCGTCCTGCGCATCGGCGACAGCATCGCCGCTGTCGGCCCCCTTCCCGGCCCCCGCCCCGCCGGAAAGCGCGATGATCTCCGAGGCATTGCCGCGGATGATCGTGGGCTCAAGCGCCAGCAGCCCCTGCGCGACGGCGGTGCGGTAGGGCGTGGCGAAATGCGCCACGGGATCGAGCACCCAAGGTATGTCATGCGTCCGCGCCGCCTGCGCGGACAGCCGCATGGCAAGGACCCAAGGCGCCGAGAGGGTGCCGATGTTGATCGTCAGCGCCTTGCTGAGCGGGGTGAAATCACCGACTTCCTCGGGCGCATGGACCATCGCTGGCGAGGCGCCCGCCGCGAGCGTGACATTGGCGGCAATGGTCATCGCGACGTAGTTGGTGATGCAATGCACGAGCGGCGTCGTCTCGCGCATTTGCCGCAGGGCGGTCCCTGGCGTCATCCGGTCTCTCCGATCCGCGGGCGAGACGATGACGCACCAGGGCGGGGGCCCTGTCCACGCCTCCCTCCGCCAGCATTATCTGGTTCAGGTTCGAAGGGTACGTCTCAGCCTTGCGGCGCCCCTGGCTTGGCTAGAGGCTGACGCAGGAGGGGCCGGCTGTCAATTCCCGACCGCGCAGCCCTGCCAGCCCCCAGCAAGGACCGCCGCCTAGACCCGGTGACCGCTGGTCTCTGCCCCGTCGGAGGGCCGGAGGGCGAGGCGGAAGCCCAGCGCCGAGATCAGCGGTACCAGCGCCATCACGAGGAAGCTGCGGTCGAAGATGGCGGCTTCTGCCGTCACCCCTTGTGCCAGCAAGGCCGCCGAAAGCGAGACGCCGAGGCCCATCGACAGCTGCTGCGCCACGCCGGCCAGCGTGACCGAGGCCGACTGACGCGCGGGATCGATCTCGGAGTAGACGAGGGCGTTGATCGCGTTGAACTGGAGCGAGCGGACGAAGCCGAAGACGAAGACATAGGCCAGCATGACCGCAATGGGCAGGCCCGGTCCCAGAGCCGCGAAGCCCGCGGTCAGCACCGCCCCCGCGGCGGCGTTGATCGACAGCAGCCGGCGAAAGCCGGTCCGGCGCAGCATCCAGCCGGTCATCGGCTTGAGGCAGATCGCGCCGAAGGCGGTGACGAAGACCACCGCCCCGGCCTGGAATGGCGTGAAGCCCATGGCAAGCTGCAGCTTCAGTTGCAGCAGGAAAGGGACGGCGTTCATGCCGATCCGGCTGAGCCCGCCGAAGAGCACGCCGCTTCGGAAGGGCCGGCCCGCCATCAGGCCGAGGTCGAGCACCGCGCCGGGCCGGTTGCGCGCATAGCCCACGAAACACCCGAGCAGGACGAGGGCGCTAGCGGCCAGCAGCCAGATCGTTTGCGGATGCACCACCGGATGAACCAGAAGCTCGATCGCGGCCTGGAAGGCCACGAGCCCGGCGCCGAGGATCGCGAAGCCGCGCAGATCGAAGCGCCCGGGGCGGCGGGCCGGCAGATCCTCGACGTAGCGCCAGGCCGTCAGCGCGCCCAGAAGGCCGACCGGCAAATTGACGAAGAAGATCCAGCGCCAGGAGTAGTAGGTCGTCAGGAACCCGCCCAGCAGCGGCCCGATGAGCGGGCCGATCAGCACCGGCATCGTCATCCAGGTGATTGCTCGCACCAGCTCGGACCGGCCGAAGGAGCGGAGCAGGATCAGCCGCCCCACGGGCGTCATCAGCGCCGCGCCCGCCCCTTGCAGGACCCGCGCGGCGACGAGCTGCTCAAGGCCCTGCGACAGCCCGCAGAGGATCGAGGCAAGGGTGAAGACCGCGATGGCCGAGATGAAGACCCGCTTTGCGCCGAAGCGGTCCGCGATCCATCCGGCCAGCGGCATGGCCAGCGCCATGGCGACGATATAGGCGGTGATCCCGATGGCCAGGCGCTCCGGCGCGACGCCGAAGTCCTGCGCCATGGCCGGCATCGAGGCGGTGATGATGTTGGTGTCGAGCGCCTCCATCAGAAAGCCGGTCGAGACGATCAGCGGGATGACGAAGAAGCGGGCGCCCCTGCGGGCCGGCGGCGGTCCTTCGGCGACAGTCATGGCTGCGCCCCGGGGGCGAGGGCGGCCTCGATCCGCTCCGCTACGGCGAGGACCTGCAGATCCGTGTAGCGGGCGCCGGTCACGCTGAGGCCCAGCGGCAGCGCGCCGTCCGGGCGCGGCAGGGGCAGGTTGACGACGGGCGCGTGCAGCAGCGTCCAGATGCGGTTGCAGTCGGCCGAGCCGGTCGAGGCCAGCCCGAGCGGAGCGGCGCCCAGCGCCGAATAGGTCACGACGGCATCGACCTTGCCCGCCAGCGCGTCGAAGGCGATCCGCGCGAGGGCGGCCCGGTCCTGTGCCATGCGCAGTTCGTTCAGGCTGTAGGGCCGCGAAAGAAGGCGCGCGTGGAACTCCGGGTGCAGCGCCGCCCCCTGGCGCAGGGCCTCGGCCCGGAACCCGGCAAGACCCTCGCCCCGCATGACGACGTCATGGGTCTCGCGCAGGTCCTGCAGTGCCTCGGGCCAGTCGAGATCGGTCAGATCCGCGACCTCTGCCAGCCGCTCGAGGGTGGCATCGAAGGCCGCGCGCATCTCGGGTTGAACCAGGGCCTCCGCCTCGGTCCGGGCCACGGCGAGGCGCAGGTGGCGGCGCGGCAGTTCCCCCTGCCCCGGCAGGTCGTAGGCCTGGGCCAGGGGCCGGAGGTCGGCCACGGCGCGGCCATAGAAGCCCAGTGTGTCGAGGCTGACGGAATAGCGTTTCATCCCCTCGCTCGAGACCGCGCCCCAGCTTGGCTTCATCGCGGCGGTGCCGCAGAAGGCCGCCGGGCGGATCACCGACCCGCCGGTCTGTGTGCCCAGCGTGACGGGCACCTGGCCGTCCGCCACCGCGGCCCCGGAGCCGGAGGAGGAGCCGCCCGGCGTCCTGCCGGTGTCGTGCGGATTGCGGGTGGCGGCGCGGCGCCCCATGGCCGCGAATTCCACCGTGTCGCATTTGCCAAGGATCAGCGCCCCCTGCGCGCGCAGGATCGCGACGCAATCGGCATCGGTGCCGCGGGCAAGACCGGAATGGCCGGGCGAATTGTAGCGCGTCGGCATGTCCGCCGTCAGGATCACGTCCTTGACCCCGATGGCGAGGCCATGCAGCGGCCCCCGTGCCTCGGGCGGCAGACGGTCGAGCCGCGCGGCCTCGGACCGGACGAGCGCGGGGTCGACATGGCTCCAGGCGCGTATGTCGCCGTCACGCGCCGCGATCCGGGCGAGGCAGGCCTCTGCATGCTCCTGAACAGGCAGGTGGCCCGCCCGCAGGGCCTTGAGAAGCTCTGCCGCCCCCGGGACCGGCGGGGCGTCATGATCGAAAGTCGCTGTCTGGGGCACGCGTCGTCTCCTGACCCGCCGGCCGGGGCGCGGGGGGCATCGCAAGAAAGAGGCCGCCCCGCGCGCGGCGGAGCGGCCCTTGGGGGGATCGGGATCAGCCCTGCTCGACGGCCATGGCCTGCGCCTGCTCGATCACCGCGGCGCGGTCGAAATCGTTGCAGGCGGCGATAAAGTCGTTGGTATAGCCGTCCTCGGGGGCCGCGGCGCCCGTCAGCTGGCCGAACTGCTGGTAGAGCTCGGCCGTGTAGGCCCAGCGCTCGGGCGATTCACGGCCCAGCTCGGCGCTTTCGGGATCGGCGCCCTTCATCGCGCGGTCGAGCCACATGGTAAGGATGTTCACCCCGTCGGCCACGGCCTCTTCGCGGCTGACGCCGGCGGGCTGGGCGCTGGGATAGGCGTCGAAGAACATCCCGATGGCCAGCTCGGGCTCGGCCAGGGTGAAGGCCAGACCCTTGGCGCCGGCGCGGCAGAAGCCTTCGACCGCCTCCGGGTTCTCGGCCATGAACTCGTCCGTGGAGACCAGCGCATAGCCCGCGATCTCGTCCTGCAGCGGGATGTCGTAATACTCGAGCTCAAGGCCCTGGTTCTCCATCATGCCGTAGATCGCATCCCACAGAACCAGCGCATCCACCTGCCCGTTCTCGACTGCGGTGCGCACGCCCGGGCCCATGCCGACGCTGACACCGGAATAGGTCGGGTCGGCCCCGTCGAGGCGCAGCTGCTCGCGCACCATCATGTCCGAGCCGGAGCCGACGGCGGCAAAGCCCACGGTCTTGCCCGAAAGATCGCTGACCGCGCCGATCTCGCTTCCCGGCGGCACGCCGACCATGAAGCCGTTGTTCTCCTTGAGCGACCAGAAGGCGCGGGTGTCGCCGCCCTGCTCGCGCACGGCCAGGACCGCCTCGGCCAGCATGGCCGAGATATCGGCCTGGCCCGCGACCAGCAGCTGCCCGGCCGGGGCAGAGCCGCCGATGGTGGTCACGGTCACGTCGAGGCCTTCCTCCTCGAACCAGCCCATGGCCTGCGGCACGGCGACGAGGAAGACCTCTTCCCCGACGGCGATATTGGCATGGGGCAGCGTGAAGGTGATCTCGGTCTCCTGCGCGAGGGCGGGCGCGGCCAGCGGCGCCGCGGCAAGGGCCAGAAGGGTGGTGAGGGTCGATCGCATCGCTATGTCCTTGTTGGGAGGGAAAGGGGTCAGTGGCCGAATGTCTTGGACCGGCGGGCCCAGAAGCAGTATTTCCGCTCGGCCAGCTGCATCAGCAGGTTCAAGCCGTAGCCGAGCGCGCCCAGCACGATGAGCAGCGCGAAGACCCCGCCCATCTGCATGTTGTTGTTGTACTGAAGCAGAAGCATGCCGAGGCCGCGGGTGGCGCCGACGAATTCGCCCACGATCGCGCCGAGGATCGCCAGCACCGAAGCCATGTGCAGCCCGGCAAAGAGGAAGGGCAGCGAAGATGGCACGATGATCTTGAAGAAGATCTGGGTGCGGGTGGCATTGCAGGCCCGCGCCAGGTCGATCCGGTCTGGGTCGACCGAATGGTAGCCGGCCATCGCGTTGATCATCATCGGGAAGAACACGAGGATCGCGGCCATCCAGATCTTGGGCTCAAGACCGAAGCCCAGCCAGACGACCATCAAGGGCGCGATGGCGATCTTCGGCAGGCCGTTGAAGGCCTGGATATAGGGATAGAAGATGCGCTCGGCCCGCGGCCAATGCGCCAGCGCAAAACCCAGCAGAACGCCGACGATGACGCCCGCGACAAAGCCCACCAGCGCCTCCCAGAGGGTGACGCCCAGGTGCGGCCAGAAGCTGACGGGATCGTCCGGCGCGGCCGAGAAGCCGCGGATCAGCCAGGCCAGCACCTCGGTCGGGGCGGGCAGGATGAAGGCCGGCACGTCGAGCAGGCTGACCGCCGCCTGCCACGAAAGGAGGATTGCGATCAGGATCGCGAAGGAGATGATACCGTCGCCGCCGGCGACGCGGCGCAGGATGCGCATGGGGCGGCTTGCCTGAAACAGGGCCGCGTCCCGGTCTGTCTGTTGCATGGTCATCCGGCAATGTCCTCGTTGGCGTTGAGAAGGCGGCGCAGCCGCTTGGCGTAGGCGCCGAACTCGGGGGTGTTCACCACGTCCAGCGGGCGCGGCCGCGGCAGATCGATGGGGATGATCTCGGCGATCTCGCCGGGGCGCGGCGTCATCGCGATGACCCGGTCCGAGAGGAACACCGCCTCGGGGATCGAATGGGTGATGAAGATCACCGTCTTGCGATGCTTGGACCAGATCTTCAGAAGCTCGACGTTCATCATGTCGCGCGTCATCGCGTCGAGCGCGCCGAAGGGCTCGTCCATCAGCAGCACCGCCGGGTCCTGCACCAGCGCGCGGACGATGGCGGCGCGCTGCTGCATGCCGCCGGACAGCTCGTGCGGGTACTTGCCCTCGAAGCCCTTCAATCCGACCATCGACATCAATTCCCGCACCAGCGTCATGTTGACGGCGCGGCGGCCCTGCTGGATCTCGACCGGGAAGTAGACGTTCTCGGCAATGGTCTTCCAGGGCAGCAGGTTCGGCTGCTGGAACACCAGACCGTTCTGCGGCGAGGGGCCGGTGACCGCCTTGCCCGAGATCGCGATATCGCCCGAGGTATAGTCCAGCAGGCCGGCCATGATCTTGAGCAGCGTGGACTTGCCGCAGCCCGAGGGGCCGACGACGGAGATGAACTCGCCCTTCGCAATGTCGAAATTGAGGTCGACCAGCGCGTCGACGGCATCGCCCGAGCGGGTCTTGTAGACCTTGTTGAGGGACCGGCAGGTGATCAGCGGATCGGCGGCGGCTGTCTTCGGCGCCGAGGTCCGGTCTTCGGGGTACAGCGGTGTTGCGACGGCATTCATCACGCGGCCTCCTTGAGGAACTGACACGATTGCAGGATGTCGGCGGCCGACCGCGGGGCGAGTCCCTCAAGGCCAAGCAGCCGGTCGAGAAGCGCCGCGACCGCGTCGATGCGGTAGGGCTGGCCGGTGACCCAGGGGGTCAGCGTCAGGTTCAGGATGCGCCCGCCGGCGGTCTCGGCCTCGGACAGCAGGACATCGGCGGCATAGCCCAGTTGAGCGGCCCATTGCTGCACGGTCTGGTTCTGCTCGAAAAGGATCGCGCGGTCGGTGAGGTCATGGGCCAGCGGCATCGCGGTCAGGCCATTGGCGAAGGGATAGGGCATGTCGTCGTTGGCCCAATCGGCGATCCAGCCGAAGCCGGCCTCGGCCACCAGATCGGGGGTCCGGGCGGTCTCGCTGGAGGCGGGCGAATGCCAGCCGGCAAGCTCCGGCGCCCAGGGGGAGAGCGCCTCGCGCGTCTTGGCGATCAGCGCGCGCTCCTCCTCCGCGGGCAGCGGCGTGGCATGCAGGTTGCCCATCGACCAGCCGCCGGCGGCGAATTCCGCCCCCGCGCCGGCCAGATCGTCCATCAGCGCCGGCATCCGCTGCGCCGCCTCGCCCTGGACGAAGGCGGTGGGGCGGATGCCGCGCGCGCCCAGCACCTCGAGCAGGCGGTAGATGCCCACCCGGTTGCCGTAATCGCGCGTCGTGAAGTTCCACAGGTCGGGATAGGGCCGCCCCAGCCCGCCGCTGGGCAGGAAGGGCGTCTTCGGCATGTCCAGCGGGAAGAAGTCGATATCGACCGTCACCCAGAGCGCCAGCCGCGTGCCGCCGCCGAAATCGACCCGCGGCGCGTCCTTGAGGTAGCGCATCGCGAAGAGGTCGTGATCGAGGCCGCGCTTGCGGTGCGGATAGTCGAAATAGCTGTCGTCCAGGCTCATGACGCGACCCTTCGGTTGACGGTTTCGATCCAGGCCTGCGCCGCGTCCCAGTAGCGGTCGCGCCAATGGGTCGCGATCTCGCGCCCGGTGGCGAGCCAGACGTCGGAATGGCCGGTGACATGGGCCAGCACGCGGTCCAGCGCGCCGATCCGGTGCGGCTGGCCGATCAGGTAGGGGTGCAGCGGCAGGCACATCACGGTGCCGCTTTCCGCGCCTTCGGCATAAAGCCTGTCGAACTGCGCACAGACCACCTCGACGTATTCGTCCGGCCCGTGCTGGCGCATCGAGAAGAGCGGGACGTCGTTGACCTCGAGCGAATAGGGCAACGAGACGAGCCGCCCGGCCCGGGTCTTCGTCGGCATCGGCTGGTCGAACTCGAAGCTGTCGAGCGTGTAGAGCAGCCCTTCCTCGGCGAGGATGTCCTGCGTGTCCTCGAGGTTGGTGATCGCCGGCGACAGCCAGCCGTCCAGCCGCTGACCCGAGGCGCGCAGGATCGTCTCGCGGCTGTCGGCGACGAGGCGGCGCTGCTGCGCCTCGTCCATCCCGTAGTGGTAGCGGGTGTTGTAGGTGCCGTGGCTGAACAGCTCCCACTCGAGGTCGACACAGCGGTCCACGATCTCGGGGAAGTGGTCGCAGACGGCGACGTTGAGGGACACCGAGCCGCGCACGCCGTGCCGCTCCATCACGTCGGCCATGCGGTCGAAGCCGACGCGATTGCCGTAGTCGCGCCACGAATAGCCCTGCACGTCGGGTAGCGGGCGCGGCCAGGGCTTGCGCACCGGGCCTTCGGGCGGGGTCAGCTCGTAATGCTCGATATTCGGCGCGACCCAGAAGGCGACGCGGGCCCCGCCCGGCCACTCGATCCGCGGCCGGTCAGCCCGCCAGGGGGCGAAGTCGTAAAGGCCGGGATCACGCCGCATCGCGGGCCCCGCGGTCGGCCAGCGCCTCGAGCAACTCGTCCACGCCCATGACGTCGGCGTATTTGACCGCCATGTCGTAGAGGTTCGCGAAATGCGGGCTCTCGTGCTTGTCTGCCACGCATTCCTCGGCGACCACGGGCACGAGCGAGCGGCTGAGCGCATCGACCACGGTCGTACGCACGCAGCCCGAGGTCGAGCCGCCGGTGACGATCACCGTGTCGATCTTGTGAAAGGACAGGAGCGAGCCGAGGTTCGTCTCGAAGAATGCCGAGGCCATGCGCTTGCAGATCACCGGATCCGCGGGATCGATCTCGAGCCGGGGATCGAGCTGCGCCCGCTCGGAGCCGTGCTTGATGTTCTGCAGGCTGTCGGGCGTATCCGTCCGCGTGCCCCAGACGCCGCAATCGGCGCCATCCTCGGCATAGGCGACATAGGTCCAGACGACCGGCCCGCCGAGCGCCCGCACCGCCCGCGCGACGCTGTTGATATGCTCCATCTGGCGCGGATCGGTCTCGTAGGCGGTCGCGGGGAAGGCGGGAACGTCGGTATAGGCACGCTGGGGATCGACGTTGATCATGGCGATCCGGGCCCCGAGGCCGAAGCGGGGCTTCGTGGGATTGGCCCGGACGTCGCGGTACATCTCTCGCGCGGTCTTGGAGCTTTCGATCATGATTCCCTCTGAAACAGTTGTTTCAATCAAGCGTCAGAGATCGGCCTGACGGATCCATGATTTTCGAAGTCCGGGGCGCCGAAATTGCCTGACGGCGCGTTTCTGACCCGAGATCAGCCGCGAATGCCCCAAGGATAGACGGCGAGAGGATGGATCGCACAACCGGCAGCGGCTATGATCCGAACATCTGTTTCATCGAAGGGGTCGAGGATTTGAACGTTGTGGAACCGGCTCCCGCCAGGGCGCGCCTGCTCAAGGCGGCGATGGACCTCGTCTCGATCGAGGGTCCGCACCGCACGACGATCCGCGACATCGCGCGGCTGTCGGGCACGAATATCGCGGCCGTGAACTACCACTTCGGCTCCAAGGCCGTCCTGATGCAGGAGGTGCTTTTCGCGATCTTCGAGCCCATCAACGCGCGGCGCGGAGAACTTCTGGACGGTGCCATTGCCCGGGCGGCGGGCAAGGCGGTCCCGGTGGCTGACCTTCTCGATGCGCTCAACCGCCCGGTGGTCGAAAGCCTCAGGAGCGAGGCCGGGCTGCGATACGTGCGCACGCTCCAGCACATCCGGGCCTTCCCGAACGATCCGCACTCGGTCTACGTCATGCAGACCTTCGATCCCGTCGCGCAGCGCTTCATCGACGAGATGTGCCGCACGCTTCCGCATCTGGGCCGGGACGAGATGATCTGGCGCTACGAGATGGCGCGTGGCGCCATGCTGCACATCGTGGGCAACTGCGACCCCCTCTCGGGCAAGCTGCGCCAGCTCTACGGACCCAGGGAGTCCGGCATCGACCTTGGCGACACGGAGGCGGTGCTGGCAGAGTTGCGCGCCTTCGTCGTCGTCGGCCTCTCCGCCCCCTCTTCCTGGCCGGTGACGGATCCGCAAACCGACCGCCGGTAGACGCAAGCATCCCCGATCGCCGCTACCCCCTCCCCCGCAGGCCCGCTCCCGGCCCGGCGCCCTCACCAGAGCGGAAGCACTGGCCGAGGGCCTGCCGGCTCACCACATGCTGGACAAGAATGTCTCGAGGAGAGCCGATCCGCCGGGCAAGCCAATCAGGCGGCATCGACGCGACGGACCGGGCCGCGTCTGCGCGGCGCGCGAACGCGGACGACCCCGCGTATTGCGGGGTTAGTTTTGTTGGTGATTTTGGTGATTTGGTTGCGGGAGTAGGATTTGAACCTACGACCTTCAGGTTATGAGCCTGACGAGCTACCGGACTGCTCCATCCCGCGCCAGGGGTGTCAT